>NZ_CP126259.1:0-3307813 GCF_003224315.2 Curtobacterium sp. MCJR17_043
CCGCAGGCGTGCAGACCCTTGACCGATCTTGACGTCGTAACGCTCCCCCGCCCACGACTCCAGATGCTTTCTCCTCGGCTGCCTCGGCGGTGAGCCCTCCACTCAATACAAGCGTTCCACAATCCGGTGACCGGTACTCCACCTGGTTGGACGATGTGCCAACTCCCTGCAACGACCGACTTGAAGCGGAGCCGGCGTAGGCCGCCGTCACCTTGCAGTTGATCGTCGTGATGTGTGCGCGGTCGTAGTTCTCGAGCATCGCCGGCCCGATCGCGAACACGAAGAGCACGAGCATGAAGAGCGCCATCACGAGCAGCAAAACCAACCATCGCATCGGCCTCGACAACCTCCGCCCGCTGACCATCGACTGCCCGGAAAGCTCCACGTTTCCTCCTCTACTCGGTTACTCCCCTTGCCGTCGACTTCAGCGACGCGCCTCATGCACGTCGTCGATCAGGACACCGACCTTGCGTTCGCCTGCATGACCATAATCACCACGACGAACACCAATCGTCGCCGCTGACCTTTCCCGCTTCCGCTGTTCACCGCGTCCGGCGCTAGTGCACCTTCACGACCGCTGGAGTTCGCAGGACGCGAAGCACGCTTCGGAAGGACGCCTCTCCCATCTCGAACTCGTACTGCTGCCCGGCTCGAACTTCCGTGCGATCACATTGCGGTTCTTCGCAGTCACTCCACTTCGCACGACGAGCGCCCCGCGACAGACGGAGCGCACCACCACCCGGTCGTAGGACACTCCACGCCCCTCCCCGAGGTGGATGACCGCACCCCGCCCTCTGCTGAGATGACCCTGCCTCGCACGGCGATCGGATGTGTCCGGTCCCAGGCAGAGCCCCCGACTTGCACCACCAGGATCATGATCGGCATGAGCGCGAAGCGCCAGAACCCGGATCGCGCGCCTTCGCTTCGTGCTCCTCGTCGGAGGAACACCGTCAGGCACCCTGGTCCCACCATTCCTTATTCGTCGCCCGGCCGTCTTCAGTCAGCGGCTCCGTCGGTGACGCTACGCATCCCAAATGCAAGGGTCAGGGCCAGGGCAGGGCGAAGAATACGACCACGATCCCTGAGTTCCAGATTGCCGCGATCCGGGCCGTCCGGGCCATCTGGCTCGTTAGTCGCCGACGGTGTGGACTCAGCCGCTGAACATCTCCCAGGCAGCGTCGCCGATACCTCGGACAGCGACGCCGGACGCATTCGAGCCCCAAAAAAAGCGACCCTGCTGCTGCGTACTGAACAGTCCGTCAGCGGTTTGTGGCTGCGTATGAGGCATCTTCCCCAACTGTCGTCGGCTGTCACCCCTCGGCGGACGACGAGGGTTCAGGCTCGTTGGAAGTCCTGCACGAAGACCGCCTGACGGATGGTGTTCAGGAAGGGGTGCAGCCGGTACGAACCTGCACCGACATTGAACTTCCACGTCGTCCCGGGCGCGAAGCCGTCGGTGATTGATTCTTTGTTGTCCCTCGTCACGCCCCAGCGCAACGTCAACGTCCCGCAGCCAGAAGTCTCGATCACGACCTGATTGGTCGATGAACCGATGCCCCTGACCGAGTGCGACGAACCAACGCCGATCCGTGCCGAGAGCACTTTGCACGACACCTCGACCCGATGAGCCGCGTCGTAGACCTTCAGCGTGATCGGGCCGACGAAGATCACGAGCACTGGGACCAGGACGACCAGGACGACCAGGACGACCAGGACGACCAGGACGAGGATCCCGATCGCGACGAGACGATCACGTCGCTTCGAGCGACTCGGCTTCCCACTGGCATCGGTCTTCGTGAATACCGCCATGGTCGTTCCCCTCGCCGTTCGGATCAGCGGCGAACTGGGTGCAGCGGACCTGTTCGTCCGCTCGCGCCAGAGATCGCGCCGTTGATCCCGTCCTGCAGATAGTCTCGTGGATCCTTCCGAACGAGCACGTCGTTCACCACGCCGCCCGCCCCTCCCGCGACGTGGTCGACGACGGTGCTTCACCGGGCGACGTCCCGAGCCATGGCGTGGTCGCCGCTCTGGATGTGTCGTCCGGTGGGGATGGGAAGCCGGACCAAGCGGCGACCTCGGCGCAACAAGACATCAGCGCCTCGTCGCCTCTCGAGTACGAAGAGACCTGAGATGCCCTCCGAGCACTGCGCTGCCGAAAGCACTCAGGATGTAGCTGGGGATGAGGACCAACCAGATTCCGCCGATCTGGCGACTGATGAACATCAGAGCAATCATCGAGATCACCAGCACCGGCGTACCGATGCTCGCGCGGCAGAGATAAAAACCCCTCCGATGAAGATCAGACCGCCAGCGGCACCGGTCAGTGCGACGGGGAGAACGCCGCCAACGCGATCACCGACGGAAATAACGGGGAACAAGACTGCCGCCAGTACCGCAACAGATGCCAAAACGAGCGCACTTGACTGCTGGAAAGTGCCAGAGTCAAGCTTCGGACTCATCGTGCCGTTCCGATCCCGAAAATATCACGAATTGATCCTGGTCCCACCCCGGTCGCCACCCCAAGGTGGCCGACTTACTGAGTCGCTCAGCGCTTTCTCCTCGACTGAGCAGCGCTCCACTCGCTTCAAGCACGACGGTAGGAGAGCAACTCAGGCGAGGCCCCGAACAGCTTCAACAAACCGCGCACCTTGAGCGATCCATCCCCGGCCTCGAACTCGTACTCAGCTCCGGTCTCGAACCTGGATGCAACGTCGCGGCTGTTGTCCGCAGTGACGCCGGTGCGCAACACGAACTTGCCGCAATCGCTCGACTCGATGACGACTTGCGGGATGGACGCGCCGACCCCTTTCGCCGAGCGAGTGGAACCGGTGCTCGCTTTCGCGGAGGAGACCTCACAGGTCAACGTGACGTTGTGCGCGTTGTCGTATGACCGAAGCACCGCGGGGCCAGCGAGGAAGAACGCACTCACGAAGACGATCAGGAAAGCCCAGAGCAGGAACAATACCCATGCCTTGGTCTTCGACATCTTCCGTCTCGCTGCAGTCACCAATACGTCTCCCAAGAACTCGGTACGATCGCCCGTGCGTCCAGTTTGTCAGCCAGCGGAGTGAACGGGCTTCGTCGGCCCCTCCCCGCCGGACACAGCACCTCCGAAGAACGTTGTGCCGAAGTCCTGCGCGACACCGTCTCCGCCCGGGCGGACGGCCTCGTTCACGACAGCACCGACCCCACCGACGAAGCGGTCGGTGATGTCACCCGTCACGGCGTTCCACCGCGAGACGGCGCTGGGCAGCTCATGTCCGACCCATCCTTCGGGGACATCCGGGCCGATCGGCAGCTTCGAGACGAGAGGGCTGAGAGCGCTTGATGCAACGCTCGTTCCTGCGCCCACCCCGAACCCAGTCGCGGCGGCATTTACGTACCCCAAGGCGCTCTTGTCAGTGATCTGCGGGTCGATCGCATAGCTCCCGACGTTCGACGTTGCCCCCCGAAAGCCCCGACGCAACGGCAGCCCGACCTGTCGAGCCAATGGCTGTGGTCGCTGCTTGGCGGAGGGCAGGCTGCGAGATCCGAGCAATCTGCGGCGTGACGGCTTGCGTGATCTTCGGAGCCCACTGTGCAAGCTTCGCCGCGGCGCCACCGCCGACCGCCCCGGCGACTCCCCCCGATCACGGTGTCCAATCCGACCGCACCCCAATCAACCCTGCCGTCAGCTCCCTTGTTCGACTGGATCGAAAGCCCGCCGGAGAGGGCGGCTCCTGCACCAGCCGCCATCGCGATCGCGACGATTGGCCCGACCGGGGTCACCATCGACGCGATCGTCAGCCCGATCCCGACGCCGACCGCCACAGCTGCGATCTCGTCGGCGTGCTCATCCGCCCAGTCCTTGAGACCGCCCTGGTGCGCATCCCGGTACGCCTGCAGGTCCTTGTCCGTCGCCGGCCGCAGCCCGAGCGGGTCGACCGCGTGCAGCGGGTCGTTCCCCGCGTACGAGTAGGGGTTCCCCGACCACCCAGCTCCGACGACCGGCGCGAGCGGGTCCGTCGACAGGAAGCCCTTCGCCACGGGGTCGTACACCCGTGCCCCGAGCCACTCCATCCCCCCCGATGCTCAGGCTTCCGCCCGGGGTCAGCCCGACTCCGGACGGCAGCGCAGCGCCGCCGTCGATCCCGCTCGTCGATGCGAGGAGCGCCCAGGGATCGGTCGCGTCGGTCGCACGCGCCCCGCGCCAGTTCCCTGCTGTCCAGCTCCCGTCGACGGCGAGGATCCCGCCCGGGGCTTCCAGCACCGGCGTCGCGCCGACCGAGGTCAGGACCGGGACACCTGCTGCGGTGTCCCACCAGGTGTCGACTCCTCCGACTTCCGCGACCTCGCCCAGAGCGTCGGTCCACACCTCGAGCCGGCCGGTCTCGTCGTACGTCGCGTCCCGCTCGAAGACTCCGGCCAGGAACCCGAGGTCCGACCAGGCGTACTCGGTGGTCGAACCGTCCGGAGCAGTCCGCCGGACGCGCCGTCCGAGTCCGTCGTGCACGTACTCGGTCCGCGCACCGTCAGCACCGGTGGTGGCGACGAGTTGCCCGGCAGCGTCGTACTCGTGCCGGAGTTCCGCATCGTCGACGGTCTCGGCGACGAGGCGTCCTGCTGCGTCGTACCGCCAGGTCCGACCACGGCCGCCGTCGTCGAGTGCGCTGACGAGTTGCGCCGCGGCGTCGTGGACGTAGGTCCGGTGACCGTCCGCGCCGGTGATCGCCGCGATGCGGTCGTCCTCGTCGTGGTCGATGCGGGTCGTCGTGCCACCCTCCGGCGTGGTCACGGTGTGTTCGACGAGCGACCCGCGCTCGTACGACCACGACTGGACGACGTCACCGGTCGAGGCCTGGACGATGCGCCCGAGGGTGTCCAGGGTGAACGCGGCGGGCGCGAGTCCTTCCCGTTCGACGCCGACGACGCGGCCGGCGGCGTCCCTGCGCCATGTCGTGCGGTTGCCGTCGGGGTCCGTACGGGCAGCACGACGGCCGTCGACGTCGTACTCCCAGGACATCGCCTGCCCGCCCCGGCTCCGCCGGACGAGCAGACCCCGCCGGTCGAAGCACAGCTCGTGCTCGATGTCCCGACCAGGGCCACGCGTGTGGTCGGTGACGACGACGGTCCGTCGAGCTCTGTCGTGCGCGGTCTCCGCCACGAGGGCGCCGTCCACAAAGATCCGCTGTTCACGTCCTGCTGCGTCGTACGCCCACTCGACGACCCCGCCGTCGGGGTCCGTCTGCTGGATGCGGCGACCGGCGTCGTCGAGTCGTGCGGTGGTCGTCCTGCCCAACGGATCCGTGATGCCGATCAGCCGTCCGGCAGCGTCGTAGGCGTACCGGGTGACACCACCCACCGGGTCGGTCGCGCTGGTCAGGCGCCCGTCGGCGTCGTACGTGTAGGCGGTCACTCCGCCCAGGCCGTTCTCGGCCTCGACGAGCTGGCCCGCGGCGTCGTAGCGGAACCGACGTCGACCGTGACGTGCGTCGTGGACGGAGACGAGCCTCCCGGCCGCGTCCCAGCGGTAGCGAGCCGTTCCTTCTCCGGGTGCGGTCCGCGCGACGACGCGTCCGACGACGTCGTACTCGATGCGCTCGACGTCACCCGTCGGCAAGATCCGCGCGACGACCCGTGAGTCTGCGTCGTAGGTGATCGTCGTCCGCGCCCCGAGTGGGTCGGTGGCGGCCGAAGGCCGGCCACAGGCGTCGTACTCGTAGGTCGTCCGCCCACCGCTCGGCGACGTGATCGCGCTGATCCGGCCACTCGGGTCGCGCTCGATACGGGTGAGGCCACCCTCACCGTCCACCAGCTCGACCGGTCGGCCACAAGCGTCGTACGTCACGAGTTCGGAACCGGTCTCGTCGGACGTCACCTCGACGGGCCGTCCGAACTCGTCGGACCGGACGGTGGTCGTCGCGAACGCGTCCGACAACGTGGAGATGCCAGTGGCCGGGTCCTCCGAGAACTCCTTGCGGACTCCGGTGGGGTCGGTCACGGCGTGCAGGTCGCCGTTGACCCCGTACTCCCGGCGCCACACTGCGCCGGTGGGGTCGACGACGGACTGGAGGCGCGACAAGGCGTCGTGCGCGAAGGTCCAGGACGCGCCGCTCGGCAGGGTGACCTGCAGCGGGTTGGCCTGGTCGTCGTAGGTCCGGCGGGTGGTCCGTCCGAGCGCGTCGGTCGTGGAGGCGAGTTCACCGTCCGCCCCGTAGGCGAGGACGGTCCGCGCATCGATCGGGTCGGTCACGGCGCTGACGCGTCCACCCGCGGTGTACTCGACCGTCCACGTCGCGCCGTCGGGGTCACGGCGAGCGACGACCTGACCGGCGGCACCGTAGCGGTACTCCGTGCGGGCGCCGGTGGGGCTGATGGTCGCGACGGCGTGACCGGCGGCGTCCCGCTCGATCCGTGCGACGTGCCCGGCAGCGTTGGTCACGGCGACGAGCTCGCCCGACGCGTCGTGGTCGAGGCTGAGCGTGACACCGGTGGGGTCGACGACCCGGAGGAGCAGGCCGTGGTCCCACGTGAGTTCGGTTCGTCCGCCCATCGGGTCGATGACGACCGACGGGTCACGCTCGTCACCGTCGTACTCGTACGTGACGACGCTGCCGCTCTCCGTGACCACGGTCGTGACGCGGTCGGCGTCGTCGTAGCCGTACGTCAGGTCCCCACCGGTCGGCGTGACCGTCCGCGTACGGCGGCCTCGCGCGTCGTAGGCGTGCACGGTGACCGAACCGTCGCGTTCCGTCGCTGACACGAGGTTGCCGTGCGGGTCGTAGCTCATCGACTGTCGACGGTCATCCGAGTCGATGATCCCGACGAGTCGACCCTTCGGGTCCGCGATCCAGGCGTTCGAACGCGTCCCGTCCTGGTCGGAGACCACGGTCACGCGGCCGGGGAGGTAGGCGAACCGGACTCGGCGGCCGTGCGGGCTGGTCTGCTCGACGACACGACGCTGCGCGTCGTACACGTTGTCGACCTCGAGCACGCCGTCGGCACTCGTGACCGTCACGATGAGGTCGTCCTCGTCCCAGCCGTACGTCCTGGTCCCGAGCGGGGTCGCGGCCGAGACCAGGCGCCCTCGGTCGTCGTACCCGTACTCCACCCGACGTCCGTCGGAGGCCCGCAGCACGGCGACACGACCGTCGACGTACTCGATGTCCACGAAGCGACCGCGTTCGTGGCGGAGACGCACGACGGCGTCGGAAGCGTCCCGTTCCACCGCCACGGCTGTTCCGGGTCCGGCGCTCTCGCCGACCCAGAGACCAGTCGGGGTGAAGTCGATACGACCACCCTCGTTGTCCCGCACGACCAGGAGGTCTGCCTCCGTCGTGAGCCACCGGTTCTCGCCGACGCCGCGCGCCCAACCGGTGCCGGCCCGGGGGAAGCGGACGAGCCGGCCGTCGGCACCGACGAAGGACGCGCCCTCGTCGTCGAGGAGCAGGCGGGTCTCGAGGACGGACGCCCACCCCGGGCCGAAGACCCCGACCCGCTGGTCGAGGGAGTTGTACATGCGCGAGACCCTGAGGGACGCGGATGCGCCGTCGAAGGAGAGGTCGAGCTCTGGCTCGAGGAAGTTGCCGGTCGTCGTGTTGACCGGGTCCATCGAGTAACCGGTCGTCGGCTGCGCGCCGTAGGCGGTGGGCGGATCGATCTGCAGGTCGGTCCGGTTGGCCGACACGCCCGCGGCCTGCAGAGCTGCGCCGAGCGCTGCGTCGGACACGGTCGAGACCGCGCCTTCACCCCCGGCGGCGGCGAAGGCGTCGGCGATGGTCTTCGCCCAGGCGACGTCCTGGTCGTTGGCTGCGAGCCACCGCTCGAAGCCGGTGACGAGCCCGTCCGCGTTGATCGTGCCCCAGGAGCACAGGGACGCGAAGTCGGACAGCTTGCCCCGGAGCAGCCCGGGCTTCCCGGACAGCTCGGAGTTCAACGACGCCGAGCCCGTGGCGAAGGACCGGAGGTCTTCCGGCTTCGCGGACGACGTCCCGCCCCCGCCGCCGCCGGAACCCGGGGAAGGCGTCTGCCTCGGCTTCGGCTGCATCTCCGCGGGGCCGAACGGAGGCGCGGGCTTGTTCTCGATGTCCGGCGGGTTCCCGGTGCCGAACGTGTCGTCCCACCACTTCTCGAACCCGTTGCGTTCAGCCTGCTGCTCCTGCCACTCACGGGCCTGGCGACGCCGTTCGCGTTCTTCTGCGGCGAGCTTCTTCATCTGGTCGACCCACCCCGCGACCGTGCGCATCAGGTCTGAGAGGGTCGTACCGTCGCTCTTCGCGATCGTCGCGTTCTCGGTGAACAGCTGCGAGAAGTGGCCGCGGAACTCCTGCGAGGCCGTCGACACGTACGACTGACGACTCCCGATCTGACCGTCGATCGCACTCGCCGCGCCGCGCATGGCGCTGGCGAGCGCATCAGCGGTGGCGTCGTCGAACTCGATCGGATCGGTGTTGGCGTGCAGCTGTCCTGACACGGTTGTCGTCCCCCCCGGAAGAAGTGGTGCTGGTCGTGATGGTCCGCGTCGAACGCGGGAACCCGGGCCGTCGAACCAGTCGACGACCCGGGCGTTGTCGGTCGGTGTTACGCGCCGCCACCCGCGGTGAAGATGTCCTGCGAGATCTTGTCGAGCTGCGTGCGGAGCTGCTCGAGCTCCGTCTTCGCCTTGTCCAGCGCAGCCTTGGTCTCCGGCCACGTCGAACCACGGAAGTTCGACGCCAACGGGCCGTCCCACACGTTCGAGTCGGACAGGATGCGCCCCTGCGCATCGAGCTGCGAGATCTGGTCCGTGAACCCACCGTTCACGATGGACTGGATCTGACGGATGGCGGTCTTCGCCTGCTCGGTCGAAAGCACACGCGACATGGTGAACCCCTCTTCTCTTCGTACCTGCACCCCCCGCGCAGAAGATCCCCCCGGAGGCTCTGACGCGCACCACCATACCGAGTCGTCCACCCGCTCGTACCCTCCTGTGCACAGCTGATCCGCCGTCCCGACGACTGCCCGTTCACCCTCTGTCTCCACAGGCGCAACCCGGGCCGCTCCCGGTGCAGGGTGCTGGTGGCAGGATGTGGCCATGGACACCGAACCGCAGCTGGACGGCGACTCCGTCGCGAACGACCTCGACGACTTCGACGAGGTCGTGGAGATCGAGCACGAGTCGCTGCCCTCGGACCGGTACTTCGACCGTGAGCTCAGCTGGCTCCGCTTCAACCAGCGCGTGCTCGAGCTCGGTGAAGACCGGACGCAGCCGCTGCTCGAGCGTGCGAACTTCCTCGCGATCTTCGCGTCGAACCTCGACGAGTTCTTCATGGTCCGCGTCGCCGGCCTGAAGCGCCGCATCGACACCGGCATCGCGGTCCCCACCAACGTCGGTCGCGCGCCGAGCGACGTCCTGCGCGACATCGCGATGAAGGCGCACGAGCTGCAGGAACGGCACGCCAACGCCTTCATCGGGTCGCTCAAGCCCGACCTCGACGCCGCCGGCATCCACGTCGAGCACTGGTCCGACCTGGGCGAGGACGACCGCCTGCGGATGCGTGAGTACTTCAGCGAGCAGATCTTCCCGGTGCTCATGCCGCTCGCAGTCGACCCGGCACACCCGTTCCCCTACATCTCCGGCCTCTCGCTCAACCTGGCGGTGCGGGTGCGCAACCCGAAGTCGCAGCGGCAGGAGTTCGCGCGCCTCAAGGTGCCGCAGAACTACCCGCGCTTCATCAAGCTCCCGGACGACAACTCGGGGCGGCTGCGCTTCATCCCCCCTCGAAGACCTCATCGCGAACCACCTGCCGGACCTGTTCCCGGGCATGGAGGTCCTCGAGCACCACGTGTTCCGCATCACCCGCAACGAGGACGTCGAGATCGAGGAGGACGAGGCCGAGAACCTCATCCAAGCACTCGAGCGAGAGCTCCTCCGCCGTCGCTTCGGTCCGCCGATCCGGCTCGAGATCACCGAGGACATGGACCCGGTGACGCTCGACCTCCTGGTGCGCGAACTCGACATCACCGAGCAGGAGGTCTACCGCCTGCCGTCGCCGCTCGACCTCGGCGGGCTGTTCGAGATCGCCAAGATCGCCCGTCCCGACCTGCACTACCCGCGTCACGTCCCGACGACCCCGGTGCAGTTCCAGCCGGGCGAACCGAACACGAAGCCCGACCTGTTCCGCGCGATCGCCGCGCGCGACGTCCTGGTCCACCACCCGTACGAGTCCTTCGCGACCAGCGTGCAGGCGTTCCTCGAGCAGGCCGCAGCCGACCCGAACGTCCTCGCGATCAAGCAGACGCTGTACCGCACGTCGGGCGACTCCCCCCATCGTCGAGGCCCTCATCGACGCCGCAGCTGCCGGTAAGCAGGTCCTCGCCCTGGTCGAGATCAAGGCGCGCTTCGACGAGCAGAACAACATCACGTGGGCCCGCAAGCTCGAGAAGGCCGGCGTGCACGTCGTCTACGGCCTGGTCGGGCTGAAGACGCACTCCAAGCTGGTGCTCGTCATCCGCCAGGAGGGCGGGACGCTCAAGCACTACAGCCACATCGGCACGGGCAACTACAACCCGAAGACCTCGCGGATCTACGAGGACATGGGCCTCTTCACCGCGGACGACACGGTGGGCAAGGACCTGACGCGCCTGTTCAACGAGCTGTCGGGCTACGCCATCGAGAAGAAGTTCAAGCGACTGCTGGTCGCGCCGCTGCACCTGCGGAAGGGGCTGGTCAAGCGCATCCAGACAGAGGCGCAGAACGCCCGCGACGGGAAGCCCTCGGGCATCCGCATCAAGGTCAACTCGATGGTCGACGAGCAGATCATCGACGCGCTCTACCTGGCGAGCCAGGCCGGTGTCCCCGTCGACGTCTGGGTCCGCGGGATCTGCTCGCTGAAGCCCGGACTCGAAGGGGTCAGCGAGACCATCCGCGTCCGGAGCATCGTCGGACGGTACCTGGAGCACTCCCGGGCCTTCGCGTTCCACAACGACGGCGACCCGGTCGTCTTCATCGGCAGCGCAGACATGATGCACCGCAACCTCGACCGTCGCGTCGAAGCCCTGGTGCGGCTCACCGCTCCCGCGCACATCGACGAGGTCCAGGGGATGTTCGACCTGGCGATGGCCGAGACCACCAGTTCGTGGCACCTGGAGTCGGACGGCGAATGGACCCGCCGCTCGACGGACGAGGACGGTCGACCGCTCGACGACGCCCAGAACGTGCAGATGCGGACGATCTCGGCGCGGAAGCGCTCGACGCGGTGAGTGGAGGGCAGGCAGGCCCGGTCGTCGCGGCCGGGGCCGTGGTGTGGCGCGAGCAGGACGGCGTCCCGCTCGTGCTCCTCATCCACCGGGAGCACCACAAGGACGTCTCGTTCCCCAAGGGCAAGGTCGACCCGGGCGAGAGCGTGCCGGAAGCAGCGGTCCGCGAGATCGACGAGGAGACCGGGTACCGCGTACACCTCGGCGCTCCCCTCGGTCGCGCCGAGTACGTCCTGCCCAGCGGACGCGACAAGGTCGTGCACTACTGGTCGGCGCGGGTGAGCCGGAAGGAGTTCGAGCGGGCGGGGGTCTTCCGCCCGAACGACGAGGTGGCCGCCGTCGAGTGGGTGTCGATCGACGACGCCCGCGCGCGGCTCACCTACGAGCGGGACGTCGCGATCCTCGAGCGCTTCGCCGAGCGCGCGGCGGCAGGCGAGCACGACACCTTCGCCCTGATCGCCCTGCGGCACGCGAAGACCGTCCCCGGTTCGGACTGGGACGGGCCCGATGCGACCCGCCCCCCTCCTGCCGGTCGGACGGGCACAGGCGAAGTCCGTGGCGGCGCCGGTCGCGGCGTTCGGTCCGAAGAAGATCGTCAGCAGCACTGCCGCGCGGTGCCTCGCGACCGTCGAGCCGCTGTCCTCCAGGACGAAGCTCGGCGTCTCGAACACCGCCGACATCAGTCAGGACGCGCACGAACGTGGCACCGCCGACGTCAAGGGCGTCGTACGGAAACGCCTCGACAAGGGCAAGTCCGCGGTGCTGTGCTCGCACGGCCCCGTGCTGCCGGACATCATCTCCCGGATCGCGAACGACACCGCCGACGACCGGGCGCGGTTCGACCTCCGCCGGGCCGCCATGCTCTCGGTCGGGGACTTCGCCGTCATGCACATCGCCGGCCGCAAGCTCGTCGCGGTCGAGACGCACCGCAACACCGTCAGCGCCTGACGAAAGGCCCGAGCAGCCCGTCAGCGAGGAGTCCGCCGCCCGATCGGCGAGCCCGGCCGTCCGGCGGCCCGGCCACCGCCAGGACGTGCAGCCCGTCAGGACGGATGACCCGGAACCGGGCCGTCCGACAGGACGGGCAGCCTGGAACCAGCCGTCCGTCAGCACGGGCTGCCACCCGGCCGGGCCGTCGGGAAGCCGAAGAGATCAGCATGGCAGGACCCGCGTCCGGCACGGACGCCGACCATCGGGACCCACCTCAGCCGGTGACAGGCCCGCGGTGTCCCCCCGAGCCTCCCGGCCGGAGGGCAGCGTGCCCCTGATCCTGCCCGTGCACGCCGACCCGCGTCCGCCGACCCGCACCGGGTGAACCCCGCGTTCACCTCCCGTTCACCGGAGAGCGTCATCCCGGTCACCTCTCGTCCCTACAGTCGCTCCCGGGTCAGCACCGGCCCGGGGACCACACAGCGGTCCCACTGCACTCACCTCCCGAAGGGACCCCTGTGAACATCAAGCGAATCGGCTCGGTCGCGGCAATCGCGATCGCCGGCGCCGTCGTGCTCTCCTCCTGCGCGGCGAACGAGGACGCGGGCAACGGCGGATCGTCGTCGCCCTCCGCCGCCTCGGGTGTCGACTACTCGAAGCTCTCCGGCACCCTCACCGGCTCGGGCTCCTCCGCGCAGCAGACCGCCGAGGCCACCTGGGCCGCCGGCTTCCAGGAGCAGGCTTCCGGCGTCACGGTGAACTACACGCCCGACGGCTCCGGTGCCGGGCGCGAGAACTTCATGTCGGGTGCCGCTGACTTCGCCGGCTCCGACGCCGCGCTGAAGGAAGAGGAGCTCTCCGGCGAGTTCAAGAACTGCGCCGCGGACTCCAAGGGCATCGACATCCCCGTCTACATCTCCCCGATCGCGATCGCCTACAAGGTCGACGGCGTCTCGGACCTCACCCTCGACGCGAAGAGCATCGCGGGCATCTTCTCCGGCAAGATCACCAAGTGGAACGACGACGAGATCGCCGCGCTGAACGACGGTGTCGACCTGCCGGACTCGAACATCACGGTCGTCCACCGTTCGGACGACTCGGGCACCACACAGAACTTCTCCGAGTACGTCTCCGCGAACGCCGGTGACGTGTGGACCGAAGAGCCCAGCCAGACCTTCCCGTACGAGGTCGGCGACAGCGCGAAGGGCACCTCCGGTGTGGCCTCGGCGATGCAGGGCGCCTCGAACGCGATCACCTACATCGACGACTCCGGCGCCGGTGACCTCGACAAGGCCAAGCTCATGGTCGGCGACACGGCCACCGAGCTCTCGGCCGAGGGCGCTGCCCAGGTCGTCGCCGACTCCGACGTCGCCACGGGCCGCGAGGAGAACGACCTCGCGATCGACATCGACCGCAAGGACACCGCTGAGGGTGCCTGGCCGCTCGTGCTCGTCTCCTACGCCATCGCGTGCCAGGAGTACGAGGACAAGGACAAGGCCGACCTCGTGAAGGCGTACCTCGGCTACGTCGTGTCCGAGGACGCGCAGAAGGCCGCGGCGACGGAGGCCAAGTCGGCCGCCCTGTCGTCCGACCTCGCGGAGAAGGCCGCAGCGGCGGTCGCCTCCATCAAGTAAGTCCCGCTCGCGCCCGGACGCCGGTCCCACCCACCTGACCGGCGTCCGGGCTCTCGCCCGTCCCGACGCGAGCCGCCTCCGCGCCCGTCGCGATCCCCACGAACCACCTCTCCCCCCGAACCCTCGCGCTCACCCCGACGCGATCCTCCGACAGGAGCTCCATGACGACCGCACCGGTCCGAGACCAGGACACCGCCACCCCGTCGAAGCCCAAGGCCGTCGTCCGCATCGGCGATCGGGTGTTCTCCACCGCCTCCGTCGTGGCGGGCAGTCTCATCCTCTTCGTCCTCGCGCTCGTCGCGGCGTTCCTCATCTGGCAGAGCCTCCCTGCGTTCTCGGCGAAGGCCGGCGACCTGCCGAACGACGCCGCGAACTTCTGGGACTACGTCGGCCCGCTCGTCTTCGGCACGGTGTGGTCGGCGTTCCTGGCGCTCGTCATGGCCGTGCCGCTGTCGCTCGGCATCGCGCTCTTCATCTCGCACTACGCGCCGCGCCGCCTGGCACCGGTGCTCGGGTACGTCATCGACCTGCTGGCCGCGGTCCCGTCGGTCGTCTACGGACTGTGGGGCATCGTGGTGCTGGCACGGTTCGTCCGCCCGTTCTACGAGTTCCTCAACGAGCACTTCGGCTGGATCCCGCTGTTCTCCGGTCAGGTCTCCGGGACCGGGCGCACCATCCTCACCGCGTCGATCGTCCTCGCGGTCATGGCGATCCCGATCATGACCGCCGTCATGCGCGAGATCTTCTTGCAGGCGCCGACCCTGAACGAGGAAGCGGCCCTGGCCCTCGGCGCGACGCGCTGGGAGATGATCCGGATGTCGGTCCTGCCGTTCGCCAAGTCCGGCATCGTGTCCGCGATCATGCTCGGGCTCGGTCGTGCACTCGGCGAGACGATGGCGATCGCGCTGGTCCTGTCGGTGTCGACGAACATCACCTTCAACCTGATCGGGTCGCTCAACCCGTCGACCATCGCGGCGAACATCGCGCTGCAGTTCGCCGAGGCCTCGGGGACTGCGCTCAACGCCCTGGTCGCCTCCGGCCTGATCCTCTTCGTCATCACCCTGGTCATCAACATGCTCGCGCGGTACATCGTCCGCAAGCGAGTCTCCTGACGGGAAAGGTCGCACCCCGATGTCCCTCGCACTCCGTCAGCCCGCCGGCAACGTCTTCGCCAACGGGAAGCTCCACAAGTCCGTCCCGTGGCTGCTCCTCATCGGCAGCTGGGTCGCCCTCGGCCTGGTGTTCGCCCTGCTCGCCGCCAGCGGCGCCACGGAGGACTTCAACATCGTGGCCGCGGTCTTCCTCGGCACGGTCCTGTTCGACGTCCTCATCGTCGTCCTCTCCCGGATCGTCGAGGGTGGGCGGAAGGCCGTCGACCGGCTCATCACCTCGCTCGTCGTCACCGCCTTCGTGATCGCGGTGCTGCCGCTGATCTCCCTGCTCTACACGGTGCTCGCGAAGGGCCTGGCCCGCTTCGACGCCCAGTACTTCTCGTACTCGATGCGCGGGGTCATCTCCGAGGGCGGCGGCGCGGTCCACGCCCTCGTCGGCACCCTGGAGATCACGCTCTTCGCAGCGCTCATCAGCGTGCCGATCGGCCTCCTGACCTCCATCTACCTGGTCGAGTACGGCAAGGGTCCGCTCGCCCGAGGGATCACGTTCTTCGTCGACGTCATGACGGGCATCCCGTCGATCGTCGCCGGCCTCTTCGCCTACTCGCTCTTCGCGTTGATCCTCGGCCCGGGCTCGCGCTTCGGCCTGGTGGGCTCGATCGCCCTCGCGGTGCTGATGATCCCGATCGTCGTGCGCTCCACCGAGGAGGTCCTGAAGATCGTGCCGATGGAACTCCGCGAAGCCTCGTACGCGCTCGGTGTCCCGAAGTGGCTCACGATCGTGAAGGTCGTGCTCCCCACGAGCCTCGCCGGCATCACGACCGGTGTGATGCTCTCGATCGCCCGCGTCATCGGCGAGACCGCGCCGCTGCTCGTCACGGCCGGCTTCACCTCGAGCATGAACTACGACCTGTTCGGGGACCCGATGATGACGCTGCCGGTGTTCGCGTACACGCAGTACTCGCAGCAGGGCGCCAACCCGGTGCCGTTCGTCGACCGGGCCTGGACGGCAGCGCTGCTCCTCATCCTCATCGTGATGGTGCTCAACCTGCTCGCCCGCTTCATCACCCGCCTCTTCGCCCCGAAGCTCCCGCGCTAGCGCGGGACACCGGCATCCCCCCTCCACCCGACTTCCCGCCCCGGCGGTTCGACCACCCAACCAGAAGGATCCACGTGTCCAAGCGCATCGAGGTCGACGGCCTCAACGTCTACTACTCGAAGTTCAAGGCCGTCGAGGGCGTCGACATGACGATCGAGCCCCGCACCGTCACCGCCTTCATCGGCCCGTCCGGCTGCGGCAAGTCGACCTTCCTCCGCACCCTGAACCGCATGCACGAGGTCATCCCCGGTGCGTACGTCGAGGGTTCGGTCAAGGTGGACGGCGACGACCTGTACGCCCCCGGCGTCGACCCGGTCATCGTCCGTCGTCAGGTCGGCATGGTCTTCCAGCGCCCGAACCCGTTCCCGACGATGTCCATCAAGGACAACGTGCTGGCCGGCGTCAAGCTGAACAACAAGCGCATCTCGCGGTCCGAGGCCGATGACATCGTCGAGCGCTCGCTGCAGGGTGCCAACCTGTGGAACGAGGTCAAGGACCGCCTCGAGAAGCCCGGCATGGGCCTGTCCGGTGGTCAGCAGCAGCGTCTCTGCATCGCCCGCGCGATCGCCGTGCAGCCGGACGTGCTCCTCATGGACGAGCCGTGCTCAGCGCTCGACCCGATCTCCACCCTCGCCATCGAGGACCTCATCGAGGAGCTGAAGAAGGACTTCACGATCGTCATCGTGACCCACAACATGCAGCAGGCCTCGCGCGTCAGCGACAAGACCGCGTTCTTCAACATCGCGGGCACCGGTCAGCCCGGTCACCTCATCGAGTTCGACGACACCGCCACGATCTTCTCGAACCCGTCCGTCAAGTCGACCGAGGACTACGTCTCGGGTCGCTTCGGGTGATCAGCCGCCGGTCGGTCCGCTGACCACCAGCCGGGAGGCCCGGTGCACGTCCGCCACGGACGGCACCGGGCCTCCTGTCGTTGCGTCCACAGGCCCGGGCCCTGCGTCCCACGAGACACACCCGTTTGAGCGGCACGCCCCCCGTCGACACTCGACGCCCCCCGTCCCCACACGACGCCCCGTCTGCGCGGCACGCCCCGTCCCCACACGACGCCCCGTCTGCGCGGCACGCCCCGTCCCCACGCGACGCCCCCCGTCTGCGCGGCACGCCCCGTCCCCACGCGACGCCCCCCGTCTGCGCGGCACGCCCCGTCCCCACGCGACGCCCCCCGTCTGCGCGGCACGCCCCGTCCCCACGCGACGCCCCCCGTCTGCGCGGCACGCCCCGTCCCCACGCGACGCCCCCCGTCTGCGCGGCACGCCCCGTCCCCACGCGACGCCCCCCGTCTGCGCGGCACGCCCCGTCTGCACGACGCCGTCCCCACGGGACGCCCGCGTCTGCACGGCACGCCCCCGTCCGTACGAGACGCCCCCCGAGCGCAGCGAAGCGCCGCCGTTTTCGGCGGCGTCCGGCCCACTCGGCGGCGTCCGGCCCACTCCGGAGCGTCTGGCGCACTCGGCGGCGTCCAGCGCCCGGCGGCGTCCGGCTCACCCGGCGGAGTCCGGCTCACCCGGCGGCGTCCGACCCACTCGGCAGCGTCTCGCGTGCCTGGCGGCGTCTCGCCGCTCGGCGGACCGGCCGCACCACGAACGGACGGGAGGCTCCGCACCAGCTGGTGGGGAGCCTCCCGTCCGTGGCGCAGGTGCGCGGGCGCTCAGGCCTCCGACGTCGGCACGGCCACGACCGGCTCGGAGGTCGGCTGGTCCGACCCGCCCGCCGGCTCGACCGTGATGCCGATCGTGTCACCGGCGACCATGGTGCCGCGGAGCACCGCTGACCGAACGCCGCCGTCGACGTCGTGCATGAGCCCGGCTGCCTCGATGGTGCCGCCGGACTCCTGCGAGCCGATGTACCAGAGCTCGTAGGTCTTGCCCTTCGGCGCGGCCTTGACCCCGTCGAGGATGACCGCGGAGCGCCCGAGCTGCCCGGACCACACGACCGTGGCGGTCCCGCCGCCCTTGACCTTCGCCGAGCTGCGCTGGAAGTCCGGCGCCGCGTAGATCTGGTCGAGGCCGGAGGCAGCCTGCGTGGTGGCGGGGGGCGCCGCCGTCGTCCGAGAAGAGCGACGGGCCGACGCCGAGGCCGACACCGAGGAAGACGACGGCCACGGCGGCGGCGGCGCTGAGGGCGGCCGCGGGACGCTGGAACCAGCGGGCGCGGGCCTTCGTCGCGGCGCGACCGGAGTCGGAAGCGAGGTCGGCGACGGGCGCGGGCCGGGCCTCCTGGACGGGCTCGACGATGCCCTCCTCGTCGGAAGCTGACTGATCGAGCGCCGGCAGCTGCGGCGTCTGGGCGATCTTCGCCATGAGCGAGGCCTTGAGGTCGGCGCGGGGCGTGACCGGGGGGCACGGCGTAGGCGAGGGCGAGGGCGGTCTCGCGCAGCGAGTCGGCCTCGAGTCGGAGTTCGGGAGCGGTGCGGAGGGCCTGCTCGACCGAGTGGCGCTCCTCGTCACTGAGCGCGTCGAGGGCGTGGGAGCCGGTCATCAGCTCCGGGTCGTCGTGTCGTTCGGTCATGAGTTCACCCCCCATCTCGTCACGGAGTCGGATCATCCCGTCGCGGAGACGGGTCTTGACGGTGCCGATCGGCACCCCGAGTCGCTCGGCCATCTCGCTGTGCGAGAAGCCGCCGTAGTAGGCGAGTTGCACCGCCTGCCGCTGGAACTCGGTGAGTCGGGAGAGCGCCCGGCTGACGCGTTCGTGCTCGAGTCGGATCTCGACCGACTCGGAAACGGAGTCGAAGTCCGTCTCGAAGTCGCGGATGCCGATCTTCGTGTCCCGGTCGCGGGAGGACTGCGATGCCCGCACCCGGTCGACCGCTCGGCGGTGCGCCATCGTCAGCACCCAGCTGGCGGCACTGCCGCGGGCCTGGTCGAAGCGCGTGGCCTGCTGCCAGACCTCGAGGAAGACCTCCTGCGTGACCTCTTCCGACTGCGCCCGGTCCTTGAGGAGCCGCGTCACGAGTCCGAGGACCCGGCCGGACAGCTCGTCGTACAGGTCGGAGAACGCAGCCTGGTCGCCGGTCGCGACCCGGATGAGCAGGTCGTCCGCCGACACCGGTTCCGGGGCGGCGGGAGTCCAACCATCCATGTCGCCTTCCACGAGAGTGAGCATTGCAGGTTTTCCTCCTTCCCGGGTGGACGGCGTCCTCCGCGCGCACTGGACAGTGCGCTCGGCGACGGCGGTCGCGGTGGTCATCAGTCGGGTCCCGTTCGGATCGGGTGACGCAGCGGTCGCTACGCGGGTGGTGCCGTGTTCAGGTGCCGAGGCCCCGTGCGACCCACAGGGAATTGACCCGGGAGCGGGCCCGGGTCGCACGGGGACCTCGTGTGATCGTCGTGCGACGGTCACGCTGATGATTCGGCACCCTCGCGCCGTCGGTTTGGGTCAGGATCGCTTGGGATGTCCGCTGCGGTCGGCGGACAGTCTTGCGGGCGCCGCGGCGGTGGTCGGCGTGCTCTGGACGGGCGTCGGCCGCACCGCGCCGACGCGTCCGATGCAGGCCCGGATACGGGTGCTGACGGAAGGTCCGGTCACGGGTGCTGACGGGAGGCCCGGATGCGGCAACAGGCCGGGCACCGCGGGTGGGCGCGGGCTGGGCACCGCGAGTGGGTGCGGACCGGGCACCGCCACGGGGTGCGAGCGCGGCACCGCGACCGGTTGCGGGCTGGGAGCGCGAGCGGACCCGGAGCGCTGTCCACGGCGCGCGCGGTCGCGGATCTGTCCCCCCCCAGAGTGAACACCTGGGTACGGACGGGGAGGTGTCTCGTACACTTGATCTCGCCGGGCCGCAGCAAGCCCCGGGCTCCAATATTCGCCGCTCCGAGCGGCCTCGCGCCGAGAGGCGCTTCTGCGGCCCGGTCTTCTCATGTCCGGGCTCGGACCCGGGTGACCCGCGTCCGCCCGACGCGGCGGCGTCCTGACGGACGTCTCGACCGCCGAACGGTGCTCGTGTCCGTCACCGTGCAGTCCGACGACGCAGTGACCAGGCGGCTTGTCGGAGGGTGGTCAGTCCAGGCTGTCGCGACGCCACAGCGCCGCAGCGGCGGACAGGTCCTCGGCCAGCTCCGCGAGCCGGTACGCGCGCGTCGTCAGCGCCGATGCCCGCTCCTGGGCCGTGCGGTCCGAATCATCCGCGACCGAGGTCGCCCCCCGCGGCGGTCAGCCGCGCGAACGCGGCCCCGCGCTCGAGCGCCACCGCGAAGTCGCCCGTGTACAACCCGTGCAGGATCCGGTCGGACAGGGTGAGGATCTCCGCCGGGCCGGTCGGTTCCTCGGCACCCGCCACGGCCTGGTCGATCGTGCCGATGAGCTGCGTGCCGCGCTCGAAGAGGTAGGCGATCTCCTCGGGGTTCTGCCGGATGACGGTCCGCACCAGGTAGATGCGCCAGAGCGCACCCGGCAGGGTGTGTGCGCCGACGCGGGCCCACAGTTCGGCGATCGCGTCGATGCCGTGCACGTCCGTGTACGTGACCAGCCGCTCGACGACGGCGGGGTCCGGGTCCTCCCGCACGCGGTGGAGGAGCGCGTTCGCCGTGTCGTGCGCGACGCGGTTCACCAGCGCCGGGTCCTCACCGCCCTGGATGGCGGCGAACTCGGCGTCGGTGAACTGGACGGGTCGGTGGTGTTCACGAGGCACCGCGACAGTGTAGGCGCTGCTCTCCCGATACCCTTGGTCGCGAGGGCCTCTAGCTCAGTTGGTAGAGCACCGGACTTTTAATCCGAGGGTCGTGGGTTCGAGCCCCACGGGGCCCACCTCTGGTCGGGACGCCCACCGCCCTCTTCATCCGAGGGTCGTGGGTTCGAGCCCCACGGGGCCCACCTCTGGTCGGGACGCCCACCGCCCTCTTCATCCGAGGGTCGTGGGTTCGAGCCCCACGGGGCCCACCTCTGGTCGGGACGCCCACCGCCCTCTTCATCCGAGGGTCGTGGGTTCGAGCCCCACGGGGCCCACCTCCTCGTCGCCTCCCGTCCGACCGTGCCGCCCCGTTCTGGGGTCCGCGCCCGTCTCGCGAACGGGACATGATGCTCGTTGTGGGGGGTACCACGCCGCAGCGCGCCTGTGGTGTGGTGCTGTCATGCCCAGCGCCACCATGGACTCCGCACAGCACGACGACGTCTTCACCCGCACCCAGATCGTCGATGCGATGATCCGCGTACTCCACGAACTGCCCCTGCACGAGGTCACCCCCCGCTCGCGTCGCCGCAGAGGCCTCGATGAGCGTCGAGACGATGACCGGCTCGTTCCCGAGCTGGGACGGCCTCCTCCTCGCGAGCATCGACCGGTGGAACGATCAGCGCACGACGGGGCTGATGCCGATCGCCGCCGAGCTGGGCACGGTCCGGTTCCTCCGCGCGATCGTCATGAAGAACATCGAAGACCCGTCGCTCATGCGGTTCCTCACCGCGATGCTGAACATCGCCGCGGCACCGAACCACCCGCTCGCGCCGATGCTGCACAGCCGGTGGCGCCGGTTCCAGAGCTTCGTGCAGGAGTCCCTCGTGCAGGACATCACCGTCGGCCGCGAACCGCACACGATGGAGCCGGCTCGCGGTGCCGAGCAGCTGATCGCCACGTACGAGGGCCTGCAGCTGCAGTCGATGGTCCGTCCGGAGATGGACCTGCTCGAGTCCTTCGACCGAGCCGTGACGCGTCTCCGCGAGGGATGGTCCCGCGCCTACGTCCCGCCCGTGTGGGACCTCTCGCAGGCGAGCTGATCCCGGGGTACAGCTCGCCCCCCAGGTGATCCTTGGTCGCCGCACTGTCCACATCGGTGCCCCGCTCAGCAGTCTGTTGGATTCACCCGGATATGGTCGTTCTCGTTCCGCTCACCGCGGGACGTCAGCACTGAACGAACCACACCGAACGGGGTACACCGTGATCGAGCCCATCGACGCCACGCAGACCAGCTCCACCGGTGACGCGCGCCGCCTCGTGGAGCTCGCCGCCGCCACCGGGACGAGCATGAGCGACGAGCTCCTGTTGGACACCCTCCGACGCAACGCGAAGGTCAGCATCCGGCACATCCGTGCCGACTTCGCCGAGGTCGCGACCGGCACCGCCGTCCTCGGGTACGTCTGCCGACAGCGCAAGGACTTCCTCGCGCTGCGCGGTGACGACCCGGCATGGGCGCAGGAGATCGGCCGCTACCCGAGCGAGTCACTCGCGGTCGAGGCCCTGCGGATGCGTCGAGCCTGACCCGACCGCCGCAAGCGACCGGCCGGCCAGGCCGATCGCGTCACCCCGGTCAGGACCAGACGCGTCGGATCCCCCCACGAGCCGGTCCACGTCTCGTCGGCCTTGAGCCACCGCAACCCCTCCCCCCGAGTTGAGCGCGTCCGCGGGTGCGGTCATGGGCTCGACCGCCACGGCGAGCCCCTTCCCGTCACCGCGGGGGGAACTCGCGGGACGTGAAGACCTGCACGTAGGGGAACGACGCGTCCTGCCACAGCTCGACGCCGTCGCCCTCGGGCCCGTGCAGCGACGTCCGACGGATGCCGTCCGCGTCCGGCTGCACGTCCGTGTACGCCGTGTCCAGGTCCGCGTCACCGGCACGGAGCCCCTGGCGCAGGTCGACGTCCGTCCCCTCGACCGGGCGGGTGCCGTTCGGGATCTTCCGCTCGTCGACCGTGAAGGCGGTCGCGGCGTCGAGGCGGATCACCAGGTCCTCCGCCGGGGTGTCGCCGGCCCGGAGGTACGGGTGCGACCCGACCGCGAACGGCGCCGGGCGACCGGAGCGGTTCGTGATCGTGTGGGTGATGCGGATGCCGTCCTCCACGAGCTCGTGGTGCACACGCGTCTCGAGGGTGAACGGCCAGCCGTGCTGCGGGTGGATCGTCGCCTGCTGCTCGATCGACGACTCGGTCTGCTCGACGACGCGGTACGGCGCGAAGCGGAGCAACCCGTGCGAAGCGTTGCCGTACTTCGGCTCCGAGATGTCGAGCTGCTGCGCCGCCCCGTCCAGCTGCCACACGCCACCGGCCACGCGGTTCGGCCACGGCACGAGGACGATGCCGTTCGCCCCGGCCGGGGCCTCGCTCGCGGGGAAGGGCTCGGTGAGGTCGAACCCGGCGACCCGCAACTCGCGGATGCCGGCGGCGACCTCGGTGACGACGGCCTCGACGACGCCGTCGGGTCCCGCGTGCCGCAGGTGGTACTGACCGCCGGTGGGTGCCGCTGTGCTCATGGGTGCTGCTTCCTCTCCGATGTGCGGGTCGCGCCCGCTGGTCCGTCCGCGACCACCACGTGGACCCCGGCCGCCCGGATCCGGTCGACCGCGTCCGCGCTGGCTCCCGCGGTGACGACAACGTCGACGTCCTCCAGCGTGCTGACCACGCCGATGTCGGCCCGGCCGAACTTCGACCCGTCCGCGACCACGACGGTACGCCTGCCCGCCGCCGCGAGGACCCGCTTCGCCTCGGTCTCGGGCAGGTTCACGTTCGTCAGCCCGTGCTCGACGTCCAGCCCGGTCCCGCTGAGGAACACCAGGTCGGCGGACAGCATCGGCAGCACGGTGGCGTTGAAGGGCGCGACGAGCGAGTGCTGCATGGGCCGGAGCGTGCCACCGGTGACGACGACGGTGAAGCGCGGCACCGCCCGTTCGAGCGCAAGGGCGGTGGTGAGCGAGTTCGTCACGACGGTCAGGTCGACGAGGTCCTCGCGTGCGACGAGCGCCTCGGCGACGGCCGCCGGGGTCGTCCCGACGTCGAGGACGATGCACTGCCCGGAGCGCACGAGGTCAGCTGCGGCCCGGCCGATCGCGGCCTTCGCGGTGCTGTTCTCGACGGCCGTCACCTCGAGCGGACGCTCGCGTGAGCCGGCCCCGAGGCGGACCGCACCGCCGTGCACCCGGCGGATCCGGGCCTCCCGGTCGAGGGTGGCGAGGTCCTGCCGGACCGTCACCTCGCTCGTCCCCACCGCGGCGGCCAGGTCAGCGGTCCGGACCATGCCGCGGGCGCCGTCGAGGATCGCGACGATGCGCTCCTGGCGCAGCAGTGCGGGCAGCACGGGAGGCTCGTCGGTCGTCACGGGACGAGTTTCGTCTGCTTCCACTTGCTTTCGCAAGTCTTCGTACCGGAGTACAGTGATGCGGTGATCACGAAACGTGCGACGACGCTCGCGGACGGCCGCGACCTCTTCTACTTCGACGACGCGGACTCGACGCTCCCCGCCGAGCGGAGCATCGACCACCGCGTCCTCGACCCGCGGCCCGAGACCGCGCGGATGCGGCAGGACGTCCTGACCGGTGAGTGGGTCTCCATCGCGGCGAGTCGGCAGAACCGGGTGTTCCTGCCGCCGGCCGACCAGGACCCGCTCGCACCGCAGACCGCTGCGAACCCCTCCGAGATCCCGAGCCGGTACGACGTCGCGGTGTTCGAGAACCGGTCCCCGTCGTTCGGTCCGATGCTCGAGGCGGACGACGCTCCGGAGTCCCTCGAGTCCCTGTCCGATGTCGGTCTCGACCGTCAGCTCCGGAGCGTCGGCCGCTGCGAGGTCGTGTGCTTCTCCCCGGAGACGAGCGGCTCGTTCGCGTCGATCTCCGAGTCGCGGGCCCGGACGGTCGTCGAGGCCTGGGCCGACCGCACCGCGGCCCTCTCCGCCATGCCCGGTATCCAGCAGGTGTTCCCGTTCGAGAACCGGGGCGAGGCGATCGGCGTCACGCTCCACCACCCGCACGGGCAGATCTACGCGTACCCGTACGTCACGCCGCGCACGCAACGACTGCTCGCGTCGATCGAGCGCTTCGGGCCGGACCTGTTCGAGCAGCACCTCGCGAACGAGCGCGCGTCAGAGCGCGTGGTGCTGCAGGGCGAGCACTTCACCGCCTTCGTGCCGTTCGCCGCACGCTGGCCGATCGAGGTCCACATGCTGCCGCACCGCCACGTGCCGGACTTCGCCGGCCTGACCGAGGCCGAGAAGGACGAGCTCGCACACATGCACCTGCGGCTCACCCGCGGGCTCGACGCGCTGTACGACACCCCCCACGCCGTACATCGCCGCGTGGCACCAGGCGCCGGTGCACACCGCGCGCGACACCGTGCGGCTCATGCTGCAGATCACGTCCCCGCGTCGCGCGGCGGACAAGCTCAAGTTCCTGGCTGGCAGCGAGGCCGCCATGGGCGCCTGGATCGGGGACCTCGTGCCCGAGAAGGCGGCCGAGTTCATCCGAGGAGGGATCGAACGCGCATGACGTTCCAGCAGGTCTACGGGTACGAGCCGGCGGTGCGGTACTCCGCTCCCGGTCGCGTCAACCTCATCGGCGAGCACACCGACTACAACGACGGGTACGTGCTGCCCTTCGCGATCGACCGGCGCACGGTGGCGTCGATCGCCCAGCGCGAGGACCGGCTGATCCGGGTCGCATCGGCGTTCGAGCCGGACGCGGTGCACGAGCTCTCCCTCGACGAGCTGTCGCCCGAGAACATGGACGGCTGGTCGGCCTACGTGTTCGGCATCGCCTGGGCGCTCCGCGAGCAGGCCGGGGCCGACCTGTCCGACAGGACCGGCTTCGACGTGTTCATCGACTCGGACGTGCCCGTGGGCGCCGGCCTGTCGTCGAGCGCCGCGATCGAGTGCGGCGTCGCGCTGGCGTTCACCGACCTGTGGGAGCTCGGCCTCGACCGCAAGGTCCTCGCGAAGGTCGGGCAGTACTCCGAGAACCACGCCGTCGGTGCCCCGACCGGGATCATGGACCAGTCCGCGTCGCTCCTCGGCGAACAGGACGCGGTCGTGTTCCTCGACTGCCGCACGCTCGACACCGAGGTCGTCGACCTGGCGCTCGAGGCGAACGGCCTCGAGGTGCTCGTCATCGACACCCGCGTCGAGCACGCCCATGCGACCGGTGGCTACAAGGCCCGTCGGGACTCGTGCGAGCGCGGCGCCGAGGTGCTCGGCGTCCCCGCGCTCCGTGACGTGTCCGTCGAGGACCTCCCGCGCGCGCAGGAGCTCCTGGACGACGAGACCTTCCGCCGTGTCCGCCACATCGTCACCGAGGACCAGCGCGTCCTCGACACCGTGGAGACGCTCCGCGCGGACGGGCCCCGCGCGATCGGGTCCCTGCTGGTCGCGTCACACGAGTCGATGCGCGACGACTTCGAGATCTCGGTGCCGGAGCTCGACCTGGCCGTCGACACCGCGATGGCGAACGGTGCCGTCGGCGCCCGGATGACCGGTGGTGGCTTCGGCGGTTCGGCCATCGCGCTCGTCGACCGGGAGGCCCGTGAGCGCATCGCCGCGGCCGTCACCGCCGCCTTCGCCGACGCCGGGTACCGCGAGCCGACCGTGTTCACGGTGCACGCGGCGCAGGGCGCCCGGCGCGACGCGTAGCGGCGCGGCCGCGCGGCGCCCGGCGCGCGGAGCTGGCCGGGCGCGCTTCGCGCTGAGCGACAGTGCGCGGCCCGGCGGCCGCGCGGACTGTCGCTGACCGCGAAGGGCCATGCCGGCCGGCCGCGCCCGTCGGGCCGGCACCGGGCCTCCCGGCCGCCACGCTCCTGCGGACCGCGGCGTCACCTGTATCCACACAACGAGAACCGGCTCGCGCCACGGACGTCCGTGGCGCGAGCCGGTTCTCGTTGTGCAGGGCCGATCTGCGCCGACTGACGACGGCGGGCCTACCGCGTCCGCGCACCTACTTCAGGTGGCGCTCCGCGGCCTCGACGACGTTCTTCATGAGCATCGCGCGGGTCATCGGTCCGACCCCGCCCGGCGTCGGCGACAGGAAACCGGCGACCGACGCGACCGCGGGATCGACGTCGCCGCGGAGCTTCGCCTTCCCGGTCGCCGGGTCGACGATGCGACTGATGCCGACGTCGATGACCGCAGCACCGGGCTTGACCCAGTCCGGCTGCACGAGCCCGGCGACCCCGGCCGCGGCGACGATGATGTCGGCGCGGCGGCACTCGGCGGCGACGTCCTCGGTGAGCGAGTGCGTGAGGGTGGCGGTCGCCTCGAGCCGGGTGAGCAGCAGCCCGAGCGGACGACCGACCGTCAGCCCCTGCCCGATGATCGTGACGTGCTCGCCCCGGATCGGGACGCCGTACGCCTCGAGCATCGCGACGATGCCGCGCGGGGTGCACGGCAGCGGGGCGTCGATCGTGCCGGCGCCACCGGGGACGGCGAGCACGAGCTCACCGAGGTTCGTCGGGTGCAGGCCGTCGGCGTCCTTCGCCGGGTCCATGAGCTCGAGCATCGGGATCGGGTCGATGCCCTGCGGCAGCGGGAGCTGCACGATGAACGCGGTGACCCGCGGGTCGTCGTTCATCTGCAGGATCGCAGCCCGGATGTCGGCCGCACTCGCGGACGAGGGCAGGTCGATGCGGACCGAGTCGAGCCCGATCTGCGCCGAGTCCTTGTGCTTGCCGGCGACGTAGGAGACCGACCCGGGGTTCTCGCCGACCATGATCGTGCCGAGACCGGGACGGAAGCCGTGGTCGTGCAGGCGGTCGATGCGGACCTTCAGGTCGTCGAGCGTACGCGCGGCGAGGACGGTGCCGTCGATGCGGACGGCACTGCCCTCCCCCCGCCCAACGCTCACGAGGGAGCGCGGCGCTCACGCGTAGAGCGGGAACGCGTCGGTCAGGGCCTCCACCCGGGCCGAGAGCGCTTCGATGTCCGGGTTCGGCATGAGGGTCAGCGCGATGATGTCCGCCACCTCGGTGAACTCGGCGTCGCCGAACCCGCGGGTCGCGAGCGCCGAGGTGCCGATGCGGACACCCGAGGTGACCATCGGCGGACGCGGGTCGAACGGCACCGAGTTGCGGTTCACGGTGATGCCGACCTCGTGCAGCAGGTCTTCTGCCTGCTTGCCGTCGACCTCGGACTCGCGCAGGTCGACGAGCACCAGGTGCACGTCGGTGCCGCCGGTGAGGACGTCGATGCCCGCGGCCTTGGCGTCGTCCTGCGTCAGCCGCTCGGCCAGTGCCTTCGCACCGCGGAGCGTGCGCTCCTGGCGGTCCTTGAACTCGGGCGTCGCGGCGAGCAGGAACGCGGTGGCCTTGGCGGCGATCACGTGCATGAGCGGGCCGCCCTGCTGCCCCGGGAACACGGCCGAGTTGAGCTTCTTGAAGAGCGACTCCTCGTTGGACAGGATGATGCCCGAGCGGGGACCCGCGAGCGTCTTGTGCACGGTCGAGGAGACGACGTGGGCGTGCGGGAGGGGCGACGGGTGCAGGCCCGCGGCGACGAGCCCGGCGAAGTGCGCCATGTCCACCCAGAGCGTCGCACCGACCTCGTCGGCGATCTCGCGGAACTTCGCGAAGTCGAGCTGACGGGGGGTACGCCGACCACCCGGCGATGAGGACCTTCGGCTGGTGCTCGATCGCCTTCGCGCGGATGTCGTCGTAGTCGACCTCGAACGTCTCCGGGTCGACGCCGTAGGACACGGCGTTGTAGATGCGGCCGGAGAAGTTGAGCTTCATGCCGTGGGTCAGGTGGCCGCCGTGGGCGAGCTCGAGGCCCAGGATGGTGTCGCCGGCGGAGGCGATGGCGTGCAGGACCGCGGCGTTCGCGCTGGCGCCGGAATGCGGCTGCACGTTCGCGTACGCGGCACCGAAGAGGGCCTTCGCGCGGTCGATGGCGAGCTGCTCGGCGATGTCGACGAACTCGCAGCCGCCGTAGTAGCGCTTGCCCGGGTAGCCCTCGGCGTACTTGTTCGTGAGCACCGAGCCCTGCGACTCGAGGACGGCGCGGGGCACGAAGTTCTCGGACGCGATCATCTCGAGGGTGTCGCGCTGACGGCCGAGTTCCTGCTGGAGGACGGCCGCGATCTCCGGGTCGACCTCGGCGAGCGGGGCGTTGAAGGTGGTCCGGGCTGCGTCGGCGGACGCGGCGGCGGGGGGTGAGATCGGTGATGGACACGGGACTCCTCGTTGTCTGGCCGCCGCGCACACGCGTACGACGGGGTGGACGGGTGGGCGCGGCCCAGGCGTACGGCTGCGCTCCGTGTCAGGTGTCGCTCCCCGATGGTGACCCATCCAACGCCAGTCGCGACCGTTCGATCGTACCGAGGCCGCAGGTTCGTGTCACCCTTGTCCCCATGACCATGCTGAGTCCGGACCTCGACGAGCGCACGTCGGTGCGGGCCGACGTCCCGTGGACGACCGTGGTGTGGGACGACCCGGTGAACCTGATGTCGTACGTCACCTACGTCTTCGAGTCGTACTTCGGGTTCCCGCGGGCGAAGGCCGAGCGCCTCATGCACCAGGTCGACTCCGACGGTCGGGCGGTCGTCGCGACGGGGCACCGCGAGGAGATGGAGCGACACGTGGAGGCCATGCACGGGTACGGCCTGCAGGCGACCGTCGACCGGGCCCCCCGCCGCGTGATCCCCTTCGTCCGTCGCGCCGACGGCGTGCACCTCGGACTGGCCTCCGGCGAGCGCGCCGTGTTGACGTCCCTCGTGGAGCAGTTGCGCCAGGTCCTCGACCACGACCTGGCGACGGACCCGGTGGCGACGCGGATGTTCCCGGACGCCTACCCGGGGGGACGACGAGGCCAGCGCCGAGTTCCGCCGGTACACGCAGGACGACCTGCGCACCGCCAAGTCCGCCAACGCGGCCGTCGTGCACGAGTGGCTGACGGGCACCCGGGACGGAGCGCTCACCCGCGCCGACGAGCAGGCCTGGCTCCGGTCGCTGACCGACCTGCGGCTCACCATCGCGGACCGCCTGGGCATCGTGGACCGGGACACCGCGGACAACGGCCTGGACGGGGACGACGGCAGCATCGGCCTGCGGGACGTCTACGACTGGCTCGGGTACGTGCAGGAGCACCTGGTCGTCACGATCTCCTCCCGCTGACGGCCAGGAGGCCCGTTCCACCGCCGCCACGTGCCTCCCGTCCGGTCGCGCGCTGACGCGCGCACGCCCCCCGGTACCCTGATCCGGTGACGACCCCGACGCCCGAGACCCCCCACGCACTGGACCCTGACGCTGGTCTGCGACGACCAGCCCGGCATCGTGCACGCCGTCTCCGGAGCGGTCGTCGCGGCCGAGGGCAACATCACCGAGTCCCAGCAGTTCTCCAGCGCGGACACGGACACCTTCTTCATGCGCCTGCAGGTGATGGCACCGGTGGACCGCCAGACGTTCCAGGAGGCCCTCGCTCCCGTCGTCCAGCGCTACGGCATGCGCGTGCAGCTCGACATCGTCGGCCGGCCGATGCGGACGCTCGTCCTCGTGTCGAAGGCCGGCCACTGCCTCAACGACCTGCTGTACCGGCAGCGCGGCGGGCAGCTGCCGATCGACGTGCCGCTCGTGCTGTCGAACCACACCGACCTCGCCGAGCTGGCGTCGTTCTACTCGGTGCCGTTCGAGCACCGACCGGTGTCCGACGCCGGGTCGAAGGCCGCGATGGAGCGCCGGATCCTCGAGGCGGTCGAGGAGCACGACATCGAGCTCGTCGTCCTCGCCCGGTACATGCAGATCCTCTCCCCCCGAACTCTGCGCGGCGCTCGCCGGTCGTGCGGTGAACATCCACCACTCGTTCCTGCCCGGCTTCAAGGGCGCGAACCCGTACCGGCAGGCGCACGCCCGCGGGGTGAAGCTCATCGGCGCGACGGCGCACTTCGTCACGAGCGACCTCGACGAGGGCCCGATCATCGAGCAGAACGTCGTGCGGGTCGACCACACCAAGGAGCCCGCCGAGCTGGTGTCCATCGGTCAGGACGAGGAGTCCCGCACCCTGACCCAGGCCGTGCGCTGGATCGCCGAGGACCGCGTGCTCCTCGACGGCGCCCGCACGATCATCTTCAAGTAGGTCCGCCGATGCGCGACGCTCCCCCGCAGTCCGGTCGACCCTGGCGACGACCCCGTGCCCGCGCCGGCCCCCCACGCCGCATCCCCCCGGTGGACGTCTGGACCGTCCTCCGGTCCCTGGTGTGTGCCTTCGGCCTGCTGTCCCTGGCGTACTGGGGCTACCTGTCGTGGCCGTACCCGTTCCCGGCGGTGTTCTTCATCGTCGGCGCCCCGCTCTTCGCGGCCGTCGTCTGGTACCTCTTCCGGTCACCGCGCTCCCCGATCGAGACCGACGTGGTCGGGAAGACCGTCGTCGAGACCGCCCTCGTCGTCGCCGCCGGTGCCACCTGGATCTCGCTCGGCCACCCCGTCGTCGGGCTCGTGTTCGTCGTCGTCGCTGCGGTCAGCGGCGTGGTCGCGTTCCGGCGGGAGACCGCATGACCGACGCAGGCCGCGGGGACCGCGTGGAGGCCCGGACCACGCTGTTGCGCGCCGCCCGCCTGGTCGACGTGGCCGGGTCCGTCGAGGACGGATGGGTGCTCGTCGGCGGCGACACGATCCTCCAGGCCGGGTCCGGAGCCGCACCCGCGGCGGAGGAGGTCGTCGACCTCGACGACGCGGTCCTGACGCCCGGCTTCACGGACCTGCACGGGCACGGCGGCGCGACCGAGGCGTACGAGGACGAGTCCTTCACCCGTGCCCTCGCGGTGCACCGCTCGCACGGCACCACCCGGTCGGTCCTGTCGCTCGTCGCGAACCCCGTGCGCGCGTTGGTCGCGTCGCTGGCGCAGGTGCGTACCGTGATGGCGACGGACCCGCTCGTGCTCGGCGTCCACCTGGAGGGGCCGTTCCTCTCCCCGCACAACAAGGGCGCCCACAACGAGGACCACCTCATCGCGCCGACCCCGGCGGACGTCGACACCCTGCTCGAGGCCGGCGAGGGCGTCCTCCGGCAGATCACCATCGCGCCCGAGCTGCCGGGAGCGGTCGACGCCGTCCGCCGGTTCGTCGCCGCGGGCGTCACGGTCGCGGTCGGACACACCGTGGGGACGCTCGACCAGGCGCGTGCCGCCTTCGACGCCGGCGCCACCGTCCTGACGCACGCCTTCAACGCGATGCCTGGGCTACACCACCGTGCGCCGGGGCCGATCGGGGCGGCGGTGTCGGACGACCGGGTCACGCTCGAGCTGATCCTGGACGCGGTCCACGTGCACCCCCTCGTCGCCGCGACGCTGTTCCGCGCCGCCCCGGGTCGGGTCGCGCTCATCACCGACGCGATGGGTGCGGCGGGAGCGGCTGACGGCGACTACCGCCTCGGGTCCCTCGACGTCACCGTGACGGACGGGGTCGCGCGCGTCGCCGGGACGGACACCATCGCAGGGTCGACCCTGACGCAGGACGTCGCACTCCGGAACGCCGTGACCCTCGCCGGGCGGACGCTGCCCGAGGCCGTGGCGGCGCTCACGAGCACCCCGGCCGCGGCGATCGGGCTCGGGGACCGGCTCGGCCGACTCGCGCCGGGGTACGCGGCGGACCTCGTCGCGCTGTCGCCGACGCTCGAGGTGCGGCGGGTGTGGGGCGGCGGGCGCGAACTGCGCTGACGATCGGCGCTCCGGTCCGCGGACGTCTGTGACACTCCGTGACGGCATGCGGCGCCGGCCTCGACCCGGCTGCATAGGCTCCCTGCACCGGCGGACCCACCGCCGCCACCCGGAGGAGCACCGATGCCCGAGCAGTCCATCGCCGAACAGGTCGACACGTTCAACGAGGGCTTCATCGCCCAGATCGGCCCCGACCTGAGCGCGGTGTTCGACCGGGAGCAGGCGGCTCTCCGTGCAGCGGGTGTGCCGAGCACCGCCGCCGGCGTGGGCGACACCGTCCCCGACGCCGCGCTGCTGACGGCGACCGGCACCGACACGTCACTGGCCGCCGAGCTCGACGGCTCCCCCCGCCGTCGTGGTGTTCTACCGCGGCGCCTGGTGCCCGTACTGCAACCTGACGCTCCGCACGTACCAGCAGGACCTGCTGCCGGAACTCACCGCCCGCGGGGTCCGGCTCATCGCGATCTCACCGCAGACGCCCGAGGGCTCGGAGCAGGCGATCGCGAACGGCGAGCTGGCGTTCCCCGTCCTGTCGGACCCGGCAAATGCCCTGGCCGCGCAGCTCGGCATCGTCACCGAGCCGGACGGGCCCGCGCGGGAGGCGCACACGCAGCTCGGCTTCGACGTCGCCGACAGCAACGTCGACCACACGGCGCAGATCCCGTTCCCGTCGGTGTTCGTCGTCGACGGCGACCGGGTCGTCCGGTTCGCCGACGTGCACGTCGACTACACGACGCGCACCGAGGTGGCGGAGGTCCTCGACGCCGTCGACCGCGTCGCCGGGTAGCGGCTCGCCGGGTAGCGGGCGCTCGGACTTCGGGCCGCTCGTAGAGTGTGGCTATGGACCACTCCGACGTCGTGGACGCCCTCGGCACCTGGACACCGGACACGACGAAGGAGCGGGACCCTGCCTGGCGCGACGCGCTCGCGGGGTGGGTCGGACCGGCCCTCGACCTCGTCGGGGACGCCGCGTGGGGCGCGATGGTGCGGGACGCCGTCGGGCTGCCCGTGGCTGATCCCCTCGCTTGGGCCAACCGGCGGATCGACCTGCCGGGTGGCGGGTGGGCCGTCGCCGGCATCCGGTTCCGCGGGCGCGACGTCGAGAAACCCTTCGTCGACGTCATCGCGACGACGGCGACGCCGGACGGAGCGGGCCTCGACGACATCGCCGTCCTCATGGACCACTACGCCGCGTTCGCACCCCGGTGCCTGCGGGTCCACCTGCCGGGCGACGTCTCGACGCCCGGCGCCGCTGCTGCCACCCCGCGTGGTGCCACGCTGCGCGCAGACCTGCTGGTCGTCGCCGGCGGGGTCGACGAGATCACCGCGCAGCCGCCGACCCGTCGGTACGAGGACGTGACGCTCGTCCGGACGAGCCCCGAGGACGCCGCCGGACTGGTCGCCTCGGTCTACCGGGAACGCATCGCCGACCAGCCGACCTCCGCCGACTGGGCGACACCGGCCGACGCGGAGTCCCTTGCCGAAGCGGACGAGCAGGGCCTCCTGTTCGAGGTCGTCGTGGCGGGCACGGTGGCTGGCGTGGTCGCCGCCGAGCGGGACGACTCGTACGGGCTGACCGGGTTCAGCGTGCAGGAGATCGTGCTCGACGCCGGTCACCGGGGTCGAGGTCTCGGCACGGCGACCGGGCAGCACCTGGCTCGCGCGCTCCCGGCCAGCCCGACGGACGTCCTCTGGGGCCACATCCACCCCGGCAACCGTGCGTCCCTGGCGAACGCCCGGTCCATGGGTCGGCAGGTCGTGTCCTCGCTCGTCTGGGTCACGCCGTCCGGTGCGAGCGGCATGCCCGAGCGCTGAGCCCAGGAGCTGGTCCGGCCGCCCTCAGCGGTCGGCCGGCCCCGCCGTCCCGCGGATCCACGACGCGATCATCGCCGTGGCCGTCGAGAACTCCGTCAGCGCCGGACGGTTCAGGAAGGCATGGCGGGTACCCGGCAGGACGTGGTGTGCCACGTCGACACCGGCGGCACCGAGCTCCGCCGCGAAGAGGTCTCCCGAGGCCGCCATGTTGTCGTGCTCGGCGTTGATGAACAGCGCCCGCGGGAACCCCCCGACGTCGTGGCCGCCGGGGAAGGCGAAGCGGTCCGACAGCCCACCGCCCCGACCGACGTAGTTGCGGTTCATCACGTCCAACGCCCACGGCGCGTGGGTGATCCGCCGGTGCCGACGCGAGCGCCGCCGCGCGTCGTGGTGTCGGGGGTGGACCGGGTGGAAGAACCCGTAGGCGAACACCGCTCCGGCCGGCGGGGAGGACCCGTCGTCGAGTGCGCGGAGCGTCGTGGCGGCCGCCAGGCACGCTCCGGCACTCGCGCCGCCGAGGACCACGCCGTCCGGGGACCGGGCGGCGACCGTCCGGTACGCCTGCAGCACGTCGTCGAGGGGCAGCGGGAACCGCACCCGGGGGACGCCCCGCCCGCTGCCGGACCCATGCCAGGCCGGGGACCGGCGCCAGGCGGTGGTCCACCGTGGCCACCGGGACGCCGAGCCGGGCCAGTTCCTGCGCGACCGCGTGCGCCTCGGGCTGGTCGAGCCCGCCCCGGAAGAACCCGCCGCCGTGGAGCCAGAGGAGCGTCGGGGTGTCCGCGGTCCGGGCGGGGGGACGCCTCGTACCACCGGATCGGGACGGCGTGGTCGGACTGCCCGGTGGTGCCGCTGGCCGCAGGCCCCCCGGCGTGCGTCAGCTGGCGCCGCCTCACCGGTCGCGCGGCCGGTCGCGCTCCGCGGTCGCCCACGTCGTGTCGGCGGAGTCACCGACACGGAGCGACAGCGTGCCGCCCCGGTTGACGAACGATGCCGGCACCCACGACTTCGTGAGGGTCTTCCCGTCGAGCCGCGCGCCCTGCACGTACTGCTCCGTCCCCGAGGACCGGATCACGATCCGCTGCCCGCTCGACCGCCGGATGTCGACGGTGCTGAACGTCGGGCTCCCGATGAGCATCTCGGCCCGGCCGGGCGTCTGCGGGAACAGACCGATGGAGGCGAAGACGTACCAGGCGCTCATCGTGCCGAGGTCGTCGTTGCCCGGCAGGCCGCTCGGCCCGGTGCGGTAGGCGTCGTCGACGACGCGGCGCACGGTCTCCTGCGTCTTCCAGGGCTGCCCGAGCGCGTTGTACATCCACGGCGTGTGGATGTCGGGCTCGTTGGTCGGGTCGAACCGCGTCGCGTCGCCACCGGTCACGGCCCAGTTGCCCGAGGCGTCGTGGAAGAACGCGTCGAGCCGGGCGACCGCGGCGGCGTCCCCACCGAGGGCGGACGACAGCCCGCTGACGTCCTGCGGCACGAGCCACGTGTACTGCGCGCTCGTCCCCTGCGCGAAACCGGTGCCGGTCGACGGCGACCACCCGGGCGTCCACGACCCGTCGGCCTGGCGCGCGGCCTGGTACCCGACGGCCCCGTTGAACGTGTTCTCCCAGTACTTGCCCCGGGCGGCGAACATCCGGGCGTCGGAGCGCAGCCCGAGCGACGACGCCCAGTACCCGAGGGCGCTGTCGGAGATGGAGTCCTCGAGCGTCTCGGCCGCGCCGCCCCAGCACGAGCAGTCGTCGTTCGCGGCGTAGTGCCGCTGCAGGTACTCGTCGAGCGCGGGCCGCTGCGCCAGGCACTGGCCCGGGCACCCGATGTCGCTCTCGGCGTCGGCGTTCTCGACGGTCGCCTGCTTGCGGAGCGAGGCGTAGGCCGCACGGACGTCGAAGTTGCGGACGCCCATGGCGTACCAGGTGGCGAGGGTCGCGGCCGAGGGGTCGCCGGTCATCACGTGGGTCGGTGCGCCGAGGTGCAGCCACCGGTCCCACACGCCGCCGTTCTGCTCGGCGAACCGCAGCATCGACTGCGCCATGTCCCCGGCGACGTCCGGCCGCAACAGCGCGAGCAGCTGGATCTGCGCCCGGTACTGGTCCCATCCGGAGTACGTGCCGTAGACGGCGCGGTGTCCGCGGTCGATCTGGTGCACCCGCATGTCCGGCCCGAGGTACCGTCCGTCGCGGTCGTTCAGCGTGTTCGGCTGCATGAGTGCGTGGTACACGGCCGTGTACAGCTGCGTGGTGCGGTCCGCGGTGCCGCCGCCGACCCGGATGCGCGAGAGTTCGCGGTTCCAGGAGGCACGGGTGTCGGCCGCCACGCTGGCGACGGTGGCGTGCTTCCGCACCTCGGCGTCACGGTTCGCGACGGCGCCGGCGGCGCTGACGTACGAGATGCCGATCTTCGCGTGCACGGTGGCACCCCGGCGCGCGTCGAACCCGACCCACGCGCCGGAGCCGCGTCCGGCCCGGTCGGCGCCGGTGAGGTACCCCTCCCCGCCGGAGGCGCGCGTGCCTCCCGGCTGGACGGCACCGTCCTTCCAGGTGCCGGTGCTCGTGAACGGCTTGTCGAAGGTGGCCGTGAAGAACAGGCGGTAGTAGCTGCGCCGGTCGGGGTTCGTCGCGCCGCCGCCGTTCGCGCGGCGGCTGCAGAAGCCGCCGGTCAGGACGCTGCCGCTGACTGTGCGGGTGCGGGCGTCGACACGGGTGTCGGCGGCCTCGCTGCCGTTGATCGAGTTCGACGTGCGGAAGAGCAGGTTGGCGTCCTGCCCGGCCGGGAACGTGAACTCGCCGATGCCGGCGCGGGTGGTCACGGCGAGGTCGGTGCTGACGCCGTTGTCGAGCGTGACCCCGTAGCGGCCGGGGCTGGCGTGCTCCTGGTCGTGCGAGTACCCGGCGGCGTAGACGGCGTCGGTCGAGTCCGCGGAGGGCGAGGTCGTGACGGGCGTCGTGACCGGCATGATCGGCACGTCGCCCGCGGCACCCGGAGCGCAGCCGGCGCCGTTGAGGTGCGTGAGGCTGAACCCGCGCAGCCGGTTGACGTCGTACGAGTAGCCGTTCGCGACCGGGGTGGAGGTCTGGTCGCCCTTCGTGCCCGTCGGGCTCCACTGGAGCATGCCGAACGGTGCGGTGGCTCCGGGCCAGGTGTTGCCGTCGTGGTTGGTCCCGATGAACGGGTCGACAGACGCCGCCGGGTCGGCTCCGTGCCGGGAGGCCGTGGTCACGCCCGCCCCGGACGCTGCGGTCCCCGGGCTGGCTGCGGCCGGGGCGACCACCGCCCCGGTGCCGAGCAGTGCGGCGATCGTGGCAACCGCGGCGAGCGGGACCGGACGGAGGAGCGGGCGACGGTGCGCGCGGGAACGGGTCACGGTCGTGACGCTAGCCCCCCTCGGACGGGGGGACGGCACCACCGTCACCGGGAGGTCGGCGGCTGTTCACGTGGTGGTCGCCTCGAGCCGTCCGAGCCCGGGACCGGTCACCCTGGTCGCCGGACCCAGGTGCTGCGAGGATGACGACATGAGCGTCATGGTCTCCGTGTTCGATGCCCGCCGGACCCGCACGAGCGAGAAGTACACCGCGTTCGGCCCCGAGGTGCTGCCGATGTTCGTCGCCGAGATGGACTGCGCCCTCGCCGAACCCGTGCGGGACGCCCTGGTCCGGGCGGTCACCGACGGCGACACCGGGTACGTCGGGCATCACCGGGTGCTGCCCGAGGCCTTCTCCGACTTCGCCGCCGACCGGTGGGGCTGGTCGGTGGACCCCGACCTCGTCCGGACCACCACCGACGTCTCGGTCGCGGCGGTCGAGGTCCTCCGCCGGGTGATCGAGCCCGGGGACCAGGTCGTCATCATGCCGCCCGTGTACGCGCCCTTCTGGGAGTACGTCGGCGAAGCCGGCGGGTCCGTCACCGAGGTGCCGCTCCTCGCCCCCGAGGGCCCGGCCGACCCGTTCGACACGACGGCCGGCTGGCGGATGGACCTGGACGGCGTGCGGCAGGCCTTCGCGGACGGCGCCCGGACCGTGCTGCTGTGCAACCCGCACAACCCGCTCGGGCTCGTGCACGACCGGGAGTCCCTGGCGGCACTCGCCCGGCTCGCCGCCGAGTGGGACGCCGTGGTGGTGTCCGACGAGATCCACGCCCCGCTCGTGCACGCAGACGCCGTCTTCACGCCGTTCCTCGACTCGTGCCCGGAGGCCGCGGCCCTCGGGGTCGCCTTGACGAGCGCGAGCAAGGCGTTCAACCTCGCCGGCACGAAGTGCGCCCTCATGGTCGGCGCGTCGGACCGTGCCCGCGGGTGGTTCGACGGACTGCCGGGCGAGGTCGTCGAGCGCACCGGGATCCTCGGGTACACCGCGAGCGTCGCCGCGTTCACGGAGGGCGGCCCGTGGCTGGCGTCCCTGCTCGCCGAGCTGGCGGCGAACCGCCGGGTCCTCGCGGAGGAGCTCGGCGCCGCGCTGCCCGGCGCGGGGTACCGGCAGCCGCAGGCCTCCTACCTGGCCTGGCTCGACCTGCGGGCCCTGCCGTGGGGCGACGACCCCGCGCCGCTCCTGGTGGACCGGGCGCAGGTGGCGCTGTCGAACGGGCGGGACTTCGGGCGGCAGGGCATCGGGCACGTCCGGCTCAACTTCGGCTGCTCGGAGGAGACCCTGCGCGAGGGGCTCGCGCGCCTGGCCGCCGCCCGCTGACCTCCGCGGGGCTACTCGAACCGCTGCCACTCCGGCTTGTTCGCGTACGTGTACCGGTAGTAGTCGGCGAGCTGCAGGCCCGCGGCCGCTTCCTCGTCCACGACGACCGTGGCGTGCTCGTGCAGCTGCAGCGCGGAGCCCGGCACGAAGGACGACAGCGGCCCCTCGACGGCGGCGGCGACCGCGTCCGCCTTCGCCGCGCCCTGCGCGACGAGGACGAGCTCGCGGGCCTCGAGGATCGTGCCGAGTCCCTGCGTCATGCAGTGCGTCGGCACCTGGTCGAGCGAGTCGAAGAACCGTGCGTTGGCCTCGCGCGTGGACGGCGCGAGCGTCTTGATGCGGGTGCGGGACACGAACGAGGACGTCGGCTCGTTGAACCCGATGTGCCCGTTCGCCCCGATGCCGAGGATCTGCACGTCGACCCCGCCGGCAGCGCGGATCGCGGCGTCGTACTCCTTCGCGGCGAAGGCGAGGTCCCCCCGCGCGGCCGTCCGGCACGCGCACCCGGGTGGGGTCGAAGCCGAGGGGCTCGACGACGTCGCGGGCGATGACGCTGGCGTACGACTCGGGGTGCTCGAGCGGGATGCCGACGTACTCGTCGAGGGCGAACCCGCGCGCCTGCGCGAACGACAGCTCGCCGGCCTCGACCCGGCGGCGCAGGTCGGCGTAGATGCCCTGCGGGCTCGACCCGGTGGCGAGCCCGACGACCGCCGCGGGCTTCGTGGTGACGACCGACGCGATCTTGGCCGCGGCGACGCGACCGACCTCCGCCGGGCTGGGCAGGATGATGATCTCCACGTCGTCAGCCTACTGGTCATGACCAGTCACGGACAGGGTGAGCGCGGCGGCGGGAGGTGGGCCCGGGGCCGGTAGCGTGACGGCATGCCCACTCCCGACTTCGTCCTGTCCCTGCGCGAGAAGGTCGGGAACGACCTGCTCTGGCTCACCGGCGTCACCGCGGTCGTCACCCGCGGCGAGGGCGACGACCGCGAGGTGCTCGTCGTCCGCCGTGCCGACAACGGCGCCCTCACCCCGGTCACCGGCATCGTCGACCCGGGCGAGGAACCCGCCGTCGCCGCGGAGCGCGAGGTCCTCGAGGAGGCCGACGTCGTCGCCGTCGCCGAACGCCTGGCGTGGGTCCAGACGCTCGAGCCGATGACCTACCCGAACGGCGACCGCGCCCAGTACATGGACCTCGTCTTCGCCTGCCGCTGGGTCTCCGGCGACCCGTACCCGGCCGACGGTGAGAACACGGAGGCGTTCTGGGCACCGGTCACGAGCCTCCCGGACATGTCGGAGGACATGCGCCGACGGGTCGACGCGGCCCTCGCCGACGAGGTCGCTGCCCGCTTCGAGCGCTGACGGTCGGCGCCGGTGGCGGAAGGCCCCCGGCGCAGGTACCGTCGTGGGGATCCGCAGTGGTGCGTGACGCGCGTGCCGGAGACCGCGGCTGACGCCGCCGAGCCGCCCTGGAGGCCCGCATGGAGTTCACGACGACCGTCCGGCAGGCGCGCGTCAACGCGACCGGCCTGCCCGTCCCGGCCGAGGTCGTCGAGGAACTCGGGTCGGGCAGGCGTCCCGCGGTCGTCGTCACGATCGACGGCGGGTACACGTACCGGTCGACGGTCGGCGTCATGGGAGGGGAGTTCCTCGTCCCGCTGTCCGCGGAGCACCGGACGGCTGCCGGGATCGCGGCCGGGGACAGCGTGACCGTGTCCCTCGAGGTCGACTCCCTGCCGCGGACCGTCGACGTGCCCGCCGACCTCGACGCGGCGCTCAGCGCGGCGGGGGTCCGTGCGGCGTTCGACACCCTGTCGGGGTCGCGCAAGCGGGCGCTCGTCGACCCGGTCGAGCAGGCGAAGGCACCGGAGACCCGCGCGCGGCGCATCGAGCAGGCGGTGGCGTCGCTCCGGGGGGTGACCCGGTCAGGCGCCGAACTCGACCAGGACCCGCGGGATCTCGCCGAGCAGCTCGCTCGCCAGGTACCCCATCGGCCCGACCTGGACGGCCAGTCGGTCGCCGGCCGCCGCGTGCACCTGCGTCGCCCAGACGGTGGCCTGGGCGACGTCGGCCCCGCGTGCCAGCAGGCCGGTGATCGCGCCGGAGAGCACGTCGCCGCTGCCGCTCGTCCCGAGTCCGCCGGCACCGGTGCCCTTCGCCCACGCCCGGCCGTCCGGCGCGGCGACGACCCCGCCGAGCGACACGACGGCGCCGAAGCGCTCGGCGATCTCCGCCGCGTCGGTGTGGTCGTCGGAGCAGTCACGGCCGAGGAGCCGTTCCGCCTCGCCGGAGTTCGGGGTCATCACGAGTCGTCCGCGCAGGGGCGCGAGTTCGTCCACGAGGTCCGCCGCGACACCGAGCGCGAAGGCGTCGAGCACCACGATCGTGTCGTCACCGACCGCCGCGGCGAGTCCGGCGACGAGGTCACGGCTGCCGTCGGGTTCGTCCAGGCCCGGTCCGACGAGCACGGCGTCGGCGCTCTCGAGGTCGTCCGTCAGGGTGTCGACGGCGCCGACCGCGACGTGGCCGTCGTCGTCCTGGGGCAGCGGTTGCACGCCGGACTCGGGCAGGGCGACGGCGACGTGCGGGGCGACGCTCTCCGCGACGGCGAGCGTCAGTCGGCCACCACCGACGCGGAGCGCCGCGGTCGCGGACAGCATCGCGGCACCCGGGGTCTTGGCCGCGCCGCCGACGACGAGCACCTGCCCGCGGCCGTACTTGCTCCCGCCGACCTCCGGCAGGGCCCACTCGCGCAGCAGGTTCGGGGTGACGGGGGTGGGTTCAGACACGGGCGTCGTCCTTCCGGCCTTCGTGTTCGGTGACGGTGGCGCCCGGGTCCTCGTCGAGGTGGCCGGTGCCGGAGAACTCCTCGAGGGACCAGCGGCTCCCGAGGCCCTCGCGTCGGAGCCGGGTCAACGAGGCGTTCGCGACGGTGTGCGACTCGGCGAAGTCCATCAGCTCCGGCTCGTCGAGGTCGAGGCAGACGGCGATGACCAGCATGACGACGGCGTCGTGCGCGGCGATGACGAGACGGTCGGCACCGTCGAGCCGGTCCACGTCGGCCAACATCGAGCGCAGCCGGAGCATGACGTCGACCCAGGACTCCCCGCCCGCGGGTCGGTGGTAGTACTTGCCGAGCCACTGCCGGCGCTGCTCCTCGTCGGGGTGCAGGTTCGCCGAGCCGGTCCGGGTGAGCCGGTCGAGCACGCCGAGCTCCCGGTCGCGGAGTCGCTCGTCGACGCGGCGCGGGGGTTCGGCGAGGCCGCCGGCCTCGAGCGCGATGCCGATCGTCTGCTGCGCGCGTCGGTACGGGGAGACCCAGAGCACCACCGGGACGTCGTCGACCCCGCGTTCGGCGAGTTCCGCTCCGAGCGCTCGCGACTGCTCCTCGCCGAGCGGGCTCAGCGGGACGTCGGCGTCCCGGTGGTCGACCTCGATGACGTCGGCCCCGGCGGCCTCCGCCCGGGCTGCTGCGACGTTGGCGGTGGACTCTCCGTGGCGGACGAGCCAGATCTCGGTGACGGCCATGGCCGCGACGCTAGCCGGGAGGCGCTGGACCGGTTCCCGGGCAGAGGCGCGGCCCCGCCTCGACGCTCGGGCGCACACGGCACCGCCCGTCGGGGGGACGAGCGGTGCCGTGTGCGTTGGGAAGGGGTCGGGGTCAGACGCGGCCTGCGCGACGACGTCGGGCGACGACCGTCAGTCCGAGGCCCGCGGCCAGCAGCACGCCGGCGATGCCGAGCGGGAGCGTCGGGTCGCTGCCGGTGAAGGCAAGGGTCCCGGTGGGCGTCCGACCGGTGCCGGTGCCCACGTCACCGGCGGTCGGCGTCGTCCCGGTCGGCGTCGTCCCGGCCGGCGTGGTGGGGGGTCGGCGTCGGCGTGGTGGGCGTCGGCGTCGGGACCGGAGCGGCGGGCGCAGGGGTGGGAGTCGGGGTCGGCGTCGGGGTGGGCGCCAGGACCCGGACGGTGACGACCTGGGTGTCGGCCGGGCCGGTGCCGTTCGATGCGGTGATCGTCACGGTCGAGGACCCCGGCGCGGTCGGGGTGCCCGAGATGACGCCGGTGGTGCTGTCGATCGTGAGACCGGTCGGCAGGCCCGTGGCGGTGAAGGTCGGCGTCGGCGTCCCGGTGGCGGTCACGGTGTAGCTGTAGGGCTGTCCGGTCGTCGCGTCCGTGGGCGTGCCGGAGGTGATCGACGGCGCGACGGTCGGCGTGGGGGGTGGCGGGCGGCGGGCAGGTCTGTGACGGCGTGATCGTGTTCGTGTCGAGCGTCACCGCGCCGTTCAGGGCGAGCAGGCGGCCCTGGACCGTTGCACCGGTGACCGCGGTGACGGACTGCTGGGCGAGGACGGTGCCCTGGAACTGCGCACCGCTCTGGATGGTCGCGGAGCTACCGACCTGCCAGAAGACGTTGCACGAGCTCGCGCCGCCGGTGATCAGGATCCGGGTGTCCGTCCCCACGACCAGCGTGGACGCTGCCTGGAACACCCAGGTCGACTGCGCGTCGCCGTCCAGGGTGAGCGTGTTGCCGTCCGACAGGTCCAGTGCACCCCCCCGGAGTAGACCCCGGGGACGAGCGGCGCACGGTTGTCGAGGTCGGTGACGTCGACGCCGCTCGGTGTGAGTGCCGCGGCCGCGTCGTACGCGGTCCGGGCGTCCTGCTGCGCCTGCGCGGCCTCGGTGCGGGACCGGACCGTGCCGGTGACGACGCCGTCCGGTGCCGCTCCGAACCCGGTGACCGCGGTGCCGGGCGAGACGCCGAGGTCACCGTTGACGACGGTCGGTCCGGTGTTGGTGACGGCGCTGGCCCCGAGGACGCCGTAGGTGGCAGCGGTCCCGAGTGTGACGGGCCCGTCGATCTCGGTGGCCGCGGAGGCGCCGGATGACGCCGTGAGGACGAGCGACACTGCGAGGCCCAGACCGGCACCACCCGTCAGGACGCTGCGGAGGAACGGTGACGCGGCCATGGAGGCACCTGTCTGAGAGGGAGAGGCACAGTGCGTTCGTCGACGACGGACGCATGATCTCCGGTCTCCGGAGTATGCGTCACATCTGCTCGGAACGGGGTGGAGACGCCCGATCCGCCTCGCTCACGGCCGGACTCCCAGGTCGCACACACGCTCGGAGCGGTCACCGGCCGCCGCGGACCCCCCAGTGCAGGGGGGGCACACCATGCACGAGCGGCGCCGGACGGGTGCACCCAGAGCCCCGTCCGACGCCGCGGTCGTCCCGCCCGACTACGCCCGTCGCACCCGCAGGCTGACGATCTCGAACGGCCGGAGCGTCAGCACGACGGGTCCGCCGTCCTCCCACGTCCCGTCGTCGAGCGGTCGTTCGAGCAGGTCCACCCGGGTGACGCCGGCGACGTCGAACCCGAAGTCCACGCCGACGTCGGTCGCCCGACCGCCGAGCGCCTCGTACAGCCGCACGACGACGTCCCCGCTCCGGTCCTCGGCGAGCTTCACGGCCTCGACGAACACCTGCGGCGACGACACGGTGACGAGCGGTTCGACGGCCGTGTCGCCGGGCACCGTCCGCACCGGCAGGTTGAGCCGGTACCCGGAGTCGGCGGCGTCGAGCACCGAGGCGCCGACGCGCAGCACGGTGCGGAACACGTGGTGCCCCTGGTCGGCCTCGGGGTCGGGGAACTTCGGCCCGCGCACGAGGGACTCCCGCACCTGGGTGGTGGTCCCGCCGTCCGCCCGGGTGCTCCGCGTGACGTCGTGCCCGTAGGTCGAGTCGTTCGCGATCGCGACCCCGAAGCCCGGCTCGGCGACGTGCACCCACCGGTGCGCACTCGTCTCGAACCGTGCGAAGTCCCACGAGGTGTTCTGGTGCGTCGGCCGGTCGATGTGCCCGAACTGGATCTCGCTCGACGCCTGGTCGGCCTTGAGGTCGAGCGGGAACGCCAGCTTGAGGAGCTTCTGCTGCTCGTGCCAGTCGACCTCGGTCTCGACGACCAGCTCGGGCTGCCCCTCGGCCGCCGTGTACCGGGTGGTCACGGTCGAGCTGCCGAACGGACGGACGACGACGAGCGCGTCACCCTCGACCGTGACGCTCGTCGCGGTGAGCGCGGACCCGTGGCGCTGGTACGCCCGGTCGATGTCCCACGCCTCCCACTGGTTCGGGGTGTCGCGGAACACGGTGTACTCCGCCGCTGCGGCGCCCGGGGCGACGGCGTCCCGCCCGGAGGCCCGGTCCACGAACGACACGACGTGCCCGGCCGCGTCGACGGTCGCGACGACCGCACCGGTGTCGAAGACGAACCGGTCGCCGTCCGGCTCGGGAGGCACGGCCCGCGCCACGTCGACGGGCGCGGCTCCCAGCGCGGTCACGCCGTCGGCGACCACCGGGGACGCGTTGAACCGGACCTGCGGGGCGGACGCGGCCGGGCCTCCCGGCCGGTCCGCGGTGGCCGTACCGCCGGTGGCGAGTGCGGAGGTCGCCGTGCCGATCAGTTCCTCGAGGACACCTGCGACGCGGGCGTACTCGGCCTCCGCGTTCTCGTAGACCCAGGCGATGGACGAGCCCGGCAGGATGTCGTGGAACTGCTGGAGCAGCACGGTGTGCCAGGCCGACTCGAGTTCGTCGTACGGGTACGCCTGCCCGAGCCGGACGGCCGCGGTGGAGGCCCAGAGCTCGGCCTCGCGGAGCAGGTGCTCGGAGCGGCGGTTGCCCTGCTTCGTGCGGACCTGCGACGTGTACGTGCCGCGGTGGAACTCGAGGTACATCTCCCCGGACCAGACGCCGGGGGTGGGCAGCGCCCGTTCCAGCTCCTCGAACACCTGCGCCGGCGTGCCGAGGTCGACGCGGGGCGAGCCGTCCAGGTCGTGCTGGCGTCGGGCTGCGGCGACCATCTCGCGGGTCGGGCCACCACCGCCGTCACCGAAGCCGTAGAGCAGCATCGAGGTGTTCGCGACGCCGCGCTCCTTGTTCTGGCGCTCCCCCCCGGTGCAGGTCCGCGGGCGAGACGTCGGAGTTGTACGTGTCCGCCGGGGGGCAGGTGCGTGAGGACCCGGGAGCCGTCGATGCCCTCCCACAGGAACGACGTGTGCGGGATGACGTTCGTCTCGTTCCACGACGGCTTCTGCGTGACGAACCACTTCGACCCCGCGGCGCGCACGATCTGCGGGAGCGCGCCGGTGTACCCGAACGAGTCGGGGAGCCAGGCCTCGGGGGGTGTCGATGCCGAACTCCTCGAGGAAGAACCGCTTGCCGGCGACGAACTGCCGGGCCAGGGCCTCACCACCGGGCAGGTTCGTGTCGGACTCGACCCACATGCCGCCGACCGGGATCCACCGCCCCTCGGCGACGCGCTGCTTGATCCTGCCGAACACCTCCGGGTACTCGTCCCGCATCCAGGCGTACTGCTGGGCGGACGAGCACGCGAACGTGAAGTCGGGGTCGCGGTCCATCAGGTCGAGCACGTTGGAGAACGTGCGGGCGCACTTGCGCTTCGTCTCCCGCACCGGCCAGAGCCAGGCGGAGTCGATGTGCGCGTGCCCGACGGCGATCGCGCGGTGCGCAGCAGCACTGGCGGGCACGGCGAGCGCCGTCGCCAGCACGGCGCGGGCGTCGGCGGCGGTCCCGGCCACGTCGTCGGGGTCGAGTGCGTCCGCAGCCCGTTCGAGCACGCGGAGCACGTCGGCGCCGCGGGTGCCGTCGGTCGGGAGCTCGGCCATGAGACCGCGCAGCACCCAGAGGTCCTGCTGCAGCTCCCACACGGTGTCGTCGCGTTCGACGACCTCGAGTGCGCGCAGGCGGTAGATCGGGACGTCGCCGGCGGTGTGCTTCGAGCCGAGCGGGGTGGCGCCCTGGAAGTCGTCGCCGCCGATGTCGGGGTTCGCGCCGGCCTCGACGTAGAGCTCGAACGACTCCCCCCGGGCCGACCTGCAGCGGGACGGTGTCGTTGCGCGGCTCGATGGCCTTGATGGTGGAGCCGTCCGGGCGGAACGCGAGCCCTTCGGCCTGGAACCCGGGCTGGCGCTTGCTGAACCCGAGGTCGACGAGGAGCTCGGCGGTGGTGCCGTCCGCCGTGCCGAAGTCCGCGGGCACGGTGCCGGTGACCCGGAACCACGTGGTGCCCCACGGTCGGGCGCCCCACGGCTCGCCGACCGTGAACGGCGTGTACGTCTGCTGCACGGCCTCGGCGAAGGGCACCGGTTCGTCCGGCACCTGCCAGGCCTCGATCGTCACCGGCGATGCCCGTCGGTGGACGTTCGGGTCGACGCGGTCCCGCACGAGTCGCGCGATGCGGGCCTCGACGAGCGGTTCGTCCTGGTGCATGAGGGTCCTTTCGTTCCGCGTGGTGAGCGCGGCTGGGGTGCGGTGGTCAGCCCTTGATGCCGCCGGCGAGGGCGTTGCCCCCGCCGAGGCCGCGGGACACGAGCACGTAGAGGGCGATGACGGGCACGGAGTAGACGATCGAGAACGCGGCGAGCTGCCCGTACGCGACGGCCCCGTTCTGACCGAAGAAGTTGAAGATGCTCACCGCGGCGGGCACCTTGTCGGGCGAGAGCAGCAGGACGAAGGGGACGAAGAAGTTCCCCCACGCCTGGATGAACACGAAGATGAACACCACGGCGATGCCGGGTCGCATGAGCGGCACGACGATGCGGGTGAGCGTCGTGAACATCGAGGCGCCGTCGGTCCAGGCCGCTTCCTCCAGCGAGATCGGCACCGAGTCCATGAAGTTCTTCGCCATCCAGATCGCCATCGGCAGGCTGGTCGCGGCGAGGAAGAAGACGCAGCCCCAGATGTTGTCGATGAGGTTGAGCGACACGAAGAGCGCGTAGACGGGGACCATCATCGCGGTGATGGGCAGACCGGTGCCGAACAGGATGCTGTACAGGAACGGCTTGTTCACGCGCAGCTTGTACCGGGACAGCGGGTACGCGGCGAGGAGCGCGGCGACGACCGTCGCGACGGCCGTGCCACCGGAGAGCAGCAGACTGTTCGCGAGCGGGATGAACGACAGCTCCGGGGTGAGCACCTGGGTGAAGTTGTCGAGCGTGAACTGCGACGGCAGCTTCACCGACAGCGACGCCTGCGTGTCCACCGATGCGAGCACGAGCCAGAGCAGCGGCACCGCGAAGCACACCGCGATGACGAGCAGGACGATGTTCGACACCCACCGGAGGGTGCGACCCCGGGGCGAGGTCATGTGGACCGCGCCCGGGGCGGTCACCGAGCGGGTGACGTTCGAGACCGGACGGTCAGCGGTGAGGGCCATGGTCAGTCCACCTCCGGCTTCAGTGCCTTGATGTAGATGATCGAGAAGACCGCGCCGACCACGAGCAGGATGGTCGCGATCGCCGTCCCGAAGCCGAGCTGCGAGAACTGGAACGCCTCCTGGTACGCCAGGATCGGCAGGGTCGACGAGTTCGTGCCCGGTCCGCCGCCCGTCATCACGAAGATGAGGGTGAAGACCGACAGGGTCTGCAACGTCGTGAGCATGAGGTTCGTCGAGATGCTGCGGCGGATGACCGGCAGCGTGATGTAGACGAGACGCTGCCAGCCGGTGGCGCCGTCGACCTCGGCGGACTCGGTGATCTCCTCGGGGACCTCCTGCACGGCGGCCGAGTAGACGAGCATCGAGAACGCCGTCCCGCGCCAGACGTTCGCGAGGATGACCGCGATCATCGGGTACGTGTAGAGCCAGTTCGGCCCGCTGACGCCGAGCGACGCGAGGAACGTGTTCAGCGTCCCCTCGTCGTGGAAGAACGCGTACGCCGCGAACGAGGCGACGATCTCGGGCAGCACCCACGCGGCGACGACGAAGGTGCCGACGACGCCGCGGACGACCCGGTTCGCGCTGCGCATGAGCAGCGCGAGGCCGAGGCCGAGCACGTTCTGCCCCACCACCGCCGAGGCGATGAGGAACACGATCGTCAGGACCACGGACTTCGGGAAGTCCGGGTCCTGGAAGAGCTCGACGTAGTTCTGGAAGCCGACGAACTGCTGGTCCGCGGCGTCGATGCCGGTCAGCGCCGCGTTCGTGAAGGAGCCGTAGAACGACGAGATGACCGGCCCGAGCAGGAACACGACGAGCAGGACGACGGCGGGCAGGAGCGGGACGACGCGCGTCGCGTTCCGCATCGGGCGCCGCTTCCGCGGCGAGGGTGGGTCGGCGCGGTTCGGCGAACCGGGGGCCGACAGCGTCGGCGCGAGGGGGGGGGTGCTGGACACGGTGGATGCCTTCCGGGTGCGGAGAGGGTTCCGGAGATGGGGGCTGTCGGGAGGCGCGGGGCGGACGGGCACCGCGCCTCCCGTCAGGTGGTGCGGGCGGTCAGCCGGCGACGGTGGCGTCCTTGCCGACGACGCCCTCGACGGCCTTGTCGTAGACCGCCGCTGCCTCGGCGGGCGACTGCTGACCGGTCATCACGGACTCCATCGCGACCTGGATGGCGTTCGAGACCTGTGCGTACTCGCTCGTCGCCGGACGGAAGTTCGTGTGCTCCACGAGCCCGGAGAAGAACTCGAAGGTCGGGTTCGCGCCGGTGTACGCCGGGTCCTCGGCGACGTCCTTGCGGACGGCGATCTGGCTGTTCTCCGAGTCGTACTTGATGGAGCCGTCCTTGTCGAGGAACATCGTGATGAAGTCGAACGCGTCCTGCGGGTTCCCCGACTTCGAACCGACCGCGAGCGTCCAACCGCCGGACATCGAGTTGTAGCCCGGTTCCTGGCCGTTCTGCGTCGGGAAGGGCGCCTGACCCATCACGTCGTTCCACTCGGCCCACGGGGCGGTGCCGGACTCCAGCCAGGTGCCGGACTGCCACGAACCGTCGAGGTCGATCGCGAGCTTGCCCTCCGGCAGCCACGTCTGCGTGATCGTCGTCCCGATGTTGGTGTCGAGGGCCTGCTGCGGCGTGGGCCCGAGGTCGCCCTGGTAGACGTCCTCGATGAACTGCAGCGAGTCCTGGAACTGCTCCGAGCCGACGACCCACTTGCCGTCGCGGTACAGCGTGTTGCCGTCGCCGTCCGCGCCGTAGAGCAGCATCTCGAAGCCCTGCATGGTCGAGGCCTCGCCCTGCGCCTTGCCGGAGTAGATGTTGAACGGGATGACGTCCGGCTGCTGCTCCTTGATGGTCTTCGCGGCGGCGAGGACGTCGTCCCAGGTCTCCGGCTTCCACGGCACGGGCAGACCGGCCTTCTCGAAGATCTCCTTGTTGTACCAGAGCGCACGGGTGTCGGTGCCCATCGGGACGCCGTAGATCTTGCCGTCCTCCCCCCTCACCCGCCTGCTTCGCGTTGTCGTAGAACTGGTCCCACTCGTCCCACTTCTCGGTGAACCGGTCGATCGGCTGCAGGTAGCCGGCATCGGCGTCGGCCTTGATGCGGAACGTGTCCTCGTAGATGACGTCGGGCGCGGTCGCGGGTGCCCGGTTCATCAGCGCGAGCTTCGTGGCGTAGTCGTCCTCCTGCGCCTGGATCGGGACGAGTTCGACCTCCTTGCCGGGGTTCGCCTCCTCGTACTCCTTCTTGACGACCTTCATCTGGGCGTCGAGCTGCTGGAAGGCGCCGAACTTCTGGTAGGCGATCTTGATCGTGTCGCTCGAGGCGGACCCCGAGCTCGAGCAGCCGGCGAGTCCGACCGAGGCGACGGCCACGGCGGCGAATCCGGCGATGATGCGGGTGCGTTTCATCGGTGCTCCTTTGCACGGGTGAAGGTCGCGGACTCCGTTGCCCGCGTTGCCGGTTTAGTCCATCGTATGGATTTGAACGTTGTCAAGCGTTCGACGGGAAGCGCGTCCGGTTCGTGACCTGCGCGTGGCGGGGGGCGGTCCGGTCCGGCTTGGTTCGCGCTGCGCGACGTTCTCCGCGTCAGCGAGCACGAACGGTGTCGCTGCGCGCGAAGCGGCCCGTCGGCTCGACTGCGACCGGCCCGGGTCCGTGCCGGGCCCGGGCCCGGGTGCGCGGCTACCGGATCGGGGTCGCCCCGCCGGTGACGGTGACGCCGCCGCTCGCAGGCACGTCGACGAGCAGCACGCTCGGCCGTCCGACGTGCCGCCCCTGCCGGATCACGACCCGGTCACCCGGCACGGCTACGCCGGTCTCCTGCAGGTACGCCCCGACGGATGCGGCGGCCGATCCCGTCGCCGGGTCCTCCGTGATGCGGCCGACCGGGAAGAGGTTCCGCGCCTCGTACTCCCCCGGTGTCACCGGGTGCAGCACGGTCACGGTCGCCGGCCAGCCGCTCTGTCGCATGAGGTCGGCGAGCGCCTCCGGGGCGAACCGGAACTGGTGGAACAGGTCCGCGTCGGCGAGGACGAGCACGGGGTGCCAGTTGCCGGCGAAGGCCTCGAGGGGCGGGTGCGCCGCGTCGAGGTCGTCCGGCACGAGTCCGAGCAGGTCGAGCAGCGTCAGCAGCCGGTCGTCGGGCAGCGGCCGGGTCGCGGGCTCGACGCTCGTCATCGCGACCTGTACGACGCCCGCGGACAGGACCGTGTCGAGCACGACGTCGCCCGACCGTGTGACGAACACCCGCTGCCCGGGCCCCTGCCGCTCGGCGATCGCCACCGCGAGCGCGACCGTCGCGTGGCCGCAGAACGGCACCTCCGCGGCCGGGGAGAAGTAGCGCACCCGGACCCGGTCCCCGTCCGACCCGGTGACGAAGGCGGTCTCGGAGTACCCGACCCGCTGCGCGATCGCGAGCATCTCGTCGTCGGTGAGGGCCGCGGCGTCGAGGACGACCCCGGCCGGGTTGCCGCCGTGCGCACCGGCCTGCGGGTCGGCGAACGCGGTGTACCGGAGGACCTCGACGTGCTGCACGGTCCGAGGCTACCGAGCGTGCGCGACCCTCAGTGCGCGATGAGCAACGTGCTCGCGCGCGGCGACAGCGCCGCGTCGAGCACCAGGCAGGCCGCCCCGACCGCGGCCACGTCCGCCCCGCGCTGGCTCTCGACCACGGTCACGGGGTGCTTCGGGACGAGGATCGGCGACCCGGCGATCGCCGCCGTCGCCGCCGGGAGGGCAGCGGGTGCGATCCGCGACCAGAACGGCCCGCCGAAGACGACCCGGTCCACGTCGAGGAGGTTGACGATGACGACCACCGCCCGTCCCATCACCGTGCCGACCTCGGCCGCGAACGCCGACGCGACCGGGTCGCCGGCCGCGACCGCGTCCCCGAGCGCGTCCCACGCCCGGTCGACGGCCGCGAGGTCGACCCCGGCGTCCACCCCGTCGCCCGCGAGCTCGTCCACGGCCCCGAGCGGGACGCCACGATCCGCCGCGATCCGCACGAGCCGGTCGGGCGTCACGGTGGCTCCGACCTCGCCACGCGCACCCTCGCCGTCGGGCGTGCCGGCGAGGCTCCCCTGGTCGACCATGATGTGTCCGGCGTCCCCGGCGTTCGCCCCGGACCCGCGGACGGGCTCGTGGTCGATGACGAGCCCGACGCCGAACCCGGTGCCGAAGTACACGAACGCGAAGTCCCGCGCCGCTGCCTCCCGCGCCAGGAACAACTCGCCGACCGCCGCGGCGGTGACGTCCTTCTCGAGGAGCACGGGGTACCCGGTCGCGTCCCCGAGGGCGTCCCGGAGCGCCACGTCCCGCCACCGCGGCAGGAACGGCGGGTCGAGCACGATGCCGGCGGCCGCGTCGATCGGCCCCGGCGAGGCGACCCCGACCCCGAGCACGTCGTCGGGGTCGACGTCGGCGCGACGGACGAGTTCGTCGACCGCGGACGCCATCGTCCGGATCACCTGCTCCGGGTCCTCGGCGCTCGGGGTCGACGTGGTGGCCTCGGCCACCACCGCACCCGCCAGGTCGAGCAGCACGTACGTGACGACCGCGGGGTCGACGTGCACCCCGACGGCGAAGCGGCTGCGGGCCTCCAGACGGAGGATCGTGCGCGGCTTGCCGCGCCCGGACACCACCGTGCCGGACTCGACGATCATGCCGCCGTCGATGAGGTACCGGGTGACGTTCGAGACCGTCTGCGGGCTGAGGCCGGTGCGGGCCGCGAGTTCGACGCGGCTGAGCCCGTCGGGTGAGCGACGGACGGCGTCGAGCACGACCGTGCGGTTGAAGCCGCCCAGCGACGGCAGGTTCGCCCCACGTCGATGCTCCGCCACCCGAGCGACGATACCGCCGGAGCACGCTGCCTCCGTCGCACCGCTGGCATCCGACCCGCCCGCACCGTTAGCCTGACCGACATGACGGACCTCCGCCTCGAAGAACTCTCCGCAGCGACCGCCGCAGCGGCCAACTCGCTGACGCTGAAGCCGGGGCAGGAGCAGTTCGTCCAGCCGACCTCGTACGCGCAGGCCGAGTCGGACGTGAAGCCGAGCGCCTCGTGGCCGCGGGTCGTCCTGGACGGGGACGAGGTCGTCGGGCTCATCATCGGCAGCTTCGACGCCGACAACGCGCAGGAAGAACTGCGCAGCTGCATCTGGCGGGTCAACGTCGCCGCGAACGCGCAGGGCCGCGGTGTCGGCCGGTTCGCCGTGCACGGTCTCGCCGAGGAGGCCCGCAAGCGCGGCTTCGAGCGCCTGACCGTGGTCTACGAGCCCGGTGCTGGCAGCCCGGCGGCGTTCTTCGAGGCGATCGGCTTCCGGGTGATCGGCGAGACCCAGTACGGCGACCACTTCGCGGCGCTGACGCTCTAGGCGCCGTCGTGTCGGCCCCGTCGTCCCGCGAGGGCGCGGACGACTTCGGTGCCGCCGTCGCGGCGGTCGTCCGTGCCATCCCGCCGGGTCGCGTGATGACGTACGGCGACGTCGCCGCCGTGCTCGGCTCCCGTGCCTCCCGTGCGGTCGGCAAGGTGATGGCCCACGAGGGCGTCGACCTGCCCTGGTGGCGGGTCGTCCGGGCCGGCGGGCTGCCACCGGTCCGCCACGAGGCACGCGCCCTCGAGCACTACCGCGCCGAGGGCACGCCGCTGCGCCCGACGCGTGCGGTCGACGACGACGCGGCCTGGAGGCTCGACATGCGCCGTGCGCGCTGGTCGCCGACCGCGGACAACCGGTCGGACTAGCGCCGCGCGGACGTCCCCGAGCCGGGCGTCGCCGGGCCGGGCGTCGCCGGGCCGGGCGTCGCCGGGCCGGGCGTCGCCGGGCCGGCCTGCAGGTCGAACCGCGTGCCCTTCGGGTTGGACGGCAGCAGGAAGAACACGAAGAGCACGAGCGACCCGATGCCCGGGAGCACGTGCAGGAACTGCCAGAAGCCGGACAGGTTCGCGTCGTGCAGGCGCCGCGCCCCGAGGGCCAGCCCACCGACGAGCGTCACGAGGGCCCAGAGCACGAACAGGTAGGACCCGACGGGGTTCTCGAGCAGCGGGGCGTCCGGGGTGAACGCCTGCGGCACGAGCTGCAGCACGAGGCCGACCGCGAACGACGTGAGCCACCACCACCAGAACTCGGAACGGGACGCCCGGCCGGTGAACACCGTGTACTTCCGCCAGAACCGCCGGACGGCCTCGGCGAAGGGGGGCGCCGACGAAGGGGTCGCGCAGGGCGACGCCTCCCGGCTGGACGTCGTTGCTGCTCATCCCCCCCAGCAAACCACGGCGTCCGGTCCCGCCCCGGACGGGACGCACCCCCCTTCACGGACATCACTAGACCAGCGAGTCCCGCCAGGCCGCGTGCAGCTGCGAGAACCGCCCCGTCCCGGCGATGAGGTCGGCGGGCGTGCCGTCCTCGACGATGCGGCCGTACTCCATGACGAGCACCCGGTGGGCGATCGCGACGGTCGACAGCCGGTGCGCGATGATCACCGCGGTCCGGTCGGCGAGCAGGGTCTCGAGCCCCTCCTGCACCAGCCGCTCCGACGGGATGTCGAGCGACGCCGTGGCCTCGTCGAGGATGAGCACCTTCGGGTCCGCCAGGAACGCGCGGGCGAACGACAGCAGCTGCCGTTGCCCTGCCGACACCCGGCCGCCGCGCTTGTTCACGTCGGTGTCGTACCCGTCCGGCAGTGCCGTGATGAACGCGTGGGCACCGACCGCCTTCGCCGCCGACACGATGTCCGCTCGGGAGGCTCCCGGTCGACCGAGCTCGATGTTGTCCGCCACCGAGCCGGAGAACAGGTACGCCTCCTGCGTCACCATGACGACCGCCCGGCGCATGTCCTTCGGGTCGAGGTCCCGCAGGTCGACGCCGTCCAGGGTGACCGCGCCCGAGGTCGGGTCGTAGAACCGCGCCATGAGCTTCGCGAGCGTCGACTTGCCGGCACCGGTGGACCCCACGAGCGCGATGGTCTGCCCCGCCGGGATGTGCAGGTCGAACTCCGGCAGCACGACGCGGTCCTCCTTGTAGGCGAACGCGACGTGCTCGAAGTCGACCCGGCCGGCCGCGTCCGGCAGCTTCACCGGCTTCGCCGGATCCGGGACGCTCGGCTGCTCCTCGAGGACGCCGGAGATCTTCTCCATCGCGGCCGAGGCCGACTGGTAGCTGTTGTAGAACATGGCGAGTTCCTGCGCCGGGTCGAAGAACCGCTTGGCGTACAGCGCGACCGCGAGCAGCGCGCCGATCTCGAGCGACCCGCCGACGACCCGGAAGCCGCCGACGATGACGACCGCGGCGAGCGTCGCGTTCCCGATGAGCACCAGACCCGGGTCGAAGATCCCGAACAGGTTGAACACGCGGGCGTTCGCCTGCCGGTTCTGCTCGACCTGCTCGCCGTACTCGACCTCGTTGCGGGACTCCTTGCGGAACGCCTGCACCGCGCGGATGCCGGTCATCGTCTCGACGAAGTGCACGATCACGCGGGCACTCGTCGTCCGGGTGGACCGGAAGAGCTGCTGCGAGCGCTGCTGGAACCACCGGGTCAGGAACCACAGCGGCACGAGGGCGACCGCGAGCACCAGGCCGGAGGTCGGGTCGAGGAGCACGAGCGCCGCCGCGGTGAAGAGCATGTACAGCACGCCCTGGATGAGCTGGTTCAACCCGGAGTCGAGCAGTTCCCGGATCGAGTCGAGGTCGCTCGTCTGGCGGGAGATGATCCGGCCCGAGGTGTAGGTCTCGTGGAACTCGAGCGAGAGCCGCTGCGTGTGCAGGAACACCCGCTTCCGCAGGTCGAACAGGATCGCCTGGCTGATCCGCGCGGACAGCACGGTGTACCAGGCGGTGAGGACGGCGCCGACGACCGCGATCGTGATGTACGACCCCACGACGAGGAACGCCGGCGACCAGTCGTCCCGGTCGAGCACGGTGGGCAGGGCGTGGTCGATGCCCCAGGCGATGAGCGCGGGTCCGGCGACCTGCCCGGCGGTCGCGAGCACCACGACGACGGCGATGCCCCAGAGCCGGGCCCGCAGCGGCGCGGTGAGCGAGCCGAGCAGTCCGAGCGACCGGCGCCGCAGGCGGCGGCTCTCGGCCTTCGTGAAGTCCTCGCGTTCCTCGCCGCGCACCCCGTGCACGGTGATCGACGCGGTGACCGGGGCCGCTGCCTCGGCTGCCTGCGTGCCGGTGCCGACCTGCGCCACCGGCACCGATCCGCCCGTGGGTTCCTGGTCGACGGTCACGCGCGCGTCCTGGTCGGTCTCGTCGCTCATGCCATCGCCTCCTCTCGGTCGTCTGCGTCGTCGTCGTCGAGCGACGAGATGACGGCACGGTAGTGCTCGTTCGTGGCCATCAGCTCGGCATGCGTGCCGACGGCGGTGACGCGGCCGTCCTCCATGAGCGCCACCCGGTCCGCGAGCGTCACGGTCGACGGACGGTGGGCCACGATGAGCGAGGTCGTGTCGGCGAGGACCCGGCGGAGACCGGCCTCCACCCGGGCCTCGGTGTCGACGTCGAGCGCCGACAGCGGGTCGTCGAGGACGAGCACGCTCGGCCGCGCCGCGATCGCCCGGGCGAGCGCGAGTCGCTGCCGCTGCCCGCCGGACAACGACAGCCCTTCTTCTCCGACCCGAGTGTCGACGCCCTCGGGCAGGTCGTCCACGAAGGACGCCTGCGCGATGTCGAGGGCCTCGCGCATGATCCGCTCGGCCTCCGGGCCGGTCAGGTCCGGGCGGCCGAGCAGGACGTTGTCGCGCACGCTCGACGAGAACAGGGTCGCGTCCTCGAAGGCGACCGCGACGTGCCGTCGGAGTTCGGCTCGGGTGAGGTCCCGCACATCGACGCCGTCGATCGTGACGGACCCGCCGGTGACGTCGTACAACCGGGGCACGAGCGACAGCAGGGTCGTCTTGCCGGAGCCGGTGAGTCCGACGAGCGCCATCGTCTCGCCGGGCTGCAGGTGCAGCTCGACGCCGTCCACCAGGTCGGGGAACTGCGGCGGGGGAGTCCTGGTAGCGGAAGTGCGTCGCGTTGAACGAGAGCGCACCGTGCGGCTCGGTGATGGTCTTCGGCTCCGCGGGGTCCGTGATCGTGTTCTCGGAGTCCATGACCTCGAAGTACCGGTCCACTGCGGTGCGGGTGTCGAACGTCATCGACAGGAAGAACCCGATCGACTCGATCGGGAAGCGCAGCACGGTCGCGGTCGCGAAGAACGCGAAGAGCTGCCCGACGCTGAGGTCCCCCCTGGCTGGCGAGCCAGATGCCGGCGAGCAGGCAGAGCGCGAACGCCACGTCCGGCACGAGCAGCAGCCACAGCCAGATCGCCGCGATCGCCTTGGCCTTCTCGATCTCGGTGCCGCGCAGCTGCTCGGCCTGCTCGGCGAACTCGTCGAGCTTGTACCGGCCCCGCCCGAACGCCTTGAGCACGCGGATGCCGTGCACCGACTGCTCGACGCTCGTCGCGAGGTCGCCGACCTGGTCCTGGCTGCGGCGGGCGACGATCGAGTACTTCCGCTCGAACAGGACGCTGTTCACCCACACCGGGATCGACGCCACCAGGAAGATGAGGCCGAGCTGCCAGCCGAACGTGAAGAGCACAGCGAACCCGATGACGATCGTCACGACGTTCACGACGAGGAGCACGATGCCGAACGCCAGCCAGCGCCGGATGAGCGACAGGTCGGACACCGAGCGGGACAGCAGCTGCCCGGACTCCCATCGGTCGTGGAACGCGACGGGCAGATCCTGCAGCTTCGCGTAGAGCGCGTTCCGCATGCTCGCCTCGATGCGGGTCGACGGCCGCATGACGAGCTTCCGGCGCGAGGCGATGAAGAACGCCTCGAGGACACCGAGCGCGAGCACCGCGGCTCCGGCGGGCAGGATGAGTCCACCGTCCCCGGAAGCGAGCGGCCCGTCGACGAGGGCCTGCAGGACGTACGGGATGGCGAGCGCGACGACGGAGGCGCCGAGCGCCGCCAGCATCCCGCCGAGCAGACGCCATCGGTAGGGCTGGACGTAGGGCCAGAGTCGTCCGAGCGCGCGGGCGGTGGACGGTCGCGCCGGGGTCGGCGCCGGTTCCCGATCGGGTCCCTGGGACATGCGTGTGCGTCCTCGTGCTTCGTGCCGGGTCCCGTCGGCCAGGGGCTGGCCCTGTCCGGACGGGAGGCCCGGGGTGCGTTGCGTGGTCTGGTCGGCCGGTTGCCCGGTCACGGTGCCGCGGTCGTCGCCGTCGGGACGGCGTCCGTCGGTGGGCCGGATCGGCATCCGGTCGGAGGCGACGGGGACACGTGTCCCTGGCGCTCGGTCGGGCTGGGCCCGATCCGGCCCGGCGGGTGCGGGAGGCGGCTCTACGCGGTCGGCGTCGCCGGGACGACGGGTGCCCCCCGCGGACGGGGACGACGCGACGGCGCGACGGGCGCGTCGTGCGTCGGGAGCGGTCCCGCTGATGGACGTCCGTGTCGTCCGGGCCCCCGTTGCCGTGGTGCCGGTCGTCGTGTCCATCGTCACTCCAGTCGTCGTCTTCGTCACCGTCGTGTCCGCGGTGCCGCCGACCCGTGGAGCAGTCGTCGGCTGAGGCCGCAGAGCCCTGCAGACTATCGGCAGCGACTCCCAGCGCGCAACCAGCAACGCGTGCTCCTCCGCCCCGCCGCCGCGGCCGCTGGATCGGTACTCAGTGGAAGAAGTGCCGCTCGCCCGTGAAGTACATCGTGACGCCGGCTGCCGTCGCGGCCGCGATGACCTCGTCGTCCCGGACGCTGCCGCCCGGCTGGGCGACCGCACGCACCCCGGCGTCGAGCAGGACCTGCAAGCCGTCGGCGAACGGGAAGAACGCGTCCGACGCGGCGACCGAACCGGCAGCGCGGTCCCCGGCGCGGTTCACGGCGAGGTGGCACGAGTCGACGCGGTTCACCTGCCCCATGCCGACCCCGACGCTCGCGCCCTGGTTCGCGAGCAGGATCGCGTTCGACTTCACCGCACGGCTGGCCTTCCACGCGAAGGCCAGGTCGGCGAGGGTCTGCTCGTCGGCCGGCTCGCCGGAGACCAGGGTCCACGCGGACTGGTCGAACCCGGTGAAGCGGTCGGCGTCCTGCACGAGGAAGCCGCCCGAGATCTGCTTGACCTCACGCTCGGCGAGCGCGAAGTCCCCCCGGCAGCGTGAGCAGGCGGATGTTCTTCTTGCGGGACAGGACCTCGAGTGCCTCGGGGTCGAACGCGGGAGCCACGACGACCTCGGTGAAGATGTCGGCGATCGTCTCGGCCATGCCCAGCGTGACCGGACGGTTCGCCGCGATGACCCCGCCGAACGCCGACAGCGGGTCGCAGGCGTGCGCGGCGGCGTGCGCGGAGGCGATCGGGTCGGATGCGTCGGGGGGCGGCGACCGCGATGCCGCACGGGTTGGCGTGCTTGATGATCGCGACGGCCGGCTCCGCGAAGTCGTACGCGGCACGGACCGCTGCGTCCGCGTCGACGTAGTTGTTGTACGACATCTCCTTGCCGTGCAACTGGGTCGCCTGCGCGATCCCGGTGCCGTCGGCGCTCGTGTACAGCGCCGCGGACTGGTGGGCGTTCTCGCCGTAGCGGAGCGTCGCGGTGCGGTCCGCGGTCAGCGTGAGCTGCTCCGGGAAGGCGCTGGGGGGCCTCCCGGTCGTCGGCGCCGGACGCGACCGGTTCGGCGACGACGTCGGACGCGAAGTACGCGGCGACGGCGGTGTCGTACGCCGCGGTGTGGCCGAAGGCCTGCGCGGCGAGGCGCTTGCGGAGGGCGAGGTCGGTGCCGCCCGCACGGACGGCCTCGACGACCTCGGCGTAGGAGGCGGGCGAGACGACGATCGCGACGTTCGGGTGGTTCTTCGCGGACGCGCGGACCATGGCCGGGCCGCCGATGTCGACGTTCTCGACCACGGTCGCGGTGTCGGCGCCCGAGGCGACCGTCTCGACGAACGGGTACAGGTTCACGACGACGAGCTCGAACGGCGCGATGCCGAGGTCGGTGAGCTGCTGCTCGTGCGACTCGAGCCGGAGGTCGGCGAGCAGCCCCGCGTGCACGGCGGGGTGCAGGGTCTTCACGCGGCCGTCGAGCGACTCCGGGAAGCCCGTGACGCTCGCGACGTCGGTGACGGCGTACCCGGCGTCACGGATGGTCTGCGCGGTGGAGCCCGTGGACACGAGCTCGACACCCGCGTCGGCGAGGGCGCCGGCGAGCTCGAGCAGCCCGGACTTGTCGCTCACCGAGATGAGGGCACGACGCACGGGCACGACGTCCCGGTCGCGGTACAGGCTGGGGTCGGCGGCGTGCACGCTCATGCGGGGGTGGTGCCCTTCAGGTCGATGTGTCCGTTGGCGATGTCGAGGACGGTCTGGATGAGCAGCCGGCGTTCGACGGGCTTGATGCGGTCGTGCAGGGTCGACTCGGTGTCGTGCGGCAGGACCGGGACGCGCTCCTGCGCCAGGATCGGTCCGCTGTCGACGCCGTCGTCCACGGCGATGACGCTCGCGCCGGTCTCGGTCACGCCGGCAGCCAGGGCGTCACGGACGCCGCGCGCACCCGGGAACTCGGGCAGGTACGCCGGGTGCGTGTTGATGACCGACGGTCCGAACTCCGCCACGACCGCGGGCGGCAGCAGGCGCATGAGCCCGGACAGCACCAGCAGGTCGGGCGTCCACGGACGGATCTGCTCGGCGAGCGCCTCGCCCCACTTGGCGCGGGTCGCGTAGCGCGTGAACGGCACCGTGAAGGTCGGGATCGAGTACTCCTCGCCGAGCTGGAGGCCCTCGGCGTCACGGTCCGCCCCGATCGCGACGACGCGGGCGGGGTACTCGGCATCGCGGGTCGCCTCGAGCAGGGCCCGGAGGTTCGACCCGGTACCGGAGATCAGGACGACCAGTTCGAGCACGGGAACAACCCTAGCCTCGATCGATCGTCGCGGCGGTCGACCTCGGTCCCGCGCAGCGTGCCCAGAAGAAGGTGAGCCGGTAGCTCAGGCGTCGGTGTCGCCCTTCGGCCTCCGCCACCACGGCAGCTCGTCCTCGGGGATCTGGTCCGTCGTGTCCCAGGTCGCCGCACGGGGCGCCGGTCGCGCGGGCGGCTCCGGGTCCACGTCGTCCCGCCCGGCCACGAACTCCTCCGTGCTCCAGGGGAAGGCCGGCTGCTCGTCGGTCCGCGGCGGGACGGGGCCCGCGGAGCCCGACGGTGCAGGTGCGGCGTCGGTCGTGGGTGGGACGGCACCGCCGGGGCGGTGCCGCAAGGCGTCCGCGCGGTCTCGCAGGTCGCCGGCCCGCTCGCGCAGGTCCCCGGCCCGGTCGCGGGCACCGGTGGCAGCGGCACGGAGGCGTGCCCGGACGCTGTCGACGGCGCCGCCGGCTCGCGTGCGCGGCCCGGCGGCAGCGCCCGCGTGGTCGTCCAGACGCTCGGATGCGACAGCGTCCGTCCGCGCCCAGTCCGGCAGGTCGACGTCGGTGGCCTCGGCGTGCGCGGCCTCGGTCTGGGACGGCGCCGCGTCCGGCGCAGCCGGGAGGCCCGTGTCGGCCCCGCCGTGCTCCGCCCCGTCCGCACCGCGTCCGGGCCGGTCGTCGCCGCGTCCGGGCTGGTCGTCGCCCGCCACACGGTCGGACGTCAGCGTCTCGCCGCCACGGTCGAGGTCGGCGGTCGCTCGGGGAACCGCACCGGAGTCCGTGCTGGCGTGCGTCACCGGGTCGTGCACCTCGTCCACCGAGAACCGGTGCACGTCGGTGGTCCGGCCGGCGCCCGCGTGGTCGAGGGCAGCGATGAGCGACCCGTGGTCGGCGCTCGCGTCCGCGGTGGCGACGTCGTCCTCGACCTCGTGCCAGCGCTCACCGATCCAGGAGCGCTCCGGCAGGCGCACCAGGTCACTGCCGATCGCGAGCGCGATGATCGCGGGGACACCGACTTCGAGTGCGGCGACGGCACCGACCACCAGGGCGTCCGGGCCGACGACGGCCAGGCGCCCCGGCCCCGCCGACCCCGCGGTGAGCCCGGTGACGACACCGGTCAGGACACCGGCGACCAGCCCGGTCACGACTCCGCCGAGCGCCCGGTACAGGGCCGAGTCGGCGGACCCGAGCGCACGGACGAGCCGCGGACGCAGCAGTCCACCGGTGACGAAGCCCGCCACGACGGGCACCAGGATCCAGACCAGGCCGAACGTGTGTCCCGACGTCGGCAGCGCCCCGAGCAGCGGCACGGCCGGGAGCGGGCCGAGCACGGTCCCGAGGGGCGACACCGACGATCCGGCGCCGATCGCGAAGCCCGGGCCGACGAGCCACGCCGTGGCCCACCCGACCAGGTCCGGGACGAACGCGAGCTGGCCGACGGTCATGGCGATGCCGCCGACGACACCGGCGTGCGACCGTTCGTAGAGCGTGATGACCTCGGCGAAGGAGCCGAGGAGCGCGAACCCGACCAGGATGCCGGCGACCGCCACGACGCACGCGGTCGCGACGGTGCCGGCGCGCAGACCGAAGCCGACGACGCCGCGCCAGAGCGCCGGGATGCGGCCGACCAGGTCCACCACCCGGAGGGTCAGCGGATCGGCCGCCTGGCCACGCCGCCGCCGGCAGACCTCGGCCGTGACGACGGCCGGGACGCCGAACCAGAGCGCGGGCAGCACGACGGCCTGCCAGATCACCGGGTGGGTGGCGCTCGTGGTCGCGGTGAGGGCGACCAGCAGGCCGAGGGCGGCGACCGCCGCGGTGCCGACCAGGACCCCGGTGACGCGGTGCTCCGTCTCGGCGAACCGGCGTCCGGCCCGGCCGCCGAGCCACGCCGTGACGACGGCGAACCCGAGGGCCGCGAGGGTGACGACGATCGGTGCGGACGCCCCGGGGAGACCGGTGGCCTCCGCCGCCGCGGAGCCGAGCGTGAACGTGACGTCCACGCCGTGACCGACGAGCCAGACGTTGCCCGCCGCGGTCCAGAAGACGCTCCAGTCGACCTGGAGTCCGTACTCGAACGCCCACAGCAGGGTGAGCGGCACGAGGGCGACGCCCACGCCGACGCCGACCGTCACGATCGCTTCGATCACGGCGAGGAGGGCGGTTCCGAGGCGGTTCATCGCAGCGAGGATACGTGCCCGACCCCGCGCAGGACGGGAGGCTCGGCGCGGGTCCCGCACCGAGCCTCCCGTCCGACAGGAGCACGCGTCAGCGCGCGGCGATGACCTCGCGCAGCAGCGCGGCCGTCTCGGACGGCGTCTTGCCGACCTTGACGCCGGCCGCCTCGAGCGCCTGCTTCTTCGCCTCGGCGGTGCCGGCGGAACCGGACACGATCGCGCCGGCGTGGCCCATCGTCTTGCCCTCGGGGGGCCGTGAAGCCCGCGACGTACCCGACGACCGGCTTCGTGACGTTGGCCTTGATGTAGTCGGCGGCGCGCTCCTCGGCGTCGCCGCCGATCTCACCGATCATCACGATGGCCTCGGTCTCCGGGTCGGCCTCGAACGCGGCGAGCGCGTCGATGTGCGTCGTCCCGATGACCGGGTCGCCGCCGATGCCGATGGCGGTCGAGAAGCCCAGGTCGCGCAGCTCGTACATCATCTGGTAGGTCAGGGTGCCGGACTTCGAGACGAGGCCGATCGGGCCCTTGCCGGTGATCGTCGCCGGGGTGATGCCGACGAGCGACTCCCCCCGGGGTGATGATGCCGGGGCAGTTCGGCCCGATGATCCGGGTCTTCCCACCGAGCGCCTTCGCGTGCGCCCAGAACACCGCGGCGTCCTGCACCGGGATGCCCTCGGTGATGACGACGACGAGGGGGGATCTCGGCGTCGACGGCCTCCATCACGGCGTCCTTCGCGAACGCCGGCGGGACGAAGACGATCGAGACGTCGGCACCGGTGGTGTCGATGGCCTCGCGCACCGAGCCGAAGACGGGGAGCTCGACGTCGCCGTGCGTGACGGTCGTGCCGGCCTTGCGGGCGTTGACACCGCCGACGACCTGCGTGCCGGCCTTGAGCATGAGGGCGGTGTGCTTCGTGCCCTCACCGCCCGTGATGCCCTGGACGATGACCTTGGAGTCCTTGTTGAGGAAGATCGACATTGCTCTGGTGCTCCTTACGCCGCGGCCGCGGCGAGCTCGGCGGCCTTCTCGGCCGCATCGTCCATGGTCGCGGCGACGGTGACGAGCGGGTGCGCTGCCTCCGCCAGGATCCGTCGGCCCTCGTCCACGTTGTTGCCGTCCAGGCGGACGACGAGCGGCTTGGTGGCCGCATCCCCGAGCATGCCGAGCGCGGCGACGATGCCGTTCGCGACGGCGTCGCAGGCGGTGATGCCGCCGAAGACGTTCACGAAGACGCTCTTCACCTGCGGGTCGCCGAGGATGACGTCGAGGCCGTTGGCCATCACCTCGGCCGAGGCACCGCCGCCGATGTCGAGGAAGTTGGCGGGCTTCACACCACCGTGGCGCTCACCGGCGTAGGCGACGACGTCGAGCGTCGACATGACGAGCCCGGCGCCGTTGCCGATGACGCCGACCTGGCCGTCGAGCTTCACGTAGTTGAGGCCGTGCTGCTTCGCCTTGGCCTCGAGCGGGTCCTCGCTCGCGGTGTCCTCGAGCTGCGCGTGCCCCTCGTGGCGGAAGTCGGCGTTCTCGTCGAGGGAGACCTTGCCGTCGAGGGCGAGGATCTGCCCGTCGCCGGTGCGGACCAGCGGGTTCACCTCGACGAGGGTGGCGTCCTCGCCGGCGAACACGTCGTAGAGCTTCACGAAGACGTCCGCGACCTGGTCCTGGAGCTCGGATGGGAAGTTCGCCTGGCGCGCGATGTCGAGCGCGGCCTCCTTGTTGATGCCGGTGAGCGGGTTCACCTCGACGCGCGCGAGCGCCTCGGGCTTCTCGACCGCGAGCTGCTCGATCTCCATGCCGCCCTCGACGCTGGTGAGCGACAGGTAGGAGCGGTTCGCCCGGTCGAGCAGCACCGAGAAGTAGAACTCCTCGGCGATGTCGGCACCCTGCGCGACCATGACGCGCTGCACGGTGTGGCCCTTGATGTCGAGGCCGAGGATCGCCTGCGCGTGCTCGAACGCCTCGTCCGGGGTCTTCGCGACCTTGACGCCGCCGGCCTTGCCACGGCCACCGACCTTCACCTGCGCCTTGACGACCACGACGCCGCCGATCTGCTCGGCAGCCGCCTTCGCCTGCTCGGGGGGTGTCGGCGATGATCCCCTGGAGGACGGGGACGCCGTAGGACTCGAAGAGGTCCCTGGCCTGGTACTCGAAAAGATCCACGCTGTTCTTCTTCCCGCACGGTTCGTGCGATCGGCATCGGTGTCCGGTCGCGCCTCCACATCGAGGGTCGCTCGATGTCGAGACAACGGCCGCGACCGAGCCTAGCGCTGGCAGGTGGACGCGCGGTGCCCCGGTGGAGAACGCGCTGCCCGCGCCGGCCGCCGACCTCTGTCGTCCGGGGTACGCCGTCTCCGGGCGACCGACCAGGCCGGATCGTGCACCGTCGATCGGGTGCAGAACGAACTCCGTACCCGTACCGCCGAGGTCTTCGGTTGGGAACTCCGCGACGCGCAGGAGACCGTGGTCGACGCCGTCCTCGAGGGCCGTGACGCCCTCGCCCTCATGCCGACCGGTTCCGGCAAGTCCGCGATCTACCAGGTCGCCGCCCTCGCACTGGACGGCCCCGTCGTCGTGGTCTCGCCCCTCGTGGCCCTGCAGGAGGACCAGGTCGTGGGGATCGAGGACCACCCGGACGCACCCCGCGCGGTGACGATCAACGCGACCCGGGCGCACCGCGAGCTCGAGGACGCGTGGGACGCCGTCGCGTCCGGGGCGGCCCGCTACGTCTTCCTCGCCCCGGAGCAGCTCGCCAAGGACGAGGTCGTCGACCGGCTGCGGGAGGCCGGGGTCGCGCTGGTCACGGTCGACGAGGCGCACTGCGTCTCGAGCTGGGGCCATGACTTCCGCCCGGACTACCTGGTGCTCGGCGAGGTCATCGAGCGGCTCGGACGTCCTCCGGTGCTCGCGATGACGGCAACCGGTTCGACGCCCGTGCGCAACGAGATCGTCGAGCGGCTCGGGATGCGCGACCCGCTCGTCGTCGCGACGGGCTTCGACCGCCCGAACCTGCGCTTCGAGGTCCAGCGGCACAGTGACGCCGACGAGAAGCGTGACGCGGTCGTCGCCCAGGTGGTCGGGCTCGAGGGCGCGGGGATCGTGTACGTCGCCACCCGTGCCGAGACCATGCTCTACGCGGACGAACTCGTCGAGAGCGGTCGCCGCGCCAAGGCGTACCACGCGGGCCTGCGCGTGCGGGACCGTGAACACGTGCACCACGAGTTCCTCGACGGCGCCCTCGACGTCGTCGTCGCGACCAGCGCCTTCGGCATGGGCATCGACAAGCCGGACGTGCGCTTCGTCGTGCACGCCGACGTCCCCGAGTCCGTCGACGCCTACTACCAGGAGGTCGGCCGGGCCGGACGGGACGGCGACGTCGGCCTCACGACACTGCACTACCGCTCCGAGGACCTCGGGCTCCGCCGGTTCTTCGCCTCCGGATCGCCCCGGCCCGCGTCGCTCCGGGCGGTCTTCGACGCGGTTCCCGAGGACGGGGTCCTGCCCCGGTCCGAGGTCGCCGAGCGTTCCGGACTCGCCGCCCGCACCGCTTCCCGCGTCGCCAACGCCTTGGTGGACGCCGGCGCGCTGTCCGACGCCGCCGACGGACTCCGCCGTGTCCCGGACGGCCCCGCCGACGCGGACGCCGCGGTCGAGCTCGCCAAGGCGCACGCGAAGGAGCGGGAGCGGGTGGAGGAGTCGCGCATCGAGATGATGCGCCGTTTCGCCGAGACGACCGGCTGCCGTCGGCAGTTCCTGCTCGGGTACTTCGGTGACGAGCTCCCCGAGCCGTGCGGCAACTGCGACACGTGCTCGGCGGGCACCGCGACCGACACGGATGCGCACGGGGCGGACGGGTCGCACGACGCCGAGTGGCCGCCGGACGCGCCGGTCGAGCACGCCGAGTGGGGCCGGGGCACGGTCATGAGCACCGAGGACGACCGGTTGACGGTGTTCTTCGAGTCCGCCGGGTACCGGACGCTGGCCCTCGCCGACGTGACCGAGCGGCACCTGCTCGAGCGCGTCTGAGGCACGTGCGGCGGACGGTGCGGCGGGGGAAGGCGCGGTCGCTCGACCACCCGTCGGCGACCGCGCTCCACTCCCCCCGAGCACACGCAGTAGACACCGCGGGGGGTGACCTCGTGGTGGCCCGCAGGTGAACGGCAGGCGAAGCCGACCCGCGCGGCCGCTGTCCGCCTGGGTGCGACCGGCCGTCCCCCCGGGCACCACGGACGTTCCCACCGGCACCCGGGTAGCAAGGACCGGTGGGGCCGCGTCGGCGCACGACGGCCACCGCACGAGCACGCAACACGATCGACAGGAGCGACACATGTCCGACCCCGGCATCACCCCAGGCGACGAGTTCAGCGACGGCGTCAGCGACTCCGACGACGAGGGCCGCGCCGACGACGTGGACCGCGAGTACGTCGGCGCGTACGAGACCGACGACGCCGAGGAGGCGCTCGAGACCGTGACGAACGACGCGGTCGCCGGCGAGACGGTCGAGCCGCAGCTCGGCGACGGCACCGACGACGGCCCGACCGGTGGGGCGCCGCGCGAGGGATCGCCGGACCTCTGGGAGCACGGCGACGACCGTCCGGACCTCGGCGGCGACCTGGGCACGAAGCCCCTCTGACGTGACCGGTCGACGGACGGGAGGCCCGGCGCACGACGTGCGCGGCCGCTCCCGTCCGTCCCCTGGCCACGACCGCGACCGGCCCGGGCACCGGGACCGCGCGCTCCGCCGCTTCATCGCCGACAGCACGCCGGTCATCGCGGGCGGCCGCGCGATCCTGCTGCAGATCGCCGACCCGGTCGTCGCCGCGGGCGTCCGTCGGCACTCCGACTTCGCGGAGCGACCGCAGCAGCGGCTGGCCCACACCCTCATGTACGTGTACGCGGTGGTGACCGGCACCGCGCGGGACGCCGCCGTGGCGCGGTCGTTCGTCGAGCACGCGCACCGGCCGGTCGCGGGAGCGAACGAGGTCGACCGACAGCTGTGGGTGGCCGCGACGCTGTACGACTCCGCGATCCGGACGCACCGGTTGCTCGGCACCCCGGTCGACGCCGAGCGGGCGGAGGCGGTCCTCCGGGCCTACGCGCCGATCGCCACCGCGCTCCGGGTGCCAGCGGACCGCTGGCCGACGTCGGTCGCCGCGTTCGAGGCGTACTGGGCCGACACGCTCGGGACCCTCCGGGTGACGGACGACGCCCGCAGTGTCGTCCGGGACCTCCTGCACCCCCGGGCGGCACCGCTCTGGGTCCGTTCCGCGATGCCCCTCGTGCGGATCGTCACCGTCGGCATGCTGCCGGACGCCGTGCGCGACGACTACGGCTTCGCGTGGGGACCCCGCGAGGAACGACGCTGGCGACGCACCCTCGCCGGCATCCGGGCGGCCCGCGCCGTCGTGCCCGGACCCCTGCTGCGCCTGCCGCGGGTCCTCCTGCTGCGCGGGATGCACCGCACCGCGGCCCGGCACGCGCACCACTGAGTGATCGGGTGTCCGTCCCCCCGCGAGCCTGGACGTCCCCGCGCCGACCACGGTTGAGTGGGGCCATGTCCTCCTCCCTGTCCGGTGACGACTCCCTGCTCCTGCCCGAGTTCGACGCGCCGCCCGCGGACCCGCTCGACCTCGCCCGCACCTGGCTCGACCAGGCCGGCGAGCACGAGGTGTCCGAGCCGCTCTCGATGACGCTGGCCACCGCCGGTGCGGACGGCCGCGTCGGTGCCCGGACGGTCGACGTCAAGCGGATCGACGACCGCGGCCTGGTGTTCGGCACCTCGACGCTCAGCCCGAAGGGACGGCAGCTCGCGGAGAACCCGCACGCGGCCCTGCAGGTGTACTGGCGCGAGACGATGCAGCAGCTCCGCTTCGAGGGCCGCGCCGTGCAGCTCTCCGACGCGGAGTCCGACGGGCTCTTCGCCGACCGGTCGCCGAAGTCGCGCGCCGCCACGGCCGTCGCCGACCAGTCCGCGGTGCTCGAGCCCCGGACGCTGCAGGACCTCATCGACGACGCGAACGTGCTCCTCGACGAGTCCGACGACGACGTGCCGCGCCCGGCGGGGTGGGTGGCGTGGCGGCTCGAGCCGGACCTCGTCGAGTTCTGGCACGGCAGCCGCGACCGGATGCACCGCCGCCTGCAGTACGCGCACGCCCACGGCGCCTGGTCGGCGACCCGCCTCCAGCCGTAGCGCCGCGCGCCAGGGGCGCCCCGCCCCGGCAACCGCCGATGGGTCGCGAGCGTGCGGCGACGGGGCGGATCAGCCCCGCCCGATGGGGTTCGGCATCGCCCCCCGCGCGGATGAGTGAGGACGACTGGTCCGCCAGGTCGACCATCGCGAGCGTGTTGCGCAGCTGCAGCCGGTTCAGGCAGGAGTGCTCGAACGTCGGCACCCGCAGGTCGAGCGGACGCCGACGGTCCGGGTGCTCCGCCGCGTGCCGGTCGACGCACCCGCCGACGAGCCGCCAGAAGGCGTCCCCGGGCAGGACCCCGTCGTCGTCGAGCACCGCTGCCAGGAAGCGCAGCACCCCGTCGAACACGTCGGTGAACACGGCGAGCGCCGCCTCGTCGTCGTCGACCGGGTGCACGATGCGGCGGATGTCCTCGGGCACCGGACGGTCGTCGTGCTCCCCCGAGGACCACGACCTCCTCGCCGATGTCCTTCATGAACGCGCCGGTCACGGCCCCGTCGCGCAGGACGAGCACCAGGTTCTCGCCGTGCGGCATGAACGCCAGGTCGTGCACGGTCAGGCAGTGCACGACCGGCCGCAGGTACGCGTCGAGGAAGCGCCGCACCCACGTCGCCGCGTCCAGCCCGGAGGCACGCACGAGCTCGGCGGCGACCGCACGCCCGTCGGCGTCCCGGTGCAGCAGTGCCGCCATCGTCATGAGCTGCTCCCCGGGAGCCGTCCGGGGCACCGGGCTCTCCCGCCAGAGCGCCGCGAGCATCTTCCGCTGCGGCGAGGCGACGTCCACCCGGTGGTACGCGTCGCCGGTGTACCCGATCGCCGCGTGTTCGCGCAGCACCCGGAACCCGGCGTCCCGCAGGGTGGTGTCGGCCGCCACGAGCGACGCGACCCAGTCGTTCACCGCTGGGGTCGAGCGCATGTACGCCGGGGACATGCCCCGCAGGAACCCCATGTTCTGCACCGCGAGCGCCGTCTTCACGTACGAGCGCTCGGGGTGGCTGCGGTCGAAGGCGGTGCGGATGGACTGCTGCGGCTGGAACAGGTCCGGACCCTCCCCGAGGTCGACGAGGTCCTGCCGGCCGAGGTCGGGCGCGAACGTCACGGCGATGCGGTGCTGCCACTGCCAGGGGTGCACCGGCAGCCAGACGTAGTCGTCGGGGTCCAGGCCGCGGCGGGTGAGCGTCCGGCGGTGCTCGGCGACCGTGTCGGCCCCGAGTTCCGCGGCCCAGTGCTCCGCCTCGGTCCGGTCCGCGGCGAGCGCCAGGGAGGTGTGCGCCCGACGGGCGGCGAGCCACCGGATGCGGAAGCGGCCGCCGGACTCCGGTGCGTACGCCCGGTACTCGTCGAGGCCGAACCCGATCCGCCCGTTCGCGGCGACGAACGCCGGGTGCCCCTCGGTCATCGCCGCCTCGACGTCCTGGAACGAGGCGACGACGTCCCCGTCCCGTCGGCCGCGGGCGAGCTGTCGGGCCGACGGACCTCCGCGGCGGTGCTTGGCGGCCGCGCTCGCGAGCGTCGAGGCGACCTCCTCGAGGTACGTGCCGAGCAGGGCGTCCGGGATCCCGAGCACGTCGCGCAGTTCCAGCACGAGGTCCTGCGCGTCGAGCGGCAGCGGCACGGGGTCGGCCGAGGAGGACTCCCGCGTCAGGGTGTGCTCGTCGACGGACCAGTGCTCGAGCTGGTGCTGCCGTGCCCGGAAGCGGTAGCGCGAGCCGCCGGTGTCGAGCAGCCACCCGTCGCCGTCCGGTCGCGGTGTGACGAGTCGCTCGTGCGTGAACTCAGCCACGGCCTTCGCCACCAGGTGTCGTTGCGCGACCGCCAGGTGCTCGGGCCGGAGGTGCGCGGCCGGACCGTCGTCGTCGGGCACGCCGATCGATGCGGTGTCGAGCACCGAGAGCAGCGCGCGCTTGCCGTCCAGGTCGACCTCGCGGAGCGCCCGGAACCCGACCTCGGCGTTCTTCGCCTGCACCGCGGTGTTCCGCACGTCCGGCTCGACGACCACGCGCCGGGCACCGAGGGCGTCCCGGCAGTGCTCGACCACGGCGCGCATCACGGCACTGGTGAGTCCGTGCACCCGGCCTGCCACGGGAGGCGGGGCGACGAGCAGGTGCATGCCGACGTCACCGGGACGTGCGTCCCAGACGTCGACGAGCAGGACCGTCGCCGGGTCGTAGGTCTCGGCGTACGCGCACGGCACCCCGTCGCGCAGCACGAGCCAGCCGTCCTGCGCCGGGTCGGCCTGCACCGCGGTCAGGTACGTCCGCACGCCGTCGACGTCGGCGTGCTGCATGCCCCACCACGACGACGGCGGAGCCGCGAGCCACGACTGCACGCGGATCGCGTCCCGCTCCGGGTCCACCGGCACCACGGACAGGAGGCCCGGCAGCACCTCCGCCAGACCGGTCCGGTCGTGCTGGACCGCGCTCATGCGCGCACCTCCGCGTGCTCGGCGCGCACAGCGCGCACAGCGCGCTCGCCGCGCTCGCCGCGCTCGGCGCGCTCGCCGCGCTCGGCGCGCTCGGCGCGCTCGGCGCGGACCGAGGCGGGCAGACCGAACTCCTGGAAGGCGATCCGGGCCTCCAGGCCGTAGACCTCGCGCCCCGTGACGGACTGGATGATCGACGCGTTCCGCCACGCCCCCATGCCGAGGTCCGGTGCGGTCAGGCCGTGCGTGTGCTCCTCGGCGTTCTGCACCCAGATCCGACCGCCGAGGGTGTCCACGTGGTGGTCGCGGGCGACGGCGAGCCGACCCCGGGCGTCGCGCGCCACGAGGTGCGCGACCGGGTCGAGGAACCGCGGCGGCCGCGGCGCGTACCCGGTGGCGAGGACCAGGCGCTCGACCTCGTGCTCGTACGTCTCGCCGAGCTGCTCGTGCCGGAGTGTCAGCCGGTACACGCCCCGGTCGGCGTCCCAGTCGGCGGCGGTGACGCTCGTCTCGGTGCGCAGCGTCGTCGGGACCGGACCCCTGGCGCTGATCCGGTACAGCGCGTCGTAGACCTCGCCGACCAGGTCCGCGCTGATGCCCTTGTACAGCCCGCGTTGCTCGCGGCCGAGGCGGTCCCGGACGTGCTCGGGCAGCGCGTGGAAGTGGTCGGTGTACTCCGGACTCGTCATCTCGAGGGTGAGCTTCGTGTCCTCCATCGGGAAGAACCGCGGCGACCGGGTGATCCAGTCCAGGCGGTACCCGCCGTCGCGGATGCCCTCGAGGAGGTCGCGGTAGACCTCGGCGGCGGACTGGCCGCTGCCGATCACCGCGACGGACCCGGCGCCACGGAGGGCGTCCCGGTTCGGCAGGTAGTCGGCGGAGTGCAGCACCGGGCCGTCCAGGTCGCGGAGCGCGGCGGGCACCGACGGCTCGGTCCCGACGCCGACCACGACGTGCCGGGCCCGGTACGTCTCGGCACCGTCCGCCGTCTCGGCGTGCACGGTGAACAGGTCCTGCGCGGCGTCGTGCTCGACCGCGACCACCCGGCGTCCCCAGCGGAGGGTGTCGAGCCGGTCGGCGGCCCAGCGGCAGTAGGCGTCGTACTCGCTGCGGAGGGGGGTGGAAGTCCTCGCGGATGAAGAAGGGGTAGAGCCGACCGGTCTCCTTGAGCCAGGCCAGGAACGAGAACGACGAGGTCGGGTCCGCCATCGTGACGAGGTCGGCGAGGAACGGCACCTGGATCGTCGCGTCGTCGAGCATCATGCCGTGGTGCCAGGCGAAGCCGTCACGCGCGTCGAGGAACACGGCGTCGAGGTCGTCGATCGGGTCGGTCAGGCAGGCGAGCCCGAGGTTGAACGGGCCGATGCCGATGCCGACGACGTCGTGCATCCGGGTCGTGGCGGTGGCGGTCGCGTCGACGGCGGTCATCGTGCGGCTCCGCCGGTCACGGTCGGCCGGGTCGACGCCGCGCGCAGGCGCTCCGCCGTGGCCACCACGTGGTCGAGGGAGGCCCGCATCTGCTCCGTCGTCGTCGCCGGGTTGAGCAGGGTCAGCTTGTTGCACGGCCGCCCGTCGGCCACGGTCTTCGCGATGAGCACCCGTCCCTCGGCCAGGAGCGCCGCGCGGAGCGGTGCCACCATCGCGTCCGACTCCTCGTCGGTGACCCCCGCCGGCTGCCAGCGGAACAGGACCGTGCTCAGCTGCGTCGGCGCCACGAGGACGAGGTCCGGGTCGGCCTGCACGAGCGTGTGCGTGTCGGCGGCCAGGTCGACGACGGCGTCGAAGGCCCGCCCGATCGCCTCCGCTCCGGAGGCGCGGAGCGTCGCCCAGAGCTTCAGCGCGTCGAACCGGCGGGTGGTCTGCAGTGACTTGTCGACCTGGTTCGGTTCGGTCGCGTCCTCCGGGTTGAGGTAGTCCGCGTGCCAGGAGGCCCGGCGCAGGTCCGCCGGGTCGCGCACCACGAGCACGCTCGACGACACCGGCTGGAAGAAGGACTTGTGCAGGTCGGTCGTGACGCTGCGGGCACGCTCGATGCCGTCGAGCAGGTGCCGTCGCGTCGGGGACACGAGCAGGCCGCACCCGTAGGCGGCGTCGACGTGCAGCCACACGCCCTCGAGGTCGCACACGTCCGCGATCGGCGCGAGCGGGTCGATGACCCCGCGGTCGGTGGTGCCGGCCGTGGCGACGACGGCCATCGGGGTGCGACCGTCCCCGCGGGCGTCGGCGATCGCGAGGGCCAGTGCGGACGGGAGCATCCGGCCGGACGTGTCGGTCTCGACGTCGACGACCGCGGCGTCGGGCAGGCCGAGCAGGCGGGCGGACTTGCGCACGCTGAAGTGTGTCTCCGCGGTGGCGAACACGGCGAGGTCGGTGAGCGCGGGGGGCGGGGGGCGGCCATCACGGAGGCAGCCGTCGCGGACGCGGCGGGGGGCGGCGACCGTCGCGGGGGGCGGCCGTCGCGGCCTCCCGCGCCAGGAGGAGGGCCTGCAGGTTGGACTGCGACCCGCCCGACGTGAAGATCCCGTCACCCGCCGGGAAGCCGATCCGCCGGGCCAGCCAGTCCACCACGTGCCGCTCGATGTCGGTCCCGATGCGCGACTGGTCCCACGTGTCGACCGAGGGGTTGACGGCGGCGAGCACGGCCTCCGCGGCGACCGCGGGCAGGGCGACCGGGCAGTTGAGGTGCGCGAGGTACCCGGGCGTGTGGAACCAGACGGCCTCGCGAACGAACAGGTCGTCGAGTTCGGCGAGCGCACGCTCCGTGCCGAGTGCCGGTCCGTCGAGGTCGACCGTGGCGACGCGCTGGTGGAGGTCCACCGCGGGGGGTGTCGGTCGTCGGGACCTCGGCGACGGCGATGCGGTCGGCGAGTCGGTCGATGGTCGCGCCCACGGCCTGCCGGTAGCGCTGCGCCGTCTCGGGACTGATCAGGTCGAGCGGAGTCGTGTCGAGCGGAGTCGTGTCGAGCGGGGTCATGTTAGGTGAGGCTAACCTCACCTGCTCCCCCTGTCACCCGTCCGGAGCACCGGGCGTGGCGGACGCGAGTGACCCTCGAGTGCGTCCGGGCCGGGGCTCCCGGTACGGTCGGGGCATGGGGCACGTCCAGCAGCTCACCGTCCGACCAGCCGTCGACACGGATGCGCCGGGCATCGCCGACGTGCACGTGCAGGCATGGCGCGAGGCGTACGCCCACCTGCTGCCGGCGGCGTTCCTCGCGTCACTCGACCCCGTCGCGCGCACCACACGGTGGCGGCGGACGATCGCGGGCGCGAGCGCAGCCGGCACGAGCGTGGCGGTCGCCGAGCACCGCGGCGCCGTCGTCGGGTGGGCCACCGCGGGTCCGGCTCGCGACGACCCCGCCATCCGGGACGTCGAGCTCACCGGCATCTACGTCCTGGCATCGGCGCACGGGTCGGGCGCCGGTCAGCTGCTCCTCGACGCCGTCCTCGGCAACGCACCGGCGTTCCTGTGGGTCGCCGACGACAACCCCCGGGCGCAGGCCTTCTACCGGCGGAACGGGTTCCGACGCGACGGCACGACGAAGACCGAACGGCTGGGCGACAACGCGGTCCTCGCCGCCCGGATGGTGCGCTGAGCCGTCGGCTAGAGCTTCTCGATCGGCGCGATCTTGATGAGCAGCTTCTTCCGCCCCGCGCTGTCGAACGCGATCTCCGCGATCCGCTTGGCGCCCTGACCGGTCACCGCCGAGACGGTCCCCTGCCCGAAGTCGACGTGCGAGATCCGGTCCCCCGGAGCCAGCTCCATGTCGCCGTTGTCCCGGACCTGCCCGGACACCCGGTTCGCCCACTCCGTCTTCGGCTTCGTCTTCGCCGCGGCGGCCGCACGGTCGTAGGACCCACCGCTCCAGCCGCCACCGCCGCGGTAGCCACCGCCACCGGTGCCGCCGCCGAAGCCACCGTCGCGCTTGGCGTTGAGCGCGCGGGGCTGTGTGCCGCCGCGACTGTTCGCCATGCCCGGTGACTGCTTCCACTCGACGAGCCCCTCGGGGATCTCCTGCAGGAAGCGTGAGGGCATCGCCACGTTGACGTCGCCGAACTGCGCCCGGGTCATCGCGAGCGACAGGAACAGGACCTTCTTCGCCCGGGTGATGCCCACGTAGAACAGGCGTCGCTCCTCGGACGGACCACCGGGCTCGTTCGCCGACATCCGGTGCGGGAGCAGGTCTTCCTCGACACCGGTCAGGAACACGGCGTCGTACTCCAGGCCCTTCGCGGTGTGCAGCGTCATGAGCGACACCGTGCCGGAGGAGTCGTCGAGTTCGTCGGCCGCGGCCACCAGGGAGACCTCGGTGAGGAAGTCGGCGAGCGTGCCCTCGGGGTTGTTCTTCTGGAACTCCCGGGTCACGGCGACGAGTTCGTCGATGTTGTCGGCACGGGCGGCGTCCTGCGCGTCCGGCGACTTCCGGAGCTGTTCGAGCAGCCCCGAGCCGTCGAGCAGCTGGGTGAGGGTGTCGACCACCGGCTGGTCCGCGGCCTTGGCGGCGACCTCGTCGAGGAGCCCGGCGAACGAGGTGATCGCGGTGCGCACCTTCGGTCCGAACCCGAGCTCGTCCGCGTGCCGCAGGGCCTCGCGCATCGAGACCTCGTGCTCGTCGGCGTACCGCTGCAGGGCGGTCTCGGTGACGGCGCCGATGCCGCGCTTCGGCACGTTGAGGATGCGTCGGAGCGACAGCGGGTCCGCCGGGTTGGCGACCGTGATCAGGTACGCCATCGCGTCCTTGATCTCGGCGCGCTCGTAGAACTTCGTCCCGCCGAGCACCCGGTACGGGATCGCGGCGCGGATGAAGATCTCCTCGAGCGCACGCGTCTGCGAGTTCGTCCGGTAGAACACCGCCATGTCGCGGTAGTCCATGCCGTCCTCGTGCAGACGCTGGATCTCGTCCGCGACGAACTGCGCCTCGTCGTGCCCGGTGTACCCGGTGAAGCCGACGATCTTCTCGCCGGCACCCACGTCCGTGAACAGGTTCTTCGCCTGCCGGTCGAAGTTGTTCGCGATGACCGCGTTCGCGGCGTCGAGGATGTTCTGCGTCGATCGGTAGTTCTGCTCGAGCAGGATCACCTTCGAGTTCGGGAAGTCCCGCTCGAACTCGACGATGTTGCGGATGTCCGCGCCGCGGAAGGCGTAGATCGACTGGTCGGAGTCACCCACGACCGTGAGCGACGCCGGCGCGATCGACCCGTCGGTCTCCCGCATCCGCTCGACGTGCTGCCCGGCGTCCTCGAGCTTGTCGACCTGCTCCACGGGCACGGGACGGGTGAGTTCGCGGATGAGCGCGTACTGCGCGTGGTTCGTGTCCTGGTACTCGTCGACCAGGACGTACCGGAAGCGGCGCTGGTAGAGCGCGGCGATCTCGGGGAACGCGCGGAACAGGAACACGGTCTGCCCGATGAGGTCGTCGAAGTCGAACGCGTTCGCCCGGCGGAGCTCGCTCGTGTACCGCCGGAACACCTCGGTGAACATGACCTCTTGCGGGTCGTCCGTGTTGATGTTGCGCGCGTAGGTGTCGATGTCCTGCAGCTCGTTCTTGAGCTTCGAGATCTTCGACGCCGCCGCCCCGACGGTCAGCCCGAGCGTGTCCGCTTCGAGGTCCTTGATGATCCGCTTGAGCAGCGCCCGGGAGTCGGCCGAGTCGTAGATGGTGAACGACTGCGGGAACCCGAACCGCTCGGCCTCGCGCCGGAGGATCCGCACGCATGCCGAGTGGAAGGTCGAGATCCACATGCCCTCGGCGGCCTGCCCGACCAGGGCCTGCACCCGCTCGCGCATCTCGGCCGCGGCCTTGTTCGTGAACGTGATCGCGAGGATCTGGGACGGCCAGGCCTCGCGGTTGGCCAGCAGGAGCGCGATGCGTCGGGTGAGCACGCTCGTCTTGCCCGAACCGGCACCGGCCACGATGAGCAGGGACTCGCCGCGGTACTCGACGGCTTCCTTCTGCTGGGGGGTTCAGGCCCGCGGTGAACGGGTCCTCGTACGCACGGTCACCCGCGCCGGGACCGTGCGTACGGCCGGGCGTCGAGTCGGAGGGGTCGAGCACGATCGTCATGTCCGGGACAGTCTAGGCGCGACCTGCGACACCCATCAGGCCCGCGCAGCGCCGTCCGCGACGAGCGATCGGGCACGGACGGCGAGGTCCGCGTGGTCCGCGAACACCCCGTCCACGCCCGTCCGGACGACCGAGGTGAACCACCGCTCCCAGTCGCCGTGCGCCGCCAGGTCGCCCCCGCGCCGGAGCGCCGCGGGCAGGAACCGGTTCTCCGGTCGGAGCGTCCACGTGTACACCGCGAGCCCGACGGCGTGCGCCCGCTCGACGACGTCGCTCCGCACCGGTCCCGGGTCGTCGACGGCGCGGGTGTCCACACCTGCCATCAGGGTCGGCAGGTCCACGCTGATCCCGTCGAACTCCGTCGCGAGCCGGGCCAGTGCCGCGTCGGTCCGCTCGGTGGCGTACGTGGGGGGCCGCGGCGCCGGCTGTGGCGACCTCGTCCGCGGCCGCGCCCCGGGCCTCCTGGAGGTACACCAAGCGCGCACCGGTGCCGAGCGCGGCCACCTCGCGCAGCACGCGCTTCTCGAAGGACTCGACCGTCAGCCGGTCGTCGCCACGCCAGCCGGCCGAGCCGAGGACGCCGTCCAGCAACGAGGCCATCGGGAACCCCGCGGCGGCGAACGCGCTGGCGTGCTTCACCTCGGCGACGAGCCCGACCCGCCGCGGGGCGGCGTCCAGGATCGCGAGCAGGTCCTCCAGGCGCAGGACCGTGTCCTCGCCGTCGTGCTGCCGGGAGGCCCGGCGCAGCTCCGGCAGGCGCTCACGGGTCCGCAGGGTGCGCAGTTCCTCCCACGTGAAGTCCTCGGTGAACCAGCCCGTGGTCCGGTGCCCGTCGATCGTCTTCGTCGTCCGCCGGTCCCGGAACTCCGGGCGGTCGGCGACGTCGGTCGTGCCGGACACCTCGTTCTCGTGCCGGAGCACAAGGACGCCGTCCTTCGTCGGCACGAGGTCCGGCTCGATCGCGTCCGCACCGAGCTCGACCGCGAGCTCGTAGGCGCTGCGGGAGTGCTCGGGCCGGTACCCGGAGGCACCGCGGTGGGCGATGACGAGCGGCTGCATGCACGCGACGATACGGACTGCGCGAGCACGGCGCCGACGTTCAGCCAGCGTGGGGACACCGTTCGGTGGACCGACAGCAGCGGTCCATAGGCTCGTCACCAGGAGGGCCCGGGGACGTTCCGCTTCCCGCGAATCCACAGCCATCGAGCACACCTGGCCCGTAGGCTGTGAGGACACGAAGGAACGGCTCCGCCGCACTCCTTCCCGAGCCCACGAGCCGATGCCATCCGGGTACCGGCTCCACGACTCCACACCAGAGGAAATCAGAGGACACCATGGCCTTCAAGCCCGGTTTCGACCAGTCCCCCCGCCTTCAACGACGCGGGCCGGAACGCATGGGGCGCCGGCTCGAACACGCAGCAGGGGTACCCCCCAGCAGGGCTACCCGCAGCAGGGCGGCTACCCGCAGGCGCCGTACGGCCAGACCGGCTGGGGACAGGCGCCGCAGCAGCCCGGGTTCTCGCCCGACCAGCTGCGTGACATGTACGACCGCCCCTCGGCGAACAAGGTCGACACGGACCGGATGTCGTACGAGGACACCATCGTCAAGACGCTCCTGGCGTTCGGCGTGCTCATCGTCGGTGCCGTCGCCGGCTGGAACCTCCCGCCGGTGGTCTGGATCGTCGGCGCGCTCGTCGGGTTCGTCCTCGCGCTGGTGAACACCTTCAAGAAGAAGCCGTCGCCCGCCCTGGTGCTGGCGTACTCCTTCTTCGAGGGCCTCTTCGTCGGTGGCATCTCGGGCATGTACAACACCATGTGGGACGGCATCGTCACGCAGGCGGTGTTCGGCACGCTCGGTGTCTTCGCGGTCACGCTCCTGCTCTTCACGTCCGGCAAGGTCCGCGCGACCCCGAAGGCCACGCGGTTCTTCCTCGTCGCGCTGGTCGGCTACATGGCGTTCTCGCTCGTCAACGTCGTGCTGATGCTCCTGGGCGTGACGCAGTCGGCGTTCGGGCTCCTCGGCGTCACGGTGTTCGGCATCCCGCTCGGTGTGGTGATCGGCATCCTCGTGGTGCTCATGGCGGCGTACTCGCTCGTCCTCGACTTCGACCAGATCAAGACCGGTGTCGAGCGCGGCGCGCCCCGCATCTACGCCTGGACGGCGGCGTTCGGCCTCATCGTCACGCTCGTCTGGCTGTACCTCGAGATCCTGCGCATCCTGGCGATCATCGCCAGCAGCTCGCGCAACTAGCTCGCAGCACACGGAGGGCCCCGGCAGTCGCCGGGGCCCTCCGTCGTTCCCGCGCGCTGCGTCGCCGGCCGCGTGCCGAGGTCGCACGAACCGCCGCCGGCGGTCCGGCGAGGTTGCACGAACGGCCGCCGGCGGTCCGGCGAGGTTGCACGAACGGCCGCCGGGACGGCTGCCCGACGACCGAACGTGCGACCTCGGCGACCTCGAACGACACGTCCTGCGACCCCGCCGCTCGCGTGCGCCGAGGTCGCACGAACTGCCGCCCGGTCGCCCGTCCAGCAACAGGACGTGCGACCTCGGCGACCATCGAACGGCATGTCCTGCGACCTGGACGGGAGGCGCGGGGTGCGCCCGGCAGGACGAGCGAGGGCCCGGTACGCACTGCGTACCGGGCCCTCGGGCGTCAGGGGAGCCTCACTCCCACTCGATCGTCCCCGGCGGCTTCGACGTGACGTCGAGCACGACCCGGTTGACGTCGCGCACCTCGTTGGTGATGCGGTTCGAGATCTTCGCGAGCACGTCGTACGGCAGGCGCGTCCAGTCAGCGGTCATGGCGTCCTCGGACGAGACCGGACGGAGGACGATCGGGTGCCCGTAGGTACGACCGTCGCCCTGGACACCGACCGAACGGACGTCGGCGAGGAGCACGACCGGGCACTGCCAGATCTCGTCGTCCAGACCCGCTGCGGTGAGCTCGGCGCGGGCGATCGCGTCCGCGGCCCGCAGGATCTCGAGGCGCTCGGCGGTGACCTCGCCGACGATGCGGATGCCGAGACCCGGGCCGGGGAACGGCTGACGCCCGACGATGACCTCGGGGGAGTCCGAGCTCGCGGCCGACCGCGCGGACCTCGTCCTTGAACAGGGTGCGGAGGGGTTCGACGAGCTGGAACGTCATGTCGTCGGGCAGCCCGCCCACGTTGTGGTGCGACTTGATGTTCGCGGTGCCCGAACCGCCGCCGGACTCGACGACGTCCGGGTACAGCGTGCCCTGCACGAGGAACCTGACCTCGGCGTCACCGTCGGACGCGCGTGCTTCGAGCACGAGTGCCTCGGCCGCGGCCTCGAACGTGCGGATGAACTCGCGCCCGATGATCTTGCGCTTCTGCTCCGGGTCGCTGACGCCGGCGAGCGCGTCGAGGAACTGCTCGCGGGCGTCGACCGTGACGAGCCGGACGCCGGTGGAGGCGACGTAGTCCTCCTCCACCTGCTTGCGCTCGTCGGCGCGGAGGAGCCCGTGGTCGACGAACACGCACGTCAGCTGGTCACCGACGGCCTTGTGCACGAGCGCCGCGGCGACGGCGGAGTCGACGCCACCGGACAGCCCGGCGATCACGCGGGACGAGCCGACCTGCGCGCGGATTCGCTCGACCTGCTCCTCGATCACGTTCGCGGAGTTCCAGTCGCCCGGCAGCCCGGCAGCCCTGTGCAGGAAGTTCTCGAGCACGGCCTGGCCGAACGCCGAGTGCTTGACCTCCGGGTGCCACTGCACGCCGTAGAGCTTGCGCTCGTCGGAGGCGAAGGCGGCCACCGGCGTCGAGTCGCTGGAGGCGAGGACCGCGAAGCCCTCCGGGGCCTTCGCGACCGAGTCGCCGTGCGACATCCAGGTGGTCTGCGACGCGGGCTGCCCGCCGAGCAGGACGCTGTCGGTCCCGCTGACGGTGACGTCGGTCGCGCCGTACTCGCGCAGGCCGGTGTGTGCGACCTCGCCGCCGAGCGACTTCGCCATGGCCTGGAAGCCGTAGCAGATGCCGAGCACCGGGACGCCGAGGTCGAGGATCTCGCTGTCCAGAGCCGGAGCGCCGTCCTCGTAGACGGAGGACGGGCCTCCCGACAGGACGATCGCGGCGGGGTCCTTCGCGCGGATCTCGTCCGCCGTGACGGAGTGCGGGACGATCTCGCTGTAGACGTTGGCCTCGCGGACGCGCCGTGCGATCAGCTGCGCGTACTGCGCGCCGAAGTCGACGACGAGGACGGGACGCTGTTCGGTCTCGCTCACCGAGCGCTCTCCTTCTCCCGCGACTGCTGCGCGGTCAGCTCGTGGTGGGTGGTCATGGCGGCCTTCTGCATGCGGTGCTCGACCACGAAGGACATGAACGGGATGATCCCGCCGAGGGCGATGAGCAGGAAGCGCGACGGCCGCCAGCGCATGATGCTCCAGAGGCGGAAGTCCGCGAAGAGGTAGACGACGTACAGCCAGCCGTGGGCGATGAGGATCGCGACGGACAGGTTGAACGTGCCGGGCGCCTCGCCGGCGGTGCCGTTCGGGACGAAGAACGCTCCCCCCGCCGAGCTGCATCTCGCGCTGGATCGGCGTGTACTTGATGACGACCTCGACGATCAGGGCCAGCAGCAGCACACCGGTGATGTACGCGGAGATGCGGTAGAACCGCACGGCCCCCGGGATCTTCGGGATGTCGCGGGTCCGGACGGTCAGAGCCATGCCGTCGATCCTACCGGCGACCCGGCTCGGCCCGGGCGTCGTCCACAGCGGCCTCGTCGGCGGGCGCCTCGTCATCAGCGGCGCCACCGGCGGCCGCTTCGGCGGTCTCGCGCTCCTCGTCCTGCTCGCGCTCCCAGGCGTCCTTCACGAAGCGGTACCAGAGGAAGACGGCGAACCCGGCGAAGACGACCCACTCGACCGCGTAGAACAGGTTGAGCCAGTCGAACTGGACCTCGCGCGTGGGGGCCCGGTCGGCGATGGTGCCGAGGTCCGCGGCGTCCGCGACGGCGGCTCCGGCGACGACGTAGCCGCCGTACATCCGGTCGTCGAACGCCTTCCAGGTGTTGACGAACCGGGCCGGGGCGACGGCGGAGTACTCGCCCTGCTCGAAGGCGTCCTGGTCGGGCGACTCGGCCGGGTAGTACCGGCCCTCGACCGTCATGGTCGCGCCGTCGGTCAGACGGTCACCCCCGGCGACGGCGGCCGCCCGCTGGTCGGACCACCCGATCACGACCGGGAGGCTCGCCCCCGTCGCGTCGTCGACCAGGTGTCCGACGGCCTGGTACGTCCCACCCCCCGCTGCGGCCGGTGAGGACAGTGGTGTCCCCGGCGACGAAGCGCCCGGAGACGGTGATCTTCTGGCCCGCGAGCGTCGAGCCGACGGGCTTGTCGGGGGGTCGTGACGTCATCGAGAGCGCGCCGCGTCTCCGTCCCGGCGGGCAGCGGCTTGCCGTTCTCGATGCTGCGCTCGAGCTGCCACTTGCCGAGCGCGGCGAACACGCCCGCCAGCACGATGGCCAACACGAGCAGTGCGATCCACCTCGGACGTCGTGCAACGGCCCACATGCGTGTCAGTACTCCGGATCGCGTGGTCGGACCGGGCGTTCGGGACGCTCGGCGGGGATCTCGATCGACGACGTGCTCACGCGCACGGGTTCCGGTGTGACCGGCTGTGCGCGCGACGGCGTCGTCTCCGGTTCCCCATTCTCGCGCTCTTCCCTGCCCGCGGCCTCCACGAGGGCGATCTCCTCGGCGAACCGACGGTCGCGCTCGGCCTTGCGCTCGGCGGCGGCCTGCGCTGCCGCCAGCTCGCGCCCGCGGAGCTTCCGCACCCGACCCGGCCGGAGCACGAGCCGACCGATGCGGTCGGAGTTCACCGCGAGCAGCGGACCGAGCACCGCCATGATGAGGACGTAGAGCCCGGCGAACGCGGTGATGCGTTCCTCGAGTCCGGCCGCCGCGGACAGCGTCGCGAGGATGAGCGCGAACTCGCCGCGGTTGACGAGGATGACCGCCGTGTTGATGCCCTGCTGGACGCTGAAGCCGTTCATCCGGGCGACGAGCTGCCCCGCGACGGCGTTGAGCACGACGGTCATGCCGATGGCGGCGACGACCGGCCAGAGCACCTCGCCGAAGGTCGAGACGTCCAGGCCGAGGCCGAAGTTGACGAAGAAGAACGCCGCGAAGACGTCGCGCATCGGGAGCGCCAGCTGTTCGATGCGGTCCCGGTAGCGCGTGGCACCACAGAGCAGCCCGATGACGAACGCACCGATGGCGTCGGTCACGCCGAGCAGGTCCCCGATGCCACCGAACATCACCGCGAGGCCGAAGAACAGCACGGTGAACAGCTCGTCGTCGCGGGTCGCGAAGATCCGCGAGACCTGCTTGCCGCCCCAGCGCGCCAGGCTGAACATGACGATGAGGAACCCGAACGCGAGCGCGAGCTTCCCGATCACCGCCCAGACGTTCGTGTCGCCGGAGAGCACCACGGACACGATCGCCAGGTAGACGGCGATGAAGACGTCCTCGATGACGGTGACGCCGAGGATCATCGGTGTCTCGTCGTTCGCCAGGCGCCGGAGCTCGATGAGGAGCTTCGTCACGATGGCGCTCGACGACGTCGCCGTCATCCCCGCGATGATCAGGGCTTCGCGCGTGCCCCATCCGAGTGAGAAACCGAACGCGAACCCGACGCCCATGTTGATCGCGACGTAGGTGCCGCCCGACACGAGGAGCTTGCCGGCGTTGCCGTAGAACTCCTCCTGGTCGAACTCCAACCCCAGGTTGAACAGCAGCAGGATGAGCCCGAACGTGGCGATGAGCTCGATCGTGTGGGACTCGACGCTCAGTCCGATCCACGGGGTGTGCGGGCTCGCGATGAGTCCGACCACCATGTAGACCGGGATCGCCGGCAGGCCGATGGTCTTGCCGAGACGTCCGAGGACGTAGGCGATGAGGAACAGGCCGCCGATGGTCAGCAGCTCACCACCCAGGTGCATCGACTAACTCCCGGGCGGCGCCTCGGCAGCGGCTGCTGCCAACTGACCGCTGCGGTAGAAGGAGAACGCCTTCGCGACCTTCTCGGGCGCGCCGGCGACCACGATCGTGTCCCCGGGGAACACGACGAAGTCGGACGAGGGCGCCGGGTTGGCGCTGTCGCCGCGGACCACCGCGACGACCGTCAGGCCGATGAACCCGGAGTCGTGCAGGTCGCCGAGGGGCTTGCCGGCGATGGCGTCGTCGTAGTCGACGCTGAACCAGTCGATCGACAGGCCGGGGATCTCGTCGAGCTTGTCGAGGCCCTCCGTGATCCGGGTGCCGCCGAGCAGCTCGGCGAGGGTGTGCGCCTCGTCCTCGCTCAGGCGGAGCGAGACCTTCTCGGACTTGTCCGCGCCGTCGGCGACGTCCGCGAACGAGATGAGGTCGGAGTGACCCGACCGGTGCGTGATGACACCGCACTTGCCACCGTCGTCGGTGTAGAAGCTGTGCAGCACGCCGACGCCGGGGGAGTTTGACGCGATGGACGTCGACCATGATGGCTCCCTTTCCCAGGACACCCATGCTAACCACCGGGAGGGCTCGGCCATTCCGTTCTCCACAGGTCATCCCGGCGGTGGACGCGGCGGTCCACCCCGCCCGGTGAGGATGGCCGGATGACCTCCAAGACCGTCGTCGCCGTGTCCGGCGCGCTCGTCGTCACCGCCTACGCCGCGCTGCTGGCGGTGAACGCCCTCGTGCTCGACCCGCTCGCCGCGGTGCCGGGGGAAGTCGCTGTCGGAGATCTACGCCACCGTCGACGCGATGGGCATGAACTCCCGGCAGGACGTCGTCGGTGTGCTGGTGACGGCCGGCATCGGCGTGGTCCTCGCCGTCGGCTTCGCGATCGCGGCGATCTGGAAGGAGATCCCCGTACCGGTGGCCCTCGTCTGCCACCTCGCCTTGGTCGCGTGCGGCTCCGGTACCGTCTTCCAGTCGGGCTTCTTCCTCGGCATGGACGTCGCGGACTCCTTCGGGGTGTCCGGCGGCGCGCACGGCATGGGCGCCGCTGTGCTCTACGGCACGAGCCTCGCGGCCCTCGTCGCGATCCCGGCGGTCCTGTTCCTGACGATGGTGCAGACCCTCCGCCGCGCCCGCGCCGCCGCGTAGCCACCCGCGCCCGCGCCGCCGCGTAGCCACCCGCGCTGGCCGGTCCCGGACCGACGCACCAGCGGCACGTCCTCGGCCCAGGGTGGGGAGCCTCCCGTCCGGCCCGCGTCAGCTGGGCTCGGTCGTCTTCTCGCCCACGACCTGCTCGTCGGACGCCGTCGCCCCCCTCGGCGCCGTCGCTCCGGCCGCCGCCGACGACGACGTCGTCCTCCTCGAACCCGAACGCGATGTCCGGCGCCTCGAGCCGCACGCGGTCGGCGGACTCGTCGTCGGGCTGCAGCTGCGACTCCCGCTCGGCGGCCACCCGCTTGAGGTAGTTCGACACCTCGTTCTCGGTGGTCTCCTGGTCCCAGCCGAGCACGTCCGCCATGAGCCGCGCGGCAACCGGCGCCGCGGACTCGCCGCGGTCCCAGGCCTCGATGGAGATGCGGGTGCGGCGGGCGAGGACGTCCTCCAGGTGCAGGGCACCCTCGTGCGAGGCCGCGTACACGACCTCGGCCCCGATGTAGTCGTCGGCACCGGGCAACGGCTCGGCGAGCGAGGGGTCCTCCTGCACGAGCTGCAGCACCTCGGTCGCCAGGGTGCCGTACCGGTTGAGCAGGTGCTCGATCCGGACCTTGTGCACGCCGAACGTCTTCGCGGTGCGGGCCCGCTTGTTCCACGCGGCCGGGTAGCCCTCGGCGCCGAGCAGCGGGATGTCCTGCGTCGTCGACTCCGGGATCCTGCCGTCCATCGCTGCGGCGGCCTCGTCGATGGCGTCCTTGCCCATCACGCGGTAGGTCGTCCACTTGCCACCGGCGACGACCACGAGGCCCGGGGCCGTGTGTGCGACGACGTGCTCACGGCTGAGCTTCGACGTGGCCTCGGACTCCCCCGCCAGGAGCGGTCGGAGACCGGCGTAGACGCCCTCGACGTCCTCGCGGGTGAGCGGCACGGCGAGCACCTTGTTGACGTGTTCGAGGATGTAGTCGATGTCCGCCGCGGTCGCCGCCGGGTGCGCCTTGTCGAGGTACCAGTCGGTGTCGGTCGTGCCGATCAGCCAGTGGCGACCCCACGGGATGACGAACAGGACGCTCTTCTCGGTGCGGAGGATCATGCCCGAGTTCGACTGGAACCGGTCGCGCGGGACGACGAGGTGCACGCCCTTCGACGCACGCACCTTGAACTGCCCGCGGGTGCCGACCATCGCCTGGGTGTCGTCTGTCCAGACACCCGTCGCGTTGACGACCTGCTTCGCCCGGATGTCGAAGTGCTCACCGGTCTGGATGTCGTGCGCGTGCGCCCCGACGACCCGCTCCCCGACCTTGATGAAGCCCTCGATCCGGACCCGCGAGGCAGCGTGTGCGCCGTACGAGGCCGCCGTGCGGACGAGTGCGGCCACGTAGCGGGCGTCGTCGACCTGCGCGTCGTAGTAGGTCATGCCGCCGACGAACGCGTCCTTCTTGAGGGACGGCATCGAGCGGAGCACCTGCGTGCGGGTGAGGTGGCGGTGGTGCGGCACGCCGGGCGGACGTCCGCCGGACCAGCTGAAGACGTCGTACATCGCCATGCCGATGCCGATGTAGAAGCGCTCCCAGACCCGGTGGTTGAGCGGGTACAGGAAGCGGACCGGCTTGACCAGGTGCGGGGCGATGCGCTGGAGCAGCAGGCCGCGTTCGATGAGGGCCTCGCGGACGAGCGTGAAGTTGAGCTGCTCGAGGTACCGGATGCCACCGTGCACGAGCTTCGACGACCGGCTGGACGTGCCCGAGCCCCAGTCGCGGGCCTCCACGATCCCGACCGACAGGCCCCGGGTGACGGCGTCGAGTGCGGCACCACCGCCGACGATGCCGCCGCCGACGACCAGGACGTCGAGCTCCCGGGTCTTCAGGGTCTCGATCGCGGCCTCGCGCTCGTCCGGGCCGAGCTTCGTCGCGGGGTCGAACCCCGCGGTGCTCGACGCACCGTTCGTGACCGTCGTTGTCATGATCGCCTCCATCGCCGTCCGGCGCCGGAGCAGCGCCCGCGGATCGTCCACGGGCGCACCGCGTCAGCGGTGGTAGGGCGCCACGACCACTTCTACTCGCTGGAACTCCTTGACGTCGGAGTACCCGGTCGTCGCCATCGACCGACGCAGGGCGCCGACCAGGTTGGCGCGGCCGTCCCACGACGGGGTCGGGCCGTTCAGGATGCTCTCGAGCGAGCCGATGGTGCCGACCTCGACGCGACGGCCGCGGGGCAGCTCGGGGTGGTGCGCTTCGGCACCCCAGTGGAAGCCACCGCCCGGGGCCTCTGCCGCGCGGGCCAGTGCGGTGCCGAGCATGACGGCGTCGGCCCCCATCGCGATCGCCTTGACGACGTCCCCGGCGGTGTCGAGACCGCCGTCCGCGATGACGTGCACGTACCGCCCGCCGGACTCGTCCATGTAGTCGCGACGAGCGCCGGCGACGTCGGCGACCGCGGTGGCCATGGGTGCGTGGATGCCGAGCGCGGCGCGCGTGGTCGACGCCGCGCCCCCGCCGAAGCCGACGAGCACGCCCGCGGCGCCGGTGCGCATGAGGTGCAGGGCCGCCGTGTAGGTGGAGGCACCGCCGACGATCACCGGGACGTCGAGCTCGTAGATGAACTTCTTGAGGTTGAGCGGCTCGGTGTTCTGCGACACGTGCTCGGCGCTGACCGTCGTGCCGCGGATGACGAACAGGTCGACACCGGCGTCCACGACCGTCTGCGAGAACTCCTGCGTGCGCTGCGGGCTGAGCGAGCCGGCGACCGGGACGCCGGCGGCGCGGATCTCGGCCAGACGGCGGGTGATCAGCTCGGCCTTGACCGGCTCGGCGTAGATCTCCTGCATGCGCTTCGTGACGTTGCCGTCGGTCAGCGTGCGGATCTCGGCGAGGTACGGCTCCGGGTCCTCGTAGCGGGTCCACAGGCCCTCGAGGTCGAGGACCCCGAGGACGCCGAGACGCCCCATCTCGATGACGGTCGCGGGCGAGGCGACGGAGTCCATCGGCGCGGACAGGATCGGCGACTCGAAGGTGAACGCGTCGATCGACCACTGGACGTTGACGTCCCGCGGGTCACGCGTCCGCCGCGAGGGGACCACCGCGATGTCGTCGAACGCGTACGCCCGACGTCCGCGCTTGCCTGCACCGATCTCGACTTCGCTCACCCGGCAACCCTACCGGGCGGGGTGTCCGGGTGGCACGGCCGGACGGTCGGCGGGTCAGCGCGTGCGACGTCGGCGGAGCACCCGGAGCGTGAGCCCGAGCAGCAGCGCCAGCACGATGAGCACGACGAGGAGTGCGGCGGCGACCTTCACGAGCAGGGCCGCGCCGACGAAGAGCACGACGAACACCACCCACACGAGGGCGTCCATCGCCCGGGCCGAGAAGCGTTCCACGCTGGAACGGTACCCGACGCGCCGGAGGCGGGACGGGCCTCCCGGCCGGACGGGAGGCACGGGGTCGCTCCCGCGGACACGCGCGTCTGCGCGAGACGCCGCCGAGTGCGTGAGACGCCGCCGGAACCGGTGGCGTCTCACCGCTCCGGCGGTGTCTCGGGTGAGACACCGGCGTCTCGATGCGACACCGGCGTCTCCGGGAGACACCGGGTGTCCCGTTCCGACCCCGGCGTCCGCCCCGCGGCACGAGAGCGGGGCCGTGCGGCGCGCAAGCGCAGCCAGCACGGCCCCGTCCGTCGCGGATGCTGCCCCCCACAGCGGCACCCGCGGTGTCGACGACCCTACTTCGTGGCGTCGACGTCCTTGGCGAGCGTTCCGAGGTAGAGCTCGATGACCTTCGGGTCGTCGGCGAGCTCCTTCCCGGTGCCCGAGTACGCGTTCCGCCCCTGGTCGAGGACGTAGCCGCGGTCGCAGATCTGCAGGCACCGGCGGGCGTTCTGCTCGACCATGATCACGGAGACGCCGGCCTTGTTGATGCGGCGGGTGCGGATGAACGTCTCGTCCTGCCGCACCGGCGACAGGCCAGCGGAGGGCTCGTCGAGCAGCAGCACCTTCGGGTCCATCATGAGCGCCCGCGCCATCGCGACCGACTGCCGCTCACCACCGGAGAGCGACCCGGCGCGCTGGCCCTTGCGCTGTCCGAGCACGGGGAACAGGTCGTAGATGACCTCGAGCCGCTCGGCGAACTTCTTCGGGCGCAGGTACAGCCCCATTTGCAGGTTCTCCTCGATCGAGAGCGAGGGGGAAGACGTTGTTCGTCTGCGGGACGAAGCCGACGCCGGCCTGCACGAGCTTGTTCGCCTTGAGGTTCGTGATGTCCTCGCCCTGCAGCGTGACCGAGCCCTCGCGGATGTTCACGAGGCCGAACAGCGCCTTGAGGAGCGTCGACTTGCCGGCGCCGTTCGGGCCGATGATGCCGATGAGCTCGCCCGGGTAGCAGACCAGGTCGCACCCGTTGAGGATGTTGACACCCGGCAGGTAGCCGGCGACGAGGTTGTCGGCACGCATGACCGGCTCGCGGTCCTGCACCGCGGTGGCCCCGCCGGTCGCGGCACGCGGGGTCGTGCTGCCCGGGGTGACGGCCACCGCTGCCGGCTCCGCACTGGAGGCCCGGTCCGCGCCGGTGCCGTTCGTCGCGTCCGTCATCGGGTCGCCTTCCCTTCGTCGGCGGCGTCCGCCGCGTCCTCTTCTGCGACCTCGTCGGCGAGTTCCTCGTAGGTCTCCTCGGTGAGGAGCGAGTCGTCACCGAGGTCGGTGTCGTGGTGGGCGCCGAGGTAGGCGTCGATCACGGCCTGGTCGTCCATGACGGTGGCGGCCGGGCCCTCGGCGACGACCTTGCCCTCGGCCATCACGACGACCCAGTCCGAGATGTGCCGGACCATGTGCATGTCGTGCTCGACGAAGAGCACCGTCATGCCGTCGTCGCGGAGGGACTGGATGTGCCCGAGCAGCGACTGCGTCAGCGCCGGGTTCACGCCGGCCATCGGCTCGTCGAGCATGATCATCGTCGGGTCGGACATGAGCGCGCGGGCCATCTCGAGGAGCTTCCGCTGGCCGCCCGAGAGCGATCCGGCGTAGTCGTCCTTCTTCTCGAGGAGCTTGAAGCGGGCGAGGAGGTCCTCGGCCTTCGCCGTGATCTCCTGCTCACGCTTCCGCCACAGCGGGCTGACCAGCGCGGCGAAGAAGTTCTCGCCCGGCTGGTCCTTCGCGCCGAGCAGCATGTTCTGCATCACGGTGAGGCGCGACAGCGCCTTCGTCAGTTGGAACGTGCGGACCATGCCGGCGCGGGCGACCTTCGCGGCCCCGGTGTTGCCGAGCGTCTTCCCGTTGAACTGCCAGCGGGCCTCCTTGCCGCTCGTCGGCTTGTCGAAGCCGGTGAGCAGGTTGAAGAAGGTGGTCTTGCCGGCGCCGTTCGGCCCGATGAGGGCCGTGATGGCACCGCGCTGCACCTCGAGGTGGTCCACGTCGACCGCGGTCATGCCACCGAAGCGGCGGCTGATGTTGTCGACCGTGAGGATGGCGTCCGGCTTCGGCGAACCGGGGGGCGTGCTGCACCGCGGTGAGGGCGGTGGGGACGCCGGGCGTGGTTCCGGTGGGTTCAGACACTGAACGTCAGCTCCTTCTTGTTCCCCAGGAGTCCCTGTGGGCGGAAGACGATGAGGAGCATGAGCGCGACACCGACCAGCACGTAGGAGAACTGCTCGGCCTGCTGGGCGCTCATGATCGAGTTCGGGATGAAGTCACCCGCGAGCGTGCGGATGAAGAGACGGACGACGAAGAACAGGATCGCGCCGAGCACCGGTCCGAACACCGTCGCCGCGCCTCCGAGGATGAGCGCCGTCCAGATGAAGAAGGTCATCGAGCGGCCCATCGCGTCCGGCTGCACCGAACTCGGCAGGACGTAGATGACCCCGGCCAGGGCACCGAGCGCGCCACCGAAGACGAGCGCCTGCATCTTGTACGAGTAGACGTTCTTGCCGAGGGAGCGGACCGCGTCCTCGTCCTCGCGGATGGCCTTCACCACACGGCCCCACGGGCTGCGCATGAGCAGGAACAGCACGAGGGTGAACAGGGCGACCAGGCCCCAGCCGACGATGCGGATCCACCAGCCGTTGACGCCGTTGTTCGAGTACGTGAACCACAGGATGGTCGTGGTGCCGTCGGGAAGGAAGCTCAGCGCGTTGAACGGCTCGCGGTAGCTCGAGCCGGTGATGCCGTTCGAGCCACCGGTGGTGTCGGTGAGCAGACTCGATCGGCCGACCATGCGGATGATCTCGGCACCGGAGATCGTCACGATCGCCAGGTAGTCCCCGCGCAACCGCAGGGTCGGGATGCCGAGGATGACCGCGAAGACGATCGCGATGGCCAGGGCGATGAGCACCGCGAGGCCGACGGGCAAGCCGTTCGAGATCGAGATCGCGAACCCGTAGGCACCGAGCAGCAGGAACGCCGCCTGGCCCATGTTGACCAGGCCGGTGAGCCCGAAGTGCACGTTGAGGCCGATCGCCGCGAGCGCGAACGCCGCGGTCGTCGGCGCGAGGGCCTCCTGCGTCAGCGAGGTGAGCAGGGTGAGGATGTAGTCCATGCGGGTGCTCCCTTAGCCGATCCGCTCGGCACGGCCGAAGATGCCCTGCGGCCGGAACAGCAGGATGAGGATGAGGATGACGAGGGCGGTGGCGTACTTGAAGTCACCGGGCAGCACCAGGTTCGTGAGCTCCACGACGATGCCGATGATCATCGAGCCGACGAGCGCGCCGTAGGCCGTCCCGAGACCGCCGAGGGTCACCGAGGCGAACATGAGCAGCAGCAGCTGGAGACCGGTTTGCCAGTTCACGCCGTTCAGCACGAGGCCGAGCATCACACCGGACAGACCGGCGAGACCGGCGGCGAGCGTCCACACGAAGCGGATCACGCGGTCGACGTCGATGCCCGAGGCCGCGGCGAGCGCCGGGTTGTCGGACACCGCACGGGTGGCACGTCCGAAGCGCGTCTTCCCGAGGAACAGCCCCGTGCCGACGAGCACGACGAGCGCGATCCCCATCGCGACGTACGACTGCACCGTCAGCGTGATGCCGGCGAACGTCACCGTCTCCGGGTTGCCCTGCTGGATGCGGACGGTCGATGCCCCGAAGAAGTACTGGAAGGCGTACTGGGCGGCGATCGAGAGACCGATCGTCACGATCATGAGCTGCGTGAGGCTGATCCGGCGCTTCCGCAGGGGCTTCCAGATGCCCGCGTCCTGCAGGTACCCGGTCGCGGCACAGAGCAGCACGGTCACCAGCCCGGCGAGCCAGATGTTCCATCCGAGCTGGTTCGCGAAGACGTAGGCGAGGAGGCCACCGAGGGTCACCTGCTCACCGTGGGAGAAGCTGGACAGGCCGGTCGTGCCGTAGATGAGCGACAGGCCGATCGAGGCGAGGGCGATGAGGAGTCCGAGGCGGATGCCGGAGGCGAACTGCTGCCAGAACCGTGCCGCGGTGACGCTCGTGGCGCCGGTGTCGGTGGTCGCGCCCTCCTGGTCGGAGAGCTGGAAGATCGTGCCGGCGTTGGCGTTCAGGTTGCCCTGCACGGTGCGCTCGGCGTCCTTCGCGTCGGTGAGGTACTGCCCCTTCGGCAGCGAGTCCTGGTCGACCTTGACCGTGTAGGGCCCGGCCTCCGAGATGCTGACCGACCAGCGGCCGTCGGCGTTCGTCGTCGAGGACCCCGTGAACGAGCCGGGGCCGGTGACGTCGACGTCGACTCCCGCGGCGGGCTCCCGCTCCGAGTCGAGGATCGTGCCCTGGATGCAGCCGTTCGTCGTGCTGACCACGCAGGGCCCGGTGCTCGCCGGTGCGCTGCTGGCGGAGGGGCTGCTGGTCGCTGCGCCGGCGACGGGCGAGAGCACCACGTCGACGGCGAAGGTGGCCAGGAAGGCGAGGAAGAGCACGGCGGCGAGGACCAGGCGACGACGGCCTGGTGCCCCGCGGCGGAGTCGGCGCGCCAGCGCTGACCCCGGCGGAGTGATGGAACCCACGGATGAGCCTCTCGTTCGGATAGTCGAGGACCCTAGGGATTTTTTGTGTCCCCCCGTGTTTCCGGCACGTTCCCTGCACAAATCGTGCCGCAACCGTGACCTTGCACAGGCGAGTCGATTTGCGTTCCAGCGGACAAGCCTCCCGTCCGGCCGGTACAGCGACCGATCCCGCCCCCCAGGAATGGCGCCTGCGTCGCGCGCGTTACCATGTCCCATCGAGAGCCCACCGGTGCGTTCCCGGTACTGACACCCGTTCACCTCGCCCACGAAGGGGACCCATGGACCAGCCGGATCCGTTCGGATTCATCGGACTCACGTACGACGACGTCATGCTCCTGCCGGGGCACACCGACGTCATCCCGAGCGAGGCGTCCACGACGTCGCGGCTCACCAAGCGGATCTCCGTCAACGTGCCGCTGCTCTCCGCGGCCATGGACACCGTCACCGAGTCGCGCATGGCCATCGCCATGGCACGCCAGGGCGGCATCGGGATCCTGCACCGCAACATGTCCATCGAGGACCAGGCCGCCTACGTGGACAAGGTGAAGCGCTCCGAGTCGGGCATGATCACCAACCCGGTGACCACCAGCCCGGACGCCACCGTCGCCGACGTGGACGCGCTCTGCGGGCAGTTCCGCGTCTCCGGCCTGCCGGTCGTCGAGGCCGACGGCACGCTCGTGGGCATCATCACGAACCGGGACATGCGCTTCGTCGCACCGTTCGAGATGTCGAGCACGCTCGTGCGTGACGTCATGACGAAGGCCCCGCTCATCACGGCGCTCGAGGGCATCGACCCCGAAGAGGCGATCGCCATCTTCGCGCAGCACAAGATCGAGAAGCTGCCGCTGGTGGACGCCGACGGCAAGCTCCGCGGGCTCATCACCGTCAAGGACTTCGACAAGAGCGAGAAGTACCCGGACGCCACGAAGGACGAGGAAGGCCGACTGCGCGTCGGTGCCGCCATCGGCTTCTTCGGCGATGCCTGGCAGCGCGCCGAGGCCCTCCGCGACGCCGGGGTCGACGTGCTCGTCGTCGACACCGCGAACGGCGAGAGCGAAGGCGTGCTCGACATGGTCCGCCGCATCAAGGCCGACTCGTCGTTCGACGGCATCGACGTCATCGGCGGCAACGTCGCGACCCGTGCCGGTGCGCAGGCGCTCATCGACGCCGGTGTCGACGCCGTCAAGGTCGGCGTCGGCCCGGGCTCGATCTGCACCACCCGCGTCGTCGCCGGTGTCGGCGTGCCGCAGGTGACCGCCGTGTACGAGGCCTCCCTCGCCGCACGCGAGGCCGGCGTCCCGATCATCGCCGACGGCGGCCTGCAGTACTCGGGCGACATCGCGAAGGCCCTCGTCGCGGGCGCGGACACCGTCATGCTCGGCTCGCTCCTCGCCGGCACCGACGAGTCCCCGGGCGACCTGGTGTTCGTCGGCGGCAAGCAGTTCAAGGCGTACCGCGGGATGGGCTCCCTCGGGGCGCTGCAGACCCGCGGCAAGAAGACGTCGTACTCGAAGGACCGCTACTTCCAGGCGGACGTCCCCTCGGACGAGAAGCTCATCCCCGAGGGCATCGAGGGCCAGGTGCCCTACCGCGGCTCGGTCGGCAACGTCGTCTACCAGCTCGTCGGCGGGCTGCGGCAGTCGATGTTCTACGTCGGCGGCCGGACGATCCCCGAGCTGAAGGCCCGCGGCAAGTTCGTCCGCATCACCGCGGCCGGGCTGAAGGAGTCGCACCCGCACGACGTCCAGATGGTCGTCGAGGCGCCGAACTACCGCGGCTGACCCCCGGTTCGACAGAACACGACGAGGGCGGCCCCGCGCAACGAGACACCGTTGTGGGGGGGCCGCCCTCGTCGCTTCGTCCGGGACTACGCGCTCCGCCAGTCGTCCGACGTGATGTGGCTGCCGCCGTGCGGGCCCATCTGGAGCATGCCGCCGTCGACGGGGAGCGAGACGCCAGTGATGTACGACGACGCGGGCGAGGCCAGGAACGCCACGGCGGCCGCGATCTCCCACGCGTTGCCCGGACGGCCGAGGGGCACCCCGGGACGGGAGATCGTGTGCGGGTCCTCGTCCTCGGCGCCGGTCATCCGGGTCGCGATCTCCCCCCGGTGCGACGGCGTTCGCGGTGATGCCGTGCGACGCCAGCTCGATCGCGATCGTCTTGAGCAGGCCGCCGAGCCCGTGCTTCGCGGCGTCGTACGCGCTGGAGCCGTACCGCGGCTGGTGCTCGTGCACGCTCGTGATGCCGATGATCCGGCCGCCGGTGCCCTGCGCGACCATGCGACGAGCGGCTGCCTGGATCGTGACGAAAGCCCCGTCGAGGTCGGTCGCGACGGTGTGCCGCCACTGGTCGAGCGTCAGGTCGAGGAACGGAGCGTTGTCGCCCGTGCCCGCGTCGGCGACGATGACGTCGACCCCGCCGAGTTGGGACACGAGGCCGTCGATGACCGCGCCCGCCCGCTCGAGGTCGGTCACGTCGAGCTGCGCCACGTACGCCTGTCGCCCGGCGGCGCGGACCTCGGCCGCGGTCTCCTCGGCCCGGTCGGGCTCCGACAGGTAGGTGATCCCGACGTCCATGCCTGCGGCCGCCAGCGCGACGGCCGTGGCCTTGCCGATGCCCGACTCCGAGCCGGTGACGATGGCCCGCGTGGGCCGGAAGACGGTGGTGGAAGATGTGTCGCTCATGTCTGCGGAACGTACGCCGGGCCTCCAGGACGACCATCCGGGACCACGGAGACCGTCCGGACGGACTCCTGATCAGGGGTTCCGGTGAGGCCGCTCAGAAGTGTCACGGGTATGTAACGAAACACCCAGGCGTGTACTTCCGTCACACGGGCGAAACACATCGACCCTAGTTTTCTCCTCAATCCCACGCGGAGACGCCGCGCTCGACCCGATGCGGTAGGGCCTCCGCGCAGAGAAAGGGTTCCACGGATGATCAGAACCACCCGCGCCACCACGGCGCTGGCACTGGCGGGAGCGGCAGCGGTGCTCCTCGTCGGCTGCTCCACCTCGAGCAACGCCGGTGACGGCGCGTCCGAGTCGGCCAAGGCCGGCGGCGCGAAGAAGGACCCGGCCGCGAGCTGCGAGGCCCCCTCGTCGCCCAGCACCGACCCGCTGAAGATCGGCACGATCCTGCCGCTGACCGGGTCGCTGGCCTACCTCAACCCGCCGGCCGAGTCCGGCGTCGGCCTCGCCGTCGAGGACATCAACGCCGCGGGTGGTGTGCTCGACGAGGACGTCACCATCGACCCCGCCACCGACTCCGGCGACAGCAACGACATGACCGTGTCGAGCTCCGCCGCGACGAAGCTCGTGGACGCGAAGGTCCCGGTCGTCATCGGTGCCGAGTCGTCCTCCGTCACGCTCAACGTGATCGACCAGCTCACGAGCAACTGCATGGTGCAGATCTCGCCGGCGAACACGGCGACCGACCTGTCCGGCTACTCGTCGCACTACTACCGCACCGCTCCGCCGGACTCCGTCCAGGGTTCCGCGCTGGGCCAGCTCGTCACGGGTGACGGCAACGCCAAGGTCGCGTTCCTCGTCTTCAACGACACGTACGGCACCGGCCTCCGCAACTCCGTCCAGGAGGCCGTCGAGTCCGCCGGTGGCCAGGTCGTCTACGGCGCCAAGGGCAAGGGGCAGGAGTTCCCGCCCGGACAGACCACGTTCTCGTCCGAGGTGACCGCGGCACTCGCGACCGAGCCCGACGCGATCGTCGTGCTGGCCTTCGACGAGACGAAGTCGATCATCCCCGAGCTCGTCTCGCAGGGGAACAAGGCGAAGATCTACATGTCCGACGGCAACACGGCGGACTACTCGAAGGACTTCGACAAGGGCACCCTCGAGGGCGCGCAGGGCACCATCCCCGGTGCCAGCCCGAAGGACGACCTGAAGAAGCGCCTCGTCGACTTCTACAAGAAGTCCTCGAACAAGGACCTCGCCGACTTCTCGTACGCGGCCGAGTCCTACGACGCCACCACCCTCGCCGCCCTCGCCGCGGTGAAGGGCAAGGGCACCGACTCCGGCACGATCCAGGCCAACATGGCTGCGGTCTCCGGGGCCGACGGCGGCACCGAGTGCTCGACGTTCAAGGACTGCAAGGACCTCCTCGACGACGGTGAGGACATCCACTACACCGGCCCGTCCGGCATCGGTCCGTTCGACTCCAAGAACGACCCGTCGAGCGCCTACATCGGCATCTACAAGTTCGACGGCGACAACAAGCCCGTGTACCAGAGCGCCATCCAGGGCTCGGTCTCGAAGTAACACCCGCACGACCGACGGCCCCCGGGAGCAGCTGCTCCCGGGGGGCCGTTCGCGTGGGCGGGGCATGCGGGCGGCTCGGCTGCGGGCGGGAGCGCGGAGACACCGGCGTCAGCACGTCACGCCGCCGAACGGTCGAGACGACGCGGAACAACGCGGCGTCTCGACATCGAAGCGGCGTCAGGGACAGACAGGCGCGTCCCGCAGGCGCGACTCGCTCGCCGGCCGGGAGGCCCGCCCCGCCCCCGTCAGTTCAGGCCGGCTCGGGTACGGCGTCGGGTCGCGCACCCCGCCGCGCAGCGGTGAACGAGTCGACGGTGAGCAGCACGAGCGCCGACCAGACGATCCCGAAGCCGATCCACCGCGAGACCGACATCGGCTCGTGCTGCACGAGCACCCCCACGAGCAGCTGCATCACGGGTGCGAGGTACTGCGTCAGCCCGAGGGTCGACAGGCTCACCCGACGGGCCGAGGACGCGAAGAGCAGGAGCGGCACCGCGGTCGCCGGCCCGGTGAGCACCGTGACGAGGGTGTGCACCCAGCCCTCGCTCGTGAACGTGACCCCGCCGCCGAGCCCGGTGACGCCGAGCACGACGAGCGCCCCCCACCGCGAGCGGGAGCAACCACACGGTCTCGATCGTCAGCCCGCTGAGTGCGTCGACCGTGCCGCCCACGCGCTTCTTGACGAGACCGTACGTCCCGAACGAGAACGCCAGCGCCAGCGAGATCCACGGCATCCGTCCGTACCCGACCGCGATGACGACGACGGCCAGGACGCTGACGCCGACGGCGGTCCACTGCAGGGGTCGGAGGCGTTCGCGGAGGACCACCACGCCGAGCGCGATCGTGACGAGCGGGTTGATGAAGTAGCCGAGCGCCGCCTCGACGGTGTGCCCCGTGGTGGTCGCGAGCACGTACACGGTCCAGTTCACCAGGATGAGCCCGGCGGCGATGCCCATGATGCCCATCACCCGCGGCTGCACGAGCAGGGACCGGGTGCGCAGCCACGAGCGGGTCGCGAGGATGGCAACGGCGCAGAACACCAGGCCGAAGACGATCCGCCACGACACGATCTCGAACGCGCCCGCCGGGGCCATGGCCGCGAAGAGCAGGGGCATGAGTCCCCAGAGCCCGTACGCGACGAGGGCCTGCACCACGCCGACGGATGCCTCGCTGCGCGCCGGACGCGTGGGACTCGGTTCACTCACGGAACCATCCTAGGAAGGCGGACCGACGGACGCGGGCGCACCCGGGCCTCCCGGCGGTCGTGGCGTCCCCGGGACGACGAACGCCCCGCCGGCCAGGCCGACGGGGCGTTCGTGGAGCAGATGTCAGTTCTCGATGACCGCGAGGACGTCGCGGGCGGAGAGGACGAGGAGGTCCTCACCCGAGTACTTGACCTCGGTGCCGCCGTACTTCGAGTAGATGACCTTGTCGCCGACGGCGACGTCGAGCGGCACGCGGTTGCCGTTGTCGTCGATGCGACCCGGACCCACGGCGACGACCTCGCCCTCCTGGGGCTTCTCCTTCGCGGTGTCCGGGATGACCAGACCGGAAGCGGTGGTCTGCTCCGCCTCCACCTGGCGGATGACGATGCGATCTTCGAGCGGCTTGATGCTGACGGCCACGGTGACCTCTTCTTTCTCGGTACGTGTTCGGTACTGACGAAAACCGGGTTGGCACTTCCCTGGGGGAGAGTGCCAACCCCAACTGTAGGACGTCACTGGCACTCGGTCAATCCGAGTGCCAGCGCGCCCCGCTCTGCCCGCACCTGGGAGGATCGGGGCATGGACGCCGCCGAACTGACCCAGCTGCTGACCCCGGCGGGGATGGACCTGCTCGACCGTACGCCCTCGGTCTCGGACGGCGGCGAGATCGTCCGGGTGGTGTCCCGCCTCCGGGCCGAGGGGCACGACCCCGCACTCGTCGCGGCGGTCCTCACCCAGGCGAAGCTCCGGCAGAAGGCCCGCGGCAAGTTCGGTGACTTCGCGGCGCGCATGCTCTTCACCGAGGCCGGGCTCGAACAGGCCACGCGGCTGCAGGTGGCCGCGCAGCACGCCGGACGCTTCGCCGCCGCCGGCCTGCAGCGGGTCGCGGACCTCGGCTGCGGGATCGGCGGGGACGCGCTCGCGATGGCGGCGCTCGACCTCGACGTCGCCGCCGTCGACCGGGACGAGGTGACCGCGGCCGTCGCGACGCACAACCTCGCACCGTGGCCGAACGCCCGCGTCGAGCTCGGGGACGCCGCCACGTTCGACGTCAGCTCCGTGGACGGGGTCTGGATGGACCCGGCCCGGCGGACGAGCGGGCACTCGGACACCCGACGACTCGCCGACCCGGACGACTGGTCGCCCTCGCTCGACACCGTGTTCGCCGCCGCGACGACGACCCCGACCGGCGTGAAGCTCGGCCCGGGCATCGACCGCGACCTGATCCCCGACACCGCCGAGGCGCAGTGGACGTCCGTCGACCGCGAGGTCGTCGAACTCGCCCTGTGGTTCGGTCCGCTCGCCCGTCCCGGAGTCCGACGGGCAGCGACCGTCATCGGTCCGCACGGCATCGCCGAACTCACGGGAGCCGCCGACGCCGAGGACGTCGAGGTCGGGCCTCTCGGTGCGTACCTCTACGAACCCGACGGCGCCGTCATCCGTGCCCGGCTCATCGGGGACCTGGCGCGGTCGATCGACGGCCGGATGCTCTCCGAGGGCATCGCCTACGTGACGAGTGACCGGGCGGTCGGGACACCGTTCGCGCAGGGGTTCCGCGTGCTCGACACGATGCCGCTCGACGTCAAGCGGCTGGCGGCACGACTGGCGGCGGACGACATCGGGACCGTCGAGATCAAGAAGCGCGGGGTGGACGTGGACCCGGCCGAGTTCCGCAAGCGCCTGCGACTGCGCGGGCGTGGTCGCGTCACGCTCGTGCTCACCAGACTGGAGGGCCGCCACACCGCCGTCCTGTGCGAGCGCCTCACCGACATGGCCGGCTGAGCGGTCCGGGTGCTGCGCTGCGCTGCGCGACACACGACGACGGGGCACCGCCGTGGTGGCGGTGCCCCGTCGTCGTCCGGTGCGGTCGTCCTGCGGAGCCGCACGCGAGCAGGTCAGGCGATGACGACGGCCGTGCTGCTGGTGTCGTAGCCGTTGTAGTCGTCGTAGCCCCCGTAGTTCGGGTTCTGGGCGGCGAAGACCGCGAACAGGATGAACCCCACGACGCCGATCACGGCCAGCGCGGTGATGATCCAGCCGCCGATGATGCCGGCGAGGGCGAGGCCGCGCCCCTGCTCACCGGTCTGCTTGATGCGTCCGAGGGCCACGTGCCCCATGATCGCGCCGGCGGGGCTGGTCAGGATGGTGAGCGGCCCGAACAGGAGTCCGCCGAAGGCGAAGACGATCGACAGGATCGCGAGCACGCTCGTCTTCTGCTGCTGCCCGTAGGCGTACGGGCTCGAGGCCGCGTACGGGTTGTAGCCGGCCGCGGTTCCTTGCTGGGCGCCGTACGACTGCTGGCCGTACTGCTGCTGGCCGTGGGGCTGCTGGCCGTAGGGCGACTGGCTCGAGGCCTTCTGTCCGCCGTACTGGCCCTGGGACCCCGAGGGGTTCTGCCCGCCGTAGGGGTTCGACGCGCCGTACGGGTTCTGCGAGCCGTACTGGCCCTGCCCGGCCTGCTGCGAGCCGTACTGGTTCGAGCCGGCCTGCTGCGCGCCGTACTGGTTCTGCGCGCCGTACTGGTTCTGCGAGCCGTACTGGCCCGCCTGCGAGCCGTACGCCGCGTGCGACCCGGACTGGCCGGGCGTCGCGTACGGGCTCTGCTGCGCGCTGGTCGACTGCCCGGAGGAGGCCGCACGTCCGCTCGGGTCGCCCGCCGGGTCCGTGACACCCTGCGCTGCCGACCCCTGGCCGGAGGACGCGAACGGGTCCCGCGACGCCGGGTCGTGCCCGCGCTCCGGATCGGTCGACGCGGACGCCGCAGGCTGGCTCGACTCCTGACCCGACGCCTGGTCCGGCGTCTCGTCCGGCTTCGATCGGTCGTTCTGATCGGACACGTGTCACCCCTCCCGGTGGCCGGTCGACCACCGGCACCGATCCTCCCACACGGCTCCCTGCGTCGTTCAGGAGCGGGAGCGGCCCGGGCCGGCGCCCGTCAGACCTGGACCGTGGTGACCGGCAGGGTCGAGTCCGCCGCGATGCCGAGGTCGCTCGGGGCGTGCCCCTCGGTGACGAGCAGCGCACCGACGGCGGCGATCATCGCGCCGTTGTCGGTGCAGAGGTCGAACGGCGGGATCCGCAGTGCGACCCCGGCTGCAGCGCAGCGCTCCTCCGCCACCTGCCGCAGCCGCGCGGTTCGCGACGACCCCGCCGCCGAGCAGCAGCCGCTCGACACCGGTGTCCCGGCAGGCGGCGAGCGCCTTGGTCAGCAGGACGTCGACGACGGCCTCGCGGAAGCTCGCGGCGACGTCGGCGACGGGGACCTCGCGACCCTCGTCTCGGCAGCGCTCGACCCACCGGGCGACGGCGGTCTTCAGTCCGGAGAACGAGAAGTCGTAGCGGTGTGCCGCCATGTCCTTCGGCAGCGTCAGACCCCGGGGGGAACCGGATGGCCGTCGGGTCGCCCTCGGCTGCCGCGCGGTCGATCTGGGGTCCGCCGGGGTACGGCAGGCCGAGGAGCCGGGCGACCTTGTCGAACGCCTCACCCGCGGCGTCGTCGATCGTCTCGCCGAGCAGTTCCACGTCGCCGACCAGGTCCCGGACGAGCAGGAGCGAGGTGTGGCCGCCCGAGACGAGCAACGCCACGGTCGGGAGTTCGATCTCGGAGCCGTCCGTGCGCAGGACGTCCGCGCCGACGTGCCCGACGAGGTGGTTCACGCCGTACAGCGGCTTGCCGGTCGCCACGGCGAGCGCCTTCGCCGCGCCGACACCGACCATGAGCGCGCCCGCGAGCCCCGGCCCGGCGGTGACGGCGACGGCGTCGAGCTCGTCGAGGGTGACCCCGGCCTGCTCGAGCGCCTGGTGCAGGGTCGGCGTCATCGCCTCGAGGTGCGCCCGTGCGGCGACCTCGGGCACGACGCCGCCGTAGCGGGCGTGCTCGTCCATGCTCGACGCGATGACGTTCGCGAGCAGGGTGGTCCCGCGCACGATGCCGACGCCGGTCTCGTCGCACGAGGTCTCGATGCCGAGCACCAGTGGTTCAGCCGCGGTCATCGAGCGCCTCCTGTCCGATCGGTCCGGGTCGAGTGGCGTCCGGCACGAGTTCGGCGCGCATCACCCACGCGTCGACGCCGTCGGGCTGGTAGTACCGCGGCCGGACGGCGATCTGCTCGAACCCGGCCGCCGTGTACATCGCCTGCGCCACGGGGTTGTCCGCGCGGACCTCGAGGAACACCTCGTGCACCCCGCGGCGACGTGCCTCGTCGAGGAGTTCCGTGAACAGCACCCGGCCGAGGCCCTTGCCGCGCTGCTCGGCCGCGACCGCGATGGTCTGCACGTCCGCGACCGGGTTGCCGGGCAGCGAGGACAGGCCGGCGTACCCGACGACCGTCGGTGCGGTGTCCTCGTCGGTGGTCTCGATGACGACGTAGTACCCGTGCGGGGAGTGCAGCTCACCGGACATCTGCGAGGCCGACCAGGCATCGGTCGGGAACGAGACCTGCTCGAGCCACATGACGTCGTCGAGATCCTGCGGGTGCGCACGACGGAGCCGCAGTCCGTCGGGCAGCACGGCGGTCACCGGGCCACCCGCTTCGGCGCTCCCGGCATCGTCACGTCGGGTTCGCGCAGGTAGACCGGGGTGTCGGCGGCCAGGGGTGCGCCGGAGGCGAGCCGGTCCGCGGCCAGCACCCCGAGCCTCCCGGCCGGGATGGTCGCGGCCGTCACGCGCCGCCAGTCGACGGCCTCCGGACGCGAGGCCCGCAGCACGTCGTCCAGGTCCGCCGGCTTCGCGAGTCCCGGACCTGCGACGCGCGTGCCGTCGGCGTCGTAGGCGCTCCAGGCGACCTCGCGGCGACGAGCGTCGGTGAGGACGACGAGCGGCCCGGGCTCCCCCGTCGCGACCGCGTCGTGGCTGACGAGCGGGAGGAACGGGACGGCGCGTGCGGCTGCGAACGTGCGGGCGGCGGCGATCCCGACGCGGAGGCCGGTGAAGGGGCCGGGACCCATGCCGGCGACGACGCCCGTGACGGCTGACGGGCTGACCCCGGCGGCGCGCAGGACCTCGTCGAGGAACGGGCCGACCACCTCGGCGTGCCGGCGGGTGTCGTCGGTCGCGCGCTCGGCGAGGACCTGCCCGGTCGTCGGGTCGACGACGGCGACGGAGGTCCCGGCGGAGGTGTCGATCGCGAGCAGCACCCGTCCATCGTAGGCGCGGTGCCGTGACGGGCCGTTCGTGCTGAGCGACGGTCCGCGGGGCAGCGGCCGCGAACACTGTCGCTCAGCGAGGACCGTGCCCGCCGGCAAGGACGAAGATGGAACTCCCCGACCAGGATCGGGCAACACCTACCGTGCCCAGCAACCATCCCCCCGCCAGACGCCGCCGACGAGCTCGGTCGCCAGTTCGACCTGCACGGACGCCGCATCCTGCGCTACCTCGCCCGCCGGACCGACCTGCAGACCGCGGAGGACATCCTCAGCGAGACGTTCGTGACGGCCCTGGTGCGGTGGAACTCGTTCGACCCCGAGCGGCAGGAGCCGTTGCCGTGGCTGTTCGGCATCGCGACGAACCTGCTCAGCCGACACTGGCGATCGCAACGCCGGACACAGCGCGCCATGTCCCGTTCCGCCGCCCCGGAGCACTTCGAAGACGAGACCGGTGACCGCGTCGACGTACAGCGTGCCGTGCAGGCGGTGGTCCGGGAACTCGACCGGATGCGCCCCGCCGTCCGGGACACCGTGCTGCTGCACGCCTGGGCCGAGCTCACCTACGAGCAGATCGCGGAGGCGACGGGCGTCCCCGTCGGTACCGTCCGCTCCCGACTGAACCGCGCCCGCACGGCCCTCCGCGCTGTCCCGGGTGCCACCGACCCCCCTGAACGGACCCCTCCATGTCTGACGACGACTTCGCCGCTCTCCGTCCGCTGCGTCGGGAGGACGTACCGCCCGAGGTCCTCGAAGCTGCCCTCGACCGTGCGCGCCACCGGTTCGACGCAGCAGCGCAGGCGGCGGCGACCGCCCCGTCGACGGAAGGCGCCGCGGCGGCCAGCACCGTTCCTCCCGTCCGTCGGCGTCATCGGCTCCGCCCCGTCCTGGTCGCCGGTGCCGCGGTCGTCGCTGCCGGCGTGCTGGTCGCCACCGGCATCGGGACCACGCACTGGTCGTCACCGGACCGCGCTGCCGCGGCCACCCTGCACGAGGCGGCCCGTGCGGCCGCGGCGGACAGGGCACCGGTCGGCTCGTACACGCGGGTCGTGGAGACCGAGCGGGCACTCGGGTACGCGTCGTCGGACGGCGAGCACTACGACGAGGGCTACCTGGCACGGCGGACGAGCACGACGTGGGTGCCCGCGGACGTGACCGACACCTGGGTCCGCGAGAGCTGGTCCGAGCCGGCGACGACCTTCTACGGCGGAGCGGCCGCTCGGGAGGCCGCGGCGGACGACTACGCGACCGAGGCCCACCGCGACGACCCGCAGTGGGAGCGCGCTGCCGGCGGCGACTTCACGGTCGGGGAACTCGGCGGTGTGCGTCCGGGGACCATCGCCGTGACGGACATCGAGGGCCTGCCCCGGGACCCTGCCGCGCTCGTGCGGCGGATCGACGCCGCACCTCGCCCGGTGGACACGACCGACGCGGAGCACGTCTTCGACACCGTCCGTTGGCTCCTCCGCACCGGGCTGGTGCCCGCCGACCTCCGTGCCGCCATGTACGAGGCCCTGGCGACCCTGCCGGGCATCGTCGTGACCGAGGAGCAGGCGTCCCTCGACGGACGGGTCGGAACCGCGATCGGACTGCCGGCGCGGACGGGGAAGGAACGCCAGGACGTGATCATCGACCGGGCGTCCGGCACCTACCTCGGCGAGCGGACCGTACAGACACAGCGCACGGGCAGCATCCCGGCCGGGGCGGTGATCGACTCGGTCGCCGTGCGGACCGCACCGGTGGACGTCGTGCCCTGAGCGGCGCGGTGCCGGAGGCCCGGTTCGCTGTCGGCGACAGACCACGGAGCTCCAGACCCACGGACTGTCGCTGGGTGCGAACGGTGCCCGGACCGGTCCGACGGACCGGGAGCACAGGCGGCACCAGCAGACTGGGACGTCGACCGACCAGCCACGTCCGGCACCGGTCGACCCGGACAGGAGGCCCGTGATGGTCGTGTACGACAGCCGACCGGTCCGACGTGTCCGTCAGGTCGTCGCCGACCTCCTCGTCCTCGTCGGTCTGGTCCTCGCCGTGGTGGTCGGCAGGGAGGTCGCCGGCTCGATCGAACGGCTCGCGTCCATCGGCACCCGGGTGCAGGACGAGGGCTCGGCGTTCCAGCGGCAGCTGTCGGCGACCGCACGGGCCCTCGCGGACATCCCCCTCGCCGGTGACGCCGTGAGTGCGCCCCTGCGGAGGGCGAGCGAGCACGCCGGCGCCGTGGCGGCCGCGGGAGCGCAGCAGCACGACACCGCCGTCCACCTGGCGCACCTCGTCGGCGGCGGCCTCACCGTCGTGTTCGTCGTGGTCCTGCTCCTCGTCTGGACGCGCACCCGTGGGCGGTTCGTCCGTGCCGCGACCGCCACCCGCGAGGTCGACCGTGGACCGGACGGGACCGAGGTCCTGGCACTCCGGGCACTCGTCGGGCGCGATGCCGTGACCGCGCTCGGCCCCGGTGTCGTCGACCGGTGGCGGGAGCGGGACCCGGCGACGATCGCGGCCCTCGCGGACCTCGAGCGGCGCAGCTGCGGGCTGCGGAGCCGACCCGGTCGGCCCTGACCGATCGGTCTCTTGCCGAGCGCAGTGCTCGGCGGTACCGTTCCGCCATCGACGGAGGAGTCCCGATGCCCGCGCGCTTCGTGTACTGGATGAACGTCTCGCTCGACCTGCTCATCGAACGGGACCGCGGCGACCACAGCGGCCTCGAGGGGCCCGACTGGCTCCACATCGACGGCCCCCCTGCACCGCGAGTTCAACGACCGTGCCCGCGCGATGACGATGTTCGTCGAGGGCCGCGTCGTCCGCGACATGATGGACCCGTTCTGGCCGGACGCGCGCGACGACGACTCGCTGCCGGAGTGGTTCCGCGAGTTCGGGCACATCTGGACCGACATCCCGAAGGTCCTGGTGTCGCGGACCAGGACGACGGCCGACCACCACACCCGGGTCATCGGCGGTGACGACGCGATCGCACAGCTCGCGGCCCTGCGGCAGGAGTCCGAGGGGGGACATCGCGGTCGGCGGCGCGACCCTCGCCACGCAGCTGCTCGCCGCGGGGCTCGTCGACGAGCTCCTGCTGTACACGCACCCCGCGGTCCTCGGCAGCGGTCGACCGCTCTTCGACGAGCCGGTCCCGGCGCCCCTGCTGCTCGACCTCCTCGAACAGCGCGCGTTCGACAACGGGGTCACCCTGCACCGGTACGCGGTCCGGGGAGCGTCCGCGTGACGACGGCCGTACTGCACGCCGCGGCGTCCTGTGTGTCCGATGCCGTGCCGTGCGACGACGGTGGCGCGACCGACGTGACAGGGCTGTTCGTCACCGTGGTCCTCGTCGTGTCGGCACTGGTGCTGCTCGGCATCGTGCTGCTCGGCCGCCAGCGCCGCTGACGCGCCCTGCGCCCCCACGACCCGGACGTCGGACCCGTCGGACCCGTCGGACCCGTCGGACCCGTCGGGCGAGGGTCGAGGGCGCTCGCGGCAGGTTCGGGTCTCCGCGACGAGCGCCCTCGCGCTACGACGCCGTCGGGTACGACGCGTGGTCACGACGAGGTCAGCCCGGGAACAGGGATCGGGCATCCGCGGCCAGGGTCCGCGGTGTAGCGCGGGCGACGCTACGCCGTCTGCGCTCGATACCCAAGCGTTTCGAGCGAGTTGGCCGATCTCCGCGTGCCCCGGACGGGAGGCCCGCCCGACGTCACGGACGTCGGTGCGGTTCACGGGCCTCCCGTCCGGCGGACGCCGGGGACCCGGCGCGGACACCCGTCCCGGGACGGGACGCGGGTCAGAGGGTGATGCCCTGCCAGCGCGGGCCGCTGCCGGTGACGACGACGCGGCGCGGCTCGTCCGGGACGTCGTCGGGGTCGACGTCGTCCCCGGCCCCGACGGCACCGCCGGTCGCGCGGACGATCTCGACGTCGAGGACGCTGTCGCTGACCCCGTCGACCATGCCCCGGCCCCACTCGACGACGACGATCGAGCCGTCCCAGTCGAGGTCCAGGTCGTCGAGTTCCACCGGGTCGGACAGCCGGTACGCGTCGACGTGCACCAGGTCCGGTCCGGCCGTCGTCGGGTGGGTGCGCGCGAGCACGAACGTCGGACTCAACACCTGCCCCCCGCGCCCCGAGTGCTGCGCCGAGGCCGCGGGTCATCGTGGTCTTGCCGGCGCCGAGCGGCCCGGTCAGCACGACGAGGTCACCGGCGCGCAGGACCGCCGCGAGCCGTGCGCCGAGCGCGCCCATCTGCTCCGTCGTGTCCACCGTGGTGTCGAGCAGGACGGTCACGCCCGCTCCCCGCGCAGGTAGGCGCCGACACGGCCCTCGGCCGAGTGTCCCTCGTGGACGCGCTGGACCCGGCTCCCGATCCGGCAGACGACCTCCTCGCCGATCGTGTCGATCGCGCTCGCCCACTCCAGGACGGTCATCTCGCCGTCCTCGCCGGTGCCGAACAGGGTCACCGGGTCGCCGACGCGGACGTCGTCGTCACCGACGTCGACCAGGAACTGGTCCATGGCGACCCGGCCGGCGATCGGGTACCGCGTGCCGTTGACCGCCACCTCGACGCGCCCCTGCGCCGCCCGCGCCACGCCGTCCGCGTAGCCGACCGGGACGAGCGCCAGGGTGGTCTCGGCGTCGGTGCGGTACGTGTAGTCGTAGGAGACGCCCGTGCCGGCGGGGACGCGCTTCGTCTTCGCGACGGAGCTCGTGACCGTCATGACCGGTGTCAGACCGAGGTCGGCGGCGGTGACCCCGTCGGCGCCTGGGATGCCGAACAGGTTCGCCCCCATCCGGACCATGTCCTTCCGGAACTCCTTGCGCTCGAGCCCGGCGAGCGAGGCGGCGACGTGCTCCCAGCGGATGTCGAGCCCGAGGTCCTCGGCCTGCTCCACCATCGCGTCGAAGTGCGCCACGGCCGCTGCGTCGTCCTCGTCGGACGACTCGGCCAGGTGCGTGTACGCCGCGACGACCTCGATGCGCCCGTCGCGCTGCGCGTCCCGGGCGGCCTCCACCAGCGCCGGCCAGGCGTCGGAGGACGCGCCGTCCCGGTGCAGGCCGCTGTCGACGCCGAGGTGCACCCGGGCCGGTCGGTGGTCGACCGCGGCCACGATGCGCTGCAACTCGGCGACGTCCGAGACGCCGAGGTCGACACCGGAGTCGACCGCGTCCCGGAAGTCCAGGCCGGGGTCGTGCTGCCACGTGAACAGCCGGACGTCCTCGCCGACGCCGATCGACCGGAGGCGCAGGGCAGCCGGGACCGTCAGGACCCCGATCCACCGGATGCCGGCGTCGACCGCGGTCAGGGCGATGGCCTCGAGCCCGTGGCCGTACGCGTCGGCCTTCATGACCGCCATCAGCTCGACGGGGTCCATCCACGAGCGGACGAGGTCGAGGTTGGCGCGGTAGGCGTCCAGGTCGATGACCGCGCGGCGGAGTGGTGCGCTCACGTCGTCCTCCGTTCCACGCTGCGGCCGACCCTGGCGACCACCTCGTAGTTGATCGTGCCGATCGCGTCGGCCCACTCCTCCACCGCCGGGTCGCCGTTCGCGGGGTCGCCCCAGACCACGGCCTCGTCCCCGACGGAGACGTCGGCGTCCCCGATGTCGATGTGCATCGCGTTCATCGCGATCCGGCCGACGACCGGGAACCGACGGTCACCGATGCGGACGGACACGGCGCCCCCGGCACCGCGGTCGAACCCGTCCGCGTACCCGAGGCCGATCACGGCGAGCCGGGTGTCGTGCTCGGCACGCCACGTGTACCCGTACGAGACACCGTCACCCGCGGGCACGGGGACGATCCGGAGGACCGCGGCGGTCACCCGCATCGCGGGACGGAGTCCGAGGTCGGCCGAGGTGCGGTCCGGGAACGGGCTGAGCCCGTACAGCGCGAGTCCGACCCGGACCAGGTCGCGCCGGGTCTCCGGGAGCGCCAGGCTGCCGGCGCTCGCGGCGAGGTGCACGACCTCCGGCCGGATCCCGACCGCCGCCAGACCGTCCAGTGCCCGCTGCAGTGCGGCGTCCTGGTCGAGGTCGTCGACGCGCGACGCGTTCGACAGGTGGGACATGACGCCCTCGATCCGGGTGCGGTCCCCACCGCGGGCCAGTGCCGCCGCAGTCGCGAAGAGTTCGGGCCACTCCGACTCGACCGCGCCGTTGCGGCTCAGTCCGGTGTCCAGGACGAGGTGCACGGCCGGGACGTCGGCGTCGGCCGCGGTCGAGAGCTGCTCGACGCTCGACACCGCCGGGGTGATCCCGTACCGGGCCGCGCGGCGGAAGTCCTCGTCGGGGGGCGTGCAGCCACGCGAGGATGCGGACGCCCTCGTCGATCCCCGCCTGCCGGAGCGCCACCGCCTCGTCGAGGTCGGCGACGCCGAGCCAGTCCGCGCCGGCGTCGACCAGTGCCCGGGCGACCTCGACGGCACCGTGGCCGTACCCGTCCGCCTTCACCACGCCGATGACGCCCGCCGGAGCGACCTGTTCCGCGACCGTCGCGTAGTTGGCGATGACAGCCTCCCGGTCGACGGTCACCCCCCGTGAACGCGCTCACGCGGCCGCTCCTTCCGTTGCGGGCCGGTCCCGGCCCTCGATGACGACGAACGCCGTCGCGATCCCGCCGTCGTGGGACAGCGAGAGGTGCACGTGCGAGACGCCCCGGTCGTCAGCGACCCGCTGGGCGCCGGCGTGCAGCGTGAGCGACGGGTTGCGCTGGTCGTCCGCGACGACCTCGAGCTCACGCCAGCTCAGCCCAGCGCTCGACCCGAAGGCCTTCACGAGCGCCTCCTTCGCGGCGAACCGGGCGGCGAGCGACGCGATCGGACGCGGTTCGCCGTCGCGCAGCTGCTCGGCGTCGGTGAACAGCCGCGTCCGCATCGCGGGCGTCCGTGCGAGCACCCGCTCGAACCGTTCCAGGTCGACCACGTCGACCCCGATGCCGATGATCACGTCCGACTACTCGACGGTGACCGACTTCGCGAGGTTGCGCGGCTGGTCGACGTCCAGGCCCTTGGCCGCGGCGAGCTCCATGCCGAACATGTGCAGCGGTGCCACGGCGAGCAGCGGCTCGAACAGGGGCGTCGCGAGCGGGATCCGGAGGACCTCGTCGGCGAAGGGCAGCACGGCGGCGTCGCCCTCCTCCGCGATGGCGATCACCCGCGCACCGCGGGCGCGGATCTCCTGGATGTTCGACACGACCTTCGGGTGCAGCGAGCGGGCGTCGCGCGGGGACGGCACGATGACGAAGACGATCTGGCCGGGCTCGATGAGCGCGATCGGACCGTGCTTGAGCTCACCGGCGGCGAAGCCCTCGGCGTGGATGTACGCGAGCTCCTTGAGCTTGAGGGCGCCCTCGAGGGCGATCGGGTACCCGACGTGGCGACCGAGGAACAGCACGCTCCGGGTGTCCGCCATCCACTTGGCCAGCTCGGCGACACCGGAGGCGTCCTCGATGGTCTGCTGGAGCTTCTCCGGCAGTCCCTCCAGTTCGGCGACCTGGGTGGCGATCTGCTCGGCGGTCAGCGTGCCGCGGAGCGTGGCGAGGTGCAGGCCGAGCAGGTACAGCGCGACGCCCTGCGCCAGGAACGCCTTCGTCGACGCGACCGCGACCTCCGGTCCGGCGTGCGTGTAGATCACCGCGTCGGACTCGCGCGGGATCGTGGCGCCCTGGGTGTTGCAGATCGAGAGGACCTGCGCGCCCTGTTCGCGGGCGTACTTGACGGCCATGAGCGTGTCCATCGTCTCGCCGGACTGGCTGATGGAGACGACCAGGGTGCGGTCGTCGAGCACCGGGTCGCGGTAGCGGAACTCGTGCGCGAGCTCGACCTCGACGGGAACGCGTGCCCACTGCTCGATCGCGTACTTGCCGAGCATGCCGGCGTAGGCCGCGGTCCCGCAGGCGATGACGATGACGCGGTCCACCTGCTGCAGCCGCTCGGCGATCGGGTCGAGGTCGGTCAGCGTGATCGCGCCCTCGTGCACGCGGCCGAGGATCGTGTTGCGCACGGCCTCGGGCTCCTCGCTGATCTCCTTCGCCATGAACGAGGACCATCCGCCCTTGTCGGCGGCGGAGGCGTCCCAGTTCACCTCGAACTCGCTCGGCTCGGCAGGGGTGCCGTCGAAGTGGATGACGTCGACGCCGTCCGGACGGATCGTGGCGATCTCGTCCTGACCGATCGACAGGGCCCGCTGCGTGTACGCGACGAACGCGGCGACGTCCGAACCCATGAAGTTCTCGCCGTCGCCGAGACCCACCACGAGGGGCGAGTTGCGACGGGCGCCGACGACGACGCCCGGCTGGTCGGCGTGCACGACGAGCAGGGTGAACGCGCCCTCGAGGCGGGCCACCGTGCGTCGCATCGCCTCGGTCAGGTCGTGCGTCTCGCGGAACTCGCGCGCGACGAGGTGCGCGGCGACCTCGGAGTCGGTCTGGCTCTCGAAGGTGACGCCCTCGGCGAGCAGCTCGTCCTTGAGCGGGGCGAAGTTCTCGATGATGCCGTTGTGGATGAGGGCGAGCTTGCCGCCGTCGGCCAGGTGCGGGTGCGCGTTGCCGTCGGTCGGGCCGCCGTGGGTCGCCCAGCGGGTGTGGCCGATGCCGGTGCCGCCGTCGGGGACGGGGTTCGCCTCGAGCTCGTCGACGAGCATCTGGAGCTTGCCGGCCTTCTTCGCCGAGGTCATGTCACCGGCGGGGTCGATCACGGCGATGCCCGCCGAGTCGTAGCCGCGGTACTCGAGACGGCGGAGGCCCCCCGAGGAGGACGTCCGTGCTGCTGTTGCTGCCGACGTAGCCGACGATTCCACACATGGGACCGATCCTACGGGCAGTGCTGCGGGGCTCGCTGAGCACCGCACCGCCACATGTCGTCGACGACATACCGAGGATTGGGTCGCGCACGCGCCCGTCCACCACCCTGCTGTGATGCACGCCGACCAGAACCCCTACGCGCCCGGGTCCGGGGTGCGACCGCCCCTGCTCGCCGGGCGTGACGAGGAGCTCGGCGCGTTCGACGACCTGGTGAGCCGCACCGCCGCCGGGCGACCGGGGCGGGGCGTCGTGCTCACCGGCCTCCGCGGGATCGGCAAGACGGTCCTCCTCGACCGGATGCGCGACCGGGCGAGCGATGCCGGCTGGCTGGTCGTCGAGCTCGAGGGCCAGAGCCGCCCCTCGGGACGGGCATGCGTCCGCCGCCAGCTCGCGCACGGGCTCGCGCTGGCCGCCCGCCGTCTCCGCGGTCGTGGGATGACGAGCCGGGCGGCGACGGCGCTCGCCGCGGTGCGGTCGTTCGGCATCGCCTTCGGTGGGGTGTCCGTCGACCTCGGTGTCGAGCCCGCGGTGGGACGGGCGGACACCGGCGTCGCCGAGATCGACCTGCAGGAGACCGTCGAGGACCTCGCTCCGGCACTCACCGAGCGGGGCACCGCCCTGCTCGTCGTGGTCGATGAGGTACAGGACGTCGACCTCGATCTGCTCGGTGCGCTCCTGACCGTCCAGCACCGGGCCGTGCAGCGTGGTTGGCCGTTCTTCGTCACGGCCGCGGGCCTGCCGAACAGCCCGGCGGTGCTCTGCGATGCCCGGTCGTACGCCGGACGGATGTTCGCGTTCCGGCAGGTCGGTCCGCTGCCGCGGACCAGCGCGGAGTCGGCGCTCCGCGACCCGGCTCGGGCGGCGGGCGTGCTGTGGGACGACGACGCCGCCCGGGTCGTGCTCGACGCCGCCGACGGCTACCCGATCCACCTGCAGACGTTCGCCGCATGCGCATGGGCGACCGCCGTCGACGGCGGCACGATCACCCGGGCCGACGCCGAGGCCGGCGTCGAGCGCGGTCAGGCAGAGCTCGACGCCGGGTTCTTCCCGGGGTGGTGGGACCGCGCGTCGGAGCAGGAGCAGCAGTACCTCCGCCGTGTCGCCCGTGCGCCCGGCACCGCGGTCGCCGTCGCCACGGTGGAGGCAGCACCGGCGCCGGCGGGCGGCTGGGCGTCGGTCCGGCGGTCGCTGTGCGAGAAGGGGCTGCTGTTCATGCCCGGACCGGACCGCGTGGCGCTCACCGTGCCGCGGCTCGATTCGTTCGTGGACGGCCAGGCGATCCCCGACGAGGGCGGCTAGCGTGCGCGGCATGGGACGCTTCGACGACATCGCCATCACCACCCTGCAGGGCGAGCAGACCACCTTCGGCTCGTACGCCGACAAAGCCGTGCTCGTGGTGAACGTCGCGTCACGCTGCGGCCTCGCCCCGCAGTACGAACAGCTCGAGGAACTCCAGCGGACCTACGGGCCGCGGGGCTTCACCGTCCTCGGCTTCCCGAGCAACCAGTTCCTCCAGGAACTCGGCTCGTCGGAGGCCATCGAGGAGTACTGCTCCGCCACCTGGGGCGTGACCTTCCCGATGTCCGAGAAGGTCAAGGTGAACGGCGGCGGCGCGCACCCGCTCTACAAGGAGCTGAAGCAGACGCCGGACGCTGCGGGCAAGGCCGGTCGTGTCGCGTGGAACTTCGAGAAGTTCCTCGTGGCGCCGGACGGCGCGATCACGCGCTTCCGGCCGACGACCAAGCCGGACGCTCCCGAGGTCGTCGCCGCCATCGAAGCGGCACTCCCCCGCCTGACCCGCGGGTGCCGGACGGGAGCCGCGCTCCGCCGGACCGTCGTCGCGGGCGGTTGCCGGGCCTCCCGCTGGGTACGCTCGACCCCATGCCGATCCCGGAGACGACCGTCGCGCACCCCACTCCCTTCGTGGAGATCCCCCCGGGACGAGTGGTCGCAGCTCGCGCCGAAGGAGCACCTCTCCCTCACCGAGACCGAGATCGTGCAGCTGCGCGGGCTGGGCGACCGCCTCGACATCACCGAGGTGCAGGACGTCTACCTGCCGCTCTCCCGGCTCCTGACGCTGTACGCCGCCGGCGCACGCGACCTGCACGCCGAGACGAGCCGGTTCCTCGGCGAGCGTGCGAGCCGGACCCCGTTCGTGATCGGCGTCGCCGGGTCGGTCGCGGTCGGCAAGAGCACCGTCGCGCGCCTCCTCCGCGAGCTGACGAAGCGGTGGCCGGACACCCCCCCGCGTCGAGCTCGTGACGACCGACGGCTTCCTGTACCCGAACGCGGAACTCGAGCGCCGCGGGATCATGGACCGCAAGGGCTTCCCGGAGTCGTACGATCGTCGCTCGCTCCTCCGGTTCGTCAGCAACGTGAAGAGCGGTGCCGCCGAGGTCCGGGCGCCGTACTACTCGCACCTGGTCTACGACATCGTGCCCGACGCGGAGATCGTCGTGCGGCAGCCGGACATCCTCATCGTCGAGGGGCTGAACGTGCTCGCGCCACCGGTGCACGGACGCCTGGCCCTGTCCGACCTGTTCGACTTCACGATCTACGTCGACGCGAAGACGAAGGACATCGAGTCCTGGTACGTCGACCGGTTCCTGGCCTTGCAGGAGCAGGCGTTCTCGAGCCCGGACTCGTTCTTCCACCGCTTCGCCGAGCTGTCCCGCGAGGACGCCGTCCGCACCGCGACCGAGGTGTGGCGGGCGATCAACGAGCCGAACCTGCTCGAGAACGTCCTGCCGACGCGCTCCCGGGCGACCCTCGTGCTCAAGAAGGCCGCCGACCACAAGGTGACGAGCGTCCTGCTCCGCAAGATCTGACCGTGTCCCCGCGGTGCCTGCCGTCCCGCGGTGCCTGCCGTCCCCGCATAACCGAAGCCCGTCCGAACCGCGCGAGTGCGCAGTTCGGACGGGCTTCTGTTGTGCAGATGCGATCCACGCCAGCGGGGCGCGAGCGCGGCCGGCGCGGCCGGCGCGCGTGGCCGACGCAGGCGCGACCCCGCGCGGCTACGCGGCGTCGAGCGTCAGGCGCGCACGCACGACGTCGGCGAGCTCCTCGGCGACGCGCTGGGCGTCCTCCTGCGAGGCCGCCTCGACCATCACGCGGACGACCGGCTCCGTGCCCGAGGGACGCAGCAGCACGCGACCGGAGTCACCGAGTGCGTCGGTGGCGTCGGTGATCGCGTCCTGGACGCCCTGGTCGTCGAGCCCGTGGCGGTCGACGCCCTTCACGTTGAGGAGCACCTGCGGGAACACCGTCATGCACGCGGCGAGCTCGCCGAGCGTCTTGCCGGTGCGCGCCATCTCCGCCACGAGGTGGAGGCCAGTCAAGACCCCGTCACCGGTCGTCGCATAGTCGCTGAAGATGATGTGGCCGGACTGCTCGCCACCGAGCGAGAACCCACCCTCGGTCATCTTCTCGAGGACGTACCGGTCCCCGACACCGGTCTCGAGGACCGTGATGCCCGCGTCCGCCATGGCCCGCTTGAGCCCGAGGTTCGACATCACCGTGGCGACGAGGGTGTCGTCGACCAGGCGTCCGCGCTCCTTGAGGGACAGCGCGAGGATCGCCATGATCTGGTCGCCGTCCACCGCGTTGCCGTCGGCGTCCACGGCGAGGCAGCGGTCGGCGTCACCGTCGTGCGCGATGCCCACGTCGGCGCCGGCCTCGAGGACCGCGCGCGCGAGGTTGTCGATGTGGGTCGAGCCGACGCCGTCGTTGATGTTGATGCCGTTCGGGTCGGCACCGATGAGCGTGACCTTCGCACCCGCGTTGACGAACACCTCGGGCGAGACCCCGGAGGCGGCACCGTTGGCGCAGTCGAGCACGACGTGGATCCCGTCGAGTCGGTGCGGCAGCGTGCCGAGCAGATGGACCACGTAGCGGTCCTCGGCGTCGGCGAAGCGGGTGATGCGCCCGACCTCGGCACCGGTGGGGGGTCGGTGCGGATTGGTCGTGCATGGCCGCTTCGATGCGGTCCTCGACCTCGTCCGGCAGCTTGCGACCACCAGCGGCGAAGAACTTGATCCCGTTGTCCGGGGCGGGGTTGTGCGAGGCGGAGATCATCACGCCGAAGTCGGCGTCGACGTCCGCAACCAGGTACGCCGCTGCTGGGGTGGGGATGACCCCGGCGTCGAGGACGTCGACGCCGGCGGAGGCGAGCCCGGCTGCCACGGCGGCACCCAGGAACTCGCCGGAGACGCGCGGGTCACGCGCGAGCACGGCCCGGGGGGCGCGTGCGACCGGACGCTCGACGAGCGTCCGCGTGGTGTCCGTGCGTGAGCACGGCCGCGCTCGCCTGGGCAAGACCCAGTGCGAGCGCGGCCGTCAACTCGCCGTTGGCGAGGCCACGAACGCCGTCGGTACCGAACAGACGCGGCATGCGATCTCCCGCCGTCAGGCGATCAGCGCTTCGAGAACTGCGACGCCTTGCGGGCCTTCTTGAGACCGGCCTTCTTGCGCTCGATGACGCGGGCGTCACGGGTGAGGAAGCCGGCCTTCTTGAGGGTCGCGCGGTTGTTCTCGCGGTCGATCTCGTTCAGGGTGCGGGCGATGGCGAGACGGAGCGCGCCGGCCTGACCCGAGGGGCCGCCACCCGTGATGCGGGCGGTGACGTCGTAGGCACCGAGGAGCTCGAGCACCTTGAACGGGTCGTTGATGAGCTGCTGGTGCAGCTTGTTCGGGAAGTAGTCCTCGAGCGTGCGGCCGTTCACCGAGAAGGTGCCGGAGCCGGGGACCAGGCGGACGCGCGCGATGGCCTCCTTGCGGCGACCGACGGCACCGCCCGAGACGTTGAGGATCTGACGGGGAGCCGCCTCCGACGCGACGGGCGCGCTCTCGGTGGTGAAGGTCTCCGGGGTCTGGTCGATGGAGTCAGCGATCTGAGCCATGAGTGTTTTCTCGTTCCTGGAAGTCGTCGTGGCCGCTGTTACTGCGAGACCTGGTCGAAGGTGTACGGCTTGGGCTGCTGCGCCGCGTGGGGGTGCTCAGCGCCTGCGTAGACCTTGAGCTTCTTGAGCTGCTCGCGACCGAGGGTGTTCTTCGGCAGCATGCCGCGGATCGCCTTCTCGACGGCGCGCGTCGGGTGCTTCTCGAGCATCTCCGGGTAGGTGGTGGCCGTGAGGCCGCCCGGGTAACCGGAGTGGCGGTAGTAGACCTTCTTGGCGAGCTTCGACCCGGTCAGGGCGACCTTGTCGGCGTTCACGATGATGACGTAGTCACCCATGTCCATGTGCTGGGCGAAGGTGGCCTTGTGCTTGCCGCGGAGGAGGGCGGCGACGTGCGAAGCGAGGCGGCCGAGCACGACGTCGGTCGCGTCGATGACGATCCAGTCGTGCTGGACGTCTGCCGGCTTCGGGGAGAACGTACGAGTCACAGGAGTGCTGCTTTCGTGTCGAGGTGAGGAGTCCGTGAATCCCACTCCGGTGGGCGTTCTCGCGGGCAGACGCCCGGCGAACGACCCGGTGGAGGGCCCATCTGACTGTCTGGCGCAACAGAGCGCGCAGACCAAGGTGAGAGCCTAGCGGACGCCGGAGCGCTCGGTCAACCGCGCCCGCCTCGCCGCACACGACGGACGGGAGGCACGACCCGGGTCGGACCCGGATCGCGCCTCCCGTCGGTGGTCGCGGTCAGCGCGGCGTCACTCGGCGCCGCCACCCGTCGTCCGGCGGCGACGGAGGGCGAGGAGCCCGCCACCGGCGGCCAGGAGGGCGAGCGCAGCCGCGAGGCCGCCCCCCGATCTCCGCGCCGGTGAAGGCCAGGCCGTCACCCGCGCTCGGCGTCCCGGTCAGCCCGCCCGCGCCCGGGGTCGTCCCCCCCGTCACCGGCGACGGGGCCCGCGCTCGGGTCACCAGCACCCGGGGTCGGGGTCGGGTCGGCCGCGCCCGGGACCGGCGTCGGCGTCGGCGTCGGGGTCGGGTCCGTGCCCGGGCCCGGCGTCGGGGTGGGCTCCGGTGTCGGGTCACCCGGCACCTCGGCCTCGGTCACGTCGAAGCCGACCAGGATCGGGTCGTGGTCGCTGGCGCGGTACACGTCGTCGCGGTACAGGTCCGACACGTTCACGTTGTACCGGCTGTACTCCAGGGCCACCGACTCGGTCGAGTTGATGTTCCAGATGTCCACGCCGGTCACGCTCGCGAGCGCCGCGGGCGAGGCCAGCACGTGGTCGAGGGACCCGCTCAGGCCGCTGAACACGTAGGAGTACTCCGACGCGTCCTGCGCCGGGGCGAGGTCGGTGTACCCGGCGTCGCGGAGCACCACCATCGGGTCCTCCTCGCTGTAGGCGTTGAAGTCACCGATCAGGAACGTCTTGTCGGTGCCGTACTGCTCCTGCATGGCGGTCGAGAAGGTCGCCAGCGCCCGCGCCTGTCGCACGCGGTCGGCGTTGGACGCCCCCCTGCCCGTCGCCCTGGTCGGCGTTCTCGCCGGTGCCGGAGCCCTTCGACTTGAAGTGGTTCGCGATGACGAGGAAGTCGTCCTCCGCGGTGCCGCCGACCGGACGGAAGGCGTCGGCGACCGGCTGGCGGGCGTTCGTGAAGGCGGGGTCGAGCAGGATCGTCGACTCGCCGGTGGGGGGCGACGCGGTCCTTCTTGTAGATGAGCGCCAGGCGGATCACGTCCTCGCTGGCCGGCACGACGGAGGGCGACTCCGCGTAGGCCCACGTGTCGGTGCCGGTCGCCGCGTTGAGGGCGGCGACGAGGGTCGCCACGGCCGCGTCGCGGTCCAGGCCGAAGCGGGCCGAGTTCTCGATCTCCTCGAGCGAGACCACGTCCGCGTCGAGGGCGTTGATCGCCTTCACGATCTTCACCTGCTGGCGGTCGAGGTCCTCCTGCTCGGCAGCACCACGGGCGTCGCAGCCCGAGTCCACCGTGATCGGGTCACCCGCACGGTCCCGGTAGTACGTGCAGCCGGCCACCTCGTCGCCGGTCGTCGGGAAGTAGTTCAGGACGTTGAACCCGGCGAGCGTCAGGTCGCCGCCGACGCCCTCGGGCGTCGCGGTCCGGACGTCCGAGAACGAGGCGGGCAGGTCGGCCGTCGGGGTCGCGCCGGTGATCGGCGTGGTCGGCTGGAACTTCCAGGCGTTGTTCCGGTAGTCGAGGACCACGGGGGGCGGTGAACGTCGTGGTCGCACCGACCGTGACCGGTCCCGCGTTCGTCAACCACGGCACCGGGACCTCACGGGCGGCCTGGTCCTGGCCGTCCCGCGGCAGGAAGTTCGTGCTCGCGCCGTCGTCGAGCGTCACCTTGCGGGCGGCGTTGTCGGCGGCGACCGCGGCGGCCTCGACGCTGCCCGGACGGGCGACCTCGGTCGGCTGCAGGAGTCGGCCGGTCCCCGTGGCGAGCGCGATCTCGCCGTACTGGTTCGTCGTGTAGTTGTCGGCGACCGTGTAGGAGCCCTGCGGGGCGACGAGCATGCTCTCGAGGGACTCCCGCGCGGCGTCCGTGCGCGGGAAGACCACGGCGGCCGGCTGCGGCGCGACGGCGGGCGTGCTGAGCGTGCGCAGTCCGGCGGCGCTCGAGACGGTCAGTTCGGTCAGCCCGGAGAACTCGGACACCGTGCCGGTGAGCTCGACGTGGTCCCCGATCGCGACCTGACCGACGGTGGCCGCGGAGTAGACGAAGAGCCCGTCGGACGCGGTCCGCGTGGCAGGGTCGGTCGGGCCTCCCGTCCCGGGCGTCTGGATCGTGTAGCCGTTGAGCCCGCCGGTCGCGTACACGGCCGTGACCACGCCGCTCGTGACGACGGTCCTGCCGACGAACGGCGAGGTGTCGGTCGTGCCCTGGATCTCGGGGATGGTCGCGGCGACCGCAGGGGTGGCCGGTGGTGTGGTGCCGCCGTCACCCGGGGCGGGGGGTCGTTCCTCCGCCCGCGGTCTGTCCGGCTGCGTTGCGCGGCGTGACCGTCGTCGTGACGGTGAAGTCGGTGCCGTTGACGTCGGTGTCGGCCGTGCCCGCCCGGACGAGGCCGTTCGGCACCGCGTTCGCCCCCGTCACGGTGCGGACCGTGCCCTCGAACGTGTTCGACGCCCCGTAGCCGAGCAGGTCGACCACGCCCGCGGTGCCCGTCGCGACCGGGCCCGCCGGCAGCGTCAGCGCTGCCGTGCGGTCGGCGAGGACGAGCGTGCCGGTCGTCCCGGACGGGTTGAGCGACGCGGTGTCGTCCGCGGCGGGCAGGTCGGCCCCGGCGGGCTCGCTCCCGTTGCCCGCCATCGACACGAGGAAGGTGCCGTTCGCGGGGACCGTGCCCTCGAGGGCGCTCGTGCTGAACGCGCCGGTGCTGGTCGCCGCCCGGTACTGGAGCGACCATCCGTCGAGGGTGACCGGGCTGGCCGTCGGGTTGGCGATCTCGACGAACTTCTGGTTGAAGAACGCGTTCGCGCTCCCGCCCTTGAGGTACGCCTCTGCGATGACGAGTCCGGTGCCCGCGGGGTTCGCGGTCGCGGCGGTGACGGTGACGAGCGGTGCGGCGAGCAGGGTCGCGGCAGCCGTGGCGCACAGCAGGGTGCGTCCGACGGTTCGGGGCATGAGGACCTTCGGTTCGTGGTCGGGAGGGATCCCGACGACGGTACGGTCCTGCGCGGGCGCACAGGTTACGAGCAGGTGAACCTTCCCCCCCGGACGAGGGTCGACCGCCCGTTCTCCGGCGCCGTGCTCGGCCGTCACGCCTCGATCGGCACCCACTCCGACCCGACCCGGTGCACCGCCGGGCCGTGTCCGGGCAACACGATCGCCGGGTACGGCAGCACGCCCGCGGACTCCACGGCGAGCGCCTGGTCGGCGGTGAAGAACGGCGTGATCATGCGCGGCCGTGGTGCCCACGAGGCCGGCTGGGTGTCGTGGTGGGTGACGACGGCGTCGCCCGTGACGATCGCATCGGCGGCCGGCAGCAGGTACGCGGTGGACCCGGCGGTGTGGCCGGGCGCGGGCAGCGGGGTCATCGCGCGACCGTCGAAGTCCCGCGCGGTGAACGCGCGCGCGGACGGGACGGTGGTCGGCCGGAGCGCGTCGGAGGCGATCGCACGCCCGAGCCACCGCAGCACCCGGGGAGCGGCGAGCCGTCCGCCGATCTCCGCCGGGGTGACCTGCTGGCGCCCCGGTCCACGGACGTTGGCGAGTTCGTCGGCGTGCGCGAGGACCTCGACGTGCGGATGACGCTCGAGGATCCCGGGCAGGCCGCCGACGTGGTCGACGTGGCCGTGGGTGACGTACACGCGTCGGAGTTCGTCGAGGTCGTGGCCGGCGAGCAGCACGCTGTCCAGGACGAGGTCGGTGTCGGCGGGGTACCCCGCGTCGATGAGGGCGACGCCGTCCTCCTCGGCGAGGACGACCCAGTTGGACACCGGCCCCTCGACGAACACCACGCCGGGTGCGACGGAGACGAGGGAGCGCGGAGCACGAGGAGCCATGCCCCGACGGTAGCGCCCTGCGCCGGGACGCGACGCGGGTGCCTGCCGCTCAGTCGCCGGGCCGGTGTCCCTCCGCGTCGCGACGGGCGCGTGTCTGCACGGCACGGGCCTCCAGGGCGTCGTCGTCGGGGTACCCGACCTCCGTCAAGGTGAGCCCACGGGCCGGGGCGACCGTGAAGGCGCTCGTGCGCTCGGCGGCGATCCGCAGCTCGTCGAGCCGGTCCGGCGTCAGGCGGCCCTCGCCGACGGCGAGGCAGCCGCCCACCATGGCGCGCACCATGGAGTGGCAGAAGGCGTCGGCCTGGAGGCTCGCCACGAGCACGCCGTCCGGCTCGCGGTCCCAGCGGAACTCCTGCAGGGTCCGGATGGTGGTCGCGCCCTCACGCGGCTTGCAGAACGCCGCGAAGTCGTGCAGCCCGAGCAGGCGGAGCGCACCGCGCTCCATCACCGCCCGGTCCAGGCGCCCCGGGTACCAGGTCGTGTGTCCGCGACGGAGAGGGTCACGGGCGGCATCGAGGTCGGCGACCCGGTACCGGTACCGCCGCCAGACCGGTGAGAACCGCGCGTCGAACCCCGGCGGGGCGACCGACGCCCGGGTGACGACGACGTCCCCGTCCGGCCCGGCGAGCCCGTTCAGGCGGCGGACCAGCCCGGCGAAGGGGTCCCGCGTGGTGCCGTCGGCGGCGGGACGGCGGGGACGGGAGAGCGCGGCCCACTGCTCGTCGCTGAGGTCGAGGTGCGCGACCTGCCCGGTGGCGTGCACACCGGCGTCGGTGCGGCCGGCGACCGTGAGCTGCGGCGGTGTGCCCCAGCGGGTGAAGACGGTGGCGAGGGCGGACTCGAGCGCGCCCTGCACGGTCCGGAGTCCGGGCTGTCGGGCCCACCCGGAGAACGCGGCTCCGTCGTAGGCGATGTCGAGCCGCAGCCGCACGCCGGCCTCGCCCTCGGTCCGGCCGGTCTCGCTCACACCTCCACGGTACCGACGTCAGCGCGACGTCAGCGCCGTCGGGACAGGCTCTGCGGGATCGAGGTCGGTACCGGACCGTGATGTGCGCCCGCGTCCGAGCCGGTCGCGCGTCTCCATACTGAAGGCATGCACATGAAGACAGTCACGAGGGGGGGGTCGTGGCCATCGCGCTCCTGGCCGCGGTGAGCACCGGCATGACCGCCTGCGCTCCCACGCCGAGCACCGACCCGACAGCCGCCCCGACCGCCGCGAGCCCTTCCACCGAGGCGACCCCGGAGCACACGCCCGCCACGACCGACTTCGGCACCGAGCCCTCCGCCGGAGACGCGCCCGCGTGCGACGCCCTCCTGCCGGACGACCTCGTCCGCGCGCTCGTCCCCGATGCCGAGCCCGTCGACGCCATCACCGAACTGGCCCACCCGGCCGCCACGTGGAACGCCACCAGGCTCGCCGGCGGGACGGGATGCTGGGCGTCCAACGGCAGCTCCCCACTGGACGACCGCGCCGCGCGCACGGCCGACGAGCCCGCCTACGAGGGCGTCCGAGTCGCCGTGCTCCCGGACGCCGCTGCCGCGTTCCGGACCGCCGGCACGGACGCGACCGCTCCCGCGGAGAGCGCGACCACAGTGCGCTGCGCCGCGAGCGATGCTGCACGGGTGTACTGCAACGGTGGTGTGCTCGCCGGGACGGCCTGGGTCGACGTCGCGGTCGTGCGTCTGCAGACCGCGTCTGACGCCACCCCCCGAGGCGATGCAGCCCGAGTACGAAGCGCTCCTCGAGCACGCACGGGAGACCGTCGCCGCGTCCCCGGCTGCATCGGTGGACGGCGACGACTCGGACGACTGGTCGTTCACCGACTGCACGACGGACGGGGTCGCGGCCATCGCCGACACCACCCTCCGCGACTCGGTGACGCTGACCGACACCCCGCCGACCATCGACGAGTTCGCCCAGAGCCGGGTCGGCGGCAGCGCGTGCCGCTTCGTCGGCCCGGAGTACACCACGGGCGCGGTGTACGCCTCGGTCCCGGACAGCGGGTGGGTCGTCGAGCAGCGGCTCGCGGCGGGCACCGTCGACCGCGACGGACGGATCGACCTGCCGGGGCTCGGCGCACGCGACGCCGCATGGCGCACGTGTGACGAGCTCGCCTGCACGGTCGACGTGGTGCACGACCGCACCTGGACGCAGTACCTCCTGACGACCGAGGCGGCATCGGACACCGCCGCCGCGGTCGAGCGGTGGGCGGCGTCGTCGTTCGGCTCGTGACGCGTCGGCGTCAGCCCCGCTGACCGCCGTGCCCGCGTCGGCGCACGAGCCGGTCGCGGATGCTCGTCGGCTCGGCAGGGCCGGTCTCGGTGTCGGCGTCCCGGGTCGCCCGGCGCTCCGACTCGACGATGCCGCGGAGCGCCACCAGCGCAGTGGCGGTCACGGCGACGTCCGACGGGAACTCGTGGGAGGCGTCGAGCGCCTGCTCGAGCTCCGCGATCGCCCGGTCGCCCTCGTCCGGCGGGTGGTCGCCACGGACCATCGACGCGACCTGCCGGATGGCGTGCACGAGCGGCGTCGTGAACGCCTCGTCCGGACGTCCGAGGTTCGCCGACACCGGACCGGAACGAGCCACCAGCTCCGTCAGGTCGGTCGTGTACCAGGCGACCCGCTCGAGCGCGCGGAAGCGGGCGCCGTCGCGCTGCAGGCGGGCACGTGAGCCGCGGAGCGCACCGCGGAGGTTGATGCGGCGGCTCTCCTGGGCGATCGACACCCGAGCCCGGACGTCGGCGATGGCACGGTCGAGGCGGTCCTGCGCTTGGTCCCACGCGCGCTCGTCACGCTCGCCCTGTTCGAGCACGTCCGCCAGGCCGTCCAGGTGCGTGGCGAGGACGGTGTTCACCTGGTCGATGCGGCGCTCGGCGTCCCAGAAGTGCAGGGGCGGGAACACCAGGAAGTTCACGAGGAGCCCGACCACCACGCCGACGGCCATCTGCACCAGGTACCCGAGCGAGTACCCCTCGGCGTGTGCACCGCCGACGAGCAGGACGAAGAGCGCCGCCGTCGACACCCAGGAGCTCCCCTCGCCGAGGACCCGGAACCCGCCGACGAGGACGCCGACGCCGACCGTGATCGCCACGGCCAGGACCCCGGGGTCGCCGACCCACATCGTGAAGGCGGCGACCGCGATGCCGAGCGCGATCCCGACCAGGGTCTGCAGCCCGCTCCGGAGTCCGGCGAACACCGTCGTCTGCATCGCCACGACCGCGCCGAGCGGGGCGTAGTAGGGGTACTCCGCTGCCACACCGGGCACGTTCTGCGCGACCAGCCAGGCGATGGTGGCCGCCGCAGCTGCCTTGGCTGCGTGCAGCAGCCGGGGCTGCGTGCCGGAGTCCCGGCTCCACCGCCACAGTCGGGTGCCGACGCCGGCGACGTGCTGGAACTGCATCGGGTACCTCGTCTCTCGGTCGGCACGGTGTGGGGCGGACGCTGGTCGGGCCTCCCGGGTACGCCGGGCCTCCCGGGTCCGCCGGGCGGTCCGAACCGCGTGGTCAGGAGCCTGCGCGGTGGAACAGGAAGGCCCCTGCAGCAGACGCTGCAGGGGCCTTCCTGTGGTGCGGTGCGACTACTTGGACGCGTCCGCGGCGTCGTCCGACTTCGCAGCGGCGTCGGCCTCGACCTCGGCAGCAGCGTCGGTCGTGGTCTCGTCGGCGACCGGGGTCGACTCCTCGGTGGTCTCGGTCTCCTCGACCGGGGCCTCCGTGGTCTCCTCGGACGTGGTGTCCTCGGCGACCGGCGCAGCGGCGGCCGGGGCCGCGTTGCGCGTGACGGGTGCCGGTGAGCTCGAGACGGGCTCGAGGACGAGCTCGATCGAGGCGAGCGGCGCGTTGTCGCCCTTGCGGAAGCCGAGCTTCGTGATGCGGGTGTAGCCGCCCTGGCGGTCGGCCACCTGCGGCGCGATCTCCGTGAACAGCGTGTGCACGACGGTCTTGTCGCGCAGGGCCGCGATCACGCGACGACGCGCGTGCAGGTCGCCGCGCTTCGCGAACGTGATGAGCCGCTCGGCGACCGGACGGAGGCGCTTGGCCTTCGTCTCGGTCGTCGTGATGCGACCGTGCGTGAAGAGGGCGTTGGCGAGGTTGCTCAGGAGCAGGCGCTCGTGGGCGGGACCGCCACCGAGGCGGGGGCCCTTGGTGGGCTTCGGCATGTCAGTTCTCCAGTGGTGATGGTGGTGCGCCCCGTGTCAGGAGCGCGTGCGCGTCAGCGCGAGGTCAGTTGCTGGACTCGTCCTCGTCGTACCCGCTGTAGAAGTGGGCACCGTCGAATCCGGGGACGGTGTCCTTGAGGGACAGGCCGAGCTCGGTGAGCTTGTCCTTGACCTCGTCCACCGACTTCTGACCGAAGTTGCGGATGTTCATGAGCTGCGTCTCCGACAGGGCGACGAGCTCGGACACCGTGTTGATGCCCTCCCGCTTGAGGCAGTTGTAGCTGCGCACCGACAGGTCGAGGTCCTCGATCGGGGTCTGCAGCTCGTTCGAGAGCACGGCGTCGACCGGCGCGGGGCCGATCTCGATGCCCTCGGCCGCCGTGTTCAGCTCGCGGGCGAGACCGAACAGCTCGACCAGCGTGCGACCGGCCGACGCGATGGCGTCGCGCGGCGTGATCGCGGGCTTCGACTCGACGTCGACGACCAGGCGGTCGAAGTCCGTGCGCTCACCGGCACGCGTCGCTTCGACGCGGTAGGTGACCTTGAGCACGGGCGAGTAGATCGAGTCGATCGGGATCTGACCGGCCTCGCTGAACTCCGAGCGGTTCTGGGTCGCCGAGACGTAGCCGCGGCCACGCTCGATCGTCAGCTCCAGCTCGAAGCGCGCGGAGTCGTTCAGGGTCGCGATGACGAGGTCCGGGTTGTGGATCTCGACACCGGCCGGGGCGGAGATGTCCGCCGCGGTGACCTGGCCCGCACCCTGCTTGCGCAGGTACGCGGTGATCGGCTCGTCGTGCTCGCTGGAGACGACCAGGCTCTTGATGTTCAGGATGATCTCGGTGACGTCCTCCTTGACACCGGGAACGGTGCTGAACTCGTGGAGGACACCGTCGATGCGGATGCTCGTGACGGCAGCACCGGGGATGGACGAGAGGAGCGTGCGGCGCAGCGAGTTGCCGAGGGTGTAGCCGAAGCCCGGCTCGAGCGGTTCGATGACGAAGCGCGAGCGGAACTCGGAGATCGACTCCTCGTTCAGGGTGGGGCGCTGTGCAATGAGCACTGTGGAATTCCTTTCGGCGAAGTGTCCGCTATATGACACTTGGCGGTACGACGGGGCCGGCCGGGCCCCGACGGGTCTGTTTCAGTTGTGATCACGCGCACTGGAGTGCGCGATCGAACGACCAGGAATGGCCGACCCCGCTCGTCCCGGTCAGGGAACGAGCGGGGAACGGCCGGTTGCTCCTCGCGTCAGACGCGGCGGCGCTTCGGCGGGCGGCACCCGTTGTGCGCCTGCGGCGTGACGTCGTTGATCGAGCCGACCTCGAGGCCAGCGGCCTGGAGGGAACGGATCGCCGTCTCGCGACCCGAGCCCGGGCCCTTGACGAAGACGTCGACCTTCTTGACGCCGTGCTCGGCGGCCTGACGGGCGGCCGATTCGGCGGCGAGCTGCGCCGCGAACGGCGTCGACTTGCGCGAGCCCTTGAAGCCGACGGCGCCCGAGGACGCCCAGCTCAGGACGGCACCCGACGGGTCGGTGATGCTGACGATGGTGTTGTTGAACGTGCTCTTGATGTGGGCCTGGCCCACGGCGACGTTCTTCTTCTCCTTGCGGCGCGGCTTGCGCGCGGCGGTCTTGGGGGGTAGCCATCGTGATCTCCTATCGAGCCTTCTTCTTGCCTGCCACGGTGCGCTTCGGGCCCTTGCGGGTACGAGCGTTGGTCTTGGTGCGCTGACCGCGCACCGGGAGACCACGACGGTGGCGGAGACCCTCGTAGCTACCGATCTCGACCTTGCGGCGGATGTCGGCGGCGACCTCACGGCGGAGGTCACCCTCCACCTTGAACGTGCCCTCGATGTAGTCGCGGAGGGCGACGAGCTGGTCGTCGGTGAGGTCCTTGACGCGGATGTCGCCGGAGATGCCGGTCTCCGCGAGCGTCTGGACGGCGCGGGTACGGCCGACCCCGTAGATGTAGGTGAGTGCGATCTCCACGCGCTTCTCGCGCGGGATGTCGACGCCTGCTAGACGTGCCATTGTGCTGGCTGCTCCTGTTGTCGATGGAGGTGTGGCGCAGTACCGGTGCCCGGGCCTCCGTCCCGAGGTGTCCCCCACCCGCCGAGGCGGATGGGTTCTGGTACTGCGTTGTCGATCTTCAGTTGTGGTTCGTGCTCGAGCCGCAGGCGGTCTGACGACCGGCGACCCCGCTCACGCGGCAGGCTCCCGGAGGAGCCCCACGGGGACTAGCCCTGGCGCTGCTTGTGACGCGGGTTGCTCTTGCAGATCACCATGACGCGGCCCTTCCGGCGGATCACTCGGCAGTGCTCGCAGATGGGCTTGACGCTGGGGTTGACCTTCATTGTTCGTTCCTCGTGCTCGCTGGCTTCGTGCTCGGCGGGTTCGCCGGGCCGTTCCTTTCCAGCTCGCGGATCACTTGTAGCGGTAGACGATCCGGCCGCGGGTCAGGTCGTACGGGCTCAGCTCCACGATCACGCGGTCCTCGGGGAGGATGCGGATGTAGTGCTGGCGCATCTTCCCGGAGATGTGCGCGAGGACCTTGTGTCCGTTGGTCAGCTCAACGCGGAACATCGCGTTGGGCAGAGCTTCGAGCACCGAGCCCTCGATCTCGATGACGCCGTCTTTCTTGGCCATAGCCTCACTGTCGCTTGGTTGGATTACCGGTGTGATCCCCGAGCCGGTCTGCGGGTCGGGCGCCACGCCAGAGGGCATGGCACACCAAAGATCGATCTTATGTGGTAGACCGCCGATTGCCAAGTGCGCCTGCATGTCGGAGCGGCGCGGGCACCCCAGTGCAGGGGACGAGCCGCCCGGATCGGCCCGCAGATCCGCTGTTCGACAGGTTCTCCACAGCCGGAGCGATGCCGGAACAGGGCCCAGCCCCGTACGGTGACGAGAGCAGTCACCGAAGGAGGACCCCCGTGCCCGACGCCCCCCGGCCGCGCGAGCCCCGTCGCCCGCCACGGCCGACTCCCCCGCCGCCGCGCCTGGACGACCCTCCTGTCCGTCGTCGCATCCGCGGCCGCGGTCCTGCTCGTCAGCGGCACCAGCGTCGCCGCGATCGCCGGCGCCCAGCTCGCCGCGGCGCCGCAGACGGTGCAGCTCAGCACCGACGACCAGAGCACCGCGGAGACCGCCGACGTCACCGCCATCGAGGGTGGCGCGAACATCCTGCTCATCGGGAGCGACACCCGCGTCGGGCAGTTCGACTCCGACGAGGACGTCGAGGGCGCCCGCAACGACGTCACGATGCTCGTGCACGTGTCCGAGGACCACCAGCAGCTCACCGCGGTCAGCTTCCCCCCGCGACCTGATGGTGCCGATCCCGGCGTGCACCAACCCCGAGACCGGGACGACCTACCCCGCAGCGGAGTCAGCGCAGTTCAACACCGCGCTCGGCAACGGCGGTGTCTCCTGTGTCGTCGACACGGTGGAGAACCTCACCGGCCTCACCGTGCCCTACGCCGGGCTCATCACCTTCGACGGCGTGATCGAGATGTCGAACGCCCTCGGCGGCGTCGACGTCTGCGTCGCGACCCCCATCGACGACACCTTCACCGGGCTGCACCTGACCGCCGGCGCGCACTCCCTGCAGGGTTCGGACGCGCTCGCCTTCCTCCGCTCGCGCCACGGCGTCGGCGACGGCAGCGACCTGGCTCGCATCAGCTCCCAGCAGGTCTTCCTGTCCGCACTGCTCCGCCAGGTGACGGCGGACGGCACCCTGTCGAACCCCATCACCCTCTACAAGCTCGCCGGCGCAGCGCTGTCCAACATGACGCTGTCCGACGGCCTCGCGCAGACCCGGACCCTCGTCGGCCTCGCATCGACCCTGCGCGGCATGAGCACCTCGAGCATGCTCTTCGTGCAGTACCCGGTCGTCGACGACCCCGCCGACGCGGCGCGCGTCGTCGTCGACGAGGCCGCCGCCCACACGCTCAACGTCGCCCTGCAGACGGACGAGCGGACCTCGCTCAGCGACTCGTCGACCGGTCGCGCGTCGCAGGAGTCGTCCGACGCAGAGACCGCGGCTCCGTCCGCGAGCCCGTCCGATGCCGCGCCGTCGGACACCGCGACCGCTGCTCCGAGCGCGTCGGCCACGCCGGACGGACAGACGACCACGACGAGCAGCCCCTCCTCGACGCCGCTGCCCTCCTCGATCAGCGGACAGAGCGCTGCCGAGGAGACCTGCTCCGTCGGGAACTGAGGAACCGCGCCACGGACGGTCCGGGGTCGGGGACGCCGGGCCTCTCGTCCGGCCCCGACCCGTCGGCGCCGTCGGCAGGGCCGCCTCCCCACGCCACGGAGCCCGTCGCCTGACGGCGGCGGGTGGGAGATGCGCGGTGCAGCCGCACCGCACCGCACCGGCCACGTCCTGCCTGGAGGCCCGTCCCGCGTCACCAGGGTCGGCCCGCGACCCGGGTCCTGCAGCGTGGACGGCAGCACCGGGTGCCGGGCCGGACGGCCTCCGTGCCCGGAGCTGGAGACGCGGTCCGGAGGCGCGGTCGGGAGGCGCGCTACGGGACCGGGACCGGCGTGACGCCGAGGGGTGCCAGCCCGGCGGCCCCACCGTCGGCGGCGGTCAACACCCAGATGCCGTCGGCGTGCACCGCGACGCTGTGCTCCCAGTGGGCGGCGTCGGACCCGTCGAGTGTCCGGACGGTCCACTCGTCGTCGTCGGTCGAACTGTCGATCGTGCCGGCGGTGACCATCGGTTCGATGGCGACCGCGAGGCCCGGCTGCACGGCAGGGCCGGCACCGCGGACACGGTGGTTGAAGACCGGAGGCTCCTCGTGCATCGACCGGCCGATCCCGTGGCCGGTGAAGTCCTCGACGATGCCCCACGCCCCGGTCTCGTCGATGGCGTCCTCGACGGCCGAGCCGACCTCGTGCAGGTTCCGTGCGTGCGCGAGCGCTGCGATGCCGTGCCACAGCGCGCGCTCGGTGGTGTCGGACAGCTTCTGCCGGGCGGCCGCCACGGTGGGGTCGCCGCCGGGCACGACCACGGTGAAGGCGCTGTCACCGTTCCAGCCGTCGACCTCGGCCCCGGCGTCGACCGACACGATGTCGCCGGCCTGCAGCACCCGTGCGCCGGGGATCCCGTGCACGATCTCGTCGTTCACCGAGACGCAGAGCGTGTGGCGGTAGCCCGGCACGAGCTGGAAGTTCGGGATGCCCCCGCCGTCGCGGATCGTCCGCTCGGCGATCGCGTCGAGCTCCGCCGTGGTCGTCCCGGGACGGATCGCTGCTCGGACGGCGTCCAACGCCTGCGCGGTGAGGAGACCCGGGCGCACCATGGCGCGCAGCTCCTCGGGCGACTTGTAGATGGAGGGCTTCCGTCGACGCACCGGAGCGACCCCGGTCAGACGGCGGCCGTGAGACCGCGGGTCGTCAGGGCCTCCGCGATGCGGTCCCCGACCTCGTCCACGGTGCCGAGACCGTCGACGTCGGCGACGAGTCCGCGCTCCTGGTAGACGGCGACGATCGGCGCGGTCTGCTCCTGGTACACCTGCTGGCGACGACGGATCGTCTCCTCGGTGTCGTCAGCGCGACCCTGCTCCCCCCGCACGCTTGAGCAGGCGCGCCACGAGGGCGTCCTGGTCGGCGACGAGCTGCACGACGAGGTCGATCGCCGCACCCTGCTCCGCGAGGAGCGCGTCGAGGTACTCGACCTGTGCGGTGGTGCGCGGGTACCCGTCGAGCAGGAACCCCTGCTCGGCGTCCGGCTCGGCGAGACGGTCCCGGACCAGCGCGTTGGTCAGGTCGTCCGGCACGTACTCACCGGCGTCCATGAGCGCCTTCGCGCGCTGCCCCAGGGGCGTGCCGTCGGCGACGTTCTTGCGGAAGATGTCGCCCGTGGAGATCGCGGGGATCCCGAGCGCCGACGCGATGCGGCCGGCCTGGGTGCCCTTGCCCGCTCCGGGAGGTCCGACGATGATGAGGCGTGCGCTCAACGGAGGAGCCCTTCGTAGTGACGTTGCTGCAGCTGCGAGTCGATCTGCTTCACGGTCTCGAGGCCGACACCCACGATGATCAGGATGCTGGCACCGCCGAACGGGAAGTTCTGGTTCGCCCCGAACAGCGCCAGTGCTGCGAGCGGGATGAGCGCGATGAGACCGAGGTAGAGCGCACCGGGCAGCGTCACCCGGGTGAGGACGTAGTCGAGGTACTCGGCGGTCGGACGTCCGGCTCGGATGCCCGGGATGAACCCGCCGTACTTCTTCATGTTGTCGGCGACCTCTTCGGGGTTGAAGGTGATCGCGACGTAGAAGTACGTGAACCCGACGATGAGCAGGAAGTACAGGACCATGTAGAACCAGTTGTCACCCGAGGTCAGGTTGCTCTGGATCCAGGTCACCCACGGGGCCGGCGCGGAGCCGTCCGAGGGCTGGTTGAACTGTGCGATCAGCGCCGGCAGGTACAGCAGCGAGGACGCGAAGATGACGGGCACGACGCCGGCCATGTTCACCTTGATCGGGATGTACGTGTTGTTGCCGCCGTAGGTGCGGCGCCCGACCATGCGCTTGGCGTACTGGACCGGGATGCGCCGCTGCGACTGCTCGACGAACACGACGGCCATCATGATGACCAGGCCGACCAGGATGACGAAGAGGAAGAGCTCGAAGGACTGCGACTGCTCGATGGCCCAGAGCGCCGACGGGAACTGCGCGGCGATCGAGGTGAAGATGAGCAGCGACATGCCGTTGCCGATGCCGCGCTCGGTGACGAGCTCGCCCATCCACATGATCAGGCCGGTGCCCGCGGTCAGGGTGATGACCATCAGGAGGATCGCGTACCAGCTGTCGTTCGAGATGATCGACGTGCAGGAGGCCGAGGCGCTCGTGCCGAAGAGGGCACCCGAGCGAGCGACGGTGATCAGGGTGGTGGACTGCAGCACGCCCAGCGCGATGGTGAGGTAGCGCGTGTACTGCGTCAGCTTCGCCTGACCGGACTGACCCTCCTTGTAGAGGGAGTCGAAGTGCGGGATCACCACGCGCAGGAGCTGCACGATGATCGACGACGTGATGTACGGCATGATCCCGAGCGCGAAGACCGAGAGCTTCAGGAGCGCGCCGCCGGAGAACAGGTTGATCAGGTCGTACAGGCCGCCGGAGGACGACGCGGACGCCAGGCAGGCCTGCACGCTGGCGTAGTCCACGAACGGTGCCGGGATGTACGAGCCGAGGCGGAACAGCGCGATGATCGCGAGGGTGAAACCGATCTTCTTCCGAAGATCTGGGGTGCGCATGATGCGCGCGACCGCTCTGAACACGAGTTACTCCGAACTTCTGTGACCGGTTGACCGGTCGAGCCGGGCGAGGTCGCCCGTGGCCGGAAGCGCCGACCCCGTGGTCCGGCACGCACGTCGAACGACGCCGTGTTCCGGACCTGCCATCAAGGAAACCGTAACGGCGGCCCGCGCGCAATGCGCGGGCCGCCGCCGACGGGGACTACTTGGTGACGGTGCCGCCCGCCGCCACGATCTTCTCCTCGGCGGATGCCGAGACCTTGTCGACCGTGACGGTGATCGCCACGCTGATGTCACCCTGACCGAGAACCTTGACCTTCTCGTTCTTGCGGACGGCGCCCTTGGCGACCAGGTCCGCGACGGTGACGTCGCCACCGTTCGGGTAGAGCTCCGCGATCTTGTCCAGGTTCACGGGCTGGTACTCGACGCGGAACGGGTTCTTGAACCCGCGGAGCTTCGGGGTGCGCATGTGCAGCGGCATCTGCCCACCCTCGAAGCCGACCTTGACCTGGTACCGGGCCTTCTGGCCCTTGGTGCCACGGCCGGCGGTCTTGCCCTTCGAGCCCTCACCACGGCCGACGCGGGTGCGGTCCTTCTTGGACCCCGCTGCCGGACGAAGGTGGTGAACCTTCAGGATCTGGACGCGCTCGTTCTTCTCGTCGCTCATGCGTCGACCTCCTCGACCTTCACGAGGTGCGCAACCGTCGCGATGTACCCGCGGTTCTGGGAGTTGTCCTCACGCAGGACCGTACGGCCGATGCGCTTGAGACCCAGGCTGCGGAGCGTGTCGCGCTGGTACTGCTTCTCGCTGATGACGGACTTCGTCTGCGTGATCTTCAGCATCGCCATCACGCACCTGCCTTCTCGTTCGCAGCCGTACGAGCGGCCGCCTCGGCGTGCAGCAGACGGGCCGGGACGACGTGGTCGACGGGCAGACCACGACGGCTGGCGACGGCACGCGGCTCTTCGAGCTGCTTGAGCGCCGTCACGGTCGCGTGCACGATGTTGATGGTGTTCGACGAACCGAGCGACTTGCTCAGGACGTCGTGGATGCCGGCGCACTCGAGCACGGCGCGGACCGGACCACCGGCGATGACACCGGTACCGGCAGCGGCCGGACGCAGGAGGACGACGCCAGCGGCGGCCTCACCCTGCACCGGGTGCGGGATCGTGTTGCCGACGCGGGGGGACGCGGAAGAAGTTCTTCTTCGCCTCCTCGACGCCCTTCGAGATGGCGGTCGGGACCTCGCGGGCCTTGCCGTAGCCGACGCCCACCAGACCGTTGCCGTCACCGACGACGACGAGCGCGGTGAAGCTGAAGCGACGACCACCCTTGACGACCTTGGAGACGCGGTTGATGGTGACGACGCGCTCGAGGAACTGGCTGTCGCCGCCGCGACCGTTGCGGTCGTTGCCGCCACGGCCACCCTGCTGACGGTCACGCCCGCCACCGCTGCCGCCACCACGACGGCCACGGTTGTCGACGGAGTCGCGGTTGTTCGATGCCGAACCCGCAGCGGTCTCGACGGGACGCTCGACGACCGGGACGTCGGGCTCCTTGGCCGCGGGGGCCTTCGCCTCGGTCGCGGTGGTCTCGGCGTCGGTCGTCTCGACCTCGGTCGTGGCCTCGGCGTCGTCGTTGGTGTTCGCGATGTCGCTCACAGGTTCAGCCCTCCTTCACGGGCACCATCGGCGATCGCGGCGACGCGACCGGCGTACTTGCTACCGCCGCGGTCGAAGACCACGGCCTCGACGCCAGCCGACTTCGCGCGCTCGGCGACGAGCTCGCCGACGCGACGGGCCTTGGCGGTCTTGTCGCCGTCGAACGAGCGGAGGTCGGCCTCCATCGTCGATGCGCTGGCGAGGGTGTGACCCTTGGCGTCGTCGATGACCTGGACGAACACGTGACGTGACGAACGGGTGACGGCGAGACGGGGACGGGTCTCGGTCCCGGTGATCTTCTTCCGGAGACGGTTGTGGCGACGCGCCTTGGCAGCCGCCTTGCTCTTGCCTCGAGTACGAGTTCCGATGGCCATGATCACTTACCTGACTTTCCGGCCTTGCGGCGCACGATCTCGCCGGCGTAGCGGACACCCTTGCCCTTGTAGGGCTCGGGCTTGCGCAGCTTGCGGATGTTGGCCGCGACCTCACCGACGAGCTGCTTGTCGATGCCGTTCACGGTGACCTTGTTGTTGCCCTCGACGGCGAAGCTGATGCCGGCCGGCGGGTTGACCGTGATGGGGTGGGAGTACCCGAGCGCGAACTCGAGGTCGCTGCCCTTGGCGGCCACGCGGTAACCGGTCCCGACGACCTCGAGGCCCTTGGAGTAGCCCTGGGTGACGCCGATGATCTGGTTCGCGATGAGCGAGCGGGTCAGGCCGTGCAGCGCGCGGGAGGAACGCTCGTCGTCCGGGCGGCTGACGAGGACCTGGTTGTCCTCGACCTTCGCCTGGATGGGCTCAGCGATGACGAGCGAAAGCTCGCCCTTCGGGCCCTTGACGGCGACGTTCTGGCCGTCGACCGAGACGGTCGCTCCGGCCGGGATGTCGATGGGGAGACGTCCGATACGAGACATGATCGATCACCAAACGTAGGCGAGGACTTCCCCACCCACGCCCTTCTGCTCGGCTTCGCGGTCGGTCAGGAGCCCCGAGGAGGTCGACAGGATCGCCACGCCGAGGCCACCGAGGACCCGGGGGGATCTCGGTCGACTTCGCGTAGACGCGGAGGCCCGGCTTCGAGACGCGCTTGATGCCGGCGATCGAACGCTCGCGATCGGGGCCGTACTTGAGGTCGATGGTCAGGGTCTGCCCGACGCGGGCGTCCTCGACCTTCCACTCGCTGATGTAACCCTCGCGCTTGAGGATGTCAGCGATGGTCTGCTTGAGCTTGGAGCTCGGAAGCGAGACGGCGTCGTGGTGCGCCGAGTTCGCGTTCCGCAATCTGGTCAGCATGTCTGCGACCGGATCGGTCATCGTCATGATGCGTTTCCGTCCTTCGTCCGGTTTCGACACCCGTTCCACGAGTGCCGACCTCGACGATCGATGTGATCCCAGGGCGGTTCCCCGGGATCGGTGTGACTTCGTGCGAGCGGGCCGGAGGAGAAACTCCTCCGGCCCGCACCGCCCGGAGTAGCTTAGACCGTCTGCTCGGCAGAACGGAACGGGAAGCCGAGCTGGCGGAGCAGCGCGCGGCCTTCGTCGTCCGTCTTCGCGGTGGTCACGACGGTGATGTCGAACCCACGCACGCGGTCGATGCGGTCCTGGTCGATCTCGTGGAACACGCTCTGCTCCGAGAGACCGAAGGTGTAGTTGCCGTTGCCGTCGAACTGGCGGTCGCTCAGGCCGCGGAAGTCGCGGATGCGCGGGAGCGCCAGCGACAGCAGGCGGTCGAGGAACTCCCACGCGCGGTCACCGCGGAGGGTGACGTGCGCGCCGATGGCCTGGCCCTCACGCAGCTTGAACTGCGCGATGGACTTGCGGGCCAGCGTGACCTGTGGCTTCTGACCCGTGATCGCCGTGAGGTCCTTGATGGCCCCCCCTCGATGATCTTCGAGTCGCGCGCGGCCTCGCCGACGCCGGTGTTGACGACGACCTTGACCAGGCCGGGGACCTGGTTGACGTTCGCGTAACCGAACTGCTCGGTCAGCGCCGCCTTGATCTCGTTGCGGTACTTCTGCTTGAGGCGCGGCTGAACTTTCTCAGCAGTCGCGGCAGTCGTGTCGGTCATCAGAGCTTCTCACCAGACTTCTTGGCGTAGCGGACGCGGACGGTCTTGGTGACGCCGTCCTTCTCCACCTGTTCGTTGCGGAAACCGACGCGGGTCGGCTTCTTGGTCTTCGGGTCGACGATCGCGACGTTCGACACGTGGATCGGGGCTTCGTGCTGCTCGATGCCACCGGTCTTCGAACCGCGCTGGGTCTGACCGACGCGGACGTGCTTGGTCACGAAGTTGATGCCCTCGACGACCAGACGGTCGCCGCGGACCTCGATGACCTTGCCCTGCTTGCCGCGGTCGCCGCCACGCTCCTGCGTGGCGCCCGTGATGACCTGGACCAGGTCACCCTTCTTGATGTTCGCCATGGCTTACAGCACCTCCGGCGCGAGCGAGATGATCTTCATGAACTTCTTGTCACGGAGCTCGCGACCGATCGGCCCGAAGATGCGGGTACCGCGCGGGTCGCCGTCAGCCTTGAGGATCACTGCCGCGTTCTCGTCGAACTTGATGTAGGAGCCGTCGGGACGACGGGTCTCCTTCTTGGTGCGAACGATGACCGCCTTGACGACGTCACCCTTCTTCACGTTGCCGCCGGGGATGGCGTCCTTCACCGTGGCGACGATGACGTCACCGAGGCCGGCGTAGCGACGACCCGAGCCACCGAGCACGCGGATGGTCAAGATCTCCTTGGCACCCGTGTTGTCGGCGACCTTCAGGCGGGATTCCTGCTGAATCACTGCTGTCTCCTATTCCGAAGCGGGCCGAGGCCTACTTGGCCTTCTCGAGGATCTCGACCAGGCGCCAGCGCTTGGTGGCGCTGAGGGGACGGGTCTCGCTGATGACGACCAGGTCGCCGATGCCGGCGGTCCCGAGCTCGTCGTGGGCCTTGACCTTCGACGTGCGACGGATGACCTTGCCGTAGAGGGGGGTGCTTCACGCGGTCCTCGACCTCGACGACGATCGTCTTGTCCATCTTGTCGCTCGTCACGTAGCCGCGACGGGTCTTCCGGTAGCCGCGGGTGAGGGCTGCGGAGTCCTTCTCTTCGGTCGCCATCAGTTCTCCTCGGCGGTCTCGGCCTCGGTCGACTCAGCCGGCTTCTCGGCCTTCTTCGACGACTTCTTGGCCTTCGGGGCGGTCTCGACGGGGGCGGGCGTGGCACGGATGCCGAGCTCGCGCTCGCGGAGCACGGTGTAGATGCGCGCGATGTCGCGCTTGACGGCACGGAGACGGCCGTGGCTCTCCAGCTGGCCGGTGGCCGACTGGAAGCGGAGGTTGAACAGCTCCTCCTTGGCCTTCTTCAGCTCGTCAGCGAGACGCTCGTTCTCGAAGGTGTCGAGCTCAGTGGGACGGAGCTCCTTGGAACCGATCGCCATTATGCGTCGCCCTCCTCGCGCTTGATGATGCGTGCCTTGAGGGGCAGCTTGTGGATTGCACGGGTCAGTGCCTCGCGGGCGATCTCGTCGCTCACGCCGGAGAGCTCGAAGAGCACACGACCCGGCTTGACGTTCGCGATCCACCACTCGGGGGGAACCCTTACCGGAACCCATTCGGGTCTCAGCCGGCTTCTTGGTGAGCGGACGGTCCGGGTAGATGTTGATCCACACCTTGCCGCCACGCTTGATGTGACGCGTCATCGCGATACGAGCGGACTCGATCTGACGGTTGGTCACGTAGGCCGGGGTGAGCGCCTGGATACCGTAGTCACCGAAGGAGACCTTGGTGCCACCGGTCGCCTGGCCCGAACGCTTCGGGTGGTGCTGCTTGCGGTGCTTGACTCGACGGGGGGATAAGCATGGTTACGCCTCAACTCCTGCGCCGGCCGGCGCGTCCTGCGGGGCCTGCTGCTCGCGACGGTCGCCACCGCGCTCGTTGCGGTCGCCACGGGGGGCCGCCGCCACGACGGTCGCCGCCACGACGCTCGGGGCGGGACGAACGCTGGTTCGCCTGCTCGCGAGCGAGCTCCTTGTTCGTGATGTCGCCCTTGTAGATCCAGACCTTCACGCCGATGCGGCCGAACGTGGTCCGGGCCTCGTAGAAGCCGTAGTCGATGTTCGCGCGGAGGGTGTGCAGGGGCACACGGCCTTCGCGGTAGAACTCCGAACGCGACATCTCCGCGCCGCCGAGGCGGCCCGACACCTGGATGCGGACACCCTTGGCGCCGGCGCGCTGTGCACCCTGCAGGCCCTTGCGCATGGCGCGACGGAACGCGACACGAGCGGAGAGCTGCTCGGCGATGCCCTGCGCGACGAGCTGGGCCTCGGTCTCGGGGTTCTTGACCTCGAGGATGTTGAGCTGGATCTGCTTCTTGGTGAGCTTCTCGAGCTCGCTCCGGATGCGCTCCGCCTCGGCGCCGCGGCGACCGATGACGATGCCCGGGCGCGCCGTGTGGATGTCCACGCGGACGCGGTCACGGGTGCGCTCCAGCTCGATGCGGGCGACGCCCGCGCGGTCGAGGGTCTTCGTCAGGAACTGACGGATCTTGACGTCCTCGGCCACGAAGTCGGCGTAACGCTGACCCTTCTTCGTGCTGTCGGCGAACCAGTGGGAGATGTGGTCCGTCGTGATCCCGAGACGGAAGCCGTACGGGTTGACCTTCTGGCCCATTACTTGCTCGCCTTCTTGCTCGTCGCGGCGGCCTCGGCCTCATCCGGCGTCGCGAGGACGACCGTGATGTGGCTGGTGCGCTTGTTGATGCGGAAGGCGCGGCCCTGGGCGCGCGGCTGGAACCGCTTCAGGGTCGTGCCCTCGTCGACGTAGACGCTGCTCACGTAGAGGTCGCGCTCGTCGAGGAAGCTGTTCGTCGAGTCCGCCTTGACACGTGCGTTGGCGATCGCCGAGGCGACCAGCTTGTACACGGGCTCCGAAGCGCCCTGGGGGGGGCGAACTTCAGGATGGCGAGCGCCTCGTGGGCCTGCTTGCCGCGGATCAGCTGGATGACGCGACGGGCCTTCTGAGGCGTGACGCGGATGTGTCGCACGCGTGCGATCGACTCCACCATTTCGTTCCTCCTCTTTCGTCGCCGCCTCAGCGGCGACGGCCCTTCTTGTCGTCCTTCACGTGGCCGCGGAAGGTGCGGGTCGGCGCGAACTCGCCGAGCTTGTGACCGACCATCGACTCGGTGACGAACACCGGGATGTGCTTGCGGCCGTCGTGCACCGCGATGGTGTGACCGAGCATGTTCGGGACGATCATCGACCGACGCGACCAGGTACGGATCACGTTCTTGGTGTTGGCCTCGTTCTGCGTGACGACCTTGCGGAGCAGGTGCTCGTCGACGAAGGGGCCCTTCTTCAGACTGCGTGGCATCTTCGGAACTCCTACTTGCGCTTCTTGCCGGCGTTACGGCGACGGACGATGAGCTTGTCGCTCGGCTTGTTGGGCTTGCGCGTGCGACCCTCGGCCTGGCCCCAGGGGCTGACCGGGTGACGACCACCGGACGTCTTGCCCTCACCACCACCGTGCGGGTGGTCGACCGGGTTCATCGCGACACCACGCACGGTCGGGCGGACGCCCTTCCAGCGCATGCGGCCGGCCTTGCCCCAGTTGATGTTCGACTGCTCGGCGTTGCCGACCTCGCCGATGGTGGCGCGGCAGCGCGCGTCGACGTTGCGGACCTCGCCCGACGGCAGACGGAGCTGCGCGTAGGGGCCGTCCTTGGCGACGAGACGCACCGAGGCACCGGCGGATCGGGCCATCTTCGCGCCGCCACCGGGACGGAGCTCGATCGCGTGGATCACGGTACCGACGGGGATGTTGCGCAGCGGCAGGTTGTTGCCCGGCTTGATGTCAGCGCCGGGGCCCGTCTCGACGACGTCGCCCTGCTTGAGCTTGTTCGGAGCGATGATGTAGCGCTTGGTGCCGTCCACGAAGTGCAGGAGCGCGATGCGCGCCGTGCGGTTCGGGTCGTACTCGATGTGCGCGACCTTCGCGTCGACGCCGTCCTTGTCGGCACGACGGAAGTCGATCACGCGGTACTGGCGCTTGTGGCCACCACCGATGTGACGCGTCGTGATGCGACCCGAGCTGTTCCGGCCACCGGTCTTCGGCAGCGGACGGAGCAGGGACTTCTCCGGGGTCGAACGGGTGATCTCGGCGAAGTCGGCGACCGAGGAGCCGCGACGACCGGGAGTCGTGGGCTTGTAGTTACGAATAGCCATGATTTATCCCTCTGGTCCTCAGCCGACAGCCGTGAAGATGTCGATCGAACCGGACTTGAGCGTCACGATGGCGCGCTTGGTGTCCTTGCGCTTGCCGATCCCGAACTTGGTCCGGCGGGTCTTGCCCGGACGGTTCAGCGTGTTGATGCCGGCGACCTTGACGTCGAAGATCTTCTCGATCGCGAGCTTGATCTCGGTCTTGTTCGCACGGGGGGTCCACGAGGAACGTGTACTTGCCCTGGTCGATGAGGCCGTAGCTCTTCTCCGACACGACCGGCGAGATGATGATGTCGCGCGGGTCCTTGTTGAAGCCGCTCATGCGGTGATCTCCTTCGCGGTCTTCGACGCGATGAAGGCGTCGAGTGCGCTCTTGCTGAAGACGAGCGCGTCGGCCTTGAGCACGTCGTAGGCGTTGAGCTGGCCGTACGAGAGCGCGTGGACGTTCGGCAGGTTGCGGATCGACTTGAGCGTGAGCTCGTCGCCCGACTCGAGCACGACGAGCACGTTCTTGACGGGCGCGACCTTCTCGAGCAGCGTGCGGGCGACCTTCGTCGACGGCGTCTCGGCCGCGATGAAGCCCTCCACAGCGGAGATGCGGCCACCGCGGGCGCGGTCCGAGAGCGAGCCGAGCAGGGCTGCGGCGATCATCTTCTTCGGGGTGCGCTGCGAGTAGTCGCGGGGGGGTCGGTCCGTGGACGACGCCACCGCCGGTGTGCTCCGGAGCGCGGACCGAACCCTGACGGGAGCGGCCGGTGCCCTTCTGCTTGAACGGCTTGCGACCGGCACCGCGGACTTCGCCACGGTTCTTGGTCTTGTGGGTGCCCTGGCGCGCGGCGGCGAGCTGCGCGGTGACCACCTGGTGGATCAGCGGGACGTTGGTCTCGACGTCGAAGATCGCTGCGGGGGAGCTCGACGGTGCCGGACTTCTCACCCGTGACGTCGAGGACGTCGATCGTGGTTGCGGTCGTGGTGGCCATGATCACTTACCCTTCACGGCGGTGCGGACGAAGACGGAACGGCCACGAGCACCGGGGACGGCGCCCTTGACGAGCAGCAGACCCTTCTCGGCGTCGACGGCGTGGACCGTGAGGTTGAGGACGGTCACGCGGTCGCCACCCATCCGACCGGCCATGCGCATGCCCTTGAAGACACGCGACGGGGTCGAGGAGGCGCCGATCGAACCGGGCTTGCGGTGGTTGCGGTGCGAACCGTGCGAGGCGGAGACACCGGCGAAGTTGTGACGCTTCATGACACCGGCGAAGCCCTTGCCCTTGCTGGTGCCGACGACGTCGACCTTCTGGCCCGCTTCGAACAGGTCGACCGTGAGCTCCTGGCCGAGCGAGTACTCGGCGGAGTCGTTCGTCCGGATCTCGGTGAGGGTGCGGCGCGGGGTGACCCCGGCGGCCTCGAAGTGGCCGGCGGCCGGCTTGTTCACCTTGCGGGGGGTCGATCTGGCCCGCGGCGATCTGGATCGCCTCGTAGCCGTCGCGCTCGACGTTGCGGATCTGGGTGACCACGTTCGGGCCGACCTCGATCACGGTGACGGGGATGAACTTGTTGTTCTCGTCCCACACCTGGGTCATCCCGAGCTTCTTGCCGAGGAGGCCCTTGACGGTCTTGGTTGAGTTCGCCATGAGTTCCAGCCCCCCTTACAGCTTGATCTCGATGTTGACGTCCGCCGGGAGGTCGAGTCGCATGAGCGAGTCGACGGCCTTCGGCGTCGGGTCGACGATGTCGATGACCCGCTTGTGCGTGCGCTTCTCGAAGTGCTCGCGCGAGTCCTTGTACTTGTGGGGAGAACGGATCACGGGGATCACGTTCTTCTCGGTGGGGAGCGGCACCGGGCCGACCACGGTCGCACCGGCACGGGTCACCGTGTCGACGATCTTCCGGGCCGACGTGTCGATGACCTCGTGGTCGTACGACTTGAGCCGGATGCGGATCTTCTGTCCCGCCATGTGTTTTCCTGTCCTCTCTGCGCCGCGCACCCGCAGGCCGCCTGACGCCGCCGGGACTCCGCTGTCGCGTGCCCGGCTGTTTACGTGAACCACCGGCTCCGCCCGGAGGGGATGACCGCTGTTCTCCTGTCAACCGCGCGAGGGCCTGGGCCACCCGCGCGGACATGTCGTCACCCGCACCCGGCACTGCTGCGCCGTGGTGCTCGAGGATGACGATCGTGTTCTGCTGCCTGCGGCCCAACCCAGCCCTGCTTCACAAGGGGGGTTGTGCACTGCCAGAGCAGTGACCCTGCGGGCGCGAACGCCCGCGGAATTTCGGAACCGGACAAGTCTCCCATAGGCCCCGCGTCGGTGCAACCCGGGCGTGTCGCGATCGTACCGGCGTGTCGGACACGGCCCTCCGGGCCTCCCGGGTCCGTCGTACCGGGCTCCTCAGCGTCCCGACCCACCGCCTGGAGGCCCGCCCGCAGCGGTCGGGTCGACGCACGCCGGACGGTCGGTCGGCGGCCGCTCCCGGGGCGGCGTCCCGCGCCGCTGCTAGCCTTCGCGCATGCCGGAACCCGAAGTGCTCACCGACCAGTCCGACCCCGCGGTGCAGCGTCTCGCCGACCTCGCGAAGCCGGCGCGCGGCGCCGTCCGCACCGCGATCGTCGAGGACCTCGAGCCCCTCGTGCAGGCCCTCCGCGCCGGCGTCCGCTTCGTCGAGGTGTACGGCGACTCGATCCGGGAGTTCCCCGCCGACCTCGCCGCCCTCTGCACCGAGCACGGGGTGCCGGTACGGCTCGTCGACCCGGCCGTCCTGACCAAGGTGTTCCGCTCCGAGAAGCGTCCGAAGGTCTTCGGCGTCGCGAACGTCCCGGCACCGGCCCGCTTCTCCGCCCTCGCCGAGGGCACCGGGGACGTGCTCGTCCTGGACGGCGTGAAGATCGTCGGCAACATCGGTGCCATCGTGCGCACGGCCGTCGGCCTCGGTGCACGGGGCGTCGTGCTCGTCGACAGCGACCTCCCCACGATCGCCGACCGTCGTGTCGTGCGCGCCAGCCGCGGCCACGTGTTCTCGGTGCCGGTCCTGCTCGAGACCCGCGAGCGCGTCGCCCGGTGGCTCGGCGAGTCCGGGCTCCGCGTGGTCGACGTCGACATGGACGGCTCCCTCTCCCCCCGAGTCGCTCGGGGACCTCGAGGAGGACGTCGCCCTGCTGCTCGGCGCCGAGAAGACCGGGGCGTCGGACGTCCTGCAGGACCTCGCGACGCAGACGGTGTCGGTGCCGATCGACAGCCGGGTGGAGTCGCTCAACGTCTCCGTCGTCGCCGGCATCGTGCTCTACGCCCGCTCCCGTCGACGTCCCTGACCCGACGGCACGCAGGACGCCCCGGCTCCCACTCGGGGAACCGGGGCGTCCTGCGTGGCATGAGCGTCGCGAGCGGCGTCAGTCCTCGGGGGAGCGGCGGCACGAACCACGGCGGGAACACCGCGACACGGGGCGACGGTCCGCCCTGCTCGGCGAAGACGGCCTTCACCTGCTGCCGGACGCGGTCGTTCGGCACGCCCACGAGCGCGACCGACGACAGCGGCACCTGCGGGCCGGCGAGCAGCTCGACCCCGTGCATGGACGGGTCCGTGATGTCGGTGCGACGGAGGAGGTTCGTGGCCGCCTCCGGGCCGACGGCGAAGCGGACGTCCGGGTCCTCGGCGTCCGTGTCCGCCAGGATCACCGACGCACCGAACGCGGTGGTCGGGACGACGAGGACGACGAACTCCGTCGCACGCGTGCGCCTGGCCGCGTCCGACCAGCGGTCCTCCTCCGCGCCGGAGCGGAGTTCGTCCCACCGGCGCGCGTCCGGCGAGAGCGTGAAGGGCACGTGCCCGGCCACGCTGGAACCGTCGGGTGCGAGCGCCGCGCCACGGGCCTCCCGGGTGGCGGCGGAGCTGACGTCGACGGAGGGCGTCGCGCGGTCGGCGGCGAGGATCGCGCCCTCGGCGAGGATCGAGGCGAGGTTGTCGACGTGCGTGACGTGGTGCGCACGCAGCGCCGCGAAGTCGCGGGTGGCGGGCAACGTCGGCTCGACGGCCTTCCCGTTGGCGTTCGTCGGGGCGGACCGCAACGACGTCGTCACACGCGTGCGTCGTGGCGTCGGGGTCTTGGTGATGGTCTCCGGGTCACGCTGCCGTGGGGAGCAGATGTCGCAGAGCTCGATGGGGAAACCGTGGATGCACTCGTCGGTCACGACTGATGGGTCCTTCCGTGCCTCGTGGGGTGGGCGGGCACGACGACCAACGCTACGTCATCCGGGAACCGCGGGCGACCGATCACGTCACTGCCGGTAGAGCAGGGCCCGGACCTCGGACTCGGCGGCGTGCAACCGGGCCGGGTCGATGGTCTCGCCGTGCTCGTACGCATCGAGCAACCGGGGGGTCGATGTAGCTCTGGCGGGCGACGGTCGGCGTGTTGCCGAGGACCTCGCTCGCGGCCTTCACCGCGTGCGAGATCGCCTTCTTGCGCTTCGCCTGGCTCGACAGGACACCGGTCTGGGCCAGGTCGACCGCGGCCGCGACCGTGCCGTGCAACGTGCGGAAGTCCTTCGCCGTGAACTCATCCCCGGCACGCTCCTTCACGTAGGCGTTGATGTCTTCCGCGGTCACCGGTTGCCACTCGTCCCCCCCGCCGCTCGCGGAAAGAGAGCAGCCGAGCGTTCGCCCCCCCGCCGTTTCATCCCCACCAGGACACGGGCGAGGTCGGCGTCGTGGATCGTCGAGGACCACGCCTGGTGGCTCTTGCCGGGGAAGCCGAGCTCGATGTCGTCCCCGGAGATGTGGGCGTGCGAGCAGAGGAGTGTCGACAGGCCGTGGCTGCCGTGCTCCGTGGCGTACCGCTCCGACCCGACGCGGAGCGAGCCCTGGTCGAGCATCCGGAAGGCTGCGGCCAGTGCGCGACGGCGGTCCGGGTCCGGTCGGCGCAGGTCCTGGGTCACCATCCGCCGGGCGGCCGGGAGCGACTCGGCCAGCGCGAGGGCCCGGTCGTACTTGATCTTGTCCATCCGGTCGCGCCACGACGGGTGGTACATGTACTGCCGGCGACCGGCACCGTCGATGCCGGTGGCCAGGATGTGGCCGTTCTCGTACGGCGAGATCCAGACGTCGTCCCACGCGGGCGGGATGACGAGGTCCTCGAGCCGCTGACGCACCTCCGGGTCGGAGACCGTGGTGCCGTACGGGTCGCGGTAGGAGAAGCCCTTGCCGCTGCGGACGCGGTGGTACCCGCGACCCTTGGTCGAGGAACGGCGCAGACGTGTCACGACCCGATGCAACACCCTCGGCGCTGCCGGACGCTGCAGGAACGTACCCCGCGGGCGCCCTCTGCCGCCTCGCCCGGTGCGGAGACCACGAAGAGCGGGGCCGGACCCGAAGGCCCGACCCCGCTCTCGTGGAGCAACCGGAGTTACTTGATGATCTTCTCGACCGTACCGGCGCCGACCGTACGACCACCCTCACGGATGGCGAAGCGGAGGCCCTCCTCCATGGCGATCGGCTGGATCAGCTCGACGGTCATGGCGACGGTGTCACCGGGCATGACCATCTCGGTGCCCTCGGGCAGCGTGATGACGCCGGTGACGTCCGTGGTGCGGAAGTAGAACTGCGGACGGTAGTTCGCGTAGAACGGGTTGTGACGACCGCCCTCTTCCTTGTTCAGGATGTACGCGTTCGCGGTGAACTCGGTGTGCGGCGTGACCGAACCCGGCTTCACGACGACCTGGCCGCGCTCGACGTCCTCGCGCTTGAGGCCACGGATGAGCAGACCGGTGTTGTCACCGGCGACTGCCTTGTCCAGCAGCTTGCGGAACATCTCGATGCCCGTGACCGTGGTCTTCTGGGTCGCCTTGATGCCGACGATCTCGACCTCGGAGTTGATGTCGAGCTCACCGCGCTCGACACGGCCGGTGACGACGGTTCCACGACCGGTGATCGTGAAGACGTCCTCGATCGGCATGAGGAACGGCTGGTCGGTGGCGCGCACCGGGTCCGGGACGTTCTCGTCGACGGCGGACATCAGGTCCTGGACGGACTTGACCCACTTCTCGTCGCCCTCGAGCGCCTTGAGCGCCGAGACCTGCACGACGGGGGCGTCCTCGTCGAACTCCTGCGAGCCGAGGAGCTCGCGGACCTCGAGCTCGACGAGCTCCAGGATCTCCTCGTCGTCCACCATGTCGGCCTTGTTGAGGGCGACGACGATGTAGGGGACGCCGACCTGACGGGCGAGCAGGACGTGCTCACGCGTCTGGGGCATCGGACCGTCGGTGGCGGCGACCACGAGGATCGCGCCGTCCATCTGGGCCGCACCGGTGATCATGTTCTTCACGTAGTCGGCGTGACCAGGAGCGTCGACGTGCGCGTAGTGGCGCTTGTCGGTCTGGTACTCGACGTGCGAGATGTTGATCGTGATGCCGCGCTGGCGCTCTTCGGGAGCGTTGTCGATCTGCGCGAAGTCACGGGCCTCGTTGAGGTCCGGGTACTGGTCGTGCAGAACCTTGGTGATCGCCGCCGTGAGCGTGGTCTTGCCGTGGTCGACGTGACCGATGGTTCCGATGTTGACGTGCGGCTTGGTCCGCTCGAACTTGGCCTTGGCCACTGTGGGTCCTCCTCAGGACTCGGATGCGTCGCCCCCCGGCAGGACCTTGGTCGGCCCTGCGCTGTTGGCGCGCGGTGTGTGTGTCTCTACTTTACTTGGTGACGAGGGGCCCGTCGCCGGGCACCCTCGCCTGGGGATGACGCGGGAGCGTCAGGCCCCGGTGCTCTTCTGGATGATCTCGTCCGCCACGTTGCGCGGGACCTCGTTGTAGGTCTCGAACACCATGGAGAAGACAGCACGACCAGAGGTCTTGGAGCGCAAGTCGCCCACGTACCCGAACATCTCGGACAGCGGGACGCTCGCGCGGACCACCTTGACGCCCGACGCATCGGTCATCTCGGAGATCTGACCGCGACGCGAGTTCAGGTCGCCGATGACGTCGCCCATGTACTCCTCGGGCGTACGGACCTCGACGGCCATGATCGGCTCGAGCAGCACCGGACCGGCCTTGCGGGCCGCTTCCTTGTACGCGATCGAACCGGCGATCTTGAACGCCATCTCGGACGAGTCGACGTCGTGCGCCGCGCCGTCCTTGAGGATCGCCTTGACACCCACGGTCGGGAAGCCGGCGAGCACGCCCACCTGCATCGCGTCCTGGATACCGGCGTCGACCGACGGGATGTACTCGCGCGGAACGCGACCACCGGTGACGGCGTTCTCGAACTCGTACACCTTCTCGGCGGTGACGGGCATCGGCTCGAGCGCGATCTGCACCTTCGCGAACTGACCGGAACCACCGGTCTGCTTCTTGTGGGTGTAGTCGTAGCGCTCGACGACCTTGGTCAGGGTCTCGCGGTAGGCCACCTGCGGCTTGCCGACGTTCGCCTCGACCTTGAACTCGCGCTTCATGCGGTCGACGAGGATGTCGAGGTGGAGCTCGCCCATGCCCTTGATCGTCGTCTGACCGGTCTCGGCGTTGAGCTCGACGCGGAACGTCGGGTCCTCTTCGGCGAGCTTCTGGATCGCGGTGGAGAGCTTCTCCTGGTCGGCCTTGGTGTTCGGCTCGATCGCGACCTCGATGACCGGCTCCGGGAACGTCATCGACTCGAGGACGACCTGGTTCGACGGGTCGCACAGGGTGTCTCCCGTGGTCGTGTCCTTGAGGCCGATGACCGCGTAGATGTGACCGGCGGTGACCGAGTCGACCGGGTTCTCCTTGTTGGAGTGCATCTGGAAGATCTTGCCGATGCGCTCCTTCTTGCCCTTGGTCGAGTTGATGACCTGGGCACCGGAGTCGATGTGACCGGAGTACACGCGGACGTAGGTGAGGCGACCGAAGAACGGGTGCACCGCGACCTTGAACGCGAGCGCGGAGAAGGGCTCGGAGGCCTCCGGCTTGCGGATGATCTCGACCTCTTCGTCCTTGACGTCGTGGCCGATCATCGGCGGGACGTCGAGGGGCGACGGCAGGTAGTCGATGACCGCGTCGAGCATCGGCTGCACGCCACGGTTCTTGAACGCCGAGCCGCAGAGGATCGGGTACACCTCGGAGTTGATCGTCAGCTTGCGGATCGCGGCCTTGATCTCGTCCTTGGAGAGCTCTTCGCCGCCGAAGTACTTCTCGAGCAGTGCGTCGTCGGTCTCCGCGACACGCTCGACGAGCTTCGCGCGGTACTCCTCGGCACGGTCCTTGAGGTCCGCGGGGATCTCCTGGACCTCGTACTGGGCGCCCATGGTGACGTCACCCTTGGCATCGCCCGGCCAGACCTTGGCGTGCATCTCGATCAGGTCGATGACGCCGACGAAGTCGTTCTCGGCACCGATCGGGAGCTGGAGCACGAGCGGCTCCGCACCGAGGCGGTTGATGATCGTGTCGACGGTGAAGTAGAAGTCCGCACCGAGCTTGTCCATCTTGTTGACGAAGCAGATGCGCGGGACGTTGTACTTGTCCGCCTGACGCCACACGGTCTCGGACTGGGGCTCGACGCCCTCCTTGCCGTCGAAGACGGCGACCGCACCGTCGAGGACGCGGAGCGAACGCTCCACCTCGACCGTGAAGTCCACGTGACCCGGGGTGTCGATGATGTTGATCTGGTTGTTGTCCCAGAAGCACGTCGTCGCGGCCGACGTGATCGTGATGCCGCGCTCCTGCTCCTGCGCCATCCAGTCCATGGTGGCTGCGCCGTCGTGGACTTCACCGATCTTGTGCGTGATGCCCGTGTAGAACAGGATGCGCTCGGTGGTCGTGGTCTTGCCGGCGTCGATGTGCGCCATGATGCCGATGTTGCGGACCTTGTTCAGGTCGGTGAGCACGTCCTGTGCCACAGGGTTCCTCCGAGAGAGTTGTAGGAGAGGGTGGCGGCCGTCCGAGTGCCGCGGCTGTTGACCGAGGCACCCGGACGGTGCCGGATGACTACCAGCGGTAGTGCGCGAAGGCCTTGTTCGACTCGGCCATCTTGTGGGTGTCCTCACGGCGCTTGACCGCGGCACCGAGACCGTTCGACGCGTCGAGGATCTCGTTCATGAGACGCTCGGTCATCGTCTTCTCGCGACGGGCCTTGGCGTACGAGGTCAGCCAGCGCAGCGCGAGCGTGTTCGCACGGTGCGGCTTGACCTCGACCGGGACCTGGTAGGTCGAGCCACCGACGCGGCGGCTGCGGACCTCGAGGGTCGGACGGACGTTGTCGAGCGCCTTCTTGAGCGTCGTGACGGCGTCCTGGCCGTTCTTGGAGGAGACCCCTTCGAGTGCGTCGTAGACGATGCGCTCGGCGAGGCCCTTCTTGCCGTCGAGGAGGATCTTGTTGACGAGCTGGCTGACGACGGGGGGCGCCGTAGACCGGATCGGCGACGACGGGGCGCTTCGGGGCGGGACCCTTACGAGGCATCTAACTCAACCCTTCTTCGCACCGTAGCGGCTGCGGGCCTGCTTACGGTTCTTGACGGCCTGGGTGTCCAGGGCACCACGGATGATCTTGTAGCGCACACCCGGGAGGTCCTTCACACGACCGCCGCGGACGAGCACCATCGAGTGCTCCTGGAGGTTGTGGCCCTCACCGGGGATGTAGGCCGTGACCTCGGTGCCGTTCGAGAGCTTGACACGAGCGACCTTGCGCAGTGCCGAGTTCGGCTTCTTCGGGGTGGTGGTGTAGACGCGGGTGCACACGCCACGCTGCTGGGGGGTTCGCCTTCAGGGCGGGCGCCTTGGTCTTGACGACCTTCGGCGTACGACCCTTGCGGAACGAGCTGCTGGATGGTAGGCAACTGTTCTCCTGGTTCTTCGCTCGTGCTCTCTGGCCGACGCGGTCCGTCGGCTTCCTCATCCCACGCGGACCACCGCCTGACGGCGGAGGGAGATGGGGGGATGGAGTGATCAGGAGGCCGGAGGCCTGCAGGATCTGGGCGCGCCCGAAGGCGCACACCCGGGAGAGCCTAGCCGCCACGCCCGCTGAAATCAATCCACGGTGGGCCCGACGGCGGCCCGTTCGCCCCGGGCGAGAACCGCCCGGGGACGCGGGACGAGGGCGGTCAGGAGCCGGAGTCGGTCTGGCCGTTCGCGACCGCCGGGACGAAGGTGGCGCCGTCGTCCCCGAAGCCGGTGATCCAGCCGGACGCGTTGACGTCGATCGGCCCGGCCGTCGCGGTCCCACGACCGTTCGGACCGGTGAACTCCGCGGTGAACGTCGCCGACCCCGGAGCGCGGGTCTCGACGAGCCATCCCCTCGAGGACCAGTCGCCGACGCCGACCGACGGCCTGGCGTCGAGTGTCCACTTCTGGTTCGTGTAGGTGTTCGCCGGGTTCTCCCCGTAGGCGTAGAAGCTGCAGCCGTCGGGCGTGGCCGTCTGGGCCGCGACGCAGCCGTCCACCCAGGAGTCGACGGCCTTCGTGGCGGCCTGCTGGCCGGCGTCCGTCAGGGTCGTGGCGAGCACGACCGGGGTCCCGGGCGTCCCGAACCCCCGCACGGCGGCCGTCGAGGCATCGGCGGCGAACCACTTGCCGCCCTCGGACGACACCTCGTACGAGCCGGGGAACGCCCGCAGTGCGACCGCGCCGAGGTCACCGGTCGTCGCCTCCGCTCCGGCGACCCGGACGGTGCTGTCGGTCGGTCCCTGCACGACGACCTCGACCGAGCCGAGGGACGGCGGCTGCAGTTCCCAGACGGGGAACACACCCCAGTCCGTCCCGGTGCGCTCGAGTTCGAACGTGGCCGGCACGCTCCGACCGGCCTGGGTCAGCAGCGCGTGCACGGTCGCGCGGTCGTCGCCCTGGTCGACCGAGGTGATCCGGTGGGCGGTGATCTTGTCGTTCGCCTGCGCGTAGGCGGCGTCGGTGAGGAGGACGTCGTCGTCGTCGCGGTCGATGCCGGCGGCGTCGAGCGCGTCCGTGAGGCGACCGCCCTCGACGTCCTGCAGGAACGCCTGCACGGGGCGGTCCGCGGAGTGGCTGTCCGACCCGACCGACCACCCGATGCCGCCCGCGACCACGAGGAGCACGAGCGCTGCGGCTCCGGCGACGATGCCGATCACCGCACCCTTCCGGAGTCCGCGGCGAGGTCGACCGGCCGCGTACCCCGGGGCAGACGCGGTCGGGCCGGCGGTCATCACCGCGGGCAGCGCACGGTCGCCGCGGAGGGTGTCTGCCCCCCGGCACCGATTCCCAGCCCCGCGAGTCGTCAGGTGCGTCCGTCATGAGTCCCCCCAAGGCGCCGTCGTTCAGCTCGTCCCGGAATCGTACCGAACGCGGCGGACGCGGGCCGGGCCTCCCGTCAGTCCTGTGGACGAATCGGCGACGACTGCTGCCCCTGTGGGCGGGGGCCCTGCCACCGGACCGCGGAGATGCCGCCGACGACCGTGACGAGCGCCACGACGACCCCACCGACCACGAACGGACTGAGGGCGTAGCCCGCCGGGAAGACGAGCAGTTCCGCGGCGTCGGACCGGACGAGGGCGTAGCCGACCGCGCCCACGCCGAGCATGACGAGGTACGTCGTCGCCGCGGCGACGAGTCCGGTGACGACGGGGTTCCCCTCGCGGGCGCCCATCGCGGTCGCGAGGAACACGGCGACACCGGCGCCGACGACCATCGCCGGCCCGAGGTAGGGGGTGGCGTCCGGCTGCCGGATCGCCTCGACGTCGGCGAGCAGGGCCTCGAAGCCCGTCACGGCGATGACGAGCGCGATGAAGAGGACCGACGCCATCGTCGCCACCAACCACCGGGACATGCGCCGATCGTAGCGCTCCGCGTCGGTCCGGGTCCGGCAGCTACGGGGCGTCGGCGGGTTCCGGCTGCGTGGTCTGCTGCTGCGCGGCCTCCTGCTGGGCCGCGTGCTGCTGGTGTGCCGCCTGGACGAGCGCGAGGGCGATGGTCGCCGTGATGACCGGCACCGTCTCCGTCATCGGAGCGGGCGCGTCGGTGCCCGTGGCGGCGGTGCCCGTGGCGTCCGTGCCCGTGGCGTCTGTGCTCGTGGCGTCTGTGCTCGTGGCCTCCGTGCCCGTCGTGCGGCCGGCCGGGAGGCCCGTGGGCGCGGCCTCGTCGAGGGGCCCGTCGGGCCGGTGGCCGGTCTCCGGCTGGTCGGGCTCCGGCTGCTGGTCCGCCTCGGAGCGGTGGTCCACCCCAGAGCGGTGGTTCACCTCGGAGCGGTGGTCCGCATCGGAGCGGTGGTCCGCCTCCGGCTGGTGGTCGCGGAGGGCCGGGCCGACCACCGGCAGGACCGCCGTCGTGGTCGGGGGGTTCCGCGTGCAGCTCCGGAGCCGGCTGCACGCCGGCCGACGTGCCCCGTCGGCGGCGGACGACCATGCGCGCGAGGACCACTGCCGCCACGGCCGCCCAGATGCTGTTCACGATCGTCGAGGGGACGGCATGGTGCGCCGCCACGTTCACCGCGATCGCGACGCCACCGACCAGGTTGAACAGCTGGTACACCGGGCCGTTCGCGATCTTCCCGAGCGAGAAGAGGACGTACCCGACGAGGACCGTTCCGGCCCCGAACCAGCCGAGGAACTCCACGACACCGACCAACACGAGCGACTCCGGGCACGACGAGGGACGCCCGTTCCGAGGGACGTCCGAGAGGGAGATGGGCAGCCGCGAGCGCGGGCCCGAGCAGCATCGTAGAGGCACGGAACGCCCCGGCGGAAGCGGGTCCGGCGTGGCGGCGGGACCCCTTCCGGGGGGGCGTTCGGTGGAGTCGGGTTCAGCCCGCGTCGCCGGACGCCGCGGTCGTCGCCGACGCGTCGGCGTCGACGTCGACGTCGAGGACGTAGACGTAGCCGCTGAAGTTCCAGGTCGTGGAGGACGTCTCGGTGGACTCCGCCGACGGTTCGGAGGCGGAGGACGTGATCGACGTCACGAGGTACAGCCGGGACAGGTCCTGCACCTCGGTCGCGAAGGACATCGCCTGGTCGAACGAGCCGTCCACCGACACCGTGACGGGGATGACGGAGAAGTTCTCCCCGGTGATCCGCGCGTCGGTCGTGACGCCCGGCGGCGTGGGCGTGGCCGATGCGGACGGCGTGGGGGGTCGTAGTGGACGGCGCCGCCGGCTCGGCCCCGTCGGTCGCGGTCGACGCCGCCTCGGTGACCGGCGGGATGTAGGCGGTCGCGTCCGAGGTGGTGATCGTCGAGACCGTGACGCCTGCCGTCGTCGCTGCCTGGTCGACCTCGTCGTAGAACGCCGACATGCGGTCCGACGACGGCACGGAGGCCTGCAACTCGGCGAGTGCCGTCCGCATCTCGGGCAGGGTTTTCGCCTGCTGCCGCAAGCGGGCGAGCTCGCCGGACTTCACCGCGTTCTCGTGCTCGACGGTCGCCTGCTGGGCACCGTCGGTCGCCGCACGGCTGAGCTGGGGTTGCACGCCGAGGAAGAAGCCCGCAGCCGCGACCACCACCATGGCGAGCACGGCCAGGACCATGTTGAGGCGGTTCCGGGTCATGTCATTCCCCCCCTTCTTCTGCGGGAGGTACTTGCCGTCGAATGCTCGCTCGTCGACGTGGATGGTCATGTTGACCGTGTAGTGGCCGCTCGTCTCCTCGAGCGTCACCGAGTTGACGTTCGCGTCGACGAAGCCGTCCAACGACCGGACGGACTCGAGCCAGTCCGGCACGGTCGGCAACGTCTGGCTGATCGCGTCGAGCGTCAGCGTGGCGACCCGCCTGCCCTGCAGGGGTGCATCGGTCTGCGCGTACGGCTCGAGCGGGGAAGCCGAGTCCACGCCGACGCCGTTGATCACGACGCCCTCGGGGAGGGACGCCCGAACCTCGTGCAGGTACGGCCCCCCACGCGATCTCGGTCGACCCTCCGACCGCCTGCGCGGACTCCAGGAGCGACGTCGAGGACTCGGTCGTCCGCACTTCCTTGTACTGCGCCTGCTGCTGCAGCAGCGAGAGCGTCTGCGCCTGTGCGTTCGCGAGGTCGTCCGTCGCTCGGGTCGCCACGAGGGAAGCGCCTCCGATGCCGATGCCGACCGCCACCGCGACGACCACGACCCCCCGCCCAGAGACGACCGACGACCCGTCGCTCACGCCGGTGGACCAGCACCTCGGTCGGCAGGAGGTCCGCGCGCGGACGGGCACCGACGACCGGACCGTTGCCGGCCCCTCGTCGGGGCTGGCGCTTCGACCGCTGCGCGGTCTCCTCGACGACACGGCGCTCCGGGCTCACACTCGAGCGCCCACGGGCCCCGGCGAACCGCGGCTGCTTCATCTTCGCCTCGCTCATGCTGCCTTCCCTCCGACTGCGAGCCCCCACGCCACGGTGATCGACGAGCCGTGCGTCTGGAGGTCCTCTGGGCGGATCGACTTCGCGAGCCCGGCGTGGGTGAACGGCTCGCCGCGTCGGACGGGCAAGCCGGTGGCCTCCGCGAGCGCCGACGCGAAGCCCGGCAGCTCAGCCGCACCGCCGACCAGCAGGACCTCGCCGACGGGCTCGGACGGGTGGGTGTTCACGAAGTAGTTCATCGTGTTCCGGAGGCTCGCGAGCAGCTCTCCGACCGTCTCCCGGACCGCGGCGACCGCAAGGGCGTCGTCGCGGGTCCGCGCACGGGTCGAGTCCATGCCGAAGTGACGCTTCACGGACTCCGCCGCGGATGCGGGGACCTCGAGACGGCCGGCCAGGAGCCGGGTCACGTCCTCGCCTCCGGTGGGGATGATGCGCACGAACTTCGGCACGCCGTCGGTGACGACCACGACCGTGGTGGTGTTGCCGCCGCATTCGACGATGGCCGTGGTCCCGCTCCGCTGCGATGGCGAGAGGACGCGTGCGAGGGCGAACGGGATGAGGTCGACCGCGACCGGGTTGAGGCCGGCGGTCTGGACCGCGCGCACGTTCGCGAGGACCGCGTCCTTCACGGCGGCGACCAGGAGACCGCTGACCGTCGGACCGTTCTCGCTCGTCCCTTCCGAGGTCGGGTAGAAGTCGAGGATCGCGTCCACGACCGGGACCGGCAGCATGTCCTGGACCTGGAACGGCAGCGATTCCCTGATCTGCGCCAGCGGAGCCTTCGGCACGGTCAGGTCACGGGAGAGCACGCGCTGGTTCCCCATCCCGAGGACGACGTCGCGCGACCGGAACTTCCCGACGGACCACAGCTGACGGAGTGCGGCCGCGACCGTGTTGGGCTCGACCACCTCTCCCTGCCGCGTGGATCCCTCGGGCACCGGCACCTCGGCGAAGCGGAGGATCACCGGCTTCGCCCGGTCTGCGTCCTGCACCTCGACAGCGCGGATCGAAGCCGCGCCGATGTCGACGCCGACGATGCTCTTGGCCATGACGGCCTCCTTCCGTGCCGCCGCGGAGGAGCTCTGCGGAGGATGGTGCATGCCCGGGCGGGACGCCGGGAGGACTTGGTGGGTTCGCGATCGGGGGGCTGATCACGAGAGCCCGAGGAGCCCGAGGTACATCGCCCAGAGCGGTGGACCGAACGCGATCCCGAGCCAGGCGCCGACGAGCATCCAGGGGCCGAACGGGATCCCGCTCCGCCGTCCGGCTCGCCGCACGGCGACCAGGGCGATGGCGAAGATACCGCCGAGGAGGAACGCGCCGAAAGAACCCACTGCGAGGGGTCCCCATCCGAGGTACGCCAGGGCGAGCCCGAGCACGACGGCGAGTTTCACGTCCCCGAACCCCATACCGCCGGGCACCGCCACGGCGAGTCCCAGGTAGGCCCCGCCGAGGACCACCGCTCCGACCGCGCCCCGCCCCAACGCTGCCCAGTCGCCGGACAGGACGGATGCCGTGAGCAACAGCACCGGCATCACCACGGAGGCCGGCAGCACGATCCGGTTCGGCAATGTGTGGGTGTCGAGGTCGATGAGCGCGAGCGCCAGGCTGATCGCCATCAGGTACAGGTACGCGACGAGCACGACGAGCACGTGGACGTCCGCTGACGCTCCCGTTGCGCCACCGGTCGCAGGCGACCAGGGCGCGGTGAGGAAGAGGAGCGTGACGACCACGAAGAGCCCGCCCGTCGCCGCCTCGACCAGTGGGTACCGCTTCGGGATACGGACGCCGCAGTCCCGGCAACGCCCCCCGCAGTGCGAGCCACGACAGGACGGGCACGTTGTCGCGACGACGGATCGCGTGCCCACACCGCGGGCACGCGCTGGCCGGCCGGACGACGGAGAGTCCGGCGGGGACGCGGTGGACGACCACGTTCAGGAACGACCCCACGACGATGCCCAGGACACCGACGAGCACGACCAGGACAGGAGCGGCTGCCGAGATCGTCACGGTACCGCTGCCCCCCGATGCGGTGTAGGCGGTGCGGGACTCGAGCTGCGTCGCGACGCGGTAGGTCGTGATCGTCGGTTGTGGGAACTTCGGTGGGGTGTACGTGGCGAGGGACGGGTCGTAGGCGTAGTCCTTGAAGTACCCGCTCGCCCCGCTCCCGGTCCCCACCGCCCCACGGAAGTTCTGCGCGATCGATCCGTTCACGGTCAGCGTTCCCCGGGAGGACCCGAGCGTGTAGTTCTGCACCGCGAACGTGCCGTCGTTCGCGAGGATCGCCGCGTCGATCCGGCGGTTGGCCGGCTTGTAGGGCTGCCTGGCCTGGTTGACGGGGTTCCAGACCCACACTGCACGCTGTCCGATCAGCCCGAGGACCGTCGACGCCGACCGGGTCGCGGGGTAGGTGATGTCGCCGGTGACGTACAGGTAGTTCTCCGCAGCGACGGTCACCGCTTTGTCCACCGTGCCCTTCACGAAGACGTCACCGTTGTCGCAACCGTACGGATCGGTCACGGTGTTGCCGAGGCCCGCTGTCGGGTCTGCTTCGTTGGTGCTGCCGACTTCGGGGAACCCCACCCCGTTCGACGGCAGCGACGTGGCCGTGCTGGCGCGCGTCGTGACGTCACACGCGGTGGACTCCCGCTTGTACTCCGAGCTGCTCCAGAGATTGGGGTCCTGGCCGCCGCGCGACCGGACGGCCGGTTCGTTCTGCACGTAGATGAGGTTGTTCTTCGGGATGTCGATCGTCGCGCCGGCGGGGGTGTGCAGCTGGTCGACGTCCCCGCAACGGGCTGGCTGGCTGCCTCCCGTCAGGAAGCCGCCCGCTTGTTCGGCTGCTCCCTTCACCCACGTCTTCACGGTCATCGGCGAGACGATGTTGGCCTTCCCCCCCGCCGAGGAAGGTGATCTTCGTGGGACCGGTGTAGAGGCAGCCCGGGCCCTCGGGCGTGTCCGTCGTCGACCGGAGGTCCTCGCGCGTGTAGTCGCGGAGATCCGCGATGGTGGCCGGCGGCGTGAGCGTCGAACTCGTCGTGGGGTTGCTCGCGAAGGTCGGCGTCGTACCGGTGCACCCTGCCTTGGTCCAGCCGTACACGCTCTGCACGGTGCCCTGGAAGGTCGCGCCGCAGATCCGGAACTGGTCGTTCGACCGCACCGGGCCTTCGAGCAGGTCCCGTGCCGCGAACTGGATGTACTGGCAGGTGGTCCCGACGGCGAACGGCCGGTACTCGCTGGTGCAGGGGACCTTGCACTGCTGGCCGCCGCAGGTGGAGTTGACCGTCTCGTTGCTCACGGAGGGGTCCTGCGACTCGTAGTTCGTGAAGTACAGGTAGTTCGAGAAGCCGTCCGGTCGGACGTTCGCGATGAACGTCCGTGTCGTCGAACCAGCCCGCCCCGTCGACTGCACACGGATGGCGCCCTGCGACGTGAGCTTCGAGTTGTCGACCGCGTACCGGTAGGAGCCACCACTCGGAGTGCCGTCGCGCCCGGGAACGTCCACCCAACGGTCTTCGGGCCGGTACCCGAAGGCCGGATTGCCACCGGGGCCGTCGGAGAACTTGCTCCCGCTGTCCCTGCTGAACGGAGCGGCCTCCTCGCCGTGGGTCCCGTACGAGTTGTCCGCGTTGAGACGGGCCTGGTAGTCCGCGATGCCCGCGTACGCCGCGGCTGCGGCACGTGCCCAGTCCCGGTCGTTCGTGGTGAGTCGCGCTCCGCTCGACGAGACCGCGACGAGCGTCGCGACGAGCATCATGACCACCATGCCCACGCCGACGACCGCGACGAGTGCGACGCCGCGCTCGTCGTCGCGAGCACGCAGCGTATGGAGGATCCGGATCACGATGAGGCTCCGATCAGAGGTTCGCGAGGCTGACGCTGTTCGTCAACGTCGTTGCGCGGCGGTCGGACACGTCCGTCCCCGCGGTGATGGTGATCGCAACGCGTCGGACGTTGGTCAGGTCGGTTGCACTGAGGGGGGGGCGTCGATCGAACCGAGCGGAGCGCCTGCCGCGTTGGTGAACGTGAAGGCCCTCGTGGACACGACCGACGTCGCCAGCGTGCGGGTCGACACGGGCGTCGCACTCAAGGACGGCGTCGACGCCAGGGGGGAAGGTGTAGTAATCACTCGCACCCACCTGGGTGCCCGCCCACTTCGTCTCGGTGATCGATCGTCGGACCGGATCCAGCGTGAGCTGCACCAGCACGGGCCGCGACGCCGTCGAGTCCGTGTTGACGTAGGAAAAGAAGCGGACGCTGGTCGCACTCGCGTACTGGAAGGCGTACTGCGGTTCGTCACCCGTCGACACCGCGTTGTTCGTCGCCGATCGCAGGATCCGGGTCATCTCGTTCATCGCTGCTGCTGCCGTACGCGTGTTGTCGTTGACCGCTCGAGCCGTCACCGACGCGCGTTGCGCCGACACGAGGAAGGACCCTGCGACCGTCAGGATGAGGATGCTGAGGGTCATGGCCACGATGAGTTCGACGAGACTGATGCCGCGCTCCTCGGCGAGCAACCGTCGACGCAGCTCCCTCCACCGCCGCGTCACGGTGCACCCTTCGTCCGGGGATCGAAGAGCACCGTGCGTCCGGAGACCGTCACGTTGACGTTCGTCGCTCCGGCGGAAGCGGCGAAGACGGGAGTGTTCGGCCCGAGCGCTGCCGCGGACGTCCCCCTCCTTGAACTGGAAGGCCCCGTACGGCAGGGCGATGGTCGTCGCGGTCCTCGAATCCAGCCCGGTGAAGGTGTAGGTGGTTGCCGGTTGGGTCGTGCACCCGGGGTCGTTCGCGGTGCCCGGCCCGGGAGTCGGCGTCGCGACCAGGACGGTGTCGGAGCCCACGAGCTTCACGTCGATCAGGCCCATCGGGATCTTGACCGTGCTGGAGTCACCCGCGACACCGCCGACCCCGGTGGGGACACTCGCCGCGTCCACCATGAGGTTCGACGTCGTGGGGATCGACCACGCCAAGGGGTTGACGTTGGCGCACGTCCTCTTGTCGTACTTGCCCGCGTAGACGTCGTAGCCGTAGGGGAACACCCTCGTCTGCGAGGACGTCACCGTCGTCACCGTCTGACCGCGGACGAAGGACGCGGAAAGACCGCTCGGCAGTTTCGGGTTGCTCCCGGCCCTGGCGTTCGCCGCGTACTGCAGCGTGACCGATGCCGGCTGGTCGAGCACGAACGACTGGCTGGCCACACTGCCAGCGACGGTGGCGACCTGCTTCGACGCGGTGGAAGCGAAGTCCTCGTCGGTGTTCCCGCTCTTCGAGACCGAGACCTCGTAGGTCCCCGGCTTCACGTCGACGGCGTAGGAGCACCCGTTGGCGTCGGTCGGAGCCGGTTGCTCGGGCGGGAGCGCAGCACCGCCTCCCACCGGCCTGACGGTGACCGTCGCATCGGTGTTGGGCGCACCGTTCGCCGTCGAGACAGCGATGACGATCGTCGAACTCGTGTTGCTCGCGACCGATGTCGGTGGCGCGACCAGCGTGTCGATGTCGACGGACCGCTGCTTGCTCGACGTTCCGTTCGACCACGCGACCTGGACGTTGACGCGCTTGTAGGCGAGGACACCGTCTCCCGCTCCGCATGTGTTGTCGGAGCCCGTGGACGTGATCCAGTTCACCGATCGGGTGACGGTGTACTGCTGCCCACCGACCTGCGCCGGACTCGACGAGTTGGTCACGGTGAAGACGTCCTTGACGCTCCGCACCCGGTCGATCTCCTGCGTGGCGAGGTTGAGCGCAGCCTCGCGCGAGCGATTGTCCTGCGTCAGGTAGATGCTCGAGACGATGCCCGCGGCGACCCCTGCTGCGATCATCGCGAACACGGTCATCGCGACCATCACCTCGATGATGGTGAAGCCGTCCTGCCGCTCGCGCGCCGACTGGAGGAGGAAACTGATGCGCCGCATCGTCGTCTCCCTTCGGGTCGCGGGCAGTGGAACGGCGGCGGGCTCGGACCCGGGAGGTCGCGAGCCCGCCGCCGCGGATCAGATCAGGAGCAGACGGTCTCGGAGACGCCGCTGTCCTGCGTCACGTAGAACGACTTGTTGTTGTTGCTGACCGCCTTCAGGCAGAACTTGCCGTCCGTGCCGTTGGCGCCCGAGACGAAGGCGGGAGCGGTACCCGGAGTCGTGTAGGTGGACGTCGGGTTCGGGTAGCCCTGTTCCGACAGCGACGTGAGGTTCGCGGGGTTCTTGTTGTTCTGCGTGAAGTACGTCACGACGGCGGTCTTGGCGTTCGTCAGGTCCGACTTCGCCGCGGACTCCTTCGCGTTGTTCTGCACACCCACGTACACCGGGATGGCGATCGCGGCGAGGATGCCGATGATGATGACCACGACGAGGAGCTCGATGAGCGTGAAGCCCTTTTCCTTGTCAGCGGCGAGGTTCTGCCGGCGAGCGTTCAGCTTGCCCAGGAGTGCAAAGTACATTGCATTTCCAATCGATTGAGAATGTGAGGAGAAATCATTCGGGGCCGTGCTGCCGCCGTCATCCATCGTATTGAGCGGATTTCTCGGCCATAATCCCGAGAACGGGGGGTCAAAGTGCAGGGAAACACCCCCCACTACCGGGGTCAAGAATGACCTGACTTCCCCACGATCGGGGGGTCATGAAAAGCGCCCTGCCTACTTGACCAGGGTGGTGATCTGGAAGATCGGCAGGTAGAGCGCGACGATCATGCCGCCGACGACGACGCCGAGGAACGCGATCAGGAGTGGCTCGATCAGGGACGTCAGCGCCTCGGTCGTCGCTTCGACTTCCGCGTCGTAGAACACCGCGATCTTCTCGAGCATGACCTCGAGGGAACCAGCGTCTTCACCGACGGAGACCATCTGCGCCACCATGCTCGGGAAGATATCTTCCTCGGCGAGCGGTTCGGCGATCGTCGTGCCTTTCCGTACCGATTCGGAAACGCGCGCAGTTGCATTCTCGATGACGATGTTCCCGGAGACCTGACCGGCGATCTGCAGGCCCTGGAGGATCGGCACGCCCGCGGCGATCATGTTCGAGAGATTACGGGAGAACCGGGCGATGACGATCTTCCGGTTCAACGCGCCGAACACCGGCACGCGGAGCTTGATCGGGTCGAAGAACGAGCGAACCCTCACCGAGTTCTTGTTGGCGCGCCACCAGAGCCAGGCCACGATCACCAACGGGATGAGGACCGGCAAGACGAACTTCATCGAGCGGGACGCGTAGACGAGCAGCATCGTCGGCAGCGGGAGGGTTCCCCCCCCAGGTTGGAGAACATGTCCTGGAAGATCGGCACGATGAAGATCAGCATGATCGCCACCGCGGCGAGCGACATGATGAGCACGACGACCGGGTAGGTCATGGCCGACTTGATCGTCGTGCGGAGCTTGTGCTCCTTCTCGAAGTTCGTCGCGATCGAGTCCATCGCCTGGTCGAGGAACCCGCCGGTCTCCCCCCGCGCGGATCATGTTGATCATGATCGGCGGGAAGTCGGCCTCGTAGCGACCAACGGCGTCCGAGAAGGAGACACCCTGCTCGACCTCGTCGCGGACCTTCTGGAGGATGCCCTTGAGTTTCTTGTTCTCGGTCTGGTCCGCGAGGATCCCGAGCGTCTTCAGCAGGGACAACCCCGACGACAGCATCGTCGACGCCTGCCGCGCCATGACCGCGAGGTCCTTGAGGCCGACGCCTTTCTCGAAGCCGGGGATCTTGATCTCGGTCTGCAGGCCCGTGCCGGCCTTGGCCTCGGTGATCGCGATCGGCGAGACGCCCATCCCCCCGGAGCCGCTGGACGACGGCCCCCCTCGGAGGCGGCGTCGAGCCGACCCTTGACGAGCTTGCCGGAGCCGTCGCGGCCCCGGTAGTCGAACGCGAGGGACATCAGTAACCTCCGGAGAACTTGTCGCCGAAGTCGATCCCGCTCGCGGCGATCGCGTCGGCGGACGCGTCGGACGGTGATTCGACGCGCTGCACCAGCCGGTCGAAGCCCTCGAGGTCGTGGACCTTCTCGAGCGCCGCCTTGCGGGTGATGGTGCCGACGTTGACCAGTTCGGCCAGGTCCTGGTCCATGGTGTGCATGCCCGCGTCCCGCCCCGCCTGCATTGCCGAGGTGATCTGGTACGTCTTGCCCTCGCGGATGAGGTTGCCGATGGCGGGGGGTGGTCTTCATGATCTCGGTGGACACGATGCGCCCGGTGCCGTTCGCCTTCGGGACGAGGGTCTGGCAGACGACGCCTTCGAGCGTCGCCGCGAGCTGCGTGCGGATCTGCCCCTGCTGGTGCGGTGGGAAGACGTCGATGACGCGGTCGATCGTGCCGGGAGCGCTCTGCGTGTGCAGGGTCGCGAAGACGAGGTGGCCGGTCTCGGCGGCGGTCAGCGCGACCGAGATCGTCTCGAGGTCGCGGAGCTCGCCGATGAGGATGACGTCCGGGTCCTGGCGGAGGACGTGCTTGAGCGCGCGGGCGAAGGAGTGGGTGTCCGCCCCGACCTCCCGCTGGTTGATGATCGCCTTCTTGTGCTCGTGCATGAACTCGATCGGGTCCTCGACCGTGACGATGTGGTCGGCGCGGGTCTCGTTGACGAGGTCGATGAGCGCGGCGAGCGTCGTGGACTTGCCCGAGCCGGTCGGCCCGGTGACGAGGACGAGCCCGCGGGACAGCTTCGAGAACTCCCCGACGTGCTCGGGGATCCCGAGCTGCTTCAGCGTCTTGATCTTCGTGGGGATGATGCGGAAGGCCGCTCCCCCAGTTGCCGCGCTGCTGGTAGAAGTTCACGCGGAAGCGGTACTCCGGCGACAGCGAGTACGCGAAGTCGAGTTCCTGCTCCTGGTCGAACTGCGCGGCCTGGTCGCCCGACAGGAGCGTCTTGAGGGCGGCGATGACCTTGTTGCGGGCCCACGGGCCTCCCGGCACGGCGGGTCGGAGCGACCCGTCGACCCGCACGGTCGGCGGGGCGTCCGCGGTCACGTGCAGGTCCGATGCGCCCTGGTAGACGACCTGCGCGAGGGCGGTGATGAGGTCGGAGTCGGCCACCTCGCGCGCGTGGCGGGTGAAGTTGATCTCGGGGCTGCCGGTCGGCGTGACCACCTGGGTCGGCGCGTGCGGCGCGACGCTCGGGAGGCTCGTGGTCGCGGCCGCGGGCGCCACCGGCAAGCGCTCGGTCACCTGGTACGGGTCGTACCCGTAGGTGGCGGTCGACGGCGGGACCGCGGCCGGCGGGGTCGCCGGCACGGCCTGCGGCTGCGCGACGGGGACGGCGACGGGCTGCCCGACCGGCGCGGACCACGCGGTCAGGTCGTCGCCGAGGTCGTAGACGGCCGCCGACGGCCCGGCTGCCGCGGCGGGCGGGTACGAGGTCGGTGCCGCCTGCGCGGCCTGCGCGAGGCGTGCGGCACGGCGACCGCCGACCTCGACACCGGGCATGCCGGGCGTCCCGGGGTGCCAGCCGGCCACCGGCTCGTCGCTGGCGGGCGTCACGTCGTAGACGGACTCGGTCATCTGCTCGTCCTCCAGGGGCTACGCGACCACGCGCAGGATCTCGTCGACGCTCGTGAGTCCGAGCTTGACCTTCTCCCACCCGTCCATCCGGAGGGTGAGCATGCCCTGCTGCTGGGCGACACGGCCGATCTCCGCGCTCGAGGCACGGGCGACGGCGAGCCGCTCGATCTCCTCCGTGACGGTCATCACCTCGTGCAGTGCGATGCGCCCGCGGTACCCGGTGTTCGAGCACACGGCGCAGCCGAGGGGAGCGAAGAAGTCCGGGACGGCGGCGTCGGGCGCGTCGAGGAACCCGAGGGCGTGCAGCTGCTCGGCCTCGTACACGGCGGGCACCTTGCAGCGGTCGCAGAGCTTGCGTGCGAGGCGTTGGGCGACGACGCAGTCGAGGGCGGACCCGACCAGGAACGGTTCGATGTCCATCTCGGTGAGGCGGGTGACGGCCGAGGGGGGCGTCGTTCGTGTGCAGGGTGGAGAGCACGAGGTGGCCGGTGAGGGACGCCTCGATCGCGATCTGCGCGGTCTCGTGGTCGCGGATCTCACCGAGGAGCACGACGTCCGGGTCGGACCGGAGGATGCTGCGGAGGGCGGACGCGAACGTCAGGCCGGCCTTCGGGTTGACCTGCACCTGGTTGACGCCGGCCATCCGGTACTCGACCGGGTCCTCGACCGTGATGACGTTGATCTCCGGCTTCGCGACGGCGTTCAGCGTCGTGTACAGCGTCGTGGACTTGCCGGAACCGGTCGGGCCGGTGACCAGGATCATGCCGTACGGCTTCGAGTAGGACTTCTGGTACGCCGCCGCGTTGCGGTCGAGCAGGTTGAGGTCCTTGAGGGTCAACGACGTGTTCGTGTTGTCGAGGATCCGCATGACGACCTTCTCGCCCCACACGGTCGGCAGGGTCGCCACGCGCAGGTCGATCTGCCGACCACCGTGCCGCACGGACATACGGCCGTCCTGCGGCTTCCGACGCTCGGCGATGTCGATGTCGCTCATGATCTTGAGCCGGCTGATGACGCCGTTCTGGATGTTCTTCGGCGCCGGGGTCATCTCGTGCAGCACGCCGTCGATGCGGTAGCGGACCCGGACCTCGTGCTCGCCGGGCTCGATGTGGATGTCGGACGCGTGGTCCTGGATCGCCTGGGACACGAGCAGGTTCACGAAGCGCACGATCGGCACGTCGTCCAGGGAGCCGTCGCCGATGTCCGCCTGCTGCTCGTTCGAGCGCGAGGCCTCTTCCTCGAGCGAGGAGGTGAGGTCGTTGAGCTCGTCGTCGGCACGGAGGTACCGGTCGAACGCGGCGAGCAGGTCGCGCTCGTCGACCTGCAGGGGCTTGATCGGGCGACCGGAGGCCGCGCGGGCGTCGTCGATCGCCAGGACGTTCGCCGGGTTCACCATGGCGAGCACGAGGGTCTCCCCCCTCGAACCCGATCCCGAGGACCGAGTGCCGGCGGCAGAGCGGTGCGGGCAGCACCGAGACCGCGGTGCCGTCGACCGGGTAGTCGGTGAGCGGGACGGTCTTCGAGTTGTGCGAGGCGGCGCGCGCGGTGATGTACTGCGCCTCGCTCACCACGCCCTGTTCGACCAGCGAGCGGATCGCCTGCTCGTCGACGTCCTCGTGGCCGGTCATGGCGTCGAGGTACTCGATCGGGAGCGCACCGTTGAGGATGAGGATCTCGGACAGGGTTGCCATGAGCCCTGTACCTCCTTGCTGCCGGGCGCGCCGAAGCGGCGTGGTTCGATGCGCGCCGCCAGGGGTACGACGCTCGTCCACGCTACGTCCGGGCACGCTCCCGGAGCAGTCCCAGAAGGAGGGGGCGGAGGAGTTGTTGCTGGACCCAGAACAGGGGTACCGACGGGTATCGAGGTGACGGCGAACGCGCATGACCGACAGCATCAGCCCCACCGATCGCGTCGCGTTCCCGAACGGATCCTCCTGTGCACGGCCGGCGCGCAGGACCGGCTGTGGCGGGGAAGTCGCGACCCCTCGACGCGCCCGGTGAGCAGGGACCATGATGAGGCATGGACATCACGAGCGTGACCGTGGGGCTGCCCGTCACCGACCTCGAGGCGTCCTGCCTCTGGTACGGCGCGGTGTTCGAACGACTCGAGCCGGACCTCGAACCGACCGAGGGCGTCGCCGAGTACGAGGTCGGCGGGATCTGGATCCAGCTCCTCGAGGACCCCGATGCCGACGAGAACCCGGCGACCGTCCGCTTCGGCGTCGACGACGTGGCCGCCCAGCACGCCCGGATCGCCGCGCTCGGCATCGACGTGGGTCCGGTCGAGTGTGTCGACGGTGCGGTCGACTGGTTCGACGTCCGCGACCCGGACGGCAACGTCCTCAACCTGTACTCGCTCGCCGACGAGCGCGGGCGCGGATCCGGCGGCCGCGACAGCGGCGCCGACCGCCCCGTCTAGGAATCCAGACGGCAGGCCGGGAGGCCCGTGACGGGGCCGCCCCGGGCCTCCCGTCCGGCTCCGCCCACAACGGGCTCCGCCCACAACGGGCTCCGCCCACAACGGGCTCCGCCCACAACGGGGAAGGGCCCCGCATCCTGACGGATGCGGGGCCCTTCCTGGGGGTCACTCGGTTCAGTTGTACGTGCCCGGCGTGAAGTCGTCCGACGAGAAGCTGTCGAAGTCGACGAAGCTCAGGTCGGCGTCCGAGAACGACGAGTCGTCCGCGAAGATGCGGTTCGGGTACCGCTCCGCCTTCGCTTCCTCCGTCGCGTTCACGTCCACGTCGCGGTACCGGCTGAGGCCCGTCCCGGCGGGGATGAGCTTCCCGATGATGACGTTCTCCTTGAGGCCGACGAGCTGGTCCTGCTTGCCCTCCATGGCCGCCTGCGTCAGGACGCGGGTGGTCTCCTGGAAGGACGCGGCGGACAGCCACGACTCGGTCGCGAGGGACGCCTTCGTGATGCCCATGACCTCCTGGCGAGCCGAGGCGGTCTTGCGACCCTCCTGCAGCGCCGCCCGGTTGATCGCGTTGTAGCGCGACCGGTCGACGAGCTCACCCGGCAGCAGGTCGGTGTCGGCGTGGTCGACGACGGTGACCTTGCGGAGCATCTGGCGGACGATGACCTCGATGTGCTTGTCGTGGATCGGCACACCCTGCGAGCCGTACACGTCCTGCACACCGTTGACCAGGTGCTTCTGGACCTCACGGACACCCTTGACCCGGAGGACTTCCTTCGGGTCGACGGTGCCGGCGATGAACTGCTCGCCGAGCTCGACGTGCTGCCCGTCCTCGATGAGGAGGGTCGCACGCTTGAGCACCGGGTAGATGAACGGCTCGTCGCCGTTGTCCGGCGTGAGGATGATCCGACGACCCTTGTCCGTGTCCTCGATCGTGGCGCGGCCGGGGGGCCTCGGCGATCGGGGACGCGCCCTTCGGGGTGCGGGCCTCGAAGAGCTCGGTCACGCGGGGCAGACCCTGCGTGATGTCGTCGGCCGAGGCCGAACCACCCGTGTGGAAGGTACGCATCGTCAGCTGGGTACCGGGCTCACCGATGGACTGGGCGGCGATGATGCCGACCGCCTCACCGATGTCGACCAGGTTGCCCGTGGCGAGCGAGCGGCCGTAGCACTGCGCGCAGACACCGACGGCCGACTCGCAGGTCAGGACCGAGCGCACCTTGATGCTCTCGACACCGGCAGCGAGCAGCTTGTCGAGGAGGACGTCACCGACGTCCTCGCCGGCCTCGGCCACCACGGTGCCCGAGGCGTCGACGGCCTCGGTCGCGAGGGTGCGCGAGTAGACGGTGTTCTCGACGCGCGGGTCGCGGACGAGCCCGCCGTCAGCACCGACCGTCGCGATCGGCAGCTCGAGGCCACGGGTCGTCCCGCAGTCGTCCTCACGGATGATGACGTCCTGCGACACGTCCACGAGACGACGGGTCAGGTAGCCCGAGTCAGCGGTACGGAGTGCCGTGTCCGCCAGACCCTTGCGAGCACCGTGCGTGGCGATGAAGTACTCCGCCACGGTCAGGCCCTCGCGGTACGAGTTGATGATCGGGCGGGCGATGATCTCGCCCTTCGGGTTGTTCACCAGACCACGCATACCGGCGATGTTGCGCACCTGCAGCCAGTTACCACGAGCACCGGACGACACCATGCGGTTGATGGTGTTGTCGACCGGGAAGTTGTCGCGCATCTCCTGCGCGATCTCGTTCGTGGCCTCGGTCCAGATCTTGATCAGGTCGGCGCGACGCTCGGAGTCGGTGATCAGACCCTTGTCGAACTCGCCCTGCACCTTGGCGGCCTGGACCTCGTAGCCCGCGATGATCTCCTTCTTGCGAGGAGGCGTCACGACGTCCGACAGGGCGACGGTCACACCGGAGCGGGTGCCCCAGTAGAAGCCGGCGTCCTTGATCCGGTCGAGCGCAGCGGCCGTCTCGGTCTTGGAGTAGCGCTCGGCGAGGTCGTTGACGATCGCGGAGAGCGTGCCCTTGTCGGTGACCCGCTGGACGAACGGGTAGTCCGCCGGCAGGGTCTCGTTGAAGAGCGCACGGCCCAGGGTGGTCTCGAGGAGGATCGGCTGACCGACCTCGTAGCCCTCCGGCGCCTCACCCTCGGCGAAGTGGACACCCGTCATGCGGATCTTCACCATCGCGTTGAGGTGCAGCGTGTTCTGGTCCTTCGCGAGGATCGCCTCGGCGACGGAGGAGAACGCCCGGCCCTCACCCACGGCGCCCTCACGGACGGTCGTCAGGTGGTGCAGACCGATGATCATGTCCTGCGCGGGCAGGGTCACCGGACGGCCGTCGGACGGCTTGAGGATGTTGTTCGAGGCGAGCATCAGGATGCGGGCCTCGGCCTGGGCCTCGACCGACAGCGGCAGGTGCACGGCCATCTGGTCACCGTCGAAGTCCGCGTTGAACGCAGCACAGACCAGCGGGTGGAGCTGGATGGCCTTGCCCTCGACGAGCTGCGGCTCGAACGCCTGGATGCCGAGACGGTGCAGCGTGGGCGCACGGTTCAGCAGCACGGGGCGCTCGCGGATGATCTCCTCGAGCACGTCCCACACCTGGGCGCGCGAACGCTCGACCATGCGCTTGGCCGACTTGATGTTCTGCGCGTGCGACAGGTCGATCAGGCGCTTGATGACGAACGGCTTGAACAGCTCGAGCGCCATCTGCTTGGGCAGACCGCACTGGTGGAGCTTGAGCTGCGGGCCGACGATGATGACCGAACGGCCCGAGTAGTCGACGCGCTTGCCGAGCAGGTTCTGGCGGAAACGACCCTGCTTGCCCTTGAGCATGTCGCTCAGGGACTTCAGGGCGCGGTTGCCGGTACCCGTGACCGGACGTCCACGGCGACCGTTGTCGAACAGCGCGTCGACCGCTTCCTGCAGCATGCGCTTCTCGTTGTTCACGATGATCTCGGGGGGCACCGAGGTCGAGCAGGCGGCGGAGACGGTTGTTGCGGTTGATCACACGACGGTAGAGGTCGTTGAGGTCCGACGTGGCGAAGCGGCCACCGTCGAGCTGCACCATCGGGCGGAGCTCCGGCGGGATGACCGGCACGACGTCGAGCACCATCGCGGCCGGCGAGTTGCCGGTGGCGAGGAAGGAGCTGACGACGCGCAGGCGCTTGATCGCGCGGATCTTCTTCTGGCCCTTGCCCTCGGCGATCTGCAGACGCAGCGCCTCGGCCTCGGCGGCCAGGTCGAAGGCCTCGAGCCGCAGCTTGATCGCCTCGGCGCCCATGTAGGCGTCGAAGTAGATCCCGAAGCGGTCCTGGAGCTCGTGGAAGACGGCGTCCTCGGGCTTGAGGTCGCCCACCTTGAGGTTGCGGAAGTCCTCCCACACGCGCTCGAGGCGGGTGATGTCCTCGTCGAAGGACTTGCGGACCTGGGACATCTCCTTCTCGGCGGTGTCCTTGGTCCGGCGCTTCACGTCGGCCTTGGCGCCCTCCTCTTCAAGGGCTGCGAGGTCGTCCTCGAGCTTCTTGAGGCGGTCGGCGATGATCGAGTCGCGCTGGTTCTCGAGGTTCTTGATCTCGAGGCGCATCTCGTTCTCGAGGCCGGGCATGTCGGCGTGACGGCCCTCCTCGTCGATGCTGATGATCATGTACGCGGCGAAGTAGATGACCTTCTCGAGGTCCTTCGGCGCCATGTCCAGCAGGTAGCCCAGGCGCGACGGGACGCCCTTGAAGTACCAGATGTGCGTGACGGGCGCGGCGAGCTCGATGTGGCCCATGCGCTCACGGCGGACCGAGGACTTGGTGACCTCGACGCCGCAGCGCTCGCAGACGATGCCCTTGAAGCGGACACGCTTGTACTTGCCACAGGCGCACTCCCAGTCGCGGGAGGGACCGAAGATCTGCTCGCCGAACAGACCGTCCTTCTCGGGCTTCAGGGTGCGGTAGTTGATGGTCTCCGGCTTCTTGACCTCGCCGTACGACCACTGGCGGATGTCCTCGGCGGTCGCGAGACCGATCCGAATGGCATCAAAGGAAGTTGCTTCGAGCAATGTTCTTCTCTCTTGCTGAGTTCGAAACGTGTTCGGTACGGGAGGGATCAGATGTCGTCGACGGACGACGACTCGAACCGCGAGGAGATGTTGATGCCGAGCTCTTCAGCGGCACGGAAGACCTCGTCGTCCGTGTCGCGGAGGCTGACCGCCTGGCCGTCCGCCGAGAGGACCTCGACGTTCAGGCAGAGCGACTGCATCTCCTTCATGAGGACCTTGAACGACTCCGGGATGCCGGGCTCCTGGATGTTCTCGCCCTTGACGATCGCCTCGTAGACCTTCACGCGGCCGAGGATGTCGTCGGACTTGATCGTCAGGAGCTCCTGGAGGGCGTACGCGGCACCGTATGCCTCGAGCGCCCACACCTCCATCTCACCGAAGCGCTGTCCACCGAACTGCGCCTTCCCACCCAGCGGCTGCTGCGTGATCATCGAGTACGGGCCGGTCGAACGGGCGTGGATCTTGTCGTCGACCAGGTGGTGCAGCTTCAGGATGTACATGTAGCCGACCGAGACGGGCTCCGGGAACGGCTCGCCGGAGCGACCGTCGAAGAGCTGCGCCTTGCCCGAGGAACCGATCAGGCGCTCGCCGTCACGGTTCGGGAGCGTGGAGTCGAGGAGGCCCTCGATCTCGCGCTCGTACGCACCGTCGAACACCGGGGTGGCGACCTTCGTGCCGGGGGCTGCGCTGTGCGCGGCCTCGGGCAGGGCGGAGGCCCACTCCTGGATGCCCTCGACGTTCCAGCCCTGCTTCGCGAGCCACCCGAGGTGGATCTCGAGGACCTGGCCGAAGTTCATGCGGCCGGGGACGCCGAGCGGGTTGAGGACGATGTCGACCGGGGTGCCGTCCGCGAGGAAGGGCATGTCCTCCACGGGAAGGATCGTCGAGATGACGCCCTTGTTGCCGTGGCGGCCGGCGAGCTTGTCACCCGCGGTGATCTTGCGCTTCTGGGCGATGTAGACGACCACGCGCTGGTTGACGCCCGAGCCGAGCTCGTCGTCGCCGTCCTGCGAGTCGAACACCTTGACGCCGATGATCGTGCCCTCTTCACCGTGGGGCACCTTGAGCGAGGTGTCGCGGACTTCGCGCGACTTCTCGTTGAAGATGGCACGGAGCAGGCGCTCCTCGGCACTCAGCTCGGTCTCGCCCTTCGGCGTGACCTTGCCGACCAGGATGTCGCCGGGGCGGACCTCGGCACCGATCCGGATGATGCCGCGCTCGTCGAGGTCGGCCAGGAGGTCCGGGCTGACGTTCGGGAGGTCGCGGGTGATCTCCTCTTTCCCGAGCTTCGTGTCGCGGGCGTCGACCTCGTACTCCTCGATGTGGATCGAGGAGAGCGTGTCGTCCTTCACGAGGTTCTGCGACAGGATCATCGCGTCCTCGTAGTTGTAGCCCTCCCACGGCATGAACGCGACGAGGAGGTTCTTGCCGAGCGCGAGCTCGCCGTTCTCCGTCGCGGGGCCGTCGGCGATGACCTCGCCCTGCTCCACACGCTCACCGGCGCTGACGATCACGCGGTGGTTGTAGCTGGTGCCCTGGTTCGAGCGGTCGAACTTGCGCAGGTAGTAGGTCTGCGTGCCGCCCTCGTCGAGCTGCAGGGTCACGGCGTCGGCCGAGACCTCGGAGACGACGCCCGCCTTGTCGGCGGTGACGACGTCACCGGCGTCGATGGCGGTGTAGCCCTCCATGCCGGTGCCGACGAGCGGCGACTCGGAGCGGAGGAGCGGCACGGCCTGGCGCTGCATGTTCGCACCCATGAGGGCGCGGTTCGCGTCGTCGTGCTCGAGGAACGGGATGAGCGAGGTCGCGACCGACACCATCTGGCGCGGCGAGACGTCCATGTAGTCGACCTCGTCCTTGCCGACGAGCTCGACCTCCCCGCCCTTCTTGCGGACGAGCACCTTGTCGTCCTGGAAGTGGAAGTCGTCCGTCAGCGGGGCGTTGGCCTGCGCGACGACGAAGTCGTCCTCTTCCGAGGCCGTGAGGTAGTCGATGGTCGTGGTGACCTGACCGTTCACGACCCGGCGGTACGGGGTCTCGATGAAGCCGAAGGAGTTGATCCGACCGAACGACGCGAGCGAACCGATCAGGCCGATGTTCGGGCCTTCCGGGGTCTCGATCGGGCACATGCGGCCGTAGTGCGACGGGTGGACGTCGCGGACCTCGACGCCGGCACGCTCACGGGACAGACCACCCGGGCCGAGGGCCGACAGACGCCGCTTGTGCGTCAGGCCCGCGAGCGGGTTGTTCTGGTCCATGAACTGCGACAGCTGGCTGGTCCCGAAGAACTCCTTGATCGCGGCGACGACGGGACGCACGTTGATGAGCGTCTGCGGCGTGATGGCCTCGATGTCCTGCGTGGTCATGCGCTCGCGGACGACGCGCTCCATGCGGGACAGACCCGTGCGGACCTGGTTCTGGATGAGCTCGCCGACGGCGCGGATGCGACGGTTGCCGAAGTGGTCGATGTCGTCCACGTCGAGGCGGAGCTGGACCGGCTCGCCGTCACGGATGCCGTCCATCGTGGTGCGCTCGGCGTGCAGCGACACGAGGTACTTGATCGTCGCGACGATGTCCTTGACGGTGAGCACCGAGTCGGACAGCGGGGCGTCGATGCCGAGCTTGCGGTCGAGCTTGTACCGACCGACCTTGGCCAGGTCGTAGCGCTTCGGGTTGAAGTAGAAGTTGTCGAGGAGCGCACGCGCGGCCTCGGCGGCGACCTGCTCGCCCGGACGGAGCTTCCGGTAGATGTCCTTGAGCGCCTCTTCCTTCGTGAGGACGGCGTCCTTCTCGAGGGTCGACTCCATGGACGCGAAGCCCTGGAACTCCTCCATGATCTCTTCGCTCGTCAGGCCGAGGGCCTTGAGGAAGACGGTCACGGACTGCTTGCGCTTGCGGTCGATGCGCACGCCCACCTGGTCGCGCTTGTCGATCTCGAACTCGAGCCACGCACCGCGCGACGGGATGATGCGAGCGGAGTAGATGTCCTTGTCGGACGTCTTCTCCTGGGCGCGCTCGAAGTACACGCCCGGCGAGCGGACGAGCTGCGAGACGACGACACGCTCGGTGCCGTTGATGATGAACGTGCCGCGCTCGGTCATGAGCGGGAAGTCGCCCATGAAGACCGTCTGCGTCTTGATCTCACCCGTCATGTGGTTCATGAACTCGGCGTTGACGTACAGCGGAGCGGCGTAGGTCTTGCCGCGCTCCTTGCAGTCGTCGATCGAGTACTTCGGGTCCTCGAGCTCCGGCGACGTGAACGAGAGCTGCATGGTCTCGCCGAGGTCCTCGATCGGGGAGATCTCCTCGAAGATCTCCTCGAGGCCGGAGTGCAGCGCGAGGTCGGTGCGACCCTGCTCCTGCCCTTCGGCGAGGCGGGCCTTCCATGCGTCGTTGCCGACGAGCCAGTCGAAGCTCTCCGTCTGGAGGGCGAGCAGATCAGGAACCGTGAGGGTGTCCGTGATCTTGGCGAACGAGAGTCGCGAGTGGTTGCGACCGTTCTTGGGGTTGGTGGATGCGTTGGGCGCAGCAGCCAAGGGTTTGACCTCCGGTAGGCCCCGTCGGGCCGACACTGACGAGCAGTGTGTAGGTGAGTGGATTGATCGCTCGGCGCAACCCGATGATCACGACACGAGTACGGTGAGGCTCCGGGTCCGGAGCCGCCTGTGGGATGATCGGTGAGCGGGCCCCGCCGCCATATACGGGACCGGCATCACCAGGCGTGTTCTGCGAAGCACCTGCTGAGAGGCGTCTTCGAGGAACTCGGTCGACCGCAATATGACGACACGGATGCCAGGGAGCGCGAACTGTCATCATAGGTCGGGGACGAGTGCGCTGTCCAGTCCTGGCTTGACCGAGATCGAGTCCGGCGTGTATAAGCCCCGCCGGGCCGGTCTCATTCCCCCCGCGCGGTCACCGCCGGCCGCCCCCCTCCGAGTGCACGGACCGCGTCGCACGGTCGGTCGCTCCGCACGAAGGTCGTCCGTCCCGCGTCGTCGGTGATCTCCACCCCGGGCCCCGGCGTCAGCACGAGTGCCCGGCGGCGGCGCCCGATCCGGAGACCGACCCCGCCGTAGGTGGTGGCGTCCGCCTCAGTCACCCGGACCCTCGTGATCCGCCCTCTGGCGATCCGGCGGGGCGGGAGCGGCCGGAAGTGCAGCACGACGGCGTCCTCGGTGACGGTGAACCCGGCGCGGGCGGCGAGGGCGAGTGCGCCGACCACGACGGCGACGAGCCCGGGGACGACGAGCGCCGACTCGGGCGCGTCCCCCCGGCCAGGCGAGGACCGCCGCCGTCAGCGCGAGCCCGGCGGCCAGCACGACCCCGCCGACGACGCGCATCCAGACGGGCGCGCTCTGGCGGTCCTCGACGAGCGGCCGGGAGGCCCGCCCCGGCTCCGTCGTGCGAGCGGACGCTCGCGCGGAACGTCCGGTACGGACTGGGATCGAGAGGGTGTCGGTGGACATGGTCGGGCTCCTTCGGGCGCGGGACGCCCGGACGTGGTGCGGCGGTGTGGGTCGGACGGCGGCACGGCGAGGAGGCCCGCGACGAGGGCGGGGCTCGTCGTCGGGCTGCGTCCGGAGCGGTCGGGAACGGCGGCGGACGGGCTCCGGCGTGGACCGGGGCGGGCGTCGACGGCGTCGGGCCGACCGGGGCGACGGGAACGACCGAAGGTGGGGTCGCGTCGTCCGTCGCACGAGGACACCGGCACGGTACGTCGTGCACCTCGGCGTCTCCTGACTGTCCATGCAGAAGCATGGATCAGCGGCGGCCAGCGTCCATCGGACGACCGGTCGGCCGGCGCGCGTGCGGTTCGTATCCTGGTCGCATGCCCAGTCTCTCGAGCGAGGAGCTCTCCAGCTGGATCGCGGAGTTCCGTGCCCACGACGCCGGTGACGCTGCCGACCCACGGGCGATCGACGTGTCGTGGGACGGTTCCCTCATCGACACCGCGCTCATCGTGGCCCGGCTGGGCACGTCCGGGACCGAGGTCTACCTGAAGCGTGAGATCGGCGGCTCGCCGGAGTGGACCGTGACGTTCGAGGCCCGCGAGACCGACGCGCAGGTCTCCGCGGAGCAGGTGATGACCCTGGCCACCGAGGTCCTGGCGGTCGGAAGGCTGTGCGCGTTCCTCACCGAGCGGACGGCGCAGCACCTCCGCGAGGTCGCGGGCCGCGATGGTGTTCCATCGACCCATGGCTGATGCGTTCGACGGGTTCCGGGTCGGTGCTGGGTACGCGGTGGTCGAGCCGGACAAGCATCGGCCGGGCTCGTTCACCCTGGTGGTCGACGGCACGCCGCAGTCACACGTCGACCTCGAGGACCCGACACACCTGGCGTTCGAGTACATCCGGCGGATCGGGCACGCGATCGACCTCCTGCCGCCGGGGCCGGTCACCGCGCTGCACCTCGGCGCCGGTGCGCTGACCCTGCCGCGGTACGTCGCGGTCACGCGACCGGGTTCGCGGCAGCAGGTCATCGAGCTCGAGCGGGACCTGGTCGACCATGTGCGGGACGCCCTGCCGTTCCCCCCGCGGCGCCTCGATCCGCGTGCGGTACGGCGACGCCCGCGAGGTGCTCGAGAAGCTGCCGGCCGGTCTCCGCGGCACCGTGGACCTGGCCGTCGTCGACGTCTTCAGCGGCGCACGCACCCCTGCGCACGTGACGAGCGTGGAGTTCTACCGCTCGGTCGCCTCCTTCCTGTCCCCGACCGGCATCGTCGCGGTGAACGTCGCCGACGGTGCCGGCCTGGCCTTCGCCCGTGGGCAGGCAGCGACGCTGCAGTCGGTGCTGCCGTCCGTCGCGGCGGTCGCGGACACCGGGATGCTCAAGGGCCGGCGGTTCGGCAACATCGTGCTGCTCGGGTCCCCCGGTGCCCTGCCGATCGCGGAGATGCCGCGGCGGTACTCCTCCGACCCGCTGCCGAGCAAGGTCGTGCACGGCGACGAGCTGCGGTCCTTCATCGCGGGAGCGCCCATCGTCACCGACACCACGGCCATCGGGTCGCCCGAGCCGAACCGGTCCGTCTTCGGCGCCTGAGCAGCGGCTGCGGACGGCGTCCCTCGCGGTGCGGACGCTGCCAGGATGGGGGCACGCCGCGCCAGCGCGCGACCGCACACCACGAGGAGGCCGCCGATGACCAACGACGATCGCACCCCAGCCCCGCAGGGCCACGGCGAGCAGGACCAGCCGCGCTACGGCGAGCGCATCACGCCCGAGCACGGTTCGGCACCGCGGTACGAGGACCAGCCAACGCAGCAGTACGGCCAGCAGTCCGCGCCGCAGTGGGGCCAGCAGCGGCACGGCGACCAGCAGTACGGGCAGCAGCAGCACGGCGACCAGTACGGGCACCAGCAGCACGGGCAGCAGCAGCACGGGCAGCCGCAGTACGGGCAGCCGCAGCAGTGGGACCAGCAGCACGGCGCCGCTCCCGCCTGGCAGGCGCACGAGGGCGCGGTGAAGCGGAAGCGCACCCTGGGGGGTCGTGGCGTTCGGCCTGGGGATCGTGGCCCTCGTGCTCGGTGCCGTCGGCGGCTGGTTGTTCGGCAGCGGCATCGGGGCGAGCGAGTCGTTCCGGGAGCTCATGCGCAGCGGCGGCTCCGGCACCGTCGACCAGCAGCAGATGTCGCAGGAGCTCATGTCGGATCCCGCCGTGATGGGCGCCGTCGGCAGCGCCTTGGTCGTGGCGGGCATCGGCTTCGTCATCGGGCTCTGGGCCCTCGTGCAGGGCATCATCGCCACCGCCACGGGACGCGGCCGGGTGTGGGGCGTCCTGGCGATCGTCCTCGCCGTCCTCGCCGGCATCGTGTTCTTCGTCGCCTACGGCGCCTCGATCGCCGCCGCCGTCGCCGGGGCTCGCTGACCGCTCGACGCCGACCGACACGGCCCGTCCCGGTGCATCCGGGGCGGGCCGTGCGCGTTCCGTGCGCGTGGCACGGGGACCTCAGGGGATCGCGCGGATACCCTCGACCGTGATGTCCCTCCCGCCCGACGAACGCCGAGACCACGACCGGACCGACCAGGCCCGGGAGCCCCGTCATGCCGCCCCGGTGACCGCCGGGGTCAGCCCGGGCAGCACCTTCGCGCCGATCAGCCTCCGCCCGGCCGTCGACGTCCAGGTCGTGCAGGACCGCCTGCGCGACCTCGGCCAGAGCCGGAGCACCGACGCCCTCGCCGAGCGCGCCGAACTGCTCCGTCTGCTCGGCCGCCTGGACGAGTCGCTCACCGTGGCCGAGGAGGTGTTCCGGCTGACGATGTTCACCGGGGAACGCCAGGACAAGGTCGGCGCACGCATCCGCCGCGCCCACGTCCTGCACGACCTCGGGCGCTACGAGCGCGCCGCCACCGAGGCCTCGATGGCGCGCGACACGGCCGCGACCGAGGAGTGGCCGGAGCTGGAGGGCGCCGCCGCCGAACTCGAGGGCTGGTCCCTCTACGAGCTCTCCCGGTTCGAGGAGGCGCGCGCCGTCCTCAGCCGCGCGTACGACGCCTTCCGCGCTGCCGGAGCACCGTCCGAGCGCACCGAAGCGCTCCGCACGGCCGTCGAGGCCGCACTCCGGGCCTCCATGGCGCAGCCCGCCCCTGAGCCGGAGGCCGCTCGACCGCGGACCGCCCGCGAGGTCGCGGTCCGCACCGAGGGCGAACCGCAGACGCGCATGGCCGAACCGGAGAAGCAGATCCCGCCGATCCGACGCCGGGTGCTCGGTGCGCCCGACGCCGCCCGGACCGAGGGCGACTCGCTCTGGGGCCGCCTGTCCGCCCGGAAGGACCGGTCCGACGAGGGCCAGGGTCCGCTCGGGGAGCAGTGACCGCACTCGACCACGTCCGGTCCCGGGCTGCCGAGCTGATGGGCGCCCACCTGCCCGACGGCTCCTGGACCTTCGCGTTCGACAACGCGAAGACCCGAGCCGGCCAGTGCGACTTCGCCCGGCGCCGCATCACCGTGAGCCGGCACCTCGCCGTCCGCTTCGCTCCCGACGACGTCGAGCAGGTCCTCCTGCACGAGATCGCGCACGCCCTGAGCGGGCCACGCGCCGGCCACGGGCCCTCGTGGCGCCGGACGGCCCGTGCCCTCGGGTACACCGGGTCGCGGCTGCACGACGGACCGATCGCGAGCGAACTGGCGCCGTGGGTGGGGCACTGCCCGGCCGGACACGAGCACTTCCGGTACCGGACCCCCACGCGCCCGCTGGCCTGCGCCCGGTGCTCGCGCCGGTTCGACGAGCGGAACGTCATCGCATGGACGCGACGCCTGCCCGGGACGACGGAGACGACTAGCCCAGCCCGGGCGGATCGTGTCGGAGGCGCGCCGCACACCCGTTAGCCTGGGCGGATGCGAACAGGGCAGGACATCCGGACCGATGCCGGGTCCTCGTGGTTCTTCGACGCGGGACGCATCGCCCTCGACTTCGCGCACACCGGCGGGTTCACCGACGACCCCGACCGGCGCCGTCCGCGCGGACACCTCGGTGAACTGCTCGCGACCCCGGCCGACCTGGACGAGTGGCTCGGCCTGCACACCGAACCGATCGACGTCGGCGCCACCGCGCGCGAACTGCAGGACGCCCGTGCGCTCCGGGCCGCGATCGCCCGCCTCGCCGTCGCCGCAGCACCCGCCGCCGCCGACTCCGCGGGCGAGCGCACCGCCGTCGCCGCGGGCCTCCGTGCCGGGACCGGACGCACCCGTCCCGTGCCGGACGACATCGACACCGTCAACCTGTTCGCCGCACTGCCGGACGTGCCCCCCGAGCCTCCCGGGTGGTCGACGCCGTGCCGGGGCGAACCGCGTCCGGCTCGCGCAGGCGCTCTCGAGCGTCGCCCGCGACGCCGTCGCCCTGCTCACCGAGGTCGGCTTCGACGACCTCGAGGCCGAGGGCCGGTCCGCGCGCCTCAGCCGGTGCTCCGCGCCGGACTGCGGCCTGGTGTTCTACGACTCCTCGCGCGGCGGCACCCGACGCTGGTGCTCCATGCAGCGCTGCGGGAACCGGGCGAAGGTGCGTGCGCACCGGGCCCGCCGCGCAGGCGTCTGACCGACACCGAGCTGCGAGCAGCGGGTCCGGCAGCGGGATTGGCAGCGGGCCGCGGACCGCCCGATCTGGTGCGGCACCGAAACCCTGGATTCGGTGCACCGAACTCTCTGGCATGCTGACCGCATGACGGACACCGCCGCCCCGGTCGTGAGCCAGCGCCCGCCCGGTCGACGTGCCGCCGGGCTCGGACTGCTCGGACCGGCCTTCGTCGCCGCCATCGCCTACGTCGACCCGGGCAACGTCGCCGCGAACCTCACCGCCGGCGCCCGGTACGGGTACCTGCTGCTCTGGGTGCTCGTGGCCGCCAACGCGAGCGCGGTCGTGGTGCAGTACCTGTCGGCGAAGCTCGGCATCGTCACCGGGAAGTCGCTGCCGGAACTGCTCGGCCTGAAGATGCGCCGCACGCCGCGCCTGCTGTTCTGGGCGCAGGCCGAGGTGGTCGCGGCGGCGACCGACGTGGCCGAGGTCATCGGCGGCGCACTCGCCCTGCACCTGCTCTTCGGCGTGCCCCTCGTCGCGGGCGGGCTGATCACCGGCGTCGTCTCGATGGCGATCCTCCTGCTGCAGAACCGCCGGGGCGCCCGGACCTTCGAGGCGGTCGTCACGGCGATGCTCGCGGTCCTCACGATCGGGTTCTGCGCCGGGCTGCTGTTCGCGCAGGTGTCCCCCGACGAGCTCGTCGCCGGCATCGCACCCCGGTTCGCCGACTCCGGGTCCGTGCTGCTCGCCGCCTCGATGCTCGGCGCGACCGTCATGCCGCACGCCGTGTACCTGCACTCCGCCCTGGCCCGCGACCGGCACGGGGACGTCCCGGCCGGCCCCGAACGGCACCGGATCCTCGTCGCCACCCGCTGGGACGTGGGCCTGGCCCTGGTCGTGGCCGGCGGCGTGAACATCAGCATGCTCGTCCTCGCCGCCGCCACGCTGCAGGGCGTCGACGGCACCGACTCGATCCCCGGGGCCCAGCGGGCCATCGCCGAGAACGTCGGTCCGGTCGTGGGGGGTGCTGTTCGCGATCGGACTGCTCGCGTCGGGGCTGGCGTCGACGTCGGTCGGCTGCATGGCCGGCGCGGAGATCATGCACGGGCTGCTGCGCGTGCGGGTGCCGCTCGTGGTGCGGCGGCTCGTCACGCTCGTCCCCGCGATCGTCCTGCTCGCGCTCGACGCCGACGCCACCCAGCTGCTCGTCATCAGCCAGGTCGTGCTGAGCTTCGGCATCGCGTTCGCGATCGTGCCGCTCGTCGCCTACACGTCCCGGCGGAGCGTGATGGGTGCCGACGTCAACGCCGTCGGCACCCGGGTCGTGGCCTGGCTCATCGCCACGGTGATCGTCGCCCTCAACGTGGCGCTCATCGTGCTCACCGTCACGGGCTGAGCCCGCGCGGCTCCTAGGAGACCCGCACGTCCTTCCAGAACGCCACGTAGCCGCTGTAGTCCTGGCCGACGCGGTCGAACGACGACGGGATCGGCTCCGGGTAGGACCAGGCGTTGTCCACGTGCTCCTGCCCGTCGACCGTCACGGTCCAGTACTGGGTGTCGCCCTTCCACGGGCAGTGGTACTGGGTGGGGCTCTCGCTGAACAGCTCGGTCTTCACGCTCGCCGGCGGGAAGTACCAGTTGCCCTCGATCTGGATGAGGTCCGCCTCCGGGGCCTCCGCGATGACGGTGTCGCCGATCACTGCCTGCATGACTTCCTCCTCGTTCCGGCCGTCGGTCCGACGGCGTCCGACGGGGACCCTACGCCCGTGCGGTGGACGGTCGCAGCGTGACCAGGTCGGGACCCACGGCGAGCGCCGCGTGCACCCGCTCGGCGCCGAGCACGGCGGCCGCCTCGGAGGCCGTGACGAGGTGCTTCGCCGCCCGGCGGAGGCCCGTCCAGGCGGCGCACGCCGCCGCGGCCTCCGGGGACGTGTGGTCGATGCCGGACTCGACGAGCGCGTCGACGACCGCGCCGGCGCCGAGCAGGTCCTCCACGGCGAACTCCGGGACCGTCCGGACGTCCGGTGCCTCGCCCGCCTCGGCGGCCGCGTCGCCGCCGACGGGTCCGTCGACGTGGCCGGCCGCGACCACCGCGACGACGCAGCGGTCGCCCCGCTCGGCCTGGAGGCGCGCCACCCGTCCGGCGACCGCCGCGGTGTTGCCGAGGTGACCGAGCACGACCTCCGGCCCGTCGGGCAGCTGCCCGAGCGGCACACCCCGGTGGACGTCGTGGTGGCGGACGTCGTCGTGCCGGACGTCATCGGCGCGGACGTCGTCGGGGAAGGCGGCCGCCGGGAGCACGTCCACCCACACGAGCAGGTGCGCGTCGGCGGCGACCCGCGCCGCTCCCGGGACACCCCACCCGAACCGCACCTGGTACCGCTGCTGTCCTCGTTCCTGCACGCCGACACGATAGTCGCGGCGGGGCCTCGGCCGAGCACGCTCCGAGCGGTCCCGCGCAGCTGCCGTGCCCGGTGTGCCCGGTACGATCCCCTGCCATGGAGACCGACCCCGCGCCCACCCTCACCGGCGACCGCGTCACGCTCGAGCCCCTGTCGCACGAGCACGCGGACGACCTGCGGGCGGCCGTCGCGGACGGTGACCTCTGGCGCGCCTGGTACACCCGCGTGCCCGCGCCGGCGGGGGTCGACGAGGAGATCGACCGGCGACTCGCCGAGCAGGCCGCCGGTCGGATGGTGCCGTTCGCCGTGCGGGACCGCCCCACCGGACGGGTCGTCGGCGCCACCTCGTTCCTCGACATCGACCGGGACAACCGCCGGGTCGAGATCGGTGCGACGTTCCTCGGCGCCTCCGCCCAGCGCACCGGCATCAACACCGAGGCGAAGCTGCTCATGCTCTCGCACGCCTTCGACGTGTGGCAGTGCATCGCGGTCGAGTTCCGGACGCACTGGCACAACACCCGGTCCCGCGCCGCCATCGCGGGCCTCGGCGCGAAGCAGGACGGGGTGCTCCGGAACCACGCCCTCGGCCGCGACGGCAGCCTCCGCGACACCGTGGTGTTCTCGGTCATCCAGTCCGAGTGGCCGACCGTCCGGCTCTCCCTCGCTGAACGTCTGCGCAGCCATGACCGCGCGGAAGGGTCGCGCCGCCGCTCCGCCCGGCACGCCTGACGGTCCCGGCGGTGGCCCTCCCGCCGCGGACGCCGTGCCGTGCCCGTGCCCGTGCCCGCGCCCATGCCCGCGCCCCCGCCCGCGCGACGGCACCCCAGCACGCCCGGGTAGCGTCCGCCCCATGCACGTCGGACTCCGCATCGAACTGGACGCACCCGTGGACGCCGTCCGGGACGCCCTCCTCCGGCCGTCCGTCATGGTCGCCGTCACGAAGCCGTTCCTGGTCTACCGGTCGCTCGACCGCGACGGGTTCCCCGAGCACTGGACACCGCACGACCCGCACCCGATCAGCGCGTCGACGTTCGGTGTCCTCCCGAGCGGCTCGAGCCACGTCGACATCGACCTGCACGAGACCGAGGGCGTCCCCGTGCAGGTCGACCGCGGTGGCGGCACGAGCGGGCTGTTCGCCCGGATGGACATGCGCCACCGGATGGCCGTCTCCGCGCTGCCGGGCGGGCGCACGCTGTTCCGCGACCGGCTGACCTACCGGACCCGGCCGGCGCTCCTCGGGGTGGCGCTCTGGCCCGGCATGTGGGTCATCTGGCAGTGGCGGGCGTTCCGGATGCGGGCCCTCGCGCCCACCTGGCGGGCGTGACCCGAGCGGACCCCGCGGCCGCGCCTCCAGGCCCGGAGCGGCGTCACCGGCCGGGCGTACGCTCAGCGACGTGACCCAGACGGAGACCGCCGACCGCGTCCGAAGCACCCTCGCCACCGTCGACTGGCGGCGTCGGACCTTCGACCTGTACCGACGGGCGCGGGCCGCCGCGACCCCCCGAGGCCGCACACGCACTGTGGCGCGAGGGCCGGGACGCCATGTTCGCCGGACACCCCGCGAGCCCGCTCCTCCCCGAGGACGCAGCCGCGTTCACGTCCCTCCCCGTCCCCGACTACGACCCCGCCTGGCGCTTCCGGCTCCGCATCGAGGAGGCGGCCCCGCAGGCGCTCGACGTCGAGACCGGCACCGACGGCGTCGTGCACTTCGACCGCCTCGGCGTCGTGGAGGTCCCCGGCGTCGGCACGCTCGACGTGTGGTCGCACGGCGGCTACGCGGGTGGGCTGTTCGTCCCGGTGAAGGACGCCGGTGCCGGGAAGCCCGGCGGGACCTACGGCGGTGGCCGCTACCTGCTCGACACCATCAAGGGCGCGGACCTCGGCGGTGTCGACGGGGAGCTCGTGCTCGACTTCAACTTCGCGTACAACCCGTCGTGCGCGTACGACCCGGCGTGGGCGTGCCCGCTCGCGCCGCCCGGCAACACCGTGCCCGTGGCGATCCCGGTCGGCGAGCGGTACGGCTCCTAGGGTGGACCGCATGTCGGGATTCGTCGCGATCGACGCCGGCGGCCGCGTGCCGCCCTTCGAACAGGTGCGGTCGCAGCTCGCCGCACAGATCACCGCCGGCTACCTCGTGGACGGCGAGCGGCTGCCGAGCGTCCGCGGGCTCGCCGCCGAGCTCGGGCTCGCAGCCGGCACGGTCGCCAAGGCCTACCAGCTGCTCGAGGAGGCCGGGCTCGTGCACACCGCGCGGGGTGCCGGCACCCGGGTGGTGCGACCGGCCGAGGTTCCGGAAAGCGTCACCGCCGCGGCGGCCGCGCTCGTGGCCGCTGCGCGCGAGGCCGGCCTGTCGGCGGACCAGGCGGCCTCCGCGCTGCGGGACGCCTGGCCGGCGTAGCGGTCCGGAGCGCGCCGACTCCGCGCCGGGCGACACCGCTCGTACCGGGAGGCGCGTGTCCCGTCGCCGAGTGCGATCGGTGCCCGCGGCGCGACGCTCAGCAGTGCTCGAAGACGTACCCGTCGTCGCCGGCCGGCACGAGGTCCCGGTCGCGGAGGATCGTCATGCGTGGGCGGTCCGGCATCGCACACACGTCCGACCAGTCCTGCTCGAGCGTGTCCGCGTACTCGACGTCCACCACGCGGTCGCCGTACACGTCCGTGTAGGCGGCGCACTCGTCGTACTGCACGCACTCCTCGGCCACCGCGAAGTCGAACCCGGTGCGCTGCTGCCCGACCGTGCCGAGCTGCGGGGTGTTCTTCTGCGCGGCGGCCAGCCCCTCGTCGTGCGCCGCCCGGACGAGCGCGGCGGCGAGCGCGAGGTTGCCGGAGCGGGTGAGCCTGCCGCCGGACCGGGTCCAGGAGTCGAGGTTGTCGAACTCGACGGCGTCGAACCCACGGTCCGCGCACCGGGCGATCGTCCGCCCGAGGACCGCAGTGATGGTCGCGCGCGCCGCTGCCGTCCGGGTGTCGAGCAACATCTCGTCCGGCCACCCCGGATCGCGCACGGGCGTGCCGGCCGCCGTCCGGAGGACCGCTCCCGGGTGGTCGGACAGCCAGGACCCGCGGTCACCGGGCTGGGTCTGGAAGCCGTTGACGTAGCAGATGCCGTACGTGTCGGCGGCCGGTCGCTCGGTGCTGTCCCGTGCGACGACGGTGACGCCCGTGGGCGGGGCGTACCCGCCGCCGAGCTGGTAGTCGGGGATGCCGGTCGTCGGGAGCGGCCGGGGAGCCGCAGCGGCGGACCCGTCGGCGTGCGCGGTGGCACCACCCGTCAGCGCGATCTCGCCGCCCGCGCCCGCACAGCCCGCCGAGGCGAGGGTGACGAGGGTCACGAGGGCGGCCATGACGACGGGGATCCGGGTGCGCACGAGGCATCCTCGCACGCTCATCGCGAACGCCCCCCTCCCGCTCCGGGTCCCCGGCCCGCTATGCTGGGACCACTCGAGGCGCCGATCGCCTCGTGCGTCGTACGGACGCCCCCCGAAACTCCCGGTGTCCCGCACCGAGCCCCAGCGGCTCACACGCGGAACCGACACCGATGTATCGCGCACCTCCCCCTCCTCCCGGAACCCGTCCGGGAAGACGGAACCGGTGCCAGGCTCTCTGCTGCGGCGACAGCACCCGTCCACCAGCGCCGTCTCCTCCGGGACACGGACCGCCCACGGATGCGCTCCCGCCCGCGCCGGCCTCGACCGCGCGCCTTCCCGGCCGGCAACGGCCCGAGAGGTCACCATGACCACCCAGAACACCACGCAGGACCCCCCACACCGCCGACGTCCGGTTCGCCGACCTCGGTGTGCCCGCCCCGATGGTCGACGTCCTCGTCGGCCAGGGCAAGGAGAACGCCTTCCCGATCCAGGTCGACACGCTCCCGGACTCGCTCACGGGCAAGGACGTGCTCGGCCGTGGCCGCACCGGCTCCGGCAAGACGATCGCGTTCGCGATCCCCCCTCGCCGCCCGCCTCGCCGCCGCACCCCGCCAGCGCCGCGCCGGTCGCCCCCGTGCCCTCGTGCTCGCCCCGACCCGTGAGCTCGCGACCCAGATCGACGCGACGCTCGCCCCCCCTCGCCAAGGCGATGGGCCTCAACACCACGACCATCTTCGGTGGCGTCGGCCAGGGCCGTCAGGTCGAGGCGCTCAACCGCGGCGTCGACATCGTCGTGGCCTGCCCGGGTCGCCTCGCCGACCTGATGCAGCAGGGCCACGTGCACCTGGACGCCATCGAGGTCACCGTCCTCGACGAGGCCGACCACATGGCCGACATGGGCTTCCTGCCCGGTGTGACCAAGATCATGCAGGCGACGCCGGTCAACGGCCAGCGCCTCCTGTTCTCCGCCACGCTCGACAACGGCGTGGACAAGCTCGTCAAGAAGTTCCTGCACGACCCGGTGATGCACTCCGTCGACGACGAGACCAGCCCGGTCGAGGCGATGACCCACCACCTGTTCGAGGTCGCCGACGCCGACGCGAAGAAGGACCTCGTCAAGGCCCTCGCCTCCGGCACCGGCCGCCGCATCCTCTTCATGCGCACGAAGCACCACGCCAAGCGCCTGGCCAAGCAGCTGTCGAGCCAGGGCATCCCGGCCGTCGACCTGCAGGGCAACCTGTCGCAGGGTGCCCGTGAGCGGAACCTCGCCCGGTTCTCCTCCGGCGACGCACTCGTCCTCGTGGCCACCGACGTCGCCGCCCGCGGTGTGCACGTCGACGCCGTCGAGCTCGTCGTGCACGTCGACCCGCCCACCGAGCACAAGGCGTACCTGCACCGTTCCGGCCGCACCGCCCGTGCCGGTTCTTCGGGTGACGTCGTCACGGTGGCGATGCCCGCCGAGCGTCGTGACGTCGCGCAGATGATGCGCGCCGCAGCGATCAAGGTCACCCCGCAGCAGGTGACCGCGACCTCCCCGGCCGTGACCGAGCTCGTCGGCGAGGTCGCCCCGTACCGCGAGGACACGACCCCCCCGTGGTCCAGCAGCAGCCGCGTCGCCAGTCCTCCGGTGACGCCGCCGGCCAGGGTCGTGGCCGCTCGCGTGGTCGTGGCGCCCCCCGTCGGTGGCACCGGCGGCCGGTCGGGAGGCTCGTCCTCCGCCGGGCGCTCCGCTGCCGGCAGCGACACGGCTGGTTCGGGTTCCCGTCGTGGTGGTCGGTCCGACGCGGCCGGTCGCGACGACCGCCGTGGCGCGTCGACCGGCGGTGCCGCCTCCGGCCAGCGCCGTGGCGCACCGCGCCGCGCCGCTTCCGACACCACCCGCGGCGGTTCCGCGTCGGTGTGGTCGTCGGACGGCGGCTACGCCGCCGGTCGGTCCCCGCGTGACGACGCTGCGCCCGCAGCCCGTCGTGGTGGGTCCCGCCGCGCCTCCCGTCCGGCCGGCAGCGGTCGCTGACCCGGTCCAACCTCAACGTCTCCTCCGAGCGGCCCGGTGTCGCCGCGTACGGTACTGGTCACCGGCGGATGCGCGAGCGTCCACCGGGGAATCGTCCGTCGTCGGAAGGAGCACGTATGGCTGGGATCGAAGACATCAAGAACGCCGCTGAGAAGGCGGCCGGCAAGGCCAAGGAAGGCTTCGGCAACGCCACCGACAACGACCGCCTGAAGGCCGAAGGTCAGACCGACCAGGGCAAGGCCTCGGCCAAGCAGGGCGTCACCGACGTGAAGGACGCTGCACACGGCGTCGCCGACTCCTTCAAGAACGACAAGTAACGAAGCCGGTCCCGTACCGCGCTGCGAAGCCCCCGGATCCGATCGGATCCGGGGGGCTTCGTCGTGTGCGGGGGGACGCCGTCAGTGCAGGGCGCCCACCGAGGCGAGACCGGCACGGAGCAGCGCACCGCGACCGCCCTCCATCTCGTCTGCGACGGCGTCGGACGCGGCCTCCATCGGACTCATCCAGGTCAGTTCGAGGGCGTCCTGCCGGGGTTCGCAGGTCCCGGTGACCGGCACGACGTAGGCGAGCGAGATCGCGTGCTGCCGCTCGTCCGTGAACACCGAGGCGCCGGGCAGCGGGAAGTACTCCGCGACCGTGAAGGGGTTCGGGCTGGGCGGCAGCTGCGGGAACGCCATCGGCCCGAGGTCCTTCTCGAGGTGACGGAACAGCGCGGTGCGGATCGACTCGCCGTACATCACGCGACCGGAGACGAGCGTCCGGGCGATCGATCCGCTCGGGGACACGCGCAGCAGCACGCCGACCTCCGTGACGACTCCGAGGCCGTCGGTGCGCACCGGGACGGCCTCCACGTAGGTGATGGGCATGCGACGGCGGACGGTCGCGAGTTCCTCGTCCGACAGCCAGCCGGAGCCGGAGTCGGGGTCGGGGTCGGGGGGTGCGGAGCGAGGCCATGCACCGTTCCTACCAGGCCAGGCGGCGAATCCGGTGCCGGAGGAGCACGGCGGTGGACGGATACCGTTGTCCCCATGGTGGATGCGGACGTCGTGCAGTGGACCCGATCGGCAGCGGACCGCGTCGGGACCCCGCTCCTCGTCGCCCTGCACGGGGTCGGGTCCCACGAGCACGACCTGCTCGGTCTGGCACCGGCCCTGCCCGCGGCGTGGACGGTGGCAGCGCTCCGGGCACCGGACCCGTGGGGGGCCCGGCTTCAGCTGGTACCCGCTCGGGACGCCCGGGTCACCGGACCCCGCCGCCGCCGACGCGTCCGCGACCGCCGTGCTCGACTGGATCGACGCCGTCGCGGCCGACCACCCGCGGATCGGTCTGCTCGGCTTCTCGCAGGGCGGGTCGATGGCCCTGCAGCTCCTGCGCACGCGACCGGAGGCGTTCGCGTTCGCCGTCTCGCTGTCCGGCTTCGTGGTCCCCGGTGTCGACGACGGTCGTGACGACCGACTGGCCGCCGTCCGACCACGGGTGTTCCTCGGACACGGGGACGCCGACACGGTCATCCCCGCCGAGGCCACCGCCAGGACCAGCGCGTGGGCGGCCGCACACACCCGGGTGACCGACCGGAGCTACCCGGGTCTGCCGCACGCGGTCTCCGCGGCGGAGCTGGCCGACGTCGCGGCGTTCATCGGCGACTGAGCCGGGACGGACGGTCAGTCCGCGAGGATCTGGAGGAGGTCCCGGCGCAGCTGGTCGACCTTCGCGGTGGCGGCGGTGAGCTGCGCCTCCGTGGCGGTGGTCCGGTACATGTGCAGCACGCCCATCGCCCTGCGGAGGGACTCGACGAACGCCCGCTGCGAGTCGGGGATGCCGGGCGTGGACTCCCACGCGGCGGCGATCTCGTCGGCCTTCGCCTCGACCTCGGCGCGTCCGGCGTCGGTGAGTTCGAAGAGCGTCTTGCGGCCGTCGCCCGTCGAGACGACGAGCTCTTCGTCGACGAGCTGCTGGAGCGTCGGGTAGACCGAACCGGGGCTCGGCTTCCATGCGCCGCCGGTGCGCTCGGCGATGGTCTTGATGACGGCGTACCCGTTCTGCGGGCCCTCGCCGAGGAGGCCGAGGACGGCGAGCCGGACGTCGCCGCGACGGCGGCGCTCGCGACCGGGGCCGAAGCCGCCGCCGAAGCCCGGGCCGAACCCGGGTCCGCCGAAGCCGGGTCCGCCGAAGCCCGGGCCGGAGCCGCGACCGCCACGGCCGGCGGAGTCGTGGTCACGGCCATGGAACCCGACGCCGTGGTGCTGGCGGGCGCCGCCGAAGCGGGGTCCGCGGGGCCCGCGACCGAAGGGGCCGCGGGGGGGACGTGGTGCTGGTGTGGTCGTCCATGGAGTGCATGACGACTCCTTTCGTGGAGGATGGTCCACGACCGGGTTCGTACCGGTCGTGATGCTGTAACGATCGATCGGTACCGTTCGTCTTGTCAAGCAGCGCCCGCATCAGGACGCTGTCGGTGGTGAGGAGCAGGATGGACCGGACCATGACGGACGTCTTCGAGCGCTTCTCCCCCCGCCACCGCCGAGTGGTTCCGGGGTGCCTTCCGCGAACCGACGGCAGCGCAAGCCGGGGCGTGGGACGCCATCTCGACCGGACAGCACGCGCTCGTCATCGCCCCGACCGGCTCCGGTAAGACGCTGGCCTCGTTCCTCTGGTCGATCGACCGGCTCATCGCCTCGACCGACACCCCGCCGGCGAAGCAGCGGACCCGGGTGCTCTACGTGTCCCCGCTGAAGGCCCTCGGAGTCGACGTCGAGCGCAACCTCCGGAGCCCGCTGGTCGGCATCACCCAGACCGCCAAGCGGATGGGCCTGGAACCCCCCGGACGTCACGGTCGGGGTCCGGAGCGGGGACACCCCCCCTCGTCCGACCGGCAGAAGCTCCTGCGGCTGCCGCCGGACATCCTCATCACGACGCCCGAGTCGCTGTACCTCATGCTCACGTCGAAGGCCCGCGAGACGCTCGTCAACGTCGACACCGTCATCGTCGACGAGGTGCACGCGGTCGCGTCGTCGAAGCGCGGCGCCCACCTCGCCGTCTCGCTCGAGCGCCTCGACGACCTGCTCGAGAAGCCCGTACAGCGCATCGGCCTGTCCGCGACCGTGCGTCCGGCGGAGGAGGTCGCCCGCTTCCTCGGTGGTCGTGCGCCGGTGCAGATCATCGCGCCGCCCGCGCAGAAGACGTTCGACCTGCGCGTGGTCGTCCCCGTCGACGACATGACCGAGCTCGGCGCCCCACCGGTCGGGGCGGACGCGACCTCCAGCCCGACGAACGGATCGATCTGGCCGCACGTCGAGGAGTCCGTGGTCGACCTCATCGAGCAGCACCGGTCGACGATCGTCTTCGCCAACTCCCGACGACTCGCCGAACGCCTGACCGCCCGGCTCAACGAGATCCACGAGGAACGGGCGCTCGCGACGACGGAGGTGGCCGAGCCCGTGGCCGCCGGCGTCGGCGCCGTGGCGGTCGCGCAGTCCCCGGGGCGGGCGTCCGCGCACGCGCCGGTGGCCCAGCCGAAGCGCCCGCCGGCCCAGCTCGTCGGCGGATCCGGACAGACCGAAGGCGGCGGCTCGGACCCGAGCGTGCCGGTGCTCGCCCGTGCCCACCACGGCTCGGTGTCCAAGGACCAGCGCGCGATCATCGAGGACGACCTGAAGTCCGGGCGGCTGCGCTGCGTGGTCGCCACCAGCTCGCTCGAACTCGGCATCGACATGGGCGAGGTCGACCTCGTCATCCAGGTCGAGGCACCGCCGTCGGTCGCGAGCGGCCTGCAGCGCGTCGGCCGCGCCGGGCACCAGGTCGGCGAGGTCTCCCGCGGTGTGCTCTTCCCGAAGCACCGGGCCGACCTCGTCAACAGCGCTGTCACCGTCGAGCGGATGGTCAGCGGGCAGATCGAGTCGATCTCGGTCCCCGCGAACCCGCTCGACGTCCTCGCGCAGCACACCGTCGCCGCCGGAGCGGTCGACACCGTCGACGTCGAGCACTGGTTCGACCTGGTCCGGCGCAGCGCCCCGTTCAGCGGCCTGCCCCGCTCGGCGTTCGACGCGACGCTCGACCTGGTCACCGGGCGGTACCCGAGCGACGAGTTCGCCGAGCTGCGCCCGCGCCTGGTCTGGGACCGCGTGCACGGCACCCTGACCGGTCGTCCCGGGGCCCAGCGACTCGCCGTCACGAGCGGCGGGAGCATCCCCGACCGCGGGATGTTCGGCGTCTTCATGGTCGGGGAGCGGGCCTCCCGCGTCGGGGAGCTCGACGAGGAGATGGTCTACGAGTCCCGCGTGGGCGACGTCTTCGCGCTCGGGGCCACGAGCTGGCGGATCGAGGAGATCACCCACGACCGCGTCCTGGTGAGTCCGGCGTTCGGGCAGCCCGGCCGCGTGCCGTTCTGGAAGGGCGACGGCCTGGGCCGACCGGCGGAGCTCGGCCGCGCGACCGGTGCCTTCGTGCGCGAGGTCGAGTCCGCCTCGGACGAGGACGCCCGCGCGCGGGTGGCGGGCGTCGGACTCGACGACCGCGCGGTCACGAACCTCATCACCTTCCTCCGCGACCAGCGCGCCGCCACCGGCCACGTGCCGAGCGACACGACGCTCGTCGTCGAGCGCTTCCGCGACGAGCTCGGCGACTGGCGCCTCATCCTGCACTCCCCGTACGGCATGACCGTGCACGCGCCGTGGGCCCTCGCGGTCGCGGCCCGCCTGCGGGAACGGCACGGGATCGACGGCGGGGCGATGGCCGCCGACGACGGCATCGTGGTGCGGATCCCGGAGACCGACGCCGAGCCTCCCGGAGCGGACCTGTTCGTCTTCGACCGCGACGACCTCGAGGCGATCGTCACCGACGAGGTCGGCGGGTCCGCGCTGTTCGCCGCCCGGTTCCGCGAGTGCGCCGCCCGGGCGCTCCTGCTCCCGCGACGCGACCCCGGCCGCCGCTCGCCGCTCTGGCAGCAGCGCCAGCGGGCGTCCCAGCTGCTCGAGGTCGCCCAGAAGTACCCGACGTTCCCGATCCTGCTCGAGACCGTGCGCGAGGTCCTGCAGGACGTGTACGACGTCCCGTCCCTGCTCGGGATCGCGGACGAGATCGCCCGACGGCGCATCCGGCTCGTCGAGAGCGAGACCGAGCAGCCGTCACCGTTCGCCCGGACGCTCCTGTTCGGCTACGTCGCCGCCTTCATGTACGAGGGCGACTCCCCCGCTCGCCGAACGTCGGGCTGCCGCCCTGTCGCTCGACTCGACGCTGCTCAGCGAGTTGCTCGGTCGGGCCGAGCTGCGTGAGCTCCTCGACCCCGCGGTCATCGAGGGCGTCGAGCGCGACCTGCAGCGGCTCTCCCCGGACCGCCGGGCGCGGGACGTGGAGGGCATGGTCGACGTCCTGCGGCTCGTCGGCGCGCTCGACCTCGAGGAGCTGCTCGACCGCAGCTGGCTCGCGGACGCCCCCCGACCGGACCGAGGCGGGCACCACCCTGCGCACGGCACTCGAGGGGCTCGAGCGCGACCGCCGGGTCCTGGCCTTCTCGCACGCCGGCGCCACCCGGTGGGCCGTCATCGAGGACGCGTCCCGGCTTCGCGATGCGCTGGGCGTCCCGCTGCCGATCGGTGTCCCGACCGCGTTCGTCGAACCGGTCGCGGACCCGCTCGGGGACCTCGTCGGTCGGTACGCCCGCAGCCACGGACCCTTCAGTCTGCAGGAGGCAGCCGGTCGGCTCGGTCTCGGTGTCGCGGTCGTGCAGGACACGCTGCGTCGCCTGGTCGCCGACCGACGGCTGGTCGAGGGCGAGTTCCGACCGGACCGACAGGGCGCCGAGTGGTGCGACTCCGAGGTGCTCCGACGCATCCGCACGAAGTCGCTCGCGGCGCTCCGGCACGAGGTCGAGCCGGTGTCCCCGGACACGCTCGCCCGGTTCATGCCGGCGTGGCAGCACGTCCGCGTCCCCGGCACCCGCGGTGGGCTGCGCGGGATCGACGGCGTGCTGCAGGTCGTCGACCAACTCTCCGGTGTCGCCCTGCCCGCCAGTTCATGGGAGTCCCTCGTGCTGCCGGCCCGGGTGTCCGACTACGCCCCGAGCATGCTCGACGAGCTGACCGCCACGGGCGAGGTCCTCTGGTCCGGCGGCGGGACCCTGCCCGGCAACGACGGCTGGGTGCGCCTGCACCTCGCCGACACCGCGGCGACGACCCTGGCCGAGGCCGCCGGGGACGAGACGACCGAGCTGCAGCGGGACGTGCTCGGCGCCCTCGCCGGCGGTGGCGCCTACTTCTTCCGCCAGCTCGGCCAGGCCGTCGGGAGCACCGACGACAAGGCGATGACGACCGCGCTGTGGGACCTCGTCTGGGCCGGACAGATCACGAACGACACCTTCGCACCGCTCCGGGCGATGCTCGGCGGCGCGGCGCGCACGTCCGCCGCGCCCCGGGCCCGGGCGTACCGCGGGCGTCGTCGGCCGACGCTGCCGACCCAGTCCGGACCGCCGAACGTCGGCGGCCGCTGGTCGCTCCTGCCGCTCGCCGAACCCGACGCGACCGTCCGGGCCGCGGCGACCGCCGAGCTCCTGCTCGAGCGCTACGGCGTCGTCACCCGCGGGGCCGTGCAGGTCGAGGGCGTCCGGGGCGGCTTCGCCGGGGTCTACCGGGTGCTCGCGAAGTTCGAGGAGTCCGGCCGCGCCCGACGCGGGTACTTCGTCGAGGGGCTCGGAGCGGCGCAGTTCGCCACCGGGCCGACCGTCGACCGGCTCCGCACGTACGCGAAGGACCTGGACGACGAGGAGCGGGCCGACCCGGACCGCACGCGAGAGGCGCTCACCCTCGCCGCCACCGACCCGGCCAACCCCTACGGGGCGGCGTTGCCGTGGCCGCACGACGCCGCTGACGAGGACGCCGACGGCTCGACCGGCGCGGAGGCCGCGGGCACGTCCCCGGCGACCACCACCCCGGCGACGAAGACCGGACGGGGGCACCGACCTGGCCGCAAGGCGGGCGCGCTCGTCGTGCTCGTCGACGGCCAGCTCGCCGTCTACGTCGAACGCGGCGGCAAGAGCGTGCTGACCTTCACCGAGGACCCGGCCGACCTCGCGGCGGCGGCGACGTCGATCGCGGCCACCGTGCGGTCCGGGCTCGGCAAGCTGTCGGTGGAGCGGGTCGACGGGGAGTTCGTCCTCGAGTCGGCGCTCGGCACGGCGCTCCGCACGGCGGGCTTCACCGCCACCCCGCAGGGACTGCGACTCCGTGCCTGAGTGGATCATGCCTGAGGTCGATCGTGCCTGAGGGCGACACCGTCTTCCGCGCCGCGGCCCGCCTGCACGCCGCGCTCGCGGGGAAGGTCCTGACCCGCAGCGACTTCCGCGTACCCGCGTTCGCCGCGCTCGACCTGGTCGGGCGGACGGTGGACGAGGTCGTGCCTCGCGGCAAGCACCTGCTGCACCGGATCGGCGACCTCACCGTGCATTCGCACCTCAAGATGGAGGGCCGGTGGGACGTCTACCGGCCCGGCGAGCGCTGGCGGCGACCCGCGTTCCAGGCGCGCGTGGTGCTCGACGCCGCGGACGTGTCGACCGTCGGGTTCACGCTCGGGGTCCTCGAGGTCGTCCCGCGCGACCAGGAGTCCACCGTCGTCGGGCACCTCGGTCCGGACCTGCTCGGCCCGGACTGGGACGCCGACCTCGCCCTCGCGAACCTCACCGCCGACCCGGAGCGACCGGTCGGCCTCGCCCTCCTCGACCAGCGGGTGATGGCGGGCCTCGGGAACGTCTACCGCAACGAGCTCTGCTTCCTGCGGGGCGTGCTGCCCACGCGCCCCGTCGGCGAGGTGCGCGACCCCGCGCGGATGGTGACCATGGCCTCCCGGCTCATCGTCGCCAACCGCGACCGGAGCAACCGCGTGACCACGGGCGTCGACCGCCCGGGGCAGCGGTTCTGGGTCTACAACCGGGCCGGCAAGCCCTGCCTGCGCTGTGGCACGCGTGTCCGGTCGGGCGACCTGGGCGAGTCGGAGCTCACGCTGCGGGACACCTACTGGTGTCCGCGCTGCCAGACCTGACTCAGTGGTCGACGGCCTCGACGATGCAGCTCTGGACCTGCTTCGCGGCCTTCGACGTCTCGGAGAAGGCGGACGGTGCTGCGGTCGCGGAGCCCTGCTCGTCGGCGACGACGTCCTCGGCGACCTTGTTCACCGGGAAGACCGGGCCGTCGAAGTCCTCGGCGGTGGGGTCCTCTTCCGTACCCCAGATGCCGACCTCGTCGTCGTTGGGGTCGTCGCTCGTGTTCGGGGCGACCGAGACGCCGAGGTACCAGCCCTCGTCGCTCTCCGTGACGCTGACGACGTCGGTGCCGTCGTGCGGGCCGACCGCCTCGTCGATCGCGTCGACGGCGGCGCTCGAGGCGACCCCGCACGGCGCACTGTTGCGCTGACCCGGGTCGGAGCGGGTCGCGGACTCCTCCGAGCCCGGCACCTTCCCGACCGGGTTGCCGTTCTGGGCACCGGCGTTCGAGCAGCCGCCGAGCAGCAGGCCGACGGTGGCGAGGCCGACGAGGGTGGCGGTGGTCTTCGCGCGCAAGGTGGTCATGCTCCCGACCGTAGGCCGCCGGAGGTGTGCCGGAGCCCAGGAGCGCGTCCCCCGACCGCGCTCCCGGTCCGGCACCCGCTACCCGCGCGCCATGATCCAGGCGAGCAGGTACGAGCGGGTGTTGCCGGTGTCGATGTCCTCCGCCGGCAGGTCCCGCGCGGCGGCCAACGCGACCGTCGCCTGGCTGCCCGAGGCGAGCGCCCGGTACATGAGCAGGTAGTCCCCGAACTGCACCGCGTAGTCGCCCTCCGGCACGGCCTCGTCGAGGACCCGGGCGATCTGCCGCTTCCCGCCGGCCGCGACGTACTCCGTCGCGACCGCTGGCATCGGGATGAGCTCGATGCCGGCCGGTGCCGCCGGGTCCGCGCTGAACCACGTGGCGTGGTCCCGTTTGCCGCCCCAGTTCAGCGAGACGATCGTGTGCTCGAACCCGGGGAACGCGCGCAGGTCCGGGTCGAGCACGTCACGCTGGGCAGACACGGCCTCGTTCGCGAGCAGCCAGCTGCCGAGTTCCGCGGTCGACCGGGAGCCGGAGACCGTCCCCCAACGGGCGAGCCCGTTCCAGGCGGACACGGCCTCGGACGAGGACTCCTGGTTGTTCCCGTCCGCGAACGGCGAGTACCCGGAGGCCCACGAGTGCTGCGCGTACGGGTCGTACACGCGGAGTTCCGGGAAGGACGCCGTCGCCTCCGGGGACGCGATGTCCGCGGCGACGAGGTCGAGCACGGGCGCCCACGCCGCGACGAGCTCGTCCGACCCGTCCGCGACGATCGCCGCTGCGGACAGCAGGTAGCCGTAGTGGAAGTGGTGGTCGTTGAACTCGTCCGAGCCGTAGGAGGGCGCTTGGCCGACCAGGCCCTTCACGGTGTCGTCGTACCGGAAGCACCGCGTGCCGCTGACGCCGCAGCCCTCCGGATCGGTCCACTGGTCGATCTGCGTGACCAACTGCTCCCGCAGGCCCGCGGCGACGTCGTCGAGGTCGAGCTGCGTGGCGAGCCGGTACAGGTTCGCGACCCGGTACAGGTCCTTGCCGCCGCCGTAGCTGTCGGCGCCGAAGGACGCCTCCGAGACCGCGCCGGCGTCCGCGCGGACCTGACCGGTCAGCTCGTCGCGTTCGGACGAGGACAGCCGGGACAGGTCCAACCGGTCGTCGGCCTGGAGGCTCGGGGCCGCGAACCGGAGCACGTCACCGGTGCAGACGGGGGGCGTCCCCGGTGATGGTCGCGTAGTGCAGACCCGTGCAGTCCAGACCCGTCGCGCCCTGACCGGGCTGCGGCACGATGACGGTGTCGCCCCGTGCCGCGGTGCGGTACCCGAGAGCGGTCCGCTGCTCGCCGTGGGTCGCGGTGCCGGTCGACGAGCGGGCGAGGGTGACCTGCTGCAACGGGGACGCCGCCGCGGTGGACAGGGCACGCACCTGCTTGCCGGTCGCGTCGTCGGGCACGGGGAAGAGGACGACGGTGCCCCCCGCGACCGAGCTCGATCGCGCTGCCGCTGACGTCGCCGCTGGTGACGACGCCCCACGTGCGACCGTCGGCGGCGATGGTGCCCGTCGTCGTGCCGTCGGGGCCGTCACCGGTCGCGGTGATGCTCGAGGTCGCGCGCACGGTCTGTCCGGCCTCGGCCGTGTAGGACACGAGCGGGGACCCCTGCGCGAGGACGGTGTGCCCGACGACCCGGTCGCCGTCGCGGTGTTCGACCGTCACGGACACCTGGTCGTACGCGGACACGAGGGTCCGGTCGGCGCCGAGGTCGAGCCCGACCTGCTGCACCGCACCACCGGCGATCGTCTTCTCGGTGGCGCTCACCACGGGCAGCCCGGCGGCGAACCCGTCGTCGGTCACCTGCCACGAGATCGGGGTCGGGAAGACCGGCTGCGGTGCGGCGCCGTAGACCAGGCCGGAGAACCACCGGTTCGTCGGCGGGACGAGCCCGTCGGCGAGGCGCATGGTGCCCGCGGTGGTCTTCGGGACGGCACCGAGGGCGGCCAGGGCGCGGGCCTGGTCGCGGGCCTGTTCCCGGTCCGGACCGTCCGCGGACGGTGAGCCGGTCCCGGTGGCGCGGTCCGGGCCTCCCGTCCCGGTCTCGGCGCCGGTCCCGGTGCAGGCGGTGAGGACGAGCGCGGACGCGGCCACGAGGGCGACGGCAGCGGCACGGAGCCGCACGCTCAGATCCCGATCTGACGGAGGAAGTCGCGGAACGCGTCGGTGACACCGGCCAGCCGGCCGTCGTCGCGGAGGTGCAGTGTCGCGTCCACCGGGGTGCCCGGGCTCGTGACCCCGGACGACGGCGACGCCGACAGCTCCGGGCTCTCCACGGACACGGTCGTCTTCGCCTGGCCGTCGGCGTCGGTCACGACGCTGACGTTCTTGACGGTCCCCTCGATCGAGCGGTCGTTCGGCAGGCGCAAGTCGACCGTCGCACCGTCGGTGATCCGGCCGTAGTCGCGCGGGCTGACGAGGAACTCGGACGTGACGAACAGGCTCTTCGCCTTGTGGATCGTGCCGAGCTCCGAGCCGGCCTGCACGTACCCACCGGCTTTCACGTCGAGCTTCGCGACGGTGCCGGAGACCTCCGCCTTGAAGGTGATCAGGCCGTCGGACTCGATCTCGTACGCGCTGGTGGTGGTGTCCGCGCCGACGACGCCCTTCCGGATGTCCTGGGCGAGCTGCAGGCTCTGGACCTGCATGAGCTCCTGCCCCTCGCGGACGGTGTCACCCTCCTCGACGTACTCCTCGGTGACCGTTCCGCCGTAGTCGGTGCCGACGGCGTACTCCTGCGCGGTGATGGCGGCCGAGGCACTCGTCACGGCGCTCCGCCGCTGGTTGAAGACGAGCGTGCAGGCCGCGACGACGACGAGCACGACCAGGATGCCACCGTACAGGCGGAGTCGGTTGGTCCAGGTCATGATGCGACCTCCACGGCCGTCGGGGTGCCGGAGGCGGCGCTGGCGGTGATGACGTCGCGTGCGTTCTGCAGCGAGTCGGGGCGGACGACCTGCGTCCGGAGGGCGGGCGCGGGCTCGAGGCCGGCCGTGGCGAGGACGAAGACCGGAGCGGTGTCCGCGTCACGCTCCTGCCGGGCGGCCCGCCGGTTGACCGACTGCTCACGGAACGCCGTGACGATGAAGGCGCCGAAGATGACCGAGTTCGTGATGTTCCACGCGGTGGCGAGCGTCAGCTGCCCGTTCGACACGTCACGCCAGATCGCGACGACGCTCGTCAGGGACAGGAACACGAAGACGAGCACCTGCGGCACGATGAAGTTGAACGGCGAGGGCGCCCGGCCCCGACCGGCTCCCGTGACGTGCCAGGCCTGCTCCTTCCCGCAGAGCACGTTCCACAGCGCACGGGCGTAGATCGGGAACGACACCGCGGCCAGGAGCAGGGTCTCGTACCGGAACGACCCGAGGGCGTAGAACGCCAGGACGACCTGCATGAGGTAGAAGCCGAGGTAGAACAGCACCCACTCGCCGACCCCGATCGACATGTTCATCGGGCGGAGGTCGAAGAAGATCTCGAGCGGCGGGACGAGCAGCAGCAGGCCGGGGACGATGCCGGTCAGGTAGAAGCTCGCGGTGACGAAGTACTGCAGGCGCTGGTCCATCGTGAGCTTGCGCTTCGGGTTGAACGGGAAGTGCGTGAGCAGGATCTCGAACCCGCCGGTGGCCCAGCGGAGCTGCTGCTTGCTGTACGCCTCGATCGTCTCCGGAGCGTCGCCGACCGCCAGGGTCATCGGGATGAAGACCGACTTCCAGCCGCGCTCGTGCAGGTGCAGGCTCGTCCAGACGTCCTCGGACTTCGAGTCGGTGTGGATGCCGCCGACGTCGTCGATCGCCGCACGGCGGAAGATCACGTTCGTGCCGACGCAGAAGGCCGCGTTGAACCGGTTCCGGCCGGGCTGGATGAAGCGGTAGAACACCGTCTGCATGTAGCCGGCGCCGCGGGAGACGAGGTTGTGCAGGTTGCCGTACGTCTGCGGGGTCTGCACGAACGCGATCGACTCGTCCGCGAAGAACGGGACGGTCTCGAACAGGAAGTCCTTCGCGGGCACGAAGTCCGCGTCGAAGACGGCGAAGTAGTCGCCCTTCGCGAGCGTCAGGGCGTGGTTGATGTTGCCCGCCTTCGCGCCGTTCGAGGACAGCCGACGGACGTACCGGGCACCGAGGCGGTCGGCGAGGGCGCGCACGTCGTCGCTCCGACCGTCGTCGAGGATCCACGTGCGGTGCTCGCCGCGCATCGCGACCGCGGCGGCGACGGTCGCGGCGATCTTCGTCAGCTCCTCGCCGTACACGGTGATGAAGACGTCGACGACGACCCGCTTGCCGCGGACGCGCATCGGCCAGCGGTGGCCGCGCTCGACGAGCCCGTCACGGGCGATCTCGTCGGGGTCGAAGAGCGTGTCCTGGGTGTTGTGGAACGCGAAGTCACGCGGGTCGGTACCGCCGGACAGGATCGTCCACATCGACAGCAGGGACTGCCCGACGAGGACGCTCTCCGCGATGATGACGAGCCCGTAGGGCAGGAAGTCCCCGCGGTTGGCGGGGTTGAGCAGGAACACCGCGTAGGTGACGACGCCGAGCGTCGCCAGCAGCACGATGAGCACCATGACCGGGCTGTGGGCCCGGGTGTCGCGGTTGCGGGCGGCGGCGGGCTGCTCGGTCACGTGGACGACCGGTGCGGCCGGGCGGTCGGCGCCTTCGGCGCCTTCGGGGCCTCGGGCGCCTCCGGCGACGACGCCGCCGGAGGACCGGCGACCGGTCCGGCGACGGGGCTGCCCGTCGGCGGGGACCTCGATCACGGTGCGGTCGTCGGGATCGGTCAGGGGTGCAGAGGTCGTCCGGGGTCGCCGGACGTCCGTGGGTGCGGACATGCGCGTTCTCCTGTCGGGTGTCGGAGATGTCGATCCGTGTGCTCGCGGGGCACGACGGACGACGGGTGTCGGCGACGTCGGCGACAGGATCCGGACGCGGTGGTCCGGCACGGACGGAGGCCAGGGTTCCTCGTCCGGGGCACGGTGCTCGCCGTGGGTGCGGCGTGCACCGGAGGGTCCGCCCTCGGGAGGCGGGACCGTGTTCGGTGGGTTCGGGTCGAGCTGCTGACGGCCCGCGCCGTCAGTGGTGCGATCGTACGACACGACCCGCGACCGCCATGTGACGATCGTGTGAACAGACCCCCCAGGTCAGGGGGCACGGGCGCGGCGCGGCGCTGCTCGTGCGTTCCGCGGACATCGGTCCGCTTGGGCGCGTCACCGGTCCCGCACCGCAGGTCAAGCCGGCCGATGGAGCCGTTCCGCAGCGACCGACCGCACGGCGTCCGTGACGCGTTCGAGCAGTGGTGACGCCGTCGTCCACCGCTGCCACCACAGCGCGACATCGGCCCGCCGCCCCGGGGTGAGCTCGACGAGCGCACCTGAACGAAGCGCGTCGAGGCACTGCGCCTCAGGCAGGAGCCCCCCATCCGAACCCGAGCTGCACCGCGCGCGCGAAGTCGGCGGAGTTCGGGACGTAGTGCCGTGGACCGCGCGGCGCGTGCCCGAGGACCCGCCGGAGGAATCCCTGCTGCAGGTCGTCGTCACGGTCGTAGTCGACGAGCGGTACCCGGTCGAGTCTGGCCGTCATGCGCCGCTCGGTGTCGGCGCCGTCCAGGTACCGACGGACGAAGGACGGCGCGGCGACCGCCCGGTAGCGATCGACGCCGAGCGGGACGGAGGAGCAGCCCTGGACCGGTGCCGCCTCCGCCGTGACCGCCGCCATGACCGTGCCGGAGCGCAGCAGTTCGGCCGTCCGGTCCTGGTCCTCACGGTGCAGGTCGAAGACCACCTCGGTGTCGTGCCGCACCAGGGCGAGGGCGTCGAGGAACCACGTGGCGAGCGAGTCCGCATTCACGGCGAGGGGGGATCGAAGGGGTGTGTCCCGCCCCGTCGGCGCCCGGCATGGCGAGTGCACGCGAGGTCTCCTCGTCGAGCAACCGCACCTGCCGCGCGTGCCGGAGCACGACCTCACCGTCGGCCGTGGGCGTGATCGGGGTGGTCCGCTGCAGCAGCACCCGCCCGACGAGTTGCTCCATCGCCTTGACCCGCTGGGAGACCGCCGACGGCGTGATCGACAGGGTCCGCGCGGCCGCGTCGAAGGTGCCCGTGTCGACGGCGGCAAGCAGTGTCTCGAGGTGGTCGCGCTGGAACTGCACCATGAGCGCAGCTTACGGCGCACCACGATCATGAGCTGTGCTGATCCAGCCCAGCACCGTACGGTTCCCCTGTGACCGCACTCCTCCCCGCTCTCTCCGGCCTCGGCACCGGCCTGGCCCTCATCGTCGCGATCGGGGTCCAGAACACCTACCTGCTGCGGCTCGCGGTCAGCGCGCGTCCGGGTGTGGTGGCGGTCGCGGTGGCCGTGTGCACGCTGTCCGACGCCGCCCTCATCGTCGCCGGGGTGCTCGGTGTCGGCGTGGTGGTCGAACGGGTGCCCGTGGCGCTGCTCGTCATTCGGTTCGTCGGGGCGGCGTTCCTGCTCACCTACGGGGTGCTCGCGGCCCGGCGGGCGCTGCGCCCCTCGGACGAGGCGATCCGGCTCGAGGACCGTGCCGCAGACGACGGCACGCCGCCCGCCCGGCTCGGCGCGGGCCGTCCGGGTGGGCCGACCATGCGGGCCGCGGTCCTGACGATGCTCGTCTTCACGTGGGCGAACCCGCACGTGTACCTGGACACGCTCGTGTTCCTCGGGTCGGTCGCGAACCGACAGGGCGTCGACGACCGGTGGTGGTGGACCGTCGGCGCGGTGGCGGCGAGCTGCCTCTGGTTCGGTGCGCTCGGGTTCGGCGGACGGCTGCTGCGACCGCTGTTCGCGAAGCCGGTGACGTGGCGCGTGTTCGACGCCCTCGTCGCGGTCGTCATGCTCGCGTTCGGCGTGGCCCTGCTGCTCGGCGCCTGACGCCGCCGTGGCAAGGGCCGCCGCGGCGCCGCGGTTCGACGCCCGCGGTTCGGCGCCCGCGGTTCGACGCCCGCGGTTCGGCGCCCGCGGTTCGACGCCCGCGGTTCGGGCCGGTCTGACGCAACGAGAGCCGGATCGAACCACGGAACACCGTGGTTCGATCCGGCTCTCGTTGTGCGGGTCCGGTCGGCGCTGGGTCCGGTCGGCGCTGGGACAGCGACGACCGAGCGCGGGCACCGGGCGGCGGTCAGTGCTCGCCGCGACCGACCCGGCTGTGCCGACGGCTGTAGCCGAAGTAGATCGCGAAGCCGATGACGAGCCAGACGACGAAGCGCAGCCAGGTCTCGACCTCGAGGTTGAGCATCAGCCAGAAGCACAGCACGGCGGACAGGATCGGGATGACCGGGGACCACGGCACCCGGAAGGCGCGCGGTGCGTCCGGACGCGACCTCCGCAGCACGATGATGCCGACCGACACGAGCACGAAGGCCGAGAGCGTGCCGATGTTGATCATGCCCTCGAGGTTCTCGACCGGCGTGAACCCGGCGAGGAACGCGACGATGATGCCCGCGACGACCTGCACCCGGACCGGGGTCTGCGTCTTCGGGTTCGTCACCGAGAACCAGCGCGGCAGCAGGCCGTCACGGCTCATCGAGAAGACGATGCGGGACAGGCCGAGCAGCAGCACCATGACGACGGTGGTCAGGCCGACGAGCGACCCGATCGCGATGATGCCCGCCGCCCAGGGCAGCCCGACGAGGTCGAACGCCGACGCCAGGGAGGGCGCGTCCTCCTGCGCGAGCTGCTTGTACGACACCATGCCGGTGATGACGATGCTGACGCCGACGTACAGCAGGGTCACGATGCCGAGCCCGATGAAGATGCCGCGCGGCAGGGTCTTCTGCGGGTTCTCCGTCTCCTCGGCACTCGTCGCGACGACGTCGAAACCGATGAACGCGAAGAACACCAGGGAGGCGGCGGCGAGCAGGCCGAAGACGCCGTACTGCGCGGGCTCGGACCCGGTGGCGAAGGACACGAGCGACTGGGTCCAGACACTCCCCCTCGGCGCCCTTCGCGGGCTCCGCCGTGGGGATGAACGGCGTGAAGTTGGCGGCCTTGACGAAGAAGGCGCCGACCACGATGACGAACAGGACGATCGCGACCTTGATGATCGTGATCACCGCGGACACCCGGCTCGACAGGCGGGTGCCGAACGCCAGCAGCGCCGTGAAGACGCCGACGATGAGCACCGGCCCCCACGTGAAGCCGATCGGGCCGAGGGCGATCGTGCTCGGCAGCGTGATGCCGAAGACGTCGAACGCGGTGCTGAGGTAGATGCCCCAGTACTTCGCGATCACGGCACTGGCCGTCAGCGTCTCGAGGATGAGGTCCCACCCGACGATCCAGGCGAGCAGCTCGCCCATCGTGGCGTAGGTGAACGTGTACGCGGACCCGGCGACCGGGATCGTCGAGGCGAACTCGGCGTAACACATGATCGCCAGGCCACACGTGACCGCGGCGAGGATGAACGAGATGATGACGCCGGGTCCGGCGAAGTTGGCGGCGGCGTTCGCGCCGACCGAGAAGATGCCGGCACCGACCGCGACGGCGATCCCCATCGCGGCGATGTCGAACGTCCCCAGCGAGCGCTTGAGCGAGCGCCCCTTCTCGTCGGCGTCGGCGAGCGACGCTTCGATGGACTTGGTGCGGAGGGCCATGGGACGTTCCCGTCATCGGAGCAGGCGGACCCCGGAAGGGTAGTGGTGTACCACGAGCGTCCGCAAATGGTGGCGCCGGTCAGGCGGTCCGCCACTCCCGCAGGAAGCGCGCACCGGCCTCGTCGTGGATGACGCCCTCCGGCGCGGTCAGCACGGGGTACGGCGTCTCCGGGACCCCGTCGGCCGGCCGGACGTCGACGTGGGCGACCCGGTGTCCGTTCGCGTGCAGCCAGTCCGCCATCGCGTAGTCACTCCGGGAGTCGCCGACCGTCCGCCACTCGAGTGGCAGGGCCCCGTCCTCGGCCAGGAGCTCGAGCGCACGCTCGGCGCCCAGGTCCTTGCCGCTCCGGTCGGACTCGATGTCCGTCGAGATGATCGTGGGGTCGACGCGCCAGTCCACCGCACCGTGCTCGTCCGGTCGCACGTCGTCGAGTCGACGGGCGCCGAGTCCCCGCCGCTCGAGCGCTGCCATCGCCTGCGCGTCGAACGCCGGCTGCCGGGCGAGGTAGGCGGCGTTGTCGACCTCGACGAGCTGCTCGATCGAGACCATCGCGCGCTTCGTCTCGTCGAAGAACACCAAGTCGGCGTACTCGTCCCGGACCAGGTCGCGCATCTCGTCGGCGAAGTCGCGCGGCAGGGCCAGGTCCTCGGCGACGGTGAGCTCACCCATGCCGTCCGGGAACTGCGGTCCGATCGAGCACCAGACGGCGCCCTTCTCGCAGATCGCGTGCACGCGACCGCCGGCCGCGAGACCTCCGGCGAGGAGCGGTCCGACGACCTGCTCACGGATGAAGGCGTCGCTCCGGCCGGTGTTGAACACGACCGGGATGCCCTCCGCGGCGAGCGCGACGAGGTCCTCGATGATGCTCGGGATCGCGATCGTCCGCGAGAGCGGGCTGGCGATCGGGCCGTCGACGTCGAGCAGGAGTCCGAGGCGGGGTGCGTTCACCCGTCCATCCTGGCGCAGGACCGCGCCGTGCAGCGCAGACCGTGCGGCTCCGACCGTCCGGTGCGACTCCGGCTGGTCAGTGGTGCTCGGGCTGGTCAGTGTTGCTCGGGCTGGTCAGTGTTGCTCGGGCTGCGTTCGCCGAGGAGGAACGCGTCCACGGCTTCCTTCAGGACGACGGGGTCCGGCACGTGCCCCTGCCCCTCGAGGACCACGGACGTGGACCCGGGAACGCTCTCGACCACCGCGCGGGCAGCCCCCCCCGGGCCCACACCGCGCCCGCGGTGCCGGCCGCGACGAGCACGGGGACGCCGATCGCGGCGAGCACCCGCTCGGGCACGACGAGCCCGCCGAGGACCCGGACGTCGCGACCGAGGACGCCGGCGTCGGCGAGCAGCGCCTTCCAGAGCTTCGGCTTGAGGGGCACGGCGGACACCTGGAGCATCGGCACCCCGAGGACGCGGGTCAGGTACGCACGCACCGCGGCAGCCCGTCGTCCGCCGGCGATCATCTCGTCCAGGCGGTCGGCGAACAGGACGTCGTCCGCCCGGGCGTCGGCACTCGCGCGGTAGGGCGGCTCGTAGAGGACGACCCGACCCACCGGGACCCCAGCGGCGACGGCGTGCAGGACCACGGCGGCCCCCCACGCAGATGCCGAGCAGGTCGACCGGTCCGTCGGCGTCGGCCACGACCGCTGCGAGGTCGTCGACCTCGCGCTCGACGGACCACGGCCGGGTGTCGCCGCTCTGCCCCCGACCGCGCCGGTCGTACGTGACGACCCGGTAGCGGTCGGAGAACGCCGCGACGACGGCGTCCACGTACGGGGTGCCCCGGTGGTCGAAGGCGCCGCCGACGAGGACGAGCACGGGTCCCGAACCGCTCGACGAGACCGCGATCTGCGTGCCGTCCGCAGACGTCACCGATCGTCCGGTGCTGGTCGTCATGGCGTCCTCGTTCGTCCCCGACGTCGTGTGGTCCGTCCCCGGGCGGATGGCACTGGTCGGTGCCACCCACAGCTCGGGCGACGCTGATCTCGGCCCCCGCTGGTCGTGGGCCACGCCGTCGTCGCGAGTCTGACAGGCGGAGCCCCGAGAGTCACCACCCGCGTCCTGGGGGGAGCGCTCTGTGATCCCTGTGGACGGCGGCACGTTTCCTGTGGACGACAGCACGGCTCCTGTGGACACCGGTGCCGTCAGACGCGGGTCAGACCAGCGCGTCGACGCCCACGGACTCACGTTCGAGCAGGGCGCGCTTGACGTCGAGTCCCCAGGCGAAGCCGCCGAGGGAGCCGTCCGAGCGCAGGACCCGGTGACACGGGACGAACAGCGCCGGGGCGTTCCGGGCGCAGACGCTCGCCGCTGCCCGGACGGCATCCGGTCGACCCATCGCGCTCGCGAACGCGGTGTACGTCAGGGTCGACCCGGCCGGGATGTCCCGCAGCCGCCGCCACCCCTCCGTGAACAGGTCGGTCCCGACCTGGTGGACGGGCACCTGCATGGCGTGGTCGGTCTCCCCCCGCGTAGTAGGCGTCGACGGCATCGGCCGCGGCGACCCGTCCCTCGAGGACCCGCTGAGGCCGGTGTCGCTCGGCGATCCGGGCGAGGACCCGCACGACGTCGGCGGTCCACCCCGAGGCGAGGACCCGACCGCGGTCGTCCTCGAGCACGGTGAAGGGTCCGTCGGGGGTGGTCAGGGTGGTGCAGACAGCGTCGGTCATCGGGGGGTCCTTCCCGGAGGTCGTGGAGGTCGCAGCGGTCCGGTCCATCGCGCGATCGACGATCGGCCGCCAGCAGTGCATCGTCAGGTAGCTCCGCCAGGGGGGCCACCCGTTCCGACCATAGGGAGAGCTCACGCGCCGTCCCGGGCAGCCCGAGTTCCTGTGCACCGTTCCGGACGGCGAGGTCACTGTGGAGGAACAGATCGGGGTGGTGCCGCACCCGCAGTGCGACGTAGTCGGCGGTCCACGGCCCGATCCCCTTCACGGCGAGCAACCCCGATCGCAGGTCGTCGAGGGACTGGCCGCCGTCGACCACGAGCGACCCGTCGGCGAGCGCCGCCGCGACGCGCATGATCGTGTCGACGCGGGCAGCGGGGCCACGGAGGACCTCACGACCACGCTCGGCGACCACTGCGGCGCGCGGGAACGTCCGCGCGACGGCCGCACCCGGCACGAGCGCCTCCGGCACGAGCGCCTCCGGCACCGGCGTCCCGAGCGCGGCGACGAGCCGGGTCTGTGCGGTCCGCGCCGCCGCGACGGACACCTGCTGCCCGATGAGGGTGCGGAACACGACCTCGTGCGGGTCCACCGCCCCGGGCAACCGCATGCCGGGGACGCGGTCGACCACCGGTGCGAGTGCGGGCACCGCGGCGAGCGCGTCGTCCACCGCCACCGGGTCCGCGTCCAGGTCGAAGAGCGCCCGCACCCGGGCGACGAGCGTCGGCAGGTCGGACAGGTCGGTCAGGCGCACGAGCAGGTCGAGGCCGACGCGACCCCTGCCTCGCGGTGCCGTCCCACGACGACGGCCGGACCGCGACCCGACCCCGTCCTCGGCCGCGGCGGACGCGCGGAACCAGGCCGGGCCTCCCGGCAGGTCCAGCACCCGACCGTAGGACGTGACCCGACCGTCCGCCCCGGTCCCGACCTGCTCCATGCCGGGGAGCGCGTGCAGTGCATGCCACTCGAGCAGGCCCTGCACGTCGAAGGGCGGCCGGGCCGGCAGGTGCACCCGCAGTGCCCCGTCGGACCCGGGCGCCGAGCGCCGGTGGGCACGGAGCTCGGTCGGCGTGAGCGCGAAGACCTCGCGCACGGTGTCGTTGAACTGGCGGATGCTCGTGAACCCGGCGGCGAACGCGACGTCCGCGACGGGCAGGTCGGACCCGGTGAGCAGCGTCCGGGCGGTCTGCGCCCGGTGTGCGCGGCTCAAGGCCTTCGGGCCGGCGCCGAGCTCCTCGGTCATGATGCGGTTCAGTTGCCGCTCGGAGTACCCGACCCGGCGGGCGAGGCCGGGCACGCCCTCCCGGTCCACGACGCCGTCGACCACGAGGCGCATCGCGCGACCCGCGACGTCCTCGCGCAGGTCCCACTCGGGGCTGCCCGGGGTCGCCTCCGGCAGGCACCGGCGGCAGGCGCGGAACCCGGCGAGGTGCGCGGCGGCGCTCGTCCGGTAGAAGGTCACGCCGGTCGACCGCGGGGTCCTGGCCGGACAGCTGGGTCGGCAGTAGATGCCGGTGGAGTGCACGGCGGTGACGAACTGCCCGTCGAACCGGGCGTCCCGCGAGGCCGCGATGCGGTACCGCTCGTCGTGCAGCGCTCCGGCTCCGGTCGTCGTCATGCGGTCAGCCTGACACGGGCCGACGACAGCGGACTGGCGGAGATCGGACATCGCAGCGGGCGGGGGCCGGGGTGACGGGGCGACGGCCGGCCGGGAGGCACGACTACCGTCGTGCGCATGGGTCCCGGTTCCGACACGGTCGCGTCCGACGCGCTGCCGCATGCCCGCGAGGTCGAGGTCGTGATGCTCCTCGCCTCCCGGCGGCACCGCTACGAGGGACGTCCGGCCGACGGTTCCGCTCCTCCGCAGCCGGGGGGAACGGGAACTCCGGGAACGGATCGACCTGCGGGCCGGACTGGGCATCGTCGGCGACCGCTACTTCGCGGCCCGGGCGCACGTGCACGCGACCGTGACGGTGATCGGCGTCGAGGGACTCGAGCAGGTCGGCCGCGAGCTCGGCACGTCGATCGACCCGTCGGCGACCCGGCGGAACGTGTTCCTGCGGGGCGTCGACGTCGAGGCCCTGCACGGCGAGCCGTTCTCGCTCGACACCGGCGACGGGCCCGTGCGCTTCCGCGGGTACCGGCCGGCGAACCCGTGCGCGTGGATGGACACGCAGGTGGCACCGGGGGGCGTTCCGCGCGATGCGGGGACACGGCGGGGTGCGGTGTGACCCGGAGTCCGACGGCGTGCTCTCCCTCGGCACGGCGGTGCTCCGCACGGCCCACCCCGTCCCGGACCCCTGACCGCGACGAGGCGGCCGCGACATGCAACGTGGACGGCACCGAGCAGCGGAACACCGCTGCCGGAGACCGCCCACGTCGCGCCCCGGGAGGGGTCAGACGAGCGCTGACTCGATCGCGTCGACGAAGGCCGGCAGGTCGTCCGGCGTGCGCGAGGTGATCACGGTGCCGTTCGTCGTGTCGACCTGGACCTCCTGATCGACCCACTCGCCGCCGGCGTTGCGCACGTCGGTCTGCAGCGACGGGAACGACGTGATCGTGCGACCCGGCAGGACTCCGGCCTCGACCAGGGTCCACGGGCCGTGGCAGATCGCCGCGACCGGCTTGCCCGCGTCGACGAAGGCCTTCACGAGCCCGACCGCGGTGCTGTCCTGGCGGATGGTGTCGGCGTTGATGGTGCCGCCCGGGACGACGAGCGCATCGTAGTCGCCGGCGGAGACGCCGTCGTAGGTGGTGTCGGTGTCGACGCTCTTGCCCGGGTCCTTGTCGCCGACGAGGGTCTCGATCGAGCCGGACTCCTTCGCGGCCACGGTCACGGTGGCTCCACGCTCACGGAGCTGGTCGGTGGGGACGACGATCTCGTCCTGCTCCACGCCGTAGTTCGTCGCGATGACGAGGATCTTCTTGCCGTCGAGGGCTGCCATGGTCACTCCTTCCGCGGACCGGGGTCTCCGGGACCGCGCACACCACGGTCGTCGCCCCGCGCTGGACGCGCTCGCAGTGCGCAACCGACGCCCAGCGAGGGGTGCGCGGAGCGGACCGGAGCAACGGAGCCGTGCAGTGGTGACTCGTGGAAGTCCGCCGCCTTTGCGGGTAGTTTGGGGGAAGGCAGAAATTCTCACCGACCCCAAATGGGAAGCAAACTCATGGACGATCTCGACGGCCTCCTCGAGCAGATCCTCGCCGGACGGGCCGAGGCGAACGACCTCGAGTCCGAGTCCGTTGACTTCAAGCGAGAGCAGAAGTCGCAGCAGGACACGGCGAACGACATGGCTGACGCTGCTGCGTGCTTCGCCAACGCAAACGGCGGCACTATCGTCCTCGGCGTGGCCGACAGGGGAACCGGCCGAGACGCGTTCCTCGGCACCGCACTCGATCCTCAGTACCTCCGACGACGCATATACGACGTGACGAAGCCCTCGCTCGACGTGAGCGTCCGACCGCTCCAGTTCGCGGGCGTACAACTCCTGGTCATCGAAGTCCGCGAAGGTCTGGAGGTCTACTCATCCCGGCTGAAGATGCCGTCCAAGCGGGTCGGACACCAGTGCGAGCCGATGAGCACTGCCCAAGTGAGTCGCCTCGATGACGACCGTCGCGGCGGCGACTGGAGCGCGGCGAGTGCTGGGCGCCCCCCTCTCCGACGTCGACCGCGACGCCGTCGATGCGCTCCGGTTCTACGTCCGCCGAGCGGCGAACGAGTCGCTCCTGACGATCTCGGATGCGCCTCTCCAGGATCTCGTCGGAGCCTTGGGACTGCTGCACGAGAGAGGGGACCTGAACAGAGCAGGGGCGATGCTCCTCTGCGGTCCCGACGACGGGCGCGAGGTGCTGTCGTACCAACACCGGATCTCGGCCGGAGGAGAGACAGACCTCGGACGTCGATGGAACGGGCCGCTCCTGGTCGCGTACGCCGAACTGATCGCACTCCTGGAAGCACGGATCGGGACGACTCCGGTCAACCTGCGATCTGGTCAGCAGGTGCAGATCGAGGACTACCCGCTCGCGGCCGTTCGTGAAGCCGTGACGAATGCGCTGATGCACGGAGACCATCGCGACCGTCGGCCGATCCAGGTGGAGCACTCGCCCCAGGCGCTCACCGTCATGTCGCCCGGCCCCCCTCGTACCCGGGATCTCGCCGGAGAACATCCTCACGCACCCTCCGAAAGCGCGCTTCCCGGCTCTGGCGGACGCACTCCGGTCGCTGGGGCTGGCCGAGAAGTGGGGACAGGGTGTGGACCGGATGTTCCGCGAGATGATCCGGAGTGGGCGTTCCGTCCCCTTGGTGAGCGTGCGCACGGGAGACGAGCCGGAGACGATCGTGCAGCTCCTCGGCGGACCCCCCGAACACACGGATCACGAAGTTCGTCGCGGACCTTCCGGAGCAGGACCAGAACGACACAGACGTCCTGCTCCTCGTCTCCTACCTCACGACGAACAGGACCGTCACGGCGGCCAAACTCGCGCAGGTCGTCCAGCGACAGGTCGATGCCGCTCAGAGCCTGCTCACCCGGATCGCGAACGACGAGGCGGGGTTCCTGGAGCCGACTGCCGGCACCAAGAACGCGCGTCATCCGACGTACCGGTTCCGTGGAGCGTCGATCGCTGCACTCGGTCCGGCGATCACGTACCAAGCGCGGCCCGACACGGACCGCGCGAAGAAGGTCACCGACCACGTGCGCGAGTACGAGACGGTCAACAACGCCACGGTGCAACGGATGTTCGACGTCGACGTCTACGCGGCGAGGGACATCCTCCGCGACCTCGTCGATCGGGATGTGCTGACCCGGGTGAGCGAGCAGCGGCGTGGCCCAGCCGTGAAGTACGGGCCGGGCCCGTCCTTCCCCCCAGAAGCAGACCGGCAGGAGGGCGCGCTGATCGTCAGCCGCGGATCCGGAATCCGTCGCCCTCCGGCGTGACCGAGATCCCGTCGTACCCCGTGATGCGCGGGAGGTCGGGGGGCCACGTCGGCGGCGAGCACCCCGACGGCGACCGTCGTCGCGCCGGAGGCGACCGCAGCCTCCAGGCCGGCGGGCGCGTCCTCGAAGGCGAGGCAGTCCGTGGCGGCGAGCCCGAGCAGGGCGGCCCCGCGGAGGTAGCCGTCCGGGTGCGGCTTGCCGTGCTCGACGTCCGCGGCGGAGACGAACGCGTCCGGGACGGGCACGTCCGCGGCCCGCATCCGGTTCACGGCGAGGTCCCGCGGAGCGCTGGTGACGAGCGCCACCGGCACACCGGCGTCCTGCAGCCGTCGGACGAAGGCGCCGGCACCGGGGACCTCGACGATGCCGTCGGTGTTCTCGACCTCGTCGTTCACGAGTTCGAGCGCGACCCGGCGCTGCTCGTCCGGGGACAGGTCGGGCAGGAACCGCCGGATCGTGTCGATCGTCTGACGGCCGTGCGAGAAGGCGAGGATCGTCTGCGGGTCCAGGTCGTGGTCGGCGCCGAACCGTCCCCAGGCACCCTCGACGATCGCGGTCGAGTCGACGAGCGTCCCGTCCATGTCGAACAGGACCCCGGACACCACGACGTCGATCACGTGCCGACCCTACCGCCGGCCGACCCCGGGAGGCCGTGGCGGTCGTGCTGCCGTCAGCGCGCCCGGACGTACCTCGTGAGCAGCACGTCGCCCGCCCCGCGCAGCACGTGCGCCAACCGCATCCGCCGCAGCTCCGGGGACGAGCCGTGGACGATGCGTCCGCCGGCCCCGCCCTCGAGCGACGGGTCGATCGACAGGCACAACTCGTCGACCAGGTCCGCCGCGACGAGGGACCCGAGGAACGACGGACCGCCCTCGCAATGGATGCGTGCGAGGCCGCGGTCGACGAGGGCAGCGCGGACGAGCACCGGGTCGACCGAGTCCTCGCCGCAGGACACGACGTCGGCCACGGCCTCGAGGGCCCGGCGGCGCTCGGGGTCGGCTGCGGAGGTCGTGAGCACGATCGGCCGGACGGGCGCCTCGGTGAACACGCGGGACGCCGGGTCGAGGCCGAGCGACCCCGTGACGATCGCGAACACCGGGTGGTCTGCCGTCCCGCGCGCCCGGCGCCAGGCCACGTCCGGGTCGTGCAGGACCATCGGCCCGTAGCCCTCGTCGCGCACGGTGCCCGCGGCGACCAGGACGACGTCGGCCGCTCGCCGCAGCAGGTCGAACACCCGGAGGTCGTCGGGGCCGCCGAGGGAGCCGGACCTCCCCGCCGCCGTGGCGGAGCCGTCGAGCGAGCTGACGAAGTTGACGCGCAGCCAGCCGCCGTCCGCGGCGCCCCCCGGCGCCGTCCGTGTAGACGGCGAGCAGGTCGTCGTCGGACAGGTCGTCGACGGAGCCGGGCAGGTGGGTCACGTGTTGTGCCTCGCTTCCAGGGGTTCCCGCCAGCCGAGGACGGCCTCGACCATGCGCATCGCGTCGACGGCCTCGGGGACGTCGTGCATCCGGACGATCCGCGCGCCGAGCAGCGCGCTCATGGTCGCGGCGGCGAGGGACCCGGGCAGCCGCTCACCGCGCGGTCTGCCGAGGGTCTCCCCGACGAAGTCCTTGTTCGACACCGCCGCGAGGACGGGGTAGCCGAGCGCGACCACCTCCGGCAGGCGCCGGGTCAGCTCGAGGGTGTGCACGGTGGTCTTGTTGAGGTCGTGCCCGGGGTCGATGACGATCCGCTCCTCGGGGATGCCCGCGGCGAGCGCCCGGTCGACCCGGAGTCGGAGGAACGCCGCGACCTCACCGGCGACGTCGGCGTACTGCGGCTTCGGGTACTCCTGCCGGGGTGCGGCGAGCGAGTGGGTGATGACGACGGTGGCGTCCGAGTCCGCGACGACCTCGGCCATCCGCGGGTCCGCCAGCCCGGTGGTGTCGTTCACGACGCTGGCACCGGCGGCGATGGCGGCGGCGGCGACCTCCGGCCGGAAGGTGTCGACGCTGATCGTGACGTCGGACTGCTGCGCGACCTGCTCGACGACGGGCACGACGCGGTCGATCTCGTCCGCCGCGGACAGTTCGGGTCCGGGCGCGAACTTCACGCCGCCGATGTCGACCCAGTCGGCGCCCTGCTCGGCCGCGGTGACGGCGGCCGCGACGGCACGGTCGAGCGCGAAGGTGCGGCCCTGGTCGTGGAAGGAGTCCGGGGTGCGGTTCACGATCGCCATGACGGCGATGCGGGAGTCGAAGTCGATCGTGCGGCGGCCGATGGTGCGGACCGGGGCGCGCAGCTCGGGGACGACCCAGCCGGAGGGTCCGGACGGGAGGCCCGACGCGGGTCCGAGGCGCATCAGGCGTCCGTCCCGTGGCCGGCGTCGGCCGCAGCGGCCGTCCCGTTCCCGGTCCCCGCACCGATGAGCGCGATCGCCTCCGCACGGCCGGCGGCCTCGGACAGGATCCCGCTCGCCGCGACCGTCACGGTCGTGGAGCCCGTCTGCCGCTCGCCCCGGGTCGTCACGCACTGGTGCTGGGCGTCGAGGACGACGAGGACGCCGCGCGCCTCGAGGCCGTCCTGCACGGCGGCGACGACCTGCTCGCCGAGGCGCTCCTGCAGCTGCGGACGCGAGGCCAGGGCCTCCACCACCCGCGCGAGCGTCCCGAGGCCGATGAGCCGCTCCCCCCGGCGCGTACGCCAGGTGCGCGGTCCCGAGGAACGGCAGCAGGTGGTGTTCGCACACCGACCGGAACCGGATGTCCCGCACGACCACCAGGTCGCCGCGCTCCCCGTCATCGGCGGGCACCGTGCCGTCCCGGGCGATCTGCGTCGCGTCGAGGTCGAGCCCGTGGAAGAACTCCGTGTAGGCGTCCGCGACCCGCTGCGGGGTGCGTTCGAGTCCTGGTCGGTCGGGGTCCTCGCCGATGCCCGCCAGCAACTCGCGCACGGCGGCCTCGACACGGGCACGGTCCATGCGCTGCGTCACCCGCTCATCCAACACCGGTCACGCGGTGCGGTCCTGACCGGAGAACGCGGTGACGTACCCCGTTCTCCAGGAACGGGCCTCCCGGCAGGACTACCATCCCGTCGCGACGTGCCCATCGGTGCGGCCGTCCTCTAAACTCCACCGGTGAGCGCCCCGCAGACATCCAGCCCGCCCCGGAACAGCGTCGCATCCGGTCTCGACCGCTTCTTCTCCATCACGAAGCGCGGATCGACCATCCCGCGCGAGGTCCGTGGTGGCGTCGTGTCCTTCGTGACGATGGCCTACATCGTCATCCTCAACCCGCTCATCCTGGGCGGCTTCAGCGCCGACCAGGCCGCCAAGGACGTGAGCGGCGGATGGCTCGAGAACGCTCAGGTGGCCGCGGCCACCGGCCTCGTCGCGGGCCTGATGACCATCGCGATGGGCGTCATCGCGAACCTGCCGTTCGGCATCGCGGCCGGTCTCGGGATCAACTCGTTCCTGGCCGTCAGCGTCGTGCAGCAGGTGACGTGGGCCGAGGCGATGGGCCTCGTCGTCATCAACGGCGTCATCATCGTGCTCCTGGCCCTGACCGGGATCCGGACGCTGATCTTCACGGCCGTGCCCGCACAGCTCAAGGCCGCGATCACCGTCGGCATCGGCCTGTTCATCGCGTTCATCGGGCTCGTCGACTCCGGGTTCGTGCGCTCGTCGGGGCTCGCGTCGCCGCCGCTGCAGCTCGGCGAGGACGGGTCCGTCGGGGCACTGCCGACCATTGTGTTCCTCATCGGTCTGGTCATCATCGGCACGCTGATGGCCCGCCGCGTCAAGGGCGCGCTGCTCATCGGCATCGTCGCGACGACCGTCATCGCGATCATCCTGCAGGCCGTGTTCCAGGTGCCGACGTCCGTCGAGTCGAAGACCGGCTGGAACCTCAACGCCCCGGGGCTGCCGAGCGCACTGTTCGCCCTGCCCGACCTGTCCCTCGTCGGCCAGTTCGACTTCGGCGCCTTCGCCCGGATCGGCCCGCTCGCAGCGTCGATGCTCGTCTTCACGCTCGTCTTCACGAACTTCTTCGACGCCATGGGAACGATGACCGGCCTGGCGAAGGCCGCGGGGGGTCGCGGAGCAGGACGGGACGTTCCCGCGCCTCCGTGCCGCACTCGTCGTCGAGGGCGCCGGCGCGATCGCCGGCGGTGGCGCCTCGGTGTCGTCGAACACGGTGTTCATCGACTCCGCGTCCGGCATCGGTGAGGGCGCCCGCACCGGCATGGCGTCGGTCGTCACCGGCCTGCTGTTCCTGGCGTCGATGTTCCTCACGCCGCTGACCCAGGTCGTCCCGCTCGAGGTCGCCGCCGCCGGGCTCGTCGTCGTCGGTGCACTCATGGTCGCCCAGGTCGCGGACATCGACTGGACGGACTTCGGGTCGGCGCTGCCGGCGTTCCTCACGATCGTCGTCATGCCGCTGACCTACTCGATCGCGAACGGCATCGGTGCCGGCTTCATCAGCTGGGTCCTCATCAAGGCGCTGTCCGGCAAGGGCCGCCAGGTCTCGTGGCTGCTGTACGTGGTCGCCGCCGGCTTCCTGCTCTACTTCGCACGCGGTCCGCTGGAGTCGCTCCTCGGCGTCGGCTGAGGTCCGGCCGCGGCGCCGATCGCCGCACCGGCGCCGATCGGCCGGCACGACAGGAACCGGCCCACACCACGGACGTCCGTGGTGTGGGCTGGTTCCTGTTGTGCGCTGTCGGTCCGCGCTGCGCCGATGTCCGCTGACGCCGCTCGGCCGGGAGGCGCGGATCAGTCCGGCAGGTCGGCCGGCGTGGCCTCGTGGTGGGGCAGGCCCGGCGTCCGCCGGTCCTCCTTCATGCTCGCCTCGAACAGGTGGCGCCTGCCGCCGACGAGCTGCTCACGCGCGGTCCGCTCGAGCTCCTTCGCGGTGGCGTAGTAGCCGTCGTCGTAGTCCTCCATGATCTGGAACGTCCACCGCCCGGCGATGACGTTCCGCCCGACGAGTTCGGTGTCGATCCGCTCGGCGAGCTCGGTGTGCCCGGCCTTCCGCAGCTGCTCGACCGCCTCGCCGATGTTCAGGTCGGCGGTGCCGGTCAGTCGGTGGAAGCCGTAGAGGAGTCCGCGCGCGTGTTCGATGACCTCGATCGCCGCGGAGAGGCTGCCGAGCGCCTCGACGGTCGCCTCGGACACCCCCCTCGGGGACCTGGTGTGCGGAGTCGGGACCCTGCCCGTCGTCGTTCGTCATGCTGCTCGTCTACACGACCGCTCCTCGCGTCGTCCTGGGCGTGCTCGGAGGACGAACGCGGCACGCCGGGGCGCTTGCAGCTGTCGGAGGGCCGACCTAGCATTCGAACACACGTTCGAACGAGGAGGCTCCTGATGATGATCGTCGACACCGCTGCCACCGTGTGGTGGACCGGCGGCGCACCCGCCCGACTGGTGTGGCTGGGCCGGCGCTGGCGCGTCTCCGACGTCCCGACCCGGCTGACCACGACGCCGACCGACCTGCCCACCGCGATCACCCACGCACCCGAGCGCACCGCCGGGTGGCGCTTCCAGGCGACGGCCGAGGACGGCGAGACCCTGGTGGTCGACATCGTCCCGGACGCCGACGGGTGGAGCGTCGCCCGGACGTGGACGTGATCGTGGACGCCCCGTCCGGCCCGCGCTACCGTCACCACATGACGAGGTGGGTGGCGCTCCTGCGCGGGGTGAACGTGAACGGGATCACCATCCGCAGCGCCGAGCTGGCCGAGCTCGTCCGCGGCCTCGGGCACACCGACGTCCGGACGGTCCTCGCGTCGGGGAACGTCCTCTTCACCGCGGACGACGCCCCCGACGCGGACGCACTCCGGACGACGGTGGAGCAGGCACTCCGCGATCGCTTCGGGTACGACGCCTGGATCGTCCTCGTCCCGCACGCCGCCGTGTCCGGGATCGTCGCGGGCTTCCCGTTCCCGTCTGCGGCGGACCGGCACGACTACGTCGTCTTCGGATCCGAGGACGCCGCGCTCGACGACCTGCTCGACGGCGTCACGGCCGACGGCGTCGAGCAGGTCGCGCGCGGTGACGGCGTCGTCTACTGGTCGTGCCCGAAGGGGTCGAGCACCTCGACGCCCTTCGCGAAGCGCGCCGGGGCCGCCCGCTTCAAGCACACCACGACGACCCGGAACACGAACACGCTCCGCAAGCTCCTCTGACGCAAGGTCAGGCTTGCGGCGGCTGCCCGTTGCTCGCCGTCGTGCCGCCGTCCACGGGCAGGACCGCGCCGGTGATGAACGACGCGTCGTCGCTCGCCAGGAACAGCACCGCGGCCGCGACCTCCTCCGACCGGCCCCCGCGACCGAGGGCGATCCGCTCGGCGAACGCGGCCTTGAGCTCCTCGTCCTCCGCCTGGGACGTCGTCAGGTCGGTCCAGATGAGTCCCGGCGCCACCGCGTTCACCCGCACGCCGTGCTGGCCGTTGTCGAGCGCTGCGGCCTTCGTGAAGTTCGTCACGCCGCCCTTCGCCGCGTTGTACGGGCTCATCCGCCAGTCGGCCGCCAACCCGGACACCGACGAGGTGTTCACGACGGACCCCTTCGTGTCCCGCAGGGCCGGGAGGGCCGCCCGCGTGCCGTAGAACACGCTCGACAGGTCCGTCTCGACGACCCGGCGCCACTCCTCGGGCGCGATCTCGGTGATGTCGCCCGACGTGAACGTGCCGGCGTTGTTGACGAGCACGTCGACGCGACCCCAGCGGTCGATCGCCGCGTCCACGACGGTCGGCCATGCGTCCGGGTCGGCGACGTCCGCCTGCAGCCAGAGCGCCTGCTCGGTCGGCAGGGAGTCGGCGACGTCGCGGACCTTCTCCTCGACGCTGTCCACCAGGACGACGCCGGCGCCCTCGGCGACGAACGCCCGCGCCGTGGCCTCTCCGATGCCGGACCCCGCGCCCGTGACGATCGCGACCTTGCCCTCGAACCGCTTGCCCATGATGTGCTCCTCTCGCGACGGTCGTGCCCGGGGTGGGACGTCATCGGCCCGGAGGGGCACGGGAGACCACGCTGCCCGCCCCGGGCTGGACGGTGGTCCAGGCGGAAGCGGGCAGCGGGACGGGCGGAGGACAGGCCTCCCGACCGGTCAGGAGCTGACGTCGTCCTCCTCGTCGCGCTCCAGCGAGATCGTCGGGATGGAGGCGGTGATCACCGATCCGTCGGCACGGAGCGTGCCCTGGATGTCGCTGGTCGTCGGCGCGTGTCCGCTCATCCGCGGCCCCTGGTGCGGCAGCGGCACGACGGTCGGCTCGTCCGGACGGACCTCGATCGGGGCGTTGTGCACCCACGCGTCGAACCCGCCACCGGTCTCGACCGTGAACGTGAGCGCCTCCTGTGTCAGGTCGACACGGACCCGTGACCCGTTCACGGTGATCCGGAACGTCAGGCGCTCCCAGTCCGCCGGCAGCCGCGGGTTGAACGTGAGCCGTCCACCGTGGTCCCGCATGCCGCCGAAGCCGTTGACGAGCGCGCCCCAGATGCCGCCGGTGGACGCGATGTGCACGCCGTCGGTGGTGTTGCCGTGCAGGTCGGCGAGGTCGACGTAGAGCGCGGTCTGGAAGTACTGGTCGGCGAGCTCGTGGTAGCCGACCTCGGCGGCCATGATCGACTGCACGACGGCGGACAGGGTCGAGTCGCCCGTCGTGAGCGCGTCGTAGTAGTCGAAGTCACGGCGCTTCTCGGCGGGCGTGAACTCGTGGCCCTGCAGGAACAGCGCGAGCACGACGTCGGCCTGCTTGAGTACCTGGAACCGGTAGATCACCAGCGGGTGGTAGTGCAGGAGCAGCGGGCGCTTCGACTCGGGCGTGCGCTCGAGGTCCCACAGCTCCTTGTCGAGGAACTGGGCGTCCTGCGGGTGGATGCCGCGGTGCGGGTCGAAGGGGATCTCCATCGACTCGGCGGCGTGCTCCCAGTTGACGATCTCCTCGGCGTCGAGGCCGGTGCGACGGACCATGCGGGCGTACTCGTCCGGGTCGTCGACCGCGAGCTGCCGGCAGGCGTTCACCGCGGACCACAGGTTCGCCCGCGCCATGACGTTCGTGTACATGTTGTCGTCGACGACCGTCGTGTACTCGTCCGGGCCGGTGACGCCGTCGATGTGGAACTTCTGGTCGCCGTTCGAGCGCCAGAACCCGAGGTCCTCCCACAGCCGCGCGGTCTCGACGAGGATGTCGATCGCACCGCGCTTCAGGAAGTCGGTGTCCCCGGAGGCCCGCACGTACTGCATGAGGGCGTGTGCGATGTCCGCGTCGATGTGGTACTGCGCGGTGCCGGCCGCGTAGTAGGCGCTCGACTCCTCGCCGTTGATCGTCCGCCATGGGAACAGCGCGCCCCGCTGGTTCAGCTCGCGGGCCCGGGAGCGGGCGGCGTCGAGCATGTTGTAGCGGAAGCGGAGAGCGTTCCGGGCGACGATCGGCGCCGTGTACGACAGGAACGGCAGGACGTAGATCTCCATGTCCCAGAAGTAGTGGCCGCCGTAGCCGGAGCCGGTGACGCCCTTCGCCGCGATGCCGTGCCCGTCGGTGCGGGCCGTCGCCTGCGCGAGCTGGAACAGGTTCCAGCGGACGGCCTGCTGGATCTCCGGCTGGCCGGCGACCTCGACGTCGCTGCGGGCCCAGTAGTCGTCGAGCCACTTCCGCTGCTCGCCGAAGACCTGCTCGACGGACTCGTACTTCGCGCGGTCGAGCGTGCGGTCGCAGCGGTCCGCGAGTTCACGCGCCGGGACGCCGCGGGAGGTGTGGTAGACGATGCTCTTGACGAGACGGATCGGCTGCCCGGCCTTCGCCTGCACCCGGTAGACGTGCTTGGCGAGGTCGTCCTCGATGCTCGAGGTCTCGTCCCAGGCGTTCTCGGTCTCGATCCGGTGCTCGACGCCGACGCAGATCGTCATGCCGGAGCTCGACGCCTGGTAGCCGAGCAGGGCGCGGGAGCCCGCGTTCCGCTTCAGCCGCGGCTGGAGCACCCGGTCCGTGAACGACTCGGCCTTGCGCGGGTCGAACGCGGCGGCGGCGGCCTTCATGCCGGCGTGGTACTCGTCGGCGACGTCCTGACGGTTGAGTACCTGGCTCGACAGCAGCACCGACGCGTCGTGGTCGAGCATCGTGACCTCGTAGTCGATGACGGCGAGGTGCCGCTCGACGAAGGACACGAGGCGCCGGGAGCGGATGAGGACCCGCTTGCCGGACGGCGTCGACCACTCGGTCTCGCGCAGCAGGTAGCCGCCGCGGAAGTCGAGCCGGCGGCTGTGGCGGAGGATGTCCGCCTCGGACAGGACGAGCGGCTCGTCGTCGACGTACAGGCGGATGACCTTGGCGTCGGGGACGTTGATGATCGTCTGCCCGGTCTTCGCGAACCCGAAGGCGGTCTCTGCGTGCCGGATCGGCCACGTCTCGTGGAACCCGTTGATGTACGTGCCGTACTGGACGCCGCCGCGGCCCTCGTCGAAGTTGCCGCGGAGGCCGAGGTACCCGTTGCCGACCGCGAAGTTCGTTTCGTCGACGCCCTGCTCGTCGGCGTACTCGGTCTCGATCAGGGCCCACTCGTCGACCGGGTACCGGACGCGGTCGAGGGGGGTCTTCGGTGATGGGGTTCATGCGGTCTTCCGGGGGGTCGACGGGAGGCAGGTCGGCAGCGGGCGCGTCGGTGCCCGCACCGCGCAGGTCGGGCAGCAGGTCGGCGAGGTCGGACACGACGACGTCGGCGCCGTGCTCGCGGAGGGCGTCGACCCCGGCACCGCGGTCCACCCCGACCACCAGGCCGAAGGCACCGTTCCGGCCGGCTTCGACACCGCTCGTCGCGTCCTCGACCACGACGCACTCCGCCGCGGTCAGCCCGAAGCGGGTCGCCGCGTCGAGGTACGTGTCGGGGGGCGGGCTTGCCGGCGAGCCCGTCCGCGCGCGCGACGGCGCCGTCGACGATCACGTCGAAGCGGTCGATGATGCCCGCGGTGCGGAGCACGTGCTTCGCGTTCGCGGAACTCGACACCACGGCGACCTCGTATCCCGCGGCGATCGCTGCGGTGAGGAAGCGCACCGACCCCGGGTACGCGGCCACGCCGTGCTCCTCGAGCTCCGCGGTGAACTCGGCGTTCTTCCGGTTGCCGAGCCCGCAGACGGTGTCCAGGGTGGGGTCGTCCGCCGGGGTGCCCTCGGGCAGGTCGATCCCGCGGTCGTGCAGGAGCGAGCGGACCCCGTCGTACCGCGGCTTGCCGTCGATGAACGCGAAGTAGTCCTGCTCCGTGTACGGCGCGACCCCGTGTGCGGCGAGGTACGGCGTGAAGAGGCGGCTCCAGGCACGCATGTGCACCTCGGCCGTCGGCGTGAGCACACCGTCCAGGTCGAAGAGGAGCGCCCGCTGGTCCGCGAGGCGAGCAGGGGTTCGCCGATCCGACGACGTCATGGGGCAGACCTTCCAGGGAGCGGTGTCGAACACGAGTGCTGCGCGTCCCACTCTAGGACCGGCACGCGGCGCTGTCCTCCAGCGGTGGGTCCACGCTGAGGGGTACGTCCAGTCCGCACGACGCGGACCTGGGGACGCGTCCAGCACCGGGCAGAGACGCTCGCGCTCATGACATCCGACACCACCGCACGGCCGCAGGACGGGACCGGCTCGAAGCTGAAGCAGGCGATCACCGGTCCCCTGCTGTTCCTGTTCATCCTCGGCGACGTCCTCGGCGCGGGCATCTACGCCCTCATGGGGACGCTCTCGAAGGACGTCGGCGGTGCGCTGTGGGCCCCGCTCGTGCTCGCACTGCTCCTGGCCCTGCTCACCGCGGGCTCGTACGCCGAGCTCGTCACGAAGTACCCGAAGGCCGGTGGCGCCGCGGTGTTCGCCGAGCGTGCCTACAAGGTGCCGCTGGTGTCGTTCCTGGTCGGGTTCTCGATGCTCGCCGCCGGTGTGACGAGCGCGGCCGGCCTCTCCCTCGCGTTCGCCGGCGACTACCTCGGCACGTTCATCGACGTCCCGCCCGTCCCCGCCGCGATCGTGTTCCTCGCCCTCGTCGCCTGCCTGAACGCCCGCGGCATCTCGGACTCACTCCGCAGCAACGTCGTGATGACGATCATCGAGCTCTCCGGCCTGGTCATCGTCATCGTGTCGGTCGCCCTGATGATGGGCGGTGGCGGCGGTGACGTCTCCCGCGTCGGGGCCTTCCCGGCGGAGGCGAACCCGGCACTCGCGACCCTCAGCGCCGCGATCGTCGCCTACTACTCGTTCGTCGGCTTCGAGACCTCCGCCAACGTCGCCGAGGAGGTCCGCGAGCCGGCCAAGGTCTACCCCCGTGCGCTGTTCGGCTCCCTCGCCACCGCCGGCGTCGTCTACGTGCTCGTCGCGCTCGCCAGCTCGATCGCGTTGCCCGCGTCGGAGCTGTCCGACTCGAGCGGCCCGCTCCTGGCGGTCGTCGCCGCGACCGGCGTCGGCATCCCGGACGTGGTCTTCAGCCTCATCGCCCTGGTGGCGGTCGCGAACGGTGCCCTGCTCACCATGATCATGGCGAGCCGCGTCACCTACGGCATGGCCGAACAGCGTCTGCTGCCCAGCCTGCTCGGCAAGGTGCTCCCGAAGCGGAAGACGCCGTGGACCGCGATCATCGCCACCACCGTGGTCGCGATGGCGCTCACCCTCGTCGGGGACGTCGGCACGCTCGCCGAGACCGTCGTGCTCCTGCTGCTCTTCGTCTTCATCAGCACGAACGTCGCGGTCCTCGTGCTCCGCAAGGACAAGGTGGAGCACGAGCACTTCCGGGTGTGGACCTTCGTCCCCGTGCTCGGCGTCGCGTCCTGCATCCTGCTGCTCACGCAGCAGAGCGGGCAGGTCTGGCTGTACGCGGCGATCCTGCTGGCCGTCGGCGTGGTGCTGTACTTCATCGCCCGCGCGACCCGCGGCCGCGACCGGACCGCCTCGGGCACGGACGCCCGCTGACGGAGCCGGGACGGGCCTCCCGGCCGACCGCCGGGAGGCCCGCCCCGCGTCGGCCGTGCCCCCCGCGGTCCGTCCAGTGGTCACGTCGCGCACCCGCCGGTCAGCGGAGGTCGCGGACCCAGCTCTCGACGGCGGCGGTGATCGCACGGCCGGACTCGCGGCGGGAGACCGTCGCGGGGGAGGTCGCCGGGCTGGGCGCCGTAGGCCCCGAAGGCGGCGTGGTCCGCGCCGGCGACCTCGGTCATCGTCGCGCTGGCCGGGAGCAGGTCGCGGACGGCAGCGACGTCCTCGGGCGTCGACAGGCCGTCCCGCGAGCCGGAGACGCTGAGCACGTCGAGGTCGCTGTCCGAGCGGTCGTCCGCGCAGTAGCTGCCGAGCAGGAGGAGCCCGGCGACGTCCCGGTCCTCCGCGAGCTGGCACGCCCGCACGCCCCCCGAGTGAGTGCCCGCCGACCGCCCACGTCCGGACGTCGGGCGCATGTGCCTCGAACCGGGCGAGCGGGCGCCGGTCGAAGAACGCGAGGTTGAGCGTCGGCTTCGTGATGACGACCGTCGTGCCGTCCGCGACCACCTGCCGGAACGTCGCCATGTAGGCGTAGGGGTCGACCTTCGCACCGGGCACGAAGACGATCCCGACGCCGTCCGCGATGCCCGTCGGGGTCATCACGACGGCGTCGCCCGCGTCCCGCACGGAGACGCGGTCGTCCCGCCAGACCGTGAGGGCGGCCGACCGGGTGCCCTGCAGGACGATGTGCGCCCAGACGAGGAACACCAGCACGAGCACGAGCAGGACGGCGAGGACCCACGAGACGATCCGGAGGAGCCGTCGCCTCCGGGTCGGACCTCGGCGGTCGGAGCGGGGAGCGGTGCTCATGGCCCGACCGTACCGAGGGCACCCGTGCTGCCGCTGCCGGGCCGGATCAGCGCGGGAACCGCCGGGTGCCCGGGGCGTCAGTCGTCGGTGTCGACGGTGTTCGTGACGACCTTCCCGCTGCCGGCGTCGATGCGGATGCTGTGCGTCGTGCCGGAGCCGTCGAGGACGTCGCCCTCCCAGACCACCGTGCCGGCGTGGTCGTCGAGGCCGAGCTCGGTGACCGTGCCGCGGACGGTCTTCGTCAGGGTCGACGCCGCCTGCGCGACCGACAGGTCCGCGGCGCCGACGAACCGCTCGTTCTCCGCGACGTCGTCCGCATCGGCGGTCTCCTCGGTCGGACCGGCGGTGGTGCGCTCACCGTCGGCGTCGACGTGGACCTCCTGCTCGGCACCGTCGGAGGTGACGATGATGACCTCCCACGAGGTCCCGCCGGCCTCCTGCTCGACCGAGGTCACGGTCCCGGAGCCGACGGCCTCGCGCGCCGTGGCCGCCGCGGCGACGAGGGCGTCCTCCCCCCGGCGCGGCGGCGGCGTCGGTGGTCGTGTCGTCGTCGCCGGTCGCGCCCTCGGTGGCGGAGACGGACGGGGCGGAGGCCGCCGGGGCTGCGACGTCGTCGCGGTCGTCGTCGTCGGTGGCGCACCCGGCGAGCGCCAGCGCTCCGACGAGCGGGAGGGCGGTGACGAGGGCGATGCGGCGGGCGGTGGTCTTCTTCGTGGTCTGCATGGCGTCAGCCTGCCGAGCGAGCACTGAAGCAGACCTGAAGCGGCCTGGGGCGGCCGCACCATCTGGCGACCGGGCACCGGGCGCGACTCAGTCCCGCAGGAGTGGCAGCCGCACGGTGAACCGCGCTCCCCCCCTCGGGAGCGGCCGACACCGCGACGGACCCGCCGTGCCCGCGGACCACGGCGTCGACGATCGCGAGTCCCAGCCCGGAGCCCCCGGCGTCCCGCGCCCGGCCCTCGTCGAGCCGCACGAACCGCTCGAACACGCGCGTCCGGTCGCCCTCGGGGATCCCGCGCCCGTCGTCGTCCACGGTGAGCACCGCATCGCCCGCGACGCTCCCGAGCGCGACGGTCACCGCCCGGTCCGCGTGCCGGACGGCGTTGTCCACGAGGTTCCGCACGACCCGTCCGAGCAGCCGGTCGTCGCCGCGGACCCGGGCCGGTGCGACCCCGGACACGTCGACGTGCACGGTCGCCCGCGGCCGTGACGCCTCCGCGAACACGAGGTCGTCGAGGTCGACGGCACGGTCCCGGTCACGTCCGCGTTCGTCCAGGCGGGTGAGCAGGAGCAGCGACTCGACGAGCTCCTGCAGACGGGCTCCCTCGTCGAGCACGACGTCGGCCAGGTCAGCGGTGTCGGTGACGTGGGGGGTGCGCCCGTGCGACCTCGGCGTGCTGGCGGATCGTCGCGAGCGGGGAGCGGAGTTCGTGCGAGGCGTCGGAGACGAACCGCCGCTGCGCCTGCTGGGACGCCTCGAGCCGGCCGAGCATGCGGTTCATGGTCACGGCGAGCCGGTCGACCTCGTCCCCGGAGCCCGGTTCGTCGACCCGGGCGTGCAGGTTCGTCCCCTCGACGTCGTCGACCTCGCGGCGCATGCGGTCGACCGGACGGAGCGCACGGCCGACGACGATCCAGGTCACGAGCGACATGAGCGCCACGACGACCGGGACGGCGACGACCAGCAGCACGGTCACCGTCTGCACGGCGGCGTCGGCGTCCTCGAGCGGGGCGCCGACGACGAGGACGCCGCCCGTGCCGTCCGGCAGGTCGACGTCGTCGGCGACGACCAGCCACCGTTCACCGTCGTGCCGGTACCGGGACTCCTCGGCGGTGCCGAGCGGCCGGCCGGGGCTGTCCTCCGCCCGCGCCAGCACGCGGCCGTCGTCGCCCTGCAGCTGCGCGAGCACGTCGTCGTCCTCCGCCGTCACCGCACCGGCTCCGTCCGCCTCCACCCGGGTGGCGAGGCCGTCGAGCGTCTGCTCCGCCGACGACCGGACGCCGTCGGACAGCGAGGTCCGCAGGACCCCGACGAACGCGACCGCCCCGATGACGAGGGCGACGAGGACGACGAGGGCCGCGCCTCCCGTCGCACGCGCGCGGATGGAACGAGGGCGACGGGAGGGACGCGACCGCTCAGCCACCGTCGGCGGCGAGACGGTACCCGGCCCCGCGGACGGTCTCGATCGCCGACCGGCCGAAGGGCCGGTCGACCGTGCGGCGGAGGTGCCCGACGTAGACCTCGACGATGTTCGGGTCGCCCGTGAAGTCGTCGTCCCAGACGTTCGCGATGACGTCCCGCTTCGACAGCACCTGCCCGGGGTGCCGCATGAGGTACTCGAGGACGGTGAACTCCCGGCTCGTCAGGTCGAGCAACGTCTCGCCGCGCCAGACACGACGCTCCGCCGGGTCGAGCCGCAGGTCGCCGGCCTGGAGGACCGTGGGACGTTCCCGGGATCCGCGCCGGACGAGCGCACGGAGGCGTGCGACGAGCACCGGGAACGAGAACGGCTTCGTCACGTAGTCGTCGGCGCCGGCGTCGAGGGCGTCGACCTGGTCCCACTCGCCGTCCTTCGCGGTCAGCATGAGCACCGGGGTCCAGTCCTGCTCGGCGCGGAGGGTCTCGCAGACCTTCCAGCCGCTCATGCCCGGCATCATGAGGTCGAGGACGATGGCGTCGTACGGGTTCTCGCGGGCGTACCAGAGCCCGTCGACCCCGTCGTGGGCGACGTCGACGGCGAACCCCTCGGCCTGCAGGCCCTTCCGGATGCCGTCGGCGAGCCGCACCTCGTCGTCGACCACCAGCACGCGCATCGTCCGAGCATGGCGGCGCGGCCTGAACCGGCGCTGAAGCCGGGCCGCGCCGGGGTCCCTCGGACGGGGTGCGGCTCGTCGTCCCTGTCGGGCGCTACTCTCGGCACGACGAGGGGGGCTCTCCATGACCAGCATCGCGTCCGGCTTCGACCCGGCGTTCTCCACCGGTGACGGCTCCTCGCCGGTCGACGACTTCTCGCGGACCTTCTCCACGGCCTCGACGCTCATCACCGTGGTCGGGGTGCTGGTCGTGATCGGCATCCTCGTGTCGATCGGCATCACCGCGTACCGCAGCACCCGGATGGCGAAGCGCGGCCAGAACCCGTTCACGATCGAGGAGGACCTGGCGCACTCCGCGATGCGGTCCCGGGCGCTCGCTCCGATGACGACCCTCGAGCAGCGGTTGGCGGAACTCGACGACCTGCACCGGCGCGGGGTCATCACCGACGAGGAGCACCGCGCGGCGCGGTCGGACGCGCTCCGCACGTAGCGGCCTGCCCCGGTCAGCTCGAGACGCCCCCCGTGTCCCCGTGACGCCCTGTTCTCCTCGAGACGCCGCCGGGTACCGCGCCGTCTCGCCGGCCCAGCGGCGTCTCCGAGGCGGAGCGGCGTCTCGGGGAATGCGACGTGGGCGACACCGCGCACCGGGATCCCGGTGTGCGGTGTCGCCCACATGGCGTGTTGCGAGGGGACTACGCGGCGTCGATCGCGGCGCGGATCTCGGCGGCGGCAGCGCCGACGTCCGAGGCGCTGTAGATCGCGCTGCCGGCCACGGCCACGCGAGCGCCGGCGGCCTTGACGGACGCGACGGACGACGCCTTCACGCCACCGGCGATCGAGAACGGCACACCCGAGGCCTTGCCCTCGTCGAGGAGCGTGTCGAAGGTGAAGCCCTCCTCGGCCTGCTCGTCGAGGCCGGCGTGCACCTCGACGAACTCGACGCCGAGCGCGGTCACCTCGCGGGCACGAGCGGCCTTGTCAGGCACACCGATCAGGTCGACGACGATGCCCTTGCCGTGCTTCTCCGCCGCGGCGACGGCACCGACGATCGTGCTGTCCCCGGCGACGCCGAGCACGGTGACGAGGTCGGCCCCGGCCTGGAACGCCATGTCGGCCTCGAGCTCGCCGGCGTCCATCGTCTTGAGGTCGGCGAACACGATCTTGTCCGGGTGCGCCTCCTTCATCGCGGTGATCGCGGCGACGCCGGCGCTCTTCACGAGCGGGGTGCCGAGCTCGAGGATGTCGACGTGCGGGGCTGCCTGGGCGGCGAGCTCGAGCGCGGTCTCGGTGGACAGGGTGTCGATGGCGAACTGCAGCTGCATGCTGGTGCTTCCTTCTTCCGTGGGGGTCATTCGAGGTTGGCGTGCCGCGGCCAGAGGTCGTCGGCGGAGTGTCCGCTGCGCTGCCAGAGCGCGTGGAACAGCGCGTCGCCGAGCAGGACGACGCCCTGCTCGAACAGGCTGCCCGCGTACTGCGCCGATGCGGTGCCGGAGCGGTCGGTCTTCGTCGCGGCCGGCAGGACGAGGGTGACCTCGGCCAACTCGGCGAGCGGCGACGAGGCCGTGGTCGACACGGCGACGACCTGCGCGCCGACGTCCACCGCGGTCCGCGCGGCCTGCACGATGCTGCCGGTGGTGCCCGAGCCGCTCGCGGTGAGCAGGACGTCGCCCGACTCGATCGCTGGGGTCGTCACCTCGCCGACGACGTGGACGTCGAGCCCGAGGTGCATGAGGCGCATCGCGGTCATGCGCAGCGCGAGCCCGGACCGTCCGGCACCGTGCACGAAGACACGCTCGGCGCCGTCGAGCAGGTCGAGGGCGCGCGCAGCGGGCTCCGGGTCGCTCTCCCCGACCGCGTCGACGAGGTCGTCGAGTTCGTGGCTGACGAGGTCGAGCGCAGCGGTGAGGGTCTGATCGGACATGTCTCGAGCCTGCGCCTGACGGGCGTGGTGCGCCGCTACCCGACACGGCGGGCGTCCCGTCCGAACGGGTGGGTCGGGTCGTCGCGCAGAGCAGGGCGGGTAGGTTCGGGCTCGTGGACGACGAGACGGACCCGGAGACCGGCCGGGAGGCGCGCACCGCCCCCCGACGACCAGGTGACGCCCGTCGCGGGGCCGGGTCGGGCCTCCCGGCCGGCGCTCCCCGCACCCGCCGGTGGTGCCGTCGCCCACGCCAGCCGCGCGGAGGCCGCGGAGCACGCCCGCGTCGTCGCGGACCTGACCGACCGGCACTCGCTCACCCTCGAGTCGGTGCTCGCGGTCCTGCGCTCCCCCCCGCGTCGGCGACGCCGCGGCCCGTGCGGAGGCGGTCGAGGTCGCGTCCGCAGCCCTCGTCGACCTGCGGACGTCGAGCGATCGCCAGCGGGAGGTCCTGCTCGAGCCGGTGACGGGGGCGTTCTCGCGCCTGCGCGCCGACCTCCGCCCGCTCGTCCGGTTCGGTGACCTCGACGTGCAGTTCGTCGAACCGCCCGCGACCGGCCGCGCGCTCCCCGGCGACGTCGCGCACGCTGCCCGGGCGATCGTCCGGAACGCGGTGCTCACCCTCGTCGACGAGGGCAACGCGAACCGGGTCCGCATCCAGTGGGACTGCGACGGGCGCAACCTGCTCATGCAGTTACGGGACGACGGTGCCGGGACGCACGACGTGCAGGACGACGCGATGCGGCCGATCGCCGAGCGCGTCGGGGTCCTCGACGGACGGATGCACGTCGACTCGACGCCGGGCTGGGGGGTCCGTGCTCGACATCACGATCCCACTCGACCCCGCCCCCCGGATCGGTGCCGAGCCCGGACGAAGCCGACCTGACGCCCCGCGAGGCCGAGGTCCTGCGGCTCGTCGCGACGGGGGTCGGCAACCGTGAGATCGCGGACGGCCTCGGCATCTCCGTCAACACGGCGAAGTACCACGTGGCGAACCTGCTCCGGAAGCTCGGGGCGCGGACCCGGGCGGAGCTCGCGGCGCACGTGCACGCCGGCTGAGGCGGGAACATCCGGGCGGCGGCGTCCTACCGACGGCGCGGTGGCGTCCTGCCGACGGCTCTGGCACGATCGGACCGAGGGAGGCGCGATGAACCCGCGTGTGCTGTTCCAGGACGTCAAGCCGATCGACGTCGTCGCCTCCCTCGACGACCTCCACGGTCCGGCAACCGGTCCGCTCGTGCTCCCGCTGGAGGTCTACTGGGGCCCGGAACCGCTGGTCGACCTGGCATCCACCTCGGACGTCGCCAAGGCGTACCAAGCGGTCCTCCGCGAAGGCGACACCAGAGCCCAGGCTGCCCTGCTCGATCGGGAGCTGCTCGTCCGGACATGGCCGGATCTCCTGCTGCCGAACCGCGTCCGCGCAGCGTGGGAGGCGCGGTTCCCGGAGTTGACGGCATGACCGACCTCCGCGCTGCCCAGCGGGAGGCCACCGCGCTCGTCCTGAGGACGGTCGGCGGACAGGGCTTCGTGCTCGCCGGCTCCGGCGCGATCCGCGAACACGGTCTCGTCGACCGGTCGACCGGTCGACCCGCGACATCGACCTGTTCACTGATCGGTACGACCGCGAGTTGTTCCGTACGGCAGTCGAGGACGCGGTCGGCGTCCTCTCCGGACACGGCTACCGGGTCGACGTCCGACGGCACGACGAGCTGTTCGCGCAGCTCCTGGTGACGTCCGCGGAGGGTGACCGTTTGGAGATGGACTTCGGGTACGACTGGCGCGGCCAGGCTCCGGCGGATCTCCCGATCGGACCGGTGCTGGCCGCGGACGACGCCGTCGCCTCCAAGCTCGACGCGCTCTACGGCCGCCTCGAGGTGCGCGACTTCATCGACGTCGACGCGATCCGGGCCTCCGGGCGGTGGACGGACGCCGATCTCCTGCGTCTCGTCGCTGAGCGGGACGCCGGGTACAACCCCGTCGTCTTCGCACGGCAACTCCGCCTCGTGACGCGCGTCGCGGACGACCGGTTCGCCGAGTACGGGGTCGCTCCGCCCGAGGTCGCCGCGCTCCGGCAGCGCGCGCTCGCCTGGGCTGGTGAGTTGGAGGACGAGACCGGGGGGTCAGCCCGCCGGCGCGAACCGGTAGCCCATCCCCGACTCCGTCACCAGGTACCGCGGGTGGGACGGCTCCGGCTCGAGCTTCCGCCGCAGCTGCGCCATGTACAGCCGCAGGTACCCGGAGTCGGTGCCGTGCGTCGGACCCCACACCTCGGTGAGGAGCATCTCCCGCGTCAGCAGTCGGTCGGGGTTCGTCACGAGGACCTCGAGCAACCGCCACTCGGTCGGGGTGAGGCGGATCGCCGGACCGTCGGGCGCGGTGACCTGCTTCGCGACGAGGTCCACCACGAGGTCGCCGACCCGGATCGTCGGGGCAGCCTCCCCGCCCGCGGGAGCACGCCGCCGACCGAGCGCCCGGAGCCTGGCGAGGAGCTCGTCCATCTCGAACGGCTTCGTCACGTAGTCGTCGGCACCGGCGTCGAGCGCGTCGACCTTGTCGCCCGAGTCCGTCCGCCCGGACAGCACGAGCACGGGCACCTGCGACCACCCGCGGATGCCCTCGAGCACCCCGATGCCGTCGAGCCGCGGCATGCCGAGGTCGAGCATGACGATGTCCGGCCGCTCGGTGATGACGGCGTCGATGGCCGCCCGACCGTCCCGGGCCGTGACGACCTCGTACCCGCGGGCCCCGAGCGTCACGGCGAGCGCCCGCACGAGCTGCACGTCGTCGTCCGCGATCAACACCTTCATCGTCCCACCACTCCCAGGTGTCCGGCGATCGGCAGCCGCACCACGACGGTGAGCCCGCCGCCCGGGGTGTCGTCGACCTCGATCGTGCCGCCCATGCCCTCGGTGAACCCGCGCGCGAGCGCCAGCCCGAGTCCGAGTCCGGTCTCGTTGTCGGTGTCGCCGAGGCGCTGGAACGGCTGGAACACGTCCTCGCGCCGGTCCTCGGGGATGCCCGGGCCGCGGTCGGCGACCCGGAGTTCGACCCCGCCGGCGAAGGCGCTCGCCGCGATCCGGACGCGCTCGCCGTCGGGTGAGTAGCGGACGGCGTTGGCGAGCAGGTTCACGACGACGCGCTGCAGCAGCACGGGGTCGGCGAGCACCGGCGGGAGCTCGGCGGGCAGGTCGAGGTCGACGTCCTCCGGCCCGAGCTCGAGTTCGTCGAGCGCGGGGGGCGACGACCGTGTCGAGCGAGGTCGGGACCGGGGACGCGGCCAGTACCCCGGCCTGCACACGGCTGACGTCGAGCAGGTCGCCCAACAGCACCGCCAGTTGACGGAGGCTCTCGTCGGCGGTGGCGAGCAGGGCCTCCCGGTCGGCTTCGCGCAACCGCACGTCCCGCGCCCGGAGGGACTGCACGGCGGCGGACGCGGCGGCGATCGGCCGCCGCACGTCGTGGCTGACGGCCGCCAGGATCGCGCTCCGCACCCGGTCGACCGCGGTGATGCGCTCGGCGTCGACGGCGGTGCGGGTCAGCGCGCGGTGCTCGAGGGCGGCGTCGAGCTGCTGCTCGACGACCCGCAGCAGCCGGCGCTGGGTGGGGTCGTCGGGCGCACCGGCGAACTCCAGGACGGCGCCGGACGGGAGGCTCGTGGTCGCGTCCGGTGCGTCCCCGAACGTCCCCGACGTCGCCGGCACCTCGTCGCCCTGGCGGACCCGGACCCCGGCGAAGCCGAACGCCTCGCGGGTCCGGTCGACGAGGGCCTGGAGGGCGTCGTCGCCGCGGAGGACGCTGCCGGCGATCCCGACGAGGAGCCCGGACTCGGCGGCCGCGCGGCGGGCGGTGCGGGAGCGTCGGGCGGAGCGGTCGACCACGAAGCTGACGAGCACGGCGCTGACGACGTACATGACGAGGGCGACCAGGTGCCACGGCTGTTGCACGGTGACCTGGTGCAGGGGTTGCACGAAGAAGAAGTCGAGACTCAACCCGGAGAGCACGGCGGCGAACACCGCAGGGAGCATGCCGCCGATGAGCGCCACCACGAGCACGAGCAGCTGGTAGGCCAGGACGTCGACCGTGATGGAGTCGGGGTCGTCGGTCAGGCTGAGCAGCCAGGTCAACAGCGGCCCGGCGACCAGCGCGAGCACGAACGCGGCGACCACCCGGCTGCGGGACAGGCTCCCGCCGAGCTTCGGCAGCGCGAACCCGCCGCCGGCGCGCTCGTGCGTCACGACGTGCACGTCGATGTCGCCGGACTCGCGGATGACCGTGCTGCCGATGCCCGGGCCGGTGACTGCGGCGGCGAGTCGGCTGCGACGGCTGATGCCCATCACGATCTGCGTCGCGTCGATCGAGCGGGCGAACCGGACGAGGGTCGTCGGCACGTCGTCGCCGACGACCTGGTGGTAGGTGCCGCCGAGCTGTTCGAGCAGGGCGCGCTGCGTGCCGAGCGCGCCGGGGTGCCGCTCGCGGAGGCCGTCGTTCGTCGTGACGTGCACGGCCGCGAGCTCGCCGCCGGCGGACCGGGCCGCGATGCGGGCGCCGCGACCGAGCAGGGTCTCGCCCTCCGGGCCTCCCGTCAGGGCGACGAGGACGCGCTCCCGCGTCTCCCACCGGTTCGCGATGCCGTGTTCGGCGCGGTACCGCTTGAGGGCGTCGTCGACCTCGTCGGCGAGCCAGAGCAGCGCGATCTCGCGGAGGGCGGTGAGGTTGCCCAGCCGGAAGTAGTTCGACAGTGCCGCGTCGACGCGGGCGGCCGGGTACACGAGCCCGTCGGACAGGCGGTCGCGCAGGGCCTGCGGGGAGAGGTCGACGACCTCGATCTGGTCGGCGGCGCGGACGACGGCGTCGGGAACGGTCTCGCGCTGGACGGTGCCGGTGATCTCGCGGACAACGTCGCCGAGGGACTGCATGTGCTGCACGTTCACCGTCGAGATGACGTCGATGCCCGCGGCCCGGAGCGCCTCGACGTCCTGCCAGCGCTTCTCGTGCGGGCTGCCCGGGGCGTTCGTGTGGGCGAGCTCGTCGACGAGGGCGACCTCGGGGCGACGGGCGAGCACGGCGTCGAGGTCCATGTCGTCGAGCGCGACCCCGCGGTGCTCGACCGTCCGGCGCGGGACGACCTCGAGCCCGTCGACGAGCGCGGCGGTGGCGGCGCGGCCGTGGGTCTCGACGACGGCGACGACCACGTCCCGCCCGTGGTCGGCCATCCGACGCCCCTCTTCGAGCATCGTGTAGGTCTTGCCGACGCCGGGGGCCGCGCCGAGCAGCACCCGCAGCTTGCCTCGCTTCACGTGCTCATCCTCTCCTGCTCGGTGCCCGGCGCGGACCGGATCTGCACGTCGTCGTCCAGCTCGAACCGCAGTCACACGCGGTTCGGACGGGTCCCGGTTGTACGAGTCCGGTCCACACCGGGGTCAGCGCTGGCGCGCCAGGGCCAGGTTCAGCTCGAGCACGTTCACCGCGGGGGGCGCCGAGCACGCCGAGCTGGCGGCCGTCGGTGTGCTCGGCGACCAGGACACGCACCCGGGCCTCGGACAGCCCGCGGGCGGCGGCGACACGGGACACCTGCTGGTCCGCGTACGCCGGGCTGATGTCCGGGTCGAGGCCGGAGCCCGACGCGGTCACGGCGTCCGCGGGCACCTGCGATGCGGGCACGCCGTCGGCCTCCGCGATCGCGGCTCGGCGCTCCTCGACGGCCTTCGTCAGGTCGGGGTTGGACGGGCCCAGGTTGGACCCGGACGACGCACCGGCGTCGTACCCCTCCTCCCCCCGCGGCGGAAGGACGGGACTGGAACCAGCGGTCCGCGTCCTTGCCGGCGAAGGACTGGCCGATGAGGGAGGAACCGACGACCGTGCCGGACGAGTCGGTGACCATCGAGCCGTTCGCCTGGTCTGAGAAGGCGGCCTGGCCGACGCCCCACACCGCGAGCGGGTAGGCGACGCCGAGGACGACGGTGGCGAGCACGGTGAGGCGGACGGCCACGCCGGCGGAGCGGGAGAACGAACGAGTGGAAGTCATGACGAGAACCCCGGGATGAGACCGACCACGAGGTCGATCAGCTTGATGCCGATGAAGGGGACGACCACGCCGCCGAGCCCGTAGACGAGCAGGTTGCGGCCGAGGATCGACGACGCCGACGCTGCGCGGTACTTCACGCCACGCAGGGACAGCGGGATGAGCGCGACGATGACGAGCGCGTTGAAGACGATCGCCGACAGGATCGCCGACGCGGGGCTGTGCAGCCCCATGACGTTGAGGACGCCGAGGCCCGGGAACGTCGCCTGGAACATCGCCGGGATGATGGCGAAGTACTTCGCGATGTCGTTGGCGATGGAGAACGTGGTGAGGGCACCGCGGGTGATGAGGAGCTGCTTGCCGATCCGGACGACGTCGATGAGCTTGGTCGGGTCCGAGTCGAGGTCGACCATGTTGCCGGCCTCCTTCGCCGCGGTCGTCCCGGTGTTCATCGCGACGCCGACGTCCGCCTGGGCCAGCGCCGGGGCGTCGTTCGTGCCGTCACCGGTCATCGCGACGAGGTTGCCGCCCTCCTGCTCCCGCTTGATGAGCGCGAGCTTGTCCTCCGGCGTGGCCTCGGCGAGGAAGTCGTCGACGCCGGCCTCGGCGGCGATCGCCTTCGCGGTGCGCGGGTTGTCGCCCGTGATCATCACGGTGCGGATGCCCATGCTGCGCAGTTCGGTGAAGCGCTCGGCGAGGCCGTCCTTGACGACGTCCTTGAGGTGCACGACACCGAGCAGCGCGACCCGGCCCGACGGGTCCTTCCGGGCGACGACGAGCGGCGTCCCACCCTGGTCGGAGACCTCGGCGACGGTGGCGTCGACCGACGCCGTGACGGCGGGGTCGCTCGTGTCCGCCCACGCGAGCACCGCTGCCGCGGCGCCCTTGCGGACCTCGGTGCCGTCCGGCAGGTCGACGCCCGACATGCGCGTCTGTGCGGTGAACGGCACCTCGACGGCACCGGCCGGGAGGCCCTGCACGGCCCCGGCGGTCAGCGCCAGGTCCACGATCGAGCGGCCCTCGGGCGTCCCGTCGGCAGCGCTGGACAGCGCGGCCGCGGCGGTGAGGTCGGCCTCGGTCACCCCGGGCACCGGCACGAACCGGGAGGCCCGACGGTTGCCGTACGTGATCGTGCCGGTCTTGTCGAGGAGCAGCGTGGTGATGTCACCGGCTGCCTCGACCGCGCGGCCCGACATCGCGAGGACGTTGCGCTGCACGAGCCGGTCCATGCCGGCGATGCCGATCGCGGAGAGCAGCGCACCGATGGTGGTCGGGATGAGGCAGACGAGCAGGGCGATGAGCACCGTGATGCTGACCGTCGAGCCGACGAGCCCGGCGATCGGCTGCAGCGTGAGGCAGACGACGATGAACACGATCGACAGCGACGCGAGCAGGATGTTGAGCGCGATCTCGTTCGGCGTCTTCTGGCGGGCGGCACCCTCGACGAGCCGGATCATCCGGTCGATGAAGGTCTCGCCCGGGGTGGACGTGATGCGCACCACGATCCGGTCGGACAGCACGCGGGTGCCGCCCGTGACGGCGCTGCGGTCGCCACCGGACTCGCGGATGACCGGAGCGGACTCGCCCGTCACGGCGGACTCGTCGACCGAGGCGATGCCGTCGACGACGTCGCCGTCGCCCGGGATGACCTCCCCGGCGACCACGACGACGAGGTCGCCCTTCGCCAGGTCGACCGACGCCACGTCCTCGGTGGACGCCGACAGTGCGGCCGGGTCGGCCGGGGAGTACCCGACGATGCGCCGGGCGGTGGTCGTCGAGCGGGTCTTCCGCAGGGTGTCGGCCTGGGCCTTGCCCCGGCCCTCGGCGACGGACTCCGCCAGGTTGGCGAACAGGACGGTCAGCCACAGCCAGACGGCGATGACGAGGGTGAAGGAGGACGGGACGGGCGCGCCGGAGTCGGCCGCGCCTCCCGTCCGGCTGAACGGCTCGACGACGGCGGTGACCGTCGTCAGGCCCGCGCCCACCTCGACGAGGAACATGACCGGGTTCTTCCACATGAGCCGGGGGGTCCAGCTTGCGGAAGGCGCCCGGGAGGCCCGCCGCCAGTTGGCGGGGCCCGAACGCGGACGAGCGTCGGCCCGGTTCGGGGGGTCGTGTGCTGCTCCGTCTCGGGAGTCAGGGTGGTCATCAGGACAGTCCTTCTGCGAGCGGCCCCAGTGCGAGCACCGGGAAGTAGGTGAGTGCGGTGACGATGACGGCGACGCCACCGAGGAGCGCGATGAACAGCGGCCGGTGCGTCGGCAGGGTGCCGACGGTCGCGGGGACCTTGTCCTGCGCGGCGAGCGACCCGGCGAGCGCCAGGACGAACACCATCGGCACGAACCGGCCGAGCAGCATCGCGACACCGAGCGCGGAGTTCATCCACGTCGTGTTCGCGGTGAGACCGCCGAAGGCCGAGCCGTTGTTGTTGCCGGCGCTGGTGAACGCGTAGAGCAGTTCGGACAGGCCGTGGTTGCCCGGGTTGAAGAGGCTCGTGCCGAGCACCTGCTCCCGGACGCCCGGGATGACGAGCGACAGCGCCGTGCCGAGCAGCACCACGGTCGGGGTGACCAGGATGTACAGCGCCGCGAAGGTCATCTCCTTGGCGCGGATCTTCTTGCCGAGGTACTCCGGCGTGCGGCCGACGAGCAGCCCGCCGATGAACACCGTGATCACGGCGAGCACGAGCATGCCGTACAAGCCCGAGCCGACGCCGCCGGGGGGTGACCTCGCCGAGCATCATGTTGACGAGCGCCATCATGCCGCCGAGCGGGGTGAAGCTGTCGTGCATGGCGTTCACGGCGCCCGTGGACGTCGAGGTCGTCGCCGTCCCGAAGAGCGTCGAGCCGAGGATGCCGAAGCGGACCTCCTTGCCCTCCATCGCGGCACCCGCGGCGTGCGTCGCGGCACCGCCACCGGCGAGCTCCGCGATCGACATCGCCGAGAGCGACACCAGGAAGATCGCACCCATCACGGTGACGATCGCGGTGCCCTGACGGGTGTCGCCGACCATCCTCCCGAAGGCGCGCGGAAGCGAGAACGGGATGACGAGCATGAGGAACACCTCGAACAGGTTGGTCCACGCCTGCGGGTTCTCGAACGGGTGCGCCGAGTTCGCGTTGAAGTAGCCGCCACCGTTCGTGCCGAGCATCTTGATCGCCTCCTGCGAGGCGACGAACCCGTCCGGGACGTGCTGCGTCCCGCCGGTGAGCGTCGCGACGTCCGTGCCGGGGCCCCAGGACTGGATGACACCGCCCGCGACGAGCACGAGGGCGGAGACGAAGGCCAGCGGCAGGAGCAGCCGGCCGGTGCCACGGACGACGTCGACCCAGACGTTGCCGATCGTGCCCTGACGGCGGCGGGCGAATCCGCGGACGAGGGCGACGGCGACGGACAGGCCGACGGCGGCGGACAGGAAGTTCTGCACCGCGAGCCCGGCCATCTGCACGGAGTACCCGACGGTGACCTCGGGCGAGTACGACTGCCAGTTCGTGTTCGCGACGAACGAGGCCGCCGTGTTGAACGCGAGTGCGGGTCCCACGGCGGGCAGGCCGAGGTCGCCCGGCAACACCACCTGGATGCGCTGGAGCAGGTAGACGAGCAACAGCCCGACGACGCTGAAGAGCAGCACGCCGCGGAGGTAGGCGGGCCAGGACTGCTCGGCGTCGGGGTCGACGCCGATCACGCGGTACACGAGTCGCTCGACACGGCCGTGCCGGGGGCTCGTGAAGACGCGGGCCATCCAGTCGCCGACGGGACGGTGCACGAGGACGAGCAGCAGGACGAGGACGGCGACCTGGGCGATGCCCGCCCAGGTCTGCGCGGTGCCCATCAGAACCGCTCGGGGCGCACGAGCGCCCAGACGAGGTACACGACAGCGGCGATGCCGAGGACGGCAGCGGCGATGGTGATGCCGATCACAGCCGCTCCACCCCCCTGGCGATCAGTGTCACGACGCCGAACACGGCGAGGACACCGGCGACGACGAAGACGTCGAACACGTGGGACTCCTGGAGATCGAGGTGCCCGCGGCAGGTGCCGTGGACCGCACCGGTGGTGGTGCGGTACCGATGCTGTGCCCGGTGTGGGGCCTCCCGGTCCGTCCTAACGGTTCCCTGACGGATGCGTGTGCGACGCATGCGCGCCACTAACAGAGGCGCGCAACTGATCGGCGAGCGTCGTCGTCGCCGTTCGGAGCTGCTCCGGACCGACCACCGTGAACGGCACGGTGAACCCGGCGAACCGGGCCGCGAGCGCCGGCCACGACCACGACCCCGTCGTCAGCCGACAGGTGCCGTCGTCGAGGTCCTCGAGCACGGCGTCGTCGTCGACGTACGGTGCGACTCGGCTCGCCGGGACGTGGAGGACTGCGGTGCCGGTGCACGGCCAGCCACGTCCGAGGGGATCAGCGGTCCCCTCGGCCCCGCGGAACCGGGCCGCGACGAACGCCGCCGGGTCACCGCCCGGCACCGGCCGGGGTGTGAACGCCAGACCGCTCGGCGCCCGGGGCTGCATCCGGTCGATGCGGTACGTGCGCCAGTCGTCCGCATCGGGCGACCAGGCGAGGAGGTACCAGCGACCCGACCGCGCGACGACGGCGTGCGGCTCGACGCGGCGCGTCGGCCCGTCGTCCGTACCGACGCCGCGCCAGGCGGACGTGTACGCGAAGCGGAGGACGTGGGCGGAGCGGACGGCCTCGCTCACGGCGACCAGGACCGCGGGGTCCACGACGGTGCTCTCCGGCGCGGTCGCGACCTCGACCGCGTCGATCCGGTGGCGGAGCCGCGACGGCATCACCTGGCGCACGGTCGCGAGGGCCCGCGCTGCGGCGTCGGCGATGTCCGCGCCGGACGCCGGTGCGACGGCGAGTGCCAGGGCGACGGCGACCGCCTGGTCGTCGTCGAACAGGAGCGGTGGCAACTCCGAGCCCGCCGCCAACCGGTAGCCACCGGTCGGGCCACGGAGCGACGTGATCCGGTAGCCGAGCTCCCGCAGGCGGTCGACGTCGCGGCGCACGGTCCTCGGGCTGACGTCGAGCCGCTCGGCCAGCACGTCACCGGCCCAGTCGCGCCGGACCTGCAGCAGCGACAGCAGGGTGAGCATGCGAGACGACGGTCCGGACATGGTGCGAGTCTGCCGGAGGATGCGGACACGATCTGACCGCATCACCGGGGAGGCTCGTCAGCAGCGCGGCCGGAGCGGTCGCCACCAGCACGAGGAGTCGACATGACGTTCACCACCACCCCGCACCTCAACTTCGACGGCCGGGCCCAGGAGGCCCTGGCGTTCTACGCGGCCGCCTTCGGGACCGAGGCCTCGGTCGCCACGTACGGGCAGACGGGGGCATCGGAGGACCCGGCGTGGGCCGACCGGGTCGTCTTCGGTCAGGTCGAGCTCCCCGGGGGGGCGCCCGGGTCATGGCGTTCGACGTCTGGCCGGGACAGCCCTACGACCAGGGCCAGAACGCCTCATACGTGTACCTGATCGCCACGGACGAGGCCGAGCTCCGCGCCGCGTGGGACGGGCTCGCCGTGGGCGCCGAGGTCCGGCAGCCGCTGGGCCCGTCGGCGTGGTCGCCCCTGGCCGGGCAGCTCCGCGACGAGTTCGGGGTCGTGTGGGCGTTCGACATGCCGCAGCAGCAGTCCTGACCCGCCTGGACCGGGCGTGCCACGAGCGCGCCCGGCCCGGTCAACCGACCGGCACCCAGGTGCTCACGGTCACGGCGGCGGTCACGGTCGTCGGCGCGAAGACCGTGTCGGCCGCGACGTGGTGGTGACTCGGCCCCATGTGCACCACGTCGTGCACGTCCTCGGCGGACAGGTCCATCGTCCACGTCAGGTCCTCGCTCGACCGGAGCGCGAACGCCGGCGTGAGGGACCCGTGCAGGCGCCGCTCCTTCTCGGGGTCGACGCTGATCGTCGCCTCGGCGAGTTCCGCGAGGTGCCCGGCCCGTGGCGTCACGACGGCCAACACCCCGGCGGGGTGCAGCACCCGGGCGTACTCCCGCTGGTTCCGCGGTGCGAAGACGTCCAGCACGACGGCCGCGGCGTCGTCGACGACCGGGAGGCGCTCGGTCACGTCCCCGACGACGGCCCCGGCGCGCGTGTGGACGCGCGCCGCACGTCGGATCGCGACGGCCGACAGGTCCAGGGCGACCCCGAGCCTCACGTCCGGTCCTGCCGGTCCGTCCTCCTCCGCCGGTCGCGCGGCGTCGAGCACGTGCGCGAGGTAGGTGCCCGGGCCGGAGCCGACGTCGAGGACGATGCCGGGAGCGGTCGCGCTGACGGTGACGGCGGCGAGCGCACGTTCCACGGGCGCGTAGTGCCCGCGCCCGAGGAACCGCAGACGCGCGTCCACCATCTCCGGGGTGTCCGCGGTCAGCGCCCGGCGCTTGGCGGGCAGGAGCGTCAGGTGTCCCTGCTTCGCCTCGTCGTACCGGTGTCCGTCCGCGCACCCGGCCTGTCCGCTCCCGGTGCGCGCGAGCGGCTCGGTGCACACGGGACACGCGAGCACGGGGGAGGAGGTCGTCGCGCACCGGTCCAGGGTACGGGGAGGGCGGTAGGTTGCCGGCATGGCCGTCATCCACGAAGCGACCCTCACCCCCGGCAAACTCGACGCGATCAGCGCCTGGCTGCCCGGACAGCCCTGGAGCGGGGTCGGCACCCGTACCGCGGTCGAGCAGGTCGGCCGGTTCCGGTTCGACGACCCCGACGGTGAGGTCGGGGTGGAGACCTACCTCGTCCGCGCCGGGGACGGGCCCCTGCTGCACGTGCCGCTGACCTACCGCGGTGCTCCGCTCGCCGGCGCCGGCCCCTTCCTGGTCACCGAGATGGAGCACTCCGTCCTCGGGCACCGCTGGGTGTACGACGCCGTGGGCGACCCCGTGTACGCGGACGTGCTGCGCCGTGCGATCGCGACCGGCGGCCACGAGGCGGACCTGCAGCGGGCCTCCGGAGACGGCACCGTCGAGAAGGAGGGACGGGCGTCGGGCAGCGGTGCCGACGCGGAGTCCCCCCACGGTGACCGAGGTCACGGTGCACACCGAGGGGACGACCACCACGATCACGACCGGGCACGGCGCCGTCGCGGTCCTCCGGGTGCTCGGAGGACCGATCCCGGCCGGAGCGACGCTCACCGCCGGCTGGGGTGTCGACCGCTCCGCGGTGGTCGCCGTCCTGCTCGCGTAGCCGAAGCGGGTACGGCCAGGGCCTCGCACGCACGGGTGGCGGCTGGCAGGATCGGTCCGGTGAAGACACTGGAGTTGCCACAGACGGACCTCACCGCTTCCGACGTCGTCGTCGGACTGATGCGGATCAACGACATGAGCGACCAGGACATCCGGTCGCTGTACGCCGCGTCGCGCGACGCGGGCGTGACGATGTTCGACCACGCGGCCGTGTACGGCGGCTGGCACGGCTGCGAGGAGCGCTTCGGTGGCGCGGTCACGCTGTCCGCGGCCGAGCGCAGCGAGATCCAGCTGCAGACCAAGGTCGGCATCCGGCCGACCGCGAACGGCGCGTACTTCGACTTCTCGTACGAGCACATCATGTCCTCGGTCGAGGAGTCGCTGACCGCCCTGCGCACCGACTTCATCGACGTGCTGCTCCTGCACCGCCCGGACGCGCTGGTCGAGCCCGACGAGGTCGCGAAGGCGTTCGACGAGTTGCACGCCGCCGGCAAGGTGCACCACTTCGGCGTCTCGAACCACACCCCCCGGACAGACCGAGTTGCTGAAGAAGTCCGTGCGGCAGCCGCTCGCGTTCAACCAGGTGCAGCTGAGCATCACGCACGCGAACGTCATCACCCAGGGCCTCGTCGCGAACATGGCCGGCCTCGACCAGTCGATCGACCGGGACAACGACATCCTCAACCACGCCCGCCTGAACGACGTCACGCTGCAGGCCTGGTCGCCGTTCCAGAAGGGCTTCTTCGACGGCGTCTTCCTGGGCGACCGCGAGCACCACGCCGAGCTCAACGACGTGCTCGAGGAGATCGCCTCGGCGCACGGCGTCACCCCGACCGGGATCGCGGTGGCGTGGATCACCCGGCACCCCGCGCACTTCCAGGTGGTGCTCGGGACGACGAACCCGCAGCGCGTCCGCGACTCCGCCGCCGGCTCGGACGTCGAGCTCAGCCGCGAGGAGTGGTACCGCGTCCTGACGGCGGCAGGCCACACCGTCCCCCTGACGCCTGACGCCTGACGCCTGACGCCCGACCTCCGGGCCACGTCCCACCGGGCCCCGACCTGTCGCCTCAGCGCGTCGGGTCGGGGTCCTCGTCGTGGTCCCGCAGCGTCGGCGCCGCGGTCGGGTCGGTCGTCCCCCCCGGACACGACCTCGATCCGGAACCCGAACGCAGCCGGGTCCTCGTCGAGCTCGAGCCCGTCGCCGCTGACCTGGTCTTCGGGGATGGCGCGACCCTTCGACGGGTCGAACGCGCTGCTCATCGACATCCGACGAGCATGCCCGGCGTCCCCGGGAGTCGCCGCAACGTCGGCTGGCTAGGAGCCGAGGTCCTCGGGGTGCAGGCGGTCGCCGGGTTCGGGCGTGCGGAAGACGGGCCCGCCGCCGGCCTCGTCCTCGTCGTCGTGTCGGACCGGGGAGTCACCGGGGTTCCCGGTCGCCTCGGCTCCGGACACGTCGGCTCCCGACGGCTCGGACCCGGAGGACTCGGGCCCGCCGGAGGCCCCGCGGGCTTCCTCGACCTCGAGTTCGTCCTGGTCGGAACCGTCCACGGGGACGTCGCTGCCCTGCTGCATGGGATCGAACGGTGCACTCATCGACATGGGTCGAGTGTGCTCCTCGCAGGTGGACAGCGCGTCCGGACTGTCCGTCGGGCGTCAGCCCCGGCCGGGAGCGTCGCCGGACTTGCCGGGCCCGCCGCCGGGGCCACCACCCGGTCCACCGTTCCCGGTGCCCTTGCCCGGGTTCGCGGGGACCTCCTGCGAGGTCGTGTCGACGCCCGTGTCCAGGGGCTCCTCGACCGGCAGACTCGTCTCGACGCTGGGCTCCGGGACCGGGACCGACGAGGGCAGTTCCTCGGCTGGCTCGCTCGGCTGTTCCTCCGCGGGCTCGCTCGGCTGCTGCTCGGCCGGCTCGCTCGGCTGCTGCTCCGCGGGCTCGCTCGGCTGCTGCTCCGCGGGCTCGCTCGGCTGCTGCTCGGCCGGCTCGCTCGACTGGTCCTCGGTGGGCTGCTGTTCGGCGGGCTCGCTGGACTGGGTGGGAGCCGGCGTCCCGTCGTCCCGGCCGAGGGCGAGCGCTGCGACCAGCACCCCGGCGACCAGGAGCACGGCGAGGACGATCACCGGCAGCACCCAGCGCTTCCGCTCGCGCTCCTCGGGCGCACTCCCCGACGGGCCGGCCGGGACGGCAGCGGTACCCGTCCGTCCACCCGCACCGCCGGCGGCACCGGCACCGGCACCGGCCGGCGTCCCGAGCACCGTGGTCGCGACGTCGTCGTCAGCGCTGCGTGCGGACTGCGTCGGCAAGCGGCGGGTCGCCGTGTCCGCATCGGAGGCTCCGCTCACCGGCATCGCACGGGTCGCGGCGTCCGCCGACGCGGCTCCCGCTCCGGCCGCGGCGGCCGCCCCGACCGCCCCGCCAGCGGCAGCCGCCTTCGTGAGCGCCCCCGGGCCTCCCGGCAGGAGCTGGGTGGCGGGCGCGACGTCGTCGCGGCCGAGTGCCCGGAGCCGCGCCGCCGCTTCCGCGGCGGACGGACGGTCCTCCGGGTGCTGCGCGGTCATGACGTGCAGGAGCGTCCGCCACGCCGTCGGCAGGTGTTGGTCGATCTCGGGAGCCCGCGCGAGTCGGGCGGTGGCTGCCTCGACGGCGCTGCCGGGGAAGGCCTGCTTGCCGGTCAGGGCCTCGAGGAGCATGAGCCCGAGCGCGTACACGTCGGCCTCGCCGGTCACCGGCTGACCGAGGACCTGCTCCGGGGCCAGGTAGGCGGCCGTGCCGATCACGGTGCCGGTGCCCGTGACCCGGGCGGCGTCGCGGAGGAGCGCGATGCCGAAGTCGGCGAGCTTGACGTGCTCGCCGTCCTGCTCGAGCAGGACGTTCGCGGGCTTGACGTCCCGGTGCACGATGCCCTGCGCGTGCACGGCGGCGAGGCCCTCCGCGACCTGCGCCCCGACGCGGGCGGTCGTGACGGTGTCGAGCGGTCCCTCGCGCAACCGCGTGGCGAGGTCACTGCCCGGGACGAGCTCCATGACGAGGAACGAGTCGCCGTCGGCGGTGTCGAGAGCCGCGTCGAACAGCGTCACGAGGTTCGGGCTGCGGAGCCCGGCGAGCACGTGGATCTCGGCCTCCGCGCGAGCCCGCTCGCCGTGGTCGACCGGTCCGATCCGGAAGAGCTTGACCGCGACCTCGCGTCCGAGCTGCTCGTCGACGGCGCGGTACACCGACGCCATCCCGCCGTGTCCGAGGGTCCCGGTCACCCGGTACCTGCCACCGATCAGCCGTTCTTCCATGCAGGGGAACCTACCGGGCTCAGCTGGCGAGCACGCGCAGCCGGGTCAGGACGGGGTGGGCTCCGCGCCCCGGTGCAGCGCCGTCAGGTACAGCCGGTGCGCGGTGATCACCACCGCGAGCCAGGCGAGGCCGAGCGCCCACGCCGCCAGGACGTCCGTCGTCCAGTGGTGCCCGAGGAACACCCGCGAGACGCCGACCGACAGGACGAACAGCGTGCCCGCGACGATCGTCCAGACCCGGGTCACGACGCGGCTCTGGCGGAGGAGCAGCAGGTACACGATGGTGCCGACGATGACGGTGGAGTTGAGGGTGTGCCCGGACGGGAACGACGGCGAGTGCTCGTACGGCGGGACGGCGTCGGACAGGGGCGGACGGCTGCGACCGATCAGGTCCTTGCCGGCGATGGTCATCGCGAGCGACCCGGCGCTGGCGGCGACGAGCAGGACGAGCGGCGTCCACGCGCGGCGCTGGACCGTGAACCCGATCAGGAAGAGCACGGCGACGATCGGCATCCCGATGGTCCCGGCGATGTCGGTCCACCACGTGACGCCCTGGTCGAGCACGGGCGAGCGGAGCGTCAGCATCCAGTCGAGCACGGGGCGGTCGAGCACGGCGACGTCGTCGGCCTCGCGCACGGCGTCGTAGACCTCGGACGCGGCCCAGGTCGCGGTCGTCGCGATGCCGATCCCGACGAGCAGCGTCAACACGAGCAACGGGAGGGCGCCGTACCGTCGACCGAGGGCGGCCCACCCGTCCGCGACCGACCGGCCGGCGCGGGTCCGCCAGCGGGTGAGGTCGACGTCGCCGACGGTCCGGTCGGCGCGCTCGCGGTCGGCGCCGCCGATCACGGGGGGTCCGACCGGAGGGGGTGTCGTGCTGTTCCATCCGACCAGCCTGGACTCCCGTGGCTGTGCAGGCCCGGCCGACGGTGCGGCTACTTCGCCTCGGAGTAGGCGTCGACGACCGCCACCGACAGCGGGAAGGTGACCGGGAACCCGCCGAACATGATCCGCCCGGCGTCGACTGCGGCGGCGCGGACCTGCTCGGCCACCCACTCGGCGTCCGCGGCGGGAGCGTGCACGACGAGCTCGTCGTGCACGAAGAACACGATGTGTGCGCCGGCGGTGACGGGCCCGGACGTCCTGGTGGCGAGCCGGGTGCGGAGGCCGCCCATCCAGGAGAGCGCCCACTCCGCCGCCGTCCCCTGCACCACGAAGTTCCGGGTGAACCTGCCCCAGCTCCGGGCTCGCGACTCGACGGCCCGCTGCATGCCCGGCGACCCCTCCACCGAGTAGGCGCGGTTCCTCGCCTCGAACCAGGACGGGTCGGGGACCGGGGAGGTCCTGCCGAGCCGCGTCGTCACGGGCTCGCCGCGTTCCCCGGCCCGGGCCGCCTGCTCGACCAGGTCGAGCGCGCGCGGGAAAGCCCGGGCGAGCCGCGGGACGAACCGGCCGCCCTCGCCCTGGGTGGCGCCGTACATCGCCCCGAGCATCGCCATCTTGGCCTGCTGCCGGGTCTGCACGGCACCGGACGCCACGACCCCGTCGTACAGGTCCTGCCCGTCGCCGGCGGCCGCCATGGCGGTGTCGCCGGACATCGCCGCGAGGACCCGCGGTTCGAGCTGCGCTGCGTCCGCGACGACGAGCTTCCACCCGGGGTCGGCGACCACGGCGGCCCGAACCTGCTTCGGCAGCTGCAGGGCGCCGCCGCCGTTCGCGGCCCACCGTCCGGTGACGACCCCGCCGACGACGTACTCGGGGTGGAACCGGCCGTCCCGCACCCACTCGTCGAGCCAGGTCCAGCCGTTCGCGGTGAGCAGCCGGTACAGCCGCTTGTACTCGAGCAGCGGTTCGATCGCCGGGTGCTCCAGGTGCTGCAGCTCCCACTTCCGGGTGCTCTCCACGACGAGCCCGGCCCGCCGCAGGGACCGCAGGACGTCCGCGGGTGAGTCCGGGTTGAGGCCGGGGTCGTCGAGCCGCTCGCGCAGGACCTCGGCCAGGTCCTCGAGCTTCCGGGGACGGACGCCGTACGGGACCCGTGGTCCGAGGGCGTCGGCGAGCAGGCGCTCGTGCACGTCCGTCCGCCAGGGCAGGCCGGCGTGCTTGACCTCGGCCGCGACGAGCGCACCGGCGGACTCGGCCGCCAGCAGCAGTCGGAGCGCGCCCGGCTCGGTCGAACCGGCCACGGCGTCGAGCTGCGCCCGCAACTCCGCGACCGGGTCGAGGTCGTCGTCGGCCGGGGCGAGCGCGAACAGGTCGTCGTCGAAGAGCGACGCCTGCGTGGCCGGCGCTGGCCGGGCCTCCACGACGGCCGGTGCGTCCCAGCCGCTCTCCGGCGCCTGCGCGAGGGCGGACCCGCGGCTCGCCAGGGCGGTCCGGAGGACCCGGTGTCCCAGGCGCAGGTCGACACAGCGGGCGACCCGCCCGCCGGCGGCGAGCACGGCGGGGTACCAACGCGCGGTGTCGGACCAGACCCAACGGACGCCCGGTGCGTCGGTCACGGCGACGAAGGCCGGGAGGTCCGACTCGGCCACCCGTGTCGGCTCGCCGTCCGGCTGCCCCGCGTCCGTCAGCGGCGTCGCGGTGACGCGGCCGTCGACGGCGGCGAGGACGAGGTGCACGGGTCGATTCTGCCGTGCACCACCGTCCGCCCCGCACCGGGCGGTGCGCTCAGTCGCCCGGGCGGACCGCAGCGCTGTCGGCGACGTCGATGCGGACGTCGCCGGACTCGGTCTCCTCGACCTCCACGCGGGGTGCCTCGTCGTGCTCGTCGGACCCGGACATCCGGCGGAACGTGTCGTGCCGACGCTCCTCGAAGGTCATGTCGACGCCGTCGTCCAGGTGGTCTCGGTCGGGTGCGCTCATGCGGGCGACGGTACGCCGACCGGAGCGGTCCCGGCGCGCTCGGACCAGTGCCCGCCAGCGGCCCACCGCTCCTGGACCGCACGCTGGAGCCGACCCGAGGGCACCGCCCGACGCGCGGACGCCAGGTCGGTGCCGAAGACGAACTTCGCCACGGAGACGTCACCCGCCCCGTGCGGATCGGCCGGTCCCGGCAGCAGCGCGAACCGGGCTGCGAAGCGCGCGGTGTTCGACGACGGGCCGAGGACGGCAGCGACGTCGGGGTCGAGCAGCCACGACGAGCAGACGAACGTGTCGACCGTGGACGCCGGGTCGAGCCGCCGGAGCACGGTGGGCGCGGCCGCGAACGACCGGTCGCACCCGTCCGGGTCGAGCGGTCCCGTCTCCGGCACGTGCACCCCCCACGCCGGCGTCCCGTCCGGCAGCCGGGCGGTCCGCTCGAACTGGAGGCGCCCCACGGCCACCACGCGGCCGGTCGCCACCTGGACGAGCCAGTCGAGACCCGTGCCGTCGAGCCCGTAGCGGCCGACCTTGCGGTCGACGTCGGCGACGCTCGCCGCGGCGTCCTCCGGGCTGCAGCCGTGGGTGACGAGCCACCGCTCGGTGACCGGCAGCACCGCACGGAGGGCTCCGAGGAGGGCGGCCTCCCGGCGCGCCGGGCCGAGGTGGGCCACGGCGTCCTCGAGCGCCGGAGCCAGCCCCGCTGGTTCCCCCGGCGAGCCGACGGCGGCGGTGAGGAGCGCGACGGGGTCGGGGCGGGCCTCCCGTCCGTCGTCGGCCGGACTCACTTGAGACCGGAGGAGGCGAGCCCGTCGATCACCCGGCGCTGCAGCACGATGAACATGATGAGCACGGGCGCCATCGCCATCAGGCTCGCTGCCATCAGCACCGGGTAGTTCACGGTCCGGTCACTCGACAGCGTCGCGAGCCCGGCGGCCAGGGGCATGGCCTCGGCACGGGTCGACACCACGAGGGGCCAGAGCAGTTCGTTCCACGACCAGAGCACGGTGGTGATCGCGAGCACGCTCATGGACGGTCGCGCCAGGGGGGAGCATGATGCGCCAGAACGTCTGGAACGGGTTCGCACCGTCCATCCGGGCAGCCTCCTCGAGCTCGGCGGGCATGTTGAGGAACGCGGTCCGCATCAGGAACGTGCCGAACGCGCTGAACAGCCCCGGCGCGACGATGCCGGCGAGGGTGTCGAGCCAGCCGAGTCCCTGCACGATCTGGTACTGCGAGATGAGGTAGACCTGCGACGGCACCAGCAGGATCGACAGCACGATCCCGAGGATCAGCCCACGGCCCCGGAACCGCATGCGCGCGAAGGCGTAGCCGGCGAGCGTGCACAGGACGATCTGCGCCACGGTCCGGATGAGCGTCACCCAGATCGACGTCCCGAGCTGGCTGAGGAACGGCAGCCGCTCGAACACCTGCGCGAAGTTGTCCCACTGCAGCTGACCCGGCCAGAACACCGGCGTCGGGGAGGTCACCTGCGCGTTGGTCGACAGCGACATGATGATCTGCCAGAGGAACGGGAACGCCATCACGAACCCACCCACCCCGAGCACCACGTGGATCCACCAGTGGCTGCCGCCGCGGCGACCGGGACGTGCCTGGCCACGGACCCGGCTCCGGCTGGCGGCCGAGGCGGCCGCCGAGAGCTTGCTGCCGTGCGCTTCGATGATGCCGGTCATGACTGCACCCACTTCTTCTGGACACGGAACTGGACGACCGTGATGATGCCGATGAGCAGGAAGATGACCATCGCGATCGCCGCCGCGAAGCCCTTGTCGCCGTCGACGAACCCGGAGTTGTAGAAGTAGAAGACGAGGGACATCGTCTCCGGGACCACCGGGTTCAGCGGGCCGAGGATCGCGTAGAGCAGGTCGAACAGCTGGAAGCTCGAGATGGTCGTGACGATGAGCACGAAGAAGATGCTCGGGCTGAGGAGCGGCACCGTGACCGAGCGGAACTGCCGCCACCGGCTGGCGCCGTCGAGCTCGGCCGCTTCGTACAGCTCGGGCGGGATGTCCTTGAGCCCGGCTCCCAGGATGATCATCGAGAACCCGAGCGACGACCACAGCCCGACCAGCGAGACGGCGACGAGCGCGAAGCCCGGGGTCGAGATCCAGTACGGGCCGTCGATGCCGAACAGGCCGAGGAACGAGTTCACGATGCCGAAGTCGCCGTTGAACATGATGCGCCAGACCAGTGCGATCGCCGCCGGCATCGCGACGTAGGGCAGGAAGAACAGCACGCGGTAGAACTGTGCGAAGCGCAGGCCGGGGGTGTTCAGCAGGCTCGCGAGCCAGACCGCGATCGGGATGCCGAGCAGGACGATCACGGTGTAGACGATCGTGTTGCCCAGCGACTGGTAGAGCTGCGGGTCCGCCAGCAGTCGCGTGTAGTTCGCGAGTCCGGTGAAGCTCGCTCCGCCGAACACGCCCCAGCTCGTGAACGAGTAGTAGAACGTCTGGATGATCGGCCAGATGAAGAAGGTGCCGACGCCGATGAGCAGCGGCAGGACGAAGAGCCACGGCCAGAATCCGTCGCTGCGTGGGGCCCGCGTCGGCCGCGACGGGTCGGCGGGGCGGGTCTCGGGCGGCGGGGACGCCTGCGCGGCATCGGGTCGCTGGGTGTGGATCGTCATCAGGTCGCTCCTCGGCCAGGGCGGTCGGATCGGGTGGTCCGGGTGGTGCTGGGTGCTGCGGGTGGTGCGGACGTGTGGGTGCCGGCCGGTCGGGCGTGGGGCCCGACCGACCGGCTCGTCGTCACTCCTCGGCGAGTGCCGCGTCCATCTGCTGGGCGAGTTCCTTCGTCACCTGGTCGACGGGCTCGGAACCGTCGAACGCACTCGGCAGCAGGTTCGTCTCGAGGGTGTTCCACGCGGCGGTGTTCTTCGACACCGGCAGCGGCTTGGCGTAGTCGACCGCGTCGAGGAAGACCTGCAGGTCGGCATCGGGCATGGTCTTCGTGAAGGCGTCCTGCGTGCCGGTGTAGGCGGGGATGACGGCGCCCATGTCGCCCTGCTGCTGCTGGGCGGGCTTGCTGGCCAGGTAGGCCTGGAGTGCCTGCGCGGCGGCCTTCTCCTTCGAGCCCTCCGCGACGACGTTCGAGACGCCGTGGATGACGGTCGCCTGCTCCTTGCCCTTGGGCAGCGGGTAGGCGACGACGTCCTTCTCGAGGTCGGATCCGATGAGCGCGGAGCGGAACCAGCTGCCGCCCTGGTACATCGCGACCTTGCCGGAGGTGAACCACTGGTCGGCCGTGGTGTCGGTCAGCTGCTTGATCGAGGGCGAGGCCCCGGACGCGATCAGGTCGGTCCAGAAACCGATGCCCTCCTGCGTGGCCTTCGAGTCGTACCCCGACTCGTCGCCGTCGATGACCGAGCCACCGGCCTGGAAGATCGTGTCGTAGTAGGTGGTCTGGCCGTCCATGCCCGCGGCGGCGCCGTACGCCCCGTCCGACTTCAGCTTCTCGGAGAGCTCGGCACCGGTCTCCTGGAAGTCGTCCCAGGTCCAGTCCTTCGACGGCATGGCCACGCCGGCCTTCTCGAACAGGGCCTTGTTCATCCAGACGCCGATGGTGTCGAAGTCCTTCGGGACGCCGTACTGGGTGCCGTCGTACGTGTAGAGCTTGTTGAGCGCTGGCGAGTAGTTCTCCGGGTCGATCGCGCCGGACTCGACCTCGCCGGTGATCGGGGCGAGCTTGCCGTTCGCTGCGTACAGCTGGAAGTTCGGGCCGTTCATCCAGAAGAGGTCGGGGAGCGTGTTGCTCGAGCCCTGCGTCTGCAGCTTCGTGAAGTAGCTGGCGTACGGCGTGACGTCGACGTTCACCGTGATGTCGGGGTACTCCTCGTTGAACCCCTTGATGTTCGCCTTGATGGCCTTCACCTGGTTCTGGTCCCAGACGGCGTACGTCAGGTTCGCCTTCGTGTCCTTCGCGACCTCACCGGAGCCGGAGTCCGAGGACCCGGCGGAGGACTGGCTGCTGCATCCGGCGAGGAGCGCGACGGCGCTGACGGCGGCAGCGAGACCGAGCAGTGCGCGGCGGCGGCCGCGGCCCGGACGGGCGGTTGGAGCGGTCATCGGGTGGTCCTTTCGGGGACGTCGTCGCGGTCGGGAGCGGTCGCGAAGTGTCGGAGGGTTGCGTCGGGGGAGGGGCGGCACGTCGATGGGGACGGAGCCGTTGCGGAGCGAGCGGGTGGCGAGTGCCCCGGCGGCGACGGCGGCGCGCGCCGCGATCGGGGACAGGGTGGTCGGCTCGCCGAACGCCAGGGAACGGAGGAACTCGGTGACGGTGAGCAGGTCGGCGTCGGCGTGGCCGTCCTCGACGCCGTCGATCGGGTACTCGACGTCCCCGGCCACGTCCCAGTTCCGGCGGTGGTTCCACACCTTGACCACGCCGCCGCCGGTGTCGCCGATGTTCTCGAGGCGCCCGTGTGTGCCGATGACCGTGTAGTTCCGCCAGTAGTCGGGCGTGAAGTGGCACTGCTCGTAGCTGGCCTGGACGCCGTTGTCGAGCGTCATCATGACCATCGACACGTCCTCGACGTCGACGACGGGGTTCAGGCCGGTCTGCTCGGCGGGCGGCCAGTTGTCGAACGAGAACCAGTCGGTCATGAGTTCGCCGCTGCGGTCCCGGCGGTCGGTGACGTCCCCGTAGACGGAGAGTGACCCCATGCCGACGACCCGGCTGGTGTAGGCGCCGGCGAGCGCGTGCACGACGTCGAGGTCGTGGCTGGCCTTCTGCAGCAGGAGCGAGTTCACCCGGCTGCGGTCGGCGTGCCAGTCCTTGAAGTAGTAGTCGCCGCCGTTGCCGACGAAGTGGCGGACCCAGACGGCCTTGACCTCGCCGATCTCACCGCGTGCGATCACGTCGAGCATCAGGCGCACCACGGCCGCGTGCCGGAAGTTGTGGCCGACGTAGAGCGGGGTGCCGGTCTCGGCGGCGGTGTCGAGGACGGCGTCGGCGTCCTCGACCGTGATGGCGAGGGGCTTCTCGAGGTAGACGGCGATGCCGGCCCGGAGCAGGTCGATCGCGATCTCGGTGTGGGTCCAGTCCGGGGTGGTGACGATGGCGGCGTCGACGGCGTTCGGGGCACCGTCGGTCCCGATCAGTGCGCGGTGTCCGTCGACGACGGTGGCGTCCGGCCATGCCTCGGCAGCGCGCTGCCGGCCGGCTTCGGTGACGTCGGCGGCGGCCACGATCCGGGCGTCGACCCCGTCGGCGTCGAGCCCAGCGGCGGCCACGTGGTCCGCGATGTACGACCGCTGGCCGATGCCGACCACGCCGACTCGGAGTGTGCGGGTGCTCGTGGTGCTCATCTCGCTCCCTTGCGTGATTGTGACGGCCATGATGCCAACTCGATCATGAATGCACAATATGTGCTCACGGATCGCTCACGGAAGCGCGATGCGGGGGGTTTTACACGCCGGTAACGTTCCCGCCCTCCGTCCGGAGGTGCGGGACGGGTCAGCGGGTCAGTCCGCGACGACGAGCTCCGTGCCGGCGGCGGCCAGGTCCGTGGCGAACGACGCCGGGACGCCACGGTCCGTGACCAGGACGTCGATGCGGTCGAGCGGGCAGATGCGGGCGAAGGTGGACCGCTCGATCTTCGTTGAGTCGGCGACCACGATCACCCGACGACCCACCGAGGCGAAGTGCCGGCTGACCTCGGCCTCCCCCTCGTGCATGGTCGTGGCGCCGTACTGCCCCGTCAGCCCGTCCACGCCGAGCACGACCACGTCCAGCGCGAACTCGTCGAGCGTGTCCCGGACCAGCGGCCCGATCAGCTCGTAGGACTGCCGACGAGCGACCCCACCGGTCACGACGATCTTGACGTTGGCGCGGACCGACAGCTCGTACCCGATGTTCAGGGCGTTGGTGACGATCGTGATGCCGTACTCGCCGTCGGCGCGGATGAAGCGCTCGCTCTTGCCCAGTTCCCGCGCCACCTCGGTCGTCGTGGTCCCGCCGTTCAGCCCGACCGTGTCGCCGGGGGCCACGAGGGCCGCGGTCGCCCGGGCGATCGCCGTCTTCGCCTCGGCCTGGCGGGCGATCTTGTACTGCAGCGGGAGCTCGTACCCGGCGCCGAGGGCAGCGGCGCCCCCCGTGGGTCCGGGTGACGAGGCGCTGGTCGGCGAGCGTGGCGAGGTCGCGGCGGGCGGTGGCGGCGGAGATCCCGAGCTCGTCCCCGATCTCGGTGATCGAGACGTTGCCACGGTCACTCACCAGCTCGAGGAGGGCGTTGAGCCTCTGCTGCGGGGTCATGGCGTCATCCTACGGGCGCGTCTCCACCCGTCGCGTGATCGGGAATGACGTTTTGCACTTGCATCGAGCACGATCGATCGTCATGCTGGCCGGTATCCGATCACACGGATCGGTCCGACCGGAAGGACACCATGTCCGACACCTTCGTGGGCGCCGAGCTGGCATCGCAGCCGGACTCCTGGCGCTCCGCCGCGGCCCTGCTGCCCTCGTTCATCGACGTCCTGCCCCAGCCGGGTGAGCGCGTCGCCGTCATCGGCTGCGGCACGAGCTGGTTCATCGCGATGAGCTACGCCGTCGCCCGCGAATCAGCGGGCCTCGGCCAGACCGACGCGTTCGCCGGCTCCGAGTACCCCGTCGACCGGCAGTACGACCGCGTCGTCACCATCTCGCGCTCGGGTACGACCACCGAGATCATCGACCTGCTGCGTGCCCTGCCGGAGCAGCGCACCGTGCTGATCACGGCCGTACCGGACAGCCCCGCTGCGGCGGACGCGGACGCCGTCGTCGCGCTGCCGTTCGCCGACGAGCGCTCCGTGGTGCAGACCCGCTTCGCGACCACGGCGCTCGCGCTGCTCCGCGCCTCCCTCGGCGACGACGTCGAGCGCCTCGCCGACCAGGCCGAGACCGCGCTCACCCTGCCGATCGACGACCTGCTCGACGCCGAGCAGGTGACGTTCGTCGGCCGTGGTGCCGCGGTGGGTCTGACGGCCGAGGCCGCCCTGAAGACGCGTGAGGCCGCACAGTTCTGGGCCGAGTCGTACCCGGCGATGGACTACCGCCACGGCCCGATCGCGATCGCGCAGCCCGGTCGCCTCGTCTGGTCCCTCGGCGCCGTGCCGGACGGTCTCGCCGACGAGGTCGCCGCCACCGGTGCCCGCCTCGTGCACCACGACCTCGACCCGCTCGCCGGACTCGTCGTCGTCCACCGGTTCGCCGTCGCCCTCGCGGAGCGCCGCGGGCTCGACCCGGACCACCCGCGATCGCTGACCCGTTCGGTCATCCTCACCTGATGACCGCGCGCGGGGCGGTGCTCGGAGTCGACGTCGGCGGCACGGGCATCAAGGCCCGACTGACCGCGGACGACGGACTGGTGCTCGACGAGCAGCGTGTCCCGACTCCCCCGCGACGACCCCGCTGCCGATGCCCTCGCCGTCGTCGTGGCCGAGCTCGCCGTGCGCGCCGGCTCGGTCGCCCGACAGCACGGCACGGGCCTCGGCGCCGTCGGCCTGGTCGTCCCCGGAGTGGTCGACGAGGCCGCCGGCCGCTCGGTGCTGTCGGTGAACCTCGGCTGGCAGGACGTGCCCGTGCGCCAGCGGGTGGCCGCGGCGCTCCGCGCGTCGGGCACCGACGTCCCGCTCGCGTTCGGCCACGACGTCCGCGCCGGGGCACTCGCGGAGGTGCGGGCCGGCGGACTCGACCGCGGCACGGTCGCGTTCGTCCCGGTCGGCACCGGGCTCGCGAGCGCCCTGGTCGTCGACGGCCGGGTCGTCAGCGGTGACGGCTGGGCCGGCGAGATCGGCCAGGTCCGCATCCCCCCACGGGCCGCTCGCCGGCCTCCGGGTCGAGGAGGTCGCCTCGGCCGGTGCCGTCGCCCGCCGGTGCGGCGTACCGACCGCGCACGCGGCGATGCTCCGCGTCCGCGACGGCGAGCTCCGTGCCCGGCAGGTGTGGGACGACTGCGTCGACGTGCTCACGGACGCGCTGGCCTGGCTGACGGCCGTCGCGGGCTGTCACACGCTGGTCATCGGCGGTGGACTCGCGCAGTCCGGCCCGCTCCTGCTCGACCCGCTCACCGCGGCGCTGACGGACCGGTTGGTGGGCGTCAGGGTCCCGGCCGTCGTCGGTGCACGGCACGGCGACGCAGCTGGCGCGATCGGTGCGGGCCTCCTCGCCGAGGAGCTGCTGGAACGAGACCTGCCGACCCGCCACCGGCGGGACGACGACCGCTCGCAGCAGCACGACGACGGGCCCACGGCGGTGTCGGCGTGACGACGCTCGTCCGCGCGCCACGGGTGGTCACCGCCGAGGCCGACCTGGTCGACGGCTGGATCGCGGTGACGGGGGGGGTCGTGTCACCGCGGTCGGGAGCGGCCCGGCGCCGACGTCCGACCGCGTGCTCGAGGCACCCGGCACCGTCGTCCCGGGGTTCGTCGACCTCCATGCGCACGGCGCCCTCGGTCACGACTTCGCCTCGTGCTCGGCCGACGAGGCCCGCGCCGCCGCCGCGCACCACGCCGGACTCGGGACCGCGCACCTCGTCGCCTCGATCGCGACCGGGACCGTCCCGGACACGGTCGCCGCGCTCCGCCGCCTCCGACCGCTCGTCGCCGACGGGACCCTCGCCGGGCTGCACCTGGAGGGGCCGTGGCTGTCGCCCGCTCGACGCGGCGCGCACGCGGTGTCCCTGCTGCACGCGCCGACCGCCGGCGAGGTCGACCTCCTGGTCGACGCCGGCGGCGCGGCCCTCCGGGTCGTCACGCTCGCACCCGAACTCCCCGGCGCGATCGACGCGATCCGCCGACTGGTCGACGCCGGGGTCGTCGCCGCGATCGGGCACACCGACGCCGACACGGAGCAGGTGCAGCGAGCGGCCGACGCCGGCGCGACCCTGGTCACCCACCTCTTCAACGGCATGCCCCCCGCTGCACCACCGTGAACCCGGTCCGGTCGGGGTCGCCCTGGCGGACGAGCGGCTGACCGTGGAGTGCATCGTCGACGGCCACCACCTGGACCCGGTCGCCGTCGACCTGGTCCGCCGCGCCGCCGGTGACCGCATGGTCTTCGTCTCGGACGCGATGGCCGCCACCGGCTGCGCGGACGGGGCGTACCGGATCGCCGGGTCCGCCGTGGTCGTCGAGGGCGGTGTCGCGATGCTCGCCGACCGGTCCTCGCTGGCCGGCAGCACCATCACCGTCGGCGACGCCGTCGCCCGGGTCCTCGCCGCTCGTCCCGACAGCGACCGTCCCGGCCATGTCCGGGAGGCCGTGGTCGCCTCGTCCGTCCGGGCGTCCGCCGTGCTCGGCCTGCGTCCACCACTCACCGTCGGTGCTGCGACCGACCTGGTCGTCATCGACCCCGCCGGCCGTCCCGTCGTCCTGGAGGTCCCCGCGTGATCGTCGTCCTCACCCCGAACCCGGCGGTCGACGTGACCTACCGCGTCGCCGAACAGTCCGTGGGCGTCACCCAGCGCGTGCTCGACGTCGCCCGCCGACCGGGCGGGAAGGGCGTCAACGTGGCGCGGGTGCTCGACGCCGCCGGCGTGGCGACGACATCGGTCCTGCCGCTCGGCGGGACCACCGGCGCCTGGACCGCCGCGGCCCTGCAGCGCGACGGACTCGCGGTCACCGCGGTGCCGGTCGCCGGGGACACGCGCACCACGGTCACGGTCGTCGACGACCTCGTGCACCCGACGATGTACGGCGAACCCGGACCCGCGGTGACCGCGGACGAATGGGCCGCGGTGGGCGTCGCACTCCGCCACAGCTGGGCCACGGCGTCCGCGTTCGTCGTGTCCGGGTCCCTCCCGCGCGGCACCGACCCCGACGTGGTGCGCGCCTGGGTGCGCGACGCGGTCGACGCCGGGGTGCTCGTCGTGGCCGACCTGTCGGGTCCGGCGCTGCTCGAGGCCGCGTCCGCCGGGGCGTCGATCTGCAAGCCGAACCGCGACGAGCTCCTCGACGCCACCGGCGCCCGGGACGAACGGACCGGCGCCCTCGACCTGCTCGCACGCGGAGCCGGGATGGTCGTCGTCTCCGCGGGTGCCGCGGGCATCAGTGCGCACACGCTTGCCGGAGTCGTCACCGTTCCGGCCGTCCCTGACGTCCACGGCAACCCGACCGGCGCGGGCGACGCCGCGACGGCGGGGCTCGTCCTCGCCCTCACCGCCGCCGGCAGCCGCACCACGTCGGGCGCCCAGCGGTCGGACCTCCTCGGGCACGACCCCCCTCGGGCACGACCTCCCCCGGGCACGACCTCCTCGGGCACGACCCCCCTCGGGCACGACGTCGTCCGCCACGCCCTGCGTTCCGCCGCGGCGTACGGCGCCGCCGCGGTCCTGCGTCCCGTCGCGGGCGAGGTCGACCTCGACGCCGTCGACCGATTCCTGACCCAGCTCGACCGAACCGGGAGCACCACATGACCACCGCCCTCGCCCTCACCGGCCTCCTCGACACCGCCCGCACCGCCCGCCGGGGCGTCGGCGCCTTCAACGTCGTCCTCCTCGAGCACGCCGAGGCCATCGTGGCCGGTGCCGAGCAGGCCGGACTGCCGGTCGTCCTGCAGATCAGCGAGAACTGCATCCGCTACCACGGTGGGGTGACGCCGATCGTCACCGCGACCCAGGCGATCGCACGATCCGCCGACGTGGCGGTCCTGGTGCACCTCGACCACGTCGAGGACCGCGCACTCGTCCACGCCGGCATCGACCTCGGCGTCGACTCCGTCATGTACGACGGCTCGCGCCTCGACTACGACGCCAACCTCGCGGCGACCCGGGAGCTCGCCGACGCGTGCCACACCGCCGGGATCGCGATCGAGGCCGAACTCGGCGAGGTCGGTGGCAAGGACGGTGTCCACGCACCCGGCGTCCGCACCGACCCGGACGACGCCGCCGCGTTCGTCGCGGCGACCGGTGTCGACGCCCTGGCGGTGGCCGTCGGCACCTCCCACGCGATGCAGACCCGTGAAGCGTCCGTCGACCGGGACCTGGTCGGCCGGCTGCGGGCCTCCGTCCCGGTGCCGCTCGTCCTGCACGGCTCGTCGGGCCTGTCCGATGACGAGCTCCGCGGTGCCGTCCACGCGGGCATGACGAAGATCAACATCTCCACGCACCTGAACGGCCTGTTCACCCGGGCGCTGCGGGACGTCCTCGACGACCGGCCGGACCTCGTCGACCCGCGCCGCTACGTGGCCGCGGGTCGGGACGCCGTCGCCGCCGAGACCGCCCGGCTGCTCACGCTCCTGGCCGGCTGAGCCGGACGAGCACCACCGGCGGACCCGCCGTCGGTCACGCGGAGCACGTCGAGCGGTCCGGTCCGCTCAACCCCGGGTGCGGCTCGCCCAGACCACCGTCGTGCCCTTCCGGAGCACCAGGTTGCCGTCCGACTGCATCCGCAGGACCATGCCGGCTCCCCCCGCGCTCGGCCGTGCCGGTGGACCACCGCGTCTGGCCGAGCGGAGCCGCGAGCACCAGGTCGCCGCTCGGCAGCAGCAGGAGGGACGCCCCCCGCGCCACCGCCGGACCTCCGGGACAGCACCCGGCTGCCGGAGCCGATCACCAGGTCCCCGTCGAAGCGCATGGTGAGCCGTCGGCCGCCGGAGGCGTCCCGCAGCGACTGACCCGGGACGAGCGTGGCCCCGGGGACGAGCCGGTCGGCACCGGGGGGCCCGGTTGTGCCACAGCACGGCACCGTCCCGTGCGGTCACGCGGACGTCGCCGGCGTCGGTCACCGTCAGACGTGCGCCGCCGGAGGCGGTCCGTGCGGACGTGGACCAGAGGACCGCACCGGACGGCGCCACGACGGCGAGCCGCCCGGTGGTGCCGAGCCGCAGACCGGCACCCGCGGCACGCCCGCTGCTCTGCCAGAGCCGGCGGCCGTTGCCCCACTCGACCAGCGAGCCGTCCGCCTGCACGTCGAGCCAGTACTGGCCGTTCGGCGAGTGGATCGACGTCCCGGACGGCACGGTCCGGGTCCCCGAGGTCACGGCCGTCGCGCCCGCTCCCGCCGCGGCCGCGGTGGTGGTCGGCCGCGTGCAGTCCGCCGCGGTCGGGAGGAGCCGTCCGAGGGCGGACCACTTCGGCGAGCCGAGCCCGGTCGCCGCGTCCCAGCCCCGGGTAGCGGGCGCGGTGCCGTTGCTGCCGGTGACGACGTCCCGGAACGCGGTCGGGTTCGCGTACAGCGCCTGGTGCACGTCGCCCACGCCGACGGCACACCCACGTGCGGTCAGCGCGACGGCGAGCTGTCCGGCCAGCACCGGGGACGCCAGGCTCGTGCCGCCGCCGAGCACGAAGCCGTGCGCCGTCGACATGTACACCGCCGGACCCTTCGCCGGGTCGGCGAGCGCGGCGACGTCGGGCAGCATGCGCTTCGTGCCAGTGATGCCGGTGCCGGTCTGCCACGCGGGCCGGGCGTAGGCCGACGAGGTGCCACCGCCGCCCGCGCCGAGGGAGTTCGACCACCCGGACTCGGTCCACCCGGCCTTCGTCTTGCTGAGCGACGTGCCGCCCACGGCCACGACCGCCGGCGAGGACGCCGGGTACGAGACGTCGCGGATGGTCGTCCTCGGGCCGGTCGGGCAGCGGGCGCCGTCGTCACCGGTGGCGGCGAAGACCGTGGCGCCGGCTGCGACGATCCGCGACAGCGCCGCGTCGAGCGCCGCCCGTGCCCCGGCCGGGGTCTGCGTCTCACAGCTGCCCCACGAGATGCTGACCGCGGTGATGCCGGCGGTGCGGACGTCGTCGGCGATGCGGCTGTAGGCGTCGTAGCTGCCCTGGAACGAGTTCGGCGTGACGTACACCCGCTGACGGGCACCCGGCGCGACGGCGAGCAGCGCCTGCTGGTCGAGCGCGACCTCGGTCTCGCCCTGGTACCCGTCGCCCCGGTGCGGGTCGGCGCCGTCGACCGCGATCTGGTCGAGTGCGGGGAGCTTCCGTCCGGTCGCCGCGGCGTAGGCGCTCAGGTCGTTGCGGTCCCAGCCGGAGAACTGCACGGTCGCGACCGTCGCGCCGGCGCCCGCGGTGGCCGACCCCGAGGACCGGTACGCGCTCGCCAAGGTGGCAGGGCCGTACCCGGCGGGGACGGCCGCGTGCGCCAGCGCCGGGCGCACGTCGAGCCCGAGCACGGCGACGACGCTCCCGCCGAAGGACTGTGGCAGGGTCGGTTCGGCGGTCGGGTGCATGCCGTCGCCGGTGCCGACCAGGTCGACGCCGAACAGGGCCTCCGCCTGGGCTGCGGTGCCGTGCGCCTCGACCTCCCACGTGTCCGGGTCGGTCACCGTGAAACCGGCGTCAGTCAGCACGGTCCGAGCGCGCGACCGGGCGTCCTCGACCGGTGCGACCGCCGCCACGGCGTCCGCGCGCTGGTCGGCGGTGTCCCCGGTGGTCGCCCCGGGGAGCGCGGTGAGGGCGGCCGGGTCGACCGGCCGGAGCACGAGCGTCAGGTCGACCGCGGTGTCGCCGGGTGTCGCGCCGACGGTGGCGTCGGCCGGGGCGGGCACGCCACCGGTCGCGGGAGCGGGCACAGCGGTGCCGGCAGCAGGAGCGGTGGTCGCGGTGGCGGCCGCAGGAGCGGTGGCGGCGGGCAGCGCCTGCGCGGGGGAGCCCCGTGCCGGTGACGGCGAGCGCCACCACGACGGCGGTGGCGAGGAGGGTCGGCGTGCGGGGTGACATGAGCGATCGCTCCCGGAGGTCGGCGACGACGGCCGTCCCTGACCGTCGGTCCGAGCGGTGACGGACGCTGCACGCTAACGCGGGGCGGCACGACCGCCGCAGCCCCAGTTCCGGGGGCTGCGGCCGCGGTTCAGCAGAGCGGGACGTTCACCGCGAGACCACCCATCGCGGTCTCCTTGTACTTCGTCGACATGTCGGCACCGGTCTGCCGCATCGTCTCGACGACCTGGTCGAGCGAGACGTGGTGCACCCCGTCGCCGCGCAGCGCCATCCGGGCGGCGTTCACGGCCTTGTTCGCGGCGATGGCGTTGCGCTCGATGCAGGGGATCTGCACGAGGCCGCCGATCGGGTCGCACGTCAGCCCGAGGTTGTGCTCCATGGCGATCTCGGCCGCGTTCTCCACCTGCTCGGGGGTCCCGCCCAGGACCTCGGCGAGCCCGGCCGCCGCCATCGACGCCGCGGAACCGACCTCGCCCTGGCAGCCGACCTCGGCGCCGGAGATGGAGGCGCGCTCCTTGTAGATCGAGCCGATCGCACCGGCGGTGAGCAGGAACCGCACGACGGCGTCGTCGCGTTCCGCCCGGGACCCGCGTGCGACCGGTCCGACGTAGGTCAGGGCGTAGGCGAGCACCGCGGGGATGATCCCGGCGGCACCGTTCGTCGGCGCGGTGACGACGCGGCCGCCCGAGGCGTTCTCCTCGTTGACCGCCATCGCCGTGAGGTTCACCCACTCCATCGCGAAGAGCGGGTCGTGGTCCGGGTCGTCACGCGTGAGCTGCTCGTACCAGTCGGCCGCACGACGGCGGACCTCGAGCCCGCCGGGCAGCGTGCCGGTGCGTCGGACGCTGCGCTCGACGCAGTCCTCCATCACGGCGTGGATGCGCAGGAGCCCGGCACGGACATCGTCCTCGCTGCGGTGCGCCGTCTCGTTGGCGAGCGCCACACCGCTGACCGGGAGGCCCGTGGTCGCGCAGGCGGACAGCAGCTCGGCTCCGCTGGAGAACGGGTACGGCACCGCGTCCGTCTCGACCGGGATCGCGGTGCCGGCGACGTCCTCGCCCGGCTCCTCGTCCCCGTCGCGGGCGATGAACCCACCGCCGATCGAGTAGTACGTCTCGACGGCGGTCTCGGTCCCGGTCGCGTCGAACGTCCGGAGGCGCATCGCGTTCGGATGCCGCGGCAGCATCGTCAGCGGGTGCAGCACGACGTCGGCGAGCCGGAACGGCACGACGGTCCCGCTCGCCAGGGTCAGGCGTCCGGTGGACTCGAGGGCGGCGAGCGCGGCCGTCATCACGTCGGGGTCGACGTCCTCCGGGCGGTGCCCCATGAGCCCGACCGCGACGGCGCCGAGCGTGCCGTGTCCGTGACCGGTCGAGGCGAGCGAGCCGTAGAGGTCGACGCGGATGGACTCGACGGGTCCGTCCGCCGTCCGCGCGGCGAAGTCTGCGGCGGCGCGCATCGGTCCCACGGTGTGGGAGCTCGACGGGCCGACACCGATGCTGAACAGCTCGAAGACGGAGACCGGCACGACGACGAGCCTACGCCGTCCGGACGGGACGGCAGGGCTCCGGAGCCGGGCCCCGTGCGGGCGACCCCGGGGAGGTCAGCGGCGCTTCCCCTCGGTCGGCATCACGATCCAGAGCACCACGTAGGCGATCCAGAGCGGCCCGGGGAACAGGCTCAGCAGGACCCAGAGCACGCGGACGGCGGTGCGGGACCAGCCGAAGCGGTCGGCGATGCCGGCGCAGACCCCGGCGAGCAGGCGACCGGAGCGGGGACGGTGGAGTGTGTTCGTCATGTCCCCGACGCTACGGTGTCCCGCTGCACGGCGGCACCCGGGCGGCACCCCGCCCCGGGGTGGGGGGCAACCCCACCCGCGCTGTACGGGCCTCCCGGCCGTCGCCCTAGGGGAGCAGGACGATCTTGCCGCGGGTGTGCCGCTCCTCGAGCTGGGCGTAGGCGTCCTGCACCGCGTCGAGCGGGAAGGTCGCGGCGATCGGGACCTCGATCGACCCGTCGGCGACCATGTTCGCGAGTGCTGACAGGATCTCCGGGTCCGCCGTGTCGGCGCTGCCCGAGGCCTTCGCGCCGACCTCGGCCGCGGCGTCGAACGCGATGACGGTCTCGATGCGGTCAGCGGGGATCCCGAGCGTGATGCCGAGGTGCACGTACTCCGGGCCGAACGTGTCGATGAGCGCGTCGATGCCGTTGGTGGCGAGTCCGCGGATCCGGTCCTCGAGGCCGTCGCCGTACGCGACCGGGCGGGCCTTCTTCTCGCGCAGCCACTCGTGGTTCGCCTCGGAGGCGATCGCGATGACGTCGACGCCCTCGTTGGTGAGCAGCTGCGTGACGAACCCGCCCACGCCCCCGGCGGCACCGGACACGACGACGGTCTCGCCGGGCCGCGGGTCGACGGCGCGGACGGCCGCCGCGGCGGTGGTGGCGATCACGTCGAGGCCACCGGCGGCCTCCCACGAGAGCAGGCGGGGCTTCGGGACGAGCTGTCCGGCGGGGACGGAGACGTACTCCGCCTGGCTCGATCGCTCCCACGACCACCCGAGGACCTCGTCGCCCTCCTCGAACCCGTCGACGTCGAGGCCGATCGCGGCGACGGTGCCGGCGAGGTCGGTGCCCTGCCCGGACGGCAGCCGTTCGGGGTCGTGGTCGTCGACGAGGCCCTGGCGGATCGCGGTCTCGCCGGGGTTGACGCCGGCGGCGCGGACCTTCACGAGGACCCGCCCGGGGGCGACCTCGGGGACGGGGACCTCGGCCACGTGCAGGACCGAACGGTCGCCCCACTCGTCGAAGCGGACGGCGCGCATGGTGTCAGGGAGAGCAGTCATCCCGCGTCACGGTACGCCAGCACGCTGTCCCGCGCCCGGAGCGACACCACGTGGACCGCTCCATCGGCGGTGTCGTGGGACACTGACGCCATGCCCATCCTCCACAAGGACATGCAGCTGTGCATCTCGCTCGCCGCCCGTCCGAGCAACATCGGCACCCGCTTCCACAACTTCCTCTACGACGAGCTCGGCCTCGACTTCGTCTACAAGGCGTTCACCACGACGGACCTGCCCGGCGCCGTCGCGGGGATCCGGGCGCTCGGCATCCGCGGCTGCTCGGTGTCGATGCCGTTCAAGGAGGACGTGATCCCCCCTCGTCGACGAACTCGAGGAGTCTGCCCGCGCGATCCGCTCCGTCAACACGATCGTCAACGACGGGGGCGTCCTCACCGCGTCGAACACCGACTACGAGGCCGTCGCGTCGTTGCTCGACTCGCACGGTGTCGACCGCTCCGCACGGGTCCTGCTGCGCGGCTCGGGCGGGATGGCGAAGGCCGTCACCGCAGCGTTCCGTGGTGCCGGGTTCGAGCGCCTGACCGTCGTCGCCCGCAACGAGGCGACCGGCAGTGCCCTCGCCGACCAGTACGGCTACGCCTGGGTCGCGGACGAGGACGGTGCCGGCGATGCCGACCTGCTCGTCAACGTCACGCCGCTCGGCATGCGCGGCGACGACGAGGCGACGCTGTCGTTCACGCCGGAACGCATCACCGCCGCGCACACGGTCTTCGACGTCGTCGCGTTCCCCGCCGAGACCCCGCTCGTCCGGGCCGGTCGGGAGGCCGGTGCACACGTCATCACGGGCGCCGAGGTCATCGCGCTGCAGGCCGCCCGGCAGTTCGAGCGGTACACGGGCGTGGCGCTGACGGCCGACCAGGTCGCCCGCGCGAGCGCGTTCTCGCGGGAGGAGTAGCGCGAGGCGCCCCCGTCGCCGCGAGACGCCGTCGCCTCGCCGAGACGCCGCCGGATCCGGCGGCGTCTCGCGCAGGCCGCGGCGTCGCACGCGGACGGGGGCGTCCCGGTGCTCGCCAGCGTCAGTGGCTGCGCGCGCGCCCCGCGGCGACCCAGCCGAGTCGGCGGGCGGTCTCGTGGTTCCGGAACCAGATGCCGGGCTGCGCGATGAAGCCCGGCACGAGCGACCCGGGGCCCTTCACCGGGTTCTCGCGGATCGTCACGCGGCAGCCGCGCGGGTGCGGCTCGACGTCGACCTCGACACGCGCTTCACCGACCGGCCAGCCCCGCGCCTGGATCACCATGTGGCGTGGCTCGTCGTACTCGAGGACGGTCGTCGTGTCGTTGATGACGAACGGCCAGACGCCGAACGAGTGGTGGATCTCCGTGCCGACCGCGGGCCACCCCGGGTCCTCGCCGCGCATCCGGGACGCGCCGACCACCCACGTCGGGTAGAGCCAGCCGTCGCGGAGGACGTCGAAGACCTCTTCGGGGGGTGCAGTGGATGATCCGGACGTTCTTCGCCATGTCAGCTCCTCGGTGCCAGGTCGACGTCCACCGGCAGCCCGTAGGTGTGCCGGAGGGCGCTCTTCGCCGCGTGCCAGCCTGCCATGCCGTGCACCCCGGGCCCGGGAGCCGCGGACTGCGAGGCCAGGTACATGCCGCCGCCCATCCGCCACGGGTCGCTCGAGAGCACGGGACGCTTGACCAGCTGCCAGAAGCTCGCGGCACCGGAGGCGATGTCGCCGCCGGCGTAGTTCGGGTTGTACTGCGCCATGTCCGCCGCGGTCCGGCTGTTCGTCGCCACGATGGTGTCCCGGAAGCCCGGGGCGAAGCGCTCGATCTGGCGGATGACGGATTCCTGGTGGTCGACGGTCGAGCCGGCCGGGACGTGCGCGTACGCCCAGAAGACGTGACCGCCCTCCGGTGCCCGGCCCGGGTCGACGACGGTCGGTTCGGAGCCGAGGACGTACGGGCGATCGGGGTCCTGCCCGCGGGCGACCTGCGCCTCGGCCTCGGCGATCTCGGCACGCGTGCCGCCGATGTGCACGGTGCCGGCGCGTCGGAGCTCCCGGTTCGTCCACGGCACCGGCTCGGACAGTGCGAAGTCGACCTTGGCCGCTGCGTTGCCGAACCGGAACCGACGCAGGGCCCCGCGCTTCGGTGTCGGCAACTGGTCCCCGGCGATGGCGAGCATGGTGGGGACGCTCGTGTCGAAGAACACCGCCTTGGCCGGGGTCAGGTCCCCGAGCGCGTGCACTTCGCGGCCGGTCTCGATCGTGCCGCCGTGCGCGACGAGGTCCGCGGCGAGCGCGTCGACGATCGCCTGGCTCCCGCCGATGGGCACCGGCCACCCGCGGGCGTGGGCGTAGACGCCGAGCGAGAGTGCCGCGGCGGCCGTGGCGAGCGACGGCATGTGCTGGATGGAGTGCGCCGCGACGCCGCTGATCATCGCCGGGGCGACCTCGTCGCGGAAGCGAGCATTCCACGCGCGGGTCCCCTGCTCGAGCGCACGGAGTCCGAAGCGGGCCACGGTCACCGGGTGTCGTGGCACGTGCAGCAGGGCGTCGGTGGCGAAGTCGGACACCTGGTCGGCGTTCCGCACGAGCGGGGCCATGAGCTGCCGGTAGGCGCGGCCGTCGAGGCCCAGGGCGTCGGCGGTCCGGTCGAGGTCCTGGTACGCGATGCCGGCCCGGCCGCCGTCGAGGGGGGTGGCCGAACTGCACCTCGGGCAGGCGGAGCTCGATCCGCTGCTCCATGCCGAAGGCCCGGAAGAACTCGGACTGCAGCGCCATGGGGTGCACGGCCGAGCAGACGTCGTGCAGGTAGCCCGGGAGGGTCAGTTCCTTCGTCCGGGCACCACCGCCGATGGTGTCGTTCCGCTCGACCACCTCGACGCTGAGCCCGGCGCGGGCGAGGGTCACCGCCGCGGCCAGCCCGTTCGGTCCGGCTCCGACGACCACCGCATCAACCATGCGGGTGAGCCTACGGAGCGGCGGCTGGACGTGGTACCGGCACCCGGTCAGCTCGTGGTGGTGTCCGCCTCGGCCGGGTCCGTGCCGTCGTCCGACCCGTCCACGTCCGTCGGGTCGTCGTCGCCCACCGGTCGGCCCGTGCCCACCGGGTGCTCGGCGACCAGGGCCGCGAAGTCCTCGTCGAGGAGCTGTTGCACGCGCTCCTCCCGCCCGATCTCGTAGTCGTCGGCCGGCCGCTGCGCCCACCCGAGTCGTCCGACGACCGTGGTGCCGATGTCGTCCCAGGCCCGGGCCCGGGCGGCGAGCACGATGCCGTCGACGAAGTACTGGTCGTCACGCCGGGCGTCGAGCCGCTCGGCGAGTTCCTCGTAGGTGGCCTCGCGCGTCCGGAGCTTCAGGTCGTCGCCGCGGCGGTAGTCGTGCTGGTGCTGCGAGCGGCCGCCCTGCTTGCTCGACCGGACCCGGATCGCCCGCATCCGCTCGGCGTCGGCACGCTGCTCCTCGGCCATCCGGTGCAGTTCCTGGCGGGCGGCGTCGGCGATGAGGGCGTGGTCGAAGTACCCCTGGTCGCGTAGGGCGTTCGTGATGATGCGGTTCGCCACGGCCACGGTGACGGCGGCCTTCGCGATGAGGAAGCCCTCGTCCACGGCGCGCTTCAGTTCGACCTGGCTGACGGGTCGGTCGCGCACGTCGGGCTTGCGTCGTCCGAACAGTGCCATGCGACGACGATACCGGCGACGGACGACGGTCCGCCCGGAGACGGACACGGATCACCGCCTGGAAGGACGCCACCGGTCCGCCCCGCTCGTACCGTCGAGGTCATGGTCATCACGCACGACTCCCAGCGCACCGGGCTGGGCACCGCGAGCCTGGTGCTCGGAATCTGCTCACTGCTCGCGGGCTGGACGTTCGTCGCCCCCGTCGTCGGGCTCTGCCTCGGCATCGCGTCCCGCGGTCGGGAACCCGCCGCGCGCGGCCGCGCCGGGTGGGGGGATCCTGCTGAACCTCGTCGCGCTGGCCTTCTGGATCCTGTTGTTCGTCTTCGGGCTCGGGCTGGGTGTCCTCGCCACCTGGCAGTCGGTCGTCCAGGGGTCGTGACGGACGGGAGGCGCGGTGCCTGCTGGCACCGCGCCTCCCGTCCGTCATCGCGACCTCGCGACCTCAGGGCTCCGTGATGAAGCCCTTCTTCACCATCCACTCGAACGCGACGTCGGCGGGCTCACGTCCCTCGACGTCCACCTGGCGGTTGAGTTCCTGGAGCACCGCGTCGGTGAGCTCCGGCGAGATCTGGTCGAAGACGCCCTCGAGCTGCGGGTACTCCTCCAGCGTCGAGGTCGACAGCACCGGGGCGACGTTGTACGCCGGGAAGAACCCGCGGTCGTCCTCGAGGACGCTCAGCCCGAGGGACTTGATGCGGCCGTCGGTGGTGAAGACCTCGCCGAAGTTACACGTGCCGCGGTCGGTCGCCGTGTAGACGGTTCCGGTGTCGAGGATGTCGACCGCGTCCTTCGCCACCGCGCTGTCGCCGGAGCCACCGAGATCGAGGCCGTACTTCTCGAGCATCGGCTTGAAGCCGTCCGCGCGGGAGTTGAACTCGGACTCGACGCAGAACGTGCGCTCGTCGGCGGGCAGCTCCGCGATCTGCGACAGCTTCGTGATGCCGCCGAGGTCGTCGACCGCTTCCTCCCGCACCGCGAACGCGTAGGTGTTGTTCATCGGCGCCGGGGCGAGCCAGGTGAGGCCGTTGCCGGCGTCCTCGTCCTTGACCGCCTGCCACTGCTCGGTCTTGTCCGGGATGCCCTCCTTGTGGGCCATGAAGGTCAGCCACGCCGTGCCGGTGTACTCGTACGTCATGTCGGCGTCGTGCGAGGTCATGAGCTGCCGGACGGCGACCGACCCGGGCACGTTCGTCTCGTCGGTGACGTCGAAGCCGGCCGCCGAGGCGGCGAGGACCGCGATCTTCCCGAGGACGAGCTGCTCGGTGAAGTTCTTCGACGTGACCGTGAGCGGGGCGTCCTCGGGCAGGCTGTCGATCCGCTCGATCGTGCCCGGCGCCGCCGCCGGGACGAAGGACGCGGCGGGCTGCAGTCCGCAGCCGGCCAGGAGGCTCGTGGTGACGCCCGCCAGGGCGGCGGCGGTCAGCAGGCGGCGGGGTCGCGGGCTGCGGGTGCGTGCCGTGCGGGTCATCGGAGTCCCTTCGGTCGGGCGAACGTCTCGACGATGCGGCCGAGCCAGTCGATGGACAGGGCGAGCAGGGCGATGAGGAGCGCGCCGGAGACGAGCACCTTCGGCAGGAACAGGTTCACGCCCGTGGTGATGAGCAGCCCGAGGCCACCGGCACCGATGAACGTCGCGAGGGCGGCCGAGCCGACCAGGAGCACGAGCGCGGTGCGGATGCCGGCGAGCATGACGGGCACGGCGAGCGGCAGTTCGACCTTGAGCAGGACGGACGCCGCGCTCATGCCCATGCCCCGGCCGGCCTCGACGAGTCGGGCGTCGACGCTCTCGATGCCGATGATCGTGTTCCGCAGCACGGGCAGGATCGCGTAGAGGACGAGCGCGACGACGGCGGCCCAGAACGTGAACCCGAGCCAGAAGGCCAGGAGCACGACGAGCCCGACGGCGGGGGGCCGCCTGACCGAAGTTCGCGACCGCCAGGATCGCCCCGCTCGCCTTGCGCAGCGGTCCGCGGGTCAGCGCGACGCCGAGCGGGATGGCGACGACGAGCACGATGACGGTCGACACGACGGTCAGCAGGACGTGCTGCCAGGCCAGGTCGAGCAGCCCGGAGGGGTTGAGGGTGCTGCGCTCGGTCGCGGTCAGGTCCGCGTTGGCGAGCCAGACCGCGAACGCGGCGAGGACGACGAGGATCACGACCGGCTGGATGACCAGCCCGCGCCAGCTCGTCCGCTCCCCGGTCGCCGGGGACGCGGTGACGACGTCGCTCACCGGTCGTCCCGGCCGTCGGACGGGACGGTGTCCGCGTCGAACGAGTCGTCGGCGGACCCGGCGGGCTCGTCCCCGAGGTCGGCGGCCGCGCTGCTCGGCATCGCCTGGAGGGGGGTTCGTGTTCGTCCCGACCGGGGTGTACGCCTGGTCCTCGGCGGCCGCGGCGCGGGTACGGGTGATCGCGTCCATGACCGTCTCGACCGTGATGACGCCCTGGAAGGCGTCCCGGCGACCGGTCACGAGCGCGGCCCCGGCGCTCGAGACGAGCATGGTGTCGAGCGCGTCGTTCAGGGTGGACGCCTCGGAGACGACGGGCAGGTCCGCCTCGATGCCCTCCGGGATCCGGTCGAGGCGCTCGAGCTGGCGGCGCGACGGCCACCCGATCGGCCGCTGCCGCCGGTCGACGACCACGGCGTGCCCGTGGCCGCCTGCCTCGCGCATGCGCTGCAGGACGGCCTCGGCCTGCTCGCCCGGCGAGCACGTCACGGCGTCGGCCAGCCCGACCTCGCGGACACGGGTGAGCGTGAGCTGCTTCAGACCGGCACCCGACCCGATGAAGTTCTCCACGAACTCGTTCGCGGGCTCGGCGAGGATGCGCTCCGGGGGAGTCGTACTGCACGATGTGCGCGCCCTCGGAGAACACGACGATCCAGTCGCCGAGCTTCACGGCCTCGTCGAAGTCGTGCGTGACGATGACGATCGTCTTGTGCAGCTCGGCCTGGATGCGGATGAGCTCGTCCTGCAGGCGCTGCCGGGTGATCGGGTCGACGGCGCCGAAGGGCTCGTCCATGAGCAGGACGGGCGGGTCCGCGGCGAGCGCGCGGGCGACGCCGACGCGCTGCTGCTGACCGCCGGAGAGCTCCCGCGGGTAGCGGTCGCGGTATGTGTCCGGGTCGAGCGAGACGAGGTCGAGGAGCTCGTCGACGCGAGCGGCGATCTTCTCCTTCGACCAGCCGAGCATCTTCGGCACGACGGCGATGTTCGCCGCGACCGTCATGTGCGGGAACAGCCCGCCGGCCTGGATGACGTAGCCCATCCGGCGGCGCAACTCGTCGCCGTCGATCTTCGTCACGTCGTCGTCGCCGACGACGATGCGGCCCTCGGTCGGCTCGATGAGGCGGTTGATCATCTTCAGCGTGGTGGTCTTGCCGCAGCCGGAGGGGCCGACGAGCATGACGATCTTGCCGGCCGGGATCTCGAGCGTGATGCCGTCGACCGCGGGCTTCGCCTGGCCCGGGTACCGCTTCGTGACCTGGTCGAGCAGGATGCTCCGGCCGGTGACGTCGGTGTCGGGCGCGGTGGTCGGGGAGTCAGTGCTGGACACGGATACCTCTCGAGGTGGTCAGGCGGCCGAGGCCGAGGAGCAGGAGGTCGAGGACCAGGGCGAGCAGCACGACGCCCACGGTCCCGACGATCACGGAGTTGAGGGAGTTCGCGCCGCCGAGACGGGAGAGCCCGGAGAAGATGAAGCTGCCGAGTCCCGGACCGAGCGCGTACGCGGCCACGGCGGCGACGCCCATCACCATCTGCGCGGAGACCCGCACGCCGGTGAGGATGATCGGCCACGCCATCGGCAGTTCGACCTGCACGAGGGTGCGGAAGCGGCTCATCCCGATGCCGCGGGCCGATTCGACGACGGCCGGCGGGATCTCGTTGAGCCCGACGACCGCGTTCCGGAGGATCGGCAGCGCGGCGAAGAACGTCACGGTGACGACGGACGGCACGACGCCGAACCCGAGCGGCACGAGCAGCAGGCCGATGACGGCGAAGGAGGGCAGCGTCAGCCCGATCGTGGACACCTCGTTCGCGGCGGACCGCAGACCGGGGATCCGGTAGACGAGCGCCGCGAGGACCACGGCGATGACGGTCGCGAGCACGACGCACTGGACCACCAGCGAGAAGTGCTGCCAGGACGAGAACCAGATCTGGTCCCATCGCTCGGCGATGTACTGGAACACCGGTTCTCCGCTCCCTCCGGTCGGCTGTCCGTCCCACGGAACGGGGTACGGACGGCCCCAAGCTACGCAGGTCGCGGACGTCGGACCGGCGGGCTGGCGACCGTTCCTGGGTGGACACCCATGGAACGCGCGAGGAGAACCCCTGATGAGGGCACAGCTGTACCGGGGACCCTGGGAGAACGGTAACGATCGGGCGGGACGGTCGGCTACAGGCCGGATCCGCGCCTGCCGGCCTCTGCCCGGAGCGCGACCGACCGCAGGGCCACCCGTGCCTGTTCGTGCACGGCGACGCGCTCGGCCGTGAGGAGCAGGCCGGCGACCTGTTCCGCGGTCCGGTCACCACCGTCGTTCCACCGGGTGAGGTCTCGCACGCGGGCCATCCGGACGTCCGGAGCGGGACACCACGTCACCGGGGACCCCTCGGGCACGGCGAGCGCGTGCCACACCAGGTCGAGCGAACGCTGCACCGACTGGGCGTGCACGGCGTGCGGGCCGCCGGCCGCGTCGACGACCGCACCGACCAGACAGGCCCCGACGAGCGGTCGGCCGACGACCTCGATGGCGGCGGCGCTCGAGGCGGTCCGGGTGCGTCCGCGGTCGTCGAGGTAGGCGAACCACGCGTGCTGGACCCAGCCGCGCTCCACGACGGCCCGAGCGTCCGACAGCACGCGCTGCAGGTCCACCAGTTCGGCCTGCTCCGCCTCGAGGCGCCGCAGTCGTGCGGCGGTCCGTCGGGCGGCGAGGTGGTCGAGGACCCGCCGCACCCGGCCACGCCGGTCGGGGACGGCTCGGGAGGAGGGAGCGGCGTCGGTGGCGACGTCGTGCTGGACGCGGAACTCGAGGGTCATGAGGCCCCTCCCGATCTTCACGTGCACGGATGGTGTGGGGGGCACGCTAACCCCGTGCCCGCGGCGGCGGTAGCCCCCGCCCGACGGTCGTGCGCGAACCGGAGGGCCGGTCGGTCAGTCGTCGAGCACGGCGTCGATCGCCCGCCGTGCGACCGCGCGGGACGACGCCTCGTCGCTCACGGCGAGCGCCGAGGCGATCGAGACGGCCCAACCACGCGCCCGGCCCCACGTGTGCGGGTCCAGGCTGGCGTCCTGCGCGGTGACCCGACGTCGGAAGTCGGCTCGGGCCTCCCGGCCGAAGGTGAGCCAGGCGGTGGCGAGGTCGACCGCCGGGTCCCCCGCGGTCACGTCGCCGAAGTCGACGACGGCGGACAGCCGGTCCCCGGTCGGGCCGGGCGCGACGAGCACGTTGAACGGGTGCAGGTCGCCGTGCACCCAGACGGGAGGCCCGGCGTGCTCGGGCAGGTCCGCCGCCGTCCGCCAGAGCGCGGCCAGTTCCACGGCTCGCGGTACGGGGTGCGACGACAGCCGCTCGGTGACCGCCTCGGTCCTGGTGTGCAGCGGGACGGCGCGCACCGGGTTGGTCGGTGCGTCGGCCGGCGCGGGGACGTGCAGTGCGGCGACGAACGCGGCGAGCGTCCCGGCGACGGACGGGCTGCCGGTCCGGGCGCCGACGGGCACGCCGGGGAACCACGGCACGACGCTCCACGACCACGGGAAGCCGGAGCCGGGTCGACCGGTGCGGACGGGGACCGGGACGGGGACGACCCCGCCGACGAGACGGGCGAGCCCGGGGAGCCACCGCTGCTCGTGCTCGACCAGCGTGGCCGCGGCGGCCCGCCGGGGCAGCCGGACGGCGAGGTCGGGGCCGAGCCGGAGGAGGACGTTGTCCCAGCCGTTCGCGACGACGGTGAGTGGGCGGTCGGCGAGGTCCGGGTGCTGGTCGGCCAGCAGCGCCCGGACGAGCGGGACGTCGACGTCGACCTCGGCTTCGGGCGTGGGCACGTCGCGATGCTAGCCCGGCGGTCGTCCGGGTTCGTGTCGTACCGTGCCGCCATGCATGCTTGGCGGGAGCCCGCGCGGTGGGCCAGGACCGGACGGTGGCTGCTGGTGCCGATCGCCGTGCTCGACTGGTTCGCCCTCGTGCCGCAGGTGGTGTTCGTGGTGGCGTTCTCGATCGCCGTCGTGGGGCTGGTCGGCATGGGTGCGGCGCTCGTCGTCCGCGCGCTCGGACGGCGGCGCGGCACGATGGCGGCGCTCGGGGTCCTCATGCTCCTCGGTGGCCTGGCGATGTTCGGGCTCGACCCGTTCCCGGGATCCGTGCCGTTCCTCGACCCGTGGTGGCCGGAGGTCCTGACGCAGCCGCAGCACGTCGGGAGCGCCTACTGGCAGCTCGCGGCCCTCGGCGTCGTCCTGACCGGCTTCGGGCTGCTCGCGACCCTGCTCGTGGCCGCGTTCACCGACGGGCCGCGCCGCACCGTCCGCTGAGGCGTCCGGGCGCGCTGGCCGGCCCGGGTGCACGGTCCGGGCGCACGGGATCGCGTGCCGTCAGGCGGTCGGCTGCTCCGCGGTCCCCCCGGCGCGTGACGACGACGAGCGTCACGTCCGTCGGCGGGTCCTCGTCCCCGAGCAGTCCGCGGACCCGGTCGACCAGGGCCGCCGTGTCCGCCGCACCGGCGACCGCCGCAGCGACCTCGTCGAGGGTCGCGAACCCGGGCAGCGTCGTCAGGCCGTCCGAGGACACGACGAGCCGGTCACCGACGGCGAGGTCCAGCGCCACCACCGGGTGCTCCTCCGCCGCACCGCCGACCCCGATCGGGAGCGCGGACGGGAGCGCCCGGTGCGTTCCGTCCGACCGGACGAGCAGCGCGGTCCCGAGCCCGGCGTCCACCAGGTCGACGTGGCCCGACGTCGGGTCGAGCCGGGCGTGCACGAGCCGGGCGACCGCGTCCGCGACCCGCAGGTCGGGGGCGACCTGCGCCTCCAGGCCGGGCAGTGCGGACGCGAGCGGTTCGTCCACCCGCGCGACGAGTGCCCCGCGGACGGTCGCCGCGAGCAGCGCGGAGGCCGCACCGCCGGTCGCGACGGTGCCGACCGTGACCGCGAGGGTCCCGTCCGCCGCGACCCGCCAGTCGGCGACGTCACCGCCGCCGTCCGGACGTCGTGCCGTCACCGTCGCGAGCTCGAGTCCGGGGACCGCCACCGGGTCGGGCACCAGGCCGGTCCGGACCCGTCCGAGACGGTCGCGCTCGAGCGCGTGGCCGAGCTCGCGCTCCGCCCAGTGCGCCAGGTCGCGCAGCAGCGCGAGGTCCTCGTCGGAGAACGCGCGCGGCTGCGCGTCCATGATGCAGAGCGTCCCGACGCGGGTCCCGTCGTCCATCGACAGCGGCGCACCCGCGTAGAACCGGATGCCGTGCTCGGCCACGGCAGCGGTGTGGGCGAACCGCTCGTCGAGGGTCGTGTCCGGGATCACCATCGGCGCCGGGGTGAGCACGGTGGTGGCGCAGAACTGCTCACTCGCGGGCACGCTCGACCCCTGGTTCCACCCGAAGGTCGACTGCGTCGTGACGAGGTCGTGGTGGACGAGGTTGAGGAACGTCAACGGCACGCCGAACGCCTCGTGCGTCATCCGGGTGATCCGGTCGAAGCGCTCTTCGGGCCCGGCACCGAGGACGCCGAGCGCCTCGACCAGTGCCGTGCGGTGCTCGGCGTCCTGCGGTGTGCTCACACGCCCTGTCTACGCGCTCCCTCGTCCGTGAACCAGTCCCTCGGGTGGGGGGTCGGCGGTGAGCTGCCGACGTGGCCCGGTCGGCGCCGCCCACTGTGCGGCGTTCGCCAGCACCCGCTGGATGTCCGGGTGGTGGTACACCGGGTACTCCTGGTCGCCGGGCGAGAAGTAGAACACCTTGCCGAGGCCGCGGCGGTAGGCGACCCCCCGAGCGGAAGACCTCGCCGCCGGCGAACGTCGACAGGAAGACCTCCTCGTCGGGGCGCGGGATGTCGAAGTACTCGCCGTACATCTCCTGGCGGTCGATGACGATCGGGTGCGGGACCCCGGCGGCGATCGGGTGCTCGGGCGCGATCGTCCAGACGAGTTCCCGCTCCCCGTCGTTCCGCCACTTCAGCGAGCACGTCGTGCCCATCAGCCGGGTGAACGGCTTCGAGTAGTGACCGGAGTGCAGCACCACGAGCCCCATGCCGGCGTGCACGTGGCGGACGACGCGCTCGACGACCTCGTCCGCGACCTGGTCGTGGGCGATGTGCCCCCACCAGAACAGGACGTCCGTGTCGGCCAGCCGCTCCTCGGTCAGGCCGTGCTCCGGCTCCTGCAGCGTGGCGGTCGTGACGGTGTGCGTCGACGCGTGCTGGCCGTGGGTCGGGTGCGAGCCGTCGGCGCCGTCCGCGCCGGGGGCGAGTCGGGCCTCCAGGCCGGCGGCGACGACCGCGTGGATGCCGTCCGGGTAGTGCTCGCGGACCGTCTCGTCGCCGCGGGTCTCGTGGACGTTCTCGTTCCAGACGACGATGTTCACCGGACGACCTCCACTTCGTGCCCGGCCTGCGCCGACGCGTAGATCGCGTCCACCACGCGGCTGCGGTGCAGGGCGAACTCGCCGTGGTGCCCGTCGTGCAGACCGGAGCGGATGGTGGCGAGGAACTCCTCGATGACGCGCTGGTGGTGACCCGCGGGGACCTGCACGCCCGGGCGGGTGACCGTCGGGACGCCCTGCTCGTCGGAGTACAGGGTCACGGTGCCCTCGGTGGCGTAGTCGCGGACGAACAGCCGCGCGCCGCCGGTCGAGCCGAGCAGTTCGACCTCGATGTCCTCGACGTCCTTCGAGTAGCTCGCCCACGACGCCTGCAGGAGCAGACTGGCGCCGTTCTCGAAGCGGAGCAGGGCGCTGGCGAAGTCCTCGACGTCGAACGGGCGCCCCGTGGCGGCGGACACCGGGTCGCGGTCGCTCCCGCCCCGACCGGCACGGCCGAGCTCGTTGTAGGTCACGGCGCTGGCGGTCACCACGCGGGGCTCGCCCATGAGGTGCAGGGCGATGTCGAGCACGTGCGAGCCGAGGTCGATGAGCGGACCACCGCCCGCGGTCTCCTTGTTGACGAACCAGCTGCGGATGCCCGGGATGCCGGCACGGCGCATCCAGCTCGCGCGGGCGTGGTAGACGTCCCCGATCGGGCCGGTGCCCGGCTCGGCGAGGGCGCCGTCGTCGGTGGTGTCGACGGCGGTACCGGCGGTCTGCCCGCCACGCAGGTGCGTCGCGAGGAACTGCACGTCGGCACGGCGACGGTGGTTGTAGGCGACCTCGAGGACGCGGTCGTTGCGGACGGCCGCGTCGACCATCTCCTGCGCCTGCTGACCGGTCGTGGCGAGTGGCTTCTCGCAGAACACGTGCTTGCCGGACTCGAGTGCGGCGATCGCGATCGGGTGGTGGAGGCTGTTCGGCACGCCGATCGAGACGATGTCCAGGTCGTCGCGGGCCACGAGGTCCTGCCAGTCGGCGTACGCGTTCGGGACGCCTCGGCTGGACGCGAGTTCGCGGAGCCGTTCGGGTTCCTGTCCGGCGAGGGCGATCACCTCCACGCCGGGGAGTGCGGTGAATGCGTCGAGGTGCGTGGTCCCGGCGAAACCGAGGCCGACCACCCCCCACGCGCAGCGTCTTCGATGCATCAGTCGTCTGCGACATGCCTCCACGCTACCGAGATTCCGGTCGAATCGATACGACGAGCTCGTGCTGGTCTTTCCTGACCGTTTGGCCTACTTTTTGATCACATCCGCGCAGGCGTCGACACCAGGGGGGTGCCGATCAGCGTCCGCGCCGAGGACAGGGGCTCGTCCGATGCAGCACCGCACCATCACCACCGCCGCACTCGCGGCCGTCATCGCTCTCGCCGTGCCGACGAACGCGTGGGCGTCCCCGCACGGCGGTCACCATCATCCGGCACCGACCAGCTCGACCGTGACGTACACGGCGAGCGACGCGGTCATCCCGAACCCCTCCCGCGGGTTCGACCACACCACCGCGACGCACTACCGCGCCGACGGCAGCGGGTACACCCCGCTCGACGCCGCCACGCTCCGTGGCTACCGGTCGGAGGGCGTCACGCAGATCGTCCGGGTGTTCTACATGGAGGCGTTCGCCGACCAGCGACGGCTCAGCCCGGCCTGGCTCCGCCTGGTGCAGCGCGACTACGACACCGCCCGCGCGGCCGGCGTGGGCGTGATCACCCGGTTCGCCTACGTGCAGGGCGGCGACTACCCGTACTCGGCACCGTACGGTGACGCCGACCTGCCCACCGTGCTCGCGCACATCGAGCAGCTCACGCCGACCCTCCGCCGGAACGCGGACGTCATCCCCACGCTGCAGGAGGGGTTCATCGGCCTCTGGGGCGAGGGCTACTACACGGACCACTTCGCCAGTGATCCGGCGAACCCCGGCGTGCTGACGGAGGCGGACAAGGACGCCAGGCGCCAGGTCGTGGAGGCCGAGCTCGCCGCACTGCCGTCGAGCCGCTCCATCCAGGTGCGCACCATGCAGATGAAGCAGGACGCCCTCCGCACGCCGTCCGGCACCGCCGGCGCGCTCACTGCCGCCCAGGCGCACGACGGTTCCGCGGCGTCGCGCATCGGCCACCACAACGACTGCTTCCTCGCCTCGCCGGACGACTTCGGCACGTTCCTGACCGATCCGCTGTCGCTCGACCAGGACTACCTGGCCGCTGAGTCGCGGTACGTCCCGGTCGGTGGCGAGACCTGCGCGGTGAACGCCCCGCGGTCGGAGTACCCGTCCGCCTCGGCCGAGATGGCGAAGTACCACTACAGCTACCTGAACCTCGACTACAACCAGGACGTCCTGGCGTCGTGGGGCGATGCGGGCATGACGGACGCCGCGAAGAAGCTCGGCTACCGGTTCACGATGACGTCGAGCACCGTGACCTCCGGGAAGCACGCGTCGGTGTCGGTGTCGGTCCGCAACGACGGCTGGGCCGCGCCGTACAACCCCCGTCCGGTGCAGCTCGTGCTGACGAACGGCCACCGCCGCGTGACCGTCCCCGTCCGTGCGGATGCGTCGTCCTGGCAGCCCGGGACGACCGCGACGGTCACCGCCTCGCTCGCGCGGGTCCCGTCCGGTACCTGGCGGGTGGCACTGGCACTGCCCGCTCCGGAGCGGTCGATCGCACGGAACCCGGACTTCGCGATCCGGACCGCCAACGTCGGCACGTGGAAGGCCGGCACCGGTGTGAACGACCTCCAGCAGGTCGTCTCCGTCCGACGCTGACCAGGACCCACACGACGCCCCGGCCGACCACGGTCGGGGCGTCGTGCTGTCCCTCAGCGGAGTCCGCCACGATGGTCGGCATGACGCCTCGATCCCTGTTCCGCGGCCTCGCGATCGCGGAACTCGTGACCTGGACGATGCTCCTGGTGGGCATGCTGCTGAAGTACGGCCTCGGCGCCGGGGACTGGCCGGTCCGCGTCGGCGGCGGCGTGCACGGCTTCGTGTTCCTCGCCTACCTCGTCGCCACGACCGTCGTCGCCGTCAACCAGCGCTGGTCGTTCGGCGCCACGGCCCTCGGGTGGCTCAGCTCGGTCGTGCCGTACACGACGCTGCCGTTCGAGGTCGCGGTCGCCCGGCGCGGCATGCTCGACGGCGCGTGGCGTCGCGGGCCGTCGGCCGGGGAACGACAGGGGCCGCTCGACCGGCTGCTGTTCCTCGTGGTGCGGCACCCGGTGCTCGCGGCCGTGGTCGGCGTCGTGCTCGTCGCGGCCGTGTTCGGCGTGCTGCTCGTGCTCGGTCCGCCAGTGCCGTCCCGCTGACGGCAGGCCGCCGGCCGGCTCGCGCGCAGGACCGGTCGCGCGCGGGACGGGGTCCGGAAGCGACCGGGTCACGAAAGCGACAGTTGTGCGCGGAAAGATCCCCGCGGACTGTCGCTTCCGCGCCGGGGTCCGCGTCGGGCCGCATCGGGTCAGCGGGCCCGCCGAGCGCGGACGGACGGGAGGCCCGGTGCCAGCCGGCACCGGGCCTCCCGTCCGCGTGGGACCGCGCCTACAGGCTCGCGAGCGCCGCGTTCAGCGTCGCCGACGGGCGCATGACCGCACTCGTCTTGGCGTCGTCGGGCCGGTAGTACCCGCCGATGTCCGCCGGGTGGCCCTGCACCTCGACGAGTTCGTGGACGATCGTGTCCTCCTGCTCGGCGAGGGTCGTGGCGAGGCCCTGGAACGCCGCAGCGAGCTCGGCGTCCTCGGTCTGCGCGGCGAGCTCCTCGGCCCAGTACTTCGCCAGGTAGAAGTGGCTGCCGCGGTTGTCGATCGAGCCGAGCTTGCGGCCGGGCGACTTGTCCTCGTCGAGGAACGTCCCGGTGGCGCGGTCGAGCGTGTCCGCGAGGACCTTCGCCCGGGCGTTGCCGGTCACCCCGGCGAGGTGCTCGAGGCTGACGGCGAGCGCGAGGAACTCCCCGAGGCTGTCCCAGCGCAGGTAGTTCTGCTGCACGAGCTGCTGCACGTGCTTCGGCGCGGACCCGCCGGCACCGGTCTCGAACAGTCCGCCACCGCCGAGGAGCGGGACGACCGAGAGCATCTTGGCCGAGGTGCCGAGCTCCATGATCGGGAACAGGTCGGTCAGGTAGTCGCGGAGCACGTTGCCCGTGACCGAGATCGTGTCCTCGCCGCGGCGGATGCGCTCGAGCGAGAACCGCATCGCGTCCTCGGGCGACAGGACCTCGATCTGCAGGCCGTCGGTGTCGTGCTCCTGCAGGTACGTCCGGACGAGGCCGATCAGCGCGGCGTCGTGCGCACGGGTCTCGTCGAGCCAGAACACCGCGGGCGAGCCGGTGGCGCGGGCACGGGTGACCGCGAGCTTCACCCAGTCACGCACGGCGACGTCCTTGGTCTGGCAGGCGCGCCAGATGTCACCCTGCTCGACGTCGTGCTCGAGGACGGTCTCGCCGGCCGCGTTCGTGACGCGGACCACACCGGCGCCCGGGAGCTCGAAGGTCTTGTCGTGGGAGCCGTACTCCTCCGCCTTGAGCGCCATGAGACCGACGTTCGGCACCGAGCCCATGGTGGCGGGGTCGAACGCGCCGTTCGCGCGGCAGTCCTCGATCACGGCCTGGTAGATGCCGGCGTAGCTCGAGTCCGGGATGACTGCGACGGTGTCGTGCTCCTCGCCGTCCGGGCCCCACATGTGGCCGGAGGTGCGGATCATCGCGGGCATGGAGGCGTCCACGATGACGTCGCTCGGGACGTGCAGGTTCGTGATGCCCTTGTCCGAGTCGACCATGGCGAGGTCGGGGCCGGCGTCGATGCCGTCCTGGAACGCCTGCTTGATCTCGGCGCCGTTCGGCAGGGCGTCGAGCCCGGCGAGGATCGAGCCGAGGCCGTCGTTCGGGGTGAGCCCGGCCGCGGCGAGGTCTGCGCCGTAGCGGGCGAAGACGTCGGGGAAGAACGCGCGGATGACGTGCCCGAAGATGATCGGGTCGGAGACCTTCATCATCGTGGCCTTGAGGTGCACCGAGAACAGGACGTCCTCGTCCGCGGCACGCTGGATCTGCTTCCGCAGGAACGCCTCGAGCGCGGCGACGTGCAGCACGGTGCCGTCGACGACCTCTCCGGCGAGCACCGGGATCGGCTGGCCGAGCGTCTGCTCGGTGCCGTCCTGTGCCACGAACGTGATGGTCAGGGTGTCCTCGGCCGGGGCGACCCAGGTCTTCTCGTTCGACCGGAAGTCGTCGACGCCCATCGTGACGACGTTCGTCTTCGAGTCGGCACGCCACGCACCCATGCGGTGCGGGTGCTTGCGGGCGTAGTTCTTGACCGACAGCGGGGCCCGGCGGTCCGAGTTCCCCCTCGCGCAGCACCGGGTTCACGGCACTGCCCTTGACGCGGTCGTACCGGGCGCGGGCGTCGCGCTCGTCGTCCGTGGTCGGCTCGTCCGGGTAGTCCGGCAGGTCGTAGCCCTGCGCCTGGAGCTCCGCGATCGCGACCTTGAGCTGCGGGATCGACGCCGAGATGTTCGGCAGCTTGATGATGTTGGCCTCGGGCGTCCCGGCCAGCTCTCCGAGCTCGGCCAGGGCGTCGTCCAGGCGCTGCTCGTCGGTGAGCCGCTCCGGGAACTGGGCGATGATCCGTCCCGAGAGCGAGATGTCGCGGGTCTCGACCTCGACACCCGCGGTCTTCGCGAAGGACGCGATGACGGGCAGGAAGGAGTGGGTCGCGAGGAACGGGGCCTCGTCGGTGAGCGTGTAGATGATCTTGGCCATGCTGGCGGGTACTCCCTTGTTCGCGCGGTCCGTGCCCCCCCACGCTACTCGCGGCGCGAGATGTCTCGACGTCAAGACACCGACGCTGGGGAAACTGTCGGCCAGGCTCCCATCTGTGGACGGCGGCCGTGCCGCCGGAGGCGCCGCGGGCCTCCCGGTCGTCAGACCGTCAGACGGAAGACCCGCAGCCCGGCGGTGCGCAGCCCGGCGGTCCCGAGCCGGGTCCGCAGGTTGCGGAAGGGCCGCCGGAAGCCGGACACCGCCGTGGCCGCTCCGAGCTGGTGCAGGACCTCCGCCGTGAGGGCGCGCTCGAGCTTCGGTACCAGCCGGGTCCGGCCCGACACGGTGATGACGATGCGCACGGCAGTGGGTCGGAGCAACGGGGCGAGCCGTTCGGCGGTCTCCTGCGCGCGGAGGAACGCGGGGTCGTCACCGGAGCGACGGATCGCGATGACCGCCAGCTCGGCGTCCGCCTCGCCGTCGAGGTCCGGCACGTCGTCGACGCCGACCACCCGCATGCGCGCCGCGTCCACCCCGGCGCGGACGGCCGCCGACCGGAGGACGGGGAGGAGGTCCTGGGTACCGGCGAGCACGACCTCCGCCGACCGCAGGTCGATGGGTTCGTGCCGCTCCCGCGGCGATCGGGCCATGAGGGGTCCTCTCCGTCGCTTCCCCCCGACCCTACTGACGGACCGGCCGGGAGGCCCGGATCGCCTGTGTCCGCCGGGTCGACTCCCAGCGGGGCCGGCTGCCACCCCACCGCGCCGGGGGGCAACCGGCGACGCTGCAGGGTGTCGGAAGAGGGGCTGTACAAGCGGACAGCTTCGTGCAGAATGGGCTGCGGCCATGACTCCCCCCTGACGCAGACCACTCCAGCAGCACGCCCGTCGTGCACCTGACCCGCCGTGCTGCCCTCGCCGCCGAACGGGCCGCGCGGGCCCGTCAGACCGAGCAGGTCGGGAACACCGTGCCGGCCGAGCAAGCGGTGTGGGACGAGCAGGCGGCGGGCGCTGCGCAGAGCGGCCGGACCGAGCAGACCGGCCGGACCGAGCCGAGCGGCCGGACCGAGCGGCCGCACGTCGCCGCTCCCGCATCGGAGCGCCACGCCGACACCCGCATCCGCCGGGTTCCGCGTCGGCAGGTCGCACTCGCGCCGCGTCGGACAGCCGCGGTCGCCGCCCCGACCCCCCCGGAGCCCCCGTCGCGCCGCCCGGGCGAGCAGCCTCACGGTGACGAGCGCCGTCGCCGCCCTCGTCATGTTCGGCGCCTCCGCCATGCCTGCGCACGCCGGCACCGGTCCCTCCGTCGCGACCTCGACGCTCGCGCCGACCGTGACCACCCAGGACTTCGCCGTCACCCAGGTCGCCCTGGCGAGCACGAGCCGCGACGGTTTCACGGTCGGTGGTGGCGTCGCCGCGGCCGACGCGAAGCCCGGAGCCTCGGTGACGTACGGCGGCGCGGTCCGCTCGCCGTTCCCCGGTCCCGTGCGGATGAGCTCCGGCTTCGGGTACCGCACGGCTCCCTGTGGCGCGTGCTCGTCGCTGCACCAGGGCCTCGACTTCAACCCCGGCATGGGTGCGCCGATCGGGGCGGTGGCCGCCGGGACGGTCCGGGTCTCGGGCGTGTACTTCTCGTACGGCGAGACCGTCATCATCGACCACGTCGTGGACGGTCGGAAGGTCTCGACCCTCTACGGGCACATGATCCCCGGCTCCTCCCCGCTGCAGGTCGGCGACCGCGTCGAGCCCGGCCAGTTCATCGGCAGCGTCGGCTCCTCCGGGGTCTCGACCGGGGCACACCTGCACCTCGAGGTCCTGATGGACGGCACGCTCCCCATCGACCCGGCAGCGTGGATCGCCGCGCACACCGGGCAACCGCTCTAGATCCCGTTCCGTCCCCTGTCCGGCTGCCACGACCGCGGCGGACAGCGAGGACACAGCCGCCCCGCGGCACCGTCTCAGTCTCCCTGTGCATGATCACAGGATGGACGATCACCACAGACCGCCCGCCCACCCGACGTCGCCGCAGGCGTCCCACTCCGCGCAGCCCCGCTGATGGGTGCCGACACCTGGATCGCCTTCGGACTCGTCGTCCTCTTCGTGCTCGTCGGTGGTGTGTTCGCCGCCGCCGAGATCGCCCTCGTCTCGCTCCGCGAATCCCAATTGCAGCAGCTCGAACGCCGCGGGTCCCGGGGTGCACGCGTCGCCGCGCTCGGCCGTGACCCGAACCGCTTCCTGTCCGCGGTCCAGATCGGCGTCACGGTGGCCGGGTTCTTCTCGGCCGCCTACGGTGCCGCGTCGATCGCGCCGGACGTCGCCCCGCTCCTCACCGGGCTCGGGCTCGAGCAGGGCGCTGCCGAGGCCGTCGCCCTCGTCGCGATGACCCTCGTCATCGCCTACCTCTCGCTCGTGTTCGGTGAACTCGTGCCGAAGCGGCTGGCCCTCCAGCGCGCCGAGGGGTTCTCGATGCTCGTCGCACCGACGCTCGACCGGTTCGCCGTGCTCATGCGCCCCGTGATCTGGGTGCTGTCGACGTCGACGAACGCCGTCGTCCGACTCCTCGGCGGCGACCCCGACGCCCGCAGCGAGTCGATGAGCACCGAGGAGCTCCGGGGCCTCGTGACCGACCACGACGCGATCGACGCGCAGGGTCGCCGGATCGCCCGCAGTGCCCTCGACGCCGGGGACCGCATCCTCCGCGAGTCCATGCGGCCCTGGTTCGACGTCGACGTCCTCGACGCGGGCCTGCCGCTCGCCCGGGCGACGGACCAGGCGATCGACCGCGGCCACACGCGGTACCTCGTCACCGGCGGGTCCCGGGACGACGTCGTCGGGTTCGTGCACCTCCGGGACCTCCTGCGACCGACCGACCCCGGCGCGGCCGTCGCGACCGTGGTCCGCCCGGTGCTGGCGATGCCCGAGACGAAGTCGCTGACCGGGGCGATCGCGGACATGCGCGCCGACGGCCACCAGATCGCGCTCGTCGTCGACGAGTACGGCGGCAGCGCCGGCATGGTCACGCTCGAGGCGCTGCTGGAGGACCTGGTGGGGACCATCCGCGACGAGTACGACGACCGCACCCCGACCCGCCACGACGAGGTCGACGGGGCACTCGTCCTCGAGGACCTCGCGGCCGACGGCGGCCCCGCCCTGCCCGACGGGGACTACGAGACCGTCGGCGGCCTGGTGCAGGTCGCCCTCGACCGTGTCCCGCGCGTCGGCGACGTGGTCGAGGTGGCCGGACACCGGCTCGAGGTCACCGCCATGGCCGGTCACCGCGTCTCCCGCGTGCGGATCACCGCCGTCGCCGTCTCGGCGGCCGCCGAGGCCGCGGGGTGACCAGCGCCGGACGGGAGGCTCGACACCGGACCGGAGTCGGGCCTCCCGTCCGGCGGTCACCGCGTCGCGCCGCCGTGGCCGGCACCGGCGGTACCCGCACCGGTCCCGGCTCCGCCCCGTAGCCTGGCGTCATGGGTATCGACGTCCGCAACGAGATCCGCGACTTCCTCTCCAGCCGGCGAGCGCGCCTCACCCCCGACCAGGCCGGTATGCCGTCCTTCGGCGGCGGCACCCGGCGCGTCCCGGGCCTCCGTCGTCACGAGGTCGCGATGCTCGCCGGTGTCAGCGTCGACTACTACACGCGGCTCGAACGCGGCACCCTGAAGGGCGTCTCGGAGGGCGTGCTCGACGGTCTCGCCACCGCGCTCCAGCTCGACGAGGCCGAGCGCGCCCACCTGGCCGACCTCGCCCGACTCGCGAACGCGGGCGTGAAGAGCACCCACCGCGCCGTGCCCACGTCGGTCCGCCCCGCGGTGCAGCGACTCCTCGACGCGATCACCGGGGCACCCGCCTGGATCCGCAACGAGCGGCTCGACATCGTCGCGACGAACACCCTCGGCCGCGCGCTCTACGCGCCCGTCTTCGCCGGGACCGGACGTCCGGTCAACACCGCCCGGTTCGCGTTCCTCGACCCGGCCGCCCGCGACTTCTTCCCGCGCTGGGAACAGACCGCCCGCGACGCCGTCGCCGTGCTGCGGACGACGGCGGCCTCGAACCCCTGCGAGCCGGGCCTGATGACCCTGGTCGGCGAGCTGTCGGTGAAGAGCGAGGAGTTCCGGACGTGGTGGGCCGAGCACGACGTGCACGTGCACCGCTCCGGCCGGAAGCACCTGCACCACCCGATCGTCGGCGACCTCGAGCTGTCGTTCGAGGCGCTCGACCTCGTCGCGGACCCCGGGCTCACGGTGTTCACCTACGGAGCCGACCCCGGGTCGGAGTCCGAGCGCTCCCTCTCCCTGCTCGGCACGTGGGCGGCCACCGAGCTCGCCGAGCAGCGGGCGGCGTCACGGTCGTCCGAGTCGGTCGACTGAGGCTCCGCCTCCGACCGGTCGCGGCGCGGGTCCGCCGCCGTAGGCTGACGGCGTGACGAGGACTGCGGACGGATCGGCCGGGGACGCCGACTACGGCACCATCGGCGACGGGTACACCCGGTACCGCCGGCCGGAACCGTCGTTCGAACGAGCGATCCGGTCGGCACTCGGGCAGGCCCGCACCGTGCTGAACGTCGGAGCGGGTGCCGGGTCGTACGAGCCGCGGGACCGCGAGGTCACCGCCGTCGAGCCATCCGCCACCATGCGGGCGCAGCGTCCGGGCGACCTGCCGGAGGCAGTGGACGCGTCCGCCGAGGACCTGCCCTTCGCCGACGACGCCTTCGACGCGGCGATGGCGACGTTCTCCGTGCACCAGTGGGCGGACCTCGACCGCGGCCTCGCCGAGGTGCGGCGCGTCACCCGGGGCCCGGTCGTCCTGCTCACCTGCGACCCCACGCGCGTCGAGGACCTCTGGCTGGCCGAGTACGCCCCCCGAGGTGATGGCGACCGAGGCCCGCCGCTACCCGTCCCTGGACCGCATCACCGCTGCCCTCGGCGGCGACGTCACGACCACGCGCCTGCCGATCCCGTTCACGTGCGTCGACGGGTTCTCGGAGGCGTACTACGGCCGACCGGAACGGCTCCTCGACCCGGGCGCCCGCAAGGCGAACTCGGCGTGGGCGTTCGTCGACGAGATGACGGCGGCGCGCTCGGTCAACGCGCTCCGCACCGCGATCGAGGACGGTTCGTGGGACGCCCGGCACGGCCGTCTCCGGGTGCAGCCGTCCTACGAGGGGTCGCTGGTGCTCGTCGTCGCGCGACCGTAGGGTGGAGGACGTGAGCACCCGTTCCGAGGAGGTCGTCGGCGCCAGCGCCGGCATCAGGGCCTGACGCCCCCCGCCGTGTCGTCCGACACGGCGCCGTCATCGACCCCTCTGAACGACCGCACCGCTGACGCACGACACTGCGCCGGTGCCAGAACGACAGGCTCACCATGCTCCCGATCACCCCGGAGGCCGTCCGTGCCTCCTTCGTCAACGCCTCCCGTCGCGAACTCGCCGACATGACCGTCCCCGACCTCGACGCCGTCGTGTGGGACGACCTGACCTTCCTCGGGTGGCGTGACCCGAAGACCGCCCGCCGCGCCTACGTGGTCGTCCCGACGCTCGACGGCGACCTCGTCGGCATCCTGTTCCGGCAGGCCGAGGCCTCGCCCAGGTCCCGGGCCCAGTGCTCGTGGTGCCAGGACGTGAAGCTGCCGAACGACGTCGTCTTCTACGCCGCGAAGCACTCGGGGTCGTCCGGCCGGAAGGGCAACACGGTCGGCACACTGGTCTGCCAGGACTTCCAGTGCTCGCGCAACGTCCGGACGACCCCGCCGCCGGCGTACGAGGGCTACGACGTCGAGGCCGCGCGCCTCCGGCGGATGGAGGACCTGCAGCTGCGCGTCGCGGCCTTCGCAGCCGAGGTCTGACGCGCGTCCAGCGGCACGCAGGACGCACCGTGGGCGGCGCCGTGCAGCGCGATCGCGTTGCACGCTGCCGCCCACGGTGCGTGTTGCGGGAGGGTCAGCGCCCGATGCTCGACATGTCGGGGTAGCGGTCCCCGGTCGGCAGCGGCAGCGCCGACAGGCGCTCGACCTGGTCGGCCGAGAGCGTGACGTCGGCCGCGCCGACGTTCTCCTCGAGCCGGGTGACGCGCTTCGTGCCCGGGATCGGGACGATGTCCTCGCCCTGCGCGAGCAGCCACGCGAGGGCGACCTGGGCGGGGGGTGCCGCCGACCTCGTCCGCGATGCCCTTCACCGCGTCGACGATCCGCATGTTCGCCGCGAAGGCCTCCTCCTGGAAGCGCGGGTTCGCCGACCGGAAGTCGTCCTCGCCGAGGTCCGACGGCTTCGTGATCGCGCCGGTGAGGAACCCGCGGCCGAGCGGCGAGTACGGCACGAGGCCGATCCCGAGCTCGCGCAGGGTGTCGAGCACGTCACCCTCGGGGTCGCGCGTCCACAGCGAGTACTCGCTCTGCAGCGCGGTGATCGGGTGCACGGCGTGGGCCTTGCGGATCGTCGCGGCGGAGGCCTCGGACAGCCCGATGTGGCGGATCTTGCCCTCCTGCACGAAGCCGGCGAGCTGCCCGATGACGTCCTCGATCGGGACGGCCGGGTCGACGCGGTGCTGGTAGTACAGGTCGATGTGGTCGGTGCCGAGGCGGCGGAGCGACCCCTCGAGGGCGACCCGGACGGACTCGGGGGGCGCTGGAGATCGCCCGGGTCTGGGTCGGCGTCTGCTCGTCGGCCTCGTGGTGGTAGAGCCCGAACTTCGTGGCGATGACGACCTCGTCGCGACGGCCCTTGAGGGCTTCGGCGAGGAGTTCCTCGTTCGTGTACGGGCCGTACGCCTCGGCGGTGTCGAAGAGCGTGACGCCGAGGTCGATGGCGCGCTGGATGGTCCGGATCGACTCGGCGTCGTCGGAGCCGGCGCCGGAGTAGAAGGCGCTCATGCCCATGGTGCCGAGGCCGATCGCGCCGACCTGGAGGTCGGAGAGGAAGCGTGTCTGCATGCGTGGTCCTTTCATCAGGTCCGTTGTCTGCAGGTCCCGGTGTACTCGCCCGGGTCGTCGTGGAGGGAGGCCCTGACCGTGCCCGTCTGCCGGGAATGCACCGCGGAGCGGCAAGCGGAGAGCGGGAAACGGCAAGGTCGAGGCGGGCGACGGCACCGTCGTGGTGGGGAACCTCCAAGCTCCTCGCGCCGGGGCCCCGGTGGTGGTCGGATCGACCCCGTGAACCTGACCTTCCGGCTCCTGCTGCTGACCCTGCGCATCCGGTTGTCCCGGCGGCGGCTGTCGCTGTGGGACGAATCGCGGACGCCGTTCCGTGTGACGCTCACCGACCTGGACCCGCTGCGGCACGTCAACAACGGGAAGTACCTGTCGCTGCTCGACCTCGGCCGACTCGACCTCATGCTGCGCTCCGGCTTCTGGCAGGTGGTCGGCGCGCGCGGCTGGTACCCCGTCGTGGCCGCACAGACGATCACCTACAAACGGTCGCTGACGCTCGGGCAGCGCTTCGAGCTGCGCTCGCGGGTGCTCGGGGTGGACGAGCGGGCGGTGTACATGGAGCAGACGTTCACGCGGCACGGGGACGTCGTGGCCCGGGCGGTCGTGCAGGCCCGGTTCCTCCGCCGGACTGGAGGCACGGTCCGGCCCGACGAGCTGCTCGCCGCCGCCGGTGGCGCACCCCGTGACCTGACCCTGCCGGACTGGGTGTCCGCGTGGGCCGACGCCGTCCGCATCAGTGGCTCGGGATGCGACCGCGTGCGACCATGACCGGCATGGAGATCGAGCCGTTCGTCGTCGCCGACGCCGCCGCCTGGCGCGCCTGGCTGGACGGGCACGAGGACACGTCCGACGGGGTCTGGCTCGTCCTCGCCAAGAAGGGCACGACCAGCCCGACGAGCCTGACGTACGCGCAAGCCCTGGACGAGGCGCTCTGCTCCGGGTGGATCGACGGGTCGAAGCGCGGGCTCGACGCGGCCACGTTCCTGCAGCGGTTCACCCCGCGGCGGAAGGCGTCCCTGTGGTCGAAGCGGAACGTCGGACTCGTCGCCGCGCTGGTGGAGGCCGGACGGATGCGGCCGCGCGGGCAGGCGGAGGTCGACCGCGCGAAGGACGACGGTCGGTGGGACCGCGCGTACGCGGGGGCTGCGACCGCCGAGGTGCCCGAGGACCTGCGGGCAGCGCTCGACGCCGCACCGACGGCCGCCGCTCTGTTCGCGGAGCTCGACGCGACGAACCGGTACGCCGTCGTGCACCGAGTGGTGACCGCCCCGAGTGAGACCGCGCGGGCGAACCGCATCGCGAAGCTCGTCGGTGGCCTCACGCGTGGGGAGACGCCGTACCCCCGTCCCGGTGCGCAGCCTCCACGGGTCATCGACCCGGAGGCGTAGACCGGGATGCATGACCACTGGCACTGACACCACGAACCGTCCGGCCGCGTCCTCCGGCACCTTCCGCATCGGCGGGGACCTCGAGGTCAACCGCCTCGGCTACGGCACCATGCAGCTCACCGGCCCCGGCGTCTGGGGACCGCCGAAGGACCACGACGAGGCGATCCGCGTCCTGAAGCGCGCCGTCGAGCTGGGCGTGAACTTCTTCGACACGGCCGACTCGTACGGCCCCTACGTCGCCGAGGAGCTCCTCAAGGAGGCCCTCCACCCCTACGGCGACGACGTCGTCATCGCCACGAAGGCCGGCCTGACCCGCACCGGCCCGAACGAGTGGCCGCCGGTCGGCCGCCCGGAGTACCTGCGCCAGGAGGCCGAGATGAGCCTCCGCCGCCTCGGCCTCGAGCGCATCGACCTGTTCCAGCTGCACCGCATCGACCCGAAGGTCCCGCTCGAGGACCAGATCGGCGAGCTGAAGAAGCTGCAGGACGAGGGCAAGATCCGCCACATCGGGCTGTCCGAGGTCTCGGTCGACGACGTGAAGGCCGCGCAGCAGATCGCCACGATCGTCTCCGTGCAGAACCTCTACAACCTCACCGACCGTTCGGCCGAGGAGCTCCTCGACTGGTCGGAGGAGCAGGGCATCGGCTTCATCCCGTGGTTCCCGCTCGCGACCGGCGGCCTGACCGGTGCGGACTCGCCGCTCACCGAACTCGCGAAGCAGAAGGACGCCACCCCGGCGCAGGTCGCGCTCGCGTGGCTGCTCAAGCGTTCGCCCGTCATGCTGCCGATCCCCGGCACGTCGAGCGTCGACCACCTCGAGGACAACCTCCAGGGCGCGACGATCGAGCTCAGCGACGAGGAGTTCCAGGAGCTGTCGAAGCTGCACAGCTGAGCTGTCCCGCTCCGACCGGGAGGCCCGTGGCGGGATCGCCACGGGCCTCCCGTCCGTCTGCAGGATGACTTCCGCCCGACCCGCTTGTCCCGGCATACCGGGTATGTGCATACTCGGTATGCCCGGGGGAGAAGCGCTCCGCCGGGGCGGAGGGGGGAACGATGAGTGTCCGCATGGGCGTACTCGCACTGCTGGTGGCCGAGCCGGGCTACGGCTACCAGCTCCGGGGGGGAGTTCGAGCACCGGACCGGGGGCAGCTGGCCGCTGAACATCGGCCAGGTCTACACGACGCTCGATCGGTTGGAGCGCGACGGCCTCGTGGCCCGCGGGGGACGCCGACGACGACGGACACGTCGTCTACACGGCGACCGACGCGGGCCGCGAGGCGGTCGACCGGTGGTTCAGCGAGCCGGTCCCGGCCAAGCGCGGACGGGACGAACTCGCGATCAAGTTCGCGATCGCGGTCACGGTCCCCGGCGTCGACGTGCAACGCCTCGTGCAGGTGCAGCGCACGGCAGCGGTCCGGGCACTGCAGGACCTGACGCGCCTCAAGCGCACCACGGACCCGGCGACCGACCTGGCATGGTCGCTCGTCCTCGAGTCGATGGTGTTCCAGGCCGAGTCCGAGGTCCGCTGGCTCGACCACGTGGAGTCGAGCGTCGCGCGGTACCAGCCGACGTCGCGCGGGACCCTCGGCCAGCCCGACGACGAGGACGCGTACGGCAGCGAGCCCACCGGCCGTCGCTCCGGCGAGGCCGTCCGATGACCTCGACCCCGCTCCTCGAACTCGACGCCGTGGCCGTGCAGTACGGCAGCGGTGCGCAGGCCGTGACCGCTCTGGCCGGTGTCGACCTGACGATCCGTCCGGGCGAGATGGTCGCCGTGATGGGGACCTCCGGATCGGGCAAGTCGACCCTGTTGTCCGTGTCCGGGACGCTCATGCCGCCGACGAGCGGTGAGGTCCGCATCGACGGCGAATGGGTGTCCGACCGTCCGGCCCGGGAGCTCGCGGCCCTGCGTCGGCGGGTGCTCGGCTTCGTCTTCCAGGACTTCAACCTCATCCCCTCGCTGACCGCGGTCGAGAACGTGGCGCTCCCACTCGAGCTCGACGGCTGGCGCACCGGGCGTGCCCGGAAGGCCGCACAGCTCGCACTGGAGAGCGTCGAGCTCGGGCACCGCCTCGACGCCTGGCCGGACGACCTCTCCGGCGGCCAGCGGCAGCGGGTCGCGATCGCCCGCGGGGTCGTCGGCGACCGGAAGCTCGTCCTCGCCGACGAGCCGACCGGTGCCCTCGACTCGCAGACCGGCGAGGTCGTGTTGCGCATGCTCCGCCGACACGTCGACTCCGGTGCCGGCGCGCTGCTCGTCACGCACGACGCCCGGCACGCAGCCTGGGCGGACCGGATCGTGTTCCTCCGCGACGGCCGCATCGTCGACGAGACCGCCTACGCCGGCGTGGAGCTGGCCCTGTCGGACGCGCAGGACCGGTCGTGAGCGAGCGGCCCCGTCGGGACACGCACCGTCCGACGATCCGCAGCCGCTCCCCGTTCGCCCTCCGGCCCGCGCTCCTGCTGGCCCGGCGTCTGGCGTTCGCCCGGACCGGTCGCGCGGTGCTCGTCGCGTCGCTCATCGGGCTGCCGATCGCCGGACTCGCGGCGGGCAGCGTGCTCATCGCGTCGACGACACAGAGCACCGAGGACGAGTTGACCGTCGAGCTCGGGCGGTCCGCCGCGCTCCTCGAGTCGAACGGCCCGGACCTGGTCGGGATGCGGCAGGACCCGGTCGACCGCTACGCCGCCGTGACGCGGCCCGGCACGCCGCTCCAGCGTTGGCAGGACGACCCCACCAGCACCGACGCCGACACCCCGGCCCCGCCGACCGCGGACCTGCTCACCTCTGTCCCGGACGGAGCCGCGTCCATCCCGGTGCGGGAGGGCTCCGCGGTCGTCGCCGGGCCGGAGGTCCCCGTGACGGTCACCGCGGTCGAGGGCGAGACCTGGGCCGGCGCCCTCCACGGGCACTGGGACCGGATCGACGGCGCCGTCCCGCGCGCCGCAGGCCAGGTGCTCGTGACACCCGCCACGCTCGACCGCCTGCACGTCGCCGTCGGCGAGACACTCGAGCTCGAGGACCCGGTGCAGCGGCAGGTCACGATCGTCGGCACACTCCGCGACCTCGGTCGACCGTCGTCCACCCTCGCCGTGTTCGGCCCGTGGGGGGTCCCTCGGGCTCGGCGACGACGACGCCACCCAGGTGTTCCTCCCCGACCACAGCGTGACCTGGCCCGAGGTCCAGCGGTACAACGACCACGGCATCGTGGTCGAGTCCCGGGCCGTCGTGCTCGACCCGCCCTTCGCCAGCAGGAGCTCCGGCGGGTACGACCCGATCGTCAGTTACGGGTACGTCGGCCTCGCCGGGGCGTTCGCCCTGTTCGAGGTCGGGTTGCTCGCGGCTGCGGCGTTCCTGGTGAGCTCCCGTGCGGACACCCGCTCGCACGCGGTGCTGGCGAGCGTCGGCGGCGACCGGCGCTTCCTCTTCACGGTCGTGTCGTCCTCCGGCCTCGTGCTCGGTGCCGTCGGAGCGGTGTGCGGCACCGTGCTCGGCATCGGCGGCGGTGTCGCGGCCTTCCACCTGCTCGACTCGGGGGGACCGCGCTCGCTACCCCGGGGTGCACCTGCCATGGCTCGTGCTGCTCGCCGTCGTGGCGCTCGGGGTCCTGGCCGGGTGGGCGGCCTCGCTCGTCGCCGCCAGGAGCGCGAGCCGCGTCGACGTGGACAGTGCCCTCCGTGGCGCCACCCGCCCCGCGCCCGCGTCCCGGCGTCGGTGGGCCGCAGCCGCGGGACCCGTGCTCGCCGGGGTCGGCGTGCTGATGACGATGGCCTGCGGCGTGGGCGTGCTGATGCTCAACGACCGTCCGGTGCAGGACGACCACCTCGCGCTCGTGGTCGGCGTCGGCGTGGCGGTCGGCCCCTGCCTGGCGCAGCTCGGCATCGTCCTCGCCGCGCGTCGGCTGCTCGCCGGGGTCGCCCGGATCGGGGAGCGGCTCGGTCTGCCCGCCCGGATCGCCGTCCGCGACGCCGTCCGCAACCCGGTCCGGACGGTCCCCGTGCTCGCGAGCGTGATGAGCGTCGTGTTCGTCTCGACCGTCGTGCTGACCTTCGCGGCCGCGGGACAGGCGCAGACCGACGCGCAGTACGAGTTCTCCACCGCGGAGGGCGTGGGCACCGCGTCCATCACCGGGGACGGGATCGACGCGGCGCTCCGCGACCGGGCACTCCGGGTCGTGCGCCAGGTCCTGCCCGACGCCGACGTCCGACTCCTCGGCGCGGGCGTCGAGACCGGGTCCGACGACGCCCCGGTCACCCTGCCCGTCGACGTGCACCAGCGGGACTGTGCCGACAGCAGCACCGGAGCGTGCTCCGACTGGTTGAGCGCACCGGACGCCTCGCGCCCGCACGTCCTGACCGGAGACGTCGACGACCTCGCCGAGCTCCTCGGCCACCGGCCGTCCCGGGTCGCACGCGCCTCACTCGAACGCGGTGACGCCGTCTCCATGCGGCCCGAGTACGTGCGCGACGGCGTGGTCCGGCTCGACACCCGACCCTTCTCGCAGTTCACCGCGTACGGCGAGCAGCCGACCTCGCGGGCGACGAGCTCGACGACCCTGCCGGCCGTGGTCGAGCACACCGACCAACCCCTCCACCTCGGACTGTTCCTCACGCCGCAGGGCGCCCAGCGGCACGGGCTCGAGACCGAGCGCTCCTTCCTGGTCGGGTCCTTCCCGGGTGGCATCACCGACGAGCAGACGGACACCCTCGCGGCGACCTGGCAGACCGCGGCGGGTGCCGACGCCGACCTCTGGTACCCGTGGTTCTCGGTGGAGAACGGCCCCGAGGACCCGTTCCGACCGATCGCGGTCGTCGTCACACTCCTGGCCGGGATCGTCACGCTCGGTGCCACGACCGTGGCGATCGGGCTGGCGCGGGCCGACGGGCGTCGTGACGACGAGGTGCTCGACGCGGTCGGCGCCTCGCCCGGTGTCCGCCGCCTGGTCTCGACGTGGCAGGCCGCGCTGCTCACGCTGGTCGGCTCGCTGGTCGGGGTCGCGCTCGGGACCCTGCCGCTCCGCGCCCTGACGCTCCGGTTCACACCGACACCGGACGGCGTCGTCCACATGCCGTTCGCCCCGGACCCGGTGTCGCTCGCGGTGCTCGGACTCGGGCTGCCGGTCCTCGTGACCGCGGGGGTCTGGGCGGTCGCCGGTCGGCGACGGCGTGTGGCGGTCCGACGGACCGCCTGACGGACGGGAGGCCCGCTGCCAGCTGGCTGCGAGCCTCCCGTCCGGCGGTCACGTCGCCGGCAGCGGACTCGACGCGCTAGTCGGCGAGCCGGGCGAGCAGGGGCAGGAAGAGCCCGGCCAGCCATGACAGCACCAGCACCGACGCGCCGACCGCGAGGATCCGTCGGCGTCGGCGCTGCCGAGGGGTCTCGTCGACGCCCCACACGCCGGCCCGGACGAGGACACGGTTCGCCTCGCCGACCAGGCGGCGGACCTCCGGGTCCTCCATGTCGAGACGGCCGGCCTCGGCGTGGTCGGCGATCGCGGTGGCCTCGTCCACCGTCAGCGCGGTGTCACCGGTCGGCCGGTCCCTGCGTCGCATGCGCACCACGGTAGCCCGCCGGTGGGGTCGTCGACACCCCGGAACGGCAACCGCGCTCGGCACTCGCGCGGTGCCGGGTCCGCTGCGCGATGTCGGGCGCCGCGACCGTCTACTCGGGGAGCGGCTCCGCGTACGTGCGGAAGTCGCCGCGCTCGGTGTGGATCGACCAGAGCCGCTCGGCGATCGCGGCGCCCGAGTGGTCCTGTTGCCCGTCGTCGATGCCGAACGGGATGATGAGCTGGCCGACGTGGACCTGCTCGTCCCGCACGGCGTCGTGGAGCAGCTGCGCGTAGGCGCTCTCGCCGGCGAAGGCGACCGACGTGCCGGTGACGCGCGCGCCCGGACGGACCGCGCTGCCGCCGTTGACGAACAGGATCGTGCCGGAGCCGATCGCGCGCATGCCGGGCAGGACCTGGCGGACGGCGTTCACCGAGCCGTAGACGGAGAACTCGATCGGGCCGACGAGGTCCTCGGCGGTCGTCTCGAGCACCGGCCGCATGTACTCCTTCGCGGGCAGCGGGCTGTACTGCAGGACCTCGATCGGGCCGAGCTGCTCGGTGGCCTGCTCGAGCGCGCGGCGGAGGGAGTCCCCGTCGCGGACGTTCGCGGCGAACCCGGCGGCCTGGTGCCCCTGCTCCCGGAGCGAGGCGGCGAGCTCGTCGAGGCGGGCCTGGTTGCGGGAGATCAGGGCGACGGCGAAGCCCTCACGGGCGAAACGCTCGGCGACGGCGAGCCCGAGGCCCTTGCCGGCGCCGACGATGGCGATGGTGGTCATGTGGTCCTCCAGGGACTGGTGGTGGTCGTTCCACTGAACCAGGCGGCCTCCTGCGGCAGTCAGGTCCGGTCCGGCAGGCACGCGTCGGCCGACACCAGGGCGTCGATGCGCGCCGGTCGCCGCCGGCCGGACAGGTAGTCGTCGAGCGTCTCCCGCCGAGCCCGGAGCCGCGCTTCCTGCCGGAGCAGGTCGTCCCGGACCTGCTCGACCCGGGCGAGGAGGTCCGCCGGCGGCGGTCCCCCCGGCGTCTCCGGCCACACAGGGCACCACGTCACGGAGGAGTCCCGACGAGAGCCCGGCCGCGAAGAGGTCCTGGATGAGCGCGACCATCTCGACCGCGTCCGGGTCGTAGTCCCGGTACCCGTTCGGACGCCGTCTGCTCGTGATGAGCCCCTCGTGCTCGTAGTACCGCAGCGCCCGCGTGCTCACACCCGTCGCCGCGCTCAACTCGCCGATCAGCACGATCCCGCCGCCCTCCGCTTGACCTTGACGCTGACGTCAATGTCTACGGTACCCGCATGACCACAGCAGCACAGATGCGCGACCGCACCGCCCTCGTCACCGGGGGGCTCCACCGGGATCGGGGCCGCCGTCGCCGACGCCCTCGCGCGAGCGGGAGCGCACCTCGTCCTCGTCGCCCGGGACGCCACCCGGCTCGAGCAGACCGCCGACGGCATCCGCGACCGGCACGGTGTCCCCGTCACGACCATCGCACTCGACCTGGCCGAGGACGGAGCCGTCGCCCGCCTGCTCGACCGCCTGGCAGGCGACGGGACCGAGATCGAACTGCTGGTCGGCAGTGCCGGCGTGGCTTCGCGGGGCCTCGTCGTCGACAGCGACCCGGTCGCCCTGCGCCGCCTCGTCGACCTCAACGTCGGAGCACTCACCGAACTCACGACGGCGGTGGTCACGCGGATGGTCGAGCGGGGGCACGGTTCCGTCGTCTCGATCGCGAGCACCGGCGGGTTCGCCCCGGCACCGGTCCTGGCGGCCTACGCGGCCTCGAAGGCGTACGTCCTGTCGTTCACGCAGGCGCTCTGGGCCGAGACACGGCGAAGCGGCGTGCGGGTCGTCGCCGTCAGTCCCGGCCCGACGCGGACCCCGATGAACGCGGCCACCGGCCGGTGGGGACGCCGACCCGAGCAGGTCGCCGCGACCGTCCTCGCGGCGCTCGACGGCTCCGGCCCGTCCGTCGTCGACGGGCGGGCGAACACGCTCGCCGCGACCGTGCTGCGGCTGCTGCCGACCCGTGCCGTCACCGCGCTCGCCATGCGGGTGCTGGCGCGGTAGCGGCTGCCGGCCACGGCCACGGCCACGGCGACGGCGACGCTCCACCCAGCGGTTGTGCACCTGCGCGGGGTGCAATCGACGGACACGCACCGGGAGGCACACCATGGGCAGGACACGTCGTACCGTCTCGGCCGCGAGCGTCGCGCTCGTCGCCCTGACCCTCACCGCCTGCACGGGTACATCCGAGGCCGGCCCGGACCGCGTGCCCCGGGCCTCCGCACCGGCCGACCTGGCTGCCGGGCAGCTGGCGCCGGACGGCGAGACGACCGACGTCGTCACCGGACTGGAGGCCCCCCTGGTCCGTCGTGCGCACCGGTGACGGTCCCGACGCGCTCATCAGCCTCCGGGACTCCGCGGAGGTGCTGGAGCTGACGGCCGACGGCGAACGCCGCACGGTCGGGACGGTCCCCGGTGTCCGACACGGGGGGCGAGGGCGGCCTGCTCGGACTCGCCCTGCACGAGGACGACCTGTTCGTGTACTCGACCGGCGAGGACGGCAACCGCATCGAGCGCTACGACCTGGAGGGACGAGCCGGGTCGACCGTGCTCGGGGACGCCACGACGCTCATCGACGACCTGCCCGCGAACACGTTCCACGACGGCGGGCGGATCGCGTTCGGCCCGGACGGCATGCTCTACGCCAGTGTCGGCGACGCCGGCGCGAGCGAGGACGCGCAGGACCGGGACTCGCTCGCGGGCAAGATCCTCCGCCTCACCCCGGACGGCGACGTGCCCGACGACAACCCGTTCCCCGGCTCCCCCCGTGTGGAGCCTCGGGCACCGGAACGTGCAGGGCCTCGGGTGGAGCGCGGACGGGACGATGTTCGCGTCCGAGTTCGGGCAGGACGCCCGCGACGAGCTCAACGTCATCGAGCCGGGGAGCAACTACGGCTGGCCGGAGGTCGAGGGCACCGGGGGGCGAGGACCAGGGGTTCGTCGACCCGGTCCAGCAGTGGTCGACCGACGACGCCAGTCCGAGCGGCCTCGCCGTCGTCGGGGACACCGTGTTCATCGCGAACCTGCAGGGCCGGGTGCTCCGCGGCGTCCCGGTCGACGACCCCGGCACCGCGCACGAGTACTTCGCCGGGGAGTACGGCCGGATCCGCACGGTGCTCGCCGGCCCGGACGACACGCTCTGGTTGGTGACGAACAACACGGACGGCCGCGGCGACCCGGGTGAGGGCGACGACCGGATCGTGCAGGTCCCGCTGACCACGGGCTGACCGACTGACCGGCCGGACGACCGACGGGCCGACCGGGTGACCGGCCGGCCCGTCGTCACGTCGTCACGTCCCCACGTCAAGGGACGAGCCGCTCCGCCCGGTACCGGTCGAACAGCCGGGTGAAGGAGTCGAGCGTCCGGTGGTGCTCGGTGAACCCGGCGAGCCGGCTCTTCGACATGTCGGTCATCACCTCGATGTCGCGGCCGAGGTCGGCGTCCGTGTGCCACCACGACGCGAGGCGCTCCAGGTCGGGCTCGACGAGACCGTGCTCGGCGACGACCTCCGCCCAGACCGGTGCGGCGTCGGCCATCTGCTGCTCGAACGGCCGCGGCGCGGTGTCGAAACCCTCGGCCTCGACGCCCAGGTGCGCGGCGATCCGCGGCCACATCCAGCGCCAGCGGAACACGTCGCCGTTCGCGGTGTTGAACGCCTCGTCGGCACCGGCCGGGTCGGTCGCGGCCCACACCATCTGCGCGGCGAGCAGGTCGGCGTCGGTGACGTCGGTCAGCCCGTTCCACTGCGTCTCGCTGCCGGGGAACACCATCGGGCGCCCGGTGTGGCGGCTGATCGCGGCGGCGACGGCGATCGTCAGACCCATGTTCATCGCGTTGCCGACGGCGTACCCGAGGACGGTGTGCGAGCGGTGCACCGACCAGGTGAAGCCCTGACGTGCGGCGGCGGCGAACAGCTCGTCCTCCTGTGCGTAGTAGAAGTTGTCGACGTCCAGCCGGGGCTCGTCCTCGTGGAACGGGGTGTCCGGCATCGCGCCCTGGCCGTACGCCTCGAACGGACCGAGGTAGTGCTTCAGGCCGGTCATCAGCGCCACGTGCTGCACCGGCGCACCGGACAGTGCGGCGAGGAGGTCGCGCACCATGCCGCCGTTCACCGCGATGTTCTCGGCCTCAGTGGCCTGGCGGGACCACGCCGTGAAGAACACGTGTGTCGCCGGGACGTCGGCGAGCGCCGCCGCGAGGGACGCCGCCGACCGGAGGTCCGCCGACTGCCAGGTGACCCCGGGGCGCTCGGCTCCGGGTCGGCGCGAGAGCGCGGTGACGGTCCAGCCGTCGCTCACGAGGTGGTCGACGATCGCCGATCCGGCGATGCCGGTGGCGCCGACGACGAGGGCGTGCGGGGTCGCGGTCATGCGGGTCCTTCCGTGGGGGCGGTGGACCGGAGACAACACCTGTCGCCTGGGTGTATTCCGGTGCCCTCTTCCGCCGCCCGCTCGCGCGGTGGCCGGGAGGCCCGGATCACGTCGCGCAGGCAGGGTCCAGGTGCAGCCGGGTCGCCGCCCGGACGACGACGGCAGGGACGTGTGTCGCGATGACCACGGCCGCGCCTCCGGAGGCGAACTCATCGAGGAGGTCGAGGACCATCCGTGCGTTCTCCTCGTCGAGGGCACTCGTGGGCTCGTCGGCGAGGACGACGTCCGGCTGCTTCACGAGGAGCCGCGCGAGTGCGACGCGCTGCTGCTCACCGCCGCTGAGCTCGTGCGCACGGTCGGTCGCGCGACCCGCGAGCCCCACCCGCTCCAGCGCCTCGGCGGTCCGGACTCCGCGGTGCACGCCATCCCGCCAGCGCACGCGCCCGATCTCGATGTTCGCCTGCACGGACAGGTCGGGGACGAGCCCGAAGTCCTGGAAGAGGTACCCCAGGTGGTCCCGACGGAGCAACCGCGCACGGCGCCCACTCCGCCCGGCCGTGACGCCGTCGATGCTGACGGTCCCGACGTCGAGCACGTCGATCTGCCCGATGCAGTCCAAGAGCGTCGACTTGCCGGCGCCGCTCGGACCCGTCAGTGCCAGGACCTCGCCCCGCGCGACGTCGAACGAGAGGCCTTCCCACAGGGTCCGGCCTCCGCGCTGCTTGCGGGCCTCGCGGACGGCGATCATCACGATCCCGTCCCTCGGAGTCGGACGACCGACCGGGATGACCGCGTCGTCACCACGACGGAGACCACGCTCACGAGCAGGACGACGAGCGCAGCGCCCACTGCTGCCGGACCGGCAGCCTGCGCCGCGGGGTCGAGCACGGAGGCCGCGCCCGTGCCGTCCGGTCTGCGTTGCGACCAGGTGTCCAGGATGAGGACGGTGGCGATGGTCAGGAGGACTCCTTCGACCGTCAGGAGCAGCCGGTGTGTGTGGACGAACGACCTGCCGGCAGCGACGTCGGCGAAGACCGACCGTCCGTTGCGTCGCTGGTGCGCGACGACGGCGAGGCCGGCGAGCACGACCGCCACCACCGCACTGCTGACCACCGCGAGGACGCCGATGGCCACGCCGGTCGTCGCGCGGCGCTGGTGTTCCGCCGCCGCCTGCCCGACGGGCACGACGGCGCTGAACTCGTCCCGCAGGCCCGCCGCGTCGATCGCCCGGTCCGCCGCGCGCTCGGAGGTGAACACCACGTCCCCGGTCGATAACCAGGCACCGAGCTGGTCTGCCGTGAACACGCGGGAGGGAGCGGGGACGACGACGACCACGACATCCGTGAGCCAGGACGCCGTCGATGCGTCACACGGGTACGTGTAGATCCGACGGGGAGCGAGTTCGCCACCACCGACCTCCCGCTTCTCCGTGCCCGTCGCCCCGCGGAGTTCCCACTCCGTGAGGGCCCGGACGAGCGCAGCGCGGTCGATGTCGGAGCCGGAGGGCGTCCAGACCGTGATCCGGTCCCCGGTCCCGGTGATCCGATCCCCCCGCGGCGGTCCGGAGGTCCTGCCGCCGCAGGTACCCGGGGTCGACGAACAGGGCCGGCACCGTGCCACGACCGACGCCGGTCGAGACCTCGGTGGCCGCGGAGAGCAGCGCCCGGTGCTGGTCGAGTGCCGCACCCGCGACGCCCCCGATCCGGTCCCAGTACGGCTGCGTGTCCGATCCCGGGCGCGGGTCCGGCGTCACCCAGAGCTGGACGGTGTCGCCGGCGGCCCGGAGGTCCTGCGCCGCCGACGCCGACCGGGCGACCGCCGCTGCGGACGTCAGGTCGAAGACCGCCGCCACCAGCACCACCACCGCCGGGAGCCGAGCAGCCTGTGCGCCCAGCACGAGAGCCGCGGAGGGTCGGTCACCGCGAACTGCCAGGGCGATCGGCCGTCGGGAGGCGATGACGGTGCCGAGTGCATGGCAGGCCACGACCGGGACGAGCAGCGGCGAACAGCACACGGCGGCTGCCACGGCGAAGGTCGTCCACGTCGCGAGTCCGTTGTGTGCCCAGAGCCCCAGCGCGACGACCGGCGCCAGGAGGGCCGTGACGACGAGCGTCGTCCGGACCTCCGCGACCTCGGTGAGCACGACCGCCCAGGTGCTGCGCCCGTGCAGTCGCCGGACGACCGTCCTGCGCGGGGCGCCGACGGTGCCGACCAGGCAGAGCACGACACAGCCGAGCACCAGGGCTCCGATGAGGCCACCGGTCCCCTCTGTTCCGGCGGTGACCCCGAGCCGGGTCGCGAGGGGGGACGCGCTCGGACGTCGTCTCGAACCCCGCGGCGACGAGTGCGTCGGCCGTCGCACGTCCCGCCTGCTCGTCCCCGACGACTTCGTACGCCCCCGCCGGGTCGTACCGGTCGAGCGCGGACATGGGACGCACCGTCGTCGTGATCGAGGGGTCGAACTCGTCGTAGCCGTCCTGGAGCCACTCCGCTCCCCGTGTCCCCGGGGCACCGGTCACGAGCGCCGTCCGCCGACTCGTCGGTGCCGAGCGATCGGCGACCGTCCGGACGATCGTCGCGCGGTGCTCCTGAGCGACCCGCTCGAGCGATCCGGCGATCATCTCGTTCGACGTCGAGCCGGATCCCACGGCCGCCGTCACGACGGTCGAGACTCCGACCACGCCGGTCTGGCTCAGCTGCACGCACCCGAGGAAGGCGAGCACGACGGCCAGGACCGGTGGGACCACGTACGCCATCCGCACGCTCCGCATCACCGAGGACTCCTTCCCGAAGGGCCAGGGCAGACGCCCACTGCCGTGTCCGACGCTCAGCAGTTGTGGTAGTACGCCTTGTTGCCGCTGCGGGCCTTCGGCGTCGTCGCCAGCGCGTACCGGCCGCCGGGGACACCGGTGACGCGCTTGGTCTTCAGCCCGACGGCCGTCGCCCCGTGACAGCGGCGCTCGCGGATGTAGTTCGACCAGGTGTCGTCCCGGCCGACACCCCACTGCCAGAAACTGCCACCACCGCCGTCGCGCCGGGTCGCCGATCCCCTGACCTCGCCGGTGGGACCGGTGTCGTCCGTGATGACGACCCCGCCGGATCCCGGTGCGGACCCGAGGACGTCGACTGCCGACGCTCCCGCGGTCGGTACCACGACCAGCCCGGTCGCCAGCAGCAGACCGGTCACCACTGCGCTCTTCCTGTTCCCCACGTGTGTCTCCTCTCATGCCCCGCTCGGGGCTCAGCGGGGAGCGTGACAGTCGTGGACGGCGGCAGCCGAGAATGTTGCATACCGCCCAGCCGACGCCGTGGTCTCAGCCCGAGCTCGACGTCCAGTTCACGTCACGCAGGCGGCGCAGGTGCAGCGGAGGCATGGCATGGCATGGCATGGGCGGAGTCGGCGAGTACAGGTATGGTCGTCAGTGCAGACCCCCTCCGCACATGCGGGCCCAGGGGGGTCTCGCTGCGTTCGGGTCAGATCGTCAGGGGACACCGCAACGGAGCACGCTCGGCGAGGGACTTGTCGTACCGATGCCACGCGAACTCGTTGCCCGGCTCCGTGCATCATCTGGGCGGCGCGGTCGACGACGACGATCCTGACGTGCTCAGGCGGCAGCCCAGCGCCCATCGTATGGGGCGCCGGTCACCCACGGCCGGTCTTCGGAGGCCATGTCTCTTCAGCGGTCAGCAGTCGACGGGTGCGCGCGCCGAACCTCGGCCGCCATCTCGTCGAACGTGAGCTCACCACGGATCCATCGGTCCTGAGCGGCGTGCGTGACGTCGGACGCGCGGCCGCCCTCGAGGGCGGCCGACGTACGGGTCTCGTCGACGATCTACTGACGGAACACGCTCCGCCCCAGTGAGCTGCGTGGTCTTGGTCGTGGTGGCCATCGGGTCCTCCCCCAGTCGTTCCCTGGTTCTACCCGGGCCACTGCAAGAACGGTAGGTCAGGGGTTCTGACTGGAACTGTTCTGACGGTGAGTTTCGAAGGAACCGCGTCCCCGGATTCGCCAGGGCCGTCGACGACGTAGGCGATCCTGTCAGAAACGATCGTCAGTGAGGGCGGCAGCGGTCGATGGTTCAGAACAACAGGACAACTCGACGATCGACTCGAAAGGTCACGAAACCCCCCCGTTCGGGGGGTCCGGGCCCGGCGCATGCTCTTCGTACGGTGGGGATCCCCACCAACCGTGAGCAGCAGCCCGCGGCTGGCCCCTTCTCGGACGCGAGGTGGAGGAACCGAAGCCGATCGCCGTAGACCCTGCACCGAGGAAAACGCTCGGTCCAGCCAGAGAACCCCGCCCTAGGAGCAACCATGCCCGACCTGTTCCCGCTCGATCCCGCCGCCGCCCTCGCCAGCTACCTGTACTACGTCCTCGCCTGCGTGAGCGCATTCGTCATGTTCGGCGCCGCGTCCCTGTTCCTCAAGGGTGCACGGGCGGCGCGGGCGCACGACCTGGCCCGGCGCGCGCTGTCCGCAGCCTGGCCCTTCTCCTGGCCGCGACGCTCGCAGAACGAGGGCACATACCGGAACTCCATGACGGACCCGTGACCGGGCTACGGTCCGAGTGACGGACATGTGGCCACTTCGGCCGTGAGGAGACACGCTCATGATTTTCACGAGACCCTGGACCAGCCCCACTCGTCAACGCGAGGTTGCGGCAATCTGTGAGGACTTGGTCCCGGTGTTCCGGAAGAGGGGCGCGGATGAGACCGCGTCCTACCTCAGGGAACGCGCGGCCTTGTTGGGAAACGAGCCGACTGATGATGCTGCCCGCCGAGCCTTCGTGCAGTTGTTCGAACTCGCTTCGGCAGGTAGGGGTGGCCCCTCCGATGAGCCGGTGATGAACGACGACCGGTCGATCGACTGGGAAGCCTCTGCGGCGATGGTCCGGGCGATGGACGCTCTCGGAGAAGCAACTGCATCCACGTATCGACGATCGCGGTCCTTGAGGTGGGTGGATCAGAAGGGCAGCGGCTCTCCCCCCCAGACGGCGATGCCAGCGTTGTTGACCAGCACGTCGAGTCCGCCGACCGCGTCGACGTGGGCGAAGGCCGCGGCGACCAAGTCGTCGTCGCGGACGTCGAGCTGGACCGAGCGGGCGCCGATCCAGACGGTGTGGCCCGCCTCGACGAGCTGACGGGCGGTTTCCTTAACGAGGCCGCGGGTGGCCCCGGTGATGAGTGTCGTTGTCATGGGTCCAGCGTCGTGCTCGGCGACGACCGCAGGGAGTCGACCCGTTGTCGTAGGACCGGCAGGGCCAGGGTCAGGCAGACCAGCGAGCGCCGAGCGCCTCGTGCACCGCTCTGACCGTCGGCACGTAGTGGCGGCGGTTCGACATCCGGACGTCCCGCAGTCCGGGCAGTTCGAGCAGCACGCGCAGGTCGCCGTCGACGATCCGAGTCGACTCGTACAGGTGCAGCGTCTCGAGAGCGGTCAATCCCCGGAGTGGGTCGAGGGTCGGGAAGTCGCCGCAGTTCGAGGCATTGAGATGACGGAGCCGTGTCAGACCGGCCACGGGGTCCAGGTCCGGGATCTTCCGGTTGCTCTCGAGGTTCAACTCCCGCAGGTTTGCCGCGAGCCCGCGGACTCCGCTGACGTCGCTGAGTCGTCGGGCGATGACCACGGTCAGGTCGTCCAACCCGATCAGTGCCTCCACCCCGTGCAATGACCGGAGGCTCGGCCAGTCGTCGAGACGAAGCTTGCGGAGCGAGGTCATCGCGGAGAGCGGCTGCAGGTCGTCCGCTGAGTAGTGCCCCGCGTACAGGTCGTCGAGCGGCGCCGCGTTCGTGACCCCGCCGTCGAGGTACTTCCAGAAGGCGACGGCCAACCGGCGCAGCCGCGGGAACGCCGCGAGGTCGATCCGTACCTTCAACCCGGCGTGCAGGTGGAGGAACTCCAGATCGTGCAGCGTCCCGAGCGCCGAGACGTCGTCCACGTGCCGAGCGATCATGAAGAAGCGCCGGAGCGGGAGGTCCCGGACGAACTCGATGTGCGTGTCGGGGAACCCCGCGCCGATGCTGAGGCCTTGCACCTTGCCGGACGTCACGAGCTTGCCGATCTTCGGGTCCCACGGACCCCGAAGCACGGCGTCTTCGCCGGGCCCGAACGGGCTCGGACGGATCGTGTACGACTTCACGGTGCTGACCTCGGGTGTTCGGGCGGCGGGAGACGCTGCTGATCCTCCCATCGGTGGACCAGCAGGGCCAGGTCGTCGTCATCCCTGCGCGGCCGCCCACTCGTCCGTCCGCTTGGTCCTGGTCGCCTCGTCCGTGCCCGGACGCCCGTACAGGTCGAGGATCCCGTACACGGCGGTCAGGAAGCCGACGGAGGCCATCAACGGCAGGACGGCGAACTCCCAGACGGCGTCCCAACCGGAGGCAGCGTCGACTTGGTACTGCTGGACCACGGTGACCGCGAACAGGGCCGCGACGATGATGTCGTACACCGACATGTCGCGGGGCGCCGACGGAACGGGCGCCGGCGCCGATCGGGTACCGTCAGCATGCGGACCCGCCCCACACACGTGGACAAGCGGGTCTTGCCGTTCCACCAGCGCAGGTCAGACCGCCTCGGTTCAGACGACGAGGGGCCGCGCGACCGCCACCTCGTCGTTGTCGACGAGCCAGCGCACCGCGTCGAGCACCGTCTCCTCCGCGGTGTACCGCGGGGCGTAGCCGAGCAGCCGCCGTGCCTTGTCGATGCTGAACACGTGGCTCCGGGACAGGTGCTCCCAGCTCGCGTCGGCGTGCTCGGCCGGCACCACCTTCCGGAACCGGTCCCAGGTGACGGACTCGAGCCGGGCCTCCTGGCCGAACCAGGACGCCGCGAGCGCCGCGTACCCGCGTGCCGTGAGCGCGGTCGGGGCGACGACGGTGAAGTCCTCGCCGGCGGCGGCGTCCCGGTGCTCGACGGCCAGTTCGAAGGCCTGGGCGACGTCGTCGGCGTGCACGTGGTGCATCGACTCGGCTCCGAGTCCGGGGACGAGCAGGGGTTCGCCGGCGGACAGTTTCTGCCAGACCGTGGGGTCGAGGTTGCCGACGGGGCCGATCGGTGCCCAGCCCGGGCCGCTGATGTGGCCGGGGTGCAGCGAGGTCGTCACGACACCCCCATCGGCGGTCTCCTCCTTGAGCAGTCGGGCGATGGCGTCCTTCCCGATGCCGTACTCGCCGACGGGCGGGGTCGCGTTGTCCTCGGTGACCGGCAGCACGGCACTCGGTCCGGCGCGCCAGATCGACCCGCAGTGGACCAGGTGCGCGTCGGTCCCGCGGAGTGCCGCGACCAGTGCCGCGGCGGACTCGACCGTGAAGCAGACGAGGTCGATGACGACGTCCGGCCGGAGCGCCACGACCCGGTTGCCGAACGTGCCGTCGCGGTCCTCCTGCTCGCGGTCGGCGGTGACCTGCTCGACGTGCTGCCACTCCGGTGCGTCGACATAGGCCGACCGGCTGCCGCGACTGATGGTCACGACGTCGTGTCCGGCACGCACCAGGCGCGGGACGAGGAAGGAGCCGATGTGGCCGGTCGCGCCGATGACGACGATGCGCTTGCTGTCCATGCCGTCACCGTACGCGCGGGCCCTCGGCGAGCAGGGGCTACCGTCGTGGGCATGCAGCGACGCACCCTCGGCCGTACCGGCCGCGACGTATCCGTGATCGGCCTCGGCACCTGGCAGTTCGGCGGTGACTGGGGTCCGGTGGCCGCGGAGGACGCCTTCGCCGTGATGGACGCCTCCGCCGAGGCCGGCATCACCCTGTTCGACACCGCCGACGTGTACGGCGACGGCCGCAGCGAGCAGCTCATCGGCCGGTGGATCGCCGCGCATGCCGACGCCGGTGTCACGGTCGCCACGAAGATGGGCCGCCGGGTGGACCAGGTCCCGTCGAACTACGTGGCCCAGAACTTCCGGCAGTGGGTGGACCGGTCGCGGGAGAACCTGGGCCAGGACACCCTCGACCTCGTCCAGCTGCACTGCCCGCCGACCGCGGTCTTCGAGGACGACGCGGTCTACGACGCCCTCGACGCGCTGGTCGCCGACGGGTCGATCGCCGCGTACGGCGTCTCCGTCGAGACCGCCGACCAGGCCCTCACCGCGATCGCCCGACCCGGGGTCGCGAGCGTGCAGATCATCCTCAACGCGTTCCGCCTCAAGCCGCTCGACCGCGTGCTCCCCGCCGCCCGGGAGGCCGGGGTCGCGATCCTGGCCCGCGTCCCGCTGGCCTCGGGGCTGCTGTCCGGCAAGTACACGACGGACACCACCTTCGCCCCGGAGGACCACCGCACGTACAACCGCAACGGCGAGGCGTTCGACCAGGGTGAGACGTTCAGCGGCGTCCCGTTCGAGGACGGCGTCCGCGCGGCACAGGAGTTCGCGGCGGCCCTGCCCGAGGGCGTCAGCGTCCCGCAGGCGGCCCTCGCCTGGGTCGTCGCGCAGGACGGCGTCACGGCGGCGATCCCCGGTGCCCGCAACGCCGAGCAGGCCCGGTCGAACGCCGAGGCCGGCTCGCTCGAGCTGCCCGCCGACCTCGGGGCGACGGTCCGCGACCTCTACGACCGCTGGTTCCGCGCCACCGTGCACGAACGCTGGTAGCCGCCGACACGACGACGGACGGGAGGCCCGGCTCACCAGGTGAGTCGGGCCTCCCGTCCGTCAGGTCGTGCGACCGGCAGACCGCGGCTCAGGCGCCGCGGACCACCGCACGCGAACCGGCGATGACGGCCGCGTCCTCGGCGACGGCGACCACCGGGTCCGGCAGGACCGTGCCGACGGCCTTGCGGGCCGCCCAGGCGACGTAGGAACCGACGAGCGCCCCGATCGCGCCGACGATGGCGCCCTCGATCCGCAGGTCCGACTTCCCGGACTTCGTGGTGGTCCCGAACGCCGCGCCGACGAAGGCGCCGGCGCCGATGCGACCGAGCAGTGCGGGGAGGGCGATGCGGTTCGGGGTCTTCGGCATCTTGTCGCCGATGATCTCGCCGGCGGCGCCCGCGACGAGCCCGGCGCGGCCGAGCGACGAGTCGAAGGTCTTCCACTTCTGCCAGTCGCCGGACAGGCGCTTGTCGCCCTGGTGCAGGCCGAGGACGGCGAGCGGGGTGGCCGAGCGGCCTCCGCTGAGGACCCCGAGCAGCAGGGCGCGCGTGAGGGTGCTGGTGGTCCGGCTCTTCTTGGACATGCGGGTGGTCTCCTTCGTTTCCCTGCCGGCGTCGTCGCGGTCCGGACGCCGCCGTGGTGCGGACGTCGGCACGGTGCGGACGTCGGCACGTGCCCGACGCTACTCAGCGCGGCTGGTGGCGGTCAGTGGTGGGCGGGCACGGCGACGGCCACGGCACCGCGAGCGTCGTCCGGGACCACCGCGGCGGCGTCGTCCATCGCGGCCGTCATCTCGGCGAAGAAGGCGCTCATCTCGGCGATCGTCGTCGGGGAGAGCCGGTCGGCGGCGGCGATCATCCGCGCATGCACCGCGGTGAGGTTCGACCGCACCGTCTCGTCGCCCGAGTCGGTCGCGACGAGCAGGAACCCGCGGCCGTCGTCGGGGTCGGTCTGCCGGTCGACGTGTCCGGCGGCGACGAGTCGCTTCACGAGGGCCGTGGTGGACGCGGTCGTGATGCCGAGGTGTGCGGCCAGTCCGGTCGGCTTCACCGCGGTGCCGCGCTGTCGGGCCTGCAGGAGGAACCGGACGGCGGCCATGTCGGTGGCGCCCATGTGCATGGTGTCGCGCGTGCGCTGGCGCATGGCGACCTCGGCGGAGCGGTAGCGGCGCATGGCGTTGAGCAGCTCCACGCCGCTCTTCGCCGCACGGTCGGGGTACCAGTACCCGGACTCGTCGTAGGTCCTCGCGTCGACCATGGCGTCACCTCGTCCTCGGTTGCGGGCGCAGCCGATCCCAAGCAGTACCAGGACCGGGCGGGCCGGACTCAGCCGGGTCGCAGCGGTGTCCCCCCGGTACGGCCGGGCGGGGACGGCTGACGCATCGAGACACCCCCGTCAGCGAGCGACACCTCCATCGCCTCGAGACGCCGCCGGAAGTGACGGCGTCCCGGCCAGGCCGAGGCGTCTCGCAGGCACACCGGCGTCTCGCAGGCACACCGGCACCCGCAGGCACGCCGGCGTTCCGCAGGGTCGGGAATGTCCGCGGCGGCCCGCGTGTAGAGATGAACACCCCCCGAACGAGAAGGAGTCCGCCGTGATCGACGACGACCGCACCCCTGGCCAGCGCGACGACCTCGCCCGCCACCCGCACCTCCACCTGCAGGACGACGACCACGCGGGCTTCGGCCGCTGGCTCGGCCTCATCAACGCCGGGGACTGACCCCGGGCCGGCACGCCGATGCCGGTACCGCAGTACCGGCGGACCCCTTCCAGGAGGCCCGTCACCCGTCCGTCGGACCGGTGACGGGCCTCCTGTGCGTTGCCCCCGGCGGGCAGCGGGAGGTCGGCCGCCACGGGTACGGTCGGAGCGTGCACGGGGTCGGAGTGGTCGACGAAGCCGGGCGGCTCCGGCTGCTCGGCACCGCGGTGGCGGGTGCTGCGTTCGCGCTCGTCCTCACCATGCTCGTCCTGTCGTCGTTCCGGACCGCGACCCCGCAGGTGCTCGTGTCCGTCGGCCTCCCCGCCGGAGTGGTCGGGGCCGCGGTGGCCGGCTGGCTGCGGCTCCGGTCCTGGCGTGCCGAGGGCGGGTACGAGCGCGTGGTGATGGTCGAGCGGTGGGTGACCGACCGGCACGTCCCCGCCGAGGTGCCCGCAGACGTCTGGGTCCCGCGGCTGCAGGCCCAGGCGGACCAGCAGGTCGGCGGCTGGGGCAAGATCGTGCTCTGCGTCTTCTGGAGCGCGATGACCTGGTCCATGCGTGACCAGCACGGCACGGTGATCACCCTGCTGCTCCTCGGCCTCTGGGCCGGACTGGCGCTGTGGAGCGCGCTGTGGGTGATCCCGCGGGCCCGGGTCGCGCGGGACATGCTGCGGCAGGGCGTCGTCGCGCGGGACTGACGTGGGTACCGCGGTCCCGTGCAGCGACCCTGCGCAGATCAGCCGAGTGCTGCCGTCGCGCTCCGGAGCTCCTGCAGGACGTCGAGTGCGTGGCGTGCGAGACCGTCGTCGTCGCTCCGTTCACCCTCGGACCACCGTGCGTAGCCCTGCTTGAACGCGAGGACGCCCATCTCGCTGGCCAGGTGCGCGGTCGTCTCGGGCACCCCGCGCTCGAGCAGCGCCGTCGTCATCGCGGCGGCCATGCCGACGCTCTTCAGCGCGTCCCGCTCCTGGAGCTCGGTACTCGCGGCCACGGCGGCCTTGAGTCGGGGGGCCGAGCTCCCGGTTCCGCGGCCCCATCTCGCCGGAGGCCCGCTCGAGTCCGGCAGCGACGGCCTCGAGCGGGCTCGCCTCGGTCGGGGCACCGGCGATGCCCTCGGCGAGCAGACGACTCAGGGTCTCCTGTCCGGCGACGAGCAGTTCGCGCTTGTCCGGGAAGTGCCGGAAGAAGGTGCTCTTGGTGACGCCGGCGCGCTCGGCGATCTCGGTGACGGTCGTCGCGTCGTAGCCCTGCTCCGTGAACAGGTCCACAGCGGCGATGACGAGCCGCTCCCGTGCTCCCGGTTCCCATCGCGCCATGCCCACCATCCTACTGATGGCACTCTTGTCCCGTCAACGCACTCCGACGGGACAAGAGTGCCGTCAGCGTCCTATGGTGACGGTACCAACGTCCCATCACTCGAGGAGTCCCCATGCACGTCTTCGTCACGGGCGGAACCGGCACGATCGGCACCGCCGTCGTCGCCGAGTTGCTCGCCACCGGTCACACCGTCCTCGGCCTCGCCCGGTCGGACGCGTCCGCCGCCACCCTCGAGGCCGCCGGCGCCGAGGTCCTGCGCGGCTCGCTCACCGACCTCGACGTCCTGGGCGAGGGAGCCACCCGCGCCGACGGCGTCATCAGCCTGGCGTTCAGCCGCGACTACGGTAGCGCCGAGGCACTCGAGCAGGGCCTCAGCGAGGAGCGCGACGCCATGGCCACGCTCGGTGCAGCACTCATCGAGAGCGGCAAGCCGATCGTCACCGTGTCCGGCACGCCCTGGGTGGCCGGACGCGCTGCGACCGAGGACGACCCGCTGCCCGTCGAGGGTCCGGTCGCGAGCCGCGCGGTCGCCGTCACCGACCTGCTCGCACTGTCGTCGCAGGGCGTCCGCGCCTCGGCCGTCCGGATGCCCCGGACCGTTCACGAGGACGGGCAGGGCGGGTTCGCCGGCCTGCTCACCGAGGCCGCGCGTCGGACCGGGATCGCGGGGTACCCGGGCGACGGTCAGCAGCGCTGGCCCGCCGTGCACGCGCGGGACGCCGCCTCGCTGTTCCGCATCGCCCTCGAGTCCGCGCCGGCCGGCACCGCGTGGCACGCCGTCGGTGACGAGGGCGACCGCGTCGTCGACATCGCCACCGTGGTCGGCCGCCGCCTCGGACTCCCCGTGCGGCCCGTGCCGGACGAGACGTTCGGTCCCTTCGGGCCGATCTTCGCCATGGACCAGCCGGCGTCGAGCGCGCACACCCGGCAGGCGCTCGGCTGGGAGCCGACGCACCCGGGCCTCCTCGAGGACCTGGAGGCGCTGCAGCCCTGACCGGGCAGGCGACGGACGGGAGGCCCGGTGCCAGCTGGCACCGCGCCTCCCGCGGTCAGCGCCTGGGCTTCCGGGAGCGGTGACGCGCAACGGTCCCGACGTACATCCCGCTCAGTCCTGTGGCGAGGCTCGAGATCAGCACGCCGATCCACTGTGCGGGAGTCCCCACCGTCGCCGCGAAGCACGCCGAACCGGCGACGATCGCTCCGATCGAGACGACGATCGCGAACGTGCGGGTCGTGGATGACGACATCTTCTCCCCCCCTCTGGTCTGTAAGCCGCCCGACGGACGACTCGAGAGGCAACAGTAGTACGGGGACACCAGATTCCACCCGGTGAATATCATGTTGATCACGGTGAAGGGACTGCGGTCCTGAAGGGTCGGCAGACGACGGACGGGAGGCCCGGTGCCAGCCGGCACCGAGCCTCCCGTTCGTCAGGTGGTCGCGTCGCGACGGCCGGTCAGTTGTAGTTCGCCACCCGGTTCGGCGAGGTGTTGCCGGCGGGCGTCGGGACGGCGCCGCCGACCCCGTTGATGACGCTCGAGATGGTGCCGACGTCACCGAGGGACACCGTGACGAGACCGTGCGCCTTCACGCCCGGCGTCTGCGGCACCTCGAACGCCCGGTCCGCGTGCACGGACGGGTTCGTGTTGAAGAAGCAGTAGACACCCCCCGCCCCAGATCTCGTGCGTGGTGACGTTCGCCGCGACCTTGTACGCCGCGTACCCCGCTCCGGTCGGGCTCTGCCACGAGGCGTTGTCCGGCACGTCGTACGGCATCTCGTTCTGGAAGAAGATCGTCTTGCCGTTGTTGCCGTTCCACTGCACTTCGTACTTCTGGTAGTGCTCGACGAAGAGCCCGGTGGCGAGGACGTCGTTGCCGTTCACCTCGACGCCGGTGGCACCGGTGTTGACCGTCCACCCCGTGGGTGCGCCACCGTGGTCGGCGCGCCACGCCCAGATGTGGTCGATCAGGGTGTCGTCGGCGTTGACCCGCAGCGAGGTGCTGGCCTTGCCCTGGATGCTCGACCCGACGCGGAAGAAGACGTCCTGGATGCTCTGCGGGTTCGCCGCGTGGTCGATGTGCGAGTCCGCCGTCCCCAGTCGGATCAGCTGCGTGCTGTTCTGCGTGCCGGCGTCGACGACGAGGTTCGAGACGTTCACACCAGCGACGTCGTTCGACACCAGGACGGAGTTGCCCTTGGTCGGCACGAGCGTCGGGAAGCCGATGCCGGTCACGACGGTGTTCGCCCGCTGCACGTTGATCGCCGCGTCGAGCTGGTAGGTGCCCGGGGTGAAGAACAGGTTCAGCCCTTGCGCGAGCGCGCTGTTGATCGTCGCCGCCGTGTCACCCGGGTGCGCGACGTAGAAGTTCCGCATCGGGATGTCCGTGCCCGCGGTGTTCGGCCAGGTGACACCGCTCGAGTTCTGCCGGAGCGAGGGGACGAACACGTGGTACTTGTTCGACGAGTCCACGTACAGGTAGGGCTTCTCGCGCGTCGTCGGCGTGGTGGCGAGCGTCGTGTAGCTCTTCGAGAAGTCGTTCGCCGGGGCACCCTGCACTCCCGAGAACGTCATGTTCCAGTTCCCGCCCTGCCACGAACCGAGCGTGGAGTTGCGGGTGTACCACTGCTGCTGCGACCCCGAGGTGACGGTGCCGTCGACCTTGCTGTCCGCGATGTAACCGCCGGACGAGTAGCCCTGGCCGCCGTCCTGGTTCGAGGGGCCCATCGTCAGGTTGCCCTTGATGTGCACGCGCCGCATCGGAGCGGCCTGCGACACGGCCCAGCGGTCGGTACCGCCCTCGGGGACGACCGCGACGTTCTCGACCGACCGCCAGAAGTTCTGCGTGGCGTTCTTCTCGTCGCCCGCGTTCCACCCGGAGTCCACGTTGACCGCGCCGGTGATGGTGACGTCGTCGGGGCTCTTCCCGAGGCCGGCGACCGTCGTGTAGAAGCCGAGGTTCGCCCAGACACGGTTGTAGCTGCCCGGCTTGAACAGGAAGACGTGCCGCTGGGACCCGAACTGCGCCGTGGTGCTGCGGAGCTGCGAGGTGAAGGCGGCGTCGACGTCGGCCTGGATGGTCGAGGTGGGGGGTCGATGGGCTGTAGACCTTGACGTTGCTCCCGAAGTCCGGGGTGTCGCTCGTCGTGACCGCCTGCGCCGAGATCGCCGGGACCAGGGCCCCCACGACGCCGGCGCTCACGGCGAGGGCGACGAGACTTCTCATCCGTCGTTGCATGATGCTCGATTCATGACCGGTGCGGCCCCGTTGCCGCACGGACGCGACGGTAGACCCGATCATGCGCGTTCCGCAGTCGGACGAACGGCGGACAAGCGCGGCGTCCCGGAACGTGTTCGGCCGCCTGATCACCACCCGAAGGCGACCAGACGGCCGGGCTCACCACCCTGGGTGAGCGAGCAGGGCGCGGATACCCGGTCCACGCCCCGCGGTCCATCCTGCCCGATCGCGGAGCGCTCCACCGCCCCCCAACTCACGGGGGGAGAACGGACGGTTCCCGCGTCAGGGTGCCGGAGCGACCGGGATCTCCCAGTAGCTCGGCTGCTCGTACTGCTCCGACCACCCCCCGCCGCATGCGCGCGGCGGCACGGTCGAACGCCTCCACCGGGTCGGTGTCACCCGTCAGCAGGGCCTGCAGCCGGAGACCGTCGTACAGGGCGAGCAGCTGCTGTGCGCCCCGCTCCGGGTCCATCGTCGCCGGCTCACGGCCCTCCCGCACGTCCGCGGCGAGTGCCGTGCGGATCGTCTCCCGGAACTGCCGGTAGGCGGACCGGTAGTAGTCGGCACCGTCGACCGAGGGGTCCGTCGCCGCGGCGAGTGTCGACGCGAGCAGGCGCATCAGTCCCGATTCCTCGACGTGCGCGGCCAGCAGGGCGTGCATGAACGCCACCGTTCCGCGCTCCGTGATCATCGGGAGCAGGGGTGCCGACACCGCACGCGTCCAGCGCTCCACCGTCGCCGCGAGGAGGGCGTGCCGGTTCGGGAACAGCCCCTCGAGCTCGGACACGCTCATGCCGCTGCGCTCGGCCACCGCCTCGATGGAGAAGCTCGTCGTCCCGCCGTCGTGCAGGACCGCGATCGCGCCGTTCACGGCGCGGGTGCGCGGGACCTCGTCGTCGGCCGCGTTCTGGTTCGTCAGCGGCGCGAGCGGGTGCTTGCGGAACCACTCGAGCAGGGCGCGGGCCCGCGAGGCCCCGAACTCGGCGTCGCTCGGCCGCTGCGCCTCGAACAGGTCGCTGAAGCCCGGGACCTCGCGCATGAGCGGGTCGAGGGGCTGGAACGCCATGGACCAGTCCGGGAAGGAGCGCTGCTGCACCGGGTCGTCGCAGAGCACCCGGACGTTGGTGTGCCGGGGGTCCAGGCGGATCTGCTCGAAGCGCTGGTGGACGACGTCGTCCTCGCCCTCGATGATGCCGATGCAGTTGCTGTCGCGGTGCGCGAGCATGCCGGTGATGCCGAGGCGCGTGTTCTTCTCGCGTCCGACCGCCAGGATCTGCGCGAGTTCGGAGTCCGAGATCGGTCGGGTCTGCGTGCTGGTGTAGACGAGTGTGCGCACGGTCGGCCTCCCTGGTCGTGGCGGGGCCGGATGCCCTGGCACGAGTCAAACGCGCGACGGGCGACCGCACCAGTCCCGTGTTCGGGTCGCGTGGTCGCGGTGCGTCGGTGCCGGCCGGGAGGCCCGGGGCGGGCCCGTGCTGCGCCTCCCGTCCGGCTCGTGGGACGACGGAGGGCGGGTGACCTCGCGATCACCCGCCCTCGTCGATCAGTGCGGCACTACTTGTGGATCCGACCGGACAGCCCGGTCGTGGTCCCGGTCGTGTAGCCGGTCTTCTTGGCGGTGACGGTCACCTTCAGCCGTTCCCCGACGTCCTTCGACGTCGTCTTGTAGGTGGCCTTGGTCGCTCCGGGGATCGACTTCCCGTCACGCGACCACTTGTAGGTGAACGTGACCCCGCTCGCGTTCCAGGAACCGGGCTTCGCGGTGATGGTCCGGCCGACCTTCCACGACCCGCCGACGGTCGCGCGGCTGCCCTCCTTCAGCGCGAGCTTCGGCGTGGTCGCGACGACCGTGACGGTGGCTCGGGCCTCCCGGCCGGAACCGGCACCGACGGCGGACACGGCGAGCGCGCCGAGGTCCGCGTCGGCCGGGACCTGCAGGGTGCCGGCGACCGCGCCGCTCGACCCGGCGACGGCCGTGTCGACGACCGTCTCACCGGAGCGGAACGTGACGCCTTCGCCCTGGCGGAAGCCCGTGCCCGTGAGCAGGACGGTGGTACCCGGCGTGACCTTCGCAGCGGAGGTGCCGAGCGCCACCGGAGCGGCCGCGGCGGTCCGCTCGGCGCACACGTCACCCTGCTTGCCGACCGGCGCGATCGCCTTCGCCGGCGCCGTGACGCCGTCGTCCTCGCGGACGGTCAGGTTCGTGAACGCGGACGCGCCCATGACGGCGTTGCTGGTGTTCGTGACGCTCACCTTCAGGGCGGAGCTGGGCGTCGCCGAGGCGATGGTGTTGCCGGCCGTCGGCACGGTGACCGCGCGGCAGGTCTCGCCGGGTGCGAAGGTCACGCGCTCCATGCCGACGCCGACGGTGCCGGTCGCCGAGCCGAGGACGCTGACGTACGCGGTGACCGGACGGGACTCGGCACGCGACAGGGAGACGGCGACGTCGGCGGTGCCGGGGCCGGCGCCCTCCTCCACCGCGGTGGGGGGCGACGTTCACCGTGGTGCGCGTCTGGGCGACGGCGGTGCCGACGCTCGGGGTGTCGAACGCCAGGTCGGACAAGTAGACCCCGCCGGTGCCGGTGCCGTCGGCCCCGACGCCCGCGGTGAAGCGGACCTCGCGGACGTCGGTGAGGTCCAGGCCGGTCATCGACGCCGTGGGGATCGTCAGCTGCTGCAGGACGATCTTGTTGAGCGTCGTGTTCGTGCCGCCGGGCATCCGGTTGACGGCGAGCGGGTTGACCGCAGACGCAGCGGTCGACCAGGTCCCGCCGGAGCCGTCGAGGATCGTGATCCGGAAGTCGGTGCCGGTGGACACCGCCTCGTCGGGCGCGGTCTTCAGCGTGAGCTGCGTGCTGTCGGAGACGTTGCGTGCCGTCGCGGGGACCGAGACGCGGAGTTCACCGGTGCTCGGCGCTGCCGGGTCGGTGGTGGAGGCTCCGGTCCACAGGAACCGGGTGGTCGGGAACGCGGGGACGTTCGGTGCGAACGAGCCGGGCGTCCAGTGCGGCACCTGGGCCGAGCCCTTGGTGGTGGCGCAGAACGGGTTCGACTGCGGCAGCGTCCGACCGGTCAGGTTCGAGCAGACCGCGGCCGTGGCGCCCCCCGACGGTGCGGACGAGGGAGCTCGACTTCGTGAAGTCGGTGACGAGCTTCGTCTTCGAGGTGGGCTGCGCGGCCATGGTCCGGACGTCGGCGAACGGCGTCGCGGTGGTCGCGGGCTTGACCGAACCGTCGAACATCGACTGGAACTGGGTCTCGCCGCCCATGGTGAGGCGGAAGAAGCCGGTCATGTAGCTGACGCCGACCTGGTACTGCTGGTCCGCGGTGAGGCGGGTCGGGCTGGTCGTGGCACAGGTCGACGTGGTGTCGCGGACGTTCCAGTCGTCGCCGGTCGCCGCCGGGTACTTGCCCGGGGTCCACACGGTGTTGAAGAAGTTGTGGTTCGCGCCCATCACCCACACCGCGGAGCGGAGGACCTCGTCACCGAAGGCGTGCCGGGAGTCGTCGATGAAGTGCTGCCCCTGCTGGTTCGACACGTCGCCGTCGCAGTAGGGCAGGAAGACGGCGGTCGGCACGTCGGGCAGCGTCATGCGGCCGAAGTCGACCGGTGCGAGCGGCAGGACCGACTCGATGCCGAACGGCTTCGGGAGCGCTTCGTTGAGGGTGGCGGCCGAGACCACACCCTCACCGCCACGGGAGTGGCCCATGATGCCGACGTGCGTCAGGTCGAACCGGCCCTTGAGCGACGCCGCCGTCACGGTGGAGGCGGCGGCCGGCTGGTCGGTGCGGGTCGTCGCGCGGACGAGGGCGTCGTCGAGCGTGCGGGTCGTGGTCGTGCTCGGGGCGGAGGTCGTCGCCGTCGTGACGTCGTCGTACGAGACGGCCGTCCCGGCGTCGGCCTTGCCGAGCATGTCCAGCGTGTCGAGGATCAGCTGACCGCGGGCCTGTGCGCCGTAGTCGAGGGCGAGCTGGTTGTCGTTCGAGTTCACGGCGTTCGCCGCGATGGAGACCACGTTGTAGCCGCGGGTGGCGAGCGCACGCGCGGTGCCCTCGTACCCGAGGTACGAGCGCACGTTGGACTGGGTCGGACCACAGGGCCAGCGCAGCGGGTTCGCACCGGTGCCCGCACAGGAAGTGTGGCGGCCGTGCAGCAGCACGACGGTCGGACGCTCGCCGGCGGCGCTCGTCAGGTACATCTTCCCGGTGAGCTCACCGCGGATGCCGCCGATCGCCGCGAGGGGGGATCGCCTGGTCACCGAAGTCGTACTCGGCCTCGGTCACCTCGTAGGCGCCCGGCGTGGACGGGTCCTCGACCGCGTCCGCCGTGGCGAGGGACTTCATCTGCCGCTTCAGGGTGCGGTTCTCGGGGACGGCCGGGGTGACCGGGGCCGTCGTCGTCTCGGTCGCCTTGTCCGCGTCGCCGCTCGACCAGGCCTTGGTGACGTCCTTCGCGTCGGCGACGGACCGGTCGGCGGTGAGGACCTGCAGGGTCTTCCCGTCCGCCGACTCGGTGGCGAGGCCGATGGGCTCACCGTCGACGACGAGTGTGGGGGCGTCGTCGACCATCGGCAGCGGTGCGTCGAGGTCGAGGGACACGAGGTACCCGCCGGGAGCGGTCGTGACGTCCCAGTCGGAGCCGGAGGCGACGACGGGGTCAGGGGTTGGTGCCGCGAACGCAGGGGCTGCGGTCAGGACGAGGGCGGGAGTCAGCGTGGCGGTGATCGCCAGTGCGGCGAGCCGACTCCGGGAACGGGTTCTGGACAAGGGGCTCCTCGAGTGAAGGGGTTCTCAAGAGGAAGCTTCGAGGAGCGTGAGCGTTCGCCGAGCATCGGAAACGGGCTCGTAACCAACACTTGACGGGCGGGAAACACCGGCGCCCCGCCTCAGCCACGGAACGCGATGAACGGCTCCAGCAAGCGGCTGGACCGTCCGGTCGGACCGCTCGAGCCGCACGGGTGCGGCGATCGCGGAGGTCACCGCGTCACGCTCCGGCGAGCAGCGCGTCCGTCTCCTCCGCCGTCGGCGCGGTCGCCGGCCCGGACCGGGTCACCGCGAGCGCCGCCGCCACGTTGGCCCGGCGGACCGCGTCCGGGAGGCCCGCCCCACGCCCCAGCGCGGCGGCCAGCACGCCGGCGTGCGCGTCCCCCCGCCCCGTTCGTGTCGACCGCGACGACGGGGAACCCGGGGACCAGGACCGGTGTGCCACCGGACTCGACGACCCAGCAGCCGTGGGCACCGTCCCGGACCAGGGCGGTCCCCCGCGCTGTCACCGCGATCGCGGCGGTCGCCGCAGCGAGGGTGGTCGACGTCGGGGAGAGCAGTCGTGCCTCCCGGCTGTTGGCGCTGACCACGTCCGACCGTGCGGACACGGCGGCCAGGAGGTCTCCGGGCAGGGTGTCGACGAGCGGCGACGGGTCGAACACCACGCGGACGGACGGCGGGACGGTCTCGAGCCAGTCGGCGATGGCCGCACCGTTCACCGGGTGCGCCAGGCTGTAGCCCGACACGAAGACGATGTCGTCGTCCTGCAGGTCCACACGGTCCAGGTCGGCGCGGGTGAGCTGCCCTTCCGCGCCGACGCTCGTGACGAAGGTGCGCTCGGTCGTGGCGTCGACGAGCGCCACGCAGTAGCCGCTGTCGACGTCGGCGAGCCCGGGCTGCACGACGGTGACGCCCGAGTCGGCCAGCGCCCGCCGGACGACGTCCCCGAAGGGGCCGGTGCCGTACTGCCCGGCGAACACGACGTCCATGCCGTCCCGGCGGGCGGCGACCATCGTGTTCAGGCCGCCACCGGCCGTGATCTCGGAGCCCGCGGCGATGACGTCCCCGCCCGGCTCCGGGAGGGCGTCGATGCGCATCACGATGTCGACGATGACGTTGCCGACCGAGACGAGGCGGCCCATCAGACCGTGTGCTCGGTGTGCGGCAGCGGAGCGGACTGGTCGGGCTGCTCGTGCAGCGTGCCGCGGGGGGCCGCCGGTCAGCAGGTAGACCGCCGCCGCGACGATGAACGTGACGACCCAGCCGAGGCCGTTCACGCCGATCCAGGTGTCCGAGAACGCCCCGACGAACACCGGGTCGGCGTCGCCCACCTGGACGTTCGTGAACAGGAAGCCGACGACGATCGCGACGACCCAGGCGATGACTGCGGGCCAGGCGACCCCACCGGCGTACCAGTAGCGGCCACCACGGCGGAGGTCGAGCAGCGCTTCCGGGTCGTACCAGGTGCGGCGGAGCATGTCGGCGATGAAGACACCGAGCCAGGCCGTGATCGGCACGGCGAGCACCGAGATGAAGGTGATGAACGGGGCGTAGAAGCCGTCGGCCACGAGCATGAAGTACATGGCGCCGAGCGTGGTGATGACGACGTCGACCGCGACGGCCCAGACCCGCGGCACCTTCACGCCGAGGGTCAGCGTGGTGAGGCTCGCCGAGTACACCGACAGGTGGTTCGACAGCAGCAACCCGCCGAACGCGGCGATCAGGTACGGCACGGCCATCCAGCTCGGCAGCATGTCGCGGATCGCGGCGACCGGGTCCCCGGCCTGCGCCAGGGTCGGGTCACCGGCGGACACGAGCGAGCCGAGTCCGACCAGGACGACGAGCGGGATACCCGCACCGGCTGCACTCGCGGCGACGAGCTTGCCGGCGCGGACGCTGGTGCGCGTGTACCGGGCGATGTCGGCGCCCGCGGTGGCCCACCCGATACCGGTCCCGGCCGCGATCGTCCCGATGCCGATCACCATCGCGGCGACCGGGCCGGCGGGCTGCGCGCCGACGACGTCCCAGTCGATGCGGGCGACGAGGAACACCGCGACGAAGACGTTCAGCGCACCGAAGACCCACGTCGCCCACTTCTGCACGGCGACGATGAACGCGTGCCCGAGCCCGGAGATGAGCACCGTGGCGGCGACGAAGACCAGGATCGCGACGATCGTGATGACCGGGTGCGCCTTCGAGCCCCCGTCGGTGCCGAAGAGGATCGTGAACAGCGACAGCAGCACGAACGCGGCGGTCGTGGTGTTCACGGTCTCCCAGCCCAGGCGGCTCAGCAGCGAGATGAACGTCGGGCCGACGTTGCCGCGGACGCCGAACACCGCGCGGCTCAGGGTCAGGCCCGGCGCTCCCCCCGCGGCGTCCGGCGATCGAGATGACCCCGACCACGGCGAACGAGCCTGCGGCGCCGATCACCGCGACGAGGAGCGCCTGCCAGACGGTCAGTCCCTGGAAGGCGACGAGCGTGGCACCGAGGGGGGGGGAGCCCGAGGATCGAGATGTTCGCGGCGAACCAGACCCAGAACAGCGCGCCGGGCGTCCCGGTGCGTTCGGCGGCCGGCACCGGCTCGATGCCCCGCTGCTCGACGGTGGTCAGGGTCCCGGCGCGGGTGGTGGCGTCGGTCGGCGTGCTGGTCATCAGGTCCTCTTACGTCATCGGAAGGGTGCGAGGGGGGAAGCCGGGCGGCGGCAAGGGGGGAACCGCCGCCCGGCGGTCTGGGTGCCGCTACCGGCCGGGGCCGGTGCGGAGGTCGAGGAGGCGCTCGGTGAGCTCCTCGAGGTGCAGGTCGTTGACGGTCTCCACCTGGTGGACCGCGTCGGCGGACCAGGCGACCGCACCGTGCACGGCACCGAGGACGGCGCCGGCCATGGCGGCGATCGTGTCGGTGTCGCCACCGATGCTCGCCGCGGTGCAGACGGTCCGCCAGGGGTCGAGGTCGAGCGCCACGAGCGCGAGCGCGGCGACGACGGACTCCTGCGACGCGACGCTCGTGCCGATCAGCCCGGACACGACGTCGATCCGTTCGGCGTCGGGGACCGTGGCCAGGTGGCCGCGTGCCCACTCCGTGCGGTCGGCGATCGAGCCACCGGCGACCCAGTGGCCACGGGTCTCGCCGATCCGGGCGGCGGCGACGGCGACGTCGAGCGCCTCGGCACGCGTGGCGCCGTCGATGCCGGCCGAGACCGCTGCCGCGACCGCGCTGGCCCCCCGCGATGCCGAGCCCGGTGTCGTGGGTGACCCGGCAGGCGTCCTGCACGGCGTCCACCAGTCCGGCGAGCCCGTCGGACCCGGTACCGAGCGGTGTCGCGATCCCGACCGGGGTGATCCGCATCGCGGCACCGTTCGTCGTGCCCGTCGAGCCCGCTTCGGACGCGGGGACACCGTCGAGGATGCGCTGCACGGCGGTCTTCGTGCTCGGCCCGAGCAGGTCGAGGGAGCCCTTGGCCGCCATCGTCCGCTCCCAGTCGATGAGCGCGCGGGCGAAGTCGACGGGGTCCAGCCGACCCTGCCCCTGCACGAGCAGTTCGGCGACGAGGACGGCCTGCTCGGTGTCGTCGGTGATGCTCCCCGCCGGCATGCCGTGTGCGATGCGCTGGTTCGGCCCGGCGTCGACGAACCCGCTGATCACCCCGTGGTCGGAACGGATCTGCTCGAGCGACAGCGACTGCGTCGGCATCCCGAGGGCGTCGCCGATCGCCAGGCCCCGGAAAGCGGCGAGGGCGTGCTCGGCGGCGGTGCTGGTCGTCGTCATCGTGCGCTCCCGAACGTCATGTGGATGCGGAACCGGCTCGGGTCGAGCAGGCTGTCGACAGCCTCCACGAACGTGCCGTCGGCCGTGCGCGAGACGCGTCGGCTGTGGAGGAACGGGTCGCCCGCAGTCCTGTGGAGGAGCACCGCGTCCTCCTCGGTCAGCGGGAGCACGTCGACCCACTGCTCGGCGAGCGCCGGCACCAGGCCCGTCTCCGCGATCGTGGCGGTGAGCGACCCGTCGACGAGACCCTCGTCGACGGCTCGGGCGAGCCTCCCGAACGGCGGAACCAGGCTGCGTTCCAGGGAGATGTCCGGTCCCCCGGCCACGTGCCGGACGCGGTCGACGGCGACGAAGTCGGCGTCGTCGAGCCCGAGCTCCGCGGCGACCGCCGGCGCGCTCACCGCGGCGATCCGGAGGACGCGGACGGCGACCTCGGTGCCCGTCGCCTCGAGGGACCGGGCCCAGCCGCTCCTGGGGTCGAGCGCGGCGCCGTCGAACGTGACGACCGAGCCGATGCCGCCGCGGATCGCGATGTACTCCTCGTCCGCCAGGTCGGCGAGCGCCGCCCGCACCGTCCCGCGGCTGACGGCGAACCGCTCGGCCAGGTCGTGCTCCCCGGGCAGGCGCTGGCCCGGGGCGTAGCGGCCCGTCGCGATCGCGTCGCGGAGGGCATCGGCGACGAGGCGTCGCTTCGGTGGGACGGGCATGCAGAGGAGACTACATGTACAAGACCTGTCCAGTCACGTCGGGGCCGTTCGGACGCATGCGGTCAGTTCCCCCCAGACGTTGGGGACGACCTCGTGCAGCGCAGTCGGCCCCCCGGTCGGTGTAGCCGTCGGACACCAGCGAGACCCGGTGTCCGTCGTCGCCTTCCATGGTCACGAGCACCTCCGCGGCCGGCACATCGGTCCCGCCGCACGTCGCCCAGTCGTCCGGGCTGGCCGGGTCGGGGTTCTCCGCGATGAGGCACGCTCCGCCGTTCGACGCCGCAGCCACCCAGTAGGTGGTGCCGTGCCACGCACCGGCACGACGCTGGCCGTTCAGCACCACCTCGTCGAGCGTCGAAGCGGCCGCCTCCGTGTCCGGCAACGCGTCCGTCGCCGCGAAGGGCCGGTGCAGGATCGCCAGGTGCTCCGGCAGCCCCGGCGTCGCGGACGCCGTCGGCCTCGCTGCGGCTGCCGATGGTGGCGTCCCGCCGTCGGGTGCGTCGGTGCACCCCGTCATGCCGATCGTCACCGTCGCCATGACGACGGCTGCGCAGAGTGCGGTCAGTGTCCGCATCGTGTTCCCCCCCGGTCCGTGCTCGCACCGTAGCAGTGGTCGGCTCGCCCTCGGCGGCCGAGGTCAGGAGACGGGCACGCTCACGCCCCAGTCCGCCGTCCGGCGCCCATCACGGGATCGGGACGGGGTCCCACGCGCCGTTCAACCGGAGGGTGAAGCGCAGGGGCTCGTCGTTCGGCCGGAACGACGTGCTGGGCCCGAAGTCGAGTCCGTCCGTCTTCGGCACGCTGGCCCCGACGCTGACCCGCTGAGACGCGTCCACCGGGTCGACCGAGTCGGCCGCTGCGATCTTCTGCTGGAGCTCCCCGACGGACGTGTCCGGCAGGTCGAGCTGCTCGAGGACGTCGCGGTACGCGTCGACGCCGGCCTTCGCGCCCTCCACCGGCACGGCGTTGACGCGGAGGTGGAACAGCCGCCCCTGCGGCAGGATCACCTTGCCCGACTGGTCCGTCATCTCCTGCGCGTTGTCGAGGGCGTCGAAGATCACCTGGGTCGCCTGGACCCGGACCTCCTCGCCGCCGGGGAGCAGGAACCGGACCGGACGTCCCCCCGCCGGACTCCGAGCCGTACGCACCGACCTGGGTCCGCGCGCCTTCCGGGACGTCGGTGTCGATCCCGAACGCCTCGACCGAGGGCGGCACCGTCAGGTCCCAGGTCTCGACCCCGTTCTCGACCGTCATCGCCGTCGGTTCGGGGCCGACGTGGCTCACGCTTTGACGAGCCGTGACGCTGTTGCTCGGCTCGCTGACCGAGCCCATGGGTTCGGCAGCCACACACCCCGCGAGCAGGACGGCGAGCAGGACGGTGATCACCGCCGCCGGGAGGCGCCGCAAGCCGCCTCCCGCGCCGTTGCTGGTGGCGCGTCCCGGATCCCGATGTTCTTTGCTCATGTGCTCCCCGATGTCCCATTGCCATCACCTGACCGGGCGTCCTTGGTCCCGGGTCATCCGCGCCCTTGGAAACCGAGCTCAGGAAACGGGTAGCGGGTCCCAAGCGCCGTGGAACTCGAGGAGGAAGGTCGGATCGTCCCGGTCCGGGCGGAAGGCGGTGCTCACGCTGAACCGGAAACCGTCTGTCTTCGGGATGCTCGCACTCACGCCGACTCGCGGTGAGCTGAGCGGGTCGACGGTTGCGGCACGTTCGATTTGCTCTTGCAACTCGGACACGGTGTCATCCGGCAAGCCGAGTTCTTGCAGGGCTTTACGGTACGCAGCCACACCCGCCTCGGCTCCCTGAGCAGCCGGGGCATCGACGCGGAGGTCGAAGAACCGCCCCGCCGGCGAGAGCTCCTTGCCGGTCGCTCGACTCGTGATCGCCTGGTCGTTCTCGCTGAGCTCGAACACCACCTCGTTCGCTCGGACGTCGACGTCTTCTCCCCCCGGGAGCAGGAAGCGGACAGGACGACCACCGGGGGGTGGACGAACTGTAGGCGCCGACCATCACGGTGTCGTCGGGATCGATCCCGAATGCCTCGGCTGTGGGCGGAACCGTGAGGTCCCAGACCTCCACACCGTCCTTGATCGCCATTGCTGTCGGACGGGGACCGTGGTGGTCCACGTCGTGTGCTGCACGGTCCGCGGGGGGCAACGGGAACGGCTTCAGGACGGGACGGGACGACCGCTGCTGCGCATGCGGAGAGGAGCAACGACGTCACGACCACTCCCACCCCGATGCCGACTCGTCTGCGGCGTCCCCGTCCGAAGTACATCACGGGATCGGGACGGGGTCCCACGCGCCGTTGAGCCGCAGGGCGAAGAGCAGCGGCTCGTCGTTCGGCCGGAACGACGAACTCACGCCGAAGTCGAGCCCGTTCGTCTTCGGCACGCTGGCGTTGGCACCGACTGGTTGGGACGCGTCCACCGGGTCGACCGAGTCGGCTGCTGCGACCTTGTCCTGGAGCTTCCGAACGGACGTACTCGGAAGGTCGAGCTGCCGGAGGACGTCCCGATACCCGTCGACACCGGCATCTGCGCCCTCGACCGTCAGGGCATCGACCTGGAGGTGGAACAGCCGACCTTCGGGCAGGGTCACCGCACCCGAGTCGTCCTTCCGCTCCTCTTTGCTGTCGAGTGCGTCGAAGATCACCTGGGTCGCCTGCACCTGGACCTCCTCGCCGCCGGGAAGCAGCAGCCTGACCGGGCGACCGCCGGGACCCGTGGAGGCATAGGCGCCGACGAGGGCGGCGGTGTTCTCCGGGACGTCCGTGTCGATCCCGAACGCCTCGACCGAGGGCGGCACCGTCAGGTCCCAGGTCTCGACCCCGTTCTCGTATGACCTGGCGGTGGGTTCAGGGCCTCGATGGCTCACGCCGTGCTCGCTTCCGTCGGAGGTGGACGACCCGACGGGCGCCGGGTCGGGGGGGTCCGGGCGTGCACCCGGTGAGGAGCACGACCACCAGGGCGGCGATCGCGGGCCCGAGGACGCGGGTCGGTGTCATCGCCATCTGAACTCCGTGTCGTGCAGGTCGTCCACCAGGTCGCCCAGGCGGTGGTCGAGTCGTCGGTCCTGGATCCGGTCGGGGACCGACCCGGCGACGAGCTCGCGCGCACGCTCCGGGTCGTCGTGCGCGAGGGTCTGCCAGGCGGGCAGGGTGTCGTGTTCGATGTAGTCCCAGCGGACCGGGAAGTCGGAGAGGTTCTGCGACGGGATGTACACCGTCTCGGTCACGCCCTGCACCCCGGGCACCGTCGGCAGTGCATCCACCGTGACGGACGCCCCGCCCTCGTACTGGCCGAGTGTCTTCGTCCCCGGGATGGACGCATCCCCGACGATGCCGAGCACCGTGGTGAAGGCCTCACCGGTGACGGGATGGTCCCGCATCGTGTTGTACTGGCGCTGGATCGTGTCGTGCTGCTCCCGGTACAGCAGCGCCCCGTTCCCCCCGGTCGACCAGGTCCTGCGACCCGGTTCGCATCCCCGTGTCGATGTCGTTCCAGGCGTCTTCCGCGTACTGTGCCGACACTGCCTGCTCGGACGGGGACTGGTCAGCGCCACCAGCGAGCAGTCCAGCCGCGCGGAGCTCCTTGACACCGTCCATCCCGGCGTCGAGGTACGCCTCGTGCATGGTGGAGGCATCGAGGAAGATGCCCTTCTGCATGTCGAGGAACGTCTTCTCGTAGAAGGCGATCTCGTTGTCGCCCATGGTCGCGAGCACGTCCGTGAGCGGCCGCATCGACTGCGGCAGCAACGGTGTCACCTCGCCGATGTGGTCGCGGAAGGAGTGCAGGTCGAGGAACCCGGCGGCGAAGTCCGGCCCGACCATGTTCGCCATCCCCGCCCACATGAAGTCCGGGTTGTCGAGGTAGAGCTGTGCGTAGTACTGGTACGACCCCGTCACCTGTCCGAGCAGCGCCTCTGCGCCCCGAGCGGTGTCCCAGGTGGCCATGTCGATCCCCACCTTCTCCGCTGCCCGCGACACGTACATGCGCTGCAGCACGGTCGCGAAGTCGACCGGATCGGCTCCGCGGGCGCGCTCCGCCTGGACGATCGCGGAGTACACGGTCGACGGGGTGCCCCATGCGGGCGGTGTCGTCACCAGGGCGTCGAGCACCTCGGGGTGCGCGGCGAGCCACGCAGCACCGACGTCGGCGTCCATGTGCCGGAGGACCTCGACCGGGTCCTGGCCCTGCGTCGTCAGGTAAGCGGCGACCGCGAGGTCGAGCGCGTGGTTCGTGAGGGTCCCGCTGCCGGCGTGCTCGAACGCGGCGGCCACGTGCTCCATCCACGTGACGTCGGCGTCGTTCTCGTCGACGAAGCGCGACCCGTTGTCGAGGAAGCCGGAGCCACCGACCGGCACCCACGAGGAACTCGACGTGAACCGTGTCCAGGCGTCCGCGACCTCCTCCAGGTGCTGCCGCATGGTGGTGTTGCACGACCGGGACTGCGTCGCGAAGGACCGGAGGGCATCCGGTTTCGCGCTGCTGGTCCCCGATGCGTTGCCGCTGCTCGTCCGCGTTCGCTGCGAGGCGGTGAACGCGACGGAGATCGTCGACGGCCGGACCGCGGGCTCGGACGGTCGGGGGGTCGAACAGCTCCTCGATGTCGCTGACGACGGGACCGAGCGGCTGGGTCCGTCGACGCTCGTCCCGGTCGGCCTCCCGACCCTCCCAGGCCCGCACCTCGTCGAGCCGTCGGTTCTCCTCCGCGGCCTGCTGCTTCGCCCGCTCGACCTGTTGTGCGAGGTCGTCCATCGCACGAGCGAGCCGACCCCGCTCCGAGGACTCGGTGACGCTCGCCGTCCGGAACAGTTCGGCGTACCCCCCCGCGGAACTCCTGCATCGCGGTCTCGACCGCGCCTCGCCGGGCACCGCTCTGCCCGGTGAAGGCTCCGTCCGCGGACTGCGCCGCCCTGATCAGCGCCCCCCGCTGCAGCATCGTCGAATTCGACCCCCCATGGGTGGCATGGTAGCCACGTTGCCCGGGCACCGGTACGGCTTCGTACTCCGGACCCGTTCAGCGCTCGGAACGCGGACCGCCCCTGACGATGAGCGCGACCATGAGCGCCGCCGCCCCCCAGCAACAGGAGACCGAGCGGACCCGCTGCCCCACCGAAGCTCGCGGCCACACCGAGCCAGACGACCCCGCCCAACGCCATCAGCCCGGCCAGGACGCCCGCTCCGGCGTCGAGCAGCTCGCGGGGTGCCGGCACCACCACCAGCGCGATCACCGTGAGCACGGCCGCTGCCGGCGCACCCCACGTGAGCAGCCCGTACGCGATCCCGTTGTACGAGGCCAGTCCGAGCGGGTAGCTCACGATCAGGAAGGGCAGTGGCAGGACCATCAGCACGTCGACGACCACGACGAGCAGTGCGAACAGCCGCCAGCGGCGACGGACGCGCGGTCGCGGTTCCGACATGGTCTCCCCCCTCGTCACCGCGCACGGTCGGCGCGGCCCCCGCCCTCAGTCTGCCGGACCGGGCCGGTCGCGGCCGGGAGGCCCGTGGCGGTGCCGCGGTGCGCCTCCCGGCCGCCACACGGTGGCGACTACAGGACGACGACCGTCGTGCCGGCCGCCGTCGCCGGCCGGTCCATCGCGGCGAGCGCCGCCGGCGCGTCCTCGAGCGCGATCGTCCGCCCGACCAGCGGTGCCGGGTCGAGACGGCCCGCGGCGATCTCGGCGAGCATCGCCGGGTACTCGTGCGCGGACATCCCGTGGCTGCCGAGCAGTTCGAGCTCGAGGCCGATGACGCGGCCGAGGTCGACCTGCGGGCTGGCGTCCGCGCCGGCGAGGAGCCCGACCTGCACGTGCCGACCGCCGGGGCGGAGGGCGGCGATGCCCTGCCGCACCAGGGCGGCGCGTCCGAGCGCCTCGACGACGACGTGCGCGCCGCCCTCCGTCGCCGCTCGGACCTGCTCGTCGACGTCGTCCGTCCGCGCGTCGACCGTGGTGGTGGCGCCGAGGGTGCGGGCGAGCGCGAGCGCCTCGGCGGAGACGTCCACTGCGGTCACCCGTGCACCGCGGGAGACGGCGACGACGATCGCCGAGAGCCCGACTCCCCCCGCAGCCGAACACGACGACGTGCTCGCCGGGGGCGGTTCGGGCGCGGTTCACGACCGCGCGGTAGGCGGTGGCGAACCGGCAGCCGAGTCCGGCGGCGGTGGCGTCGTCGATGGCGTCCGGCACCGCGACGAGGTTCGTGTCCGCGTGGTGCACGACGACCCGCTCGGCGAAGGACCCGGGCCGGTCGAACCCGGGCTGGGTCTGGTTCGGGCAGATGCTCTGGCGGCCGGCGACGCACGTGGGGCAGGTGCCGCACGCGTTCACGAACGGGGCGGTGACGCGTGTGCCGGCCTGCCACTGCCGGACCTCGTCCCCGACCTGCTCGACGACGCCGACGAACTCGTGTCCGGGGACGTGCGGCAGCGACACCGTGTCGTCGTGCCCGCGCCAGGCGTGCCAGTCACTGCGGCAGACGCCGGTCGCGACCACGCGGACCACGGCGGCGTGCGGCGGACACTCCGGGTCGGGGACCTCGGTGACGGCCGGCGTCGCGGAGAAGGCGGTGAAGGTCACGGCGCGCATGGGCACGATCCTCCCATCCCGGCCCGTAGTGTCGACGGCGTGGTGACCGCCAGGACGTTCCCGTTCTCCCCGCGCAGCGCCACCGCGCTCCGGGTCGGGGACCTCGTCCCCGTGCAGGGCGAGAGCGGGCGGTGGTCGTGTCTGCAGGTCCTCGAACTGCAGCCGCGCGTCCGCGTGAACCTCGTCGTCGGGATCCTCGACTGGCGGGCGGACGGGCCGCCGTCACCGGAGACCGTCAGCGGCGTCGCGCCGCTCGAGCGTGCTGCGACCCGGATCGAGGTGTTCACCGAGGGCGGCCTCCAGGTCGTCGGATCGGTGCCTCCGAGTGACGCCGGACAGGAGACCTGGTTCGGCCCGGCGTACATCGGCAAGCGGACGCGTGTTTGGGGCTGGATGGCCGCCATCCGGCTGGCTCGCGGGTACGCCGACACCGGGATGCTGCCGTACCGCTCCTCGGGGCCGGCTGGTGAGGGAGGCCCGACGGTCAGTCCGCCGGGTGGTCGCTGACCGGACGCGTGCCCGAGGAGTGCGCACCCGGAGCCGGGGTCGTGCGCTCCCGGACCAGTGTGGACACCTCGTCGATCGTCTCGGCCAACGACCGCTCCCCGGTCCCCGCCGCCCACTGCTCGAGGGCGACCTGGAACACGAGCACGCCGAGTTCCGCGACGACGGTCGCCTGCAGCGGGGTCTGTCCACGCTCGACGAAGGCGGCCTGCGCGGCACGGACCAGGTCGGACCGCTTGCGGGCGTCCCGGTCACGGAGTTCGTCGTTCCCCCTCGATGATCCGGCGCCAGGCGGCGGTCTGCTCGTGGTGGCCGTCGAAGCGCGCCGCCGAGATCTGGTGCAGCACGTGCCGGACGACCTGCGTCGGGTCGAGGTCCGCCGGTGCGCCGACGATCAGTCGCGCTGCGGTCTCGGGGATCTCGGACCCGGCGAAGACGACCTCGCGCTTGTCGGTGAAGTGCCGGAAGAACGTCCTGGTGGTCAGCCCGGCGCGCGCGGTGATCTGCGGCACCGTCGTGGCGGCGAACCCCTGCTCGGCGAAGAGCTCGAACGCGGCGCGCTCGAGCCGTCCTCGTGCATCCGGAGCCCATCGCATCGTCCGATCGTAGCTGACGACACGACGTGTCATGAGGCGTACGATGACATCACGTGTCATCGCGATGATCGGCACCGGAGAGCGAGGAGCCCGCATGACCGCCGACGACCCCACCACCACGAACGCCGCACTGTTCCTGCTCAGCCCTCGCGGCCCCTTCGAGGTCCGGCCCACCCCGGTGCCGACCCCAGCCGCCGGCCAGGTCGTCGTCCGCGTCCGTGCCGTGGCGGTGAACCCCGTCGACGCGATCACCGGCCCGCTCCGGCGCCTCGTGACCCCGTGGGTGCGCTTCCCGACCGTCCTCGGCAGCGACGTCGCCGGCGAGGTCCTCGCCGTCGGACCGGACGTCACGGCCCTCGCGGTGGGCGACCGGGTGACCGCGTTCGCCGCCGGACAGGAGAAGCCGCGGAACAGCACGGCCGAGGGCGGGTTCCAGCGGATCGTGACCGTCCTCGAGCGCGTCACCACGCGCCTCCCGGACGACCTGTCATTCGAGCAGGCCTCCGTCCTGCCGCTCGCGCTGGCGACGGCGGCTGCGGGCCTGTACGAAGCCGACCAGCTGGCCCTCCCCCTGCCGGGCGACGGCACGGACCGGAGCGACCAGGTGGTCCTCGTCTGGGGCGCGTCGACGAGCGTCGGGAGCAACGCCGTCCAGCTCGCCCGTGCCAGCGGCTACACGGTGGTCGCGACCGCCGGTCGGGCGAACCACGACCTCGTCCGTTCCCTCGGCGCCGACGCCGTCCTGGACTACCGGGACGACGACGTGGACGCCGAGGTCGTCGCGGCACTGCGGGGCCGTCGGCTCGCGGGCACGATCGCCATCGGTAGTGGGTCGCTCGGGCACGCCCTGCGGATCATTCGTCGCGCATCCGGGGCGAAGCGCATCGCGTCCGCCTACCCCGATCCGGTCACCGCGGTGCGGTCACGGATCGCCCGCCTCCGCGGCATCCGCGTCTCCGCCATCTGGGGCGGGACCCCGGTGGTCTCCCCCGTCGGTCCGGCCGTCTTCCGCGACTTCCTGCCCGCGGCGCTGGCCGACGGGCGCTTCCGCGCAGCCCCGGAAGCGATGGTCGTCGGACACGGACTGGAGGCCCTCCCCGGCGCCCTGCAGACGCTGCGGAACGGCGTGTCCGCCCGCAAGGTCGTGGTGTCGATGGGCGACTGAGCCCCCCGCGCCTCGAGGCCGTCGATCAGGCGAGCGAACCCACGACGCGGTAGCCGTACCCGTCGGCAGCGAGGGGGGCGGTGCAGGCGGGCGTGCGTCGCCGCCCACATCCGTCCCAGGTAGCGGAGTCGTTCCGGGGCCATGCCACGAACGGTCAGGTCCACGTCCTGGGCTCCCGGCTCCTGCAGCACCAGGGTGCGCAGGGTGCCGGTCGGGTCGAGGGTGACGTGCTTGGCGGTGGTGCTGGTCATGGTGGAGCTCCTTTGTCGCGTTCCGTCCGGGACCCGGAGGGTCGGGGGCGTGCGGTGTCCCACGCTCCTCGGTCCGGCGTGCGCGTGGACACAGGCGCAGGGGACACACGGTCCCGGTGCGCCTGACGTGCAGCCGCGGTGGAGTCAACGTCAGCCGTGTGCCCGAACTCGTCAGTCCACGACGCAGTGGGTGACCGCGTCCAGTTCGAGTGTCGATGCCTCGTGTCCGGGCGGCGGGACAGGAGACTCCACGTCGACGAACAGGTCTCCGGAGCGCGTCGAGACGACCAGCCGCGAGACGCCACCGGTGTCGTCGTCCGTCTCCACCTCGACGGAGCGGCCGTGTGCCTCGGCGTCCTCGCGGATGGCGTCGATCGCGTCCTGGACGTCGTCGACCTCGTAGGACTCGAGGTCCACACTCGACCAGTCGACGCCGTCGTACCCGACGGACAGGTCGCAGATGTCCCCGCGCAGCCATTCCATGTCGTCGGACGATTCGCTGCCGGGCTCAGGGGCGGAGCCGGACGGCTGCGGCTCCGGCAGCGTGGCGACGGCATCGGCGTGGACCTGCTCCAACTCGTCGCGCATCGAGTCGGGGTCCTGCCGTTCTGCGGCCGTGGTGCGGTCGAGCGCGGCCCGGTACTCCTGCGCGTCCGGGATCCGGGTCGCGAAGAGCGCCGGCGCCAGCAGTGCCGTCAGGAGCAGGCCCGCGGCGCCGCCGACGAGCGCACCCGCGAAGGACTGCGACCGTCGGACGACGCACAGGACGGCGAGCACGACGGCACCCGCCATCGGGACCAGTCCGCCGAGGACGATCGCGAGGACCCACACGTGGAGGTACTCGAACGCGTTCGCAGGGTCCCCGAACGACGAGTCGAGGCTGAACCCGACCAGGATGCAGAACGCGACGACCGCGAGCACCGGGCCCAGGACCGCCAGGGCGATCGACCACTGCCGCAGTCGAGTGTCCCGATGGACCACCAGGTCGTCCCGCTGCACGTTCGTCATGATCCCCCCCGACCAGTCAGTCACCACCGTAGCCAGGGAGCACGCTCCGCGTCCGGTCGACGTGGATCTCCCCCCGGTGGTTCGGCGCCCCAGCGCTACCGACCGTCCTTCCCGAGCATCGCGACGAGCGACGTCGCCAGCCAGGAGTCGACGTCCACCGGGACGGGTCCGACCTCGGACGCCGGGACGTCCCCGCGCGCGATCGCCGCGAGGCTCCGCGCCTGCAGTGACAGCCCGAGGTCCATCGCCTGGATCGGGTTGCCGCCCGCGGCCGTGAGGTTGATCATCCGCGTCCCGGACAGCGTGACCACCTCGCGGCCGTCGACCAGGCGGTGCAAGACGCGCGCGTCCGGGTCGGAACCCGGCCCCGACAGGGCTGTGGTCTCCGCGGTCACCGCGAGCAGGGCCTCCAGGTCGAGCTCGAGTCCCTCGTGACCGACGCCCGCGATGACCACCCCGTCGCGGAGCAGGGCGATCTCGGCGGAGCCGATCACGCCCCGCGCGCCGGTCGCGAGGAAGAGCAGTTCGGTGCCGGGCAGCACCGCCTCCATCGGGCCGACGCGGTGCCCGCGCATGATCGCCTCGAGCGCGCGGAACGGGTCCGTGTCGACGACGCTCACGACGGCCCCGAGGTTCCGGAGCGTGTCCGCGACGCCCTTGCCGCACGGGCCGTACCCGACCACGGTGGCACGGGCGCCCGGCACCATGGCGTTCGTGGCGTTCATGAAGCCCTGCACGATGCTCTGCCCGACGCCGTGCTCGTTCTCGACGATGAGCTTCAGCCGGCTGTCGTTGATGACGACCACCGGGAAGTCCGGCGCCTGGGGCAGGGCGCGGACGGCGATGCCGCCGGTGGTCGTCTCCTCCGTCGCGCCGAGGAACGTGCTCGACCGCGGCGCCCCCCCTGGTCAGCTTCGCGATGAGCTCGCCGCCGTTGTCCATCACCAGGTCCGGCAGGGCGGCCAGCAGCTCGTCGAGGTTCCGGTCGTGCTGCTCGGCGTCGTCACTGCGGCCGCCGATCACCGTGACGCCGAGCGTCCGGAGGGCCTCCGCCGTCTCGGGCACGGTCGTGCCGACGTTGCCGGTGATCGTCACGCGGGCACCCTGGTCGAGCAGCCACCGGCACAGGACGGCGGTCTTCGGCTCGATGTGGATGCAGATGCCGACGTGCAGCCCGGCGAACACCGGGGCGTCCTGCTCGATGCTGGCCGCGAGGAGCGGCATCGAGCGGGTGGCCCAGTCGATCGCCGGGGAGCCGGAGGGGGGTGAGGGTGAGGGTGCGGGCATGACGGTGCTTCCTGTTCCGAGAGGTGGGAGGTGCGGGGTCGGGCCGCTGCTCCCCCGCCTGCTGTGCAGGAGAAGGAGCCGTCGGCCTGGAGGCGCGGTGCGCGCCCGTCACGCGTCTACGGATGGAGCTCGCGGCGGCTGTCGTCGCTGCCGTACAGGTCGGCCTTCTCGGCGGAGACGATCGGCGTCCAGCGCGGGGCGGCGACCGCTGCGCGCTGGCGCGGCGGCACCGCGCTGACGGTGCGGACGCGCGTGGTCATCGGGGCTCCGGGAGGCTCGTGGGGACGGGTCGATCCTGTCACGTCCGGTGCGTGGCGTGGCCGTCGCTCGGATCTCGTCGCTCGCTAGGGTCACTGCTGTGAACGCACCCTCGCCGTCCGTGGTCGCCTTCTGGGAGGCGCGTCGCCGCGACTCCCCCCGAACTGCCCGCGACCGTTCCCCCCCGCGTGGGCGTTCGGTGCGACCCCGGACCACGCGGACGCCCTGCTCGACCTCGTGCTCGCCGGCGTGAAGGACGGGACCGCGTCCTCGCTCTGGGACTACGAGGCCACCGGTGAACCCCTGCCGGAGGCAGGCGAGTACAGCATCATCCTCGACGGCACCGACGAGCCGCGAGCGGTGCTCGTGTCGACCGACGTCCGGATCGTGCCGTTCGACCAGGTCAGCGTTGAGCACGCCCGCGCCGAGGGTGAGGGCGACCGCACCCTTGCCTACTGGCGCGCGTCGCACGAGCGGTACTGGCGGGAGCACTCGGAGAACCCGCGGGGGGTGGGCGTCGGACATGCCGGTGGTGTGTGAACGGTTCCGGGTGCTGTGGCCGGAGGAGACCGACGGGCCAGGCTCGCCAACGCCCTGAGGATGCTGTCGTCACCGCATCCAGGCGCCCGTCGTCTCGAGGGGCCGGCCGTCGCCCTCAGGCCGCTCGGCGCTCAGGTGCCGGACGTCGACGCAGGCTGGCCTCCAGGACCGCCGGCGGCGCGTACTGCTGGTCGAGCCGTCCGACGTCCGTGCCCGGCGGGACGATCGCGTCGATCCGGTCGAGGACCTCGTCCGACAGCGCCACGTCGGCGCCTGCGAGCAGGTCGTCGAGCTGCTCCATCGACCGCGGGCCGATCAGTGCACTCGTGACGCCGGGATGCGCGATCGCGAACGCCATCGCGAGGTGGGTCATCGGGATGCCCGTGTCCTCGGACAGCGCGACGACCTGCTCGACGGCGTCGATGCGTCGCTCGTCCTGGTTGTGGCGGAACATGCCGACACGGGCGAGGTCGCTCTGCTGGCCCTTGCGGAACCGACCGGTCAGCATGCCGCCGGCCAGCGGGCTCCAGACGAGCGCGCCCATGCCGTAGCGCTCGACGACGGGCAGGACCTCGCGCTCGATGCCGCGGTTCAGGATCGAGTAGGTCGGCTGCTCCGTCCGGAACCGCTCCAGGCCCCGGCGCTCCGAGGTCCACTGCGCCTCCACCTGGAGCGACCCCGGGAAGTCACTCGTGCCGATGGCACGCACCTTGCCGCTGCGCACCAGGTCGGTCAGCGCCGACAGGGTCTCCTCGAGGTCGACCGTGTCGTCCGGTCGGTGTGCCTGGTACAGGTCGATGTGGTCGGTCTGCAGACGGCGGAGCGAGTCCTCCACAGCGCGCATGATCCACCGACGGGAGTTCCCGCGGCGGTTCGGGTCGTCCCCCATCGGCCCGTTGAACTTCGTGGCGAGCACGACGTCGTCACGGCGACCCGCGAGCGCCTTGCCGAGCAGGGTCTCCGACCCACCCTGCGAGTAGCGGTCGGCGGTGTCGATGAGGTTGATGCCGGCGTCCAGTGCCCGGTGGACGATCCGGATCGAGTCCTGTTCGTCACCGTTGCCGATGCGGCCGTCAGTGCCGAGCATCATGGCGCCCAGCGCGAAGGGGCTGACCTGGATGCCGGTCTTGCCGAGGGTGCGGTACTGCATGGGTTCCTCCTGTCGATGGCGTCCCGAGTGCAGATGTCGTAGGCTGACTCGAAGTGGAACGCTCTTCCGGAACTATACGGAACGCCTTTCCGTTTCACAACCCCCCATCCGAGGAGGACCCGTGCGTGCCGACGCCCGCCGCAACCTGGACGCGCTGATCGACGCCGCGAAGGCCGTCTTCGCCTCCGACGGCGTCGACGCCCCTGCCAAGGCCATCGCCGACCGGGCAGGTGTCGGCGTCGGCACCCTGTACCGTCACTTCCCCCCAGCGATCCGACCTGGTCGTGGCGGTGTTCCAGCAGGCCGTCGAAGCCTGCGCGGACGCCGCCGACGACCTGCGCGCAGCACACGCGCCGGACGAGGCGCTCGTTCGGTGGCTCCAGCGGTTCACGGAGTTCGTCGCCACCAAACGCGGGCTCGCCGCCGCGCTGCAGTCCGGCGACGCCGCCTTCGCAGCCCTGCCCGCCTACTTCGTCGCACGCCTCGGTGGCACCCTGGCGGAGTTGCTCGACGCAGCGTCAGCAGCCGGAACGGTCCGCGCCGACATCGACGCACCCCAGCTGCTCCGGGCGGTCGCCGACCTGTCCCACGGTGCGGCGACGCCCGAGCAGAGCCAGCAGCTCGTCGGGCTCCTGGTCGACGGGCTGCGCTACCGCGCCACCGTGTGACCACCGCTGCCCCGGTGACGAGTTGCTTCGTGCTGTCGGCGATGGGTCCGCCAGTCGGGATGACGGTCAGCAGGGCGGCGTCATCGGACTTCGTGATCTGGCCGGGCACGACGGCTTCGACGTGGTTGAGCCCTGTGATCTCGTCCTCGACGGAGGTGAGCTTGCTGAGGACGCGGTGCACTCCGGCTTCACCAAGTCCGGCACCGTCCTCGTCGCCGCAGCGACCATCATGGCCGTCGTCTTCGCCGGCTTCGCCACCAGCGAGATGGCCGTCGCCGCCTCCATCGCCGTCGGCTTGCTCGTCGGCGTCCTCGCCGCCGCCTTCCTGGTCCGGATGATGATCATGCCGGCACTGCTGTCCCTCTGCGGTGAAGCCGCGTGGTGGATGCCCCGCTGGATGCAGAAGATCATCCCGAACCTCGACACCGAAGGCCACGGACTCGACCGAGCCACCGAGCGCCAGCGAGGAACCGGCAGCATCTCGGTAGCTGCCCAGTAGTCCCCCGACAGAACGAAGCCGTCCCGCCTGCCACCGCAGCGGGACGACTTCGTTCTGCCACTCCGCCGGTGTCCACTCCGCCGGTGTCCACTCGACCGTCGGTGGTGTTGTTCGTTCCTCGCCGTGTCCGAGGATGACTCGCTGCGCGCGTTCGTGCAGGGTGCAAGCCCCACCGGGTCGCGAATGGGCTCAGTCGACGACGTCGCAGACCCCGTCGAGTTCTTCGTCGTGCCGCTTGCGCGGTGGGTCAGCGGCAGTCAGTTGCTCGTTGGCGGCGGACAGAACTGACGTCAGCACATCCGTGATCACGACCCCGCTCGAGCCCCGAGTTCGAGCGGGGTTTCTGACACTTGAACAACGACTGTCGACTGTGATGGCTCTCCGCCCTGCAGGTGCAAACACCGCGGCGCCACGCAGGGCGTGGTGCTCACGGGCAGGGGGGAACGACCCGGTCAAGCGGCGGCTGCGTTCGCTGAGGAGCGACACTCTTCTGGTGGCCGCCCCGCGACTGATTCCGCCGCGATGTCGCGGAGCCGTGTGAGGCGATCGTGGGTGGCGGTGAGGTCCTCGATCTGGCGTTGGATGCGATCGCTCTCCTCGTCGAAGTGGTCGAGCATCGTCGGTGTCGCGACGCCGGTGTCGAGGAACGGCAAGAGTTCGACGATTCGGCGACTCGGCATGCCCGCTGCGTAGAGCATCTGCATGAAGCGCACACGCGTCACGTCGGAATCGTGGTACTCCCGGTGCCCGCCCGTGGTCCGCTCCGACTCGAGGAGTCCCTGTTCCTCGTAGTACCGAAGCGACCGAACGCTGACGCCAGCGCGTTCTGCAAGTGCACCGATCCGCATTCTTCGGCTCCTGGGCTTGATTCTCACGTTGATGTCAGGTTCTAGCGTAGCGGCATGAACCTCTCTGGAGCCACTGCCCTCGTCACTGGCGCGAACCGCGGTATCGGTCGTCATCTCGCCGCCCAGTTGGTCGCACGCGGGGCGAACGTGTACGCGACCGCCCGACGTCCTGAACTGATCGACCTCCAGGGTGTGGAGCGCCTCGCCCTCGACATCACCTCCCCCCGAGTCCGTCGCCGCGGCCGCCGCTCTAGCGACCGACGTTGATCTGTTGATCAACAACGCCGGTATCGCGACCACAGCGACCCTGTTGGGCGATCTGGACGCAGCGCACGCCGACATGGACACGAACGTCTGGGGCACCCTCAACGTCATCCGCTCCTTCGCACCTGTCCTGGCCGCGAACGGCGGTGGGAGCATCGTGAACATCGCCTCGGGCGCCTCCTGGCTGGCGATGCCAGGGGCGTCCGCCTACGCGGTGTCGAAAGCTGCCCTGTGGAACATGGGCAACGCGTTGCGTCATGAGCTGGCCGGACAAGGAACAGCGGTGATGTCGGTGCACCTCGGAGTAGCCGACACGGACATGACGGCGGGACTCTCGATCGCCAAGACCGACCCCGCGGACGTGGCGCGCGCGACCCTGGACGGGGTCGAGCGCGACGATTACGAGGTCGTGGTGGACGAGCAGGCTGCGTTGATCAAGCAGATGCTCGCCCGGGACCCAAAGGAGCTGTACGCGGTCGTGGCTCAGATCCTCGCATCATAGAAGCAGCCCGAGGACACCTGGCGTGCGTGCGAGGGCGCGTCGGAGAGGTGCTCGCGACCGAAGGCGGCGACCGAACAAGAGCAGCGACCATCCCTGAGATGTGTGGGAGATGGATCGCACGCCCGGATCCGAGCGCTGTCGTCTGCGCCAAGCCACCTGCTGCTCGCGTCAGACGAATGAGCGCCGGAGACCTCCTCGTCAGCAGCTCTTCACGTCCGGTGCCATCATCCCCACCCCGACCGGCAGTGTCTCGGTCCGCAGTGTGCCGAGCGGCCCGTCCGTCAGGAACCGCAGCCCGGTCAGGTGCCCCGAGTCCGCCCCCCGGCCGGAGGTGCATCTCGGCGGCGACCCGGATCGACCCATCCGCCGGGATGACCGCGCCCCGGGTCGGCAGCACGTGGTCCGCGTCGATGTCGTCGGAGAAGTAGCCGAACATCGCGCCCTCGTCGACGCCGACGATCGGTCGCGCGAGTTGCACGCGCACCGACTTGAGCCCGGCGTCCCACGTCATGCGGGTCCCTCGGATCGTCACCGGCTCGGCCGACGGGTTCTCGACGAGGAACGCGACGGTCATCACCGACTCATCGAACCCTGGCCTGTCCTCGGACCATCCGCCACAACCACCATCGGCAGCGACCGTCCGCAGGTCGGGTCGGCCTGGCTGCTCTGCGACGACGAGGCCGGCGAGCAGCACGAGAGCGCCGATCGTCGCGGCGGAGAGGACGCCCCGGGCCCCCATCCACCACCGGCCCTCCGCTGTCGGCCGGCCTTCGTTGGCTGTCATCGCGTCGGTCATCGGGTCCCCCCGCCCGGCCGTCGGCGCGGCCACGCCGCGATCCTGACATACGCGCGATACCAGCGGGTACCCGTCGGGTCGATGGTATCCGTGGATTTGCCGGGGGCTCAGTTCGGCGCTGCTGGAGGTAGTACGAAGCTGTCGATGTCCATCCGACTGCCGCCGACCCCCCTCAACGCCGACGAGCGCCGGATCGACGTTTGCGACTGCTGCGAAAGTCGGGTTCCCCCCCGCCAAAGCTAGCCCCAAACATCCCTGCCCACGAGAGGAGCAAGGCACCATCGGAGACGGCACGATCAACCGTGTGGCATCACCGGCACACGGAGGGTCTGGCGCCCTGTCCGTCATCCCCGCATCAAGCGCCGCGGGACGATCGGGGTTCAGCGTGTCATTGAGCGCAACGGAGTCCGATTCGGAGGGTACTGGGCTTCCTGCTGGGTGCGGCCCACCACCGCGGGCATGAGCGCCGCGATGCGCGACGTTGAATGGGCACCCGGATCCGAGCGGCAAGCGCTCCCAAGGGGCTGGGACATCCCAGAACTCACCGTGGGCGTATGGACGAAGATCGAATGATTTGGGCACATCAGCACGGACGGGAACTCCTCAACACTGCAGGTGTTCACACAGCAGGACCCATCGACCGGCGGGACGTTGCTCATCCACGACTGCTCCGTCACAGAATCTCGACCCGCCGGCTGGTGACTAGCCCACGGCAGTAGGAGCGCGGTCTTCACCGGCCGCGCTCCCCACGCTCACGATGAGTACCCATCGCCCGGGTCACGCTCTTGCGGGCCTTCGCGGCACCACGCGTGGTCGTGATGGCAGGCCGCGGATGCTTGGCGTTGGAGACGTCGGCACCGTACTGCGCCTGCACGGCGACGGGGTCGACGTCGGCGGCGGCCATCTGCTCCGCGTGGCGGTCGCGACGGTCGGCGCTATCCCACGCCGACAAGCCCGCCGCGGGTGCTCCGCAGCGGCGCCCCGCTCACTTCCAGCCGCCTTCTCCGCAGCGGTACGCGCAACCGAGATCCGGTCCCGGAGCCCCACCGCGTTGTCGATGCGGTCACGGGTGTCGCTCGTGACCTCTTCCGTCGGACGGTTGCTCGTGACGATCACGTTCGCTGCGAACTTCTCGATCCGCTTGGTTTCGTATTCGTTGAGAGTGACGGTGACATTGACCAAGACGACCATCATGACCTGACCTTCCGCCTTTCACGGGCGACCACCCGCGCCTCGGGTCCGTCCCTATCGAAGGGCGAGCCGAGGCCACCGACCGGTCGCGCAACTCAGCACTACGCACTGCCCCGAGCACGACCAGGGCCTCATCATCGTCGCTGCCGAACAACGCTGCGACGACGGGGACGCGTGGTGCTCACGACAGCCGCCCGTAGGGAATGGGCTAGCGAACGCTCGCTACGTCCATGCCGGGTCCGCTCTCGGCCCGGCGCTCGAAGCCGTGGCGTTCGTAGAACTCAGCCCGACCCCGGGCCGCGAAGAGCTGTACGTCGTCCACTCCGCGGCGACGTGCCTCGTCGACAAGGCGCGCGAGGACTTGACCGCCGATACCTCCACCTCGAGCCTCTTCGGTGACAATCATCTCGGTCACGAAGGCGTGCAGCGCCCCGTCGCTGATGAGCCTGCCCATGCCGACCAGGCGGCCGGCGTCATCCCTGACGGTGCAGACGATCCAGCTCCCGGACAGGGCGCGCTCGAATCGGTCCAGAGTCCAGTCCCCCCCAACCAGTCTCGTCGTAGAGCGTCTTGAACTCCATCGCGGTCGGCGCGGAGAAGGAGTAGTCCATCCCGGAACGGTACTGCGAGACCGTCTCGAAAGCCGCTCGTCCACCGGTACGCGACTGGGGGGCGACAACCACGACGACTTCCCTGTCCTGCTTGACCGGGGCATCGCCGTCTCACATGTGATCGTCAACGCAAAGTGTCGCGTGACGTCGCATTCCGACTCGGGTTGCAGATTCCTTGTCGCGACCTCTTCGAAGCGTCTCGTGTCGCCTGCGGGATACCCCAGGTCGAACGCCTTCAAGCGCGACCTGGCAGGGTCGTGTCGCTGGCCGAACTACAGCATCGAGGTCGCGAGCTGACCCAGGTCGCGCTCACCGGCGGCGTCGCCCTGCAACAGGGTCAGTCTGCCGCCTGGCGCTCCGTCTACGGTCGTTCACCACGCACGAGTCGGGCAGCGGCTGCCAGCTGCTTCTGCGCTCAGCAAGGCGGTTCGGGATCCTGACCGCTCAACCCTGGTGCGGAGCCGTTCTCGGCGGACGCACGGGCTGCTTCCGCGGCTAGGTAGCCGGTGATGTCGATGGGCTGAGTCGGGGGGGAGGTGGATGTCTTCGGGGCGGACGGGGTGCTGCATCAGCTGGCCACTTTCGTTCGACGAGCGGAGGACGAAGGGCCCCGGTGTGTTCACCGGGGCCCTTCGGAGTGTCAGCCGACGAGGACTCGTGGCTGGTCGTGCGCGGCGGGTGCCGCGTCGTCGTGCTTGTCGAGGGCGTGGCCTTCGACGTCGACGTCGGGGAGGACCTTGTCGAGCCACTTGGGGATCCACCAGGCGGAGCGTCCGAGGAGGGACAGCGCAGCCGGCATGAGGACCATGCGGACGATGAACGCGTCCGCGGCGACGCCGACGAGGAGACCGAACGCGATGGAGGCGCCGATCGCGAACTCTCCGGTGGCGAACCCGCCGAAGACGACGATCATGATGCTCGCGGCGGCGACGAGGACGGGTCCGGATCGGGAGAAGCCCTCGCGGATCGCCTGCTTCGGGTCGAGGCCCTTGCGGTACATCTCCTGGATGCGGGAGACGAGGAACACCTGGTAGTCCATCGCGAGTCCGAAGAGCACTCCGACGAGCAGCAGCGGCAGGATGCTCAGCATCGGGTCACCCTGCGGTGCGGGCAGGAAGTCCAGCCAGCCCCACTGGAACACCGCGACGCTCGCGCCGAAGGATGCGCCGACGGAGAGCAGGTAGCCGAGCGTCGCGATCACGGGGATGAGGAGCGATCGGAACAGGACGATGAGCAGGATGATCGAGATGACGACGATGACGATGACGTACTTCACCAGCGCCTGAGCGAGCTGGTCGTCGGAGTCGATGCCGATCGCGGTCTCACCGGTGACCTCGAGGTGCGCTCCGCTGATGGTGTCCGCGTCGTCACGGATCTGGTGCACCAGGTCCTTGGTGGAGTCGTCGATCGGCCCTTCGGTCGGGATGACAGTGATCCGTGCGTAGTCGCCGTCGGAGCTGACCTGAGCCGGGACGACCTGCTGCACGCCGTCGAGAGCGGTGAGTTCCTTCTCGATCACGGCGGTCTTCGAGGTGATGTCGTCGCCCTCGGCCAGGACGATCAGGGGGGCTCTGGATGCCGCCGAACTCGCCGACGATGAGGTCGTAGGCGGTACGTTCGGTGGACTCCGGGTCGGACCCGCCGGGGACGTTGGAGGCGGTCTTCATGCTGAGCATGGGGAGCGCGACGACGACGAGGACGAGCACCCCGCTCAGGAGGGACACGATCGGGCGCTTCACGACGAAGCTGCCCCACGAGCGGAGGACGCCGCGCTTCTGCGGGCCGTCTTCGGTGAAGAGCTCCCCGCGCTGCAGTGCCGCACGGTGCTTCTTCGACAGGGCCTTCACACCCATGAACCGCATCAGTGCCGGCAGCAGGGTGAGCGAGAGCAGGACGGCGACGGCGACGGCGAACGCGGCCGCGACACCCATCTCGGTGATGTAGCTGAGGTTCGCGACCAGGAGCGCGACGAGGGCGACGATGACGGTCATGCCGGCGAAGACCACGGCGGTGCCGGCGGTACCGGTTGCCCGGGCGATCGCGTCGTCGACCCTCCGTCCGGAGCGGAGTTCGGTCTTGAAGCGGGACAGGATGAAGAGGCTGTAGTCGATCCCGACGGCGAGGCCGAGCATGGTCGCGAGGATGATCGCGTTGTCACCGATCGGGGTGAGCGCGCCGTAGGCGAGGACACCGATCAGGCCGACGCCGACGCCGTAGACGGCGACGAGGAGGTTGATGCCCGCGGCGAGGAGCGAGCCGAACGTGATCGCGAGGATGATGAACGCGATGATGACGCCGGCGCCTTCACCCGGGCCGGTGGCCGGGGCGCCGAGGGGAACCAGGTTCCCGCCGAGCTCGACGCCGAGCGCCGGAGGAGCGTTCTCCTGCAGGTCGAGGGCCGCGTCGTAGAACTTCGTCTGCTGGGCCTTCGTCAGGTCGCCGTAGGTCACCGTGGCGACGGCGATCGTGCGGTCCTTCGAGATGTACGGCTGTTCGGCGTTCAGTGGGTCGCTGACGGACTGGACTCCGTCGACCTTGTCAGCCTTCGCGAGGAACGACTCGATCTGTTTCGCAGTCGACGCGTCCGTGACGTCGCCGGACTCCGGTTGGAACACCAGCTGCAGGGACGCGGTGTCCGAGCCGGTCGTGGAGGGGAACTCCTCGTTCATCCGCTCCAACGCCTGCGAGGCCTTGGTGTCGGGGATGCTCGTGGTCGCGGCGTCCTTCTCGATGCCGCTGCCGACGACGAAGATGCCGATCAGGACGGCCATGATCAGGAGCCACGCTCCGATCACCAGCCATCGGAACCGGGCACTGAAGCGCCCGAGGTGGGACAGGAACGTGGACATGCGGTTTCCTTCGTCGTCGTGGTCCGCGAGGTGCGAACAACGTCAACGATTCCGGGCGGAACGCTTCGGTACGGCCTCCTTTTGCAGCGTCCGAACTACTCCATTTGCAGTAGATCCCCCCCCCCCTCTCCCAGCGCAACCAGTAGGCGCGACGGTCCGCTGCTCACTGAGCGGCAATCGGTTCCGGGGGGACGCAGGTGATCGGATCAGGCGAGGAGGCAGACCTCCCACCCTCGTGCACAGCACCGCTGTCCGTCACGGTCGCCGATTGACGGTGTTGCGCCAGCGCTGCCGCACGTACTGCCGATGCAGTAGACCGATCGATCCGAGACGACGATGCGTCGCCCCGTGCAGAGCCGGACGGTGGGGGGCACGCAACGAAAGGACGAACATCATGTCGAACGACACCACCATCCTCACCGCCGCCTCAACCGTCGGCACATGGTTGGACCACCCCGTCGGCGGTGAGCTCATCCGCGAGCTCCTCGCCCAGGGCGGCACCGACCCCGAGTCGCTCACTCCCGTACGTGGCCTGCCCCTACAGCAGCTCGTCGCACTCTCGAACGGTCAGCTCCCCCAGGCCGCGATCGACGGGCTGGTCCTCGCGGCGAACGGCGGAGAGATGCCCGTCGAAGCGGCGGCGAACGGCGACGCAGAGGTGGTCGTCCCGGGCCGCTTCGCGGGACAGACCGTCGTCGTCACCGGTGCCGGCGGCGGCATCGGCCGCGCCACCGCGTCCCGCATCGCCCGAGAAGGCGGGCGTGTAGTCGCAGTAGACATCGCCCCGGCCGGCTTGGAGGCACTGGTCGACGAGTTGCCCGGGTCTGATGTCGTGACCGTGGTCGGTGACATCACGAGCGAGGACGACGTCCAACGCGTGGTCCAGGCCGCGGGCGACCGCATCGACGGACTCGCCAACGTCGCGGGCATCACCGACACGATGGCGCCACTGCACGAGACGTCCGACGCCGTCTGGGAGCGCGTGATGGGCGTGAACGTCACTGGGATGTTCCGCCTGACCCGAGCGGTGCTGCCGGCCATGCTCGCGGCTCGGCGCGGCTCGGTCGTGAACATCGCCTCGGAGGCGGCGTTGCGTGGCAACGCGGCCGGGGTGGCCTACACAACGTCGAAGCACGCAGTCGTCGGCCTCACGAAGAACAGCGCCTTCATGTACGGCCCGAGCGGCATCCGGATCAACGCAGTAGCGCCGGGCGGCGTCGCAACCGGCATCCCGACCCGATTCGAGTCCGAGCTGGGATCATCCCGGCTCCAGCCGCTCCTGCAGACGATCCCGGCGGTGGCGACGGCGCAGCAGCTCGCCGCGTCGATCACGTTCCTCCTCAGCGACGACGGCACGAACCTCAACGGAGTCGTCCTGCCGTCCGACGGCGGATGGTCGGTCCAGTAGTCGACACGGTCACGGACTGGACGGGAGGCGCCGTGCGAGCTCACGACGCGCGTCCCGTCCGTTTCGTGGTGCCGCCCCTTCGCAACACGCTCACCCAGCTGGTCCGGGTCCCGGCCCGCGTGTGGCTGCTGCTCCTGGTGGCCTCCGCTGTCATCGCGGTGGCCGCGCGTCCAGCGGCTCGGTGGTCGATCGCGCTCGCGACCGACCACCGAGCCAACGGGGTGGCTGCGACCCCAACCGGTTTCGCTGCCCTGCTCGGTGACCCGATCGCCCTCGCCGGGATCGCGACCGCGGCGGGTCTCACGCTCGCCGCCACCCTCTGCTGGGCCGTCCTCGTCCTGACGGTTGCCGACCTCCAACTCGCAGGTGAGCCGCTGTCCGTCCGAGCAGCGGCGCGTGGAACCCTGGCTTCGGCTCGACGGTTCCTCCGCCCGGGCGTGGTCGTGACCGGGCTACAGCTCGCCGTGTTGCAGCCCCTAGCAGGGATCGCGGTGTTCGCGCCGCTCACGGGCGGACTCGCTGTCCCACCGTTCATCGGGCGGGAATTCCTCAAGGCGCCGCTCAGCGCGACACTCTGGTGCACCCTCGCTGCCCTGGTCGTCTTCGTCAGCCTCCGTCTCATTCTCGCTCCGGCGTTCATGATCGTCGCTGGGCAGGGGCCGGCCGCAGGGATCATCGCCAGCCTCCGAGCCACACGCCGCGGTGGTCTCGCCGTCGCAGGTCAGGTGACGGTGCTGCTCGCTGGCTCCACCATCGTCAACTCGCTGGTCATCCGGACTTCGACTGCACTGATGAGACTCGTCCCGTCCGTGCGGGTACAGGAAGCGGTCGATGTCCTCCCGGTCCTGGTCCTGTCCGCTCTCTCGGTCGTGGTCGCGCAGGCGGTCGCCCTGTCCCTCGTGGGGACCGTCCGGGCAACAGTCGGACGGCCACCCGCTGTGAACGAACGGGTCCACGTCCGGCGTTCGGCGTCTGGCCGCTTCGTGGCGGTGGGGATGGTCGTCACCCTGGGCTGCAGCATGCTCCTCGTTCCCTCGCCCGCCGTGTCACGACCTGCCGTCCCCCCCGTCCGTCGTCGGCTCAGAAGGAGGCGCCTCGGTCATCGCCCATCGTGGGCACGATCGTGGCGGTCCGGAGAACACGATCGCGGGCCTCGAAGCGGCGGCTGCCCTGCATGCGGACCGTGTGGAGGTCGACGTCCAGCAGACGCGGGACGGCACGTTCGTCGCGAGTCACGACACGAACCTCCTCGTGCTCGCAGGCCGGGACGAGGACATCCCGAACATGTCGACCGCTGCAGTCACGAGCACAACCGTCCGGATGCACGGCCGCGCCGACACCATCCCGACGATGACCGCCTACGTTGAGCACGCACGACAGCTCGGCATGCCGCTGCTCATCGAACTCAAGGTGACGGCAGCGACCAACGGCGGATCCGTGCGGGACCTGTTTGCGCAGCTCGATCGTGTGGGCCTACCGCCCGGCACGTGGTTCCACTCGCTGGACCCGACGGTCGTGCACGAGATGCTCGAGCAGCACCCGGAGCACCGTGTCGGCCTGACTGTGGGGCCACACGTCGGTCCACTCCCGGAGCTCCCCGTCGACTTCTACGCGGTGGAACAGGCGTCCATCACATCGGCGATGATCCGTCGGGCCCATCGCGACGGACGGGCGGTCTATGCATGGACGGCGAACAGCGACGTGCGCATCCGGGTCCTGCTCAGGGCGGGCCTGGACGGCGTCATCACCGACCGGCCGGTGGCGGCCCGTAGGCTGGTCGCGGGCATTGCACGCGAGTCGCCGGGGGGCACCGGGAGTGCTCCGGGACGAGCTCAGGCTTCGCTGGCTCGTCTCCTGACGAAAGTCCGAGGTCTGGTCATCCGCCGTTCGACTGCTGCGTACCCCTGCCGTAGGCGCGGAACTCGTACACGAACGACCCACCCGGGCCGCTCACCGTCATGTACGCATCGGTCGTCCCCGGCTTGATCGCGAGGTTCGTCGCGGAGGTCACGGCTCGCCGGTCGTGACTGGGCACGGTGACCTGCGCGACCGGGTCACCGTCGCGACTGAAGACATCGATCACGGGCTTCCCTTCGTACCCCTGGTAGACGTTGCCGGCGGCATCGACGGCGACGGAGTCGACCCGGCTCGCCCCGGCGTCAGGCCGGATGGCGGGATACACCGCCGTCGCCTCCTCGTGTTCGGCGTCGAGCTGGACGTGGTCGATCTGGTTGCGGTTGTACTCGCTCACCCACAGCCCACGGTGGTCCTCGTCGAAGGCGATTCCGTTCGCCGACGCGAGCCCGTCGAGCACCACCGTGGCGCGGTGGGTAGCAGCGTCGATCCGAACGACCCGTCCGACAGGGTCCTCCGTCGATGCAGCATTCCCTGCCGCATCGCTGACGAACATGTTCCCGTCCTGGTCGAAGGTCAAGTCGTCCGGCTGCATGGGCCGGCCGTCGACGGGGCCCTCGAACTCGACGCGGAGGCCACCGCCCCGGCCGTCCAGGCTGACGACCTTCCCCGTTGCGAAGTCGGTGACGTACAATCGGCCGTCGCGCGGGTTGGACTGCGCAGAAGTCGGCGCGGCGAGCCCCGCACCGTCCCCGAACGCCGTGACCTTCCGGCGGTCGAGGTCGATCCGGACGACCTTCGGCCGCGCGGTTCCGGCGGTGACGTCGACGGCGATGAGTCGCCCGTCAGCAGCGAACGTCGGCCCTTCGAGCAGCGGTCCGTACCCGGTGCCGGCTTCCGGTGCAGGCGCGACCTGGACGACGCGGCGTGCTGTCCGGTCGTCCGTGCGCGCTGTAGCCGGGGCCGCGTGGTCCGCGGGCGCAGCGCAGCCCGACAGCACGACTGCTGCGGCCGCCGACATCGTCAGCACCGCGCCGATTCGTACTCTGCCGGATCGCGCGGCTCCTTCCCACGGTGTACCGCTCGTGTACAGCTGGCGCATCAGGAGGCGCTGACGGCGAGTTCGGGCACCAGGACCTCGTCGATCGAGGACTCCCGCCATTGCCGGAGCAGCTCGTGGAACCGGACCGGGCCGGGGCTGTACCCGCCGCCGCCGCGCTTCCGGGTGCCCTCACCGTTGTAGTAGCCGGGCGTGCACTCCGCCAGGAACGCAGCGTTGTCCACTTCCACATCGCGGATCGTCGCCAACCACCGGTCCTCGGCCTCCACCGTCGGTTCCACCTGCCGGGCGCCATCGTCGCGAGCGTGCTCGAGGATCGCTGCGATGTGGGTCGCCTGCTCCTGCAGGATGTGGACGAAGTTCACCGAGTTCGCGTTCTGCAGCGCACCGAGGTGGAACAGGTTCGGGAACCCGTGGGACACGAATCCGTGCAGCGTCCGCGGGCCTCGCGCCCACGCTTCGAGCAGCTGCGTGCCGTCCCGGCCGTGGACGGGCAGTGTCCCGGAGATCACTCCGGAGACGCCGGTCTCGAACCCGGTGGCGAAGACGACAACGTCGACTTCGTACTCGGTGTCGCCGACGACCACGGCGGTCTCGGTCATCGCGGTGATCCCGCCGGTGTCGGCGGTGTCGACCAGTGTCACGTTCGGACGGTTGAAGGTCTGCAGGTACTTGTCGCTGAACGTCGGCCGCTTGCACATGTACCGGTACCAGGGCTTGAGGACCTCTGCGGTCGCAGGGTCCGTGACGACGGAGTCGACCCGCGCTCGGATCTGGTCCATCTTGCGGGCGTCCGCGATCTCGATCAGCCGGTCGCGTTCCTCCGGGTCGAGCGTGTCCTCCGTCTGCCCGGTCAGCATCGTGCGTTGCAGCGCCGCGGTGGAGGTCCATCCGTCCTGGATGAGGTCCACGTCGGTTTCCTCGCCGGAGACGACCGCGAGGAAGTTCTCCATGCGTTCCTGCTGCCATCCGGTCGGGAGGCCCGTGGTCCAGTCCGCGGGCAGGTCGCGGTTGTCGCGGACGTCGACGCTCGACGGGGTGCGCTGGAACACCGTGAGGTGTTCGGCGTCCTCCGCGACGAGGGGGGATCACCTGGATGCCGGTCGCACCGGTCCCGACGACCGCGACGCGCTTGTCGGCGAGGCCGGTCATCCCGCCGGTCTGGTCGCCACCCGTGTAGCCGTAGTCCCACCGGCTGGTGTGGAACGTGTGACCCGTGAACGTCTCGATGCCCGGGATGGCGGGGAGCTTCGGTTGGGAGAGCGATCCGGAGGAGACGATCACGTACCGGGCGCGCATCGCGTCGCCGCGGTCGGTCCGGACGTCCCACTCGGCTGCGTCGTCGTCCCATCGGAGCTCCGTCACACGGGTGTGGAACAGCACGTCGTCGTACAGGTCGAAGTGCCGTGCCATCGCCATCGCGTGCTGCCGGATCTCCTCCCCCCGGTGCGTACCGCCGTGTGGGGACCGTCCCGACCTCCTCGAGCAGTGGCATGTAGACGGAGGCCTCGATGTCGCAGTGGATGCCCGGGTACCGGTTCCAGTACCACGTCCCGCCGAAGTCGCCCCCCTTCCTCGGTCATGCGGATGTCGGTGAAGCCCGCCTGCCGCAGCCGGGCACCGGTCAGGAGTCCACCGAACCCACCGCCGACGACGAGCACCTCGACGCGGTCGGTCTTCTCCGGCCGGTCGGTGCGGGGCGTGTAGGGGTCCGTCGCCCAGTACCCGAAGGCCCCGCGTGTGCCCTGGTACTGCCGCAGCCCGTCCGGGCGGACGCGTCGATCTCGTTCGACCCGGTACCGGGCGCGCAGCGCGTCCAACTCGGTCTCGCTCATTGTGCTGTCCGTGGCGATGTCCGTCATCGTGCTCCTCGCGATGGGTCTGGCGGCAACAGGTGTTGCCGCTCCGACCAGTCAACCTCGGAGCCATCAGTGAATCAAACGCATGATTTAAATTCTCGGGATACTTCCACGTGCCACGAACGGGGGGGTCCCCCCCGAACGGTGGACCTGGGTTCACGCCGGCGCCGGCCCGGCAGCACGTCCGGTCACCAGCGCTTCGGCGAGCCACAGGGACGACACGACGTCGACGAGGGAGTCCGCCACCGCGGGCCAGTCCGTCCAGATGCGAGCGCCGCCCCGTTCCAGCGCGCGCTCGTGCTCGGCGATGACCTGGGTCAGGAGGATCCGGCCCATCGTCATCCGTTCAGCGCGGACGCGGGCCGGGAGGTCCGGGAGGCATCGCTGTATGCCGTGCGCGATCCGCATGAGACCGGGCGCTTCTCTCGCTTCGTCCATTGCGATGTCGGCCCATGCGGGATCGGTTGCGACCTGTGCGCTGAACCGGCCGTACCAGGTCGGGGAGTTCAGGGACTCGAGGTGCGTCGTGGTCGGACGCACGAAACACGCGATCCATTCTCGGATGTCGTCGGACCCTTCGACTCGTTCCAGTTCTGTGAGTCGGAGCGCGTTGATGGCGCCTTGGTGTCGGGCGAGGATCGCGCGGATGAGCTCTGCTTTGCCACCGAAGTGATAGCCGACGGCAGCGGTGTTCCCCTGCCCGGCCGCCTCCCCCGATCTGCCGGCTCGACACATGAGCGATCCCGTACTCGCCGAAGAGCTGTTCGGCGGCCGTGAGGATCGCCTCCCGCGTGGCGGCGACGCGGGACGCTCGGGTGTGCTGCTGGGCGTCGGTCATGGAGGCTCCTCACGGTCCCAACGGAGCCTAACGACCACGCGGCGCAGCCGCGCGTGCTGTGCTGCGTGCCCGACCCGACCAGGGCCGGCAGCGACTGCTGCCAGCCCTGGTCGCTCGCGACGCATCAGTCGGTGTGCGCTGCGTTCGCCTGGTCGAGGACGTGCTGGATCATGCCGAGCTGCTCGGCACCGCCGAGTGACGCCACGAACCGACGGACAGGCGTGCTGCCGATCATCCTGAGGATGTCGATCCCGGTTCCGTGCGCGGAAGTGTCGTCACCGCCGCCGAAGGCGCCGGTGAGCATCGGCTTGAACGCCGCACCGGCGACCGGGTCCTGCAGGAGCTCCTCGATCGAGGACTCGAGGGTGAGGTGCACGCGACGGGGCTCACCGGCGACGTCGACGTGCCCCGTGGAGCGGACGTCCCGGCTGGATGCTCCGATGTCGATCCGGTAGGAACCGGGCTCGATCGTCCAGCGGGCGAGCCGGGTGTCCCAGACGCCCAGGTCGTCACGGCGGACGTGCAGACGGACACGCCGCTGTTCGCCGGGCTCGAGGTGCACCGACGTGAACGCCTTGAGCTCCCGGACCGGCCGGACGTGGGTCGACTGGTCGAGTCCGGTGTAGAGCTGGACGACCTCCCGGCCCGCTCGAGATCCGGTGTTGGTGACGGTCAGATGAGCGGTGACTCCGTTGTGCTGGACGTCGAGTTCGAGGTCGGAGTAGTCGAACGAGGTGTAGGACAGGCCGTGCCCGAAGGGGAACGCCACGGGCATGTCCCGAGCGTCGTACCAGCGGTACCCGACGAAGAGCCCTTCGCCGTAGCGGACGTGCAGGTGCTCGCCGGGGAAGTTGCCGAAAGCGGGCACGTCCTGCAGACGCTCGGGAAGCGTCTCGCCCAGCCGACCGGACGGGTTCACGACGCCGAAGAGGACGTCCGCGATCGCCCCGCCGGCGCCCTGACCCAGCAGCGGCGCGTCGAGGATCGCGGAGGCCTGCTCCGTCACCGCGGTGAGCTCCAGCGCTCCGCCGTGCGAGAGGACGACCACCACGTCGGGTTGGACAGCGCGGACCGCGGCGAGGAGTGCGAGCTGGTCCGCGGGCAGCGCGATCGAATCGCGGTCGAAGCCTTCGGCCTCCTGGGTGCCGGCGAGGCCGAGGAACACCACCGCCACGTCCGCTGCCCGTGCGGCGGCGACCGCTTCGGTGCGGAGGCGCTCGGACACCCCGGGGTCGTCAGGATCGAAGCCCTGAGCCCATGCGACCGTGGCGGACGAAGCGGCCTTGCGGATCTCCTCGAGCGGCACCTCCATCCGGAGAGCGTTCACGAAGGAGCTCCCCCCCCACCCTGCGCACGTGGGACGGTGGCGAAGTGGCCGATGACGGCCACGGATGCTCCGGGGGGACAACGGGAGCGTCTCGTCGTTCTGCAGGAGGACGATGCCGGCTGCTGCTGCTTCCCGCGCGAGGTCGTGGTGCTGCTGCTCGTCCCAGGCGATGTCGTCAGCCGCGGCGTGCGTCCGGATCGCGAGTTCTGCGACGCGTTCGGCGGCGGCACGAACCTCGCGGGCGTCGATCAGGCCGTTCTCGACTGCGTCCGCGAGGGCGCGGTCGTGGGACCCGTCGCTGTTGGCGGGCATCTCCAGGTCGACTCCGGCGTGCACGGACGCCACCCGGTCGTCGACGGCTCCCCAGTCGCTGACCACGGCGCCCGTGAACCCCCCACTCTGCGCGCAGCACGTCGTGCAGGAGCCACCGGTTCTCGGCGACGGGGACGCCGTTGAGGCGGTTGTACGAACACATGACGGTCCACGGTTCGGCGTCCTGCACCACCCGCTGGAAGGCACGGAGGTAGATCTCGCGGAGCGTGCGCTCGTCGACGTCGGAACTCGACCGGAAGCGTTCGTGCTCGGTGTTGTTCGCCGCGAAGTGCTTCAGTGACGCGCCGACGCCGGTGCTCTGCAACCCCGTGACGTAGGAGGAGGCGAGCACGCCGGTGAGGTGCGGATCCTCGGAGTAGTACTCGAAGTTCCGCCCTGCGCGGGGATCACGCTTCATGTTGATCGCGGGGCCGAGCACGACGTTCGCCCCAGCGGCGCGGGCCTCCGTGCCGATGGCGCGTGCGACCCGTCCGACCAGCTCGGGGTCCCACGACTGTGCGAGCCCCGTACCGGACGGGAACGCGGTCGCGGGGGAGGCTCGGCCGGAGCCCGAGGTGGTCGGCACCCTTGGTGAGGTCCTGCATGCGCAGACCCGCCGGGCCGTCCACCATCGTCACCGACGGTACGGCGCCGAGCGCCTTCGTGGCGACGAAGTCGGCCCCGCTGCTCAGCGCCGCCTGCTGTTCGAGGGTGAGCGCGTCGACCGCGTCGGCGGGGCTGACCGAGACCTCGGTCGGGGGGACGGTGGGTTGGGTGGTCATCGGACTCCCTTGATGAACCAGACGGCGAAAGCGCCGAGGACGGAAAGCACGATCCCGATCGGGAACAGTGCGAGGTACCCGCCGAAGAGCAGGATGACAGCGCCGGCGACGGCGGGGGGCGATGACCTGTGGCAGGGTAGCGGCGATGTTCACCACGCCGAGGTCCTTGGCGTACGAGCTCGCCGAGGGCAGGACGTCGGCCATGAGCGCCTGGTCGACCGCGCTGAACGCGCCGAACCCGACCCCGGCGATCGCGGAGAGCAGCAGCCATGCGCCGTAGGTGTGCGAGACCATCGGGATGACCAGCGCGATCGCCACGATGAGCGACGATGCGAAGACGAACGGTTTGCGGCGACCTCCGAAGCGGTCGGAGATCGGCCCGCAGACGGCCGTCGAGACGATGATGCCGGCGAGGTTGAGGAGACCGGCGACGGGGACGGCGGCCGCGGCGTCGGCACCGAGTCCGATGTAGTCCTGCAGGATGTACAGCTGGTACCCGAGTACCCCGAAGTAGCCGGTGTAGAGCAGCAGCCGGCCGGTGAACGCCCAGAAGAAGTCCGGGTGGCGGACCGGGTTGATCCAGAACGTGTGCAGGAAGAGGCTGACGGAGAACGGCTCGCGGTCGGCGTCCTTGCTCGGGTGGTCGGGGTTGAAGACCAGGAAGAGGCGAGCACGACGACGACGAGGCCGGCGAAGATGACGTACCCCGTGCCGACCGACCGCGCGAACGTCGCCCCGACGACCTGACCGGCGGAAGCGCCCACGAGCGCCCCGAGACCGGCGAGCGCCGAGAAGGTACCCCGAGCTCCCCGCGGTACGCGGTCGGGCAGGATCGCGCTCAGTGGCGCCTGCATGAAGTTGATGGCGAGCTGCAGGATGACGTAGGAGATCGTCACCTGCACGATCCCGTTGGCCGAGCCCATGCCGACCAGGGCGAGCCCGGCCACGATCGCTCCGCCGAGGATCCACTGGGCGCGCTTCCCGAACCGCGATCGCGTGCGATCGGAGACGAGACCCGCGACCGGCTGCGCGATCATCGCGACGACGGCACCGATGGTGGACACGAGCGCGAAGGACGCCACCTTGCCACTCGAGTCGAGTTGCTCGAGCTGGAGTGGCAGGAGGACACCGGGAACGGCGCCGTTGATGAGGAAGAGGCTGATGTTGGCCGGGATGATCCACGCCAGGAGGCGGCGCATGGTCCCACGCACGAGGGGAGCAGGCTCGGTCGTCCCGCCGAGGACGGGTGGCTCGGAGCTGCGGTCGGACGTCGTCGTCATGGTCGGGTTCCTTCGAGGAGGCGCTCTACGGTGAGCGTGCCTCGATACCGTACAACGTTCGAGTTTCAAACTCAAACGTTGTCCTGGTTTCAGGACCGACCGTGCTCCACATCCGCTCCGACCAGTTCGAACAAGTACCGGATGTGGGCGGACATGTCGATCGACTCGTCGAGCATCCACTGGGTCTGCAGGCCGTCCGTCACCGCGGCGAGGATGGTCGCGAACCGCGTGGGATCGAGGGAGGCGGGCATGCGCCCCGCGGCCTGCTCAGCGACGACCATCCTCCCGATCCGCTCCCGGTACTCGGCGAAACGTTCCTGGAAGTACGGTCGAGCCGGATGGCCTTCCTCCGCCGCGGCCGTCGAGAACTGCGCGTAGAGCTGCACGAGCCCAGGCACCTCGGCGTTCCGCCTGCCGATGTCGATGAGCCCCTCGATCTCACCCGGGACGGCTGGTGGCTCCTGTGCCGCGGCGTCGGCATCGCGCCGACGCAGGATCTCGATGAAGAGCTCCTCCTTCGTCCCGAAGTAGTGCAGCAGGCCGGACGTGCTCGTACCGGCCGCTTCGGCGAGGTCACGCACCGTCGTCTTGTGGAACCCCCCGCGCGGCGATGACCTCGAGCGCGGTCGCCAGGATCGCGTTGCGCTTCTCGATGCCCTTCGCGTACGCGCCCCGTTCCGCCATGGGATCGAGCATAGCCACCGGTGTCAGGACGCCAGGCCCGCGCCCGGTCGGTCGTGTTCGATCGCGGATCGTAGACCCGGACGTGTTCCGTGCGTACTCCCTTCCGATGAGATCGGCCGCTCCACTCGGACTAGGTACGCCAGGTGTTCCGCTGGAACGCTCGGTTCATCGACTTCCGGATGAAAGGACAGCAACCATGGACAAGAGCGTCATGACCAAGAGCTTCTCGGAGCGGGCGAAGGATCGACTGTACGAGGCGTGGGACGCGTGGAAGCCGGGGTACGCGGACTGGGTCGCGTGGTCGAACGAGCTGTACCACCCCGATGCGGAGATGATCGCGATGAGCGGGGATGCTCCGGAGGTGTTCAGCGCGTACCAGTCGAAGATGAAGGGGTTCCGCGATGCCTACGACATGGAGATGGGCGTCATCGAACGCTGCATCGTCGCTGACGGTGTCACCGCGCACACCTACCGCATGTCCATGACGCCGAAGGGCGCGGGCCCGGAGGCGACCGTGGTGATCCCGGTCACGGAGTTCAACCACTTCGCCGACGCCCCCCGGGTACGACAAGCCGATGGTCGTCAAGCTGGAACTGGTGACCGCGGGGTCTCTGTGATGCGGATCATCGATTCGCAGCTGCACCTGGGGCCAGGCCAGATCGACACCACCCTCGCTTCCATGGACGCACTGGGCATCGACTCGGTCCTCGTGGACGAGTTCTGGGCACGGCACCCGTACGGGCACCCGGATTTCTTCGAGCCCGGCCGACGGTTGCCCGGCGGAGCCTGGCGCAGCGCCTTCCCGACGGCCGAGACCGCCGCGCTCCTGCACGAGGACCGTTTCGCGACCGTCGTGCGTGTGGATCCGGACGACGACGGTCTGTCATGGCTCGTCCCCGCGCTCGCGGCGGAACCCCACGTCAAGGCGCTCCGGGTCCTGCCGACGTGGTCGGAGGGGGCCGCCAGGGCTTTCGCCGAGGGATCCTGCGACCGTCTCTTCGGCCTCGCCGCCGACGTGGGACTTCCGGTGTTCGTCTACACTCCGGGTCGCACAGCCCTCCTCCGCGGGTACCTTCGTCGGTTCCCGGCCCTCACGGTCGTCATCGACCACTGCGGCATGCCGCAACCCGGACTGCCGGTCCCGTCGCCGAGCGCAGAGCCCGGCGACGGGAGGACGCACCCCTTCGACGCCGTCCTCTCGCTCGCCGAACACGGCAACGTCGCCCTCAAGTGGAGCCACGAGCAGGTGGTGTTCGGGTCAGAGCAGTACCCGTTCCTCGGGACGCGTCCCCACCTGCGCCGCGCGCTCGACGCCTTCGGAGCAGAACGCATCATGTGGGCGGGCGACCACACCGCGCTCCCCGGGTTGCGCTGGTCGGAGGTGCTCCACGCCGTCCGTGACAACCCCGAGCTGGGTGCCGCGGAGCGCCATGCCGTCCTCGGCGGCACCGCGGAGCGGATCCTGCGGTGGACCCCCGGTGCCGGTGCTGCGGACGGTGTCGACCCAGCGTGATCCGCTGGGGGGCCGTCCACACCGAAAGTCGTGCGGCTCGCGCACGGACACTCAGGACGCGACGAAGAACCGGTCCGCGAAGTTGTCCCAGACCGCCAGGAAGTCGACCGACGGGTCCATGACCCATTGGCGCTCGAGCCCGGTCCAGAACGCGAGCAGTTCCCGCGCAGCGAGGTCGGGGTGCGTCTTCCACCGGACCAGTCGCTCGAAGCCTTCGTACGTCGACTGCTCTCGTCGGACGAAGTACTGGTGAGCAGGGTGTGCCGGATCGACCGCCTCCGCGCCGAGCACGACGTAGAGCCGGACGAGCTGACCGCGCTCGAGATTGCGCAGCACCCTCCCCCCGGAGGAAGACCTTGACCGAATCCGGCGTGGAGATCGCGTCCGAGGCGGGCGGGTCCGTCGAGTCGACCTCGTCCCGGTAGGCCAGCACGGCCGCGAGCAGGTCGTTCATCGACGGGAAGTGATGGAGGACCGAGGGGCCGCGGATACCGCACGCGTCAGCGACGTCGGTCAGGGACACGGCGTTGAAGCCGGCGACCGAGATCAGCCGCGTGGCTTCGGTCACGATCTGGCGCCGCCGGACCTCGGGAGCGAGACGGGTCTGCGCCCGCTTCTCCCCGGGGGGGTGCTGTCGTCACGTGCTACTCCCTGACTTGTTGTCCGGACCCATTGTATTCGCAGCAGGAGCCGCGCTAATCTAGCGACCACTAGGTCTTATCTAGTGGTCGCTAGATTGGCGTCGTTCGCTGTGGTGCGACGTTCCTCCGTCCGGCGGACCGCGAGTTGGCTCTCTTCTTCACAACAACGAGGTTATGAAATGACAGACGCGCCCGATCCGACGTCCCTTCCCCCCCAACGCCTCGGGCACCGCGGGAGCCGCCTTCGAGCGTGCTGCCGAGGAGCTGGGCATGGCGAGCTCCACTCCATCCGCACGAGGCGACCAGGGGCGGATGCCGAAGCGCCGCATCCTGCCGGCCCTCATCGCACAACTCACCCTGTACATCGCCTTCGTGGCGCCGTCGTCCTACTCGCTCGCGGTTCGCATCCAGGACCTCGCGCCGGAGTCCCGTGACACCGCGCTGTCGCTCGCCATCGGCATCCCCTGCGCGATCGTCATCCTCATCACGCCACTCGTCGGCGTCCTGAGTGACAGAACGCGTTCCGCCTGGGGGGCGCCGGCGGCCGTGGCTGCTGGCCGGGATCGCCACCGGCGCCGCCGGCTCGGTCATCATCGCCGTCGTTCCGAGTCTCGGTGCGCTCATCGCGGGGTGGACCGTCGCCTACATCGGGTACACGATCACCGCGATCATGATCCTCGCGTTCTTCGGGGACCAACTCCCCGAGAACCAGCGCGGCCGCGTCATGGGCCTGAACGGATCCATCACCTACATCGGCCCGATCATGGGCATCCTCGTCGCCACACAACTGCACGAGTCCCCCCGCTGCCATGTTCCTCGTCCCCGGCGCCCTCGCGCTGATCGGCGGCCTCGTCTTCGTCCTCGTGATGCGAGACGAGGTCGTCACCACTCCGAAGGTCGCCGTCCGGATGAGCGAGATCTTCAACGGGTTCTGGTTCAACCCGCGGAAGTACTCGAACCTCGGGTGGGTGTGGCTCAGCAAGGCGCTCGTCTTCCTCTCCCTCGCATTCACGAGCATCTACTCCGTGTTCCTGCTCACGTCGCGCCTCGGATTGGACGCGGCAGCAGTCGGAGGAGTGGTTGACCGGAGTCGCCGGTGTGGCCACCTCCATCATCGGAGCGATCGGCTCGGGTTGGGTGTCCGACAAGGTCGGGAGCCGCAAGCCCTTCCTCTTGGTCAGTGCGCTGCTCATCGGCGTCGCCGCCCTGATCGTCGGCACCACGGGCAGCATCCCGCAGTTCGTCCTCGGTTCGATCCTCGGGTCCTTCGCGATCGGCGTCTACGGCGCCGTCGACCAGGCAGTCCAGCTGGACGTCCTCCCGCAGGAGGAGGACCAGAACGGACGGTTCCTGTCCACGCTGGGCCTCGCCAACCAGATTCCCCAGGCCGTCGGCCCCTTCCTGGCAGGTGCCGTGGTGGCGATCGCGGTCGGCAACTACACGGCCGTCTACATCGTTGCTGGCGTCTGTGCTGTTCTCGGTGCCGCGGCGATCCTGCCCATCAGCCTCGGCCGGCGCTCACTCGAGTCCACCACGAGCATCGAGGTCCCGCGGTGACGCCGACACGACCGCCGGGACGGGTCGGCACCATCCACCGTCCACCGTCCACGACGAAAGAAGACCGCGTTCCATGAGCACACTCCCCACGTCCTTCCTCTGGGGCGCGTCGACCGCGCCGCACCAGGTCGAAGGCAACAACATCAACAGCGACTGGTGGACGTACGAGCAGATGATGCCGCACTTCGGGCCGAGCGGTGACGCGGTCGACAGCTACCACCGTTTCGAGGAGGACATGCGGCTGCTGGCCGACGCCGGCCTCACCGCTTACCGCTTCGGCGTCGAGTGGGCGCGCATCGAGCCGCTGCCGGGCCAGTTCTCGGTCGCCGAACTCGCGCACTACCGGCGCATGATCGACACGGCGATCGGGCTCGGCCTGACTCCGGTGGTGACCCTGCACCACTTCACGGCGCCGCGGTGGTTCGTCGAGGAAGGCGGCTGGCTCGGCGACACAGCCATCGCCCGTTTCACGGCGTACGTCTCCCGCGTCGCTGAGATCCTGGACGGCGTGGAGTGGGTCTGCACGATCAACGAGCCCAACATGCTCGCGCTGATGGTGCTCATGTCCCGAGCCATCAACCCCGACGCGGTCCCCGCGTTCGCCACACCGACCGTGCAGACCCGGCAGGGAGTCGTCATCCCCGCACCGACCCTCGAGGTCGGGCAGCGGCTCGTCCAGGCGCACCACGCCGCGCGGGACGTGCTGCGGCAGCGGACCGACGCGAACGTCGGGTGGACAGTCGCGTGCCTCAACCTGTGGGCGACACCCGAGAACGCCGAGCACCTCGAGCGGGAGCGCTACGCACGCGAAGACCTCTACCTGGAGGCGGCTCGCGGCGACGACTTCATCGGAGTGCAGGCGTACTCCACCCGCGAGGTCGACGAGAACGGTCTCGTCACCGCAGCCCCGCACCCCGACAACACCCTGACCGGTGACGCCTACCGGCCGGAATCGCTCGGCATCGCCCTGCGCCATGCAGCCGACGTCGCCGGTGTGCCGGCGCTCGTCACCGAGAACGGCATCGCCACGGCGGACGACGACCAGCGGATCTCCTACACCACAGGCGCATTGGCGGGTCTGCTCGCGGCCGTCGCCGACGGCGTCGACGTCCGCGGGTACCTGCACTGGTCGGCACTCGACAACTTCGAGTGGGGCCACTGGGAACCCACCTTCGGACTGATCGCCGTCGACCGCTCCGACTTCTCCCGCCATCCCAAACCGAGCCTCGCCTGGTTGGGCGGCATCGCCCGCAGCAACGCCGTGGACCTGGAAGCGACCCCATGAGCACGTACCCTGCTCCCCACCTCGACCCAGCGAGACCCGTCGATGAACGAATCGACGACCTCCTCGGCCGGATGTCCGTCGAGGACAAGGCGGGCCAGCTCAGCCAGTACTTCTACCTGGCGGGGTTCGGCGAGCCACCGGCAGACCTCGACATCGACTCGCTCCCCCCCGGAACACCAGGCGTACCTCCGGCAACCGAAGATGGTCGAGGACGCGATCGCCGCCGGCCACGCCGGCTCCGTCCTGTTCGTGACCAGGGCCGACATGGCCAATCGGCTGCAGAAGCTCGCGGTCGAGACCGCACCCCTCGGGATCCCCCTCCTCTTCGGGTTCGACGTCATCCACGGACTCCGGACGATCTTCCCGCTACCGATCGCCATGGCCGCGTCCTGGGACGAAGGGACGATCAGCGCATCGCAGGCCGCGGCGGCACGCGAGGCCCGCGCTGTCGGCATCCACTGGACGTTCGCACCGATGGTCGACATCGCCCGAGACGCTCGCTGGGGTCGGATCATCGAGGGCGCCGGCGAGGACCCGTACCTCGGAGCGGCCGTCGCCGCAGCGCAAGTCCGTGGATTCCAGGGCGATCTCGGCTCCGAGAACGTGCTCGCGGGTCCCAAGCACTTCGTCGGCTACGGCGCCGCTCGCGGTGGCCGGGACTACGACGACGTGGAGGTGTCCGATTCCGAACTCCACAACGTCTACATGCCTCCGTTCCGAGCGGCGATCGAGGCCGGTGCGCAGAACGTCATGAGCGCCTACATGGACTTCAACGGCGTACCGGCGAGCGGGAACGCGCGCCTGCTCACGGACCTCCTCCGGGACGACCTCGGCTTCGACGGTTTCGTCGTCTCCGACGCCAACGCGGTGAAGTCCATGGAGACCCAGCACTTCGCGGCGTCGCCCACCGAGGCCGCTGTGAGGGCGATCACCAGCGGGCTGGACATGGAGATGTGCACGTTCGACCCGGCGTTCTCCCGTCTGCCGGACGCCGTGGCCCAAGGGCTGGTCAGCGAGGACGTCCTCGACACCGCCGTCCGCCGGATCCTCGCGGTCAAGTTCGCCCTGGGGCTCTTCGAGCACCCGTACGTCGACGCCGGGGCCAGCGACGCGATCCTGTCGACCGAGCACCACCGCGAACTGGCGCGGGTCGCCGCAGAACGGACGATCGTACTCCTGAAGAACGACGGCACCCTACCGCTCGCCGCCAGCACCGCCGGCTCCATCGCCGTCATCGGGCAACTGGCCGAGAGCAAGCGCGACACCCTCGGCCCCTGGGTCTTCGCTCATGGGACGGACGAGACCGTCAGCATCCTCGAGGGGATCACGGCGCGAGCGGACGGCGAGGTCTGGTTCGCGCCGGGCGCGGGGATCCCGTCCCGCGAGTTCGCGTCGATGTTCGATCGCTCGGACCCGACCGTGGTGAACACGCCGGGCGACCACGACGACGACGCGGAGATCGATCGCGCGGTCGCGATCGCGGCGGATGCGGACGTCGCCGTCGTGGTCGTCGGGGAGCGGCAGAACCAGATCGGCGAGAACGCCTCGAGGTCGACGCTCGACCTCCCCGGCCGGCAACTCGAGCAGCTGCAGCGCATCGCGGCGACGGGCACGCCGGTCGTCCTGGTCGTGATGTCGGGCCGACCGCTCGACCTGCGGTGGGCGGACGAGAACGTCCCGGCGATCCTCCAGGCCTGGTATCCGGGCAGTCGCGGTGGTGACGCCGTCGCCGACGTCGTCTTCGGGGACGTGTCCCCGGCCGGGCGCCTGCCGTTCACCTGGCCCCGCCACGTGGGTCACGTGCCGATGGTCTACTCGCACCTCCGGACCTTCCAGCCCGAGGACCAGGACAAGCGGTACTGGGACGAGGAGTCGACCCCGCTCTACCCGTTCGGACACGGACTCAGCTACGGCAGCTTCACCTACGACCAGCTGCGGACGGATCGTGACAAGGTCGCTCGAGGCGACACGGCGACCGTCTCCGTGCAGGTCACGAACGCCTCCGACCGCGCCGCGGACGAGGTGGTGCAGCTCTACATCCACCAGCGCCACGGCACGTCCTCCCGGCCCGTGCAGGAGCTGAAGGGGTTCCGGCGCCTGGCGTTCGGTCCCGGAGAGACGAAGACCGTCACCTTCACGCTCGGCCCGGACGAGCTCCGCTACTGGAGCGCGGTCACGGGGGGGCTGGGTCCAGGACGCCACCGTGTTCGACATCTGGGTCGGAGGCAGCTCGCGGGCAGCGCTCACGACCGAGCTCATCGTCGTCTAGCCGACGACGCAGCGATTGGTACCGCCTCGAGCGATCGAGGCCGAAGGACGACAGAGAGAACTCGCATGACCACCACTTCCTTCAACCTGGGTTGGACCGTCCGGCCGAAGGTCAGCCCGTACGCGCAACTCCAGAACCCGCAGGACGCCGGGGTCCCGGTGACGCTGCCCCACGACGCCACGATCACGCGGGAGCGCTCGGCTGACGAACCCCAGGGTGGACGCAGCGCCTACTTCCCCGGCGGAGCGTACGAGTACACGAAGGTGTTCGACGTGCCGGCGGAGTACCGGGGAAAGCGCGTCTCGGTCGAGTTCGAGGGCGTCTACCGGGACGCCATGGTGTTCGTCAACGGAGCCTTCGCCGCACAACGACCGTCCGGCTACTCGACCTTCGTGGTCGAACTCGACCCGTACCTGCGCTACGGGGGAAGCCAACACGATCCGAGTCGATGCCCGCACCCACGACGACTCGCGGTGGTACACCGGCGCGGGGATCTACCGCGACACCACCCTGAACGTCACCGACCTGGTCCACATCGCACCGGCCGGGCTCCGGGTGTCGACCCCGGACATCGAACCCGCGCGCGCTGTCGTCGAAGTGTCCGCCGAGATCAGGAACGACAGTGCCGGTACGCGGACCGTCGTCGTCGCGACCGACATCACCGATGCGACGGGGGGCGGTCGTAGCACGTGGGAGTTCGCCGGTGACCGTGCGGGCGGGTGGCTCAGCGGTCGCACGACAGCGCCTGTACGTCACGCGACCGTCCCTGTGGAGCGTGGAGACGCCGACGCTGTACCGGGCCACAACGCGCGTCACGTCGGGAGGCACGGAGGACGACGCCGAACCGCTCGACGTCCGCGAGACGCCGTTCGGTGTCCGCACGCTGCAACTCGACCCCGAACACGGCCTCCGCATCAACGGCGAGAGCGTGAAACTCCGCGGCGCCTGCGTCCACCACGACAACGGGATCCTCGGTGCTGCGACGATCGCACGAGCAGAAGAACGTCGCATCGAGATCCTGAAGCGCGCCGGCTTCAACGCGATCCGTAGTTCCCACAACCCCCCTGAGCCCGGCGATGCTGGACGCCTGTGACCGCCTCGGGATGCTGGTGATGGACGAGACCTTCGACATGTGGACGGAGGGGAAGTCCACCTTCGACTACGCCCTGGCGTTCCCCGAATGGTGGGAGCGCGACGTCGAGGCGCTCGTCGCGAAGGACCACAACCACCCGAGCGTCGTCTTCTACTCCATCGGCAACGAGATCCTCGAGACCGGTGATCCCCCTGGGATCCGAGTGGGGCCGCAGACTCGCGGAGAAGGTCCGGTCCCTCGACCACACCCGGTTCGTCACGAACGGGATCAACGGTTTCGTCTCGGTGCTGCGCGACGTCGTCCAGATGATGCAGGCCCGCGGTGGCGACCAGGCCGGCGGAGCCGACGGCGGTGTCAACGGCCTGATGAACTCCGCGGCCGACTTCATGAACCAGGTGAGCGCGTCCCCGCTCGTCACGTCGAAGACGGAGGAGTCATTCTCCGTCCTCGACGTAGCAGGGCTGAACTACGGCGACGCGCGCTACGTCGTCGACAAGGACCTGTTCCCGGACCGGGTGATCGTGGGCAGTGAGACCTTCCCACCGCAGATCGCCCGGTACTGGCGACTCGTCGAGGACAACGCGCACGTCCTCGGCGACTTCACCTGGGCCGGGTGGGACTACCTCGGCGAAGTCGGTATCGGCCGCGTTCAGTACACCGACGAGCCGCCCGCGTTCGAGGCTCCTTTCCCCTGGATCACGGCCTGGGTCGGGGACATCGACATCAGCGGTCACCGCCGCACCATCTCCTACTACCGGGAGACGGTGTTCGGTCTGCGCCACGAACCGTACATCGCCGTTCTCCGTCCCGAGCACTTCGGCCGTCCGACCAGTCAGGGCATGTGGGCGTGGAGCGACACCCTCTCCAGCTGGACCTTCGACGTGCCTGACGGGACGATGACACAGGTGGAGGTCTACAGCGACGCCGACGAGGTCGAGATCCTCGTCAACGGAGTCTCGGCAGGCCGCCAGCCCGCCGGCCGAGATCACGCATTCCTCGCTCGATTCGACGTCCCGTACGCACGCGGGGGAGATCACCGCGATCGGTTACACCGGCGGACGAGAACACTCCCGCAGTCAGGTGGTCTCCGCCTCGGAGCGACGGCGTCTCGACGTCGTGCCGGACCGCACCACGATCCGTGCGGACGACACCGACCTGTCCTTCGTCACCATCGAGATCCGCGACGAGCAGGGCATCCTGGCGACGACCGAGAACCGACCCGTCACCGTGACCGTCGAGGGCCCAGGAGTACTCCAGGGGTTCGGCAGCGCCCGCCCTGACAACCCGGAACGCTACGACACCGACACCCACCACACGTTCGACGGCCGGATCCTCGCGGTCGTCCGACCGACCGGTGCAGGCCCGATCACCGTCACCGCCACCTCGGCTGGGCTGGCACCCGTCACCGTGACCGTGACATCGCAGGAGTGCCCATGACCGGCATCGACCGCCACGCGCTCGTCACCCGTCACGACGTGCATCTCACCGAGGCGCGTCCCGACCACGTCCTGACCGTCGGGAACGGTGACTTCGCGTACACCTGCGACATCACCGGGATGCAGACGTTCGCGACGTTCCACGACCCGCTCGCCGCCATGGCTCGCGCCACAGCAGCAGGCGACCCTGGGGCCGCCTCACGCGGACCCACCGTGATCAACACGGCCACGATGAGCAACTGGGGCTGGCACGAGATGCCGAACCCGAACGGCTTCGTGCTGGACGACGCCCTCAGCGAGCACACCACCAGCCGGGGCACGGTGCGCTACGCCGACAAGTTCGACATGCAGGCCGCCATGCAGGGCACGCTCCCTGCAGACCATCTCGCCGGCGCATGGCTGAACGCCAATCCGCAACGGATCGACCTGGGACGGATCGGTCTGCTCCTCCGAGAGACGGTAGACAGCCCATGGCTGGATGACCCTACTGGCCTGCAGGACCCGTCGCAGCGCCTCGATCTCTGGACCGGAACGATCACGTCGACGTTCGAGTTCGCAGGCGAACGGGTCACGGTGACCACCGTCGCCTCGCCGACCACCGCCACCGTCGCGTTCCGAGTCGAGTCTGCGCTGATCAACGCAGGTCTGTTGCGGGTCGGCGTCCGGTTCCCGTACCCGAGCGACGGTTTCTTCCACACGGACGACTGGGCGCATCCTGACCGACACACCACCAACGTCCTGCCGAGCGACCCAGGGACGACACGCCTCCGTCGTGAGATCGACGGCACCAGCTACGACGTCTTGCTCGGCCACAGCTCGGCAGGGCTGACCACCGCAGCGGAACCCCACACGTTCGAGTTGTCGTCGCACGCCGAGCGGATCGAGATCGTCGCGACCTTCAGCTCGGACGCCGCCGGCGAACCGGTCGACGAGCGCATCCCGTTCTCCGTCGTCGCTGCCGACTCGGCCGACCATTGGGCAGAGTTCTGGCAGTCCGGTGCTGCGATCGACTTCACGGGCAGCACGGACGGACGAGCCCGCGAGCTCGAGCGGCGCGTGGTGCTGTCGCAGTACCTCACCGCCGTGCACGCAGCCGGCACCCTCCCTCCCCAGGAGACGGGGCTCGTCACGAACTCATGGCAGGGCAAGTTCCACCTCGAGATGCACCTGTGGCATGGAGCCCACTTCGCCACCTGGGGCAGGCCGGAACTCCTCGCACGGAGCCTCCCGTGGTACCTGTCGATCGCTGGTTCAGCCCGGGAAACCGCCCGGATGCAGGGGTACGAGGGTCTGCGGTGGCCGAAGCAGGTCGGACCGGACGGACGTGAAAGCCCAGATCCCACCGGCTCACTCCTCATCTGGCAGCAGCCGCACTTGCTCTACCTGCTGGAGCTGCTGTGGACGAGCTCCGCAGGTGACCACCACGCGGAGCTCCTCGACGACTTCACGCAGGTCGTAGACGACACGGCCGCGTTCATGGCGTCGTTCGTCGAGGAGCGCGACGGTGTGTTCCACCTCCCCCGCACCCCTGATGCCTGCCCAGGAGTTCTACGAGACTGCGACGGCGGAGGACCCGACGTTCGAGCTGGTGTACTGGTGGTGGGGACTGGAGCTCGCGCAGCGTTGGCAGGAGCGGTCAGGACGCCCGCGGAGAGCGGACTGGGCCGATGTTCAGGCCCGACTGGCTGTGCCTCGGATCCTGGACGGCCATTACGCCGCGATCGCAACGGATCCGTATCTCCGGCGAGACGACCACCCGTCGCTCCTCGCCGCTCTCGGTCTCCTGCCGCCGACACCGATCGTCGATCAGGACCTGATGGCCGCCACGCTCACGAGCGTGTGGGAGGCATGGGACTGGTCTTCGGCTTGGGGGGTGGGACTTCCCGGTCATGGCCATGACTGCTACACGGACCGGACAGCTGGATCTCGCCGTCGACGCCTTGCTCAGGGACGAGGCCAAGAACACGTACTCCGCAGTTGGTCACAACGCACAGATCGGTTCGATCCTGCCCGTATACCTGCCCGGCAACGGGTCGTTGCTCGCCGCTGTGTCGCTCATGGCCTTAACGGGATCGTTCCCGAAGGAAGGGTGGATGATCCAAGCCGAGGGGTTCCTGCCCTGGCCGTGATGCCGCGTTTCGTTGAGCAGGCCCGGAACTTCCTCCCTCGGCGGGTACCGCTTCAGGCGACGAGGCCGGCCGGTTCAGGAAATGAGACCGGCTTGGTAGGCATAGGCGACCAGTTGGGCCCGGTCGCGGGCGCCGACCTTCGCCATCGCACGGCTCGCGTGGGTCTTCACGGTGAACGGTGAGACGAACAACTCCGCTGCGATGGAGTCGTTGTCGTGGCCCTCTGCGATGCTGAGGACGACGTCCCGTTCGCGGGCTGTCAGGGCAGTGAACCGGTCGGCGAGGTCGGCGTCGATGACGCGGCTCGGGCTGTCGGTGACGTGCCCGATGAGCGCGGCAGAGGCAGCTGCGGACAGGGCACCTCCCCCCGCCGATGACTTCCTGCAGGCTCGCGATCAGCTCAGCTGGTCCGACGCCCTTGCCGAGGAACCCGTTCGCGCCAGCCCGGAGCGCGGCGAGGACGGTGTCGTCGTGCTCGAAGGTGGTCAGGACGACGATGCGGGTCTGTTCGGACGGGATCCGCTCCCGGATGCGTCGCGTCGTCTCGACGCCGTCGATCCCGGGCATGCGGACGTCCATGAGGATGAGGTCGACATCGTGGTCCCGGAGGAACGCGAGGGCGGCGAACCCGTCCCCTGCTTCACCGACCACGGCGAAGTCCGGGTGCACGTCGATGATGGTGCGCAGTCCGAGCCGGATCATCTCTTGGTCATCGACCAGCAGCACGCGTGTCACGGGGTTGCTCCTTCGTTCCATGGGATCCGTGCCGTGACGGTGAAGACATCATCGTCGGCGCCGAGCTGCAGGGTTCCGCCAGCAGACTCGACGCGTTCGCGCATGCCGACGAGTCCGTACCCGCTGCCGTGGGCGGTCGGCGGCGTGGACGCGACCGGGTTCGTGACGCTGATGATCAGGTCAGCCTCGTCCGTCAGCACCGTCAGCGCGGCCTCCCCGGTACCGTACCGGTGCGCGTTGGTCAACGCTTCCTGCGCCACCCGGAACACCGTCACCCCGACGGCCTCGTGCGCTCGGCGAGCTTGGTCGGTGATCTGCACGTCGATCGACAGGCCGGCGTCCCGGAACGAGGAGACCAGCTCGTCGATGCTCGACAGGCCGGGTGTCGGGCGCCCCGCGTGATCGTCGTCGGCGTCGTCGCTGCGGAGCATGGCCAGCGTCCGTTGCGTGTCACTGAGGATCGACTGCACCGCTGTGCGCGCCGCGACCAGCGACCGCTGGGTCGCGGCCTCGTCACGGCCGGCGGTGACCTCGACCGCGCCGAGGTGCATGCTCACGACGGCGACCTGGTGGCCGACGATGTCGTGCAGGTCACGGGCGATGCGGACCCGCTCTTCCGCCACTCGCCGCTCAGCTTCGGCCTCCCGCGTCGCGATCGCGTCGCGGGTGCGCTGCTCGAGTGACTCCCAGTACTGGCGCTGCAGCCGCAGCGCCGCGCCCACCGCACCACCGGCGACGACGGCGACGATGACCGCCACGGCGTCGAGACCGACCGCGCGGCCGGCGGACAGGAAACTCGCGAGTCCGAAGATGACGGCCATCGCCAGCGCCGTGATCCCGGTGCTGCGCGTGGGCGGCAAGCCGCGCAGGGTGAGTGCGAACAGGACGAACACCACGACGGTGCATTCACCGATCGGGTCCCGCCCTCCGACGATCACCACGACGACGCCAGCCATCGTCAACGCGAGACCGACCTGCGGCAGTCGGACGGCGACGAGCGCTCCGGTGAGGGTCACGAGTGCGCCGACACCGGCGAGCAGACCATCGCCGTCGGTGACGATGACGACCAGTTCCACGATCATCGCGGTCACGCTCACCCACAGCGGGAGGCGCTCGAGCACAGATTGCGCGCGCAGCCACAGCGGGCGCGGCGTCGCGGACACACTGGGCGTCGGAACGGTCATCCCTTGAGTCTGAGGGAGGCCGGTGCCGAACATGTACTCCATCTGCATCAGGTTCTCCAGTTCCGGGGAACGACGCCGGCGGGTGTCGCTGCGCTGATGCTGTTCACCAGTCGCACCGATGAAGGGACACCTCATGACCACGCTTCTCCCCGCACCACTCGCCACGGCGGCGATGTTCGTCTCGACGCCGGCGGAGCTCGACGATGGGTACGACCAGCAGATCCACCGTTCTCGAGCGGGGACGATCGCGCGCGTGCCGTTGCTGCCGCTCTGGGCAGCGGTCGCCACCACGAGCGCGGTGCTACGGTTCGCGGGCTTCATGGTGCTGGCCACGTCGATGCTCCTCGAGAGCGCAGCGCGGGGCATCATCTCCCGCTGACGAGCCCGCCCGCGCTGCAATGCCCTGGAGCGCGCGGGTCAGCGGAGGTGTTCGAGGAGGTGCGTGGTGAACGCGGCCATGAGCGTGTCGAGCGTCGCCTTCGGGGTGGAGCCGGCGTAGTAGAAGTCGTGATCGACCCCGTCGAACCGTCGGGTCTCGACCGGCGCACCGACCTCCACAGCATGCGCGGTGAACTCCTCGATCGAGGGACGGAGCGTGTCGTACTCCGCGGTGACGACCAGGGTCGGTGGCAGTGCGCGGAGCTCCGCCTCGGGGAGGAAAGCGGGCGAGACGAGCGGGTTCTTGCGGTCCGTGCTCGGCAGCGGGTAGGCCGCGTCGACCATCTCGAGCATCGCGGCGTTGACGAACGGCTTCTCGGTCAGGAAGGTCGCTCCGGCGGGCGGGATCGACAGGTCCACGGCGGGAACGATGAGGGCGGCAGCGCGAACAGCAGGGCCGTGCTCGCGTGTCGATTGCGTGAGGGTGCCGAGGGCGAGGTTCCCACCAGCGCTGCTGCCGGTCACCGCGATCCGGGTACCGTCCCACCCCATGGTCTCCCCGGAGCGGGCGACCCACGTGAGCACGTCGAAGCACTCCTCCAACGCCTGCGGGAACCGGGCTCTCGGTGATGTGCTGTAGTCCACGTTCACGACGACGCTGCCCACTTCGCCCGCGATCCCTCGAGCGAGGTGGTTGTCCTGCAGCGGGTTCCCGATCACGAACCCACCACCGTGGGTGTTGATGACCACCGGCGGCGTGGCACCGTTCGCGGCGAGGGGGGGCGTCAGCGGGAGGCCGCGTGATGGAGCAGCGGATCGAACCGTGACGGGTGGGGACGTGCACGATCTCGTTGTCGGGAACGGCACGGGAAGTGAGTTCCACCTTCGGTGCCCGGATGATGCGGGTGACGAGGGTCGACATCGCCCAGGTCCGGACGCGCATGCCGAGGGGTGCGGCCATGATGTGCTCTCTCTCATTCGGTCGGGGCTGCTGATGTGACTGCGGGTCGAGCGTCCTCGCTGGTGCGTCCGACGGACGGAGTGAGGGGGGGCGCCTCGCAGCGCCCTCCTCACTGCGTCCCGGCTACTCGTCGCGCAGCGCCCCGGATCGGACGGAGTCGGGAACTGAGGGGGGGCTGCCGTTGCGGCTGGGTGGCCACCGGCGGTGGCGTCCTGTCGCGCCTTCTCGAGTTCGTCGGCTTCTGCACCGCCGATGGCTTCGCCACGAGCGACCATGCCGGCCGTGTCGGAGAGCTTGATCTGCGGCAGGAACAGGGCGAGCAGGAACGCCACGGCGATGAAGGGCAGCAGGTACCAGAACACCGGCGCGAGGGAGTCGGCGTACGCGTTGACGATGCCGTCCTGTACCGCCTCCGGCAGCTTCGCCACGGTCGCCGGGTCGATGCTGCCCGCCGAGGACGCGGCATCGGTCGCGGAACCGCCGGCGCCGCGGAACACGTCGGTCAGCGACGTGGTCAACCGTGCGGTGAACAGTGCACCGAACACGGCCGTGCCGAGTGATGCACCGACCTCGCGGAAGTAGTTGTTCGTCGAGGTGGCGGTCCCGACCTGCGATGCGGGCACCGCGTTCTGCGCGACGAGGACCACGACCTGCATGATCAGGCCGAGGCCCGCGCCGAAGACGAACAGGTACACGCAGATCAGCCAGATCGGAGTGTCCGCGGCGAGCTGCGTGAGGCAGAGCATCGCGGCCGCGACGAGGATCGTGCCGACGATCGGGAACGCGCGGTAGCGACCGGTCTTCGAGATCAGGTTGCCGGACGCGATGGAGGTCCCGATGAGGCCGACCATCATCGGCAGCATCAGCAGACCCGAGACCGCGGCCGAGGTGCCGGACGCCATCTGCAGGAACGTCGGGACGAAGCCGATGGCGGCGAACATGCCGATACCGAGCACGAGACCGATGCCGGTCGCGAGCAGGAAGGTGCGGTTGCGGAAGAAGGACATCGGGAGCACCGGGTCCTCGACGCGGGTCTCGACGAGCACGAGCAACGAAGCGGCGACGACGAGGCCCGCGAACCAGGCCCACGTCTCGAGCGCATCCCAGCCGTGGTCCTTGTTTCCGCCGAACTCGGAGAAGAACACCAGGCACGTCGTGGCTGCGGACATCAGGAGCACGCCGAGGACGTCGATCCTCTTCTCGGCCTTCTTGGTCGGCAGGGTCAGCGCGAACCAAGCGATGCAGAACGCGGCGATCCCGACCGGGATGTTGATGTAGAACGCCCAGTTCCAGGTGAGGTGGTCGACGAAGAAGCCACCGAGGAGCGGGCCACCGATGGCGGAGAGGCCGAAGATCGCACCGAGCGGGCCGAGGTACTTGCCGCGCTGGGAGGCGGGGACGATGTCCGCGATGATCGCCTGCGACAAGATCATCAGGCCACCACCACCGAGGCCCTGCACCGCACGCCACACGATCAGCTGTGTGAAGTCGCCGGCGAAGGCACACCCGGCAGAGGCGATCGTGAACAGGGCGATCGCGATGAGGAACAGGTTCCGGCGTCCGAGGACGTCACCGAACTTGCCGTAGATCGGCATCACGATCGTCGACGCGAGCAGGTACCCCGTTGTCAGCCACGCCTGGTGCGCGACACCACCGAGCTCGCCGACGATGGTCGGCATCGCGGTCGAGACGATGGTCTGGTCGAGGCTGGAGAGCAGCATCCCCGCGATGAGTGCGGAGAAGATGGTCCAGATGCGGCGCTGGGTGAGCAGGAGCGGTCCGTCTGACCGTCCTGCTCGTGTCGCGCTCTTGGTCGAGCTCATGGGGTGTGCTCCAGTTCGTTTGTCGAGTGGGCCGCTCCGAGCGGCGTGCTGGTCGGGACGGTTGCGCCGTCCGAGGTCGCCATCGCCGTGACGAGGCGGAAGTTGGTCCAGAGGGTGTCTTCGAACGGTGGTCCGTCCTCGTCGGCGAAGAACCGCCAGGCGGTCGCCTTGAGGAGCGCGCCGACGATCTCGGCGACCAGGCGTCCGCGGTCGTCGGTCGGTTCGGTCCATCCAAACCGGGAGCGCAGGGCGTCCCCGACGAGCTCCATCTGCCGGTCGGTCGCGGACACGAACCGGGCCACGAGGGACGGCTCGCGATCCAGCACGTCCCGCATGAGGGATTCTTCGCCGCGGTCGAGGCCGACGACGTGCAGGTGCTCGATGGCCAGGGCGACTGCCGCATCGATGGGGGCGAGATCTGGATCGACGGCCGTTCCGGCAGCGAACGCGGTCAGCAGGCCGTCTTCGACGCCGAGTTCGATGCCGAGTACGACGTCCTCCTTGGAGGCGAAGTGGTTGAAGAAGGTGCGACGGGACACGCCGACTTCTTCGCAGAGCTGCTCGATGGTGAAGCCGTTCAGCCCATCGGAGATCGTTCGACGACGGGCTGTGGCGATCATGCGACGGCGAAGCAGTCGGGTCCGCTCAGATGTCTTCACGCTCTGCAGTTTTGCACTTCCAAGACGAAAGTGCAAGTCCTTTGCGCGGCCCGTTGACGGGGGAGTTTCCGAACCTGCGGCGGGTGTCACGAACACGAGAACGCTCCGTGGTGCCGTCTGTCGTCCGGCACCACGGAGCGTTGTCGTTCCGCGGATGGGTCAGGCCGTGTGGAGCCTGCGGAAGGTCTCCTCGAGTGTCACGGTCGGGTGACCGATCAGCGTGGAGAGGACCGGGGAGGGGCCGTCGAGGGCGCCGTCGGCGACGGCTACGTCGAGGCCGACGAGGAACCCGATGGTGCCCTCGTCGAGACCGGCGGACACCAGAACCTGCTGGTGCTCCTGCGACGAGACGTCGGCGTACGCGACGTCACGTCCGAGGACGCGGCCTGCGGTCGCGGCGAACTCCGCGCCGTCCCAGGCGGTGTCACCGGCGAGCTCGAGCGTCTCGCCACGGTGGGCACCCGTCGCAGCGACGACGGCGGCCGCTTCGGCGTAGTCGGAGCGAGCCGCCGAAGCGATCCGTCCGGTACCGCTGCTGGCGAGCCACTGGCCGGTCGCGGCGATCTGGGCGAAGGCCTGCTCGTAGTTCTCGTTGTACCAGTTGTTCCGGAGCACGGTCGCCGTGACGGGCGAGGCCGCGAGGAGGTCCTCGGTGGCCTTGTGCTCAGGAGCGACGAACAGCGTCGACGTATCGGCGCGGGGAGCGCTGGTGTAGACGATGTGCTGTACGCCGGCCTGCTCCGCAGCACGGATGGCGTTGGTGTGCTGCGGCACACGCTGACCGACCTCGCTGCCGGAGACGAGCACCAGGGTCTCGACGCCGTCGAACGCGGACGCGAGGGCCGCCGGATCGGCGTAGTCGGCAACGGCGGTGCGGACACCGGAGTCAGCGAACAGCGCGGAGAGGCGCTCGGCGTTCCGGCCGATGGCGACGACGTCGTCGGCTGTCACGCCACGAGCGAGGAGGTGTCCGACGATCAGGCGACCGAGGTTGCCGGTCGCGCCGGTGACGGCGATCGTCACTTGATGACCCCGAGGCCGTCGGTCCAGCTGATCTGCTCGGAGACGGCGAGGCCCATCTGGAGGTAGCCGATGCCCTCGAGCTCGTGGGCGCGGGCGAGGGGGGCCGGCGTCGAAGGCGTCGAGACCACCGGCGGTGATCGCGTCGCGGAGAGCGGCCTTCGCGTCGGCGTCGTCGCCGGCGATGAGCACGGCGGTCTTCTTGCCGCCGACGCTCTTCGTGGCCAGCGCGCCGGCGAAGTTGGTGTTGAACGCCTTGACGACGTGCGACTCGGGCAGGCGGGCGGCGAGGTCCGCGGCACCGCTGCCGGCGTCGAAGACGACCGGCTGGAAGGTGGCGAAGTCGACGGTGTTGGTGATGTCGACGACGGTCTTGCCGGCGAGGACGCTCTTGTACTTGTCGGCGATCTCGGGGGAGGGCGGCGTACGGGACGGCGAGGACGACGATGTCGCCGGCGAAGGAGGTGGGCTCGTCGGAGTGCTTGATCGACTCGACGGTAGCGCCGCCGTCGGAGAAGACGGAGGCGATCGCGGTGCCCATGTTGCCGGTACCGAGGATGCTGATGCTGGTCATGATGTGTGCTCCTGTTTCAGAGGTGGTGCGGTTGGAGAGGGTGTGGTCAGAGGGCGGCGAAACCGAGGATCGCGCTGACGATCGAGAGGATCGCCAGGACGATCGGAGCCGCCGGGGACTCCTTGCGGCGCAGGTGGACGACCACGGCGCCGAGCATGAGGACAGCGAGGAGGATCGCGGCGATCGGGGTGAGGACCGGCGCGACGTCGAGCAGCAGCGGCAGGATCAAGCCGATCGCACCGAGGACCTCCGCGAGGCCGATGAGCTTGACGTGACTGCTGGCGAAGTCGGCCGCCCAGCCCATGCCGCTGCTGGCCAGGGCCTCCGCGGGACGGGCCAGCTTCATCAGGCCGGCTCCGAGGAACGCGAGCGCCAGGAGGCCGTTGATGATCCAGAGTGCGATGAGCATGATCTTCCTTGTGCTTGAACGTTGAAGTAACGAGGCCGACAGTACACAGCGTTTTGTTGAACGGTCAAGTTTTTTCTGCGACGATGTGCGCATGGACGAACCGCGCTGGCTCAACAAGACCGAGGCGGCAGCCTGGATGGATCTCCTCGCGATCATCGAGCTGCTGCCCTCGGCGCTCGACGCGCAGCTCAAGCGTGACTTCGCGATGACCCGCTTCGAGTACAACGTCCTCGCGATGCTCAGCGAGTCTCCCGACGACAGCGCTCCGATGAGCAGCCTGGCCTTCCTCACGAACGGATCACTCTCCCGTCTGTCACACGCGGTGACGAAGCTCGAGAAGCGTGGGTGGGTGCGTCGCGTGCCGTCCGAGACGGACAAGCGCTCGCTCGTGGCCACCCTGACCGTGGACGGACGAGCACTCATCGAGCGAGCGGCTCCGCATCACGTCGAGGAGGCTCGACGCGCGTTCTTCGATGCGATCCCGCCCGAGCGGGTCGGCGATCTCGCCGAGATCCTGCGGCCGATCGCCGCGAACCTCCTGACGCCGGACGCCGACTGCGGTCCGGCGGCGCGCGCCGCCGCTGCGCCGGTCGCTCACGACTGATCGACGACTCCACAGGCCGCCCACTCCACAGACCCCCGACCGCCCGGACTGGCACTCGCCAGCCCGTTGCTCCGTCGCGCCCGCTCGTCCGATGCGGCCGCGCCTCCCAGAACGGAAACTCCCATGAGCACGATCGACACGACAACCCGCCGCCCGAGCCGCCTCCGCGGGGTCCTCGTCGCGACTGTCCTCGCCGCCGTCATCGGCAGCATCGCCAACGCGATCATCGCCGTCAGCGCCCTCGCGGCCGGTGCTGACCCTGCAGTGCAAGGCCTGACGCCGCCGGCCTACATCACCTTCACCGTCGTCGGGGTCCTGATCGGCGCGATCGGGTGGGCGCTCATCAGCCGCACGCGTTCGGCTGGGCGCGCGCTCGCGATCCTCGTCCCGGTCGTCCTGGTGCTCTCCCTCATCCCCGACGTGCTCCTCGCCGTCAGTGGTGGCTCCGCTGCGATCACCGCGGGAGTGGCGCTGGGCATCATGCACCTCGTGACGACGGCGGTTGCGGTGCCGATCTACCGCACGTTCCTCCCGATCGCACGCTGACTCCTCTTCCCGCCCGCCAGCTGACGACACCTTCGTCGCCCAGCTGGCGGGCGTCTGCATCCAGGCCCGCTCCTGCCGCGACGAGCAGTCAGGAATGGTCTGCACACGGTTGTTGACAGTTCAACAAGATGGCGTACAGTGATGCTCATTACTTGATCGTTCAAGTAACTCTCGGTTCCGGCAGCAGCTCGCGCGGCCAGGACCCACGCCGACGTCGAACTCTGCAGGAGCAGCAATGAACCCCCCCTCGACACTTCTTCGGGCCCGCGTTCCGCCCCGAACGCGGCCGCGCCTGGCACGCCGGACCGTGAGGTCGCGGAGTTCGGTGCCGTGCACCTCGAGGTCACCGACCTCGGCCGTTCCACCGCGTTCTGGACCGATGTCATCGGCCTCGTCCTGCGGTCCGAGTCCCAGGACGAGGTCGAGCTCGGCACGAAGGCACAGACCCTCGTCACCCTGCACCCGGGCGCCCAGACCGGGTTCCTGCAGGGCCACAGCGGGCTCTACCACCTCGCCGTGCACCCGCCGACAGAAGCCGACTTCGCCCGGATCTTGCTCCGCCTCATCCGCGTCGGCTGGCAGATCTCACCGACCGACCACATCATGTCGAAGGCGATCTACCTCCTCGACCCGGACGGCATCACGGTCGAGATCACCCTCGAGACCCCGGAACGTCTCCGCGGGTTCCACTTCGACGACAACGGCCCGTACGTGCTGCGCCAGGACGGCAGCCGTTCCAACGGTCGTGAGCCGCTCGACGTCCGCGCCGTCCTCGCCGCACTGCCCGACGACGACACAACCCTCCCCGTACCGGAGGGCACCAAGATCGGCCACGTCCACCTGTACGTCGGGGACCTCGAAGCCGCCTACGGTTTCTACCGCACGTTCGGGTTCAACCAGGCCGTGTGGGCACCCCGCTTCCACATGGGCGACCTCGGTGGCGGCGGCGCGTTCAACCACCGCATCGCGGTGAACACCTGGCAAGGCATCGGCGCACCGCAATCCCCCCGCAGGGACCGCACGCATGCGCGCCTTCACCCTCCGCCTCGACACGCACGAGCGCCTCGACCATGTCCTTGGCACCGTCGATGGACCCATCGAGGAATCCGACGCCGGCTTCCTCGTCCGAGACCCCAGCCTGAACACGCTGCTGCTCTCCGCCAACTGATTTCCCGCTCGCTTACGAGCAGCACCCCTCCCCACCCACATCCGTGGGCAAACACTCTCACCGTGAGGACAAGACCATGAGCACCACCGACGACAACAAGACCATCGCGCGCACGTTCTACGACGCCTACAACGGCAGCGACCTGCAAGGCGCGTTTGACACCTACATCTCCCAGGACCTCATCAACCACACCAACGGCGGTGCGATGAACCGCGACATGTGGATGGGGTCGGACCTCGCCGCGAAGACCGCCATCCCCGAGCAGACCATGACGATCCTCGGCCAGGCCGCAGACGGCGACACGGTCTACACCCACTGGGTCCTCGAGGGCACCTTCAGCACCGGCGAACTGTTCGGCATGCCCGCCAACGGCAACATGACCCGCCTCGAGGCAGTCGCCGTCGACGTCATCCGCGACGGTCAGATCGTCGAGCACAACGCCATCGGCGACATCTCCGGCTTCATGGGCGCTCTCGCCGGCAACTAGCCCCACGACCGCCGCACAGGAGCGCGCCACCATGCAGGTCGATCCCACCAAATTCGAGATCGGGGCGGATTCCTTCGGGGGATCCAGCAACGGACGCCGGCCACGTACTGAGCGACCCAGAGCAGGTGCGCCTCCTCGTGCGGGAAGCGCAGCTGGCCGAGTCTGTCGGCATCGACGTGTTCAGCATCGGGGAGCACTACCGCCCCGGGAACGTCGACACGGCCACCCCCGTGCTGCTCGCGGCCGCAGCTCAGGCCACTTCCACGATCAGGCTCGGTACCGCGGTGACCGTGCTGTCCACGAACGACCCGGTACGGCTGTACCAAGCGTTCGCCACCGTCGATGCGGTGTCGAACGGCCGTGCGCGCGTCATCCTCGGCAGGGCCTCCTCGGTGGAGTCCTTCTCGTTGTTCGGGTTCAACATGGCGGACTACGACGCACTGTTCGAGGAGAACCTGAACCTGTTCGTCCGTCTCATGCGCGAAGAACGAGTCACCTGGTCGGGTCAACACCGCAGCCCGCTGCAGGGCGTGCGCCTGCAGCCGCGCATGCCCGAAGGGGGGTATCCCCGCCTGGATCGGCATCGGTGGCAGCCCCGAGTCAGTCGTCCGGGCGGCGCGCTACGGGCTCCCGCTCATGATCTCCGTCGTCGCCGGACCGCCGGAACGCTTCGCCGCGCACGCGGACCTGTATCTGCGAAGCCTCGACCAACTCGGCCGGCCCGAGCTGCCCATCGCGCACCACGGGAACGGCCTCATCGCAGAAACCGACGAGGAGGCGCAGGACGCGTACTGGCCGCACTGGGAAGCGCTGATGACCCAAGCCAGCACTGAGCGCGGCTTCCCGGCCCCCCTCCCGAGCCCTCTACGCGAAAGAGGTCACGACGGGAGCGCTGTTCGTGGGTTCGGTCGAGACTCTGGCTCGGCGGATCGATTCCGTCGCCCGGTCGAACCACCTCTCCCGCTTCGACCTGAAGTACGACCTTCCCGGCATCCCGCGCGAGGCGCGCGAGCGGAGCATCCGACTCCTCGGCGAGCAGGTTGCACCGCGGGTGCGTGAGCTGCTCACTGAACGTCCGGACGACTGGCACGTGCTCGGCCGCCCGCCGGCCACGATCGCCATAATCCAGCAGCGTTCTCGACTGGCGCCGTGAACTCCCCGTCATCGCTCATTTTCCACTGTTCCTCGATGAACAGGTCATGTGGCTCTGGGTAGGTACTGAAATAGGACCGGCGGCCAAATCGGCCGCCGATCCAATCTCCAGGTGCGAGACGCACCCGAACCCAGTTTGCCGTCGTATCGATGGCAGTCCAGCCAAGGCGTGCGGCACCGGTACTGTCAATTCATCAGCGTCGTATTCACGCTTGGCACCTCGTTAATCACCTCAGCCCAGTTTGCCCTGTCTGAGACAGTTCGACGTCTGAGACAGTTCCACTCGACGCAACTGGTCGACTCCTGCAGGGACGACCTGCGTCGTGGTGTCGCGGACGTAACTCATAGCAGCGAAGGCAGTAAGCGAGGACCGCCACGAATCTCATTTTTTCTTATTGGCACCCTTGCGTCGCTTGGCGGAAGCCATCAGCACGATAGGCATGATTATTACTAGTGGAAGCCACGACCCTGGCTTCTCAGGCGAAAAAATCAAATTGAACACACCTAGGACGAGTGCTACCACTGACGATACGAAACCAATTCGTTCGAAAATGATTCTACTTTTGGCGGACATGCCCTGCTCCTATCTACCGTGACGTCAGGAGTAATCGCCACGGATAGCTCGGTAGGTAGCAACACCAATACCCACAGCGCCGCCAATCCCTACACCCACCTCTGCCGCTGTGCCAAATCCAGCTGCGCAGCCCGCAACCGCGCCAGCGACCGTCCCTGCTACGGGAACTGCGCTTCCACCGACGGCGCCGGTAACTCCTCCCGCGACGCACCCAATCGTCCCACCAACTACTCCACCGCCAGCCGCATATGTTCCTGCGGTCGTGATGTACTGCTCGGCAGCAGTAAAGAAGTCTCGGCCTGTGGGATCGGAATTGTTAATTGGGTCATCCCCAGCGTACGCGTATCGGTTCGCATTGCCGGGATCAAGGGGGGCATCCAGGGTGTCGCGCTCGATCCACATACCAGTGACGGCGGATTGCCAACGATAACCGAACTTCGTAATTCCGTTAACGGAGTTGCTTGAGCGAATACCTGATTTGAACCCGTAAGGGCTTTGCTGCCACTGGATACTGGTATCACCATAGGAGACGGTCTCACCGCCGTACGGCGAATACGAGACGGTATAGGCCGTCGAACCCTTGTCGGTGATGGCGGCGGCGGGGTTGCCGATGCCGTCAATGACCCACATGCTCGTGGCCCCGTCGGTCGTCCGAAGAGCCAGCGGACTTCCACTCGAGGGATCGCTCAGCACGGATGCAGTGCCGACGCCGGCGATGGCACGGGCGGTGATCACGGGGACACCGTTGCTGTCGGACGTTCCATACGTGTACTGGTACGCCTTGCCGCCGTCGGTTGCTTGGGAGAGCATCTTGTTCATGTCGGCGCCAGCGTACGTGTAGCTGGTCTTGACGCCATCCTTCGTAGAAGACGTCATCTGCTGGGCACTGTTGTAGGTGAAGGACTCCCCCCGGCGCAGCGATCAGGTTGCCGGTGCCGTCGTACTGGTACCCGGCGGTGGTGATCTGCCCAAGCGCGTTGAAGCTGAGCTGTGTGTCCGAGATGACGCGCTTAGTGTCCGTGTCGACTGCCTTCGCTTCGGTTCGGTCACCCGCCTTGTCGTAGGTGAACGTCCAGGTCGTGTTCTGGGCGCCGCCGGTCTGCTTGACCTTCTGCAGTCGTGTGGAGCTCTTCCCGTCGCTGGTCTTGTAGTCGTACTCGGTGATCTGACCGGTCATGTCCTTGGACCACTGCAGCTGGTCGCGGTCATTGCCCTTGTCGGGATCACAGCTGCCGCCGGCGGTTGTGCCGGCGATGTAGCAGTACTTCGTGTCGACAACGGAGGACGGGCTGCTGCTGTCGCGGGATCCGAGCACGCGGGTGACCTTGCCGGAGCCGTCGTACTCGAGCTTCTGGTGCGCCTTCCACACCGTCGGGTCGTCGCCGCCGTTGGGGGTGGCGTTGAGCCAGGTGTCGGTACGGCGGCCGTGGTCGTCGATCTTGTACAGCTGCTTCGCCGTGCCAGCGCCGGATGGGTAGGTGGTGGCGGTGAGGGCGTTCGAGGAGTCGTAGTCGTGGGTGACGGTGCCCTGACTGTCGGTGACCTTGACGGTGTTGCCGGCGAGGTCGTACCCGTAGCTGACTTGTCCGCCACCGGCGGTGTTGAGGGTGCTGGTGAAGCGGTTCTGCTGGTCGTACGTGTTGGTGACTGTGCCGGTGGCGGAGACCTGGCTGGTGTTGTTGCCGTTGCCGTCGTAGGTGTTCGTCACGGTCGTGGTGCCGTCGCTGAACGCGGTGCTCAGCAGTCGGTCGTTGTTGTCGTACGTGAACGAGGTGGTGTTCCCGCGGCCGTCGGTCTCGGTCGCGAGCCGACCGAGGGAGTCGTAGGTGTAGTCCTTCGCTCCGATGCTGGTTTCGGCAGGCGCGGTGACGTTCCGCAGCTGCTTGTTGCTGTTGTAGAAGTACTGCGTCTTGTTGCTGATGGCTTCGACCTGGCCCGGAGCGAGGGCAGTCTTGACGGTGCCGTCGTCGTTGCGCTCGAGCTTTGCGGTCGCTGCGTTGTCGCCTTCGCCGGTGCTGGACGAGGTCATGTTTCCGGCCGGGTCGTAGCCCATCTTGACGCTGTTGCCAGCGCTGTCGGTGGAGCTGTCTGCGAGGTATGGCGATGAGGAGGCGCCACCGTATGTGGCGGAGGACGCTGATCCGGAGGATGACTGCACCTTCGTCAGCGACTGCGACGCATTCGCTCCGTACTCCCCTGTCGTCGTCGACGCGGCGCTCCCGGTGCCGACGGTCGATGAGGTGACACCGTTGTTCTGCGGGTTGTACTCGCGGGACTGCTGGCGGCCCATCGCGTCCGTGGCGTTCTTCACCAGGTGCGTGTCTGCGTTGAGCTCGTAGGTGGTGTGCTTGGCGTCCGCGATTGCAGCGTTCTGGTCCGAGCGCGGTCCCGCGACGAGCGTCGAGGTGGTGCTGGCGTAGCTGATCCGCGTTATGGCCGTTCCGGGGGGAACCGGCGGTGGTGTTGCGCTGGGCGATCTTGGTGACTCGCTGCTGGCTGTCGTACGTGAACTCAGTGACGCCGCCCTCGGGAGCAGTGATCGAGGTCAAGTCGTTGCCGTTGTAGCCGAACGTGGTGGTCTTGCCCGTCGCGTCCGTGTAGGAAGTGAGGTTCCCGTTGGTGTCCTTGCCGTACCGGATCGAGCGCGCGGCGTTCGTGCCGGCCGCCTGAGTGATCGTCGTGGTCCGGTTCTGGAACGCCACTGACGCCTTCCGGGCGGCAGCTGGGCCAGCGGTGGAGGTGATCGAGTCCAAACGAAGTCCCGTACGGGCGAGCTTCACCTGCTGCGGCTCTTTGTTGTCATCGGTGACGGTCAGTGGGTACCCGTTCGGGTTGAACGCGACTTTCGTGTTCGAGCCCCACATCGTCATCGTGTAACCGGATGCGTAACGCACCAGGTCGCCCTTGAATCCGGCCGGGGTGACGTAGTTGACGTTGTCCGTCGTCGCGAACGGCCACGTCGCACCGGAGGCGTCCGTATAGACAACGCCGGTGCCGTTAGTTGAGAGCGTGCCGACGCCAGCGAAAGCGCCCTCCCACCGGTTCGCTTCATAGGAGACCGTGTCATCGACTCGCCAGCCACGGGAGTTGTACGCCATGCCGATCGGCACAGAGGAGGTTGTCCCGGGCAAAGTGAGGCCGACGTTCTGCACGTTCAGGTTGCCGGTGGCGACGTCCACTCGGGCGCTGGTCTGGTCGGTGATGTTGAACGGCAACGTCGTCGCGGACGGACGACTTCCCGTGATTCCCGTCGTTCCGGGGCCTGTTGGCAGGGCGTTGTACCAGCCCTGCAGATCGACGAGGTAGTTCACGGCCCCTGGCCCTGAGTTCCACAGTTGAATCTTGCCATCCGTTCCTAGCGGCACGATGACGGTGTTCGACCGAGTCGTGTTCGCGGGGAACGTCACCGAGTACAGCGGGTTGGGGCGGGTCACGCCGTTCGCCCAGAGGGTCGCGGTGCCAGCACTAGAGGTGCCGTTGATCGCGGTCAGCGTCACGGCAACCGCGGAGACACCGGCACCCATCTGCGGCACGCCCTGCTGACCTGCGACCTGGACTGCGCGGGTCCCGCCGGAGGGCACGGCAGTGCCGGTGCGGGTGTCGTAGAGGGTCCCAGACGCAGGCGTGAAAACGCCGCCCTGATTGGTCTGGGTGAAGTAGCCCTGGATCTCGACGACGAGATCGATGATGCCCCACTGGTTGTAGACGGTGATCTTCCCGTCACCGCTCAGCGCGACATGTGCCGACATCGCCGACGTTGTCGCGGCCGGGTAGTTCATGCCGACGCTGCCCTCGGTTCCGCCCGCGGCGTAGGGCTTGATGAGGCCAGCGTTGCCATCGCGGGAGAGGACGAGGAAGTTCGCAACGATCCCTGACGCGTTCGCGGGGACATCGACGCCAGCCTCATCACCAGTGATCTGAATGTCGACGCTCTTACCCGCACCGATCTTCTGCTGCGGCAGCCCCGTGCCGTTCGTCGTGTTCGCTGCTTCCTTGCCAGTTCCGACCACGAATCCGCCCGGCGCGACGCCACCGTCGGTGGAGGTGTAGTAGCCCTGCACGTTCAGCACCAGGTCGACGGATGTCGTTGCGGTGAACGTCACCTTGCCGTCGTCACCGATCGGCACGGTCACCATGTTGGACATGGTGTCGAGGCCGCCGCCGCCGTAAACCATGACCATCGCCGATGGGGTGTCACGGTCCGGCTTGGCGCGCAGGATGCCCTGCCCACCCGGGTGCACGACCGTCGCGCTCAGGACCACCGCGGACGCGTCGTTGGGAACACCCGCCGTACCGCCAACTTGGATCTTCCGCTCCGTGTTCGCCGGCATCGGGGTGGAAAACCCACCGGTCCCGTCACGTGTATCCAGCACACGCCCGTACGACCACACGTACTGACCGCCATCACCCGTCACGGCAGCTTGCGCAGGCGCTGGCTGCGCGATGACCGACAGCATCGAGGCGAGCAACGCAACCAGTGCGATTCCGACAGTGACAATCCAGCTCTGACGCGAAACGCGCACGGCGAGACCAACCCCTCACGCCGTTCCACGGCGAAGTCACCGCACGCTCAACCAGCCCCTCTGGAGAACCTGTACGGACACTGAGAACGATAGAGATTGACGGCGCTGCCCGCTCCCCCCACAACAAGGGACTCGACAGAACCGGAGCTAATCGATACGACGATATTCGAGGAGTATGCCGCCGTCGAAAAGCGTCGTCTCCTCGGCGATGAACCCCTTGCCGCGCATAGCGCTCGTCACCGCCGGCACTTCGGGGCTCGCAGGCTCCCCGACGTACCAAACGACCGCGTAGCCGTCAGTACGAGCCACTGCGTCACCCACGGAGCGGCTCTTCGCCCAAAACCCGGTGGACGGAGCAGGCGGAGTCTTCGTGAGATCGCTCACGTGCTCGAGCTCGTCGGGGTAGTCCACCGCAAGCTGAAGCGGCGGTCGGGCCATGGCGCCGTAGATGATCCCTGCTCGACCACTAGTTGCCGAACGTTCCTGCTCGATCTCTGTCGCTGCAGTGCGCCAGTCCACGGTGGCCGGGTCGCCCCAACGCACCAACTGCCACGCGTGCGCCCCGAACACCAGCAACGCCAGCCCTGCAACGACCGCCAGCACTGCCCGGAATCGGTACGTCAACGCCATCACACCTGCTGCAACCAGCAGCGAAAGCGCCGGCACACACATCGCCAAGTACCGGTCAGAGAACGTTGGAGACGCGATAATCGTTACGGCCAACAGTCCAACTGGCGTGACGAAGAGCCACGGCACGACGACGCTCAGCACGCCCGGCCGAATACGCACGAGCCAGATGGCACCGATGATCGCCAGCAGCCAGCTCCCACCTGCGAGCAGCAACGGCCAAGTCGTGCCGGTGTGCACCAACGGCAGCGCGAACGACTGGTCCCGGAACACGGTCAGAACAGCGCTCCGGGCGCTGGGCCGCTGCAGGAAGCCGATCTGGGAGCTCTGTGCAACTGCTCCAACTGCGAACGGGACAGTGGCGACGGCGACAACCAGCATCGAGGTAACCGCTCCGCCAAGAAGCTGTATCCGGCTTTCGCGTCGTCGCGCTGCGAGGACGAGGACGGTTAGGGCGTGCGCGATCACGACGAAGACGAACCACAGGTTGAACAGCACCCCGATGAACGCGACGAGCGAGTACCCCGCCCACGCCGCGACGAGGCGAGACCGCGAACCTGGAGCCGTGGTACGCGCTGCTGTGACCAGCAGCAGCGTTGCGGCAACGGCTGCGAGCATCTCAAAGGACTGGGATCGGCCGTTCGTTGCCGCGAGCAGCGCAGCAGGGGTTGCTAAGAATACGGCTGCAGCGAGAACCCCGAGACGGTAGCTCAGCAGTCGACGCCCCAGGGGTACCAGGAGTGCCGCGGTCGCTGCGATCGCGACCGCAGACGGTGCACGCAACGACACCGGCGAGTACCCGACCACACCGAACCAGACATGCAGCACCGCGTAGTACAGAGCATGTACGAGGTCGATTTCACCCGTCAGCGTGGCAAGGCCTGACCATGACCGGGTCGCAGCGATCACCGTTGCGGACTCATCGAGCCACAATGTCCGCTCGGTAACCCCGACCAGACCGATCACGAGACCGACGATGAACACCAGGCCGGCGGTTCCCCATACGTGGGTACTGCGGTCGGCAGCGGAGGGATCAATCGCGCGAGTCACCCGCACCATCGTAGAGAGCAGCACGCACCGCGCCGGGATCGCCGAGCCCCAAGTGTGCGAGGGCAGCTCTCCGGTTAGCACGGCTGCCCTCGTAGGATTGGGTCGGTCTTCATCGAAGCGAGGACCCAAAGGTCTCGTTCACGTTAGGTACTCATGCACGGCAAGCGCCGTTTGAAGCTGATTCCAGGGGTCTGCCTCGCCGTCGTCGGCCTAGGCGTCCTTGCCGGGTGCACCTCAGTTGCCCCACCCCGACAGAGTGCCCTGGTCGGCACCTGGACATCGGAAAGCGGCAGCACGCTCGAACTCACCAGCGACGGCGAAGCGCATTTCACTGACTTCCCGCGGGCCGCAGTGCGCCTCGAGGCGACAGGTGACCCCGTCGACGGCGGCGGCTCGTGGCGACTCAGGAACGACAGCCACCTGATCAACTTCACCGGCACCGACATGTCCTGGGCAGCTGCAAACGGCACGGAGTGGACCGCGACCGTCACAGACGACTCGCCTCGTCTGATCGTCTTCATGCTGCGCGATCCCGACCTTGAGAGCAGCAAGGAACTCACGCTGCACCTCGATCGGTAAGCAGAGATCCGCCGCACATAAAGAGCTCGCCGCTAGAGACCTGGCCACAGCGGAAACGCGAGGACCGCTCGACCGTTACGCTGCCGGGAGAGCGATGCTGTGCGAGCGTCGCCGCCGATCGGAGTTCCGCATGCCCTGGCGTTCAACGTCCGCCGTCCTCGTCTCCGTGGCCGTTCTCCTCAGCGTGATAGTCGCGCCCGAAACCGCCACGGCTGCTATCGGAATCACTGCTGGCCACACCGTGGCCCCGAGCGGCGGCACCATCGCCCTTGGTGCTGGCATCGATGGCGCGAACCAGAATGCGCAATTGGCTGAAAAGCTGCCTGCCACGATCACCCCAAGCTGGCGGAATGCTCCGCCAAAATGCCCGCAGGCCGGGAACGTCACCGCGACCTCCATCAGCGTGAACGCAACGTCAACAATTGTTGCCGAACAGCAATACGGGTGCTCGAGCCTCTCCGCGTATGCAACCGCGACTGGAAAACTGCAGTGGCGAAACCAAGCCGACTGGGTCGGTTCGGCAACGGTCACCGGTGGCAAGGTGTACGTCACGCAGGTCGACAGCAACGGATCGTCGCGGGTCACGAAGACGCTCTCGGCCCAGACCGGGAAGGTTCTGTGGTCACATGCCATCGGCGGTAACCCGCGACGTTCAGTCAGCGTTGGATCCGGGGTGGTCTCCACTTTGGACAGGGTTGCATCCGCAGCAACGGGGAAGTTCCTCTTCAAGCTCAGCCTCGGCGAGGAGTCGTCACCTGGAGTCTCGATAGTGACCGGCGGCCGAGTGCACTACGCCGACTCCGGTGAAGTCAGAACGACGGACCCAAAGGGTCGGCTGCTGTGGAGCACCAAGTACCCCGCCGGCGTCGAGGGCCTGTATGCGTCAGGCGACAGGCCGGACATCTCAGCTCACGGACGGATGCTCTACGTTTCCGGCAGCAAGACAGTCGTGCTCGGGGCGAAGACTGGACGAATCGTCCGCACCCTACCGGTCTCGGATCAAGCGATCGCTTTCGACGGCAATGTCGGGTTCTTCACCTCAAAAAGCGAACTGACCGGATTCCCGCGAATCGCGTCGACCGTCCGCGCTATCAACCTCACGACCGGGAAGGTGCTCTGGACTCATGCCCTGCCGATCGACGGCTCGACTGCATTCCGTGCCGTCGCAGCTCCCGTCGTCTCGAATGGGTTGGTTTGGTTCACGCAGCGCGCCAACACGGGCAGTCCGACCACCGTGGTCGCGCTTGACGAAGTGACCGGCGCTCAGCGGACCGAGACTGTGGATGCGTGCACGGATGGCAGCAGCTCAGACGGCAATCTCGTCATCGCACAACGCCGAATGTTCGTGTCTACCGGTTGCGGCGTGCAAACGTTCCTGGCAGCAAAGCGCGCCCCCCGTCACACCGACGCCTGGAGAGGTACTGACGGATCCAGGATTTGAGCGCGGCACGGACGAATGGACCGCCATCGGAGACGGCACGATCAATCGTGTGGCATCACCGGCACACGGAGGGTCTGGCGCCCTGTCCGTCATCCCCGCATCAAGCGCCGCCGGGACGATCGGGGTTCAGCGTGTCGTTGAGCGCAACGGAGTCCGATTCGGAGGGTACTGGGCTTCCTGCTGGGTGCGGCCCACCGCCGCGGGCATGAGCGCCGCGATGCGCGACGTTGAATGGGCACCCGGATCCGAGCGGCAAGCGCTCCCAAGGGGCTGGGACATCCCAGAACTCACCGTGGGCGTATGGACGAAGATCGAATGGATTGGGCACATCAGCACGGACGGGAACTCCTCAACACTGCAGGTGTTCACACAGCAGGACCCATCGACCGGCGGGACGTTGCTCATCGACGACTGCTCCGTCACAGAATCTCGACCCGCCGGCTGGTGACTAGCCCACGGCAGTGGGGAGCGCGGTCTTCACCGGCCGCGCTCCCCCGCGCTCATGCTGAGTACCCATCGCCCGGGTCACGCTCTTGCGGGCCTTCGCGGCACCACGCGTGGTCGTGATGGCAGGCCGCGGATGCTTGGCGTTGGAGACGTCGGCACCGTACTGCGCCTGCACGGCGACGGGGTCGACGTCGGCGGCGGCCATCTGCTCCGCGTGGCGGTCGCGACGGTCGGCGCTATCCCACGCCGACAAGCCCGCCGCGGGTGCTCCGCAGCGGCGCCCCGCTCACTTCCAGCCGCCTTCTCCGCAGCGGTACGCGCAACCGAGATCCGGTCCCGGAGCCCCACCGCGTTGTCGATGCGGTCACGGGTGTCGCTCGTGACCTCTTCCGTCGGACGGTTGCTCGTGACGATCACGTTCGCTGCGAACTTTTCGATCCGGTCGGCCTCGTAGTCGTTGAGAGTGACGGTGATATTGACCAAGACGACCGTCATGACCTGACCTTCCGCCTCTCAGGGCGACTACCCGCGCCTCGGGTCCGTCCCTATCGAAGGGCGAGCCGAGGCCACCGACCGGTCGCGCAACTCCGCACTACGCACTGCCCCGAGCACGACGAGGGCCTCATCATCGTCGCTGCCAAACAACGCGTCCATGTCGATATTTCAGACACGTTGAGTGGCAGTCGGACAAGTTAGTTGGCGGACGACAACACTCCCCTACTGCGGCATGTCCACGAACCGCGAGAACATCCCGTGGAACGCCACCGTGATCGTGTCCGTCGGCCCGTTGCGGTGCTTCGCCACGATCAGGTCGGCTTCACCCTGCCGCGGGTTGTCCTTCTCGTACGCCGACTCACGGTGCAACAGGATGACCATGTCGGCGTCCTGCTCGATCGACCCGGATTCACGCAGGTCGGAGATCATCGGCTTCTTGTCGGCACGCTGCTCGGGTCCACGGTTCAGCTGCGACAGTGCGATGACGGGGACCTGGAGCTCCTTCGCCATGAGCTTGAGCGCACGGGAGAACTCGGACACCTCCTGCTGGCGGCTCTCGACCTTCTTGCCCGAGGTCATGAGCTGCAGGTAGTCGATGACGACGAGCTTCAGGTTGTGCTGCTGCTTCAGGCGCCGGCACTTGGCACGGATCTCGACGAGGGTCATGTTGGGGGGAGTCGTCGATGAAGAACGGAGCGTCGTTGATGCGCCCGCGGGTCTGCGCGATGGTGGTCCAGTCGCGGGTGTCGACGGTGCCCTTGCGCATGTTCTGCAGCGGGACGCTCGACTCGGCGGAGAGCAGACGCATGGCGATCTCGGCGCGGCCCATCTCGAGCGAGAAGAACGCGGCGGTCTGGTTGTGCTTCAGCGCGGCGGCGCGGCACAGGTCGAGCGCCAGGGTCGACTTTCCGAGTGCGGGTCGGGCGGCCACGATGATGAGTTGTCCGGGGTGGAAACCGTTCGTCAGGGCGTCCATCTGGGCAAACCCCGTCGGGACGCCGGTCATCTGCCCGTCGCGACCCTTCGCGGCCTCGATCTCGTCGATGGCGGTGCCGATGGCCTCGGTCAGGGGGGACGTAGTCCTCGGTCTGCACACCACCGGCGACGTTGTAGACCTCGGCCTGCGCGCTGTTGACGAGGTCGGTGACCTCACCCTCGCTCGCGTAGCCCATCTGCACGATGCGGGTACCGGCCTCGACCAGACGACGGAGGACGGCCTTCTCGGCCACGATCGCCGCGTAGTACCCGGCGTTCGCCGCGGTCGGGACCATGCTGGTCAGGCTGTGCAGGTACTCGGCGCCACCACCGCGGGACAGCAGGCCCGTCTTCGTCAGCTCGTCGGTGACGGCGATGACGTCGGTCGGCTCACCGTGGGAGTACAGCGACAGGATCGCGTCGAAGATGACCTCGTGCTTGGGGATGTAGAAGTCGACACCGCGGGCGGTCTCGATGACGTCGGCCACGGCGTCCTTCGACAGCATCATGCCGCCGATCGTCGACTGCTCCGCGAGCATGTCGTGCGGGGGGAGTCCGGTCGGCGTTCCGCTCGGCGTACTCCCGGGGGGGCCGGCTCCAGATGCGCGATCGACACAGGTGCTCCTCAGTGTTCATGGCGGGGCGGTGTTCATGGCGGGGCGGTGCTCACGGCGGTGTGGTGTCCATGGCGGTGCTGGCGGACGACCCGCCGAACCGTCCCCCACCGAGCAGTTCTACCCCGGGCGACCGACATCCCCGAGTCGCTGGCTCACGCTACGGGTACAGAGTTATCCCCAGCAACAGCACCTGTGGACAACTCTGTGGATCGATTGCGGAACACGCCGGAGACCTGTGTGGATGGTTGTGCACTCCGCTGTGGAGAACTCCGCCGGAGAACACACTTTCGACTCCTGATCGGGACTTTTTCGTTCCACACCGTGTGTGGAGAACTCGACTTCAACTGCGAGTCGAAGGTTCACCTACGAGCCTTCCACTGTGCAGAACCGACTTGACAAACGGCCTCGTGATCCGGTCCCACTCGGGTGGCTCCCAGGCGCAGGGCGGGGGCCGGCGGTAACCGGCCATCGGTGTTCCTTGCACCGGAACCCCTCAGCCGACCAGGGCCTCCGGAGCGGTTCCGACCCCTTCCGACACGCCGGGAGGGCAACCGTGCAGGGCGCGGTCGTGCACCCGGTGCGGGAACGACGGAGGGCGGGCCTCCCGTGGTGGGAGACCCGCCCTCCGGCGGTGCTGTGTGCTGCTACTTCGCGGCGACGACCTTCAGCGAGATGGTCGCGACGATGTCCTCGCGCAGACGCACGGTGGCCTCGTGGTCACCGACGGTCTTGATGGTCGCGGGGACCTCGACCTTGCGCTTGTCGAGCGAGCCGACGCCCTGCGCCTGGACGGCGTCAGCGACGTCAGCCGGGCGGACGGAGCCGAACAGACGACCGTCCTTGCCGGCCTTGACCGACAGCTGGATGGTGGCGTTCTCGAGCTTCATCTTGAGGTCCTGTGCCTCTTCGATGGTGGCGAGCTCGCGCGCGGTGCGAGCTGCACGGATCGACTCGATCTGCTTCTCGCCGCCCTTCGACCACGACACGGCGAAGCCCTGCGGGATCAGGTAGTTGCGGGCGTAGCCGTTCTTGACGTCGACGACGTCACCGGCGGAACCGAGGCCGGAGACCTCGTGGGTGAGGATGAGCTTCGACATGTGTCGACCTCCGATCAGCGGCCGGAGCCGGCGTAGGGGGAGGAGCGCCATCTCACGGGCGTTCTTCACGGCACGGGCGATGAGGCGCTGCTCCTGGACGGAGACGCCGGTGATGCGACGGGCGCGGATCTTTCCACGCTCCGAGATGAACTTGCGCAGGGTCGCGACGTCCTTGTAGTCGATGACGCCGACCTTGATCGCCTTCGCGGGAGCGGCGTTCTTGCCGCCCTTGCCGCGAGGCTTCCGGCGGTCGCCGGTGCTCTTTCCAGCCATTGTTCTTCCTTACAGAGAGAGAAGTTGTGTGTCCGTCAGACCGTGTGGTCGCGGATCAGAACGGGGTCTCGTCGTCGTAGGTGCCGCCGGGGGTGCTCCACACGTCGTTCGACTGTGCGTTGCCGCCGCCCTGCTGACCACCCTGCGGGGACCACGGTGCGTCGGACTGACCGCCGCCACCGGAGTTGCCGCCGAAGCCACCGCCGGAGTTGCCCCCCGCCGCCGACCTGGCCGCGCCCGCCGCCACCGCCGCTGCCACCCGGTGCACGGGTGATCTGGGCGGTCGCGTACCGGAGCGAGGGGCCGATCTCGTCGACCTCGAGCTCGATGCTCGTCCGCTGCTGACCCTCACGGTCCTGGTAGGAACGCTGACGGAGACGACCCTGCGCGATGACGCGCGAGCCCTTCGTCAGCGACCCCGCCACGTGCTCGGCGAACTCGCGCCACACACTCGCACGGAGGAACAGCGCGTCGCCGTCCTTCCACTCGTTCGCCTGACGGTCGAACGTGCGAGGGGTCGACGCGATGGTGAAGTTCGCCACGGCGAGCCCGTTCTGCGTGTAGCGCAGCTCCGGGTCCGCGGTGAGGTTGCCCACCACCGTGATGACGGTTTCGCCGGCCACGGGCTACTCGGCGCTCGCGGTCGTGGCGGCCGAAGCCGACGCGTTGGCGGCCTTGCGGGCGGCACGGGCCTCGTCGCGCTCCTTCTGAGCGGCGACCTGGGCCATGCCCTCTTCGGCGCGGAGGACCTTGGTGCGCAGGACGGCCTCGGAGAGACCGAGCTGGCGGTCCAGCTCCTTGGCGGAGTCGGCGGACGACGTGAAGTTCACGACGGCGTAGATGCCCTCGTTCTTCTTCGCGATCTCGTACGCGAGCCGGCGACGGCCCCAGACGTCCACGTTGTCGACGGTGCCACCGTCGTTGCGGATGACCGCGAGGAACTTGTCCAGGCTGGGAGCGACGGTGCGCTCATCGATCTCGGGGTCGAGGATCGCCATCAGTTCGTACTGGTGCATGCGGAACCCACCTCCTCTGGTCTCAGCGGCCCCGGGCAGTTCCCGGGGCAGGAGGGTTGATGCATGTGTCTCGGCACGCTGCATGCGCGCGAGACAACCTGCCCATCGTAGCGGACGGCCTGGAGGCGCGCCACCGGCTGTGCAGAGCGACCGGCGCCGGTCAGGCGGACGCGTCGCGGGACGCCCACCAGGCGCGGAGGCGCGCCTCGGCGTCCTCGGGGCCGAGCGGCCCCTCGTCCATCCGCGCCTCGAGCAGGAAGCGGTACGCCTCGCCGACGGCCCGCCCCGGCGGGATGTCGAGGATGCGCATGATGTCGTCGCCCGTCAGGTCCGGACGCATGGAGTCGAGTTCCTCCTGCTCCGCGAGGACGGCGATCCGGGCCTCCAGGTCGTCGTAGGCGAAGCCGAGCCGGTCCGCCTTCCGACGGTTCCGGGTGGTGACGTCGGAGCGGGTGAGCTCGTGCAACCGCTCGAGCTGGTCGCCGGCGTCGCGGACGTAGCGGCGGACGGCGGCGTCGGTCCAGGCGCCCTCGGTGTACCCGAAGAACCGGAGGTGCAGCTCGATCAGGCGCGCGACCGAGGCGATCGTGTCGTTGTCGAACCGCAGCGCCCGCAGTCGCTTCTTCGCGAGCTTGGACCCGACCAGGTCGTGGTGGTGGAAGCTCACCGCGCCGCCGGGCTCGAGCTTGCGGGTCGCGGGCTTGCCGATGTCGTGCAGGAGCGCGGCGAGCCGGAGCACGGTGTCGGGGGGCGTCGCCGGGGTGACGCTCCGCCTCGTACCCGATCGCCTGGGTCAGGACCGTGAGCGAGTGCTCGTACACGTCCTTGTGGTGGTGGTGCTCGTCGATCTCGAGCTTCATCGCCGGCAGCTCGGGCAGGATCCGCTCGGCGATCCCGGTGTCGACGAGGAGCCGGAGCCCCTCGACCGGGTCGGACGTGTTGAGCATCTTCACGAGCTCGTCCCGCACGCGCTCGGCGGAGACGATGTCGATCGAGTCGGCGAGGTCGGACATCGCGCCCCGGACGTCGTCGGACGCCGTGAACCCGAGCTGCGCCGTGAACCGTGCCGCCCGCATCATCCGGAGCGGGTCGTCGCGGAAGGAGATCGGGGCAGCCTGTGGGGTCGCCAGACGTCCGGCGAGCAGGTCCTCGACACCGCCGTGCACGTCGACGAGTTCCCGCTGGGGGGAGTCGGAGCGCCATCGCGTTGACGGTGAAGTCGCGGCGGAGCAGGTCGTCCTCGATGGTGTCGCCGAAGGTGACCTCGGGCTTGCGGGTCTCGCCGTCGTAGACGTCGCTGCGGTAGGTCGTGATCTCGACCTGCTCGCCCCGGACCAGTGCGGCGATGGTGCCGAACTGGCGCCCGACGTCCCACGTCGTCTTCGCGAGGGGTCCGACGATCGCCAGGATCTCGTCCGGACGTGCGTCGGTGGTGAAGTCGAGGTCGGTCACCGGGCGGCCGAGGAAGGCGTCGCGGACGGGCCCGCCGACGAGGGCGAGCTCGTGACCGGCGGCGGCGAACGCCCGTGCGAGGACGTCGACGGTGTCGGTGGCGGCGAGTGCGTCGAGACGTTCGACGGCCTGGGCTACGGACTGCATGACGCCGTCGATCATCCCAGATGATGACGGCGAGCACCTGCGCGCCCGCCTGTCGTCATGGTCGTGCCTCATACACTCGTCGTGGCCCGCTCACGACCAGGGCCCTCTCACATGCAGATACTCCGTACCGTGCTCGCCGCCGCCGCGTCCGCCCTGGTCGCCACCGGTCTGGTCATCGCGCCCGCCGCGATGGACGTCGCCGACGCCGCCACCACCACGAAGCCCGCCGATCCGAGCGCCGCACAGTCCGGCACCACCTCCGTCGCGCTGACCCCGTCGGGGCGAGGGGTCCTCGAGCTCGGTGACGACCTCTCGCTGTCCCTCACCGTGACGAACGACACGGACGCCGCGCTGCCCGCGGGGGAGCGCCGACCTCGACATCATCCGACCCGTGGTCGGGACCCGGGACATCCTGACCGACTGGTTGGGCGACACCACGCCTGACGGTTACCCCGGTGAGCCCATGGGCGAGGTGGACGTCCCGGTCGTCCCGGCACACCGCTCCGTCACGGTCAGTGACATCAGCGTCCCGTTCGCCGACGTCCGACTCGGCACGCTCAACCCGTTCGGTGCACGACGCATCGCGGCCTCGTACGCAGCCGGCTCGACGTTCGCGGTCGGGCGGTCCGCCTTCACCTGGAACCCCGCGCTCGACCGCGCGCCCGTCGACGTCGCCGTCGCGATGCCCGTGACGGTGCCCGCGACCGAGGACGGCGTGCTCACCGCCGGTGCGCTCGCCTCGGCCACCGCGGTCGACGGCACGCTGACCCAGCAACTCGACGCAGCGGAGGACCACAGCGTCGCCCTCGCCGTCGACCCGCGGATCATCGCGTCGATCCGGCTCCTCGGGGACGACGCCCCGAGCACCGCGACGGCCTGGCTGGAGCGCCTGGAGGGCCTGCGGAACGAGAAGTTCCCGCTCACCTACGCGGACGCCGACGTCACCGGACTCCACCAGGCCGGGTCGCCGGGCATCGCCGCGCCGATCTCCTTCGACCAGGCGATCGCCGCCGCCGTCGAGGACGACCGCTTCCCGGGCGCGACCCCGAGCCCGACGGCCATGCCCGCGGACGGGGCCACCCCCCGGGACCTCGAGCACCGACGCACCGGACCAGGACGGTGTCGGCGCCACCGACGCGGCGACCGGTCCCGCGAGCCCCGGCGACCCGACGGACGACGGCAGCACCACGGAGCCGGACGCCCCGACGACCATCCCCACGTCGGAGTCGCTCGTCGACTTCCCGTGGACGCTCGACACCGTCGCCTGGCCCGCCGACGGCACCGTCGCCACCGACGACCTGCCGGCCCTCAGCGAGGCCGGGTACCGCTCCACCATCGTCTCGAGCGGCAACACCTCCGCCGGTGCCGGTGCCACCGTCGCCGCGTCGGAGTCCATCGGTCCGACGCAGGGGCTCGTGGCCGACCAGGCGATGTCGGCGCTCCTCCGGGACGCCGCCGGTGCCACGAACGGTCGCGCCTACACGGACGCGATGTCGGAACTCACCGCCACCCTGGCGACCGTGGCCGTCCAGGGCACCGCGACCGGGCCGCTCCTCCTCACGCTCGACCGGTCCTGGCCGACCGACTCCAGCCGCCTCGACCAGGCCCTGGACACCCTCGAGAGCACCGTCTGGGTCTCGCCGACGGACTTCTCCACCGTGGTCGACGCCACCCCCGGCTCGCTCACGCTGCAGAGCGCCAGCGTCGACGACGACCGGCTCGAGACGCTCCGCCGCCTGGTCGGGTCGGAGCAGGACCTCACCGACTTCGCCAGCGCCGTGCAGGACCCCGCGTCCGTCACCGCCCCCCGCCCGGCTCGCGACCCTCGCGGCGGCCTCGAACGCGTGGCGTGCCGACCCCGAAGGCCTCTCGACGGCGATCGACACGCTCGTCGCCGACAACGACGAGACCGTGAACAGCGTCAACATCGTCAACTCGAGCGACATCACCCTGCTCGGTGACCGGTCCTCGTTGCCGATCTCGGTGCGGAACCGGTCCGACCACGCCGTCACCGTCTTCCTGACCGTCTCGCCGTCGAACTCGTTCCTGCGCATCGAGCAGAACGCGGTCGAGGTCACCATCCAGCCCCGCTCCTCGACCCGCACCACCTTCCCCGTGCAGTCGGTCGCGAACGGCAAGGTCGCCCTGTCGATGTCGCTGACGAGCGCGACCGGGGCCCGGATCTCGACGCCCGCGACGGTCGAGATCAACGTGCAGGCGCAGTGGGAGACGGTCATCACGGCCGTCGCCGCCATCGCGGTCATCGCAGTCTTCGGCTTCGGCATCATCCGCAACGTGCGGCGCCGACTCCGTCGTCGCAACGGGGAGCCCGAGCCCGAGGACGAGGACCCGAACCGTCCGCTCGAGGTCCAGCCGCCGGCGCCGGGGGGAGCCCGCCGTCGACACCCCGCCTGGAGGCCCGAGCCCCGTCCCCGGGGCCGCCCCCCGTTCCCGGGGCCGCCACCGCGATCGCCGCGGCCAGCTCCGGCACCGACACGGTGGCGGCCGACGGCGACCGGCTCGAGGACGCGATCATGCGAGCCGGGGTGCAGTCGAGCCTCCCGGCAGACCACCACGACGACGACAGCACCCGTGACGACCGTCGCCAGCCCACCGACCGCCGTGCGTCCGAGGAGCCGACCATCAGCACCACCCCGCCCACCACGACCGGGAACGTCGACACCGCAGCGGAGGGCGGACGCGACCTCGGACGGGCGAGTGCCCTGCTCGCGGTCGGGACGATGGTGTCGCGGCTGCTCGGCTTCGCGAAGACGTTCGTGCTCGCGTACGCCATCGGGCAGGCGAACTCCCGTGCGGCGGACGCGTTCGCGGTGTCGAACCAGCTCCCGAACAACATCTACGCGCTCATCGCCGGCGGCCTGCTCTCCGCGGTGCTCATCCCGCAGATCGTCCGCTCGATGAGCCAGAACGGCGACGGCGGGCGCGCCTACGTGAACAAGATCGTGACGCTCGGCGGCTCGGTCTTCGTCGTGATCACCGTCATCGCGACCCTGCTCGCCCCGGTCCTGGTCCGCGTGTACGCCGCGCAGGCGGACGACGGCAAGGGCTTCTCCCCGGCGGCGACGGACCTGGCGGTCGCCTTCGCGTTCTGGTGCCTGCCGCAGATCCTCTTCTACGCGATGTACTCGCTGCTCGGCGAGGTCCTCAACGCCAAGCAGGTGTTCGGTCCGTTCACCTGGGCGCCGCTCATCAACAACGTCATCGCGATCGCCGGCCTCGTCGTGTTCATCGCGCTGTTCGGCAACCGCACGATGAACGCGGGGACGGAAGACTGGACGCCGCTGAAGATCGCGGTGCTCGCGGGCAGCGCCTCCCTCGGTGTCCTCGCGCAGGCGGCCTTCCTGCCGTTCTTCTGGAAGCGCGCCGGCCTGACCTTCCGACCCGACTTCCGCTGGCGGGGCGTCGGCCTCAAGGCCACCGGGACGGCGGCCGGATGGCTGTTCGCGATGATCCTCGTCACGCAGCTGGCCGGGATCGTGCAGTCCCGCGTGGCATCGCTCGGCTCCGGCAACGCCGGCAACGCCGTGCTGCAGAACGCCTGGCTGCTGTTCATGCTGCCGCACTCGATCATCGCCGTGTCGATCGCCACCGCGTACTTCACGCGGATGAGCCACGACGCCGAACGCGGCGACCTGGCCGCCGTCCGCCGCAACCTGTCGCTGTCCCTGCGGATCGTCGGCCTGTTCACGGTGTTCTCGGCCGTCGCGCTCATGGTGGTGGCGGTGCCGTTCGGCCGGATGTTCTCGAACACCTTCGAGGGCGCGGTGTCCATCGGCGGTGTGCTGCTGGCCTACATGCCCGGCCTGGTGCTGTTCAGCATGCTCTTCATCATCCAGCGGGTGTTCTGGGCCATGCACGACCACCGGACCCCGTTCCTCATGCAGCTCGTGCAGTCGGGCCTGTTCGTCATCGGGGCCCTGGCCGTGACCGCGCTGCCCGGGCAGGTCATCGGTCTCGCCGTCGCCGCGTGCACGACCGTCGCCGGGTCGGCCCAGACGATCGTGGCGCTCGTGCTCGTCCGTCGGCGGCTCGACGGCATCGAGGGCCCGGTGGTCACCCGGTCGCACCTGCAGTTCGTCGTCGCCGCACTCGTGGCCGGCGCCGTCGGCCTCGTCGTCGTCCACTTCTTCGGGGCCTTCCGCCAGGACGGCTTCGCCATGGCGGACTTCACGAGCGCGGCCATCACCGTCGTCCTCGGCGGGGTCGTCATGGTGGCCGTGTACTTCGGCGTCCTGGCGGCCATCCGCAACGCCGAGGTGCGCAGCGCCGTCGACCTCGTCCGGGCACGACTCGGCCGCTGAGCAGGGCCCAGACGGGGGGACGTCCGCGGGCCTGACGCTCACGGCTGCCCGGGAATGGCCCGCGGCTAGCATGGGTTGTCTCGGTGGCACGCAACGGAAGGGCAGTCATGCGCGAGCTCATCATCATCGGTTCCGGTCCCGCCGGGTTCACGGCCGGCATCTACGCCGCGCGCGCTGAGCTGAAGCCGCTCATCGTCGCCTCGAGCGTCGAGACCGGCGGCGAGCTGACCAAGACGACCGAGGTCGAGAACTTCCCGGGCTTCCCCGAGGGTGTCCAGGGCCCCGACCTCATGATCAAGATGCAGGAGCAGGCCGAGAAGTTCGGTGCCGAAGTCCTGTACGACGACGCCGTCTCGGTGGACCTCACCGGTCAGGTCAAGAAGGTCACCGTCGGCTCCGGCGAGACGTACGAGGCCCTCGCGGTCGTCTACGCGACCGGGTCCGCGTACCGGCACCTGGGCCTCCCGGACGAGGAGCGCCTCTCCGGTCACGGCGTCTCGTGGTGCGCCACCTGCGACGGCTTCTTTTTCCGTCAGAAGAACATCGCCGTCGTCGGCGGCGGTGACTCCGCGATGGAGGAGGCGACCTTCCTCACCCGCTTCGCCGACAAGGTGACGATCATCCACCGCGGGGACACCCTGCGCGCGTCGAAGATCATGCAGGACCGGGCCATGAACGACCCCAAGATCGAGTTCGCCTGGAACAAGACGGTCACCGGCATCACGGGCGACACGGCGGTCGAGGGCGTCACGCTCAGGGACACCGTCACCGGCGAGGAGTCCTCGATGGCGCTGGACGGCCTGTTCATCGCGATCGGCAACGACCCCCCCGCACCCACCTCGTGCACGGCCAGCTCGAGATCGCCCCGGAGGGCACGCTCGCGGTCGAGGGCCGCTCGTCCCGCGCGGTCGGCGTCCCGGGCGTCTTCATCGCCGGTGACGTGCTCGACCCGACGTACCGCCAGGCGATCACGGCCGCCGGTTCCGGTGCCGTGGCCGCACTCGACGCCGAGAAGTACCTCGCCGACCTCGACCACAGCATCACCGACCAGGCCGAGGGCGTCACCCCGACCGAGGCGATCATCGACGTCACCGCGCGGGTCTGACCCGGGCGCGGCCGACCGGGGGGAATGCCCGGTCCGTGGACCACGTTCCCCTCACCGAACCGACTTCCGTCGAAGGAGCAAACATGAGCAACGCCAAGGCCGTCACCGACGCCACGTTCGAGGCCGAAGTCCTCAAGTCCGACAAGACGATCCTCGTCGACTTCTGGGCCGAGTGGTGTGGCCCGTGTCGTGCGGTGTCGCCGATCCTCGACCAGATCGCCGCGGAGCACGCCGACAAGATCGAGATCGTCAAGCTCAACGTCGACGACAACCCGCAGTCGGCCATGAACTACCAGATCACGTCGATCCCGGCGATGAAGGTCTTCAAGGGCGGCGAGGTCGTCAAGACCGTCATCGGCGCCAAGCCGAAGCCGGCCCTCGAGGCCGACCTCGCCGACTTCCTCGCCTGAGGAACCGGCACAGCGGAACCGGTAGAGCGGGACCCGCACCACAGACCCGGACGCCCCGTCCTCCATTCCATCGGAGGGCGGGGCGTTCGCCTGTCCCGGGCCGATGTCCGCGCGCCGGGCGGGGCGGACGCGGGGCGGGCCTCCAGGCCGGAGCGGGCCACCGATCGACGATCGGCCTCGTCGCGGACCGACGGATGCCCGGTTGCATGTCGTACTGTGGCGAGAACGACCGAGTGGAGGAAACTCGATGACGAACGGCAACAGTCTCGACCCCTGGTACGACTCCTACGCCCAGCGCACCGCCGGGCTGAGCGCCTCCGAGGTCCGAGCTCTGTTCGCCGTCGCGTCGAGGCCCGAGGTGGTCTCGCTCGCCGGCGGCATGCCGTACGTCTCCGCACTGCCGCGGGAGCTCGTCACGGGCTCCATCGACCGCGTCATGCAGGAGGACGCCGCCATGGCGCTGCAGTACGGCGGTGGGCAGGGACACCGACCCCTCCGTGAGCACATCGTCGACGTGATGAGCCTGGAGGGCATCCGTGCCAGCCCGGAGGACGTCGTGGTCACCACGGGGTCCCAGCACGCCCTGGACCTCGTGACGCGGCTGTTCATCGACCCGGGTGACGTCGTCCTGGCGGAGTCGCCGTCCTACGTCGGTGCCATCGGTGTGTTCCGGTCGTACCAGGCGGAGACGGTGCACGTGGCGACGGACGAGCACGGACTGGTCCCGGAGGCCCTCCGCGAGACGATCGGCCGTCTCCGGGCCGCTGGCAAGCGGATGAAGTTCCTGTACACGATCCCGAACTTCCACAACCCCGCCGGGGTCACGATGAGCCGCGAGCGCCGCATCGAGGTCCTCGACATCTGCCGCTCGAACAGCATCCTCGTGCTCGAGGACAACCCGTACGGGCTGCTCTGGTTCGACGAGCCCGCCCCACAGGCCATCCGGTCGATCGACGACGAGGGCGTGGTCTACCTCGGCTCGTTCTCGAAGACGCTCGCGCCCGGGTTCCGCGTCGGGTGGGCCCTGGCGCCACACGCCATCCGCGAGAAGCTCGTGCTCGCGAACGAGTCGGCCGTCCTCGCCCCGAACTCCTTCGGTCAGTACGTCGTCAACGCGTACCTCGACGCAGCGGACTGGAAGGGGCAGATCGACACCTTCCGCGGCCTGTACGCCGAGCGCCGCGACGCGATGCTGTCCGCGCTGGGGGGAGTTCCTGCCCGATCTGCACTGGACGGTGCCGAACGGCGGCTTCTTCGTGTGGCTGACCCTGCCGGACTCGCTCGACTCGAAGGGCATGCTCCCGCGCGCCGTCAAGGAGCTCGTCGCCTACACACCGGGCACGGCCTTCTTCGCCGACGGTCGCGGAGCCGGCAACATCCGCCTGTCGTTCTGCTACCCCACTTCTGACCAGATCCGCGTCGGCGTCAAGCGCCTGGCCTCCGTGGTGAACGACGAGCTCGAGCTCATCGAGACGTTCGGCCCGACGGCGCGGACCGCCTCGTCCGTCAGCCGCTCCACGGTCAGCTCGCCGCCGCCGAACCTGTCCTGATCAGGCATTTTCGCTTCACCGTACCCCTTCGCAGAGGAACACACATGGCTGAGTTCGCCCGCCGTCACGTCGTCGTCGTCGCCGGGGGGGGATCTCGCACGAACGCGACATCTCTCTGCGGTCCGGACGACGCGTCGCGGACTCGCTCGCCGGGTACGGATGGCAGGTCGACCTCCGTGACGCCGACGCGTCGTTGCTGCCGGCGCTGAGCGCAGACCGCCCGGACGTCGTGTGGCCCGCGCTGCACGGAGCGTCCGGTGAGGACGGCGCGCTGCGCGGCATCCTGGAGGCCCTCGACATCCCGTACGTCGGCTCACGCTCCACGTCGGCTCGCCTGGCATGGGACAAGCCGACCGCATCGGCGCTCGTCTCTCGGGCCGGCGTCCGGACGCCCCGCTCCGTCACGCTGTCGCACGACGTGTTCCGGGAACTCGGTGCCGTGGGTGTGCTGCGGGCCATCGCCGCGGAGCACCCCGTGCCGCTCGCCGTGAAGCCTGCCCGTGGCGGGAGTGCTCAGGGCGTCACCCTCGTCGAGGACGTCGACGACCTGCCTCGTGCCATGGTCGCTGCGTACACGTACTGCGAGGACGCCGTGGTCGAGCAGCTCATCCGCGGGACCGAAATCGCCGTGGGCATCATCGACACGGGCGACGGGCCGCTCGCGCTGGCGCCGGTGGAGATCGTGCCCCGCAACGGGTTCTACGGGTACGAGGCGCGCTACAACGCGGGGGGAGACCACGTTCTACACGCCCGCCCGCCTGGCGGACGAACACTCGAAGGCCGCATCGGCAGCGGCGGTCCTCGCCCACCGCGCTCTGGGTCTGCGGCACGTGTCCCGCGTCGACATCATCGTCGACGGAGCCGGGACGCCGTGGTTCCTCGAAGCGAACGTGCTCCCGGGGCTCACCGAGACGTCCCTCGTGCCGCAGGCGCTGTCGGCGTCGGGGTTCGACCTCGGGTGGACGTACGCCGAACTCGCGGAGCAGGCCATCCGGGACCACTCGGCCTGAGCGGGGAAGGTCTCCGACGTTCGGACGTTCCACGTGGAACATCGACCGATCGTGTTCGCTGTGGTCGAGACGCGACAGCCGTCCTGACTCGGAGAACCGGCGCCTTGGGGCGGTCGGGTGCGTTGCCGGGCCCAGCTATCGCCTGTGACCCGCCTGGCTGCCGAGACCGGTCGGCCTGGCAGCGGATGGCCGGGTGCGAACGGTCCGCCTGCCCGTTCGCGTGACCGGTACCGCAGTGGTGGAGCACGCCTTGTTCTTCCGCGGCACCGGCGCGGCTACTGCCTGCTGATCGCGGACGTGCCCGCGGCTCGTTTCCTTCGCGCATGCGCATCGGGCGACCGAACTCGGACCATGTCAGCCCTCCTGGACCTGCGGCTGCCGCGGAGGACCACGTAGCTCGGGCTACGCAGCGGCGGGCGCTGCGTGGAAGCTCCGGGAGGGCGGAGGTTGACCTCCCAACCCGTGACATGGCGGGAAGCATCGTCTGAGCCCGTCCCCGTTGGCCCGACACTGTGATTTGAGCGGCAGCCACGGTGCCGCTCACGACCATCACCTTCTGTCGGTCGATCAGCACCCTGCCGTCGGCAGGCGGCACGGCGAGGACATTCCGACTGCCGTTGTCCACCCGCCGGCGTGCGACCATCCCGCCGGGGAGCCGAAGTACGGCTCGTCCGCTGAGGCGGTGTGAGCAGGACTTCGGAAGAGGCGCCTTTCATCGCCGCTCGCATCGAGGCCCCGCCGAAGCGGGGTCAGTCGGGCATGCTGCACGCGGTGGTCGCAGCTGAGGGAGCGGAACCGGTCGCGGTCTCGCGGCGCGGACCATGCCCATCAAGCTGAGCCGGGGTGGCGACACGGCTGACTCGCTACAGAGCAAGTCGCTTACTCCGCACCGCTTGTTGACCGATCGACATCCGCGCCCCTCGGCCCACACTCACCGCTCAGGCCGCGAGCGTTGTGCTGGCCTGCAGGCTGCCGAGGATCGTGGGGCATCGAACTTGTGTGTGCGGCACCGCTGGGACACGACTGCCAGCTGCCACCTTCAATCGCTGTTCCTTGCCCTCCGCGTGATGCTCTTTCCCTCCGGCAGGGTCGGTAGGCCCCGAGAGCGGCGTCGTGGAGATCGACGTTTCACGTGGAACATCGCCACCAGTTGAAACTCCTGGTGAAGGTGCCCGCGGTGCCCGACCTGCCCTCGTCGAGCACGGGCGCACTATCGGGCCTCGTCGGGCGTCTCGCGGGTTCGGGCGTTCCGCGGCTCCGGACCGAACCGTCCTTCTCCGCCGCGTGCAGACACCGTCGTCCTGCCATCCGGACGGCGACTGCCACCCTGGCAGAGCAGGCCCGGAGCAAGCGTTGTGGTGCGGGGCGTCGACCCGCTCGTCAGCTGACCGCCTGGCACCGTGTACCGACGCGCTCCGGGCGATCGCAGCGCCAGACGAAGCAGCCTTGGCTCGCATGTTCCACGTGAAACCACCACGACCACCGTCTCCCGAGGCGCGCGGCGAGCACCGCGAGCATGCATGCAACCCCCCGCGGCCTCGGTTCGATCCAAGTCGCCGCAACATCGAGGAGCAACGTCTCTGCCGTGTCGATCGGGCTCGCCTCATGGGCGCCCTCGACGTCGCTCCGCCGAGTAGCCGCGGGGCAAAGGCGTCGCCTGGTCATTGGCGGAGCGCCTCACGCTCCGGGCACGACAGCAGGACGCCGGAAGAAGAGACGCGTCGTCTGACCACGTGTGACGAGCGCAGTCGCTCCTCCGTGGCCGCCGAGTACCGAAGAGGATCACCGACCAGGGACGACCGATATCCCGGGCGCGTGAACCATCAGCCGCAGGACCAGGTCTCGGCTTCCGACCGTCGGGGGGCGGGGTTGTCGTCCTGGAGCAAGAGCTGGCCGAGCAGATTGGCGGCGGGGTCACACTACGCACCGGTACCGACCGCCGATCGTCGGCCGCTCACCTGCCCGGCGAGCCAACCGCCAGTTGGACGTTGCGACGGCCTGGCGCGATCCTCGCGGCGCCATTCCCCCCGTGCGCACAGGCCGGATGACCGCAGGACGCTCCTGACAGCGTCTGACGCCCCTTCTGCGGGCCGAGAAGGACAACCACGTCCTCCGGGTCAGCAGCAGCGCCCCTTCCCCCCTCAGGGCGCCACACAGCGCTCAGGGGGAGGCGTGCTCCTCATGGATTCTGACGGGGAAGCGACCGGCGGCCGCCGTCAGCCCGCGAGGTCCTGGATCCCGAGCTCGCCGAGGATGCGGTTGAGGTCGTCGGCAGTCGCGAAGTCGATCGTCACGGATCCCTTCCGGGCCCCGACCGCGATCTTCACGCGGGTGTTCAACCGGTCGCCCAGTCGCTCGGCCATGTCGTTGAAGTGCACCTGCCGCTTCGACGGCTGCGACGGCGCCTTCGCCGGCGCCTTCGTCGACATCTGCTGAGCAATGGCTTCCGCTGCCCGCACGGAAAGGTCCTCGTTCACGATCTTCTCGGCGAGGTACTCCATCGCCTCCGCGTCCGGCGCTGCGAGGATCGCGCGTGCGTGCCCGGCCGAGAGCACACCGGCGGCCACGCGCCGCTGCACGGGGGGAGGGCAAGCGCAGCAGACGGATCGTGTTCGTGATCTGGGGCCGTGAGCGCCCGATCCGCTGCCCGAGCTGCTCCTGCGTGATGCCGAAGTCGGCGAGCAGCTGCTGGTAGGCCGAAGCCTCCTCGAGCGGATTGAGCTGCGCGCGGTGGAGGTTCTCGAGCAACGCGTCGCGGAGCATCGCGTCGTCGGGGGGTGTCCTTGACGATCGCGGGGATCGTGGCGAGCCCGAGCTCCTTCGTCGCACGAAGACGGCGCTCACCCATGATCAGCTCGTACTGCGGCTCGGTGCCAGCCGCACCGGTGATCGGGCGGACGACGATCGGCTGCAGGAGTCCGATCTCCCGGATGGAGTGGATCAGCTCCTGGAGTTCCTCTTCACGGAACTCCTTGCGGGGCTGCTGCGCGTTCGGGACGATGTCCAGCGGGTTGAGGTTGGCGAGACGAGCTCCGGGAACCGCGAGGAGCTCCTCCGCCGTTGCCGACTGTCCCGAGGCGGCATTCGCATCGGCGGCGGAGGTGCCTCCGGTCGGGAAGAACACGTCGACGGGACGCTCTTGCTCGTTGGCGGTGGGGATCAGGGCGCCGATACCGCGCCCGAGTCCGGTTCGCTTGGGTGCCATCAGTGCTTCGCTCCTCGTTCTGCGATCTCGGCAGCAGCCTCCAGGTAGGAGAGTGACCCGCTGGAGTTGACGTCGTAGGACACGACACTCTGTCCGTAGCTCGGTGCCTCGCTGACGCGGACCGAACGGGGGGATCATCGCCTTCAGGACCTGATCGCCGAAGTGCGTCCGGACGTCGTTGGCCACCTGGTTGGCCAGGTTCGTCCGACCGTCGTACATGGTGAGCAGGATCGTCGACACCGCGAGGTTCGGGTTGAGGTGACGCTCGATGAGCTCGATGTTGCGAAGGAGCTGGCTGAGCCCCTCGAGCGCGTAGTACTCGCACTGGATCGGGATCAACACCTCCTTCGCTGCCACGAAGGCGTTGATCGTCAGCAGCCCGAGCGACGGCGGGCAGTCGATGAACACGTAGTGGTACGGCTCGTCGACGGAAGCGAGGTACTGGTCGAGAGCGGTCCGCAGACGCTGTTCTCGAGCTACCAAGGAAACGAGTTCGATCTCGGCGCCGGCAAGGTGGATGGTGGCCGGCACGCACCAGAGGGTTTCGGACTCGGGGGGACCGCTGGACCGTGTCCGCCATCGGTGCCTCGTCGACGATCACGTCGTAGATGCTCGCGACCTCGGCCTGGTGGTCGATCCCGAGTGCGGTCGACGCGTTGCCCTGTGGGTCGAGGTCGATCACGAGCACCCGAGCTCCGCCGCGCGCGAGGGCCGCAGCGAGGTTGACCGTCGTCGTGGTCTTCCCGACCCCACCCTTCTGGTTCGACACTGTGAACACGCGGGTCTTGTCCGGAAGCGGGAACTGCTGCGTCGCGATCGCCCGGCGCCGTCGGTTCAGGTCAGCGATCTCACGCGCCAGGGGCGTCGAAGCGTCGTAGTCGGTCGATGAACTCAACGAGTGCCTCTTCCCCGGTCGGTGTTTCACGTGGAACATGGGCCGCGACCCGAACGCCTCGTCCGGCGCAGGGCGCGGATCCCCGGTCAGACCGGACCGGGAGCGTCAGTCAACTGTAGCCCGGAAGACGCGGGTGGTCTCTTCGACCACTCCGACTCCGAGCTCGAGCACCTCGACGTCTTCGAGGCGCTTGCGGAGGATGACCTTCCGGGCTGCGGCGACCTCGTCGTCGACGCGCGCACCCTTCATGAGGATGAGCTGCCCACCGGACCGGACCAGGGGCACGGTCAGGGGGGATCAGCTTCGACAGCGCACTGACGGCTCGGGCCGTGACCTGGTCGAGCACCAACTCGTCTGCGACGTCCTCGGCCCGGGCTCGGACGACCGCCACGTTCTCGAGACCGAGCCGTTCCGCCTCGCCTCGCAACCACTCCACGCGGCGCTCCATCGGCTCGATCAGCGTCATGGAGACGTCCGGTCGTGCGATCGCCAGCACGAGGCCGGGCAGGCCCGCACCCGATCCCACATCGCCGACCGTTCCGCCCGTCTGCAGGAGCGGAGCCAGGAGCGCAGAATTGAGGATGTGTCGCGTCCACAGTCGCGGGAGCTCAAGGGGTCCGATGAGCCCGAGTTCCTCGCCGCGACGCGCCAACTCGTTCGTGAAGGACCGGGCGACCTCGAGGCGGTCCCCGAACAGCGTCGCTGCGACCGCCGGCTCGGTCTCGAGGACCGGAGCGTCAGCGGAGCCCGCTTCCGTCATCGGGTGATGACCGTGTGACGGTCCCGACCCTCGCCCTCGGACTCCGAGTGGAAGCCCTTCTCGGAGACCAGGTCGTGGACGAGCTTCCGCTCGTACGACGACATCGGCGGCAGCGCCGCAGTTGTCGATCCGGCTTCGATGCGCTCGATCGCGGTGTCGACCAGCCGCTGGAGCTCGGTCGCCCGAGCGTCGCGGGAGCCCCCGATGTCGAGGATCAGACGACTGAACTCACCGGTCTCGGCCTGGACAGCGATCCGCGTGAGTTCCTGCAGGGCGGACACGGTGTCGGGCTTCGCGAGGACGCGCAGCGCCTCACCGTCGTCCGAGACCGTCAGGTAGACACGTCCAGCGCGCTCCTCGATCTCGATGTCCCCGTCGAGGTCGCAGATGTCGAGCAGCTCTTCGATGTAGTCGGCGGCGATGTCCGCCTCGTCGCGGCTCTCGTCGTCGCCGCCCTGCTCGCTCGACTGGCCGAGCACCTGCTCGTCCTCGGTCGCGTCGACGACGGCCGTGGTGTCCTGCTCGGTCACTTGCTCTTCCCGTTCTTCTTCGCGCGCGACTTGCCGACCGGCTGCTGGCGCTGGGTGGTGACACGTGCCTCGACCTCGGCCACCGAGGCGCCCGTACCGGCCTCGGTCAGGACACCGGCAGTGGCCGGGGTGCCGCGGCGCTGGGCCTTCTTGGCGAGACGCGCCTCGCGCGCCAGGGCCGCCTCCGAGCCCGGCGTCGGCATGCTGCGGATCACGAAGTACTGCTGGGCCATCGTCCAGATGTTCGAGGCGAGCCAGTAGAACATGACGCCCAGCGGGAACGACAGGCCGGAGATGACGAAGACCAGCGGGAGGATGTACAGCATCATCTTCTGCTGGCGGTACATCGGAGACTCCTTGGTCTCCGGCGACATGTTCTTGGCGACGAGCTGCAGCTGCGTGATGAACTGCGATGCCGTCATCACGACGATCATGGCTCCCGCGATGATCCGGACTTCCCAGCCCGACGCGTTCGTGAAGGTCTCGTGCAGCGGCGCACCGAAGAGTGCAGCGTTGCCGAAGTCCGCCGCCAGCTCGTTCGTGAGCAGACCGATGCCGGCCTTGTTGATCTGCGCCTCGTGCAGCACGGAGTACAGCGAGAAGAAGATCGGCATCTGGATGAGCAGCGGCAGGCAGGAGCTCAGCGGGTTCGTCCCCGTCTCCTTGTACAGCGCCATCGTCTCGCGGGACATCGCCTCGCGCGAGAACTGGTCCTTCTTGCCCTTGTACTTGTCCTGGATCTTCTTCAGCTGCGGCGCGACCTCGAGCATCCGTCGCTGCGACTTGATCTGCCGCACGAAGATCGGGATCAGCGCGGCCCGGACCACGAAGGTCAGGAAGATGATCGACAGGACCCACGTGATGCCCGCGGACGGGTCCATCCCCATGGTCTCGAAGAGCCAGTGGAACCCGACGAGGATCGCGGACACCACCCACTTGAGCGGCCAGAGGAGAGTGTTCAGGATCTCCATGAGGAGGTCACGCCTTTCGAGTGCGCTGGGGGGAGCAGCACCGGGCGGATCATGCCGACCGGGTCCTGCTGTTGCTGCGGGCTCGGTGCGAGCACGAACCCGAACCGACTGACGTTGAAGGGGCGGCGACGTTCCCGGACGTCGTCGATCCCACCGGCGGCCCAGGGGTTGCACCGTGCGATCCGCCACGCTCCCATGGCCGAACCGCGGACTACCCCGTACTGCTGGATCGCCTCGAGTGCGTACCGGGAGCACGAGGGGTGGTACCGGCACACGTTGCCGTAGAGCGGCGAGATCACCGCTCGGTAGGCCCGGAGCACGACGACGCACGCGTTGCGCGGGAGCAACGCGACGACCCAGAGGAACCGGTTCATGCTGCCTTCTCCACACCCCGCGCGAAGGCACGCGTGATGTCTCCGAGCAGGGTAGGCCATCCGGCCTGCGCGGCGGCTGGCAGTGCGCGCACCACGACGTCGTACCCGAGCGGAGCGCCCGGCAGCAGACCGTGTGCGATCGCCTTCAGCCGGCGTCGCACGAGGTTGCGCGTGACCGCGTTCCCGACGGTCTTCGCCACGATGAACCCGAACCTGGTGGGACCGCCGTCGTCATCTAGGCGACGGACCACCGACACGACGACGTGCGCCGTGGCGCTCCTGCGGCCACGACGCACGGTCGATCGGTAGTCGTCGCCTCGGACGATGCGGTTGGCTCGGGCCAACACGGCGAGGACCCCGCGGATCAGGCGGAGAGCTCGGTGCGCCCCTTACCGCGGCGTGCGGCGAGGATGGCGCGGCCGGCACGGGTGCGCATGCGGGCGCGGAAGCCGTGCTTCTTGGCGCGGCGGCGGTTGTTCGGCTGGAAGGTGCGCTTGCTCATGATGATCTCCACACGGCTGCTCGCGGCGAGCCGTCACGTATGCATTGGTTGACGCGGATGGCGCGACCGAACGGCCGCAGTCAACTGGACAACGGTACGTGACGACGGCTGGGAGGTCAAACGATCCCGTCCCCGTCCGCGCTCCCACGGTGACGCCTCCGGGTTCTCCACACTGGGGACAACTCCCGTTCGGTGGGACACGGCGCGGTCCCGTACAGTTGTGGCACTGCACGGCCGGATGCCCGGTACTGCGGGGGGAGTACCTCACTCGTCTCCGGTGGACCAGCCGGGGGAGGACACTGTGGACAACCCTGTGGGAAGCTCGTCGTCGGACCAGCGCCCGCACCACCGCACCAGCCGTCCGCGGAACGCGGGAGCGGTTCCGCCCGCACCCGCGTGTCGTCGGTCGGTGGCCGCCACCGCCCGTCCCGACGGGCGAGAGACCACACCCGAAGCCGCAACCGAGCAACGAGACCAGGAGACGAGCGCGACATGACGCCGGCCGACCCCGTCGAGGACCTCTGGTCGTCAGTGCTCGGCATCCTGTCCGACGACGACCGGATCACCCCGCAGCTCCACGGCTTCCTCAACCTCGTCGAGCCCAAGGGCGTGCTGGCCGGCACGCTCTACCTGGAAGTGCCGAACGACCTCACCCGCGGGATGCTCGAGCAGCGCATCCGGGTCCCCATCACCGAAGCGGTCTCCCGGATCGGAGACGACTCGGTGGCGAACTTCGCGATCACGGTGAACCCCGACATGGCCTCCGAGCCCCGGGTCGACGCCCTCGCGGTGCCGTCCTACGCCGAACCGGTCCAGGAGCAGGTGCAGCAGAGCGCCGCTCCTCGGCAGTACATCGAGGCGCCGTTCGTCCCGAGCCAGGTCGACTCCCCCGGGCACCAGCGGGCGCCCCGAGTCCCGACTCAACCCGAAGTATAACTTCGACAACTTCGTGATCGGTGCCTCGAACCGGTTCGCCCACGCAGCCGCGGTCGCGGTCGCGGAAGCGCCGGCGAAGGCGTACAACCCGCTCTTCATCTACGGCGACTCGGGTCTCGGCAAGACCCACCTGCTCCACGCGATCGGCCACTACGCGGAGAGCCTGTACCCGGGCATCCGCGTCCGGTACGTGTCGAGCGAGGAGTTCACCAACGACTTCATCAACTCGATCGCGAACAACCGCTCGAACCAGTTCCAGCAGCGGTACCGCGACATCGACATCCTGCTCATCGACGACATCCAGTTCCTGCAGGGGAAGGACTCCACGCAGGAGGCCTTCTTCCACACGTTCAACACGCTGCACGACCACAACAAGCAGGTCGTGATCACGTCGGACGTCGCCCCGAAGCACCTCACCGGCTTCGAGGACCGGATGCGCAGCCGCTTCGAGTGGGGTCTCATCACCGACGTGCAGGCGCCGGACCTCGAGACCCGCATCGCGATCCTCCGCAAGAAGGCGCAGTCCGACCACCTGCAGGTGCCGGACGACATCATGGAGTTCATCGCGTCGAAGGTCTCGAGCAACATCCGGGAGCTCGAGGGGACCCTGATCCGGGTGACCGCGTTCGCGAGCCTCAACCGGACGGCCGTCGACATGGCGCTGGTGCAGACGGTCCTCAAGGACCTGATCACGCTCGACGAGGACAACGTCATCGCGCCGACGGACATCATCAACCACACCGCGGAGTACTTCAAGCTCTCGGTCGACGACCTCTACGGCTCGTCCCGGTCGCAGGCGATCGCCACCGCACGACAGATCGCGATGTACCTGTGCCGTGAGCTGACGAGCCTGTCGCTGCCGAAGATCGGCCAGCTGTTCGGCAACCGCGACCACACGACGGTCATGTACGCGAACAAGAAGATCGCCGAGCTCATGAAGGAGCGGCGCTCGATCTACAACCAGGTCACGGAACTGACCAGTCGGATCAAGCAGGACCGCCGCTACCGGTAGCGAGCATCCCGCTGCCACCCCCGTCCAGGAGGCCCGTCCCAGACCCGGGATCGGCCTCCTTCTGCGTGCGTCCACCATCTGAGACGGTTCCATGCGGCGGATTCCCCACAGTGTGGAAAGCCTGTGGATAACTATGGAGGACACGCCGCTCCGTTGTTCACAGCTGGTGGGGTGTCTGTGGAAACTGGGGATGGAAGTGGATAGATGACTTTCCCTCATCCATAGGTCGCCCACACGCCGCCAACAAGTGACACGGTTGTAGTTCCCTGTCGCCGAGCGGCATCCCCAGAGTTGTCCACAGTGTGCACAGGCGTTAAGACCATTACTCCTTCCTTCTCTCTCCCTCTCCCTGGGCCAACCCCTGGGGACGGCGGATGACACGGATCGGCGGTCTGCCGCCGCTGTGCCACAATGGGGCGGCCGGACAGTCAACCGATCGACAGGGGTCCACGCTGTGAAGTTCGAGGTCAACCGGGACGTCTTCTCCGAAGCCGTCTCCTTCGCGGTGAAGCTCCTCCCACAGCGCACGACCCTCCCGATCCTGTCCGGTGTGCTCATCCACGCCGACGGTGATCGTCTGACGCTCTCGTCGTTCGACTACGAGGTCTCGGCACAGACGTCGATCGCCGCCCAGATCGACGACCCCGGCACGGTGCTCGTCTCCGGCCGGCTGCTGAACGACATCGCGAGCCGGCTGCCGAACGCCCCGGTCACGTTCTCCACGGAGGACTCCCGCATCACCGTCACCTGCGGATCCGCGCACTTCACGCTGCTGTCCATGCCGGTGGAGGAGTACCCGACGCTGCCGGAGATCGGTCCGCAGACCGGTGTCATCCCCGGCGACTCGTTCTCCGAAGCCGTGTCGCAGGTGGCCGTCGCCGCCAGCCGCGACGACGTGACCCCGGTCATCACCGGCGTCCAGCTCGAGGTCGGCGAGAGCGACGTCTCGCTCATCGCGACCGACCGCTACCGCGTCGCCGTCCGGACCATCCAGTGGGACTCGGGCCGTCCCGGCGGAGACGCCGAGCCGGCGCCGACGCTGCACGCACTCGTCCCGGCCCGCACCCTGCAGGAGGTCGGCCGTACCTTCGGCTCGGCCACCACCGTCTCGGTGTCGATCAGCGGTGGCTCCGACCGTGAGCTCATCGCCTTCCAGGCCGACGACAAGACCGTGACGTCGCTGCTCATCAAGGGCAACTACCCGCCGGTCCGCCGACTGTTCCCCGACACGGTCCAGGACCACGCGGTGATCAACACCGCGGAACTGGTCGAGGCCGTCCGACGGGTCTCCCTCGTGCTGGAGCGCGAAGCCGCGCTCCGCTTCTCCTTCTCGGTCGACGGGCTCACGCTCGAGGCGATCGGTTCCGAACAAGCGCAGGCGTCAGAGTCGATCGATGCGTTGCTGACCGGTGAGGAAACGGTGGTCTCCCTGAAACCGGCCTTCCTCCTGGACGGGTTGAATGCGGTGCACTCCGAGTTCGTCCGGATCTCCTTCACCAAGACGGAGAACCCGAACAAGCCCGGACCGGTCCTGATCACCGGGCAGTCCTCGCGAGAGGAAGCTGCCACGGACGGGTACCGGTACCTGTTGCAGCCCAACCTGCTGCTGCGCTAGCCGCAACAGCCATCCAGCGCTGACGCGTGGACACCAGCATCAGCGCGACATCGACGAAGAAGAGGAAATCATGCAGATCGGTCTTGTCGGCCTCGGGAAGATGGGCAACAACATGCGTGCGCGTCTGCGCAACGCAGGGATCGACGTCGTCGGGTACGACGCCAACCCCGCCGTCTCGGACGTCGCCGACCTCGGCGCCCTGGCAGAAGCCCTCACCGACAGCAAGCGTCTCGTGTGGGTCATGGTCCCGCACGGCAAGATCACCGACGACGTGATCACCGACCTGGCCGGCGTGCTCAGCGAAGGCGACCTCGTCATCGACGGTGGCAACTCGAAGTGGCTCGACGACACCGTCCACGCCGAGCAGCTGGCTGCCAAGGGCATCCGCTACATGGACGTCGGCGTCTCCGGCGGTGTCTGGGGCAAGGACAACGGCTACGGCCTCATGGTCGGCGGTGCTGCCGAGGACGTCGAGTTCGCGATGCCCGTCTTCGACGCACTGCGCCCCGAGGGCCCGCGCGAAGAGGGCTTCTCGCACGCCGGCGGCATCGGCGCGGGCCACTACGCGAAGATGGTCCACAACGGCATCGAGTACGCGATCATGCAGGCGTACGGCGAGGGCTACGAGCTCCTCGAGGCGAAGGACATCATCAAGGACGTCCCCGCCGTGTTCGCCGGATGGCAGCGCGGCACCGTCGTCCGCTCCTGGCTGCTCGACCTGATGGTCCTCGCGCTGAACGAGGACCCGAAGCTCGACGCCATCGAGGGCTACGTGGAGGACTCCGGCGAGGGCCGGTGGACCGTGGAAGAGGCCATCGAGCACGCGGTGCCGATGCCGGCGATCTCGGCGTCCATCTTCGCGCGCTTCGTTTCGCGTCAGGGCAGCGCGTCCCCGACGATGAAGGCCGTCGCGGCACTCCGCAACCAGTTCGGCGGCCACGCCGTCAAGAAGGCGTAGCCGGTCGGGGTAACCCCCCTCGACCCGTTTCGGCCCGCGTGCACGTCGACCATCTGCAACTCTCCGACTTCCGGAACTACCGGGAGGCGGACGTCGACTTCGCACGCGGGCCGAACCTGTTCGTCGGTCGGAACGGCCAGGGCAAGACGAACCTGGTCGAGTCGATCGGGTACCTCTCGACCCTCGGGTCGCACCGCGTCCCCACCGACGCGGCGCTCGTGCGACAGGGATGTGACTCGGCGATCGTCCGGGCACGGGTCGCGCACGAGGACCGCAGCATCCTCGCCGAGGTGCAGATCAACCGGACGGGGTCGAACCGGGCGCAGGTGAACCGGTCCGCGATCAAGCCCCGCGAGCTCCCGCGCTACTGCACCAGCGTGCTCTTCGCCCCCCGAGGACCTGGCACTCGTCCGCGGCGAGCCGTCGGGGCGCCGGCGGATGATCGACGAGCTCCTCGTCCAGATCGCCCCGCGCATGCAGGGCGTGCTCGCCGACTACGACCGCACGCTCCGCCAGCGGAACACCCTGCTGAAGTCGGCCCGCACGACCGGGGCGAAGGCCGGGGCGCTCTCGACGCTCGACGTCTGGGACGACCGGCTCGTGGCGTTCGGCGCCGAGATCATCGCCGCCCGCGACCACCTCACCCGGCGGCTCGCCCCGTTCGTCACCGAGTCCTACGCGACGGTCGCGGGCGAGCGGCACCAGGCGTCGATCGCCGGTGTCCTCAGCGTGCGGGGTGCTGATCCGGAGGACGCGGCGGCCACCGACCCGGTCCTCGGGACGCCCGAGGAACCGGTCACGACCGCGTCCGCGGCAGAGGCGTTCCGCGTGGCGCTCGAGCGCCGTCGGCGGGACGAACTGGACCGCGGCCTGACGCTCACCGGACCCCATCGGGACGACGTGCTCTTCGAGCTGAACGGGTTACCGGCCCGCGGGTACGCCAGCCACGGGGAGTCCTGGTCGTTCGCGCTCGCGGTGCAGCTGGCGTCGGCGACGATCCTGCGTGCCGAGTCATCCCTCGGCGACCCGATCATCATCCTCGACGACGTGTTCGCGGAGCTCGACGAGTCACGGCGGGAGCGCCTGGCCGGGGCGGTCGCCGACTACGAGCAGGTGCTCATCACGGCCGCCGTGCACGGCGACGTGCCCGGTCAGCTCGCGGCACACACCGTGCGGATCGAAGCGGGCGCGATCGTGCGGGACGCGGACGACGCGGGTCGGGCCTCCCGTCCGGAGGTGCCGGAGGCGACCGACGCCGCTCCGGCCGACGCCGCTCCGGCCGAACCCGCCCCGGCCGATCCCTCTCCGGCCGACCCCGCCCGGTCGGCCGACGCCGTGGACCGGACGGCACCCTGATGCCGAAGCCCTGGAGACCGGCCGAGCCCTCGCGGGTGTACCAGCACTTCAAGGCCGTGTTCGGCGACCCGTCGAAGCGGGGGGGGTCGACGCGCGTCGGCGCCGGGCCGCCGGACAGGACCCGGACTCGGTGCCGTACGGGAAGGGACGGGAGCCCACCGGCCTCGGCGACGTGATGGGTGCGCTGACCGCCGAGCTCGGATGGACGGAGCCACTGGCCCGCTCGGAACTGTTCGTCGACTGGCCGAGCGTCGTCGGTGACGAGCTCGCGAAGCACTCCACGCCGGTGACGATCGAGGACGGTGCACTCGTCATCCGGTGCGACTCGACGGCGTGGGCGACGCAACTCCGACTCATGCGCGGGACCGTCACGACGACCATCGCCCAGCGGTACCCCGCGGCGGGCGTCGAGTCGATCCGGGTTTCCGGCCCGGACGCCCCCCACATGGAAACGCGGCCTCAGGTCGGTCCAGGGGCGCGGCCCCCCGCGATACCTACGGCTGACCAGACGAAATCATCCATCCGTCTGAGATTCGTCGCTCTGCGAGGCGTACGGCCCCCGGACGGAGCCCTCCCTGCGGTAGACTGGGACGTGCAGTGTGCGGGTGTTCCGCGCGCAGGCAGGAGCACTCCCGACATGACATCTGAATCTGACGACGACCAGCGAGACCCGCAGAACGACGAGGCCCAGCCGCAGGCCCCGCAGAGCGAACCATCGTACGGCGCAGACCAGATCCAGGTGCTCGAGGGGCTCGAGGCCGTCCGGAAGCGCCCGGGCATGTACATCGGGTCGACCGGTCCGCGTGGTCTCCACCACCTGGTGCAGGAGATCGTCGACAACTCCGTCGACGAAGCCCTGGCCGGGTACTGCGACACGATCGACGTCACCATCCGCGAAGACGGTGGCGTCCGCGTGGTCGACAACGGCCGTGGCATCCCGGTCGACATCCACCCCAACGAGGGCATCTCGACCGTCCAGCTCGTCCTGACCGTCCTGCACGCCGGCGGCAAGTTCGGCGGTGGCGGGTACGCCGTCTCCGGTGGGCTGCACGGTGTCGGGTCCTCCGTCGTCAACGCCCTGTCCAGCGAACTCGACGTCGAGGTCCGTCGGCAGGGCCACGTCTGGCGGCAGAGCTACACGGACGGGGTGCCGGTCGCGCCGCTCTCGCAGGACGAGGCCTCCGACGTGACGGGCACGACCATCACGTTCTGGCCGAACGCCGAGATCTTCGAGTCGGTGGAGTTCGACTACGAGACCCTCCGTACCCGGTTCCAGCAGATGGCCTTCCTCAACAAGGGCCTGCGCATCACCCTCGTGGACGAGCGGACGCCGGCCGAGGGCGAAGAGGCGCGCAAGGACTCCTTCCGCTACGAGCGCGGTCTCGCCGACTACGTCGAGTACCTCAACGCGCAGAAGAAGGCCGACCTCGTGCACCCCGACGTCATCGGGTTCGAGGCCGAGGACCCGGAGCGCAAGATCGCGCTCGAGGTCGCGATGCAGTGGAACACCTCGTACCAGGAGAGCGTCCACACCTTCGCGAACACGATCAACACGCACGAGGGCGGCACGCACGAGGAGGGCTTCCGCGCTGCGCTGACGACCCTCGTGAACCGCTACGCGCGCGAGACGAAGATCATCAAGGAGAAGGACGACAACCTCACGGGTGACGACATCCGCGAGGGCCTGACCGCCGTCATCTCCGTGAAGCTCGGCGAACCGCAGTTCGAGGGCCAGACGAAGACCAAGCTCGGCAACACCGAGGCGAAGTCCTTCGTCCAGCGCGTGGTCGGCACGGAACTCGTGCACTGGTTCGAGAGCAACCCGTCGCAGGCGCGCGACGTGGTCCGCAAGGCGATCCAGGCCTCCCAGGCGCGTCTCGCCGCCCGCAAGGCCCGCGAGACCACCCGCCGCAAGGGCCTCTTGGAGTCCGGCGGCATGCCGGGCAAGCTCAAGGACTGCCAGTCGAAGGACCCGACGCTGTCGGAGATCTTCATGGTCGAGGGTGACTCCGCCGGCGGTTCCGCCGTGCAGGGTCGGAACCCGATGACGCAGGCGATCCTGCCGCTGCGCGGCAAGATCCTCAACGTCGAGAAGGCCCGCCTGGACCGAGCCCTCGCCAACCAGGAGATCCAGTCGATGATCACGGCGTTCGGTGCCGGCATCGGCGAGGACTTCGACCCGGACAAGGCCCGGTACCACAAGATCGTGCTGATGGCCGATGCCGACGTCGACGGCCAGCACATCACCACGCTGCTGCTCACGCTCCTCTTCCGCTACATGCGTCCGCTCATCGAGCGCGGCTACGTGTACCTCGCGCAGCCGCCGCTGTACCGCCTGAAGTGGTCGAACGCCGCGGACCAGTACGTGTTCAGCGACCGGGAGCGCGACGCGATGCTGCAGTCCGGCATCGCCGCAGGCAAGCGCATCCCGAAGGACAACGGGATCCAGCGCTACAAGGGCCTCGGCGAGATGGACTACAAGGAGCTCTGGGACACCACGATGAACCCGGACACCCGCACGCTCCTGCAGGTCACGCTCGAGGACGCCGCCGCGGTGGACAGCGTCTTCGCGACGCTGATGGGCGAGGACGTCGAGTCCCGTCGCCAGTTCATCCAGCAGAACGCGAAGGACGTCCGCTTCTTGGACATCTAGGCCGGGAGACGCGGCGGACGCCGCGTCGACCCGTCCCGACACCTCGTGGTCGCGCCCGGCGTGACCAACGGACGACGAGCCTCCAGGCTGTCAAGGAAGGCAACGCAAGCACATGGCTGACGACAACGAGAACGGCGCCGACGAGCCCGAGATCGTGCACGGCTCGAGCGGGGACATCGTCGTCTCCGGTGACCGCATCTCGCAGGTGGACCTGCAGCTCGAGATGCAGCGCTCGTACCTCGACTACGCGATGTCCGTCATCGTCGGACGCGCCCTGCCGGAGGTCCGCGACGGCCTGAAGCCCGTTCACCGCCGCGTGATCTACGCGATGTACGACGGTGGTTACCGACCGGACCGGGCCTTCTCGAAGTGCTCGCGCGTGGTCGGCGACGTGATGGGCCAGTTCCACCCGCACGGTGACAGCGCCATCTACGACGCACTCGTCCGACTGGTGCAGCCGTGGTCGCTCCGGTACCCGCTCGCGCTCGGTCAGGGCAACTTCGGGTCCCCGGGCAACGACGGCGCCGCGGCCCCGCGGTACACCGAGACCAAGATGGCCCCGCTCGCGCTCGAGATGGTGCGGGACATCGAGGAAGAGACCGTCGACTTCCAGGACAACTACGACGGTCGCACGCAGGAGCCGTCCATCCTGCCGTCGCGCTTCCCGAACCTGCTCGTCAACGGCTCGGTCGGCATCGCGGTCGGTATGGCCACGAACATCCCGCCGCACAACCTGCGCGAGGTCGCCGCCGGCGCGGTGTGGGCGCTCGAGCACCCGGACGCCTCGCGCGAGGAACTCCTCGAGGCGCTCATGCAGCGCATCAAGGGTCCCGACTTCCCGACCGGCGCGCAGATCCTCGGCACCCGGGGCATCGTCGACGCCTACCGGACCGGTCGCGGATCGATCACGATGCGGGCGGTCGTCAACGTCGAGGAGATCCAGGGCCGCACCTGCCTCGTCGTCACCAAACTGCCGTACCAGGTCAACCCCGACAACCTCGCGATCAAGATCGCCGAGCTCGTCAAGGACGGCCGTCTCGCCGGCGTCGCCGACATCCGTGACGAGACCTCCGGCCGCACCGGGCAGCGCCTGGTCATCGTGCTGAAGCGTGACGCGGTCGCCAAGGTCGTGCTCAACAACCTGTACAAGCACACGCAGCTGCAGGAGAACTTCGGCGCGAACATGCTCGCGATCGTCGACGGCGTGCCCCGCACATTGGCGCTCGACGGGTTCATCTCCGCCTGGGTCGACCACCAGATCGAGGTCATCGTCCGGCGGACCCGGTTCCGCCTGCGCGAGGCCGAGAAGCGAGCGCACATCCTGCGCGGGTACCTCGCGGCGCTCGATGCCCTCGACGAGGTCATCGCCCTCATCCGTCGGTCGCCAGACGTCGAGGAGGCCCGCAACGGCCTGATGGAGCTGCTGTCCGTCGACGAGATCCAGGCCCGCGCGATCCTCGAACTCCAGCTGCGTCGTCTGGCCGCACTCGAGCGTCAGAAGATCCACGAGGAGGCCGAGGCGCTCGAGCTCAAGATCGCCGACTTCGAGGACATCCTCGCCCGCCCGGAGCGCCAGCGCTCGATCATCATCGACGAACTCACCGAGATCGTCGACCGCTTCGGTGACGACCGTCGGACCGAGATCATGCTCGGCTTCGACGGCGACATGAGCATGGAAGACCTGATCCCCGAGGAAGAGGTCGTCGTCACCATCACCCGCGGCGGGTACGTCAAGCGCACGCGGAGCGACCAGTACCGCTCGCAGCACCGCGGTGGCCGTGGTGTCCGCGGCGCCCAGCTCCGCGCGGACGACGTCGTCGAGCACTTCTTCGTCACGACGACCCACCACTGGTTGCTGTTCCTCACCGACCAGGGTCGCGTCTACCGGGCGAAGGCGTACGAGCTGCAGGAGGCCGGGCGGGACGCCAAGGGCCAGCACTCGGCGAACCTCCTCGCCATGCAGCCGGACGAGCAGATCCAGCAGGTGCTCGACATCCGCGACTACGAGGCGGCGCAGTACCTCGTCCTCGCCACCGAGCAGGGTCTCGTGAAGAAGACCGCGCTCACCGAGTACGACACGAACCGCACCGGCGGCATCATCGCGATCAACCTGCGCGAGGGCGACAAGCTCCGCTCGGCGCTCCTCGTCGACGAGCACGACGACCTGCTGCTCGTGTCCCGGCACGGCATGTCGCTCCGCTTCACCGCCACGAACGACGCACTCCGGCCGATGGGCCGGTCGACGTCCGGCGTGAAGGGCATGTCCTTCCGCGGCGACGACACCCTGCTCTCGGCCTCGGTCGTCTCGGACGACGGTTTCGTCTGGGTGATGACCGAGGGCGGCTACGCCAAGCGCACGTCCGTCGACCAGTACCGCATCCAGGGACGCGGCGGACTCGGCATCAAGGTCGCCCGTCTGGCGGCCGATCGCGGCGACCTGGTCGGCGCGCTCATCGTCGGTGCGGACGACGAGGTGCTCGTCGTGCTGCAATCGGGCAAGGTGGTAAGGTCTGCCGTGGCCGAGGTCCCCGCCAAGGGACGCGACACGATGGGGGTCGTCTTCGCGAGGTTCGCGGAGAACGACCGGATCATCGCCGTGGCCCGGAACAGTGAGCGGAACCTGGACGACCAGGAGGACGCCGAGATCGAGCCCGCCGGCCCGGTCGAGACCGTCAGCCCGGACGACGCGGTCGCCGACGCCGCCGACGCAGAGCTCGTGGAGGAAGTCTCCGCGGACGCACTGCCCACCGACGCCGAGCCTGCCGAGGCCGGAGAGGACGAGTCAAGCAATGAGTAGTGTCGCCGAGAAGCTCCAGCGGAAGGCGAAGCGGCCCGTCGGCACTCGTCAGGTGCGACTCCGTCTGGTCTACGTCGACTTCTGGTCGATGGTGAAGCTCTCCTTCCTCATCGCCCTGGCCGGCTCGATCGTGATCGTCGTGGCCACGGCGCTGGTGTGGATCATCCTGAACCAGACCGGGGTGTTCGAGCAGATCGACAGCCTGCTGAAGGACGTCACGGGGCAGAACAGCTACTCGATCATGGACCAGTTCTCGCTGGGCCAGGTCCTCGGCTTCTCGGTCGTCGTCGGCATCCTCAACGTCGTGGTCGGGACCGTGCTCGGCGCGATCGTCAGCGTCCTGTACAACCTCAGCGTGCGGATCACGGGCGGCGTGCTCGTGGGCTTCACCAACAACTGACCCGGTCCGGGTGGCGCCCAACGCCTCGATTTCGCTCCAGCGTGATCGTGGGGTAGGCTTTCATCCGGTCTGAGGGGCTATAGCTCAGGCGGTTAGAGCGCTTCGCTGATAACGAAGAGGTCCAAGGTTCAAGTCCTTGTAGCCCCACCACAACTCAACTCCCGCGTCGGAAGTCTCGACGTCGCGACCGGTCTGGTCGCTCCGGGGCCTTAGCTCAGTTGGTAGAGCGCTGCCTTTGCAAGGCAGATGTCAGGAGTTCGAATCTCCTAGGCTCCACTCCCTCTGCGTGAGCTCTGCTCCGCTCGTCCCTCGCTCCGCCGCGGTCGGTCGTCGTGCCGATCGGCGCCGCTGCTCCTGCGTCCTGCCGTGCCGCGCCGCGCCGCGCCGCGCGCTGTCCGTCGAGGTTCCGCAATGTGCTGCTCTCGGCGCTCGAGATGCGCGAATTGTGGAACCTCCACGATCGGGTCACGGCGTGCTGCGGGACCTCGAGCTCCGACATGACGCGGGTCAGGGTGCTCTGATGTGGCCGTGCTCGCTCGGGCATCGGTCCTCGCGGGGTCACCTCGGCGGTCGCAGCGAGGTTGCACGACGTGCCGCGCGCTGTCCGTCGAGGTTCCGAAATGTGCTGCTCTCGGCGCTCGAGGTGCGCTAATTGTGGAACCTCGACGTTGGGGCGGCGGCGAGTCGTGCGACCTCGGGCCGGGTCGGGGTGGGGCAGGGACCGGACGGCGCAGGGCGCCCGGGCCTCCGGGAACGACGAAGGGCCCCGGCGCAGTGCCGGGGCCCTTCGAACGAACCAGGAGGTCAGGCGGCGGGCTTGCCCGCGTTGTCCGCATCGTCGGCAACCCAGAGGTCGTCGTCCGCACGGAGCGTCTGGTACGCGGCGTAGGCAGCGCCCGCGACCGCGACGACACCGACGACGATGAGGGCGACCCCACCGAACCCGATGCCCTTCTTCTGCGGGACGGGAGCCTGCTTGAGGAACTTCCCGCCGCGCTTCTGTGCTTCCTGCACGATCTTCTGCACGCGCGGGTCCTTCGCCAGGTCGCCGACGCTGAGCACGGAGCCCGCGGTCGAGATGAGGCCGGGCACGACCTCCGACTGGAACCGGTGCGAGGCACTCTGCGCTGCAGAGGTCGCGGCGTGCACACCGGTGGCCACCGCGGGACGGAGCCCGTTGTCGATGGCGTTCTGGACGCGGGGAGCGAGGTCCTTCCGGGCAGCATCTGCGGCGTGGCCACGAGCTTCGGCCAGGATCGCGTTCGCGTGCTCCAGGACCTTCCGCTGCTCACCGAGGAGCGTGGCGGTCTTGCCCTTGAGCTTCTTGATCTGCTTCCGACGCTTGCGCGGGATCTCGATCGACATTCGGTACCTCCATGGGTCGACGTGCCCCCCATCCTGCCACCAGGACGCCTGACAGGTCACAGATCACCGGCTGTGCGTCCCGTGCACATCCAGCGGCACATGCGAGAATCGGGTCATGTCTCTGCACACCGCTGTCGCAACGATCCACACCAACAAGGGCGACATCCGCGTCAACCTCTTCGGCAACCACGCACCGAAGACCGTCCAGAACTTCGTCGGTCTCGCGACCGGTACGCAGGAGTGGACACACCCCGGCACCGGCAAGGTGTCGACCGACAAGCTCTACGACGGTGTCGTCTTCCACCGCATCATCAAGGACTTCATGATCCAGGGCGGCGACCCGCTCGGCCAGGGCATCGGTGGCCCCGGGTACCGCTTCGACGACGAGATCTCCCCCCGAGCTCACGTTCCAGAACCCCTACATCTTCGCCATGGCGAACGCCGGCATCCAGGGCGGCCGTGGCACCAACGGTTCGCAGTTCTTCATCACCACGGTGGCGACCCCGTGGCTCCAGGGCAAGCACACCATCTTCGGCGAGGTCGCGGACGACGAGTCCCGCGCGGTCGTCGACACGATCGAGGGCGTCCAGACGGACGGCCGCGACAAGCCGGTCGAGGACGTCGTCATCCAGAGCATCGACGTCGAGGACGTCTGACCCGAGTGACCGATCCCACCTCGGCGTCGTCGAACACCTGCTACCGGCATCCCGATCGGCAGAGCTTCGTGCTCTGCCAGCGCTGCGGGCGGACCATCTGCCCGGAGTGCCAGACGCCGGCGGCGGTCGGGGTGCACTGCCCCGAGTGCGTCCGTGAGCAGCGGGCGAAGTTCACGGAGAACCGTCGGGCTTCCGGCCCGAGCAGCCTGACCGTCGCGCGGCGCCGCTTCGCGATGCTCGACCAGAAGGCGACGGTCGTCCTGATCGCCGTCTCGGTGGTCGTCTGGTTGCTCGACCGGCTGTCCGGGGGGCTTCCTGGCGCAGTGGCTCGCGTACAACTCGGCGCTCCTGCCGACGCAGCCGTGGCGCATCGTCACTGTGCTGTTCGTGCACTCGGGTGTCTTCCACATCCTGTTCAACATGTGGGCGCTGTTCATCTTCGGACGGATGCTCGAGAACATGCTCGGCACGTGGCGGTTCCTGGCGCTGTACGTCATCTCCGGGATCGCCGGGTCGATGCTCGTGACGTTCCTGGCTCCCGGCACCTGGGTGGTCGGGGCGTCGGGCGCCGTCTTCGGACTGTTCGCGGCGTTCTTCGTCCTGCAGCGCAGCCTGGGCAACAACGCGGTCCAGTTGCTCGTGATCATCGGCCTGAACCTGGTGATCGGGTTCCTGCCCGGGACCAACATCTCCTGGCAGGCGCACGTCGGCGGCGTCCTGGCGGGCTTCGTCACCGGGTTCGTCTTCGCGCGGACGCGGAACGTGCGCCAGCGTGGGCTGCAGGCCACCCTGCTCGGCCTGGAGGCCGTGGTCGCCATCGCGCTCTGCTTCGTCGGGTACGCACTCACCTCCGCCTGAGACAGCTCGGCACCATCTCGAGAACGCCCCGTCGCCTCAGCGACGGGGCGTTCTCACGTTCGCTGCCGGCTGTCCTGCCCGGCGCACTTCTGCGGAGGGACGGGATGCCGCGGTTGTCCACACCATCCGCAGGACTTCTCCACAGGTGTGGACAAACCAGTGAGTTACAGCGGTGTGATTATCCCCACTGTGGAAGAGGCTGTGGACAACTCCCTGACGGGGGTGTGGAGCGATGTGTGGAGAACCGGCTGATCTGTGGAGAAGCACTGCCGAGCCTCCCGTCCGGCGCGTGAAGAGCGACGAGCTTGTGGAGAAACGACGACGCCCGCCGCACCAGCGGGTGCGACGGGCGTCGATCGGGCAGTGGCGCTCAGCGCCACCGCGTGGTCATCAGGAAGCCGACGAACATGATGCCGAAGCCGATGAGGATGTTCCAGGAGTTCAGCGTCGGGACCGGGAGCGTGCCGCCGGAGACGTAGAAGACGATCACCCACGCGAGGCCGATGAGCATGAAGCCGAACATGACCGGCTTGAACCACACGGGGTTGGGCTGGTCCCCCCGCGGTGTCCACCGAGTCGGCTCGGGTCGTCCGGGCGGGCTTGGTGCGGTCCTTGTCCATGGCCATGGCCGGTATCCTACCGTCACCAGGCGTGAGCGCGGGCCGACGGAGGCTGCTCACATCCCCCACGAGTACGGTGAACGGCCCATGACCAAGATCCTCGTCGTCGACAACTACGACAGCTTCGTGTACACCCTCAACGGCTACGTCCAGCAGCTCGGTGCCGACACCGACGTGGTGCGCAACGACGCCTTCCCGGAGGACGAGATCGCGGACCGGATCGCCGAGTACGACGGCGTCCTGCTGTCGCCCGGCCCTGGCACCCCGGCGGACGCGGGCGTCTCGATCCCGACCGTCCGTGCGGCCATCGCCGCCGACAAGCCCCTGCTCGGCGTGTGCCTCGGGCACCAGGCCATCGCGGAGGCGCTCGGAGCGACCGTCACCCACGCCGAGGAGCTCATGCACGGCAAGACCTCGCAGGTGGACCACGACGACAGCGTGCTGTTCTCGGGTGTCCCGCACCCCTTCACCGCGACTCGGTACCACTCGCTGGCCATCGTCGACGGCACCGTCCCGGACGAGTTGACCGTGACGGCACGGACCGCCGGCGGCGTCATCATGGGCGTGCAGCACCGCGGCGCCCCGGTGTACGGCGTGCAGTTCCACCCGGAGTCGGTGCTCACCGAGGGCGGCTACCGCATGGTGGGCAACTGGCTCGAGACGACCGGCCTCGGCGGCGCAGCGGAGCGTGCAGCCGGGCTCGGACCGCTCATCACGGGCCGCTAGTCAGACCGGGCGGTCAGTCGTCCCCGTCGTCGTCGCCCTGGAACCCGGCGCCGTTCCCACCGTCGTCCCCGCCCGACGGTGCCGCGGGTACGTCCGGCCGACGGGTGGGCTGGACGGACGCCGCGCAGTACGTCAGGACGACCGTGCTGCCCTGTGGGACGTCGCCGCGCGGGACGCTCTGCTGCGTGACGGTGTTGCCCGCGCAGACGTTCGTGGGCGACCCCTGCACCGTGAGGCCGAGGCCGCGCAGGGTCGAGTCGGCCGTGGTGAACGGCTGCTGGGTCACGTCGGGGAGCTGGACCTTGCCGTTCGACACGACCAGGTCGATGACCGAGCCCTTCGGGAGCGTGCCGCCGGAAGCCGGGTCCGTGCTCATGACGGTGCCTTCGGGGATCGTGGCCGAGTAGTCGGAGGTGACGGCACCGACCACGAACCCGGCGTCCTCGAGCTGCTCCGTCGCGGCGTCCTGCGCGGCCGAGCCGACGTCCGGGACGGTGACCTCCTCGGGGCCGGTCGAGTACACGACGCGGACCTCCTGCTTGCGGGCGACCGACGTCCCCGATCCGGGCTCCGACCGGATGACGTCGTTCTTGGGGACGTCGTCGGAGGACTCCCCGACACCCACCGGTGTCAACCCGCGCGTGAGGAGTCGTTGGCGCGCGTCCTTGTAGGTCTGCCCGGCGACGGACGGCACCTTGATCGAGGAGCTGACCGGGGGGCTTGCCCGGCTCGAGGTTCACGACGAAGTACGCGACCGCTGCGATGACGGCGATCGTCAGGAGGATGCCGAGCCAGATCCACGCCACCGGCGGGCGGTTCTGGGTGCGCTGGGGCGGCCGTTCCTGCGTCTCGTCGAGCTCACGGAACGCCACGTCGGCGGTGGCCGCCGCTCGCGGGTTGACCCCGAACAGCAGGGAGGCGTCGTCGGCCGCGGCCGCGGCGAGCTTCTTCGACGAGGTGGGCACGTGACCAGCGGCCGCCTGCTGCAGGTCGCGACGGAACTCCGCCGCGTTCTGGAAGCGTCGGGTGCGGTCCTTCACGAGGGCGTGCAGTGTGACGGCATCGAGCGCCGGTGACACGGTGGTCGTGATGGTCGACGGCGCGACCGGCTGCTCGCTGACGTGCTGGTACGCGACCGCGACCGGTGAGGCCCCGAGGAACGGCGGCCGGCCGGTCAGGAGCTCGAACAGCACGATGCCGGTCGAGTAGAGGTCCGTCCGGGCGTCGACGAGCTCGCCGCGCGCTTGTTCCGGTGAGAAGTACGACGCGGTGCCGAGGATCGACGTGGTCTGCGCCACCGTGGCCGACGTGTCCGTGATGGCGCGGGCGATGCCGAAGTCCATCACCTTCACCTGGCCGGAGTGCGTGATCATCACGTTCGCGGGCTTGATGTCCCGGTGGACGACGCCGGCCCGGTGCGAGAACTCGAGGGCGGTCAGGATGCCCTCGACGATGCGGGCCGCTTCCTCCTGCACGACCGGACCCTCGGCCACGATCTCGCTGAGCGGACGCCCCTCGACGAACTCCATGACGATGAAGGGGACCTGCACCTCCGAGCCCGTGGACTCGCGGACGGTCTCCTCGCCGGCGTCGTAGACGCGGACGATGGTCGGGTGCGCCATGCGGGCAGCCGCCTGGGCCTCCTGCCGGAACCGCGTGCGGAAGGCCGGGTCGTTGGCCAGGCTCGGCTTGAGCAGCTTCACGGCGACCCGCCGACCCAGTCGAGTGTCGGTCCCGACGTGGACGGTGGCCATGCCCCCCTCGACCGATGACCTCACCGATCTCGTAGCGGTTGGCGAGGAGCGTGATCCCCGCGGTCACACCTTCTGGCACGTACTCCTCCGAATGTCCGTCCGGGCAAGTGTACGGCAGGGGTTTCTGGTGAGACCCTGGCCGGCGGCCTCCCGGAGTCAACCGTTACCGGAACGTGGCGAGGCCCCGACACGGATCGTGTCGGGGCCTCGGAACGGCTCTTCCGTCGCGTCAGTCCTGCGGCGTCGCCGTCGGCGTCGGCGCGTCGGTCGGCTCCTGCGGCTGCACCCACGTGGCCGTCGCCGGGTCCGAGCTGCTGGACGCGGCGAGGTTGCCACAGGTGACCGTGTACGACAGCGTCACGTCGTTGCCGGGCTGGTCGGCCTGGATGTCGACGGACGTCTCCGACGTGTCGCCGCTCGTCGCGCCGGACCCGTCCTTGCCGCCCGAGACCGTCCAGGAGTACTTCGAGACGGTGTACCCGGTCGGGCAGGTCGCGGTGGACCAGCTGAACGTCACGGCGCCGGTGGCCGAGACAGCGCCCGCGCTCGGCGTGTTCGGCTTGTTGACCGACGGCGGTGCGGTGTACTCCCGCAGGGTCACGAGCGCGCCCTCGGCGAGGCTCCCGGTGGGGCTGATCGACTGCACGGTGTTCGCCTGCTCGGCGGCGGCGGCCGGGTCGCCGTCCTGCACCTGCACGTCGAAGCCGAGCCCCTGGAGCTCCGAGCGGACCTCGGCGGTCGGACGTCCGACGTAGTCGCCGGGGTTGATCGTCGTCCGCACCACGGTCGGCTGGGGTGCCGTGGTCGGTTCCTGGCTGGGTGTCCTCGTCCGGCTGGGCGCCGATGACGGGGCCGGGTCGGGATCGGGACCGGCGTCCTGGTCCCGGTTCGCGAACACGACACCGCCGATGACGAGTGCCGCGACGACCACGGCCGCGATGACCCACCAGATCCAGGCGCGGCTCTTCCGCTCGTCGTCCTCGTCCTCCGGCCCGACGGGCGTCCGAGGGGCGCCGCCGACCACGGGGGGCGTTCGGCTGGGTGCCGATCAGGGCCGTGGCGTCGTCGTTCCCGGCGGGTGGGTTGAAGGCGACGGTCCCGGCGCCGGCGAGGGCGGGCACGGCCACGGTCGCCGCGGCGACGTCACCGCGACGGAGGGCCTGGGCGGCGCGCGCGAGGTTCGCGGCCGTGGCCGGACGGTCGGCGGGCTTCTTCGCGATGCAGGACATCACGAGTGCCGCCACCGGCTCCGGGACCGTGCCCGGGAGCGCCGGCGGCTGCTCGTTGATGTGCGCCATCGCGATCGCGACCTGCGACTCGCCCGTGAAGGGTCGGCGTCCGGCCAGGCACTCGTACGCGACGATGCCGAGGGAGTAGATGTCCGTCGAGGGGGGGAGGCGGGGTGACCGCTCGCCTGCTCGGGCGAGAGGTACTGGACCGTGCCCATGACCTGGCCCGTGGCCGTCAGCGGGACCTGGTCCGCGATGCGGGCGATCCCGAAGTCGGTGATCTTCACGCGGCCGTCCGGGGTGATGAGCAGGTTCCCCGGCTTGATGTCGCGGTGCACCAGTCCGACCGCGTGCGCGGCCTGCAGCGCGTTCGCCGTCTGCGCGACGATGTCGAGGACCTTGTCCACCGGGAGGGTGTGCTCCCGCTCGATCATCGTGGAGAGCGCCTCGCCCGGGACGAGCTCCATCACGAGGTAGGCGCTGCCGTCCTCCTCGCCGTAGTCGAAGACGTTGGCGATGCCCTCGTGGTTGACGAGTGCGGCGTGCCGGGCCTCCGCGCGGAACCGCTCGAGGAACCCGGGGTCGCCGAGGTACTCGTCCTTGAGGATCTTCAGGGCGACGGTGCGACCGATGACCAGGTCGGTCGCCTGCCACACCTCTCCCATGCCGCCGATGGCGACGCGGGACGAGAGCTGGTACCGCCCACCGAAGGTGAGTCCGCTGGTGGGTCTCATTTGTTCAGCACCGCCTCCATGACTTTCTTCGCGACGGGAGCCGCGACCGTGTTGCCGACCCCGGACTGCCCGAGCCCGCCGCCGTTCCCGACGACCACGGCGACCGCGACCTCCGGGTCCTTCGCCGGGGCGAAGCCCGTGAACCAGAGTGTGTACGGGTCACCCGTGCCGCCCTCGGCGGTGCCGGTCTTGCCCGCGACGTCGACCCCGTCGATCTTCGCATTCGTTCCCGTCCCGGCGGCGACGACGCTCTGCATCGCCTCGGTGAGGTCGGCCGCCTGGCCGGACGACAGGGGAGCGCTGAACTGCTGGGGGGGTGAAGGACTCGACGGTCTTCAGGTCGCTCGTCTCGATCGACTCGATGAGCGACGGCTTCATCACCCGACCACCGTTCGCGATGCCGGAGGCCACCATCGCCATCTGCAGCGGGGTCACCCGGTCGTTGGCCTGGCCGAACGCGCTGAGCATCAGCTGCGCGGTGGACTCCGGCTCCGGGTACTGGCTCGGTGTAGCTGAGGTCGGGATGTCGATGACGTCGCCGAACCCGTAGGCGTCGGCGGTCTTCTTGATCGTGTCGTACCCGAGCTTCTGACCGAGTTCCGCGAAGGGGATGTTGCACGAGTACTGGATCGCGACGCGCAGCTTCACCTCGTCGCCACCACCACAGCTGCCGCCCTCGGCGTTGTTGATCCGCGAGCTCGTGCCCGGGAGCGTCAGGGTCGACGGGTTCGGCAGCGTCGAGTCGAGGGTGAAGTCCCCGCTCGCCAGGGCGGCCGAGGCCACGACGAGCTTGAAGACCGACCCGGGGGTGTACAGGTCACCGGCGATCGCACGGTTCTGCAGCGGCTTGGACGCGTCGGCCTCGAGTGCCTGGTACCGCGCGATCACCTCGTCGGTGTCGTGCGACGTCAGCGTGTTCGGGTCGTACCCGGGCTTCGACACCATCGCGAGGATCTTGCCGGTCTTCGGCTGGATCGCGACGACCGCGCCGGTGTTCGCGCCGAGGGCGTCGTACGCGGCCCGCTGCACGTCCGGGTCGATCGTCAGGTTGACGTTGTCGCCCCGGACGTCCTGGCCGGTCAGGATCGCGTTGAGGTTCTGGAAGAAGGACTCGTCGGAGTTGCCCGACAGGACGGCGTTCTCGGCGCTCTCGATGCCGGTGTTGCCCTGGCCGATCGTGAAGTGCCCGGTGACGGCGGAGTAGAGCTCGCCGTCGGTGTACTCGCGCTGGTACTGGTACTGGTCGTCGACCGCGGTGGACTGCGCGATGGGCTTGCCGTCGACCAGGATCGCACCACGCCTGGTCGAGTAACTGTCCAGGATGGTTCGAGAGTTCCTGGAGTCCGCGCGGAGCGAGTCCGCCGAGAAGAACTGGATCGACGTCGTCGACACGAACAGGGCCACGAACATGAGCACGATCACGGTCGAGACGCCGCGGAGTTGGCGGTTCATCGGCGCTCCTTCCTGGGTCGGCGGCGGCCGGTGTCGCCCCGCTCGGCGACCGCACCCTGCTGGATGCGCTGCTCGGCGGGGATGGAGTCAGTCAGCCGCAGCAGCATCGCCGCGATGATCCAGTTCGCCACGAGGGACGAACCACCGGCCGCCATGAACGGCGTCGTGAGGCCGGTGACCGGGATGATCCGGGTGATGCCGCCGACGACCACGAAGACCTGCAGGGCGATCGTGAACCCGAAGCCGATCCCGAGCAGCTTGCCGAAGTCGTCCTGCGCCATGAAGCCGACGCGGATGCCGCGGGAGACGAGGACCACGAAGAGCCCGAGGATCGCGAAGACCCCGATGAGCCCGAGCTCCTCGCCGAGGGAGGCGATGATGTAGTCGGCGTTGGCGACCGGCGTGATGTACGGGCGGCCCTGGCCGAGGCCGGTGCCCGTGATGCCGCCGTTCGCGAAGCCGAAGAGCCCCTGCACGAGCTGGTAGCTGCCCTGGGTCTGCCGCAGGAAGATCTGCTGGTCGAACGGGTCGAGCCACTGCTCGAACCGGCCCTGCACGTACACGAGGGCGCTCGCCGCTGCGAGGGCACCGCCGATGAACAGCCCGAGCCCGATGACGACCCAGCCGAGGCGCGCCGTCGCGACGTAGATCATCACGAGGAACAGGCCGAAGTAGAGCAGCGCCGTGCCGAGGTCGCGCTGGAACACCAGCACGCTCATGGCGGCGCCCCAGACGATGAGGATCGGGCCGAGGTCACGGGCCCGCGGGAAGGTCATCCCGAGGAACTTCTTGCCGACGATCGACAGGCTGTCCCGCGCGGTCACCAGGTAACCGGCGAAGAACAGGGCCATCGTGATCTTCGCGAGCTCGCCGGGCTGGAACGAGAACGGTCCGATCTGGATCCAGACGCGGGCCCCGCCGATGTTCGTCCCGATCCCGGGCAGCATCGGCAGCAGGAGCAGCGCGATGGTGAGCAGCATGAAAATGTAGCGGTAGCGCTGCAGGAACCGGTGGTTCCGGACGAGCAGCAGCGTCGCGATGGCGAGCACCATGGCGAGCAGGGTCCAGACGATCTGCTTGACACCGATCGCGTCCCACCCGGTGTCGCCGTTGTGGATGTCGATCCGGTAGATCTCGGCGATCCCGATGCCGTTGAGCACGAGCGCGACCGGCAGGACGAAGGGGTCGGCGTTCTTCGCGACGACCCGGAGCACGACGTGCATCACGAGGGCGAGCCCGAGGATCGCCGCACCGGTCCACAACACCGACGTGTCGAAGACCCTGCCCTTCGTGCCGAGCTGCACCAGGACCATCGCGCCGGCGCAGATGCCGCACGCGATGACGAGCAGCACGAGTTCGAGGTTCCGGGCGCGCGCGGGCTCGCGGAGCTTGATCGTGATCGCCTGGGTCAGCGACGGTGCGGTCGTGGCGCTCATCGTGCGCTCCTGGACGGGGAGGGGGACGGCGACGGGCTACGCGTCGACGACGGGCCGGGCGAAGGTGAGGACGACGGACGGTCGCCGGAGCCGCCGGTGCCGCTCTGGTCCTGGCCGGTCTCGGCCGCCGTGCGCAGTCGCTCGACGATCTCGCGGGCGTCGTCGAGGGACGTCGCGTTGATCGTGGAGCGGACGTTGTCACGCGTGAAGTCGGGGAGTTCGGCGATCGCGATGTCGGTGTCCTCGTAGACCTCGGACAGGGACACCGGCCCGATGGTCTGCTGGACGCCCTTGTAGATCGCGACCGAGCCGCCGTCGGTGCCCACGTAGTAGTGGTCCTGCACGATGCGGTAGCCGATGAACACCGCTCCGACGAGGACCAGGACCGCCACGACGAGCGCGACCGACCACGAGATGCGACGGCGGATGCGGCGACGACGGTCCTCGGCGATGAGCTCGGCGAAGTACTGGTCCGACTCGGGCTCGAAGTGCGAGTCCTCCGGGGCGGTGGAGACCTTGAGCGGGTGCAGCAGGATCGTGGGGGAGGCGGATCGGCTTCCGGCCGGTGGGCGCCTCGAACGTCAGCGGGGCCGCGGCGGACCCGACGGTGGTGGCCGCGTCGTCGTCCTCGCCGGGCTCGGAGTCGGTGACGTCGAGCACGACGACGGTGACGTTGTCGGGCGCGCCGTGGTCGAGCGTCTCCTTGACGAGGCGCTGCGTCACCTGGTTCGCGTCCATCGAGGACGCGAGGGCGTGCCGGATGCGCTCCTCGGCCAGGTACGAGGACAGGCCGTCGGAACAGAGCAGCCAGCGGTCGCCGGGGCGGATGTCCATGACCGCCGTGTCGACCTCGGGCGCCGCGTCGACGTCGCCGAGGACGCGCATCAGCACGGAGCGCCGAGGGTGCACGGCGGCTTCCTCGGGCGTGATCCGACCGCTGTCGACGAGCCGCTGCACGAAGGTGTGGTCGGACGTGATCTGCTGCAGTTCGCCGTCGCGCCAGCGGTAGATCCGTGAGTCGCCGATGTGCGCGATCGCGAGCTGGTCGCCGACGCGGATCATGGCGCTCACCGTGGTGCCCATGCCGGTGAGCTCCTGGTGCTCGAACACGGTCTCGGTGATGAGCTGGTTCGCGGCGATCAGGGCGGACTGCAGGGCGAACTCGGCGTCGTGCGCGGAGGTGAACTCGCGGTCGACCTCGCGGATGCGACGGATCGCGATCGCCGATGCCACGTCACCGCCGGCGTGCCCGCCCATGCCGTCGGCCACCGCGAACAGGTGCTGCCCGGCGTAACCGGAGTCCTGGTTGTTCGCGCGGATGCGCCCCACGTGGGACACAGCGGCGCTCAGCGTGCGAGCCGGCATCCGGGCCTACCGCCGCAGCTCGAACGTCGTCGTCCCGATGGTGATCGGGGTGCGTTCCGCGACGGTGGTGGGGGGCAGTGACCTTCTGTCCGTTGACGAAGGTGCCGTTGGTCGACCCGAGGTCGGTGAGGACCCATGCCCCGCCCTGCAGGTCGAGCCGGGCGTGGTTGGTCGACGTGTAGTCGTCCCGGATCACGACGTTGCTCTCGCTCGAGCGGCCGATCGTGATCGGACCGCCGCCGAGCGGCATCTCCATGCCCTCGCGTGCGCCCTCGGTGATGACGAGGCGGGTGGCGACCGACGCGGCGGGGGCGACCGGGCCTCCTGTCTGACCGATCAGCTCGGTGAACGCGCTGGCGGAGGAGCTGTTCCGGGCGGCGGCAGCACCGGTCCCGGCGGGCACCGGCGGCGTGGTCGGCCCGGAGGGGCCGGCCTTCGGGTCGGTGGGGATCGCGCGCACACGCTGGCCGAAGAGATCGCTCCGGAGCGCGAAGACGATCACGAAGACGAACAGCCACAGCACAGCGAGGAACGCGAAGCGCAGCACGAGCAGGGTCAGGCCTGTGGTCATCGCGCACCTCCGTCGTTCTCCGGGATCACCCGGAACACCATACGGGTACGACCGATCTCGATGGTGGAGTCCGGCTCGAGGATCGCCTGCTGGAAGCGTTCGCCGTTCAGCTTCGACCCGTTCGTCGAGCCGAGGTCGTTGACCTGCGCGTGCTTGCCGTCCCACAGCACCTCGACGTGCTTCCGGCTGGTCCCGGTGTCGGCGACCGTGATGTCGGCGTCCGTGCCGCGCCCGATGACCGTGCGTCCGCGGTGCAGTCGGTGCCGCTGGGAGCCGATGTCCAGGACGGCCACCCACGCGACGTCGCGCTGCACGGTGGTGGAGTCGATCTCGAGGATCCCCGTCGACAGCGTGCCGTCCTGCTGGAGGCGGATCGTCACCGGACCGGAGAACGAGTAGTTCTGTGCAACGGCGTGCTGCTGCACCCGCTGCGTGAGCTCGTCGATCAGGGGACGTCCGACGTCGTTCATGCGCGTGTGGTCCGGCGGAGCCAGGCGCACCGTGAACTCGTTCGGCACGAGGATGCGCTCGCGCGAGACGACGGCCGCCTTGGTGTCGAGCTCGCGTCGGAGGGCCGCAGCGATCTCGACCGGCTGCACACCGGAGCGGAAGGTCTTGGCGAATGCACCGTTGACGGCGCGCTCCAACCCTCGCTCGAAGTTGTCCAGTAGGCCCATGGTCTCCACGTTCTCGGTCGCTGACCACTGCATGGTAGTGGTTGGCTCCGGGGGCCGTCTGTGCGTGGTAGTGTTCTCGTCGCTGGCGCGAGTGGCGGAATTGGTAGACGCGCACGGTTCAGGTCCGTGTGCTGGAAACGGCGTGGGGGGTTCAAGTCCCCCCCTCGCGCACCAGGGCTCTCCGGTGGAGAGCAGCACGACGAAGGCCCCGGTCGGGAGACCGGGGCCTTCGTCGTGCCCGCCAGCCCCGTCCGGCCGGTCGCTCAGCCTCGTCAGGCCGGCTTCAGCGCGCAGCAGGGTCCCGGGGCGCGCGAGCCCTGGTCAGACCGTGGCGCTCCCGAGGACACGGTGCGCCACGGAGATCGACTCCCCCGGAGACGACCGACAGCGGGGACGACAGGAAGGCGACGAGGTCCGCGATCTGCTGCGGGCTGGACGCACCACCGGCACCCGGCCGGACCTCCGCGCTCGGGGTGTCGGTGACCGCGCCTGGGTTGACGACGTTCACCGTGACGCCGGTGCCGGCGAGCTCGTCGGCCAGGTTCTTCGCGATGACGTTCGTCGCGGCGTTCCGGAGCGAGGTCGTGATGTTGCCGGTCAGGTAGGCGTTCTGTCCGCTGACGACGACGACCCGGCCGAAGCCCGCGGCCCGCTGCAGGGGCAGGACGGCGTTCGCGACGCGGAGGAAGCCGAGGGCCTTGCCGTCGATCGCGGACGCCACCTGGTCGGGGTCCGAGCGTCGCTCCGGGTCGAGGGTGCCGGCGGCCGGTGCCGCCGTCACGACGAGGACGTCGATGCGGCCGTGCTGCTCGAGCACCGTGGCGACGGCGGTGTCGACGGAGGTCTGGTCCGTGGTGTCCACCGTCACGCCGTCCGTTGTGGTGCGCGAGGCGACGACCACCGTCGCACCTTCACGACGGAGACGGTCGGCGACGGCTGAGCCGATGTACCCGGCGCCGCCGACGACGAGGGCGACCCGGTCCTGCAGTTGGAGGTCCACGAGCGTGACGCTACGCCGCGGTGCCCGCGGACGGACGGGAGGCCGGTACGGACGGGAGGCCCGGCCGCGTCCGACCGCCGCCGCACGTCCGTCCTGCGGATGCGCGGACGGTGCCGTCGTCCCCCCGCAGGGGTGGTTGACCTGGTTCGTGCCCGTTCCGCACACTGTCGGGGTCGCGGGTGTCGATCAGGGGTGCCGGCGCGGGACGAGGGGCAGCAGCATGCGTCGGACGACGACGGCCGCGATCGTGGCCACACTGGCGATCACCATGACCGGGTTCGCCGCGGTACCGGCCAGTGCGGCGGGTGCGGCGGCGGTGTGTTCCGGCGCGACGCTGTCGACGGCCGACCTGGCGACCGGGTGCACGGTCGACCCGGGCACCACGCTCGCGCTGCCGGACGGCCGGACGGTGGTCGTCCCCGCGCCGGGCACGACCCTGACCGTCGCCCCGGTGGTCGTCGCGGGCGCCGAGGACCCCGGCGACCTGGTCGTCGCGAACGCGGGCGCCGCCGGCGTCGCGGTGCGGACCGAGGGGGGCCTGGTCGGGTTCGCCGGCCGCCGTGACCCGTGAACGCGCGGCACTGCAGCGTCGGGTGCTGGGCGCGACGGTGGCCGCGCCGGGTGCGGTGACCACGGGTGCGGGTGCCACGGCGAGCTGTGGCAGCACTGCGTACTCGCTCACCGGGCACCATTGGGCTGGGGCGATCGAGTGGCGGTACAACCCCGCGAACGCGAAGGCGTCGAACGTGTCGGCGCTCCGGGCTGGTGCCGACGCGTGGACGGGGTCGATCACCTCGTGCGGGCGGACCGTGACCTCGACGGCGGCCGAGCAGTACCTCGGGACGGCGAAGCAGGCACCGGCGCTCACGGACCAGGGTGGCTGCGGTGCGGCGAACCGCTACAGCGTCACCGGGTGGGGCGCGCTCCCGACCGGCACCCTCGGCGTCACCTGCGTCTGGTCCCGGTCCGGTGTCGCGGTCGAGATGGACCAGCGGTACTCGACCCGGTACCTCTGGGCCTCCACCGCGACCTGCTCCGGCAACCGGTACGACTTCCGCGGTGTCGCCACCCACGAGTGGGGGCACGCGTACGGCCTGGGGCACGTGGACCAGGCGACCGGCCAGGTCATGAAGTCGTCGGCGACGACGTGCGACGTCGCACAGCGCACCCTCGGCGCGGGGGACGCGCGGGGGGATCTCCACGCTGTACTGACCGCTGCCCCGGCCGCGTGATCTGAACACTCTTGACGGGCACACAGCGAGCCCGGCCGACCATCGCCCTCGTACGACGAACCACATCCGTCACGAGGGAGCGACATGAGCGATCAGCAACAGCAACCTCCGGGTTCCGAGCAGGCGATGACGCCGAAGCCGGACCACGGTGAGACGAGCTACACCGGCTCGGGCAAGCTCACGGGCAAGCGCGCCGTCATCACCGGCGGGGACAGCGGCATCGGCAAGGCGGTCGCGATCGCCTACGCCCGTGAAGGAGCGGACGTCCTCATCTCCTACCTGCCGGAGGAGGAAGAGGACGCGCAGGAGACCAAGCACTGGATCGAGGAAGCGGGCCGGAAGGCCGTGCTGTTCCCCGGCGACGTGAGCGACCCGGCGTACTGCCGGAGCATCATCGAGACCGCGGTGTCCGAACTCGGCGGCATCGACGTGCTCGTCAACAACGCGGCGTACCAGATGACCCACGAGACGCTCGAGGAGATCTCCGACGAGGAGTGGGACCACACCCTCGCGACGAACCTCAGCGCGTACTTCCACCTCGTGAAGGCGGCACTCCCGCACATGACCGCGGGTGCCTCGATCATCGGGTCCAGTTCGGTCAACTCCGACAACCCGGTGCCGACCCTCCTGCCGTACGACGTGACGAAGGCCGGCATCGCGAACTTCTCGGCCGCGCTCGCGCAGCTCGTCGGGGAGCGCGGCATCCGCGTGAACAGCGTCGCCCCGGGGCCGATCTGGACGCCGCTCATCCCGGCGACCATGCCGCCCGAGCAGGTCGAGCAGTTCGGCAAGCAGACGCCCCTCGGTCGCGCCGGACAGCCGGCGGAGCTCGCCCCGGTGTACGTCCTGCTCGCGAGCGACGACGGCAGCTACGTCTCCGGTGCGCGGATCGCCGTCACCGGCGGCACGCCGATCCTCTGACCGCCCACCAGAACCGACACAGAAACAGGAGAACGATTTGTACTTCCACAAGCAAGAGCTCCAGTTCAAGTCCACCCCCCGACAAGCCCGACGCGGTCTACGCCCGCAAGCTCCAGGAGGTGCTCGGAGGCCAGTACGGCGAGATTTCCGTCGCGATGCAGTACCAGTTCCAGGCGTGGAACATGCACATCCCGGGCAAGTACCGCGACATGGTGTTCGGCATCGGCGCGGAGGAGATGGGCCACGTCGAGATGCTCGCGACGATGATCGCGCAGCTGCTCGAGAAGGCCCCGCTCGGCATCACGGGCGACGCGGTGCAGGACGACCCGACGGTCGCCGCGGTCCTCGGCGGCACCGACATCCAGCACGCGATCGTCGCCGGCGCCGGTGCGCGCCCGGTCGACAGCATGGGCAACCCCTGGCAGGGCTCGTACATCACCGCCAGCGGCAACCTGCTCGCCGACTTCACGGCGAACGAGAACGCCGAGATGCAGGGCCGCGTCCAGGCTGCCCGGCTCTACCACATGACCGACGACCACGGCGTGCGGGACCTGCTGAAGTTCCTCATCGCCCGCGACACCATGCACCAGAACATGTGGGCGACCGCGGCTGCGGAACTCCGGGAGTCCGGTCTCGAGACCATGCCGGTGCCGAGCAACTTCCCGCAGCACAAGGAGAACCAGGAGGTCAACTACCAGTACCTCAACTTCTCCGACGGGGCCGAGGCGAAGAACGGCCCCTGGGCGAGCGGCCCCTCGTTCGACGGCAAGGGCGAGTACTCGTACCACGACGGCCCCACCACGTCGTCGCCGATGCCGCCGCCCACGCACCCGGACTCGCGCTTCTACGGCACGACCGAGCTGCCGAACACGATCGAGAAGATCGCCGGCACGGTGCAGGACAAGCTCAACAAGGAGTAGTCCGACCCCGGTCCACGCACGAGCCCCTCCTCACCACGAGGAGGGGCTCGTGTCGTTCCACCAGGCCGCCTGGTGGTTCGGCGCGCGAAATGTACAACGAGTCGAAAAGTTCGTTGACCACATAGTTCACGGTGTGAAAGAGTTTCCTCGTCCGAACGGACAGCAGTCTCTCGACGAGGAAGGCGCCATCATGCAGAGCACGTACCACACCACGTCACTCGACACTCGCTTCGGCGGCTCCCACCCGCGCGTGGGCCTGACGGACCCGGCCGTCATCGAGGCCTACGTCGCCCGACGGATCCAGGACCCGTCGCTGCTGTCCCGCCGCTCGGAGGTCTCGTACGCCGACTTCTTCGTCGCACCGGCCGCCTGAGCCGAGCACGGAGCACCAGCACGACCGCCCGAGTGGGTGAGGGAGACCACGACCCATGCCGTTGACCGTCGTCCGACGTGAACACGTCCACCTCTACGCCCGTGAGCCGCGCACCCGGTCCGCGAAGACCGCCGTCGACGCGCTCCTCCGCCTCCAGCACGCGGAGGAGGACCAGCTCGAACGCGCGCGGGTCGAGAGTGGCCTGACGAAGAACGAGTTCCTCACCGTCCGCTACATGCTCCAGGCGCACCGCGACGGCCGGAGCATGGGACCGAAGGACCTCGCCGTCATGCTCGGGGTGTCGAACGCCTCGGTGACGAAGATCGTCGACGGGCTCGTCGAGAAGGGCGACCTCGTCCGGTCGCCACACCCGACCGACCGTCGTGCACAGGTGCTCGAGCCGACCGTGCAGGCGGCGCGCAAGATCGACGTGTCGTACGAGACCTTCCACCAGGCGGTCGTCGAGGTCATCGACCACCTCTCCGCCGAGGACAACGAGGTCCTGACCCGGTGCCTCGGTCAGATCACGGCAGCGCTCGACGCGGGTGCGCCGAGACCGGTGGACGAGTACACGGTCGACGGGGTCGCCGTCCGCTCCCTGCCGGACCCGACGGCGGACGACGGCTCCTGACACGCACAGGACGGGAGGCCCGGCACGCGTGGTGATCCGGGCCTCCCGACCGGCACTGGCCGCGAAAACCTTCCAGCGGTAAGTTGGCAGGATGACCCACCCCGCCGACGAGGACGACGCGGCTCCGCCGCGCCGCGGCGGGTACCGCAAGGGCACCGAGCGACGTGCGCAGATCCTGGACGAGATGATCCGGATGGTCGCGGAACAGGGCGTCGACGCGTCCTCGCTCCGGTCCGTGGCGGACGCCCTCGGCATCACGCACGCGGCGCTCCGGCACTACTTCCCGAGCCGCGACGACCTGCTCCTCGCCGTCTACCGCGAGCACGAGGTCCGCGAGCAGGGTGCTCCGGAACGGATGAAGTCCGCGATCGGCGACATGCGGGAGAGCGCCGCCCGCAACCGAGCCGTCCCCGGACTCGTGCAGCTCTACACGACCCTCTCCGCCGACGCCGTGCAGGAAGGGCACCCGACCACGCGCGAGTTCATGCGTGACCGGTTCACCCGGTTACGCGCCGACCTGAGTGAGCTGATCCGCCGGGACCAGGCCGCCGGCCGGATCCGCGACGACCTCGACCCCGAGGACCTGGCGAGCCTGAGCATCGCGGCCTCGGACGGGCTGCAGGTGCAGTGGCTGCTCGACCCGGACGCCGTCGACGGGGAGCGGGTGCTGCGCCTGCTCGAGCGGATCGTGCCCGCGGGTGGCGCGGAGGAGCAGGCACCGCGCTGACCGGTTTCGACGGCGGTCGTCCTGCTCCGGGTCGACGGGCCGTGGAACGCGGAACGGCCGGCCCCCGGAGGGAGCCGGCCGTTGGCGTCGAGGAGCGGTGGTGCTACGCGGTGAGGACCGCGGCGGCCGGGTCGAAGTCCTCCGGCAGCGGCGGGACCGCGTCGACGGACGACGTGATCTCGACGGCCGACCCCGACTCGGCGGCGTCACGGATGCCGAGCAGCACGTCGAGGACGTGCAGCGCGACGGCACCGGAGGCGCGCTCCGGGCGGTCCTCGGCGACGGCGCGGGCGAGCTCGACGACACCGGTGCCACGGCCCCAGGTGGAGCCGACGGCCTCGAGCGTCTCGGGCTCCTCCTGGCCGTAGCGCCAGAGCTGCGAGGACCCCTCGAACGTGTTCGGGTCCGGGAGCGAGATCGTGCCGAGCGTGCCGTTGATCTCGACGAAGCCCATCCGCGGCAGCGCGTGCTGGAACGAGAACGTCGACTGGGCGGACTGCCCGCCGGCGAATTCGATGAGCGCGGCGTGGTGGGTGGGGACCTCGACGGGGAACGTCTCACCGGCGCGGTCACCCGACGCGATCGTGCGGCGGTCGAGCGACTTCGACGACACGGCCTGCACGCGGCTGGCGGTGCCGAAGGCGTGCACGAGCGTCGTGACGTAGTACGGCCCCATGTCGAACAGCGGGCCGGCGCCGGTGGCGAACAGGAAGTCCGGGTTCGGGTGCCACGCCTCGGGTCCGGGCACGTGGAACAGCGTCGTCGCGGTGAGCGGCTCACCGATGTCACCGCGGGCGATGGCCCTGAGCGCCGTCTGGATCCCGGCGCCGAGCACGGTGTCCGGGGCGGTCGCGACGCGGAGGCCCTTCGCCTGCGCCGACGCGAGCACGGCAGCGGCCGAGTCGTGGTCGGTCGCGATCGGCTTCTCGCTCCACACGTGCTTGCCGGCGTCGATGATCTGCTGGTCGACCTCGGCGTGCGCGGCCGGGATCGTCAGGTTGATCACGATGGCGATGTCCTCGCGGGCGAGGAGTTCCTCGACCGTGCCGGAAGCGGCGACGCCGTAGGCCTCCGCCTGGGCGGCGGCACGGTCGGTCAGGACGTCGGCGACGAAGCGGACCTCGACGTCGGCGAACTGCGTGAGGTTCTCGAGGTACTGGGTGGAGATGTTGCCGGCACCGATGATGCCGACCCCGACACGGCTCACGCGGCGTCCCCGGCGGTGTCGTTCGCCTGCAGCCAGGTGAGGGACTCGGCGATGCCCTCGAAGACGTCGCCCTTGTACGCGTCGAACTCGACGACGCGGATGGCCTGCGGCGCCGCGGCGAGGATGCCCGCCACGTCGACGTCGCCCTGGCCGGCCGGGGTCTGGTTCTCGAAGGCCCGCTGGAGGGCCTCGGGCACGATGAGTGCGCTCTCGGACGAGGGCAGCGCGGTGCGGATGTCGCCGTCGACCTTGCCGTCCTTGACGTGGATGGCGACGACGCGCTCGCCGAGGCCGCGGAGCACGGCGGGGGGCGTCCGCACCGCCGACGGTTGCCCAGAAGGTGTCGACCTCGAGGACGGTCTCCGGGGACAGCTGCGACACGAAGAGGTCGTAGACCGTGCGGCCGTCGACCTTGTTCGTGAACTCCCACTGGTGGTTGTGGTACCCGAACTGCAGGCCGCGAGCGGCGGCCTCGGCGGTGAGGACGTTGACGCGCTCCGCGATGGCCTTGACGTCGTCGGCGGTCTGCCAGCGGTCGGTCGGGATGAACGGGTCGATGACCGTGCGGATGCCGAGGCGCTCGGCGGCGTCCCAGATCGGCGCGGTGTCCTCGGCGTCGATCACGGCGACGTGACCCGACGGTGCGTGCAGGCCGGTGGCGGCGAAGGCACGTTCGAGGTCGGCGGCACGCTCGACGAACGCGTAGGGCTCGACGTTCTCGTAGCCGATCTCGCGGACCCGCGCGATGGCCGCGTCGAGGTCTTCGGCGATGGCGTCGCGCAGTGAGTAGAGCTGCACAGAGGTGGTGGGCATTGCAGAGGCTCCTTCGATCCTGACTGGTGTGCGGCCGACGGAGACACTGCTCCACGGCGAGACGATGACGACGCTACCGCAGAAACCACCCGCTGTGTAGTTTTCGCTGTCGCGGAGTTCTCGGTGGCATGTATGCTCGCCCTCGAAAAACCGTGCGAGGTATGGTTTTCATCGACTCAAGGAGGCGTCATGAGCACACCCGAACCCGCGGAGACCCCGGTGCTGGTCCACCCGGAGCAGGGCATCACCCAGCCGGTCAGCACCCTGCGTGTCAGCGTCGGCTACCAGATCGCACTGTTCCTCGGGCAGTTCGGCCTGTTCGTGGCCCTCATGGCGCCGGTCTACGTGAGCATGCAACTCAAGGCGGAGGCACTCGTCGGCAGCGACGCCGCGAACGTCATCGGCTCGGTGCTGCCGATCGGCGCGTTCGGTGCGCTCATCATGAACCCGCTCGCCGGCGCGCTGTCCGACCGCACCCGGACGCGCTGGGGTCGGCGGCGTCCGTGGATGCTCACCGGCGTGGTCGTCTTCGCGGTCGCCCTCGCCTGGATCGCGTACGCCCCGGACACCCTGCAGCTGACGCTCGGGTGGCTCCTCGCGCAGCTCGCGGCCAACACCGTGCTCTCCACGCTCACCGCGAGCTTCGCGGACAACGTGCCCGAGTTCCAGCGCGGGAAGTCGTCGAGCATCATCGCGCTCGCCCAGAACACCGCGGTCCTGGCCGGCACGTACCTGTCCGTGTTCTTCGTCGCGAACCTGCCCGTGCTGTTCATCGCGCCGGGCATCCTGGCGATCGTGCTCGTGGTCGTCTACGCCGTCGTCGCCCGGGACGAACTGCCGACGTACCCGCTGAAGGAGTTCACGTTCCTGAACCTGATCTCGTCGTTCTGGACGAACCCGGTCAAGAACCCGGACTTCGCGTTCGCGTGGTGGTCGCGCTTCCTCATCATCTTCGCGACGTTCATGTTCACCACCTACCGACTGCTCTACATGAAGGAGCACATCGGCCTGTCGAGCGACGCCGAGGCCACCGCCGCCGTCGCGTTCGGCGTCCTGCTCTACACGATCGCGCTCCTGGTCAGCGCTGCGCTGTCCGGCTGGGCCTCGGACCGGCTCGGGCGCCGGAAGGTGTTCGTCGCCGGGTCCACCGCGCTGTTCGCCGTCGGGCTCATCGTCCTCGCCCACGCCGAGACGGTGAACGGGTTCTACGTCGCCGAGGTCATCATGGGCTTCGCCTACGGCATCTACTCCGCGATCGACACCGCGCTCGTCGTCGACGTGCTGCCGAACGCCGACCGGCCGGGCAAGGACCTCGGCGTCATCAACATCGCGAACGCACTGCCGCAGTCCCTCGCCCCCGCCGCGGCGCTGTTCTTCCTGAAGTTCGGCACCGGGGGGCACGCCCGACAACTACGAGCTCATGTGCTGGGCGGCAGGAGGCGTCGCCATCATCGGCGCACTGGTGGTGCTGCCGATCAAGCGGGTCCGCTGACGCGACCCGGACCGGACGGGAGGCTCCCCACCGGTCACGGCCGTCCCGCCGCTGGCGCGTCGGTCCGGGACCGGCCGGCGAGGGCCCGGCGGCCACGCGGCCACGGGCCTCCCGTCCGTCGTACGGTTGCGGGATGACCACCGCGCCGACCCGCACCTTCACCGCCGCCGTCGGCCGGATCGTCGGCCACCACGACGGCGCGGTCGTCCGCGCGCTCGGCATCCCGTACGCCCGGTCGGAGCGGTTCGCGTGTCCGGAGCCGGTGCCGCCGTCACCGGAGGACTTCGTCGCCGACACCCCCCGCCCCTGTGCCGCCGCAACCGTCGACGCCCGTGCTCGAGGCGCTCATCCACCCCATCGAGGCCGAGGTCTCCGAGCAGTGCCAGGCGTTGTCGGTGACCGTGCCGGCGGACGTCCGCGACGACGAGCGGCTGCCCGTCATGGTGTGGATCCACGGCGGCTCGTACGTCGTCGGCGGCGGGGACATCCCGATCCACGACCCGCGCGCCCTCGTCGAGGAGCAGCGCGTGGTCGTCGTGGCCGTGACGTACCGGCTCGGGGTGCTCGGGTTCCTCGGCGACGGGGAGCGGGTACCGGCGAACCTCGGGCTGCTCGACATCGTCCAGGCGCTCCGGTGGGTGCGTGGGAACATCGCGGCGTTCGGCGGCGACCCGGAGTCCGTCACCCTGTTCGGGCAGTCCGCGGGCGGCGACGCGATCGCCCACCTCATGGCGGCGGACGGCACGGCCGGGCTCTTCCGCCGGGTGATCGTGCAGAGCGCGCCGCTCGGCCTGTCCCGGCGACGTGCCCGGATGAACCGCGCCATGGTCCGGGCCGTCGGCACGGTCGGGCCGGAGACCGGACTCGACGAGGTCCTGTCGCTGCAGGCCGCGGCGGAGCGGGTCGCGCTGCCCTACGGCCTCCGCGGCGGGATGCCGTTCGGCACGCAGTACGGGCACGCGCCGTTGCCGGCCGAGCGCCACCTCGACGCGGCCTGGCGCCGGGCGGCACCGCACGTCGAGGTCCTGATCGGGTCCGCCTCCGACGAAGCCGCGCTCTACATCCCGATGATCCCCGGCCTGGCGGCGCTCTGCCGGACGCGCGCCGGCCGTGCGCTCGTCCGCTGGCTGCTCGTCCGACCCCTCACCGCGGTGATCTACGGCCGGGACGCCCGGGCGTTCGCCGCACGACATCGCGCCGCGGGTGGCCGTGCCGTCGTCTACCGGCTGCACCGCGGGGTCACGGTCCGACCGACCGGGGCCGTGCACATGAGCGACGTGCCGCTGCTGCTCGGCGACCGTCAGGCCTGGGCCGGCAGCCGATTCGTGCCGGAGCGGGACTGGGCAGCCGTCGAGCGACGGGGTCCGGGGATCCGCGCGGTCTGGGCGGAGTTCGCCCGTACGGGACGGGTCACGGCCGTCGACGACGAGACGCTGACGTTCGACCGGGGCTGACCCGCCGCACCCCTCGAACTGGCGGTCGCGCCGTCGCCGCCCGCGACGGATGATCGTCCTCATGCCCGACGCCGATCTCCGCCACCGCATCGTCACGGCAGCGGTCGAGGCCTTCCGGCGGTCGGACTTCCACAGCGTCGGACCGGCCGAGGTCGCGGCGCTCGCCGACGTCACCGTCGCCCAGGTCACCGACGCGTACCCGGTCTGGGAGCTGCTCGTCGTCGCCGTCATGGACCGCTGGGACAACGGGGACCGCCGGCGACTGTGGCACCTGGCCGAGGAACAGGGGGGCAGCCGCCTACCTCCGCGCACGCCTGCAGTCCGGTCTCGCCGACCCCGCGCTCGTCCGGATGCGCATCGCCACGCTGAGCGCCGCCTCCGCGCCGTCACACCCCGCTGCCGGGTGGTTCCACACCCAGTACGAGCACGCGTTCGACGACGTCACCCTGGCCCTCGTCCGCGACGTCGTGGCCGGACGCGAACCGCGCGGGACCTCCCCCGAGACACGCTGCCGAGCAACTGGTCGCCCTGTACGAGGGGTTGCAGCTGCAGGCCATGCTCCGGGACGACGCGGACCTCCTCTCCGGCTGGGACCGGGCCGTCGCCCGGATGCGCGCCGGCTGGGGCGCGGTCGCGCTGGTCTGAGCAGCCGCCGGCGACCTGCCGGGACCGGCGGTGACGGACGGGAGGCGCGGTGCGGGTGAGCCGGTCGGCCCTCCTGCACCGCGCCTCCAGTCCGGACCGCTGCGGACGCAGCGAGCGGTGTCAGCCGCGGATGAACGCGAGGATGTCGGGGTTGATGACGTCCGCGTGGGTCGTCAGCATCCCGTGCGGGTAGCCCTCGTAGATCTTCAACGTGGCGTCGCTGAGCAGTTCGGCCTGCTTCACGGCGGCGTCCTGGTACGGCACGACCTGGTCGTCGTCGCCCTGCAGGACGAGGACGGGCACGGTGATGGCGCGGAGGTCCTCGGTCTGGTCCGTCTCGGAGAACGCCTTGATGCCCTCGTAGTGCGCGACGGCGCTGCCCGTCATGCCCTGACGCCACCAGTTGTCGATGACCGGTTCCGACGGCGTCACACCGGGACGGTTGTAGCCGTAGAAGGGGCCGGAAGCCACCGCGCGGAAGAAGTCGGCGCGGTTCGCCGCGAGGGCCTGACGGAACCCGTCGCGAGGAGCGGTGACGGCTGCACGCCTGGTTCGACCCCGAACGCGACGTCCAACGCCCGCCGCTGCGGTGCCGGCAGGTTCGGGATGCCCGCACGCAGCGGGTACAGGAGCATGTGGAGGGCGGCGTGCGGTTCCGCCGACTCGTCGAGCGTGCCGGTCGTCGTGAGGACCCGCACGCCACGGCTGTCCGCGTACTCGACCACGTCGGCGACGAGCGACGACTTGCCGATCCCCGCCTCGCCGTCGACCACGAACGCCGAACCACCGCTGTCCACGTCCCGGATCGCGGTGCGGAGGGCCGCGATCTCCCGCTCGCGCCCGATGACGGGCTGCGCCATCGTCATGCCGTCAGTATGCCAGCGGCGCTGCCCCGGTCACGTCCGGGGCAGCGCCGCACTCCCGCTGACCCGTCACCGCCCCCCGCGCGATCCGCCCCGCCACCGGCAGCACCCCCCACGACCGCCACGACGACCGCCGCGAGCGAGAACCCGGCCCAGGACGCGAGGTCGAACCCGGCTGCCGGAGCACCGGCGAGCCCGAACCCGACGCCGACCAGCGCCGGCAGGACGGCGAGGGTCCCGATCACCACGGCTGCGACCGCGGTGTAGGCCGTCTCGACGCCGGCCATCCGCAGCAGCTGGACGCGGGTGGCGCCCGTCCGCTGCAGCAGCCCGAACTCGTCGCGGCGACCCCGGGTGGTGGTGAGCAACGTGTTGCCCGCGGCGGCCGCCACGAAGGCGAGGAGGGCGACGACGAGGACCAGGGACAGCCGCCGGTCGCCGTCCCCTGACCGGAGGGCGGTCGTGACGTAGCCGTCGACCGAGGTGACGCCGAGGCCGGTGGCGAGCAGGGCCTCCCGGACGGCGGCACGGTCACCGGCGGCCGTGTCGACGAGCAGCGTGCCGGCCGGGCCGCTCGTCCGGTCGCGCACGAGGACGTCACCGAACGCCAGGCCGCGGTCGTAGACCGCGACGACCCGCGCCGGGGTCGCCGGTCCCTCACCCGTCCGCATCCGGATGGTGTCCCCGAGGCCGGTCGGGGTGAGGGCGATGACGTCGGTGCTCACCGCGACGGTGCCCGGCTCGTCGAGCGCGTCGAGGGAACCGGCGCGGACGGCGGGGTCGACGCGACCGTCGTCGCCCGACAGTGCACGGATCACGGTCGGTTCCCACTCGAGGTCGCCGAGGGCGGGGAGGTCCTCGTCGGCCTGCTCGATCTGGACCGAGCCGGCGGTGTCCCGCATCGTCGTCGTCGCGCGGACGCCCGGCATCGCTGCGATCCGGTCCGCCTCGGCAGCGGTCACGCCGTCCGCTCCGGTCACGACGAGGTCGGCCTGGAGGCCCGCCCGCAGTTGGTCCCCCGTCGCACGCTGGACGGCGGCGTCCGTCCCGGTCTGCACCGTCCCGAGCGCGACGAGGAGCGCGAGCGGCACCACCGCGGCGCTGAGCCGGCGGGAGGCCCCGCGGGCGTTGAGGAGCGCGAGCGTGGCCGCCGGTCCGGAGGCCCCGCGGAGGGCGCGCCGCGCACCCCACTGCACGAGGAGCGGCCCGGCGAGGGCCGCCGCGACCACGAGCACGATCGCGGAGGTGGCGCCGGTCGCACTGCCGACCAGACCGGGGGTGAAGAAGGGCGTGGTCGCGGTCGCGAGGCCGATGAGCGCGGTGACCCCGGCTGCGATCCGTCGACCGCGCGAGAGCGTGGGGACGTCGGTCGTGCTCGCACGGACGGCGTCGGTCGGGCTCGGGCGGGTCGCTGCGCGCGCGGCCATCGCTGCGGCCAGCAGTCCGGTGGGCACGAGGACGACCAGCGTGCCGACCAGCGGCACGATCGTCGGTGCGAGCGTGAAGCCGGCGGGGACGACCGCGCTCGAGCGCAGGAGGGGTGTCACGAGGGGCGCGACGAAGGTGCCCACGAGTGCGCCCGCGGGTGCGACGAGTGCGAGCAGGACCAGGACCTCGGTGCGGACCGTGCCGCGGATCTGCCCGGCGGTCGCACCGATCGCCCGGAGCAGGGCGAACTCGCGGCGCCGTTCGCGGAGGACCCCCGCGAAGACGCTCGCCACCATGAACACCGTGATGAGCAGCAGCGTCCCGGCGAAGGAGCCCGCGACGGTGGAGAGGAACGGGGCGTCCGGGTGCCGGATGCCGGCCCCGAGCCAGGCGCCCGTGACCGCGAGGAGCACGGCGGCCAGGGCGACGACCACCCCGGCGCCGACGACGGCCGCGCGGTTGACGACGAGCAGGGAGCGGAGAGCGGCGCGCACGGCTCAGCGCCCCAGGCCGAGGACGCGGGCGGTGACCGACTCGAGCGTGGGGGGAGTGGAGCTCGTCGCGCACCCGACCGTCGGCGAGGAACACGACCCGGTCGGCGAAGGCCGCGGCCCGGGGGGTCGTGGGTGACGAGCACGAGGGTCTGCCCGAGTGACCGCACCGCGTGCTGCAGGAGCTGCAGGATCCGTTCCGCGGTCGCGGTGTCGAGCGCACCGGTGGGCTCGTCGGCGAACACGACGTCCGGCCCGGCGACGAGGGCCCGCGCGATGGCGACTCGCTGCGCCTGGCCGCCGGACAGCTCCCCGGGCAGGCGGCCGGTCATGCCCCCCAGGCCGACGGCGTCGAGCAGCTCCGCGATCCGCTGCTCGTCGGCGCGGGTGCCGGCGAGTGTCAGGGGCAGCCGCACGTTCTCGCCGACGGTCAGGTGCGGCACGAGGTTGTAGCCCTGGAACACGAAGCCGACGTGGTCGCGGCGGAACCGCGTCACGGCGTCCGGGCGCAACGCGCCGAGGTCGATGCCTCCGATGACCACCCGGCCACTCGAGGGGGGTGTCGAGACCGGCTGCACAGTTGAGGAACGTGGACTTGCCGGACCCGGACGCACCCATCACGGCCGTGAAGCTGCCGGAGGCGATGTCGAGCGAGACGCCGTCGAGCGCGGTCACGGTCGACGGGCCGTTCGGGTACGTCTTGGTGACCCGGCCGAGGTGCACGGCGGTGCCGGTGCGGGCGGGTGAGAGGACTGTGGACACGAGGACTCCTGACGAGGACGGTGCGGGACGGCGTGCGTCGTCCACGCTAGGAACGCGAGCGCTCGCGGCCGAGGGCCGAAGGGTGGGACCCGGGAGGTTGCATCCTCCGATGCAGGCGGCGGCGGTCGTGCCGCCGGACCGGTCCACGACCCGCTGGACGGGAGGCACGGCGCGGCTCGCCGGCATCGGCCCGCCTGCTGCGATGGTCTGGTCATGGAGTACACGGACTACGACACCCGGCTGGCGTCCTACGCCGTGGTCACCGACGGCGACCGGGTGCTGCTCGCACGGCTGAGCTGGCCGGACGCGGGGCTCTGGACGCTGCCCGGCGGCGGGGTCGAGCTGGACGAGACGGTCGAGGAGGGTGCCGTCCGTGAGGTCCGCGAGGAGACCGGGTACGACGTCGTGGTCGAGGGGCTGCTCGGGATCCGGTCGCACGTCGTGCCGCCGGAGCGTCGGAAGCACCAGAACGGTCGACCGATGAAGGCCGTGCAGGTGGTGCACCGGGCTCGGGTGATCGGGGGGAGCGCTGCGCCACGAAGCGGTGGGGACGACGGACATGGCGCGGTGGGTGCCACTCGACGAGCTCGGGGCGCACCGGCACGGGCTGCTCGTGGTGCAGGCGCTGCGGTGGGCCCGGGTCGGCGGGGGGCACCACGGTCTGACCGCGCAGGGCCGCCGGCACCGAGCGGTCCGGTGCGCTGGCCGGTCCGGGGCGCAGCCGTCCGGTGCGCTGGCCGGTCCGGGGCGCAGGCCGGTCCGGGTGGTGCCTAGGACCGGGAGACCTCGAGCTCCGGGTCGTACCGGATCGCGAGCACGGTGACGTCGTCCTCGTTGTGGCCGGCGCGACCGCGCTCCTCGAGCCGCTCGACGAGGTGGTCGGGGTCCGGGTCGGCGACGGCGAACTCCGCGAACCGGTCGACGGCGTCGAGACCGTCGCCGAACAGGTCGAGGACACCGTCGCTGACGCTGAGGATCACGTCGCCCGGACGGAGCACCGTCTCCTGCGTCGTCCAGGACGTCCCCACACCGATCGGCAGGTCGACGCTCCGGAGCCACTCGTGGCTGCCGTCCGCACGGAGCAGCAGGGTCAGGCCGTGCCCGGCGTCGACCCAGCGCGCGATCCCGTCGACGCTGACGTGCACGTGGAAGCAGGTCGTGAACTGCTCGGTGGCGGGCGCGTCCAGGCCCACGTCGAGGCCCGTCGCGGTGCGGCTCACCGCCTCGTCGGGCGCTCCCTCGCGGACGGACGAGCGCAGGACCGAACGCACGACGGCGGCGATCATGCCCGCTCCGACGCCCTTGCCCATCACGTCCCCGAGCGTGAAGGCGGCGCCGTCCGTGATCGGGAACCAGTCGTAGAAGTCGCCGCCGACCGAGCGTGTCGGGAGGCACACGGCCCGGACCGTCAGCACGGCCGGGATGTCCACGGCGGTGACGGGCAGCAGGGAGCGCTGCACGAGGGCGGCCTGGCTGATCTCCGCCTCCGCCTGTTGTCGCAGGTCCTGCATCGCCTGCAACCGGACCACGGCCTGCCGGGCGAGCTCGTTCGTGACGCCGGCGACCCCGACGAAGACCACCAGGACGACCACCAGGCGCACGACCTCGCTGGCGCCGAGTTCCGCCTGACCGACGACCGTCGGCAGAAGGAACGTCACCGCGGTGCCGATCAGCGGGTAGACGACGTGCTGCCGACCCGGTCGGGCGGCGATCCAGATCAGCGGGAGGAGCACGGCCGCGAGGAAGGGCGACCGGGCGTCGCCGGTCCCGAAGCGCAGCAGGCCGATCGCGATGAAGTCGAGCGCGGGGACGAGCAGCTCGAACCGTGCGAGCCCGGGTCGCGCCACGAGCAGTCCGGTGAACGCCAGCCCGAGGAGCGCGAGTCCCGTCCCGGCCCACATGCTCGGCGCGTTCGTCACCGTGAGCCAGGGGAGCAGCACGCTGCAGACCGCGGCGACCACGGACACCGCGGCGATGACCGCCTGGTTCGTCAGCGGGGTCGTCCTGGCCGAGGACCGCACGGCCAGCGGCGCCGCACGGTCGGGAGCGGTGACCTGTGCGACGGCCGGGCCGGATGTCGTCTGCGCCATAGGTGACGAACGCTACCGGCCGTCCGCCGCGGGGGGGAACGCGCCCGTTCGTGGGGCACGGCGCCCGGCGACGGCGAGCGGACGCGTCCGCGGGATCGCCCTCCGTCCGGGCACTCGATGCACGAGGATGGACCCGTGCGCACCCAGGAGACCCTGTCCGTCGACCAGGCCGTGGCGCGTGCGGTGGCGCTCGCCGAGGCGGGCGGCCGCAGCGTCGTCGGCATCGCCGGCGCTCCCGGGGCGGGCAAGTCCACGCTCGCCCGTCGGGTCGTCACCGAGGTCGTGACGCGGCTCGGTCCGGGCGTCGCCGTGCAGGTGCCGATGGACGGGTTCCACCTCGCGAACGCGGCCCTCGACACCCTCGGCCGGCGCGGACGCAAGGGCGCGGTCGACACGTTCGACGCCGCCGGGTACGTCGCACTCGTCCGGCGGCTGACCGCGACCGGGGGGGACCGACGGCACGGTCTGGGCGCCCGACTTCGACCGTCGCGTCGACGAGCCCGTGGCCGGCAGCATCGCCGTCCCGCCGGAGACCGTGCTCGTGGTCTCCGAGGGCAACTACCTGCTCGACCAGACCGCCCCGTGGCGGGAGCTGCCCGACCTGTTCACCGAGACCTGGGCCTGCGTCGTCGACGACTCCGTGCGGATCGACCGACTGGTCGGCCGACACATGCGGCACGGCCGCGACCACGAGGCCGCCCGACGGTGGGCCGTGGAGGTCGACGGCGTGAACGCCGAGCGGGTGACGGCGGACCTGCACCGGGCCTCCGTCCTGGTCCGGACCTGACCGGACCCACCGACGACAGCAGCACCGACCGACAGGAGCACGACGTGACCATCGCCATCACCGGGGCCACCGGCAACATCGGCGGCGCCGTCGCCCGCGCGCTCGCCGCGGACGAGGTGCCGTTCCGCATGGTCGTCCGCGACGCCTCCCGGGCCCCACGGCTGCCCGGGGCCGAGGTCGCCGTCGCGACGCACGCCGACGGCGACGCGGCCCGCGCCGCTCTCGAGGGCGTCGACGTCCTGTTCCTGGTGTCCGGTGCGGAGGCCCGTGACCGGCTCGACCAGCACCGCACCGTCGTGCGCGCAGCGGCCAGTGCCGGCGTGCAGCACGTCGTCTACACGTCCTTCCAGGGCGCGGCCCCCGACGCGACCTTCACGCTCGGCCGCGACCACTGGTGGACCGAGCAGGCGGTGCGCGACACCTCGATGGCGCACACGTTCCTGCGCGACTCGTTCTACCTGGACTTCGTCGAGGACCTCGTCGGCGAGGACGGGGTCATCCGGGGCCCGGCGGGCGACGGGGCGATGGCCGCCGTGGCCCGGGCCGACGTGGCACGTGTGGCGACCGCGGTCCTCCGTGCGCCGGAACGGCACATGGACCGCACGTACGACCTGACCGGACCCGCGGCGATCACGCTCGAGCAGGCGGCCGCGACCGTCAGCGCCGTCCGGGGTCGGCCGGTGAGCTACCACCGCGAGACGGTGGAGGAGGCCTACGCTTCCCGGCAGCGCTGGGACCCGGAGCCGTGGCAGGCCGACGCGTGGGTGAGCACCTACACGGCGATCGGCGAGGGCGCGCTGGTGAAGGTGTCCGGGGACGTCGAGCGCGTGACCGGGCAGGCGCCGATGTCGCTCCGCCAGGTCCTGGAGGCCCGGAGCGCCTGACCGCGCCGGTCGCGGCCCGCTCACGGTGCGCTGTGCGCGGTGCGCGGTGCGGGAGGCGATTCGCGGTGCGGGAGGTTCAGCGCACCTTCCGTGCGGACAGGGACCCGACGACGCCGAGGAGCAGCACCGCCACCAGGACGGTCAGCAGCGGTGCCGTCCAGCCGCCGGTCGCCCCGTGCAGGGCCCCGGCCACGAGCGGCCCCGCCGACCCGATCAGGTACCCGCCGCCCTGCACGAACGCGGACAGCCGGCGGGCGTCGTCGTCGTTCGACACGAGCCGCACGATGACGATGAAGATGATCGTGATGCCGCCGCCCTGGGCAGCCCCGCCGAGCACCGACCACAGCAACCAGAGCTGTGGGGCGACGAGCAGGCCGAGGGGCATCGCGAGCCAGAAGAACGCGACGAGGGCGATGATGGCGCGCGGCCGGAACCGGCTGGCGAGCACCGGCACCCCGAGCGCCCCGACGACCGCCAGGATTTGGAACACCGAGGAGCTCGCTCCGGACGACGCCGTGTCGAAGCCGATCTCGTCGTGCAGCAGCGTCGGGATCCAGGCGGTCAGCGCGTAGTACGAGAACGCCTGCCCACCGAACGCGAGCATGAGCCCCCACGTCACCCAGCGCTTGGCGGGGTGCGGCAGGGTCGCCACGACGGGGGCCGCCGGGACCGTGCGGACCGCGCCGGTGTCCAGGACCTGGTCGATCGGTCCGGTCGCCGGCACCGGTCCGGAGTCGCGGTCGACACCACGCCATGCGGCACCCGCCCCGACCGCGTAGGTCCACGCGGCACCGGCGACGACCGCGAGCACGGCCCAGATCGCGATCGCGACCGGCCAGCCCCAGACGGCTGCGATCGGTGCCGTGCCGAGTGAGGTCGTCATCGACCCGACGTTGAGCGCGGACGTGTACACGCCCGTGACCAGGCCGACCCGTTTCGGTGAGGTGTCCCGCCGGATGACGACCGGGATCACCACGTTGCCGATCGTGATGCCGATGCCGATCACCGCGGTGCCGACGAGCAGCGCGGCCTCGTGCGGGACCGACCGGAGGACGGTGCCGACGAGCACGATGAGCAGCGACAGCGACACGGCGCGCTCCGCGGTGAACCGGGCGATGACCCAGCTGGCGAACGGCGTCGCGAGGGCGAAGCAGAGCACCGGGATCGTGGTGAGGAGCCCGGCGACCGTCGCGGTCATGCCGAGGTCGACCCGGATGTCCCCGATGACCGGCGCCGGCGCGACGATCGGGCCGCGGAAGTTCAGCGCGACGAGGACGATCGCGGCGGGCAGCAGCCACGCGGCCCCGCGGAGTCCGGCACGGCGAGCTGCCGCGCCGGTGGTCTCGCCCCTGCCGCTCACGTGCTCGGCAGCAGGATCGGCAGCAGGTCGAGCGGGGTCGCCGCCTGCGCGACGGTGCCCGCGGCCTCGGCGGGGGGAGCCGTACCCCCCACTCGGCGAAGACGGTCGGGACGCCGTGCGCAGCCGCCCCCCTCGACGTCGTGCAGGCGGTCCCCGACGAGCACCGGACGGCTGATGTCGAACCCACGGGCGTCGAGCCGGCGCAGGGCCTCCTCGACCACGTCGGCCTTGGCGGAGCGCACCTCGTCGTCGCTCGCCCCGGTGATGACGTCGATGTCCCCGGTCAGGCCGTAGTGCTCGAGGATGTAGGTCGCCGGGGTCTCGGGCTTGCTCGTCGCGGTCGAGATCGGCACGCCGGCCTCGTGCAGGGTGTGCAGGACGACGTCGATGCCCGGGTACATGCGGGAGTCGAGTGCTCCGTGCGAGAAGTAGTGCTCGCGGTACACGGCGAGGGTGCGCTCGGTGAGCTCGTCGTCCATGCCCATCGCGATGCGGAAGGTGTCGAGGATCGGCGGCCCCACGAACGACATGAGGGTGTCCTGGTCGGGCACGGGGACGCCGACCTGTCGGAACGTGTGCGTCAGGCTCTCGATGATGCCCGGCGCCGAGTCGCTGATGGTGCCGTCGAGGTCGAACAGGACGGCGGTGAAGGGGCGCTCCGGGCTGCTTGTCATGTCCCGCCCAGCCTAGCCGCGCCGCCGGAGCCGCCCGGCGGCGGGGTGAGCCGCCCGCCGGGGCGGGTCGGGCCTCCCGGCCCGCGGTCGGAACCGAGTCGCGGCGCCGGCGCGCTCAGAAGAGGCGCGCGTGCCCGCCCTCGATGCCGCGCATCTCGTCGTAGTCGAGGACGAGGCAGCGGATGCCGCGGTCCTCGGCCAGGGTGCGGGCCTGGGGGGGCGAACGACTGTGCCGCCAGGACGCCCTGCACCGGCCGCAGGTGCGGGTCGCGGTTCATGAGCTCGAGGTAGCGGGTGAGCTGCTCGACGGCGTCGATGTTGGCGTTCCGCTTCATCTCGACCGCGACGCTCGCGCCCGCGTCGTCCCGCGCCAGGATGTCGACCGGACCGATGGCGGTCATGTACTCGCGGCGGACCAGCGTGTGGCCGTCACCGAGGAGCTCGATCTGCTCGGCGAGGAGCTGCTGCAGGTGCGCCTCCACCCCGTCCTTGACCAGACCGGGGTCGACGCCGAGGTCGTGCGACTCGTCGGCGACCACCTCGTGGATGCTGACGATGAGGCGGTCCTGCGTCTTCTTCTGTGTGACCGTCCACACCTGCGTGATGCCTGCGGAGGCCTGGTCGTCGTCGGGTTCCGCGATCGCGATCGAACACGGCGGGCTCATCCAGTTGAGCGGCTTGTAGCTGCCGCCGTCCGAGTGGACGAGGAGCGAGCCGTCGGCCTTCAGCATGAGGAGCCGGGTCGCGAGGGGCAGGTGGGCCGACAGGCGACCGGCGTAGTCGACGGAGCAGCGGGCGATGACGAGACGCACCCGGGAAGCCTAACGGGGATCGCAGGCGGCCCGGCGGGTCGCCCGCCGGCCCCTGTGCTCGCTGCTCGCTGCTCGCTGCTCCGGGCGGAGGCAGTCGGTGCCGGCGGCTCAGCGTCGCCGGTCAGCCGTGTCGGTCCGGTCGGCCCCGCCAGCCGCGCCGGCCGGGAGGCCGGGGTCGCCGCCGGTCCGTCCGTCGCCCGGGCGGGTGATCGCGGTCCGCTCCCGCGCGGCACCGGACGCGAGGCCGGCCGCGATGATGAACACGAACACGATGAGGAGCCCGTTGAGGAGGCCGACGTGCTCGCCGGTGAACCCGATGATCGGCGGTCCGGCGAGGAACGCCACGTAGCCGATCGTCGCGACGGCGCTGACCTTGGCGGCCGCGGTGCGGGGGTCGTCCGCGGCGGCCGACATCCCCATCGGGAACCCGAGCGATGCACCGAGCCCCCAGAGCACGACACCGACGATCGCGATCGGGACGTTCGGCACGAAGATGAGCATGCCGAGGCCGACGACCGCGACCACCGCGCTCGCCCGGAGCACCGGGACCCGTCCGAACCGGTCGATGAGGGGGGCTGCCGGCGACGCGACCGACGGTCATCGCGGCGAGGAAGACGGCGAGCACGGCCGAACCGCCGTCGTTCGCCAGGCCGTGGCCGTCGATCATCGCGAGGGGCAGCCAGTCGTTCGCGGAGCCCTCGGCCAGGGCCATGCCGAGCACGACGACCCCGATGAGGAGGGTCGACGGCTGCTTCCAGATCGCCCACCGCGAGACCGGCAGTGCCACCGGGCTGGTGTCGGTCGGCTCGGGCTCGACGTGCCGGTCCTCGCCGAACCAGCGGATGGCGACGAGCATCGCCAGGCTCGTGATGACGCCGACGACCACGAAGTGCAGCGCGACCGGGACCTCGAAGCGCTCGGCGAGGGCGCCGATGCCCGCGCCGGCGAGCGTCCCGACGCTGAACGCCGCGTGGAACAGCGGCATGATCGTCCGGCCGCCGAGTCGCTCGGCGGTCGCTCCGGACACGTTCATCGACACGTCGCACAGGCCGTTGCCGAACCCGAACGCGATGAGGCAGATCCAGATCGCGGCGAAGCCCCAGTCCATCGTGACGGCGATGCCCGCGGCCACCATGCCGAGCGCCAGGCACGCGGCGGCCACGAGGACACCGCGACGGGCACCGAGCCTCGCGACGATGTGGCCGGCGAAGGTCAGGCCGGCGATCGACCCGACCGACATGCCGAGGACGAGCAGGCCCATCGTGAAGGTCGAGGCGTCCAGGGAGTCCCGCACGCTCGGCACGCGTCCGAGCCAGGTCGCGATGTCGAGCCCGGACAGGGTGAACACCACGAACACCGCGTTGCGCCAGGCGCGGGTCGTCGGAGCGGGGCGGGTACCGGCCGTCGTCATGGAACTGTCCGATCGAATCGATTCGAGGAGGGGGTAGCCGTTACGCTAACGAGCGATGGACGACACGGCAAGTGACCCCGGCGCGTCGGGCCCCCCGCCCGGGCGTGGACCGCACCGACGGTCCGGACGACGCCCCCACGGCCGACGCTGCCCGGAGACCCGACGCTGCGGGCGCACCCCGGGCCTCCCGGTCCGGTCGCCCCACGCGCCCGACGCTCGCCGCCGTCGCCCGTGCGGCCGGCGTCGCGCCGTCCACCGCCTCCCTCGCCTTCAGCGGTACCGGCCCGGTGTCCGAGGACACCCGCCAGCGCATCCTCGCCGTCGCCGCCGAGCTCGGCTACGACGGACCGGACCCACGCGCCCGCTCCCTCCGGCGTGGGCGGTCCGGCGTGATCGGCGTCGTGCTCGACGACCGTCTGAGCGACGCGTTCCGCGACCCCGTGAACGTCCTCACCCTGGACGGCATCGCCGAGGTCGCCGGAGCCGCGGGGGGTGTCGCTGCTCCTCGTCCGGAGCCCGCTCGACGACGAGCGCGGCATGGCACCGCTCGTCGACGCCCCGATGGACGCCGTCATCCTCATCGGGTGCAACGTCCGGATCGACCCGGCGGTCGCCGTCCTCCGGCGACGCTCGATCCCCGTCGTCGCGATCGAGGCGGACGCCATCGAGGGCGCCGTCCCCGTGCACCTCGACAACCGCGACGCGTCCCGACGGGCTGCCGCGTTCCTCCACGACCTCGGTCACCGGCAGGTCACCGTCGTGACCCTGCCCCTCGACAGCGCCCGGGAGCGCGGTCCCGTCAGCGCCGAGCGGGAGCGCGCATCGTCCGCGTTCACCACGACCGAGCGACTCCGCGGCGTCCGGGACGTCTACCCGGACGCACCGGCGATCGCGTCGGCAGGCAGCTCGGTCGAGGAGGGCCGCATCGCCGGAGCGGCGCTCTTCACCCCCGGCGTCGAGCCCCCCACCGCGGTCGTCGCACAGAGCGACCTGCTCGCGGTCGGGGTGATCTCGGCCGCGCTCGACGCCGGACTCCGCGTCCCCGAGGACGTCAGCGTCGTGGGCTTCGACGGCATCCACGTGGACGACAGCCTGCTCTACCGATCCCCGATCCGGCAGTTGACGACGCTCGTGCAGCCGTTCGTGCCGAAGGGCGAAGCGGCAGCCCGCGCCGCACTCGCCATGCTCGAGGGGGAGTCGCCCGAGCCGGCGTCGTTCCGGTCCGAGCTGCGGATCGGCGACACAACGGGACCACCGAGCGGGCGACAGCGCGACTGACGGCGTGGACCGCGTGCGGTCCGTCGGTGGGCGGATGGGCGAGCGGCCCGCGGCCGTGCGCGTGCGTCCGCCCGCGCCGCGGGTCACCGCGACTACCCGTCGAACGCCTCGAAGTCCGGGACGTCGAACGGGTTGTCGAGGTCGCCGTCGTCGCGGTCCTCGTCGGGGACGTCCTCGACCTCGAACGCAATCGCCACCCCGGGGGGGTCACGACCACGTCGAGTGCCCGGTTCCCGTAGAGGGTCACCGTCACGACGTCGGCGCCGGCACGATCCGCCGCCACCACGGCTGCTTCCAGCGCGTGCAGGTCCTGGCCCTGCGCGAGCGCGTGCGACGTGCCGTCGACGGTCATCGTGATCCGGCGCAAGGGGTTCCCGTCTGTCGACCGTGCCCGAGTAGGCTGCGGCTACCGGCCATCCAAGCAACACGGCCCAGGAGCCATTCCCAGCTACCGGGTGGTTCGAGCAGCGGCGGCTCCCGTCATCACCCGGTGGCCTGGCGAGGTCGGCATGGGATTCATCAGCTACGACAGTCTGGTCGTCGTCGTGGACGACCGCACGCTCACCCATCTCCAGATCGTCATCGTCAACAAGCTGCGTCGGGGCGAGGCGTTCTTGATGTCGTGGAAGGACGCCGCGGACGTGGGGTCCGGGCGGAGTTCGATCTGGCTGCACCCGAACGTCCTCGTGCACTTCAAGTTCGACGGCAGTCGTGTCCCGGCGATCAACGAGCGGTGGTTGCGGGAACTCGCCGCTTCCGCTTCGAGTTCCCGGGGGCTGGTCGTCACGCGCGAGGACGGCGACGTGACGGACCTCCGTCCCAAGCCCGGTCCGCCACGCCGCACGACGGCACTCGCCGCCACCGCTCCGCGCGACGAGACGGCGCCGTAGCGGGACCACCGCCCGCACAGCGCGGCGGTCCGGAGGGAGCGGAGTGGGATCCGTGGTCAGAACTGCTGGCCCGTGCCCGACGCGTTCCGGGTCCTGCCGCTCGCCTGGTCGTGCGTGGCTGCGTCCGGGGCGTCCATCGCCGGACCGACGCCGACGGGGACGCCTGCCTCGGGGTGGTTGAGGTCGAAGGCCGGGGACTCCGAGCGGATACGAGGGACCGCGGTGAAGTTGTGCCGAGGCGGCGGGCAAGAGGTGGCCCACTCGAGCGAGCGGCCGTAGCCCCATGGGTCGTTGACCCGCACGCGCTGTCCGTGGCGCATCGTCTGCACGATGTTGAGGAAGAACGGCAGCATCGAGGCGGCGGTGAGGAACGCACCGACCGTCGAGACCTGGTGCAGCCAGGTGAACCCGTCGCTCGGCAGGTAGCTCGCGTACCGGCGCGGCATGCCGATCACGCCCAACCAGTGCTGGATGAGGAAGGTCATGTGGAACCCGATGAACAGCATCCAGAAGTGGATCTTGCCCAGGCGCTCGCCGAGCATCTTGCCGGTCAGCTTCGGCCACCAGAAGTAGAAGCCGGAGAACATCGCGAACACGACCGTGCCGAAGACGACGTAGTGGAAGTGCGCGACCACGAAGTAGCTGTCGTGGACGTGGAAGTCGAGTGGCGGTGACGCGAGGATGACCCCGGTCAGGCCGCCGAAGGTGAACGTGACGAGGAACCCGATCGCCCAGAGGATCGGGGTCTCGAACGTCACCGAGCCGCGCCACATGGTGCCGACCCAGTTGAAGATCTTCACGCCGGTCGGGACCGCGATGAGCATGGTGAGGAGCGAGAACCACGGCAGCAGCACGCTTCCGGTGGCGAACATGTGGTGCGCCCAGACCGTGACGGACAGTCCGGCGATCGAGATGGTGGCGTAGACGAGGGTCTTGTACCCGAAGATCGGCTTGCGGCTGAAGACCGGGAAGACCTCGGAGACGATGCCGAAGAACGGCAGTGCGATGACGTAGACCTCGGGGTGGCCGAAGAACCAGAAGAGGTGCTGCCAGAGCAACGGGCCGCCGTTGGCCGGGTTGTAGATCTGCGCGTCGAAGGCACGGTCGAGGAGGAGCCCGAACAACGCCGCTGCGAGCACGGGGAACGCCATCAGCACGAGGATCGACGTGATGAGCACGTTCCACGTGAAGATCGGCATCCGGAACATCGTCATGCCGGGAGCGCGCATCGTGATGGCCGTCGTGATGAAGTTCACCGCACCGAGGATGGTGCTGAACCCGGTCATGCTCAGGCCGGCGACCCAGAGGGTGCTGCCGAGTCCGGGCTCGAAGGTGGTGTCGGACAACGGCGCGTACGCCGTCCAGCCGAAGGACGCCGAGCCCGCCGGCGTGAGGAAGCCGCCCATCGCGATGGCGCTGCCGAACGCGTACATCCAGTAGGACAGGGCGTTGAGTCGGGGGGAAGGCGACGTCCGGTGCGCCGATCTGCAGCGGCATGATCGCGTTCGCGAAGCCCGCGAACAGTGGTGTCGCGAACAGCAGCAGCATGACCGTGCCGTGCATGGTCATGAGCTGGTTGTACTGCTCACGGGTGTCGATGACGTCGAGTCCGGGTGTCGCGAGCTCGGTGCGCATGACCACGGCCATCAGCCCGGCGACGCAGAAGTAGCCGAACGCCGTCACCAGGTACAGGTTGCCGATCGTCTTGTGGTCCGTCGACGTGTGCCAGTTGACGGCACGGATGCCGGTGCGCAGCGGACGACGTCCGAGGAGTTCGTCGGGTTCCTCGCCGAGGGCCGGCGGTGTCGTCGTCTGCGTCATGGGGATCCTCCGTCGATCGGTGGCTGCGTCGACGATCCGGCGGCAGTGGGGCCACTCTCGCCGTCATGTCCGCGGTTGCACAGGGGCACTGGTGGACGTGCCGCGTGATGCGGACTCCGGAGCGGCCTCCAGGGCGGAACCCGCGGGATCCGGCTCGGACCTGCTCCGGGCATGACGGGACGGGACGCGAGCGGTCGCGGCTCCCGGACGACGCACGCTGCGGTCGTCACCGTGGGGTCCGCACGGCGGTCTCCGGGAGGGTCGACGGGGTCGGCTCCGCGCCTGCGGCTCGGACGGCGACCTGCCCGAGGTCCCCGGACGTGGCGTGGACGGCGCGCTGCCGGGTCGCCCCGTTGCCCGAGACGAAGGCCTGGTGGACGGCGTGCTCGACGAGCTGGTCGTCGCCGTTCACCGTCAGGGCGGGTCGGAGGTGCTCGAGCAGCATCAGGACGACCTCGTGCGCGGGGAGCGGCCGGTTGGTGAGCGGTTCGACGAGGTGTCCGTCGAGTCCCTCGATCGCGGCCCGCCAGTTCGCGAGCCGGATGATGCAGGCAGGCGTGGCGGCAGGCGGCTTCCCGGCGTGCCACTCGTCGACCGCGGTGTCGACGAGCGCCCGCACGAGCCCGGCCACGGCGACCGTCATCGTCGGGTCGAGCGGTACGTCCGTCACCCGCACCTCGACGGTCGGGTGGTTGCGGGACAGTCGGGCGTCGAAGTAGAGCATCGCGGGGTCGAGGAGGGCTCCGGTCCCGTTGATCGCGGCGGTGACCCCCCGGTACCCGGCCACCGTCTCGTACCGTTCCGCTGGTCCGGCGGTCGGCCACTGGTTCCACGTCACCGACCGGAAGCTCGCGTGACCGGTGTCCTCACCGGCGTGGAACGGCGAGTTCGCGGTCAGGGCGATGAGGATCGGCAGCCACGTCCGGATGCGGTCGAGGACGGCGACGCCCTCGTGGTCGGACTCGACGGCCACGTGGACGTGCAGTCCGCAGGTGAGACTGTGCCGGGGCACCGCGCCGAACCGCTGCACCATCCGTTCGTACCGGTCGGAGGAACGCAGGTGGGGGACGGTGGGCAGCGGCGAGCTGGCGAGCGGCGCCGCGAGGGCACCGTGCTCGCCGGCGAGCCGCATCGCGAGGGCACGGTTGTCGAGGACCTGCCGGCCGAGCGTCGCCAGCGTCGAGTGGGGACGTGTGATCACCTCGAGCATCTCCAGCTGCATCTCACCGGCGAACTCCGCGCCGTCGAGCGGCAGCCGCTCCGCCCGGGCACGTTCGAGCACCAGGTCCGCGATCGGGACCGGCGCTCCGGTGGTCCCGTCCACGAGGAGCAGTTCTTCTTCGACACCGATGGTCCGCATGCCCTCAGCCAAGGCGTCCGACACCGTGTCCCCTCCCCGTTCCCGCGTTCGGTGGCCCATGTCCGCCGTGCGAGCCGTCTGTGACGCCTCGGCCCCTGACGGGGGGGACCGTGTGCGAGGAACACCCTCGACGTCAGGACCGAACACCATGGACTCCACGCCCTCCCTGCCCCTGCCCGGACCGTCCGACCCCTCGGGTGTCGGTCGCTTCCTGGCCGACAACCGCGAGGAGGTGCTCGGCCAGCTCGAGCACTGGGTGCGGATCCCGTCGGTGGCGTCCCAGCCCGAGCGCTCCATCGACGTGGAGCGATCCGCCCGGTGGCTCGCAGCGGCCATGCGCGAGGTCGGGCTCACCACGGACATCCTCTGGGCGGGCCCGTCACCCACCGTGGTCGGCGAGTGGATCGTCGATCCGGCGAAGCCGACGGTCCTGGTCTACAGCCACCACGACGTCCGGCACGCCAAGCCGGAGGAGTGGGCCGAGACGGAGCCGTTCCAGCCGGTGCTGCGCGACGGGCGGTTGTACGGGCGGGGCGCTTCCGACGCGAAGGGACAGGTGGTCGCGCACCTCTGGGGTCTCCGCGCACACCTCGCCGGACGGGGCGACGCCGGTCCGGCGGTGAACCTGAAGTACGTCGTCGAGGGCGAGGAGGAACTGGGGTCGACGCACTTCGCCTCGCTGCTCGACCAGGAACACGAGCGCCTGTCGTGCGACGTCGTCGTCTTCTCGGACACCCTGCAGTGGAAGGACGGGGACCCGGCGGTGGTGACGTCGATGCGTGGCATGACCGGCGCCACCCTGACCGTGACCGGGCCCCTGCGCGACGTGCACAGCGGTGCCGCGTCAGGACCCACACCGAACCCGGTCCACGCACTCGTCACCGTGCTGGCCGCGTTGCACGACGACGACGGACGCATCGCGCTGCCCGGGTTCTACGACGACGTGGAGGAACTCACCGACGAGCGCCGGGAGCAGCTCGGCGACCTGTCGTTCGACACCGACGTGTGGCTCGAGCGCACCGAGACCCGGAGCGTCACCGGTGAGTCCGGTCACACGGTCGAGGAACGTCTCTGGGCACGACCGGCCATCGAGGTGCTGACCCTGCTCGCGGGCGACCCGACCGGGTTCCCCCCGGGCGGTGATCCCCCCGCGAGGCAACGGCGGAGATCAGCATCCGCACCGTCCCCGGACAGCACGTCGCGGCCGTCGCCGACCAACTCCGCCGCTTCGTCGGATCGACGATGCCCGACGGGGTCGAGTACGAGCTGACCATCCCGGAGGAGTCCGGCCAGGACCCCTACGTGACCCCGGACGGGCCGGCACTGGAGGCGCTCGTCCGCGCCATGGAACGAGGTCACGGTGGAGGGACCGCCGGACGCATGGGGAACGCGGGCGGCGGTCCGGCGGAGCTCCTCGGGCGCACCTTCGACGCACCGGTCCTCTTCATCGGCACCGGCCTGCCCGAGGACCACTGGCACTCGAGCGACGAGAGCATCGACGTCGGGATGCTGCTCGACGGCGCCGCGTCGATCGCACACCTCTGGGAGGGGCTCGCAGCAATCGAGCGGGACTGAGAGTCCCGACCTCGCGGGCACCGGCGTGTCGACCGGTCGGCCCGCAGCCGGCGGACCGCGTCGTCACCGTGCCAGAGCCGCCGCGATCCACCCCGGCCGGTGCGCCCGGACCCCGAGCGTCACCGCCCGCACGCCGATGTACCCGAACGAGAACACCGCCCACAGCGCCGCCAGCCCGTCCCCGAGCCACCACAGCAGCGGCAGGTACACGACCAGGTTCACGACGCCCGCGAGCGCCAGGTAGCGGGCGTCACCCGCACCGATGAGCACCCCGTCGAGCACGAACACGTAGCCGGCGACCGGCAGCCCGACCGCGATGAGGACGAGCACGAGGGGGGAGGGCCGCCCGGACGTCGGCGGAGTCGGAGAAGACCGGCCCGAGCACGCCGCTGGCAGCGGCGGTCAGCACCCCGAGCAGGACGCCGCCGACGATCCCGAGCACCACGAGCCTCCCGGTCACCAGGCGGACGCGCCCGGCGTCCCGCGCCCCGAGGGCGTGCCCGACCAGCGCCTGTCCGGCGATCGCGAGCGCGTCGAGTGCGAACGCGAGCGTGCTGAACACCGTCAGCCCGATCTGGGTCGTCGCGAGACCGATCGTGCCGAGGCCGGCCGCGGTGGCGATCGTCGCGAGCATCGCGACCCGCAACGACGCGGTCCGGAGGAACAACCACGCGCCGGACCGCAGCGCCCGTACGACCCCGGAGGCGCCGGGCCGGAGCGGTGCGCCCGATGCCCGGGCGGCGCGGACGGCGATGCCGACGTACACCGCGGCCATCGCCCACTGCACGACGACCGTGCCCGCGGCCGACCCCTCCACGCCCCAGCCGAACCCGTAGATGAGGAGCGCGTTGAGCAGACCGTTCGCGACGAAGCCGACGCTCGCGACGACGAGGGGGGGTGCGGGTGTCCTGCAGTCCGCGGAACAGCCCGGTCGAGGCCGTGACGACCAGGATGCCGGGCAACCCGATCAGCGAGACGGTGAGGTACGCCGTGGCGGCCGCGGAGACCCCGGGCGTCGCCCCGAACAGGTCGACGAGCGGCCCGGCGAGCGGCCAGCCGACGAGCGCGAGCACCACCCCCCAGCGCGAGCGCCAGCCACATACCGTCGATGCCAGCGTGCACGGCGCCGCGGCGGTCACCGGAGCCGAGCGCCCGGGCCACGGCCGGCGTGGTGGCGTAGGCGAGGAAGACCAGGAGGCCCGTCACCGTCTGCAGGACCGCGCTCGCCACCCCGACGGCGGCGAGTGGTGTCGCGCCCAGGTGCCCGACGAGGGCGGTGTCGGTCAGCAGGAAGAGCGGTTCGACGACGAGCGCGCCGAGTGCGGGCAGGGCGAGGCGGACGATGTCGCGGTCGACGGCTCGACGCACGTGGCGGGGGGTCGGTGTCGGACGCGGAGGGCACCAGGACATCCTGCCGTCGCTCCGGCCGGGCTGGTGACCCCGCCGCTCCGGGCCGAGGGCCACCCCTCCAGTGGGACGACTCTCGTCGAGGACCTGTCAGCGCGCGGTCGCTGCTGACGCTGCGACACCGGCGCGGTGGGCGTCCGGCTCAGCCGGGCAGGAGATCCGGGTGAGGACGGCGTCGCCCTCGAAACTCTCGACGCCGCCCGCCCAGACGGTGAGGGGGGACGTCCTCGTGGAGCTCGACGGGGATCACGAGGTCGTGCGGGTTCCCGGTGGCGCCGTAGTCGTCGTACACGGCGAACTGCACGTCGGCTCGCGCGCAGTCGCGGCCGGGGATGACGTCGAAGCCGACGCAACCGAGGTCCCAGCACCCTTCGGGCTGGGCCTCGTGGTCCAGGGTGGGGAACCAGGTCGCGACGTGGTCGTCGATCACCGGTCGCGGTCGGCACCCGGCGGCGTCGATGCTGCTCCACGACTCCTCACCGACCGAGGCGATGAACGCCGGTGTCCCCGGTCGGACACGCACCGATCGCACTTCGGTGCGAGCGATCGGCCCGGTCTCGGTGTCGGCGAAGCTGATCGTCAGGTCGAGGTCGCACTCGACGGAAGCGACGACGCCCCACGCCAGACAGTCGGAGTCGCCCATGGCCGCTCCGCAGAGTGCCCACCACGCGTCCTCGTCCTCGACCTGCCCGATGCGCACGGCACCGCCCTCGACGGCGAACGGCGGGACGGGGAAGCCGCGGGCGCCGCGGGTCGCGGCGACGGTCGGTGTCGGTGTGGGCTCGCCCACGACGGCGGGGCGTGCTGCCGTGGACTGTGCGGGGACGGGCGCCGGGAGGCCCTGAGCACCGGCCCCCCCACGAGCGCCAGGACCGAGAGGGTCGCGCTGAGCACCAGCGCGACCCGCCGAGCGCTGCTCACGGCGGCGACGGAGACCGTCGGGTCGCCGGCGACCGGCCAGGCGCGGAGGTCGTCCTGGGCGCGGATCGCCCGTGCGGTGTCGACGGCGAGGTTCCACCACCGGACGGTCGACACGGTGAACAGCGCGCCACCGCCCAGGACCGGGACCACGGCGAGCACGCCGACGACCCCCCGTCCCGAGCACGGACAGGACGACACCGACCACGACGAGCCCGAGTCCGACCCACCGCAACGTCTCGTACTGCCATCGGTAGGCCGGCATCATCGCACGCACGACGTGGACGGAGGTTCTCAGCGCCGGGCGACTCACGCGGTGAGGCTAGTGAATGCGCCGTCGCCGCTGCAGGCCCCTGTTCGGGTCGGACCGACGGCCGCGAGCATCTGGCGTGCTCGCTTCTTCGTCAGTCCCTCCGGTCCAGACCCGCACGCGACCGGCGGAGCCTCCTCGGCGAGAACGACCCGTCCACGGGCTACCTGCACGAGTGGTCGAGTGGTCGCTCCGTGACGGGTCCTCCTACCGATGGTGGCGGGTGGTGGTGATCACGAGGTCGCCTTGTCGATCATGGCGAGCACGTGCGGCGTACTCCATCGCAGGAGGTCATCGGAGGGCGAGTCCTCGAGGTCCTCTCCCCAGATCGCGACCGCCGCGCCCGCCATCGGAGCAGCGAGGAGCGCACCCGATTCGCCGTCCCACGTCCGGAGTGACCAGTTCTCCCGGAGATCGGCGACCGTGTAGTCGCTGTCGGCCTCGTCGAGGTCGCTCGGCACCTCGTAGAGGTAGTACGAGTTGTAGTTGAGCAGCTCGATCCCCGCGGCGTACAGGTCGGTGGCACCCGCTCGCCGCTGTCGGCGTTCGCGGCGCTCCGCAGGGTCCTCGGTGTCGCCGTCGAAGCTCCAGTACGTCACGTGGATGCGCGGATCCAGTCGCTTCACCGCAGCCCGGTCGATGCCGTCGTTCCAGGCCCAGACCTCACGATCGCCGAGAGCGGCCGCCATGGCGTTCAACCACCCGACGCGGTCAGCGGCAGTGACGCCACCGCCCCATTCGTCACCACCGATGTGCACGGTGCGGCTGGACGGGAACGTCCGCGTCACCTCCGCTGCCAGCTCGGTCGCGAGCGTGAGACTGGCGGGCGCGGATGTGTCGAGCTCACTCTCGCCCGAACGGATGCGATCGACCCACTCCTTGCCGTGTCGCGCCTCGAGCAGGGCGAACGCGGCTGCCATGTGGCCGGGAGTGTCGACCTCGGGCACGATCGCGATGCCCCTCCGGGCCGAGTACGCCGCGATCTTCCGCGCCTGTGCTGCGCTCAGGAACGGACGGCCGGTCACGCGGCTCGTGTATACGCCGTCGTGGAGATCGGCGTTCGCGGGGGGTCTGGCCGAGGACGTCGCTCTCGATCCCGACGTTCTGGTCGTCGGTGAGGTGCAGGTGCAGGAAACGGCCGCCGTTGTCGGCCAGCAGGTCGACGTACCGCTTGATCAGCGCCACCGGGTAGTAGGCGCGAGCGACGTCGAGCATCACACCCGGTTCGGGACGTGCGCGGGACGCGGGTCTGCTCGTGACGGTCGTGGCAGACGTGCGGCATCGCTGTACGGAGTAGACCCCGGTGCAGCCGAGGACCCTGTACTTGCCGGCTTTCGCGCGGAGGGGTGACCTGTGGATCGCGCGGACCGTGGTGCTCGCGCCGGCGGCGAGCGGCTTCACGGTCACGTGGCCGAGCGTGTACTTCTTGCTGCCGGCGGACAGGTAGAGCCAGGCGTGGGCAGCCGGCTTCCGCACCGAGCTGGTGTTCTCGACCGTCAGGGTGGTCCGCACGGCCGTGCCGGTGGAGGTGACGGTGTTGGTCGCGGTGACCTTGGTGACCGTCGCTGCCGAGGCGTTCGACTCGATGGCGACGGTGTGCACCCCAGGAGCGTCGAGCGTTGCGCTCTCCGCCGGTGCTGCGGTCGCATCGATCCCGACCAGGGCCACTGCCGACACCGCGATCGCGAGACCGGCGGCGACCATCCGGCTGACGTGTCGACGCGCAGGCGCTCCGGGCGTCGGGGACTGGTTCTTCTTCTGACGCACCACGATGCTCTTCCCCCTCGACCATGCGGATCGTCCACCCGCACCACCGCGACACCGTTCAGCCTCGGACGGACCGGGTGGCGCGCACGATCGTATCCACCTCGGGTCTGGGCCCTCGGATGCTGCACTGTTCGCCGCGATGCGCGCTGCAGCCTCGGTAAGCTCCCGCTGAGAACGAAGGACGGCTCCTGTGTCGCAACTCAACAAGCCAGCCGTGGTAGCCGCGGCCCCGACGAACGTGCTCGCGATCGTCGCGCTCGTGCTGGGCTTCGTCGTTCCCGTCGGCGGGATCGTCGTCGGGATCATCGGTCTGTCGCAGATCAGGAGGACCGGTGAGAACGGCCGGGGGGCTGGCAGTCACCGGCGTCGTCGTCGGCGCGGTGCTCACCGTCCTCAGTGTCCTGCCGATACTCCTCCTGCTCCCGGAACTCCTGCAGGTGTTCGGGCTCCGCGGGTAGCGTCGCGGTCGTTCCGGGCCCGGGCTGGAGCGTGCTCCTTCGTCAGGAGTCGCCGGCGGAACACCAGCCGGCGGGACCTCCGCTCGACCGTTCTCGCAGGTGATCGGCCGGAACGAGCGGACGATCACCGGGGCCGGTCAGCCCTTCCGGCGCCCGTCGACCCGCGGCTCGACGGGGACGCCACCCGTCGCGGCCCGGTCGGCGTCGGTCGCGTCCGGGGTGACCGGATCGGTGCCCCGGGCCCGGCCCACCAGGTCCATGAGGTGGTAGACGACGATCGCGGCGATGGTGCCGATGATGATCCCGCCGAAGGTCGCGCCGCCGAACGAGAACGTGAAGTCGGCGATGCCCATGATGAGCGCGATGCCAGCGGTGAGCTGGTTCTTCGGCTTGGCGAAGTCGACCCGGTTCTCGACCCAGATGCGGATGCCGATCACGCCGATGAGTCCGTACAGCGCGGTGGTGGCGCCACCGAGCACGCCGGCCGGCACCGTCGAGATGACCGCACCGATCTTCGGCGACAGCCCGAGCAGCACGGCCGCGATCGCCGCGACCCAGTACGCCGCGGTGGAGAACACCCGCGTCGCCGCCATGACGCCGATGTTCTCGCCGTAGGTCGTCGTGGCCGAACCGCCGCCGACGCCGGCGAGCACGGTCGAGACCCCGTCGGCGAGCAACGCGCGCCCGGTCAGCGGAGTGAGGTCACGTCCGGTCAGCTGGCCGACGCCCTTCACGTGGCCGACGTTCTCGGCGACCAGGGCGAGCACGACGGGCAGGAAGCCGAGGTAGACGGCGGTCTGGGACAGGTCGAAGGCCGGGGCCGTGAAGGTCGGCAGTCCGACCCAGGCGGCGTCCTGCACGGCACCCAGGTCCACCTCGCCCGCGACGAGTGCGACGAGGTAGCCCACGACGACACCGACGACGATCGACAGGCGACCGACGAGCCCCTTGAACAGCACGGTGCAGAGGACGATCGCGGCGAGCGTGACCGCGGCGATCACGGGCGCCTCCACGAAGTTGTCGCGGGCGGCCGGCGCGAGGTTGAACCCGATCAGCGCGACGATGGCGCCGGAGACCACCGGTGGCATGAGACGGTCGATCCACCCGGCGCCGGCCAGGTGCACGATCAGTCCGACCACCGCGAGCAGCGCCCCGACGACGATGATCCCGGACAGTGCGAGCGGGATGCCGCCGATCTTCGTCGCGGCCCCGATCGGCGCGAGGAACGCGAACGACGAGCCGAGGTAGCTCGGGAGCCGGTTGCCGGTGATGAGCAGGAACAGGATCGTGCCGATGCCGCTGAACAGCAGGGTCGTCGACGGGGGGAAGCCGGTGATGAGCGGCACGAGGAAGGTGGCGCCGAACATGGCGACCACGTGTTGCACGCCGAGGCCGACCGTCCGGCCCCAGGTGAGTCGTTCGTCCGGCGCCACGATCGCCGAGGCGGACACGGTGCGGCCGTCGCCGTGCAGCTTCCAAGGGAGTCCCATGCGATGACCGTAGCGGGCGCACGGGCGTCCGTGGGTCCGCAACCCGCCCTGTGGAGAACCGTGACGGACGGCCGGAATGCTGGATATGGTGTGTGGGACACCACGAGGAGCACCATGCGAACCACCAGCCACGTCCTTGTCCCCGTCCTCGCCGCACTCGCGGTCGGCGCACTGACGGCCGCGCCCGTGCTCGTCGCCGACCCCGCCCTGGCCGCGGGTGTCGACCGGCACGCGACGGAGACCTCGCGGTCGCCGGCGTCCGACCCGCCTGCCCCCGTCGACTTCACCGCCGGGGTGCGGTCGATCGCACACGGCACCGGCGTCGTCACCGTCACCGGCACCGTCCCGACAGGCGAGAGCGTCCAGGTCGCCGGGGACGTCGTCGAGCCCGTCTGGACCGAAGGGGACGCGGACGGTCGCTGGACGGCGCGGGTCCGGGTGCATCCGGGCGAGCACGTCATCCGGGCCACGTCCCAGGTGTCCGGGCAGTCGATCGACATCCCGGTCCGGATGCTCGTGCTGCTGCCCCCGGACATGACCGCGACCATCAACGGCATCGGACGGACCATCACGCTCGACGGGTTGGGCCATCCCGGAGCGCACCTCGTCGTCCGGGACCGCGGGACGGAGCGCGCCGAGACCGACGTCGCCGACGACGGCACCTGGCACGTCGTGCTGCGTGGTCTCGCGTTCGGTCGCCACCACGTGGAGGTCGGCCAGTACTTCGACGGCACCCTGAACGGCGGGGTCGACGACGTCTACGAGCTCTCGGGCACCCCGACCGTCGAGCACGCGACGGCTTCCCGGCAGACGGAGCACCTCGTCCTGGACGGGCGTGCTCCCGCCGGCAGCACGGTGACCTTCGCGGACCGCCGGGGTCCGGTCACGGGAGCGGACGGCGAGCCCGTGGTCGTCCACGTCGGGGACGACACGTCGTGGCGGGCGGAGCTCCCGATCCCCGACGACGTCCGTCTGGACGTGGTCTCGGTCATCGCCTCCGACGGAGGGGACGAGATCGGTCGGACGGACGCGCACGTCACGATCCCGTCCGCGCTCACCGGCACGGTCGAGCGACTCGGCGACGGCCGCCTCCGGTTCAGCGGCACAGGAGAGGTCGGCGGCACGGTGACGCTCGAGGACGAGGCCGGGAAGACCCTCACCGCCGCGGACGGCGAACCGCTCCGCACCACGATCGGTCGGTCGTGGGAACTCGTCGTCCCGCGCGACGCCCTGCCCGCCGCTGCCGTCGTCGCACAGCAGCGCGTGCAGGACGTCGAGCAGGGCGCCCTGCGGCTCGTGCTCCCCGGCGCACCGGGACGCCCCGGTCCGGGCGCCGGGAGCGCCGGGAGCGCCGGTGGCACTCCGACGGGAGGCGGCGTCACCAGCGGGGGAGGAGGCCCGTCATCCGGCCGCGGCCCGCCTCCGGACCGCGGGCACGCGTGCTGCCGCTGCCGGACGACTCGCCTACACCGGTGCGGACGTCGTGCACCCGGCCGTCGCGTCCCTCGTCCTGCTCGTGCTCGGAGCCGGCACCCTCCCGCTCGCCGGGGTCGTGCGCCGGCGTACGACTCCCCCGTCGGTGAGGGGCTGACGACGTGGACAGGTCGGTGAGCGAGCACCGGGTGGCGGAGGAGGGACCGGTGGCTATCGTGGAACCCATGACCGACGTCGCAGGCACCACCGGAATCCGCACCGACGAACTCGACGAGTCGGTGCGACCGCAGGACGACCTCTACCGGCACGTCAACGGCAGGTGGATCGCCGACACCCCGATCCCGGACGACAAGGCCCGCTACGGGTCCTTCACGGTCCTCGCGGAAGAGGCAGAGGCCGCCGTCCGGACGATCATCGAGCGCGCGCAGACGGCTGAGCCGGGCACCGAGCAGCGGAAGGTGGGCGACCTGTTCACGTCCTTCACGGACGAGGTCGCCCTCGAGTCCGCGGGCTCCGGGCCGATCGAGCCGCTCCTGGCCGACATCGCCGCGATCGAGGACAAGAACGACGTGCTCCGCATGGTCGGTCGCTTCGAGCGGCTCGGGCTGCCGAGCTTCATCCAGCTCTTCGTCGACAACGACCCGGGCGACCCGGACGCCTACATCGTCTTCCTCGAGCAGTCCGGCCTCGGTCTGCCCGACGAGTCGTACTACCGCGAGGACCGGTTCGCCGACATCCGTGAGAAGTACCGCGAGTTCGTCGGGTCGATGTTCCCGCTGGCCGGCTACGACGAGAGCGGCGACCGCACCGAGCACGTGATCGCCCTCGAGACGGCCATCGCGTCGGCACACTGGGACAACGTCGCCACCCGCGACAGCCAGAAGACCTACAACAAGATGCCGTGGGACGAGGTCTCGGCGCTCGCCGAAGGCGTGGACCTCCGCATCTGGTGGGACGCCATCGCCGCACCGGCGGGTGCGTTCGACACGGTCGTGGTCCGGCAGCCCTCGTTCATCACCGGCCTCGCACAGCTCTTCCGCGAGCAGCCGCTGCCCGTCTGGAAGGACTGGCTCTGCTGGCAGGTGATCCGGGCCTCCGCCCCGTACCTGACCAGCGCGTTCTCCGCGACCAGCTTCTCGTTCTACGGCACGGCACTGACGGGTGCGCCGAAGCAGCGTGACCGCTGGAAGCGCGGAGTCTCCCTGGTCGAGGGTGCGATGGGTGAAGCCGTCGGACGGATCTACGTCGAGGAGCACTTCGACGAGACCTCCAAGGCGACGATGGACGACCTCGTCGCGAACCTGGTCGAGGCCTACCGGCAGAGCATCACCGGGCTCGAGTGGATGACCGACGAGACCCGCGCCCGCGCGCTGGACAAGCTCGAGAAGTTCACGCCGAAGATCGGCTACCCCGTGAAGTGGCGCGACTACAGCGCCCTGCCCATCCGGGCGGACGACCTGCTCGCCAACGTCCGCGCGATCGCGTCGTTCCAGGTCGACCGCGAGCTCGGCAAGATCGGGAAGCCGATCGACCGCGACGAGTGGTTCATGACCCCGCAGACGATCAACGCGTACTACAACCCGGGCTTCAACGAGATCGTCTTCCCCGCGGCGATCCTGCAGTTCCCGTTCTTCGAGGCGACCCGCGACGCCGCCGCGAACTACGGCGCGATCGGCGCCGTCATCGGGCACGAGATCGGCCACGGCTTCGACGACCAGGGCTCGCAGTACGACGGCGACGGTCGCCTGCAGAACTGGTGGACCGAGGCCGACCGCCAGGCGTTCGAGGAGCGCACGAAGGCCCTCATCGCGCAGTACGACGCCCTCGTCCCGACCGAGGTGCCGGATGGCCACGTCAACGGCGCCCTCACGATCGGTGAGAACATCGGCGACCTCGGCGGCCTCTCGATCGCGTGGAAGGCGTACCTGATCTCGCTGGACGGCGCCGAGCCCCCCCGTGATCGACGGCCTGACGGGTGCCGAGCGGTTCTTCCTGAGCTGGGCGCAGGCCTGGCGCATGGCGATCCGCCCCGAGGAGGCCGCACGCCTGCTCAGCATCGACCCGCACTCGCCGAACGAGTTCCGCTGCAACCAGATCGTGCGCAACATCGACGTGTTCTACGACACCTTCGCCGTCTCCGACAGTGACGCGATGTACCTGGCTCCGGCCGAGCGCGTCGCCATCTGGTGATGGTGGAGCCGGACGCGCCGAACTCGTCGCGCCGGCGCCGCCCGGGACGCCCCTCCGACGACGGCACCACCGCAGGAAGCGGGGGGTGCCGCTCGGTCCGGCGGTGGCCGCGCCGGTGGTGGCGGTCGCAGCCGCGGCAAGCACCGGGGAGGTGCGGACGAGCGCTTCACAGCGACGACCGAAGCGCTCGGCGCGATCGCCGTCGACGGCGCCGGGGTGAGCGCGTCGATCATCGACACGTCCACCGGTCGGGCGCTGCTCGCGATCGACGACCGCCTCGTGCAACCGGTGGCGAGCCTCGGACGGGTGCTGCTCCTCATCGAGGTCGCCGCGCAACTCGAGGACGGTCGCCTGCACGGTGACCGCCTCCAGCGGATGGCCCGCGACACCGCGACCGGCGCGGGCCTGTGGCAGTTCCTGCAGGAACCGACCATGCAGGTGTCGGACCTGGCGACCCTGGTCGGCGCCACCGCCGACGCCTGGGCGACGAACGCGCTGCTCACCACGGTCGGGATGGACGCCGTGCGGTCCCGCGCGGAGTCGCTCGGCATCGAACGGACGGCCCTGATCGACCGGGTGCGCGACCGGCGCGGACCCGACGACGCCCCCGACGTGTCCGTCGCCGCCGCGGGTGAACTGAGCTGGCTGTTCCGCGGCCTCGCGCTCGGTGAGGTCGTCGACGAGGCGGTGTCGAACCGGGTGCTCGGCTGGTTGTCGCTCGCCGCCGACCTGTCGCTCGTCGCGGGGTCCTTCGGGCTCGACCCGCTCGCGCACCGGGCCCTCGACCACGGCCTGCAGTCCGTCGCCGTCACCGGTTCCGGACCCGGCGTCCGCGCGGAGGCCGGGGTCCTCCGTGGGCCGGCGTCGTCGGTCTGCTACGCGGTCACGATCCGGTTCGAGGACGACTCGCTGCAGCGCCGCCTCGCGGTCGTCGACGCCCTGCGCACCATGGGGACCGAGGTGCTCGAGGTCGTGCACGCCCCCCGCCGAGCGCTGACCCCGTGGGCCTAGCGCATCCTCGCCCCGGCCATCACCCGCGTGACGCGGCCGTCGGCCTCGCGCGTCAGGCCGTGCCACACCCCGACGATGCCGCACACGACGGGGATGCTCACCACGGCGAAGAGCACCCGTTCGGGCATGGAGTCGGGTTCGAGCGGCGTGGGCACGAGGTGCACGAGCCCGAAGACGGCAGGGCTCCCGTGGCGCACGTCCTCCCAGGAGCACACCGCCGCACAGCGACATCGGGCAGGATCGGCAGCGTGCACGTCGACGACGACGTGCCGGACGGAAGGACAGACCCATGGCAGCAGGCAAGCACGAGGCAGCACGCGGCGACGAAGACCGCGCGGACGGCGTGGACGAGCGCGCCGGCGAGTTCGTGGACAGCGAGATCCCCGGCGAGCACCGCGTCGCCGACGACGAACCGGTCGGTGAGTTCGTGTCGAGCGACATCCCCGGCGAACGGCGTCCGGAGTCCGAGGGTGAGCGCGGCGAGTACGTCGAGTCGGACATCCCCGGCGACGTCGAGCCCGGCGGCCCGGAGACGGCCGGCGAGTACACCGACCGCGACCAGTAGCGGCGAGGCGGGCCGACCTCAGTCGACGAGGTCGGCCTGCGTGAGCAGGCGCAGCGTCTCGACCCCGGCGGGCGGGCACCGGCCGGCGTCCGCGGAGGTGACCCACTCCACCTCGTCGACCTCTGCGGAGGCGAGGGGCGTGGCGGTGTCGAGCGCGCCTCCCGGCCGGGCCAGGAACAGCGTCATCGCGACGATCGTCCCCGGTGCCTGCCCGTGCGCCGGCTCGGTCACGGTCGCGAACTCGTCGACGTCGGCGCGCGTGAGCCGCAGCCCGGTCTCCTCGAACGCCTCGCGGACCGCGGCGTCCACGCTGCTCTCGCCGGGCTCGACCTTGCCGCCGGGCAGGTAGAGGACGCCGCGCCCGCGGGCGCGCACCATGAGCACGCGACGGTCGCGGACGAGCAGGAGGGCGCTGACCCGCAGCAGCGGGGCGGCGGCCGGGAGGCCCGGATCGCCCGAGCCGGTCAGCTCGCGTCCGCCTCGTCGTCGCGCACACGCGCGGCCCGGTCGGCGAGGGGCACGACGGCGGACGGCACGTCCGCGACGGGCTCGGGGCGCACCCCGAAGAGTGCGTCGAGCGCGCCGGTGAAGTCGTCGCCCCGACCGGCACGGCCGAGTTCGCGGGCCCGGACCGAGGGGCGGTGCAGGAGCACGCCGACCAGGTGCCGGAGTGCCCGCTCGGTCTGCTCGGCGGACTCGGGGGTGGTGTCGCCGCGCCGCTTCACGCGGTCGATCTCGTCGTCGAGGATGTCGAACACGTGCTTGCGGAGGGCGACGAGGGCGGGGGTGGTCGACTGCTCGAGGGCCTGGGCGCGGAAACGGGACACGGCGTCGTCGACGATCGCGCGTGCTTCGGTCTCGGCGTTCAGCTCGGCGATCGGGGCGTGGATGCTGATTGTCTCGAGGTCGAGCAGTTCGACGCCCTCGACGTCGGCGGCGTCCGGGTGCACGTTGCGGGGGGAGGCCGAGGTCGATCACGATGCGGCGGGCACCGTCGTCGAGGTCGCACGCCTCGACGACCGGGACCTCGCTCGACGTGCAGGTGATGACGACGTCGCTCGTGCCGATCGCGGTGCGCAGGTCGGTGGCGGCGACGAGGTCGTGCTTGGCGGCGAACCACGGCGCCCGGCCGGACGGCGAAAAGACCTGGATGTGCTGGGCGCCGCGGTCACGGAGGGCGGCGATGGTGGTGGCGGCGTAGCTGCCGGTCCCGACGAGGAGCACGCGCGTCGCGGCCCAGTCGGTGATCCGCGAGGACGCGAGCTCGAGCCCGAGGCGGACGAGCGACCGGCCGGCGGCGCCGATCCGGGTGCGGGTCTTGACACCGCGGGAGGTGTGCGCGGCCTCCTGGAAGAGCCGTTCGAGGTCCGAGGTGGTGGTGCCGTTCCGGCGCGCGTCCTCGAGGGCCCGGCGGACCTGTCCGGAGATCTCGGTCTCGCCGACGACGACGGACTCGAGCCCGCTCGACACGGCGAAGAGGTGCTGCACGACGTCTCCGCCGCCGAGCACCTGCACGGCGTCGAGGACCTCGTCGGCCTGCAGCTCGCTCGCCGCCGAGACGGCCTCGACGGTGGCGCGGACGGCTGCGTCGTCGTCGCCCGCGATGTCGAGGTAGGCCTCGAACCGGTTGCACGTGGCGAGGACCACGGCGCCGTCGAGGACGTCCGAGTCCGTGACGAGGTGGCTGGCCGCCGCGGGTGCTCCGATGCTCAGACGCTCCAGGAGGTCGAAGCTGGCGTTGCGATGCGACGCCGTGAGACAGATGAGCACGTGTTCAATGGTAACCCCGGTGCCCCGAGCACCGGGTCGGGGAGCCGTCCTGTTCGCGGTGCGAGAATCATCCGGTGACCGACGCGCTCCCGACCACCCATCCGCTCGCCGACGGCCGCACCACGGGCTCGCGGCTCGTCCGTGCCCTCCGTGGGGACCGGCCGGAGACGCTGCCGGTGTGGTTCATGCGGCAGGCCGGCCGGTCGTTGCCGGAGTACCGGGAGCTCCGCGTCGGGACGGCGATGCTCGACGCGTGTCTCGACCCGGCCCTCGCGTCCGAGATCACCCTGCAGCCGGTCCGTCGGCACGGGGTCGACGCCGGCATCTTCTTCAGCGACATCGTCGTGCCGATCAAGCTCGCGGGCGTGGACGTCGAGATCGTCCCCGGTCGTGGTCCGGTCCTCGGGTCGCCCGTCCGGACGGCGGCGGACGTGGACGCCCTGCGTCCGCTCGAGGCGGAGGCCCTGGCCCCGATCACCGAGGCGGTCGCCCGGACGGTCGCCGAGCTCGGCAGCACGCCGCTGATCGGCTTCGCGGGCGCGCCCTTCACACTGGCCGCGTACCTGGTCGAGGGCGGCCCGTCGAAGGACCACATCCGGGCCCGCACGATGATGCACGCCGAGCCGGAGACCTGGGCACGGCTGCTCGACTGGGCCGCCGACGTGTCGGGGGCGTTCCTCCGTGCCCAGGTGCTCGCCGGTGCCTCGGCCGCGCAGCTCTTCGACTCGTGGGTCGGGTCGCTGTCCCGCGCGGACTACGTCTCCCGCGTCGCTCCGCACTCGGCGCGGGCACTGTCCCACGTGACCGACCTCGGCGTCCCGCGCATCCACTTCGGCGTCGGCAGCGGCGAGGTCCTGGCCGACATGGCGACCGTCGGCGGCTCCGTCGGTGCGGTGGACGCGGTCGGCGTGGACTGGCGGCTGCCCCTCGACGAGGCCGTGCAGCGCGTCGGCGGTGACGTGACCGTGCAGGGGAACATCGACCCGGCGATGCTCTCGGCCCCGTGGCCGGTCCTCGAGGCGCACGTCCGTGACGTCGTCCGCCGCGGAGGCGTTGCCCGTGCGCACGTCGTGAACCTCGGCCACGGCGTCCCGCCCGAGACCGACCCGACCGTGCTGACCCGCGTCGTCGAGCTCGTGCACGCACTGGGCGACGGCACCGACGTCGGGACCGACGGGACCGACCGGGCCGCGTCGTGACCGAGGTCGTCGTGGTCGGCGGCGGGGTCGCCGGGCTCGTCGCCGCGCGTGACCTGGCGAAGGGCGGCGCCCACGTCGTGCTGCTCGAGGCCTCGGGCGTGCTCGGCGGGATGATCCGACGGCACACGGTCGCGGGCCTCGACCTGGACATGGCGGCGGACTCGTTCGCGACCCGGACGGATGCCGTGTCCTCGCTCGCGGTCGAACTCGGTCTCGGCAACGACATCGTCTCCCCGGACCCGCGGGGTGCGTGGCTGATGACCCGCGACGGGCGGACCGCGCCGATCCCGTCGACCGGCCTGCTCGGGATCCCGGGCACCCCGATGGCCGCGGACGTCATCGCGGTCGTCGGTGGTGCCGGCGCCCTCCGCGCACAGATGGACGCGCTGCTGCCCTCGCCGGTGGGCGCACGGGCGACGTCGCTCGGCGCGATGGTCCGGAGCCGGATGGGCGCGAAGGTCCTCGACGACCTGGTCGTCCCGGTCGTGGCCGGCGTGCACTCGACGCACCCCGACGACCTCGACCCGGACCGCGTGGCGCCCGGGCTCCGTGCCGCCCTGCAGCGCGAGGGTTCGTTGGCCCGTGCGGTGCTCGCCCTCCGGAAGCGTGCCGTCGCCGGGTCCGCCGTGCAGGGGCTCCGAGGCGGCATCGCGCGGCTCGTCGACGAGCTCGTCGCCGACCTCGACACGTACCGCGTCGACGTGCGGCTGCACACGCGGGCCACCTCCGTCGGACGAGCGGCGGTCGAGACCGTGTCGGCGGACGGCACGACCGAGCGGCTGGCGGCGGACCACGTCCTCGCGACGGTCGCCGACCCGGCCCGGACGGCGGCTCCGCGTCGGTCCGGCATCGAGCTCGTCACCCTGGTCGTGGACCGGCCCGAGCTGGACGCTGCACCCCGCGGCACCGGGATGCTCGTGCACCCCGCCGCGACCGGCGTCGCCGCGAAGGCGCTCACGCACGCGACGGTCAAGTGGCCCTGGCTGGCGGAGCGGGCGGCCGGGAGGCACGTGCTGCGGCTCAGCTACGCCCTGCCCCCGGCAGGCGCGGACCAGGCGACCGGCGCTGCCGGCGCGACGAACGCGGACGAGGTGGCCACGAGCCTCCCGGTCGACCCCGCCGGTGCGGTGAGCGCACGGGCGACGACGGACGCGACCGCGCTGCTCGGCCTGCCCGTCCGTCCGGAGCACGTCGTCGGCGCGGCCCGCGTCCGCTGGCACGGACCGGACGCCGAGGCCGCCGGGCTGGCGGAGGGCGTGGTCGGGATCGGTGAGGCGTCCTCTGGGCGAGGGCTGTCCGGCATCGTCACCGCTGCCCGGGCGGCTGCTGAGCGCATCCTGGATTCCTGAGCGGACCGCTGACCCTCCGAGGGCTACTGTTGGGGGGAACCGTCGGACACATGCCGATCGGTGCATGACCACGCACGGTGCCTTCACAGCACACTGACCCAACGGAGGAATCGCTCATGCGAGGAAAGCTCCTGTTCGTCGCCGGCGCAGCACTCGGGTACGTCCTGGGATCGCGAGCCGGACGGGCGCGGTACGAGCAGATCAAGACCGTCAGCGGCAAGATCTGGAACAGCAACGGCGTCCAGAAGAGCGTGAACCAGGTCGAGGACTTCGTGTCCGACCGCACGCCCGACGTCGCCGACTTCATCGGTGAGCAGACCAAGAAGGTCGTCCGCAAGGTGAGCTCGAAGGCGTCGTCCGGCAAGGGCTCGCAGATCTCATGACCGACACACGCGACCGGAAGTCGCGGTCGCTGTTCGGCCTCGTGAAGGACGTCCCCGACCTCGTCAAGGACCTGGTCAAGGGGGAGATCGCCCTCCTCAAGGCCGAGATGATCGGCAAGGCGAAGGTCTTCGCGGTCGCCGCGGGCATCCTCGTCGCCGCGCTGGTGATCGTGCTGTACGCGATCGGCGTGCTCCTCACCGCAGCGGTGATGGGCCTCGCCACGGTGATGCCCGCGTGGCTCGCCGCGCTGCTGCTCGCCGTCCTCATGCTGATCGTCGCGGCGATCCTCGGGTTCATCGGGTGGAAGCGGCTCAAGAAGGGCCTGCCGGTCACGCCGAAGCGCACCATCGCGAGCGTCAAGAACGACGTCAACGCGGTGAAGGGCCTCGGCCGGAAGCCCACCCCCGAGACGCTCCGTGCGTCACGGAAGCCGGACGTCGACGGCCGGTTCTGACGCCCGTCATCCCCACGACTCCCTCGGAGGACCAGTGACCGACCCCCCAGCACGACGACCAGTCGAAGATCGCCGACCGCGTCGCTGCGACCCGTGCCCAGCTCTTCGACACCCTCGACGCGATCGAGGACAAGCTGAACGTGCCGAAGCAGCTCGGCATCGCCGCGTCGAAGGTCAAGCGTGGCGTCGACGCGAACCCGGTGCCCTACCTGGCCGGGCTCGCAGCGGGAGTGGCAGTGGTCGGGGGTATCGTCGTAGCGGTGCTCCGACGGCGGTGATCCACACGCGGCGAGCCTTCGCGAGCCGCAGTGGACGATCGTCCCGGACACCCGCTCGGCGAAGGGGGGCCGGCGAACCACACCCCCGGCGAACGTGGAGGACGACCGATCCATGAGCACTGACGTGCCCACCCCAGCAACTCCCGCAGCACCAGCGGCCAGTACAGCGCACGAGACGGACCCGGCTTCCGGAATCGACCCGAACCTGCTCACGGCCTACGCCCTCTGGGCGGTCTTCCGCCGCCCGGTCGGCGCCGTCCGACCCGGCGGTGCGGATGCGGTCGCGGAACTCGACGCGGTCGTCTCCGCGGCTGCCGAGCGCGGCGTCACCATCCGCGGCTTCTACGACGTCTCCGGCTTCCGGGCCGACGCGGACGTCATGATCTGGCTGCACGGCGACGACGCACAGGCGATCCAGGCGGTCCTCCGCGAGATCCGCCGCACGGCCCTCTTCGCCGAGGCCGAGCCGGTCTGGCACGCCATGGCCATGCACCGGGAAGCCGAGTTCAACAAGCGGCACACCCCGGCGTTCCTGCGCGGCAAGGACCCGGAGCCGTGGATCACGGTGTACCCCTTCGTGCGCTCGTACGAGTGGTACCTGCTGCCCGAGGAAGAGCGTTCGAAGATGCTGCGCGACCACGGCATCGCCGGCGCGAAGTACCGCCGCGTCCTGACGAACACCATCGCGTCCTTCGCCCTCGGTGACTACGAGTGGATCCTGCCGCTCGAGAGCCCGGACCTGGTCGACCTCGTCGACCTCATGCGCGACCTCCGCTACACCGAGGCCCGCATGCACGTCCGCGAGGAAGTGCCCTTCTACACGGGTCGTCGCGTGACGACCGCCGAACTCCCGGAGGTGCTGTCATGACCGACACCAGCATGATCACGAACGGCCAGCCCGTCCTCGCCGCCACCGCTGCGGCCGCGTCCGGCCCGGAGCACGTCGAGGTGCCGACCGCGTACGACGCGATCCTGCTCGCCGGCTTCGGTGGGCCCGAGGGTCAGGACGACGTCATCCCGTTCCTCCGCAACGTCACGCGCGGTCGCGGCATCCCGGACGAGCGTCTGGAAGAGGTGGCGCACCACTACCGCCACTTCGGCGGCGTCAGCCCGATCAACGCCCAGAACCGTGCGCTCAAGGCCGCGCTCGAGGCCGAGCTCGCCTCGCGGGGCATCGACATGCCCGTCCTCTGGGGCAACCGCAACTGGGAGCCCTACCTCGAAGAGGCGTTCACCGAGGCGGCCGACAAGGGCTACAACAAGCTCATCGCGATCGCCACGAGCGCGTACTCGTCGTTCTCGAGCTGCCGTCAGTACCGCGAGGACTACGCCCGCGTGCTCGACGAGACCGGTCTGATCGACACGATCCAGATCGACAAGGTCCGCCAGTTCTTCGACCACCCCGGCTTCGTCCGGCCGTTCATCGACGGGGTCCGCGACGGACTGGCCCGCGCGATCGCCGAGAACGACGGCCTCGACGTCGCGACGGAGCTCCAGGTGCTGTTCTCCACGCACTCGATCCCGTCGACCGACGCCGCCCGCTCCGGCCCCGACTACCGGGGCTTCGACGAGCACGGTGCGTACGAGGCGCAGCACCTCGCCGTCGGGCAGGTCGTCCTCGACCAGGCGTGGGCGGAACTGCTCGAGCAGCCCGAGCACGCGCACCTGCAGGGCACGTCGAAGCCCGCCTGGAAGCTCGTCTACCAGTCGCGCTCGGGTCCCCCGACGCAGCCGTGGCTCGAGCCCGACATCAACGACTACATGAACGAGGAGCTCAAGGGCGGCCCCACCCGCGCCGTGCTGATCGTCCCGCTCGGCTTCGTGAGCGACCACATGGAGGTCATGTGGGACCTCGACGAGGAAGCCACCGAGACCGCCGGCGAGCTCGGCTTCTGGTCGCTCCGCACGCAGACCCCCGGGGTCGACCCGGCCTACGTGTCCGGTCTCGTCGACCTCGTGCTCGAGCGGGTCAACGGCACGCCGACCGCCGAGCGTCCGCACATGACCGACATCGGCCCCTGGTACGACGTGTGCCGCCCGGGGTGCTGCGAGAACGTGCGAGCGGGGTTCAAGCCCGCAGCCGCCGGCGTCGCTCCGTGACCGAGGCGACCGCGGACCACCCCAGCACTCCGGCGACCGACGGCCCGGCCCCGATCCGGCTCGGCACCCGTGCCAGCCGACTGGCGGTCGCCCAGTCGCAGGACGTCGCCGACCGCCTGGCGAAGGCCGCCGGCCGTCCGGTGGAACTCGTCACCGTGACGAGCGAGGGCGACACGAACCGGGCCTCCCTGGCGTCCCTCGGCGGTACCGGCGTCTTCGCGTCCGCGCTGCGCGAGGCGCTCGTGGCGGGCGAGGTGGACGTCCTCGTGCACTCGCTGAAGGACCTGCCGACCGCGCCGTACCCGGGCCTGACGATCGGCGCCGTGCCGAAGCGTGCCGACGCTCGTGACGTCCTCGTGGCGCGGAACGGCGCCACGGTCGAGACCCTGCCCGAGGGCGCGAAGGTCGGCACGGGGTCGCCCCGCCGTGTCGCGCAGCTCAAGGCGGACCGGCCGGACCTGGACGTCGTCGACATCCGCGGCAACATCGACACCCGGCTCGCCCGTGTGGAGGACGACCTGGACGCGGTCGTGCTCGCGGCCGCCGGGCTCGGACGCATCGGACGGCTCGATGCCGCGACCGAGCTGCTCGACCTCGGGTTCTGGCCGAGTGCTCCCGGTCAGGGCGCGCTCGCGGTCGAGATCCGCACGGACGAGGACGACCGCAACCTGCTCGCCGCGCTGCGGAAGATCGAACACGCCCCGACCCGCCTGACCGTCACCGCCGAGCGCGAGGTGCTCGCCAAGCTCGAGGCCGGCTGCTCCGCACCGATCGGCGCGACCGCGGTCGTCGACGCCGAGATGCTCCTCGTCTCGGCGACGGTCTACCGCCCCGACGGCTCCGAGTACCGGACCGCGTCGCACGCGGCCGTGCTCGACGGGTCGGCGCAGGACCGCCTCGACGAAGCCCTGTCCGTCGCCGACCGGGTCGCCGCCGAGCTGCTCGAGAACGGTGCCGCCGAGCTGGCCGACCTGTCGAGCTCCGCCGGGTCGGACTCGGCCGAGCACGACGCCGGGCACACCGTCGGCCCCAGCCTCGACACCCCCGGTACCGAGGGGCCGTCCGACACGTCCGCCACCACGACCGAGTAGGGCGACGATCACCACGGACACCACGCGGGACGACACGACCGGGCACCGGCCCGTGGTCGTCGTCCCGCGCGGTGGCTCCTGGGGTGCGCGGGTCGCCGCGGCGGCCGCGGCCCGCGGGCTCGACCCGCGCATCGTCCCGCTCGTCACCGACGCGCCGCCGCTCGACGCCGGTCCCCTCGACCGGATGGTCGCGCGGCTCGCGGCCGGCCGCCCCGCCCCGGCTCCCGGTGCCGGCCGCCCCGCCCCGGTTCCCGAATTCCGGAACCTCGAGGCGTCAGGTTCCGACATCGTGGAACCTCGACGACCCGCACGCGGCGAGTCGTCGCACCTCGACGGCGCAGGCGCCGGTCGAGCGGGCGACGACTGGCTCGTGGTGACCAGCGCGACCACCGTGCGGGTGCTCGCGGAACGCCTGCCGGGCCTCCCGGCCGGGGTCCGCGTCGCCGCCGTCGGCGAGGTGACCGCCCGCGCGGCCCGCGCCGTCGGGTGGACCGTCGACCTCGTGCCGGACGACCACTCGGCAGCCGGACTCGTGCGGGCGCTCCCGGCGGACGCCCGACTCGTCCTCCACCCGCGCTCCGACCTGGCCGCACCCACCCTCGTCGACGGCCTGCGGGCCAGGGGCATCGACGTGTCAGAGGTGGTCGCGTACCGTACGGTCGGGACCGGTGACGCGCCGATCCCGGGCGACCCCGCGCCGGACATCGTCCTCGTGACGAGCGGCAGCATCGCCCGCGAAGTCGCTCGTCGTCTCACCCCCCCCTCGACCCCCCGCACCCGGATCGCCTGCATCGGCCCCGGCACCGCCGACGAGGCCCGCGCCGCCGGCCTGCCGGTGGACGTCGTCGCCGCTGAACGGTCCGCAGAAGCCCTCCTCGACGCCGTCGTCGAGGCCCTCGACCCATCCACCCCCGAACAGGAAGGCCACCCGTGACCGGCCGCTTCCCCCCAGGTCCGCCCCCGACGTCTCCGCGCCACCCCCCGCAATGCGTCGTCTCGTCGCCGAGACCCGGCTCCACCCCGCCGAGCTCGTGCTGCCGATGTTCATCCGCGAAGGCGCCACCGACGCGATCGACATCTCGAGCATGCCCGGGGTGCAGCAGCACTCCCTCGACTCGTTCCGCCGTGCACTGCACGAGGCCGCGTCGGTCGGCATCGGCGGCGTGAACCTGTTCGGCGTCCCGCAGCACAAGGACGCGGTCGGCTCCGGCGCGACCGACCCGGACGGCATCCTCAACGTCGCGATCCGCGTGGCGAAGGAAGAGGTCGGGGACGCCCTCGTCGTGCAGTCCGACCTGTGCCTCGACGAGTTCACCGACCACGGGCACTGCGGTGTCCTCGCGGCGGACGGCTCGGTCGACAACGACGCGACGCTGCTCCGCTACCGGGACATGGCGGTCGCCCAGGCCGAGGCCGGCGCCGAGCTCGTCTGCCTGAGCGGCATGATGGACGGCCAGATCGCCGCCGCGCGGGACGCGCTCGACGTCTCCGGGCACTCCGGCACCGCGCTGCTCGCCTACGCGGCCAAGTACGCCTCGGCGTTCTACGGGCCGTTCCGGGAGGCCGTCGCGAGCACCCTGCAGGGTGACCGCCGCACGTACCAGCTCGACTCCGGCAACGGGCGCGAGGGCCTCCGCGAGGTCGAGCAGGACATCGAGGAGGGCGCCGACATCGTCATGGTGAAGCCCGCGATGAGCTACCTCGACGTCCTCGCCCGCACGGCCGACACCTCACCGGTGCCGGTCTGGGCGTACCAGATCTCCGGCGAGTACGCGATGATCACCGCCGCCGCCCAGAACGGGTGGATCGACCGGGACGCCGCCGCGATGGAGGCCCTCATCGGCATCAAGCGCGCCGGCGCCGACGCGGTCCTCACCTACTTCGCCGTCGACATGGCCCGCAAGCTCAACGAGGAGGCCGGCCTGCGCACCTCCGGCAGCTCGGCGGACGTCGCCGGCATCGCACCGACCGGGAAGGCACCCGAATGACCACGACGACGACCACCAACGACGACCTGTTCGGCCGCGCGAAGGACAGCATCCCCGGCGGCGTGAACTCGCCGGTGCGTGCCTACGGCTCGGTCGGCGGGACGCCCCGCTTCCTGGTGTCCGCGAAGGGCGCCACCGTCACCGACGCCGAGGGTCGCGAGTACGTCGACCTCGTCGCCTCGTGGGGCCCGGCGATCCTCGGCCACGCGCACCCCGGCACGGTCGAGGCCGTGCAGCAGGCGGCGGCCCGGGGTCTGTCGTTCGGTGCCTCCACGCCCGGGGAGACCGAACTCGCGGAGCTCGTGAAGCAGCGCGTGCAGGTGGACGGCGACGGTCCGATCGAGAAGATCCGCATGGTGTCCACGGGCACCGAGGCGACCATGACGGCGATCCGCCTGGCCCGCGGCTACACCGGCCGGGACCTGCTCGTGAAGTTCGCCGGGCACTACCACGGCCACTCGGACTCGCTCCTGGCCGAGGCCGGTTCGGGCGTCGCCACGCTCGCACTCCCCGGCAGCGCGGGCATCACCGCCGAGACCGCCGCGCAGACGCTGGTGCTGCCGTACAACGACCTGGACGCCGTCCGTCGCGCCTTCGACGAGCACTCGGAGCGCATCGCGGCCGTGATCGTCGAGGGCGCCCCCCGCGAACATGGGCGTCCTCGCCCCGGAGCGCGGGTTCAACCGGGCCCTGGCACAGATCACGCAGGCGCACGGCGCGCTGCTCATCGTCGACGAGGTCCTGACGGGCTTCCGTGTCGGCCCGGCCGGCTGGTGGGGGCTCGAAGCGGACGGCACCGTGCCCGAGGGGACGGGGTGGAAGCCCGACCTCGTCACCTACGGCAAGGTCATCGGCGGCGGCATGCCCCTCGCCGCACTCGGCGGGCGCCGCGAGGTCATGGACTTCCTCGCCCCGCTCGGCCCCGTGTACCAGGCGGGCACGCTGTCCGGGAACCCGCTCGCGGTGGCCGCGGGCATCGCCACGCTCCGGGCCGCGACCGCCGACGTCTACGCGCACCTCGACCGGACGGCGGACGTCGTCTCCCGGGCCACGAGCGAGGCGCTCGCGGCCGAGGGCGTCGCACACACCGTCCAGCACGCCGGGAACCTGTTCTCGTTCGCGTTCCTGGACACCCCGCCGCGGGACTACGACGACGTCCGCGCGCAGGAGGCCTTCCGGTACGCGGCGTTCTTCCACAGCATGCTCGACTCCGGCGTGACCCTGCCGCCGAGCGTGTACGAGGCGTGGTTCCTCACCGCCGCGCACGACGAGCGCGCGGTGTCGCAGATCCTCGACGCGCTGCCGGCTGCCGCGAAGGCGGCCGCTGCCGCGACCGAGTAGCCGGCCGACGACGGACGGGAGGCGCGATCCGGAGGGGCCGCGCCTCCCGTCGGTCCGTCCGCAAGGTGCGCGAGACGCCGCCGTCCGCCCGTGACGGAGGCGTCTGCCCGTGACGCCGCCGAGTGCGCGAGACGCCGCCCTGTTCGACGGCGTGCTGCGACGAAGGAGGCGTCCGTCACTGACGGGGGCGTCTCGTGGCCGCGCGACGACCGCGGTCGCGCGACCGGTCCGTGCCAGCCGGGAGGCCCGCCCGCCTCAATCGGCCCGTCGTGCGTGCCAGCGCCCACCGCTGCGCTCGACCGCCAGCGGGAAGTCGAACGCGGCCGACACCAGCGCCGAGGTGATGACCTCGTCCGCCGGCCCCTGCGCCACGACGCCCCCGTCGCGGAGGAGCATCGCGTGCGAGGTCGAGGCCGGCAGGTCCTCCAGGTGGTGGGTGACCATCACGCTGCCGAGCTCCGGCTGCCGGACACGGAGGGCGTCGACGGTCTCGAGCAGGTGCTCCCGTGCGGCGACGTCGAGTCCGGTCGCGGGTTCGTCGAGCAGCAGCAGCCGCGGGTCGGACAGCAGCGCCCGGGCGATGAGCGCACGTCCCCGTTCGCCCTGCGACAGCACCGGCCATCGGGCGTCGCGGCGCGCGGTGAGTCCGACGTCGGCGACGAGCTGCTCGGCACGGACGAGGTCGTCGGCCGTCGGCTCCCACCGCGTCATGAGGTCGGTCGTCCCGGTGCGCCCGGTCAGCACGGTCTCGAGGACGGTCAGCGGCGACAGCATCCGGTGCCGAGGGTCGACGTGCCCGATGTGCTCGCGGAGCTCACGGACGTCGACACGTCCGAGCTGTCGACCGAGCACCTCGACGTGGCCGGCGGTCGGGTGCCCGGTGGCGCCGAGCACCGCGAGCAGGGTCGACTTGCCGGCGCCGTTCGAGCCGAGCAGCGCCCAGTGCTCCCCCGCTGCGGACGGTGAGGTCCACGTCGTGCAGCAGGTCGCGTCCGCTGCGGGTGACACGGAGGGCGGTGGCGCGGAGCAGGACGTCGGTCACGTCTCCATCCTCGCGCAGGACACAGGACGCAGGACGGCCCCGCCACATGGGGTGGCGGGGCCGACCGGTCGCCGGATCAGGCCTCTGCGGCCTTCGCCGCCCGTGCCGTCGCGAGGTGCTCGGCCATGGCGCGACCGAGCCCGCGCACGAGTGCGCCGCCGGCCTCTCCGTCGCGGCCCTTCGCGGCGGCACGGAAGCCGTCGAGCGCGTCCGCGACGTCCCAGAACACGAACTCGGGCTCACCGATGCGGACGAACTTCGCGCGGTTCAGCAGCGACTCGCTCGTCTTCACCAGGAGCTCGTTGCCCGACTTGGCGACCATGAACGCGATCGCCTTGTCGATGTCGTCGTTCAGGGCGCGGTCCTCGGCCTCGGCGTGCGTGCGCATGTCGTCGAGGATCTTGCCGAACGCCTTGACGTCGGCGTCCTCGAAGCGGGGGGAACGACCAGCGGGCGGCGAGCTCACCGATGCCGAACAGCACCTGGAAGGCGTCGTCGTACTGCTCGCGGGTGGGGGGAGGCGACGCGCGTGTAGCGGTTCGCCTCCATCTCGACCAGGCCGTAGTCGACCAGCTTCGCGATCGCCTCGCGGATGGGGGGTGCGACTCACACCAAGCCAGGCGACCAGCTCGTCGTCGTTGAGGCGTTCCCCGGCCTGCAGGGTGCCGTCCTGGATCGCGGCGAGCATCTTCTCGAGGACGACGTCGCGGAGGAGCTTCCGGGGCGAGTTCTCGACGGTCGACTTGGGTACCGGCATCCGGGTCTCCTCAATGAAGGTGTTCGGTACTCAAATCCTAACGTGACATTGTGCAAACGCTTGCTAAGCAGCAGGCGCAGGAGCGGGAGTCGCCGCCACCCGTGCCCGCCCTCGTGCTGACCGGTGCAGCCCCGTCGGCACCGCCGGCCGGGAGGCCCGGATCACCGCGTGACGTCGACCACCGTCCGCCCGTGCACCCGTCCAGCGACGACCTCCGCGCCGACCTCGATCGCCTCGGCGAGGCCGACCGTGCGGGTCGCCGCCCGGAGCAGCGCCGGGTCGAGGTCCGTCGCGAGCCGTGCCCAGGCCCGCTGCCGCAGGTCGAGCGGCGCCGCGACCGAGTCGATGCCGAGCAGGGACACCCCGCGCAGGATGAACGGCAGCACCGTCGTCGGCAGGGAGGTGTCCTGCGCCAACCCGCACGCCGTGACCGAGCCGCCGTACTGCGTCGCCGCGAGGACGTTCGCGAGGGTCGCACCACCGACACTGTCGACCGCGCCGGCCCACACCGCGCGCTGCATCGGCTTCCCCGGCTCGGCGATCGTCGCGCGGTCGATGACGTCCGCCGCGCCGAGGGCCCGGAGCGCGTCGCCGTTCTCCGGCCGACCGGTCGACGCGGTCACCCGGTACCCGCGGGCCGCGAGCAGGGCGATCGCCACCGTGCCGACCCCGCCCGAGGCTCCGGACACCAGGACCGGCCCGTCCTCGGGGGGCGACTCCGCGCTCGAGCGCCAGGACGCTGAGCATCGCGGTGAACCCGGCCGTGCCGATCGCTGCCGCCAGGTCGTCGTCGATGCCGTCGGGCAGGGAGACGAGCGCGTCCACCGGGACGACGCACTGCTCCGCCCAGCCGCCGTGCCGGGTCTCGCCCGCGCCCGCGCCGGTCAGGACCACGCGCTCGCCGACCGCCACGTCCTGCACGTTCGGTCCGACCGCGGCCACGGTGCCGACCACGTCGATGCCGGGCACGAGCGGGTCGGTCCGCACGACGCCGGGGTCGCCGGCGACGGCCAGGCCGTCCTTGTAGTTGACGCTCGACCGCGTGACGGTGACCAAGGCCTCCCGGTCGCCGGGGGCGGGCAGGTCGACGTCGGTGACGATGGGGGCGGCGGAACGGGACACGAGGACGGCGCGGGTCATGGGCGCGACGCTACCCCGGGCCTCCCGGTCGGGCGCGGGCGCAGCCGATGCAGGTGGGCCACACGCTCCAGGTCGCACGACATGCCGCTCGTCTCCGGAGCGAACGGCATGTCGTACGACCTCGGCGAACGGCCGGCGGCGTGTTGTGCGACCCGGGTGGCCGAGGACCGATCGAGGTCCCGGCGCCCGGCGTCAGCCGAACATGATGGCGGCTTCGTCGTACCGGTCCTGCGGCACGGTCTTCAGCTCGCCGAGCGCGTCCTCGAAGGAGACGTGCACGATCTCGGTGCCCTTCAAGGCGACCATCCGGCCCCAGCGCTCCTCGACGACGGCGTCGATCGCCGCCAGGCCGAGCCGGGTCGAGAGCACCCGGTCGTAGGCCGTGGGGGTGCCGCCGCGCTGGATGTGCCCCAGCGTCGTGGCGCGGGTCTCGATGCCCGTCATCTCCTCGATGAGCGGGGCGAGGCGCTCGCCGATGCCGCCCAGGCGCGGTCGGCCGAAGGCGTCGAGGCCGCGCTCGGTGTGGGCGGTGTCCTCGTGGTCGGGGACGAAGCCCTCCGCGACCACGACGAGCGGTGCACGCCCGCGGTCGTAGGCGGCCTGGACCCACTCCGCGATCTGCGCGAGGGAGGTCTTCTGCTCGGGGATGAGGATCGCGTGCGCGCCCGCCGCCATGCCCGAGTGGAGGGCGATCCAGCCGACGTGCCGGCCCATGACCTCCGCGACCATGCAGCGCGAGTGGGACTCTCCCGTGGTGCGGAGGCGGTCCATCGCCTCGGTCGCGATCGCCACCGCGGTGTCGAAGCCGAACGTGTAGTCCGTGGCGCCGAGGTCGTTGTCGACCGTCTTCGGGACGCCGACGATCTTGAGCCCGGCGTCGGTGAGGCGCTTCGCGGCGGCCAGCGTGCCCTCGCCGCCGATGGCGACGAGGGCGTCGATGCCGTGCCGCTCGAGCGTCGCGGTGATGTTCTCGACGCCGCCCTTCGGGCCCTCGAACGGGTTCGTCCGGCTCGTGCCGAGGATCGTCCCGCCCTGCTTCGCGATGCCCTGGATGTCCTTGCGCCCGAGCGGCACGATGTCACCCTCGACCACGCCCCGCCAGCCGTCCCGGAAGCCGACGAACTCGTGGCCGTGGATCGCGATGCCCTTGAGCACGATGGCCCGGATGACCGCGTTGAGACCGGGGCAGTCGCCGCCGGAGGTGAGGATGCCGATGCGCATGGAGAGGACTTCCGATGTCGGGTTCGGTGGACTCCCTCATCATGGCCGACGCGGGTCCGGGACCGCCACGCTGTGACCGAGGTTGTGGACAACCGCCGGTGGTGCCGTCCGCCACGGTCGCTGGTGTCCGTGCCGACGCTTACGATCCCTGCATGGCTTCCGTCCGATCCGCTGCGGCGTCGACCGGCGACGCCGAGCAGGATCGCGACCCGCTCGTCGACCTACGCCGCGTCGACACCGTCTACCGGCCGGGAGGCCCGGTGGACGTGATCGCGACGCTGCGGCCCCTGTCGCGCGGCTCCGGTGACCCGGCGCACCGGGTGGTCGGGTCCGACGTCTGGCTCGCGTTGCGCACCCCGGAGGGGCCGGCGTCCGTCCTCGTCCGGGCCGTCGGCGACGCCGTCGCGATCAGCGCGTGGGGTGCCGGAGCCGCGTGGGCCGTGTCGCACGGACCGGACCTCGTCGGCCGCGGTGACGACTGGTCCGAACTCGACGTGTCCGCGCATGCGTTCCTGGAACAGGCGCGACACCGCCAGCCGGGGTTACGGCTCCTCCGGACGAACACCGTCGTCGCGATGCTCGTGCCCGCGATCATGGAGCAGAAGGTGACCTCGCGGCAGGCCTGGCGTGCGTGGCGGTACCTCGTCCGACGCTTCGGCACGCCCGCACCCGGCCCGGCTCCCGAGGGCATGGTCGTCCCGCCGGACGCCGACACCTGGGCGCGCATCCCGAGTTGGGAGTGGCACAAGGCCGGCATCGAGCCCGGGCGCTCGGCGACGGTGATGCGCGTCGTGAAGGTCGCGCCCGCACTCGAACGGACGCTGGCGCTCGGCCGCGGCGGGGAGCTCGTCGCGAGTCGGCTGCAGTCGATCCCCGGCGTCGGACCGTGGACCGCTGCCGAGACGGCGCAGCGGTCGCACGGGGACCCGGACTCGCCGAGCGTCGGGGACTACCACGTGCCAGCCCTCGTCGGATGGGCACTCACCGGAGGGCCGGTCGACGACGACGGGATGCTCGAACTGCTGGAACCGTGGCGGGGGGCACCGCGAACGGGTCGTGCGGCTCATCTCGGGGTCGGGGTTCCGGAAGCCGGCGTTCGGGCCGCGGATGACGATCCAGGACCACCGCGGGCACTGAACATCCGTCGCCGTTGCCGCCCGATCGAGGCTCCGCTACTCTGGTGCTCGTAAGCCCCGTGTGGACCGCTGGTTTCGACCATGTCGCCGGGGCTCTGCTTTTTTTCTGCGGGGGAAGTTGGGGAAGTGTCGGACTCCTGGGTGGACGACTGGCTCGGCGCCGCGCGGTTCGCGCGGTACGTGGCAGACGCCGACGGCGACCGAAGCCGGGCCCTTCGCCTGTACGAATGGAACGTCCAGGCGGGGCAAGCGCTCATGCACGACATCGCCCACTTCGAAGTGGCACTGCGGAACGCCTACGACACGGCCATCTCGGCGCGCTGGCGAACGAACACGCACTGGCTCCTCGATGCGGAATCGCCTGCGATCGTCCCGATCTGGCGCACGAGGAACGTCAAGGGGATCAAACGGGGCTCGGACGTCAACGCCCTCAACCGGAAAGCAGTCGATGCCGCCATCGCTCGCTGTGGTTTCGGAAGCGCGACCCCCCGGGAAGGTGATCGCGGAGTTGACCCTCGGGTTCTGGCGGCAGCTGACGACCAACGCGATGGAGAAGACCGTCTGGGTGCCGTACCTGCACCACGCCTTCCCGAAGGGTACGCAACGCTCTCACGTCGACCACACGATCGAGTCGGTGAACACGCTCCGCAACCGGATCGCGCATCACGAACCCATAGCGACGCGGTCGGGGAGCCCGGACCCCGCTCAGGTACACCGGGAGATGTTGAACATCCTCAATGGCATCGCTCCAGCGGTCTACAGCCACGTGTCCGAGACATCGCGTGTCCGGCATGTACTGACGCTCCGCCCATGAGTAGCTCCCGACGGCCAGCCGCGCGGGCATGGCTCGGAGGAGCAGCAGCGTCCCGCGGTCAGCTGTGCCGTGCACCCTCGCCGGCGAGCACCGCGCGGTAGCCCTCGCGGAAGGTCGGGTAGCGGAACGTGAAGCCGGTCGACCGCAGGAGCGCGTTCGACAGCCGCTTGTCGCCTCCCGCCTGCCGGTCGGACGCCGGACCCGACCCCGGTGCCGGCACCGCCAGTTCGTCGGCGAGGAACCGGAGCACGTCGTCGAGTCGGACTGGCTGGTCGTCGGTGCCCAGGTAGGTCGGCGCCGGGTCGTCGAGTGTCGCGAGGTGCACGATCGCGGCCGCGGCGTCGTCGCGGTGGATGCGGTTCGTGTGGGGAGACGCCCCCGGGCTCGGCGCGAGTCGGGCCGCGCCGGATCGCACCTGGTCGATGAGCCGCTCCCGCCCGGGCCCGTAGATCCCCGAGAGTCGGAGGAGCACCGCACGCGGCGCTCGCTCTCGGAGGAGCGCTTCGGCCTCCACGAGGACCTGCGCCGTGGGCGTCCCGCCGGTCGCCGGGGTCTCCTCGGTGACGACGCTGCCGTCCGACACGTCGTAGACCGCGGTCGAGGACACGACGACGATCCGCGGGCTCGCTCCCGACCGGTCGATGCCGTCCAGCACGTTCCGGAGGCCGTCGACGTAGGTCGCCCGGTACTCGTCCGGGTCCCGGCTGCCCGCGGCCAGGGCGACGACCACGATCGCGGTGTCGGCGTCGATCTCGGGCACGTCCTGGCGCAGGTCGGTGCTCCGGCCCTCGATCGGTGCGGGCAGGAGCTCCGCGCGACGACGGAGTCCGACGACGCGGTACCCGAGGTCGGCGAAGCGGAGGGCGGCCTCGGTGCCGAGGTCGCCGCAGCCGGCGATGACGACGGTCTGGTGGTGCAGCATGGCTCGACCCTTCCACGGAAGGTGCGCCGGTGTCCGGCGGTGCGCAGGCGAACCGGTGCGATGAGCGCCCGTCCTCAGGCGAGGTGACCGGTCGCCGCCACGTGCAGCGTCACCGACTCCGCCCCCCCGGAACGCCGCCAGTTGCTCCTCCGTCGCCCCGTCGTCCGTGACGAGCACCCACGGCCGCTCGATCCGCGTCCACCAGTGGGCCGAGGCCACCCCGAGCTTCGTCGAGTCCGCCAGCACGTACAGCTCGCGCGCCCGCTCGACCATCACGCGCTTCAACGACGCCTGCTCCGGCGTCTCCTCGCCGAGCCCGAACTCCGCGGAGACCCCGTCGGCCCCGAGGAACGCGACGTCGGCCGACACATCCGCCATCACCCGCTCGGCGAAGGGCCCGACGAACCCCGAGCTGATGTGCCGCAGCCGCCCGCCCACGACGATGAGCTCGACTCCCGTGCTGTGCTCGAGTGCGTTGGTGGTCGTCAGTCCGGTCGTCACGACGGTGATGCCCTCGCGGTGGACGAGGTTCCGCGCGAGCGCCCCCCACGGTGGTCCCGGCGTCGAGCACGGCGACGGCCCCGTCCTCCACGAACGTGCTCGCGAGCCGGCCGATCGCTGCCTTCTGCTCGACGGCGATCGCCTCACGCTCCCGCAGACTCCGCTCCGCCCCGCCGATGGTCTGCGCACCGCCGTACGTCCGGACGATGGTGCCGTCCCGCGTCATCGTGTCGAGGTCCCGCCGGATCGTCGACGCGGAGACCGAGAACACCGCTGCGAGCTCGTCGACGGTGACGGGCTTCTCCTGCAGCAGGCGGCTGATCTCGCGCCGACGGTCGCGGGCGTTCACGTCAGCCTTCGCGCTCCGGGGACAGGTCGGCGGCCTGACGGAGCGCTTCGAGCAGCGGTTCGTGGTCCACGATGTCCTTCCCGGCGATGTCGAACGCCGTTCCGTGGTCGACCGAGGTCCGGACGAACGGCAGGCCGACGGTGACGTTCACACCGTTCTTCAGCCCGAGCACCTTCACCGGGATGTGGCCCTGGTCATGGTACTGGGCGACGACCAGGTCGTAGTCGCCGCGACTGGCGAGCATGAAGAGGGTGTCGGCGGGCAGCGGACCGATGACGTCGAGGCCCTCGGCACGTGCTCGGTCGACGCCGGGCTGGATCTTCTGGGCCTCCTCGTCGTTGCCGAACAGGCCGTTCTCGCCACCGTGCGGGTTGATCGCGGCGACGGCGATGCGCGGACGCTCGTTGCCGGAGCGGACGAGCAGGTCGTTGCCGCGCGCGATGGTGCGGTAGACCCGGTCACCGTTGATGGCGGCGACGGCGTCGACGAGGCCCAGGTGCGTGGTGACGTGGATGACGCGCATGTTCGGCGCGGTGAGCATCATCGAGACCTCGTCGATCCCCGCGAGTTCGGCGAGCATCTCGGTGTGGCCGGGGTACTGGTGCCCGCCCATGTGCAGCGCGGCCTTGTTGAGCGGACCGGTGCAGATGGCGTCGATCGTGCCGGCCATCGCGAGCTCGACGGCCTTCTCGATGAACAGGAAGGCGCCGTGTCCGGCCTCGGCGGAGAGTTCGCCCCAGGCCAGGTCCTCGGGGATGCACGGGATGTCGAGGACGTCGATGGTGGTCGGGTCCTCGGTCACCTCGGACGGGTCACTGATCCGGTTGAGGGTCAGCGTGCTCGAGATGACGTCCATGGCGAGCTGCAGACGGCGGAGGTCGCCGATGACGAACATCGTCGCCAGCGACCGGGTCGCCTGGTCGGCCATCGCCTTGGCGATGATCTCGGGCCCGACGCCGGCGGCGTCACCCATCGTGATCGCGATGATCGGCTTCATTGTGTTCCTCACTCTTCGGTGTTCAGCTGTCGGAGGGCCCGGACCGTGCGGGCGAGGGTGCCGGCGTCGCCGAACGCACCCGCCTTCGTCACGAGGATCGGGCGGTGGTCGGGGTGGCTGCTCAGGACGACGCCGGGTTCGACGGTCCCGTGCACGCGGACGCTGTCGATGCCGAGCGCGTCGAGGACGGCCCGCGCGGTCTCCCCGCCGGTCAGGACGAGGGCGTCGAAGCGGTGCGCACTCCGCGTGACGGTCGTCGCGAGTGCCGCGGCGACGTCGAGGGCGTTCCCCTTGTCGACCGGGATGCCCAGGTCGGGCGTCAGGACGACGTCGCCGGGAGCGCTGGAGATCTGGTCCGTCGCAGCCTGCTCGCCGTCGTCGCGGTGCCGCAACTCGACGTGCTCGGCGCCGCGGCGTACGAGTTCGTCGATCTGGGACCGGGCGGGGCCGGAGTAGCTCCCGACGACGACGAGCACGCGGTCGACGGCCGGCAGCGGGGGGAGCCGACATCGCGGTCGCGCCGTCGGTCGGCACCATGTGCGCGGCGAGTCCGCCGGACCCGGTCGCCAGGACCGGACCCGCGACCAGCCGGGAGGCCCGGGCGATCTGCTCGAGATCGGCGTCGGTGACCGCGTCGACGACCACCGCGTCAGCGCCGTCGGTGCGAAGACGGTCGAGGCGACCGGCGAGGACCGCGGGGCTGTCCGCCGGACCGGGGGTGAGCCTCCCGGCCTGGAGGCCCGCGGCGGCGAGCGAGGCGACGACGTCGCCGGCGTGGTCGCCGTCCGTGTTCGGGACGCCGTCCACGTGGACGACCCCGCCGACGGTCGTGCGGCCGGTGCCGGGGAAGGCGGGGGGCGACGACAGCCAGGCCGCGTTCAGCGCCGGAGATCGCGGTGAGGGCTGCGGCGAGTTCGGCGCCGACGTTCCCGCGGAGGAGCGAGTCGATCTTCTTGAAGACCGGTCGGCCGAGGGCGACCGAGCGGCGGACGACCGACCCGACCAGATCCGCGGCCTCCTGCTCGGGCAGGTACCGGCTCTCGGTGTCCACGGCGAGGACGTCCGCGGCGGGCCACGGCACGTCGGGGCCGAGGACGACGGCGCTGGTGCGCGCCGATCCGTAGCCGCCGGCGGCGTCGGCGGCCCCGGTCAGGTCGTCGGCGACGATCGTCAGGGTCGCGTGCGTCCCGCTCACGTGGCGGCTCCGTTCCCCGCGCTCTCCACGGGAGCGGCGTTCGCGGGCGTCGTGTCCGTGCCGCCCTTCTTCGCCGCGATCCGCCGTGCGTACCAGGCGACGACGAGCGGGGTCCCGATCGAGGTCACCACGATGGCGGCGGACACCAGCACGGTGGCGGGACCCGCTGCCTCCTTGTAGGCCGGGTTGGCGGCGGCGACGAGCATCGGCACCGCGGCGGCGTTGCCCGCGGTGGAGGACGCGGCGAGGCCGCCGAGGCCGGTGCCACCGGTGAGGCGGTCGGCGAGGAACAGGACGCTGCCGCCGAGGAAGAGCACGACCAGGCCGAGCAGGACACCGAGCAGTCCCGCGCTGAGGACGGTCTGCAGGCTGATGCCGAAGCCGAGCGCCAGGCCGAAGAAGAAGATGAGGACCGGTGCCGCGGAGGAGAGGAACTTCCGCATCGCCGGGTCGAGCGAGCCGAGGACCATGCCGAGCACCAGGGGGGATGAGTGCACCGACGAGGGCCTGCCATGGGAACGCGGACAGCCCGGCGACCCCGAGGATGAGCATCGTGAGGAAGGGGCCGGACTCGATCGTCATGATCGAGTACGCGGCGACGTCCTTGGGCTTGCCGTACTGGCCCATGAGCGCCATGTAGAGGCCGCCGTTCGTGTCGCTGAACGCGGCGACGAGGGCCAGGACGGACAGGCCGGTGAGGAAGCCGCCCTGGATGGGCAGCTCGGACATGAACTGCCCGGCGACCACACCGATGACGACGGCGAGCAGCACCTTCGAGCCGAAGAGCGCCCCGCCCTTCTTGAGGATGTACGGCGTCGCGCGCAGGTCGATGCTCGCACCCATGCAGACGTAGAAGACGGCCAGGATCGGCGTGCTCCCGGTAAGGAGGCCTCCGGTGAAGGACCCGAAGAAGTCCGCGGTGCCCGGGGCGACCGTCGCGAGGACGGCACCCACGAGGAGCGGGACGAGCATCATGCCGCCGGGGACCTTCTCGATCCCGGCCTTGATCGGAACGGACATACGCAACTCCATCGTTTCGTTCCCGGGCGCTGACGTGCTCGGTGTCTCCAGGATTGCACAGAACGCGCAACTGTTTGCGCGTTCTGTGCAGAACGCGCAACCGACCCCTGTGGAGCACGCGGTCCTGCCGGGAACGAGACGAGCCTCCCGTCCGTCGCGATGACGGCCAGGAGGCCCGGTGCACTCGGGTGGGCTGCTCAGGCCATCGGCGCGCGCACCTCGTCGACGTCGACGACCTCGTGCCGGAGGGTCTCGTCGACGACCTCGTCGTGCGTGACGGTGTGCGTGGTGAGCGTGACGCGCTCGACCGGCACGACGGTCTTGGTCACGACGAGCTGCTCCTCGTGCAGGACGACCACGATCGGTTCGCGGACGGTGTCGCCGGTGCCGGCCGGCAGGCGGGTCTCACCGGTGATCGGCTCGCGGGTCAGGCGGATCTCCTCACGGCTGACGTCGACCGTGACGGTGCGCTGCTCGGTGACGATGTACCGCTCGAGTCGGACGCGTTCCGTGGCGTGACGCTCGGTGGTGACGGCGAGGCGCTCCTCGCTGCGGACCACCTCGACGTGGTCGTCGGCGTCGGACACGTGCTGCTGGTCTCGGTTCATGCTCTGCTCCGTTGGGCCGTGCGGTGCTCCGTTGAGGGAACGGGAGGGGCGGGTACGCCTGTCGGCCCCGCTCGTCATGATCGGGGCCGACAGGTGTGAGCGGGCTCAGTCCCGGCGACGGAGGGGTCGCCGCCGGTGGTGCTCAGGAGCGGAGGTCGCGGTCGGTGGACCCGGTGGCGCTGCGGACCTCGCTGTCGTCGAGTTCGATCTCCTCGTGGGCGACCTCCTCGTCGACGGTCTGCTGCTCGGTGACGGTCTCCGTGCCGAGGCGGACGCGTTCGACGGGGACGGTCTCCTTGGCGGTCACGACGCGCTCCTCGGAGAGGACGACCTCGTGCTCCTCCTCGCTGAGCTCCGGGCCGGCGAGGGCGTCGGCGGCGTTCGCGTCGGTGATCGGCTCGCGGGAGAGGGTGACCTCCTCGTGGCTGACCGGGACGGTCTTGGTGACCTGCTCGGTGACGACGTGCTTGCGCAGACGAGCACGGCCGGTCCGGACCTGCTCGGTGCCGACGTGCAGACGCTCCTCGGAGCGGGTCATGGCGTCGTCGGTCGTCGGGCCGGAGGTGTCGTGGCCCTGGGTGCCGTGGGTGTTCACACCACGGTCGGCGTCCTGGTCGTACAGGGGCTGCTCGTCCGCCACGGAGGTGTCGGTCATGCCGTAGTACGAGTAGAGCGCCTGCTCCTCCTCGTCGCTGAGGGCACCATCCGCCTCGACGCGCGGTGCGTCCTTGACGAACGCCTTCTCGTACGCGACGCGGACGATGCCGGCGTCGAAGTTGGCGTCGGTCAGCGGGGCGAAGGTCTCGGACGAGCCGAAGAGCCCCGTGCGGATCGTCACCCAGGTCGGCGCCTGCGTGTCGTTGTCGACGTAGACCTGTCCGACCGTGCCGATCTTGGCCTCGCCGCTGCCGTAGACGTCGGCGCCGATGAGGTCGTTGATGCTGTTGCTGTCGATCATGGTGGTGCTCCTGTTCCCCGGCGTGGTCACCGGATCCGATGAGGAGTGCGTCCGAGATGGAGGTGCGGGATCACCTCGGCGGACTTACGGCGTAAGCCCGCGTCGGAGCTTACGACGTAAGCGCGCGTACGGTCTCAGGTACGGCAGCGACGCACCCCGAGGACGCAGTCGGGGCCGGAAGCCACCCACAGCGAGGGAGATCCGCCATGGCGGCACGCGACAGGACGACCGCACCCGGGCTGAGCCGGGACCTCATCGTCGCGACCGCGCTCGGGCAGATCGACCGGTCGGGCACGCAGGGGCTGTCGATGCGCTCCCTCGCGCAGGAGCTCGGCGTCGAGGCCATGTCCCTCTACCGGTACGTGCACGGGAAGGAGGACCTGCTCGAGGGCATCGTCGCCTCACTGATGAGCGACCTCGTCTCCCACCTCGAGGAGGCCGAGGGCACGCACTGGCAGGCGTTCCTCCAGACGGTCGCGCACGCGGTCCGCCGGATCGCGACGGACCACCCCAAGGCGTTCCCCCCCTCGTCGCCACCCGCCATCCCGCGGCACCCTGGCTGCGTCCGCCGCTCCGGAGCATCGAGGTCGTCGACACGTTCCTCCGGGCCCTCACCGGGAACGGGTTCTCCGACGCGCAGGCCGTCAACGCCTACCGCGCGTTCAGCAGCTTCCTGCTCGGCCAGCTCCTCCTGCAGTCCGTGGTCAGGGGAGCCGAGGCAGGACCCGCCGAGGAGCCGCTCGACGAGGGCGGCGCCGCCGTCCCGGAGGGCGACGGGAACCTGTCCCTCGACATCGCCCCGGAGGTGCAGCGGCTGCGTGCCCTGCTCAGCGAGGACCGCAGCGACGAGGAGTTCGAGGTCTCGCTCGAAGCGCTCCTCGACCGCCTGGACCGCGAGCTCTCGCAGTAGCGATAACGATTCTCATTTGCCTGTAAGGTTCCGGGAGCAGCGCGCCGCGCTGCGCTCCCGTCTCCCACCTGACCAGGACCCCCCATGCAGACCCGTCTCGTCATCGGTGCGCTCGCGCTCGCCGTGCTCGTCCCCGGCGCGCTCCTCGCGCGCCCCGCACCACCAGCCGCGGACACGCGGACCCTCTCCGACTCCGTCCCGACCTGGGTCGCCCACGCCGAGCGTGGTGCCCCGGTGACCACCGACACCCTGGACTTCTCCGTCCTCCTCGATCCCGCGCGCACCGACGCCGCGCCGGACGTGGCCGCGTGGCTGCGCGGGGCGGGCCTCCAGGTCGACGACCTGCGCGAGTCGGTCGCGGTCCTGCCGGTCTCCGGTCCGGCCGACCGCGTCGGCGACGCGTTCGGGACGTCCTTCGCCTCCTGGACCACCGCCGGTGCGACCGCGGTCGCACCGGACCGTGCCCTCTCGGTGCCGCGTGCGCTCGACGCCGTCGTCGGCGTGGCCGGTGTCGTCGACGCCGACGGGATCCGACCGACCGTCGCCGGTCCGACCGACGATCCGACTCCCGGTCCGGGCGAGACGGACGCCCGGCCTCCGGTCCTGGCGGACGACGGCCAGTGCGCCGCCTACTGGGGTGAGCGGGTGACCGATGCGTGGCCCGCCTCGGTGGACGTCACCCACCGCTCGAACGCCCTGTGCGGGTACCAGCCGCAGCAGCTCCGCGAGATCCACCACGTCCCGGCGGAGTACACCGGCGAGGGTGCACGGATCGCGATCGTCGCCGCGTACGACGACCCGGACGTGGAAGCGAACACGAACACGTACTTCCGCGCGGCCGGCGCCCAGCCGTTCCGCAGCGGGCAGTACCAGCACCACGCACCGGCCTCGCCCGACGTGGACCGGTGCGGCGGCCCGCAGAGCTGGACCGAGGAGCAGCACCTGGACGTGCAGGCGGTCCACGCGATGGCGCCCGATGCCTCCGTCGCCTACTGGGGTGCCGACGACTGCAGCACCACAGCGCTCTTCACACGGATCCTCGACGTCGTCGAGGACGACCAGGCCGACGTCATCAGCCTGTCCTTCGGGTCGACCGAGGACCTCGACAGTGCTGACGACCGCGAGCTCCTGAACCGGGTGCTCGTCGAGGCGGCGTCGCGGGGCATCTCCGTCTTCGCGTCCTCGGGCAACGACGGCGACCACAGCGACTTCGGCGACCACGACGAAGGTGCCGACGTGACGTCCCCGGCCTCGAGCCCGTACATCACCGCCGTCGGCGCGACGAGCACCGGTCTGGCCGCCGACGGGTCCGTCGCGGTCGAGGCCGGGTGGGAGACCGAGACCCGGTTCGCCCGCAACGGTGCCCTGATCCCGCCCGGCTTCGCGTACGGCGCCGGCGGTGGGGAGTCCGACGTGTACGACCGTCCGACGTGGCAGCGTCAGCTGCTCGACGAGCCGGGGACGGGGCGCCTCGTCCCGGACGTCGCCTCGATCGGCGACCCGAACACCGGGTTCGTCGTCCACGGCCCGCACAACGGCCGCGTCGAGTACGCCACACACGGCGGGACGAGCCTCGCGACGCCGATGGTCGCCTCGATGGTCGCGCTCGCGAAGGCCGCGACCGGAGTCGAGGTCGGGCTCGCCACCCCGGCGCTGTACGACCTGCTCGGCACCGACGCGATCCGTGACGTCACGCCCGCGTCGGCGGCCACCTGGTCACCGAAGGGCCCCGACGCCGGAGCCCTCTGGCCGGAGACCGTCTTCGTCTGGGACACGAAGCCGCAGAGCCTGCAGTCCGCCCCCCGGCTGGGACGACGTGACCGGCGTTGGTGTGCCCGACGGACGCGCCTTCATCGAGGGCTTCGGCAAGGAGGACGACCGATGACCGCACGCACCAGCACCCGCAGCAGGACCAGCACGAGGGCCGCCGTCGCGCTCGCCGCGACGATGCTCCTCGGGCTCGGGATCGCCACCCCGGCGCTCGCCGCCCCGGCGCTCGCCGCCGACGGGGCACCGCTCGCGAAGGCGTCCGGTGTCGAGGTCGTCGACATCGACGGCGGCACGCTCACCCGTCCGACGCCCGCCGTCGAGTGGCGTTCCGGCGAAGCCGTGGAGGCCCGTGCCGACGGGACGACGGACGTCCTGAAGCTCAACACGACCCAGACGACCGGGCTGCGGACGACGGCAGGACCGGACGGCGCCGTGTCGACGATCGAGTCGGGGACGTTCACGCTCCGTGACCGCCCGGCGGTGACCTTCCGGGACCTCCGGGTCGCCTGCACCCCGGGTGCCGATCCGGTCGTCACCCTCGGCAGCCTGTCGATCGGTGGCACCGACGTCACCGCGGAGGCGACCGCCCGACCCGGGTGGAGCACCGACCTGCCCGACTCCCGCTACGGGCCGACCCGGGTCCTGGTCGGCACCACGACGACCAGCGCGGACGGGACGGCGACGACGGTCGGGCTGCGGATCGACGGGGACTCGGGCGCCTCCGAGATCTCCCGCGTCCGGGCGGGCTCCGTCTCCTGCGCACCGGCGAGCACCTGGCCGACGCCCGCACCGACGCCGGCGCCGACCCCGACGCCGACACCCACACCCACGCCGACAGCCACGCCGGAGCCGACCGCACCGCCGACTGCCGACCCGGACGACGCAGCACACGCCCGCTCGGTCTCCGGCATCACCGTGACCGCGCCCGACGGCTCCGTCCTCATCGACGGCCAGCCGGCGCTGACCGGGACCGGGACCCGCAGCGTGGACCGGGTCACAGCGGCTGACGGCTCCGCCTCGACGGGTCGTGGCGTCACCGTCACGACGACGGCCGACGGCGCCTCCGACATCGGGATCGACTCGTTCGAACAGGTCCCCGACGCCGCGACCGACCCCGTCGCCGCGTACCGCTGGCCGGCGCTCCGCGTCTACGGCCTGCACGCCCACGTCACGCCCGAGGGGACGATGACGGTCGGGTTCGACGACGAGTCGAGCGCGGTCTTCGTCAACGGCGTCTGGATCAACACCGCCACCGACCTGTACACCGGCGTCGACGCCGACGGGGAGGAGCGGGTGCGGGTCGCCTTCGGCGAGCGCACCGTGCACGAGGACGGCAGCACGACCCTCACCGCCCTGCGCTACACGGACCTCACCGGCACCCACCCGGAGGTCGCACTCGGGATCGTCACCCTCCCGGCACCCGCCGCGAGTCCCGCTCCCGACGCGCGGGTCACCGAGGCGTGGGGCGTCGGTGTCACGGCCGCGGACGGCAGCACCCTGGTCAGCCCGCAGCCGCGGGTGACCGCAGCCGGCGACCGACGGTCAGCCGAGCGGATCGGAGCCCCGGACGGCTACCCCGCCCGGGCCACGGACGTGACGGCGGCGATCGGGGCGGGGGGGCGACACCGCCACCCTCTCGGTCGGACACTACGAACAGGTCCCGGGTGAGGGCGACGACCCCGTCGCCGAGTACCGGTGGCCCGCCCTCAAGGTGAACGGGCTGCACGCCGAGGTCACGGCGGACGGCACGATGGACGTCACGTTCGACGACGAGGCGAACGCCGTGTTCGTCAACGGCGTCTGGATCAACACCGCCACCGATCTGTACACCGGCCTCGACGGGGACGGGGACGAGCGGGTCCGCGTGCACGTCGGGGAGCGGGTCGAGAACGCCGACGGCACCGTCACGCTCACCGCCCTGCACTACGAGGACCTGACCGGCACGTACCCGGAGGTCCGACTCGGCCAGGTCACCATCGCCCCGACGGCCGGAGGTGACCCCGGCGACGGCGACGGCGACGGCGACGGGGCGCCCGCACCGGCTCCCGGCACCGACGACCCGGCACCCGGTCGCTGGTACGCCTACGGGCTCCGGAGCACGGGAGCCAGTGACGTCGGCGCGCAACCCCTCGCGGCACCGGCTGCCTCCGGTGGTCCGGTCACGGCCCGCGCGGACGTGGTGGGCGACGGTGGTGCCGGGCAGCTCCGGGTGACCGGGGCCTCCGTCCGGTCCGCGCAGGACCGCGGTGCGGTGCGACTCGACCGGGTCGTGCTCTTCCCCGGCACGCGCCTTGCGGGTGAGCTGCGCGACGTGCAGGTCACGGTCAGCGGGACCGCCACCACGGTGACCACCGGCGGCGGTCGGATCGCCGGCACGACGATCCCGGCCGGTCCGGTCGCAGCGGACACCCGGATCGCGGTGCCGGGAGGCGCGGGCACGCTCGTCCTCAACGAGCAGCGCACCACGGGTGCCGACCGGTCCGTCACGGCCGTCCACTTCACGGACCGTTCCGGACTCGGTGCCGACGTCTCGGCAGCCGTCGTCACCACCGAGCGGGTCGATCCGCCGGTCGACGGCGGGGCTCCGGGAGGCGGGGACGCCGGTCAGGACGACGGCGCGCCCGGGCAGGGCGGCGGCAACGAGGCAGCGCCCGGCGCGCTCTCGCCCGACGGGTCCAGCCCGGCCGGGACCAGCGGGACCAGCGGGACCAGCGGGACCGGCGGGCAGGCCCTGGCCTTCACGGGTGCGTCCGTCCGGTCGGCGCTGATTGCAGCGGCGCTCCTGCTCACGGCGGGAGTGGCCACGATCGCGCTCCGCCGCCGTCGTCACTCCTCGTGACCAGCAGCGGGAGGCCACTCGTCGGCCTCCCGCTGTGCGGCGACGCGTGACACGGTGAGGTCCGGGCTGCTGCAGTGCGTCTCCGCGACGCCTGCAGCAGCCCGACCGCGTCCCCGCGACTCCTGGGGTGGCCCCGACCGCGTCGGTCAGCGCCGTCAGCGGGCGGCGCCCACGAGTCGACACCCGGCGGAGCGGTTCAGCCGTCGGATCTCGCGTCGTCGCGCTCGCCGGCCCGGCGGATCGCGTCCGCGAAGCGGGAGGCGAACCGGGTGACCACGGCGGCCTCGTCGTCGGAGAGCTCGTCGATGACGGTGATCAACGGCGTGTGGATGTGCCCGTACGCCCGGGTGAGGTCGGCGGTCGCGCTCTCGGTCGGCACCAGCACGACACTGCGACGGTCGCGCGGGTTCGGTCGTCGCTCGACCCGGTCAGCGCCGCTCAACCGGTCCACCAGCTTCGTGACGCCGGCCGTGGTCAGGCGGAGTTTCGCCGCCAGTTCCGTAGGGCTGAGGAATCGCTCCGTGCGCCCGGCCTCCACCAGGTGCAGCAGGGCCACCGCGTCGACGGGACGCATCTGCAACGCCCGCAGGGCCTGCTCGTCGGCGTCGTGCACGCTGTCACTCAGTGCCTGCAGGGCTTCGATGGCGGCCGCTCCCGCCGTGCTGCGGGGCTCCTCTGCTCCGGAACGGTGGGCGTTGCGTGCGTTGTCCTCGTTCGGCATCAGATCGGACCTCGTCCTTCGGCTCTCGATGATGCTGCTCCTCCTCAGCGGCGGAAGCAAGCAGAGTGCGTATTCTGCGAAGTACGAAACTGGGTGAGTAATCAGCGCGGTTGGAGGAGTGTCGAGATCACGCGGCCACCGGACGCCCGGTGGCACTGAACACGAAGGAGACACCATGTCGAACACGACAGGGAACACCGCGCGCCACGACAACGTCGTGCGCCGCACCTGGAACGAGACCAAGTCCGCCCTGAAGACCACGGAGTTCTACGCGTGGATCGTCGTCTCGCTCGCGATCCTCATCGCGTCCGCCGTCGTCGACAACGCGGACGAGGGCCACACCGGCTTCGGCGCCGACCAGGCCTGGCTCTACGTCGCGCTCGTGACGATGGCATACATCCTCAGCCGTGGCATCGCGAAGGCCGGCGTCCGCAAGCCGGAGCACGACGACGACGACCGCCGCGACGGCAACGGCCGCTCGAACTAGTCGAGCGACACCGCGCCCCGGCTCCGGCCGGGTGCGCGCACCAGCACGTCACACGTGCAACTCCGGAGATGGTGGACCGGATCGAAACAGGCCGTCCCGCATCCCAGCGGGACGGCCTGTTCCGTCCGTGCGACCGCACGGTCGCCGCTCCGCCCTGAGGCGCCGGGGCGGACAGCGCGGCTCCTACTCGACGGCCCCGTTCGAGTAGCGCGTCACGGTCTGCGGCTGCCCGGACACGGCTCCCGTCGCGGCGGAACCCTGGCCGTTGATGACGTGGTCGATCGTCCCCGCATCCGCGTTGAGCGCGACCGTCGTGAGGTCGTGCATGACCACGCCCGGTCGGTCCGGGACCTCGAAGGACTGCGTCGCGTGGAGCGTCGGGTCCACGTTCGTAAAGATGTAGCTCCCGAGGCCCCATGCTTCGTGCGTCCGGACGTGGTCGGACACCTTGTACGCCGCCCATCCGTCGGTCTTCTGGTGTCGCCACGACGCCTGGTCCGGTGCGTCGTAGGGCAGCTCGTTCTGGAAGAAGACGGTCCGACCGCGCTCCCCGTTCCAGATCACGTTGTACTTCTGGTAGTGCTCGACGAAGAGGCCGGTCGCGGTCACGTCGTCGCCGTTCACGACGACCCCGGTGTCCGCGGTGTTGACGGTCCAGCCGACCGAGCCGGCGACCCCGTGGTCGGCCCGCCAGGCCCAGATGTCGTCGAGGATCGTGTGGTCGCTGTTGACCTCGAGGCTCGTCGTCGCCTTGCCGACGTGCGGGCCGCCGATGCGGAAGAAGACGTCCTGCAGGGCGGTCGGGTCGGCTGCGCTGCCGGCGGTGGACCGGTGCCGGTCGCCCTTGTGGTGGCCGCTGCCGATCCTGAGCAGCGTCGGCGAGTTGACGGTGCCGGCGTCGAAGGTGAGCCCGGCGATGTCGACGCCCCGCACGTCGCCGACGACCATCGGGACCGCGCCGTGCTGCGCGGTGAGGGTGGCCAGGCCGAGTCCGAGCACGACGGTGTCGGCGCGCTTCACGGAGATGCTCTTCGCGACGTCGTAGACGCCCGGCGTGACGAGCAGGTTCTTCCCCTTTGCGAGGGCGGCGTTGATCTTCGCGACCGAGTCCGAGGGGTGCGCGACGAAGAAGTCGCTGAGGGGCAACGACCGGCCGGGCGTGTGCCCGTTCGCCCAGCTCGGGCCGACCGAGTCGGTCACGGCGCGCGGCACGAACACGCGGTAGGCGCCGCGGCCGTCGACGTACAGGTACGGCTTCTCGCGGGAGACCGGCGTCGCCGTCAGTGTCGTGTACGGCGGCACCGGGAAGGACTGTGCCGGGGCGTTGAGGTCGCCGGAGAACACCTGGTTCCAGACCCCGTTCGACCATCCGGCACCGAGGTCGGTGTTGCGCACGTAGAACTGCTGCTGCGATCCGTTCAGCGCGCCGCCCTCGAGCTTCGAGTCGGCGACGAACCCGCCGCTGGCGTAGTTCGGGTCCTCGCAGTACGGCATGAACGTCGTGTGGTCCTTCACGTCCACCCGGCGCATCGGCGCGGCTTGCGACACCGCCCACATCTCGCTCCCCGTGTGGCATGCGTCAGCGGTCGGCACCACGTGGACGGTCAGGTTCGACACCGACCGCCAGAACGTGTCGAGTGAGCCGCTGCCGTTGCGGCCCGTCGCGGTGACACCGCCGTTGATGGTGACGCCGCTCGGGTCCTGCCCGAGGCCGTCGACCTCCGTGTAGTACCCGACGCGGATGTCGAGCGGGTCCGTGGCCGAGCCGTAGGTGCCGGGCTCGAACAGCAGCGCGTACCGGGACGTCCCCATCTCGTTGTCGACCTGCTGGTCGTAGACGGCGTCGACCTTCGCCTGGATGTCCGCCTGCGGCATGTCCGGGGAGAAGACGAGCACGTTCGGGCCGAGGTCGCCTGCCGGAGCGTGGCTGTGCGGTGCGGCGACGGCCGTCTGCGTCGTGGCGACGACGCCGAGCACCGCTGCGCTCACGGCCACCGTCGCGCCGATGACGCGTCTGCTGGTTCGGGCCCGTCCGAGGGGCGCTGGGGCGAAGGGGTTCACCGGAACCTGCTTCCTTGCAGATGTGCAGCACCCGTCGGCATCCGGGCGACGTCGCTGTCACCGGGCGGAGACGGGGCCACGCGGGTTGGGGTGGCGGAAGCGTAACGCCGTCCGAACGTGGCACCCACGTCCACCGCTGTGCGGGCTCGTTGCGTGGATGATCCGGCGGCATCCGGACGGACTCCTCGGCACGGCCCGTCGGCGCGGTTCACGCGACGGCGAGCGCCCGGCGGAGCTCCTGGCAGAGTTCTCCGAGGGCCTGGGGCACCGCACGACTGATGCGCGGGAACGCCATGAACCCGTGGGGCATGCCGAAGTAGGTCGTGGTCCGGACGGTGACCCCAGCGTCCTGCAGGGCAGCGGCGAACCGGAGGCCGTCGTCCCGGAGCGGGTCGTGTTCGGCGACCTGCACCAGGGCTGGCGGGAGCCCCGTGAGGTCCGCGGACAACGGCGACGCGTACGGCTCGCGCGGGTCGGCGCCGCCCAGGTAGTGCTGCCGGAAGGCCAGCATGTCGGCCTTGGTGAGGATGGGGGCGGTGGCGTTCTCGTCGATCGACGGACTGGCCATCGTCAGGTCGGTCGCCGGGTACAGGAGCGCCTGGAACGCGATCGCGGGGCCGGACCGGTCGCGTGCCATCAGCGCGACCACGGCGGCCAGGTTGCCGCCGGCGCTGTCGCCGACGACCGCGACCCGTGACGTGTCCGCACCGAGTTCGCCCGCGCGCCCGACGAGGTCCACGGTGGCGGCGTACGAGTCCTCGGCGGCGGCGGGCCAGCGGTGACGCGGGGCGAGTCGGTAGTCGAGGGACGCGACGACCACCCGGGCGTCCCGTGCGATGTTCGAGGCCAACCAGTCGTAGGTGTCGAGCGTGCCCGAGGTCCAGCCACCACCGTGCAGGAGGACCACGAGCGGCGGTGTCCCGGTGAACGTGGTCGGACGGTACAGGCGCACCCCGATCGGCCCGTCCTGCCCGGCGGCGGTCGTGTCGCGGACGCCGACCCCCGGCGCGAGGCCGCCGAGCAGCAGGTCGGTGACGGCGTTGTGGCCGACCACTCGTCGCTGGTCGGCGATGATCTGCGCCTCGGAACGCCGCGTCACCGAAGCCAGTCCGATCAGTCGTCCCAGGACCCTGGTCCGTCGGTCGAGTCCCGTCACCGTTGCTCCTTGCGTCTCCGCGCCGGTTGCGGCGCCGTCCTGGCCTCTGCCGGCAGTCTCCACCCGGCAGGGGGGGCCAGAGGTCAGGGAACGGGAGGACCGAGCCTGCCCGTCAGTGCGTGCGCCCCCCGCAGCCGGCCGATCCCGAGCACGATCCCGACGACGACCATGCCGAGCACGAGGCCCGCGACGGCTGAGATCGCGGTGTCGACGATCCACGTGACGACGGGTCCGGCGGCCTCGACCGCGTGCTCGACGTGGTGCAGCAGCTCGTACGGGCCCGCCCAGAACGTCTCCGCCATGTTGGCGATGACCAGGTGCCCACCGACCCAGAGCATCGCCACGGTCCCGACGATGCTGATGAACCGGAAGACCGCGGGCATCGCGCTGACGATGCGGGCGCCCGTGCGCCGGGTGCCGCGCGACGGGTTCTTCATCATCTGCAGGCCGATGTCGTCGACCTTGACCAGGAGCGCGACGGCGCCGTAGACGATCAGGGTCATGCCGAGACCGATGACCGCCAGGGCACCGAGCGTCGGCCAGAAGCCGAGGTCCGGGTCCAGGCTCGCCAGGCCGATGAGCATGATCTCGGTGCTCAGGATGAGGTCGGTGCGGATGGCCCCGAACACGAGCTTCGGTTCGGAGACCGTGGTGTCGCTGCTGGCCTCGTGGTGGACGCCGAACCACTCGGTGACCTTCTCGGCACCCTCGAAGCACAGGTACGTGCCGCCGATGACGAGCAGCCACGGCAGCACCCACGGCGCGAACGCCGACAGCAGGAGCGCCAGCGGGATGATGATGACGAACTTGTTGAACAGGCTGCCGAGGGCGATCCGTCCGACCACCGGCAGCTCCCGGGCCGGCTGGAGGCCCTGCACGTACTGCGGGGTGACGGCGGCGTCGTCGATCACGACACCCGCGGTCTTCGCGCTGGCCTTGAGGGCCGCGCTGAGGATGTCGTCCACGACGGCGAGCAGTCCGACTGACATGTGGTGGTCCCCTCGTCGCTTCCCGAACACTGTCCGATCGCACAGACTACTGGCGGCTGCCCGCGAACTCGTCTCCCGGCCGCCGAGGCGCGAGGATGGCCGGATGACACGCGCCGAGACCGTCCGCGACGCCGTCGTGGCCGAGGTCGCCCGGACCGGCTTCCGAGCGCACGGTCTGCACGTGCTCGTGGGCGACGACGACGCCGAGCACCGCTGGACGCCCGACGTGCGGGAGGACGTGCAGTCCATCGCCAAGGGCGTCTGCGTCATCGCGACCGGCATCGCCGTCGCTGACGGGGCGATCGACCCGGACGCTCCGGTGTCGGCGTCCCTCACCGACGTGGACTTCGGAGCGGGTACCGACGCGGTCACACTGCGTCACCTGCTGACCATGACGAGCGGCGTCGACCTGCCGTGGTCGCCGACCCTGCTGACCGACTGGCCGGACCTGGCGCGCGAGTTCCTCGGCCGACCCTCACACGGGCGGGTGTTCCAGTACTCGAACGCCAGCACCTACACGGCCATGCGGGTCCTCGGGGCCCGGGTCGGCGACGTCGGCCGCTTCGTGCAGGAACGGCTGCTCACCCCGCTCGGCATCGACGACGCGGAGTGGGAGCGCTGCCCGAACGGCCACATCGCGGGCGGAGGCGGACTCCTGCTCCGGACGGCGGAGGTCGCACGTCTGGGTCGGCTCGTCCGGGACGGCGGCAGGGTCGCGGACCGGCAGCTCGTCGCGCCGGAGTGGGTCGCGGCGATGCACGGCGACTGGGTCGCCGCCGGACGGAGCCCGGCGTACGAGCGGTACGCGCTCGCCGGGTGGGACGGCCCGGGCCGGCTGTGGCGGATGCACGGGGCGAACGGGCAGCTGCAGCTGTTCGACGAGGCCGCGGGCGCGGTCGTGACGATCACGGCGGACGACCACGCCGGTGCCGACGCGGTGGCGGCGTCGGTCGCGGTGCTGCTCGCAGGCGGAGCCCGCTGACGCGTCGGCACACCACCGATGTCGGTGGTACCCGGCAGGCTCGTCCGCAGTTCGATGTTCCTGTTCGGGTCAGGCGCACGAGCCAACGGTGTCGGTACCTGTGGGCAGGTACCGACACCGCCTTCCGTCCGCGTCGCCCTGCTCGCGCTCAGCCGTCGGCGTCGCGCGCCAGCACCGCCACGGTCACGTCGTCCTCGGCGTGCTCCGCGGCGCGGAGGCGCACGGTCTGGAGGAACGCGGCGGTGTCCGGCGCGCGCCGCAGGGTCCGTCCGATGTCGGTCAGCGTGTCGATGGTCCCGTCGCCCAGGTCGAGCGCACCGTCACTCGTGACGACGAGCGTGTCCCCGGGCTCGAGGACGAGCGCTCCGGCCCGGAAGGGGATGCCGCCCGGGTGCAGGCCGAGCGGGAGGTCCCGCGACCGGCGGATCTCCGACGTGCCGTCGGATCGCAGGTGCAGCACGAGGCCGTGTCCGGCGTCGACGAAGTCCAGACGGCCGGTGCTCGGCGTCAGGCGCGCGTGGAACAGCGTCGCGAAGGCCGAGGCGCGGCTGAGGTCCTCGCTGATCCGCGGCTCGATCGCGGCGACGGCTGCGACGGGCAAGAGGTCCTCGTGCTGCCGGAGTGCTGCGCGGAGCCCGGCGGCGAGCAGTGCCGCGGGCTGCTCCTTGCCCATGATGTCGGCGAGGGTGAACGTCACGGCGTCGTCGCCCGCAGTCCAGTCGTGTACGTCCCCGCTGAGGTCGCCGTACGGCACGCTGATGCCGGCGAGACGGTAGCCCGGCACGTCCAGGGGCTGCGGAGCGAGGGCTTCGACGACCTCGAGCAACCGGTCGTGCTGGAGGCCCATGGCCAGGGCCCGCTCGGTCCAGTGACCGAGGTCGATGAGGGCCGCTTCGTCCTGGGGGGCTGAACTCCCGCGGCTCGACGTCCATCAAGCACAGGGTCCCGATGGCGACGTCGCCCGGCATGGTCAGGGGGGACACCGGCGTAGAAGCGGATGCCCCGGCTCGTGACGCCCGGCAGGTCGGCGGTGCGCGGATCGGCGGCGGTGTCGGGCACGACGGTCGGCCCGGGCCGCTGCACGGTGAGCTGGCAGAACGACCACTCGAGCGGCACGGTCGTGGCCTCGCCCGGGACGTTCGGCGTCAGCGTGTGCAGGAGCGCGTCGTCGAGCAGGTTCACGTACGACATCGGCACGGCGAAGAGGTCGCGCGCGATGCGGACGATGCGTTCGAGGCGCTCGGTCGGGGCCGCGTCGACGATGTCCAACGCCGCCACGAGTGCCGCGCGCGCGGACGGCGAACCGTCGGTGTCCATCTGCTCCCCCCACGAGGTCGATCGGAGGCATCCTCCCACGCCCGTCCCGGGCACGGTCAGGTGTCTCCCGGATCGGGCCCGCCCTCGGTGTCGGTGTCGGTGTCGACCGGACCGAGCGCGTCGAGAACGCGGTGCGAGACCGACCGGAGGGTCTCCGCATCCGCCGCCACGGGCCTCCAGAACAGCTGCTCGAGGGCGGCGGTGTGCGCGCGGATGCCGGCGAGGACCGCCCGGCGGCCGTCCGGGGTCATGACCACCCAGCTGCCGCGGCCGTCCGACGGGCAGTCGGCGCGCTCGACGAGTCCCCTGGCGACCATGCGCGTGACCTGGTGGCTGACGCGCGACTTCTCCCACCCGATGCCGGCGGCCACGTCGCGGACCCGCAGGCGGTGCTCGGGGTCGCGGTGCAGCCCGATGAGGATCTCGAACTCGGGCACGGAGATGCCCGCACCGCGCTGCACGGCCAGGTCCAGCGCCCGGTCGAGGCCGCGCCAGACGTCGTGGAACGCGTCCCACGTGGCCCAGTCGTGGCCGTCGACGCCGTGCTCCACCATCGGGCCAGCGTATCGACGGCGGCGGCGGTCGGGGCCGAGGATCATCCGTCCGGCTGACTCCTGGGCGGCACACGGCGGCCTCCGAGGAGACGTCGGGGGGAGCGGCCTACGATCGAGAGCATGCCGCCCGCACGCCTCCAGGACTGCACCGACGACGCACTCGCCCTCGTCGGGCGGTGGCTGGACGCCTCCCGGGGCGCGAAGCCCGACGCCGGGGCGGCCCGACTCGCCGAGGTCCTGCGCGACGACCGCGGTCTCGACTTCGCCCGCGGGTTCATCGACAAGGTGATCCGCCCTGACGACCCGAAGGTCGCGGCGCGGAACCTCGAGAAGGCCAGCCGGGACGTCCCCGACTTCCTCGCCTGGTACCTCCGCGGAGCGGTCACGGTCGGCGGCGGGTTCGCGACCATGGCACCGTGGGCCGTCATCCCGTCCGCGCGACGTGTGCTGCGACGACTCGCCGGGCACCTGGTGGTCGACGCGCCACCCGCGCGGCTCGGGTCGGCGCTCGCCAAGGTCGCCGGGACCGGCAGCCGCCTCGACGTCGTCCCGCTCGGCCCGGCCGTGCTCGGCCCGGACGAGAGTGCTCGCCGCCTCCGCTGGATCACCGACCTGCTCGGTCGTCCCGACGTGCCGGCCGTGTCCTTCGCGGTGTCCGAGGTCCTGCCGCCGTCGTCGCCGTGGGCGCTCGACACCGCCACCGAGCAGGCCGTCGAACGGCTCGTCCCGGTGGTCCGCGCCGCCGTCGCGGGGGGACAGCATGATCACGTTCCGGACCGGTGACCCGCGCGACCTCGACCTGACCGCGGCGGTCTTCCGCGAGCTGCTCGACATGGACGAGTTCGCCCACACCACCGCCGGGATCACCCTGCCGGCCGACCTCCCCGACAGCGCCGGGGTGCTCGCCTCGTTGACCGAGTGGGCGACGGCGCGGCGCCACCGTGGTGGGGCACCGGTCCGGGTCCGACTCGTCGCCGGTGCACGCGGTGCGTCCGGCCTGGCCGACGCGCTCGTCCACGACCGTCCCCTGGCCACGTACGCGACGCGCCAGGCGACGGACACCGCCCTCCTCCGCCTGCTCGACGCGGCGCTGACGCCCGAGCACACCGACGCGGTCCGGGTGACGCTCGCCGGACACGACCTGTTCGCGATCGCCGCCGCGCGGGTGCTCGCCGACCGCCGCGGGGTGGGCGACGCACTCGAGGTCGAGGTGCTCCTCGGGACGGCGGGCACCGCCCTCGACGCCGTCCGGGCCGACCTCGGGACCGTCATCGTCAGCACCCCGGTCGTGCAGCCCGACGAGTTCGACGCCGCGATCCCGTACCTCGCCCGACGGCTCCGCGAGGGTGCGACCTCGACGGCGTTCTCGATCGGCACGGACGACGCCGTGGCCGCACGGGAACGCGAGCGCTTCACCACCGCCGTCGCCGCGCTCGACGACCCGGCGCCGACGACCCTCCGCATGCAGGACCGCCGTGCGCCCCTCGGTCCTCCCCCCGATCACCGTCGTGCACCCACCCGCAGCGGACACCGACCCCACCGTCGCCGCGAACCGGGAGTGGGCGGCCGACCTGCTCCGTCGGGTGCCCCGGTCGCAGCTCGGCACCGCGACGATCCGCGGTGCCCGGGTCACCGACCGTCAGCGACTCGAACGGACCATCGCCCGGACAGCCCAGGCGGGCGTGAACTGGGGGGCGGCAGGATCCCCAGGACCGTGCCGAGCTGCTCGACCTCGTCGCCCACCAGCTCGAGGTCCGTCGCGCAGCCCTGGTCGAGGTCGTGGTCGCCGAGACCGCGATGACCCTCACCGACGCCGACCGGCAGGTCAGCGCAGCGGTCGACGCCGCGCACCACGCCGCCGACCGTGCCCGGCACCTGACCGACGTCGCCGGCGCCGTCTTCGTCCCACCGCGTCTGACCGTGGTCGTCCCGCCGTGGAACTCCCCGGTCGCGACGCCCGCCGACGGGGTGCTCTCGGCGCTCGCGGCCGGCAGCGGTGTCGTGCTGAAGCCGTCCCCCCCTCGCCAAGCGGTCCGGCGCCGTGCTCGCCGACGTGCTCTGGGACGCCGGGGTCCCGCACTCGCTCCTGCAGCTCGTCGACCTCGACGTCGACGAACTCGGCCGTGACCTCGTCGCCCACCCCGCGGTCGACCGGGTGCTGCTCACCGGCTCCTCCGACACCGCCCGGTCCTTCCGCTGGTGGCGGGCGGGCCTCCCGCTGATCGCGGACACCGGAGCGGTCAACGCGGCCGTGGTGACCCCGGCGGCGGACGTCGACCAGGCGGTGCGCGACGTGGTCGCCTCGGCGTTCGGTCAGTCCGGCCAGGCGGCCCGCGCGGTGTCGCTCGTCGTCCTGGTCGGGTCCGTCGGCGAGGACGACCGTTTCCGTCGTCAGCTCGCCGACGCCACCCGCGCGCTCCGGGTCGCCTGGCCGACGGACCCCGCCGCACAGGTGGGACCGCTCCTCGTCGAACCGACCGGCGCCGCCCGCGCCGCGCTGACCGAACTCGCGCCGGGGGGAGTCCTGGCTCGTCGAGCCCACCGTCCTCGACGAGTCCGGTCGGCTCTGGTCGCCGGGCGTCCGCGTCGGCGTCCGTCCCGGCAGCGCTTTCGCGCAGACCGCCGCGGCCGTCCCCGTGCTCGGTGTGGTGCACGTCGAGACCCTCGACGAGGCGATCGCGATCCAGAACGGCGCCGAACACGGCCTGGTGGAGGCCCTGCACACGCTCGACGTCGACGAGGTCGCGGCGTGGACGGACCGCGTGGCCGCTGGTTCCCTCGTGGTGAACCGGCCGACCACGGACCCGGTCGTCGGACGACAGCCGGCCGGGGGGATGGGGGGCGCGCCGCGGTCGGCGCGGGTGCCGCACGCGGGGGGACCGGAGTCCGTCGCCGTGCTCGGTCACTGGGCACCCGTCCCGCGCGCGGTCCACAAGAGCATCCAGCTGCACGGCCTGCCGCCGCGGGTCACCGCGCTCATCGAGGCCGCCCGCAGCGGGCTGTCGTTCGAGGAGTTCGACCTGGTCCGTGCCGGTGCGACGAGCGACGCGGAGGCCCGGCAGACCCGGTTCGGCCGCTCCCGCGACACCGCCGACCTCCGGGTCGAGCGGAACGTGCTCCGGTACCGCCCGCAGTCCGTGGTCGTCCGGCAGTCCGAGGGCGTCGGGACGGGTGAGCTCGTCCGGACCCTCGCCGCCGCGACCGCCGCCCGCGCGCACGTCCTGCTCAGCACCGCCCGCGCGCTGCCCGGCCCGCTGACCCAGCTGTTCGCGGGGCGTCGGTCACCGCTCGACGTGGTCGACCACCTGGTGGAGACGGACGAGGAGTTCCTCGCCCGGGCGGCGTCCGGTGCCCTCTTCCGCGAGGACTGGTCGGGTGGCACCGACGAACCGCAGGACGCGATCGACATCGTGCTGTCCCAGGGCTTCGAACCGCGGCCGCACACCGCGTTCGCCGGGCCGGGCTCCCGGATCCGGCTGCTCGGCGGGGACCCCCCTCGCGGTCGAGGAAGCGCTCGGCGCCGGCATCGACACCGCCATCCACGACGCGCCCGTCGTCGAGGCCGGTGTCGTCGAGATGGCGCACTACCTCCGCGAGCAGACGGTCATCGTCACGGCCCACCGTCACGGCGACGTCGACCCGGAGTTCGCCCGCCTCCGGCTCTGACCGCGTGGACCTGGGGCATCCCCGTGAGGGCACTGCCGGAGCGGCGTAACGTCGCGACCATGACTGCAGGAGAGCGTGACAACGGCGTCCAGACCGAGCCGATCATGGACGGTGCGAACGACGCGACGAACGACGACAAGCTGCACGGCCTCGTGGAGCAGGTCCAGCACGACCACGGCGACGAGGGCGCCGGCGTGATGGCCGACCACCTCCGTGACCGTCTCGACGAGACCGGTGTCGAGGCCGAGGACCCGGCGTCCGAGGTCGAGTAGCCCCGGCCCCCGCGCACGACGGAGCCCCGCCGACCACCTGGCCGGCGGGGCTCCGTCGCGTCGGCGTCCCCGTCCTCAGTCGACGACGTGCACGAGCGCGGTCTTCTCCTCCGTGGCCCCGGAGCCGTCCGGGACGAACAGGAACCGCACACCGTGGTGCCCCGCAGCGAGCGGGACGTCGATCGACCAGCGACCGCCGGACGCGCGGGTCTCACCGATCTTCTCGCGCAGACGGAAGACGACCAGGCGGCCCTCCGGCGCGGTGCCCTCGAAGTGCACCAGCCCGTCGTGGCGCTGGTACTCCGCCGCCTGCTCGAAGGTGAAGGGGGGTGCTCGGCTGTGCCGCGACGACGAAGGCCTGCCGCACGCTGTCGCTGACCTGGCCGCCGGGCTCCGGTCGCAGGTCGAAGCGCAGGACGAGCACGCCGGACTCCGTCGCGGGCACGTCGACGCGCCACCGCCCGTCCTGCACCGGCGCGGTCCCCAGCGGCACGCCCTCGGCGTCCGTCACGGTCACCGCACCACGGGTGGCGGTCCCACTGACGGTCACCTTCCCGTCGACGGGCTGCAGGGGGTGGGCACGGTCGACGTCGACGGAGAACGCGTCGTCGGACGGGATGGTCGACCCGTCGTCGCCGCCGTCGCCCTCACCGGGGCCGGGGTGCCCGCCGCCGTCGCCCTCACCGGGGCCGGGGTGCCCGCCGCCGTCGCCGGAGCCCTCGCCGGGTCCCGGGTGGCCGCCGCCGTCACCACCGCCGGCCTCGTCGCCGTCGAAGCGGTAGTGGTCCACGTCCACGTCCGAGGACGCGTTCCCGAGGGTCTGACGTACCGAGACCTCGTTCTCACCGCGGACGAAGTGGACGTGGACGGTGGCGATGCCGTCGGCGCCGGCCACGGCGGTCTCGGTCCGACCGTTCGCGGAGACCTCGACCTCCGCTCCCGGCACCGCGCGGTACCGGATCCCGTGCTCGGTGTCGCCAGCGACGATCGCCCGGCGGAGGCGCTCGAGGCCGCGCTCGTCGGTCTGGTCGACGGGTGCACTCAGACCGAGACCGTGGAAGTCCACGTCGACGGGCCGTTCCGTGCCGTTCGCGACGATCGTGTACCGGGCCGTGTCCGCTCCCGTGGGTTCGAGCCGGAAGACGGCGTCGTGCTGCGGCGTCGCCGACTCGGCCTGGACGACATCACCAGAGGCGTCGCGGAGCAGGACTGTGGCCCGCGCGGAGACGCTGACGGCGAGGCGCACCCATCGCTTCGCGCCGGAGGCGTGCTGCTCCTGGACGACGTCGGTGACGACGGAGGACGCGGCGGCCGCAGCAGCGGTGCGCACGGTCGGCGCGAGCGGAGCGGCGTTCGCCGGGGCGGTGAGGACCGCGGGGGGCGAGCAGACACGTGCCGAGCACGGCAGCCGAGCCGACGAGGACTGGGCGGATGTTCATGGTGCACCTTCCTGGAGTGTGTACGGACTCCTGGATGATGACGCGCGGCCATGAACATCACATGGGTGTGATGTATACCAGTCGCGCCGACGGGTGGACGATCAGCGGCGGCGCCCGGTCCCCACGAGGGCGACCTCCAACACCGTCAGCAGCGTGGCGATCCACACCTGCCGGACCGCGAAGCGTCGGGACTGCCGGTCGAACAGCGCGAGCGGGACCATCGTGAGCCCGTGCACGGCGTCCACGACGGCGCCGAGCGTGTGGGCCTCCGGGGTCCCGGCACGTCCCGTGATCGTCGCCTGCGCGAGCTGCCGGACGCCGAGGACCCGCCCGAGGACCGCGGGGCGACCGAGCGCCCGCCGTGCCCCGAGCAGGTGCGCCACACCGATGCCGGCGCGGAGGACCTCGACGACGGCGGCGCGGTCCACCCCGGTGGTGCTGGTCCGGCGGCTCATCGGCGGCGTCCTGCCGCGGTGGCGAGGGCGACCCCGGCGACGCCGAGCGCCGCTCCGAGGATCCCGTTGCCGAGTCGGCGGTGCTCGACCCACCAGGTCTGCGGTGACCAGTCGTGCGACTGCTCGTCGAAGGCCCCGTGCGCCCCGTGGTCACCGGGTACCGGCTCGTACAGGTTGACGCCGATCTCCTCGCCGTCCTTGTCCGGGATCTGCTGCCCGCTGACGAGTGTCTTCGCCGCGTACCAGTCCGCGAAGCGCCCGCTGATCCGGTTGGCCAGGATCGTGTAGACCGTGGACTCCCCCGACCCAGGTGCGACGACGGGGGGCGTTCGGCGGTGACGGCGATGGCGCGGGCACCGACCTCGGGCTGGTAGATCGGCGCGACCGGCTGCGCGTGGTGCGGGAGCGAGGACTGCACCCACCCGAACTGGATCGTGTTGAGGGCCGGCATGTCCACCCGGCTGATCTGCACCTTGCTGCCCTGCTCGATGAGCTCGGAGACGACCGACTCGGTGAACCCGACGATCGCGTGCTTCGACCCGCAGTAGGCGCCCTGCAGGGGGGATGCCCCGCGAGCCCAGGGCCGAACCGACCTGGATGACGTGCCCGGAGTCGCGCGGCACCATGCGCGTCAGTGCCGCACGCGTGCCGTTCACGAACCCGAGGTAGTCGACCTGGGTCGCGCGCTCGAAGTCCTCCGGCGCGGTGTCGAGGAACCTGCCGAACACCCCGACCATGACGCCGTTCACCCAGAGGTCGATCGGGCCGAGCTCCGCCTCGACGCGGTCGGCGGCGTCCTCGACGGCCTGGCGGTCGGCGACGTCGGCCACGAGCGCGAGTCCACGCTGCCCGGCCGCCTCGACCTCCGCGACGGCCGCGCGCACGCCGTCCTCACCACGGGCGAGCACGGCGACGTCCCACCCGCGTGCCGCGAGCTCCCGGACCGTGGCCCGTCCCAGTCCAGCCGATCCACCGGTCACCACAGCCACTCGTGTCATGCGTCCCTTCTACCGGACGCTGCGACCCGTGTGTCAGCCGGTGTCCCCCCGATCCCCGGCCCGCCGACGCGCTCGCGATCGGTCAGGCGCGCGGCCCCGCGAACCGCGTCACGACGCCGGGGGGAGTACAGCACCGAGTCCGGCTCGAGCTCGGTGAGCGCGGCGGGCAGGCCGGCGGCGCGGACCAGGTCGTCGCGCAGCCCGCGGAGCGTCGCCCGGTGCAGCACCCACGCGTCGTGCTCGTTCGGCCACCACGCGGTCCGACCGGCCCGCCCGACGTGCATGCCCCACCGTGCGGTGAGGAACGACTCGAGCGGGGTCGGCTCGGCGATCGGATCGCCGACCTCGACCTCCAGACGGGACCGCAGGTGCGTCCCGTGGCGGTGCACCGCGTACGCCGTCCGGTCGCCGTCCTGCCGTCGGCCGGTCCGCGCCCAGTGGTACGGCGTCCCCGTGACGACCCGGGCGGCGGCAGCGGGCAGCAGCTTCCCCGCGTCGAGCGACAGGAACACGACGCCGCGCCGTCCGGTGTCGTCCCGTGTGTAGACGCGGACGTTGACCTCGAGGAAGTCGCCGAGGCCGCCGGTCCGGCCGAGCGGTCCGAGCGGCGGGAACCGGGTGTCCTCGAAGCTGAACGCGATGAGCCCCACCCACGTCGTCGCCCCGTCGTCGGAGCCGTCGGGAGCCATGGTGTCCGGTCGGGTCCCGGCCGGCAGGAGCGGTGCGACCGCGGACACGTCCACCCGCCAGTGCACGAAGACGACGTCGCGCCAGGCCTGCTCGATCCACGGGCGCCCCGGCAGCGCGGGCGCGGTCGCCGAGACCGGGTCGACGGGCCCGCCCGGGAGGACCGGACCACCACCGGCAGGCACGGTCGCCGTCACCGCGTGCCCCCCGTCCGTCGCCTCGGGGTCGAGGTGTCCGACGGCCGAGACGTCGTCCCAGCCCTCCTGCGGCGTCGCACACGTGCCGCGGAACACGTACTGCGAGGGCCGCTTCCGCTCGTTCGACACCCAGTCGATCGCCGGCCGGCGACGCTCCGGCGGGGTGTACCCGATCCGGTAGACGGCCATCAGTTCGAGCTCCGGTGGCACCTCGAGCAGCTGCTCCACCTCGTTCCACGACTCCTCGATCTCCATCGGGAACGAGACGAACTGGATGCCGAGACCGAGCTCGGTCGTGGCGAGCCAGATGTTCTCCATCGCGGCGCCCATGCTGAACACCGAGTAGAAGGCGTTGCGGGCCTCCTTCCGGTACTCGTCCCGGTCGAGCATCACCCCGAGGAGCAGCGGCGAGCCGGCCACGAGCTTCCGGTTCTCCTCGCCGAGGGTCTGCGGCACCCGGAGCGCGTTCATGAGGAACTGCCCGCGCCTGGTGAACACCTGGCTCGTGAACGGGCGCAGCGGCGCGGGGAGCTTGTCGAAGAGCATGCCGGAGCGGCGCTCGTCCATCTCCGCTTGCGAGAACCGGAAGTACGGCTTGTACCGCTCGAAGAACGTCCCCTCGGACATGGTCTTCGTCATCGTCCGACCGCTGATGTCGGCGATCCGGTCGATCGTCTCGCGCTCCTCGACCAGGACGAACCGCCACGGCTGGCTGTTCAGCTGCGAGGGGGGCGCGACCCGCGAGTTCGACCAGCAGTCGCTGGTGCTCCTCGGACACCGGGTCGGGCAGGAACGCCCCGTTGGTGGTGCGACGGCGCCGGATGGCCTCGATGAGTTCCACTGCTGTCCTTCGGACTGGGTCGGCTGGGGCGGTCAGCGCCGCAGGAGGACCGCCCCCCAGGTAGGACGGCGCCGCGGCGACCGCGGTCTTCCAGTGTGCTCCGCTGCGGGGGGTCGGTCCGTGGAGCGAGCGCCAGCGGCACGAGCGCGGGCAGCAGGAACAGGCCGGCCCGCGACCGCGTCCACATCGGCGTCGTCGCGGCGGCACCGGTCAGCGCCGCGGTGACGACGAACAGGCCGTGGTGGACGACCCGCAGCCTGCGGGTGCGGATGAGGCGCACCGCCACGGCGGTGCCCCACAGGCAGTTGACGACGTACGCGACGGCCGCAGCGGTGACCATCCGCCGGGCGGTGGTCGAGCCGGGAGGCGTGCCCTGCCTCCCGGCTGTCGTCGTCCGTCCCATGGTCGCGAAGCTCCGCACCGGGCTCAGTCGGAGCCGCGGCTGACGAGCTTCGACAGCACGATCGCCGAACGGGTGTGGTCGACCTGGGGCGCGAGGCGGACCCGGTCGAGGGCTTCCTCGAGCGCCGGGAGGTCCCGCGACCGCATGTGCACGACGGCGTCAGCGCTGCCGGTGACGGTGCCGGCGTCGACGACCTCGGGCACGGCGTCGAGGAGCGTGCGGAGTTCGTCGGGTGAGACCGTGCCGCGGCAGTACAGCTCGACCCACGCCTCGGTGCCGCGGTCGTCCACCGCGGGGTCGACCTTGATCGTGAAGCCCTGGATGACCCCGTCGGCCACGAGTCGGTCGACGCGACGCTTCACGGCGGAGGCGGAGAGCCCGACGACCGAACCGATCTCGCCGTAGCCCGCGCGGGCGTTCTCCCGGAGCTGGTCGAGGATGCGGTGGTCGAGCGAATCCATTGTCCCGATCCTACGCGGGCTCCTTGCGAGACCAGCACGTCCGACGCAGGAATCGTGCGCCCGGAGCGCGGCGTCGGTGCTGTGCCGGACCTCCCTCCTGTGCCAGACTCAGGACAGGCGTCGACCTGGTCCGCCTCCGGCGAGTGAGCCTGCGTCTCGTCGGAGCTCTCACCGTGGTGGTTCCTGGCAGGCTCGGGCCCCGGTCCTGGAGGACCTCGTGTCGAACACCGCACCCCAGCCCACCGCCGTTCCGCAGCGCACGGCCACCAAGCGCACCATCCTCATGTGCAAGCCGACCCACTACACGGTCAGCTACCGGATCAACCCCTGGATGCACCCGGAGGAGCCGACCGACACCTCGAAGGCCGTCGAGCAGTGGCAGTCCCTCGTCGACGTCTACGAGCAGCTCGGCTTCGAGATCCACCAGATCGAGCCCGTCGAGGGCCTGCCGGACATGGTCTACGCGGCCAACGGCGGCTTCGTGCTCGACGGTGTCGCGTACGGCGCGAAGTTCCAGTACCCGGAGCGCCAGCCCGAGGGTCCGGCGTACATGGACTGGTTCCGCCAGGCCGGCCTGACCGTCGCCGAGCCCGAGGAGACGAACGAGGGCGAGGGCGACTTCCTCCTCATCGGCGACACCATCTACGCCGGCACCGGGTTCCGTTCGGACAGCACCTCCCACGAGGAGCTCGCCCGGGTGTACGGCCGCGAGGTCGTCACCCTGAAGCTGATCAACCCGAGCTTCTACCACCTGGACACCGCCATCGCTGCGCTCGACCCGGTGCCCGACGCCGAGGGGAAGTCGAACATCGCGTACCTCGAGAGCGCCTTCGACGAGCCGTCCCTCGCCATCCTGCGCGAGCGCTTCCCGGACGCGATCATCGCCACCGAGGAGGACGCCGCGATCCTCGGGCTCAACTCGTACTCCGACGGGTACAACGTCGTGATCGCCTCCCGGGCCACCACGTTCGCCTCGCAGCTCCGCGAGAAGGGCTACAACCCGATCGGCGTCGACCTGTCCGAGCTGCTCCTCGGTGGCGGTGGCGTGAAGTGCTGCACGCTCGACCTGCACCCCGTCGGCACCGGCACCTCGGTGGCGCGGTCCTGATGGCCGGCGCGCTCGGGGCGAACACGGCCGCCGCGCTCGCCGTGGAGGACCGCACCCTCGCCCACAACTACAGCCCGCTGCCGGTCGTCATCGCGTCCGGATCGGGGGGCGACCGTCACCGACGTCGACGGCCGCACCTACCTCGACGGACTCGCCGCGTACTCGGCGGTGAACTTCGGGCACGGCAACCCGCGCCTCCTCACCGCGGCCCGCGACCAGCTCGACCGCGTGACGCTGACGAGCCGGGCGTTCGTCACCGACCGGCTCGGCCCGTTCGCCACCGCCCTCACCGAGCTCACCGGCACCGAGATGATGCTGCCGATGAACACCGGCGCCGAAGCGGTGGAGTCCGCGATCAAGGTCGCCCGAGCCTGGGGCTACCGCGTCAAGGGCGTCCCGCAGGGGCAGGCCACGGTCATCGTCGCGAGCGGGAACTTCCACGGCCGCACCACGACGATCATCTCGTTCTCCGACGACCCCTCGGCGCGGGCGGACTTCGGTCCGTACACGCCGGGCTTCCGGACCGTCCCGTACGGCGACGCGTCGGCGCTCCGGGACGCGATGGACGACACCGTCGTGGCCGTGCTGCTCGAGCCGATCCAGGGCGAGGGCGGCGTGGTGATCCCGCCGGCGGACTACCTGCCCGCGGTCCGCGCGGTCTGCGACGAGTTCGGTGCGCTGTTCATCGCGGACGAGATCCAGTCCGGGCTCGGCCGTACCGGGCACACCCTCGCCGTCCAGCGCGTCGGCGTGACCCCGGACCTCATCACGCTCGGCAAGGCGCTCGGCGGTGGCATCGTCCCGGTCTCGGCCGTGGTCGGGCGCGCGGACGTGCTCGGGGTCCTGCGCCCCGGGGAGCACGGGTCGACCTTCGGCGGCAACCCGCTCGCCGCGGCCGTCGGCACCGAGGTCGTCGCGATGCTCGCCGAGGGCACCTTCCAGCAGCGGGCGCTCGACGGCGAACCGGTGCTCCGCGGGTACCTCGACGAGCTCATGGACGAGGGCGTGGTCGCACACCGGGTCGCCGGACTGTGGGCCGGGATCGACATCGACCCCGCGCTCGGCACCGGCAAGGAGGTCGCGGCGGACCTCGCGGACCGCGGGGTGCTCGTGAAGGACACGCACGGCTCGACGATCCGCTTCGCCCCGCCGCTCGTCGTCACGGACGAGGAGATCGGCACCGCGATGCAGGCCCTCGGCGCGGTCCTCCGCGCCCCCGCCACGCGCGGCGCCTGAGCGGCGGCCAGCCGGCTGGCCGGCGCCGAACGCCGGCCGGCGCGAGCCGCACCCGCACAACAGGAACCGGCTCGAACCACGGACGTCCGCGGTTCGAGCCGGTTCCTGTTGTGCCCCGCCAGTGCGCGCCGCGTTCCGCACCTCGCGCGCCGCGGCGGCCGGAGCCTGCCGCGCGCCGGACGGGAGGCGCGGGGCCAGACCGGCCGCGCCTCCCGTCCGACGGCGCTCGCTAGACGCGGCCCGGCGCGTACGCCTCGGCCAGGCGGTCCATGAGTGCGTCCTTCTCCTCGTCGACGACCTGCGCCTCCGGGTGGGCGTCGTACCAGGCGACCAGCTCGCGGGCACCCTCGCGGAACGTCGTCCGCGCCGCCCAGCCCGGCACGAGCGTCCGCACCTTGCTGTTGTCGAAGACCATGCTGTTCGCCTTGTCGCCCACGACCCCGGCGCCCCACTCGGCGTCGGCGGCCATGATCGCGTCCGAGGGGACGTGCACGATCGTCGGCTCGGGCGCTCCCGCCGCGGCTGCGACCTCCTGGTGGATGCGGTCCCACGTCGGCGACTCCTGGCCGGTGATGTGGAACGCCTCGCCGATCGCCTCCGCCCGGTCGAGCACCCCGACGAACGCGACCGCGAAGTCCCGCACGTGCGTGAGTGTCCACAGCGAGGTCCCGTCGCCCGGCACGATGACCGGCTTGCCGCGGCGCATGCGGTCCACGACCGTCCACCCGCCGTCGAACGGCAGCAGCGTCTCGTCGTAGGTGTGCGACGGCCGGATGATCGTCATCGGGAAGTCGTCCTGCCGGTAGGCCGCGACGAGCAGGTCCTCGCACGCGATCTTGTCCCGCGAGTACTGCCAGTACGGGTTCTTCAGCGGCGTCGACTCCGTCACCGGCAGGTGCGTCGGCGGGGTCTGGTACGCCGAGGCCGAGCTGATGAAGACGTACTGCCTGGTCTTCCCGGCGAACAGGTCGATGTCGGCCTGCACCTGGTCGGGCGTGAACGCCACGAAGTCCGCCACGACGTCGAACGTGCGGTCGCCGAGCGCCGACGCGACGGCGTCGCGGTCCGACACGTCGGCCTGGAGGCGCGTCACCGCGTCCGGGAGCGCCCGCTTCTCCGTCGTGCCCCGGTTGAGCACGCTGACGTCGAAGCCCTGGTCCACCGCCTCGCGGACGCAGGCGGCGCTGATGACGCCGCTCCCGCCGATGAACAGCACACTGGGTCCGGTCATGGATGCTCCCTTGCTCCCGGCGGTGCATCCGCGCACCGCGTCCCTTGCGATCCTGCACCTCAGGGGCTGGGGCGGGCGTCGAGGACCGCGGGGAGGCTCGTCGTCGCGGACGCCCACTCGGCGGCGATCGGGCTGACCCAGCGGAGCAGTTCGATCGCGTAGTCGTGGTCCCGGCGAAGGTCTCGCTGGTGGATCGGCTCGTGGTGAGCCGCGCGGTTGCGGACGAAGTGCAGTTGCTGCAGCCGGCGTTTCACCTCGTTCCTCCGGGATCGGAGATCAGCGGGTCCGTACGGGAAGGCCCGGTGGAGATCCGGGACCCAGAGGGACGTGTGGTATCTGGACTCGACGAGGTAGCGCCAGAAGCCGAAGGTCAACTCAGCGACAACGCGCCCGTGTGCTTCCTCCCTGCGGGTACCGCGCGCGGCCCGCACACGAGCCTTCGCGAGATCCGCTCGGCCGTGCGAGTCCAAGGGCACCGAGTCGAACCAGAGGTCGCCCTCCGTTCCACGGCGAGCCGCCCAGGCACGTAACTCCCGGTCGAGCGAATTCGACACAGGACCTCGACCATCCCGGTGAGTTCCATCACGCTCGCTGCGGCACGCATGTTCCACTCGTACAACCGCAGCGCTCCTCCACGTGAGTCCATGGATCGCTCGTAGGAGGACAAGCGCGCCGCGGTGAGGAGTTCGGCGAGCACGCGGTGATCCTGCGGCCGTAGACGTCCTTCCGTCATCGTTCCCCTCCGGTGTAGCATCCCCTTGAAGACCCCGGAACGATCCCTGGCCCCGGCCACATCGCCGGGGTTTCGTCGTGTCCGGCCGCCACTGATACTTCAGCGTACTGGTGTGTGGGCCGCTGCAGAGGCGGTTCACCCGCTGAGGACTACCGTCACGGGCGGTGCCGCACCGAAGCGGCCACGACAGGAGTGACAGCACATGGAGTACCGCTACCCCGGCAACTCGGGCCTCAAGGTCTCCGAGATCACGTACGGCAACTGGCTCACCCACGCCTCCCAGGTCGAGAACGACGCGGCGATCGCCTGCGTCAAGGCCGCCCTCGAGGTCGGCATCTCGACGTTCGACACCGCGGACGTCTACGCCAACACCGGCGCCGAGACCGTCCTCGGTGAAGCGCTGAAGGGCGAGCGCCGCCAGTCGCTCGAGATCGCCACGAAGGTCTTCGGGCCGACCGGTCCCAAGGGCCACAACGACACCGGGCTGTCGCGCAAGCACATCCTCGAGTCGATCGACGGCTCCCTCGGCCGCCTGCAGACCGACTACGTCGACCTGTACCAGGCGCACCGCTTCGACCACGAGACGCCGCTCGAGGAGACGATGCAGGCGTTCGCCGACATCGTGCGCCAGGGCAAGGTCCTGTACGTCGGCGTCTCCGAGTGGACGGCCGACCAGCTCCGTGCCGGTGCCGCACTGGCGAAGGACCTCGGGTTCCAGCTCATCTCGAACCAGCCGCAGTACTCCGCGCTGTGGCGGGTCATCGAGGAGGAGGTCGTCCCCACCTCGAAGGAGCTCGGCATCTCGCAGATCGTCTGGTCGCCGATCGCGCAGGGCGTCCTGACGGGCAAGTACCAGCCCGGGCAGCCGCTGCCCGAGGGCTCGCGCGCCACCGACGACAAGGGCGGCGCGAAGATGATCGAGCGCTTCATGAACGACGAGGTCCTCTCGGCCGTGCAGGAGCTCAAGCCGATCGCCGACGAACTGGGTCTCTCGATGGCGCAGCTCGCCGTGGCGTGGGTCCTGCAGAACGAGAACGTGGCGTCGGCGATCATCGGCGCTTCGCGACCGGAGCAGGTGCACGACAACGCCGGCGCTGCCGGGGTGCAGATCCCGGCCGAGCTGATGAGCCGCATCGACGACGCCCTCGGTGGTGTCGTCGAGCGCGACCCGGCGAAGACGAACGACAGCAGCCCGAAGACCCGCGAGGCGTAGGCCGCGCTGCCCGGCCGGGAGGAGCCTCCTGGCCGACGCCGCACAACAGAAAGCGGCTCGAACCGTGGATCCCCGCGGTTCGAGCCGCGTCCTGTTGTGCGGGGACGATCCGAACCGCGACCGCGAACCGAACCGCGACCGCGACCGCGGGCTGGCCGGCCCCACCAACGCAAAAGAGCCCCTCACTCTCGTGAGGGGCTCTTCACCGTGGCTGGACGCGGCGTCGATCCGCGGACCTTTCGATTTTCAGTCGAACGCTCTACCAACTGAGCTACCCAGCCGTGGCGACCCTGACGGGACTTGAACCCGCGACCTCCGCCGTGACAGGGCGGCACGCTAACCAACTGCGCTACAGGGCCATGTGGAATTGCTGTTATTGCTGATCTTGCTCGGTTTCGTTCTGTTCTGCTTGCTGTCCCCCCGATGAGGAGTGACCCCAACGGGATTCGAACCCGTGCTGCCGCCGTGAAAGGGCGGTGTCCTAGGCCACTAAACGATGGGGCCGCAAGCAGTGCATCGCGCTACCGATGGACAAGCATACGGACGGTCGGCCCTCTTGCCAAATCGAGCCCGTCCGACGCCGTCCTTCGGCGTGTCGCGGGTGTTCCCGCACGTCCGAGCGTGCTGACTCCCGCACCGCTCAGGACGTGCACCTCGACGGACCTTCAGCAAGCGAGCCGAGCGGTGTCCCACGGTGACGCCCGCCGCGGTGGAACCATCGACAGCGGCCACTCACCCCTCCACGGGGGGTGTCCCCGGGCTCGGTCGTGTTGTTACTGTTGCGTTTGTTGACAGTGTGACGCACGCCGCACCGCACCGTTACGAGATCGAGACCATGACGACATCCTCATCGCCCGCTCGCCCCCGCCGCCGCTTCGTCGCCGCCGGGGTGTCCGTCGTCCTCGCGGCCGGAGCCCTCGTGGCACTCGTGCCGAGCGGCGCCGCTTCCGCCGCGAGCTACCCGAGCTGGGACGACGTGCAGGCCGCCAAGCAGTCGCAGGCCGCACAGTCCGAGAAGGTCTCCGAGATCAAGGGCCTCATCGCCCAGCTCGAGTCCGCGTCCGCCGCCAAGGAGAAGGCCGCCGCTGCTGCCGGGACGGCCTACCAGGACGCCCAGACGGAGTACGACCGCAAGGCGCTCGAGCAGCGGAAGCTCCAGGCCCAGGCGGACGAGGCGGCCAAGACGGCTTCCGCGTCCGAGGCGCAGGCGGGACAGCTCGCCGCGCAGCTCGGCCGCTCGAACGCCGAGGACGTCACCACGGACCTCCTCACGAAGCCCTCGGCCTCCGGCGACCTGCTGTACGAACTCGGCGCCATGTCGAAGCTCACCGAACAGGCCGACGGCATCTACTCCGAGGCGAGCCAGGACCGCGGCACCGCGCAGGCGCTGGCCGACAAGTCGAAGGTCGCCGAGGACGCCCTCGGTGACCTCGCCGACGAGGCCCAGGCGAAGATGCGTGCTGCGCAGGACGCGGCCGACCAGGCGCAGGCCGCGGTCGCCGCCCAGCAGGCGAACCAGGACCGCCTGGAGGCCCAGCTCGCCGCCCTGACGTCGAAGACCGAGACGACGCAGGCCCAGTACGAGAAGGGCGTCCGCGCCGAGAAGGCGCGGCAGGCCCGCCTGGCGGCGGCCCGCGCCGCGGCGGCTGCCGAAGCGGCGAAGGCACTACCGCCGGCCGCGACGGCCGGAGTGCCCGCACCCGCGACCGGGAACGTCCCCGCGGCCTCGTCCGGGTGGGTCCGGCCCGCCGCCGGCTACCAGTCGAGCCCGTACGGCCTGCGCGTCGACCCGTACACGCACGTCTACACACTGCACGCGGGCGTCGACCTGGCCCCGGCCTGCTACTCGCCCATCTACGCAGCGGCATCCGGCACGGTGACCTTCGCGGGGAACGGCGGCGGGTACGGCAACGAGGTCATCCTCGACAACGGCGGCGGCATCTCGACGGCCTACGGGCACATCGTCGACGGCGGGATCATGGTCTCCTCCGGGCAGCACGTCACAGCCGGCCAGCAGATCGCCCAGGTCGGTTCGACCGGCTGGTCGACCGGCTGCCACCTGCACTTCGAGACCCGGGTGAACGGCGCAGCCGTCGACCCCGTCCCCTTCATGGCAGCGCGGGGGGATCTCGGTATGAGCACGAGCACTGCCAGGAGGCACTGACCCGATGAAGAAGCCTGCACGTTCCCTGGTCTGCGGGATCGCCACCGTCTCGATGCTCAGCCTCGGGCTGTCCGTCGCGGTCGCCGTCCCCGCCCAGGCCGCACCGTCCGCTCCGTCGTGGAAGGACGTGCAGGCGGCGAAGGACGACCAGGCGGAGCAGCAGCGCACCGTCGACGCGCTCACCGCCCGGATGGCGACGCTGCAGGACCGGGTGGACCGCACCGGTGCGACCGTGCAGGAGGCCGGGCAGACGTACGCCCTGGCGGCCTCCCGGCAGCAGCAGGCGAAGGACACGCTCGACGGCCTCACCGCGGAGTCGGAGCGGGCGAAGGCCGCGGCGGACGAGTCGGCCGGTCAGGTCGCGGCGCTCGTCGTCGAGCTGTCCCGGTCGGGTGGCGGTGACCTGTCGACCTCGATGCTCGTCGACTCGCGTGACGTCGACGACCTGCTCTACCAGGTCGGCACGATGTCACACCTGTCGGAGCGATCGGCCACCGTGCTCGAGCGAGCACAGGCCGACCGCCGCACGGTCGACTCCCTCGCGGCGCAGCAGCGTCAGGCGACGAAGGCCCTCACGGACGCCACGGACGCCACGAAGGACGCCTTCGACGCCGCGAACGACGTCGCCGCCGACGCGCAGTCGGCGCTGCAGGCCGGCCAGGAGGCACAGGACGAGGTGCTCGAGCAGCTCGCCTTCCTCAAGGGCACGACGGTCGCGACCGAGCAGGCGTACTGGTCGGCGAAGCAGGCCGAGCAGGCGGAGATCGAGCTCGCGGCGCAGGCGAAGCGGGCGGCGGCGCGTCCGACCCGGCCGGGTGCTGCCCGTCCCGCGGCGGAGACCGGCGCCGACGGTGCGGCCGCCGGTGGGGGGAACGCCACGGGGTCGACGCCGTCGAGGAACCCGGCGAACCCGTCCGTCCCGGCACCGGCAGCACCGAAGCCCGCAGCCCCGAAGCCGGCAGCTCCGAAGCCCGCAGCCCCGAGGCCCGCCGCACCGGCCCCGCAGCCGGCGGCGCCGAAGCCCGCCCCCCGCTCCTGCGCCCGCGCCGGCTCCGGCACCCAAGCCCGTGAGCAGTCCGTCGAAGGCCGCCGGCGCGATCGCGTACGCCCGCGGGCAGCTCGGCAAGCCGTACTCGATGGGCGGCGCCGGGCCGAACTCGTGGGACTGCTCGGGCCTCGTGATGATGGCCTACAACTCGCAGGGCATCGCGACCGGTGGCCACAACGTGGTCTGGCAATACAACTACTTCGGCTCGATCGGCCGACTCGTGCCGCTGTCGCAGCGTCAGCCCGGCGACATCCTGTTCTACTCGCACACCGGTACCGCTGCCGGCGGCTACCACGACTCGATCTACACGGGCGGCGGCATGATGGTCGAGGCCGCGAACCCCCGGGTCGGTGTGGTCGAGCGGCCGATCTGGCTGCCGGGCGACCTGCTGCCCTACGTGGCGCGGCCCTCCGGCGCGGTCTGACGCGAGCCGACCCGGAACACTGCCGCGGAACGCGCCCCACAACGAACAACGCGCCCCGTCGGAACGGGGCGCGTTGTGCGTTGCGGGGCGCGAGGCCCCGGCGTCAGTGACCAGTCGGCACGTACGCGGCCTGGCCGGCCTGCACGATGGCCTCGGCCTCGGCGGCGTCGCCCCAGCCCTCGGCCTTGACCCACTTGTTCGGCTCGAGGTCCTTGTAGCGCTCGAAGAAGTGCGCGATCTCGGCCTTGGTCTGCTCCGGGACGTCCGCGATGTCCTGGATGTGCGCCCAGCGCGGGTCCTTCGCGGGGACGACGAGGACCTTCTCGTCCTTGCCGGCCTCGTCGCTCATCTTGAAGACGCCGACCGGGCGGACCTTGACGCCCACACCGGGGAAGGTCGGGAACTCGAGGAGCAGCAGCGCGTCCACGGGGTCGCCGTCGTCGGCCAGGGTCTTCTCGAAGAAGCCGTAGTCCGTCGGGTAGACGAACGAGGTGAAGAGCACGCGGTCCAGGTACACGCGACCGGTCTCGTGGTCGACCTCGTACTTGTTGCGGCTGCCCTTGGGGATCTCGACGACGACGTCGTACGCGGCCATGTGCACTCCTTGGTTCTTCCGGTGGTGGTCTGTCGGCCGTCGGGACGGCCCGGCTAACGTTACCGGGTGAACACTCCGCGCCCCCCGGCTGGACCCCGCGGTCGCCGAGATCCGGCGGTCCGTCCGGTCCCTTCTCGAACGCGCCCGGGCCGACGGCACCGTCGCGTCGGGTGACCTCGTGCTCGTCGCCCTGAGCGGTGGCCCGGACTCGCTCGCGCTCGCGGCCGCCACCGCGTTCGAGGCGCCGAAGCAGGACCTCCGTGCCGGTGCCGTCGTCGTCGACCACGCGCTCCAGGCGGGGTCCGAGGCGGTGGCGGGACGGGCCTCCCGGCAGGCCGCCGAGCTGGGACTCGACCCGGTGAGGGTCCGCCGGGTCACCGTCGGCTCCGACGGCGGTCCGGAGGGCGCCGCCCGCGAGGCCCGCCACGCGGCCCTCACCGAGGCCGCGGTCGCCACCGGGTCACCCCTCGTGCTCCTCGGGCACACGCTCGACGACCAGGCCGAGACGGTGCTGCTCGGCCTGCTGCGCGGCAGCGGACCGGACAGCCTGTCCGGGATGGCGCCGTTGACCGTCCGCACCGCGGGGCCCGCGTACGGACGTCCGCTCCTCGGGGTCCGGCGGCACGTGACCCGGCAGGCCTGCGCCGCGTCCGGCCTGGTGCCGTGGGACGACCCGCAGAACAACGACCCGACGTACGCCCGCGTGCGGGTGCGGACCGCGCTGATGCCCGTGCTCGAACGCGAGCTCGGGGCCGGCGTCCCGGAGGCGTTGGCGCGCACGGCCGACCAGCTCCGCGAGGACGCCGCGGCGCTCGACCACTTCGCCGAGGAGATGGCCGAGGACCTCGCCGAGCACTCCGAGGCGGGGATCTCGCTGTCCGTCCCCGAGCTGGCCGCGAACCCCCCCGGCGCTCCGGCAGCGGCTGGTCCGGCTCGCGGTGGAGGGCGAGTTCGGGGTGACGCTGTCCCGGGCGCAGACGCTCGAGGTGTGCCGGCTCGTGACCGACTGGCGCGGGCAGGGGCCGATCGACCTCCCCGGCGTCCGGGCCATCCGGTCCGGTGAGCGGGTGTCCTTCGCCGCCAGGGAGCCCCACCCGGGCGGTTAGGGTGGTGTGGTGGAACTCTCCGACGTGCAGGCAGACCTCTCCGAAGTGCTCTTCACCCCCCGAGCAGATCGACGACAAGATCGCCGAGCTCGCCGCAGCGGTGGACCGTGACTACGCCGGGCGCGACCCGCTGCTCGTCGGCGTGCTGAAGGGCGCGGTCATGGTCATGGCCGACTTCTCCCGCCACCTCAAGATGCAGGCGCGGATGGACTGGATGGCCGTGTCCTCCTACGGCTCCGGCACGAAGTCGTCCGGCGTGGTGCGGATCCTCAAGGACCTCGACACCGACCTGCACGGCCGTGACGTCATCATCGTCGAGGACATCATCGACTCCGGCCTGACGCTGTCCTGGCTCAAGCAGAACCTCGAGTCCCGCGGGGCCGCGAGCGTCGAGATCGTCGCGCTGCTCCGCAAGCCCGAGGCCGCCAAGGTCGAGGTCGACGTCAAGTACGCCGGGTTCGAGATCCCGGACGCCTTCGTCGTCGGGTTCGGTCTCGACTACGACGAGCGCTACCGCAACCTGCGCGGCATCGGCGTCCTCGCGCCGCACGTCTACTCCTGACAGGCGAGCGGGAGTTCGCCCGCAGAGGACACCCATTCTCGCCACAGAGTCACCGCCGTATGCTGACTCGCACGCACTTCAGGCAGAGAAAGGTGTCGGGCCGTCGGGCCCGGATCACATGGACTTCAAGCGCATCCTCCGCGGGCCGTACATCTGGATACTGGTCGCGCTCGTGGGGATCTTCATCGGATGGACGTTCATCGCCCAGTCCGGCACCCAGGAGATCTCCACGCAGAAGGGCCTCGAGCAGCTCTCGGACGGCAAGGTCTCGGCGGCCGTCATCAACTCCACGGAGCAGCGCGTCGACCTGACCCTCCGCGGCGAGGGCGGCACCGAGCAGTTCTACTACTCGACGCCCCGCGGGCCCGAGGTCGTCGAGGCGGTCTCGCAGGCCGACCTGCCGAAGGGCTACAACGACCACGTCCAGCAGTCGAACGTCCTCGTGTCGCTCCTGCTGACGCTGCTGCCGTTCCTGCTCATCGGCGCGTTGTTCTGGTTCCTGCTCTCGAGCGCCCAGGGGGGGTGGCTCGAAGGTCATGCAGTTCGGCAAGTCCAAGGCCAAGATGAACAACAAGGAGAACCCGCAGGTGTCGTTCGCCGACGTCGCGGGCTCCGACGAGGCCATCGAGGAACTCCACGAGATCAAGGAGTTCCTCAAGGAGCCAGCGAAGTTCCAGGCCGTCGGCGCGAAGATCCCGAAGGGCGTGCTGCTGTACGGCCCTCCCGGTACCGGCAAGACCCTCCTCGCCCGCGCCGTCGCGGGAGAGGCCGGCGTGCCGTTCTACTCGATCTCCGGTTCGGACTTCGTCGAGATGTTCGTCGGTGTCGGTGCGAGCCGTGTCCGTGACCTGTTCGACCAGGCCAAGCAGAACTCGCCCGCCATCGTCTTCATCGACGAGATCGACGCCGTCGGTCGTCACCGCGGCGCCGGCATCGGCGGCGGCAACGACGAGCGCGAGCAGACGCTGAACCAGCTCCTCGTCGAGATGGACGGCTTCGACGGCAAGACGAACGTCATCCTCATCGCGGCGACGAACCGCCCCGACGTGCTCGACCCCGCGCTCCTCCGCCCCGGTCGCTTCGACCGGCAGATCGGCGTGGATGCGCCGGGCCTGCAGGGCCGCAAGCAGATCCTCGAGGTGCACGCGAAGGGCAAGCCGCTCGCCGCGAGCGTCGACCTCGAGTTGCTCGCCCGCAAGACGCCGGGCTTCACCGGCGCCGACCTGGCGAACGTCCTGAACGAGGCCGCGCTGCTCACCGCACGGTCGAACGCGCAGCTCATCGACAACCGCGCCCTCGACGAGGCCGTCGACCGCGTCATGGCCGGGCCGCAGCGCCGCACGCGCATCATGTCCGACCAGGAGCGCCTCATCACGGCGTACCACGAGGGTGGACACGCCCTCGCGGCCGCCGCGATGCGTCACACCGACCCGGTCACGAAGATCACGATCCTGCCGCGCGGCCGGGCACTCGGCTACACGATGGTCCTGCCGCTCGAGGACAAGTACTCGGTCACCCGCAACGAACTGCTCGACCAGCTCACCTACGCCATGGGTGGTCGCGTCGCCGAGGAGATCGTCTTCCACGACCCGACCACGGGCGCGTCGAACGACATCGAGAAGGCCACGGGCACCGCGCGCAAGATGGTCACCGAGTACGGCATGAGCCGTGCCGTCGGGTCCGTCAAGCTCGGCGCCGGGTCGACCGAGCCGTTCGTCGGCCGCGACATGAGCGGTGGCACCGGTCGCGACTACTCGGAGAACATCGCCGAGACCGTCGACGCGGAGACCCGCGCCCTGCTCGAGGCCGCGCACGACGAGGCCTACCAGGTGCTCAACGCCAACCGGGACATCCTCGACCGCCTCGCCGGCGAACTCCTCGAGAAGGAGACGCTCGACGCGCCGGAGCTCGTGGAGATCTTCAAGGACGTCCGCAAGCTGCCCGAGCGCCCGCAGTGGCTCTCGAGCGACAAGCGCCCGGTGAGCGACCTGCCCGCGATCGAGGTCCCGGGCAAGGCCGCCGCGACGGCCGAGGAGCCCGTCGGCATCGACGCCTCGAAGCCCCGTCGCCACCGCCCGTTCGGCAACCCCGGTATCGCCCCCCGCGTAGGCCGGCATGACGGACCTGCCGACGAGACGGTCGCGTCGGCTCGCCGAGGTGAGTCGAGCGCGCGAAGCAGCAGCAGGACCGGCGACGGTCGCGATCGACCTCCGAGCACCCTCCCCGGTGCCGGAGGTCGTGACCGGCCGTCGCCGCGACCGCTCCACCGGGGACGCCACCCGTGTGATGGGCATCCTCAACGTGACGCCCGACTCGTTCAGCGACGGCGGCCTGCACCTGGCCGTCGACGCGGCGCTGGAGCACGCCCGGACCCTCGTCGCGACCGGTGCCGACCTCGTCGACGTCGGCGGTGAGTCCACCCGGCCCGGGGCCGAGCGGGTCCCTGCCGAGGTCGAACAGCAGCGTGTGCTGCCGGTCGTGCAGCAGCTCGTCGCCGAGGGCGTCGCGGTGAGCGTCGACACCATGAACGCCAGCACCGCTGAACGGGCGGTCGACCTCGGTGCCGTCATCGTCAACGACGTCTCGGGCGGACTCGCCGACCCGGACATGGTCCACGTCGTCGCGGACTCCGGCGTCGGCTACGTCGTCATGCACTGGCGCGGCCACAGCGACCGGATGCACCGGAACGCCGAGTACACGCACGCGGTCGAGGAGGTGCGGCGCGAGGTGGAGATGCGCGTCGCGGAGCTCATCGTCCTCGGCGTCCGCCAGGAGCAGGTCGTCATCGACCCGGGTCTCGGCTTCGCCAAGCAGGGGCGGCACAACTGGGAGATCCTGGCGGGCTACGACCGCTTCGCCTCGATCGGGCTCCCGGTGCTCGTCGCCGCGTCGCGGAAGCGGTTCCTCGACGGCGTGGGCAGTCCGGCCGGGGCGCCACCGGCCGAGCGCGACCTGGCCACGGCGGCGATCAGCCTGCTCGCGGCCGAACGCGGCGCATGGGGCGTCCGCGTGCACGACCCGGCGCCGACCCGCGCCGTACTCGACGTCTGGGACGCCTGGAGGGCAGCTCGATCATGAGGGACACCATCCGCCTCGTCGGGGTCCGCGCACGCGGCAACCACGGGGTCTTCGAGCACGAACGCGCCGACGGGCAGGACTTCGTCGTCGACGTCGCGGTCGAGGTCGACGCCACCGCGGCCGCCGACTCGGACGACCTCGCCGAGACCGTGCACTACGGGGTGCTCGCCGAGCAGGTCGTCGCCGAGATCGAACGCGACCCGGTCGACCTCATCGAGACCCTGGCCGAGCGCATCGCCGCGGCCGTCCTGACGCACCGGGCGGCCCTGGCGACCGAGGTCACCGTGCACAAGCCGCAGGCTCCCATTCCGGTGCCCTTCACGGACGTGTCGGTCACGATCCGTCGGGAGCGCACGAGCGCTGCCGACGGGACCGAGGAAGAGGAATGACGCGCGTCGTCATCGCCCTCGGCGCCAACCTCGGCGACCGGGGGGAGCACCCTCCGCGCCGCCGCGCGAGCGATCGCCGCGCTGCCCGGGGTCCGTCCGGTGGCGTCGAGCTCCGAGGTCGAGTCCGTCGCCGTGACCCTCGACGGTCCGGACGCGGCGAAGCCCCGCTACCGGAACGCGGTCGTGGTCGTCGACACCGACCTCGAGCCGGACGAGCTCCTCGACGCCCTGCACGGCATCGAGGACGAGCACGGCCGGACGCGGGAGGTCCGGTGGGGCGACCGGACGCTCGACCTCGACGTCATCGCGGTCGACGACCGGCACATCGACACCGCGACGCTCACCGTGCCGCACCCCCGGGCGCACGAGCGCGCGTTCGTCCTCGCGCCGTGGGCGGACGCCGACCCGGACGCGATCCTGCCCGGGCGCGGACCCGTCGTGGCGCTGCTCGCAGCCCTCGGCGACGACACCGAGCGGGTCGACGAGCCGCGGCTGTTCGACGCGATCGCGCCGGCGGCGGGAGCCGCCTCGTGAAGCCGACGCGGGCCTCCACGCTGGTCAGCGTCGCGATCGTCGCCGCGGTCGCCGGGTTCGCCCTCGACACCGCCCTGACCGCACGGCAGTCCCCGACGCTCCTCATGTCGGTGCCCCTCGGCCTGACGCTCGCGTTCATCGGCATCGCGCTGCTGTTCATGGCCGCGCCGATCCGTCGGCAGACCCGGGGCCGCGCCGAGCGACGGGTCGACCCGATGTACGCGACCCGCGTGGTGTTCCTCGCGAAGGCCTCGAGCATCTGCGGTGCGCTGTTCGGCGCGTTCGCCCTCGGACTGCTCGTGTACCTCCTGACCCGGTCGGTCCTGCCTTCGCTAGGCTCGACCCTGCCGAACGCGGTGGCGTTCGGCGGCGGGATCGTGCTCACCGTGTGCGCCCTCGTCGCCGAGCGGATGTGCATCGCGCCGCCCCCGGACGAGGACGACCACGACGGGCGGGGCGCCACCACGGCCTGACCGGTGCTGCCGGTCGACGAGGACCGATCCCCGCAGACCAGGAGACCCCGATGCCGCTCGAACGCCTCGACGAGACCGGACTGGGTCTGCACGACGTCACGTGGACCCGGGTCTCCGCGAAGCTGGTCTGGACCGACCTCGTCGGGACCGTCCTGGTCGGCGGTGTCGTCACGGCGGGGCTCGTGCTCCTCGGCGTCGCGAGCGGTGGCACGGGCGGCACGGCGGGCCTCGTCTGGTTCGTCCTCGGCGCCGTCGTCGCCGTCGTCACGCTCGTCACCGCCGTCCTCACCCCGCGCCGCATCCGGTCCATCGGGTACGCGCTGCGCGAGGACGACCTGGTGCTGCGTCGCGGGCTGATGTGGCAGCGCTTCACGGCCGTGCCCTACGGTCGGCTGCAGCTCGTCGACGTGAACCGGGGCCCGCTCGACCGGGCGCTCGGGATGAGCGAGCTGAAGTTCGTCACCGCGGCGGCCTCGTCGAACATCCGGATCCCGGGCATCCCCGCGAGTCAGGCCGACGAGCTGCGCGACCGCCTCGTCGAACTCGCCGAGTCCCGTCGCGCGGGGCTGTAGGCCGTCGTGACGTTCCGACCCGAGGCCCCGATTCCCGCGCCGCCCCGCAAGGGCGACGCGGCAGCGGCTGCGCCCCTCACCGACGGCGAGTGGCACCGCCTGCACCCGCTCACCCCGCTGCTCAAGGGCGGCATCTTCCTGGTCGTCATCCTCGGCTACGTCCTCAACAACCTGCGCGACCAGATCGTCGAGGTGTTCATCCCGGGCGAGGGCGGCCCGCAGGAGGACGGGGACCCCGTCCGCTACGTCTACGAACACGGCGTGGTCGGCTGGGTGCTGCTCGGGATCGCGGTCCTGTTGCTCGTGCTCATCGGGCTGTTCCACCTGTCCTGGCGCATGCACGAGTTCCGCGTCACGGGCGAGATCGTCGAGGTGCGCTCGGGCGTCGTGTTCCGCACGCACCGCAAGGCCCGGCTCGACCGCATCCAGGGCATCAACATCTCGCGGCCGCTCATCCCGCGGCTGTTCGGCACCGCCAAGCTCGAGGTGGCGCAGGCCGGCAACGACGCCAACGTGCAGCTCGCGTACCTGGGGGGCGAAGGCCGCGGACGACCTCCGGCAGCGCATCCTCGTCCTCGCCTCGGGCGCGAAGGACCCGGCACGCGACCCGCGGGCCGCTGCCGCCGCTGGCAGCGGGGTGTACGGGCGCGTGGGGGGAGTTCCTGGCGCCCGAGCTCGACCCCGAGGCCGTGCACGCGACCCGGGTCGTGCGGGTGCACCCCGGACGGCTCATCGCGTCGATGCTGCTCTCCGGCACGACGGTCGTCATCCTGCTGCTCGTCGTGGCGATCATCGTGAGCATCAGCCTGACCGGGCAGTACTTCCTGCTCGTGTCGCTGTTCCCGGCGGTCATCGGCGCGGGCGGCTATTACGTCCGCAAGTTCTCGAAGTCGCTCCGGTACACGATCGCGGAGACCCGGGACGGCATCCGGATCGGCTTCGGGCTGTTCTCCACCTCGAACGAGACGCTGCCGCCTGGTCGCATCCACGCCGTGAGCGTCGCCCAGCCGCTGCTCTGGCGCCCCTTCGGCTGGTGGGACATCCGCATCAACCGGGCGACGAACGCCGGCAACGGCGCGACGACGAACCAGCAGGCCTCGTCGATCGTGCTGCCCGTCGGCACCGCGGCCGACGTCCGTCAGGTGCTCGAGATCATCCTGCCGGAGCTCGTCGGCGCGGCGGTCGTCGGACCGGCGGCGTCGATGGAGCGGTTGCGCGAGGGGTCGGCCGAGGCCGTGGGTGTCGTCGACGACAGCCTCACGACGACGGGCGACCAGGGCGGTTTCGTCCACTCGCCCCGTCGCGGCCGGTGGCTGCGCCCGTTCTCCGCGTCGCGCAACGGCTACCGCTTCGTGCCCGGAGCCGTGCTGCTCCGGCTCGGTGCCGTCTGGCGCTCGCTCGTCGTGGTCCCGCTGCCGCGCGTGCAGAGCGTCAAGGTGACGCAGGGACCGCTCGAGCGCGCGCTGCGCGTCGCGTCGGTGCACGTGCACACGGTCTCCGGTCCGGTGTCCGCCCGCGTCGGGGCGCTCGACGCCGGTGACGCGCAGCGGCTCTGGTCCGGCACGACCGAGCGCGCGGTCGAGGCGGCGGCCGCCGACACCTCGCACCGCTGGCGGGACGGCCAGGAGGCCCACCCCACCGCCGACACGTCGGCGCACGGTCCCGAGGTGGCCGGATCGCACGCGCCCGGATCGCACGCGCCCGGGCCGCACGTGACCGAGCCGGACGGCGGGGGGCCAGGCCGTCGGCGGACCGGCACCCGCGTGGCTGACGCAGGACGGGCCTCCCGGCTGGCACACCGTCCCGTGGCCGGGAGCCCTGCGATGAGGGCCGGGCGTCTCGGTGTCGGCATCATCGGCGCCGGACGGGTCGGCCCCGTGCTCGGAGCCGCCCTGGCGAACGCCGAGCACGCCGTCGTCGGGATCACCGCCGTCTCCGAAGCCGGACGCGACCGCGCCGAGGCGATGCTCCCCGGGGCGCCGGTGCTCGGCACGCCGGAGCTCGTCGAGCGCAGCGAACTCGTGCTCCTCGCCGTGCCGGACGATCAGCTGCCGTCACTCGTGCAGGGTCTGGCGGACGCGGGCATCTGGCAGCCGGGTCAGCTCGTGGTGCACACCAGCCCGGACCACGGGGTCGACGTCCTCGCCCCGGCGATGCGCGCCGGGGCGATCCCGCTCGCGATCCACCCCGCGATGGCGTTCACCGGGACCAGCGTGGACCTCGCCCGGCTCCGGGACGCGTACTGCGCCGTGACCGCGCCGGCGCCGGTGCTCCCCATCGCGCAGGCCCTCGTCGTGGAGATGGGTGCCGAGCCGTTCGTCGTCGCCGAGCGGGACCGACCCGCGTACGCCGACGGGGTGCGCGCGGCGGTGAGCTTCTCGACGGCGATCATCGACCAGTCCGTCGGCGCGCTGGCGGGCATCGGCGTGGAACACCCCGGGCGGGTGCTCGGCGCGCTCGTGCGCTCGGCCGTCGACAACGCGCTGACCGCGGCCGACGGGCAGTCGACGCTCTGAGGGACGGCGGGGGGGAGCGCAGCCGGGCGGGTAGCATCGACGCGATCCCCCACGACCTCCGGAGCCGCACCAGCATGACCGACGAGACCGCCCCCCGCACGCACCGACACCGCGGCCGAGACCGCGGTCGCCGACGCCGCCGCACTGGCCGAGCAGGAGACGAGCGAGCAGCGTCAGGTCCGACTCGACAAGCGCGCGCGACTCCTGGCGTCCGGAGTCGACGCCTACCCGGCCGAGCTGCCGATCACGACGACGATCCCGGCCGTCCGCGAGCAGTACGCGCACCTGGAGACCGGCGAGGAGACCCAGGACGTGGTCGGCGTCGCCGGGCGCGTCGTGTTCTCCCGGAACACCGGCAAGCTCTGCTTCGCCACACTGCAGGCGGGTGACGGCTCCCGAATCCAGGCGATGGTCTCCCTGGCCGAGGTCGGCGACGAGTCGTTGGCCCGCTGGAAGGAGTTCGTCGACCTCGGGGACCACGTGTTCGTGCACGGCCGCGTCATCTCCTCGCGTCGTGGCGAGCTGAGCATCATGGTCGACGAGTGGGCGATCGCGGCGAAGGCGATCCTGCCACTGCCGAACCTGCACAACGAGCTGAACGAGGAGACCCGGGTCCGGCAGCGGTACCTCGACCTCATCGTGCGCGAGGACGCGCGGAAGACCGTGCGGGCCCGCGCCGCCGTGATGTCGTCGCTCCGCCAGACCTTCACGTCGCACGAGTACCTCGAGGTCGAGACCCCGATGCTGCAGACCCAGCACGGCGGCGCCTCGGCCCGACCCTTCGTCACGCACTCGAACGCCTTCGACACCGAGCTGTACCTGCGCATCGCGCCCGAGCTGTTCCTCAAGCGTGCGGTCGTCGGCGGCATCGACCGGGTGTTCGAGATCAACCGCAACTTCCGGAACGAGGGCGCCGACTCGTCGCACTCGCCGGAGTTCGCGATGGTCGAGGCGTACCAGGCGTACGGCGACTACGAGCAGATGGCCGACCTGACCCAGGAGCTCGTGCAGAACGCCGCTCGTGCGGTCACGGGCGGACCGCTCGTCGTGACGCTGCCCGACGGCACCGAGTACGACCTCGGTGGTGAGTGGGCGCGCATGGACATGTACGGCTCGCTGTCCGAGGCCGCCGGTCGGGAGATCACCCCGGAGACCCCGCTGTCCGAGCTGCAGGCGCTCGCCGAGGCCGAGGGCGTCGAGGTCGCGCACGCCACCCACGGCAAGTACGTCGAGGAGCTCTGGGAGCACTTCAACTCGGACGCGCTGTACGCGCCGACGTTCGTGATGAACTTCCCGGTCGACACCTCGCCGCTGACCCGGCAGCACCGGACCCGTCCGGGCGTCGTCGAGAAGTGGGACCTCTACGTCCGCGGGTTCGAACTCGCGACGGCCTACTCCGAGCTCGTCGACCCGGTCGTGCAGCGGGAGCGCTTCGTCGAGCAGGCCCGACTGGCCGCGGGCGGTGACCCGGAGGCGATGCGCGTCGACGAGGAGTTCCTCCGTGCGCTCGAGCACGCGATGCCGCCGTCGGGCGGCATGGGCATGGGTGTCGACCGGCTGCTCATGGCCGTCACCGGCCTCGGCATCCGCGAGACCATCCTCTTCCCGCTGGTGAAGTAGGCCCGACCCCGCGGAGGAGGCCCGGTCTGCGTCGGACGCAGGCCGGACCTCCCGACCGGGCGGGGTACCATGAACGCGTGCCGAATGGACTCGTGAGTGGGATCGTCTTCGCCCTGACCCCGACCGTCCTGCTCGGGCTCATCTTCTGGTTCATCATGCGCGCGATCATCCGCGCCGACCGCACCGAGCGCACCGCCTACGCGAAGATCGAGGCGGAGGAGCGCGCCCGCTTCGAGCGCGAGCGCGGCACCGCCTCCGCGGCCCCCCACGAGCGCCGAGTAGTCCCGACCGACTCGGCGGAGTCGCTCGGTCCCCGCACGGCACCGGCCGGTGTCCTGCCGGTCACCCGTCGTTCACGCCGTCGTCGCCGTGCGGTGTGAGCATCGTCGGCATGTCCATCCTGCAGCCCTCCGCATCCCGCAGCCTCGTCGGCGACATCGAGAGCGAGTACGACGAGTTCGACCGCGACGCCGACCTCGAGGTCTCGAAGGCCAGGGACGGGTGGCTCGAACCGTCCTGGTGACACCGCCGCGACATCCTCTTCGGGGTACGTCGACCGGATCCCCCCGATCCGGCACGACGTACCCCGTTCCCGTTGTCCGGATGGCGTTGCACCCCGGGGTACAGGTGTCCCCCCCTCGGCGCTCAGCGGGAGTTTCACCCGTGTGATTCCGCGCCGATCGGCGTCGTGGCGGGGATCGAGGGCGGGACCACGGGGCCGGGACGGAGCACCGCCCGGTTGTCCCCCCGGTCATGAACCACGGAGATCCCTGGGAATCGATCCAGCGGGTTTGTGGGGTACAGCCCCCCGACCGCCAAACTCGGTCTCAGCCCACGAAGGACCATCCGTCACAGGCAGGGAGAGTCACCATGGCGATCGCAACGGCCGCACCCAGCACCACCTCGCGCCGCACCAAGAAGGCAGCGACCAAGACCACCTCCGCCGAGGTCACCACCCTCGACACCGTCGCCGAGGTCGAGGCCGACGAGCAGCTCGCCGGCGTCCGCGGCGCATCGGTCGACCAGGTCGGCGACTACCTCCGCCACATCGGCCGGCTCGCCCTCCTCACCGCCGAGGAAGAGGCGGACATCGCCCGCCGCATCGAGGTCGGCCTGTTCGCCGAGGAGAAGCTGCACAACGAGCCGGGTCTCGAGAAGTCCCTCGAGCGTGAGCTGCGCTGGCTCGTCCGCGACGGTGAGCGCGCCAAGGAGCGGATGATCACCTCGAACCTCCGCCTGGTCGTGAGCATCGCGAAGCGCTACTCGCAGCGCGGCCTGCCGTTCATGGACGTCATCCAGGAGGGCAACCTCGGGCTGGTCCGTGCGGTCGAGAAGTTCGACTTCACGCAGGGCTACAAGTTCTCGACCTACGCCACCTGGTGGATCCGCCAGGCGATCTCGCGTGGTCTCGCCGACAAGGCACGCACGATCCGCATCCCGGTGCACACGGTCGAGCTGATCAACAAGATCTCGCGCACCGAGCGCGACCTGACCGTCGACCTCGGCCGCGCGCCGATGCCCGACGAGGTCGCCGCCGAGCTGAGCATGAGCGTCGAGGAACTCGTCGACCTCAAGGGCCGCTCGCACGAGCCGGTCTCGATCCACACCGTCGTCGGTGACTCCGACGACAGCGAACTCGGTGACTTCATCGAGGACGAGGACGCCGCGAGCCCGAACGAGCTCACCGAGACGACGCTCCTGCACCGCGACATCCGCTCCATCGTCGCCGAGCTGCCGAGCGACGAGGCCAACGTCATCCGCATGCGCTACGGCCTGGACGACGACAAGCCGATGACGCTCGACGAGATCTCGAAGATCGTGCACACGACCCGTCAGGCCGTGAGCCGTGTCGAGTCGCGCGCCAAGCTGCGCCTGTTCGCCAAGGCGGTCTCGCAGGACATGCAGCTGTACCTGACCGAGTAGGTCAGCAGACTCCGGTCGGCCCGTACGGGTCGGCCAGGGGGATCCGGGTCGGTCCGTGGGAAGACGATCCGTGGGGTGATGGGATGAGGCCCGTCCGGTGCGAACCGGACGGGCCTTCCGTCGTCCCCGGGACGCGCGACCGGGACGCGCCGGGGACGGGCCGGGAGGCGCGGACCGCGTCAGTCCTCGGTCTCGCGTCGCAGCTTCTGCCGCAGGTCGTGCGGGATGAGCTCGATGAGCTGGTCCGGCCGCAGCGGCAGGTCCAGGAGGCCGAGCTTGAGCCGTCCGGTCCGACCGTGCCGTTCCGCGTCGAGCCGAACCACGCTGCCGGCGTCCTTGCGCAGCCGCACCTCGAGCTGCGCGCCGGTCGCGACCTCGCCGACGACCAACCCGTCGACCTCGAGCGCCGCGCTGCGGGTGCCCTCGGCGATGTCGAACCGGTAGCGCTCACGGGCGGCGAGCACCACCGAGCGGTCGATCCCCGCCATCGGGGCCACCGGCGTGACGACGGAGCCCGACAGTGCGGGGGGACAGGACCGGGCCGCCCGCGGCGTAGTTGTAGGCGGTGGACCCGGCGGGCGTCGCCGCGACGACGGCGTCCGCGCGGTAGTACCCGTACATGAGCCCGCCGACGCTGAGGTCCGCGGACACCTGACCGGCACCGGGGCGGCGGACGATCGTGATGTCGTTGAACGCCAGGTAGTCGGTCCGGGCACCACCCCAGGAGAGCCGGGCCTCGAGGGCGTGGTGCGGTTCGAGCTGGTACTGCCCGGCCGAGAGCCGTTCGAGCGCGGCCTCGAGCTCGGGCGGCTCGATCTCCACCAGGAACCCGACGTTGCCGTAGTTGACGCCGAGCACCGGCACGGGCCGACGGGCGACGAGCCGCATCGCGCCCAGCATCGTGCCGTCCCCACCGAGCGCGACGACGAGGTCGACCCGGTCGGTGAACTCGTCGTCGTCCACGACGTCGATGTCGCTCCGGAGCCGAGCGGCGTCGATGCTCCGCGCCATGAGCCGGCCCGCGCCGGACGCGTTCCAGCGGTCCAGGATGTCGACGGACTCCTGGACGTTCTTCGACGGGTGGACGACGAGGCCGACGACGGGCTGCTCCATGGTGCGGATCGTACCCGGCGGCGGTCCGGAATCGTCGGGCGGGCCTGCCTGCGGGACCCGTCCGCGGGAGCCGGGGCGGGCCTCCCGGCAGGGCCGGTGCGCCGCACGCACCGAGGTCACGCCCACGGCGAACAGGGGCAGCCCTGACGGGGAGCGCTGGTTAGTCTCGATGTACGTGACCGGACTCACACGAGTCCGGCTGTCGGCCCCCGTCCCAGCGGGGCCAAGGGAGAGCACATGTTCGAGAGATTCACCGACCGGGCCCGTCGTGTTGTCGTCCTCGCTCAAGAAGAAGCGAAGATGCTCAACCACAACTACATCGGTACGGAGCACATCCTCCTCGGCCTCATCCACGAGGGCGAGGGCGTCGCCGCCAAGGCGCTGGAGTCGCTCGGTATCTCGCTCGACGCCGTGCGCGAGCAGGTGCAGGACATCATCGGGCAGGGCCAGCAGCAGCCGACCGGGCACATCCCGTTCACGCCGCGCGCCAAGAAGGTCCTCGAGCTGTCCCTGCGCGAGGCGCTGCAGCTCGGCCACAACTACATCGGGACCGAGCACATCCTGCTCGGCCTCATCCGCGAGGGCGAGGGTGTCGCCGCCCAGGTCCTCGTCAAGCTCGGCGCCGACCTGAACCGGGTCCGCCAGCAGGTCATCCAGCTCCTGTCCGGCTACCAGGGCAAGGAAGCGGTCGCCGTCGGCGGCGAGCAGCAGCAGAACGGCCAGCAGCAGGGTTCGCAGGTCCTCGACCAGTTCGGTCGGAACCTCACCCAGGCCGCGCGCGACGGCAAGCTCGACCCGGTCATCGGGCGCGAGAAGGAGATGGAGCGGGTCATGCAGATCCTCTCCCGCCGCTCCAAGAACAACCCCGTCCTGATCGGCGAGCCGGGTGTCGGCAAGACCGCCGTCGTCGAGGGCCTCGCCCAGGCGATCGTCAAGGGCGACGTGCCCGAGACGCTGAAGGACAAGCAGCTGTACTCGCTCGACCTCGGGTCGCTCATCGCCGGGTCCCGCTACCGCGGTGACTTCGAGGAGCGCCTGAAGAAGGTCACGAAGGAGATCCGCACCCGCGGCGACATCATCGTCTTCATCGACGAGATCCACACCCTCGTGGGTGCCGGTGCCGCCGAGGGCGCGATCGACGCCGCGTCGATCCTCAAGCCGCTCCTCGCCCGCGGTGAGCTCCAGACCATCGGTGCCACCACGCTCGACGAGTACCGCAAGCACTTCGAGAAGGACGCCGCACTCGAGCGTCGCTTCCAGTCGGTGCAGGTCAACGAGCCGTCGCTGCCGCACACGATCAACATCCTCAAGGGCCTCCGCGACAAGTACGAGGCGTTCCACAAGGTGTCCATCACCGACGGGGCGATCGTCTCCGCGGCGAACCTGGCGGACCGCTACGTGCAGGACCGCTTCCTTCCGGACAAGGCCATCGACCTGATCGACGAGGCCGGCGCCCGCCTGCGCCTGTCGATCCTGTCGGCACCGCCGGAGCTCCGCGAGTTCGACGAGAAGATCTCGACGGTCCGCGGCCAGAAGGAAGCCGCCATCGAGGAGCAGGACTTCGAGAAGGCCGCGAGCCTGCGCGACGAGGAGAAGAAGCTCCTCGGCGAGCGTCTCCGCCTCGAGAAGCAGTGGCGTGCGGGTGACGTCGCCGCATCCGGCACCGTCGACGAGGGCATCATCGCCGAGGTCCTGGCGCAGGCCACGGGCATCCCGGTGTTCAAGCTCACGGAAGAGGAGACCTCGCGTCTCGTCTTCATGGAGAAGGCACTGCACCAGCGCGTCATCGGTCAGGAGGAGGCCATCTCGGCACTCTCCAAGACCATCCGCCGCACCCGTGCCGGCCTGAAGGACCCGAACCGCCCCTCGGGCTCGTTCATCTTCGCCGGCCCCACGGGCGTCGGGAAGACCGAGCTCGCCAAGGCGCTCGCGGAGTTCCTGTTCGACGACGAGGGCGCGCTCATCTCCCTCGACATGTCGGAGTTCGGCGAGAAGCACACCGTCTCGCGCCTGTTCGGTGCCCCTCCCGGGTTCGTCGGGTTCGAGGAGGGCGGCCAGCTCACCGAGAAGGTGCGCCGCAAGCCGTTCTCGGTGGTCCTGTTCGACGAGATCGAGAAGGCCCACCCGGACATCTTCAACTCGCTGCTGCAGGTCCTCGAAGAGGGTCGTCTGACCGACGGTCAGGGCCGCGTGGTCGACTTCAAGAACACCGTCATCATCATGACCACGAACCTCGGTTCGCAGGGCATCGCCGGTGGTCCGGTGGGCTTCCAGGTCGAGGGTGACTCGGCCGTCGGCTACGACCGCATGCGCTCGAAGGTGAACGAGGAGCTCAAGAAGCACTTCAAGCCCGAGTTCCTGAACCGCGTCGACGACACGATCGTGTTCCCGCAGCTCTCGCAGTCCGAGCTGCTGCAGATCGTGGACCTGTTCGTGAAGCGCCTGTCGGACCGTCTGCTCGACCGCGACATGACCGTCGAGCTCACGCTCCCGGCCAAGGAGCAGCTCATCAAGGTCGGGTTCGACCCCGCCCTCGGTGCACGACCGCTGCGCCGCGCGATGCAGCACGAGGTCGAGGACCAGCTGTCCGAGCACATCCTGCAGGGTGAGCTCACCGCTGGTGACCACGTGAAGGTCGACTTCGCGGACGGTGCGTTCCAGTTCGAGACCGGGCGTCAGCCGGGTCGCGAAGAGGTCCTCGCCGGCGCCCCCCTCGCTCGAGAAGGCGCCCGAGGCGCCGACCGGCGAGGTCGAGGGCTAGTCAGCCCAGGCACGTCACAGACGGGAGGCCCGGTACCAGCTGGTACCGGGCCTCCCGTCCGTGTGGGAGCAGAGTCCGGACATGACAGGAGGCGCGGTACCGAGCGGTACCGCGCCTCCTGTCAGCGCTGCGGGTGCGTCCTACGCCTGGACGTCACCGCGCCAGCCGTCGGCCGTGGGGGGCCGCCTCGACGCGCTCCTTGTAGTTCTGCAGGTCCTTCTTGACGGCGTGGCCGCCGACGCCGACCGCGGATCCGAGCTTCTCGAGGATGCCCGAGGGCTCCCAGTCGATCTGCACGGTGACGCGGGTCTCGGCGTCCGAGAGCTTGTGGAAGGTGACGACACCGGCGTGCTCGGTCTCGCCGTCCTTGACGGTCCACGCGACGCGCTCGTCCGGGTGCTGCTCGGTGATGAGGGCGCGGAACGAACGCTCCTGGCCGGCGACCTTGACGGTCCAGTCGGTGGTGGTGTCGTCGACCTGGACGATCTTCTCGACCTCGTCCAGGAACGTGGGGAACTCCTCGAAGCGGGTCCACTGGTCGTAAGCCGCACGCACGGGGACGTTGACGTCGACGGTCTCGATGATCTGGGGCATTGGTGCTCCTCCTGCTCGTCGTACTGGTGTACCTGGGACGGTAGGCCGGTGCGGCTGTGGGACGTCCCGGTGTGTGTCCCCCCGATGACGCGCCCCGATCGTCGCCCGCGCCGTAGGCTGTGGCGGATGACTGAGCACGGACGGCATGCGTTCTCCGAACGGGACGAGCACGGGATCCTGGTGCGCCCCGCGTTGGCGTCCGACGTCCCGCACATCCAGCGGCTCATCGCGCCGTACGTCGACCGGCGGATCCTGCTCGGCAAGGAGAACGTCGTCCTGTACGGCTCGATCCAGCAGTTCCGGATCGCCGAGGGACCGGACGGCGTGCCGATCGGCTGCGGAGCCCTCGCGGTGTTCTGGGACGACATCGCCGAGGTCCGCACACTCGCGCTCGACCAGGACTGGATCCACAAGCGGGTCGGCCACCGCATGCTCGAAGCGCTCGAACACGACGCCCGGGAGCTCGGCATCGCGCGGATCTTCTGTCTGACCTTCGAGGTCGACTTCTTCGCGAAGCACGGGTACCTCGAGATCGGCGAGACCGTCGTCCCGCCCGAGGTGTACGCCGAACTCGTCCGCTCGTCGGACGAAGGGGTAGCGGAGTTCCTCGACCTCGCCCGGGTCAAGCCGAACACCCTCGGCAACACCCGCATGCTGAAGATCCTCTGACGGCTCCGCCCCTGCCTCGGCGGGGGGTCCCCGACACGTGCCGTGCAGGTGTCTACCCTGCGCGCATGTCGTCGATCCGCCACCCCGTCGGTCCCGAGCGCCCCGGGGTCTACTGGCGCCGCCGCGCCCTCGTGCTCGGGGTGGTCCTGCTCGTCGTGGTCGTCGTCGTCCTCATCGTCGTCGGACGGGGGGAACGGGGCTCCCGGTGCGGGGCCGACCGCATCCCCGTCCGCGTCGTCCGCCGCCCCTGGCGCGGGCGTGACGCCGGCCGCTGGAGCGCCGTCCGCCCCGTCGTCGTCGGCTGCGGCGTCGTCCGCTCCGGCGTCGTCCGCTCCGGCGCGGAAGGACGGAGCGGCGTGCGCCGAGGACCAGATCACGCTGACGCCCGTCGTCGACGAGCGCGTCTACGCGGCCACCGACGACCCGCAGATCGCCATGACCATCGAGAACACCGGGTCGAACTCCTGCCACATGGACCTCGGGTCCGCGCAGCAGGTGCTCACCATCACGTCCGGCACCGAGCAGTACTGGACGTCGAAGGACTGCCAGACCGGTGGGACGAACCAGGACGTCACGCTCAAGGCCGGTCAGGAGCTCACGACGCCGGCGATCACCTGGGACCGCACCCGGTCGTCGGCCACGACGTGCGACGCCGCACGGGCGGCCGTGCCGGCGGGCGGGGCCAGCTACCACCTGCAGGTCACGGTGGGGGGAGATCGAGTCGGCGGAGTCGGTGCAGTTCGTGCTGGAGTGACGCAGCCGGTCGTCGCACGCTGGTGGGTGCCGGGCGTCGGTGGGACGACGAAGCGCCGGGCGTCGGTGGGACGACGAAGCGCCGGGCCGGAGGATTGCTCCTCCGACCCGGCGCTCACGATGACCGAGGTCAGCCGATGACGGTGATGTTCTCCGCCTGCGGGCCCTTGCGGCCTTCGGTGATCTCGAATTCGACCTTCTGGTTCTCCTCGAGCGACTTGTAGCCGTTGCCACCGATCGCGGAGAAGTGGGCGAAGACGTCAGCGCTGCCGTCGTCCGGCGCAATGAAGCCGAAGCCCTTTTCGTTGTTGAACCACTTGACAGTTCCAGTTGCCATTTCGGCGTTCCTTACTTTCTTACGTGCGCGGCGAGAGAATTCCACCACCGCGGGTTTCGACGACGTTGCCATCGAGTTGTGTGCGGCACCCGGCATCGAGCGGGGCGACGGAGATCAGAGGTTCAGTGCAATCGGTAGGCACTGACCATCGGGCAGGTGAACGGGTCGCGCGCTGCGAGACCGACCCGGTTGAGGTACCGGACGACGATCCCGTAGGAGCGGAAGATCGTGGTCTCCGTGTACGGGACCCCGTGCTGTTCGCAGTGCTCACGCACGAGGGCCTTCGCACGACGCAGGTTGGGCCGCGCCATGCTCGGGAACAGGTGGTGCTCCGCCTGGTGGTTGAGGCCACCGAGCAGGTGGTCCACCCACACGCCACCAGTGATGTTACGGGAAGTCCGGACCTGGCGCGAGAAGAAATCGATCTTGGCACCTTCGGCGATGACCGGCATGCCCTTGTGGTTGGGTGCGAACGACCCGCCCATCATCACGCCGAAGACCGCCATCTGGACGCCGAGGAAGGCGAACCCGATGCCGAGTGGCATCACGGCGAACACGAACCAGGCCAGCAGGGCGAAGCGCGCGAGGAGCAGGACGGCCTCGAACCGGCGCTCCTGCGGGGTGCCCTTCGCCGCCTTGCCGGTGACGACCGCGCGGATCGAGAGCCAGTGCAGGTTGGCGCCCTCGAGGGTCAGGAGCGGGAAGAACGCCCAGCCCTGGACCATCGCGAGGCGGCGGAGGAGTCCGCGACGCTCGACGGCGTCCTCCTCGATGAACACGACGCCGTCCGGCGCGATGTCCGGGTCCTTGCCGATGGTGTTCGGGTTGCCGTGGTGGCGGTTGTGCTTGTTCATCCACCACGAGTAGGACAGGCCGACGACGAAGACGCCGAGCCAGCGACCCGCGTGGTCGTTCCACTTGCGCGAGGCGAAGATCTGGCGGTGCGCGGCCTCGTGCGAGAGGAACGCGAACTGCGTGAAGAGGACACCGAGCACCGCGGCCGGGATGAGCTGGAACCAGGAGGCCCCGAGCATGACGGACACGACGAAGGTCGCGGCGGTGAGGACGGTCAGGACACTGAAGACGGCCCAGTAGAAGCCGACACGGCGTTCCAGCAGGCCTTCGGTGCGGACCCGCTCGAGCAGGTCCTTGTACGTCGACGTCGGTGTCGGCGCTCCCGGGGTCCGGGCGGTGGTCGGTCGGTAGAGGGTGGGCGATGGTGCCGGCATGGAAGCTGCTTCCCCATCAGGAACAGCCCTTCGGCCGTACAACGAGAGTTCCCGCGATTGCGATTGCTCCGAAGCTAGTGGCGTTGGCTGAGTTCTCACCCCGAGGGGTGGCCTGAGTGCGCCTACAGGATCATCGCGGGCTGGACTCCGATCATCGCGGCGTAACGTCACGACCATCGACGAAGGGCTGGGCCATGAAGTACCTCATCTACGGGGTCGCCTCGGTCATGACGAGCGACGAGGCGGCGTACGCCGTACTGGACTACGCGACGGCGCTCGCGCAGTCCGGACTCGCGGACCGGGTGGACGTCCCGTCGGTCGACGACTACGGCATGGCCGCCACGTCGAGCTTCGTCCTCGCGCCGGCGATCGGTGTGCTGGTCCAGTCAGCACCGGACGACGAGCTGGCACCGGAGACCGACGCCTTCACCGCCGACCTGCGGTGCCGCACCCACGCCGTCCAGGCGGGTCGCGCCTCCTGAGCGGACGCCCCGCGGGCAGCGTCGGGCTGCTTGACTAGGGGTGATGGCACAGAAGGAACAGCGCTTCCGGAGCGAACAGCTCGAGGAGGCCCTCGCGAAGCAGGACGTGGCCGCGGTCGCGTACGCCCTGCGCAACGACATCGTGATCGTCCCGCGGCTCGTCACCGGGAAGAAGGACATGCAGGTCCGGGTGTTCGGCCGGGAAGGGTCGGACAAGCGCATCCTGCTGCTGTTCTCGTCGGCGGACGCCTACACCGCGATGGTGCCGGGGGGAGAAGCTCCGGCAGGTCATGGTCTACGACGCCGAGCGGCTCGAGGAGTTCCTGGCCGCGCACCTCGACTCCCTCGAAGGCGTGTTCTTCGACATCGCCGGTCCGCACACCATGCAGGCCGAACCCGCCGACCTGCTCGCGGCACTGCGCGCGTAACGACCGGTCCCGTACCGGACCCGGTCCCTCCGGATAGCGTCGGTCCATGGGATCGATCGTGCCCGGCGTCATCGCCTTCGCCCTCGGCACCGTGCTCGCCGTCGCCGGGCTGGTCCCGTGGGCCGCGCGCGAGTACCGGCGACACGGGAAGCTCGGCGTCCGACGCGGCCTGCTCGCGTTCGGGACGCTCGTCTACGCGCTCGCGCTCGTGACCTACACGCTCCTCCCGCTGCCAGACGACATCGCCGCCGTCTGCCGTGCCGATCCCCAGCCGCAGCTCCGGCCGTTCACCTTCGTCGGTGACATCGCCCGCGAGGGCGGCATCACCGGCCCGCGGTCCCTGCTCGGGAACCCCGCCGTGGCGCAGGTGCTCCTCAATGTGCTGCTGTTCGTCCCGCTCGGTGCGCTCGTCCGGCACGCGGTGCTCCGCCGCCGACTCGTCGTGGGCCTCCTCGTCGGCGGTGCCGCGGGCTTCGTGCTGTCGCTGCTCATCGAGTTCACGCAGCTCACCGGCGACTGGTTCCTGTACCCGTGCGCCTACCGTTTGTTCGACGTCGACGACCTCATCGCGAACACCGCGGGCGCCCTGCTCGGCACGCTCTTCGCACCCGTCGTCGGCTTGCTCGCCGGATCGGCGCGGACGACGGAGGAGGCCCGGGTGCCGCGACCGGTCACGGCCGGCCGGCGGTTCTTCGGCATCCTCGCCGACGTCCTGGCCATCTGGTTCACGACGGGCCTGCTCACGTCGGTCACCTCGGTCGGCCTCGCGCTGCTCGGGGTGCCGGACGGCGGGCCGCTCGCCGTCGGTCTCGGCATCGTCGCCGCCGTCACCGCGCCCGCGCTGCAGCTCGTCATCGTCCTGGTGTCGGGGCGGACCTTCGGTGAGCACGTCGTGCGGCTCCGACCGGTGCCCGTCCCGGGAGGCGCGGCTCGGCTGGTGCGGTGGGCGCTCGGCTCCGGCGGGTGGTCGGCGCTCACCGCCAGCGGGCTGCCGTTCTCCGGCTTGATCGCGTTCGCGCTCGCGGTGGCAGCGGTCATCGGCGTGTGGGCGACGCGGGACCGGCGTGGGTTCGCCTCCGCCGTCGCGGGCACCGGGATCGAGGACGACGTGGACACCGAGGTGCCCGCCGCCGAAGTGGTCGCCGGCGACCAGCGACCGTGACGGCGTCGGTTCTCTCGCGCGGTCAGAAGGCGGCGTCGAGCTCGCGTTCCCGCGGGGACTTCGTCATCGAGAACGCGACCCGCAGGGCTTCCCGGAGGTGTTCCGCGTCGGCTCCGAGGACCGTCGTGAAGCCGAGTCGTCCAGCCTCTGCCACGCGCTGTTTCGCGCCGGTCGCCGTCCGGATCTCGCCGGCGAGGCTGATCTCGCCCACGGCAGCGAGCGTGTGCGGGTACGGGCGGTCACGGGCCGCACTCGCGAGCGCCAATACGATGGCGAGGTCGGCGCCGGGTTCGGTGAGCTTCATACCGCCGACGGTCGAGACGTAGACGTCGGCGTCCGAGAGCTTGATGCCGGCTCGTCGTTCCAGCACCGCGAGGAGCATGGCCACACGGGATGCGTCCACCCCGTTCACGACGCGACGCGGCTGCGGTGCCGAACTGGGGACCACGAGGGCCTGGATCTCGACCGGCAGCGCCCGCCGTCCCTCCATCGCCACCGTGATGCACGTGCCGGACACCGGGGCGCCGTTGCGGGACATGAAGAGGCCGCTTGGGTCGGGTACCTCGTGGATGCCGTCGCCCGCCATGTCGAAGCAGCCGACCTCGTCCGTCGGTCCGAAGCGGTTCTTCAGAGCCCGGACGAACCGGAGTGCGGTCTGGCGGTCACCCTCGAACTGGCAGACCACATCGACGAGGTGTTCGAGCAGACGGGGTCCGGCGATCGTGCCGTCCTTCGTGACGTGACCCACGATGAGCACCGGGAGCGCCGCCTGCTTCGCCACCCGGATGAGCGTGGAGGCCACCTCGCGCACCTGCGACGTCCCACCGGCGATGCCGTCGACGGACGCTGACGAGATCGTCTGCACCGAGTCGGCGATGAGCAGGTCCGGCTGCACCTGTTCGATCTGGCCGAGGATGACGCCGAGGTCGACCTCGCTCGCGAGGAACAGTTCGTCGTGCATGGCGCCGGTGCGTTCCGCGCGGAGGCGCACCTGGTCGACGGACTCCTCCGCACTGACGTAGAGGACGCGTTTGCCCATCGAGGCCGCACGGGACGCGACCTCGAGCAGGAGCGTGGACTTGCCGACCCCGGGCTCGCCGCTCAGCAGGACCGCGGCTCCGGGGACGATCCCGCCGCCGAGCACCCGGTCGAACTCGCCGATGCCGGTCTGCCAGCGCTGCACGGTACCGCCGCGGGCTTCCGTGATCGGCCGGGCGATGCGGCTGCCGGTGACGGCGATCGACGCTGTCCCGCGGGTGCTGGCGGTCGCAGCCGACGCGTCCTCCACCGTCCCCCCACGACTGGCACTCGCCACAGCGACCGACCCACTTGATGCTGGTCCACCCGCACTCCGTGCAGCGGAACGAGGACTGGGGACGGGCCATGGGACGAGGTTAGGCGGCTCCGCCGACATCGGTCCGGTCGGCTCGGCAGACATCGGTCGGTTCGTCGGCTCGGTCGTCGGATCCCTCGTCATCGCGGTCGCCGCTGGCGTGCGGACCCGGCAGCGGGACCGAGCCGGTGACACGCTGACGCAGGCGGTCGAGTGGATTCGGTCGGTTCGCCGTGTCGAGCGCCGCGGCGTCGTCGGTGTCCTGCTCTGCACGGGCGTGCGCGACGTCGCCGGCCTGGCTCCCGAGCTCCTCGGCTTCCCGCGCGGAGAGGTACCGACGGATGGCGGCCACTGTGTCCACCCGTGCGTCGACCGCCGGTTCGAAGGCGCTCGCCCAGATCTCGTACCCGCGGTCGTTCGGGTGGAACAGGTCGCCGTACGTGTTGAAGAAGGTGCGCCGGATGCCGACACGCTTCGTGATCGCGTGCAGCGGTGCCACGGTCAGACCGAGCTCACCCGCGACCCGGTGGATGATCTCGTTCGCGACCGCGACCTTGCGCTCCCGGTCCGGCACGAACATGCACGGGAGTTCCCCGACGATCGCGTGCGACGGCACGGCTCCGTAGATCGCTCGGATGTTCCGCTCGAACTTGTCCGGGTGGAAGTCCGCGATGTCGTTGGCTCCGATGGACACCGTGCAGACGTCCGGGCTGTACTGGTGCAGCTTCGGGAGCTGGTGCTGCTTCGCCCCCCACGTCGTCGCACCGGACACGCTGAGGTTCACGACCCGCACCGTCAACCGCGAACGGTGTCGGATGCGACGAGCGAGCAGGCCGACGTACCCGCGACCCGGGGCCGTCGCGCCGACCCCCTGCGCCGCGGAGTCGCCGATCGCCACGTAGGTGAGCTGGCCGTCGTGGTGCAGGCGTTCGCGCCACCAGTCCGCGTGCACGGGGAGCATGTCGACGATCCGCTGGGACGCTGCCCGTTGCCCGCGGATGCCTGCCCGTGCGCCGATGCCGGCGGCTCCGCTGACGACGGCCGCGCCGACGACGGAGGACAGCAGGGCGACGAGGGTGCGCGTTCTCATGGCGGAGACGGTACGCGCGGTGCCTCGGTCTACGGCCACGGTCGTGGCGGCTTGGGGAGGAGAAGGCGGACTCAGCCGCATGTGGAGGGGGAGGTGCACGGGGTGTCGTCACGGGCCTCCCGGATCGTGTAAACTCTTTCCCGGTACCGTGTCCGAGCGGCCTAAGGAGCATGTCTCGAAAACATGTGTGGGGGGCGACTCCACCGTGGGTTCAAATCCCACCGGTACCGCCACAGGGCCGTTTGTGTTTCTGACCTCAACGGTTTGCGAAACTCAGCCCAAAAGAAGAACCCCCGGCTCCGGCCGGGGGTTCTTCTCGTTCTCAGGGGTGTTCTGGCGGACGATCGCGGCCGTCAGTGGGCCATTCCGGTCTTGTCCTGCCGTCAGAGGGCTGCGCGCTCGAGTTTACGGGCGCGCCAAAGCACCTCGGACGCCTCTGGAGCGTTTCTGGGCGGTGAAGCGTCCGGGGTGCTGGTGGTGCTTGTTCGGTTCGGAGCGGCGTGCCGGTTTACGTCCGCTGGGGGGGGGATGAGCTTTACGGGGGTCGGGGTTGGCCTTGCAGTTCGAGCGGTTGAGCCGGTCACGTCGGCGAGGCAGCAGTTCGTGCTTCTGCTTGCGGCGCTGTGGTGCTCGTCCTTCTTGGGTGCGCTTGTCGAGGATGTAGAGCTGGTGCTCGAACTCGATGATGCGTTTCATGTTCGCGGCGACCATGAGAAGCGCGAAGGCGAACTGCTGTCCGGCCATACCGCGCATGGGGCGGTGGGAGGACTTGTCGAGTTCGATGTCGTCCTTGACGGTGTCGTTGAGGCTCTCCACGGTGTTCCGGCCAACCCGGTACGTGCGCCACCACTCCTTGCTGTGCCAGCGAAGCTTCTGCCGGTTCTTGACGTTGTCGCTCGCCTTCACCGTGATGGTGTTCTGCAGCAGACCCGGTTCTCGGCCGCGAGCTGCGGCATGTCCCGCTCGTAGATTCGCGGCCGGTCCGCTTCTTCAGACGGCTTTGCTTTGGAGCAGTTCACGCAGGGGGGCAGTCGACCGTCGATGACGGTCCCAATGCGGGTCAGACGAACCTCATCTTCGAACCGTCTTTCACGCGGTCGTGCAGGTGCAGCTCGTAGTCCTCGCGCTAAAGGACCTCTTTCCGGTGCAGCTCTCCGGTGATGGTGCCTTCGTCGAAGTGCTTCCCAGTCGCGAGCAGATGCTTCGCAGTTCCGGCGCAGAAGAAACGGTCGCCAGCGAAGGGGGGCGACGCCGACGCCGTTGCTGATACCGAGTCGCGAGCCGTGCTTGCCGGCGAGGGGCTGGTGGAACTGCTCCATTGTGAGCTGGCTGTAGCCGGCGTCGAAGACGAGTCGGGTGATGTCGTATCCGCTGTCGAGGAGCGAGTCGACGAGGGCGATGCTGTGCTCGCCGGTGCTTGTTGGGCGTGCCGGGGCTCGCAGCGCGGATGAGCGGCGGCGGAGCGCCTTCCTTGTCCGCGTAGGGGTCTTCGTGGACGTCCATGATGATGTTCGCCATGAACACCATCTCCCAATCGGAGGCTTTGATGTGCCTCCTTCTTCTGCGGCATCGCGGTTCTTTCGGCTCTTCTTATGTGGGAAGAGGTCTGCTTCGAGTTAGAGAACGGGTTTGTCGACTTCCTTGCCGGTGTACTCGTTCTGCATCGGCAGCTCTTGCTTGGTGTAGCTGTCGTCGATGTGTGCTTTGCGCCCGCCAGGGGCTGCGCCGGAAGCAGCGCGGTCCTCGGCTCGCCACCGTTGGATGCGCGAAATCACCTTCGACATGTGCACCCGGCTGAGCCACGTCAGCACCAGGTCCGCGTCGATGAGGGACCGAGCGCCGGCACCTGCTGCACTTCCCTGTCCGTGACTGAGTCGCCGGTGGCCTGGCGCAGCGGGGGCAGGCTCGCGGCGACCTGCGTGTCCCACATGTTTCCGGAGTCATAGGCGCTCATCGGAAGTCACCTACGCCGATGGTGGCGGAGGGGTCATTGTGGCCGAGGCCGCGGACCTGCGACATGTTCGTCTCGTGCGTGATGATTGAGTCGTCCCGCGCTGGCGTGCGGAGCGCCGTCTCGTACTGGCCAAAGACGTCGAAGGAGGCTGCGTCGAGGTAGCGCTGCAACGAACTGAGTCCTCCCCCCGGCGACAGACAAGACGACGGGGAGAGGGAGGTGGCTGATGATATCCATCAGCAACGCTGCTCATGGGACTCTGCGTCGTCGGCGGGAGTGCCTTCGATCCGCGCATAAGGTCGACGCCATCGTGTGTGGCGAGCCAGGCGTCAACGAGCGGCACGGTCAGTTTGCCGCGTCGGACGCGTGGCGGACCCGCTGACGGATGCGGCCACGGGCTGCGACCTCGTATTCGTCCGCCATCGCCCAGACGTGGATTTTCGCGAGCTCATTCGGGTCGTTGTGTGTCCTCGACGAGGCAGACGTGGACGCAGTGCGGGAGCTGCGACCGAAGACCTTCCAGTCTCCGCGGGCAGAGAAGTACGCTATCTTGAGCGAATGTCAGTAGCAGGGGGGCGGGGCGCCGCTTAGTGCGCACCGAGTGCAGTATCGGGTCGGGCACGGTGGGTTCCATGCCACTACTGTCGCGCAACTGGGGGGTGAGTCCGCTGACCTACATCTACGACGTCGGTGCGGCGCCGCGTGTGGGCAAACTTGAATCAGCCATTCGTGACTTGGCGAAGGACCTAGTTGATCGAGGCGTGGCGCGCATTGACTTTATCTTCGTATCACATCTCGACGAAGATCATGTGAATAGGTTGCAGTTTCTTGCGAGGGAGATGAGTCGGTCAACGATATCGGTCGGGAGGCTTGTCATACCCTGGCTCGGACCCGTATCGAGGCTCTTCGGCATGCTCCGACAATCTCATCGAGCAGGGAACGCTGCGAGCATGAGCCTCCTGCAATCTGACGCAAGCATCGCTGCGTTCGCGGCAAACCTCGGATTCGCGGAAGTTCTCTTGGTGCAAGACGGCCTCAACGCAGCCGACCCGGACGTTGCTGTTGACCTTGCCCAGCAGGTAGACGCCGACGGAGCGGTTGTTGCCGCACCAGTACGAACGATCGCCTCGGGAACAGATCTCACTCCGGCAGGTATGCCGTGGATGCTGCTCGTCACACAACTCACGGTTCCGAAGAAGACCTTGAAAGAGGTGGCGAAGCGGATCAAATCGAAACTGAAGCTCGACGTCAGCCTGGAAGCGGCCCGCCAGAGCGTGGTCCGGTCGCACGCCCATCGACGCGCTGCTCGCGCCATCATGGAAGAGGTTGCGCATGCTCACGGGATCCCGCGCGGTCGAACGACCATTACCAACTGGTCATCAATAAGCCTGTACAGCGGATCTACAAAGCCTCCTGCCAAACACCCTTTTGTTCCGTCGAATCCAGGACACTTCGCACATTCATGCACAGATGGATGGGTCCACACGGGGGGATTTGCCGCTCAATGTCGGTCTTGTCTGGCATGCATTCGCGGCGGAATGGCATAAGTGGTTGCCGTCGCCCGTTCGGACGTGCGTGGTGACGGCTCCTCACCACGGATCAATGAACGGCCACAACATAGCGCTGTTCAACCTGTTCAATCCGGATCATGCGGTGTTCACATACGGACTCGAGAAGGGTTCGACAAGAATCAGGCCGCGGTGGGCAAAGAAGGTTGACCCGACGGGCGCCCTTCATGAGGTGAAAGCCCAGACCGCCGCTCAAGTGTGGGAACTATCGAACTGACGAAGCGTTCTGCGCAACGAGCGTAGGCACCCACCACGAGTCGTTGTTCTGCACTGCGCAGACACGTCGGATGTCCATGCCATCGAGGCGCGTTGCAGCCGACGCTGGGCTGCTGCGGCGACGTAAGCGCCGGCGATCAATCCGGCCGCGACCAGGACGGTCACCAAGTGGGGAAGAGCTGCCTCCATCACGTTCGACTCCTTACGCTGACCTTCCAGATGAAGGGTGCTCACAGCAGGAAGAGACCGGCCCGTTGAGGGATACCTGCCCCAACGACAGAATGACCGCATGCCGCGACCCCGACCCGAACCAGCCCGCCACGACACCCAGCAGCAGCTCGGCTGGGAAGTCAGGCTGCGCGATGAGGCGCTCGGGCTGAGCGTCGAGGCCGTTGCCGCCGCAGTCGGCAGAGACCACCGCGTCGTCCGGGCACTCGAAGACGGAAGAGAGCTGCCATCAGAAAGCCTCTGCGCGGAAAGACTCATCGCAAGCCGTTACAACGGAGTGGTCGTGGAGAAGGGGCTCGACCGGTACTACCGGTCGTTCCCCGTCCTGACCGCAGCGCCCGACGCCGGCCCACTCTGACGCCTCGACGTTCATCTCAGAGACGATCTACGACGGCCAACTGATGGCCACAGGAGAGCCGTCTTTGCTTCCTCGAGCTGCGAGAGGCAACAACGCAGACCGGCGAGTTCACCTTCTTGACATGGCGTTGCAGCGGTAGCGATGCGCAGCTGTGCAATGAACTGTCGGTGAGCACGCAAGTCCTGGAGGAGGACGTCTGCTGCCGCGAGCAACAGACGAGCGAGGTCGGCGTCCGAGGCGTTCGAGAAGTCGTAGTGCGGCGATGGTCGGTGCGTTCGATGAGCAATGCAGCTTGTGCGGTGTTAGCCGTGTGGGGACCGATGCGCGGTGGGGTCCACCGGGCTGAGATGCACGCCGGGGTGGCGGGCCGGTCGGTTATCCGAGGGACATTTGCGCGTTCGTGCGCCGTTCTGAGAGCATCCGCGGGCATCCGAACGCCTCGAAATCGCCGGCGATATGTGTTGCCGGCTCCGGCCGTACTCCCTCCCAACCGCAAGCGTCGGCTCCGAGCCGCTGCCCTGCGACCAACGCCCTTTCCCAGTCCGGTTCACCTCCTGAGGTGAACAGAGCATCGATGATGCCAGCGGATGTCCAATCGCCGGCTCCAGCGGAGTCAACAAGAGCTGTTACCGGATGACCCGGAACGTCGGTCCACACGCCGTCGATACGGATTCGTGCGCCAGCCGGTCCGAGGGTCTCAATCAGGGTCGTCAGGTCCGTCGGCAGCCGCTCAGCGAAGGCAGGGGCGCGCTCGGCGCTGTACTTCACGACGTCAGACACGTCGACCGCCCGGTCGAAAAGCGCAGGCCGACCCAGTCCGGCCGGTTCGAAGAAGACCAGCGACCCAGCTTCCTTCCACCGACGAGCAAGTTCGATGGTGAAAAGGCTGACTCTGTCGAAGAAGAAGACGTCGGGAGCGGGCAACTGCTCAACCACCGCCGTAGCGTATGCCACCTCTGACGGCCGGTGCTTGGCGAACCTGGCGCCGCACGCTGGACACGCGAAGCGCCACGCGTGGTCATCGCGGCGGCGTTCCTGCACGACGATGGGGGTCTTCCACTGGTCAAAAAGCCGCAGCGAATGCGTTCCTACCCCGTCGGCTTCCAGCGATTCCGCAAGGAAGAGTCCAGCTGGGTCGGTGCCGATGGTTCCTGCCACTTCGGAGTGCCATCCAAGGCGCGCGAGGATTGCGGCCACGTTCACCGCCGTGCCGCCCGGAGAGGCGCAGACGCTTCCGTTGATCATCACGTCGACGGCGGCGAAGCCGCTGGTCACGACGGTGTGGGACGTTGCCGGCAACTCGGAGTAGCTCATCACGTCCCATTCTTCACCTTCGGAGGGACCAGTCTTGTCACCCCGTTAGAAGTGTGCAGCATTCCGACGACATCGAGGAGAGCATCTGGTCCACGCTGGCCAGACCGGCCAAGCGGCCAGCAACGATCCAGCGCAGGCGAGCACCGGTCGACGCTGACACTCAGCTTTGTTGCCGTGAGTAACGCGAAGTCGTTACCGCCGGGCGCGCCTTGATCGCCGACGGCCAGCGCGGCTCCGGATCGCTGTTGTAGTTTCCGAAGGAACGGTGCCTTACCGCTGTCAGCTGCAACAACATCAACACTGTGGCCGCTAGATACGACCTGTACGGGCGCGTCGAGGAGCTCAACGACAGAGTTCACAATGCTCCGCGCAGCGGCGACGGACGCGCCGTTCCCGGCGGGCTCGACGCCGACCTGCTGGTGCCCTTGCCGGACGACGATGGCGCCGAGTTCAACAAATGCAGCGAGGGAAGCACAGACTTCTTGAACCCACGCGGATTCATCTTTTGGCGGGGTCAGCGGCGCGTCGAGCGCCTGCTCCCAAGCGCCGTTGTGTAACCCGAGCTGAACTTGCGAGCGGAGATGCTCCGGCACCCACGCTTGAAGCGCCGTGTAGAGGCTGCTCCCACGGCCAGAAGCGAACGCAAGCTGAAGGCCGTTCTGTAGGAGTTGCAGAAGGGCGTCCCGGATTTCTGCCCGGGGCAACTCGTACCGAGCCGTGGTGTCCACGCACGTGCCGTCGTAGTCCAAGACGATCGTCGTGAACCGCTGGCGCCCTACCCACAGTCGCCACCGGTCGTACGCTACCCGCACTAGCGGTAGCGCGTCGGACGACGTTGTGCCGATGGCACGTGCCTTCCGCGTGACGGGATTGTCCTCCGGGGTCGGGAACAACCGTTTGAACGGAAGATGGTAGAGCTCGCGCCCAAATGCGGGAACCGGCGGCTTGCTGAGCGCCAAATTCTGCGCAGCGGCGCGCAGCGTCGGCGTCTGCATTGCGGCGGCGAGTAGCTGCAGTGATCCGGCAACGCCTGGTGTAGTCGTTCGAATTCGGACGATCCGGATGGCGCTCGGGACGGTGCGGAGCGTGCGCTCAGCGATCGCTTCGACTTCCGGAGTGATCAGCGCTAGCACTGCGGCGTGCGATGCGCGCCGCTGCAATCCCACATGCCTTCCATGTGCGAAGTTGCGGTAGTCGGCAAGCTCTACCGGAGCCAAACCGAGTTCTTCGTATCTGATCTGGATGTCTAACGCCGCCGGGTAACCCCCGGAGCCGTAGAGGACGACCAACGGCCCTTCAGAAGTCAGTTCTGGCAGGGCGGGAAGGCTTAATGTGGGGGGGAAGGGTGCTTTCGTAGGCGCGTGCGACCACGGTACTCATCGACAGCACGCTCCCGGTGGCAAGGAACCCGTCCTTGGGTCGGGCGGTCGGTACAGTGATTACGTGCACCCGAAAGCTGTTGAAAGGGGCAGCGAGCTCCGATGGTGAGCGTGTTGTCAACAGAACGACATGAAGGCCATGAGCGAGAGCGTGACTGACCGCCATTGATGAGTCCGGGTGACGTGCGCGCGCCGAGAACACCACGGCAATTGAATCAGTTGGTAATGCTCGGCGCTCGATGAACGCGAGCGGGGGAGACGACTTCCGCTGATGCGCCGTTGTCGGAATGTAGCTTCGCTGCGATGGCTGCTGCGGGCGCGGCGCCTCCGGACGCGATCATGTAGGCATGCCGCGACGACATTAGTCGGCGCAACGTTTTGTCGACTGTCACTGCAGCTGCGAGGCGGTACACCTGCGGGAGTTCGCCTGATTCGGCCCGGTAGTCCGCAGTCGGATCAGACGGCATACGGTGCTCCTAATAGCCATGCGGTTGAGATATTGACCGTTCGTCTACCCGGAGGTGCCTCGTGCAGCCGGTACGACATGGGACGGGCATGCGCTAGAGAGAGACCTCGTTCGTGCGCAGCGAGGACGACGCCGAGTCCGAGCATCTTGCTCGTATGTTCACTGACGACAACGGCGGTCGACCCGAGCGGACGGAGAGCCTGGCGGTACCGGTCCGCGAGGTTGACCAGCTGACGGTACAGATCGAAGGGATTGGACTCGCTCGCGTAGAAGACGTTCCGCTGCTCGAGCTGCAGCTCATCGAAAAGGAGTTGCCGATGCTCAAGCAGGAGATCGTCGCCGGTCCTGGGATCGGTGGCCGGGAACGGGATGACCGCGCACACCTCTTCAGGCTGCAGGAAGGTGCTGAGAGCTTGGACTTCATCGACGGAGCTGCGTCCGAGTACGGGGATCCAGATCGTGGTTGCCGCCGTCTCATCGGCACCCGCGAACCCGGGGAGCATCTCGGGTTCGTCGAGCTCGGACGCGATGATCCTGCTGTCCGTGACGGGGTCCTCGGATGCGATCGCGAGGAGGTTTCCGGCGAATCGGTTGATGTGCTGACCGGCCTGGGTGAGCAGCAGTTGCAGGATCGCGAACGACACCATCGAAGGCAGGCCCGACATGTCCAGCAAGATGGTGTCGTACTGCAGAAGGGCGTAGTCCCGCACGAGGGCCCGGGTGAGCTTTGCGGACTGGCTCGACGGATCCGAGGATGTGACTCGTGGAACGAACCGAAGTTGGGATGAGAACAGGTTGCGCAGTTCGTCCTGGTGCGTAGCTGCCACTTGGTCGGCGGTGTCGTGGGAGCCGGGCGGTGCGAGTTCGAGGGCGAGGACATCTAGGTCGGTGATGCTTTGCGCGACTCGGTGGGGGGACGTCGAGCGTACGCGGGTCGAAGCCGGCGCCGCAGAGCAGCAGTGTTCGGCCGCCCGCTTCCGCGGCGGCGCGCCAGAAGTGGACGGACTCATCGGAACTATCGGCAAAGACGTAGTCAAGCCATCTCAGATCAGGAGCCATGGGGTTACAGAAGCCGTTCGTCTGGGAGGCTGACGTCGTCATCGATGTCCGGGAGGTGCCCGCCAAGCCGGGCGGCCGCGCGCGTCCAACGGTTCAGAGTCCGTGCGACGCTCTGTTCTCGGAACCCGCCTCGTTGCAGCGGTAGCGAGAAATGCGGAAGCAGCATCCGATTGAGATAGAACACTTGGAAGCGGCTGTTCTTCACTGACTGCGGTTCGGCGGTGGTCTCCAACAAGTTGTTGGCCACTGCTTGGCCAAAGGCGTTTCGAAGGCGCTCCAGGTTGCTGTCCTGTTGCGGTGCGCGGAACAGGCGCTGCGCTTCTGACCATTCAAGAGCCATGCCGGTCACACCCGGCGCGTATGGCGCGGTCGGCTGATACGTCTCGGCTCGCCCGCGCTCGGCGATGGAGTACAGCAGAGCTTGCACATCCATGCCGTTGGGTATTCGACGTGGAATAGTGTTCCACATCTCCTTGCTGCCTCGCCGCACGCGGACATCCTGTTCAGAGGCAAGTAAATACGGGGAGCGGCCCCGGATCATTAACGCCGAGAGGATGAGGTCGAACTGGTCACCGGCGAGAGCGAGATACTGTTCGATGTTTCTGCTGGATAGTTCCGCAAGGACGTTCGGCCCGAAGTAATAAGGAATATTTTGTTCACGAGCGAGGAATAATTTTGCAGCTGCGCGGGTGCTGCTGCTTGAAAGCTTATCAGCGCGGTCCGGGTCAAGTTCTTCCACAAAATCGAACAATGTAGGAGCTTGACGGTTCAAGTTCCGTTCAATTAGGATTCGTAGCTCGCGAAATCCGACTGCGCGTTCAAGAACCGATTGTGCTTCACCTTGCTCGGTCAAGCGTGCGAGCCATTGCCGATGCTCAGGGTGCGCCTCGACCGCGGCGGAGGCATCCCGTTCCGCTTCCGCAAGAGCACGTTCCATGAGACCATCCGGGATAGACTCAGTGTTGCTCAAAAGCATCGAGAATAGCTCATTCCTGCCCTGTGACAGCAACGGGCGCATCGCTCTGCTGTCAGCGATTGCGGTCATGATCTGCCGCTGCTTGAACGGTCGGTCGAGATGCTTCTCAATCTCGATGAGGCTGTATTCTCGGCCCTCCGTTCGACCGATCAGCAGTTCATTGAGAGGGACGGCCGACCGTCGTTCCGCAATCCAACGGCCAACTCGCGGTTCTCGGACGATCAGCGCGTTGTAGAGAGCGGTTCTCTGATCGGGGTCAAGGTCGTGCACGTCATCAAAGAGCAGCACCGGCCGGGCGTGAAGCTCAGAGCCATTGATGAAGATTCTTGTCGTTGCGAGGAATTCCAGCGAGAGAAGATCCGGGTGACCGTCGACGCTTTCCCAATCAACTGGCATTAAAGAGCCGAGTAAGTCCAGAACGGTTCGTTCCTTCTCGCGCAACTGATCGAGGATCTGCTGCCCGTTGAAGGGAGCGTTGTCGATGTTGAAGAGACGTTTTGCGAGTGCCCGTGCGCGTTCGGTGTCGGGCCCGGCGTTCGGTTGGAACTCGACCGACGAGGCGCCGTCGGGGAAGCGCTGATCAGTCGCCGTGAGAGCTGCTTCGACCGCCCGCGTCAATATTCGCGCGTCGAGAAGCTTGAAAAAGATCTTCAGAGCACCGGCGCCTTGCGGTCCGAGATCGACGAGGGAACGATAGTCGCGTCCCACACTCACCATCAGCCCGAGCAGCTGGGGCCTGCCGTCGCTGAGGACTCCACTGGAATTCAGCGCGGATCGAAGCTCTTCGAGGTGATCATCGCGAGTGGGACTCCGGAACGCTGCGAGGTTGTCCGGCGTCAGCATCCGAAGCATCGACGTCTTGCCAGCGCCGGGAGCGCTGCGTAAGACGACCAGGCGGTTCCATGCGACCGCGGCGTCCGGAAGCGCTTCGAGCATTGTGGTGCTGAAGGTGGTGAGGAACCCGGCGCGGTCCCGCTGCATTTCCGTGTAGCGGGATCGGAATGGGTTACCTGATGGGCTCATGGTCGTCCGGGGTGGTGTCGTTCGTGCCGGGGGGAACACGCCGGTCCACGGGCTCGCGTCCGGTGAGCGTTCGGCGTCTGCTCCGTCATCCTTCCACAGGATCGGCGGTGCGTTGTTCGGCGCGTTGTGATGCAGGACAAGCGGGAGAGCGGAGCCGCCGAATCCGAATCGGAGGTCATCACCCCCGACTCTCGTGGCGTCAGTAACCCACGTGGCGCGGAAATACCGATCGCACAATGCGAGGAAGTCGCTGTCGCGGGCATCGCTGAGAGGGAACGTTTCGGGGAACGTGTATGCAGACTTGACTGTGAAACGGTCGGCGTACCCGGCTTCGATGAGTCGGGTCCGCAAGGTAGACTCGGCGTTCTCTGTCATCAGATAAAGCAGACCCGTGACCTGTACATCATCCGCGACTACGCCCTCGCTGTGCAACAGGTCGACTTGGCGCAGTATCTTCGGAACCTTGCCCTTCCACACGTCATGTTCCTTACGTAGCATGGACGCGCCGGAGCCGGAAAAGTCGTCGACGACGAGGACTGACTGGAAGGTTGGCTCCGCCTGCAGACCCTGCTTCTCAAGGGCCTCCTCGAGCGTCGCCCGCATGTCCTTCGCTTTTTCGGTGTCAATGACGTAGTCGAGGTGGAACTGTTCTGTCGACATGTTGCTCGCCCGCCGGAGGCGATCAAGCCGCGCGCCGTCACTCATCCCAAGAACCAAGGTCCGCCGCTGCACCGCTTTGAACTCATCCGATGCAGTTATGCGCGCAACCTGCCACAAAGGCAGCCCGAGCTGCTCTGCTGCTTGTCGGCGGAACCAGGGTCTCAAAAAATCCTGGTATACAGTCGATACAAGATGCTCCATCTCGGCCGCCGAGATGAACACCAGGCGTTGGAGAACGAACTCGAGCGCCACGGTCCGGTCGCCTCGGTCGAAGCAGTCGAGCCATGTTGCCAAAGACTCGATGAACTTCACACCGGGCATGTAGCCGCCATATTCATCGTACTTGGTTCGACTGAGAACCTGCAGCTTTGACAGCAGTTCGCTCAGGCGCTCGAGATCGTGCTCTGATGTCACCTCAGCAAGGACCGTCTGCGCGAGTGAATTCCGCACGCTACCCCGTTCTCGGCGTGATCTCACGCTGACCGAAGGAAAGTGTAGTGTTCCTCAGCTAGTGTCCGCTGGCCCCCATCGGGGTGGCGTGGGTGCCGTCGGCGCGGAGTCTTGATTTGCCATTCGAACTCCGCTGCGGGCCGGTGCTGCGGGCGTTAGTGGAGACCATCGACTACGGGGAGCTGGAAGCGTGAACGAACTCTGGCATGGGGGGAGCGCCTGGGCGCGAGTGAGGCGAAGTGCTTCTTCCGCCGACGGAGACATCGACGACGTCCTTCTTCGCTTCGTTCCGTTGCACTGCCGGTCCTCGCTGGCAGCTGGTGAGGAGCAACGGGACGGCGACGAGCAGTGCGACGGTCGCAGCCACTCGGCTGGTGGGTGTTCTCATCGAGCCTCCGGTGGATGCAGACTGTCCAGGACTGCGTGCTCGTGGAGTGTCGGCCCCATCGGGATGTGCAGCGTTACGGAGCCACCCTGGCCGGTCGTGGTGAGCGCGATGTCGTGGAGCGACTCCGTGCCGGGGTCCAGGTGATCAGGTCCCTCCTCGTCGATGTGCACAGACGTCAGCCCCCCGGCAGCACCGCACCCCGCGCCAACCCCACGACGACCCGGTGCGCAACCCGCGCCGCCCGCGCAGCCGCGTCGTCGAGGTGCTCCCGGAACTCGTCGCCGTCCGGGGCGCACAGGTCGCTGATGCCGCGGATCGACACGAACGGCATGGCGTGCACGGAGGCGAACTGCGCGATGGCCGCCGACTCCATGTCCACCGCTGCGACCGTCGGGAAGGTGCGGCGGAGGTCCCGGGCCCGGCCGTCGGTGACGAAGACCTCGCTCGAGCCGATCGACGCCGTGCGGACGACGTCGTCGGTCGGGACCTCGCGGGCGCGACGGATGAGATCGGCGTCGGCGCCGTACTCGGGAGGCATGCCCGGCACCTGACCGAGCACGTACCCGAATGCGGTGGCATCGGCGTTGAGGTTGACGTACAAGTCCCCGACGACGACGTCGCCGAGCTGGACCTCTTGGGCGAGGCCGCCGGCGGTGCCCACGCTGATGACGGGGACGCCGGGGCCGAAGTCGTGGAAGGCGTGGGCGACGGCAGCGGTCGCGTTCGTGAAGCCGATCCCGCTCCGGCGGACGGCGACCGTGGCGCCGCCGACGTCGAGGAGGTGGTGCTCGTCGTGGCCGCCGGTCGGGCCGCGGAGGACCGGGCCGCCGCCGAACAGGTCCGTGAACGCCGAGACCTCTTCACTCATCGCGGCGATGACGACGGCCGCGGGTCGTCGAGTGGCGTCCACCCCGCGATCTTCCCACACGGACGGCACGGACCCGGCGAGCGAGCGCGTGAGCGAGCGAGGAGAGGGGTAGGGCGTTCGGGGTACTGCCGCAGACCCCCACCGAGATGTGAGGATGTGCGCATGGTGACTGACGGCACTGCTGACGGTTCGGCGATCTCCGGCCCGGCATGGGAGCGCACCGTGCTGCTCGTCGTGCCGCCGAACGACGTGGACGAGGTGCACGACTCGGTGGACGACCTCTGGCACCGCAACGCCGACCTCGGCCCGGGTGAGCGGATGCGGTTCGAGACCGCGCTGCTCGAACTCGCCGGGAACGTCATCGAGCACGCCGAGGGGAACGAACGGCTGGTGTGCCAGCTGACGCTGCGGCGGACGTCGACCACGCTCGAGGCGGTGCTCAGCGACAGCGGCGCCGAGGTGCAGGTGCCGTTCCGCACCGAGATGCCGGACCCCGAGGAGATGGCCGAGTCCGGCCGCGGGATCGCGATGATCGAGCTCCTGATGGACGACTTCTCCTACGAGCGGGACCCCGAGGGCAACCGGTGGCGCCTCGTGATGGGACTCCCGGAATCGCTCCAGCGCGAGCACGACGTCGCGGAGGACACCGGCGGCGACGCCCCGCGCTGACGCGCCTGGTCGCCGGGGCGACGGCGACGACCCGACGACGGACGGGAGGCCCGGTACCAGCTGGTACCGGGCCTCCCGTCCGTGGGCTGTGACGGCGCGACCGGTCAGGCCGTGGCGGCCGCCTCGCTGCGCTTCGGCAGGACCCAGCCCGGGCGCACGAAGTGGCACGTGTACCCGTTCGGGATCTTCTCGAGGTAGTCCTGGTGCTCCTCCTCGGCCTCCCAGAAGGGGCCGGCGGGGGTGACCTCGGTGACGACCTTGCCCGGCCACAGACCGGAGGCGTCGACGTCGGCGATGGTGTCGAGGGCGACGTCGCGCTGCTCGTCCGAGGTGAAGAAGACGGCCGAGCGGTAGCTCATGCCGACGTCGTTGCCCTGGCGGTTCTTCGTCGACGGGTCGTGGATCTGGAAGAAGAACTCGAGGAGCTCACGGTAGGAGATCACCGACGGGTCGAAGACGATCTCGACCGCCTCGGCGTGCGTGCCGTGGTTGCGGTAGGTGGCGTTCGGCACGTCGCCGCCCGAGTAGCCGACACGGGTGCTGAGGACTCCCGGTCGGCGGCGGAGGAGCTGCTGCGCTCCCCCAGAAACACCCGCCGGCGAGGATCGCGGTCTCGGTGGTGGTCATCGGTACCTCCGTGGTTCGTGACGCTGGCTGCGACAGTACCCGGTGCAACAGAGGGACGGCTCCGTCTGTTCCATCCGAGCGGATGCCGCGTCGGCCGGGCGGTTGCGTCTCGTGGAGGACCTGAGCCCCGCCGCACGCGTCGCGCGTTGACTGGGCGGATGAAGGACATCCAGTACGCAGGTCGGGCGATCCGGACGAGCGACGACGCAGCCGACGCCGTCATCCACTACGCGGCGGTGCTCGGGGCGAACCGGAAGACCGACACCCTGGACGTCCCGACGGTCGACGAGCAGGGACTGCCGGTCGTCGAGACCCTGCTGATCGGTCCGTCGAGCCAGATCACCCTGAGCCCGGCACCCGACGACGGACGGGGTGTCGACGTCGACGACTCCGCGTTCGTGGAGCACGTGCACCGGTTGGCGGACATCGCCGGGCCGGTGCGCCCGGTCCACGAGGACCCGGACGTCCGCCCGGAGGACTACGACTTCGACTGACCGCGCCCCGTCCGGACCGACGTCAGCGGCGCAGCGTGTTCCGCGGGTACTCGCCGTAGGCGTTCCGGTACGCGGCGGAGAAGCGACCGAGGTGCGCGAACCCCCACCGTCGGGCGATCGTCTGCACGGCCGCGGTGGTCGGGTCGGCCTGCAGCAGCTCGCGGCGGACCTGCTCGAGGCGCACCTGCAGCAGGTACTGCATGGGCGTCACCCCCCAGGTGGCGCTGGAACGCCTCCTGGGTCGCCCGGACGCTGAGGCCGGCGGCACCGGCGACGTCCGAGACGCTCATCGGCTCGGCGACGTGCTCGTGGACGTACTCGACGGCGGCGCGGAGGCGTGCGCGTCGGGGCAGGAGCACGGCCGGCGGCAACGTGGTCACGGTCGGCGGGTACATCCGGAGGAACGCACCTGCGGTCCCGCGGACGAGGGTGTGCCAGAGGAGGGAGTCGACGCCGCCCGTCCGCAGCTCGCGGGAGAGCAGCGCCAGGCTGTTCTTCCACTGCGCCACGGCGGCCGGGTCGAGGGTGCGCAGGTGGTCGAGGCCGAGGTCCGCGACCTGCCCGGTGTGGAACTGCTCGTCGGCGACCTCGTGCACGACCCGTCGGGACAGGTGCACGACGCGCTGGTCGTAGTCCTGGTACTCGAACACGAAGTCCCGACAGGTCGGGAAGAGCATCGGCACGTCACCGGTCATCGGCACGCGGTCCTGCAGGACGTCGGGGACGCCCTGCCCCGCGGTGAGCCACTGGACGATGTACTCGTCGGACGCCGGGATGGCTCCGCGGAGGAACCCGGAGACCTGCGCCCGACGGAGCGTCAGGTCGGCGTCGCCGACCGCGGTGTAGCGGTAGCGGAAGGGCTGCTCGGTCGCTCGGGCGGACCACTGCCGCCCGGCGTAGAACCCGCTGAGGTCGAGGACCGCTGCGTCGGGTGCATGCCCCATGGCCTCGATGCGGACGGTGCTGCGAGGGGCGGTGCCCGTCAGGCCGGGCCGTTCGTCGATCAGTGTCATCGTCGGTCCGATCCTCTCGCTCATGGTGTCGTGCTGGCCCGGGCGGCCCCGCATCGGAAGCGAGCAGCACACGTTCGGTGCCTCCATGAGCACGTTACGGACCGGGAATCATCCCCGCGAGGGGTTGATCGCTTCTCCATGCTGTGGTAGTTGGGCGTCGGCCGTGCGCGGACCCACCTCGATGGGGCAAGGTCGGTACATGCGCACCGAACCCGCCGCCGCCCTCCGCGCCGCCAGAGACGCCCTCATCGCCGCCCGCACCGACAGCGCTGCGGCGCGCGAGACGTTCCGGTGGCCGGACGTCGGTGCCACGTTCAACTGGGCGATCGACTGGTTCGACGTCATCGCGGCGGGCAACGACCGGGACGCCCTGGTCATCGTCGAGGAGGACGGGCGCGAGTCGCACACCACCTACGCGGAGATGTCCGCCCGTTCCGACCGGCTCGCGGCACGGTTCCACGACCTCGGCGTCGCGAAGGGCGACCACGTGCTGCTCATGCTCGACAACCAGCTCGAGCTCTGGGAGTCGATGCTCGCCGTCATGAAGGCCGGCGCGGTGATCCTCCCGACGTCGACGATGCTCGGCGCCGCGGACCTGCAGGACCGCATCGACCGCGGCCAGGTCGCACACGTCGTCACCACGCTGCGCGAGACGCCGAAGTACGCGGACCTGACGGGGGGACTTCACCCGCATCGTGGTCGGCGGCACCGTGGACGGCTGGACGACGTACCCGAGCGACCTCGGCGAACCCGCACCCGCGGGGGAGTGGAAGCCCGAGGCGGTGACGGCGGCCACGGACCCGTGCCTGGTGTACTTCACCTCCGGGACCACGGACAAGCCGAAGATGGTCGTGCACACGCAGACGTCCTACCCCGTGGGGCACCTGACGACCATGTACTGGATCGGGCTCGAGCCCGGCGACGTCCACCTGGCGATCAGTTCGCCGGGATGGGGCAAGCACGCGTGGAGCTGCTTCTTCGCGCCGTGGATCGCCGAGGCCACGGTGTTCGTGTACAACCAGGAGCGCTTCGACCCGGTGGGCCTGCTGCACCAGCTCGAGCAGGCCCAGGTCACGTCCTTCTGCGCCCCGCCGACCGTGTGGCGCCTGCTCATCCAGGCCGACCTCGGCAGTCGGCCGACCGCCCTCCGCGAGGTCGTCTCGGCCGGCGAACCCCCTCAACCCCGAGGTCATCCGGCTCGTCGAGGAGTCCTGGGGCCGCACGATCCGCGACGGCTACGGCCAGACCGAGACCACCGCGATCGTCGGCAACGCCCCGGGTGACACCGTGCGGCCCGGCGCGATGGGCCACGGGCTGCCCGGGGTCGCGATCACGCTCCTCGACCCGGTCACGGGCGAACCCGGCGCCAGCGAGGGCGAGGTCTGCCTCGACCTGACGACGACGCCGGTGAACCTCATGGCCGGGTACCTCGGCGCGCCCGAGCGGACCGACGACGCGCTCCGCGGCGGCTTCTTCCACACCGGCGACGTCGCCACCCGGCACGAGGACGGTTCGCTGACGTTCGTCGGCCGCACCGACGACGTGTTCAAGTCCTCGGACTACAAGGTCTCGCCGTTCGAGGTGGAGAGCGCGCTGCTCCAGCACCCCGCGGTCGCCGAGTCCGCGGTCGTCCCGGCGCCGCACGAGGAGCGCCTGACCGTGGTGAAGGCGTACGTCACGCTCGCGTCCGGGTGGGAGCCCACCGCCGAGACCGCGCGGGACATCCTGGCGCACGCCCGCTCCGCGATGCCGGCCTGGCAGCGCGTCCGACGCGTGGAGTTCGGTGCGCTGCCGAAGACCGTGTCGGGCAAGATCCGCCGCGTCGAACTGCGCGCCCGCGAACAGGAGGCGTTCGGCGGCCCGCAGCTCGAGGGGGGGAGTGGCGCGACGAGCAGTTCCCGGGCCTCCGCACCGGGCGTCGCGACGCCTGACCCGCGGCGAGTGTGACCGGACGGGTCAGGTCCGGTCGGCCCGGCCTCGGTCCGGGAGGCCCGCGGCCTGGTGGCGGCGGAGGGCCCCGGACACGACGCGGACCGCGGCGAGCTCCTCGGGCGTGAAGGCGTCGACGAAGACCTGTCGGACCGCGCGGAGGTGGGCGGCCGAGGAGCTCCGGTAGAGCCGGACGCCCTCGGCGCTCAAGGTCACGGCCGTGCCGCGGGCGTCCGGTCCGACCCGGTCGCGGGTGACGAGGCCGCGTTCCTCCATCCGCCGGAGGTGGTGGGAGAGCCGGCTGCGTTCCCACCCGACCTCGTCGGCGAGCTCCGCGGAGCGGCGTGTGCGCTCCGGCGCCTCGCTCAGCGCGAGCATCACGCGGTAGTCGCCGTCGGAGATCCCGGACGCGGACTGGAGCGCCGCGGCGAGCGCACGGCGGACCGCTTCCGACGTCTCGACGTAGTCGCGCCAGGTCGCCAGTTCGTCGACGGTCGGCGATCGCCGGCCCCGCGTCTGCTGTCCGTCGTCACCCATGCGGCCTCCTCTTGACTCCTCGACGGTAGCGGCACATGATTGACACGTCAATCACTTGGTTGAAGCGACAACGAAATGAGGCACCATGCCCGACATCACCTTCGGCCTCGACACGTTCGGCGACGTCCCCACGGACGACGACGGCGCGTTCGTCAGCCACGCCCGGTCGATCCGGCAGCTCGTCGACGAGGCCGTCATCGCCGACGAACTCGGCGTCGACGTGTTCACGGTCGGGGAGCACCACCGGCCCGAGTACTCCGTGTCGTCCCCCGAGACCGTGCTCGCCGGTCTCGCCACGGTGACGAAGCGCATCCGCCTCGGGTCGGGCGTCACGGTCCTGTCCTCCGACGACCCCGTCCGCGTGTTCCAACGCTTCGCGACGGTCGACGCGCTGTCCCGTGGTCGTGCCGAGGTGATCCTCGGCCGCGGGTCCTTCACCGAGTCCTTCCCGTTGTTCGGCCACGACCTGGCCGACTACGACGTCCTGTTCGAGGAGAAGATCGAGCTGTTCGCGCAGCTCCTGCGCGAGGAGCCCGTCACCTGGAGCGGGACGACCCGCGCGCCGCTCGTCGACGCCGACGTCTTCCCGAAGACCGAGCACGGCCTGCGCACCTGGGTCGGCGTCGGCGGGTCTCCGCAGTCGGTCGTGCGGACCGCGCAGTACGGGTTCCCGCTCATGCTCGCGATCATCGGCGGGCAGCCCGAGCGCTTCGCGCCGTACCTCGACCTGTACCGCCGGGCCGCCGAGCAGTTCGGCACGACGGCGCACCCGGTCGGCATGCACTCGCCCGGCTTCGTCGCCGACACGGACGAGGAGGCCACGGAGCTGTTCTGGCCGCACTACCGGGTCGTCCGCGACCGGATCGGCGCCCTGCGCGGGTGGCCGCCGGTGACGCGCGCCGAGTTCGACCGCGAGGTCGCCACCGGCTCGATGTACATCGGCTCGCCGGAGACCGTCGCGCAGCGGATCGCCCACGCCGTCGACACGATGGGCGTCGGCCGCTTCGACATGATCTACACCTCCGGCGGCCAGTCGATGCGGGCCCGCACCCGAGCCGTCGAGCTGTACGGCGGCGTCGTCGTCCCGCGGGTGCGCGAACTGCTCGCCGACCGCGGCGACACCGCCCGGACCGAGGACACCGATCGCCAGGAGGCCGCAGCATGAGCGGCACGGACACCACCGGTACCCAGCCGTTCCGGACCGTCGCGGTCCTCGGCGCCGGGAAGCTCGGGACGGTCCTCGGTCGCCTGCTCGTCAACACCGGCCACCGCGTCCTCGTCGCGGGCTCGGGCGACCCGGACCGCATCCGCCTGATCCTGTCCGTCGTGGCACCCGGGACCGAGGCGGTCCGCGCCGCCGACGCCGTCGACCAGGCCGACGTCGTCGTGCTCGCCCTGCCGCTCGGACGCCTCGACACGATCCCCGCGGAGCGGCTCCGCGGCACGGTCGTCATCGACGCGATGAACCACTGGTGGGAGGTCGACGGGCACCGCCCCGACCTCGAGGACGGCCGCGTGTCGACGAGTGCGCTCGTGCAGCAGCACCTGTCGGGAGCCACCGTCGTCAAGGCGTTCAACCACATGGGGTACCACGACCTCGACGCCGGCGCGCGTCCCGCGGGCGACCCCGAGCGGAAGGCGATCGCCGTCGCGGGCGACGACGAGGCGGCCGTGGCGGCCGTCGCGGCGCTCGTCGACGAGCTCGGCTTCGACGCCGTCGCCGCGGGCTCGCTCAGCGACAGCGTGGCGTTCGAACCGCACGCCGAGGCCTTCGGGGCGAACGTCCCGGCTCCGGAACTCGTGGCGCTCATCGAGCGCTTCCCGACCACGGACCGGGGGGCGGGCCGTCGCGGCGGCGCGGGCGGGCCTCCCGGCCTGAACCGGCGAGGACCGCCACCGCGTACGGTCGCGTCCATGAGCGACACGACGAACGGAACCGGCCCGGACGACATCTCCGACGAGGAGGCCCGGCGCACCGAGGAGCTGCCCGACGGCTCCGCCTCGGGGAACGCCACGCAGGACCCGCAGCAGGACAGCGACGTGGACTCCGGCGGGGAGCCGACCGAGCCCGAGGAGGGCTGACCCGTGCCGCGGAACCCCGCGGTCCCGGCCCGTGCCACCGGCGTCACCCCACCGGGCGCGGACCGGGGGGTTCCGCCTGGCCCTGCTCGACCGTGGCGCCGACCTGCTGCAGCCGACGGACCCGCTCAAGGGGTTCGACGTCTACGTCGTCGGGTTCCACTGCGTCAAGGGCGAGCCCGACGTGCAGATGGAGGCCCACCACTACTGCAAGGTCGTGAACGCCGAGATGCTGCAGTGCGTCCTGTTCGACGGCAACACCGCGGACGCGAACCTGATCGGCGTCGAGTACATCGTCTCCGAGCGGCTGTTCGACGGGCTGCCCGAGGACGAGAAGCCGTCGTGGCACCCGCACAACCACGAGGTCTTCTCCGGCGAGCTCGTCGCCCCGGGGCTGCCGATCGCGGTCGAGACCGAGCTGATGGGGCACCTCGTCAACTCGTACGGCAAGACCTGGCACACCTGGCACAGCGCCCCGATGGGTGGGCACGAGGCCGACCCGCTGCCCGTCGGCGACCCGATGCTCATGTGGTCGTTCAACCGCGAGGGCGAGGTGCAGTCCGCGCTGCAGGACGACCGGAACACCGCGATGCACACCGACCCCGAGCCGCGGAAGGCCTCGCGGGCGAAGCACCTCGACCGGGCGCACCCGCAGCGTGGCGTCGGCACGATGCGCGACGACTTCACCGGCACGACCCCGACGCCGGGCGTCGTGGACGCGGAGGACGGCCGACCCTGACGGTCGCGCCGGCGCCGGCGCCCGCGCCGGCGCGACCGTCCCTGATCGGACAGCGGGACGGTCCTCCCAGCCGTGCCGGAGTTCGCTGGCATCCGGTTCCTCGCCCGTCCACCACGGGTGTGCCGGGCCGGTCGACCGGAAGCGGTGCCCAGATGCTGTCGTTGATCTACTCGAGCGTCGCGACGGACGTGTTCGACGACGATGCCCTCGCGGACCTGCTCACGCAGAGCCGGGACGCGAACGAGCGGAACGACGTCACCGGCATGCTGCTGTTCCGGAACGGCTATTTCCTGCAGCTGCTCGAGGGTCCCGACGCAGCCGTCCGCGGCAAGATGGCGACGATCAAGACCGACCCGCGGCACACGAAGGTGACCATGCTGGTCGAGGAGCTCATCGAGGAGCGACAGTTCCCCGGGTGGACGATGGCGTTCGCGCCGACGTCCGAGGCCGACCTCGACGACGTGCCCGGGTACCGTTCGACCTTCGAGGACGTCGAGGCCGTCTCGACCGAGACGCCGGCACCGGGGGCCGTCTCGTCGGTGGCCTCGCCGGCGCTCCGCGAGCTCATCCGCTGGTTCGAGGCGCGACCGGACCGCTTCCGAACCGCCTGACCGGGCGTGCGCCGGACGGGAGGCCCGTGGCGAGCGTGCCACGGGCCTCCCGTCCGTCAGGCAGCCACGTCGAACACGACCACTCGCCCGTTGTGCGCGCCGATGTGGTCGGCGACCGGCTGGTGCGCCGGGTGCGGCAGGTACGCGTCCCGCGCAGCGGCGTCCCGGAACCTGACGACGAGCATCCAGTCGAAGCCGCCCTCGAGCCCCTCGGGGCTGACGCTCGGGCCGGTCTCGACGGACACCACGCCGTCGATGCCGGGCAGGTGCTCGTGTGCGAGCGCCGTCGCCCGTTCCGGCACGGCAGTGTCCTCCGTGTCCCACTCCACCAGCACGACGTGCACGATCTCGGTCATCGGCGACCCCTCCTCCACTGCACCACCGGCCGTCCGACGGTGTCCGGACCGAGCCTGCGCCGCGGGGCCTGGACGTACCCCGGAGCGCCGCCGGACTGGGTGTCCTCGGCACGGCGCGGCCTACCGTCCAGGGCACACCACGACGAGAGGAAACACCATGGCAAGTGGAGTCGCAGCAGTCTGGGTCCCGGTCAGCGACATGGAGCGCGCGGTCGCGTTCTACCGTGACACCCTCGGTCTCACCGTGCAGGACCAGTCGGAGGACTGGAGCGAGATCGATGCCGGTGGGCTCATGATCGGCCTCAACGGGCGCGAGTCGGCCGGCGGGTCGAGTTCCGGCGGCGCGGTCGTCTCGTTCCAGCCCGACGGCAGCATCGAGGACGAGGTCGCCGCGCTGCGGAGCCGCGGCGCGGACATCCAGGGCGAGATCAGCGAGCACCCGTGGGGCAAGATCATCCCGTTCAAGGACAGCGAGGGCAATGACCTGCAGCTGTACACGCCGCCGCAGGGCTGAGCGGCCGCGGACACGACAGAGCCCCCCGGGGTGACCCGGGGGCTCTGTCGATGCTGCTGGTGGGGTGCGTCCGACGCTGGGGTCAGCGGGCGGTGCGGGCCCCGGAGCGCGGGAGGACGATGCCGAGGATGATCATCGCGACGGCGAGGATCAGGTGCAGCACGTTGTCGGCGCTGTTCAGCGGCACGAAGTTCGCGGCGCTGGACATGCCGGCGGTGAAGAGGCCGTAGATGAAGAGCACGGCGTAGATGATGCCGCCGACGAGCAGGTACTGGCGCGAGAAGCCGAACGAGCGCGCGGCGATCAGGCCGACGATGCCGAACAGCAGGTGGACGATGTTGTGCAGGACGGACACCTGGAACAGGCCCAGGAGCTGCGCGTTCGAGTCGTTGCCGGCGGCCATCATGCTGCCCATGTCCATGGTCAGGCCGGGGATGAAGCCGGCGATGCCGACGATGAGGAAGACGACGCCGAAGACCAGCGCGCCCTTCTGCGTGAGCGTCCGGCCGTAGCCGTGGTCGGTGCGGGTCGATGCGTTGGTGGTCATGAAGGAACCTTTCGTCAGGAGTCGACGCGGTCGGTTGCCATGCGCCTCGCAGGACATTCGGAGTGGACCAGCAGTCGGTTTGGTGGGAGAACCCAGCAGTACACGGAAAGTGGTCGTCATGACCGGAGGAGGCGCTTGATGGCCAGGGTCGCCTCCTGGATCTTCTCCTCCGCAGCCGGTCCGCCCTGGGCGACCGCGTCCGTGACGCAGTGGCGCAGGTGGTCCTCGAGCAGGCCCATCGACACCGCCTGCAGTGCCTTCGTCATCGCGGACACCTGCGTGAGGATGTCGATGCAGTACTCCTCGCCCTCGACCATCCGCTGGAGTCCGCGCGCCTGGCCCTCGATCCGCCGCAGCCGCGTGAGGTAGTCGTCCTTCGCGGAGATGTAGCCGTGGTGCTGGTGCTCGGTCGTGTCGGATGCGGTGGGTTCGGGCATCGGGAACAGATCCTCGTCGTCGGCGTTACGGTAGTGGTACCCCCCCCTAGGGTATCCGCCCGATCCGGGGTGCACGACGAGGAGGACCGCCATGACCGACCAGCAGACCGTCACCTACGGCATTGACGGCATGACCTGCGACCACTGCGTGATGAGCGTCGACGAGGCGTTCCGCGAGCTCCCCGGGGTCACCGACGTCCGGGTCGACCTGGTGGCCGGCGGCCGGTCCACCGCCACCGTGACGAGCACCGGACCCCTCGACCACGACGCCGTCGGCGCCGCGATCGACGAGGCGGGCTACACCCTGGTCGCGCGCTGATGGCGGGCACGACCACGGGCACCCCGGTCGAGCTCGCGATCGAGGGCATGACCTGTGCCTCGTGTGCGAACCGCATCGAGCGGAAGCTCAACAGGATGCCGGGTGTCTCGGCCACCGTGAACTACGCCACCGAGACGGCCACCGTCTCGCTGCCGGACGGCACCGCGGTCGACGACGCCATCACGACGGTCGAGCAGGCCGGGTACGGCGCGCGGCTGCCGGAGCCCGAGCAGCCGGACGGCGACGCGCTCGCTCCGCTCCGGCGTCGCCTGGTCGTCTCCACCGCGCTCGCGGTCCCCGTCGTCGCGCTGTCGATGGTGCCCGCGCTGCAGTTCCCCCTGGTGGCAGTGGGTCGCACTCGTGCTCGCCGCCCCGGTCGCGACCTGGGGCGCCTGGCCGTTCCACCGTGCGGCTGCGCTGAACGCCCGGCACGGTTCGGCGACGATGGACACGCTCGTCAGCCTCGGCGTCGTCGCCGCCGGGCTCTGGTCGGTCTGGGCGCTGGTGTTCGGCGGCGCCGGTGGACCCGACATGCACATGGCCTTCGCGTTCACGGCGCCCCGGGGTGCTGCTCCGGAGCCGTACCTCGAGGTCGCCGCCGCCGTGACGGTGTTCCTGCTCGCCGGCCGGTACGCCGAGGGCCGCGCGAAGACCCGGTCCAGCGCGGCGCTCCGTGCGCTCCTGGCACTCGGCGCGAGCACCGCACGGGTGCTCCGCGACGGCCGGGAGGTCGAGGTGCCGGTCGGGTCGCTCCGTGTCGGCGACCGGTTCGTCGTCCGCCCGGGGGGGAGCGCATCGCCACCGACGGCACCGTCGTCGCGGGCACGAGCGCCGTCGACACGAGCGTCATGACCGGGGAGAGCGTCCCCGTCGAGGTCGGACCCGGTGCCCCCCGTCACCGGCGCGACCGTGAACGTCGGCGGCATGCTCACCGTGCAGGCCGTCCGCGTCGGCGCCGACACCGAGCTCGCGCGGATCGGCAAGCTCGTGACCGAGGCGCAGACCGGCAAGGCCGACGTCCAACGGCTCGCCGACCGCGTCTCCGGCGTGTTCGTCCCCGTCGTGCTCGGGCTCGCCGCGCTCACCCTCGTCGGGTGGCTGCTGCTCACCGGCGACGTCGAGGCCGCCCTGACCGCCGCCGTCGCCACACTCGTCATCGCCTGCCCCTGCGCGCTCGGCCTCGCGACGCCGACCGCGCTGCTCGTCGGCACCGGTCGCGGCTCGCAGCTCGGCGTCCTCATCCGCGGGCCGCAGGTCCTCGAGGCCACGCGGCGGATCGACACCGTGCTGCTCGACAAGACCGGGACCGTCACCACCGGCATCATGCGGGTCACCGAGGTGCTGCCGGCCGACGGCGAGGACCCCGACGCGGTCCTCCGCGCCGGGGCCGCCGCCGAGTCCGGGTCCGAGCACCCCATCGCCCGGGCCCTGGTCGCCGCGGTCCCCGACGTGGGCAGACCGGAGGCGTTCACGTCCACCGCGGGTCTGGGCGTGCAGGCCGTCGTCGACGGCGTCCTCGTGCTCGTCGGGCGGCCGACCTGGCTGCGCGACGCGTGGTCCGTCCCGATGACCGGCGCGCTCGCCACCGCGGCCGCCGATGCCGAGCGGTCCGGTCGGACGTCGGTCGCCGTCGCCTGGGACGGTCGGATCCGCGGCCTCGTCGTCGTCGCCGACACGGTCGCGCCGGGTGCCGCCGAAGCCGTCGGGCACCTGCACGAGCTCGGTCTCGAGACCATGCTCCTCACCGGTGACGCCGACGGGGTCGCCCGGAGCGTCGCCGCACAGGTCGGCATCACCCGCGTCACCGCCGGCGTCCGACCGGAGGACAAGTACCGCATCGTCACCGAGCTGCAGGCCGCGGGCCGGACGGTCGCCATGGTCGGCGACGGGGTGAACGACGCGGCGGCGCTCGCCGCTGCCGACCTCGGCATCGCCATGGGCACCGGAACCGACGCCGCGGTCGAGGCCGCGGACATCACCCTCGTGCGCGCCGACCTCCGGGCAGCGGTCGACGCGGTCCGGCTCGCCCGCCGGACCCTCCGGACGATACGCACGAACCTGTTCTGGGCCTTCGCCTACAACGTCGCCGCGATCCCGCTCGCGATGGCCGGCCTGATGAACCCCGTCATCGCGGGAGCCGCCATGGCACTGTCGTCGGTCTTCGTGCTGACGAACAGCCTGCGCCTCCGCCGCTTCCGGTCCGTCGACGGGAGCGCACGGTGAGCGGGCACGCGCACGGCACGACCACGTGGTCGATGGCCGCCCAGGCGACGCTGCACTGCCTGACCGGGTGTGCGATCGGCGAGGTCCTCGGCATGGTGATCGGCAGCGCCACCGGTCTGCACAACGCCGGCACCGTGGTGCTGTCGATCGTGCTGGCCTTCGTCTTCGGGTACGCGCTCACCATGCGCGGTGTGCTCCGGTCCGGGCTGTCGCTCGGCGCGGCGCTCCGGGTGGCGCTCGCCGCGGACACGGTGTCCATCGCCGTCATGGAGGTCGTCGACAACACCGTGGTCGTCGCGATCCCGGGGGGCGCTCGACGCGGGGCTCGACCAGTGGCTGTTCTGGGGCGCCCTGGCGCTGTCGCTCGCGATCGCCTTCGTGGTCACGACGCCGGTGAACCGGGCGCTGATGCGCCGCGGGCTCGGGCACGCGAAGGTGCACGCGCACCACTGAGCGGTGGACATCGCCGACGCGACGGACCACGGAACGGACGGGAGGCCCGGTACCAGCTGGTACCGGGCCTCCCGTCGTCGTGTGGTCGCGCGTGCGCCGCGTCGCTCAGGCCTCGGAGTCACCCTCGGCGGCGTCGTCCTCTTCGGGGTTGAAGTGCGATGCGTCGCCCACGAACCCGGCCGCGAGGCCCTCGGGCTCGTTGGGGACCGTGCCGTCGTCGCCCAGGCCGTCCGCCTTCGGCGTGCCCTCGGGGTCGTGCGCCGTGCTGTCGTTGCTCATCGTGTGCTCCTTCGCAGTGCTGGCCGGGTGCGACGACCGTCAGAAGGCGGGGGTGCCGCCGGCGATCGTGATCGTCGACCCGGACTGGTAGCTCGATTCTGGACTGACGAGGTGGACGTACGCCGCACCGAGCTCGGCCGGCTGACCCGGTCGGCCGAAGGGCGACTGCTGCCCGAAGGTCGAGACGGTCTCGGCGTCGTCGGAGCCCGGCTGCAGCGGGGTCCACACCGGACCGGGCGCGACCGAGTTGACCCGGATGCCCTTCGGTGCGAGCTGCTGGGCGACGGCCTCGGTGAAGAGCTTGATCGCGCCCTTCGACACCGCGTAGTCGATCTTGTCCGGCGACGGGGTCGATGCCTGGATCGAGCCCGTCGTGACGATCGTCGAGCCGGGCTCGAGGTGCGGCACGGCGGCCTTCGTCAGCCAGAACAGCGAGTAGATGTTCGTCTTGAAGGTCGAGTCGAACATCGACGTCTCGAGGGTGAGGATGTCGTCGTTGCTGTCCATCCGGCCCGCGACCATCACGAGCGTGTCGAGTCCGCCGAGCTCGTCGACGCCCTTCTGCACGAGGTCGATGCAGTACTGCTCGTCGGAGATGTCACCCGGGAACAGCACGGCCTTGCGGCCCTCGCCCTCGAGCAGGTCGCGGACCTCCTCGGCGTCCTCCTGCTCGTCCGGCAGGTACGACAGGACGAGGTCGGCGCCCTCGCGGGACAGCGCGATCGCGGCGGCGCGGCCGATGCCGGAGTCCGCCCCGGTCACGATGCCGCGGAAGCCCTCGAGCCGGCCCTTGCCGACGTAGCTCTCCTCGCCGTGGTCCGGCTTCGGGTCCATCTTCCACGCGGCCCCCGGCAGCGACTGTTCCTGCTTCGGGAACGGCGGCACCGGGTAGAGGGTGGTCGGGTCCTTCTTCTCGTACTGGCTCATGGGGGGCCACTGTCCTCTCGGTCGGCTGACGGGGCTCTAGTGCAGCGCGGTGAACGAGGCGTCGCGGACGAGCAGGGTCGTCGCGTCGCCGTCCACGGCCTGGTCGGGGTCGCTCGACAGCCCGAGGGTCCAGGTGCCGCCACCCGGACGTTCCGGCAGCGTGAACTCGACGGTCGTCTCCGAGGCGTTCAGCAGCACCGCGACCGAGTCGTCGCCCTCGCTGAGGACGAGGATCACGGCACGGTTGCCGCCGTCGGTCCAGTCGCCCTCCTCGAAGTCGTTCGCGTCGGCGCGGAGCACCTGCACGGTCGAGGGGGGAGATGCCGGGAGCCGTGCGGTACCACTGCGGGCGCAGGGCGACGTGCTCCTTGCGGAACGCGATCGCGGCGGTGGTGAAGGCGAGCAGGTCCTGGTCCGCGGCCGCCCAGTCGAACCACGAGATCTCGTCGTCCTGGCAGTACGCGTTGTTGTTGCCGCCCTGCGAGCGGGCGATCTCGTCACCGCCCAGGATCATCGGCACACCGGCCGAGAGCAGCAGGGTGCCGAGGAAGTTCCGGCGCTGGCGGTTGCGGTAGTCGTTCACGCTCCCGTCGTCGGTCGGACCTTCGATGCCGCCGTTGAAGGAGGTGTTGTTGCTCTCGCCGTCGTTGTTGTCCTCGCCGTTCGCCTCGTTGTGCTTCTCGGCGTACATGGTGAGGTCGGCGAGCGTGAAGCCGTCGTGTGCGGTGATGAAGTCCACCGAGCAGAGCGGGGAACGGCGCGACCCCTCGTAGACGTCCGGGCTGCCGAGGACGCGAAGCACGGCGTCGCCGAGCGTGCCCTCGTCGCCGCGCCAGTACCCGCGGAGGTCGTCGCGGTACTTCCCGTTCCACTCGGACCAGTCGGCCGGGAACCCGCCGACCTGGTAGCCCGCGGTGTCCCACGGCTCGGCGATCATCTTCACCTCGCGCAGAACCGGGTCCTGGTGGATGATGTCGAGGAACGCGGAGTGCTTCTCGGCCGCGCCGTCCTGGCGGGTGAGCGTCGTCGCGAGGTCGAACCGGAAGCCGTCGACGTGCATCTCCTCGACCCAGTACCGGAGCGAGTCGGTGATGAGCTGCAGCGCGGACGGGTGCGACACGTTGAGGCTGTTGCCCGTGCCGGTGGTGTCGAAGTAGTTCGCCTCGTCGCCCTCGACCAGGCGGTAGTACGACTGGTTGTCGATGCCCTTGAAGGACAGCGTCGGGCCCATGTGGTTGCCCTCGGCGGTGTGGTTGTAGACGACGTCGAGGATGACCTCGAGGCCCGCGGCGTGCAGGGCCTTCACCATCTCCTTGAACTCCGCGACCTGCTGGCCGGCGGTGCCGGAGGCGGCGTACTCGTTGTGCGGGGCGAAGAAGCCGATGCTGTTGTAGCCCCAGTAGTTCCGGAGGCCCTTGTCCTGCAGGGTGGAGTCCTGCACGAACTGGTGGATCGGCAGCAGTTCGACGGCGGTGACGCCGAGGTCGGTCAGGTGCTTGATCGCGGCGGGGTGCGCGAGGCCCGCGTACGTGCCGCGGATCTCCTCGGGCACGTCGGGGTGCTGCTTCGTGAAGCCCTTGACGTGCACCTCGTAGACGATCGTGTCCGCGAACGGGGTGTCGAGGCGGGTGTCGCCCTCCCAGTCGAACGAGCGGTCGGCCACGACGGAGCGGGGCATGGCGGCGGCGGAGTCGGACTCGTCGATCTGGTCCGGCTCGTTCATGTCGTGGCCGAACAGCTCCTGGCCCCAGGCGTAGTCGCCGTCGATCGCCGTGGCGTACGGATCGAGGAGGAGCTTGGCCGGGTTGTGGCGCAGGCCGTTCGCCGGGTCCCAGGGGCCGTGCACGCGGAAGCCGTACTTCGTCCCGACGGTCACGTCCGGCACGACGTCGTGGAAGGTGTAGCCGGTGCGGTTCGTCAGCTCGGTCCGGTGCTCGGTGCCGTCGTCGTCGAAGCGGCAGAACTCGACGCGTTCGGCGGTGCTGGAGAAGACGGCGACGTTGGCGCCGCCCTCGACGAGGGTGACGCCGAGCGGGTTCCGTGTGGAAGAGGTCATGATCCGTTCTACCGGTCGCCGACTGAGCCCGCCGCCGATCCGCGTACCCCGGGCCCGGGCGTACCGCCCCGTGGCGACGGGCCTGGTCCGGCTCGGGGCCGCTCGCGATCGGTGCACGGGCATGGGAAGATCAGATCGTGACCCATCTCCACCCGGTACCGGGGAGCCCTGACGGGTTCCGTGCCGTGCGCCTCGAGGGCACCAGTGCGACCCGCCCCGCGGTCCTCGACGACGCCTACGGCACCGGTGCCGGGATCGGTGACGAGCGGTCCGCCTTCCGGTACACCGGTGCGGGTGACGCCGACCTCACGCTGAGCGGCTCCGCGGTCGAGGGCCGGCGCTCCGGCACGATGGAGCCGCGACCGACGCACATCCTGTTCTGGATCGGCGACGGCACCGCGACGATCACGGACGAGGACGGCACCCGTGACGTGGTCCGGCCCGGCCGACCGTTCCTCCTCGCCGCCACCGTCCGCTACCGGTTCGAGGCCGCGACGAGCCGCGTCTCGATGATGCACCTGTCCGACCGGCTGCTCCGGGCGGCGCTCACCGCGGAGGGCACGCAGGTCGTCGGGCCGCTGCGGTTCCGCCGGACCACCGCGGACGCCGACCTGGCGGAGCTCCGGACCGTGCTGCAGTCCCTCGGGCGGACGATCACCGACCCGGACGTGGCCGGCAGGCAGCGGGCGGAGTTGAACGCCCGGGTCGCCCGGGTCGTCGTCGGCACCTTCCCGGTCGACGTGCCGGCGACCACGAGCAGCGAACGCCTGCGGGACGCCCTGACGTACATCCAGGAGCACGCGCACACCGTGGTCACGCTGGCGGACATCGCCGCCGCCGCGGGGATGAGCGCACGCGGACTCCAGCAGTCCTTCAACCGGTCGGTGGGCGTCTCCCCGCTCTCGCACCTGCGGAACGTCCGGCTCGACGCCGTGCACGACGAACTCGTGCGCTCGGAGCCGCTCACGGCGTCGGTCGCCGAGGTCGCACGGCGGTGGGGGGTTCGCGCACCTGGGTCGGTTCTCCGGCGCGTACCGCGACCGCTTCGGCGAGCTGCCGAGTGCGTCCCTGCGTGCCGACCGCGGCGGCAGCGCGGACACCGACGGGGTGGTCGGCACCGGCACCGGCGCCGGCGCCGGCGCCGGCTCCTGAACCGGCACCGGCTCCTGGCTGCACCGGAGGCCGGACGCGGTCCGTGTCGACCGGTCCGGTCAGGGCGCGCCGCCCGTCGCCAGCGCGGTCAGGCCCGGTACGCGTCCACCGCCGCCCGCGCTGCTCGGACGACCTCGGCGTCGGTCTCGAAGTGCCCGGCCCCGGTGTCCCCGGCGCCCATCGGGACGCCCCCCGTGCGCGGTGTCGGCGAGGCGCTTGGCGGACAGGTGCACGGCCGCCGCCCCCGTGCCGAGCAGGACCGGGACGTCAGCGGGTGTGACCCCGGCGCCCGCCATCACCTGCACGTCCCCCGCGACGGCGACCATCCGCGTGATGGTGTCCGCGCCGACGAGTGCGGTCGCCGCGCCGCCCGAGGTGAGGACACGGGTGAAGCCGAGGTCACCGAGGCCCGCCGCCGCGGCCACTGGGTCGGCCGCGTGGTCGATCGCCCGGTGCAGGGTGACCTCCGCACCGGGCACTTCCGACCGGGCGATGTCGATGAACCGGGCGAGCGTGTCCGTGTCGAGCGTGCGGTCCCGGCGGAGCGCGCCGACGACGACCCCGGCGGCACCGGAGCGGAGGACGGCGACGAGCTCCCGCGCCATGAGGTCGACCTCGTCGGGGTCGTGCACGAACCCGCCCGGGCGGCAGCGCACCAGGACGTGCACCGGCGGTCCGACGGCGACGGCGGCCTCGACGAGCCCCTGCGAGGGCGTCAAGCCGCCGAGCTCGAGCGCGCTGCACAGCTCGACCCGGTCGGCTCCGGCAGCGCGCGCGATCGTGGCGCCGGTCGGTGAGGTGACGGCGATCTCGAGTGTCGGTGGCCTGGTCGGCGCCGGGGCCCGGCGGTCGTCGGTGCTCACGCGTGCACGAGCGGTCGGTCCGACGCGGGGATGATCCGGGCGTGCAGGTCCGGCGGCTCCGGGAACGTCCGGTCGAAGGGGAACACCGGCCGTTCGATCCGGTGGTGGCCCAGGCGTTCCAGGTCCTGGTCGACGCCACCGGGCGTGAGCGCGAGCATCCAGTCCGCGGCCATGTCGTACAGCTCGGGTTCGAGGTAGCCGATCTTCACGACGACCAGGTCGGCGCTCCGCGGGTCGAGGTCCAGGTCGGTGAAGTCGTGCTCGTGGTGGTACGGCTTCCGCAGCTCGGTGAGGACGGCGAAGACGCTGCCGACCTGCAGCACGACCTCGGTCCGGGCGTCCCGGTCGCCGTGCTTGACCGCGTGCACGCGTCCGGTCATCGTGAGCGGCCCGGCGTGCAGGTCGTCGACCTCGGCACCGGCGGTCACGGTGACGGTCGCCCCGACGCCGGCCTCGACGCAGGCGGCGACCGCGGCGGGGCCGGGGACGCTGGCGTAGAGGACGACCGGGCCGTCGGCGCTCTGGAACTCCTCCCGGGCGAGCAGCTGCGTCAGCCCCCCACGTCATGTCGCCCGAGCCGCCGGCGGTCGGGTTGTCGCCGGAGTCGGACACGAAGTACGGACGTGCGGCACCGGGGGGCGAGGGCGGCGGCCAGGCACTCGTCGAACGTCCCGGTCGGGGCGACGAACGCGAAGTCATCGCGGGCGTCCCAGAACGCCCGGGCCAGGCGTTCGGCACCGGCGGTGACGGCGGCCTCGTCCCACCCGGTGACGACGGTGACGGCACGGTTCCGCGGCTGGTCCGCCCAGGCGTACCCGACCCAGATCGCTGCGTCGAGCACGCCGTCGGTCGCCTCGATGTCGGCCACCTGTGCGTAGACGGACGCCGCGGGCTCGATGCGGGTGGAGGTCTTCTCGCCCGGCAGCAGGACCGGGACCGGGATCCACGCCTTCACCGGGCGTCGAGCTCCGGCCGGGCGGGTGGTGAGCACGTCGACCAGGTTGCGGACCGCGCGCTCCTTCGTCTCGAGGGCGTCTTCGTGCGGGGCCATCCGGTAGCAGGTGATGAGGTCGCACTGGTGGGCGAGCTCCCGCGAGACGTTCCCGTGCAGGTCCATCGACGCGGAGACGACGACGTCCGGCCCGACGACGACGCGGATGCGCTCGAGCAGTGTCGCCTCGGCGTCGTCGAGCCCCTCGACCACCATGGCGCCGTGGATGTCGAACCACAGGCCGTCGATCATCGTCTCGGCGGCGATCGCGGACAGCCGGTCGGTGATCTCGGTGCTGAGCTCCTCGAAGGACTCGCGGAGGACCACGCCACCGGGCAGCGCGTGCCCGATCAGCGCACCACGGAAGTCGGCCCGCTCGGACAGTGGCGCGAGGAAGTCGTAGCGCGCGACCACCTCGTCGCCGCGGTCCGGGTGGAAGGCGGCCGCCGGGGTGCGGGTCGGGGTGAAGGTCGACGTCTCGATGGCCAGGCCGGCGATGGCGATGACCGGACGACGGGCGCCGGGGGTGGTTCCGGTGTCAGACACGGGTGCTCCTGTTCCTGGTGGTGCGCAGCGGGACGGGGGGTGGACAGCTCCTCGAGCGACGCCGCCAGGCCGCGCTGCAGGGCGAACTGGCCGGCGCCGACGAGCCCGGCGTCGGCCCCGAGCGAGGCGCGCTCGATGACGAGGTGCTGTGTGACGAGCGGGTGGCAGCTCTCGTACAGCTGGCTCCGCACGGCGGCGACGAAGGGGTCGAGGGTGGAGAGGATGCCGCCGAGGGAGACGGCGTCCGGGTTGAAGAAGTTCACGTTCGCGGCGAGGACCTCGCCGAGGTACCGGCCCGCGAGCCGGACGGCACGGGTCGTCTCCGGGTGTGCCTCGGACGCCAGGCGGACGACGTCCTGGGTGGTCGCGACGTCGACCCCGGCCTCGCGGAGGATCCGCACGAGCGCGGCCCCGGATGCGACCGTCTCGAGGCACCCGGTGTTGCCGCACGAGCACGGGGTGTCACCGGCGGCGTCGATCCGCACGTGGGTGATGTCCCCGGCGGCACCGGTCGAGCCGCGGTACAGGTGCCCGTCGATGATGATCCCGGCGCCGATCGCCGACCCGGCCTTGACCGTGATCGCCTGGCGACGGGTGGCCGGCTGCACGGTCTGCTCGCCGGCGGCCATGCAGTTCGCGTCGTTGTCGATCGCGGCCGGCACCCCGAAGTGCTCGGTGAGCCACGCGGTCACGGGGAACCCGTTCCACCCCGGCATCCGGCTCGGCAGGTCGACGACGCCCGCCTCGACGTCGACGGGACCCGGGAGGCTCAACCCGACCCCGCGCAGGCCGTCGCGTCCGCGTTCGGTCACGAGCGCGTCGAGGAGCTCTGCCAGCGCGGTCAGGCCGGCGGACGGGCCGTCGGCGAGGGCGAACGGGACGGTCGAGACGGACTCGAGCGCGCCTCCCGGCAGGACGATGCCGATCCGGACGTGCCCGCCACCGACGTCCGCGGCGACCGCGTACTCGTCCGTCCCGCCGATCCGGAGGACCTTGCGCGGGCGGCCGCCCGTGGAGACGTCGGTGCCCTCCTCGGCGAGGATGCCGTGCCCGAGGAGTTGACCGACCACGTGGGACACGGTCGACGGGGCGGCGCCGAGCAGTTGCGCGATCTCGGTGCGACTCGACGCCTGCCCGCTGGCGATGAGTTCGAGGACGCGGGAGCTGAGGTCCGGCACGACTTTCTCCAATCCGCGGCGACGGACGCGCTGACCGCCCGACCCGCCCGAGCCTACGGGGCGGACGGGTCGATCGACGCTTTCCGTCGATCCGCAGAAACACACTATTTACACGGGAACGTTTGTTTTTCCAACGACTTCGGCCATTGACTGTGCGGACCACGCCGACCCTCGCTCAAGGAGTCCACATGACCAAGCCCCGTCGCTGGGCCCTCTTCACCGGAGCCGCGCTCGCGGTGAGCGCACTGCTCGCCGGGTGTTCCGGAGGCGGTTCCGCCACCACCGGCACGAAGTCCGACGAGATCAACTACGCGTTGCCGGCGAACTTCACGCCGAACTGGATCCTGCCGATCGGCACCGCGGCGCACCTCAACACGAACAACGGCTCGATCGCGCAGTCGCTGTACGAGCGCTTGATCGCCTACGACGGGTCCACGGGCAAGATCGCGTGGAACAAGGCCGGGTCCGTCGCGACCGATGCCGACTTCGCCGACGACGGCAAGAGCGTCACGATCACGCTGGGGGGACCGGCACTGGTCCGACGGCGAGGCGATCACGAGCCGCGACGTCGAGTTCTGGTTCAACCTCATCAAGGCGAACGCGCAGGACTGGGGCTCCTACTCCGAGGGCAAGGCCCCGGACAACTGGAGCTCGTTCACGACGGTCGACGACACGCACTTCACCATCGCGTTCGACCAGGCGTACAACCAGGACTGGATGCTCGCAAACCAGCTGAGCTACATCATCCCGCTGCCGCAGCACGCCTGGGACAAGACGAGCGCCTCGGCCGAGGTGACCGACGCCGACCGCACCCCGGCCGGCGCCAAGCAGGTGTGGAAGTACCTCAACACCGCCGCCGGCAAGATCGCGGACTACGACTCCGACCCGCTGTGGAAGACGATCTCCGGCCCGTACGGTCTGTCGTCGTTCACGACCGCGGGCAAGGTCCAGCTCACCGCGAACGGGAAGTACGACGGTGGCGAGAAGGCGTCGATCAAGACCGTCAACCTGTTGCCGTTCACCACCGCGGACGCCGAGACGAATGCGCTCCGGTCGGGAGCGGTCGACTACGGCTACATCAACGCGACGGACCTCGATCAGGAGGACTCCTTCACGGCGAAGGGCTACGAGGTCGACCCGTGGACCGGCTGGGCGATCACGTACATGCCGTACAACTTCAACAACCCGGACATGGGCGCCGTCTTCAAGCAGCTGTACGCCCGCCAGGCCGTGCAGATGTCGATCGACCAGAAGTCCCTCTCGAAGGTCGTCTTCAACGGCACCGCCACCTCGACCTACGGTCCGATCCCGCAGGCACAGGAGTCGGACTACGTCTCCGACGTGCAGGAGGACAACCCGTACCCGTTCAGCACGAAGAAGGCCAAGGCCTTGCTCACCAGCCACGGGTGGACCGCGAAGGGCGGCACCATGGTGTGCACCGACGCCGGCAGCGGCGCGGACCAGTGCGGCGAGGGCGTGGCCGAGGGCACGGAGTTCACGATGCAGGTGCTGTCGCAGTCCGGCTCCACCGTCACCGACAACATGATGAGCGCCGTCCAGTCGTCGCTCGCGAAGACCGGCATCGGCTTCACGATCAAGACCGCGCCGGTGTCGAGCGTCCTCTCGCAGACCCCGACCTGCACGTCGGACGAGGACAGCTGCGACTGGGACCTGTCGTTCTTCGGCACCGCGGGCAGCTGGTACTTCCCGGCGTACCCGACCGGTGAGTCGCTCTTCTCGACCGGTGGTTCGGCGAACTTCGGCAGCTACTCGAACGAGGAGGTCGACGCGCTCATCGACGCGACCACCACCTCGACCGACACGAGCGCCGTGCAGGACTACAGCGCCGCGGTCGCGAAGGACCTGCCGGTGATCTGGCTGCCGAGCCCGGACTACCAGATCTCCGTCAAGAAGAGCGGCCTGACCGGGTTCGACCAGGACTCGCTCGCGAACTTCCACCCCGCCCAGTGGAAGTGGAGCAAGTGAGCCGCTGACGCGGCCACTCCGGGAGGCTCGGTGCACGCCCGTCGCGCACCGAGCCTCCCGGGTCCTCACCATCCACCCCGACGACGGAAGCAGCATGACCACTGCCCTCTACCTCACCCGCCGCGTCCTCCAGGCGCTCGCGGTGGTGCTCATCGTCACGATCGTCGTGTTCTGCCTGCTGCACGCGCTGCCCGGCGGACCCGCCCGCGGCGTGCTCGGCGTCGCGGCCACCCCCCGCGCAGATCGCCGCGTTCAACCAGGCGCAGGGACTCGACCAGGCGCTCCCCGTGCAGTACCTCCGCTTCCTCGGGCGGCTGCTCACCGGCGACCTCGGCACCTCGTACACGCTCAACGAACCGGTGTCGCAGCTCATCCAGGAGCGCATCCCGAAGACCCTCGTACTGACCGGCCTGTCGGCGGTGCTCGGGCTCGTCGTCGCCATCCCGGTCGGCATGTGGCAGGCAGCCCGACGCAACGGTGCGATCGACTACGCCGCCACCGCACTCGCCTTCGTGTTCTACTCGACGCCCGCGTTCTTCCTCGGGCTCGTGCTCATCGTCGTGTTCAGCCAGCAGCTGCCGTGGCTGCCGTCCCAGGCGCCGAGCGGCACGACCCTCGCCGAGGTGTTCCAGCAGCCGGCCGGACTCGTCCTGCCCGTGCTCACCGGCGCCCTCGCGATGATCGCCGTCTTCAGCCGGTACATGCGAGCCGCGACGCTGGAGAACCTGCAGGAGGACTACGTCCGCACCGCGCGCGCCGGAGGCTCGTCGACGGCGACGATCCTGCGGCGGCACGTGTTCCGGAACTCGCTGACCCCCCGTGGTCGCGATGCTCGGCTACTACCTGCCGGTGCTGTTCGGCGGCGCGCTCGTCACCGAACAGCTGTTCAACTACCCCGGCATGGGGCTGCTGTTCTGGAACGCCGCCCAGACCTCGGACTACCCGACCCTGCTCGGCTGCGTCCTCGTGATCTCCGTCGCGACCGTCATCGGCACGCTGCTCGCGGACGTCGCCCAGTCCCTCATCGACCCCCGTGTGAAGGCAGGCCGCGCATGACCACCGTCCAGCTCGCGCCCGAGACCCCCGGCGCCCCCGTCACGGCCGCCGCCACCGGCTTCCGGCTCGCCGCGCGCCGGTTCCGCCACAACACCCTCGCCGTGATCGGCCTGGTCGTGCTCGTCCTCATCGTGCTGTTCTGCTTCGTCGGGCCGTTCCTGTACCCGACCGACCAGACCCACACGATGCTCGAACAGGCGAACCAGCGCCCGGGCGGCGGCCACCTGCTCGGCACCGACGCCGTCGGGCACGACGTGCTCGGCCGGCTGATGTACGGGGGCAAGGTGTCGCTGCTCGTCGGCATCGCCGCGGGTCTCCTGGCGACGGTCGTCGGCACGCTCTGGGGCTCGGTCGCCGGGTACGTCGGCGGCTGGGTCGATGCGACGATGATGCGCGTGGTCGACGCCGGCATCGCGATCCCGGCCCTGTTCATCCTCCTCGTCATCTCGGCGATCACGACCCCCCGGCGTGTGGGGGCTCGTCGTGATCCTCGGGTTCGTGTCCTGGCTCGTGCCCTCCCGGCTCATCCGTGCCGAGACGCTGACGCTGAAGAACCGCGACTTCGTGCTCACCCTTCGCGCGATCGGCGGCTCGCACGCCCGCGCGATCGGTCGGCACCTGCTGCCGAACTCGGTCTCGACGATCGTCGTGGCCGCGACCTTCCAGGTGGCGGACGCGATCCTCCTGGTCGCCTACGTCTCCTACCTGGGGCTCGGCGTGCAGCCGCCGGCCACGGACTGGGGCGGCATGCTCTCGGCGGGCCTCACCGCCGCCTACTCCGGTCGCTGGTGGCTCATCGTGCCGCCGGGACTCGCCGTGATCCTCGTCGTCTGCGCGCTGAACGCGGTCGGCGACGGACTCCGGGACGCATTCGACGTGAAGGGCCGCGGATGACCGCCACCGAACCGATCCTGGCCGTCGAGGACCTCGGCGTGCACTTCCGCACCGAGTCCGGTGACGTGCACGCCGTGCAGGGCGTGTCCCTGACCGTGGCACCCGGCGAGACCCTCGCGCTCGTCGGTGAGTCCGGCTCCGGCAAGTCCACCGTGGCGCTCGCCGCGATGGGGTTGCTCTCCGGCAACGCCACCGTCACCGGCAGCGCCGTCGTCGACGGGCACCAGGTCGTCGGTGCGTCCGAGACGGCGCTCCGCGGGGTGCGGGGGGAAGACCGCCTCGATGGTGTTCCAGGAGCCCGCGACCGCACTCGACCCGCTCACCCGCGTCGGCACGCAGATCGCCGAGGTCATCCGGAACCACCGGCAGGTCTCCGCGGGGGGACGCCGCCCGCCAGGCCGCCGACCTGCTCCGCCGCGTCGGCATCCCGTCGCCGGAGGAGCGCGCGAAGGCCTTCCCGTTCCAGCTCTCCGGCGGGCAGCGGCAGCGCGTCGTCATCGCGATGGCGATCGCGAACGAGCCGGCGCTCCTCATCGCGGACGAGCCGACCACCGCGCTCGACGTCACGGTGCAGGCCGAGATCCTGGAACTCCTCCGGGCGCTCGCCGCCGACACCGGCACCGGCGTGCTCCTCGTCACCCACAACATGGGCGTCGTCGCCGACTTCGCCGACCGGGTCGCGGTGATGCTGCGCGGGCGGATCGTCGAGACCGGCGGCGTCGAGGACGTGCTCCTCCGCCCGCAGCACGAGTACACCGAGCGGCTGCTCGCCGCGGTGCCGCGGCTCGAGACGGCGGCGTCGGCGCAGGACGCCGCCGGGTCGTCCGCACGCCGCCGAGAACCGCGGCGTGCCGAGGTCACCGAGGCGTCTCGCGTGCCCGACGCTGCCCCGCCAACGGACGGGAGGCCCGACCGCACCCCGGTGGTCGACCTGCGCGACGTGTCGGTCACCTTCGGCCGCGGCGCCCGCGCCGTGCACGCCCTCCGCGGCATCGACGTCGAGGTCCACGCGGGGGGAGACCGTCGGTCTGGTCGGCGAGTCCGGCTCCGGCAAGTCCACCGCGGCCCGCGTCGCTCTCGGCCTCGTCCGGCCCACCGCCGGCAGCGTCCGGCTGTTCGGGTCCGACCTCCGCCGTACCCGGGGCCGCGACCGCCGCGCGCTCCGGTCCGGCATCGGGGTCGTCCTGCAGGACCCGGTCGCCTCGCTCGACCCGCGCATGTCCGTCGCCGACTGCGTCGCCGAACCGCTCGCCGTCCACCGCCGCGGGACGTCCTCGGCCGACCGCCGCCGCCGGGTGGATGAGGCGCTCGACGCCGTCCGGCTGCCGCGCTCCCTCGCGACACGGGCCCCGCGGGAGCTCTCCGGCGGGCAGCGTCAGCGGGTCAGCCTCGCCCGGGCGCTCGTGCTCGACCCACGGCTGCTCGTCGCCGACGAACCGACCAGTGCGCTCGACGTCAGCGTGCAGGAGGCCGTGCTCGAGGTCCTCACCGAGCTGCAGGGCGACCTCGGCTTCGCGTGCCTGTTCGTCTCGCACGACCTCGCCGTCGTGCAGCAGTTCGCCGAGCGCGTCGTCGTGATGCGGGCCGGCGCCGTGGAGGAACAGGGGCCCACCACGTCGACGCTCCTGCACCCGACCACCGACTACACGCGACGGTTGCTCGCCGCGGTGCCCGTCCCCGACCCGGTGGTGCAACGGCAGCGCCGGGCCGAGCGCCTGGCCTCCCTCGCTGCGGTGGCCCCGTGACGGGCGCGGTCCTCGCCGGCATCGACGTCGGCGGGACGAACACGAAGGTGCTCCTCGCCACCCCCGACCTCGGGGTCCTCGACCGCATCGACCTGCCGACCCCCCGCGCACGACGGTGGGGACGCGATCCTCGACGCGGCCGAGGCGGCGGTGCGGTCCCTGCTCGACCGGCACCGGGCCTCCTTGGCGGGGGTCGGGGTGGGCGCCGCCGGTGTCGTCGACCCGACCACGGGCACCGTGCTCGTGACCGCGAACTCGTTCACGGGATGGGCCGGCTACGGCGTCACCGACGCAGTCGCCGCACGGCTCGGGGTCCCGGCGACCCTCGACAACGACGTGAACGCGTTCCTGCTCGGCGAGGTCGCCGCGGGGGGCGGTCGCCGGGGGAGCCCGACGTCCTCGGCATGACGCTCGGCACCGGGGTGGGCGGTGCGCTCGTCCTGGGCGGGACGCTGTTCGGCGGGCCGCACGGTGCCGCGGGGGAGATCGGCCACGTCCCCGGCTTCGGTGACACCGTCTGCACCTGCGGGGCGCGCGGGCACCTCGAGACCGTCGCCGGTGCCCGGGGCATCGCCGACCGGTACGCCGAGCGCACCGGTCGCCGGATCGGGACGCACGAGGTCGCCACGGCGGCCCGCACGGGCGACCGGGACGCGCAGGACGTGTTCGCGACCGCGGGGTGGGGCATCGCCCGGGCCGTGCTGCTCACCGCCGGCATCCTCGACGTGACGACCGTCGTCATCGGCGGCGGGGTCGCCCGGTCGTGGGACCTGCTCGAACCGGCCGTCACGGCGGCGCTCGCGGCCGAGCCCCCGGTCAGCGGGGCGGCGATCCGCGTGGAGCAGTCGGTGCTCGGGGCGGACGCCGTGGCGCTCGGGGCGGCCGCGCAGGTGCGGCGGGTCGTGCTCGGGGCCTGATCCCAGCGCTGTGTCACGCCCGGACGGTGCGGGCTGAGCGCTCTCTGATCTCCGCCCGCTGGTCTCCCGGCTCGGCCCGGTCGGTCGACTGGGAGCATGGCCGGATGACCGATGCGCCGCTCGTGACGCCTGCCCGCCGGAAGCCCGCGCAGCGCGGCATCCTCGTCCCGACGCCCCATCCGCTCAGCACCATCGCGATCGCGGTCGGCGCGGTGGTCCTCATCACGATCGTCGGCTTCGTGCTCGGGGACGTCGACCTCGGGCTCGCGCGGGCGCTCAACGCGCTGCACGTCGGCGCGCTCGGGGCGTTCACGACCGCGGTCTACCACGTCATCAGCCCGGTGCCGGCGATCGGCATCACGATCGTGGTCACGGGCGTCGTCTGGCTCGTCCGTCGGGACGTGCGGCCGGCGGCGGCGTTCGCGGGGACGGTGGCGATCACCTGGGTGCCGTCCGACCTCGTGAAGGAGTTCGTGCAGCGGCCCCGTCCTGACACGTCCGCGCTCCCGCACCCCTTCGCGACGCAGCCGGACCCCTCGTACCCGAGCGGGCACACCGTCTTCGTCGTCGCGTTCGTGATCGCCCTGGCGTGGGTGCTCCGGGACACGCGGTGGCACCGACTCGCGGTGGTGCTCGGCTCGGTCGTCGTCATCGTGGTCGTGCTCGCGCTCACGATCGACGCGGTGCACTTCCCGACGGACACGGTCGCCTCGGTGCTGTGGGCGCTCGCCGTGGCACCGGCGGCACGGCTCGTCTGGGCGGACTGGGCGATGCCGCGGATCCCGGTGCTCCGCCGGGCCGAGTACGGGCTCAGCCGACCGCGCGCCTGATGAGCTCGGCGACGGTCCGCTCGTCGTCGAGCGAGAACTCCGGCGTCACCGCGAACGACGTCGGCCAGAACGACCCGTCGTCGAGCGCCGCCGCGTCCTGGAACCCGAGGGTGGAGTACCGCGCCTTGAATTTCGCAGCGTCCTGGAAGAAGAAGACCACCGAGCCGTCCTTCGCGTAGGCCGGCATCCCGTACCAGAGCTTCGGCGCGAGGTCCGGAGCGACCTCGAGCGCGATCCGGTGGATCCGCTCCGCCAGGCCGCGGTCCGGCTCGGGCATCGCGGCGATCTTGTCGAGCACGGCCTGCGCGTCGAGGGCGGCCTTCTCGGCCTTGGAGGTCCCGCGCTTGCGACTGGCCTTCACCTCGGCCGCGTGCTCGCGCATCGCGGCGCGCTCCTCCTCGGTGAAGGTGCTGTCCGAGGTCTCGTCGCGTGCTGCCATGGCGGGTCCCTTCGTCGGTGGGCATCACGGTAGCGCCGTGGCAGGCTCGGGTTCATGACCTACATCGCTGCCGACGACCGCTACGACTCGATGACGTACCGCCGCACCGGCCACTCCGGCCTCGACCTGCCGCTGCTGAGCCTCGGCTACTGGCACAACTTCGGCGACGACGTGCCCTTCGAGACGCAGCGCGCCGTCAGCCGCCGGGCGTTCGACCTCGGCATCACCCACCACGACCTCGCGAACAACTACGGCCCGCCCTACGGTGCCGCGGAGGTCAACTTCGGCCGGCTCATGCGCGAGGACTTCGCCCCCCTACCGCGACGAGATGGTGATCTCGACGAAGGCCGGCTGGGACATGTGGCCCGGTCCGTACGGCCAGGGTGGCGGTTCCCGCAAGTACGTGCTCGCCTCGCTCGACCAGTCGCTGCGCCGGACCGGCCTCGACTACGTCGACGTCTTCTACTCGCACCGGCTCGACGCGTCCACGCCGCTCGAGGAGACGATGGGCGCCCTGCACACCGCCGTCCAGCAGGGCAAGGCGCTCTACGTCGGCATCTCCTCGTACGACGCCGACCGCACCCGCCAGGCCGCCGCGATCCTCCGGGACCTCGGCACGCCGCTGCTCATCCACCAGCCCTCGTACTCGATGCTCAACCGCTGGATCGAGACCGAGGGACTGCTCGACGCCGCCGGGGAACTCGGCTTCGGCGTGATCGGGTTCACCGCCCTCGCGCAGGGGCTCCTCACCGGCAAGTACCTGAACGGCGTGCCCGACGGCAGCCGGGCCGCAGCGGGGGAAGTCGCTCGACCCGTCGACGATCACCCCGGAGGTCGTCGAGCACCTGAACGCGTTGAACGCCGTCGCGGAGGCGCGTGGGCAGAGCATGGCGCAGCTCGCGCTCGCCTGGGCCCTCCGTGACGAGCGCGTGACCTCGCTCGTCATCGGGGCGTCGCGCGTCGAGCAGCTCGAGGACAACGTCGCGGCGCTCGCGAACACGACGTTCTCCGACGAGGAGCTCCGCACCATCGACGAGCACACCGTCGGCATCGCCGACGTCGACCTGTGGGCGGGCGCCCGCGCCGGCGAGGTCTCCTGATCCGACGCGGGCCGTCCCGCCCGGTGCCGAAGTGTCACCAGCGCGCCCCGAGTTCGACACTTGGTAGTCTAAGTGTCAACGACAAGGCGTCAGGGTGACAGGAGGTCGGCATGGGATGGCCCGCGATCGGTTCCGAGGAACTCTGGTTCGAGTCCCGCTACGCGTCGTTCGGCATCGCCGCCAGCCGACGGTCCACCACTGGTCACCCCTACCGAGCAGCCGTCCCGCCGCTGATCGCCGACCTGGATCCGGTGGTCCCGTCCGCGACCGCAGCGATCGTCGACGACGCGACCGAGGCACTCGTCCGCTTCGATGCGGGCCTCGGTGGCGAGATCGCGGCGTTCGCACCACTGCTGCTGCGGTCCGAGGCAGCGGCGTCCTCGCAGATCGAACACCTCACGGCGAGCGCGCGAGCGATCTTCACCGCGGAACTGGGGGGACTCGTCCCGTCAGAACGCCGCGCAGATCGTCGCGAACACGCGAGCGATGCAGGCGGCACTCGAGCTGGCGGCCGACCTCACGCCGGAGACGGTCCTGGCGATGCACGCTGCGCTCCTCGAGGGCGACCCACACCACGACGCGGGCACCTGGCGGGACGAACCGGTGTGGATCGGTCGTGCGGCGGACAGCCCGCGGGGTGCCGACTTCGTGGCTCCACGCGCTGACCGCGTGCCCGGCCTCGTCGACGACGTCATGCGGTTCGCCCGCCGGTCCGACCTGCCCCGGCTCGTCCAGGTCGCCGTGACGCACGCACAGTTCGAGACGATCCACCCGTTCACGGACGGCAACGGCCGCACCGGCCGCGCGTTGATGCAGGCGATGTTCCGGGGGGACCGGGCTGACCAGGAACGTCACCATCCCGGTCTCCGCCGGCCTGCTGACCGACACGGCCGGCTACCACGCGGCACTCGACGCCTACCGCGCGGGGGGACGTCGCCGCGATCGTCACGGCCACCGCGGAGGCCTGCTTCCGAGCGGTGGACAACGCGACCGTCCTGGTCGCGGATGTGCACGCGGTTCGGGAGCGTTGGCGGGACACCGTCCGGTCCCGGTCGGACTCCGCCGTCTGGCGCGTCCTCGAGGTGGTCGCGCGCCAACCTGTCGTCACCGCGGCCACGCTGGGGGGTGGAACTCGGACCTTCCGTGAACGTCTACCGTGCCCTCGACACGCTCACGTCGGCCGGGGTGCTGCAGGCGAAGTCGGAGTACTCACTGCGGTCGCGCGTCTACCGCAGTGACGACGTCCTCCAGGCGCTCGACGCCTTCGCGGCACGCGCCGGCCGGCGCGGCTGACCGCAGGGACCGCCGGACGGGAGGCTGGGCACCAGCCGGAACGCGCCTCCCGTCCGGCGGGTACCCTGGACACGCAATCCAGCAACAACCGTGTATCTACCGGACGCCGGCACCCCGGCGGACAGCGGCGGCACCCGATGGGTCCGCCCGACAGGGGCGGGCCGAGAAGGCACACCCCCCACCATGCTCCAACCGCGTTCCACCAGCGCGTCCCTGATCACCCTCGCCGGGCGGTCCTACTTCCCCATCGCCTTCATCGCGCGGCTCCCGTTCGCGATGATGGTCGTCGGCGTCCTGACCCTCGTGGTCGCCGCTCGCGACTCGGTCGCCCTCGGTGGCGTCAACTCCGCGTCCGTCGGCATCGGCTCGGCGCTGTTCGGTCCGCTCGTCGGCGCCGCTGCGGACAAGTACGGGCAGCGGGCGGTGCTCGTGCCCGTCGGGCTCGCCAACGCGGTGCTGCTCGGGGCGCTCCCGTTCGTCGTGCAGAGCGCCGCGCCGGACCTCGCCGTCCTCGCGATGTCCTTCCTCATCGGTGCGAGCGCACCGCAGGTCGCGCCGATGTCGCGTACCCGGCTGGTCGCGATCATCCGCAACCGCATGGACCCGAAGCGGCACGAGCGGGTCCTCAGCGGCACGATGGCCTACGAGTCCGCGGCCGACGAGACCGTCTTCATCGTCGGGCCGTTCCTGGTCGGTGTCCTCGCGAGCGCGATCGCGCCGTGGGTCGCCGTGGCCGGGGCCTCCGTGCTGACCTTCGTCTTCGTGACGGCGTTCGCGCTGCACCCCACCGGTCGGCTCACGATCGCGCACGCGTCCGACCCCCGTCCCGCGCCGGCCCGGGAGCTCCTCCGGCCCCGTCTGGTGGTCGTGGTCGTCGGCATCCTCGGCATCGGGTTCTTCTTCGGGTCGACCCTGACCTCGCTGACCGCGTTCATGGCCGACCACGGCGGGTCGTCGCGCGCCGGCCTGCTCTACGGGCTGATGGGCATCGGCTCGGCCGGGCTCGCGCTCGGGTCGGCGGCGTTCCCGCGGGCCTTCCGGCTCGGCTGGCGGTGGCTGGTGTTCGGCGCGGTGCTCCTGGGCTCGGCGATCGTCTTCGCGACCGCGGACTCCGTGCTCGCGGTCGGGATCGTCCTCGCGGTGATGGGCATCGGCATCGGTCCGACCCTCGTCACGCAGTACAGCCTCGGGTCCGACCGCTCGCCGGTGGGCCGCTCGGCGACGACCATGACGATCCTCGGCTCGGCGGTCATCGTCGGGCAGTCGATCGCCTCGGCCGTGGTCGGTGAGGTCGCGGAGCGTGCCGGTACGCCCGCTGCGATGGCGTTCCCGGCGATCTCGGCGGCCGTGGTCGTGCTGGCCGCGGTGGCGAACCTGGTGCTGTCCCGTCGGGTCAGCGTGCGCTGAGCACCGGCGACGCCGCGGCCCGGGCGGCTCAGGCCGATGCCCCTGGCCGGTCCGGTCGTTCGGCGACGCGTCGCCAGGCTGGAGTCGCATCCGCGAGGTGCGGGTAGACCGCCAGCATCACCGCAGGCACGACGACCCAGGTGTCCCGGTCGGACTCACGGTACGACTGCTCGACGGCTTCCGCGTACCCGGGGGGGCCCGGAAGTCGGCGGCCAGCCCTGAGCGGTACACCGGAGCCGAGCCGCGATGCCGGACTGCACGAGCTCGTCCCGGTGCGCATCGGTGAGCGGTCGGAGCGCCCCCCTCGTGGACCAGCCAGTCCACGACCTCCTGCATCTGCGCGGCCGTCACCCCGTGGCCCTTCGTGTCGTCGGACATCGCGGACCGGGCTCGCTGCGGTTGGACGATCCAGGGGACGTCGAACGACAGGTCGCCCGGCGCCGCCACTCGGTGCTGCGCGGCGGCGGACTCGACGATCTCGCGGAGCAGGTACTCCTACCCTTCGCGAAGACGCGCTGTGCCCGGCGCTCGAATCGCGGGTACGGGACTGCAGCACGTCCCGGTGCCGCCACACTCGGGACCGGGACGGCGTTCACGGCGCGCCACCACGCTCGCAGTCGCTCAGCCGCTGATCGGCGCCCGCCCATGACGGCCACCGTACCGTCGCGCCCGTCGGGAGGATGCCCCAGTGCTGGCTGCCGTCGTCACCGTCCCGCCGGGGACGATGGACTTGGTGCTGTCGCGCCGGGACAGCGTGCGCTGACCGCGGCGGGATGGGGCGCCTGCACCGGTTCTCAGCCGGTAGCCTTCCCCTCACGGCGTGGCCGTCGCGATGATGAGCCGTGCGTCGCATCACGGTCGTGGGTCTCGGGTCCGTCCTCGCTGTCCTGGTCGCCGCGATCGTCGTCGTGTCCGTCCCCGGGAGGTCGGGGCCGTCCGCGCCGCTCCCACCGGCCGGCGCGTCGGCGAGCACGTGGGCCGGGCCTTCCTGGACGCCGCCGTCGGCCGCGACTGCGACGGGATGCGGGCGCTGTCGAGCCCCGACGACACGAGCTGGTGCCCTGCGAGCCTGTGGGCCCGGTGGACCGGCGAGGGCGACCCGACCATGCACTCCTGGGGGAGGACTCCGGGACGTCTCGGCTCCTGCCGACGCCGATCGGTGCTTCGAGTACTCCCTCCGGGAGTCCGGGCTCGTCGGGATGGAGGCGGGGGGAGACCACCTGGGGGGTTCTGCGAGCGGCACACCCGGCACGGTTGGCGGATCGCGTCGGAGGGGGGTCGGGTGACTCGACTCGTGATCGAGGCCTGACGGCAGGCGCCGTCGGTGGTCCGGGAGAATGATGATCGTGGTCCGCTCTTCCCGTCGTCGCCTGGTTCCCTCGGCCGCACTCATGTCCCTGACCGTCTTCGGCGCAGCGTTGCTCGCTGGATGCACCGCGGAGACACCCACGCCCACCGCTTCGACGACCTGTCGCGTGGACGCCGATGCAGACGTCGCTCCCGACGTCGGGGTCTTGTTCGGAGTGAACCCGGATTGGGGCGATCAGACCCTCGCCGAGTACGCGGGCCTGCTGGGCCACCACCCCGCGGTCGCTGTGTCGTTCGCGGACGTGCCGTTCCGCGAGGAGGACCGTCAGAACGTGCTGGCCGCTGGTGAGCAGGTGCGGGCCCAGGGCGGAACGCTCCTGTTGACGCTCGAGCCGCAGCAGGGCCTCCCTGCCGTCACGGTCGACGTGGCCGATGACGTCGCCGCGCTCGTCGAGCGGATCCAGAGCACCGGCGTGCCCGTGATCGTCCGCTTCGCCCACGAGATGAACGGCTCCTGGTACGCCTGGGGCCAGCAACCGGAGGAGTACGTCGCGACGTTCCGCCGGGTCGCTCACGCGCTGGGCAGCGGGGCGCCGGGCAGCCGGATGATGTGGGCACCGAACGAGGGTGGCGGATACCCGTTCTCCGGCGGCCCCTCCCAAGCCGTGGCCGGAACGGCGGACTTCGGTCTCCTGGACACCGACGGGGACGGCGTCCTGACGATGCACGACGACCCCTACGCGCCGTACTACCCGGGCGACGACGTGGTCGACTGGGTCGGCGTCTCCCTCTACCACTGGGGCTCAGTACCGCCCTGGGGTGAGAACGAGATGCCGGAGGAGGGGAAGTTCGCTGCCAAGCTCAGTGGCGAGTACGACGGTCTCGACGGGGACCAGAGCGCCGTGCCCGACTTCTACGGCATCTACGGCACCGAGCACGGGAAGCCCGTGGCCGTCCCTGAGACCGCGGCGCTCGTGGTTCCCCGCGGTGATGCGGCAGGCGAGGGAGCGATCAAGCAAGCGTGGTGGTCGCAGGTGTTCTCCGCCGACACCGCGGCCCGCTTCCCTGATCTCCGGATGATCAACTGGTTCGAGTGGGACAAGGACGAAGTCGAAGTCGGGCAACGAGTCGACTGGACCGTGCTGCATGACTCCGACACCCGAGACGCCTTCACCGCAGCCCTGCCCGACTGGCTCCGGTTCGGAACGGGCACGGAGGGGTGCCCAGCACCCGCGACGCCAGACGCGCACGACTGAGCCACCTCAGGCGAACTCCTCCTGGAACAAGCGCGGCGGATGGAGGACCGAGCAGTCACCGGACTTCCGGGCAGGGCACACGGATCCAGGAGCCTCACCTGGTCCGAACACCCCGTTCGCCGGCGATCAGCCCTCGGTGTCGTCGACCAGCAGCTCCTCGTGCCGGTAGTCGCCCGAACGCAGCCCGGCCCGGGCGATCATGTGCGTCGACACCGGCACGAGTGCGAGCTGGAACACCATCGCCGGCAGGACCACCCAGAGTGCCGTCCACGTCCACACGGCGACGACGACCGCCGCCAGACAGCAGGCGAGGCCGAGCACCTGCGGCTTCGACATCGCGTGCAGCCGGACCAGCGGGTCCGGGAAGCGCACGATGCCGATCGCCGCGGCCAGGGACAGCGATGCCCCGACGAGCAGCAGCGCGAGGGCGATCCAGGCGCGGATCCCGGCGTCGTCGAGGAACGCCTGGAGCATGTCCGTCATCTCGGTCATCGCTGGCCTCCTGCGGTGTGGCCGTGGTCGCCCTCGGCCGCGGCGTCGTCGGCCTGGCCGGCGACCGCCGCTTCGTCCGCTGCCTGGACGGCATGCTCAGGTGTGGTGGCGTCCATGCCCTCGTCCTCGGGGTCGGTGGAGGGCGTGACGGCCCGCGCGACGGCGACGGTCGCGAAGACACTGGTCGCGGCGATGACGACGAGCACGGGGACCGCGCTGGGGTCCTGCCGGACGACGATCGCCGCGGCGATGACGAGCAGCACGGTGGTGAGCACCATGTCCGACCCGATCATCCGGTCGAGGATCGTCGGTCCGCGCACGATCCGGCCGACCGCGAGCGCGAGGGTCGCGCCGAGCAGCAGGAGCACGAGGGCGACCCCGACGGCCATGACGACGACGGCGGCGCTCACCGGGTCACCTCCGGCAGCGGCTCGGACAGCTCGGACACGTCCTGCTGCGACCCGATCGCCCTGATGACGAGCGCCTCGATGGTCATCGCTTCTCGACGGGCGTGGTCCACCTGTCCGATGCGCTCGGTGTCGAGCACGTGCAGCAGCAGGCGTCGGCGCCGCAGGTCCTCGTCGATGACGTAGGAACCGGGGACGAGCGAGATCGCGATCGTCGACAGCGTGAACGTCATCTCCGAGGTGGTGTGCAGCTGCACGAGGACGATCGAGCTCTTCCGCACCCCTCGCGGCCGGACGGCGACCCAGGCGACCCGGAACGACGCCGCGACGACGTACCCGGCCCACACGACGAGGAACCGGAGCACGTGCAGGACGGAGAACCGTGCGGACAGCGGGACCGGTGGCAGCGGCAGCAGCTGCGTGACGAGCAGCGCGACGACGATCCCGCAGAGCAGGGTCAGCGGCGTCCAGTTGCCCCAGAGCAGCGCCCACAGCACGGTCAGGCCGGCGACCAGGGGCACGTCGTACCGCCAGGCCAGGGCCATCCGGCGCGCGTTCGTGTAGCGGCGGGCGTCGCTCATTGCTCGTCACCTCCGAGCACGGCCTGCACGTAGCGGTCGGGCGACTCGAGGGACTCGGCGGCGCGGGTCGCGTACCCGTAGAGCGGACCGGCGACGACCGTCAGGGCGACCGAGCCGAGGACGGCGACCGTCGTCACCGCGACCATCATCCGCGGGAGCGAGGACCGGGCGTGCTCGGAGGACGGGGCGTCGCCCGTGCTGTGGGCGTCGGACCGCGTCGGGTCGTCGAGGGTGCCGATCGAACCGTCCCCGGCCGGGGCGCGGACGACCGCGCCGGGCACGCCGGCGGGGGGCCGTGCCTCCCGTCCGGTCGTCCGTCGCGTCCTCGGGCACGGTGACCGGGGCGGGCTCGGGTGCCCGGAGGTGCTCGTGCGGCTCGGCGACGCTGGCGTGCGGTGCGGCCGCCTCGGCGGCGGGCTTCGGCCGCCAGAAGGCGGCGTCCCAGACGCGCATCAGCGCGTACAGGGTCAGGAGGCTCGTCACGACCCCGGCGCCGATGGTCACGTAGGCGAGTGGCGAGCCGTCCTCGGCTGCCGCGCGGAACAGGCCGAGCTTGCCGATGAAGCCGGAGAACGGCGGGATCCCGCCCAGGTTGAACGCGGGGACGAGGTAGAGCGCCGCGAGCAGCGGGGCCGCCGTGAGGAGACCGCCGAGTGACCGCGTCGACGTCGTGCCGCCGACCCGCTCCATGAGCCCGGAGACGAGGAACAGTGTCGTCTGCACGACGATGTGGTGCACCGTGTAGAAGACCGCCGCCGCCGTACCGACCACCGACCCGAGCCCGATGCCCATCACCATGAAGCCGATGTGGCTGATCAGGGTGAACGACAGCAACCGTTTCACGTCCGTCTGCGACACCGCGCCGAGCACGCCGACGATCATCGTCAGCGTGGCGACCACGAGCAGGACCGTGTTCAGCTGGGGCCGGGGGGAAGATGATCGTCTCCAGCCGGATGATCGCGTAGATGCCGACCTTCGTCAGCAGGCCCGCGAACACCGCCGTCACCGGGGCCGGGGCGGTCGGGTACGAGTCCGGCAGCCAGAACGCGAGCGGGAAGACCGCTGCCTTGATGCCGAACCCGATGAGCAGCATGGTGTGCAGCAGGAGCTGGACGTGGTCGGGCAGGTCGGCCACGCGCTCGCTGATCTGGGCGATGTTCACCGTGCCGGTCGCGCCGTAGACCAGGCCGATGGCGGCGAGGAAGATCGACGACGAGATGAGGCTCGTGATGATGTAGGTCGTGCCGGCGCGGACCCGCTGCACGCTGCCGCCGACGGTGATGAGCACGTAGCTCGCGACCAGGAGCATCTCGAACGCCACGTACAGGTTGAACAGGTCACCGGCGATGAACGAGTCGAGGACGCCCGCCGCGAGCACGAGGTACGTCGGGTAGAAGATCGTGACCGGTGCGTCCTCGTCGTCGTCCGCCAGACCCTGGCCGATCGAGAAGAGCAGGACGACGAGCAGCACCGACGCCGACACGGTCAGGAGCAGGGCGCTCAGGCGGTCGACCACGAGCGAGATCCCGTACGGCGCCTGCCACCCGCCGACCTGCACGACGATCGTGCCGTGGCGGTCGACGAGCACCATGAGCGTGACGGCGACCGCGACGGCGATGACGAGCACCGCGACCGTGATGGCGCGCTGCAACTGCTGGTGCCGGAGCAGCCCGAGGGCGACGGCGGCCCCGAGGAGCGGGACGAGGACGAGGAGCGGGACGAGGGCGGTCACGGGTGGGCCTGCTCTCGGTCGGTGTCGTGGGGAGCGCTGACGTGCGGGTCGTCCTCGTCCTCGGGGGGCCTTCGGGTCGCGCGGTGCGGCGTCGTCCTCCTCGGCGAGCTCCGGGTCGTCGTCGGCGGGGTCCTGGCGGTCCTGCCGGATCGCGACGTCGGCCTCGTCCACCTCGACCTCGTCGGCGCGGGACAGCCGCCACGAGCGGTGGATGAGCGCGAGCAGGAACGCGCTCACCGCGAAGGTGATGACGATCGCGGTCAGGGCGAAGGCCTGGGGGGAGCGGGTCCGCGATGCCGTCCGCCGACTCCCCGATCGGCGGGTCGCCCGCGGCACCCGACATCGTCAGGAGCAGCAGGTTCAGCGCGTTGCCGAGCAGCAGGAACCCGAGCAGCATCCGGGTCAGGGAGCGTTCGAGGAGCAGGTAGACGCCGCACGAGAACAGCACGGCCATCGCGATGACGAGGACGAGGGTGACGGTCATGCGTTGGTTCCCTCCATGGTGTCGGCGGCGGGTGTGCGGCGGTCCTCGATGCGCTGGCGGTCGACCTCGGCGCCGAGCGAGCGGAGGACGTCGAGCACGAGCCCGACGACGACGAGGTACACGCCGATGTCGAAGAACGTGGCGGTGACGAACTCGACGTGCCCGAGCACGGGGACGGTCGCCTCGAAGAACTCGGAGTACAGCGCCTCCTTGCCGGCGACCATCGGGACGATCGCCGTGACCGCCGCCGTGGCGACGCCGAGCCCGAGGAGTCGTCCGGCCCGGATCGGGGCCGCCGCGCCGAGTTCGGCCGGTCCGCCGGCGAGGTACCGGGCGGCCAGGGCGATGCCGGCCACCAGTCCGCCCGCGAACCCGCCACCGGCCGAGTTGTGCCCGGCGAAGAGCAGGTAGAGCGACAGCACGACGAGCCCGTGGAACAGCAGCCGGACGACGATGTCGAGCAGGGCGGAGCGGCCGGTGGGGATCGCTGCGCTCGTCGGCAGCCAGGCGCGCGGTTCCCCGTCGGCACGGTCGTCCCCGTTCGCCACCCCGGCCGGCATGTCCCGCAGGCGGGGAAGGGTGTCCTCGCGGGACTTCACGAAGATGAGGCTCGCGACGCCGGTCGCGGCCGCCACGACGACGGTGAGCTCGCCGAGCGTGTCCCATCCGCGGAGGTCGACCAGTGCGACGTTGACGACGTTGAGCCCGTGGCCGAACGAACTGGTCAGCGCGGGCAGGTCCGGCCACAGCGGTCGGGCGGTACGGGCCGAGGCGGCGACGATGACCACGGTCGCCAGGGTGACGCCGGCGAGGGCGGCGAACAGCGCCCGGAGGACCCGGAAGCGCGACGGGTTGGCGGTGCCGATCTTCGGGGGGCAGGCGTCGGAGCACGAGCACGAAGGCGATGAGGGTGACGGTCTCCACCACGAGCTGCGTCAACGCGAGGTCGACGGCGCCGTGCAGCAGGAACAGGATCGACGTCCCGTACCCGGTGACCCCGACCAACACGGCGGCGGCGAACCGGGTCTTCGCGGCGAGCACGGACACCGCGGCGGCCGACATCACGACGGCCACCGGGAGCTGCCCCCACGTGTCGGCGAAGCGGACGTGGAACTCCCACGGGCCGCCGACGACGAGGTTCAGCAGCGCGCCGGCGACGAAGACCGACAGGATCACCGTCAGGTAGTACGGCAGCGAGCCGCGCTGCAGGCTCGCGGTGAGCCAGGTCGCGAACCGGTCGAGTGCCCGCATCAGGCGGCGGTAGGTGCCCGACGCCGAGGGGGGGAGCCGGCCAAGCGGTGCTGCACGGCCTCGACCCGGGCGCGGACGAGGAACAGCGCGATCCCGGCGACGAGCGTCAGCGCGGAGAGGCCGAGCGCGGGCTCGAGCCCGTGCCAGAGGGCCAGGTGCGGGACCTCGCCGGAGCCGTGCCGCGCGGTCTCGGCGGCGGACTCGAAGCCGTGCGCGACGAACGGGGTCGCGAGGCCGAGCACGAGTCCGGTGACGCCGAGCAGCGACGGGACGACCCCCCATCCCGTGCAGGGCGTGCGGCTCGGTCTGCGGGACCCCGGCCTTGCGGGCGAAGGTGCCCCAGAAGAACCGGCAGGAGTACGCCACGGTCAGGGCCGAGCCGACGGTGATGCCCACGAGCGCGGTCCAGGCCCACACCGCGTCCGTGCCGTGCAGCTCCTCGACGAAGCCGGTGAGCACGGCCTCCTTCGCGACGAAGCCGACGAGCGGCGGGATCCCGGACATCGACGCGAGCGCGAGCACGGCGACCGCGGCCAGCCAGGGGGAGGCGTCGGCCCAGACCGCTGAGCTTCCCGAGGTCGCGGGTGCCGGCGACGTGGTCGACCGTCCCGACGACCAGGAACAGCGTCGACTTGAAGGTGGCGTGCGCCACGAGCAGCACGATGCCGCCCAGGGCGATCTCCGGCGCTCCCCACCCGGCGGCGAGCAGCAGGAAGCCGAGCTGGGCCACGGTGCCGTAGGCGAGCAGGAGCTTGAGGTCGGTCTGCCGGAGCGCCCGGTACCCGCCGACGAGCATCCCGAGCACACCGAGGACGGTGACCGTCTCACGCCAGCCGTCGAGCAGCGCGAACGCCGGGGCGAGGCGCGCGACGAGGTAGATCCCCGCCTTCACCATCGCCGCCGCGTGCAGGTACGCGCTCACCGGGGTCGGCGCGGCCATCGCGGCCGGCAGCCAGAAGTGGAACGGCACGATCGCGGACTTCGTCAGCGCGCCGACGAGCACGAGCACGACGGACACCGACACCGCGGTGCCGGTCGGGGGGAGCGGCGATGATGCCGGACAGCGAGGTCGTCCCGGCGGCGACCGAGATCACCACGAGGCCCGCCAGCATCGCGAGCCCGCCCGCGGTGGTCACGACGAGCGCCTGCATGGCCGCTGCGCGACTGGCCCGCTTCACGGCGTCGTGGCCGATGAGCAGGTACGAGAAGACCGTCGTGGCCTCCCACAGGACGAACAGCACGATGACGTCGTCGGCGATCACCAGGCCGTACATCGACCCGGCGAACGCGGTCAGCACGCCCGCGAACCGACCGAGCCCGGGCTCGTCGGCGTCGAAGTACGAGGCGCAGTAGACGAGCACGAGTGCGCCGACCGCGGTGACGACCAGTGCGAGCACCCACGACAGGGCGTCCACCCGGAACGCGAGGTCCAGTGCGAGTTGCGGGATCCACCGCACCCGCTCCGTGACACCGCCGCCGAGTGCGGCAGGGGTCTGCGTCACCGTCAGGACGGCGGCGGCCGCGGGTGCGAGGGCGGCGACGAAGAAGACGCGGCGCCCGAGCAGGGGGGGTGAGTGCGGGGACGACGAGTGCGATGACGCCGAACGCGATGAGGACGGTGGACAAGCGGACACCTCCTCGGGGGGTCGGGCTGCAGTCCGGCTCTCTTGGTTCCTCACAGCCTACGGAGAGGTGGATGAGCAGAGCCTGTACGGGCGGACAGGGTGGGCCGAGCCGGAGCAGACTGATCCCTTCCGCGCATCCGTCCGGGTGCAGCCCGGCCTGCCTATCTGGGATGATCGGACGGACGGTGCCGATCTCGCGCGCCGCGGAGGGTGACCCGGTGGACGCAGCAGAACAGGTGGTGCTCCAACTCGTCGGCACCCCGTGGGCGTTCCTCGCCGTCGGTCTCGTGCTCGCCGTCGGCAGCGTCGCGGTGTTCCTGCCGAGCCAGGCGATGGTGGTGGCGATCGGCACGCTCCTGGTCGGTGGCGACGGCGGGCTCCTGCCGGTGCTCCTCCTCGTCGTCGCGGCGACGACCGGCATGGTGCTCGGTGACCTCGGGCTCTACCACCTGGCGCGCTCGGCGGACCTCGGCTCGAAGTCCTGGTTCACGCGGCCGAAGGTCAGGAAGGCGCGGGAGGCCATCGACGAGCGCTACCGGTCGGCACCCGGGCGCATCGCGGTCCTCGGCCGGTTCATCCCGATGGGCCGGCTCACCACGAACCTCGTGGGTGCCGACAGCGGACTCGACGCCCGGCGGTTCCTGCTCGCCTGCCTGCTCGCCGACGTCGTGTGGGCCGCGTACTGCGTCGCGATCGCGGCGGCGACCGGGAGCTGGAGCCGCGACCAGCCGTTCCTCGTGACGGTGGTGGCGGTCGTGGCGTCGATCCTCCTCGGACTCGGCATCTCCGCGGTCGAGAAGGCCCTGCGCCGGCGGAGCGAAGCGGTCGCCGCGCGCTGAGCGCGAGCGGCGGTCGACCGGCTGCGACGGTCTGGGTGCCGCACGGACGCGCGCCCGTACCGTGGTGTGACCGTCCGCGTTCGGAGGAGGACCCGTGCCCGAGTCGACCATCGCCGAGCTCGTCCCCGACCCCACCGCGCTCGAGACCCTCGACACCGGCAGCACCTGGGCCGAGGGTCCGTGCTGGATCCCCGCGACCCGGACGCTCCGCTGGTCGGACATCCCCGGCGACCGGATCATGCAGTGGTCCGCGGCGGAGGGCACGGTGTCGGTGTACGCCGACGACGTGGAGTACACGAACGGCCGGACCCTCGACCGGGACGGATCGGTGGTGCAGTGCTCGCACGGGCTGCGCCGGGTCGAGCGTGACCGGGACGGCACCGTGACCCCGATCACGTCGTCCTGGGGGAGGGGTCCGCTACAACTCCCCGAACGACGTCGTCGTCACCCGGGACGGCAGCGTGTGGTTCACCGACCCCGCGTATGGCATCACGCAGCCGCGGGAAGGACACCCCGGCGTGCGGGAGTACGGCGACCACTGGGTGTTCCGCTGCGGACCCGCCGGCGAGGACCTCCGCCCGGTCGTCCTCGACGTCGACGAGCCGAACGGCCTGGCGTTCTCGCCCGACGAGCGCGTGCTGTACGTCGCGAGCTCGGACCGTGACCGCCCGGTGATCCGCGCGTACGACGTCGTGGTGGACCCGGACGCGGCCGGAGCCCCGGCCGTGCGGGTGAAGAACGGCCGCGACCTCGTGCGCTTCGCTCCGGACGAGGGCGTGCCGGACGGCCTCCGCGTCGACGAGGCCGGACGGATCTGGTCGTCCTCCGCCCTCGGGGTGGTCGTCTGCTCCGCCGACGGGGTCCGGATCGGCACGGTCCCGGTCCCCGAGGTCGTGTCGAACCTCTGCTTCGGCGGCGACGACGGCCGCACCCTCTTCATCACGGCGACCACCTCGGTGCACCGCATCCGGACCACGACCCGGGACGCCGCCCGCCGCTGACGTATCCTGACCCGGCCATGCAGTGCGACTACTTCGACCGCGGGGTGTGCCGGTCGTGCACCCTCATGGGTCAGCCATACGGCGACCAGGTGCTCGACAAGGAACTCCGGACGCGGGAGCTCCTCCACGACGCGGTCGAGGCCGCCGGCGGCCCGGGAGCGGTCGAGTGGCTCCCCGCGGTCACGAGTCCGGAGTCGGGGTACCGCAACAAGGCGAAGATGGTGGTCGGCGGCTCCGTGCAGCACCCCACCGTCGGGATCCTCGACGACCGCCAGCGTGGCGTCGACCTGCGGCACTGCGGGATCTGCACGCCGGGCATCCAGCGGGCGCTCCCGGTGCTCGCCGACTTCGTCTCGACCGCGGGGCTCATCCCGTACGACGTCCGCCAGCGCCGTGGTGAGCTGAAGTACGTGCTCGTCACCGAGTCGCCCGACGCCGAGCTCATGGTGCGCTTCGTCCTCCGCTCGGAGGGACAGCTCCCGCGCCTCCGCGACCACCTCGACGTGCTCCGACGGGTGCTGCCGCAGGCGGTCGTCGTGACCGCGAACCTCCTGCCGGAGCACAAGGCCGTCACGGAGGGGGGACCGGGAGGTCGTGCTCACCGAGCAGCAGACCCTCCCGATGCGCCTCGGTCCCGTGACGATGCACCTGCGCCCGCAGAGCTTCTTCCAGACGAACACGGCCGTCGCGACGCAGCTGTACGCGCAGGCGTCCGCGTGGATCGACGAGGTCGACCCGGCGTCGATGTGGGACCTGTACTGCGGGGTCGGCGGATTCGCCCTGCACGCGGCCCGGCCGGGTCGCGCGGTGACCGGCATCGAGACGAGCCGGGAGGCGATCGTGTCCGCCAAGCAGTCCGCCCGTGAAGCGGGTCTGGCCGACGTCCGGTTCGCCGCGGACGACGCCACGGCGCACGCCCTCCGCGCTCGTCCCGGCGCCACCCCGGAACTCGTGGTCGTGAACCCGCCCCGGCGCGGCATCGGTGCCGAGCTCGCGGGGTGGTTCGAGGCGTCGGACGTCCGGCACGTCGTGTACTCGAGCTGCAATCCGGTCACACTCGCGCGTGACCTCGCGGCGATGCCGTCGTACCGGTTGCGGCGGGCGCGCGTGCTCGACATGTTCCCGCAGACGGGGCACCTCGAGGCCGTGACGCTGCTCTCGCGGGCCTGACGGCCGGGAGGCGCGGTGCGGGTCCGTCCCGGGCCTCCGGTCCGCCTCGCACAACGCCGGGCCGGGATTGCCAGGGAACTCGGAAGGTCGTGTACCCGGGTACGTCCCGATCGCCGCAGGCGCGGCGATCGGGTGATTCAGGTTCTACCGAGGGGTACATACCACTGATGGGCAGAACCATTTGTCTCGGTTTGATAACGAGCCAGAGTTTCCTATGGTGGCCGACCGTGACACCGGCGCGGAGGCTGCCCCCCGGTGACGCCATCAGACTGACCGCGATCGGTCGGGGTGGGCAGCCGGCGTCGGGAACGACGAGTGCGGCCCCGGTGGAGCAACGACATGAAGAACCACACCCGAACCCGCGCCCTCGTCGGCGGACTCGCCTTCGCCGGCCTCGCCGCGACGGGCGTCGGTCTCGCGGCTGCACCGGCGAGTGCGGCCAGCGGCTCGACCTGGGACGCCCTGGCAGCATGCGAGGCCAGCGGCAACTGGGCCGCGAACACCGGCAACGGCTACTACGGCGGACTGCAGTTCACGCAGAGCACCTGGGCCGCCAACGGCGGCACCGGCAGCCCGGCCGCCGCGAGCCGCGAGACGCAGATCGCGGTGGCCGAGAACGTCCTCGCCTCCCAGGGCTGGGGCGCATGGCCGGCCTGCTCCGCAAAGCTGGGCCTGAGCGGCACCACCGGCGCCGCTCCGGCACCGGTGCCGCAGCCGGCCGCGCCGGCACCGGCCCCCGCCGCCCCGGCGGCCCCCCGCGCAGCAGGCGGCCCCGGCCCAGCCGGCGGCTCCCGCACCGGCCCCGGCTCCGAAGGCCGCCCCGAGCACGCCGGTTCCGTCGGCGACCTCGAGCAAGCCGGCCGCGGTGCCCACGAGCGGCAAGACCGTCAAGGTGGTGTCCGGCGACACGCTCGACACCATCGCGACGAAGCTCGGCATCGACGGTGGTTGGAAGCAGCTGTGGGCGGCGAACACGTCGACCATCGACGACGCCAACCTCATCTACGCGGGGCAGACCCTGCAGCTCCCGGCCTGACGTCCAGCGTCACGCAGCCGATCGGAAGCGCCCCACGACCTCGGTCGTGGGGCGCTTCGTCGTCCCCGGCCCGGAGTCCCCGGACGGCCGTGTCGCCTCAGCCGGTGGCCGCGGTCCGCCCTGCCGCGTGCCCCGCGAGCCACCCCCTCGACGTCGTCGGACCGCAGGGCGATGGTGAGGCTGGTCAGTTCGGCACGGTCGACCTCGACGTAGCTCTGGCCGTCCGGGCTGGTGCCACCCCCGGCGGTCGGGAGCGTGAACGTCTCGAGGTCGTGCGGCCGGATCCGGCGGAGGGACCAGCCGAGGTCGACCAGGGTGGGGAAGGTGAGACCGGGGTCGACGGAGAGGTACGCGCTCGTCGAGCTCACGAACCGCTGCACGGCCCCGGGATCGGTCAGGGTGTCCGCCGACAGGACCCGCTCGAGGAGCGCGCGCATGAACGCCTGCTGGTTGCGGACCCGGGTGTGGTCGGCGTCCGGGAAGGCGTAGCGCTCCCGCACGAACGTGAGCGCCGCGGCGCCGTCGAGCTCGTTCGGTCCCCGGACGAAGTGGTGTCCGCGGGCGTCGAAGGTCGCGGGGGGACTGCACCGTCACGCCGCCGAGGGCGTCGGTCATCCCGACGAACCCGGCGAAGTCGATCTCGGCGACGTGGTCGATCCGGACCCCGAGGAGTTGTTCGACGGTCTGCACGGTCAGTGGGACACCGCCCCACGAGTAGGCGGCGTTGATCTTCGCCCTGCCGTGTCCGGGCACCTCGACCCAGGAGTCGCGGAGGATCGACATCAGGGAGACGTGTCTGCGGTCGGCCGAGACGTGCGCGAGCATCAGGGTGTCGGAACGGCCACCGCCCACGCCGTCGTGCTGCGGGTCGAGCCGCTCCCGTGCGTCCGACCCGATGAGCAGGACGTCCAGTGCGTCCCCGTCGTCGTGCGGCCGTCCTCCGCTCGGGAAGGGGTCGTCGAGCACGGTGCGTCCCGCGTCGTACCGCTCGGCCAGGCCGCCGATGAACACGCTGGCGACGACGGCGAGCACCGTGGCGATCGCCGTGAGGGACCCGACGGTCGCCAGCAGTGCGACGAGCAGCGGGCGGTGCCGGATGGAGCGCGCTGCGGCGCGGCGTCCGGTCACGAGACCCCCCTGGGGACAGGTCGGCCCTGGTGCCGACCCATCCAGGGTGTCACATTTCAGACGTAGAACACAAGTACCAGCATCACGGTGGGCTCGGGCGCTTCCCCAAGAGGATCGCGCCGAGACGACGGCGCAGCTCCGGGTCGTCCGGCAGGACCTCGCGCTCGATGTGCCGTGCGGTCTCCCACATCTCCCGCCCGCGCTCGGTGACCGTCACCACCCGGCGACGTCCGTCCTCGGGGTGGGGTCCGCGGACGACGAGGCCGTCCCGTTCGAGCCGTTCGAGGGTGCGGGACATGGTCTGCGGCTGTACGCGCGCCGTCCTCGCGATGACGTCCGCGCCGGTCGGGCCGTTCCGGAGGGCGATGTCGAGCGCGATGAGCGCCGCGTGGGGCAGGCCGATCGCCCGGAGTCGTTCGTCCCACTCCCGTTCGACGGCCCGTGCGGCGGCCGCCAGCAGTCGCCCGATCGGCCACCGGGAGGGCTCGTCGTCCATGCCGCGAGTCTACGGTCGGGCGGTCCACTTCCTCCGGCGCGCTGCCGTCGCGCCTCTCGCGCCGACCGCGTGACATGTGACACGCTGAACGCATGCCAGTGCCCTCGACCCAGCCCGCTGCCGAGCGCAAGCTCCTCCGGGACACCGTGCAGGACAAGATCCGGGACGCCATCATGGACGGCACGCTCGAGCCGGGCGAGCGGCTGAACGACGACGACCTCATCGCCTGGCTCGGCGTCTCCCGCACTCCCATCCGAGAGGCTCTGGCCGAACTCGCCCGCGCCGGTCTCGTCGAGATGGCCCCCAACCGCTACACCAAGGTCGCCGCCCCCCAGCGCGGCCGAGCTGCTCGACGCCTACCAGACGCTCGGCGTGATCTACGGCGGCGTCGTCCGGCTCGCGGTCCCGCGCTTCACCGACGCCGAGCGCCGCCGGGTGGTCCGGACGCTCGACGACGTGCTCGAGCGCCTCGGCGAGGGCCAGCAGGCCGAGGTCGCCCACGACGGCGCGGACCTCTACGCGATGTGGGCGGAGGCCTGCGGGAACGCGTCCCTCGCCCAGCTGTGCCGTGCCACCACCGACGGACTCGCCTTCCGGTTGCGGGTCCCCGAGCTCGCCGAGGTCGTGCCGCCCGAGGCGGTCACGCCCCGCGTGCGGGAACTCCGCGACGCCGTCGCGGCGAACGACCCGATCGCCGCGGAGCTCGCCATGGAGGCCGCCCACCTGCTGCCCACCAGGAACTGAAGCGGCCGGCACTCAGCGGGGCAGGACCCCCCGTGGCGAGCCCGAGCGACCAGAGTGCGACGATCGCCACGACCGCCGCGAGGTGCCACCAGCGGTGCATGACGAGCACGGCGGCGAACTCCCGCAGGAACGCGCTCGGGACCGCCTGCCGTGCCGTCGGGGCGCCGAGCACGCGGGCGTCGAGACCGGTGCGCCGGGCCGTGATCGCGGTGCGCATCACGTGGTAGTCGTTCCTGACGACGAGCGTCCGCCCGTCCACCCCGGCGTCCCGGAGGACCCCGGAGGAGAACCGGAGGTTCTCGCGGGTGTTCCGGGAGCGCGGCTCGCGGAGGACGAGGTCCGCGGGGACACCGTGCCCGACCAGGTACTCGGCCATGGCGTCGGCCTCGGTCCGGTCCTCGTCCGCGCCCTGCCCGCCGGACGCCACCACGACCGGGGTGCGGCCGGCGGCGTCCGACCGCCGGAACACCTCGACCGCGCGGTCGAGCCGGGACCGGAGCATCGGCGACACCTGCCCGTGCACGAGCCCGCACCCGAGCACGACGAGCGCCTCGGCCTGCTCGGACACCCGCACGTGCCCGTACGCGAGCGCGGCGCCGAGGAACACGAGGAAGGCGACGGCGACGTACCCGGCGACCGCCAGGACGAGCACGAGGACCGCCGAGCTGGTCGGGGTGTCGACCCGCGCGAGCACGACGACGAGGGCGTCGAGCGCGAGCAGAACGGTCCCGGCGACGAGTGCGAGGAGCCTGGTCAGGCTGCGGGCACCGCGGCGGAGTGCGCGGACGCCGTTTCCGACCAGGAGCACGGCGACCAGGGCGCAGCACACGGCGAGGACGGACAGGAACACCCTGCGACCGTACTGGGCGACCATGTGCGGACCGCGCCCGCCGCAGGGCCGTGAGCGGGGCCTCCCGGAGGGGTCCGTACAGCTCGTCCAGCCGGAACCCATGTCATCCGCGAGCCCCACCGTTATGGTTCTCCCCGTGACGAACGCACCCGAGGAGACCAGGCCCCGCCGTGCCGACCGCGCCGTGCCGCCCCGCCACGGGCGCCGGAAGCGCCACTGGGGGAGCCGTCCTCCCTGCGGTGGCAGGCGTCCTCACCATGGCCGTGCTGCTGAGCGGTGGGTACGCGGCCTACGCGTACAACCGGCTCGCGAGCAGCGTCACGAAGGTCGACGCGATCGGCAGTGCGCCACCGGCGGAGGACGACGTCGACGGCAGGGCGATGAACATCCTGCTCGTCGGTGACGACCACCGACCGGACAACGCCACCCCCCGAGCAGCTCGCCGAACTGAGCACCGAGACGGACGGCGGCGCGACCAACACCGACACGATGATCGTCCTGCACATCGCCGCGGACGGCCGCAGCGCGACGATGATCTCGTTCCCGCGTGACTCCTACGTCGACATCCCGGACGTCGGCAAGGGCAAGCTCAACAGCGCCTTCGAGTACGGCACCCGAGACGGCGGTGGTGCCGTCGGTGGTGCGAAGAAACTCATCGCGACGATCCAGGGGCTCAGCGGGCTGACGATCGACCACTACGTGCGGGTGTCGCTGCTCGGCTTCTACGAGATCGTCAAGCAGCTCGGCCCGGTCAACGTCTGTCTCAAGCAGGCCACGAAGGACCCGTACTCGGGCGTCGACCTGCCCGCCGGTGTCTCACAGCTCGATGCGAAGCAAGCGCTGTCCTTCGTCCGCCAGCGGCACGGGCTGCCGAACGGCGACCTCGACCGCCAGGTCCGGCAGCAGTACTTCCTGTCGCAGGAAGCGCGGAAGATCCTGTCGGCCGGCACGCTCCTCAACCCGGTGAAGATGACCAAGATCATCGACGCCATGGGTGACTCCGTCGACACCGACCAGGACCTCGACCTGCTCTCGCTCGCGCGACAGATGAGCAACCTCCGTCCGGCGAACATCAAGTCCGCGACCATCCCGATCCTCGGCACCCCGACGGTCTACCCCAACGGGTACGCGCTCTCCGTGGTCGAGGTCGACACCGCAGGCATGCCCGCCTTCGTCCAGGGCCTCGTCGGGGAGCCGCCCGCGTACACCGACGCGAAGGCCGCTGACCCGGCGTCCGTGTCCGTCACCGTCACCAACGGCAGCGGCGTCACCGGCGCCGCGGCCACCGCGAGCGGCGTGCTCACCGGACGCGGGTTCCAGGTCGGGACGCCCGGCTCCTCGGCGACGACGGCCACGACGATGGTCCAGTACCCGGCCGGCCAGGAGGCCCAGGCCAAGGCCGTCGCGTCCGTGGTCCCCGGCGCGGTGCCGGTCCAGAGCACCGCGGTGCAGGGGGTCACCCTGGTCCTCGGCACGGACGGCGGGATGCCCTCCGCTCCCGCTGCGGCGCAGCCGTCGGAGGAGGCCCAGCCGTCCCAGCCGTCGGAGGAGGCCGAGGCGTCGAAGCCGGCCGAGCCCGCGGAACCCAGCCCCTCGTCGACGGCGGTGCACGAGTACGGGCAGGAAGGCGTCTGCATCAACTGAGGGTGGCCCACCGACGCACGACGGGCGGCGGCGCCCCGGTGCCTCCGGGTAGGTTCGACGGGTGACCAGCACCGCGCGCCCGATCACCCTCATGACCTACAACATCAAGAACCCGGACCCGGCGCACGACTGGCCCGCTCGCCGCCCGGTCGTCCTCGACCTCATCCGTCGGCACGACCCGGACCTGGTGTGCGTGCAGGAGGCGTTCGACCACCAGATGGACGACCTCCGCGCCGGGCTGCCCGACCACGCCGACATCGGTCAGGGTCGCGAGGGCGGCGCCGCGGGCGAGCACGCCGCCGTGTTCTACCGACGCGACCGCTTCCGTCCCGCCGGGTCGGGGTCGTTCTGGCTGTCCGACACCCCGGACGAGCCGGTCTCGAACACGTGGGGCAGCAAGTACCCGCGCATCGCGAACCACGTGGAGTTCCTCGATGCGGAGGGCCCGGCCTTCACGCTGCTGACCACGCACCTGGACCACGAACCGGGCCCGCACGGGGACGAGGTCCGCGGGCGCAGCGCCGCGCTGATCGTCCAGCGGCTGTCGGTCGTCGACGGGCCGGTCGTGTTCGCCGGCGACTGCAACGAGCCGTCCGGGTCCGGTCCGGCGTCGCGGGTCTTCGCCGAGGCCGGGTACACCGACGCGTGGACCGTCGCCGGTGACCCCGAGGACCGGACGGCGTCCTACAACGAGTGGCAGCCGCCGGTGCCGAGCGGAGAGCGCATCGACTGGGTGCTCACCCGCGGGGTGGCCGGTGTCGACCGCGTCGTGATCGACCACGACGGCCCCGAGAGCTGGTTCGCGAGCGACCACTTCCCGGTCGTGGCGACGATCCGCATCTGAGCGGGGCGGCGACGTCGGGCGGTCAGCAGCCCCGCGTCGCGCGGACCGGCATCGGCGACCCGATGACGGTCACGGTGGACTCCTGCGTCAGCACGGACACGCCGTTCTCGCCGGCGCCCTTGCGCTCCGACGACCACCCCGGAGCGAGCAGCAGCTGCCAGGCCTCGGCGTCCTCGGAGCCCAGCGACTCGCGCTCGTCCGCCGCGGCGTCCTCGATGCGGGAACGGACGTCGTCGCCGACCTGCACGCCGTGCGGACCGGAGAGTTCGACGGAGGTGCCGAGCCGGGAGCGGACGTGGTCGCGCAGGACCCGGATCTCGACGCGGTTGCCGGCCGCTGCGGGCTCGCGCAGCGCGGCGACCCGGAGGGCTCCGCCCCAGGTCGAGGTCGTGCTCGCCGGGACGCACCGACCGGCGTCGCCGACCGCGGTCTGCGTGCGCGCCGGCGTGCCGAGCAGCCGGTTCAGGACGCCGACCGTGTGCTTCGCGTCACGCATCGAGACGACCGAGACCGTGCGGTCGTCGGCACGCAGGACGATCGACTCGGCGGCGAGTTCGACCGAGTCGACGGTGCGGAGCGCGGCGCCGGACACGGGACGCCAGCTGGGGGCCGGAGTGGACGTCGCGGTCGGGGTGGCCTCCGCCGCCGCCGCTCGGCCCGCGTCGTGACCGGGCAGACGGTCCACGGAGGCGCCACCCGCCACGAGGGCGAGCACCACGGCGCCGATCGCCGTCACGGTCCTGGGAGTCACCCGCTCGACGGTAGCCGCCAGCGCCCTGGTGGACGACGGGTGTTACCGAAACGGAGCCGCACCGTCACCGGACCGTGACATTCCGGGCCTGCGGTCCCGCCGGGTCCCGGACGCGGCCGGGGACCGTCGCGTAGCGTCGTCGACATGGCGGAGTACGTGGTGGACAGCACGGGTGACAACGCGGCGCACGGCGTCGACCTCGTCGACGGCGACGCGCCGCCCGTGCGGATGATCGTGCACGGTGACCTGCCCGACGCGCTCGACCACGACGGCCGGACCTGGGCGCGCACGGGCGACGCGGAGGACCAGGGCGACGACGCTCCGCCGATCACGGTCTACCGCCCGCTCTGAACCACAGCCGGCCCGGCCCGGACGTGATCCGGACTGCGCGGCGGGGGGACAGCCTCCTGAGCGGGGGCGGGTGCGCGGGTGCGTACCGTCTGGCGCATGACGGACCAGCGGATCGACCAGTACACCATGCAGGACCCGACGAAGCTCTACGCCGACAAGAAGCCGGACGAGCAGTACCTCGAGGGTGCCGGCACCGACGCCGAGATGGCGGAGAACGTGCCCGCCGACCACGGCGAGGACACCTACCGCGGCTCGGGTCGACTCGAGGGCCGCAAGGCGCTCATCACCGGCGGCGACTCGGGCATCGGTGCCGCCGTCGCCATCGCCTACGCCCGTGAGGGTGCCGACGTCGCCATCGGCTACCTCCCCGAGGAGCAGGAGGACGCCGACCGCATCGTCGCCCTCATCGAGGCAGCCGGACGCAAGGCCGTCGCGCTCCCGGGCGACATCACGGACCTGGCGTTCTGCGAGCAGCTCGTCGCGTCCGCCGTCGAGCAGCTCGGCGGTCTCGACATCCTCGTGAACAACGCCGGCAAGCAGCAGAACGTCGACGACATCACGAAGATCTCCGACGAGGAGTTCGACGAGACGTTCAAGACGAACGCGTACGCCACCTTCCGCATCACGAAGGCCGCCGTGCCGCACCTCAAGCCGGGCTCGACGATCATCAACACGACGTCGATCCAGGCCTACGCGCCGTCGCCGCACCTGGTGCACTACGCCGCCACCAAGGCGACCGTCAACAACCTCGCGAAGGGCCTCGCCGCGCAGCTCGCGCCGAAGGGCATCCGCGTGAACGCCGTCGCACCGGGCCCGATCTGGACCCCGCTGCAGCCGGCCGGTGGCCAGCCGTCCGACGCGCTGCCGTCCGCGGGTGAGCAGACCTACCTCGGCCGCTGGGGTCAGCCCGCCGAGCTCGCGCCGGCGTTCGTGTTCCTCGCCAGCGGCGAGTCGTCCTACGTGGTGGGCGAGACGCTGCACGTCGACGGCGGCATGCCGACGCCGTAGTCACCGCGCGGCGGCGCCGCCGACACGACGGGAGGCCCTCGGCTCTGCAGCCGCGGGCCTCCCGTCGTCCGGGCACCCGACGATCAGTGTGTCCCGCAGGTCCGCGCCATCGTCTCGAGGAGTTCCCGGGCGGCGAGGGCCGCCGCGAGCTCGACCTCGACGGGGTTGATGCCGACGGCCTCCTCGAACTCGCGGCGCCGGGCCTGCAGCGCGACGGGCACCTCGGGGCGTTGCGGCAGGACGGCGATCGCGGCGGCCGCGGCCTCGAAGGCACCGTCGGGACGGCCGAGGTGCTCCCACATCGTGCGGACGTCGTGCGCCACCTGCTCGGGCGTGCTGCCGAACTCGAAGCCCGCGGAGGCCATCGTCGCGAGTCCGTGGGCGGTGGAGTCGTTCGGGGACATGGCGGCATCGTCACACATCCGGGCGGGACACGCCCGTGCCGGACACCGCCGCTCCCCGTACTCCGTTGTCCCCCCATCTTGCCGACCCCCCCGTACCGGGGATGCTCGTCGCCCGCGATCTACGGGAGGATCGAGGTGCGGACAGGACGTCCGCACCCCCCGGACGCCTCGGCCACGACCTGACCGTGCTCGTCCCGGACACGGAGGGCACGATGCTCGAAGACACCAGCGCCGACACGATGGCCGCAGCTGCGGCCGCGGCGACCCTGCACCTGCGGATCAGGATCGTCGGTGCGACCGTCGACCTGCTCCGTGACGTCCCCTTCCACGAGGCGCGACCCGAGCACGTCGCCGAGCGGCTCGACATCAGCACGTCCGAGCTGCACCAGCACTTCCCGTCGTGGGACGGCCTCGTCCTGGCCGCCCTCGACCGGTGGAACGGCGCGCGGATGGACGAGGTGACGCGCGAGGTCGGTGACGGCAGCACCGTCGAACTCCTGCGCGCCATCGTCGCCTCGAACGCCGAGGACCCCGCGCTCATGCGGTTGCTCGTCGCCCTGCTCAGCGTGGCGGGCAACCCGGAGCACCCGATGTCGAGCTACCTCCGCTCGCGTTACCAGCTGTTCTTCGCGCAGGTGAAGCGCGGCCTGGAGCACGACATCGCCCTCGGCCGTGCGCCGCACACGATGGACCCCCGCCGCGGTGCTGAGCAGCTCATCGCCCTGTACGAGGGGCTGCAGCTGCAGGCGCTCCTGCGCAGCGAGCTCGACCTCGTCGCGGCCTTCGACCGCGCGGTGGCGCGGCTCGAGCGCGGCTGGATGGAGCGGTACGAGGCGCAGGCACAGCGTCGGCTGTCGACCTGGTCCGACGTGTCCTGGTCGGACGACGAGAACTGGTCGGCCTGACGCTCGTCGCCGACGTCCGGCGCTGACACGGCGCCGGCTGGCCGCTGCCCGCATCCGCTGGGTCGGTGCCGAGGGAGTTCCGGGTACGCCGGGAGGTCCAACGGAAGGAACCGATCGTGGCAGCACCGAACCCCATCCAGATCCAGAAGTACCTGAGCGGCATCGACTACCCCGCCTCGAAGGACGACGTCGTGTCGACCGCCGAGAAGGAGAGCGCCCCCCGACGACGTGCTCGAGGCGCTCCGTGCGATTCCGGACGGTCAGTACGACGGCCCCACGGACGTGTCCAAGGCCGTCTCGGACGCGAACTAGCGCGCCACCGCCGGGCCCGCAGGGGCAGCGTCCGCGCTGAGCGACAGCGCACGTGGGGTCGACCCCGTGCGGTGTCGCTCAGTGCGAACGGCGGGCAGTGTGTGCGGCCGCGGGCGCGGGCGTCGGACGCGTCACCATCGCGGGACGGACCCGTTCCCGGGGTCGTAGCCGGAGTCGCGGATGACCGGCAGCGCGGTGGTGTCGCTGTGCACCGAGTGCACATGGATGCGGCGGCCGCGACGCAGGGCGCGACGTGCCCCCCGGCGTCGCGAAGAGCCCGCCGAGCACGAGCCCCGCGCCGATGGCGAGCGCCACGGTCACCGCCGACCCGAAGTCGAGCACCGAGCTCGACGACCCGCTCATCACGTTGAGCAGGGCGTTCGACACCGCGACACCGGGCAGGAGCGCGCCGCAGAAGGCCGGCACCGCGATCGCCGCGACGGCCGTCCGCATCCGCACCGCGGCGTACGTCGAGAGCACGCCGAGCAGCACCGACGCCAGGAAGGTCGCCCCGAGCAGCGGGAGCCCGAACGCCTTGAGCTGCCAGAGCGCCGCCCCCGCCGCCACGGAGAGCACCACCGCGACCGGGATCACGCGGGCGCTCGCCTGCTGCACGAAGCAGTTCGCCCCGGCCGAGACCACGGTCAGGGACAGGGACGCTCACAGCGGCAGGGCCTGCGTGACGATGCCGGACGGGTCGACCTCGAGCCGCAGCCAGTGCGTCATCGCGATGCCGGCCGGCACCCCGACGACGATCGCCGCGATGAGCATCCCGATCGTGAAGGCCCGGGCAACCGCCATCGCCCGGAACCCGGAGATCGCGTCCTGCGCCCACGTGACGAGTTGCACGTGCGGGAGCAGGAGCACCACGAGGGCGGCCACCATCGTCGCCGCGCCGGTCGGGGTGAGCACGTCCGCCCAGATCGCGAGCGTGCCGATCACCGAGGCGACGCCACCCTGGGCACCGGAGACGAAGAACTGCGGGTAGCCCCGTCCGGTCAGCCACCGGCCGGACACGATGATCCCGAGCATGAGGACGAAGGCCCCGACACCCGCCCGCCAGCCACCACCGGCCTGCATCGCGATCGAGGTGCCGAGCACGGAGAGCCCGACGTCGGCGAGCCACGTCGGCCACCGCGGCGGCATCCGGAGCACCGCGACGAGGGCACTCACGGCGCTGGTCATGTCGCGGTCGTCGTGGATGACGTCGTCGACGATCTGGTTCGCCCACGCCAGCCGCGCCAGGTCCGCGCCGTCGGACCGGGTGCTGCGCACCTTGACGAGTGGCGGACCCTCCACGGGGGAGTACTGGATCGTCACCGCGCTGCCGGAGAAGTCGAGGTCGAGCGGCGCGAGGTTCCACTTCGTCGCGACCGCGATCACCGCCGTCTCGACGCTCCGGGTGTCGGCACCGGACGCGAGCATCACCTCGGCCAGGTCGAGACAGAAGTCGACGATCTGGCGGGCGGAGTACTGCTCCCGCAGCGACCTGGTGTCCGGCGTGACGTGCTCGTAGATGGTGCCGCGGAGCCGTGCGCGGATGTCCCGCATGTCGTGCTGGGCGACGCTCCGCGCCTTCGATCGCGGTCGGGGTGGACGGCCCGGCCGCGGGCCGGGCAGGAGCGGTTCGGCCATCGGACCATTGTGCCTCCCGTCGGTGGGGAGACGGACGGGAGGCCCACCCACCGAGCGGTGGGCGGGCCTCCCGTCAGGCGCGTGCTCGGCGCTTACTGCTCGAACGTCGCGTGCAGCTCGATGTCGACGCCGGTGAGGGCCTTGCTGACCGGGCAGGTCGCCTTCGCCTCGTCGGCCGCCTTCAGGAAGGCCGCCTCGTCGATGCCGGAGACCTCGCCGGAGACGGTGAGGACGATCCCGGTGAGCTTGAAGCCGCCGGCCGAGTCCGGGCCGAGCGAGACGTCGGCCTTGACGTCGAGGGACTCGACGGTGCCGCCGGCCTCGCCGAGGATCGCCGAGAACTGCATCGCGTAGCAGGACGAGTGCGCTGCGGCGATGAGCTCCTCGGGGCTGGTGGTGCCGCCGGCCTCGTCAGCGGCGCGCTTCGGGAAGGACACGTCGTAGGTGCCGACCTTCGAGCTGGAGAGTTCGACCTGGCCGGAGCCGTCGTTCAGGCCGCCGTTCCAAGCAGTGCGTGCGGTGCGCGTGGGCATGGCCGCTCCTTTCGTCGGGGTGCGGGCCGGATGCGACCCTCGTGGCCGAGTCAACCGGAGAACGACCGTTCTCGCAACCGATGCACAGGCGGGACGCAGGATGCCACCGCTGCTCGTCCCACGGCCCCCCGCACCCGCTCCGCCGAGATGGACGACAGGTGTAGCTTTGCGGCATGCGTGCAGTCGTGTTCGAGCAGTACCAGACGTTCCCCTCCCTCACCGAGGTCGAGAAGCCCACGCCCGGGCCGGGGGAGGTGCTCCTCAAGGTCGCCGGTGCCGGTGCGTGCCACTCCGACGTCGCCGTCTACCGCGAGTTCCAGGAGGGGCAGCCCGGCGCACAGCGGCCCGGGTTCGTCCTCGGACACGAGAACTCCGGCTGGGTCGAGTCCGTCGGGGAGGGCGTCACCGGCTTCGCGGAGGGCGCCGCGTACCTGGTCTACGGGCCGGTCGGCTGCGGGCACTGCCGGTACTGCTCGAAGGGGCAGGACACCTACTGCGAGAACGCCGCCACGAACCCGTACATGGCCATCGGCCTGGGGCGCGACGGCGGCATGGCGGAGTACGTGACCGTCCCCGCCCGCAACCTCGTACCGCTCGGGGACGCCGACCCCGTCGCGGCCGCACCCCTGAGCGACGCGGCCCTCACGCCGTACCACGCCGTCAAGAACTCCCTGCCGAACCTGGCCGGCGGCGGGAAGTACGCGCTCGTCGTGGGTCTGGGCGGCCTCGGGCAGATCGCCGTGCAGATCCTCACCGCGCTGACCGGCGCGACCGTCATCGCGACGGACATGAAGGAGGACGCCATGGCGCGCGCTGCCGAGCGCGGCGCGATCACCGTCCCCGGCGGTCACGACCAGGTCGCGCGGATCCGTGAGATCACCGGCGGCAAGGGCGTCGACGCGGCGTTCGACTTCGTCGGTGCGCCCCCGACCATCAAGACCGCGCAGGCGTCGATGGCCGTCGGCGGGCGCTGCACCGTGGTCGGCATCGCCGGCGGCACCACCGAGTGGAACTTCTTCTCGACGCCGTACGAGTCGACGATCACGAACACCTACTGGGGCACCATCGAGGACCTGCACGACGTCGTCGCGATGTACCGCGCGGGGCAGATCGAGCCGGACGTCGAGCGGTACGCCCTCGCCGACGCGCTCGAGGCGTACCGCAAGCTCGAGGCCGGCGAGCTGTCCGGCCGCGCGGTGGTCGTCCCGACGCTCTGACCGCAGCCGCTGCGGTCGAGGCCTCCCCGACCGCAGCCGCCGGCGTCGGCCCGGCGGCGGGGCTGGCCCACCACCGAACTCAGCGCCCCGCCGCGTACCCCTGCGCCCCGCGGGGGTTCGCCGCAGCACCGAGGACCCCGGTCGACGGGTCCCGGGTGACGCAGCACAGCCGACCCAGGCTCCAGTCGCCGGCGCGCGTGACGACGTGCCCGCGCGCCTCCAGACCGGCGACCACGTCGTCGCCGAGCCGGTCCTCGACCACCAGGCCGGCAGGGTCCCACGTCCGCGGCCAGAACGAGCCGGGGAACGACGTCGTGTGCAGGGCGGGCGCGTCGATCGCCTGCTGCGGGGTGTACCCACCGACGATCCAGCGCAACAGGAACAGCAGCTGCCACTGGTCCTGCTGGTCGCCACCGGGCGAGCCGAGGGCGGCGACGGGGACACCGTCGCGGAGGACGAGCGTCGGCGTGAGCGTCGTGCGGGGCCGCTCGCCGGGGCGCAGGGTCGACGCGGTGCCCTCCTCGAGCCACGTCATCTGCAGCCGCGTACCGAGGCAGAACCCGAGCTCCGGGATGGTCGGCGACGACTGCAGCCAGCCGCCGGAGGGCGTCGCGCTGACGATGTTGCCCCAGCGGTCGACGACGTCGATGTGGCACGTGTCCCCGCGGGTGTCACCGTCGGGCGCGACGAACGGTTCGCCGCGGTCCTCCACCGGTACCTCGGCACGCTCGTCCACCGGGCCACGCCGGGCGCCGGGCACGGTGGGCTCGCCGACCCCGGCCGCACCGGTCACGACGTACGAGGTCCGGAGCGGCGGCAGGGCCGGCTCGACGCCCGGCACGGAGCCGGGACGGAACGCGTCCGATGCGGTGTCCCCGATGAGCGCCCGACGCTCGGCCACGGCGGCGTCGGCGAGCAGGGCGTCGAGCGGGACCGTGCCGTCCCCGTAGTACGCGTCGCGGTCGGCCATCGCGAGCTTCAGTGCCTCGACGATCGTGTGGGCACCGAGCTCGGTGGACGGGTCCAGGCGCTCGTCGTCGAGGGGCTCGAGCATCCGCAGGGTCTGCAGGAGCGCCGGACCCTGCCCCCACGGCCCGGTCTTCGCGATGGTGTGGCCGCGGAACGTCGCCGTCGTCGCCGGCTCGGTGGTCGCCCGGAACGCGGCGAGGTCACCGGCTCGGATGACGCCGGCGTGGTCGGTGCCGGACGAGTGCCGGTGCGGCTGCCGGACGAACGCGTCGATCGTGGTCGCGACGAACCCCTCGGCCCACTCCCGACGGGCGGCGTCGATCCGGGAGGCCCGTCCACCGACCGCCTCGTCGCCCGCGCCGGCCCCCGCGTCGACGAGGCGGTCGAACACCGCGGCGAGCGGCTCGTTGCACACGACGTCCCCGGTGACGGGGGGGGCGCGCCTCCCGGCAGCCACCGCTCGGCGGAGGTCGGCCAGTGGTCGCGGAACAGGTCGGCGACCGCGCCGATCGTCCGGACCACGCCCGCGCTGATCGGGTGGCCGTCGCGGGCGTACCCGATCGCCGGGGCCAGCACGTCGGCGAGTTCCCACGTGCCGTGGTCCCGCAGCAGCAGGAGCCAGGCGTCCACCGCGCCGGGGACGGCCGCGGCGAGCGCGCCGGCGCCCGGCACGAGGTCGAGTCCCTCGGCGCGGAAGTGCTCGGGGGGTGGCCGCTGCCGGGGCGGGTCCCTGGCCGACGAGGACCACGGGCGCGGGATCGGCCGCCGTGGCGAACACGGCGGTCAGGTCACCGCCCGGGCCGTTCAGGTGCGGTTCGACCACGTGCAGGACGAAGGCCCCGGCGACGGCGGCGTCGAACGCGTTCCCGCCGCGCTCCAGGACGGACTGGGCGGTGGCCGTGGCGATCCAGTGCGTCGACGCGGTCATGCCGAACGTGCCCTGCAGGTCGGGTCGCGTCCGGTCGGCCGACGGTCGGACGAAGGCGGGGTTCGGCTGGGGGGAGCATGCGTCCCATCCTGTCCCGGGGCGGGCGAGCACACCGACAGCTGTCGCGCACGCCCCCCGGTCCTGGGGATACCCGCAACCGGTTCCGGCTGCGAACCTTGACCGTCGGCGCGTACAGGGACGTGCCACATCAGGACACGCACCGCGCCGGCGCTCGGCGCCCGCGGTGGTCGCACCACGAGCAGGGACACCACGCATGATCAGGGCACGAGCACGCTTCGCCGCGGCCGTCACCGCCGTCGCGATCGCGGCCGCGGGACTCGTCGCGGTGGCGGCGCCGGCGCAGGCCGCCACCTACACGAGCGCCGTCAAGGCCGGGACCACACTGCAGCCCGGCGACTCCGTCAACTCCACGAACGGGCAGTTCCGGCTCGTCCTGCAGGGTGACGGCAACCTCGTCGAGTACGGCATCGGCAACGCGGTGCTCTGGGCCTCCAACACGGCCAACCAGCCGGGGGGCCACCGTCGTCGTCCAGAAGGACGGGTACCTGACGATGGTCCGGAACGGTCGGGTCGTGGCGCAGTGGGGATCGGGTGGCGGTGCCGCCAAGGACTTCGGCGTCCGGGCGGACGGTGAACTGCGCATGCGGAAGGTCGGCAACGGGATGTTCTGGCGCATCGCGACCTTCCAGAACCGCATCACCTCGGGCGGGACCCTCGCGGCCGGCACGACCCTCCGTGCGAGCGCCGCCTCGCCCCGCACGCTCACGATGCAGGCCGACGGCAACCTCGTGCAGTACGTCAGCGGCACGGCGGTCTGGTCCTCGCAGACCTTCGGCAACCCGGGCGCCTACACGGCGCTGCAGCCCGACGGCAACCTCGTCGTCTACTCGGCGGACGGCCGTCGTGCACTCTGGTCGACGCGGACCTCCGGGAAGGGCCCGGCGCAGTTGCTCGTGCAGGTCGACTCGAACGTCGTCCTCTACGGCTCCGCGGACACCCGCATCTGGTCGTCGCGTCCGGTGACGGGTCTGCGCTGGCCGGTGAAGACGACGCGCATCTCCGGCCGCTACGGCGACGACCGCGGTGCCGGCCACGTCCCGCGCTACCACCAGGGCACCGACGCGGTCGTGCCGGTCGGCACGCCGGTGTACTCGTCCGGGCGGGGCACGGTCACCTCGGTGGTCCGCAACCACGCCAGCTACGGCAACTACATCGTCGTCACCTACGGGCTGACGACCGTGCTGACGGCGCACCTCAGCGAGATCGAGGTCACGCAGGGGCAGGTGGTCTCGGTCGGCAAGGAGATCGCGAAGTCGGGCAACACCGGGCAGTCGACGGGCCCGCACGTGCACGTCGAGACCCGGGTGAACGGCACGCTCAAGGACCCGCTGACGGTGCTGCACTTCCGCTGACCCGGTCCCGTCGGGCCGATCCTGCCGAGTCGGTCCCGCCGGGTCCCGGTCGTAGGGTGGAGGGGATGCCACATCCCACCGCCGAGGACGTCCTCGCCGCGTTCGCGCGCACCCCGGGTGACGTCGCCGCCGCGCGCCGGATCGCACGGCGCTTCGCGGACCTGGACCCGGGGGGAGCGGTCGGCACTGCTGTGGAGCGACGACCCGGGTGGGCGGACCGTCGCGGTCGTCATGCTCGTCCAGGCCGCACGGCAGCACGCCGACGCGGACCTGACCGACGAGTTCCTGTCGGCGCTCCGGGCGGAACGCATCGACGACCCGGCGCTCGTCGACCTGGCCGCCGAGGAGCTCGTCGGCGTCCCGTTGCTCGGCGGGTCCACCGGGCCGCTGTACGCGCTCGCGAAGTCGGACGTGGCGCTCGTCCGGCGGGCAGCGGTCGTGGCCACCCTGGCGTTCGTGAAGCAGGGCGACGCGGAGGTCCCGCTCGGGCTGGCCGGGCGACTCGTCCGGGAGCGTGGCGAGGTGGTGCAGTCCGCCCTGGGGTGGGTGCTCCGCGAGACCGGCAAACGGGCGTCCGAGGAGGCCCTGGTGGCGTTCCTCGACCGGCACGGGCGCGCCCTGAGCCGCGCGGCGCTCGAGACCGCGACCGAGCACCTCGCCGCTGCCGACCGGGACCGACTCCGCGCCTGAACCGGCCCGGTACCCGTCGCAGGAGCGCACCGCGCCGAACACGGTGCACCGGTCTCCGACAGGATGGACCGACGACGACAGGAGCCCTCTGGTGCACTCTCACGGCGGCATGCTCGGGACCTTCACCCTCATCGCCCTCACCCTGGCCGGCGCCGTGTACGTCGTCGGCGCGGCCGGACAGCGGCGTCGCGGCCAGCCGGCGTGGCCGATCCCCCCGGACGGTCGCCTGGATCGCCGGGCTCGTGGCCGTGGCCGCGGTGCTCGTCGGACCACTCGGGCACGCCGGGAACCACGACCTCACCACGCACGTCCTCGGCCACGTCGTCATCGGCATGGTCGCGCCCGTGCTGCTCGTGCTCGGGTCCCCCCGTGACGCTCGCCCGCCGGACGCTCGAACCGGTGCCGCTGCAGCGACTCGGACGACTCGCGGGCAACCCGCTGACCAAGGCGCTCGCGTTCCCGGTCGTCGCCGCGGTCCTCGCCGTCGGTGCGTCGTGGCTGCTGTACACCGGGCCCACCGCAGCCGAGTCCACCCGCGACCCGGGGCTGCACTCCGTCGTGATGATCGGGTTCCTGCTCGTCGGGCTGCTCCTCACCGCCGCGGTGGTCGGGGTGTCCGCGGGCATCCGCCGGAGCCCGCGCTGGCTCCGCGTCGCCGTGCTCGCCCTGTCGACCGCCGTCCTCGGAGCCGAGGCGGTCCTGATGGCCGTCGACGGGGTCCCCGGCATCGCTGCCGACCAGGTGCCCTCGGCCGCTGCCGCGCTCGCCGGAGGCGCGGTGCTGTACGCCCTCGTGCTCGGCGCGGTCCTGGCCACCGAGCGTCGCCGCGACGAGCGTGCCGCCCGTGAGGAGCAGGACGTCCTGACGGCGCGCAGGACACGGCCGGCAGGGCCCGTGCCGTCGACGGACCAGGTCCGCTCCGGTCAGCAGGTCTGACCCGCCCGTCCGGTGCGCTGACCGACCCACGCTGGGAGGCGCCACGCGGCGGAGGCGTACCGATGGACGGAGCGTGCCGGGCCTCCCGTCCGGCCCCGCCGCGACGAGAGGAGCGCTCACATGCGCGCACTGACCTGGCAGGGCACCGAGAAGGTGTCCGTCGAGACCGTTCCCGACCCGACCATCCAGGAGCCGACCGACGCGATCGTGCGGATCACCTCCACGGCGATCTGCGGCTCCGACCTGCACCTGTACCGCGTCCTCGGCCCGTACATCGACAAGGGCGACGTCCTGGGCCACGAGCCGATGGGCATCGTCGAGGAGGTCGGCTCCGCCGTCACGAACCTGAAGGTCGGCGACCGCGTCGTCGTCCCCTTCAACATCTCCTGCGGCCACTGCTACATGTGTGAGCGCGGGCTCCAGTCGCAGTGCGAGACCACCCAGGTGACCGAGTACGGCAGCGGTGCGTCCCTGTTCGGCTACACGAAGATGTACGGCCAGGTCCCCGGCGGCCAGGCCGAGTACCTCCGCGTGCCGCACGCCGACTACGGCCCCATCAAGGTGCCGCACACCGGCGCGGACGAGCAGTGGCTGTTCATGAGCGACATCATCCCGACCGCCTGGCAGGCCGTGCAGTACGCGGACGTCCCCGAGGGCGGCACGCTCGCGGTGCTCGGTCTCGGTCCGGTCGGTCAGTTCGCCGCCCGCATCGGCAAGCACCTGGGCTACCGCGTGCTCGCCGTCGAGCCGGAGCAGGTGCGCCGTGACCTCGCCGCGAAGTACGGCATCGAGACGTTCGACCTGTCCAAGGACCTCGTCGCCGAGCTCGTGGACCTGACCGACGGCCGCGGCCCGGACGCCGTCGTCGACGGCGTCGGCATGGAGGCACACGGCAACCCCGCCGCCGGGTTCGCCCAGCGCGCCGCCGGCCTGCTGCCCGACAAGCTCGCACAGAAGGCCATCGAGACCGCGGGTGTCGACCGCCTCGACGCCGTGCACACCGCGATCGACCTGGTCCGCCGCGGCGGCACCGTCTCGCTCTCGGGTGTCTACGGCGGCATGGCCGACCCGATGCCGATGATGACGCTGTTCGACAAGCAGATCACCATCCGCGAAGGCCAGTGCAACGTCCGCCGCTGGGTCGACGACCTCATGCCGCTCGTCGAGGACTCCTCCGACCCGCTCGGCACGCTCGACCTGACGACGCACAAGGTCTCACTCGAGGACGCCCCGCACATGTACGAGGTCTTCCAGAAGAAGGAGGACGGCTGCATCAAGGTCGTCCTCGACCCGGCGCTGCCCGCGGGTTCCTCGGCCGCGGCATGACCAGGGTCGTCATCGTCGGCGCGACCGGGAACGTCGGGAGCGCACTGCTCCGACGGTTCCGGGACGCCGGCGCCGACCTGGTCGGGGTCGCCCGGCGACTGCCCGACCTGCGGGCCGAGCCCTACGACGCCGCGCTCTGGCACACGGTCGACGTCGGCGCGGTCGACGCCGTGGACCGGCTGGTCGCCGTCTTCCGCGGCGCGGACGCCGTGGTGCACCTCGCCTGGGCGCTGCAGCCGACGCACGACATCCCGGCGCAGCACCGCACCGACGTCACCGGGACCGCGAACGTGCTCGCCGCCGTCGCCGCGGCCGGCGTGCCGCAGGTCGTCGTCGCCTCGTCCGTCGGCGCGTACCGCGGTGTGGACGTGGCCGGCAAGCGCACCCCGGTGGACGAGAGCTGGCCCGCCGACGGCATCCCGACCGCCACGTACTCCGTCCACAAGGCCGAGAACGAGCGCGCGATGGACGTGTTCGAGCGCGAGCACCCGGACGTGGTCGTCACGCGGATGCGCCCGGGGCTCGTCTTCCAGCGGGACGCCGCGGCCGAGATCCGCGGGCTGTTCCTCGGCCACCTCGTGCCGATGCGCGCCGTCCGGTTGCTGCGGTTCGCCGTGCTGCCCCTGCCGTACCCCTTCGTGTTCCAGGCCGTGCACGCCGACGACCTCGCTGACGCCTTCTGGCGCGCGATCGACCGGACGGCCGGCGGCGCGTTCAACGTCGCCGCCGCGCCCGTGCTCACTCCGCCGCGGATGGCCCGGGTGCTCGGGATGCTCGGCGCGGTCCGCGTGCCCCTGCGGCTCGTGCGCGCGTTCGTGACGCTGAGCTGGCGGCTGCGCCTGCAGCCGACCGACGCGGGCTGGGTGGACATCGCGGCCGGCGTGCCGATCATGCGGACAGACCGTGCGCGTGAGGTGCTCGGCTGGGAGGCCCGGCACAGTGCCGAGGACGCCATGCGTGACCTGGTGGCCGGGTTCGCCGACGGGCACGGGGTGCCGGAGACGCCGCCGCTGCGCGGCTGAGGTCCGCTGAAGAGCGGACTGGTATGCCCCTCCGACGGGGGTGAGGATACGAGGCAGTTGCGGTGTGCAACTGCCTCGTTCCCCATCGACGAAGGAGTCGACATGCACAAGTCCGTCACCGCCGCGGTAGCGGCCACCGTGATCGCCGCGGGACTGTTCACCGCAGCCCCGGCGTCGGCGCTCCCCGCGTCGACGAAGGTCGTCGGGGGCGAGCGGGCGCCGGCGACCTCGTCGGTCGTGCAGCTCGAGGCGTCGGGCGGCGACATCCCCGCCGGGTACGTCAGCACGTGCACGGGCGAACAGATCACGGCGTCGTGGGTCCTGACCGCCCGACACTGCATCGACGGCATCGGCGCGATGAACGTGTACCACTCGAACTCGACGGTGAACCGCGGGACCCCCGTGGCCGTGGACCGGGTGACCGCCGCGCCCGCCGGCGACATCGCGCTGGTGCACCTCCGGACCGCGTACGCGCTGTCCTCGTACACGCCGCTCGACCTCACCGCGACCGCGAAGTCGAGCGGGACCGGCACGATCCAGGGCTACGGCCTGCGTGCGGACGCCGTGCAGTCCGACGGGCTGTACCAGGCGACCGTGTCCCTGACCGGGGCGAGCACCGACGCCTTCCGCGGTCGCGCGCAGCACGTCACAGGCGTCACGGGAGCGTCCAACCACGGAGACTCCGGTGGACCGCTCATCGTCAACGGCAAGGTGGTCGGCGTGTGCTCGACGGGTGACAGCGCCGACCCGGGGGGCGAACACGCGCGCCGGGTCGAACTACGCCCTGCTCGCGCAGGCGTCCTCGTGGATCCGGAGCACGGCCGGCGTCTGAACCGCACGGATTCCGACCCGCACGGACACACGGGCGTCACGGTCCCCACCGACCGTGGCGCCCGTCGTCGTGCGGGGAGCGTGCGGTCAGGACGGACCGGCGGTCAGCGGGATGCGTCGTCCGTCCCCGGTGTGGGTGCCGCGGTCGCCGCCTGCTCGTACAGGCCGGTCGCCAGGTCGTTGAGGACCGCGTGCAGGTCACCGCGGTGCCGGGTGTCGACGGCGCGGAGCATCGCGACGTAGCGACGGCGGTAGTCGCCGACGACCTCCTCGCCCGCAGGACGGAGGCGCAGCAGCGACCCACGACGGTCGTTCGGGTTCGGGGTCCGTTCGAGCAGACCGGCGGACGTCAGACGGTCGATCAGGTTCGTCACGGCGCCGGAGGTCAGGCCCAGGAACCCGGCGACCTCGGTCGGGGTGGAGTACCCGGTGTCACTGACGAGGACCAGCGCGCGCAGGCCGCTCTCGTGCACGCCGGCACGGGCGCTCAACTGCCCGACGAGGCTCGCGTTCGCGCGGACGACCGCGTCGAACGCGGCCATCAGGTCGGTCGCGCCGTCCTCGTCCTGTCCCGTCACCACCTGGTCCCGCCCCTCGCTCGTTGCGGAAGAGTACCGGGCCGACACGACCGTGCCGGACGCCGTCGCGCCTCCCGTCCTGCCCTGGCCCCCGCTCTGGGGGGCGAACTCGGGCTTCCATCTGGCTCAACCGGTCATTATCTTAATCATCAAGCAATCACTCCTCCGAAAGATTGCACCCCCCACACCGACTCACCGAACATCGAGGTACCCCGTGTCCAACCCGCTCCGCACCTCCCCCGCTGAAGCGCCTCCGCTTCGCCCCCCGTTGCGCTCCTCGCGGGCATCTTCGCCGCCGTGCTCCTGTCCCTCTCGCTCACCGGCACCCTCTCCGGGTTCGCCGCGAGCATCACGAACAGCAGCAACACCGCCGCCAGCGGCACGCTGATCATGCAGGAGCAGAACGCCAACGCGTCGGTCACCTGTCTCAGCACCGACGGCGGCTCGGTCTCCACCAACTCGGCGACCTGTTCGACCATCAACAAGTTCGGTGGCAGCACGACGATGACCCCGGGCAACACGGTCAACACCCCGATCACCATCAAGAACACGGGCACCGCCGCCGCGAACACCTTCACGCTGACCCCGGGCGCGACCTGCACGCAGACGGCGAACGGCACGTCGAACGGCACCGCGACCGACCTCTGCGCGAAGATGAACCTCGTCATCACCTCGGGCTCCACCACGGTCTTCTCCGGCACCCTCGCAAGCTTCAAGGGCGCCACCGCGATCTCGCTGCCCACCGCTCCCGCCGCCGGTGCGAGCGTCCCCTTCAACTTCGCCGTCACGCTCGACTCCTCGGCCGGCAACACCTACCAGGGCCTCGCCGCCTCGGTCCCGATGACCTGGACCTTCACGGCCTGATCCGCCCCGCCCAGACCGGCGACGCTCGACCGACCCCCCTACGGTCGAGCGTCGCCATCACCCGTGACCGACACCGACCAGGACGGAGCAGCACATGAGCCAGACCTCGGCCATCCCGCTCAGCGGGACACTGCCGCGGCCGCTCCTGCGCGGGCGGACGTTCAGCCGCTCCGAGTCCGTCCTGGCCTGGTCCGTCGCCGTCGTCGCCGCGGTCCTCCTGACCGCCGCGATGCTGTTCCTCACCAACGGCGGCCGCTGGTTCGTCGTCGAGACGCCGTCGATGGGTGAGACCGCCCCGGTCGGCACGCTCGTGCTCGACATGCCCGTGCAGGCCTCGTCGCTCCGCGTCGGCGACATCGTCTCGTACAGCGTCGCCGCGAACCCCGACGTCGTGTACACCCACCGGATCATCGAGATCGACCCCGACGGCGGCATCCGCGCCCGGGGCGACGTGAACGGCGCCGCCGACCCGTGGACCCTGACCCAGGACGACCTGGTCGGCGCCCCGGTCCTGCTCGTCCCGCACCTGGGCTGGCTCTTCAAGGCCGCCCCGGTCCTCCTGGTCGGGACGCTCCTCATCTGGGGCCTGACCAGCGCCTTCACCGACCGGGTCACCCGGAGCAGCCTGCGCATCGCCGGCGGCTCGCTCACGGTCTCGTACGCGGCCTTCCTGCTCAAGCCCTTCGTCAACGTCACGACGATCTCGAACAGCACGTCCCCCCGGCTCGGTCGAGGCGACCGTCGTCTCCTCCGGGATCTTCCCCGTCCGCGTCGACGCGGTCGGCGGCAACGCCGTGCACCTCGTCGACGGCGAGGTGGGGCGGGTCACCATCACCGAGCTCAACCGGCACGGTCACTACCAGCTCGTGTCGAGCATCGACCTCGACCCGGCGGGCTGGGCACTGCTCGTCGCGGCCTGCCTGGTCCCGCTCGTCCTCTGCCTGGTGGTCGGACGCGTGCAGACGGTGCGGCCCTCGTGAACCCCGGTCGTCTCCGCGACGGCAAGGTCGTCGCGCTCCTGCTGGTCGTCGCACTCGCCGTCGTCCTCCTCGTCAACCAGTTCGCCCCGACCCGTTCGGGCTTCAGCGCGAAGGTGACGAACGGGTCGAACTCCGCCGGCACCGCGGCGTCGAACACCTGCACCGGTGCGGTCGGCTTCGACGCCACCGCCAGCAATGCCCTCTTCGCGTACAAGCTGACCGAGCCGTCCGGCTCGACGACCGCGGCCGACTTCTCCGGCAAGGGCGCGAACGGCACCTACCAGGGCGGGATGACCGCGAGCACCCCGAGCCCGATCGCCTGCCCCCCGCGACCCCGGGACCGCGTGGCTCCTCGACGGAGCGTCCGACTTCCTCTCCACCCCCCGCGGCGCAGCGGAACCCCGTGACCTTCAGCGAGGAGGTCTGGTTCCGCACCTCGGTGGCCGGCGGCCTGCTCATCGGCTTCGGTGGCAGCCAGGTCACCGTCTCCGGCCAGCACGACCGGCAGGTCTACCTCAACACGAACGGGCAGCTCGTCTTCGGCGCCTACAACGGGGCCACGCAGGTGGTGACCTCGCCGAAGTCCTACAACGACGGCGCGTGGCACCACGTCGTCTCGACGATGTCCGCCACGACCGGCATGCGGTTGTACGTCGACGGCGCGCTCGTCGCCTCGAACGCGAACTACACGGCGCCGGAGAACTACACCGGGTACTGGCGGATCGGGTACGACACGATCTCCGGCTGGCCCGGAGCGCCGGCGAACCCGTACTTCACGGGTTCCATGCGGTTCGCTGCGGTCTACAACTCCGTGCTCACCGCGGCACAGGTGAGCAGCCACTACGCCGCCGGGCGCTGACGCTGACGCTGACGCTGACGCCGGGGTCGGCCGTGGACCGGCGTTCGACCGGGCTCGTCAGCGGGCGCAGGAGGTGCGGCCGAGTCCGAACAGCCGGATCGTGGTGATCCGCACGGTGGACGGCGACGTGGCCGTCCACGTGTCGGTGAGGTCGGTGCGCACGCTGATGGTCGACGTCTTCCAGACGAAGAAGTCCGACGCGCCGAGCGTGACGTCCCGCTCGCCCGCAGCGGTGTTGATCCCGCTCGCGGCCCCGTCGACCAGGACGGTGAAGTGTTCGGGTGCGACCCCGGAGTAGGTCCATCCCACGTCGACCGCGGCGTTGCCGACGTTCGTGCAGGTGAGCCCGGTCACCGGGGTGGCGACCGCGGTGGTGATCGAACTGGCCTCGGTGGTCGTGGTCGCTGCGAAGGCAGCGGCCGCTGCGGGTGCGGGCAGTGCGACCCCGACGACGGCACACACCGTCGCCGCGACCACGACGGCCCGGGCGCGGGCGCGGGGGGCGGCGCGGACGTGCGGCACGGTGACGGCCGTGGCGCGGGAGCCGGTCGGTCGGGGCGTCGGTGCGGGTGCGCACGGCGGGCACCACGGCGAAGCCGGCGAGCACGACGATCCCGGCGGCCAGTGCGACGAGGGGCACGGTCCGGTGCTCCGCGGCCCAGACGACCGGGAGCCCGACGAACGGGACACGCAGGTAGCCGACCCCGACGACCGAGGACCGCGCGACGGCGGTCGAGTCCGCCTCCGGGTTCGCGTCGCCCTTCGTGACGAGCTCGCCGTGGGCGTCCACGTCGTGGAGGCGGTGCAGGCGCAGCACGCCGGCGTGGTCGGGGTCCGGGAAGAGCAGCACCTGACCCGCGCGGAGGTCGTGGGCCGGGACCGGCTTGCTCACGACGACGTCACCGGGCAGCAGGGTGGGCTGCATGGAGCCCGTCATCACGGTGGTGGTGTGCCACCCGAGTGCGAGCGGAGCGATGCCCCAGAACGCGACGCCCACGAGTGCCGCGATGACGCCACGAGCGGCGAGCACGACCGTGAACCGGAGCCACGACGACGAGCGCATGCCGATCCTCCTGTCCGGTGGGCGTGCGGTGGTGGGCAGGGACTAGAGGTTCTGGGCTTCCCAGGTGAAGCCGAGGCTGGCGGTGGCGCCCATGAGGGTCGCGGGTGCGTCGGGGGGAGACGGTGTACGTGATCTGGAAGGTCCGCGTCTCGGGCTTCGTGCCCGCGGTCTTCCACGTCCCGAGGCCGGACGCGTAGTCCTTCCGGGTCGACACGAAGGACGCGAGCGAGCCGTCGTAGAGAGTGCCGTCGGTCCCGGTCGCCGCCGTGAACCCGTCGCAGGTGCCGTAGCCGCCGCCGGTGCCCTGCTTGACCTGCAGGGTCACGGACGAGGCCAGGGCCTTGGTCTGGGTGACGTCCTTCGCGTACATGCGGACGGCGCTCGGCAGGCTGCCGCTCGAGGTCACCGCGATGCAGTTCGTGCCGGTGGACCCGGGCTTCAGGTTCGACGCGGAGAACAGCGCGCCGTTCGAGGCGTCGTTCGTCAACGCGACCGTGCCCATCGACCAGTTGTCGGCACCGTCGGACGAGGTCGCCGAGAAGGCCGAGTAGCTCGCCGTGGAGACGGCGACGCCGGCGGCGAGCAGCGCGGCGGGGATCACGGCGAAGGTGCCGAAGCGAGCGAGGGTGCGGGTAGGGCGACGCATTTCCGGGTTCCATCCTGATCGTGTCACCTCGATTTTCGAGGCATCTACGACTGTACGCCTCGATTTTCGAGTTTGTCAATCTCCGTGATGAACGGATGTCGACTAGGGTCGCCTTGTGACCGCACCTCCTCGGCGCCCCTCGACCGCCGACTTCGACCGTCTCCTCGACGAGGCCGTGGCGACCCTCTACGGCGCACAGGTCGAGCACGCGCACCTCATGCAGCACCTCGCCGTCCGGCACGGCCTGAACCCGGTCGACCTCCGCGCGCTGCAGTTCCTCGGTGCGGTCGACGACGACCGCACGCCGAAGGAGCTCGGCGGGTACCTCGAGATGGGGACCGGGGCCGTGACCGCGCTCCTCGACCGGCTCACCCGGCAGGGACTCCTCGACCGCGTCCGGAACCCCGATGACCGGCGCAGCGTCCGCATCGAGCTCACGCTCGACGCGGTCGCGGTCCTCGGGTCCGTGCGGGCCGCGTACCGCCAGGTGCTCGAGAGTGCCGTTGCCCCCCGAGTCCTTCGAGCTGTTCATCGACTTCACCGGACGGATGGCCGACGCTCTGCGAGCAGCCGCCCGTTCGGACGACACCGACCTCTGAGGAAACGACGTCCGAGGACACGACGTCTGAGGATCCCGACGTCTCGATCCCGGTGCCCGACCCCGCGGTCGTCCGTCCGCGGCAGACTGGGGGGCATGGCACGGAAGACCGGCGTCGCGGCGCCCCGCATCACCCTGACCGAACCGGCGGACCTCGAGCCGTGGTCGCCCGGAGCCGGGGACGTGCTGACCGGTGACCGGATCGACGGCAAGCGCATCGACCTGCTCGACGTGGCGGGGGGAGCGGCTGCCCGACCTGGAGCTCGAGGAGTGCGTCGTCGGGACCCTCCGGGCCGACGGCGCCGACCTGCGCGGGCTCCGCATCCGGGACACCGTGGTCGAGGTGCTGGACGCCCCCCGTGCTCCGCGCTCAGAGCGGCGCGTGGCGCGAGGTCCGGATCGCCGGCGGGCGGATCGGGTCGGCCGAGCTGTACGACAGTTCTTTCAGCGCGGTGGAGTTCATCGGCATGAAGCTCGGGTTCGTGAACCTCCGCGCGTCGGTCCTCACCGACGTGGTGTTCCGCGACTGCGTCATCGACGAGGTCGACATCGCGGACGCCCGGCTGCAGCGCGTGGCCTTCCCGGGCAGCACGATCCGGGAGGTCGCCGGGGCGGACACCCGCATCGAGGACGTGGACCTCCGCGGCGCCGACCTCGACCGGGTGGAGCGGCTCGACGGGCTGCGGGGTGCGACGATCGGCGGCGAGCAGCTGTACACGCTCGCGCCGCTGCTCGCCGCACAGGCCGGGTACCGGGTCGAGTGACGGCCACCGAGGCGTCCGCCCCGGCACTGCTGCTGCCCACCGACCTGCTCGGGTGGTGGGACCTGCACCGGACGGTGCACGACCGCCTCGCCGGGGTGACGGGCACGGTGACCGGCTCCACCGAATTGACGGCCGAGGACGACGGGTCCGTGCGCTGGCACGAGGCGGGGACGATGGTCTTCGGCGCCACCGAGACGCCGGTGTGGCGCACCCTGTCCGTCCGACGCGGCACCGGTGACCGGTGGTACGTGCACTTCGCCGACGGCCGGCCGTTCCACGACTGGGCGTGGGGTGACCGCGTCGAGCACGCCTGTGCGCCGGACGACTACACGGGCCTCCTCACCGGGACGCCCGAGCGGTGGCGGGTCCGGTGGGAGGCCCGTGGTCCGGCCAAGGACCTGGTGCTCGACAGCGTGCTGACGCCGACGCGGTGACGCCGGTGCACCGCCGCAGCCGCAGCCACGCGGCCGGACCGATCAGCGCCGCAGTGCCGCCGCCACGTCTGCCTGCAGCAGGTCCCCGTGCACCGCGGCCCCGGTCTGCGTGCCCGCTGCCGCCGAGCCGATGACCGTCAGCATCGCGTTCGCCACGTTGCCGGCCGCGTAGACGCCTGGGACGTCGGTCTTCCCGAGCGCGTCGACGGCCAGGACCCGGCCGAACCGGGTCCCGTTGGCCTCCTGGTCCACGGGCGCCAGTCCGAGCCCCGCGGCCCAGTCGACCCGGGCCTCGACACGACTCGCGGCCGCCAGGGCGTCGAGTCCGACGACGGACCCGTCCGGCAGCTCCACGCCGCTGAGCCGGTCGCCGTCGGACAGCACTCGCGCGACGGGGGGAGTGGACGACCGTGATCCCCCGTGCGGCGAAACCGGCGAGGACGGTGTCGTCGACGGTGCCGGGATCGGCCACGAAGGCCGTCACGTCCTCGCTGAGGGCCCGGAACATCTGCACCTGGTGCGCTCCGGCCGGTGTCGTCACCAGGACGCCGATCCGTCGGTCGCGGACCTCCCACCCGTGGCAGAACGGGCAGTGCACGACCCCGCGGCCCCACTGCTCGGCCAGTCCGGGGACGTCCGGCAGCAGGTCGACGCCACCGCCGGCGATGACCACGCGGCGTGCTGCGACGACCTCGCCGCTGTCCAGGGTGAGCCGGAACCCGACCGGGTCGTCCTCGGTGACGGGCGCGGCGGACGCGGCCACGATCCTCCCGTCCGTGACGGTGACGCCGTAGCGGGCCACCTCCTCTCGGCCGACGCGGACGAGGTCGAGGGGTGCGGTGCCCTCCTGGCCCAGGTAGTTGTGGACGCCCTCGGCGGGGGCGTTGCGCGGCTCGCCCGCGTCGACGACGAGCACGGAGCGGCGCGAGCGCCCCAGGATGAGCGCTGCGGACAGGCCGGCGGCACCGCCGCCGACGACGATGACGTCATGGAGTTCGGACATGGGGGGGGATCCTCTGCCGAGCGGATCGTCGGTGGCAAGCTCCGTTGCCGGCATGGCAACATGGGGGGCATGGCACACGCACGGGAGGCCCGCCCCACGGAGCCGACGACGGCCGACGTCGTGGACGCGGTCGGCCCACGGCTCCGGGCGCTCCGTACGCGACGGGGCACCACCCTCGCCGCGCTCGCGGAGCGCACCGGCATCTCGGTGAGCACCCTGTCCCGGCTGGAGTCCGGCCAGCGGAAGCCGACGCTCGAACTGCTGCTGCCGCTCGCCCGCGCGTACCAGGTGCCGCTCGACGACCTCGTCGGGGCACCGGCGACCGGGGACCCCCCGGGTGCACCTCAAGCCCGAGCGGCACGGTCGCCGTGTCGTGATCCCCCCTGACGAAGCGGACCGGGGGGCGTGCGCTCGTTCAAGCAGCTCATCGAGCCGCACGACCACGGCTCGGACACGACGCTGAAGACCCACGAGGGCTACGAGTGGCTCTACGTGCTGTCCGGTCGGCTCCGACTGGCGCTCGGCGACGAGGTGTTCGACCTCGGCCCGGGCGAGGTCGTCGAGTTCGACACCCACACCCCGCACTGGGTCGGCAACGTGACCGACCAGGTCACCGAGGTGCTCTGCCTGTACGGGCCGCAGGGGGGGAGCGGGCGCACGTCCGGTCCAGCCCGCGGGCTGGCTGAGGGCACGGAAGCCGGACACGACGGCGGCGGCGAGCCGCAACGTCATCGCGTTGCGCCCCGCCGCCGACGTGCGCTCCGCGGTCAGCCGACGGCGGCCCGGTAGCGCTCGAGCACCTCGGGGTGCGGGTCCGCGGGGATCGCCGTGGTCGGGATCGACCAGCCGGGCAGTGACCCGGTGACGACCCACGCGGCCTGACGGGCAGCGCCGGCGGCGACGTACTCGCCCGGTTCCGGCACGAGGACCTCGCGGCCGAACACCTGCGCGGCGACGACCCGGACGGCCTCGTTCTGTGCGGCACCGCCGATGAGCAGGAGTCGCTCGACCGTCACACCCGTGCGCTCGACCGCGGCGAGGCCGTCGGCGAGGGCGCAGAGCATGCCCTCGACCGCCGCCCGGGCCAGGTGTGCCCGGTCCGTCGTCGCCGGCGTCATGCCGAGCAGCGACGCGGTGGCGTCCGGTCGGTTCGGCGTGCGCTCACCGACGAAGTACGGCACGAGGACGAGCCCGTCGGCACCGGCCGGCGCCTGCAGTGCCAACCGCCCGAGCTCGGCGTGGTCGACGCCGAGCAGGCCGCCGACCACCTCGAGCACGCGGGCCGCGTTGAGCGTCGTGACGATCGGCAGGCGGGCACCCGTGGCGTCCGCGAACCCGGCGACCGTGCCCGTCGGGTCCTCGATCGCGGTGTCGGTCACGCCGAACACCGTGCCGCTCGTCCCGAGGGACACCGCGACGTCGCCCGCCGCCAGGCCGAGGCCCAGCGCGGCGCCGGCGTTGTCCCCCGCGCCCGCCGTGACGACGAGCCCGCGGGAGGCCTGCGCACCGCCCGGCAGGTCGACGTCCTGCTCGAGCGTGCCCATCGCCTCGGACGGCGCGACCACGCGCGGCACGATCACCGCGTCGCCGTCGTCACCGGTCTCGGCCCCGCGCAGCGGACGGCCCAGGGTGAGCTCGAACAGTTCCGGGTCGTACTCGCGGCGGGCCGGGTCCCAGTAAGCCGTGCCGCTGGCGTCCGAACCGTCGGTCGCCAGGGCGTCCAGGTCGGGACCGAGCGGGCTCTCGTCCGCCGGGCCGTAGCCCCGGAGGCGCCAGGACAGCCAGTCGTGCGGGAGCGCGACGGCCGCGACGCGGGCCGCGTGCTCCGGCTCGGCGTCGCGGAGCCAGCGCAGCTTCGTGGCGGTGAACGAGGCCACCGGGACGAGACCCGTGCGGGCGACCCACGCCTCCCGGCCGAGTTCCTCGACCATCGCGGCGGCGGCGGCCGCGCTGCGGACGTCGTTCCAGAGCAGGGCCGGGCGGATCACGCGGCCGTCGGCGTCGAGCACGACCATGCCGTGCTGCTGCCCGCCGATGCCGATCGCGGCGACGTCGTCGAGGCCACCGGCGTCCGCGACGGCGGTGCCGAAGGCGTCCCACCAGGCGGTGGGGTCGACCTCGGTGCCGTCCGGGTGGGACGCGCGGCCGGAGCGGACGACCTCGCCGGTGGCGGCCCGCCGGACGACGACCTTGCAGGACTGCGTGGACGAGTCGACCCCGGCGACGAGGACGTCACCGGGGTCGGTCGCGCTGGAGGCGAGATCAGCCACGAGCGCCCATGAGGTGCTCGACGGCGAGCTGCTGCAGCTTGACGAAGCCGAAGCCCTTGCCGCCGAAGTACGCGTCGGCGTCGAAGTCCTCGTAGGCGGAGGTGTCGGCGAGGAAGTCGTCGTACGACTCTCCCGCGTTCAGCGTCGGCTGCGCGAGCTCGGTGACCTTCGACGCCTCGAGGGCTGCCTGCACCTCGGGGTCGGCGCGGAACGCCTGGGCACGCTCCTTGAGGAGCAGGTACATGCGCATGTTGGCCGCGGCCGAGTCCCAGACGCCGGTGAAGTCTTCGGTGCGGGACGGCTTGTAGTCGAAGTGACGCGGGCCGTCGTACGCGCGGCCGCCCTGCGGTGCACCGTGCTCGAGGAGGTCGACGAGCGAGAACGCGTTCTGCAGGTCGCCGTGACCGAAGACGAGGTCCTGGTCGTACTTGATGCCGCGCTGCCCGTTCAGGTCGATGTGGAAGAGCTTGCCCGAGTACAGCGCCTGCGCGATGCCGGCGGTGAAGTTCAGGCCCGCCATCTGCTCGTGGCCGACCTCGGGGTTCACGCCGAACAGCTCGGGGCGCTCGAGGGTGTCGATGAACGCGATCGCGTGGCCGAGCGTCGGGAGCAGGATGTCGCCGCGGGGCTCGTTCGGCTTCGGCTCGATGGCGAACTTGATGCCGTAGCCCTTGTCGGTGACGTACTGGGCGAGGAGGTTGACGGCCTCGCGGTAGCGCTCGAGCGCGGCCTGGACGTCCTTGGCGGCGTCGTACTCGGCGCCCTCGCGGCCACCCCACATGACGAACGTCTCGGCACCGAGCTCGGCGGCGAGGTCGACGTTGCGGAGCACCTTGCGGAGCGCGAACCGGCGGACGTCGCGGTCGTTCGAGGTGAAGCCGCCGTCCTTGAAGACCGGCGCGGAGAAGAGGTTCGTGGTCACCATCGGGACGACGAGGCCGGTCGACTCGAGCGCGCCCTTGAGGCGGTCGATCTGGGTCTGACGCTCGGCGTCGGTCGAGCCGAACGCGAAGAGGTCGTCGTCGTGGAAGGTGAGGCCGTAGGCGCCGAGCTCGTCGAGCTTCTCGACCGCCTCGACCACGTCGAGCTGGGGGCGCGTCGGGCCGCCGAAGGGGTCCGAGCCGTTGTAGCCGACGGTCCAGAGACCGAAGGAGAACTTGTCGTCGCGGGTGGGCTGCACTGCCATGGGGTCTGCCGATCGTCGTCGAGCGGATTTGTTGTCAGCGAGAACATATGCGCTGTACCGACTCGAGCGCAACCCCTCGACGGTCCGCAGGCGCGCCGACGCCCCGCCCTGCGCCTCCCGGCCGGGCGTCAGAGGTCGTAGACGCCGTCGAGTCCACCGCCGGCGACCGGCCCGCGCAGGGCCCAGCCACGGCGCAGCTCCGTCGTCGCCGTCCGGAACGCCGCCAGGACGTCGAGGCCCTGCCGGAGCATGCCCTGCAGCTGCAGTCCCTCGTACAGGGCGAGCAGCTGCACGGCGGCGCTCCCGGTGTCGACCGACGCCGCTTCCCGTCCGGTGGCGACGTCGCTGTCCAACAGCTGCCGGACCGTGCGGTGGAAGGCCTCGTACTGGTTCCGGTAGAACGGCGCCGCCGGGTTCAGCGGGTCCGCGCCCGCGGTCAAGCTGCTGACCAGCAGGCGCATCATGCGGGGGGTCGGCGAGGTTCGCCGCGATCAGGCGTTCCAGGAACGCGACGGCTCCGTCCCCCCGTGGCGTGCTCCAGCAGCGGCCGCAGGCGGACCTCGTGCCACCGCATCACGGCGACGGCGAGCAGGCTCTCCCACGTCGGGAACTCGCGCTGCACCAGTTCCGGGGCGATCCGGGCCTGGGCCGCGACGGCGTCACCGGTCAGGTGCAGGCTGTCGCCGGTGCGGATGAGTTCGATGGCGGCCTCGGCGATGCGGATGCGGAGGCGTGCCTGCTCGAGGCGCTCGTCCTCCGCGGTCCCCGTGCCGGTGGCGCTGTCGGCGGAGCGGGCATCGGTGGTCATCGCAGCCTCGGTTCGTCGTTCGGCCCCCCAGGGATGGACGGGGCTGTGCACCATCAGTCTGGCGAAGGTCCCCGCGGTGGTGCCTGCCCCAGTAGGCGGGGCAGCGACTGCGCGTGCTGCGATACTCCCTGCATGGGCGTCGACGCTGCGGGCGGGTCCGGCTCGCGGCCGACCCTCGGGACGATCGCCCGCCGGGCCTCGGTCTCGCTCGCCACCGTGTCGAAGGTCCTGAACGGCCGCCCCGGTGTCTCCGGTCCGACCCGGGAGCGCGTCGAACACCTGCTCGCCGCCTCCGGCTACGCCCAGCGGGACCGTCCGCCCGAGCCCGGGTCCCTCGTCGAGCTCGTCGTCGAGGACCTGGCCAGCGAGTGGTCGATCGAGATCGTCCGCGGTGTCGCGCAGGTCGCCCGGGAGCACGGCTACGCGCTGTCCCTCTCCGCGCTCGGCCCCGACCACGCCGTCGGCGAGGATTGGATCACCGGCGTGCTGCACCGCCGCCCGGTGGCGGTCGTCCTGCAGTTCTCCGCCCTCACCGCGGGCCGACGCGACCAGCTCCGCGCGCGGGGCATCCCGTTCACGGTCGTCGACCCCGTCGGCGACCCGCCCGCCGACGTCCCCGTGGTCGGCGCGACGAACACCGCCGGGGGGAGCGGCCGCGACGCAGCACCTGCTCGACCTCGGGCACCGCAGGATCGCCGCGATCGCCGGGCCCCTCGACATGCGCTGCGCCGCGGACCGGTTGGCCGGTCACCGCGCGGCGCTCGCCGCGGCCGGACGGGAGGCCCGGACCACCTCCGCCGGGACGGCTGCGGTCGACGACGGGGCGGCCGGGCACGTCGTCGTCGCCGACTTCAGCCGCGCGGACGGCGAGCGCGCAGCCCGTGTGCTCCTCGCGACGGCGCCCCGACCGACCGCGATCGTGACGGGCAACGACCTGCAGGCCCTCGGCGTGCTCGACGCCGCTCGGGCGTCCGGCCTGCGGGTGCCCGAGGACCTGTCGGTCGTCGGGTTCGACGACGTGGCACCGGCACGGTGGGCACGTCCGGCGTTGACGACGATCCGGCAGCCACTGCAGGAGATGGCCCAGCGGGCGACACGGATGGCGCTCCGCCAGCACGCGGGGGGGCGCGACCGAGCCGGTGGGGGGACCTCGACGACGGGCCGGTCCGGGTCGAACTCGCGACGGCGCTCGTGGTGCGCGACTCCACGGCCGCACCCGGTCCCGGGACCCGGGACGCGCCTCCCGTCCGACGCTGACGGCCGGCGCGGGCCGCGCAGGTGGGGTGACCGGTCGACGCGGCACCGCGGGAGCCGCGTCCGGTGCTCACAGGTCCGGCAGCCGGCGGCCCTGAGCGGTGTCGTTCCAGGTCGTCCGACCGCGTGCGTCCGTCCACGCGTGCAGTCCGCCGTGGCCCTGCGGGAGCCCACAGCGCCACCGGTCGAACACGCTCGGGCAGCGGTCCTCGGTCGGGATCGGGTCGGCCATCGATGTCCTCCAGTCGTCCGGGTCCGTCGCCCGGCTCTCTCCTCATGACGTGTTCGGAGGGCGTTCCGTCACGGATGGCGTCCGACCCGGTCCGGAGGTCCGTCGAGAGCGACCGCCCTGCTCGGTAGGGTCGGGCGCATGAGCATGGACCACGTCGACGTCGACTGGGAGCACGCCCGCGACACGAACCGCGCGAACTGGGACGACCGGGTGCCGATCCACGAGGGCGCCTACGCGCGCGACGCCTTCGCCGACCCGGCCCACCGGTCGGTCGTCGTCCGCGAGGACCTGCCGGCGCTCACGCCCTGGCTCCCCGGCCGGTCCCTCGACGGCCTGGACGTCTGCCACCTGCAGTGCCACATCGGCACCGACACCGTCTCGCTCGCGCGGGAGGGAGCGCGCGTGACCGGCGTCGACTTCTCGCACCCGGCGCTCGTGTCGGCGGCGGTGCTGGCCGAGCGGTCCGGGGTCGACGTCACGTGGGTCGAGTCCGACGTCCTCGACGCCCGCGCCGCGGTGACCGGTGACTTCGACGTCGTCTACACGAGCATCGGCACGATCTGCTGGCTGGCCGACCTGGACCGGTGGGCCGCCCAGGTGGCTGCACTCCTGCGACCCGGCGGGGTGTTCTTCATCCGCGACGGCCACCCGGCGCTGTACGCCCTGGACGAGGACGCCGACGAGCTCGTCACCCGCCACCGGTACTTCCCGGACGGGACCGCCCAGCAGTGGGAGGACGCGACCACCTACGCCGGCGACGGGACCGTGTCGCAGCCCCGCACGTACGAGTGGCCGCACCCGCTGTCCGAGATCGTGAACGCCCTGCTCGGCGCAGGACTCCGGCTCCGTCGACTCGACGAGGGCCGGACCCTGCCGTGGCGTTTCAGCTCCCGCATGGAGGAGACCGGCGACGGATCGTGGACGTGGCCGGAGCAGGACCGCGACCGCATCCCGACCACCTACACGATCGTCGCCACCCGCGACTGACCCGGCGACGGGGAGCGGTGCAGGCCGCGGTGCCTCACCCGCGGAGCGCCGTGACCGGCGTGCCCCGCACGGCCCGGGCGGCCGGCCCGAGTGCGGCGGCCAGGCCCGTGCCGGTCGCGCCGGCGAGCACGACGACGAGGAGCCACGCGGGCACCGTCGGCCCGACGAGCACCGCACCGTTCGTCGCCCCGAGCAGCGTGTAGGCGCCGGCCCACCCGTACGCCGTGCCCAGGGCGACCCCGAGCACGACGGCGATGGCGATCGTCATGGCGGTCTCGACGAGGACGAGCGACCGGATCTGTCGCGCCGTCGCACCGACCACCCGGAGGAGCCCGAGTTCCCGGCTGCGCTGCGCGATCGTCAGTGCCGTCACGGCGACCACCCCGGCGGCCGCGATGATCCCCGCGGCACCGACGAGTCCCGCGAACATGACCGCGAGCTGGTCGAACTGGGTCTGGATGTCGCGGTAGTAGACCGGATCACCGGCTGCCTGGCGCTGCAGCATGGTGGCGTAGGTGGCGAACCCGACCGAGAAGGTCGACATGAGCGTCACCGCGATGACGAGGCCGACCGTCGCTCGGGCCGTGCGTCTCGGGGCTCGGAGCGAGTTCCGGGCGGCCATCGACGCGATGACGCTGTGCGCGGTCGCCGACACGGCGAGGCGGAGGACGGCCGGCAGGAGCACCGGGGACGCGATGACGACCCCGGTGAACGACAGGGCCCCGCTCGTCACCGCGAGCAGGAGCGCACCGACGGTCGTGGCACCGAGCACGAACGCCACACCGATGCCCGCGGCACCGGCCAGGAAGAACACGACCGCCACGACACTCCGGGTCCTGGTGGGTGCCTCGCCGGGCAGGGGTTCGACGGCGGCGTCGAGCGCCCGCAGCGGTGGGATCGTGAGGACGTCGCGGGAGCCGATGCGGAACGCGATCGTCGTGATGGCCGCGACGAGCGCGGCGATCGGTCCAGACGCCGGCGGCAGGAACCACCCGAGCGGCGGGAGCACCGACGTGGCCGCCGCGAGGGCGAGCACGCCGTTGGCGACGACCGTGCCCGCGACGACCCCGACGAGGGCGCCGAGGACGCCGCAGGTGAGGCCGACGCCCGTGACCTGCCGCCGGAGCTTGACGCCGGTGGCGCCGAGGACACGCTGCAGGGCCAGGGAGCGGGTCTGACCGGCGATCACCGTCGCGCAGGTGTTCGACGCGACGACGGCGCTGACGTACAGCGCGATCGCGATGAACACCCATGCCACGACCGGCAGGATCGCCGCGACCGTCGCGCTCTCGCCGGTGCGCCGTCCGAGTTCGACGATCCGTTGCGCCGCCTCGGAACCGGTCACCACGAGGGCTCCGAGTCCGGCGGACAGGGCGGCGACCGCCACCGTCGAGCGGCTCTCGACGCGGACGCGCATCCAGCTGGGGGGGCCGACGACGAGCCGGTCGGCCGCGATGACGGGACATGGTCAGGACGCGCCGTCGCCCGTGTTCGGCGTCCAGGCGACCCAGCGGTGCCCCTTCGCCGCCAGGGACCAGTCCCCGCACCGGACGACGGTGTCCGCGGCGTACACGTCCGGGGCCTCGGGGACGGTCATGACCGGAGCCGACTTCCTCGGCACGGTGTCGCAGCCGTCCGCGGCCACACCGGCCGGACTGGTGAACACGATCGTCTTCGGCGCCTCCGACGCGTCCTCCGCGCCCGTCCCGGTGACCGAGGTGATGTCCGTCGCGTCCGACGGCATCCACTCCGGGGCGTTCGTCAGGTCCGCGCGGGTCTCCGCATGACCGGTGACCTCGTCGTGGAGCGTGTCGCTCAGAGCGGAACACCCGGTCAGGGAGACCACGCAGAGGGCGAGCGCGGCGATCGTGAGGGGCTTGGTGGGGGGTTCGGGACACGGTGTGCCTTCGTCGTTGCACCGATCCAACCGGTCGGGGGAGGGCCGCCGGGATCGGCGCAGCGGAGGACCGGCGTGCTCCTCCGGGATGACATCCGCGCGACCACGTGCCGCGTGACCCGCCCACGAAAGTTTTCCGATCCTCCCGTCCGGCTTGTCCCGCGCACCCGCCGGTCCCTAGCGTCGACGGCGGACGCACGATGCGAGGGAGCATGCGATGACGGACGACCGGTTGCGGGTCGCGATGATCGGCCACGGCTTCATGGGGGGCCGCGCACTCGCAGGCGTGGCGGGTCGCGCCGCGGTTCTTCCCGCTCGACCGCGAGCCCGAGATGACGGTCGTCGTCGGGCGCGACCCGGAACGCACCGAGGCCGCCCGTGCCCGCTTCGGCTGGCAGCGCGCGGAGACGGACTGGCGGCGCGTGGTCGAGGACCCGGACATCGACGTCGTCGACGTCTGCTCGCCCGGGTCGTCGCACGTCGAGGTCGCGATCGCGGCCCTCGAGGCCGGCAAGCACGTCCTGTGCGAGAAGCCCCTCGCCAACACCGTCGCCGAGGCGGAGGCCATGGTCGCCGCCGCGGAGTCCGCCGCGGGACGCGGGGTGCGCTCGATGGTCGGCTTCAGCTACCGCCGGGTCCCCGCGCTCGCGTTCGCCCGCCGGCTCGTGCGGGCCGGCCGGATCGGCGAGGTCCGTCAGGCGCGGGCGCTGTACCTGCAGGACTGGCTCACCGACGCGGACGGGCCGATGACGTGGCGGTTGGACGCCGCGCTCGCCGGGTCCGGCTCGCTCGGGGACATCGGCGCGCACGCCGTGGACCTGGTCGAACACATCACCGGTGCGACCCTCGGCGCGGTGAGTGGGACGCTCGAGACCTTCGTGCACGAGCGACCGCTGCTCGCGGACGGCGTCGGACTGTCCGGCACCGCCTCCGAGGAGCGCGGACAGGTCACCGTCGACGACGCCGCCTGGTTCCTCGGCCGACTGACGGGAGGCGCGGCGCGGCCGGGCGGGACCGTCGCCTCGTTCGAGGCCACCCGGTACGCGACGGGGCGGAAGAACGGCCTGACGATCGAGATCAGCGGGTCCACGGGCGCGATCGTGTTCGACCTCGAGGCGATGAACGAGCTCCGCGTGTACGACGCGACCGCCCCCGCCGGGGAGCAGGGCTTCCGGCGGGTGCTCGTCACCGAGCCCGAGCACCCGTACATGGCGAACTGGTGGCCGACCGGACACACGATCGGGTACGAGCACACCTTCGTGCACGAGGTCGTCGACTTCGTGACCGCGATCACCACCGGGCAGCAGCCCGAGCCGTCCTTCGCCGTCGGGCTGCACGTGCAGGACGTCCTCGATGCCGTGCAGCGGAGCGCCGCCGACGGCAGTGCGTGGACCCCCGTCACGGCCCGATGACCCGCCCCCCACCCGATGACCGACCCTTCCCCCCGATCCGCAAGGAGCACCTCCCGTGCAACGCCAGGCACTCGTCGTCCGCGGCGGCTGGGACGGGCACATGCCCGTCGAGACCACCGAGCTCTTCATCCCGTTCCTCCGCGACAACGGCTTCGACGTCCGCGTCGAGGAGGGCACCGCGGTGTACGCCGACCAGGCGGTCATGGACGCCACCGACCTGGTCGTGCAGGTGAACACGATGTCGACGATCGCCGACGAGGAGTTCGCCGGTCTGCAGCGGGCGGTCCTCGCCGGCACCGGGATGGCGGGGTGGCACGGCGGCATCGCGGACTCGTACCGGGCCAACGCCGACTACCTCCACATGATCGGCGGCCAGTTCGCCCACCACGCGGGCAAGCACCCGTCCGAGCGGGTGGGTGAGCAGTCGGACAACTACATCCCGTACACGGTGCACATGACCGACCTCGGTCGCGAGCACCCGATCACGCAGGGCATCGACGACTTCTACCTGGTCAGCGAGCAGTACTGGGTGCTCAGCGACGAGTACGACGACGTCCTCGCGACCACCACCCAGGAGGCGCGGAGCTGGGACGCCTGGAACCGTCCGGTGACCTCGCCGGCCATCTGGACACGGCAGTGGGGGGAAGGGGCGGGTCTTCGTCTCGGCACCCGGGCACCGCATCGAGATCGTCGAGTCGCAGCCGGTCCGCACGATCATCGAGCGCGGTCTGCTGTGGGCCGCCCGATGAGCGCCGCCCCCCTGCGCGTCGGCATGGTCGGCGTCGGCACCATCAGCAAGCAGTACCTCGAGCAGTTCCCGTCGCTGCCCGACCTCCGGCTCACCGCGGTCGCCGACCTCGACAGCGAACGAGCGGCTGCTGTCGCTGCCCAGCAGGGCGTGCAGGCGCTCGGGGTCGACGAGCTGCTCGCGTCCGATGACGTCGACGTCGTCCTCAACCTGACGATCCCCGCCGCGCACGCCGATGTAGCGCTCCGGGCGCTCGCCGCGGGCAAGCACGTCTACGGGGAGAAGCCCCTGGCGCTGAGCACCGCCGAGGCCGCTCCCGTCCTGGCCGCTGCCGAGGTCGCGGGTCTCCGGGTCGGCAGCGCGCCGGACACCGTCCTCGGCACCGGCGTCCAGACCGCCCGTGCGGCGCTCGACGAGGGGCACATCGGCACACCGGTCGGGGCGGCGGTGTCGTGGAGCGCACCCGGCCACGAGCTCTGGCACCCCGCACCCGGCTTCTACTACCAGCCGGGCGGCGGCCCGCTGCTCGACATGGGCCCGTACTACCTGACGAGCCTCGTCACGTTCTTCGGCTCCGTGGTGCGCGTCAGCGGCAGCACGACCCGGTCGACCCGGCAGCGCACGGTCGCCACCGGCCCGGACGCCGGCCGGGTCCTGCCGGTCGACGTCGACACCCACGTCGTCGCGGTCCTGGAGCACGAGGGCGGGGTCGTCTCCACGATGACGGTGTCGTTCGAGGTCTGGGCGACCGAGGCGCCGCTGTTCGAGGTGCACGGCACCGCCGGTTCGCTGTCGGTCGCCGACCCGAACCGGTTCTCGGACCCGACCAGGATCGCCACGGCCGAGGACCGGACGTTCCGGGAGCTGCCGGAACTCGCGGGCCACCGGGACGCCGGTCGCGGTGTGGGCCTGGCGGACATGGCGCGGGCGATCGCGTCGGGGGGAGGAGCACCGGGCCTCCGGTGCGCTGGCGTTCCACGTGCTCGACGTCATGGAGTCCATCGCGACCGCGGGGCGGACGCACGCCGTCGTCGACGTCGCGAGCCGTGCCTCCCGGCCGGCACCGGTCCCACTCAGGTAGCGCGGCGGACGGACGGCGATCAGGTCGGGTTCGCCGCCTGAGGTTCCGCCGCGATGTCCTCCTGCACCGCGAACTGGGTCCGGTGCAGCTCCTCGTACCGCCCACGCGCCGCCAGCAGTTCCTCGTGCGTCCCGCGCTCCACGACGGAGCCGTCCTCGACGACGAGGATCATGTCGGCGCTGCGGATGGTGGAGAGGCGGTGGGCGATGACCATCGCCGTCCGGCCGTCGAGCGCCTCGCTGAGCGCAGCCTGCACCGCGGCCTCGGACGTGGAGTCCAGCGCGGCCGTCGCCTCGTCGAGGATCACGACGCGCGGTCGGGCGAGCAGGAGCCTGGCGATGGTCATCCGCTGGCGCTCACCCCCCGGACAGCCGGTACCCACGCTCGCCCACCATCGTGTCCAGCTGGTCCGGCAGGGACCGGATGAGCGGCTCGAGCCGCGCTCGGCGGACGGCGTCCCACACCTCGTCGTCGGACGCCTCCGGCCGCGCCAGGCGCAGGTTGGCGCCGATGGTCTCGTGGAAGAGGTGGCCGTCCTGGGTCACCATGCCCAGGGTGTGCCGCATCGAGGCGAACGTGACGTCGCGGACGTCGGTCCCGCCCAGCCGGACGGCGCCGCTGTCGACATCGTACAGGCGCGCGAGGAGCTGCGCGATCGTGGACTTGCCGGCACCGGAGGTCCCGACGAGGGCGACGGTCTGTCCGGGCTCGATCCGGAAGGACACGCCGTGCAGCACCTCCTCGCCGCCACGGGTGTCCAGCGTGGAGACCTCCTCGAGGGAGGCGAGGGACACCTTGTCGGCGGACGGGTAGGCGAAGTGGACGTCGTCGAACTCCACGGCCACGGGACCGTCGGGGACGGCGACCGCGTCGGGCTGCTCGCGGATGAGCGGTTCGAGGTCGAGGACCTCGAAGACCCGCTCGAAGCTCACCACCGCGCTCATGATCTCGACCCGAGCGTTCGCGAGGCTGGTCAGCGGCACGTACAGACGGGTGAGGAGGAGCGCCAGGGTGACCACCGCGCCGGTGTCGAGCTGGCCGGCGAGCGCCAGGAAGCCGCCGAGCCCGTACACGAGGGCGAGGGCGAGGGCGGACACGAGCGTCAGCGCGGTGACGAAGACGAACTGCAGCATCGCGGTCCGGACCCCGATGTCGCGGACACGGGCGGCGCGCACGCGGAACTCCTCGGACTCCTCGTCGGGGCGGCCGAACAGCTTGACGAGCGTGGCCCCGGGTGCCGAGAACCGCTCGGTCATCTGCGTGCTCATCGCGGAGTTGTGGTCGGCGGCCTCCCGGCGCAACGCGGCCAGGCGGCTGCCCATGCGGCGCGCGGGGATCAGGAAGACCGGGAGCATGACCACCGCGAGCACCGTCACGAGCCAGGACGTGCTGAGCATGACGGACAGGGTGAGGACCAGTGCCACGAGGTTCGTGACCACGCCGGAGAGCGTGCCGCTGAAGGCCTGCTGCGCGCCGATCACGTCGTTGTTCAGGCGACTCACGAGGGCGCCGGTGCGGGTGCGCGTGAAGAACGCGATCGGCATCTTCTGCACGTGGTCGAAGACGGCAGTCCTCAGGTCCAGGATCACGCCTTCGCCGATCCGCGCCGAGTACCAGCGCGTCACGAGTGACACGACGGCGTCGCCCACCGCCACGAGCGCGATGACGACGGCGAGCCAGACGATCGTGGCGACCGCGCCCCGGGCGACGATGACGTCGACCACCCGGCCGGCGAGCACCGGCGTCGCCACGGCGAGCACGGCTCCCACGACGGAGAGGGCGATGAAGACGACGAGCTTGGCCCGGTAGGGCACGGCGAACGTCAGGATCCGCCGCACCGACTCACGCGAGAAGCCGTGTTCGCCGTTCTTGGCGGTCGAGATCTTGTACAGCGAGCTCCAGGCCGCGCTCTCCATGCTCATCGCAGTTCCTTCCGTGGCGGCAGGCCGACGAACGGGTCGGGGTCACCCGAGCTCGGGGCCTCCCCCAGCGGCGGCGAGCACGCAGTCAGGATACGGCGCGGGCGGCAGGAGCACGCAGCCCATGAGTTCGCGGCCCCGTGGCGCGCTCCATTCGTCCGCGAGGCCGACGGATGCTTGCGCGAAGCGCTTCGACGCTGTTAGCGTCGCCGTCGCGAGCTCGTCGAAGCGCTTCACCAGCCCTTTGACGGCGGCCCGCGCCCGACGACGACCGGCACGAGGAGGTGCGCAGATGGTGACGATCCACGAGGTGGCGAAGGCCGCGGGCGTGTCGATCTCGACCGTCTCCTACGCCCTCTCCGGCAAGCGCGCGATCTCCGCCACGACCCGGGCACGCATCGACCAGGCCGTCGCCGAGCTCGACTACCGTCCGAACGCCGGCGCCCGGATGCTCGCCGGGGCCCGCACGAACATCCTCGCCCTGTCCGCCCCGATCCGGGAGGACGCGCACCTGCCGACGCACATGCGCTTCGTCACAGCGGTCGTCGAGGCTGCTCGGGCGCACGACGACGACGTGCTCCTGCTCGCCCGCGACGACGAGGTCACCGGCATCCGCCGCGTGGTGGACAGCTCGTTGGTGGACGGCGTGGTCGTGCTCGGGGTGTCCACGGACGACGAGCGCGCCGAGGTCGTCCGCCGATCCGGTGCCGCGGCCTCGTTCGTGGGTGTCCCGGGCGACACCACCGGGCTGACGTGCATCGACCTGGACTTCGCCGAGGCCGGACGGGCATCCGTCCGCCAGCTGGCCGCCGCCGGGCACCGCAGCATCGGGGTCATCGGGCACCCGGCCACGTACGTCGAACGGCACACCGGCTTCATCCGCCGCTTCGCCGACGCCTTCGAGGACGAGTGCCGCGCCGCCAGCGTCGCCACGCTGGCGCTCTACCCGTCCCTCGACCGCGCCGACCAGCGCCGTGCGGCGGACGAGCTGCTCGCCGGTCTGCCGGACATGACGGCGCTCGTGTTCCACTGCAACGAGCCCGTCGTCGAGGCCGTCCTCGCCCACCTCGTGTCCCGGGGCGTCCGCGTCCCGGAGGACGTGTCCGTCCTCGCCGCGTGCGCGAGCTACGACACCGACGTGCTCGAGGTCCCCCCTGTCCACCATCCCCCCTCCCGCTCGAGGAGATGTGTCGCGGTGCCGTGGAGGGCGCCGTCCGTCAGGTCGACGGTGCCCGTGAACCGGGCGTCACGCTCCTCCGACCGCGGTTCATCGACCGCGGGTCCATCCGACCGGTGCACTGACCGGCATCGCTCAAAGGCGCTTTCGACGGTCCGTCGTCGAAGCGCTTCGACAACCGAACCAGCCTCATCCCCCCTACAAGGAAGTAGCGACATGAAGAAGTCACGCCTGCTCGGCGCACTCGCCGGGCTCGCCGCGACCGCCGTCGTCCTCACCGGCTGTTCCGCCGGCGGGAGCGCCGACGACCGCAGCAACGAGGACGGCAAGACCCTGAAGCTCTGGCACTTCGAGTCCGAGGACTCCGCCATGGGCAAGGCCTGGAAGGAGTCGATCAAGGTCTTCGAGAAGGAGACCGGCGCCAAGGTCGAGTTCCAGGAGAAGAGCTTCGAGCAGATCCGGAAGACGGCCAGCCAGTCGCTCAACTCCGACCAGGCCCCGGACCTGATCGAGTACAACAAGGGCAACGCCACGGCTGGCCTGCTCGCCAGCCAGGGCCTGCTCAGCCCGCTCGACGACGCCGTGGAGAAGTACGGCTGGGACGACAAGCTCGCGAAGTCGTTGCAGACCACGGCCCGGTACGACGAGAAGGGCGTGATGGGCTCGGGCTCCTGGTACGGCGTGCCCGACTACGGCGAGTACGTCGAGTTCTACTACAACAAGGAGCTCTTCGAGGAGTACGGCGTCGAGGTCCCGAAGACCGAGGCCGACCTCGAGAAGGCCATGGCGACCTTCGAGTCGAAGGGCGTCACGCCGCTCGCCGAGTCCGCGGCGGAGTACCCGCTCGGCCAGCTCTGGTACCAGCTCGCGCTGACCAAGGCCGACCGGGACTGGGTCGACGACTACCAGCTGTACAAGAACCCCGTCGACTTCTCGGACGAGCAGATCAGCTACGCCACGAAGACGATCAAGGACTGGACCGACAAGGGCTACATCTCCGCCGACGCCACCGGCATGAAGGCGGAGGACGCGGGCACCGCCTTCATCAGCGGCAAGTACCCGATGTTCTTCTCCGGCTCGTGGTGGTACGGCCGCTTCGGCACCGAGATGAAGCAGGACTGGGGCACGTTCCTCTACCCCGGCGCAGAGATGTCGCCCGGCTCGTCGGGCAACCTCTGGGTCGTCCCGACCAAGGCGAAGAACAAGACGCTCGCCGAGGAGTTCATCGACATCACGCTCCGTCCGGAGATGCAGGCGATCATCGGCAACAACGGTGGCGTCCCGGTCGCGGCGACCGAGTCCGACATCACGGACGAGAAGAGCAAGGAACTCATCGCCAACTTCAACACGCTCACCGAGCGTGACGGTCTGGCGTTCTACCCCGACTGGCCCACCTCGACCTTCTACGACCAGTTGAACGCCGGTCTGCAGAGCGTCCTGAACGGCAGCAGCTCGCCCAAGCAGGTCAACGAGGAACTCGGGCAGCAGTACGCCGACGGCGTGAAGGCCGTCACCGGCTGACCCGCGGGTCTTCGGACCACCACGGTCGCTGACGTGACCACCTGCCTGGAGGCGCGGTGCCGGCCCGACCCGCACCGCGCCTCCCGGCCCCCCTCATCCCGCACGACCCCCCACCTCCCCGGAAGGGAAGCCCGACGATGGCGTCCAGTCCTCCTCTCGCGCCGCTCCGCGGCCGCGTCCCCCGCCCCCCGCCGCCGCGACGACGGCGCGATCATGCCCGCCTCCGGCCGCGGCAGCTACTGGTTCTACCTGCTGCCCGGCTTCGTGCTCCTGGCGGCGATCATCCTCGTGCCGCTCGGCTGGAACGTGTACCTGTCGTTCACGAACTACCGCGGGATCCTGCCGCCGCAGTTCACCGGCCTCGACAACTGGCGCCGGCTCATGGCGGACGGCCAGTTCTGGATCTCGTTCCGGAACAGCATCGTGATGATCCTCGCGATGGTGATCGTGCCGACCAGCCTCGGCCTCGTCCTCGCAGCCGCGCTGTTCGACGTCATCGGCAAGAAGTTCGGCGGCAAGCTCGCGAGCTTCCTCCGCGCCACCTACTACCTCCCGCAGATCCTGCCGGCCGTCATCGCCGCGATCGTCATCGGGTGGATCCTCCGCCCGGAGAACGGCGCCCTCAACGCGGTGCTCGGCGCGGTCGGACTCGACGGTCTGCAGCACAACTGGCTCGGCAGCCCGGACACCGCACTGCTCTCGGTCGCGGTCGTGCTCGTGTGGGTGCAGATCGGGTACCCGGTCGTCGTGTTCATGGCCGCCCTGCAGCGCGTCGACCCCGAGCTCTACGAAGCCGCGGAACTCGACGGCGCGAACTGGTTCCAGCGCTTCCGCTCCATCACCGTCCACATCATCCGGCCCGAGATCTTCGTCGTCGTGCTCACCTGCACGATCGCGGCGCTCAAGGTGTTCGGTCCCGTCTACGCCCTCACCGGCGGCGGCCCGGGCAACGCGACCATCGTGCCGAGCTACTACTCGTACAGCCAGTTCTTCCAGGCGCAGCAGGTCGGCTACGGCGCGACCATCGCCACCGCCCTGACGGTCGTCATCGTCATCGTCGCCATCGGGTTCATCGCCGCCCAGAACCGGGCCGAACGCAAGGAGGAGGCACGATGACCGTGTCCGCACCCGACACCAGGGCGACCGTGACCGCGGACGCAGGACGGGCCTCCCGGCCGACGACGAAGCCGCGCAAGCGGCCGGGCGAAGGCGGGGTCAAGCGGCCCGCCGACTGGGTCGTGCTCGCCGGCGGGGTCGTCATCGCGGTGCTCATCGCCGCGCCGTTCCTGCTCATCCTGCTCAACTCATTCAAGACGCCCGCGGACTACGCCGCCGGCGGGCCGCTCGCCTGGCCGTCCCAGCTGTCCTTCGACGGCATCACGACGTTCTGGAACCGGGTCGACTTCCCGCTGAAGCTCTGGAACAGCGTGTTCATCAGCGGCATGGTGGCGCTGCTCGCGGTGCTCATCTCGATCCTCAACGCGTTCGCGATCGGCATCGGCCGGGTCCGCTACCGCACCTGGATCGTGGTGCTGTTCATGCTCGCGAACATGCTGCCGCAGGAGGTGCTGCTCTACCCGCTCTACATGATGTTCAAGGGCATCGGGCTGTACGACAACGTGTGGAGCGTCATCATCGTCTTCACGGTGATCCAGTCCGCGTTCGGCACCTACCTGCTGTCGAGCGTCTACGGCACCTTCCCGAAGGAGATCCTCGAGGCCGCGGCGCTCGACGGCGCGGGTCGCTGGCGGGTGCTCTGGCGGGTCATCGTCCCGATCAGCCGCCCGACCCTGTCGGTCCTGCTCATCTTCTTCTTCATCTGGACGTGGAACGAGTTCCTCATCCCGCTGACCTTCCTGGTCAGCAACGACAACCAGACGGTCCCCGTCGCGATCTCCCTGCTGCAGGGCGACCGGCTCATGGACGTCACGACCACGAGCGCCTCGGCCCTGCTCGGGCTCATCCCCACGCTCGTGTTCTTCCTCATCTTCCAGCGCACGCTCGCGCGCGGCATCACGGCAGGAGCGGTCAAGTAATGAAGTTCACCGACGGGTTCTGGCAGCTCAGGCCCGGAGTCCACCCCGTGTACGCCGCCGAGGCGTACGACATCGACGCACGGCAGTCGCCGGAGGGCGACCGCCTGGTCGTCACGGCGCCGACCAAGGTCATCGCGTCGCGGGGCGACACCCTCAACCGTCCGACCCTCACCGTCTCGCTGTCCAGCCCCATGGAGGGCGTGGTCACCGTCCGCGTCGAGCACCACCGTGGTCGCCGACCCGAGCTGTCGTTCGACCTGGTCGGCCAGGAGGCGGGGCACGGCTCCGTCACGGTCGAGGACGGCGTCGGGACCCTCACCTCCGGCGACCTGTCGGCCGTCGTCACGCCCGGAGCCCCGTGGGACCTCCGGTTCCTGTCCGAGGGGCGGGTGCTGACCGGCTCCGGGCACAAGTCGCTCGGGTACGTCACGCTCGAGCCCGGCGCCGAGGTGTCGCGCGGGGTCGTCGGCAACGCCCGGGTCCAGGGCGCGGACGCCCCCCGCCTCGGACACGTTCGTGCACGCGCAGCTCGACCTCGGCGTCGGGGAGCTCGTCTACGGCCTCGGGGAGCGCTTCGGGCCCCTCGTGAAGAACGGGCAGACCGTCGACATCTGGAACGCCGACGGCGGCACGTCGAGCGAACAGGCGTACAAGAACGTGCCGTTCTACCTGACGAACCGCGGGTACGGCGTGCTCGTCGACCACCCCGGGCACGTCTCGTTCGAGGTCGGGTCCGAGACCGTCGAGCGCGTGCAGTTCTCGGTGCCGGGGGGAGTCCCTCGTCTTCCACGTCATCGGCGGGGGCAGCCCGGCGGCCGTCCTCGAGCGCTACACCGCGCTCACCGGCCGGCCGGCGCACGTGCCGGCGTGGTCGTACGGCCTGTGGCTGTCGACCTCGTTCACGACCGACTACGACGAGGCGACCGTGAGCTCGTTCGTCGACGAGATGGCCGCGCGCCAGCTGCCCGTCTCGGTGTTCCACTTCGACTGCTTCTGGATGCGCGAGTTCACCTGGTGCGACTTCGAGTGGGACCCCCCGGGTGTTCCCGGACCCCACCGGCATGCTCGGACGCCTGCACGACAAGGACCTGCGGGTCTGCGTGTGGATCAACCCGTACATCGGCCAGGCGTCGGCGCTGTTCGACGAGGCGGTCGATGGCGGCTACCTCGTGATGAACCCCGACGGCACCGTCTGGCAGTGGGACCTCTGGCAGGCCGGCATGGGCCTCGTCGACTTCACGAACCCCGAGGCCACCGCCTGGTACCAGTCGAAGCTCCGCGCGCTCGTCGAACAGGGCGTCGACTGCTTCAAGACCGACTTCGGTGAGCGCATCCCCCCTGGACGTCGTCTACGCCGACGGCAGCGACCCCGAGCGCATGCACAACCTCTACACGCAGCTGTACAACCAGGCCGTGTTCGAGGTGCTCGAGGAGACCCGCGGGAAGGGCGACGCCGTCCTGTTCGCCCGGTCCGCCACCGCCGGCGGCCAGCAGATGCCGGTGCACTGGGGTGGCGACAACACCTCGTCGTTCCCGTCGATGGCCGAGACGCTCCGCGGTGGGCTCTCGCTCGCACTGTCCGGCTTCGGGTTCTGGTCGCACGACATCGGCGGCTTCGAGGGCACGCCCGACCCGGCCGTGTTCAAGCGCTGGGTCCAGTTCGGACTCCTGTCGTCGCACAGCCGGTTCCACGGCAGCAGCTCGTACCGGGTGCCGTGGGCGTTCGACGAGGAGGCCGTCGACGTCACGCGGATCTTCACCGAGCTGAAGCTCCGGCTGATGCCGTACCTGTACGCGGCCGGGCTCGAGGCGTCGGCGCGGGGCATCCCCGTCATGCGTCCGATGCCCCTGGCGTTCCCGGACGACCCCACCGCGGCGTACTGCGACCGGCAGTACATGCTCGGCGCGGACCTGCTCGTCGCGCCGGTGTTCAGCGCGTCGGGCGAGGTCGAGTACTGGTTGCCCGCGGGGTCGTGGACGAACTGGTTCACCGGCGAGGTCGTCACCGGCGGGGTCTGGCGGCGTGAGCAGCACGGCTTCGACACCCTGCCGCTGTGGGTCCGCGAGGGTGCCGTGCTCCCGCTGTCCACGCGCACCGACCGGCCGGACCACGACTACCACGAGGCGCTCGAGTTCCGGGCGTTCCCGGGCTCCGCGGGTGCCGGCGCCCGGTCGGTCGTGGTGACGGCGCCGGACGGCCGTGCGGTGACGTACGACGTCGCCTACGCCGCCGACGGCACGGTCAGCTCCGTCGGCTGACCCGCGCGGGCCTGGACCCTTCGTCCGCGCTCAGCGACAGTCCTCGTGGCGACCGCCGCGAGGACCGTCGCTGAGCGCGGGTCCGGGGTGACGGGCGCACTACGCTGACGGGACCACGACGGATCGGAGCGGACATGACGGAGGCGAGCACTGCCTCCCGTCCGGTGCGCACCACGGACGTCGTCCGGCGGCGCAACCTCGCCCGGGTCCTCCGGCTCGTGCACGAGGGCGGGCCGATGCCGCGCTCGGCACTGACCCGTGAGACCGGCCTGAACCGGTCGACCGTCGCCGCGCTCGTCGGGGAACTCGTCGAGCTCGGCCTCGTCGTCGAGGGGGGGACGCGCCGCCCGCGACCGGCGTCGGCCGTCCGAGCGCGACCGTGTCGGCGTCCGCCGAGGTCGTCGCCCTCGCGATCGTCCCCGAGATCGACGCCGTCACGCTGGCCGTGATCGGTCTCGACGGCACCGAGCACGAACGTCGTACCGTCCGGACCTCGACCGTCTCCACCCCGGACGAGGCGCTGACCATCGCCACCGACCTCGTCGCCGGTGCTGCGGGACGGCAACGGGACGCCGGCCGCCGGGTGGTGGGCGTCGCCGTCTCCGTCCCCGGCATCGTGCGCGTCGACGACGGCGTGGTCCGGTACGCACCGCACCTGGCCTGGCGGGACGAGGCCTTCGCCGCCCCGCTGACGGAACGCACCGGGCTGCCGGTCCGGGCTGCGAACGACGCGAACCTCGGTGTCACCGCCGAGTTCCTGTACGGGGCCGGCCGTGGCGCCACCGACGTCGTCTACGTCAACGGCGGCGCGAGCGGCATCGGTGGCGGGATCATCACCGGCGGCCGTCCGCTGACCGGCACCGACGGGTACGCGGGCGAGCTCGGGCACACCTTCGTCGCGGCCAACGGCATCCGTTGCCACTGCGGTGCTGTCGGGTGCCTGGAGACCGAGGCGTCCCAGGCGGCACTGCTCGACGCCGCGGGGCTCGGGATCGACGAGGCCGACCGGCTCGGGGAGGTCCTCGCCGACGGGCCCGGGCCGGAGCTCGGCGCGGTCGTCGAACGGCAGGTCACCGCACTCGCCGTCGCGATCCGCAACGTCGTGCACACGGTCAACCCCGACGTGGTCGTGCTCGGCGGGTTCCTCGGCACGCTCCTGCGCCACGTCGGGACCCGCCTCGAGGACGCCGTGCGGGAGCAGACGATGACGGCGATGGGGGGAGGACCTCCGGATCGTGCCCGCCGAACTCGTCGGCAGTGTGCTGTTCCGCGGAGCGGCCGAGCTGGCCTTCGCGGCACTGCTCGCCGACCCGGCGGCCGGCTGAGTCGATCGGCCTGCACGCGACCGCAGTCCCGGCGCGAGCGAGCGCGGCGCCCGCGATCCGCGCGTGGTCGGGTGGACCCGCGGACGCCCGCCGCAGTTCGGGTCAGGGGCGGGCGTCCACGGCCAGCGCGTGCCTCCGGGAGTGGCAGGCGCGAGTCGTCGCTCCGCGAGGTCAGGGTCCCTCGTGTGCCTTCCGGCTGGGCGACTCGGGGAACGCTACGCCGTCCGGCTGGACCGTGCCCAGGGTGCGCCGAGCGGCTCGTCCGGCACCGACGGGCGCGGGGTCAGGCGGACCGGCGGCGCCGCGGGGCAGCGGAGCGTGGAGGTGCCTCGCGCAGTCGCGTCCCGACCTGTCCGAGGATGCGGGCGAGCGACTCGGTGTCCGCCTCGGACAGTGACGCGAAGAGGAGCTCCCGCACGAGTGCGATGTGCCCGGGGAACACGGCGGCGAGGACGTCGCGGCCGGCGTCGGTGATCGACACGACGACCCGGCGTTCGTCCTCGGGGGGAGGCAGCCCGCGACACGAGTCCGCGCTGGTCGAGCAACTGCGCCTGGTACGTCAGCCCGCTCCGGCTGTAGACGACGCCGTCGGCGAGGTCGGTCATGCTCCGGCTCCCGCTCGGGGCGTCACCGAGTCGGGCCAGGAGCTGGAACTGCACGTAGCTGAGCGCTCCGACGTCCTTGAGCTGCTTCTCGACCGCGGGGCGGAGCAGCGCGCTGACCTCGGTGAAGGACAGGTAGGCGGACAGCTCCGCGGTGGTCAGTGGGCGTGGGGTCTCCGGCACGATCTCCATCCTACCTGTTGCTTCGAGTTCGAAGCAGTGGTACGTTCTTGGCAAGTGCTTCGAACTCGAAGCAAAAACGAGAGGAAACGACCATGAAGGCCATCCAGTTCTCCGAAGTCGGCGGCCCCGAGGTGCTCCGCACCGTCGACGTCGAGCAGCCCACTCCCGGTGCCGGCGAGGTGCGCGTGCGCGTCGCCGCTTCCGCGTTCAACGCCGCCGACAACGGCATGCGAGCGGGGTTCCTCCCCATCCCGGTCGTCCTGCCGCACGTCCCCGGCTACGACGTCTCCGGCACGGTCGACGCCCTGGGCTCCGGCGTCGACGGGCTCGCCGTCGGTGACGCCGTCATCGGGTTCCTGCCGATGGAGCGCGACGGCGGCGCTGCCGAGTACGTCATCGCACCCGCCGAGGCCCTGGTGCACGCACCGACGAGCATCCCGCTCGAGGACGCCGCGGCGCTGCCGTCCGTGGCACTCACCGCGTGGCAGGCACTCGTCGACGACGGTGGACTCGAAGCCGGGCAGCGCCTGCTCGTCGTCGGAGCCGGTGGCGTCGTCGGGAAGTACGCGGTCCAGCTCGCGAAGCAGTGGGGTGTGCACGTCATCGCGACCGCGAGTCCCCGCAGCGCCGACGCCGTCCGGGCAGCGGGCGCGGACGAGGTCGTCGACCACACGACGACCGACCTCGCCGACGCCGTCACCGGACCGGTCGACGTCCTGCTCAACCTCGCCCCGATCGAGCCCGAGGAGTTCACCCGTCTCGTCACCCTCGTCCGTGACGGTGGCGTGGTCGTGAGCACCACCGCCTGGATGGCCGCTCCCGACGACGCCACCCGCGGGGTCCGCTCCGCCGTCGTGTTCGTGCTGCCGAACCGCGACCGCCTGGCGCGACTGGCCGCGATGGTGGACGACGGCTCGCTCCACGTCGAGGTCACCCGCCGCATCCCGCTCGACGCACTGCCGGCCCTGCACGCGGAGGCGAGCACAGGGCGCATCACCGGCAAGGTGGTCGTCCTGCCCTGAGCCGCACGAGCCCCGGGGTGGTCGTCAGCGTCAGCGGGTCGGCTCCGCCTCCGGCGCGGGCCGGGGTCCGGGTCAGGTCAGCGGCCGCGCCACCACGCGTGGTCGCGGTCCCGCAACGCGACCCGGGCCCGCCGCGCCCACCGACGCGTCGGCGTGGCACGGCGGCCGTTCACCCGGAAGGTGTGGAAGGCACGGCGGGTCCGGAGTGCGGCGGACGCCAGGCTCGAGAACGGCCGCGCGGAGACCCGCACCGTGAGCCTGCGGTCGGCCAGCACCCGCCACGCGGGGTCGAGCTGCATGCTCAGGTCGATGTCGTCGTGCACGTCCGGGTCCTCCCGGTGCACACGGTCGCGGACGGCGAGCCACGCCGAGCGACGGACCGCGGTGGCGGACCCGAAGATCGGCGGGCGGCCGAGTGCGCCGTGCATGAGCACGAAGTACGGCCCCATGTAGAGGACCGGCCAGAGCGCACGCACGACGGGCCCGGCGTCGGAGGGACGGCCGGGACCGGTCACGGCGACGACGTCCGGGTCCTCGAGCAGGCCGAGCGCGGCCGCGATCCAGCCGGGCGGCGGAACCGAGTCGGCGTCGAGACGGACGATGACGTCGCCGCTCGCCGTGTCGTAGCCGACTGATGCCGCGCGGGAGATCCCGGGGACCGGCTCGCTGCGGACCACGGCCCCGGCCGCGCGTGCCACCGCCGCACTGTCGTCCGAGCTGCCGTTGTCCACCACGACGAGCTCGTCCGCGGGATGGGACTGGGCGGCCAGTGCGGCGAGGCATCGCCGCAGGTGCTCGGCGTCGTTCCGCACCGGGATCACGACCGAGACGGAGGGCATGGCCCGAGCCAACCCGGAGGGCACTGGGAAGAACCCGCGATCCAGGCGCGGTCTGGCGTTCTGGGGGAGGATCGCGTCCGGGATCCGCGTGGATCGGCGTTCCTGGAGGTCGTCCCAGTGTCCGGCGCGCAGGTTCGGATCCACACGCCGTGGGTGCACCGCCCTCGGTGACGAAGAAGACCGGAAGGCCGACCATGACCACGAACCCACCCGGGAACGACTCCGGGACGCCCATCCACGACGCCACGGCTGCTGCCGAGGGGCACGAGATCCACCCCGGCGTCACGGTTCCGTCCTACGCCAGCGGCACGCCCGTCGAGCGCCCGTCCGGCTTCGACGACCTCGAGCCGCTCGACGCCGTCCCCGCCGACACCCAGCTCACCGCCGGCACCTCCGCCGCGGACAGCCTGACCGCCACGCCGTCCGCCTCGTCGGGTCACGACGACTCGGACTCGAGCGGTGGCAAGGCGAAGGCCCAGGCCGCCAAGGGCGCCGCCTCCGACGTCGCTGGTGACGCCAAGGAGAAGGCCGCGAACGTCGCCGGCACCGCCAAGGAGCAGGCCGCGAACGTCGCCTCCGAGGTGTTCGACCACGCCCGCCAGCTCTTCGGCCAGGCGTCCGGCACCCTGAAGGACCAGGCGGCCGGCCAGCAGCAGCGTGCCGCCGGTGGCCTGCGCACCATCGGTGACCAGCTCGGCAAGATGGCCGAGAACGACGACGAGCAGGGCCTCGCGGCGAAGGTCGTCCGCGACCTCTCCAGCCGTGCCAGCTCGTTCGCCGGCTACCTCGAGGGTCGCGAACCCGGCACGCTCGTCGAGGACGTGAAGTCCTTCGCCGCACGCCGTCCGGGTGCCTTCATCGCGATCGCCGCCGGCGCGGGCATCCTCGCTGGTCGCCTCACCAAGGCGCTCACGACGGAGATCAAGCACGAGAAGGAAGCCGAAGCGCGCAGCGCCGACCTGACCTCCGGCACCGCGGGCTACGACGCCACCCCGACCAGCACCACCGGGTACGACACCACCGGGCTCGGGACCACGGGCACGACCGGCTTCGGTACCACTGGCACGACCGGGACGACCGGGACGGGGCCGCTCGTATGAGCGAAGCCTTCCCCCGGCGCGACCGGTGGGACGGTGCCCGGGCAGCCGACGCCCGAGGAGCGCGCCGCGACGACACCCCTCGGCGAGCTCCTCTCCGAAGTGTCGCGTGACCTCTCGACCCTCTTCCGGCAGGAGGTCGCGCTCGCCAAGGCCGAGCTGACCGACTCCGCGAAGAAGGCCGGCAAGGGGGGCGGGCATGTTCGGCGGCGCAGGCGTCGCCGGGCTCTTCGCCCTGCTGTTCCTGACCATCGCCGCGTGGTGGGGCCTCGGCTACCTCATCGGCAACGCATGGTCCGCAGTGATCATCGCCGTCATCTACGCGATCGTCGCGGCGGTCCTGGCATCCCGCGGCCGCAAGGAGATCAAGCAGATCAACGGCGCCCCGCAGACGGTCGAGACCGTCAAGGAAGTCCCCGAGACACTCAAGCCCAACACCGGGAGGAACTGATGAGCACCCCAGACGAGATCCGCGCAGACATCGAGCGCACCCGCGGCGCACTCGGCTCGGACGTCGACGCGCTCGCCGACAAGGTGAGCCCGTCGCAGATCGCCCACCGCCAGACCGAGAAGGTCAAGGGCAAGTTCCAGGACGTCCGTGAGTCGGTCATGGGTGCTGCCGGCAGCGCTCGCGACTCCGTGATGGGCGCTGCCGACTCGGCTCGCTCCAGCGTCTCGGGCTCCGGCTCGAACGCCGCCGGGACCGTCAAGGACACCGCCTCGCGCGGCGTCGAGAAGGCGAAGGGCAACCCGCTCGCCGTCGGCCTCATCGCCTTCGGTGTCGGCTGGCTCGCGTCGTCGCTCCTGCCGTCCTCCACCAAGGAGGAGGAGCTCGCCGGTGAGCTGAAGGACAAGGCAGCGCCGCTCGTCGACAAGGCGAAGGAGCAGGCCAAGGAAGCCAGCGCCCCGCTCGTCGACGCCGCCAAGGAGCACGCGCAGGACCTCAAGGGCACCGCGCAGGACGCGGCCCAGACGGTCAAGGACGAGGCGCAGGGCGCCGCGGCCGACGTCAAGGACAACGCGCAGTCGTCCGCGGACGACGTCCGCAACGCCTGACGGACATAGTTCCAGACGGGAGGCCCGGTACCAGCTGGTACCGGGCCTCCCGTCCGTCCCGGGGTGGTTCCGCGACGGAACGTCCGCCGTCCGCGGACCTGTGGCAGCGGTCGCCGATCGGAGAGCAGGGTGGGACCATGCCCGATGCACCCACCACCGCCGTCCTCTTCGACATCGACGGGACCCTCGCCGACTCGAACTACGCCCACATCGACGCCTGGTGGCGGGCCTTCCGTGCCGCGGGGGGAGTCGGTGGACGCGTGGCGCATCCACCGGGCGATCGGGATGGACTCGTCGAAGTTGCTCGAGGAACTCCTGCCCGACGCCTCCGACGAGGTTCGTGACACGGCTAAGCAGTTCCACACCGCGTTCTACTCCGAGCACATGCCGCAACTCCGCCTGCTGCCCGGGTCCCGCGAACTGCTCGAGGCCGTCGCCGCGCGCGGGCACGCCGTGGTCCTCGCGACGAGCGCGCCGCAGAACGAACTCGACCGTCTGCTCGAACTCCTCGACGCGGACGAGTGGGTCACGGCGGTGACGGGCGGTGAGGACGTCGAGCAGGCGAAGCCGGCCCCGGACATCATCGGGGTGGCACTCGAGAAGGTCGGCGTCGACGCCGGGTCCGCCGTCATGGTCGGCGACGCCATGTGGGACGTCGAGTCCTCCGGCCGCGTGGGGGGTCACGTGCGTCGGGGTGATGACCGGCGGCATCGGTGGCGACGAGCTCCGGGGAGCCGGGGCGGCCGCCGTGTACGACGACCCGGCCGCGCTGCTGGCGGACCTGGACGACAGCCCGATCGGCTCGCTCGGTCGCCACGCGTGACGCGCGTGCCGGAGCGTGCTCCGGCGCACCGGCCACCGTGTCAGGATGGACGATCGTGATCACCATCGAACGCGTGCCCTGGGAAGACCCGCGCGGAGTCGCACTCCGCGCGACCATGGACGAGGAGATGCACGAGCGCTACGGCGACTCGAACCCCGGTGAGGCCCCCCGAGGTCACGGCCGAGCGGAACCGCGTGCTCTCCGTGGACCCGACGACGGTCGTCACCTCCCTGCTCGCGATCGACGAGGACGGCTCCGTGCTCGGGCACATCGCGGTGCGTCGGCTCGGGGACGAGATCGAGTTGAAGCGCCTCATCGTGTTGGCTGCCGCGCGGGGCAAGGGAGCGGCGACCGCGCTGCTCGACGAGTGCGCGCGGGTCGGGCGAGAGCAGGGGGGCCGAGCGTCTGATCCTGCAGACCGGCGACAAGCAGCCCGAAGCCGTGGCGCTGTACGAGAAGACCGGGTGGCAGCGCATCGACGTGTACGAGCCGTACGCCGAGACCATGCCGTGGTCGTACTGCTTCGCGAAGGCGCTCTGACCCTCCCCCCATCCGGGTCCCCGCTGTTCGGTCGCCGGTGTTCTGGAACCTGCTGCCGTTCATCACCGTGGCGTTCGTGCTCGCGCTCTTCATCCCGCAGATGCGGCTCGCCGATGTCGCCGGTCCCGACGGCCAGCCGGGACCGGTAGCCGCACCGCGAGGCGCCCCTGCGGACGCGGTCCGGGCCTCCCGGCGTCCCGGCCCGGTCGCTCCCGCTAGCGTGGGCGCATGCGCGTCGGAGTCCTCGACATCGGTTCGAACACCGGTCACCTGCTCGTCGTCGATGCCCACGGAGGAGCCGCGCCGCTGCCGGCGTCGTCGTTCAAGCAGGCGCTCCGGCTCGCGGAGCACCTCGACGACCGCGGCGCGGTGACACAGGTCGGGATCGACGCGCTCACCGACTTCGTGTCGCAGTCCGTCCGCGTGGCCGAGGACCGCGGGTGCGAGGAGATGCTCGGCTTCGCGACATCGGCGGTGCGTGACGCGGTCAACTCCGAAGCCGTCCTGGCCCACGTCCAGGAGCAGACCGGCGTCGAGCTGGCGGTCCTGTCCGGGTCCGACGAGGCCCGGCTGACGTTCCTCGCCGTCCGGCGCTGGTTCGGCTGGTCCGCCGGGCGCCTGGCGGTGTTCGACATCGGCGGTGGGTCGCTCGAGATCGCCGGCGGTGCCGACGAGGCCCCTGACGTGGCGTGGTCGATGCCGATCGGGGCCGCCCGCCTCGCGCGCTCGTTCTCCACCGCGGGGACGCCCACGGACGACGACGTGCGGCGCATCCGACACGAGATCCGCGTCGAGATCGCCCGTGACGCCGGTCGGCTGCTCCGTGCCGGGGCACCGGACCGGGCCGTCGCGACCTCGAAGACCTTCCGCTCGATCGCCCGGATCTGCGGCGCTGCCCCGTCGGCCGCGGGCGCCCTCGTCCCGCGGGTGCTCGACGGCGCGGTGCTGCGCGAGCGGCTGCCCGCGCTGCTGACGATGACGGTCGAGGAGCTCGCCGCGCTGCCGGGCGTCTCCCCGAGTCGAGCGCACCAGGTCGTCGCCGGTGCGCTCGTCGCCGAGGCGTGCCTGGACATCTTCGACCTCGCGTCGCTCGAGATCTGCCCGTGGGCACTCCGCGAGGGCGTCATCCTCGAACGGCTCGACCAGCTGTCCGTCCTCGGCTAGCCCCTCCCCACGAGCTGCGGGAGCGTCACCTGCGGGGCGGAGCCAGCAGCCAGGGGCGGATGAGCTTCGTCACGAACGGCAGCACCCAGAACGTCATGATCGGCGTGAGCACGAGCGTCGTGATGAGCACGCGGGGCAGCGCCGACAGGCCCGCGAAGGACGGCAGCAGCCACCCGACCAGGACCGTGAAGACCAGGTTCACCGGGAAGAACCCGAGCCAGATGCTCACCGCCTGCTTCCAGCGCGGGGGGAGCGGTCGAGGCCGGGGCGTCCTGCGGCACGTCGAACCACCCCTCGATGCCGGTGCGCTTCTCGACCCGCGACTCGACCACCAGGTCACGGCCGAGGTCGAGCCACCGCAGGCGGTCGTCCGAGTTCTCCCACGTCGTCAACGAGTCGTGGTCGGCGAACCGGTAGAGCATGTGCCACTCGCGGGACTGCGCCGTCGACCGCACCCATCCCGAGCCGAGGAACCCCGGGTAGCGGTTGGCGAGGTTCACGCCGGACTGCACCCAGCGGGTGACCTCCGGGATGCGGTCGGGTTCGACGAGGCGGGTGATGGACACGGTGACGGGCGGGCCGGCGGTCTCGGGTGACGACGGGGAGAGGCTCCCTGGCTCTTGTGGAGTCATCCGACCAGTGTCCCGGACGCGTGTTCCGCGCAGGTGACACGGCAGCGGGGCACCGCCCTCGACGGACGGTGCCCCGCTGCTCACACGGGCTGGTGATGGATCACTTCCGGGTGGTCACCGACACCTTCGTGACGGAGCTGATCGCCTTGCCGGACCCGTTCGTGAAGACGGCTCGGTACTGCTTCCCGTCCGTCGCTGCGGCGGCGGTGAACGTCCAACTCGTCTTCGTGGCACCCGAGGCCGTGGTCCAGCTCTTCCCGCCGTCGCTGCTGCGCTGCCACCGGACGATCGGTGTCGGCGAACCGGAGGCGGTCGCCGTGAGCGTGACCTTCGTGCCCACGGTGACGGAGACCTTCGCGACCGGCTGCTTCGTGACGACCGGAGCGGCCTTCGGTGCCGTGACGGTCTTCGTCTTGGCCGGGCTGGTGTTGCCCGCCACGTCGACCGCCCGGTACCGCACGGCCTTCGGCGTGTCGGCGATCGCGACCGGTCCCGTGTACGTCTTCCAGGTGGTCCCGTCGAGCGAGTACTGGATTGCGTCGACGCCGGAGAGCGCGTCGGTGGCGGTCAGGGTCAGCTTGCCCGTCGTGGAGCTGGTGACCCGGGCGACCGGGTCGGTCGTGTCGATGCGCACCGTCTGCTCGAGGAGCGTCGAGATCGACCCGTCCGCGCCCACCGCGAGGGCTCGGAGCTGGTGCTCGCCCTCGTCGGAGATCGCCACGGGGTCGGTCGCCGGCAGGAGTTCGCCGGAGTCCACGGACAGGTAGAGCCGCGCGTCGTCGTCCGTCGACGTGACCCGGACCTCGACCGGTGCGTCCGTCCAGCCCGCGGCGTTCGCCGACGGTGAGGCAGTGATCGCGACCGACGGCCCGTCGCCCGTCTGGTTCGTCAGGACACGACCCTTCGTGACCGTCTGGTAGCTGGTCAGGTCGGAGAACTGCGCCGTGTACGGCTCGACGGTGATGCCCGCCACGCCCTTCTGGCCGGCGAGCTGCTGGAAGCCGGCGGTCTGGGACGCGGTCGTGAGGATCCGGCTCGCGCTGCGCTGCAGGTCACCCAGGCGCAGGTTGTAGCCGGTGGCGGGGTAGGAGCCGCGGATTGTCACCGTGTAGGCGACGACCGGCGACGCGGGGTCGGCCGGGTCCTGACGTCGGACGTCGGACACGGTGATCCCGGCCTTCTGCGCCGCAGTGAGCGCGGTGCCCGAGAGCAGTGCGGTCACGTCGGCGTAGGCGGCCTGGACGGAGGCGTAGCGCGCGTTGCCGGCGTACGTCTCGTTGTTGATCGCATCCCGCGTCGTGGTGCCGGAGAGCGGCGCCTTCGACAGGTCGGTCGTCGCGTCGACCGTCGTCGACAGCGTCTCGGTCCCGGTGGCCGACGGCACGAGGCCGCCGAACTGCCAGGAGTACGAGGTGCGGGTCGGCGTGACCGTCCGGTTGTAGGCCGGGAGGCCCGACACGTCGATCGTCGGGTCGACCTTCTTCAGGGCGTTCAGCACCTCGTTCGGGTTGCCGCCCGGCTCGATGAGGTCGTTGCCCGCGTACATGACGCCCGTCGCGCCGGTGCGCGGACCGGCCCCCCCAGTCGGTCATGACCGTGCCGGCGAAACCCCATTCGCCGCGGAGCACGTCCGTGTTCAGGTCGTAGCTGCCGGACGCGTACGTGCCGTTGACCTTGTTGTACGACGTCATCACCGACATCGGCTGCGCGCTCTTCACGGCGATCTCGAACCCGCGCAGGTAGATCTCGCGGCTCGCACGCTCGCTGATCACGTCGTTCGACGTGGTGCGAGCGGTCTCCTGGTTGTTCCCGTAGAAGTGCTTGATCGTGACGCCGACGCCCGGGATGCTCTGGACGCCCTTCGTGGTCGCCGCGGCGATGAGCCCGGTGAGCAGCGGGTCCTCCGAGTAGTACTCGAAGTTGCGGCCGTTGAGCGGGTCGCGGTGGATGTTCATGCCCGGTGCGAGCCACAGCGAGACGCCGTACTCCGACATCTCCTGGCCGACGGCCTCACCCACGCGCTGGACGAGCTCGGGGTCCCACGTCTGCGCGAGCAGCGTGCCGATCGGCCAGGCCGTCCCGAACTGGTAGGTCGCCGGGTTGGAGGCGATCTTCTGCGTGATGCGCAGACCGGCGGGACCGTCGGCGAGGGTCATGCCCGGCAGGCCGAGGTCCTCGTACTTGGCGGTCGTGTACCCGGCGGCGCCGACGGCGGTCGCGGTCGTCCCGGCGGCGCTGGCGCCCTCGACGATGTTCGCGAGCTGCGTGGCGCTCAGCCCCGCGACGAACTGCTCCATCGAGATCTTGCCGGTCTTGACGTCGAACAGGGTCGAGCCCGGGACGACGGTGACGCCCTCGGTCTCCTCTCCGGTCTTCGCCTGGTACGGCGCGCCGGTGCCCTCCCAGTTCGTGCTGGCCGCGTCGACGTACGCGGTGACCGAGGCGATCGTGTCGCGGTCGAGCGCGTAGTACGGCGAGTCGGTGCCGACGGGGACGTCCTGCTCCTCCTTCGAGGAGTGGTCCGGCGCGGCGAAGCCCGTCGTGTCGAGGGGCAGGACCGGTGCGTCGGCGAGCTGGCGCTCCTCGTCCGGGTAGGTGAAGAAGTCGGCCGGGTCGCTGGTGCGCTCGGTGGCCGGGGCCTGGTCGTCGAGCTGGTTCGACAGCTGCTCGACGGTCGTGGTCGCGCCGAGGCGGAGCTTCGCGGCGACGGTCGTGTTGCGCGACGAGTCACCGACGCGGATCACGTAGTCGCCGGCCTCCATCACGTTCGTGGCCTTTTCCTGGTCGTACGACGCCATGTCGGTGGTGTTGTACCGGATGGTGACGGTCTGCGAGGCGCCGGGGGGCGAGGCTGTCGGTCTTCGCCGAGCCCGCGAGCTGCTGGTACGGCTTGTCGAGTCCGGTCTGCGGGGCCGAGAAGTACGTCTGGACGACGTCCTTGCCCGACGCCTCCGTCCCGACGTTCGTCACGCGTGCCTTGACCGTCACGGACGACATGTCCGCCGTGACGCCGAGCGGCTCCACCTGGAACTGCGTGTACGACAGACCGAAGCCGAAGGGGTAGTCGACGACGCTCGCCGGGTCGGCGCGGTTGATCGACCCGTACATCGAGTCGAAGTACCGGTACCCGACGTAGATGCCCTCGGTGTACTGCTCCTCGGCGCTGTTGCCGTCGTTGTTCGCGAACGACCCGGAGGCCGGGTAGTACGAGTACTTCGACGCCCAGGTGTCGGTGAGCTTGCCCGAGGGGGGTGACGGTGCCGTTGAGCACCTCGGTCAGTGCCGTGCCGCCCTCCTGCCCGGCCTGGCTCATGAGGAGCATCGAGTCGAGCGGCTTCCCGCCGTCCGGGTCGACGGCCGCCGCGTTGATCTGGTCGAAGAACGCCGTGTCGACGACCCCGCCGACGTTGAGGACCACCACGACCTTGCCGTAGGTCTGTCCGATGAGTTGGAGGTCGTCCTTCTCGAGGTCGGTCAGCTGGTAGTCGCCGGCGCCGGACGACCGGTCCGCACCCTCACCGGAGTTGCGGGACAGCACGTAGAGCGCGGTGTCGGTCGGTGCTGTCGGCTGCACGGTGGTGCGGGTGAGGCGCTGCTCGACGGACGAGTAGTCGATGGTGGGGCCGAAGATCCCGCCGCCGCTGGTGTTGCCGTACTTCGCGTCGAACGCCGTCTTCACCGCGTCCGAGTACGCCCGGTCGGTGGTGATCTGGTAGCCCGCGTTCTCGAGGCCCTGACGCACGGAGACCGACGAGCGGTTGTTCACCGCGCCCGAGCCGGTGCCGCCCTTGACGGTCGCGTAGGCGCCGACGCCGTAGACGGCCACCGTCCCGCTGCTCGCCATCGGCAGCGCCGAGTCGTTGTTCTCGAGCAGGACCATGCCCTGGGTCGCCGCTTCCTTGCTCAGCGCGGCGTTCGCCTTCTCGAGGGGCCCGGGGTTCGGGTTGGTGGTGGCCGCTTGCGCGAGCCCGGTCCCGGCGACGACGAGCGCCCCCCGTGACCCCGGCCGCGAGGGCGGCCTTCGCGGCGACCACGAGGGGCCGCCTGTTCTCCACATGCATCGAGTTGTCCTCCCTGACAACGTCGGACGCGTCGGCGTCGACCCGCGCCGCGTCCCTGCGTCTCAGGTCGTCCCGACCGACGCGAGGGGTCTGACGGAACAATCCCGGACGCTATTCGGCTTTGGAGGGGACTGTCAATGCACAAATGTGCGGGGCCGTCATGTTTTTCGGCCGCCTCCAGACTGAAGGCCGACGGCGAGTCGCTTCACCATCGGGCCATGACGGTCAACGGTGTCGGGCGTCGCTCCGCGACCGCACGCGGGACGAGGTCCTCGCCGCGGTGCGCGCCGGGGGAGGCTCGACTCGCGCCGAGCTCGCCGAGCTCGCCGCGCTCGCCGAGCTCGCCGGGGTCCGCCGCTCGGCGCAGCCGGCGATCGCCCGGGCGGTCCAGGTCCGGCCGGCAGCGCTCGGGTCCGACTCCGAGCTCGTCGGGGCGCTCGACCTCGCGGCGGCGTGTCAGCCCGCCTGATCATCCTCTCCACACCGGTCCACTGAAGTACTGGAACATCAGTAGAGTGGAGCGATGACCCTCACCATGCTCGCGACCGTTCCGCTCCTGCTCATCACGACTGCGCTCCCGTCCGGAGCCGTGCCGTCCACCGAGGCGGCACCTCCCACCACGTCTGCCGGCGTCGTCAGTGCGCTCGAGCAGATCGGGCGCACCCAGACCGCGTCGGACATCAGCGCCGTGCGTGCTGCGGGCGGCGCCGTTCTGCTGACCGACCCGGACACGAGCGAGGTGGTCGCGGCCGTGTCGGCTGAGACGCCCCTCGGGCGCGCGCTGAACCCCGTCACGCCGGGCTGCTCCACGACGTCGCTCTGCATGCGGTCCGCTGCGAACGTGCCCTACGGCTACAGCGGAGCGGGGACGCGCACCGGGACCTGGAAGAACATCGCGCAGATGGCGCCCGGCGACCGTCGCTCGCGGTTCGAGTGGACCTCAGGGGGGTCTGACGCTCGCGCCCGGGGAGACGAACATCTTCGGTCGCCCGGTCACGATGAAGAAGATCAGTCGCTGATCGTCCGCCGTCTCCCGCGGCGGAGCAGCCGGTCTGTGCCGCGGGAGGTCGAGCCGGGGCGCGACGTGGTTCGATCCAGACCATGAGCACCACCGACCGTGACGTCCACCGCACCGAGCGGGGACGGAACGAGACCCCCCGCAGAGCGCTGGGACCGCAACTGGTCCGACATCCAGCAGGAGCTGCGCATCGTCCAGACCGGAACGCAGATCCTCGCCGGGTTCCTGCTGACGCTGCCGTTCCAGCAGCGCTTCGCGTCCCTCACCGCGCTGCAGGAGACGGTCTACCTCGTGCTCGTCGTGCTCGCCGTCGTCGTCACCGTGGTCGCGCTGTCCGCGGTCGCGACGCACCGCCTGGTGTTCCGGCAGCGGCAGAAGCACGACCTGGTCCGGGTGGGCAACGTCATCCTGCTCACGGCCCTCATCGCGAGCGCACTGCTGTTCGCCGGCACGGTGCTGTTCGTGTTCGACGTGGTGCTCGGGGACCGCGGGGGCGTGGTCGCCGGCGTCGTCGTCTTCGTGGGGACCGCCGCGCTGTGGACGACGCTGCCGACGGTGCTGCGCCGCACCTCGCGCGACGTCGAGGAGTGAGCGCGCGGCGGGGCTAGCTCGCCTTCTGCTTCGCGGCCGGTGCCTTGACCGGGGTCTTCTTCGTCGACGTCTTCTCGGCAGGGGCCTTCGCTGCCGGCGCTCCGTCCGCCGACGCCTTGCTCGCTGACGCCTTGCTCGTCGACGACCCGCCCGCCGAGGCCTTCGCGGCCGGGGTCTTGCGCGTCGACCTCTTCGCCGCCGGTGTCCGCTTCGCAGGCGCCTCCTCAGCGGCCGCATCGTCGTCTGACGTCGACTCGCCGGAGCCACCGCCCTGCTTCCGCGATCGCCCCGCCGGACGCGCCCCCCGAGCCTCCCGACCGGTTCTTGTCCACGGACGCGCGCAGCGCCGCCATCAGGTCGATGACGTCCCCACCGGTGTCGTCGTCGTCAGCCGCGTCCTTGCCGAACGTCTCCGCGGTGTCGACGTCGTCACCGGACTCCAGCTTCGCGTCGATGAGCTGCTGCAGCTCCTCCTGGTACTCGTCCGTGTACCGGTCCGGGTCGAAGTCGGTCGACATGCTCTCGACGAGCGAGGACGACATCTTCAGCTCGTTCGCGCTGACCTTCACCGAGGTGTCGAGGGCCGTGAAGTCCGCCGCACGGACCTCGTCGCCCCACAGGAGCCCCTGGAGCAGCAGCACGTCGTCGTGCACGCGGAGCACCCCGAGCCGGGTCTTCTGACGGAGGGTGAACTGCACGATCGCCAGGCGGTCGGTCTGCTCGAGGGTCTTGCGGAGGAGCACGTACGCCTTCGGGGAGCGCGAGTCCGGCTCGAGGTAGTACGTCTTCTCGAACATCATCGGGTCGACCTGGTCGACGGGCACGAACTCGAGGACCTCGATCTCGTGCGACTGCTCCTGCGGCAGCTGCTTGAAGTCGTCGGAGGTGAGGACCACGGTCTTCTCGCCGTCGTCGTACGCCTTCTGGATGTCGCCGTACTCGACCTCGTGGCCGAGCTCGCAGACGCGCTTGTACCGGATGCGGGCCTTGTCCTCGTCGTGGATCTGGTGCAGCGAGACGTCGTGCGTCTCGGTCGCCGCGTACACCTTGATCGGCACGTTGACGAGCCCGAACGCGATGGAGCCCTTCCAGATCGACCTCATGCGCTCATGATGCCCGGATGCATGCGGATCGGCGCTCAGTTCCGAGCGGATCGGCAGGTGCGGCGGGCGGCCGCTCGCCCTCCACAGCCGGGAGGCGCGGCTCGCGTTCTCCACGGAGGTCGCCGCTCCTGTGTCGCCGGCCCGGTTCCGCGAGCACGATGGGGCCATGAGCCAGCTCGACAAGCAGGACCCCCCGGGAGCAGTACGCCCGTCCGCCGTTCCCCGCGCAGACGCAACAGGGGTCCGGCCGCGCAGCGGACCTCGACCCGCCGGCCGACCACGGCGAGACGAGCTACCAGGGCACCGGGCGGATGCGCGGGTACCGCGTGCTCGTGACCGGGGCGGACTCGGGCATCGGCCGGGCCGCGGCGATCGCGATGGCGAAGGAGGGGGCGGACGTCGCCCTGAACGCCCTGCCCGAGGAGATCGAGGACCTGACCGAGGTGCGGGACGTCATCGCCGACCTCGGTCGCACGGCGGTGATGCTCCCGGGCGACCTGACCGACGAACCGTTCTGCGACGAACTCGTGCGGACTGCGGTCGACCTACTCGGCGGACTCGACGCGCTGGTGCTCGTCGCCGGGCACCAGAAGGTGCACGAGGACATCACGGAGCAGACCACCGAGGACTTCGACCGGACGATGAAGGTGAACCTCTACTCGCTGTTCTGGCTGACCCGGGCTGCGGTGCCGCACATGGCACCCGGCAGCGCGATCGTCACGACGAGTTCGGTGTCGGCGTACCTGCCCCAGGACCGGATGATCGACTACGCGGCGACGAAGGCCGCCATCATCACGTACACGAACGGGCTCGCCCGCCAGCTGGCGTCGAAGGGCATCCGGGCGAACACGGTCGTCCCCGGCCCGGTGTGGACCCCGCTGCAGCCGATCAGCTACCCCGGGGACGAGATCGCGGCCTACGGACAGGACACCCCGCTCGGCAGGCCCGCACAACCGGTCGAGCTCGCCAGTGCGTACGTGTACCTCGCCGGCCCGGAGTCGTCGTACACGTCGGGCACGACGCTCACGGTCGGCGGTGCGACCGGGGTCGCCCTGTGAGCCCGGTGACGAAGAAGACGACGGTGCAGGTCGGGGACCGTCGTCTGGCGCTGACGAACCTCGACAAGGTGCTCTACCCGGAGACCGGCACGACCAAGGGGCGGGTCATCGAGTACTACGAGCGCATCGCGCCGTGGATGATCCCGCACGTCACCGGCCGCCCGATGACCCGGAAGCGGTGGGCGAACGGCGTCGACGGCAAGGTCTTCTTCGAGAAGAACCTGCCCGACTCGGCCCCGGACTGGATCCGGCACCACACGATCTCGCACGAGCACCACGACGTCGAGTACCCGGTGGTGGACGAGATGCCGACGCTGGTGTGGACGGCGCAGCAGGCCGCGCTCGAGCTGCACGTGCCGCAGTGGCGGTTCGGTCCGCGCGGCGGGCACCAGAACCCGGACCGGCTCGTCCTCGACCTGGACCCGGGTGAGGGCGTCGGGCTGCCGGAGTGCGTCGAGGTGGCGCTGGCCGCCCGGGCGGTGCTGCAGGGGATGGGACTCGAGCCGTACCCGGTGACCTCCGGGTCGAAGGGCATCCACCTGTACGCGGCACTCGACGGGAAGGCGACGGCCCAGCAGGTGTCGGACGTGGCGCACGAACTGGCGCGGGCGCTGGAGCAGGACATGCCGGACCTGGTCCTGTCGTCGATGAGCCGCGCGGAGCGGGCCGGCAAGGTGTTCGTGGACTGGTCGCAGAACAACGGCAACAAGACGACGATCGCGCCGTACTCCCTGCGCGGCCGGTCGCTGCCGACGGTCGCTGCGCCCCGGACGTGGGAGGAGTTGACCGAGCCTGGCCTGGCACACCTGACGCTGGACGAGGTCCTCGAGCGGGTGCCGGTGCTCGGTGACCTGCTGCACCCGGTCGCCGCGGCGTCCCTCGGGGTCGGACGAGCCGATGCCGGGCGCTGGGACGGCGCGCGCACGGAGGCGGTGAACGAGCGCGAGCGGCAGGAACGGCAGGAGCTGCAGGACCGCCTGTCGACGTACCGGGCTAAGCGGGACGCGTCCAGGACCCCGGAACCGGTGCCGCAGGCGTCGCCGACCGTGCGGACCGACGGGAAGCCGACGTTCGTCATCCAGGAGCACCACGCGACCCGGAACCACCACGACTTCCGCCTGGAGCACGACGGCGTGCTGGTGAGCTGGGCGCTCCCGAAGGGGGGAGCCGACCGACCCGGGCGCGAACCACCTGGCCGTGCAGACCGAGGACCACCCGCTGGAGTACGGCGGCTTCGAGGGCGTCATCCCCGCCGGAGAGTACGGCGGGGGGCACGGTCACGATCTGGGACGACGGGACGTACGAGCTCGAGAAGTGGCGCGAGGGCGAGGAGGTCATCGTCACGCTGCACGGACGGACGAACGGCGTCCGACGGCTCGCGCTCCTGCACACCCGGGGGGCGCGGTCGCGGTGGTGACGAGAAGAACTGGCTCATCCACCGCACGAAGGACCAGCCCGACCAGGGCGCGGTGACGGACGGGGCGGACGCCGGGAGGGCCTCCCGGTCGAGCGCCGCGGGCCGTGAGCGGATCGACCGGGCGGCGTCCGCGTCCACGGAGCCGGCCGAACGCCGCACCATGCAGGCGTCGCTGCAGAAGGGCGAGCCGGCACTCGACCCGCGCCAGTGGGCGTTCGAGATGAAGTGGGACGGGGTCCGGGCGCTGGCGACCGTCCGCGACGGCGCCGTCCGCCTGCTCAGCCGGAACGGCAACGACCTCACGGACCAGTACCCGGAGCTGCAGGAACTCGGGGAGCGGGCTGGGGTCGACGGCGTGTTCGACGGCGAGGTCGTGGCGCTCGACGACCACGGACGGCCGTCCTTCCAGCTGCTGCAGAACCGGATGGGACTGACGAAGCCGCGCGAGGTGGCCGCCGCACAGGCCAGCACCCCGGTGCGCTTGTTCCTGTTCGACGTGCTCGAGGCGGACGGCCACGAGCTCACCCGGCTCGGCTACACCGCCAGGCGCGAGGCGCTGACGACCGTGGTCGAGCCCGGAGGCGCGATCGAGGTGCCGCCGGCGTTCGACGGAGACCTTCCGGCGGCGATGTCCGCGTCGCGGGAGCGCGGGCTCGAAGGAGTCGTCGCCAAGAAGCGCTCCTCGCGGTACGTCGAGGGGGCGGCGGTCCGAGTCGTGGCTGAAGCTGAAGCACCACGCCACGCAGGAGGTGGTCGTCGGTGGCTGGAAGCCCGGGGCCGGACGGCGAGCGGGGGGGCATCGGCTCGCTGCTGCTCGGGATCCCCGGCGACGACGGCCTGGTGTACGTGGGCAAGGTCGGCACCGGGTTCCGTGACCGGGACCTCGACGAGATCGGCGCGCTGCTCGACGGGCTGGAGCGGGATGCGTCGCCGTTCGTCGACGTGCCCCGGCCGGACGCGCGCGATGCGCATTGGGTCGCCGCCGAGCGGGTGGCGGAGGTCGAGTTCGCGGAGTGGACGGGCGACGGACGGCTGCGTCAGCCGTCGTGGCGGGGCTGGCGCAGTGACAAGTCCCCGGAGGACGTCGTCCGCGAGGTCCCCGAGGAGGTCGTGCCCGACTGAGCCGGTCCGGAATCCGCATGCACGAGCATGAGGTCCGCCGGGGGCGAACTTCCGTCCCCCCGTTGTCCACGGCAGCGGGGGGACGATCTCGGCACGACCGCCTGCTGCCGCGAGCGTGGCTGTTACGGTCCTCGAGACGGAAGGACGCGACATGGACGCGAGCAAGTACCTGCCGCCGTTCACGCAGGGACAGCGCGGTGACGCGACGCAGGACCCGCGTGGCAAGCAGGACGCCGCCGGTGGCGCGGCCGTCGGCGGACGACACGACGACCGGCAGATGGTGGACGCGGGCAGCGTCACCGACCCGGAAGCGACCTACGCCGACTTCCTCGGCGACCAGGTCGACGACTGAGCCGACCGCGCGAGACCGGCCCACGCTCCGGTCGAGCCGACCGCGTCAGACGGAGCTGCCCGGCGTCAGGCCGAGCCGATCGGCGTCAGGCTGCGGGCGCGGGCCCGTCCGCGGCGGCGCTCCCCCGACTCCAGCGGCAGGTCTTCCTCCGCTGCGGCACGCTCGTCCGCCTCACCGGCGTCCGCCGCGGCGGCCTTCGCCTCGTCGATGGCCTCCTGGGAGGCACGCAGCGCTTCGTCGTTCCCGGGGTGTGCCTGATCAGTCATGTCCGCCACGCTACGCGGACGTCGCTGGACCGGTTCGGCGACGCAGGACCCCGTCCGGCACGACCGGCGGCCGTGGCTGGTCGAAGTCGACGGCCGAGGTCGGCGCGACCGAGGTCGGCATCGCCGGTGCGGGCGGCGCACCCTGGGCATCGGCCGCGTCGAGCACGGCACGGGTCGCCGCCGCAGCGATCCGCAGGGCGTCCTGCAGGGGCCTCGCCCGGAGCGCCGGGGTCCGGACCTCCACGCCCCACGGCTCGGCGAACCCCAGGCCGCGGACCGTACGGACGAACCCGGGCAGGTCCCAGGCACCGGAACCGGGCAGGTAGCGGCCGTCCCGCGACTCGTCGGCGAGCGTCATCCCGTTCGGGGTGTGCAGCAGTCCGTCGCTGAGCTCGACCGCGGCGAGGGCGGACGGCGCCACGCCCTGCGCGATCGAGGCCAGGGTCGACCCACCGCGCAGCGCGTGCATCGCGTCGAGCACCAGCCCGCCGTTCGGGTGACCCGCCACCACGAACCGCGAGGCGCGCTCGACGGTCGCCAGGTTCGACCACGGCTCCGGCTCGAGCACCAGACGGGCGCCGACGCCCTCGGCCTGCACCGCGAGGTGGTTCCACGCTTCACCCATCACCGCCGGTGACGCCCCGGGAACCGAGTGGTCCGCCCGCACGACGACCTGCCAGGCGGCCAGGGTCGCCGCTGCTTCGAGCAGGACGCCGCGGTCGGCCTCCTGGTCGTCCCGGCCCGGTGTCGACCACCAGTCACCGAGGGTGCCGAGCTGGACCCAGACCACGCCGGCGTCGTCGAGCATCCGGCGCAGGTCCGCGAAGCCGGTCGTGGCGCGGACCTCGTGCAGGTCGTCGAGCGCGAGAGCGAGCCCCGCGAAGCCGGCGTCGGCCACCGCGCGGACACGCTCCCGCACCGGTTCACGCCCGGCCCACGTCCACGACGTGGCGAGCAGGTCGTGTTCCTCCACAGGACCACCTCCATGATCCGGACACGCTCGGCTGCCCCGTTGCAGCTGCTGCACGTCCTGTCTGCGGATCGCTGCCGTACCCCTCGCAGCGTTCGGGGTCCGGTGTACGCCGGGCGCCTCGGAGTCCTCCCAGGACGGCCGGCGTCCGGAGCGAGCCGGGGAGGGCCGCGTCAGACGACGTGCGTCTCGACGACCCCGACACCGTCCACCGCGCCGCGCAGCACCGACCCGCGCGCCACCGGCCCGACGCCCTCGGGGGGTGCCGGTGAAGAGCAGGTCGCCGGGCGCGAGCGCGACGGAACGGGACAGCGCGGCGATCGTCTCGGCGACGCTCCAGATCTGCTCCGCCAGGTCGCCCGACTGCCGCAGGTCCCCGTCGACGTGCAGGGTGACGGCCCCGGACGTCGGGTCGACACCGGCTGCGGGGACGATCGTGCCGATCGGTGCGGAGTGGTCGAACCCCTTCGCCAGGTCCCACGGACGCCCGAGTCGCTTCGCCTCGGCCTGCAGGTCCCGGCGGGTGAGGTCGATGCCGACCGCGTACCCCCCAGACGAGTCCGAGCGCGTCGGCGACGGACACGTCCCGGCCACCCCCACCGAGGGCGACGACGAGTTCGACCTCGTACTCCAGTCGGGCGGTCAGGGTCGGGTACGGGGGAGTCGGCGCCGTCCGTCACGAGCGCGTCTGCCGGCTTGCCGAAGAAGAACGGCGGCTCGCGGTCCGGGTCGTGGCCCATCTCGCGCGCGTGCGCTGCGTAGTTGCGTCCGACGCAGTACACGCGACGGACCGGGAACCGGCCACCGGTGCTCGTGGGAACGGTCGGGAGGCCCGGCGCCGGGACGACGAGGTCGGTCACGCGTCCAGCGTGGCAGGCCGCGCCGGGAACACGAAGCGGTTCATCGCCCAGTAGCGGAAGACCATCGCGATGAGCGTGCCGATCACGGGGCCGCTGATGAAGTCGGCGAGTTCCTGCCCCGCGAGCGACACGTTCGGCACTTCCAGACCGAGGACGTAGCGGGAGATCCAGAGCGGTGCCGAGTTGAGGCCGACGCCGATCACGCTGACGATGACGAACAGCAGGACCTCGTGGCCGGTGTGCAGCTCGCCACGGTCACCGAAGGACCACTTCTTGTTGAGGAAGTAGGACACGACCGTCGCGACGATGATGCCGATCGCCAGGGCCGTCACCGGGTGCTGCGGGATGACGAAGAACTTCAGCCCGTAGTTGATGCCCATCGTGATGACGAAACCGAGACCACCGACGACCAGGAACCGGAGCGCGGGGTGCTCCACGAGCGACCGGACAGAGAACGACTGCACCGGCCAACCCTAGACCGGCCGGCCGGACGGCCGCCGACCGGCACGCGTTCCGGACCGGCCGTCCGGTCAACGACCGGGAGCGGCCCCCCTCGGTCTCGCCCTGTCCCGGGTCGCCACCCGTGCCGCCGTCCGAGGCCCCGTCCTGCGGCCAGCCGGTGAACTCCCATCCGGCGACCGCCTCGTGGTCCTCGCCGTTCGTGTAGGCGAACTCTCGAGCGGCGGCGCGTGCGTCGGTGAGGGCCGTCAGCAGGTCGTCGAACCGGTCGGACCCGTCGGCGACGCGGGTGAGCGCGTCGTGCGCGAGGGCGTACCGGTCCATGTCGTTCCGCATGAGCATGTCGAAGGGCGAGGTGGTCGTGCCCTGCTCGAGGAAGCCGTGCACGTGCAGGTCGTCGTGCCCGTGCCGGCGGTAGGTCAGGTTGTGCACGAGCGAGGGGTAGCCGTGGAAGGCGAAGACCGCGGGCGTGCCGGGCAGGAAGACCTCGTCGTAGCGCTCGTCCGACGCCGGGTGGTCGTGCTTGCGCGGGTCGCCGATCGACAGCAGGTCGACGACGTTGACCACGCGGACGCCGACGTCGGGCGCGTGCTTCCGGATGATGTCGGCGGCGGCGATCGTCTCGACGGTCGGGACGTCGCCGGCGCTGACGAGCACGACGTCGGCGTGGCCCACGGTCTGCTCCGTGCCGGCCCAGTCCCAGACACCGAAGCCGGCCGCCGCGTGGGCGACGGCGTCCTCGAGGGACAGGAACACCGGCTCGGGGTGCTTGCCGGCGACGATGACCTCGATGCGGTCCGTCGTCTCGAACGCGTGCGCGGCGACGGCGAGCAGCGTGTTCGCGTCGGCGGGCAACTTGATCCGGACCAGGTCCTGCTGCTTGGACGCCACGACGTCGAGGAACCCGGGGTCCTGGTGCGAGAACCCGTTGTGGTCCTGCCGCCACACGTGCGACGACAGCAGGATCGTCAGGTTCGACACCGGTGCGCGCCAGTCGATGTCGGTCGAGGACTCGAGCCACTTGGCGTACTGACCGACCATCGAGTCGACGATGTGCGCGAACGCCTCGTACGTGTTGAACACCCCGTGGCGCCCGCTCAGCACGTACCCCTCGAGCATCCCCTCGAGCAGGTGTTCGGACAGCACCTCGATGACACGACCGCGGGCTGCCATGTGCTCGTCACCGGCCTCCCGCCGGGCACGCCAGACCCGGCTCGTGACGTCGAAGACCGCGTCGAGCTTGTTCGAGATCGTCTCGTCCGGGCCGAACAGCCGGAACGAGTTCGGGTTCCGCTGCGTGAGGGCGGCGAGCCACGGCCCGAGGGTGCCCGTGGCGGACGCGTCCTCGCCGACGGGCACGGCGAACTCCTCGAGGCCCGGGCGGTCGAGGGCGGTCCGGATCCGGCCGCCGTTGGCGTGCGGGGTGGCGCTCATCCGGGTCTCGCCGGCGGGACGGATCGTCTCGAGGATGCCGATCGGCCGGGCGTCCTGGTCGAACAGCTCCTCCGGCCGGTAGGAGCGCAACCACTCCTCGAGCTGCCGGCGGTGACCCTCGTCGTCGCGGACGTTCGGCAGCGGGACCTGGTGCGCGCGGAAGGTGCCCTCGACCTGCTCGCCGTCGACGACCTTCGGGCCGGTCCAGCCCTTCGGGGTCCGGAGCACGATCATCGGCCAGCGCGGGCGGAGGTCCGCGGCGCCGGCCATCTCGCCGGCGGCGGCTCGGGCGGCCTGTGCCCGGGCGGCGGCCTGGATGTCGTCGATCGTCGCGAGTGCCCGGCGGAGCGCCCCGTCGAACAGGGCGTGCACGGCGAACGGGTCGTGGTCCACCCGGCCGGAGTCGACCACGATCGGCTCGTAGCCGAGTCCGCGGAAGTACGCCTGCAGGTCCTCGTCGGGGATCCGCGCGAGGACGGTCGGGTTCGCGATCTTGTACCCGTTCAGGTTCAGGATCGGCAGGACCGCGCCGTCCGACACCGGGTCGAGGAACGTGTGCGCCTGCCAGGACGCCGACAGCGGACCCGTCTCGGCCTCACCGTCGCCCACGACGCAGGCGACGACCAGGTCGGGGTTGTCGAACGCGGCGCCGTACGCGTGCGCGAGGGAGTAGCCGAGCTCACCGCCCTCGTTGATCGACCCCGGGGTCTCCGGTGCCGCGTGCGAGGGGATGCCGCCGGGGAACGAGAACTGGCGGAAGAACCGCTGGAGCCCGGCCGTGTCGGGCGTGATGTCGGGGTAGAGCTCGTTCCACGTGCCGTCGAGCCACGCGTTCGCGTTCATCGCGGGGCCGCCGTGGCCGGGACCGCAGATGTAGAGCACGTCGCGGTCGGTCTCGCTGATGACGGCGTTGAGGTGCGCGTACACGAGGTTCAGCGCCGGCGACGTCCCCCCAGTGCCCGAGCAGCCGCGGCTTGATGTCCGAGGGCTCCAACGGCCGCTCCAGCAGCGGGTCGTCGAGCAGGTAGATCTGCCCGACGGTGAGGTAGTTCGCGGCGCGCCACCAGGCGTCGATCGCGCGGATGCGGTCGGTGGACGAGTGCGACGTGGGCATGCCCCACACGCTACGAGAGAGCCGATCCGGGAAATCCAGAAAACCCTCCAATCCGATCGGCGCAGGGTGCCGAATCACTGTCACAAGCCGGGAACGGCCCGCAAGCGCTCACCAGCCGCACATCGCTGGTTCTCCACCCCTTCGCGGGGTGTGTTCGGCGCGCATCCCATTCCAGATCCGCGCCGAGCGCGACAAGCAAAGGAACGAAGACATGCGCAAGTCCCTGAAGACCTCGATCACCCTCGCCACGACCGGTGCCCTCGTGCTCGGCGGTGCAGCGTTCGGCGTCAGCGCCGCGAACGCCTCCACCCCGGCCGTGCACACCGTCTCCAGCTCCGCGTCGAAGATCCCCGCCCCGGTCGCGTCGGTCCCCGAGGTCCTCGGCGGCGACACCTCCGTCGCCCTCGACAAGGGCTTCACCGACGCCCTGACCTCGCTGAAGCTCACCCCGGGTGTCTCGGGAGATGCGACCCTCGAGGACGGCGCCGTGTCGTTCCCGATCACCTCCGGCTCGGTCACCTACTGGAGCCCGGACGGCAACTACCGCCCCTACGTCCAGGGTCTGCTGAACCACGACGACTCCGGCCTGACCCTCAAGGCCGGCGACACCACCGTCACGCTCGAGAACTTCGTCGTGAACCCGGGCTCCTCGAAGCTCTACGGTGACGTCCTCGTCAACGGGAAGGTCGCCGCCCCGAACGCGTTCCTGTTCGAGCTGCACGGCGGCTCCCTCAAGCCCCTCCAGCTCGAGGGCGACAACGCGATCCTGACCGGCACCACCGTCCACATCTCCCAGGACGCCGCGGACCTGCTGAACCAGACCTTCAAGACCGACGCCGTCAAGCGCGGCCTGCTCGTCGGCACCGCCACCATCACCGCCCAGATCAAGTAACACCCGATCTGACGCACCACCACCAGAACGCCGTCCCGCACAAGCGGGACGGCGTTCTCGCGTCCCCGGAACCAGACGCCCGGGGTCAGCCGCGCCGGCGCCACCAGCGGGTGGGCCGGGAACCGGACGCCCGCTCGGCCGCAGCGACCGCGTCGGCCGCGAACCGGGCCTCCCGGCGGTCCTTCCACGCGACGACCTCTGCCTCGACGTCCCGCATCGGGGTGACCACGGGCGGGCCGCCGAGCAGCTGACGGCGGGCCTCCTTCACCCGGGCGTTGAAGTCGACCAGGACGTCCCGCACGTCGGACTCGGCCGACAGCGCGTCGAGGTGGTCGTCGAGTTCGGCGTCCTCGGTGCGCAGGGCCAGGGCGGGCGGGGCGATCCCGCGGATGTCCTCGCGCTCGATCTTCGCCTTGATCCACCAGTTCGGGTCGTGTTGCTCACCGAGCCCGGGGAGCGGCTTGCCGTGGTACGGGTTCCCCTCGAAGACGCCGCGCCGTTCGGCCTCGGCGATCTGGGCACGCGCGTGCGCGGCGACGTCGGCGGCCTTGAGCAGTCGACGTTCCTCACGCTCGGCGCGGACCTCGTCCGGGTCGAGCGAGCCCCGCTCGATCTCGGCGTCCACGAGCTGCTGGTAGCGGTACCGCGCGGCCTTCCGCAGGCGGTCCATCCGGGCATCGACGTCGTTCATCGTCGGACCATGATGCGCCCCACCACCGACTGCCACCCTCAGCCGCCGTCCGCGGACAGGACGAGGAGCCGATGGACGCAGGACTCGGACAAGACGGACGGGGCGGTCCAGGGTCGCAGAGGTGGAATCCCTGCCCCTCTGGTTGCTCTGTCTGGTCTTCGTCGCTGGCGCGGCCGTCATCTGGGTCGCCGGCATCCAACTGTCGAAGACCACCGACGTGCTCGACGCCCGGCTGCACCTCGGCAGCGCGCTCGGCGGACTCATCGTCCTGGCCGTCGCGACGAACCTGCCCGAGATCGCCATCACCGTCAGCGCCGGGCTCTCCGGGTCGATCGAGGTGGCCGCCGGCAACATCCTCGGCGGCATCGCGATCCAGACGGTCGTCATCGCCGTGCTCGACGCCTTCGGAAAGAGCGGGAAGGGCGTCAAGCCGATCACGTACCGGGCGGCCTCGCTGACCCTGGTGCTCGAAGCGATCGTCGTCGTGGCGGTCCTCGCCGTCGTCATCGCCGGGAGTCAGCTGCCGCCGGACCTGGTCGTCGCGCGGCTCACCCCGGACGTCGTGCTCATCGCCCTCATCTGGATCGCCGGGCTGTTCCTCGTGCAGCGCGCCGGCAAGGGACTCCCGTGGCACGAGAGCGGTCACGCCCCGGACGCCAGCCCGCACGCGTCCGGACACCGGACCCGCAAGCCGGACACCCCGCCGATGAGCACCCGGAAGGCCGCCGTCGTCTTCACCGTCTCGGCGCTCGCGACCCTCGTCGCCGGTGTCGTGCTCGAGCGGGCCGGTGACGCGGCGTCCAGCCAGATCGGGCTCTCCGGCGTGCTGTTCGGCGCCACCGTCCTCGCCCTGGCGACGAGCCTGCCGGAGATCTCCACGGGCCTCCAGGCGGTCAGACAGGGCGACGACAACCTGGCGGTCTCGGACATCTTCGGCGGGAACGCGTTCCTGCCCGTGCTCTTCCTGGTGGCCACCGTGCTCTCCGGCAAGGCGGTGCTGCCGCAGGCGAACGCGAGCGACGTGTACCTGACGGCGCTCGCGGCACTGCTGACGCTCGTCTACGCCGTCGGACTCGTGTTCCGGCCGCAGCGTCGGGTCATCGGGATGGGCGTCGACTCGTTCCTCGTCGTCGTGCTCTACCTGCTCGGCATCGGCGGGCTCGTCGCGATCACGCTCGGGTGAGCGCTGCCCGGTCGCGGTCAGTGGTCGGCCGCGACCTCCTCGATCGTCAGCGCCGCCTGGATGAGCGCCAGGTGGGACAGCCCCTGCGGGATGTTGCCCATGAACGCCCCGCCCTCGCTGAGCATCTCGCTGAACAGCCCGACGTCGTTCGCCTGGTCGACCATCTCGTCCATCAGCGCCCGCGCGTCGTCGGTGCGGCCGACGCAGGCCATCGCGGCCGCGAGCCAGAACGAGCACGCGACGAAGGGTGACTCCTCGTCCTCGATCCCCGAGTAGCGGTAGACGAGCGGACCGCGCTGCAGCTGCTCCTCGATCGCCCGGATCGTCGACTCCATGCGAGGCCCCCGGTCGAACCCGCTCATGGCGTGCAGCAGGATCGAGGTGTCGAGGGCGTCGCTGCCCGGGTACATCACGTAGTGACCGCGCTCCTCGTCCCACCCCTTCTCGGACACCCACTGCTCGATGAGCTCGCGGTTCTCGATCCACTTCCCACGCGGGCCGTCGATCATCCCGGCGTCGTGCAGCTCGACGGCCGCGTCGAGGGCCTGCCAGCAGCCGATCTTGCTCGTCACGTAGTGCTGCGCGTCCTCGAGCTCCCACATGCCCGAGTCCGGTTCGACCCAGCGATGACACGCGTCGTCGGCCAGGTCCTGCAGCACCGATGCGGTCTTCCGGTCGAGGACGTTGCCGGCGCGCACGTACTGCTGCATGATCGCGAAGACGTCGCCCCACACGCCGAGCTGCAGCTGGTCGCCCGCGCGGTTGCCCACCGTGACCGGCCCGATGCCGTTCCACCCCGGGACGGTGCGCTCCTCGACCTCGTCGGTCTTCGAGCCGTCCAAGCCGTAGAAGATCGGCATGGTCTCGTCGTGCTCGGCGATGGTGCGCATCACCCACGACACGGCGGCGTGTGTCTCCTCGCGCAGCCCGAACCGGGTGAGCGCGTGCACCGTGTACGCGAGGTCGCGGACCCAGGCGAAGCGGTAGTCCCAGTTCTTCCCGCCGGTGCGGTCCTCGGGGAGGCTCGTGGTCGGCGCGGCCGCGATCGCGCCCGTCGGCGCGAAGATGAGCAGCTTCAGCGTGAGAGCGCTCCGCTGGACCGCTTCAGCCCACGGGCCGTCGTAGTCGAACTCCTCCGACCACGCCGACCAGTTCGCGATCGTGCGGTCCACGCCCTCGAGGCTGCGCTCCGGGTCCGGCAGGAAGATCGGTTCGTCGTGCGTGCCGACGACCGTCAGGATCGACTTCGATCCCTCGCTCGTGTGGAAGCGACCGGAGAAGCGCGGCCCGTCGTCGTGCACCGGTTCGAAGCCCTGCTCGACGATCGCGATCGTGACGCCGTCGATGCCGATCACGGTTCCGTTGCCGGTGTCCAGACGTTCCGGCTCGGCCGTGTCGAGCAGTGTCCCGGGTACGACCGCCCACTCCATCTCGACCGACCCCTCGACGCCCTCCACGCAACGGCCGATCTCGGCCCAGGGCAGACGACCGGCGACACCTGTCACCATCGCGTCGGTCACGGTCGCCTTCCCCTCGGAGGTCGTCCAGGTCGTGACGAGGACGTTCGTCCCGGGCAGGTACTGACGGGAGGCTTCGGCGTCGTCGTCCACCGGACGGAGGGCGATGTGCCCGCCGTGTTCGGCGTCGACGATGCTCGCGAACACCGGCGGCGAGTCCATCGACGGGATCGGGAGCCAGTCGATCCGGCCGTCGCGGGCGATGAGGGCCACGGTCCGGCCGTCACCGATGGCGCCGTAGGACCGCAGCGGCACGTAGCCGTCGGTGCGCTCCTCGTTGTCGCTGGCGTCGGGTGTGTCTCGTGTCCGTTCCGGCATGGTCCCATCGTGCCCGCCGCGGCTCAGCGTGCCCCGCGCACCCCACGTACCCCGGGCGGCCGGTGGTGGGGCCGCCGTCGTGCACCCTTGCGCGCAGGGCTCGTCACGCGGTATGTTCCTCGGTTCCGCCCGGACGGGTGGACCGTCGCTCCGACGCCGTCCGACAGGGACACACGACCATGCAGAAGATCACGGACCGCCTCCTCTCCTGGGCCTCGATGCTCGAGGAACGCACCGAGCAGCAGGCCCGCACGACGTCGCGGATGCCCTTCGTGTACCCGCACCTCGCGCTCATGCCCGACGCACACCTCGGCCTCGGTGCCACCGTCGGGTCGGTCATCCCCACCCTCGGTGCGGTCATGCCCGCAGCCGTCGGCGTGGACATCGGCTGCGGGATGATCGCGGTCCGGACGCAGTTCTCCCGCGCCGACCTGCCCGAGGACCTCCGACCGCTCCGGCAGGCGATCGAGCGGGCGGTCCCGCTCTCCGCCGGAGCGACGAACCGGACGATCGTCGACACGGCCGTGCCGCGCATCGCCGCGCTCGAGGCGCTCGCGGTGGAGGCCGACTTCGACCCCGCCGACTCGCTCGCCGGTTGGCGGAACCAGCTCGGCACCCTCGGGTCGGGCAACCACTTCATCGAGGTGTCGCTCGACGAGGAGGACCGCGTCTGGCTGTTCCTGCACTCCGGCTCGCGAGGCGTCGGCAACCGGATCGCGCAGCGGCACATCGCCGTCGCGAAGGAGGCCATGCAGTGCTGGTGGATCGAGCTGCCGGACCCCGACCTCGCCTACCTCGTCGAGGGCACTCCGGAGTTCGACCGGTACATCGCCGAGCTGCGCTGGGCCCAGCACTTCGCGCTCCTCAACCGCGAGGAGATGATGGACCGCGTCGTCCGCCAGCTCGCCGAGGTCGTCGGCACGGCCGTGCAGGAGGTCGAGCGGATCAACTGCCACCACAACTTCACGCAGCGCGAGACGCACTGGGGGGAAGTCCGTGTGGGTCTCCCGCAAGGGCGCGATCCAGGCGACGGCGGGTCAGCCCGGGCTCATCCCCGGCTCGATGGGCACGGCGTCGTACGTCGTCGAGGGGCGGGGTGACAAGCGGTCGCTCGAGTCGTCACCGCACGGGGCCGGCCGGTCGTACTCGCGGTCAGCGGCACGGCGGACGTTCACGCACGAGCAGCTCCGCGAGGCGATGACCGGCATCGAGTACCGGGACACCGACGCGTTCCTCGACGAGATCCCGGCCGCGTACAAGCCGATCGACCAGGTGATGGCGGACGCCGCCGACCTCGTCACGGTCCGGCACACGCTGCGGCAGATCGTCAACGTCAAGGGGGACTGACCGGGCGGCGACGGACGGGAGGCCCGTGGCGGGCCCGCCACGGGCCTCCCGTCCGGATCGGCGCGACGCCCGTCGGTCCGGACAGCCCCCGTCCGGGCGGGCAGACTCGTGGGGTGACCGACGCAGCCCAGGACGCCGCCCGTGAGACCGGACGACAGGCGCGCCGCGCCGCCGACAGCAGGTGGTTCGAGACGACGGCCCGTGCCGGGTTCGTCGGCAGCGGTGTCGTGCACCTGCTCATCGGGTACCTCGCGGTGCTGCTCGGTGTCGGGAACGCCTCGGCCGGCAGCGGTGCGCAGGGATCGGAGTCCGGCGACACCGACCAGTCCGGTGCCCTGGCGCAGCTGGCCTCGGTCCCGGGTGGTGTCGTGCTCCTCTGGCTCGTCGCCGTCGGCACCGCGGCGCTGGCCATCCGACTCCTGGTCGAGGCCGTCGTCGGCGGTCGCACGGACGACGCGCGGGCCTGGGTGAACCGGGGGGAAGAACGTCGGCAAGGCCGTGGTCTACGGCGTCATCACCTACTCGTCCGCCAGCTACGCGGTCGGCGCCGGGAAGAGCTCCTCCGGGTCGACGACGAGCGCCGCCGCGACCGCGCTCGCGACGCCGGGCGGTGTCGTACTCCTGCTCGTCGTCGCCGCGGTCGCGATCGCCATCGGGGTGGGACTCGTCGTGATCGGGGTGCGGGGGGTCCTGGAAGAAGCACCTCCGGCCCCAGCCGCAATCCGTCCGTCGACCGGTGGCCGTGCTCGCGACCCTCGGGTACGTCGCCAAGGGGGGTCGCGGTCGTCATCGTCGGCGTGCTCGTCGCGGTGGCCGCGTTCCGCAGCGACCCGGAGCAGGCGAGCGGGCTCGACGGGGCCTTCGACGCGCTGCGCTCGATGCCGGGCGGGTCCGTCGTCCTCGTCGTGGTGGGGCTCGGGTTCGCCGCGTTCGGCGTCTACAGCTTCTTCCGTGCCCGCTACGCGCGGATCTGACCGCGCGCACGGGATGGTCGCGGACACCGCGGCCCCGGCGATGCGATGATGCATCGCGGTGGCACGTCGCGCGTCGCCTGTGCCCGTGACCACCGGTCGCGGCTCGCCCACATCGAAGACGAGGAAGCATGGTTCCGACGGAGGGACACCAGGAGGCCGCCCCGCTCCTGGCAGGCCGGTACCGCCTGGAGCAGGTGATCGGTCGGGGTGGCATGTCGGTCGTGCACCGCGCGTGGGACGAGAGCCTGGACCGTCCGGTCGCCGTGAAGCTCTTCCACCCTGGCATCGTCGACATCGCGCGGCAGGAGGCCGAGCAGGGCGTCCTGGCGTCCCTCGACCACCACAACCTCGTCAGCCTCCTCGACGCGGGCGTCGTCGAGGACCAGAACGGATCGCTGCAGCGGTTCATCGTGATGGCGCTCGTGCACGGCCAGGACCTCGAGGAGCGGCTGTCCCTCGGGCCGCTCGCCTCGCGGCACATCGCCGAGATCGGCTACGACATGGCCGAGGCGCTCGACTACATCCACGCGCAGGGCGTCGTGCACCGTGACATCAAGCCGTCGAACATCCTGCTCGTCGACTACGGCAACGGGTCCGACCGGGCACGGGCACGGCTCACCGACTTCGGGATCGCGCTCGCGGCCGGCGTCGAGCGGCTCACCGCGGACGGCGTCACGACGGGCACCGCGGCCTACCTGAGTCCGGAGCAGGCCCGGGGCGCGGACGTCGGTCCGGCCAGCGACGTGTACTCGCTCGGACTGGTGCTGCTGCAGTGCTTCACCCGGCGGCGGGAGTTCCCCGGCTCGCTCGTCGAGTCCGCGCTCGCACGGCTCTCGCGTGACCCGATCGTGCCGGAGCCGCTGCCCGAGCACTGGAAGCAGGCGCTCGCGGCGATGACGGCGCAGGACCCGGCGGCCCGACCGGTCGGCGGCGAGCTCGTCGCGTTGCTCCGACACGTCGTGCTCACCGACACCGCGAGCGACGAACCGGCGGACGTGGCCGCGGCGGACTCCGCTCCCGGTCGTCCCGAGGCGGGTGCGGCACCCGCGTCCGGCTCGGTGTCCGCGTCCGGCTCGGTCTCCGGCGAGGGCGACGGGCGTCCGACGACGCTCGACGTCCTGCCCGAGGAGGCCCTGCAGCGCACGACCGCGATGGCGGCGCGGCTCTTCGACGCGCCCATCGCACTCATCGAGGTGCTCGACGAGGACCGGGAGTGGTCGCAGTCGTACGTGGCCGACGGCGTCGACAAGTCCGCGCGGAGCATCACGTTCCGGAACGGGTTCGCCCCGGTGCCGGTGCCCGTGGTGATCCCCGACGGGTCGACCCACCCGGAGATGCGGAACAGCCCGCTCGTCACCGGCCCGCTCGGCATCCGGTTCTACGTCAGCGTGCCGCTCGTCCGACACGACGGCGCGACGGTCGGCACGCTCGCGGTGCTCGACTCGCGTCCCCGCACCGCCGACGAGGCCGACATGGCGAACCTGCGGGACCTCGCGGCGCTCGCCGTGACGCAACTGGAGCTCCGGCAGGAGTCCCTGCGGACCGGCACCAGCGACGCCGTCCCGATCGTGCGCACCGGCGGGACGCACACCGGCGGACCGCACACGGGCGGTGCCCTCACGGGTGGTGGGCACACCGCGGGCCGACACAGCGGGGACGTCCGTGCGGCCCCGGAGCCGGACCGCGCCGGCTGACCCGCCGAACCGGCGACCGTCGTCGGGTAGGCATGACTAGCGTGGGAGACGTGGACATGGACGACGAGGCACCCCGGATCGACGAGCAGGTCGCCGACGAGCACATCACCGGTACGCGGTTCCCGGTCGACCGGACTCCGGACGACCAGGGCACGGCAGCCGAGGGCACGACCGACGAGGACGTGACCGACGAGGACACGACCCCGGCGGCCCCCCGAGATCACCTACGACGAGCAGTTGTACCCGGCCCGACCTCGCCGACTGCGGCCGCGCGCGAACCTGCGCGGCGGCAGCCTGCAGCGGCGGTTCTCGGACCCGCGTGCGGCCAACGGCGAGAACCCGGCCTACATCGAGTGGCTGGTGCGCCAGTCGATGCTCAAGGACGCGGACGTCCTGAGCCGCCAGCTGTCGGGGTCGCCGAGCATGTGGCGCAACCCGTACGCCCGTCCGGACGCCCGGCGCGCCGTGTCGACGTCGGACGTCTGGTTCACCGCGTACCCGATCTCGCTCATCACGCGTCCGGGGGGAGTCGTTCCTGACGGCGCTCGCCGACCCCGAGCTCTGGACCGCGTTCGAGCGCATCGGCATCAACGGCGTGCACACCGGACCGGTGAAGCGCGCCGGTGGCATCCGCGGGTGGCAGGAGACCCCGAGCGTCGACGGCCACTTCGACCGGATCGGGACGCAGATCGACCCCACCTTCGGGGACGAGGAGACGTTCCAGCGGATGACCGACGTCGCCGAGGAGCACGGCGGCAGCATCATCGACGACATCGTCCCGGGACACACCGGCAAGGGCGCGGACTTCCGTCTGGCCGAGATGGCGTTCAAGGACTACCCGGGCATCTACCACATGGTCGAGATCCCGCCGGAGGAGTGGCACCTGCTCCCGACCGTGCCGGAGCACCGCGACTCGGTGAACCTCGACTCCGCCACCGAGTCCGCCCTCGCCGAGCGCGGCTACATCATCGGCGAGCTGCAGCGCGTGATCTTCCACCAGCCCGGCGTCAAGGAGACGAACTGGAGCGTCACCGCGCCGGTCGTCGGCGTCGACGGCGTCACCCGCCGCTGGGTGTACCTGCACTACTTCAAGGAGGGGCAGCCGTCGGTCAACTGGCTCGACCCCACCTTCGCGGGCATGCGTCTGGTCATCGGCGACGCCCTGCACTCCCTGGGCGACCTGGGCACGAGCGCGCTCCGTCTCGACGCGAACGGGTTCCTCGGCGTCGAGAAGAGCGCGGAGGGTGCCCCCGGCTGGTCGGAGGGCCACCCGCTGTCGCACGCGGCGAACCACGTCATCGCGGGCATGGTGCGCAAGGTCGGTGGCTTCACGTTCCAGGAACTCAACCTGACGGTCGAGGACATCCGCGACACCGGGGCCGTCGGCGCCGACCTGTCGTACGACTTCATCAACCGTCCGGCCTACCACCACGCCCTGGCGACCGGGGACACCGAGTTCCTCCGCCTGACGCTCCGCACCTCGCTCGAACTCGGCGTGGAACCGGTCAGCCTGGTGCACGGCATGCAGAACCACGACGAACTCACGTACGAGCTCGTGCACTGGGCGACGCTGCACAAGGACGACGTGTACACGTTCCACGGCGAGGACACGACCGGCGGCGCGCTCGCCGAACGGATCCGGGCCGACCTGACGGACGCGCTCACGGGCGAGGCCGCCGACTACAACCTCGTCTTCACCACGAACGGCATCGCCTGCACCACGGCGTCGCTCATCGCGGCGACCCAGGGGCACACCACGCTCGACGCGATCACCGACGAGCACGTCCCGCAGATCCGTGACGCCCACCTGCTGCTGGCGGCGTTCAACGCCTGGCAGCCGGGCGTCTTCGCGATGTCGGGGTGGGACCTGCTCGGGTCGCTGACCCTCCCGAAGGAACTCGTCACCGACCTGATCGCCGAGGGGGGACACGCGGTGGATCGAGCGCGGCGCGCACGACCTGCTCGGCGTCGCCCCGGACACCGAGCGGTCCGCGTCCGGCATGCCGCTGGCCCGGTCCCTGTACGGTCCGCTTCCGGAGCAGCTCGAGCGGCCGGACTCGTTCGCGTCCCGGCTCGGGGAACTCCTGCGGGTCCGGACCGAGTACGGCATCGCCTCGGCCCGCCAGGTGGACGTGCCCGAGGTGGCGCACCGCGGGATGCTCGTCATGGTCCACGAACTCGAGTCGACGGACGAGCAGGGCGAGCCGATCGTGCAGATCACCGTGCTCAACATGACCGACACGGCGCTCGACGGCACCATCCGGTCGGAGTCGCTCCCGCACGGCGCGACGGTCGTCGACGCGACGGACCACAGCGAGCTCGGCACCGTCGACGACCTGTGCAGCTTCCCGCTGCGCATCGACGCCTACGGGTCGCGCTTCCTCGTCCTGCGCCGGACGGCGTTCGAGCAGTGACCTGCACCGATCCGCACCGAGCAGTGACCCACACCGAGCAGTGACCTGCACGAGCGGTGACCGCACCGCCGTCCGTCCCGGTCCCGCGCGATCGGGACGGACGCACTGCGGTCTGAGCGGCCGGGCACCGCGCGACCGGTAGACCGGACGGCATGACGACGAGCGCCACCACCGGCCCGGCCCGCGTGTTCTCCGACGTGCAGGCGACCCTCGCCGAGAGCATCGTGTGGGACCCCGGGCAGCAGGTGGCCCGCTGGGTGGACATCCCGCAGGGCACGCTGACGACCGCGGACGCCGAGGGCCGCGTGCTGCACACGGTGACGCTCGACCCGCCGCTGCCGTCGTTCCAGCCCCGCGCCGCAGGTGGGTTCGTCGCCGCGAAGGACGACACCGTGGTGCTGACGGACCAGGACGGTCACGTCGAGCGCGAACTCGCCGGCGTGCAGCACGCGAACGACGAGATGCGCTTCAACGAGGGCAAGTGCGACCCGTTCGGACGCTTCCTGGTCGGGAGCATGGACCCGACGGACGGGCCGCCGGCAGGGGTGCTGTACGCGTTCTCGCCGGACGGCACGGTCCGGGTCCTCCGCGACGGCTTCGGCACCACGAACGGCATGGAGTGGAACGACGACGGCTCCGAGATGTACGTCACCGACACCGACACCGACACGGTCTACCGCGGTGCGTACGGCCCGGACGGAGAGCTCGGCGATCTCGAGCCGTTCATCGCCGGCGCGGCGCACGACGGTCTGGTCCGTGACGACGAGGGCTGCTTCTGGGGCGCGATCTACGGCGAATCCCGCGTGGAGCGGTACGGCCCCGACGGCACGCACCTGGAGACGGTCGAGATCCCGGCACCGAACGTGACCTCGGTCGCCTTCGGCGGGACGGACATGTCCCTGCTGCTGGTGGGCACGGCACGCGAGAACCTGACCGACGAGCAGCTCGCAGAGGCGCCGCACTCCGGGTCCGTCTTCGCCGTGCCGACACGGGTGCACGGCCGCCCGGCGTTCCCCTTCGCCGGCTGAGCGGCCGGTCGCCGGGCACCGCCCGGCGACCGGTGCGCTCCAGCGCGTCGGGCCGCCCGGCGGGGTGCTCGCGGTAGCCTGGGCGACCGCCAGCGACCGCGAGGAGCGTCAGTGAACGACGAGCAGCACCAGGGGGACCCCCGTGCCACCGGGGGGCACCGGACCCGGCCGGGGAGCTCGCCCACGCCGAGGACGCCGACGTCGAGGTGCGCGTCGACCGCATCGCCGTCGACGGCACGTACGTCCGCGTCAGCTCGATCGGCGAACCCGGGGAACGTGCCTTCGTCCTGGTGGCCGGCCTCGGCATCGCGTCGACGTACTACGAACGGCTCGCGCCGCACCTCAACGAGTACGGCCCGGTGCACGCGCTGGACCTGCCCGGGTTCGCCGGGGTCCCGCGCTTCCGCGGTGCCGTGTCGATCGAGCGCTACGCCGACGCGGTCGAGGCGGTCATCGACGAGCTCCGCCTGCACGACCCGGTGCTGGTCGGGCACTCGATGGGCACGCAGGTCGTCACCGAGGTCGCCGCCCGGCGCCCGGACGTCTCCGACGTGGTGCTCATCAGCCCGGTCCTCGACCCGGCGTCGCGGTCGGTGCGGAGAGCCGCGCTGCGGTTCCTCCGGTCCTCCGTGCACGAACCGTCCGCCGTGCGGTGGCACGCGGTCACCGCGTACGCGCTCTGCGGGTGGCACTGGTTCCGCAAGGTCCTGCCCGAGATGATCGCCTACCCGATCGAGGAGCGTGCCGCCGACGTCCAGGCCCGGACCCTGGTCGTCCGCGGCGAACACGACGCACTCGTGCCGCGCTCCTGGGTGCGGCGGCTCGCGCGTGCCCTGCCGTACGCGGTCCTCCGCGAGGTGGTCGGGGGGCGCGCACTCGGTGATGCACGCCCAGGCGGACGCCGTCGCACGCCTCGCCGTCGCGCACGTCGACGGTCGGCTCCCGGACCGCGGGGTCTCCTCGCTGCAGCGCGTCCGCGACGACTCCACCGCGTCCGACCTCGACCGCCTCGGCCTGACCGACCGCTGGCTCGTCGTGAAGTCGCGCTTCACGGAACTCGTCGGGATGGCGAAGGGCGACGACGAGCGGCTGGAGGCAGCCAAGTCCGCGCACGCGGTCGCGATGGCCGACCGCGACGGCGTCCCGGTCGACCCGGAGGAACGGGAGACGGTCGTCGAGACGGTCGCCCCGGAGCGCGGCGGCGACCGCCGACCCTTCTGACCCCGTCCGCACAGGAGGCCCGGAACCGGTCCTGCAGGACCGGTTCCGGGCCTCCCGGCCGGCCGTGGCGCCGCGCCGGTCAGTCGGCGGTGATGGTGCCGGGCAGCATGTCCGGTGTCAGCGCATGCGCCTCGGCCAGCACCTTGCGGGCGTCGTCGGTCTTGCCGGGCACGTTCCAGAGCAGCACGCCGGCGACCAGGTCGTCGTCGTCCAGTTGGTAGACGACGCCCCGCTCGTGTGGTTCGGCCCAGTCCTCGACGGCGCGGAGCGAGGAGGACACGACGCCGACGGCCTCGTACCGGACGTCGAAGACGGTGGAGTAGAACATCGGGGTGTGCTCGTACGGCTCGTCCGCTCCGGCCAGGTTGCGACCGGCCTGCCGACCCTGCTGCTGCGCGTTGTCGACGTGTTCGACGCGGCGGGTGCCGAGCAGCCGGTCCGGGTAGGACGCGACGTCGCCGGCGGCGTACACCGCGGGGTCGTCCGTGCTGAGCGTCGCGGACACGCGCACGCCGTCGTCGACGGCGAGGCCGGCGTCCTCGGCGAGCTGCGTGGCAGGATCGATGCCCAGGCCGGCGACGGCGACGTCGGCGGTCACCGTCGAGCCGTCGTCGAGGGTCAGGACGACGCCGTCGGCCGTCTCCTCGCCCGACGCGACCCGACTGCCCGTGCGGACCTCCACCCCGGCATCGACGAAGCGCTGCTGGAAGACGGCCGCCAGAGCCGCCGGGAACATGTGACCACCGAGCACGTCGTCGGGGGTGACGAGCGTGACACGGGCACCGTTCTGCACCAGGCCCGCGGCGATCTCGGTCCCGATGTAGCTGCCGCCGACGACGACCACGGAGGCACCCGCGTCGGCGTGCCGACGGAGTGTCCGGTAGTCGGCTGCGCTGCGGTAGCTGAGCACCCGGTCGGACGGCCGGAGACCGGGCAGGTCCCGCGGACCACCGCCGGTGGCCAGGAGCAGCCGGTCGTAGCCGATCGTCTGCCCGTCGGCGGTCGTCACGGTCTTCGCCGCGCGGTCGATCGACTCGACCCTGGTGCCGAGCACGAACTCGGCGCCGGTCTCCTCGGTGTGCAGGTCGACCCCGTCGTCCCAGCTGAAGTCCGGATCCGTCCAGAGCTTCTTGGACAGGGCCGGACGGGCGTACGGGCGGTCGACGTCCTCGCTGATGATCCCGATCGTGCCGTCGGGGTCGAGCTCGCGGATGCCGCGTGCAGCCGAGTCGGCGACCATCCCGCCGCCGATGATGAGGTGTCGGTGGTGCGTCACGGGTCCTCCGTCAGATGGTCGCGACCGAGCCGGAGTCGACGCGGTAGTCCGCCCCGTTGACGAAGCTGGCGAGCTCCGAGCACAGGAACGCCACGACGTTGGCGACCTCCTCCGGCTCACCTCGGCGCTTCAGTTCCATGTACGGACGCTCTTCGTCGAGGAAGCTCGAGATCGCCTCGTCGAACGAGGTGCCGAGCTGCTTCGACCGCTTGTCCATCATGGCGTCGGTCATCGGGGTGTGGATGAACGCGGGGGGAGACCGTGTTCACGAGCAGCCCCTCGTGCGCGTAGGAGCGCGAGAGGCCCTTCGCGAACGAGAGCACCCCCCGCCTTGGCGGCACAGTAGGGCAGTTCGTCGTCGTACGGCTGCCTGGCGTCCTCGGACACCAGGTAGACGATCCGGCCCCAGCCGCCGTTCCGCAGGTCGCTGATGAACTCGCGGGTGATGCGGACCGGCCCCATCAGGTCGATGTCCAGCGTCTCCTGCCAGCCGGCCTCGTCGATCTCGTGGAACATGCCCTGTGCTCCCGTGACGCCCGAGGACTGCACGAGGATGTCGATCTCGCCGACGGCGTCCCGCACCTTCGCATGCAGCGCGGCCAGGCTGTCGGCGCTACGGACGTCCGCCGCGAACGCGTGCAGCTTGCCGTGCGGCGCCTCGAGCTGGTCCGCGCTCGTGTCGAGGCGGCTCTGGTCGATGTCGGTCACGACGACGGTCGCACCCTCGGCCAGGAGGATGCGCGCCGTGTTCCAGCCGATGCCGGAGTCACCACCGAAGACGAGAGCGGTCTTGCCCTGGATCCCGAGGTCCACGTCCGGTCCGGGCTTACTCGTGCTCGGAGGCTTCGGCCACCGCGGGGGGTCGTCGCACTCGCCAGCGGCGTCCGGGGGGGCGCGGTTCTCGGCGCTGACCATCCACGCGAGCTGCTCGAGGCGCTCGATGAACCCGTGCAGCAGGTCGGCGGTCGTCGGGTCCTCCTCGTCGACCTCGTCGTGCACGTCACGCATCGTGGCGGTGGTCTGGTAGAGGCGCAGCGTGATCAGGTCGATCGCGTCGTGCGTGAGGACCTCGCCGTCCGGGAACGGGTCGAGGTGCGTGCCGGCCGCGACGGTCGCGGAACGGCCGTCCGGCACGGCGTAGAGCGCACGCATGCGCTCCGCCATGTCGTCGGCGAACTCACGGGCGGCCTCGACGATCTCGTCGAGCTGCAGGTGGAGGTCGCGGAAGTTGGTGCCGAGGATGTTCCAGTGGGCCTGCTTGCCCTGCAGGTGCAGGTCGATCAGGTCGACGAGGACCTTCTGGAGGTTGGCGGCGAGCGTGTCCGACGCGTGCATGTGACGACTCCTTCTTCGCGGTGTTGACGATCCCGGTCTACCCGCTCGCTCCCCCCCGTGTTCCCAGTGGGTGTCGAGGTGGCGTCCCCCGCGGCGCGGCGGGGCGCGTCACGGCGCGGTCGAGGCGCCGGTGGACGTCAGTGCGCGACGACGGGCGGGTCGACCTGGTCGACCGCGGTGCGCATCTGCTCGAGGAACACCGCGACGACGCGGGCGTCCTGCGCGCTGAGTCCCTCGGCGATGCCCATCATGCGCCGGTGCATGATGCCGAGCGTGGCGCGCACCTCGGCGTCGGTCTCCACCGTCGGCACGATGATGAGGCCGCGGCGGTCGGTCGGGTGCGGCTCGCGCCGGACGTGGCCGCTCTTGACGAGACGGTCGACCAGGATCGTCGTCGACGCCGACGAGATCTTCAGGTACGCGGAGAGGTCCTTCGGGCTGACGGCGTGCCCGGAGCGCTGCGCCTGCAGCAGGTGACGGATGGCCAGCAGGTCGGTCTCGCCCATGCCCATCGAGTCGCGCGTGCGGCGACGCATGGCGGTCTCGGCGGCGCGGTAGCGACGGAGGGCGTTCAACACGGCGACACCGCGCTGGGTCGCGTCGTCGTCCGGGAACCAGTAGCCGGACGCCTCCGTGATCTCCTGCGTGGTCATCCCGAAAGGATAATCCGTCTGGTAGCGAGGCTGTCTAGCGATGCGGCGGACGCCCAGCAGACGGACGGGAGGCCCGATGCTCGCTCGCACCGCGCCTTCCGTCCGTCTGCTGGGCGCCTCGCGACCGGACGGGCTACGCCGCGACCGGCTCGCCGGCCGCGTCGGCGAGCGCGGTCAGGGCGCCGCGGACGAGACCGACGACCTCCTCGTCCTCACGGGGGTGGGTCTCGGCGAAGCGGACGACCGACTGCGGGATCGCGACCTTGACGTCCTCCAGGACCTTCGCGCCGGCGATGCCCGCGGCCTTGCGGGCCTCGTCGTGGGCCCAGACCCCGCCGTACTGGCCGAACGCGGAACCGATGACGGCGACCGGCTTGCCGGAGATGGGCGAGGAGCCGAACGGACGCGACGCCCAGTCGAGGGCGTTCTTCAGCACCGCCGGCATCGTCCCGTTGTACTCCGGGGTCACGAGGAGCAGGCCGTCGGCGTCGGCGACCGCCTCGCGGAAGGCGACGGCCGCGGCGGGCGGGGTGTCGCCGTCGAGGTCCTCGTTGTAGAAGGGCAGGTCGACGATGCCGTCGAAGACCGTGAGCTCGATGCCCTCCGGTGCGTGCTGGACGGCAGCCTCGGTGAGCTGGCGGTTGGTGGAGCCGGCGCGGAGGCTGCCGACGAGGGCGACGATCTGGGTCATGGCGTTCCTTCTGGTCGTGGTGGTTGCAGCGACAACCGATCCGTCCAGCGCGGGATTCCCCGCGGTGACCTCCGGCGTGTCCGCCCGCCCGAGCCGTGCGGAGGGGCCGTCGGTACTCTCGGCCTCGTGAAGAAGACGCCGAGTGACACGCCCCGCACCACCGATCCGAACTGGTGGCGGCAGGCCGTCGTCTACCAGGTGTACCCGCGGAGCTTCGCCGACTCGGACGCGGACGGCATCGGCGACATCGCGGGTGTGACGAGCCGGGTGCCGTACCTCGCCGAGCTCGGTGTCGATGCCGTCTGGCTGTCGCCCTTCTACCCGTCACCGCTCGCCGACGGCGGCTACGACGTCGCCGACTACCGGGACGTCGACCCGAAGCTCGGGACGCTCGACGGAATCGACGAGCTGATCTCCACCGCGCACGAGCACGACCTGCGCGTCATCGTCGACCTCGTGCCGAACCACACCTCGGACCAGCACGCGTGGTTCCGGGCGGCGCTCGCGGCCGACCCCGGGTCCGCCGAACGGGCCCGGTACGTGTTCCGGGACGGCTCCGGCCCGGACGGCGACCAGCCGCCGAGCGACTGGGTGTCGAACTTCGGCGGCAGCGCGTGGACGCGGGTGCCGGACGGCCAGTGGTACCTGCACCTCTTCGCTCCCGAGCAGCCCGACCTGGACTGGACGAACCCCGAGGTGCGGCAGGACTTCGAGGACACCCTCCGGTTCTGGTCCGACCGCGGGGTCGACGGGTTCCGCGTGGACGTCGCGCACGGGCTCGCGAAGGACCTGTCGGAGCCGTACCGGCCGTCGAACGGTGAAGCCCTGCCCCTCGACGGCTCCGACCCGCTGTACGACCGCGACGAGGTCCACGCGATCTTCACCGAGTGGCGGAAGGTGCTCGACGAGTACGCCCCGCCGCGCGCCGCGATCGCCGAGGCGTGGTCCCCGGCCCCCCCGCCGTGTCCTCTACGCCCGACCGACCGAACTCGGTCAGGCCTTCAACTTCGACCTCCTCGAGGCACCGTTCGAGGCGGCCGTGTTCCGGTCGCTCATCGAGCAGAACCTCGACGCCGCGGAGACCTCCGGTGGCTCGAGCACGTGGGTGCTCTCGAACCACGACGTCGTGCGCCACGCCACGCGCTACGGCCTGCCCGCCGACGTCGACACGGACGCCTGGCTCATGTCCGACGGCGAGACGCCGCCCCTCGACCGCGCCGCCGGCCTCCGTCGGGCCCGGGCGGCGACGCTCCTCGTGCTCGCGCTGCCCGGCTCGTCGTACGTCTACCAGGGCGAGGAGCTCGGGCTGTACGAGGCGCCCGCGATCCCGCACGACCAGCTGCAGGACCCGAAGTGGATCCGCACCGGGCACACCGTGAAGGGCCGCGACGGCTGCCGGGTGCCGATCCCGTGGACGAAGTCCGGGCCCTCGTTCGGCTTCGGCGACGCCGCTCCGCACCTGCCGCAGCCGACCGACTTCGGCGCGAGCAGCGTCGAGGCCGAGGACCGGGTGCCCGGGTCGACGCTGTCGTTCTACCGTGAGGCACTGTCCGCCCGTCGCCGGCTGCAGCAGGGTGAGGCGCTCGAGTGGCTCGAGACCGACTCGCCGGAGGTCGTCGCCTTCGCCCGGCACGACGGCTGGCGGTCCTACACGAACTTCGGGACGGAGCCGGTCCCGATGCCCCAGGGAGCCGTCGTGGTCACCTCGGGCCCGCTGGGCGACGACGAACTGCCCGGCGGCACGACGGTCTGGGTGGCGTAGCGGTCGGGCTCCCCCTCCACACCTGGGAGGGGGAGCGGCATCGATCCACAGGGCGGCACCCCGACCGGAGGCGCGGGGAGCCGGCTCGCGAAGATCGTGACATGACACATGACACGACCTGCTCCGGCCCGCCTCCCACCCCCCACCGCCGTCCGCAGCCGACCGCCCCGGCGGCCGCGCTCGTCCCGTCCGTCGCGCGCACGCCGCGGACTCCGGCGGTGGATCGCCGGGACCGCGGTCGCCGTCGCGGTCGGCAGCACGGTGCCGCTCGGCGTCGGCGGCGGTGCAGCGGCGGACGACCTGCCGTTCCCCTGGTCGACCGGCTTCAGCACGGCTGACGGGGGCACCCTGAGTGGCGACGCCCACATCGTCGACGGGCGCCTCCGCCTGACCGATGCCGACGTCGACGCTGCCGGTGCCTGGGCGATGGACGACTCCTTCCCGTCGAGCCTCGGGCTCGACATCGAGTTCGACTACGCCATGTACACGCCGTACGAGCAGGGGGCCGACGGTCTGCTGCTGTCCCTGTCGGACGGGGCGGTCGCACCCGGGGTCGGCGCGTACGGCGCGGCGCTCGGGTACTCCTGCCGGTCGGCGACGAACCAGGGAGCGCACGAGTGCACCCTCCCCGGACTCCCCGGGGCGTTCGCGGGGGGTCGCCCTCGACCAGTACGGCAACTTCTCGCTGCCCTTCAATGAGAGCGGGCCCGGTCGGACGCCGGACACCGTGACCATCCGGGGGGTCCGGGAACGGGACGACGGGGTACCGGTTCGTCCAGCACGCGCAGGTCCCGGGCGGCGTCGCGACCGGCACCGCCACACCACGGAAGGTCCGCGTGGTGCTGCTGCCCGAGGACGGCGGGCTGACCCTGACCGTCCGACTCGCCTCCGCGGACGGCGGGATGCGCACCGTCCTCGACCACGTCCAACTGCAGGGGCCGGACCAGGCTCCGCTCCCACCCACCCTCCGGCTCGGGTTCACGGCGGCCACCGGATCCTTCCGGAGCGTGCACGAGATCGATGCACTGCGGGTGACGCAGCCGGCCGACCTCCGGATCGAGCACGACATGCCGCCCGTCGTCGCCGGCGACCGGGTCGCGTACACGGTCACCGCCTCGAACGTGGGGGCGAACGACTCCGACCCGAGCGCGGTCGCCGTCGACGTACCGGACGAGCTCCACGACGTGACCTGGACGTGCAGCGTCCCCGCGCCCTCCAGCTGTGCCGACGCCTCGGGCACCGGCGACGTCGCGACGACCCTCGGCCTGCGGCGTGGAGCGGCCGCGACCTTCACGGTGTCCGGGCAGCTCGACCCGGGCACGACCGGGCAGATCGACAGTGAGGCTACCGTGGCGATCGCCCCGGGGCTGTTCGACGCGCGACCCGCCGACAACGTGTCACAGGCCTCGGCGCCCGTGACGGCGGTCGCCCAGATGACGACGGACAAGAGCGTCGCGCCGGACCGTCCCGTCGAGCCCGGGGACGAGCTCGAGTACACGGTCACCGCACGGAACGGCGGTCCCTCCACCGCTCACGACGTGGGCGCGGTCGACGACCTGCCGGAGCAGCTGGCGTTCGTCGGGTCGGACGACGCGTGCACGGCCGACGGCCAGCGTGTGACGTGCACCGGCGGCGGGGACGTCGCCCCCGGGCAGGAACACGCGTTCCGGTTCCGCGCCCGACTGGACGCCGGCTACACGGGTGACGGCTCCGACGTGGTGAACGTCGCGACGGCGACCTCGCCGACCGACCCCGACGGCGGCGAGGAGTCGCCCGAGGTGCCGATCGAGGTGATCGAGCCGGACGGCCCGGGTGGTCCCGACGGGCCGGACGGTCCCGACGGCCCGGGGGACCCCGACGCGCCGGGTGACACGGGTGGACCGGGCGACGCCGGTCGCCCGGACCCGACGCCGGGACCTGCCGGACGGCCGGACGGACCGGTCGACCAGCACGGGCCGGGCACCGGCGACGGGAGTGGTGCTCCCGGAGCGACGGCACCGCGGCAACCGGGTGCCCTCGCCTACACGGGAGCGCAGGGGCTCGGCCTGGTGGGCCTGGCCGGGATCGTGCTGACCGGCACCGGAGCGTCCGTGTGGCTCGTCCGTCGACGCCGTCCCGAGGACGCAGCGGAGGCGCCGGAAGAGCACTAGTGCCACGGACGGGGCGGATCGCGGTCCGCCCCGTCCGACCGCCGGGGTCGACGGTCGGGCGGGTGCCCACGGACGCGGCGGTAGGATCGACCGTACGAACCGACAGCCCGAGAGAGGTCCCGTGTCCCACTCCGTGGACGACGCCGCGCAGCGAGCACGGTACTGGCCGGTCCCGGTCCTCCGGGCAGTCCCGGCAGCCGTGATCGCGATGGTGATCACGTTCTCCCCGAACCACTCGGCCGGCTTCGGCCTCGTGCTGTTCGGCGTCTTCGCCCTCGTCGACGGGGCCGTCCTCGCCTGGGGGGAGCACCTCGCGGCTGCCTGGGGACGACCGCTCGCGGCGATCCGGGACGGCGCAGGCCGCCCTGTCCATCGTCGCCGGCCTCGCGGCGATCGCGTGCAGCGGTCTCGGTCTCCCCCGCGCTGATCACCGTCGTCGTGTGCTCCGCCGTCCTGACCGGCGCACTCGAACTGTCGCAGGGACTCCGCGCTCGTGGGCGGTCACCGTTCGCCCGGGACTGGACGACCGTCGGAGCTCTCACGCTGCTGCTCGCGGTCGCCTTCCTCGTGACCCCGCCCGACTACTCGCAGCAGCTCGGTGGCGTCGAACGCGTCACCGGCACCCTCGACGCCTCGATCGTCCTCGTCGGCCTGCTCGGCGCCTACCTCGCCATCGCGGCGGTCTTCCACCTGATCGCCGGCCTCTCGCACAAGTGGGGGGACGGCTGCTCCGGCGGCCACCCCGGACGGAGCACCACACGTATGACCACCCCCAGCCGTCGTGACCGCCTGCGCCCGGTCGAACTCCTCGGCATCTCCGCGGTCATCGCGGTGGTCGTCGGCCTCGTCGTGCTGATGTCGACACGGGAGCCCACGCTCGCGCTCGTCTTCTTCGGCGTCGGCTTCGTCGTCGTGGTCGTCGTGATGGCGATGCTCCAGCTGACGTCGACCTCCGACCAGGACGACAACGACATGCTCGGCGGGCACAACACCCCCGGACGAGGAGACGACGACGGCTTCCACTGAAGCGGCGGCGGGACGCACGGCCCGCGGCCGACGCCGTCCCGAGCAGGGTGACCCCGCACTGCCGAGCCGGTACCGGCACCGCACCCTCATCCTCGCGGTCTGCTGCATGAGCCTGTTCATCGTGTCGATGGACGCCACCGTGGTGAACGTCGCCCTCCCGTCGATCGGACGCGAACTCCACAGCCCCATCGCCGGCCTGCAGTGGACCATCGACGCCTACACGCTCGTCCTCGCGAGCCTGCTCCTGCTGTCGGGGTCGACCGCCGACCGGATCGGCCGTCGGACGACGTTCCAGGTCGGTCTCGCGCTCTTCACCGTCGGGTCGTTGCTCTGCTCGCTCGCTCCGAGCGTCGAGTGGCTCGTCGTCTTCCGCATGGTGCAGGCCGTCGGCGGCTCGATGATGAACCCGGTCGCGATGAGCATCATCACGGCGACGTTCGACGACGCGAAGGAACGTGCCCGCGCGGTCGGCGTCTGGGGCGCGGTCGTCGGGGTGTCGATGGGGCTGGGTCCCCTGGTCGGCGGAGCGCTGACCGACACCGTCGGGTGGCGCGCGATCTTCTGGATCAACGTGCCGATCGGCATCGCCGCCATCGTCCTCACGTTCCTGTTCGTCCCGGAGTCGCGGTCGCCGAAGCCCCGGCGGTTCGACCCGCTCGGGCAGGGCATCGTGATCGTGCTGCTCGCGAGCCTGGTCGGCGGGCTGATCGAGGGCCCTCGCCTGGGCTGGGCGTCCGCGGGCACGCTGGGTCTGTTCGTCCTCGCCGCGGCCGCGTTGGTCGCCCTGGTGGTCGTCGAAGGTCGGACCGCCGAGCCGCTCATCGACCTCCGCTTCTTCCGGAGCGTCCCGTTCTCGTCCGCCGTGGGCACCGCGCTCGTGGCGTTCGGGGCGAACGGTGCGTTCCTGTTCCTCAGCGCCCTGTACCTGCAGGAGGTGCGCGGCCTGACCCCCTTCGAAGCGGGGCTGTGGACGCTGCCGTCGGCCCTCGCGACGATGGTCGTGTCGCCGGTCTCCGGGCGACTCATCGGCACGGTGGGGACGCGGGTGCCGCTCGTCCTCGCGGGTCTGGGGATCGGTGCGGCCGGTGCGGTCCTGACCACCGTGCAGGTCTCGACGCCGATGTGGGTCCTCGTGGTCGCCTTCGTGTTGTTCGGCTTCGGGTTCGGCATGGTGAACGCGCCCATCACGAACACCGCGGTCTCCGGCATGCCCCGCACGCAGTCCGGGTCGGCGGCGGCCGTCGCGTCGACCAGTCGGCAGACCGGGGTGTCCCTCGGCGTCGCGCTCGCCGGGACCGTCACGGGGGCGAGTGCGGTCGCGACGGTCAGCCCCGCGTTCGCGGTCGCGACCCATCCGATGTGGTGGATCGTCGTGGGCATCGGCGCCGTCATCGTCCTGGTCGGCGTGCTGTCGACCACGGCGGCGGCCCGGCGGTCGGTCGAGGCCGTCGCGCCGCTGCTCCGCGGCTGACCCGGCGGCGGTTCACCGCCGGGCTGACCCGACCGCGGCTGACGTGACGGGGCTGACTCCGGAGGCGGCTGACACAGCGGCTGACCCGGCGGCGGCTGACCCGACGGGGGGCTGGGCCGACCATCCGCGGGGCTCCGGCTGCGCGCGCGGCTCAGCGCCGGGCCGCCACGATCGCCCGCGCCAATGCCTGTGTCGCCCGGTTCGGCTCCGGGTCCGCCCGCATGGCGAGCCCGATCCGCAGCGGCTCGACCACGTCCTCGAGGTCGAGCACCGCGCCGTCGAAGCGGACGCCGGAGTCCGGGACGACCCCGACACCGATCCCGGCCGAGGCGAACCGGACCACCGCGGGCATGTCGTTCATCTCGGCGACCACCCGACGTCGGATGCCGAGCCGCTCGAGCACCGCGTCCAGGATCATGCGGTTGCCGAACCCGTGCGCGGTGTCCACGAAGGTCTCGTCGGCCAGGTCGGCGAGGGACACCGAGCGCCGGCCGGCCAGCGGGTGGTCGGCGGCGAGGAACACCCGGAAGGGCATCTCCCGGAGCGGCTCCACCACGACCCCGGACGGCGTGTTCGGCAGCCCCGTGTACGCGAGGTCGAGGCGCCCGGCCACGAGGTCCTGCACGAGCCCGGTCGTCCCGCTCGGCGAGGTCATCAGTTCGACGGCGACGAGCGGGTGCTGCCGACGGAAGTCGCGCAGGACGCCGGTCAGGTCGACGACGTCCATGCTCGTGAAGATGCCGAGGCGCACCCGACCGCGCAGCTCCGCGTCCGACGCCGCGGCGAGGTCACGCATCCGGTCGAGCGACTCCAGCACGGCGCGGGCGTGGGGCAGGAGGTCCGCTCCGGTCGGGGTGAGGACGAGCCGCCGGCCGCCACGCTCGAACAGGCGGGTCCCGAGCGACCGTTCCAGGCTCGCGATCCCCGCGGACACCGTCGACTGCGCCGCCCACAGGCGCTCGGCGGCACGGGTGACACTGCCCTCGGCCGCGACCGTGACGAACTGTTCGAGCAAGCGGGTCTCCATCCGGACATCATCGACGAGATCGATGCCGGCCATCAAGGAGCTGCGTTTGACCCGATGGTCCACCGGCGGGACGATCGGGGCATGTCAACCGTCATCGAAACGCCGGCGACCGGCGCCCAGGCCACCGCTCCGGCTCCCCGTGGTCGGCGTGCGCACACCCGCCGTCGGCACGGCTTCGGCTTCTGGGCCGTCGCCTTCGCGTTCACCTCGGTGATGGCCTTCGCGACCGTCCCCGCGCCGCTCTACGTCATCTACCAGGCGCGCGACGGCTTCCCGACGTTCACGACGACCGTCGTCTTCGCCGCGTACGGTCTGGGCGTCGTCGGCTCCCTCTGGCTCGCCGGACACCTCAGCGACGTGCACGGGCGTCGTCCGCTCATCCTCGTGTCCGTGGCGCTGGAGCTCGTCGCCGCGGTGCTGTTCCTCCTCTGGAACGACGTCACCGGTCTGATCGTGGCGCGACTCGTCACCGGACTGGGTGTCGGCACGTTGACCGCGACGGCGACCGCACACCTCGGGGAGCTCAAGGTGCGGGCCACCGGCGACGAGTCCTCGGCGAAGGGCGCCAGCGTCGCCGCGGGCGTCGTCAACCTCGGCGGCCTGTCGCTGGGCGCCCTCGTCGGTGGTGCCCTCGCGGAGTTCGTCGGTCAGCCGCTCATGGTGCCCTACGTCGTGTTCGTCGTCGCCCTGGCGGTCGCGTTCGTCGTCGTGCTGGCCGTCCCGGAGACCGTCGACCGTCCGGCCGAGCCCGTGCCGTACCACCCGCAGCGCCTGCAGGCTCCGGAGGGCCAGAGCGCCGCGTTCTGGGCCGCCGGCACCGGGGCCTTCGCCGCCCTCGCGGTGCAGGGGCTGTTCACCTCCGTCGCGCCGACGTTCCTCGGGACGACGTTCCACGTCACCGACCGGTTGGCCGCCGGCGCCACGACCTTCGGGGTCTTCGCCGCGAGTGCCCTGTCGCAGATCGTGTTCGCCGCGCTCCCGCAGCGCAGGCAGATCCGCCTCGGTGTCGGCCTGCTCGTCGGCGGTCTCGCGGTCCTCGCGGTCTCGGCGGTGGTGCTGCAGGTCGCCGGGTTCATCGGTGGCGGGGTCGTCGCCGGTGCCGGTGTGGGTCTGCTGTTCCGTGCCTCGATCGGCAGCGCCGGAGCCCTCGTCGGCCCCGAGGAGCGCGGCGGCGTCCTCGCCGCGACGTTCCTCATCGCCTACGCCGGGCTCACGATCCCGGTCGTCGCGGTCGGCGCCGCACTGCTCGTCCTGCCCACCCTGCCGGTCCTCATCGGGTACGTGGTGCTCGTCTCCGTGCTCGCGATCGTCGCGGGCGGACGGCTGGCCGCGCGCGCCTGACCGCCGCGAGACGCCGCCCCCGGTCCTGCGCCGCTCGCCACGTCGGCGTCGCCCGGGTCGGGCGGGGTCGCGCGGCGTCCCGACGACCGTGACGACCGTGACGACCGTGACGACCGTGACGACCGCGCCGCGGTGCAGCAGCCCCGCCGGTCCGACCGGGAGGGCCGCACCCCATACTGGCCCGATGGCCCAGAAGCGCCCGCGTTCCACGCTGACCGGCATCGCCGCGGCGGTCGCCGCCGTCCTCGTGGTCGGCGGCTTCGCCCTGACGAACGCGCGGGAGGGTGACGACGCCGTCCTCACCGCCGCACCGTCGGCCACCGCGTCCACGACCGCCGACGAGCCGCAGTCGACGCCGGGCGGCGAGGGCGACGCGGGCGGCGTGGCGGTCATCGCCCGGACGGGACCCGACCTGCCGGGCACCGCGGTGCTCGACCGCTGCGGCACCGACACCCGTGCAGAGGTCGCGTCGTACGACACCGCCGCCCTCGGCACCGTCGTCATGCAGTGCGGGAACGCCGCGCAGGGGTACGAACACATCCGGGTCCGGCACACCGCCGACTGGCAGGACGTCCTCCGCGGGCACACCGACGCGCGCGACTGGGACGACGCCATGCTCACCGCCGTGCGGACCGCGGTGACGAACCCGCAGAAGGGCCTGCCGGTCGACGCCGGCGACGGCAAGGTCTGCTACGCCGCGCCCGTGCGGTTCGACGACGGCAGCGCGCCGAGCCCGGACGGCTTCGTCAAGGTGATCGTGTCCGCGACGACCGAGCGGGTCATCACGGCCTACCCGACGGACGAGTCCGACTGCTGACGCCCGGGGGCACCAGGGGGGAGGATCAGGCGTGCACCTCGTGCTCGTGCCGCTGGTGTGACGCCGGCTCGAGCTGGAAGGTCGAGTGCTCGACCGGCACGTCGAAGTGCTCCGCCACGCACTGCTGCAGTTCGTCGAGGATCGCGGGGGGCGTGCGCCGTCGTGAAGCAGTGGTCGTCCACCACGACGTGTGCGGTGAGGTTCGGGACGCCGGTCGACACGAGCGTGGCGTGCAGGTCGTGCACGGCGATGACGTGGTCGAGCTCGAGGATGTGCCCGCGCACCGCGTCCAGGTCGAGTCCGCGCGGGGTGGCCTCGAGCAGGACGTCGGCGGTCTCGCGCAGGAGCTTCACGGCCCGGGGCAGGATGAGCGCTCCGATGAGCAGTGCCGCGACCGAGTCGGCTCGTTGCCAGCCGGTCAGGAACAGCACGACCGCGGCCAGGATCACGGCGACGGACCCGAGGGTGTCGTTCAGGACCTCGAGCCGTGCCGCCCGCGAGGTGAAGCCCTCGCCGGACGCCCGCACGAGCACCGCGAACGCGATGAGGTTGCCGACGAGTCCGACGACCCCGAAGACGAGCAGCGGCCCCGCCTCGATCTCCTCGGGCACGATCAACCGCTGCACCGCGGAGATCACCACGTAGACGCCGACCGCGAGCAGGACCGCGGCCTGCGCGGTCGCGCCGAGGACCTCCGCCCGCTGGTACCCCCCACGTGCGCCGGGCCGTCGGGATCCGGCGTGCCAGACGTGTGGCGACGAGGCCGATGCCCAGTCCGCCGGTGTCGACGACCATGTGCCCGGCGTCGACGAGCAGGGCGAGGGAGCCGGTGACGACCGCGCCGACGACCTCGGCGAGCAGGATCCCGGCGGAGATGCAGAACGCGATCAACAGCGCACGCTCGGACGCGGGTCCGTGCGTGTGGCCGTGGTCGTGTCCCATGACCGCCATCGTAGGAGCCCCGTCCGACGGCGTGCCAGGATCGGGAGCGTGAGCGGATCGCCGTACGAGCTGAGCGCGCCGGCCGACGTCCTCGCGCGGCTCCATCCGCGTCTCCGCACGTACTTCGGCCGGATCCCGTCCGGGTACGTCGGGCGCGGGTCAGGCACGTTCAGCGTCGTCGGCACGCCCCGCCGCTGGGTGTGGCCCGTGCTCGCCGTCTTCGCGCGGGACGCGGTGATGTTCCCGGTCTGGGAGCACGACGTGCCCTTCACCGTCGAGAACCGCCCGGTCCGCGTCGGCCGGGGCCCGGCGCCGGACGAGGAACCCGGCTCCGGCCGCCGCGACGCCCACCGGTCCGGCAGCTCCCGCGTCGATCGCGGTCAGGCCGACGGCCGGGAGGCGCGTCCCGCGGTGCGTGCGCACCGCACCTTCCACTTCGCCTCCGGGGACCGGACGATGGTCGACGCGATCACCGCCGAGCCGGAGGGGCTCGTCGACCACCTCGGCACCCGCGGGCGGGTGAGCGCGGTGCTCACGGTGGAGGTCCCGGCGACCGGACCCGACGCCGGGGCCCTCCGCCTGGTCTCCACGCGCGTGTCGGTGCGCGCGCTGGGACGCGCGTGGAGCCTCCCGGCCGTCGTCGCACCGCGGGTCGAGCTCACGGAACGATTCGATGACGAAGCCGACGTGCAGCGCGTGTCCCTGGTGCTCTCCGCACCGGTGCTCGGCACGCTGTACCGGTACGAGGGGGGCGTTCCGGTACGCCGTCGTACGCGACGAGTGACCGGGATCAGGAGGACAGCATGAGCGGTCAGCAGCGACGCGTGGTGGTGGCGGGGGGCGAGCGGGTTCGTCGGCCGGTACCTGCAGGACGCGTTCCGCGACGAGGGCTACGAGGTCGTCACGGTCGGTCGCACCGGCGACGCCGTCTGGGGGGAACACCCTGCGGATCCGCGAGCTCGTCGACGGCGCCGACCTCGTGGTGAACATGGCGGGCAAGAGCGTCGACTGCCGGTACGGGCGCCGCAACCGCGCGGAGATCCTGCGCTCCCGGGTCGACACGACGCTCGAACTGGCCGAGGCCATCCGGACCGCCGAGCACCCGCCGCCGCTGTGGGTGAACGCGTCCACCGCGACCATCTACCGGCACGCCGACGACCGCCCGCAGGACGAGGAGACCGGGGAGCTCGGCGAGGGCTTCTCGGTCGGTGTCGCTCGCGCGTGGGAGGACGCCCTGTCCCGCGCCGACCTGCCGAGCACCCGCCGCGTGGCGCTCCGGATGGCGATCGTGTTCGGCGACGGCAGCGCCCTCGTCCCCCTGCTCCGCCTCGCGCAGGCCGGCCTGGGCGGACCCCAGTACGACGGACCGTGGTTCCCCACCAGGGCGCGCCTGGCCGCGGGGACGTACCACCACGACCGGCACACCCACGGTCGGCAGCGGTTCAGCTGGGTGCACATCGAGGACGTCCTCGGCGCGATCCGGTTCGTCCGCGACCACGAGGACCTCGACGGCCCGGTCAACGTGACGAGCCCGAACCCGTCCGACAACCGCACGGTGATGGCGACGATCCGGGACGCCGTCGGGCGCCGCTTCGGGCTGCCGACGTGGCGGTGGATGCTCGAGCTCGGGGCGTTCGCGATCCGCACCGAGACCGAACTCGTGCTCAAGAGCCGGTGGGTGGTGCCGACCCGGCTCGTGCAGGCCGGCTACGAGTTCCGGTACCCGCACCTCCGCGGCGCGCTCGCCGGGATCATCGCGGAGCGACGCCAGCACCGGGGCTGACCGGGGCGGCGGGCCCGGAGCCGGGCCCGGAGCCGGAGTCGGGCCGGGACGCCCCCCGTCTGCGCAGGACGCCCCGACGCCCTCGGGACGCCGCCGGGCCCCGCGGCGTCCCGAGCACCCGGCGGCGTCCCGATGGCCAGGCCGGTCCGCGGCGGGCGCGAGGACCACAGCACCGCCGCGACCACGACCGCCCCGGCCACGGCCTCGACCGCATCGGGCACCTCGCCGAAGGCCGCCCAGGACGCGAGCACCCCCCACGACGGGCACGAGCATCGAGAACGGCGCGACCGTGCTCGACGGGTACTTCCCCATCAACCGCGACCAGATGCCGTAGCCCACCAGGCTCGCCGCGACGACGATGTACAGGACGCCGAGGTCGGCCGGCAGCGCCTCGAGCGTGAACGCGGTGCCCAGTGCCTGCCCGATCCGTTCCGGGCCCTCGACCACGAACGACAGCACGGCCATCGGGATCGGCGGGACGACCGCCCACCAGAGCGTCAGGTGCAGCGGGTTCACCGGTCCCGTCCGGCGCGTCGCCACGTTGCCCGTCGCCCACCCGATCGCCCCCCAGGAGCACGAGGACGACGGGGAGCAACGCGGCCGTCTGCGCCCGGTGCACCGCGATGACGCCGAGCGCGGCGACGGCGATGCTCACGCCGACGACCTGCCGGGTGGTCAGGCGTTCGCGGAGCAGGACCCCGGCGAGCACGACGGTGAAGGGCGCCGCGGCCTGGATGACGAGCGACGCCAGCCCCGAGGGCATCCCGGCCGACATGCCCAGGTAGAGGAACGCGAACTGCACGACGCCGAGCGTGGAGCCGACGAGGAGGATCCACCGGAACGGCACCTGCGGCCGCGGCACGAAGAGCAGGGTCGGCACGGCGAGCAGTGTGAAGCGCACCGCGGCGAGCAGGAACGGCGGGAAGTGCTCGAGGGCGATCGCGGTCGCCGGGAAGTTCAGACCCCAGGCGACGGCGACGACGAGGGCGAGGATGCGATCGCGGAACAGCACCGGATGATCGTCCCGCACCTGAATCAGTAGCACCAGCGTACGTTCCGACAGGATCGTTGTAGGGTCCCTGCATGGTCGGGTTCGACATCGCCCTGTTGCCGGTCCTCCGCGAGCTCGCCGAACGCGGGAGCGTGACCGCGGTCGCCGCCGCCACGCACCGGACACCGAGTGCTGTGTCACAGCAGCTCCGGACGCTGCAGCGCCAGGCCGGGGTGCCGCTCGTGGAGCGCGTCGGGCGTGGGGTGCGGCTCACCGAGCACGGTCGTGTCCTGGCCGGGATGGCCACCGGCGTCGCCACCGCCCTCGCCACCGTCGAGTCCGCCTGGGCCGAACACCTCGCCGGTGCCACCGGGACCGTCGACCTCGCGGTGTTCCCCTCGGCCGCGGAACTGCTGCTGCCCGGGCTCCTGACGCGGATGCGCGAGCACCCGGGCATCGCCCTCGAACTCTCCGACGTCGACGTCAGCGAGGGGGGGAGTTCGCCCCGCTCACCGCCGACCACGACGTCGTCATCGGTCACCGGCCCGACGGGGCGCGCCGTGCCGACCGTCCCGCGGTGGAGACCGTCGCGCTGCTCCGGGAACCGCTCGACGTCGCCCTGCCGCTCGACCACCCCCCTCGCGGGCCGGGAACGCGTGGGGATCGAGGACGTCCTCGGCGAGACCTGGATCGGCGTCCCGGAGGACTACCCGATCGACCGCGTGCTCACCGCCATGGCCGCGGCCTCGGACGCACCGCCGTCGGTCGCGTTCCGCACGATCCACCTGCCGGTCATCGAGAACCTCGTCGCGGCCGGACACGGCATCGCGCTCGTCCCGCGGTACACCTCACGGACGCGCGCACCCGGACGGTTCCACCTCGCCACCCTCGCCGACGTGCGCGCCGGACGGCGGATCGAGGCGCTCGTGCGGCCGGACCGAGTGGTCCGACCGGCGGTCCGCGTCGTCCTGGAGGCCCTGGTCGCCGGAGCGACGGACGTCACCACCTGAGGTGGTGCGGACCGCGCGGTCGTGCTGCGGGCCTCCCGTCCGTGACCGGGAACGGATGCGACGACGCGACGACGCGGGGCGCCCCTCCCCGGTGGGAGGGACGCCCCGCGTCGGTCGTGTGCGGAGGGTCAGCCGGTGAAGGAGACGTTCCCCGGGACCGGCGTGGCGACCGGTGCGGTGCCGGTGCCGGGCAGGACGGCGGGCGTCGGCGTCGGCGGCGTCACGCCCGCCGTCGGCTCCTCCTGGATGGTCAGCTCCGCGAAGACCACGATGCCGGAGTCCAGCCCCTCGAACACCATCTGGTACTCGCTCGGCGGCGCGGAGGAGACGAAGGTCGTCTGACCGGCGAAGGCGCCGTCGGCGTCAACGGTGAAGCGGTTGGAGTCCGGCACGATCTCCGCGTCCGGCAGGATCAGGAAGACCGAGACCTCTTCGCCCGGCAGGAACCCGGTGCCCTCGACGGGCAGGCCGTCCGCCCGGAGGACCGACGGCGTCAGGTTCGAGGGCACCCCCCACCACGGCGGTCGGCTCCGGCGTGAAGTACGAGCGGGTCTCGTTGCCGAGGATGCCGACGACGGTGCCCGGCGCGGTCCGGGCGAAGGCGCCGTAGCCGTTGACGGTTGCGTCCGGGGTGGTGGCCGCGATCTGTTCCTGGAACGTCGCGAGCGTGGCTGCGCTCCCCGCACGGACGGTGCCGATGTCGACGGAGGAGCGCCACGTGCCGTCGACGCCCTGGGCGCCGGCCTCGGCCGCGCTGAGGACCGCGGGCGTGGTGTTGTCCGCGGAACCGGCGAGGTCGAGGAGCAGCGCGTAGCGCGTTCCGCCGCTGCCGGCGAACAGGTCTGCGGTGGGCAGGCCGAGGCCGAGGCGGCCCGCGGCGTCGGTCGAGTACACGTCGGTCAGGTCGGTGGCTGCCGACCCGGTCCGGGCGTGCGCGACGAGCGTGCCCGTCGGGAGTGCGAGGCCGTCGACCCCCCGAGGTGGTCGGGCCGGTGGTGAACCAGCCGTCGGGGAACGCGCCGGTCGTCACGGTGGTCAGGTCGTCCTGTGTCACCCACTCCGCGCGGGAGGTCGGGGTGCCCTGGACGGGCGTGGTGGTCGCGGCGGCGGCGGTCGACGTGGCGGGTGCATCGGCACTGGCGACGGTCGGCAGGCCGACGAGGGCGACGCTCAAGGCGGACACCGCGACGGCGGTGGCGAGGACGGGACGGCGCATGGGCTCATTTCCGGGATCGGGCGCCCGAGCGGGGCGCGACGCAGACCCCGGCTCCCGCGACGATGCGGCCCCCCCTGAGTCCTAGCTCAGGATATTGGGCCATCCTCACGGACGCGCACACCGGGAGGTCACGATCCGGGAACGGTCGACGCTGCGTCGTGCCGCGTCCGGGTCGCCGACCTCAGCGGACCTGGATCGGTGTGCCGAGCGGCAGCCGTCCGGCCAGGGCGGTGATGTCGGCGTTCCGCATCCGGATGCAGCCGTGCGAGGCGTCGGTTCCGATGCTCGTCGCGTCGTCGGTGCCGTGCAGGCCGATCTGGCCCGGCCCGCCGCCGAAGGAGTTGAGGACGTCGGAGAACGCCGTCGTGCCGTACGCGTACGGGCCGTACCCGTCGTTCGTCGGCGCGAGGAGCTCCGTCAACGCGAAGCGGCCCGTCGGTGTGGGCGTCCCGCCGGTCCCGGTGGCGACCGGGTACGAGTCGACGACCTCGCCGGCCCGGTAGAGATCGAGCGTGTTCGACGCCTCGGTCACGACGATCGCGTAGTCCGTGGTCGACAGGGAGACCGCGCTGTCCGGCACCCAACCGGTGCTGCCGTTCGGGCGCTGGGCGAGCTGCACCTGCACCCAGCCGTCCCGCTGGTCGACGACGCGGAACACCAGCGGCGCGCCGGACGACAGCGGGTTCGCCAGCTGGTCGGTGGCGGGGCCACCGGGCGCGGCGCTCACCGGGACGGACGGACCGGACGCGGCGGCGATCGTCGTCGAGGCCGGAGCGTCGACCGCAGCGGGGTCGGTCGGTCTCGCCGAGGCCGACGGGCTCGGTGTCACGGTGGTCGTGGCGGACGGCACCGCAGCACGGGTCGCGGACGGCGCCGGGGCCGGGGCCGGGGCCGGGGTGAGCGTGCCGGTCAGCACGACGGCGACCACCCCGGCGCACACGACGGCCACGGCGGCGGCGACCAGGGTCGCGCGCCGTCGGGGATCGGTCGGGAGGCTCGGCACGGTCAGCCGGTGAAGGTCGCCCGCCCCGGCACGGGCGTGGCGACGGGTGCGACCGCACCGTCGGTGATGCGGATGCCCGGGGCCGCGACCTGGCCGGACGCGGTGCCGAGGAGCTCGAGGTTCCCCGGCCCGGCCACGGTCCCCGCGGGGAGGACGACCGTGGCGGTGAAGGCACCGTCGGCATCGGCGACCGGCCCGACCGGGAACACGGCGCCGGTCTCGCTCACCGTCAGGGACACGCTGATCCTCTCACCCGGGGCGAAGCCGGACCCGGAGACGGCGAACCCGGTGCTCGTCGCCTCGGCGACCGTGAGCTCGGGGTCCGCGACCGTCGCCGTGGCGGTCGGCTGCGGCGTGAAGTAGGTCGTCGTGTCGTCGAAGCGGAGGCTCGCGATGTGGGCGTCGGCAGCGGCAGCGGCAGCGGCGTCGGCGTCGGCCGTGGCGCGGAAGGCCGCGGCACCCTCGGCAGCGGCGCCCTCCGTCACCTGCGGGAGGAGGCGACGGAGCGTGTCGTCGAGCGGGGTCGTCGGCGCGGTCGGAGCGCTCGTGGGGGGCGTCCGTCGGCGCTGCCGTCGGTGCGTCGGTGCGTCGGTCGGCGCGGTGGTGGGCGCGTCCGTCGGCTCGGTGCCCGGCGCCTCGGTGCCGGGCTCCTCGGTGCCGGGCTCCTCGGTGCCGGGCTCGACCGTGCCCGGGTCGATCGACAGGATGTCGCTGCCGATGAGCGCGACGAAGTACCCCGTCACGACGCGGTGGTCCGACGCGAGGTCGGCCGCGAGCTCGGACGTCGTCTCCTCGCCGGAGTCGGTGTAGGCCCAGGTGGTGTCCGCGCCGTGCAGGCCCTCGAGGGCGAAGGCCGTCGTCGCGAGCACGTCCGGGTCGGACTCGTCGGCGACGATGAGCCCGACGAGGGCGTTGTCCCCGGTCGCCGCCGTCGCGTCCGCCACGACCGACTGCAGCAGCTCGGGGACGACGGGCCGCGTGGTCGGGTGCAGGAGGAACACGCTCGAGTCGTCGTGGACCGTCAGACCGTCCTGGCCGAAGTCGACCACGTCGTCGAGCGAGCGGGCGGCGTCGCCGGACTCGATGGCCCCGCCGAACCAGGACCACCCGTCGGGAAGGCTCAGGTCCGTCGACTCCGGCGCGAGGCGAGCGAAGTCGTCGGCCCCGTCCGCCCAGGTGACGACCGGCGGGAGGGCGGCGAACGACGTGGCGCCGGAGACGGAGGGGACGAGCCCGGCGGTGACACCGAGGACGGTGGCGCCGACGGCGGCTGCGGCGATGCGGGAGCGGAGCACGGGGTGGGGGGTCCATCCTGTCGAGCGAGCGGGGCACGTCAGCACTGCCGCCCCCCGTGCTGAGCAGTACTCAGCGAGGTGAACCTAGCAGCAAGCTGAGCACCCGTGAAGGCCACGGGTCCGGCGCTGCTGTGCCGAGCCTCCCGTCCGACCGCGGAGACGACGACGGCGGCGGGACGCACCGGTGCGACCCGCCGCCGTCGCGACGCCGTGCGGCTCAGACGTCCAGGTGGTCGACCAGCTCGTCCGCCAGGCCCGTGTAGCCGGCCGGCGTCAGGTTCGTCAGCCGGGCCTTCGCGCCGTCGGAGATGTCCAGGCCGTTCACGAAGGCGACCAGGTCGTCGCGTCCGATCCGCTTGCCGCGCGTGAGCTCCTTGAGCATCGCGTACGGGTCCTCGATGTCGGACTGCCCGGCGGTGACCTCGGCGCGGATCACGGTCTGGATCGCCTCCGCGAGCACCTCCCAGTTGCCGTCGAGGTCCTCGGCCAGGCGGGTCTCGTTGACCGCGATCTCGCCGAGCCCACGGCGCAGGTTGTCGAGCGCCAGGAGCGAGTGCCCGAACGCGACGCCGATGTTCCGCTGCGTGGTCGAGTCGGTCAGGTCACGCTGCAGGCGGCTCGTGACGAGGGTCTCGGACAGTGTCGAGAACAGCGCCGACGAGATCTCGAGGTTCGCCTCGGCGTTCTCGAACCGGATCGGGTTGATCTTGTGCGGCATCGTCGACGACCCCGTGGCGCCGGCCACCGGGATCTGCGTGAAGTACCCCATCGAGATGTAGGTCCACACGTCGGTCGCCAGGTTGTGCAGGATGCGGTTCGCGTGGCGGACCCGGTCGTACAACTCGGCCTGCCAGTCGTGCGACTCGATCTGCGTGGTCAGCGGGTTCCACGTCAGGCCGAGGCCCTCGACGAACTCCCGGGACAGCGCGGGCCAGTCGGCCTCGGGGTCCGCGGCCAGGTGCGCGGAGAACGTGCCGGTCGCGCCGGAGAACTTGCCGAGGTATTCGCCCCGCTCGACCTGCGACAGGACGCGCTCCAGTCGGTAGACCACGACCGCGATCTCCTTGCCGAGCGTCGTCGGCGTCGCGGGCTGGCCGTGCGTGTGCGAGAGCATCGGGACGGCGCGGAGGCTCGTGGCCATCTCGCGCAGGCGCTCCACGACCGCACGGGCGGACGGCAGCCACACCTGCTCGACGGCGTCGCGCACGGTGAGGGCGTACGACAGGTTGTTGACGTCCTCGCTCGTCGCCGCGAAGTGGGTGAGCTCGGCGACGGCGTCGAGGCCGAGGTCGCTGAGTCGACGGCGGACGAAGTACTCGACCGCCTTGACGTCGTGACGGGTCGTCGCCTCGATCTCGGCGAGCTCCGCGATCTGGGCCTGCCCGAAGTCGTCGACGATCGCGCGGAGGGCGGCCTTGTCGTCGACCGAGAGCGGCGAGGTGGTGAACATCGCGTGGTCGGTCAGGAAGACGAGCCACTCGACCTCGACCCGGATCCGGGCACGGTTGAGACCGGCCTCCGACAGGTGCTCGCCCACCGTGTGCACGATCGGGTAGTAGCGCCCGTCGAGCGGGCTGATCGGCTGCGGGGGGAAGGGGGGGTCATGGGGCTCCCTGGCGGACTGCCGGCTCGAGCTGGTGGAAGAGCGCCCGGCAGGCCCGTTCGACCGTGCTGAGCACCCGGTCGAACTCGTGTCGGTCCGCGTAGTACGGGTCCGGCACGTCGGCCTGCTGGGGCCAGGCGTCGTCGTACCGCAACAGGAGCGTCACCTTGGCGGCGTCGTCCATGGTCGGGGCCCACGAGCGCAGGATGCGTTCGTGGGAGCGGTCGAGTGCGACCACCAGGTCGAGGTCCGGGAACCGGTCCGGGTCGAACTGACGGGCGCGATGCCTGCTGCCATCGTATCCGCGTGCCGCGAGCGCTGCGATCGTGCGCTCGTCGGCGGGTTCGCCGACGTGCCAGTCCCCGGTGCCCGCGGACACGACCACGAACCGGTCCGCCATGCCGGCATCGGCGGCGATCTGCGCGAAGACGATCTCGGCCATGGGGGGACCGGCAGATGTTGCCGCTGCAGACGAAGGAGACACGGAAGGGCGACGGGGCGCCGGCGTCCATGGTCATGTGCACATCATGGCGCAGCCGGGGTGCGGACGCGACGCCCGTCCGTCAGGCGCGACCGCGACCGCCGAGCACCGGGCGGGCGACGAGTCCGACCAGCCAGGAGCACACCGCGAGCACGAAGGCACCGACGATGCCCCAGCCGAAGGACTCCACCGACAGGCCGAAGCCCAGCGCGGTGGACACCCCCCGCGACGATGAGCAGCAGGACGCCGTTCACGACGAACGAGATGAGCCCGAGCGTCAGCACGTAGAGCGGGATCGCCACGATCCGGATGAGCGTGCCGACGACGGCGTTCACGATGCCGAAGACGAACGCGACGAGCAGGTAGGTCAGGACGGTCTCGACGGGGCCGGCGTCCCCGAAGGCGTCGACGGACACCCCCCGCGACGACGAGCGTGGTGAGCCACAGGGCGACGGCGTTGACGACGAGCCGGACGATGAACCGCATGCACCCATGATGCCGGTCCTGCCCGCGAGACTGCCGCCGGTACGCTGACCCGGTGACCGACAGCCCCGTCCACATCAGACCCGAGATCGCGGTCCTCCCGCCCTACAAGCAGGGACGCCAGGCCGCGCCGGACGCCCTCAAGCTCTCGAGCAACGAGAACCCCTTCCCGCCGCTGCCCGGCGTGGTCGAGGCCGTGCAGGCGCAGACGTCGTACAACCGCTACCCGGACGCCACCGCGCTCGCCGTCCGGGCGGTGCTCGCGAACCGGTTCGGCGTCACGGTCGACGAGGTGCACGTCGCCCCCCGGTAGCGTCGCGATCCTGCACGAGCTGGCGAAGGCCACCTCGGGCCCCGGCGACGAGGTCGTCTACGCCTGGCGCTCCTTCGAGGCGTACCCGGGTGTCGTCACGGTCGCCGGCGCGACGAGCGTGCAGGTGCCGAACCGGCCCGACGGCGGGCACGACCTCGACGCGATGGCGGCGGCGGTCACCGAGCGGACGCGCATGGTGCTCGTGTGCACCCCGAACAACCCGACGGGACCGATCGTCACCGGGGCGGAGTTCGAGTCGTTCATGGCGCAGGTGCCGTCCTCGGTGCTCGTGGTGCTCGACGAGGCGTACGCCGAGTTCGTCACCGACGTGGACGCCGTCCGCGGTCCGGCGCTGCTCGAGCGGTACCCGAACCTCGTGGTGCTCCGGACCTTCTCCAAGGCGTACGGCCTCGCGGGCCTCCGGGTCGGGTACGCACTCGGACCGGCATACGTCCTCGACGCCGTCCGCGCGTGCGCCATCCCGCTGTCCGTGACGGCGCAGGGTCAGGCGGCCGCGCTGGCCAGCCTGGAGCGCGAGGGTGAGCTGCTCGAGCGGGTCGCCGAGCTCGCCGACCGACGGGACCGGATCCGCGCGGGGCTGCTCGCGCAGGGCTGGGACGTGCCGGAGGCGCAGGGCAACTTCGTGTGGCTGCCGACGGGCGAGCACACGGCGGTCGTGGCCGAGGCCCTCGAGCACGCCGGGCTCATCGTCCGGGCCTTCGCGCCCGAGGGCATCCGTGTCTCGATCGGCGAGCACGAGGCTGTCGCAAAGCTCCTCGAAACCACGGGTGCCGTTGTGGGACGTCTCACAACGGGGGGCTTCGGACCGGCCGGTACGCTGACCGACATGTTGTTCCGCGCCGCGGCTCCTGCGACGACCCCCGTCCAGCTCCTCGACCCCGAGGGCCGGTTCGTGGAGACCGACGAGAACGCCGAACTCGCCGCCGTCGCACAGGCCCTCCCCCGACGAGACCCTCCTCGCCATGCACCGTCAGATGGTGCTCACCCGACGCTTCGACCACGCCGCCGCGAACCTGCAGCGCACCGGTCAGCTCGGGCTCTGGGCGCCGAGCCACGGGCAGGAGGCGGCGCAGGTCGGTTCCGCGTTCGCGCTCCGCCCGCAGGACCACGTCTTCCCGTCGTACCGGGAGCACGCCGTCGTCCTGCAGCGCGGGGTCGACCCGATGGAGATCATCTCGCTCTTCCGCGGGCAGGCCCACGGCAACTGGGACCCGGACGAGCGCGGCAACACGCACGTCTACACGCTCGTCATCGGCGCGCAGACGCTGCACGCCACCGGCTACGCGATGGGCCAGGCGCTCGACGGCGTCGTCGGCACGGGCGACCCGACGGTCGACGAGTGCTCGATCGTGTACTTCGGCGACGGCGCGACCAGCCAGGGCGACGTGAACGAGGCGTACGTGTTCGCCGCGTCGCACACCGCCCCGGTCGTCTTCTTCCTGCAGAACAACCACTGGGCCATCTCGGTGCCGGTGTCGGTGCAGTCGCCGACCCCGCTCGTCGACCGGCCGCGCGGCTTCGGCATCCCGAGCATCCGGGTGGACGGCAACGACGTGCTGGCCTCGTACGCGGCCAGCGTCATCGCGACCGAGCACGCCCGGACCGGGCAGGGCCCGGCGTTCGTCGAGGCGGACACCTACCGCATCGGCGCGCACACGAGCTCGGACGACCCGACCCGGTACCGTGCCGACGACGAGCTCGCCGGCTGGGTCGCCCGCGACCCGATCACCCGGTCCGAGGCGTACCTCCGCAGCCGTGGCGCCACCGACGCCCAGTTCGCGGAGTTCGACGCCGAGGGCGAGCAGATCGCCGTCGACGTGCGCACCCGCACGAACGCCCTCCAGGACCCGCCGATGGAAGCGATGTTCGACAACGTGTACCGGGAGCCGCACCCGCGCATCGACGAGCAGCGCGCATGGCTCCGGGACTACGAGGCCGGCCAGGACGCAGGAGCCCACGCATGAGCACGACCGAGCAGCTCTTCGACTACACGCTGCGCGCGCACCCGGGCGCCGGCGAGGTCCCCGCGGACCCGACGCCGACCCTCCCGATGGCCAAGGCGCTGAACGCCGGCCTGGCGAAGGCGATGGAGGCGGACGACAAGGTCCTGCTGATGGGCGAGGACATCGGCCGTCTCGGCGGCGTCTTCCGCATCACCGAGGGCCTGCAGGACCGTTTCGGCGCCGACCGTGTGCGGGACACCCCGCTCGCGGAGTCCGGCATCGTCGGCACCGCGATCGGACTCGCCCTGCGCGGCTACCGTCCGGTGATCGAGATCCAGTTCGACGGCTTCGTCTGGCCGGCGTTCAACCAGATCACCTCGCAGCTCGCGAAGATGGCGAACCGCCTGCCGGCGCACATGTCGCTGCCGATCGTCATCCGCATCCCCTACGGCGGTCACATCGGCGCGATCGAGCACCACCAGGAGAGCCCGGAGGCGTACTTCGCGCACACCCCGGGCTTGCGCGTCGTGAGCCCGAGCACCCCGAACGACGCCTACTGGATGATCCAGGAGGCCATCGCGTCGAAGGACCCGGTGGTGTTCTTCGAGCCGAAGTCGCGCTACTGGCCGAAGGGGCAGGTCGACCTCGTCGACGGCCACGTGCCGATGCACACGACCCGCGTCGCCCGCACCGGCACCGAGGTCACGCTCGTCGGTCACGGTGCGATGGTCGCGACGCTCATGCAGGCCGCCGACATCGCCGAGGCCGAGGGCACGAGCTGCGAGGTCGTCGACCTCCGCTCGATCTCGCCGATCGACTGGGAGCCGTTGCTCGCCTCGGTGCGCAAGACCGGTCGCCTGGTCATCGCGCAGGAGGACTCGGGCTTCATCAGCGTCGGCAGCGAGATCGCCGCGACCGTCGCCGAGCGGGCGTTCTACACGCTGCAGGCACCGCCGCTGCGGGTCTCCGGGTTCGACGTCCCGTTCCCGCAGTCCAAGCTCGAGCACTTCCACCTGCCGGACGCCGACCGCGTCCTCGAGGCCGTCGACCGCGCCCTCGCCTACTGACCCGCACCGCACCCGTACGAACGAACCCTGCTGAAGGAGCCGACGTGGCCGTCGCCGAATTCCCCCCTGCCCGACGTGGGGGGAGGGCCTGACCGAGGCCGAGATCGTCCAGTGGCGCGTCGCCCCCGGCGACGAGATCGCCGTGGACCAGGTGCTCGTCGAGATCGAGACCGCGAAGTCGCTCGTCGAGCTCCCGTCGCCGTTCTCCGGCACCGTGACCGGGCTGCTCGTCGCCGAGGGCGACACGGTGGAGGTCGGCAAGCCGATCATCCGCGTCGAGTCCGACGCGACCGCGGGCGTGCCGGGAGGATCGGCACCCGTCGCCGACGCAGCCCCCGTCGCGCAGACCCCCCGTCGCGCAGACCCCTGTCGCGCAGACCCCCCGCTCCGGCCGCACCGGCCTCCGCTGCGCCGGCACAGACCGCCGCCGTCCCCGCGCCCGCCGCCCCGGCCTCCGCCGCTGCACCGACGGCCGCTGCCGGCGCACCGACGGCCCCCGCTGCGCCCGCACAGGTCGCCGTCGACGCCGGCGTGGTCGGCACGGACGAGGGCTCCGGCGCCGTCCTCGTCGGCTACGGGTCTGCGACCTCCGCACCGTCCCGCCGCAAGCCGGGTGCCCGCCGGGCCGCAGCGGCCGCGGCGCAGGCGAGCCGGGCCTCCAGTCGGGAGGCCGACCTCGACCTGGTGACCGACGACGGCGAGGCCACGACCGCCGACGCCGTCGCCGCGCAGGGTCGGCGCCCCGCCCGCCCGACGATGCCGAGCGGCTCGGCGCTGCAGGTCATGGCGAAGCCGCCGATCCGGAAGCTCGCGAAGGACCTGGACGTCGACCTGACGACGGTCGTCCCCACCGGGCTCGCCGGCGAGGTCACGCGGGACGACGTGATCCGGCACGCGAAGCAGGCCAGCGTCTTCCGCAACATCGAGACGCCGGAGTGGGGTGGTGTCCGCCAGGAGACCATCCCGGTGAAGGGCGTCCGCAAGGCCATCGCGACCGCGATGACGACCTCGGCGTTCACCGCACCGCACGTGTCGCTGTTCGTGGACGTCGACGCGACCCGCACGATGGAGTTCGTCAAGCGCCTCAAGGAGTCGCCGACGTTCGCCGGGGTGAAGGTGTCCCCGCTGCTCGTCATGGCGAAGGCCGTGATCTGGGCCGTCCGGCGCAACCGCTCGGTGAACTCGTCGTGGACCGACCGCGAGATCATCGTCCACCACTTCGTGAACCTCGGGTTCGCCGCGGCCACCCCGCGCGGGCTCCTCGTGCCGAACATCAAGGACGCGCAGGACATGTCGCTCCTCGAGCTCGCCAAGGCGATCGAGGAGATGACCCTGACCGCGCGTGACGGCAAGACGAGCCCCGCGCAGATGGCCGACGGCACCATCACGATCACGAACATCGGCGTCTTCGGCATGGACACCGGTACGCCCATCCTCAACCCGGGCGAGGTCGCCATCGTCGCCATGGGCACGATCAAGCCGAAGCCGTGGGTCGTCGACGGGGACGTGCGGTCGCGCATGGTGACGACGATCGGTGCCTCCTTCGACCACCGTGTGGTGGACGGCGACGTGGCCTCGCGCTTCGTGCACGACGTCGCCTCGGTCCTCGAGGAGCCGGCGCTCCTGCTGGACTGACGTCCCGGACACCGGAGCGCGACCCCGCTCCGTCCCGGCCGGACCGGTCGACGTGGTCCGGGTCGCGCGGTCCCGGTGTGCCGTCCTCGCCGTTGTCGGCGGCGCGGGGGGAAGATCGAGCCATGGTCCACCAGCTGCTCGTCCCGCAGCAGGAGATCCGGACGGGTCGCCTGGTGCTCACCCCCCGTGACGCCCGCGGACATCGACGCGGTGCACGAGCTCTTCTCGGACGCCCGCACCTGGACGCACCTCCCCGCCGGACGGCACACCTCCCGGGCCCAGACCGAGGACCTCGTGCAGCGGAAGATCGGCGGTCGGGTGCGGTACGGGCTCGGCTCGTGGGTCGCGCGTGCGGCGGACTCCCGCGCCTTCATCGGGCTCGGCGGGGTCGACCGCACCGCCGGCGGCGTGTGGAACCTCGGGTACCGGCTCGCCCCGGAACACCACGGGCACGGCTACGCGACCGAGCTCGCACGGGCTGCGGTGGACGCCGCGCGCGACGTGCGCCCCGAGCTCCCGGTCACGGGCAGGGTCCTCACGAACAACCCCGCCTCGGCTCGGGTGCTGACCCGCGTCGGGCTGACGCAGGTGTGGCAGGGTCCGTCGGCGGCCGCCGGGTCGGACGACGTGGAGTGCCAGGCGTGGAGCGACCGCGAGCTGACGCGGGAACAGCTCGACTGGCTCATCGCCAACGCGTAGCGGTGCCGCGGTGCCGCGGTCACGCGTCGGACCGCACGGCGCCCCAGCCGACCGTGCCTATCGTGCCTATCGTCGACCGGGCTCCGTTGGACCGTGCAGCGTCGGACGGTACTGTGGAGGGACTGGTCATGTCCGCACAGGACCACCGCCGCAGCCCGAGGAGCCCGCTTGTCCCGCCGCATCACCGAGGGTGCTGAACCGAAGCACCAGCAGCTGCGGCGGATCCTGCTCGACCTCATCACCACGCGACTGGCGCCCGGTGCCGCGATCCCCTCGGAGCGCCAGCTCATCGCCGAGTACGGCGTCTCCCGCATCACGGTCCGGGAGGCCCTCGGGCAGCTCGTGAACGAGGGGCACCTCGAGCGCGTGCGTGGCAAGGGAACGTTCGTCGCGCACCGCCCGATGCAGTCGACGCTGCACCTCGCCTCGTTCACCGAGGAGATGCGGGCGATGGGGCACGTGCCGACGACGGTGGTGCTGGTCCGCGAGGAGCGGGAACCGCCGGCCGCGACGGTCGCCGCGCTCCGGCTGGCCGAGGGCGAGGCCGCGTACCACCTCAAGCGACTGCGGATGGCTGACGGTGCGCCCGTCTCCGTCGACGACGCCTGGCTCGCCGCCGCGGTCTTCCCCGGCCTGCTCGACCACGACCTGTCGGGCTCGGTGTACTCGATCGCCGCCGACGTGTACGGGCACCCGATCGACCGGGCGCAGCAGACGGTCGCGGCGAACCCGGCCGCGGACGAGATCGCGACGCTCCTGGGCACACGGACCGGAGCGCCCCTGCTCGAGTTCGACCGGGTGTCCTACTCGGGCACCCGGCCGGTCGAGCACGCGCGCAGCTGGTACCGGTCGGACCGGTACCGGGTGCAGATGGAGGTGACGGCCGCGCGGGCGATCGCCTGACCGGCCGTCAGACCTCGAACAGCCCGTCCCCGGTGGCGACGTCGCTGCCGACGGTGTCCTGCGGGACCGAGTCCGGCGTGGACCCGAGCACGACGACCGGCACGACCGGGGAGTAGCCCGCGGCGATGATCGCCGACGGGACGAAGCGCACGACGGGGTCACCGGCCGCGACGGTGTCGCCCTCGGCGGCGAGCAGTTCGAACCCCTCGCCCTTGAGCTTCACCGTGTCGATGCCGACGTGCACGAGGACGTCGGTCCCGGCCGCACCCTGCAGGGCGAACGCGTGCGGGTGCAGCTTGACGATGGTCCCGTCGACAGGGGCGACCGCGGTGACCGGGCCGGTCACGGCGGACGGGTCGACCGCGACGCCCGCGCCGACGAGCTGCTCGGCGAACACCGGGTCCGGCACGTCGGCGAGTGCGACGACCGGCCCGGCGAACGGTGTGCGGACGACCGTCACAGTTCGTCCTGGATGTCCTGCGCGAGGTTGTCCGCGATCGGGCCGACGATGACCTGCCAGCCGGTGCCGCCTCCGACGACGGCCTGGGCGCCGGCGGCCTTGAGGGCGTCCTTGTCGACCAGGTCGCCGTCCTCGACCTCGACGCGGAGGCGGGTGATGCAGCCCTCGACCTCGTCGATGTTGTCGGTTCCGCCGAGTGCGGCGATGATGTCGGCTGCCTTGATGTCGGCCATCTGTTTCCTCCTCGTTACGGGTTCGCTCACAGGTTGACACGACCGTCGTGGTCATCGACACTACGAACTGGTCATGACCGGACAGGACCGGACCTGGCGACACTGCCGAGGGTACCTGCGCCGACCACACGACTCAACTCACCCCGACCAGCTCCACCCGATGACGAGAGGACCGCCGATGAGCACCGCTGCCCCCCACGGACGTGCCGGAGAAGAAGACGCCGAAGAAGCAGAGCAAGCTCTTCGCCAACGCCCAGCGGCTCGGCCGCAGTCTGCTCCTCCCGATCGCGGTCATGCCCGCGGCCGGCATCCTCCTCCGCCTCGGTCAGTCCGACATGCTCGGCGCCATCCCGGGCTTCGAGCAGGGCGCGACGATCATCGCCGCGGCGGGCAACGGTGTCTTCACCTGGCTCCCGCTGCTCTTCGCGGTCGGCATCGCGATCGGCTGGGCGAAGAAGTCGGACGGCACGACGGCACTCGCCGCGGTCGTCGGCTACATGGTCATGTACCAGGTGTTCGCGGCCATGTCGCCGATCGTGCTCGCCGGTGTCGAGGACGCGAACGGCAACCAGGCCACCATCAACTTCGGTGTCCTCGGCGGCATCGTGATGGGCCTCGTCTCCGCGGTCCTCTGGCAGCGCTTCCACCGGACGAAGATGCCCGACTTCCTCGGGTTTTTCTCGGGCCGTCGTCTCGTGCCGATCCTGACCGCCGCCGCCGCACTGGTCATCGCCGTGGTCATGTCGTTCTTCTACCGGTACTTCGACATCGCGCTGACCTGGGCCGGGCAGACCGTCGCGGACAACGCCGTCCTCGGTGGTGGCGTGTTCGGGTTCGTCAACCGCATGCTCATCCCGGTCGGCCTGCACCAGCTGCTCAACTTCTTCCCGTGGTTCCAGCTCGGCAGCTTCACCGGTGCCGACGGCACGATCGTCCACGGTGACATCCCGCGCTTCCTCGCGGGCGACCCGACGGCGGGCATCTTCCAGACCGGCTTCTTCCCGATCATGATGTTCGCGCTCCCGGCCGGGGCCCTGGCGATCTGGCGGAACGCCAAGCCGCAGAACCGCAAGCTCGTCGGCGGCATCATGCTCTCGGCCGCGCTGACGTCCTTCGTCACCGGCATCACCGAGCCGCTCGAGTACTCGTTCATGTTCGTGGCGTTCCCGCTCTACGTCATCCACGCGGTCCTCACCGGGACCTCGCTCGCGCTGGTGAACGCCCTCGGCATCAACGACGGCTTCTCGTTCTCGGCGGGGGGCGATCGACTACGTGCTCAACTTCGGCAAGGCGGACGGGGCGATCTGGCTCATCCCGATCGGCCTGGCGTACGCGGTCGTCTACTACTTCCTCTTCAGCTTCGTCATCAAGAAGTGGAACCTCCGCACCCCGGGGCGCGAGGAGGACACGATCGCCGAGAACTCGATCGACGCGGCGACCAAGCCGTAGCCGTCGAGACCGCCCACCGGGAGGCCCGTCACCAGCCGGTGACGGGCCTCCCGTCCGTCCATGAGCCGTCGGACGCTCGCGCTTTTGACAATCGTTATCACGTGGCGCTAGCGTCCTTCCCATGCACTCCCGCCGCCTCCTCGCCCTGCCGCTCGTCGTCGGCGCCGCCGCGCTCGCCCTGACCGGCTGCGCCACCTCCTCCACGCCCTCCGACGACAGCAGTGACGGCACGATCCGCGTCGTCGCCTCGACGAACGTCTACGGCTCGATCGTCGAGACCATCGGCGGCGACCACGTCGACGTGACGAGCATCCTCGAGGACCCGTCCCAGGACCCGCACTCGTTCGAGTCGAGCGCGAAGACGCAGCTCGCCGTGTCCAAGGCGGACCTGCTCATCGAGAACGGCGGCGGCTACGACGACTTCATGACGACGCTCGCGAAGTCGTCGAACACGGAGGCCGACATGATCAACGCCGTCGACGTCTCCGGGCTCGACTCGGGCGGCTCCGACGAGTTCAACGAGCACGTCTTCTACAGCTACCCGGCCATGGTGAAGCTCGTCGACGAGGTCGCGAAGCGCCTCAGCGACCTCGACGGGGCGGACAAGAGCACGTTCGCCACGAACGCCGACGCACTCACCGAGAAGCTGCAGGACCTCGAGTCGCAGACCGCCGACATCGCGCGGACGGTCGACGGGGACAAGGTCGCCTACACCGAGCCGGTGCCGGGCTACCTGTTCAACGCGATGGGCCTCGACAACGTGACCCCCCGGTGACTTCTCCGAGGCGATCGAGGAGGGCGACGACGTCCCGCCGGCAGCGCTCAACGACACGCTCAAGCTCTTCACGGACGGCGGTGCGGAGCTCCTCGCCGTCAACGAGCAGACCTCCAGCCCGGAGACCGAACAGGTCCAGAAGGCCGCCGAGGACGCCGGTGTCCCGGTGGTCGGTGTGACGGAGACGCTCCCGAAGGGGGGAGGATTACGTCTCGTGGCAGCAGGCGAACATCGACGCGGTGCAGGCGGCACTGACGAAGTGACGACGGTCCAGGAGCCGAACCGGACCGCCACTGCCGCGCGCAGTGGCGGTCCCGCTGTGCTCGCGCTCCGCCAGGCCGGGCTGTCGTACGGGAGCCGCGCGCTCTGGGACGGCCTCGACCTGGACGTGGCACCGGGTGAGTTCGTCGCGGTCCTCGGACCGAACGGTGCGGGCAAGACCTCGTTGCTCCGGACCGTGCTCGGCCAGCAGCGTCTGACGAGCGGCTCGATGTCGTTCCTCGGACGACCGGTCCGCCGGGGGGCACCGGAAGATCGGGTACATCCCGCAGCAGCGGCTCATGGAGTCCGGCACCCCCCCTGCGTGCCCGCGACATGATCGCGCAGGGCGTGACCGGGCACCGCTGGGGCCTCCGACCCGAGCGGAAGGCCGAGCGCGAGCGCATCGACCGGATCGTCCACGAGGTCGGTGCCACCGAGTTCGCCGACGCACCCGTCGCCGAGCTGTCCGGCGGCGAGCAGCAGCGCACCCGTGTCGGCCAGGCGATCGCCGCCGACCCCGCGCTCCTGCTGTGTGACGAGCCCCTCATCTCGCTCGACCTCCGGCACCAGCGCGGCGTCACCGAGCTCATCGACCGGCAGCGCCGTCAGCAGGGCGCCGCGGTGCTGTTCGTCACCCACGACGTCAACCCGATCCTCGACGTCGTCGACCGGGTGCTCTACATCGCCGGCGGACGCTTCCGGATCGGCGCTCCCGACGAGGTCCTCCGCGCCGACGTGCTCAGCGACCTGTACGGCACGCCCGTCGACGTCGTCCGCACGATGGGTCGGATCGTCATCGTCGGCGCGAGCGACGCGCACGACACCGCGGGCGTCGGCCACCACCACTGTGAACCAGCCCCGCACGGGGTCGGCCCGGACGAAGGACGGTTCTGATGGACCTCTGGTCGACCGTCTTCTCGTTCCAGGACTACGGCGAGCTGCTCGTGCTCGTGCGGAACTCGATCCTCGCGGGCGCCGTGCTCGGTGTCGTCGGCGGGCTCATCGGGCCGTTCGTCGTCGCCCGGAACATGCCCTTCGCCGTGCACGGCATCAGCGAGCTGTCCTTCGCCGGTGCCAGTGCGTCCCTCCTGCTCGGCGTCAACGTCGTCAGCGGCTCGGTGGTGGGGTCGCTCGTCGCCGCGCTGCTCATCGGGCTGCTCGGCAGTCGGGCACGCGACCGCAACTCGATCATCGCGGTGCTCATGCCGTTCGGCCTCGGCCTCGGGATCCTCTGCCTGGCGCTGTACAAGGGCCGGGCGGCGAACAAGTTCGGCCTGCTCACCGGCCAGATCGTGTCCGTCGACAACCCGCAGCTCGGGTTCCTCGTGCTCATCTCGGCCGTCGTCGTCATCACCCTCGTCGTGATCTGGCGCCCGCTGATGTTCTCGTCCGTCGACCCGGACGTCGCAGCCGCCGCCGGGATCCCGGTCCGCACGCTCGGGCTCGTGTTCATGCTCGTGCTCGGCCTGGCCACGGCGGTGTCCGTGCAGATCGTCGGGGCGCTCCTCGTGCTCTCGCTCCTCGTCACGCCGGCGGCCGCGGCCCTGCGGGTGACCGTCAACCCGGTGCTGGTCCCGCTGCTCTCCGTCGTGTTCGCGGTGACGTCGGTGGTCGGCGGCATCCTGCTGGCACTGGGCGGCGGCCTGCCGATCAGCCCGTACGTGACGACCATCTCGTTCCTCATCTGGGTCGTCTGTCGGGTCATCGGAGCCCGGCGGGAACGCCGGGGACGCGACCGGGTGACGGACCGGGAGCAACAGACCGGTGGCGGGACGAGCCTCCCGGCCACCACGAAGGAAGGGGTCACAGCATGAACGCCGTGCAGAAGCCACGACGCAACACCTGGCAGCGCGAAGCGGTCCGCGGCGCCCTCTCCGAGACCGAGGGGTTCGTCAGCGCGCAGGCGCTGCACGCGCACCTGCGCGACGGCGGGTCGACGATCGGCCTCGCGACCGTGTACCGGGCGCTCTCCGACCTGGCGAACGACGGCGATGCCGACTCGCTGCAGCAGGACGGCGAATCGCTGTACCGGGCCTGCACGACCGACAAGCACCACCACCACCTCATCTGCCGGGTGTGCGGCCGGACGGTCGAGATCCAGGCCGACCCGGTGGAGGAGTGGGCGCGTGCGACGGCCGCGGCGAACGGCTTCTCGAACGCCAGCCACGTGGTCGACGTCTTCGGCGAGTGCGACGTCTGCACCGCCCGTGCCGCTGTCCGTGGTGGCGCGTAGTCTCCCGGACATGCACGTCGTCCTCGTCCCCGGGTTCTGGCTCGACGCGAGCGCGTGGGACGACGTCGTCCCGGTCCTCCGGGCCGCCGGCCACAGTGTCGATGGGGTGACCCGGAACGGGGCGACGCTCGACGACCAGGTGGCCGACCTCGTCCGACGTCTCGACGCCGCACCGGAACCCGTGGTGCTCGTGGGCCACTCGGGCGGGGGGTCCGATCGCCGCCATGGCAGCCGACCGACGCCCCGGCCGGGTGCGGCACCTGGTGTACGTCGACACCTTCCCCGGCCCCGAGGGCGGGTGCGTCAACGACGAGCTGCCGGTCGTCGACGGACAGGTCCCGCTGCCGCCCTGGGACGTCTGGGAACCAGCGACCGTCCGCGACATGACGCCGGAGGTCCGCGCGGACCTCGAGCGTCGGGCGGGTGCCGAACCCGCGCGGGTGGCGTCCGACCGGTTCCACTACACCGACCCGGCCCGGCACCGGATCCCGGCGACGGTCATCACGTGCGAGATCGCGGCGGACGAGCTGGCCGGCATGGTCGCCGACCACCAGGCCTGGGCCGCCGAACTCGTCGCGACCGAGGAACTCGAGATCGTCGGGCTGCACGCCGGGCACTGGCCGATGCTCACGGTCCCGCGGGAGCTCGGTGCGCTGATGGTGCAGGCGCTGGCGCCGCGCCCGACCGACGGCGTCTAGCCGGGCGGCCACCGGACGGCCGGACCGCGCGGACCAGGACGCACCCGCGGAGACGCCCGCGTAGCGTCCGGCGCGTGGACCTGCAGACGTGGACGAGTTGGGCGGGCGCGGAGGACTACGACGTCGCCCGCTTCGTGCTCCAGCGCGGGGTGGCGGCGATCGCGTGCCTGGCGTTCCTGTCCGCCGTCGCGCAGTTCCCGGCGCTCCTCGGTGAGCGGGGTCTGCTCCCGGTCCCGCGGTTCATGGAGCGGCGGTACGCGCAGACCCTGCCCGTCGTCTGGCGGTGGTGGCGGTACACCGACCGGCGCCTGCGGATCCTGGCCGGGGGCGGGGCCGTCCTGTCGGCCGGCATCGTCGTCGGGCTACCGCAACGGGGGGCCGGCGTGGGTGCCGGTCCTGTGCTTCCTGCTGCTCTGGCTCGCCTACCTGTCGATCTCCGACGTCGGGCAGACCTTCTACGGGTTCGGGTGGGAGTCACTCCTGCTCGAGTCGTTGTTCGTCGTCGCGTTCCTCGGTTCGGACGAGGTCGCGCCGCCGATCGTCGTCCTCGTCGCGATCCGGTGGCTGGTGTTCCGGCTCGAGTTCGGCGCCGGGATGATCAAGATGCGCGGCGACCGGTCGTGGCGGGACCTGACGGCGCTGTACTACCACCACGAGACACAGCCGATGCCGAACCCGATGTCCCGGACGGCGCACCTGCTGCCCCGTCCCGTGCACCGACTGGAGACCCTGGGCAGTCATGTCGTCCAGCTCGGCGTCCCGTTCCTGCTCTTCGCCCCGCAGCCGGTCGCCTCGATCGCGGCGGCGCTCGTGCTGCTCACCCAGGTGTGGCTCGTCGTCACGGGCAACTTCGCCTGGCTCAACTGGCTCACCCTGGTGCTGACGTTCGCCGCGATCGACGACCGTTCCGTGGCGACGGTGTTGCCGTTCCTCCAGGGCATCGCGGAGACCGGACCGACCGCGATCCCGGCGTGGTTCGTGGGGCTGACGGTCGTGGTCGGCCTGCTGCTGCTCGTGCTGTCCTGGCCCTCGGCGAAGAACCTGGTGTCGCGGCGGCAACTCATGAACGCCTCCTTCAACCGGTGGCACCTCGCCAACGCCTACGGTGCCTTCGGCAGCGTGACGCAGGAGCGGGACGAGGTCATCGTCGAGGGGGACCCTGGCGGAGGACCCGGACGAGGACGACTGGTCCCCCCTACGAGTTCAAGGGGAAGCCCGGTGACCCGCGGCGGCGTCCGGCCCAGTTCGCGCCGTACCACCTGCGGCTCGACTGGCTCATGTGGTTCCTGGCGCTCGGAGCGGACGACGGGTGGTTCCGGGTGTTCGTCCTGCGACTGCTCGAGGCCGACCGGCCGACGCTCCGGCTGCTCCGACACGACCCGTTCGACGGGCAGCGGCCGAGGTGGGTGCGGGCGCGGGTCTTCCGGTACCGCTTCGCGACCAGGGCGGAGCGGCGGGCGACCGGTCTCCACTGGATCCGACAGGAACGCGGACTGCTCCTGCCGCCGTCCGGTCTGCGGCGCTGAGGTACCCGCCGCCGGTGCGACCCGGCGGGCACGGACGGGAGGCGCGGCTTGCGACGCGCCCGGCGGTCGCGTAACGTGGGCGGCTGGTTCTCCGCGCCTGCGCGGAGCACCCGTTGTTCTGCCCTCCGACCGTCGCGAACGCCGCGGTCGCGTGGTACCGGATCCGAGCCTCCAGGCCTGACTGAACCCCCCAGGTTCAGCGGTCGACGGTGGCCGACCGCCGGTCTGGGCGGTGCGCACACCCCCCTCGCTCAGCCACCTCCGGTGGTGCAGCGCGTGCGCGCCAGGCAAGTGACCTTGGGTGCAGCCGATCGGCTGCACGGTGAACATCAGGAGGAAACCATGGCTGCAGTGTGCCAGGTGACCGGCGCCGTTCCCGGCTTCGGACACGCCATCTCGCACTCGCACCGCCGGACGAAGCGTCGCTTCGACCCGAACGTGCAGAAGAAGACCTACTACGTGCCGTCGCTGCGTCGTAACGTGACGCTCAACGTCAGCGCCAAGGGCATCAAGGTGATCGACGCTCGTGGCATCGAGTCCGTCGTGGCGGGCATCCTCGCCCGTGGGGAGAAGATCTGATGGCGAAGCGCGGTCAGGACATCCGTCCGATCATCAAGCTCCGTTCCACCGCGGGTACCGGGTTCACGTACGTGACGAAGAAGAACCGCCGGAACAACCCCGACCGTCTCGTGCTGAAGAAGTACGACCCGGTCATCCGCAAGCACGTCGACTTCCGTGAGGAGCGCTGAGTCATGGCGAAGAAGAGCAAGATCGCGAAGAACAACCAGCGCGCCGTCATCATCGAGCGCTACGCCGAGCGTCGCCTCGAGCTGAAGAAGGCCCTCGTGGACCCGAACGGCACCGACGAGTCCCGCGAGGCCGCCCGCGTCGGCCTGCAGAAGCTGCCGCGCGACGCGTCGCCGGTCCGCTACCGCAACCGCGATGCCATCGACGGCCGCCCCCCGTGGCCACCTCGGTGAGTTCGGCATCAGCCGTGTCCGCTTCCGCGACATGGCCCACCGTGGCGAACTGCCGGGCATCACGAAGAGCTCCTGGTAAGCACCAGCACCACCGACGCCCCCACGACCTCCCGAGGTCGTGGGGGCGTCGTCGTCCGCCTGGCGTCCACCGAGCGCGCCGGAGGGCGCGTCGGTCGTCACATCGGCCCCACCAGCCTCTCCCGTTGTTCGGCAGGCCCGGAAAACCGGGCGAGTCGACGGGAAACCCCGGGACCGGCTGGTAGGTTCATCACCGGTTCCACGGGCCCTCGGCCCGCCGGGCCTGCAGCACGGGACAACCGTCCCGGGCATCCGGGCGTCCGCGTCCGACCCATACGCAAGAAGTCCGAGGAGGACATCCAATGGCTGACAAGTCACTGAACCGCACCGAGCTCGTCGCTGCCGTCGCCGCCGAGTCCGGCCAGAGCCAGGCCACCGTCAACGGCGTCGTCGACGCGCTCTTCGCCGTCGTCGGCAAGTCCGTCGCGGACGACACCAAGGTCACGATCCCGGGCTGGATCGCCTTCGAGAAGACCCACCGCGCCGCGCGCACCGGTCGCAACCCGCAGACGGGTGAGGCCATCGAGATCGCCGCGAGCGACTCGGTCAAGGTCAGCGCCGGCAGCAAGCTCAAGGCGTCGGTCAAGTAAGACCCCGCAAGCTCCACGGAAGGGACGGCGTCCGCGCCGTCCCTTCCGTCGTTCCCACAGGGTGCCGACCGTGGTCGTCGCCGTGCCCGGGGCAGCGCCTAGGCTTGACGGGTGAACCGCATCGCGCGCATCGCCGGCCCCGGCGTCCTGTTGCTCGTGGCGTTCGTGTCCCTGCTCGTGGCGCTCGTCGTCGGTGGTGGAGCCGATGCCGCGCTCATCGCCGACCCCGGCGCCGTCGTCCGCTTCGGACTGCCGCTCGCGCGCATGCTGGTCGACCTCTCGGCAGCCGCGACCATCGGCGGACTCGCGCTCGCCACGATCGGCCTGTCCCGCACCGCGCCGGAGTGGGACCGCGCGATCGACGTCGCCGCCGGGGCGGCCGGTGTCTGGACCGTCACCGCGGCCGTCACCACCTTCTTCACCTACCTCAGCGTCGCGGGCGGGGCCGTCAGCCTCGACGCCGGCTTCGGGCAGTCGATGGGCGTGTTCCTCACGGGCACCGACCTCGGGCTCGCCTGGCTGACGACCGTGCTCGTCGCGGCGGTCGTCACGGTGCTGTGCTTCGCGGTGCGGTCCCGGGGGGATGGTCGCGCTCACCACGGCGGTCTCGCTCATCGGCCTCGTCCCGCTCACGCAGCAGGGACACGCAGCCGGCACCGCGAGCCACGACGCAGCGGTCACCGCGCTCGGCCTGCACCTGGTCGGGGCAGCGCTCTGGGTCGGCGGACTCGTCATGCTCGTGCTCGTCCGCGACGTCCTGCCCGGCGCACGCCTGGCCGCCGTGGTCGGCCGGTACTCCAGCGTCGCCCTCGGGTGCTTCGTGCTCGTCGCCGTCTCGGGTGTCGTCTCCGCCCAGATCCGGATCGGGGCGTTCGACGAACTCGGCAGCCCGTACGGCGTCCTGGTGCTCGTCAAGGTGGGCGCCATCGTCGCGATGGGGGTCATCGGGGCGGTGCACCGTCGCCGGGCGATCGCGTCGCTCACGACCAGCCCGACGCGCGTCCGGCCGTTCTGGACGCTCGTGGTCGTCGAGCTCGCCGTGATGGGGATCGCCTCCGGGTTCGCCGCCGCCCTCGGCCGGACCGCGACCCCGGCCGGGCAGCTCGCACTGAGCAAGACCAGCGACCCGACCCCGGCCGAGATCCTGACCGACGACCCGCTCCCGGCCGCACCCGGCACGTGGGGGGTGGCTGACGAACGGGAACGTCGACCTCTTCTGGCTCATGGCAGCGGTGCTGCTCGTCGCCGCGTACGCCGCCGGGGTCGTCCGCCTGCGCCGGCAGGGCCGCGCCTGGCCCGTCCGCCGGTCCGTCGCCGCCGGCATCGCGATCGTGGCACTCGTCGTCGCGACGTCGGGTGCGCTCCACACCTACGACCGCTTCCTGGTCTCCGCGAACATCGGCGCCCACGTGCTGCTCGGCCTCGTCGTGCCCGCGCTCGTCTGGGCGGCAGCGCCCGTCCAGCTCATCCGTGCGGCCGTGCTGCCGCGGGAGGACGACAGCGCCGGCGTCCGCGAGTGGACCACCGTCCTCGTCGACAACGCCGTCGTCCGCTACCTCGTCCAGCCGTTCCCGGCGTTCGTGCTGCTCGCCGGCATCTGGTGGGGCCTCTACGCCACCGACGTGCTCCGCTGGTCCGTCAGCGACGCGACGGGCCGCACCGTCGTGGACCTCGTGTTCCTGGTCGTCGGCCTCCTCGCGCTGCCCACGCTCCTCACGCCGGTCGCCATCGGTGCCCGCCGTCCGTCGACCGCGGCGTTCCTGGTGCGCGGCGCCGGAGCCGTCGTGGTCGCCGCGGGCACGGTGTCGCTCGGGATCGCCATGCAGGGGCCGCTCGGGCTGCTGCAGGCGTCCTGGTTCGGAGCGATGGGCCGGACCTGGGGACCGGACCCGCTCGTCGACCAGGCGCGGGGCGGTGTCGTCCTCATCCTCGCCGGGGTGCTCGTGGTGGTGGCCGTGGTGGTGGTCGGACTCGTGCGCCTCCGCCGCACGCAGCAGACCGGCGGGGACGCCCTGGCGGGACCGGACACGGGCCTCCCGGCCGTGGCACCCATCCCGAGCGGGTCGAGCGCACCGTGAGCGTCGAACTCTCCGCGGAGCAGCGCGCCGTCTTCGAGTACATCGAGTCGACCCGCGACCACGTCTTCATCACCGGCCGCGCCGGCACCGGCAAGTCGACGCTGCTCAACCACCTGTCGTGGAACACCGAGAAGCAGGTCGTGATCTGCGCGCCCACCGGGGTCGCTGCGCTGAACGTCGGCGGACAGACCATCCACTCGCTGTTCCGCCTGCCGATCGGCCTGATCGCCGACGCCGAGCTGCGGCAGGGGCCCGACACCCGGAAGCTCCTCAACACCATCGACACCCTGGTCATCGACGAGGTCTCGATGGTGAACGCGGACCTGCTCGACGCCATGGACCGGTCGTTGCGCAAGGCCCGCGGACGCCAGTCCGAGGCGTTCGGCGGCGTGCAGGTCGTCATGTTCGGCGACCCGTACCAGCTGCCGCCGGTGCCCGGCGACGGCGACGAGCGTGCCTACTTCACCGACCACTACCGGTCGATGTGGTTCTTCGACGCGAAGGTGTGGCTCGAGGCCGAACTGCACATCATCGAGCTCGCGACGGTGCACCGCCAGCGCGACGACGCCTTCGCCGCCATGCTCACGGCCGTCCGCCACGGCCGCGTCACCGCCGACGTCGCGGGGCAGCTCAACGCCGCCGGCGCCCGTCCGGCCCCGGACGACGCCATCACCCTCGCCACGCGGAACGACACCGTGGCGCGGATCAACAAGGCCGCCCTCGAACGGCTGCCCGGCAAGCTGAAGACCGCCAGGGCCGACGTCAACGGCGACTTCGGCGGGCGGAACTTCCCCCGCGGACGAAGCGCTCGAACTCAAACCGGGCGCGCACGTCATGTTCCTCCGGAACGACCCGGACCAGCGCTGGGTGAACGGCACGCTCGGGATCGTGCGGAGCATCCGGGACACGGTCTGGGTCAGCGTCGACGGCGAGGACTTCGAGGTGCAGCCCTCGGTGTGGGAGAAGTTCAAGTACTCCTACGACCCGGACAAGAAGGAACTGAAGAAGGACACCGTGGGGGGAGTTCCAGCAGTTCCCCCCCTCCGACTCGCCTGGGCGGTCACGATCCACAAGTCGCAGGGCAGCACGTACGACCGTGCGGTGGTGGACCTCGGCAACCGGGTGTTCAGCGCGGGCCAGACCTACGTGGCGCTGTCGCGGTTGACGTCACTCGACGGGCTGTACCTGACGCGCCCCCCTCCGCCCGGCGGACATCATCGTCGACCTGGACGTGCGGCGGTTCATGTCCGAGTCACCCCGCGTCGTCGCGACCCAGCTCGAGGCGCCGAAGCCCGCCGGGACGCCGGAGTCCGACGCCTCCTGAACGACGACGCCCGCCTGCCTGATCGGCAGACGGGCGTCGTCGTGGAGGTGCGGGTCAGGCGCGGGCCGCACGCAGCGCGCGGAGGTTCTCCTTGTCGGCACCCAGTGCGGTGAGGACCAGGACGACGCCGACGATCGCGTGGAAGACGTTGTCCGTCGTGTTCAGCGCGAGGACGTTCGCCGAGGTGGCCGAGAACACGAAGCCGTAGACGGCGAGCACGAGCAGCACGACACCGATGACCAGGTTCACCGCACGGGACCCGATCGTGTTGCCGAGGCCCACGATGAAGAACGCGGCGGCCAGGAGTGCCCAGATCGCGCACAGCGCGGGGTTCAGCATGAAGGAGTTCCAGAGGAACCCGCCCTCGCGGCTGAAGAACTGTCCACCGTTGTCCTGGGCGAAGAAGAAGCCCAGGAAGCCCCAGATCGCGAACAACGTGCCGGCGGTCATCGCCAGTGCACGGTTCGGCGAGGCGGTGATGCCCGGTTCCTTGATGGCCACTTCGGTCTCCTCTTCCTGCGCGACGATCGCGCTGTACGGCTGCCCGCCACCGCGACCTGTGTCACGCTGTCCGGAGGCATGCTGTCCGGACACCTGTCGCAGGAGGGCCGTGGCCCCGCTCCGGAGGCCGGCGCTCCCAGCTCCCGACGGGCGCTGCAACGGTATCGTGTCGGACCCCGACCGACCGAATCGCTTCCCGCCCAGCAGGCGGACGACGAGACCGACGACGATGACTCCGAGGAGGACGATGCCCGTGATCCGGACCCCCCGAGCGCACCGCGCCGGAGTCCCGCGACGACGGACGTGGACCGAGCGTGTCCCGGAGGTTCCGGTGGGCGCTGCTCGCGGCTCTGGGGTTCGTGATCGTGCCTTCCGTCTACGCGGTCGCGGTGTTGACGCCGACGGGGCAGCGGATCGAGGACGCCGCACTCGGCGGTGTCCGCGAGTCCGACCTGTTCGGGTCGGACACCGCCCTCAACGTCATCTCGGTCCCGGTGATCCTGCTGTTGGTCGTCGTGATCGCCGCCGTCGCGTTCGCACGCAGGCGGCTCGCCGTGGGGCTCGGAGCGGGCTTCGTGGTGCTCGCGTCCGCGGCCACCTCGACGTTGCTCAAGCGTATCGCCGAGCGCCCGGAGATCGCCCAGTCACCGACGCCCAACTCGTTCCCGTCCGGGCACGCGACCATCGCCCTCGCCGCGCTCTTCGCCGTGCTCATGGTGACGCCGCGACGTCTCCGTCCGGTGGTCCTGGTCGTCGGAGCGGTGTACGCCGTCTTCGTGGCGAACCAGACGGTGGTGTACGGCTGGCACCGGGTGAGCGACATCATCGGTGCGTGTGCGGTCGCCCTGTTCTGGCTCGGTCTCGTCCGGGCGGTCGGGCCGGCCGTCGACCGGGGCACGCGGGGGGGACCGTGACGGGCATCGCGGCCCGCGCCGGGTCGTCACGGTCGTGCTGCTGCTCGCGGTCGCCGCGACGGTCCTCGTCGGGGTGGTCGCCCTGCTCGTGGGGACGACCGGTGGCGACCACGGGGCGATGCTCCTCGCCGGGCGCATGGCCTCGTCGGCGGGCGTCCTCGCCGTCATCACCGCGGTGTGGCTGGCGGACGGGATGCACACCGTGCCGCGCACGACCCGTCCGGACGGACCGGCCGTCCACGTCTGAAGCGACCGGTGCCTCCTGGCCGTCGCCGCCCGCGCCTGGCGGGGATGCCCGCCCGCGCCTGGCGGGAATGCCGTGACGTGCGCTACGTTGTACCCGTCAGTTCGATGCAAACGCATAGAACGGCACGGAAGCCAGCACACGACGGAGGCGGCGCATCATGCAGTTCGGGATCTTCACGGTCAGTGACGTCACGACCGACCCCACCACGGGAACCACGCCGGACGACACCCAGCGCGTCCGGGACATCCTGACCATCGCGCAGCACGCGGACCAGGCCGGTCTCGACGTCTTCGCGACCGGCGAGCACCACAACCCGCCGTTCGTCGCGTCGAGCCCCACGACGATGCTCGGCTACCTCGCCGGCGTCACGAAGGACATCACCCTCTCGACGTCGACCACGCTCGTGACGACGAACGACCCGGTGCGGATCGCCGAGGAGTACGCGATGCTCCAGGTCATCTCCGACGGCCGCATGGACCTCATGATGGGCCGCGGCAACACCGGCCCCGTCTACCCCTGGTTCGGCAAGGACATCCGGCAGGGGCTGAACCTGGCGGTCGAGAACTACGCGCTCATCCGCCAGCTCTGGGAGAACGAGGTCGTCGACTGGCAGGGGCAGTTCCGCACACCGCTGCAGGGCTTCACCTCGACGCCGCGTCCGCTCGACGGCGTGGCGCCCTTCGTCTGGCACGGGTCGATCCGCACCCCGGAGATCGCCGAGCAGGCCGCCTACTACGGCGACGGCTTCTTCCACAACAACATCTTCTGGCCCATCCAGCACACCGAGCAGATGGTCGGGCTGTACCGCCAGCGCTACGAGCACCACGGACACGGGCGCGCGGACCAGGCGATCGTCGGCCTCGGCGGGCAGTTCTTCGCCCGGAAGAACTCGCAGGACGCCTGGGACGAGTTCCGTCCCTACTTCGACAACGCCCCGGTGTACGGCCACGGCCCCTCGATGGAGGACTTCACCGCGCAGACGCCGCTCACCGTCGGCTCGCCGCAGCAGGTCATCGATCGGTACGCGACCATGAAGGACCACGTCGGGCACTACCAGCGCCAGCTCTTCCTGATCGACCACGCGGGCCTGCCGCTCAAGACGGTGCTCGAGCAGATCGACATCCTGGCCGAGGACATCGTCCCGGAGCTCCGCCGCATCAACGAGGCCGACCGCCCCGAGCACGTGCCGGCGAACCCGCCGACGCACCTCGAGCGGGTGGCGGCCGCCCAGGCGGCGGGAACCGCCGGTGCCGATCACGTCGCAGCGCTCGACGAGTGGACCGGCGCCTCGGTCTGATCGGTCCGAGGGCTACCTGACGGCCGGGAGGCCCGGTGCCAGCTGGCACCGGGCCTCCCGTCCGTCGTGTGCTCGCGCGGGCGGCGCCACGGCCCTGCCGCGGCTCAGCGGGTGGTGTCCGCGGCCCGCGCGAGCCGCGGTGTCCGCCGAGCCGGGCCGCGCGGCGGGGCCGGACGCGCGGGCACGAGCTTGAGGCCCACGACGCAGCCGACGATGCCCGCGATGAAGACCACGCGCAGGACGGTGACCGGTTCGGCGCCGGTCGCCATGCCCCACAGGACGGTGAGGGCCGCGCCGGTGCCGGTCCACACCGCGTAGGCGGTGCTGATCGGGATGTGCCGGAGCACGTACCCGAAGGCACCCAGGCTCAGGACGATCGTGACCGCGAAGACGAGCGTCGGGCCGAGCCGGGTGAACCCGTCGCTCTCGCCGAGGGCGGTGGCCCAGACGGTCTCGAACGCGGCGCTGACGAACAGGACGACCCAGGCCATCAGCTCACGACCTTGAGTCCGACGACGCACGCGACCAGGCCGAGGACCAGCGCGATCCGGGCGACGGACGCGGCCTCCTGCCGACGGGCGATCGCGACGAGGACGGTCAGTGACGCCCCGATGCCGACCCAGACGGCGTAGGCGGTGCCGACCGGGATCTCCTTCATGGCGAACGCGAGCCCGACCATGCTCAGGGCCATGCCGGCGACGAAGACGATCGTCGGCACCACCCGCTTGAACCCGTTCGACGCGCCGAGTGCGGTGGCCCAGACGGCCTCGAGCACGCCCGACAGCACCAGGACGACCCATGCCATGTGCTCCTCCGATCCGAAGTCGTACGAGTGTGCGACTTCACGACCCCCCAGTTCTAGCACGAAGTCGTACGACTGTGCGAACATTGCCGGATGGCGCGCAGCATCGACCTCGGGGAACGCCGTCGGACCGTCTCCGAGGCCGCCCACCGGGTCCTGGCCCGTGACGGCCTGGGCGCACTGTCCGTCCGGAACGTCGCCGCCGAGGCCGGACTGCCGCCGAGCACCGTCCGGTACGCGTTCCCGACCCAGGCGAGCGTCCGCGAGCACGCCATCGCGTTGGTCTTCGACCGCACGCGCGAGCGCATCGCCGCCATCCCGGACGACCTGCCGGTCCGGGACCGCGTGCGCGCCGTGCTCGTCGAACTGCTGCCGCTCGACGCCGAGCGGGTGGTCGAACTCGACGTCTACCTGGCGCTCGGGAACGCCGCGCTCACCGACAGGGAGCTCCGGCCGACGCTCGACCGCGTCGTCGCCGAGATGCGGGAGTGGTGCGAGCGCGTCCTCACGATGCTCGGCGTGCCCGAGGAGGACCGCGAGTACGAGGCGCAGCGGCTGCACGCCCTCATCGACGGCCTCGCGATGCACGTCGCCCGGCTCGAGCCCGGCGCGGCGGGGGACCGGGCGATCACTGTCCTCGACCGGCACGTGGACGGACTCACGACGACACGCTGACCGCACTGCCGCGCCGCCGCGCCGGGGTCGGCCGCCGTGGATGAGAGGTCGCCGCCGTCGGGCAGGGCACGGGCCTGCCGGTCGGGGTCCTCGGCGCCCGGTTCGCCTATCCTGTCCGGGTGACGAGCACCCGCGCCCGCCCCGTCACGACGCGCTCCCGCAGCCTCACCGGTCCCGGTCTGGTGCTCGCCGCCGTCGTGGCGCTCCTCGCCGTCCGCATCGTCTCCCCGGCGGTCGGCACCGCGGGGCTGCCGGACGTGCTGCAGGACTTCCTGACGCTCGCGATCAGCGTCGTCGTCGAGTCCCTGCCGTTCGTCGTGCTCGGCATCGTCCTGTCGATCGTCGTCGAGGTGTGGGTCCCGCACGGCGTCCTCGAGCGGATCCTGCCGACCCGGCCGATCCCGCGCCGAGCCGTGATCTCCCTGATCGGCATGCTCTTCCCGGTGTGTGAGTGCGGCAACGTCCCGCTCGCGCGCGGCCTCATGCTCCGCGGGTTCACCCCGGCCGAGGCGGTCACGTTCCTCGTCGCGGCGCCCATCCTCAACCCGCTCGTCATCATCAGCACCGCGCAGGCGTTCGGGTGGTCCGGGTGGATCCTCCCCGCCCGGATCGTCGGCGGCTTCGTCGTCGCGAACCTCGTCGGCTGGATCGTCGCCGCACACCGCCGACCAGCCGACCTGCTCCTCCCCGCATTCGAGGCCCGGTGCCGCGCGGCCGTCGGTGCCCCACCGGTGCGCGACAAGTGGCGGGAGAGCGCGTCGCACTTCGGTGGCGAGACCGCGACGATGATGCCAGCCCTGTTCGTCGGTGCGGGCCTGGCGGCGGCGATCCAGGTCGCGGTGCCACGGAGCACCCTCGTCGCGGTGGGGGCGAACCCGGTGCTGTCGGTGCTGGCGATGATCCTCCTCGCGATGACCGTGTCGCTGTGCTCCAACGTGGACGCCTTCTTCGCGCTGTCCTTCGCGTCGACGTTCCTGCCGGGGTCGATCACCGCGTTCCTCATCATCGGGCCGATCATCGACGTCAAGATGATCGCCCTCCTCCGCACGACGTTCCGGGCACGCTTCCTGGTGCTGCTCGCCGTCGTCTGTGTCCTGTTCGCCGCGACCGTCGGGTTGGTGATGAATGTCCTCGTCTGAGCGCACCGTGCTGCGCCGCACCCTGCTCGGTCTCGGGTCGGTGCTGGCCGTGGCCGTCGGCACCCTGTGGCTCGGCATCGCCGACCACCTCGACCTGTACATCAACCCCCCGCTACGCCACCTTCACCCTCGTGCTCGCCGCCGTCGCCGTGCCCGCGTCGATCGCGGGGCTCGTCGTGGTCGCCCGCCACGGCGCCCACGCGCACGACGGTGACCCGGAACCGCGGCCGGCCGAGGGCGGGCGCCTGCTGCACGTGGTGCTCGGGTCCGTCGCGGCGCTCGTCACGATCGGCACCGTCGTGGCGATGCTCGTCCTGCCGCCGACCACCCTCTCCGCCCGGACCGCCCAGCAGCGGAGCGTCGGGTCGGCCTCGCTGTCCGACGCGACGGGTGCCGGTGCGCCGGTGACGCTCCTGGGCAGCGAGTCCGTCGACACGTCCGAGTACGGCGTGAAGGACTGGGCGGCGCTCATCCGGCAGACGACCGACACGACCGCGCTCGTCGGCCGCAAGCTCACCCTGACCGGGTTCGTCGTCCCGGGGTCCGACGGGTCGTTCACGCTCACACGCTTCGTGGTCAGCTGCTGCGCCGTCGACGCCCAGCCGGTCGGCATCGGCGTGACGACCGACGACGCCTCCCCGCAGGAGGGCGAGTGGGTCCGGGTCGAGGGTGCCCTCGCCGCGAACCCGGACACCGCCTCGGACGCCCGCCTCGTCATCCGCGCGGCCCGGGTCAGCCCGGTCGAGCAGCCCTCGGACCCGTATGAGTACTGAGTCCCGTCCGCGTCGCCCGGTCGCGCACCGCTTCCGTCGCCGCTTCGTCGCCACGGTCCTGGTGCTCGCCGTCGTCGCCGCGCTCGCCGCCGTGGTGGGGACGCAGCAGGGGCCCCGGCTGCGGTCGGTGTCCTACGACGCCGGCGACCTCGTCACCCGACCGGCGCAGCGGGTCATCCTCACCGCGAACCAGGCCGTGCAGCAGGTGCCCGCGTCCGCCGTGCGCGTCCGCCCCGCGGCACCGTTCTCGGTCACGTCGAGCGGCAACACCGTCGCCGTCGAGTTCGCCGGACCGCTCGCCTACGACCGCGAGTACACGCTCACCGTCCGCGGGGTGCGGGCACCCGGACAGGCTGCGACGTCGGAACTGCGCACGACGATCCGCACCGGGACCACGGACGTCCTGGCCGTGGTGCCGGGGACGGACGGCGGTCCGGACAGCATCGTCCGCCGGGGCCTCGGCGCCGCGGGCTCGCGGACCGTGTACCGCGCGCAGGGCATCACGGAGTACGCCGTCCTGGCCCGCTCCCTCGTCGTGCTCCGGGACGACCGGGACGGCGGGTCCGCCATCGACATCGTGCCGCTCGCGGGCGGGGTGCAGGACGACGCCGTGCCCGTCGAACGCCTGTCGATGCCGAGTTCCCGCGGCTCCGCGAAGGCCCTGCACGCGGCCGACGACGGCTCCTCGTTCGGGTTCGTGTACGCCGACACGTCCTCCGGGCGCTCCGAGGACGTCGGCCTGTACGTCGTCGACCTCACCGGCACGCACCAGCCCGAACCCGTCGCGGCCGACGGCACCCCGACGGCCGGGGCGACCCCGATCTCCGTGGCGCAGTGGGCGTACGTGCCCCGGACCGCGAGCGCCCTCGTCCGGACCGGCGCCGACGACCTCGTGCTCGTCGACATGAGCGGTCGGAACGACGCCGTCCGGCTGGGGTCGGCGACCTACCTGCACGGCTTCGTCGGCTCCGGCACGACCGCCGTCGTCGAGACCGGCAACGGGATCGTCCAGCTCGACCTGACCGACGGCGAGCGGACGGACCTGCCGGCACCGGCGGCCAGCACCGACTCGGCGTACCTCGGGCGGATCGCCCCGATCGCGGAGGACGTCTACCTGCGGGTGGTGGGCTCGGTCCGCGAGGACGGGACCCTGGCCGCGCGCATCCTGCGGGTGGACGGGGCACGGGCTTCCCGGCTCGCGGTGACCGTGCCCGACGACGCGAGCATCACCGCGGTCTGCCCGTCGCCGAACGGGCAGTTCGTCGCCGTGGCGACGCAGTCGTCCGACGGTGCGCTCGTCAGCGTGGTCGATGCGACCTCGGGCGCGCTCGAGGCCTCGCTGGCCGGGACCGCGATCGACTGGTGCAGCGCGCTGCCGACGGGCGACGAGGTCGGCTGAGGCACCGGCACCGGCACCGGCACCGGCACCGGCACCGGCACCGGCCGACCGGTCAGTGCCGCAGCGTCTGCCGCGGGTACTCGCCGAACCGGTTCAGGTACTCGCCGGAGAACCGCCCCATGTGGCTGAACCCCCACCGCGAGGCGATCTCCGCGACCGAGGCCGACCCCGGCTCGGCCGCCAGCAGGTCCGCCCGGACGTGCCGCAGGCGGACCTCGCGCAGGTAGTTCATCGGGGTGCGGTCGAGCGTCCGCTGGAACGACTCCTGCAGTGCCCGGACGCTCAGGTCGGCGGCGCGGGCGATGTCCGACACGCTGAGGGGCTCGCCGGCGTGCTCGTGCAGGAACTCCACCGCGGCGCGGAGTCGGGCGTTGCGGCGCTCGCCGTAGCCGTCCGGCTGCGTCTCGCCCTGGAACCGGTACAGGCCGAACAGGGACCGAGCGACGTCGCGCTGCGCCTCGTGCCACGCGAGCGACGAGGGGCCGTCGACCCGGAGCGAGCGGACGGCGGCGGCGACGGAGCCGCGCCAGACCTCGATGGCCGCGGCCGTCGGTGGCGTCCGGCGGTCGAACGCGAGGGTGCCGTCGACCAGGAACTGCTCGGCGGCCACGTCGAGCACGAGGTCCCGGCGCAGGTGGACGAGGCGCTGGTCCCAGTCCTCGTACTCCATCTCGAAGCGCTGCTCGACCGGGAAGAGGGTCGGGACGCCCGGCTGCATGCGGACCTCGTCCCGGCCGACGTCCACCCGGGCGCGACCGGCGTCGATCCACTGCACGACGACCTCGCCCTCGACGGCGACGTCGCCGCGGAGGTGGCCGTGCATCTGGGAGCGACGGATGCTCATCCGGTCGTCACCGACGCCGACGTACTTGTACCAGTAGTCACGGTCGATCGGCGAGGAGTACCAGGCGCGCCCGGCGTACATGCCGGCGAGGTCCTGGATCGCGCCACCCGTGTCGGTCCCCGACACCGCGACGATGGCGGCGGCGGGTGCCGGGGTCTCCGGAGTCGTCATGCTCTCACCTTCTCCCGGAGCGGCGTCCGGATGCGAGTCGCCCGGCGCGGTGTGCCCCGGTGGACGGCGTTCCGTGGACCTTCGGGGGGCGGGTACGGAGGTTCCGGTCAGGATCGCGACGGGGTCGGAGCCGGTCGGGAGGCCCGTCACCAGCAGGTGGCGGGCCTCCCGTCCGGTGCGTCCCGGCCGGCGACCGCCGGGCGGGAGGGGAGGCGTCGTCAGGCGAGCGTGGCGGCGTCGATGACGAAGCGGTAGCGGACGTCCGAGCTCAGGACGCGCTCGTAGGCCTCGTTCACCTGGTCGGCGCTGATGAGCTCGGTCTCCGGCAGGATGCCGTGCTCGGCGCAGAAGTCGAGCATCTCCTGGGTCTCGCGGATGCCGCCGATGGACGAGCCCGCCCAGCTGCGGCGGCCCGGGAGCAGCGCGAACGCCGGGACCTCGAGGGGCTCGGACGGCGCCCCGACGTTGACCATCGTGCCGTCGACCTTGAGCAGGCTCAGGTGTGCGGCCATGTCGATCTTCGCCGAGACGGTGTTGATGATGAGGTCGAACGAGCCGCGCAGCTCCTCGAACGTCTCCGGGTCCTTCGTCGCGTAGTGGGCCTTCGCGCCGAACCTCAGCGAGTCCTCCTTCTTGGAGGTCGTCTGCGACAGGACGGTGACCTCGGCACCCAGGGCGGCGGCGATCTTGACGCCCATGTGGCCGAGTCCGCCGAGGCCGACGATCGCGACCTGCATGCCGGGTCCGGCGTTCCAGTGGTGCAGCGGCGAGTACAGCGTGATGCCGGCGCAGAGCAGCGGCGCGACCCGCTCGATGTCGAGCGACTCGGGGACGCGGAGGACGAAGTCCTGGTCGACGACGACGGCCTGCGAGTAGCCGCCCTGCGTGATGGTGCCGTCGGCGCGGTCGACCGAGGCGTAGGTGCCGGTGTTGCCCTGCAGGCAGTACTGCTCCTGGCCGGCGAGGCACTGCTCGCACTCGCGGCAGGAGTTCACCATGCAGCCGACGCCGACGAGGTCGCCGACGCGGTACTTCGTGACGTCGGAGCCGACCTCGGAGACGTGGCCGACGATCTCGTGACCGACGACCTGCGGGTACTCGATGCCGCCCCACTCGCCGCGGACGGTGTGGATGTCGGAGTGGCAGATGCCGGCGTAGTCGATGTCGATCATGACGTCGCCGGGCAGGAGGTCGCGGCGCTCGATGGTGGTCTTGACGAGCGGTTCGGTCGCGGACGGTGCCGCGTACGCGTTGACGGTGCGCAAGGGTCTCCTCGTGGGGGGTGGGGATGACGGGCCGGGTGCGGCCCACCGTCGATCCTGCCCCCCGTCGCCCGACCTGAGACAGGTACGGACGGAGCACCCCTCGCGGTCCGGGCGGTCAGCGGGCCGTGCTGCTGGAGGCCCGGACGACCAACCGCACCGGCTGCACGTGGTGCCGCGGGGGGCCCGTCGTCGCCGGCGATGCGTGCCAGGAGCTCCTCGGCCCCGACCCGGCCCATGGCGTCCGGATCGGAGGCGATGACCGTGATGCCGAGGACGTCCGCGAGGTCGAAGTCGTCGAAGCCGACCAGGGCGGGCCGGTCCGTGCGGTCGACGAGTGCGCGGAGTGCCCCGGTCGTGATCCGGTTGTTCGTGGTGACGATCGCGGTCGGCGGCTCCGGGGCGTCGACCAGGTCGCGCACGGCACGCGAGGCCTCGTCGAGGTCGTGCGAGTCACTGCGCACCCACCGTTGCCAGTCCGGCACGCCGGCCGCGCGCATGGCGTCGCCGAACGCGTGCACGCGCTCGCGGTGGGTCGACAGCCGGCTGAGGTCGCCGACCAGGCCGATGCGGCGGTGTCCGCGTTCGAGCAGGTGCTCGACCGCGGTCCGGATGCCGCCGGCGTTGTCGAGGACGACCGAGTCGGCGTCGACGTCCGCCGGTGCGCGGTCGAGGAACACCACGGGCGTGCCGAGGGCCCGCTCGCGGGCGATCAGGGAGTGGTCGTCGTCGGCGGACACGACGAGCAGGCCGCTGACACGGCGTTCGACGAGCTGCGCCACGAGGGTGCGCTCCCGGTCGGCGTCCTCGTCGTTCGAGGTGGACAGCAGGCTCAGCCCCGGTGCGCGGAGCGCGCGCTCGGCGCCCCGCGCGATGCGTGAGTAGAAGGGGTTCGCGACGTCGCCGGTGACCAGCCCGATCGTGGCGGACCGTCCACCGGCGCGGAACTCGCGCGCGAGCGTGTTCGGGCGGAACCCGAGCTCGGCGGCGACGGTCAGGACCCGTGCCGCGGTGTCGGCGGCGACGTACCGCTCGCCGTTCACCACGCGTGAGACCGTCTTCATGCTGACGCCGGAGCGCTCGGCGACGGCGCGCAGCGTGGGTCGCTCGGTGCTCACCCCGTCATCGTACGGTTGTCCGGTTTGCTGGGCGTTCCTTGACACGACTCACACGGAACCGTTAGAAACGTCGGGTGTGACAACGCTGTCATGGTCGACGCGGCGTCACTCCTCCCCAATCTCGGAAGGTGACGATGTCGTCATTCGGTTCCCGGCGCAGCCGGACCATGCACCAGATCAGCGGTCGGCGCGGCGGGTTCGGGACCCGCGCCACGGCCGTCGTGCTCGGGGCGGCGCTCGCCGCATCGGGTGCGCTCCTCGGGGCCGTGCCGGCGCAGGCCGCGTCCGGACCCTTCACCACCTCCTTCGAGGCGGGGGGACACGGCGCCCCTCGCGAACACCCCGCTCACGCCGTCGACGACCGTCACCGGGTCGACGCTGCCGCCCGGGAGCCTCCTCGGTCACGTCACGGGCGTCACCGCCGACGCCGAGAACCCGCCGAACGAGGTCGCCGCCAGCCTGGCCGACGGGAACGCGGGCTCGAAGTGGCTCGCCTTCCGGAACACCGGCGTCGTCACCTACCGGCTCGACCAGCCCGAGACGCTGCGGGCGTACTCGCTCACGAGCGCCAACGACGCCCCCGGCCGTGACCCGTCGGCGTGGACGCTCGAGGGCTCCACCGACGGCACCACGTGGACCACGGTGGACACGCAGACCGCGCAGACCTTCAGCGGCCGTGGGAAGACGAACACGTACACCGCGGCGACGCCCGGCTCGTACGACCGGTACCGCCTCCGCATCACGAAGAACAGCGGCGACGGCATCACCCAGCTCGCCGACTGGAGCATCTCCGACGGCTCGACCACCCCGCCCCCCGCCCAGCCCGATGGTCACCCGGGTCGGCAACGGACCGGTGTCCGGACTGAACATCCGCTCGACCGTCGGGTTCAGCGGGACCAAGGCGCTCCGCTACGCCGGCGCCCACGTCGCCGCCGGTCCGGCGAGCGCGACGAACGTCCTCTACGACGACGTCGCGATGCCGATCACCGCGGACAGCGAGCTCAGCTACAAGCTCTTCCCCGAGCTGAACGGGGACACCACCTACCCGGCGACCTACGCCGCGGTCGACCTGCAGCTCAGCGACGGCTCGCTCGTGTCCGCGGACCCGCAGGTCACGGACGAGAACGGCAACCGCGTCTCGGCGGAGGCCCTCGGTGCAGGCAAGGTCTTCTTCGTCGACCAGTGGAACTCCATCCGGATCCCGCTCGGCGCACTCGCCGGCAAGACCGTCGACAAGGTGCTGTTCACCTACGACGACGACGCCGCGGGCACCAGCGCGTCGACGAAGTTCCAGGGCTGGGTGGACGACATCCGCATCGACCCGGCGGCCGAGCGCATCGACGGCTCGAGCCTGACGGACTACGTCGACACCCGCCGCGGCACGAACTCCTCCGGCGGCTTCTCGCGGGGCAACAACATCCCCGCCGCGGCCGTCCCGAACGGCTTCAACTTCTGGACGCCGATGACGGACGCGTCGAGCCAGTCGTGGGAGTACTCGTGGCAGTCCGACAACGACGCGGACAACCTGCCGCGCCTCCAGGGCATCGGCATCTCCCACGAGCCGAGCCCGTGGATGGGTGACCGCAACCAGCTCGCGATCATGCCGTCGACCTCGGGCACGACGCCGAACGCCTCCCTCGATTCCCGTGCGCTCGCGTTCGACCACGCCGACGAGGTCGCCCGACCGGACCTGTACTCCGTGAAGACCACGTCCGGGACGGTGGCCGAGGTCACCCCGAGCGACCACGGCGCCGTGCTCCGGTTCGCCTTCCCGGCGAGCAGCGGCAGCGTCGTCCTCGACAACGTCGGCTCCGACGAGCGCACGTCGATCACGATGGGCGACGACGGCACCGTGACCGGGTGGACCGAGGGCGGCTCCGGCCTGTCCGTCGGCGCCACGCGGATGTTCTTCGCCGGTCGGTTCGACACGGACCCGTCCGGCACCGGCACCGCCGCGGGCGACCGCAGCAGCGCCCGCTACGCCTCGTTCTCCGGGCTGACCGGCGACCATGTCGTCGAGCTCCGCCTCGCCACCTCGTTCATCTCCCTCGACCAGGCGCGGCACAACGCCGACCTCGAGCTCACTGGCAAGTCGTTCGAGCAGGTCCAGCAGGCCGCCGCCGCCCAGTGGAACGAGCGGCTCGGTGTCGTCACCGTGCCGCAGTCGGCCGCGAGCGACACGCAGCTCCAGGCGCTCTACGGCTCGCTCTACCGGATGAACCTGTACCCGAACTCGCAGCACGAGAACACCGGCACCGCCGGGGCACCCGTCTGGGAGCACGCCAGCCCGAACGTCGCCCCGAAGGGCGCGGCGACCGCCACCACGACGAACGCCGTCGTGAAGGCCGGCAAGGTCTACGTCAACAACGGCTTCTGGGACACCTACCGCACGGTCTGGCCGCTCTACTCGATGCTCTACCCGGACGTCGCACAGGAGCTCGTCGACGGGTTCGTCCAGCAGTACCGTGACGGCGGATGGACGCCGCGCTGGTCCTCACCGGGCTACGCCGACCTGATGACCGGCACGAGCTCCGACGTCGCCTTCGCGACCGCGTACCTCGACGGTGCGGTGGACACGAAGACCGCGCTCGAGGCCTTCGACGCCGGGTACAAGAACGCCACGACCGTCTCGACCGACGTCTCCGGCGCCGGACGCAAGGCGCTCGACCAGTCCGCGTTCCTCGGCTACGTGCCGGACTCGCTCCACGAGAGCGTCTCGTGGGGGCTCGAAGGCACGATCAACGACCACGGTCTCGCGGAGATGGCCGAGGCGTTGGCGAAGGACCCGGCCACGCCCGCCGACCGCGTCGAGGAGTTGGAGACCGCCGCGGCGTACCTGCACGACCGGGCGGAGGACTACGTCAACCTGTTCGACGCGGACGCCGGGTTCTTCCAGGGCCGGAACGCCGACGGGTCGTTCGAGGTCCCGGCGGACGAGTTCGACCCGGCCGAGTGGGGCGGCGCCTTCACCGAGACGGACGGCTGGAACTTCGCCTTCCACGCCCCGTTCGACGTGCAGGGCCTCGCCGGCCTGTACGGCGGCGACGAGCAGCTCATCGCGAAGCTCAAGGAGTTCTACGCCACCCCGGAGACGGCCGAGAACGTCGGCTCCTACGGCGGGCAGATCCACGAGATGCTCGAAGCGCGGTCGGTCCGCATGGGCCAGCTCGGCATGAGCAACCAGGTCTCGCACCACATCCCCTACATCGCGGCAGCTGCCGGCGACCCCTCGCTCACGCAGCAGGTCGTCCGCGAGAGCATGCGACGCCTGTTCGTCGGCAGCGACATCGGGCAGGGCTACACCGGTGACGAGGACAACGGCGAGATGTCGTCGTGGTTCGTGTTCTCGGCGCTCGGCCTCTACCCGCTCGCCCAGGGCTCCGGTCAGTACACGATCGGTTCGCCGCTCTTCTCGCAGGCGACCGTGCACCTGCCCGGAGGCGACCTGCGCGTGAACGCGGCGGGCAACAGCGCGCAGAACGTCTACGTGCAGTCGGCCTCGTTCGACGGGAAGCCCCTGGACCGTGCGGTCATCGCGCAGTCCGACATCGCGAAGGGCGGCACGCTCGACTTCCGCATGGGGTCGACCGCGTCGAACTGGGGTGCCGGCAAGACCCAGGGTGCCGAGGGGCTCGACGCCCCGGCCGTCGCGCCGAAGCCGCTCGTCGACGCCACGACCTCCGGCTTCGGGGTCACGACGAGCGACGACGACACCGCCGTCGGCGCACTGACCGACGACGAGTCCCTCACCGCGACGACCTTCTCGAGCGCCACCCCGGCGATCACGTGGAAGTCGTCGCAGGGCCCGGTGACCGTCGACCAGTACACGCTCACCACCGCGGCGAGCGGCGGCCAGCCCACCTCGTGGAAGCTCGAGGGCTCCAGCGACGGCAGCACGTGGGTGCCGCTGTCGACCGTCGCGAAGAGCACCTTCGACGCGCCGCTCCAGACCCGTCCGACCACGATCGAGCACCCTGCCGCACTGACCTGGTACCGCCTGTCGGTCACCGGGACGAGCACGGGGAAGGCGCCGTCGATCGGGGAGTTCGAACTCCTCGCCGACAGCAGCAAGACCACCAGCGCGTTCGCCGTCGAACCGACGCCCGGGCTCACCGCGGAGGTCGGGCAGTCGTTCACGGGTGACCTCGCCGCGATCACCGGGCCGGGCACCGAGGCGTCCGACTACACGGTGACGGTCGACTGGCAGGACGGGTCGGACCCCCCAGCAGGTGACGCCGACGAAGTCGGCGCTCGGTGCCTGGGAGGTGCCCGGCGAGCACACCTTCACGACCGTCGGCGAGCACACCGTGCACGTCGTCGTCCGCTCCGGTACGGAGATGGCGAGCACCGACGTCCCGGTGACGGTCTCGCGCACCGCACCGAGCCTCCAGGGCGCGTTCGACAACGTCTGCCTCGGTGACCCGGGACAGGCCGCGAACTGCGACTTCGGCGGCCGCGGGTTCTCCCGCTCGGCGCTCGCCGCCGACGGGTTCGTCCAGGGCACGACGAACACCGTGCCGGGGACCGACCTGACGTTCGACCTGCCCGCCGTGGAGCCCGGCGAGCCGGACAACGCGACCGGGAACGGCCAGACCATCCCGGTCCCGACGGGCACGGACATCACCGAGCTCGCCGTCATCGGCACCGCCAACGAGCGGGCGCAGCAGACCGTCGGCACGATCCGGTACTCCGACGGGACCACCGCCGACCTGCCGATCGAGTTCGGCGACTGGGCGGCCTCGCTCGCGGCGCCGCGGTTCGGGAACACGGTCGTCGCGTCGAGCGACCACCGCACCGTCGGGGTGAACGGCAGCGACCGGATCGCGGCAGGGGTCTTCGCGACCCCCCGTCACCACCGTGCCCGCCGGCAAGCAGGCCGTGTCGATCACCCTGCCGACCCAGACCGGCTCGCCGTCGAGCGCAGGACGGATCCACGTCTTCGCGATCGCGACGAACGGCACCCGGGTGCCGACGACGGCGCTCACGGCCACGGCCGGTGCGCGCCTGAGCGGCACCGCCGGCGAGGAGGTCTCGGGCACGCTCGCGACCGCCACCGGCGGCACGATCGGGACCGGCACCACGACCGCCACCGTGAACTGGGGCGACGGGTCCCCGCTCGAGGAGGCGACCGTCACGGTCACCGACGGCACCGCGACCGTCACCGGTGCGCACACCTACGCGACGGCGGGCAGCCGGGAGGCCGTGGTCACGGTCGACGACGGCACCGGCAGCGCGAGCGTGCGGACCCCGGTCGAGATCGCGGCGGCTCCGGTGTGGACGCCGACGCTCACCACCTCGGCCGGGTCGGGGGTCCGTCCGCGGGCCACCGTGCACGTCACGGGTGCCGGCTTCGCCGCCGGCGAGACCGTCACGGTGACCGTCGACGGAGAGGGCACCGGCACCACCGCGGTCGTCGCAGCCGACGGGTCGGTCGCCTTCGACGTCACGGCTCCGGGTCGTCCGGGCAGCCACAGCGTCTCGGCGATCGGTGACCGGTCGGCGACCCTGGCGACCGTGGCCTTCCAGGTGGTCGTCCCCGGCAACGGCGGGGGCAACGGCGGGGGGCAACGGCGGCGGCTCCGGGAACGGGGGGCGGCAACGGCGGCGGCAACGGCAACGGCGGCGGCTCCGGCAACGGGGGGTCCGGGGCACGGCGGCGGCCACGGTTCGTGGGCGCCGGAGTTCCGGCTCCTCGCCGAGGCCGGCACCGAGGGCACCGTCGTCGGCTACTCCGGCAGCCGCTTCGCACCGAACGAGCGCGTCACCCTCACCCTGCACAGCAAGCCCCTCGCGCTCGGCACGGTGACCGCGAACGCCGACGGCGTGCTCAGCGGCACCTTCACGGTCCCGTCGGCAGCACGGCCCGGTGCCCACGAGGTGCAGGCGCGCGGTGCGACGTCGGCCGTCACGGTGAGCGCCGCGTTCCGGGTGCTCGCCCGGCCCGCAGCGGACGCCGGACGCGCACCGGCCGAGCCCGGGCGCTGGGGCGGCCTGGCCTCCACCGGGTCCGACGTCGACCCGGCCCGCTGGGGCCTCGTCGCCGGAGCGCTCGTGCTGCTCGGCGCCGGGATCACCGCGACCGCCGCGGTCGTGCGGCGTCGTCGGAGCCGGCTCGGGTAGCGGCGGATGACGGACGGGAGGCCCGGTGCCAGCTGGTACCGGGCCTCCCGTCCGTCTGTGCGCGTGTCGTGCGCGTCGTGGCCGTCGCTCGCTGTCGCGCTCGGGGCCGGCCCCTGACCCGTGGTCCCTCCACTCGTGCTGCGGCTGCTCGCTCTCCCGGACGTGGGCGCGGGCGCGGGCGAGCGCGGACCCGGGTGCTGGCGCGAGCGCGGGCGACCGCCGAGGTCAGCCCTGGGCGCGCGCCATCCGCTCGCCGGCGACGCGCGCGAAGCGCAGCGGGTCGCGGAGTGCATCGTCGGGCTCGCCCGTGGTCTGCGTGGCGATGACCGTGAGTGAGGCCGCGATCGAGAACGCGTCCAGGCGGGCAGCGACGTCACCCGCGACGAGCGCGACCGGCGTCCCGGCAGCGACCGCGATCGCCGTGACCACCGTCGGGGTCTTGCCGGCCGCGGTCTGTCCGTCGAAACGCCCCTCGCCGGTCACCACGAGGTCGGCGGCAGCCACGGCGTCCGCGAGGCCGAGCGCCTCCGCGACCGCTCCCGCGCCGCTCCCGACACGTGCGCCCCACGCGAGGAGGCCGAATCCCGTCCCGCCTGCGGCCCCGGCACCCGGTGTCGCCGGGTCGACGTCGGGGAAGTGCGCTGCCCAGCGGGCGAGACGTGTCTCGTGCACGGGGACGCGGTCGGGGGGTCACGCCCTTCTGCGGGCCGAAAACCGCTGCCGCTCCCTCGGGCCCGAGCAGCGGTGACGTGACGTCGCTGAGGACGGTGACGCCGCGCGGGGGGAGCGGTCGCAGCGACGTGCGGTCGACCGCGGCCACGTGGTCGAGCAGGGTGCCGCCGGTGGCGCTCGAGGCGTCGGCGCTGTCGTCCAGCGCGATCCCGAGTCCGAGCGCCCGGAGCGCCCCGACCCCGCCGTCCGTCGAGGCGCTGCCGCCGATGCCGAGCAGGAGGCCGGTCGCCCCAGCGTCGAGCGCGGCCGCTACCGCCTGCCCGAAGCCGGTCGTGTGCGCGGAGTCGGGCTCCGGCTCGTCCAGCAGACCAAGCCCGCTCGTCGCCGCGAGTTCGACGACCGCGCGGCCGTCCGGCAGCCGGAGCCAGGAGGACTCGACGGGACGGTCGTCCGGCCCGGTCACCCGCACCGGCACGCGCTCACTGCCGGGGACGGCGGCGGCGAAGGCGTCGAGCGTGCCCTCCCCGCCGTCGGCCATCGGCAGGACGACGAGCTCGTCGTCGGGCCGTTCGGTCCGCCAGCCCTCCGCGACGGCCGCGGCGATGTCGGCCGCGGACGCGGTGCCCTTGAAGGAGTCCGGTGCGATGACGACGCGCATGGGGTCACGCTACCGGCGCCGAGGGGCCCGATCTCGCGCTGGGGCGCACGGTGGAGAAAAGGAAGACCCGGCGCCAGAGACGCCGGGTGGGTGGCTCCAGTATGACACACATCACGAGTGTCACCAACCGGTAGGGCGCCGAAGCCGCCCGACCTCTTCTGGCAGTTGGACATCGCTGAAGTCCTCCGGCCGCAAGGTGTACCACCAGTGCCCACCGACACCGGCGGCGGAGTCCCCACGCAGCCGTCCGGCAGTCGGGCCCGGGGTCGGGTTGACCATGCCGACCTGAACGAGGGTCCGGGCATGCGCCACCGGGAAGGCCAGATCGCTGTCGTTGCTGACGACGATGGCGGCGTCGACGCGCCCGTCGAGCACGTCGATGAGGAGGTGAGAGGCAACGTTGACGTCCGACCCCTTCTCCTCACGCCGGGCGACCGACACGATGAACGATGCGCCTGGGACGTCCGCCCCGTCTGCGTCTTTCACTTGTACGGGCCAGTCCGAGCGTGCGAGTGTCGGGCGGCCACGGCGGTCCGGAACGGCGAGTGGCGCTGCTGTCACGCGGGTCACGAAGTTCCCGAAAGCAAGCTCGTCGACGCTCCGCGCCGCAGCGAGGGCCCTGAGGTAGGTGTCCTGATCACGCTGCCCGCTGACGTTCCCGACACCGCTGATACGCGCTGTGCAGAAGACCACGCGCTCCAGAACCGCACCGCGCCATCCAGATCGGGCCACGAGCCGTTCACCGAAGGAGCGGAGGTCGAGCCACCTCCACCCGGTTGAAGCGCGTCCGCAGAGGCCCCTACCGCCGTAGTAGAGGTTGAAGCCGTCGACGTAGAGTCCCACCCGCATCCCCGAACGGTAGTTGCCCACACGAGCTCGCCACGGGACTTGTGGAGAACCGCGCATGTGATGATCCGCGTACCCCTCGGCACCGCGCACATCACCCTCCGCCTACCGTTGCCGTCATGACCGACGACCGACGCCGTGAACTCGGCTCCACCGACGCACCCGTGGAGGACGAGCTCGCCGAGTCCTTCGACGCGACCATCGAGGAGGGCGCCGAGCGGCTCCAGCGGACGACCCGTGCGGTCCTGGTCACCGGATTCTTCGGCGGCCTCGAGGTCGGCCTCGGCGTGATGGCGTACCTGGCGGTCCTCACCGAGACCGACAGTCACCTGCTCGCCGGACTCGCGTTCGGCATCGGCTTCATCGCCCTGCACCTGGCGCACAGCGAGCTCTTCACCGAGAACTTCCTCATGCCGGTCGCGGCCGTGGTCGCCCGCGAGGGGACCGTGCTGCAGCTCGTGAAGCTCTGGGGCGGCACCCTCCTGGCGAACCTGGCGGGCGGCTGGCTCTTCATGTGGCTCGTCGTGCACGCGTTCCCGCAGTGGCACGTCACCCTGGCGGAGTCGGCCCGGCACTTCATCGACGCGCCCTTCGGCCTGCAGAGCATCGTGCTCGCCGTCCTCGGTGGCAGCACCATCACGTTGATGACCCGCATGCAGCAGGGCACCGACTCGGACCCGGCGAAGCTCGTGGCCGCCGTCGCGGGCGGCTTCCTGCTCGCCGGCCTGCAGCTCTTCCACTCGATCCTGGACTCGCTGCTCGTGTTCGGCGCGATCCAGTCCGGCGAGGACATCACGTACGGGCAGTGGCTCGGGTGGTTCGGCTACACGCTGCTGTTCAACGTCCTCGGCGGGCTGGTGCTCGTGACGGCACTGCGGCTGCTCCGCACGAAGGAGCTCATGCAGGACCGGCGCCACGGCTCCCAGGACGACCCGGAGCGCGCCGACCACGAGCAGGGCTGACGCGCGGCGGTACCCGAGTGGACGGCTCAGAGCGCGAACCGCGGGTGCGGCACCCCACCGGTCGCCAGGTCCGCGAGCATCTCCCCGAGCACCGGCGCGAACTTGAACCCGTGCCCGGAGAACCCGGTCGCGACGGTCAGCGGTCCGCGGCGGTCCATCACGAAGTCGTCGCTCGGGGAGTTGTCGTACAAGCAGCTGATCAGCGCTGGAGCCGTGGCATCGACGCCCGGCACGAACCGGGCCACGTACGCCTGCAGCCGCTCGACCTCGGCGGCGACCGGTGTCCGGTCGCGAGCGTCGGGGTCGACGACCGGGCCGACGCCGTGGAACCCGACCTTCACGCCCTCGCCCGGCGTCAGCAGGCCGTACACGTCCCCGCCGTCGAGCGGGTAGTGCACGAAGGACGGCCACGGGTCGTCCGGCAGGTGGCTGGGGAAGTGCGCGGGCTGCTCCTGCGTGACCCGGATGGCCGGGAGGCTCGCCCCGCGTCCGGCGAACAGCTCGCCGACCAGCGTGGGCGCCCAGGAGCCGACCGCCGCCACGACGCTCGGCGTCATCACCGCGGTTCCGTCGTCGAGGTGGACGGTCACGGTGTGGCCGTGGTCGTCGAGCCCCGTCACCCGGACCCCGAAGCGGAGGGCCGCTCCGTCGGACGCGGCCAGGTCGAGCAACGCCTCGATCGTCTCGGCCGATCGGATCCGGCCGGCGGTGCCGTGCGCGAGCACATGACCCTCGAACGCCAGTCCCGGCCAGCGGGCCGCGGCCTCGTCGAGGTCGAGCCGCTCGAACGGCACGCCGGCACGCTCGAGTGCGTGCGCGATCGCGTCGATGACCTCGGGCCGACCGTGGTCGACGGCCCCGGTGCGGTCGAGCAGGGTCCGACCGGACGCGGCCTCGAGCGCTGCCCAGGCGTCCCAGGCGCGCTGCGTGAGGGTGACGTAGTCCGGCTCGGTGTAGCCCATCCGGAAGATCCGCGTCGCTCCGTGTGAGGAGCCGTGCTCGTGCCCGCGGTCGTGTTGTTCCACGAGCAGGACCTGCTCTCCGCGGGCGGCCAGGGACCGGGCCGCTGCGGCGCCGACGACACCTCCGCCGACGACGACGTGGTCGAGCCGCGACGTCCACGGAGTGGAGCGTCGTCCTGCCGGGGCGTGGGGCATGCCTTCACAGTAGGGCGTCCGTCAGGGCGGAGGTGGTCCGCCCGACGCGGCGCTCGTCCGACGCGACGCCGTCGATTCCGGTTTCCTCAGCCGATCAGCGGACGGGTCTTCCTACGAACTCGTGGGGGGTGTGACCGCCACTCGCTCGTCCTGCTCCCGAGCCTCCGCTCAGCGCTCGGTGGGCGTGGTCGAGTCGCGCACGCGACCGCGTTGCGGGTAATCGCTTGCTGTTCTCCAGGGTCGCCAGACCGTGGACCGTCGCCCAGGCCACCTCGGCTTCGGTGTCGTCCGGGCCGGGGAACGCCGCGCGGATCCCGGCGAAGGCGCGCTTGAGCGCGTCCGGGCCGCGTCCGGAACCGAACTCGAGGCCCGACGGCATCGAGAACATCGCCTCGTAGACGCGCGGTTGATCGGCGGCGAAGTCGAGGTAGGCCTGCATCCGCGCCAGTGGCTCCGCAGGCACGGCCTCCAATGCGGTCGCGATCGCTTCGAACCCGGCGAGCGCGACGGCGTCGATGAGTGCCTGGCGGCCGCCGGCGAACGCGGAGTAGATCACCGGCTGGGTCACCCCGATCTCGGACGCGAGCCGACGCATGGTGACGGCTTCCCACCCCTCGGCTTCCGCGACCTTGCGAGCCGCCCGGAGGATCTGGTCGCGCCGGAGATCGAGGTCAGGAGCAGGTCGTGGAGACATAGGTCCAGAGTAGCAGAAAGCGGTTACATAACGTCGGTATACAACGGCCCCATCGACTGTTAGCGTCGAGGCATAACGTCGTTAGCCAACAACGGAAGGTCCTCCCATGGTCATCACCGCCCTCGTCGTTGCCGTCCTCGGCTGTCTCTTCATCCTCTTCATCGGCGGCTGGTTCCTCGTGGCTCCGGCGCTCGCCACCGCCGGGTTCGGCATCGCTGAGGACCGCCGGCGAGCATTCACGAGCATCAAGGGCGTCCGCGACATCACCTCCGGCATCGTGCCGCTGGTGGTCCTGCTGGTCGCCGACCCGCACGTGTTCGGCTGGGCGCTCCTCGCCGCGGCGATCACGCCGATCGGTGACGCCGTCATCGTCGTCACGAACGGCGGAACCCTCCGCCAGGCCCTCGGCGTGCACGCGGCGACGGCACTCGTGCTCGTCATCGCAGGCCTCGTCCTCGCACTCGGCTAGATCGGACGCCACTCCTCGCGGCTCGGCCGCCCCGCCACCCGCCTCATCCCCCCACCCTGCTCCACCACCACGAAAGGCAACACGCATGCGCACCACGAACGAGCACGACGACACCGACGGCACCGCCATCGAGAACATCGTGCGGGCCTTCTACGAGCCCTTCCGCACCGGAGACACCACCATCTACGACGAGGTCCTGGCGGAGGACTGGACGGACCTGCCCCTCGCACCCGGCCAGCAGCAGGGACCTGCCGGCATGGCCGCTCAGATCGCCCTCTTCCGCCACGCGATGCCGGACTACGCCGTCGAGCACCAGGACGTCATCGTTCAGGGCGGCAAGGTCGCCGTCCGCAACACCGTCTCCGGGACGCATCAGGGCGCCTTCATGGGCCACGAACCCACCGGCAAGCGCATCGAGATGCGCACCATGGACGTGCACCAGTTCTGCGACGGGAAGATCATCACCACCTGGCACCTGGAGGACTTCGCCGGCCTCATGAGCCAGCTCAACGCCCCTGCAGACGCCCCGACCCCGGCACCCTGGGGCTGAACCGGGTCACCTCCGGAGAGGGCAGGGACTCATACCGAGTCCCTGCCCTCTCCGCGTGCCTGCCCTGCGGAACACAGCCTGTCCGCACTGCTGGGGATGTTCGTCGACGACGTGGCGCTCATCCGCCGCGACGCCCTCGACTCCGGCTTCCTCAGACGATCCGCGGCCGACGGTCCGTCCCTATGGCCGGCGCAACCCGCGGATGAGCAGCGCGCTGCACACCAGCATCACTCCCGAAAGCAGCACGGCACTCCCGAGGATGGCTGCCGATGTGCTCCCCGCCACGAAGGACACGAGGATGCCGATGACGGCGAGCGGAGCGCCGATGAGCAGGCCCACGAGGTCGGCGGCTCCCTGCTGTTGTGGCTTGTTCATCCGTTCAGGCTAGCGGCGGACAAGAAGGCGTATCCGACCGCTCAGTACCCGTATCGGTCGCCGATCGGCTACCGACCGTTCAGCCTGATGCCGTTCGGGGCGCCACTCGTCGTCCAGGCGAGTCCTACGCTGGGCGCATGCTCCTGAGTGGTGGGTCCGAGCAGCACCGATCGGAACACCGCGTGCTCACGCGCCGTCAGTACGAAGCGATCTTCGGAGCACCTGCAGGCATCACGGTTCCGTCAACGAGAGCGGGCGTTCCGGTGCCCGCGGTGCCGCCCGAGGACTTCGTTCCAGAGCCGGCGGTGGGGGAAGTAGATGTGTGGTTGCCCGAGTGGCAGGTCGACGCGGACGGCTTCGACGTCGCCGTGGGGGGAACGCATCCGGTGGTCGCTGGTCGAGATGGATCAGCGATGGGTCGACCGACCCCTCACCGAGCCGAGGAGCGTGTCACTCCAGCTCGACTTCACCGCCGAGGACCGCGACGACGCGGACCAACTGACTTGGCATGACCTCACCGGGACGGTCACCCGCATCGACCAGGTCTCAGCTCGCTACGTCAGCTCCCGCGACCCAGCAGAGGGTGGCGCGCGCATGCCAGAGGCTGGTGGTGCACAGCAGCACAGCGTGTCCTCACTCTGGGATCGCCGACCTCATCACGGCCGCATCACGAGCTGGATCGTCCGCGTCCAGTCCTGATCGCAGCGATCCTCCTTCGCCCACGCGTCGCCTGGAGCAGCAAGGATGCTGACCGCTGTGTCCACGAGGGCTCCGGTCAGGATCCGCTACCGAATGTTCCGTGCCCACGACGCTCGTGACCGTGCTGCCCGTCGCCTCGGTACGCACACGAACGGGAGGAGGAGTGCGGGGCTCAGGCACAGACCGACGCCGGTCCCCGCGATCACCGTCAGCGTCCAGTCGTCCTCGAGGAACGTCACCTGCTGTCCCGTCGGTCCTGTCAGTGTGCAGTCGGTGCCGAGTGGCCAGGACGACGGAGTCACACTGCCTCCGACCTCTTCCTCGAATCGTGCACCGACGACGGACGGGTCGTGTCCCGAGCAGCCCGAACCGTGGTCCCCACCGACAAGACTGCCGTGGGCTGCGACAAGAGCGAACGCGAAGAGGAATGCGCCGGTGACCACGGCCGAACCCGTGAGGACCCAGAATCGCCCCCCACCGAGGAGCCGACGGCGTGCGGGCCGGGCGATCACACCGTCGAGCCCAGAGCATCGGTGCGGACACAGTCCGGCGACCACTGCGCTCGCTTGCTGTCATCGGCACCTGCTCCGAGACTCATCGACTCGGTCGACGCGTGGTTGCGGGATCCGGTCACCGCCACGACCCGTGGTCCGGCAGGAACCCTGTGACCGCCAGGACGACGAACAGGGTCCCGATGGCCGCCATGACGATCCCGATAAACCGGACGAAGCCTGGCGTCAACGGGCGTCCGTTCGCGAGCTGGTCGCCGCCCAGCTTCTGCGCCCACTGGTTGAAGATCGCGATCGTCAGACCCCACAGTGCGGCGACGGCTCCGCCGATCCCGAAGATGAGTTGCGGGTTCATCAACCTCTCCGGCGTGCGAGCTGGTTGCGGAGGTTCCGGACGAACACCGCTTCAAGACCGACCGCGATGACGAACCCGACGACGGCGAACGCGATGTGGCCCGGGTCCCGACCTGAGGTGAGCGCGATGACCGGCAGCGCGACCACGATGACGCCGCAGACCACGACGTTGAGGACGGCCCCGATCACCCCGCCGGGGGTGCGGCCGGTGCGTTGCATCCAAGGTGTGGGCATGTCTCAGATCCTATTGAGAGGCGGCATGCTGCCGTTCTGAGCACACCGCACTGCTGCGGAGCGGGCTGCGTACCGTAGGTGCATGACGGTGACCCTGACCAGGACCGACCCGGAGGGCCAGGACCGGGAGGCCCTGATCGCCTTCCACACGTCGGCGGAGTTCCCCTTCCACGTGCGCGCTCGGCCGGGGCGGGCGGACATGGAGCGTGTCCTCGACGCCGGCACCTTCCGCGACGAGGACCACGAGTCGTGGTGGATCGATGACCATGACGCCGGTCGGATCGGTCTGGTCGTGCTCGAAGACCTGCAAGAGCCGTCGCCACTGCTTGATCTCCGGCTCGCGCCCGCTTTCCGTGGGCAGGGTCTGGGCGTGGTCGCGCTCCGCGCGGTGACCGATCACGTCTTCCGCGCGATGCCGGCCGTGCCACGGCTCGAGGGCCAGACGCGCGAAGACAACATCGCCATGCGCCGGGTGTTCCTCCGTGCCGGGTGGGTGAAGGAAGCGCACTACCGGGAGTCGTGGCCGGTCGAGGGCGGGCCTGCGCTGGCGTCGGTGGCGTACGCGGTGCTCCGCCGCGATTGGGAGACCGGTACGACCACGACGTTCGTGTGGGATGACGTCACACTCACGGACTGACGCCAGCAGAGGAGCGGCCGGCGTGAGCCAGCGCGCGGCGATGCTCGGTGACGACACCGACACGGCTGGGAAGCCGTACCGCCGGGTGGTCGTGCCAAGCTGTCGGTCATGGGGTGGACGAAGCAGTTGCCGACGTGGATCGTCGGAGTCATCATGGCGGTCCTGTTCGCCGCGCTGTGGTTCGCGTTCACGTTCGTCACCGCGCCGGAACTCGGCATCGGAGCTCGAGCGCTCGTGTCTGCATTGGTCGGGGCGCTGTATGGCGTCGGGATGGGGCTGTGGCTCGGGCGGACACGACGCGGGTACGGCGGGGTAGCACGACGACCCGACTTCGGCCGGGCCGTCCGCCGCGGCACCGTTCCGGCCGACGTGGACGTGGACGAGTGGCGGCGCGCGGTGGAGCACCATCAGCGGCAGTACCTGCCACTGCGCTGGGCGGCGCCGCTGCTGTACCTGCCGATGACCGCCCTCGCCATCTGGCTCGCGGTCACCGGTCAGCCGCTGTTCTGGATCGGTGCGGTCTTCTTCCTCGCCGTGTTCATCGGCACCGCTGTCACCACTCCACGAGTGCTCCGGAAGACGGAGACGATGCTCGCCGAGCTCGACCGACGGAAGAGCGTGCAGCAGACCGTCCGGTGACGGTCGTCGGTCGCCGCCACGGCGAGACTCCGGTCGCACAGAGGATGGACATCCCCCCGTCGCCCTGGCCTCGGCATGGAGATCGTACGTCCCGGGAGTCAACAGGGAGCGGTTCCGCTCGGAAGCCAACGGGGGTGGGGGGAGAGTCTCAGCTGAATCGAGAGAGGAACGACCGCGCTGAGCAGCGATGTCCTTTCTCAAGTCAGGTGAGACTCCTTCGCAGCGATGAGACCATGCGGCGCTTGAGAACGCCAGGTTCCAGCGTCGCAGAATCTTCTCACTCGACGTGAGACCTTCTGAGCCGACTGCCCAGGACGACGAAAACGACGGCGAAGCTAGTGGGCTTCGCCGTCGTTTTCGTGTTGTTCAGTTCTAGTTGAGGATCCTGTCCTCGGGTTCGCAGTCGGTGCAGCCGCGTGACTTCCGACGGTTCGGGACGCTCTGTTGCTTGACGTGTCCGAAGGCGCACTTCCACCAGTAGCGGTCGGTTCCGGCGAACATGAGCTCGGGCCGCTTGGGGACGTTGAGGTAGTCGTGCCATTCGGTGACGAGGAGCGGGTCGGTGGTTGCGAGGTCGTTGACTCGGAGGACCAGTCGTCGGCTGGAGCAGAGCGAGCATCCGTAGCCCTGGACCTTTCGGTCGATGCGCTGCGGGTACCAGTGGGCGGCGCTGGTGGTGCACAGCCAGTAGACCTCGTCGTTCGAGCCGTAGGAGTAGTCCTCGGGCTGCTTGCCGTTGTTGCGGGTGGGGTGCCACTGGGCGGCGATGTCGGGGTGCGTGTCGACGAGGCTCGTGCGCGTGCTTCGGAGTCGGGCGCGGCGGCAGGGCTCGCAGCCGGAGCCTTGGCTGCGGTTGTAGAGGGACATCTTGTAGTGGTGTCCGCAGTCGGGGCAGATCCATTCGGGCTTGTCTCCGCTGCCGGCGCACATCTTCGTGGCGGGGTGACCTGCCTCGTACGCGGGGTCGAGTTCGGCGGCGAGGCGGGGGGTGGGTGGTGGTGAGGTCGTTGATGCCGGGGACGATGGTGCGGTTGCTGCAGATGCCGCAGTTGGTCCCGCCCTGGGTTCGGTTTGATGCGGTGGCCCAGTAGACGTGTCGGTTGCGTGGGCAGCGCCACGCGAGGCTGAGTCGGGCTGCGGCCTGGATGGTCTGAGCGGTGTTCTTGCCGTTGAGAACAGGGTCGAGCTCTTTGGCGATGTCGGGGTGCGTGGTTGCGAGGTCGTTGTAGCCGGGGGGCGACGGCGCTGTTGGTGCAGACGGGGCATCGGCCCTTGCTGGAGTGCTGGTGTCCGTGGTCGCAGATGACGAGGCCGCCGCGGCCGAGCCGGAGGCCACTGGTGCGCTTGTCTTCGGCGTTGTAGGACGTGAAGGGGATGACCTGGTGTGCGGCGACGTACGCATCGGCGAGGTGCTGCGGGGCGGCGAGGTCGTGTGCCCAGGCAGGTTCGTACGGTGTTGCCGTGATGACTGCGTGGCGGAGGGCCCAGAAGGTCGGGCGGAAGTAACCCCACAGCGCGGCGGTGACCGGGGTAGCGTTGCGTCCGGTGAGACCGGTTACAGCGTCAGTGAGGACGGCGTAGGCGTGCGCATAGTCCTTGCCAGGGCGCAGGAGTTGCTCGAGGAACCGACCGGTGGTCACCGCGGCGGCGACATCGACGATGACGGCAAGGTCTGCGACGTCGCCGTTGCCGATTCGAGCGGTCGCACTCCGAAGAACGTTGTAGAGGTGCGGGGTCAGCCGGCCGCTCTTCTGGAGCCGGTCGAAGCGGAGTGCTGCGCGGGTGGTGGTGGCGTCGACCGTGCTTTGCCTGGTGGAGAGGTCGAGTCCGACCCAGCGACGGTGCCGGATGCACACCGGGTTGGTGAAGCCGGGCGCTTGCACGACGGTTTCGCCCTTGGTGCAGAGGGCGCACATCAGCCGCACGTTGCCGGCGTCCGGGCAGAGCTCGCAGCGGTGTTCGCCACCGTTGAGTTCGGCAGTGGAGAGCGGGACGCCGAAGCGGAGGTGGCGGCCGGTCTTCTGCTCGAGCACGTCCTGCCAGGTCAGGGTCGCCGATTCAGCTTTAGCGGCGCGGAGCAGCTGTTTCTGGTGCGTGTCGAGTTCGCGGTTTGCCGTCAGCAGTCGGCGGGTGTAGCTGGGTTCGGTCTCTCGGTGGAGGGGCTTGACGGTCATCGGGTAGCGGCGGGTGAGGAGGTCGTTCATGCTGCGATTCCTGGCAGGAGGGTCTTCTTGCTGCGGGCGTTGCGGGCGGTGTGCTCGGCGTATGCGGACTCGGCGGCGGCGTCGAGTTCCTGTGCGTCGAGCAGCGCCCGGTCGATGCGCTCGAAGGGGATGGTCGGGTCGGTGATGGCTTCGGTGGCGGCACCGGTGAGGAGCCGTCCGAGGCTGCCAATGGAACCGTTCGTGCGGGCGTGGAGGTAGTCGGCGAGGTCCGCGAGGGAGCCGTGTTCGTGGTGGCGCAGTGGGAGGTGCTTCTCGAAGGTGTTGATGATTCTCTTCCAAGCCTTCGCGTCCGTCTGGTTGCTGAGGTTGTACGGGCGCAGTTCCAGCAGGGAGAACCGTCCGCCGATCTGTGCTCCGCGTTCTGTGGCGAGCATCTTCTTCACGTTGATGCCGGCGTAGAGGAACGTCGCGGGGAGGTCGTTGTGGAGGTTCTTGAGCAGGTCGTGGGATTCGCCGTTGCCTTGTGTGTGGCGGGAGAGGTTGTGGAGTTCGTCGATGACGACGAGCTGGGTACCGGCGGCGTTGAGGAGGTCGACGACGCGGTTGCGGATGCTCAGCATGGTTTCGCTGCTGCTGACGGTGAGGCCGAAGAAGTCGGCGAAGGTGCGCATGAGGAGTTTGCCGGTGGAGCCGGCGGGAACCTCGATGTAGACCACGGGGATGCGGTTGTGTGCGCGGAAGTCGGGGAACTGGGTTCCGTAGGAGCGGTAGATGTGCCGCATGAGGCTCTTGCAGAGCGTGGTTTTGCCGAGGGTCGAGTTGCCGGAGATGACGAGTCCGGCGTGGCCGGAGTTCCGGCCGGCGTTCGCGGCAAATGCCTTCTCGAGCTGTGTGCGGGCCTTGGTGTAGTGCGGCGTGGCGAGGACGATGCCGCCGGAGAGGTAGAGGATTCGGGCTCGGTCGTGTGCGGCCCGAGCTTCTGCCGTCAACGCTTCGTACGCGTGGTCGTCGAGTGCGGCGGGCGCTGTGGAGCTGCCGGAGAGGAACGCGTCGAGGGTCTCGAGGCGGTGCAGGGCTGCGGGGCGGTCGTCGCCGTGGAAGTGAATCATCGGTGGGTCGTTTCAGTCGAGGACGTAGATGACGTCGTCGTCGTCATCGTCGGTGGGGTCGGTGGGGTCGGTGGAGGGAAGGTTCGGCGTACTTTCGATGGCCGTGTGCAGCGGCGCCCCGGCAAGTGCCGCGGTGACTGCGGCGACGTCGCCGCGGTCAGTTTCGGCGTCGGTGAGGGTGAAGTCGTTGTCTTCGAGGTGCGGGTAGAAGAGCGCGTCTTCGTTGCGGACGGTGCACTCAATCCAGCCGCCCTTCGGGTCGGCGACCCAGGCTTTCACCGGGTTGTAGGGGTCGAGCTTGACTTCGTGCCTGCCGTTGCGGCGCCGGAGGTCCGACTTGGTGTTGCGGAGCGGGTCGAGTCCCTCGGCGTCGAACTGGCGGTAGTTGATGGTGACGCCGGTGTCGGTGACGTGCCGGTACATGGTGGGCAGCATCGCGATGTAGTCGTCACCGGTGAAGGTCGTTTCGAGGTTGCTGGTCAGCCTCGAGGCGGCGGCGAACATCTGGTACGGCGTCAGCTTGTTTTCCGGGTGCATCAGGTCGCGGAGGCCGCCGTGCGGGCGGTGGTTCCAGACCTTGAGGAACCAGTCGTCGAGGAGTTCGTGGAGGGCGTAGATGTCCATGAGCTCTTCGCGCTCAACCTTGTAGCCGCGGAACTCGGGGGGAGCGACCGACGTAGCCGTACCGGTACTGCAGGAGGAGAGAGTCGATGCTGCCGAAGTTGCGCTCGACGAGCGGCTTGCCGGTTGGGGTGTGCGGGGCGCTGTAGCGGATGTCGACCCCGTGCATCTCGGCGGCGGCGCGGAACGCTTCCGAGATGAAGTCCTTCCCGTTATCCATCACAATGCAGCGGGGGGTGCACGAACGGTCGCGACTGCTCGTATTCGCGACGTTCCTCCGCGCTCATGAGCGTCACGGAGGGGTTCATCCGCTGCACCATCTCCCGGAACACGGCGTTGTTCGGGCGATTCTGCGGCGGCGTCAGGGCCTGCGCGAGAAGTGCGACGTGGTCGACCGCCTTCCCTGCGACGAGGCGGAGGGTGAACGCGAGGACGAGCCGTGTGGCGCGGTCGAGCAGCACCGTCAGGATGGGGCGGACGGGTTCGCCACTGGGCGACTTCACGAGGATGTCAAGTGTCGTGGAGTCGACCTGGACCTCGGCGCCGGGCAGCAGTTCCATGCGAGTGTTGAAGACGCGCTTCGGTCGGTTCTCCAGTGACCGTCGGGTCGATGCGGAGCCGGTTGTGTGCTTGCCCTTGGTCAGCAGGTCGATGTACCGGTACATCGTCGCGTTCGATGGCATGTCCGGAGCTTCGGCGCCGTGCCACTTCACGAGGTTCGCCGCTGTCTCGGCGATGAGGCGGCTCTTCGTACCGGTCGACCGGTTCTTCTGGTCCGCGATGACGGCGCACAGTGCGTCGTAGACGTCGGGGTTGATGTTCTTGAGCGGCGGGTCTGAGCGCTGCGCCCGGCCATCAGCGAGCGCAGATGCGCCATCCTCCCGCCAAGCCTTGAGCTTGCGCATCACCGTGGCGCGGGACGCAGCCTGTCCGTTCTTTTGTAGCTCCTGCACCTTCGCCGCGACGCGCTCGTTCTGCGTGGTCTTCTCGATGTCGTACTCCGGACGGCGCTCGGCCCGACCGGGGTTCACGCCGGTCTCGATTTCCGCGAGGTGGTCCGCCATCGTGACCGCGGCTGCTCTGGTCTTGTCTGGCAGGTTCTCGAATCGACGGACGATCTCGGGGAACGCCTGCGGCAGACCGACGACCTGCTGGCTGAGCTCTGCGATGTGCATGTCCTGGGTCTCACTCGTGGCGGTGTTGCGGAGGCGGATGACGCTGCCGAAGCGGGCGACGAACTGGTAGATGCTGCCGTCGCGGAGCTCGATGGGGTCGTCGACGTTGATGCTGGTCATGGGAGGGTCCGTTCGATGAGCGTGCGGTCAGAGATGGGGGCGGTGAGGTCGAGGCTGAAGAGGCCGCTCCAGATGAGGTGGTACAGACCGGCGCGGCCGCGGTCGAGGGCGTCGGGAGCGAGCAGCCGAGCGACGTCGCGGAGAGGAAGCGGCCGATGCAGCGCGTCGACCGTTCGGGCTACGTCTTCCGGTAGGGGGGCGGTAGCCGTGGTGCTTGAATCCGGCTATCCACGACAGGTTCACGTCGACCTGGCGAGGCAGCTCGTGGTGCACCTCGTAGTGAAAGCCAACGTGCTCGCAGAAGGCGCGAGTCTTCGCGAACTGCTCCTGGAACTTCGGGATGTACTTGCTCGGCTTCACGTCGCGAAGCACCTGACGGTGGTCGCTGTGGAGGGTGAGGATGTCCGGCGTGTGCGAGGTGCCGTCCGCGAAGTCGATGCGCACGGGCTGCGCGCTGAGGGCGATGACGTCTTCCGACATGTCGAGCCACCGCATGACTTGCGCTTCGAGCTGCGATTCGTGCCAGACGTGCTTCCTGGCGCCGGTGAAGAAGTAGAGGCCCTGGATGTTCTTTTGGCGCGGGTATCGGTGCGGCTGGCGGAAGAGCGCAACGTCGTAGAGCTCTCGGTTCAGCAGGTCCGAGTTCGCAGCCGCCGTCTTCGGGCGGGCGCGCTCCACGTTCGGCATCCATGTGACGGTCGCCGGCAGCGCAAGCGCCGCAGCGTCCGCCGAGGTCAGCGTGCGCTGCGGCGTTCTGCTCCTCGGCTTAGAGGCCCGTGGTCGCGGGAGGGCTCGCGAACCGAAGGCCAGGGCCGGGTTCAGCGGGGTGGTGAGGGTCATGTCCACCCCCTGTGCTGCGACGCCGACGCCAGCGGGGCAGAAACACAATTTGAGTCCTGCTTCTGGCATGAATATGCTCCTTTTGGTGCGTTTTCGGCACGTTTGAGGGATCTGGAAGGGTCGGGATGGCAGGGCCGCGCTTCGTCCCACGGGACTTCGCCGAGGACGCACGGGGCTTCGGGCATACGCCGGTGCTGCGGTGGTTGCAGGCTGCTGACCGGCGGGCGGAGGTGTTCCTCCGCGCCGCGCAGGTGCAGCATCAGCAGGTGCTGCGAATCCGGGAACGGATGCAAGCGCGGGGACTCAGCCCGAAGCAGTACGCAGCGCAGGCGGGGACGAGCTACCCGCGGTTACTTCGACTGCTCCGTGGGGAGGCGATCCTGCGACTCGAGGACATCGCCCTTGCCGACCTGGTCCTCGGGGGGTGTCATCCACGAGCCGGCGGCCGCCGCGCCGACGGAGCCTTCCGCGAGTGACCTGCAGGCGTTGCTGGAAGCGATACCCGAGCGCACCGCGCAAGCGGTCATCGGCCATATCAAGGCAGCGCAGTCACAACGCGTGCCGGGCGCTGCTGGTGCGCGCCCCGGGGCTCGTTCTCGCTGAGCCGTCGGTCCCGCGCGGCGGCGTGAGTGCAGGGTGTGCTGGTTCCTCCTTCCGATAGGTCCCTCGATAGGTCAGTCGCGCGAGGTAGCGATTGCGGTCGTCTGCGGGATCGCTGGCGGGAAAGCCGTCCTGCCTCCGGACGTGTAGCGACCGTAAGCGCCCACAACCCGTTCTGGTTCCTGCTCTTGGACTGAGGTCCTCAGCTGGCAAGACCTCGTCGACGCGATCGCGTCTTCGTCCGCGCATAGCCCTTCCCGGGACCGACCGCCGGTCCCGGGAAGGGACCAATGGACACGTCCAACCGCACGCCCGACTACGTCACCGAGCTTCACCAGCACTACGCCGAAGTCGCCAACCAACCCAGCGCGCTCCTGAGCGTCGACCAGCGCCGCGGTGTCGAGTTCTACCTCGCTGACATCGGGGAGACCGAGCAGCCCGCGACCGTCATCAGGAACTGGATCGCCTTCGTCCACGACCTCGACCGCTTCGTCAGCGCCATCGGACGGCTACCCCGATCCGACTCTCGCCGACCACGTGCACGGACGGAGGAGCAAGCCCTGGTGGATCGGCTCGCGTACCAGCGCCGGCCAGAAGTCCGCGCCGCGCACTGCAGCTACCAGACCCTCCGATTGGAGTCGTTTCCTAGCTTCCGTTGGGAGCCGCAGGAGGAGCGGTGGGCGGAGCAGCTGATGCTGCACCAGTCGTTCTGGGCGGAAACGGGACGAGCCCCTCGCCGTGACGCCCCGGACCCGAAGGAACGAGCAATCGCCCGCTGGGCGACACACCAACGAGCCGCCCAACGCAACGGCACACTCACCCCCCGATCGCGCCCGCCGGCTCCGCCACGCGACCTACCGCATCCTCTAGCTGGCCTGCGGCGTGAGCAGCGTCATCGGCGAGCGCGGTACGGAACTTTCCTGCTCTTGGACGGAGGTCTGTCCGCGAGCACCCGCCGGCGCAGCAGTCTCCGTAGCGTTCAAGCACCAGCAGCCAACGGACGAGACAGCGCGGCGGCTCGTGAGTTAGGCGTCCGAGGAAGCACGAAAGCGAAGGCGTGATGAGCACGAACCGGGAAGAAGCCGAGCACCGCGCACGGCAGCAATTCGCCATCCAGGGCATGGCCCGAATCCCACTCTCCGACCTGCGCGACCAGAGTCCCCCCGAACCTGACCGCGCTCTACGCCGACGTTCAAGAGGGTCAAGCGCTGATCCCTGGCTTGAAGATGGGTCTTGGCGCCCTCACCGTGCAGCGGTGGGAAGCCTCCTACGCTGCCGCCGGTTGGGCGCTCTACGGCGCAGACCTCACCCTCGACATGGGCCATCCGTTCGGGTCGATGTTCTACCGCAACGACGCCGACGGCCGCGTGCTCCGCATCGGGGTGAAGTGGCACCCGCCGGTGCAGCAACTCGAGTTCCCAGCCCTGCATCCCTCGAAGCCTGAGCTCACCTCTGACTGCACGGACGACGAGGTCGCCGCAGTCACCCTCGATGCGAGGAGTCGGATCGGGACGCTTGTCGCGATCAACGCGCAGATCGGGTCATTCGTCGCCACCGAAGAGTCCGAGAACGCGATCCTCGACGCGTCCGGACTCGGACTGGAGCGCCTGTCCGAGGACGACCCGCGGTTGGCTCGCGATGCCTGACCCTCAGTCGCCGCGGTTCGAGCCGATCCCGTTGCGGCTGCTGTCGTTGACTGCTCAGTTCGACGCCGTCGTCTGGCCGGCGCTGGTGGGGATGACGTTCACGAACTCCACCGGTCCGGCGATCCTGCAACGGCACGTCACCGTCCGAGCGTCCGACGACAGGTGGACGTTCAGTCTCCTCAACGGCACGCAGCTCATCGAGCCTGCTGACCCGCTGGTGGAAGCGGCGACCCAGGTGATGAACGTGTTACAGGGGCTCCGTTCAATGGGTCGTGGTGGCGAAGCGGCTGGCCCTGCTGATGTCTGACCGGAAGTGGGTGCAGAACATCCGGCACCACCAGACGGTCCTGTCATTGCCATTCGGACTCGGCTGGACCATCGACATCACCCAGACACTGACCGCCCTCGCCGCCGCCGGTATGCCCGCCCAGGTGGAAGCGTTCGACCGGCTCCGGTTCGAGGACGGCCGGACTGCGTTCCTCGCCACTCCAGACCCCACCACCACCGCTCAGGACGGAGCTGGGGACGGCCACCACGACGACGTGGTCCTCCTGCCAGGTGGATCGGAGGGCGGAGTCCTGTCGCTTGTGCGCCGGTATCCGGACTTGGTGGTCGTGAATGGGAAGCGGCAACGCGTCTGGGCGAACGGCCGGCAAGTGCACGGAACATCGATGCAACGAGACGCGACACCGGGCTGGCGTCACGTGTTCGCCGTTGCCCGGACCATCGCCCTGCGCGGTGGCGGCACGCATGCCGTCGCGGAACACATCGGCATCCCGGCGGACGACGTCCGTGCAGCCCTTCCTGCCCTCGGGCAGACCGTGTTTCATACGCCGTTGGGGTGGGAAGCGACGGACCGGCCGTCGCTCATCGACTGGGCTCTCGCCGCCTACCCGGGCCCCGGCGGAGTGCGCACCTGCTGGCACCGCGACGACACCATCGACGCGCAAGCAGATGAGCTCATCGGGCTCGGCGGGGTGATGTCGGACCGGTGGGCGGCGCAGCAGGCCGGCGTCTTGGTCCCGCCGAACCGGCTGACCGCGTTCTTCGCGAAGCATCCCGACATGCAGGCGCTCGGCTATGAGCCCGCATCGGCGGATGACGCCACCGTGGCGGTCGTCATCCCGCAGGACACCACCATCCTGACCGCGGCCGAGGGGTGCTGCACGGATGAGTTCATCACAGCGCACGTCATCCACGAAGACAGCTGGGTGGCCGCGAACACCGACGTGGTGAACGCGTTACGGCAGCTGCTGCACTTCCAATCGGACCTCGCCCACGACCTCCGCTGGCACCCCAATGGAAGTTGACGAGGGGACGCCGTTGATGTTGCAGCTGCTGTCTATGACCTTGGCATTCGACGACACCCGCTTCTTCGGCTCCGTCATGTTCACCAACCCCACCCACCCCACCGACAAGCCCTCGGTCGTCCTCGTCGACCACGCCGACCAGGCGCCGTGGTTCCGGCTCAGCAACGTCGACCCAGACGTCCAGGACCCGTCGGATCCGGCGATGGTCGAAGCGGACCGGATCATGCGGTTCATCCTCACCTGGGCACCAGAACGCCTCGGCCGCACCCGCCCCGAACCCGACCAGTCCTGACCCACCCCGCACCACTCCCAACTTCTTTGGAGGTACTCACTGATGATGCGTCTGGTATCCATGCACCTCTCGAACGACCGGATCCTCTGGGGACATGTCCTCCTTGAGGACACCGACAACCCGGACGCGCACCTGGCGCAGATCCTCGTCCGTCCCATCGACACGGAGCCCGGGTATGAGCTGTTCGACAAGCACAACACGGTCCTGTCGGACCTGACAGTCCCAGCGACGCGGGAAGCGAACCGCATCGCGCAGACCCTCCTCATCCCCGCCTCCGAAATCGCCCGACGCGAGCAGGCCGCCCGGTCCGTCATCCACTCCGGGTACCTCGAAGGATTCCCCGACGACATGCCCTGGCAGTCACAGCTGTGGATGTACGCCCGCGGGGGAGATTACCCCGGAGCAGCTCAGCGCCTACGCCGACGACAGCCGGCAGATCCCCCCCGCGACCCCGAATACACCGCCGTCAACGCAGCGGACGTACCCGAGGACTGGTGGCGGGCCACGCAGGCCCGGATCCGCCGGCACCTTCTCGACTCGACCCTCACCGAAGCGGAAGCCGCAGCCGCCCTGCAGATCAGCATCCATGAGGTTGGGGAGTTGTTCGGGTCGAACCGGCTGCTGAGCTTCGACCTCGAGGGCGAAGAACGCATCCCTGACTGACAACTCGTCAGGCCGGCCCTGCCCGAGTTTGGCGACCCGTCCGCCCTGCTGCCCGGACTTGCAGTGCTGTACGCGGCGGCACCGCAGCCGCTGCTGGACGCGGCAGCGATGACCGAGTTCATGACCACACCCCGCACGCACCTCACCATCGACGCCCACGCCCTGTCGCCGCTGCAATGGATTCGGGAAGGGCGCCCGCTCGAGACAGTCATCGCCCTGTTCCGGGAACGTGAATGGTGAGCGCCGCCAGCCGCCCCGACCTGTTCCTACTCAGCGTCGCTTTCGACCTCGCCGGCACCCACGGGCACATGTACTTCCGCGACCCGACCAGCCCGGAGCTCCGGCAAGTCATCGTTCACAACACCGACGGAAGCTCCGGCTACCGGTGCGAACCAGCACACGGTGACACCCGCGACGGGTGGGAGCCGTTCCTCACCGAAGCAGGCCGGCTCATGGCCCTCATCCGACCAGACACCCCGGAAGAACGCAGCTGATGCAACCCGCACTCGAATGGGTCGCCGCGGCCTACGCCGGGCGGCCTCAGATCACGATGCCATACGGGCTCGGCGACACCACCGACCTCACCGACACCCTCGCCGTCCTCAAACTCGCGGGACTCGCCGCAGCCGTGGAGACCCACGACACGATCCGCCTCGCCGACGGCCGCCGCGCACGCTTCCCAACACTGACACAGCGGCCTCGCGATGAGGACGTGGATGACGCGGAACTCCTCCTCATGGCACCGCGGACCGTGACGGCGACGCAGATCGCGCTCGCTGAACAGACCGCGACGGTGCTGCTGGTTGACGTCGACCGGCGACGCGTGTGGATCGGCGGGAAGCAAGTCCTTGGAGTGCACGAGCGGTGGAAGGACGCCGCCCCCCATCTACATCACGTTCGCCGTCGCCCGGATGCTCGCCGTCAACGGCGCCACCTTCGACAGGCTCGTCCGGGCAGGGCTGACTGCCGGGCAGGTGGATGACGGGCTCGCGCGACTCGGGAAACGTGTGCACCGCACCGACATCGGATGGGAGTCGCGACAGGTGGGCGGCCTCGTCGACTGCGCTATCGCCTGCTACCCAGGACCAGGCGGCGTCCGCACTCGGTGGACGTCCGACCTGCCGCTCATCCAGCAGGCGGAACGACTCATCAGCGTCGGGTGCCGGATCTCCGGCCGTGCCATCTCCGACCGCCCCGGCTACCCCGCATCAGCAGGCGCGAGATGCCCTACCGGCTCGTCGCGTTCACCGAGCAGCAGGTCGACATGGCCGCGCTCGGGTTCGAACCCGACACGATCGGCTTCGCCGGCACCGAACTCATCCGGCTCGCCGACCCAACGATCTTCCTGACCGCAGCAGCCGCCGACTACACGGACCGCACCGACGACATCATCACCGCCAACACGCTCCTCCGCGCCGACTTCCGCAACGACGACGACGCAGCATCGTTGCAAGAGGTTCGCGACCGGCTGCAATTCCTCGCCGACACCGGTTACGACCTCCGACACAACCTTCCGAACTGACGCCGTCTGTTCGACGCCCAACGCGTCCGGTTGAGGCAGGTCCGTGAGATCCGGATCGGACAAGCTATTCGGGACGGCACGACGCTCGGCCGGCCGACGGATCGCCGTCGGTCGGTGAACGACCGTCATCTGAGACGACTCCCTAGCGCGGCCCTCCTGATGGTGGAGGATTCCACTGAGGACGCCACGACGTTGAATGCCGGCGTCAGCGGTGTTGTGCCGTAGGTTTCCTGTCGGAACCTCACAGATTGGCATTGCCTTCGATGACGACGTATGGCTACCGAATACACACGCTCGAGCCGCGCCTCGGTCGTGCCCGCGGAGACAACGGCGCGATGCCGTTAGAGGACGTAAGTGCCGCTGGCGGCGCTGTCGATGCGTTCGATCAGTTCAAGGTCGAGTTGCTTGCACTGCAGGACGATCGCACGCAGCTAGGTAACCCGACGTTCTACGTCGACGAGGTCACCGAGGCGGAGAGGCAGGCGCGCTTAGACGAGGCTGAGGGGGGTGCCGTACTTCGAGGTCACGAACGTCGACGTGGAGGATCGCCGGATCCGCGTGACGATCGAGACCGGCCGTGAGCAGGATCACGATGCACTGGTGAGCCGCGACGGCACGCATGAGCCGATCGAACGGAAAGCAGCGGTACGAGGGATGCAAGTGGTCCTGCTGTTCCCGACGTCCGGGCCAGCGGCAATCATGCTGTCCGAAGTCCGTGGGCAGACCTATGTCGGGGAGCTGCTGATCAAGTGGCTGACACGCCGTGCTCAGCACGCCGCTGTCACAATCAACGAGGACAACCGGAAGGTCGTCGGCCCGTTCCTCAACTGGCATCTCACCCCGCAAATCGACGGCGCTCGGTTAGACGGGATCCTTGGTGAATCAGCCGACCCGTCGTTCCGCTTGCGCCGCCGAGGTGTCAGCGCCACCGGCACGCGCAGCAGTTACGACCTGGAACTGGTGCAGTGGGGGTTGAAGAAGACGCCCGTCGAGCGGGTGTTCGGCGCGATTCTCGCGATGGCAGAACGACGGGGGTCCACGACCGAGCTCGAGCGCCGGAAAGCTGCTGCCGCCGACGTCATCGAGCTCGTCGATCCGGCTGTCAGGAGTGGCGACATAGAGTACGACGACGCGGAGATCTCGATCGTTGAGAGGGGCAAGCGGCAGACCATCACCGCCGAGACTGTCGACAAGCTCTTCATCTACCCGCTCGGGCCGGTCCGCCCGAAGGGGTACCGTCTGATCTCCGAGGCTGCCCCGGTGGTGAACCGCATCGCGAAGGCGCTGAAGATCGCCGTCACCCTCCCTGAATGACCCGCTGATCGAACGGAGGATTTACACCGTGGCCTCTCGACTCGTGCCGATCGAGCTGTTCCGTGGGCACTGGAAGGCACTCAGTGATTACCGCAGCGAAACCCCAACCCCGGACCGCGCCACCCGTGCCACTCTGATCATCGGCCCAGTCGCCGCTCTCGTGGCTATGCTGCTGATCCCTGGCGCGCAACTCGCTGCTCCTGGGGCGCTCCTGAGCGGTGTAGCGCTGCTCGCGGGCAGCTTCCTCGCCGCGTGGGGGCAGATCTCCTCGATGCGATTGAAGCTCACCGATCGAATGGACCTCTACGGACAGACTGAGCAGATCGATCGGGACGCCCTCGACGAGTCCGCCGCGCACCTTCTCGTCGCGTCTCTGTTCTCTGCGGCGGCCGCGCTGATGCTCGTCCTCGGCATGAACTTTGCCGCAGATCCAAAGTCCGGCGCGATTCACGGAATCTTCGCTGCCCTAGCAACCGGCTTCGCCTCCTATGTGTTGCTCCTCTTCCTGATCGCCGTGCCCCGGTTGTACACCGCATATGTGAATCTGCATGCGGTCCGCGCTGCGTTGAACGGCACCCACAAGAGCCATCGGTGAGAAAGTCGGCGCCGCTGACCGGCGGAACCTTCTCAACGCCTCAAGACCCACCAGTCATTTTGTAAGTCACCCAGACAAAGCGGCGCACAGCAGGACCGCAGCGATGCTCGAAATCATGACCTGAACGGTGAGGGCGACGCGCACCGTTGGCCGCCGAGCCAGCACCGGTGCGCCGAACTCAACAGTGTCCGCCGACACCACTGACTGTCCGCCTCACCATCGACTCCCAGGACGGCCAAGGACCGGAGCGACATACCGAAGCCTGAAGCTATGTAACGAAGAGGTTACGTAAGCGGTAACGGCTTTACAGGCTTGCTACAGCAGCGCTCCGGCCAGTCTTGCGTAGTGGGGGGGAGCAATCGAACTCCGAGACGGCGGGGTTAAGCATGGAGCGCAAGGCGAGTACCTCCCAGCGCTGGCAGCCACGCGCGGAACCTCAGGGTGTTCGCCAGATCGGAACCCCGGCAGCGCGCAGCGCCTCAGGTAAGCGTTCGAGTATGATGCGCATCGCGGAGACGAGCGCCTCAAAGCCCGCTGCCGTTTCATCCACAACATCCTCGAGCAAGGGCGGTAGGTAGGTAGAGAACGTCGAAGCGCTTAGGGTCAGCGCGCCGACTGTTTGGTCTGCTGCCCATGGATTCGCAGATGGCACACCCCCCCTGGACACTCTGAGGACGCAGGCGGTGGTATCCCGCGTCTCGTCGGGCCAATAGCGCAGTCCACGCCGAGTTCGACGTTAAGCCCTCCAGCGGCACAACGAGGTCTACTAATGCGGACTCGCCGGTTCGAAGTGCGGCCTGCTTAAGGTGCTTCACGGTTTCGACGTTGAGGGAAAGGTTGGCAGTGCGCCCCGCGTCGAACGGCACCGGCAGGCCCGTCCACCGGAGTTTCTTATCGAGCCCCGCAGCGCCGCTGTGGATCCGGACGACTCGAGCGACGACGTTGACTGCAGCGTGTCCCGCACTCACGGCCCATAGTCCTGACGCCTCCGCCATGGCGCGGCCAGCCATGGAACGGCGACTTTCGCTGGCGTCATCAACCCGGGCGTCTCGCCATACCTCTCCATCACGGAGTGCAGCGAAAGCAAGTCCAAGTTGCTCACCCGCGGCTGCAGCGCGTCCCAGGAGGTCCGCGAAGTAGCCGTGTGGCAAACCTCTTGTCACACCATGAATCTCTGCCCACTCGTACTGGGCGCCTAGCATCTGCCAATCATGCGACACCATCGCGCTTGCCCGACTGACGGCGGTGAAAGGCTTGCCTGTGTCACCGGGTGACAAGCTGCTGACGACGGCGGCCACCACGGGGCCTTTCGGATGCTGTTGACTCACACGTAGAGTTTGATGCCCCTGGGTCGACACCACAACGGCTGCTCGCGGAACACTAGATCAGAACCGATCACTGTTGGGCGGCAGTGGCATGCAGGCGAAAGAGCACGCTCTCACGAGCGTGACGCTATCCTCAAGGCGTGCAGTCCGCCGTAACGAACATCTACGACTTCCTTGATGTATGGCTCGACGGAGAGTTGAATCTGACTGGAGCGCTCCGTGCGGCGGAGTGGCCGGAGGAACACCTTCTCGAATTCAGCCGTCAGTGGCCGGATCCGGATGGTGACTGCCTCGAAGCTGAACTGCGCGTTCTTTCGCCGGGCGAATTTCGGCCAATCGTCCCCTTGACCGGCGGCTCGATCGGTAGCCGAGCGCAGACGGTCCTCGAGCTACTTTTGTATGCGCCTGCCGTCGTCGTTCCGTCCGGCGACCTCCATGCTTCCTGGTCGCGTGGGCGACCGATGGATGGAGCGGCTCGGAATGACTTGAGGCGACAGCTTGAATGGCTTGCCGTCCTTCGCCCCTTTATCGAGTCGGGCGCCGTTGAATTCGTTAGAGGGCACGAGGGTGACGAGCTTGCGTCGATGTTCGACGGCGTCGGTGATGAACGGACGAATCATCGACTTAGGCTTATCGACGATATGACGATGAGCGATTGGAGCGAGGCCGGCTGGAACTGGCCGCAGGAGGTATCGGCCGACGAGATGTTTGGGCTCAATCGTGCGGTATCGCTTCATCTCGGTGCCTCTCTGGTCCTTGCGGCGGAACAAAAGGGGCAGTTCACCGCACTCGATGTGGTGAGTGAGATCGCAATGAGGCGGGCAATCGGAGGTCGTCGTGTTGAGGATGGGCGGGTCAGCATCCTTCGGCGCTTGGGGGGATTTCGACCTCCCACGACTGGTTGAGCAACCAGATCTACTTCGCAACCTCCGAAGCGACGATGCATTTGAAAGCTGGCGAGCAGCGCTTCAAGCGGGCCTAGCTGTCGTCGGCGAGATACCGGACACTCCTGAGGGCCGCAAAGAAGCAGGCGGCGTGCTAGCAGATGTGCTGCAATCGAAGCTCTTTGCCGTGAAGAAGGCAACTTCCACCTCCGCCGTCATGTCCGCAGCAGTCCGTGGTTCGAAAAATTTCGCTATCGGGGGGAATCGGGGCGGCGATCGGGACCGCGATCACTCAAGACCCTTCGGGTCTTGTCGGCGCTGCCGCTTCGGGTGCCGCCGATGTTGGCTGGGAGTATGTCGACCGCCTCGCGAAGCGCCGCGCGTCTTACGCCGTACTCGACATGACAATCGCTTTCACTGACTCAGCGCGATGAGGCTGAGGTTATAGGCGCCTGGCCGTCGCGGGACTGCTGCAGGTTCGGTTGACTCCTGAGAGGTAGGGGCATGTCCTCCTGCTGGAACGATGTGCGCACGGTGAAGGCGTATCCGGAAGAGTTCCGTCGTGACGTGATCGCGGTCGCCCGCTAGGGTGAGACATCGGCGCCAAGGACAAGATTGGCCAGCGAGGGTACTCAAACCCGCGATCACGATCGTCCGATCGTCCCAAGCGCGATGGGCCGTCGGTACTCCGAGCCCCGATAGTTCCAAGGGTCTGCTGTTGGTGCTTCACCGAGCTGATGACCGACGAACGAGACTGACGGCAAAGAGCGAACCGTAGTCATGCGTGCGCCAATTGTCCCGACGAACGGGAATCATCCGCCGGTAGCCGCTGGCACTCAGCTCCTGTTCTTGGCGACGTCCCCTCGCGGATCACTCTCGGCAGCCGTGGCCACTCGCGCTGGCGCATGAGTAGCGACAAGCCGTGACCTGATGTCAAGATGCAGACTGACCAAGGGGGGAACATGACGAATCCGACACCCGCGACCAATCCTGCTACGGCATCGCCAGCCGATACAGTTGATACTGTCGCCCAGTTGACCAGCCGCACCCTGAAGTGGCTACTCGCCGGGCATCTCTCGGGGCTCGCCGCTTCCTTCACAGCCTTCGGGGTGGCTGTTCTCCTTCAGCAAAGCGCGGCATCCGTCACAAATGAAGCTATTCATGGTCAAGGTTTGACGGACGCTGAAGCCGAGGCGCTCATCGCCCGCGTCAACGATGGGTCGTCGAGAGCAGCAGACTCCTGGCTCACAGTCAGCTGGATCGCCTGGCTGTGCTTCCTCGTGTTCGCAGTCATCATTTCCGTCGTGCTCTTTCTCACAACCAAGGGCCGGATGCGCGAGCGTCTCGCGACGAACGGGTGGCTCTACACCTTCGTTTGGACAGCAGCATTGGGCGCCGCGAGCGCGCTTGCCCTCGCCGCGCTGTCTAACGCACTGATAGCGCATCTCAGTGCCTTCGCGCCATGGGTGTTTTTCGCCCCCCGCGGTTATCCTTCTCGCCGTCGCAGCGCGCTTGAGTAGCGGATTCAGAAAAGCCCTTTTCCGATTCCTCAAGGAGCGCCTCCCTTCCTCGGCTACCTCTACGTAAGCGTCCACCAACAGCCCTTCAGGAGATCAGCCGTCTCGCACGACGCTCGGCCTATGGCGCAGACAATGCCCAAGCTCCCAGCTGTTGGCTCGTGCGCCCCGCGCTGACCATCGCAGGGGGGCATGGAGACGGACGTCCCGACCGAGCACTGAGTCGCTTCCTCGCGGCGTGCTGCAAGAGACTCGTCCCACCTCCAAGCACTTCGTCACGCCCGATTTCGGCCTATCGTTGCAGGCCGCTTTGATGGTCGGATCGCCGCCTCTCGGCCTGCTCCTCGTGTTTTGCTTCCCGTTTCCGCGCCTTCTCTGCAGCAAGGTGCTGCCTGGTCTGCTGTTCTGCTTCGCGCTCCGCTTGCTCCCGCACCCATATCCGCACGAACTTGCTCGTCTTCTCACTCAACGGGTCCTTCAAGCCCCACGACGCCGCCGACAGCACGGCTTCGACGCGCTCTCCGATCAGGAGCAGAAGCCTTCGGGCAGCGACTGGGCTGAGTTCGACGACAACCGGCACGAAGGCGTCGTCCCTGAAGCCTGACGCAGGGCTGTAGTTGGAGTAACGACCGAATGCGTACGGCGCTTCTTTGAACCCGAGAGCGTGTTCCTCTGGACTGAGGTCGGCCGGTCCGAGGTGTGGGTGCAACGACGCAGCGAGCTTCTCGGCCTCTTCCTTTCGATGGGGACGTCCGTAGCCGTGAGCGTAGAGATCACGTAGCTGCGTGATCGGCGCCATCGCGCCGCCACCGATGCTCACCGGCCTGCTGAGGCAAGTCCGGTAGAAGAGGTCCGCCATTTTGCGAGACCAGGAGTGATTGCCCTTATATACCAGCGGCTCAGCATCGACGAAGAGTGCCCCCCGGAATGGAAGCGAAGACGATTTCTGATAGAGCTACGCCGCGGCTCACGAGCATCAAGCCAGTGTGGGCATGAATCTCGAGCGGATTGGCTCCGAAGGCTTTTTCGGCCTCCCAGTAGACGTCGCCCATGTCGTGGAGTTCCGGGTCCAAGCGTGTTTCGACGTTCCCGACTACCTCTTCGAAGCGTTTGTCTATCTCCGGGCCGACAACCTGCAGGTACTGATGAATCGAGGCGAAGTCTCGGCGCGCGTCGTGAGCGATAGTCCGTAGGCGCGAGGCCCATGGTCCGGCGCTCGGATCGTCCTGCTCTATCACCGCGCACCTCTTCCAACCGCTTGTCCCTCGAGTACTGGTCCGCGGGGCTTCCCAAGAACACTTCGACCGCTGGCCTTCATTTTTCGCATGAGAAGACGGTAGAACAAACCACTGACGTCACGAACCGAGCGCGTCATGGGACCCGCACCAGTAGCCGATGCGCTGACAAACCTGTTCGGCCCACCCGATGGAGACCGGAGCTGCAGGGTCTGGAGCGAGATGCGCGTCTCGGGGGGCCGATCCCCGCACGCGCAGCGACGATTGCGCCATTGACGACGGCGATGCTGTCTCTCTCACTGCGCTTCTGTCTAGGTGTCGACGGGCATTGAACGTCCGCAGCTTTGCCGACGAACGGCGAGAGGTCGTTCGCTCAGCCGATGTCAGTAGTGCTTCAGGATGTACCCCCCAGGCAGAGTCGAAGGGCTCACCGGTGAGTGGCAGCTTGTACGTCCGGAACAGTTGACGCAGCTGACGGCGGATTGCCTTTTTGGAGGCATCCTTCGTCGCCCAGTTTGGATGCACGGCCTGCTTGACGAGGGCATCAACCTCGGCGACGACCTGTGAGACGAGCACGGTCATGCCCTCGGGGCGGTGCTCTTCGAAGATGCGCGTGAGCATGCCGATGTTCGGGTCTGGGAGATCTGCCAGGACCCCGCCATCTGCCTCTACTTCTGTAATCTTGAGGTCCTGTGCGACGCCGAACAGCGTGGTGAGGAACTCGATGGAGTCCTCCGCCGTCGCAATGACCCGCTGACGCAGCTGATCCAGGCGCTCGGCAATCGACGAGTAGCGAAGCGCTCCCTCGCCGCCGCCGTCGAGCTTGCGCTGGATGCGAGCGGTGAGGGAATCGAGGATGTCCCTTGCGGACTTCCCCTCGTACTCGGTCGGGACCGGCGGCAGCTGACCGCTCTCGCTCATCTTGCGGATCGTCTCTGCGTCGGCGATCACGACAGCGATGTTCCGATCGGAGACTCGGACGTTGCGCATGTGCTGGTGGACCAGCTCGCGGGTCTTCGGCCCGAGACGCTCCCACAGCAGATCATCGTCGTCGCTCTCAGCCGGGATCGCGGCATACACCTGCGCGTACCAGCGGTAGTCGTTAGCCCAGTCATCGAGAGCCGCGTCCGGGAAGATCGTCTCCCACAGTCCCTGCGAGAGAGCGAACTCTGCACGGAACTCTGCGCGGTCCTCGGTGTCGGCCGGCACCCGCTCGAGCGCCGCCTGCAGCGAGTCCATGGATCCGTCTCGGGTTATGCCCACGAAGCGGCGGCGAATCTCCTTAAGGGCGCCCTCGAGGGTGCGCAGTAGCTCCTCGGTGTCGATCTGGCGCTGTGCGTGTTCGGGGTTGGAAGGAGCGATCGCGCGAGCGAATCCGTCGCCGAGGCCGACATAGTCGACGATCGTGCCGTAGCTCTTAACGAAGCCTGTGTCCGGGTTCCGCCACGGCCTGTTCGTTCGGGTGATTGTCTGGAAGAGCGTGTGGAGTTTCATCGGCTTGTCGAGGTACAGAACGCCCTCGATCGGGGCGTTGAACCCGGTGCCGAGCTTGGCCGTGACGATGAGGAACTTCAGCGGGTCGTGCGCGTCCCGGAACCGGTCCAGCAGCGCTTCCTCTTCGGCGTCACTGAGCTTGTACTGCTCGTAGTCGCTCTTGCCCGACGCCGAGATGACGACCGCCACCTCGTCTGCGCGTCCGGCGCCGGCCAGCGCGCCACGGAGAGCTGCGTCGTAAAGAGTGCAGAGCTCCTGATCGGCCACGACAATTTGTGCCTTCATCCCGAGCGGGTCGATCGACTTGTAGAAGTGCTCGACGATGTCGGCGCTGACCGCTGCGATCCGTTCCGGGTTGTGGAAAATCGCCCGAGCATTGGCGACTCGCCGGGCGTTGGACTCCTTTTGCGTCTCGGTGAGTTCTTCCTCGGTGGCAAGCGCATCGAATGCCGCGTCGAGCTCATCCTTGGCGATGTCGAACTTTACCGGCCGAGGAATGACCCTCATCGGCACGGTGGTGCCATCGGCGATGGAACGGTCCGAGTCGTATGTTCCGAGAGCCCATTCCGGGTCCCGCTCGTCTCCGAACAGCTGGTATGTGTTCCGGTCCAAGTCTGCGATCGGAGTGCCGGTGAAGCCGTATCGGTGAGCGCTCGGGAGCGCTGCGCGCATCGCCTCACCCAGCGAACCCTCCTGGGTGCGGTGGGCCTCGTCGACGAGCAAGACGATGTTGTCACGCTCGCTGAGCACGCCCGCGCCAGCGAACTTGTGCACGGTGGTGGCGATGATGCCGCGCTGGCCTTGCTTGAGCGCCGTCTGCAGCGAAGCGAGCGTGGCCGCCTTGACCGGCTCGGGGACACCGGCGGAGGCGAACTGCGAGAAGGTCTGGGTGACCAGCTGAGTGCGGTCCGCCACGGCGACGATCGTCGGGTTGTTCATCCGCGGATCGAAGTACAGCCGCGTGGCCACCCACGACATCGTGAGCGTCTTGCCCGAGCCCTGCGTGTGGTAAACCAGGGCGCGGGAGCCTTGCTCGCTGGTGGCTCTGGCGACGATCTTCTCCACTGCCTCGTACTGGAAGTACCGCGGTAGAAGCTTGATCGTTTGGCCGGCGCCGTCTGCGTCCTGCACGTCGAACGCCGCGTAGTGCTCAATGAGGTTGAGTATGACCGTCGGGTTGAGAAGCCCCGCCACGCTCATCTTCACCCGGTCCCACCCCTCGACGGTCGCTGGCACCTCCGACGAGCCCCAACGGTTCCAGTGGTCCAGAGGGGTGCGCACGCCGGCGTACCGAAGGTCCTTTCCGTCGGTGGCGAACGACAGCAGGTTCGGCGTGAAGAACACTGGCTGATGCACCTCGTAGGAGGAATGGATGTCCTTCGCACCGTCCTTCCACGTCACCGTCGTTGACACCGGCGTCTTCGTCTCCCCAACCACGATGGGGATGCCGTTCACGAACAGCACGATGTCGAACCGAGCCCCCTGGTAGGTGACCTCGTCAGAGACGAGGAACGTGTTCTGTTCCGGGCGGGTGAAGCTGATCGCCTCGTACGGCTCGACATGATTTGTGTCGGGCATCAATACGGTTCCGCCGCCGCGCAGCAGACGTGTAAACGTCTGGTTCGCCGCCATGAGGCCCTCGTCAGCTGCGCTGAGCGCCGCGCGACGAAGTTCTCCGAGCACCGCATCCGCGCGCCCCGCGAGCCCCGGGTTCAGCTCCTCGATCGCGGCGCGTAAGTCTGATTCGACGAACACCTGCGACGTGGTTCGCGGGAGGTCCTTGCCGGGGATATAGGTCCACCCGGCGTCCACCAGCAACTTCACGAGCGGATCCTGCACCGTGCTCTTCTCGTTGTACCCGTCGCTCACGCGGCATCCCCCCTTCAGCAGAGTGTCATACGAAGACGGAATTTCGTGCTCCCCGGACAGCAGCACTGTCAGCAGGTTGTGACGCAGCGTGCGGAGCGCCTCGCCAGCGGCACGGGCGGACAGTGCGACGTTCTCGAGTCTGTCGAAGGTTGCGACTTGGGCGGCTCGAATTTCACTATCTTCCGGCCATGGCACGTGCATATTGCGCAGCGTCCCTGCCGCTATGTTGCCGAGACCCGTGGAGCCGGACGCCGCGGCTGTCATTGCAGCCTGGAATGATGGCGCCCGCATCATCCAGTACAGGTGAGCGGAATTGGCGGACTCGACGGGCTCGACGACGAACTGGAAGGCGGATACCGTGGCGCCAATATGTCTCTCCGGTACGCGGTAGATGTTGCCGATCCGATCGTGGTTGCCGTTCGTACGGATCGCGATCAGCGAGTTTTCGGTGAGGCGCGCAACCTTGGCGCTAAGTCCTTGAATGAGCGTGGGCTCTCCGCGGATACTGCCGTCCGGCTTCGTATTCGCGATCGTGAGTACCGGCGTCACGCCCTCTCCGGCGTTGCTGCGCACATCCGCCCTACCCCAGGACGCCCCAGACACGACGGAGGCGAGCGAACCAACGTCGGCCGTCGCTTCGCCCCCCACTGGCATCGAGCATTGCACCAAGGAGCGAAGCGGCTTCAGTAGCCTCCGCCTCAACCGCTTCCTCAGCGTCGCCGAGGGCCGCCATCAGGTCCACGATGCGCCGCTGCTCGTCTAGCGACGGGAGCCTCAAGGGGATTGACTCGAAGGCGTTCTGGCTCAGCGTCTTCCGTCGCAGCACAGATCCAACGCACCTTACCGACATTGCCTCATGGAACTCCGGCGATGTAGTCAAAATCGCCATATATTCGGGAAGCAGTCGGGAGCGGTCGATCGAGTAGGTCGGGAAGGTTTGAGGAGTGACGAACGCTCCGTCAAACTCACTCGACACCACCGCACTCGGTGCCTCGAACGCTGTGATGGTTCGGTAGACCAGGTCATCGCTGTGAAGCTCGAGAAGCTTGCCGAATTTCATCGAGTCGCCGCGAACAGGGGCGCGGTCGACGAGACCCCACCCGCTGCGCTGCACACCGACGATCCGGTACAACACGTCGGCCTGGACGGCGGTGAAGTCTCTCCGCCGGGTAGTCACCTCGCCCAGCGTCACCTCACGCCACCCGTCACGCATCGAAGCCCGCTTCTCTTAGCCGCGCGTCGAGAGCAGCTCGCGCGCTGTTCATACGCTCCTGCGCTTCGCGCAGCGCTGCCAGCGCCGCGTCGACGTTCGCTTCAGCCTTGGTCTCCGTCTGGATATAGCGGCCAATATTCAGGTCATAGTCGTTCGATTGAATTTCGTCGCGCGCGACTAGGCTGACGTTGACGCCGCCTGCACCGTCGGCGTCGGTACCCGTCACGTAGCTCGTTGTGATGGAGTCGACGTCATCGTCGTCGAGGATGTTCTGGTTCCTGCCGGGCTTGAAGCGTGCCCGCGCGTCGATGAATAGAACCTGCCCTTGTCGCTCCACCGTCTTGCTTGCTCGGAAGATCAGTAGGGACACCGGGATCGATGTTGAATAGAACAGGTTGTTTGGCAGCCCAATCACGGCCTCGAGCAGGTCTTTCTCGATCACCCACCGGCGCATGTCGGATTCTCGGCCGCCACGGAAAAGCGCTCCGTGCGGCATGACAACGCCGACCCGGCCGGTGTCGTCTTTCATCGTGGCGAGCATGTGCTGGATCCATGCCCAGTCCCCGCTCTTTGCCGGCGGGACGATGCCGCCGAGAGCCCGCTTGTACTTGTCCTTCCCCCCAGGTGCTCGACGGCCAGTTGTCGAGGGAGAACGGCGGGTTGGCGATGACGATATCGAACTTGCGGAGCTCGCCGGTCTCATCGAGGAGCTTCGGTTCTCGAAAGGTGTCGCCACGCTTGATCTCGAAGTCCTCGAGCCCGTGGAGGTACAGGTTCATGCGGGCGATGCCCGCGGTGGTGAGGTTCTGTTCTTGGCCGTACAGCAGGAGTGAGTCAGGGTTGGCACCTGCGAGCTTCACGGCTTCGACCGTTTCGACAAGCATGCCGGCGGACCCGCATGCGGGGTCGCAGATCGAATCTCCTGGCTGCGGGTTGAGGATCTTCACCAGTAAATGGACGACGTGTCGAGGTGTGAAGAATTCACCAGCCTTTTTCCCGGATGCTTCCGCGAATTCTCGCAGCAGGTACTCGTACGCCGAGCCCAGCATGTCGCCGGACACGTGCGCCGGGTCGAGAGTGAGGCGAGCAAACACGCCCATGAGCGCCCTCAGCGCCGACTCGGGGATGCGCTCTGTGTTCGCCCAGTTCACGTCGCCGAACACGCCGGAGAGCTTGCCGGGATTGGCTTCCTGAGTGCTGACAAGGGCCTTGTTGAGCGCCGCGCCCGGCCTCTTCGTCACCCCATACGTGTCATCCCAGTGAGCCCCGTCAGGGACGAGGAACGTCTGATAGTCCTCTTCTTCGATTTCCTGGGTCCAGCCATCGCCGAGTTCCTCGACCGCCTGGTCGTGCCGGTAGTCGTAGACGTCGCTGATCCACTTGTAGAAGAGCACGGGGAAGACATAGGCCTTGAAGTCGCCTGGGTCGACCGGCCCGCGAAGGGCATTCGCAGCAGCCCAAAGCGCCTGCTCAAGCTCTCGTTGCGTGAGGTGGTCGGGGGTAGCGGGCACCAGCGTCATCGAGCCTCCGGTCGTGGGATTCCCCCGTTCCTGGGGCAGCATCACGCTATCGCGGGATGCGCGCGCTTGCGGCCTTCGTCATGGCCAGACCATATATACGATGCGTCTCCGGTCCGCCAATGCGCGGGTCGCTCGACGGCGACGGGACAAAGCTTTGAATCTCCGCGCCCTGCAGCCCAGCGACGCCGGCGTCGACTTCGGCAGCGGCGCGAGCTGGGTAGCTGGCGCGCTTCCGAGCGCGAAGCCCGTGCCCGAGCCGACGACCGTCAAGAACCGGGAGCACCTCGACCTGGGCGGCGAGGATGCCGCCGCCGAGATTCGCTCGTCACGCTCGGCGCTCTCCGAGTCCCCGGGATGGACGACGACGGCGGATTCCGAGCGAAACGAGGTCTGCGTGCTGCGCGAAGCTGTGTCAGGCGATGGGTCGTGCCGTCCTGCTCGGCGTCGGCAAGCTCAACCTGCTGCGCGTTTCAACGGCTGCAGTCTCAACTACTTCGAGAGAAGTCTCATCTGGGTTGAGAAACGACAAGCGACTCTGATCGAAAAACGGAGCGAGTGACGGGAATCGAACCCGCGCTACCAGCTTGGGAAGCTGGAGTTCTACCATTGAACTACACTCGCGCATCCCGCCGAACGGGACCGCACCAGCCTAGCGGATGATCCGCTGGATGCCAGCCGAGCGCTCCCGCGAGCCGCGGGGCGGACGTGTTCCGCGCCTCCCGGCCGCCCTGTCTCTCCGCTGTGAGACGCCGTCCTCCACGGACACTCCCCGGACGCCGTGTGTACCGTCCAGGGGGGACCAAGCGAGTGTCAGCACGACCGAACCGAGGAGGAACCGGATGGTCAGGCATCCCCCTCATCGACGACGTGGTCGGACCGGCCATCGTGGTGGATTCGAGCGCGCCGGTCGTCTGGCTGACCGAGTCCTTCGACTCGCTGCTGCGTCGTGCGTCCGCCTCCGGTCGCACGGTCGTCCTGCGGACCGGCCCGGAGGCTGCGCTCACCCCCGCCCTCCGGCACGCGCTCGGCACCCACGGTGCCGCATGGGCAGTCCGCGGGTCGGACGGCGAGCTGCGCGACGGTCGCACCGGCGTGCCCGCCGCCGGCATCGAGGACTTCGTCGAGCACGGACCGGAACTGCTCGGCGACCCGTCGCCGGAGCACCGGGAGGCCCGGGGCTCGGTCCGGCAGATCAGCATCGACCTCACGCTCCGCCACCACGACGAGCGGTCGGTGGACGTCGGTTCCGCGATCGAAGCGCTCTGCGCTGCCGTCGACACCTGCCCGACACGGTGGGGGACCTCCGAGCCGCTCACCTCTGCCTGGGACCGCTGGGTCGTCACGCAGTACGCGAAGCACGAGTCGCCGGGCATCAGCACCTCCTACGCCGTCGGCGACGGCATCTCCGCGACGATGACAGCGCATCTGACCGACGGGGTCGTCGTCGAGACGATGTCCGCGGTGCTCACGGTGCCCGAGGGCGGGACGGATCCCGGGCTCGCCGGTCGTCTGCTGGACGCTGTGCACCGGGTCGCGAGCGACGTCGAGCCGGTGTTCGGCGTCGTCATGCAGCGCCGCGGGGACGCCGACCACCTGGTCCGCGCGGTCTCGTACGGCGAGCCGGAGCCGCTCGCGGTGATCGTCGGCCCCGAGGCCACCCGATTCCTCGACCGCCGCGGCGAATGGCCGCCGGTCCGCACCACGACCGAGACCTTCGCCGGCGAGGTCGGCGAGGGGCTCGTCGTCCGCTTCGAGGACGGCTGGGTCGCACTCGAGTCGTTCCTCGACCGCATCGACGAGGACCGCTTCCTGCAGCTCGTCGGCGGGGCCCCGCTCGACCCGGCCCACGACGACGGCGCCCTCGGGGCGCACGCCATGCAGCACGGCGGGCAGGGGTCGCAGGGTGCCGCGTGAGGTGACCCTGCTCTGTCGTGGTCCGGTCGAGGTCCGCGACGTGGCCGAAGCCCTGCTCCTGCACGACGACTCCTGGGGCGTCCGTGCCCTCGACGACGGCCCGATGACGCAGGTCTGCCGCGACGCGACGCACCCGGTCATCACGGTGCTCGGGGTCCGTCGGGTCGACTCCCTGGACGAGGTCACCCGACTCCTGCCGGACGCCCCGGCGATGTCCGTCCCGCTGTGGTGGGTCGACACCGTCACGCCGCTGGGCGCGGACGGCGAGGCCGGGGTCACCGCGGCCCTCGAGGCATCGCTCGACCTCGATGCGGTGTGCATCGTGCACGGGGACTGACGGTCCGGCGCTCCTGGTCAGGGGCAGTCACCGCGGAGCCGCTCGACGGCGTCGCGGAGCGCGGGGACGTCGGTGCGGGCGGTGTTCAGCAGGACGGAGGCGGGGGGCGTCGGACGGTCGGCGCGTCAGCTGCTCTCCGAGTGCCGCCAGCCGCGCCCAGGGGATCGTCGGTTCGGTCGCGGTCATCGCTGGCGGCAACTCCCGGACCGAGGACGCGATGTCGACGAGGCGCATCCGGACGGCGTCCGCGACGACCGCCTCGGGCAACGTCGGGTCGTCGGCGTACTCCTGGATCCGCGCGCACGCTGTGACGACGTCCTCCAGCGACCGCTCGACCGCCCTGGTCACAGCGGGACCGTCCGGTCGAGGACGTCGGAGGGCAGGGCATCGGCGGCGAGGACCTCGACCCGCACCCCGAGCAGCTGCTCCGCTTCGTCCTGCATCCGCATGAGGGCGAAGATCCCGGCGGCAGGGGCCAGCTCCACGACGAGGACGACGTCTGCTGCCCACTCGTCCGGGTGGGCTCGCTCCGTGCCGTCGAGCAGCTGCCGCACGCCGACCGCGCCGTGCTGCTGCAGCACGCCGAACAGCTCGTCCCGGTGCCGTGCGACCAGTCGTCGGAGCGGTGCCGGTTCGGCCACGGGCTGCAGGTCGATCGCCGTCCGGAACCCGGCGGCGAGCAGGAGCCGCTGCAGGGCTGCCAGTGAGGGCTCCCGGCGGCCGTTCTCGTACGTGCTGATGACGCTCTGGGTGACACCGGCGCGGGCGGCGAGTTGGACCTGGGTCAGGTCGGCGCGCTGCCGTGCCTCGCGGATGATCGCGGCGGCGGAGAGCGTCATCGGTGACGCACGAGGATGGCGTGGCAGCATGGCGCCACGATACACAGTATTCCGTATTTCGTACGCCTACAGAGGGACTCGATCAGTTCGAGCGCGACACGTCCGCACGGTGGAAGTTCAACGCCGAACGGGACGGCGTCGGCCCGCGCTGCCCCTGGTACCTCGACTGGTACTCGGCGGACCCGTACGGCTTCTCGGCCGGGCTCGACAGCTGGAAGAAGCAGAGCTGCCCGATCTTCATCCCGGGCCACAGCTTGATGGGCAGGGTCGCGACGTTCGACAACTCCAGGGTCACGTGTCCGGAGAAGCCCGGGTCGATGAAGCCCGCCGTCGAGTGGGTCAGGAGGCCCAGTCGGCCGAGCGAGCTCTTGCCCTCGAGTCGTGCGGCGATGTCGTCCGGCAGCGAGACCACCTCGAACGTCGACCCGAGCACGAACTCACCCGGGTGCAGGACGAACGCCTCGTCCGGGTCGGTCTCGACCAGGCGGGTGAGCTCGGGCTGGTCCTCGGCGGGGTCGATGTGCGGGTACTTGTGGTTGTCGAACAGCCGGAAGTACTTGTCGAGCCGGACGTCGATGCTCGACGGCTGCACGAGCGAGGCGTCGTACGGGTCGAGGCCGATCCGGCCCTGGTCGAGCTGAGCGGCGATGTCGCGGTCGGAGAGCAGCACGCTGGAAGCCTAGTCGTCGGCCCGTGCCCCGTCAGGACTCGAAGGCGTCGAGGACCCAGTCGTCGGTGGGCAGGGTGCGGTCGTGCCAGCGCATCCGGATCGAGCCGTCGTGGACCGCGTGGAAGTCGGGGTGGCCCTCACGGAGCTGGCAGCGGTGCCCGTGCAGCGTCCGCGGGCAGCGGTCCTGGTCCGGTACGGCCCCGCTGCGGCCGACGACTGCCCCGACCAGGCGGACGGCGACGCGGCGCAGGCGAGCACGGCCGGTGCGACGGAGGCTCGCGCGCCGGAGGACGGGACGCGCGGCGGACGGGGGGACGACGTGATGTGCGCACAGGATGCTCCAGCTGTTCGCCATGGATCTGATGGATCGAGCGGCCGGGGTCTGGGGCTACCGAAACGCTAACCGCGCGCACCTCGGAGTGGGTGGAGTCCGCGCGACTAGGCTGAAGGTGTCCGCTTCAGCACCCAGCCCCCCGCGCTGCAGCCACTTCTCGCAGGAGCGCTGATACCCATGACCACCACCACCACACCCACGGGCTCCCTCGCCCGGGGCCGACGATGACTTCCTTCACCGACGCAGCCCGTCGCCTCCAGGGTGGCGACGACGACGCCCTGGCGGGTGCGTTCGTCGACGTCCTCCCGGTGGCCGGCGCCGCGCTCTCCACGCTCGGTCGGCCCTTCGGCAGCGCCGTGATCGCCGCCTCTGATCCGCGAGCCGCGGAGTCGGACGAACAGCAGGTGCTCCTCGGTGAGGGCCCGGGCTGGTCTGCGCTGCGGAGTGGGGCTCCCGTCCTCGCCTACGACCTGAGCGAGACGACCGACGACGAATGGCCGTCCACCCGTGCGGCCCTGCGGGCGACGGGATGGGCCGGGCTGCTCTCGTTCCCGCTCTCCGTCGGCACCTTCGACATCGGCGCCGTGACGCTGTACCGACTCGAGACCCAGCCGCTCGCACCCGCCGAGCTCTCCGAGGCGAAGCTGCTCGCCGGGCTGGCCGCGCTCCGTGTCCTGTACACGACGACGCGTGACCTCGAAGGCGGCATCGCCACCTCTGCCGTCTCCGTCACACATTCGTCCGGGCGTCACGTGCACCAGGCGACCGGCATGGTGGTCGCCCAGCTGGGCCTCACTCCGGAGAACGCGCTGCTGGTCCTCCGTGCACGCGCCTTCGCGGACGGGCAGCCCCTCCGCGCCATAGCCGAAGCCGTCATCGAGCGGCGCATCGACTTCCGAGACCCACGCACAAACGACCCCGCACGGAAAGAAGACCGCTGATGACGCAGAGCAGAGAGCAACGCCTCGTCGACACGTTCGTCACCCTCGCCGACACCCTCGTCGACGACTACGACGTCATCGAACTGCTCCAGATGCTGGTGGGGAAGGCAGCGGACCTGTTCGACGTCACCGCGGCCGGCATCATGCTCGCGACCCGGACCGACGAACTCGAGTTGGTCGCGTCGACCAGCGAGCGGAGCAACCTCGTCGGCGTCATGCAGCTCGACGCCGGCGAAGGTCCCTGCGTCGAGGCCTACCGCACCGGCCGGGTCGTCACCGTGGGCAGCACCGCCGAGTTGCGCCGACGGTGGCCAGCGTTCGCAGCGGCGTCGGAGCGGTTCGGGTACGCGTCGGTGCACGCCATCCCGCTCCGTCTGCGGGACGAGACGCTCGGCTCGATGAACCTCTACCGCGAGCGGCCGGGTGCGCTGGGCGACGAGGACATCGTCGCCGCCCAGGCGCTGACGGACGTCGCGACCATCAGCATCCTGCAGCAGCGCGGACTCGAGCGGGCCACCATCGCGCGCGACCAGCTCCAGCGGGCGCTCGACAGCCGGGTGGTCATCGAGCAGGCCAAGGGGTTCCTCGCGCAGACGCACGAGGTCGACATGGACCAGGCGTTCGTGATGCTCCGGTCCTACGCGCGGTCCCACCAGGTGCCGCTCGCGGAGACCGCGCGGCAGGTCGTCGAGCGGACCGTCTCGATCTGAGGATGACCGGGGCCGACCGTCAGGCGAGCTCGCGCAGGTCGGCCCCGTGCTGGATGACGTCCGCGGCGACGTCGCGCAGACCGCGGCCGGTGCGCACGGCGCCGTCCCGGAGGACCCGGAAGGCCTCGTCGATCTGGACGTCCCGCCGGTACGCCAACGCGCCCTTGGCCTGTTCGAGCAGCACCCGGGCCTCCAGGGCGTCCGCGATCTGCTCGTCGAGCGTCCGTTGCGTCCCCTGCGCGCGGTGGCGTGCCAGAGCCGCGGAGGCCGCGTCGGCGAGCAACTGGATCATCACGACGTCCTGGTCGTCGTGTCCCCGGTCGTGGTCCGCGAAGACGCACAGGCATCCGATGGTCGCGGTCCGCAGCCGGATGGGCTCGGCGAAGGTGCCGATCAGTCCGCGGTCGCTCATGGTCTGGACGAAGGTCGGCCATTCCGCGGCCTTCGTGGAGACGTCCGGGACGTCGATCGTCCCGCCGGTCCGGTAGCAGTCCAGACAGGACCCCTCGTTCGTGCCGAGCTGGGCTTCCTCGGCGTCGATGCCCCGCTCGCTCGTCGAGGCGATCACGTGCAGGACGCCGGACCGGTCGGCCAGGACGATCCCCGCCTCGGCGGACCCGGTCCACCGCACGCATGCGTCCACCGCCCGGGTCATGGCGTCGAGGACGTCGAGCGACGGGTCCAGCACGGCGGCGACCGCGCCGAGCACGTGGTCGAACCGGTCCTGGTCGTCGAACTCTGTCGTCGTCGTCACCCGCCCGAGCGTACGGGGGGTGGCCCGGGACGCCGCGCAGCATCCTGCCCTCGCGCGTCCAGACCCGCGCGCCTACGATGGAGGGTCCGCGGACCGCGGACGGAACCGACCCGAGACAGGTATGGCCGTCACGTCACCCCAGCCCCACCCCGACGCCGCAGGTCGTCCGGACACCGCCTCCCGACCGGGAGGCCCGGCACCGGAGACCGCGCCCGTCACCACCCGCACGTCCACCGTCGCGACCGTCCTCGTGATCGCCCTGCCGCTCGTCGTGGCGTGCGCGCTCCTCGGGATGACGATCACCGGGGCGTTCACCGCGAACCAGCAGCTCGTCTCCGCGGGTGACGTCGTGCAGTTCGGTCTCGTCGCCGCCCGTGGTGTGCACGACGGGGTCGCCGCGCTGACCGTCGGTCTGCTCATCGTCGCCGCGTTCGCGCTGCCCGCGCAGAAGGCCGACCACGGGGCGATGTCCTCCGTGCAGCACCGGGCCGCTCGGTGGGCGGCGGTCTCCGGGTCGGTCTGGTTCCTCGCCGCGGTCGCCGGGATCGTCCTGACCGGGGCGAACACCCTCGGCGTCCCGCTGACGAGCCCCGTCTTCGCCCGCAACTTCCTGCTCTTCGCATTCCAGGTCGAGATCGGGCAGTCGCTCGTCGTCTCCGCCGCGGCCGTGCTCATCGCCACGCTCGTCGCCGCGTTCGCCACCCGGGCCACGACCCTCGCCGTCGCCACGGTCGCCGCGCTGTTCGCCCTGCTGCCGCTCGCGCTCTCCGGCCACGCCGCCGGCTCGCTCGAGCACGCGAACGCCGTCAACTCGCTCGCCGTGCACCTGCTCGGCGTGTGCGTCTGGGCCGGTGGACTCGTCGCCGTCGTGCTCCTGCGTGTCCGGACGAAGGGCGCCACCGGACGGGTCGTCGCGCGGTACTCCACGCTCGCCGGGTGGGCCTTCGCCGCCGTGGCGTTCTCCGGCATCGTCAACGCGCAGCTCCGGCTGACCGGGCCGCTCGACCTCGTCACGACGCCCTACGGCTGGCTCATCACGACGAAGGCCGCGATCCTCGTGCTCCTCGGGATCGCCGGGGTCGTACAGCGCCGCAAGCTCGTGCCCGGGCTGCTCCGCGCCCCGACCGACCGCCGACTGTTCGTCCGCTTCGCCCTGGCCGAGATCGTGTTCATGGCCGTCGCGATCGGCGTCTCGGTCGCCGTCGCCCGCAGCCAGCCGCCGATCCCGCAGACGCCGGAGACCGGGGCCGACACCCGCTCCGGGCTCATCGGGTACCCGTACCCGCCCGAGCAGACGATGCAGACCTACCTGTCGCACTGGCACATCGACTGGATGTGGCTCGCGCTCGCCCTGGTCGGCGCCGGCTGGTACCTGTGGAGCGTCCGCAAGCTCAAGCAGCGCGGTGACTCCTGGCCGGTCGGCCGGACCATCGCCTGGCTCGTCGGCTGCGCCGTGTTCATCTGGACGACCTCCGGGGGGACCGGCCGTCTACGGCATGATCCACTTCTCGTCGCACATGGTGCAGCACATGCTGCTCATGATGTTCGTCCCGCTGCCGCTCGTGCTCGGCGGTCCGGTGCTCCTCGCGCTGCGGACCCTGCCGGTGCGCAACGACGGCTCACGCGGTGCCCGTGAATGGCTCATGCTCTTCGTGCACTCGCGGTGGATGCAGTTCCTCGCGAAGCCCGCGGTCGCCGGGGTGGTCTTCGCCGGGTCCCTCGTCGTGTTCTACTTCACGCCGGCGTTCGAGTACGCGATGCAGTCCCACGAGTGGCACATCGTGATGATCGTGCACTTCGTCCTGAGCGGGTACCTGTTCTTCTGGGTGTTCGTCGGCATCGACCCGGGCCCCCAGCGCCCGCAGTACCCGATCCTCATCATCGCCCTGCTCGCGACCCTGGCCTTCCACGCGTTCTTCGGCGTCGCGGTGATGACGTCGCAGTCGGTGTACGCGATCGACTGGTTCCACGCCCTCGGACAGACGAACGACGCGGCACTGCTCGACGACCAGCACACCGGCGGCGGCATCGCGTGGGGCGCCTCCGAGCTGCCGATGGTGTTCGTCGTGCTCATCGTCGTGCGCAACTGGGTGCGGTCGGACGAGCGCACCGCCAAGCGGAAGGACCGCCAGGCGGAGCGGGACGGCGACGCCGAGCTCGACGCGTACAACGAGCGCCTGTCGGCGATGCAGCGGCGCGACTGAGCATGTCCACCGGCTCGGGGGCCGACAGCGGCGCCGTCCGGGACGCGTACGGACGGCGCGCAGCCGAGTACACCGAGCAGCTCGGGTCCATGGTGTCGATGCACGCTGCCGACGTCCACCTCGTCACGACGTGGGCGGCGGGGCTCGGCGGCCCCGTGCTCGACGCCGGGTGCGGTCCCGGCCACTGGAGTGGCCACCTCGCCGACCGGGGGCTCGACGTCGTCGGACTGGACCAGGTGCCGGCGTTCGTCGAGCACGCGCGGCGGACCCATCCGTCCGCTCGGTTCCACCTGGGCAGCGTCGACGACGTGCCGGCCGAGGACGGGCACTTCGCCGGCGTGCTCGCCTGGTACTCGCTCATCCACCACGGCCCGGCGGGCATCGGTCGGCCGTTGGCGGAGGCGGCGCGGGTCCTCCGCCCGGGCGGCGGGCTGCTCGTCGGCTTCTTCACCGGCGATCGCGCAGCGCCGTTCGACCACGCGGTGACGACCGCGTACCGCTGCCGCCCGACGCACTGGCCGACGCGGTCCGCGCCGCCGGTTTCACGGTGCTCGAGGTCCACACCCGGACAGTGGCGACGCCGGGCCCCCGCCCGCACGGCGCGCTGCTCGCGGTGCGCTGACCGACGCGACCGGACGCCGGACCGGGCCGGTGCGGAGGGGCGCGGATCGGGCCTCCAGGCCGGTGCGGAGGACCGGCGGGCGAGCAGTCAGGGGAGGTCGTGCGGCCCGCGGAACTGTCCCCAGCCGAAGCGGCTCTCGGCGATGAACTCCTGCAGGGCACTCTGCACCAAGCGGGCCATCATCTCGGGCCCGTCGTCGAGCCAGAGCCCCCCCGGACACTCCACGCTCTCCGGCGATCCGCCACCACACGACCGCGTTGTTCGTCTCGACCAGGTCGTCCGGCTGGAGGGCGTGCCCCCCACGGGTCGTCAGCCGGGGTGAGGTGGAAGCGGGTCGAGCGCAGCTCGTCGGCGTGCAGCATCTCGCGGAACACCGGTTCGAGGAGCGCGAGGACCGCCCGCACCTCCATCACCGCACCCTCGGCCACGGGGACACGCTACCGGCGCACGGGCACACCGAGCCGGCCTGGAGGCGCGGGGCGGGCCTCCAGGCCGGCGCCCGGGAACGCCGCGGCGGGGGGCGGGAACGAGGAAGGGCCCCGGCGCTGACGCGACGGGGCCCTTCTGCTGGAGCGGGCAGGCTCAGCCCTTCTTGGCGAGCTCGGAGAGCGTCGCGTCGTTCTTGTAGGCCTCGACGGCGTTGTCCTTGGTGACGAGGACCGGGGTCAGCTCGACGGTGGGGACGATCTTCTTGCCGTTGTCGTTGTTCTTGTCCTTCACGGTCTCCGGCTTCTTGCCGTCGGCCAGGTCGGACACCAGGTCGATCGCGGCCTGGGCCTCGTCGGTGGTGTTCTTGTAGATGGTCGAGTACTGCGTGCCCTGCATGATGAGCGGGATCGACGCGGTCTCGGAGTCCTGACCGGTCACGACGGGGTTGTCCTTGCCGGCGGCCTTGGTCGCGGTGAGGATGGCGCGGGCCAGGGTGTCGTTCGGGGAGAGGACGCCGTCGAGCTCGGTGTCACCCGTGTAGTACTGGGCCAGGAGGTCCGTCATGCGCGACTGGGCCTTCTGCGCGAGCCAGCCCTGGGTGGCGACCTTCTGGAAGGTGGTCTGGCCCGAGGTGACCTTCAGCGTGCCGTCGTCGATCTTCGGCTGCAGGACGTCCATCGCACCGTTGAAGAACACGGTGGCGTTGGCGTCGTCCGGCGAACCGGCGAAGATCTCGACGTTGTACGGCTTGTCGCCCTTCTTCTCCTCGAGGCCCTTGAGGAGCGCCTGCGCCTGGAGCTGGCCGACCTTGAAGTTGTTGAACGCGACGTAGTAGTCGACGTTCTCGGTGTTCAGGATGTTGCGGTCCCAGGCGATGACGGTCGCACCGGCGGCCTTGGCGGCCTTCACCTGCGAGCCGAGCTGCGAACCGTCGGCGGCACCGATGATGACGGCCTTGGCACCCTTGGTGACCATGCCGGAGATCTGCGACTGCTGGTCCGGGACCGGGCTGCCGGCGTTGGCGTACTGGATGTCGGCCTTGAAGCCGGCTTCCTCGATCGACTTCTTGAACGCGGCGCCCGCGAGCACCCAGTTCTGCGAGGTCTTCGCCGGGAGGGCGACGCCGATGAGGTCGCCCTTCTTGATGGTCGAGCTGGAGCCGGAGCCCGAACCCGAGTCGGAGCCCTCCGTGTTGCCACGGGCCGAGCAGCCGCTGAGGGCGAGGCCCGCGATGAGCGCCAGGCTGACGCCGGCGACGATCTTCTTGCGCATGTGATTGCTTTCTCTTCGTTGAGGAGGTGGGGCCGGGGCCCCGCTGTGGTGGATGGGTCGTACCGGGTGTCCCGGCGGCCGGTCACCCGACCGCCGGGATCCCCGAGCTAGGGGAGGGTGACCTTCTCAGGCTGGTCCTCGATCGAGCGCGGCTGCTGCGCACCGATCGTGTTGTCCTCGGTGTCCTTGCGCTGGAACTGCCGCATCATGCCGCCGATCAGCGACGGGCGGCCCTGCGACTTCGAGTACACGTCGAAGGCGACGGCGACGAGCAGGACGAGACCGCGGATGATCTGGACGCGGTTCGACTCGAGACCCATGAGCTGCAGGCCGTTCGACAGCAGCGCCATGACGAGACCACCGATGATCGAGCCGGAGATCGTGCCGACACCACCGGCGACGGCGGCACCACCGACGAACACGGCGGCGATCGCGTCGAGCTCCCAGCCGGTGCCGTCCGCGGGGCCCGAGGCGCCCGAGTAGGCGACGAAGACCATGCCGGCGATCGCGGCGAGGACCGACATGTTCATCATGACGAAGAAGTTGACCTTCTTCGCGGAGACACCGGACAGGACCGCGGCGTTGGCGTTGCCACCGACGGCGTAGACCTGGCGGCCGAAGATCGTGTTCTTCGTGACGAAGCCGTAGACGATGGTCAGGACGCCGAGGATGATCGCGACGATCGGGACCGAGGTGCCGACCGGGCCGGCGGCGAACAGGTAGGTCGCGAAGAGCGTGACGGCGACGAGGATGCCCGTGCGGACGATCGAGACCCACAGCGGCGGGACGTCGGCGTGCATCTTCTTGCGGCGGGCACGGCCACGGGCCTCGATGATGATCAGCGCGGCGATCGTCGCGAGCCCGATGATGAGCGTGCCGTTGCTGAAACCGAAGTCGGGACCGAAGTCACCGAGGAAGCCGGCGCCGATCGGGGTGTACGCGTCCGGGACGGGGACCGAGGTGGACGAGCCGATGATCTGGTTCGCACCACGGAAGATGAGCTGACCGGCGAGCGTCACGATGAAGGCCGGGACCTTCACGAACGCCACCCAGAAGCCCTGCCACGCACCGATCAGCGCGCCGATGGCGAGCCCGAGGACGATCGCCGCCCAGACCGGGAAGTGCCAGACCGCCATGGACTGCGCCACGACGATGCCGACGACCGCCGCGACCGAACCGACCGACAGGTCGATGTGGCCGGCGATGATCACCATGACCATCCCCAGCGCGAGGATGAGGATGTAGGAGTACTGCAGGAACAGGTTGATCACGTTGGTGGGCTCGAGGATGAGCCCCTGGGTCGTGATCGAGAACAGGATGAGCAGCACGACGAGCGCGATGATCATGCCGTACTGGCCGATGCTGTTGCCCTTGCCGAAGAGCAGTTTCAGGTTGTTCATGAGACGGTGGCGCCCTTCCGCGCGGACGTCATGCTGCGCATGAGCGTTTCTGGATCGGCCTGGTCGGCCGGGAGGTCAGCGGTGATCTGCCCCTCGAAGATGGTGTAGATCCGGTCGGAGAGACCGAGGAGTTCGGGGAGCTCGGACGAGATGAGGATGATGCCCTTCCCCTCGGCCGCGAGCTGCTGGATGATCCCGTAGATCTCGAACTTCGCACCCACGTCGATGCCGCGGGTGGGTTCGTCGAGGATGAGGATGTCCGGGTCGGTGAACATCCACTTCGACAGGACGACCTTCTGCTGGTTGCCGCCGGAGAGCTTGCCGACGTTGTCCTCGACCGAGGGCACCTTCGTGCGGAGCATCTTCCGGTACTTCTCGGCGACCGAGTACTCCTCGAGGGAGTCGACGACCCCGCCCTTGGAGATCTTCTTCAGATCGGCGGCGACGGTCGAGCGCTTGACGGTGTCGAGCAGGTTGAGGCCGAGGGCCTTGCGGTCCTCCGACACGTAGCCGAGGCCGTTGTCGATGGCCTGCTGGACGTTCGTGACCTTGATCTCGCGGCCGTCCTTGATGATCTGCCCGTCGAGCCAGGTGCCGTACGAGCGACCGAACAGGCTCATCGCCAGCTCGGTGCGGCCGGCACCCATCAGGCCGGCGAAGCCGACGATCTCGCCCCGGCGGACGTGGAAGTTCGAGCCCTTGCAGACCAGGCGCGACGCGTCGAGCGGGTGCTGCACGGTCCAGTTCCGGACCTCGAAGAACGTCTCGCCGATCTTCGGCGTGCGGTCCGGGAAGCGCGACTCGAGCGACCGACCGACCATGCCTCGGATGATGCGGTCCTCGTTGACGCCGTCCGCCTTGACGTTGAGCGTCTCGATGGTCTTGCCGTCGCGGATGATCGTGATCTCGTCGGCGATCTGCTCGATCTCGTTGAGCTTGTGGCTGATGATGATGCTCGAGATGCCCTTGGCCTTCAACCCGACGATGAGGTCGAGGAGGTGCTGGGAGTCGTTCTCGTTCAGCGCGGCGGTCGGCTCGTCGAGGATGAGGAGCTTGACGTCCTTGTGCAGGGCCTTGGCGATCTCCACCAGCTGCTGCTTGCCGACACCGATGTTCTTGATCTGCGTGTCCGGGTCGTCGGCCAGGCCGACGCGGGCGAGCAGGTCCTGCGCGCGGAGCTGCGCGGCGGTCCAGTCGATGCGACCGAAGCGGCCCGGCTCGTTGCCGAGGAACAGGTTCTCCGTGATGGAGAGCTCCGGGATCAGCGCCAGCTCCTGGTGGATGATGACGATGCCGGCCTGCTCGGACTGCTTGATGTTCGAGAAGCGGACTTCCTCGCCCTCGTAGACGATCTCGCCCTCGTACGTGCCGTACGGGTACACGCCCGACAGCACCTTCATCAGCGTGGACTTGCCAGCGCCGTTCTCGCCGCAGATCGCGTGGATCTCGCCGGCTCGGACGCTCAGCGAGACGTCGGAGAGCGCCTTCACACCAGGGAACTCCTTGGTGATGGAACGCATCTCGAGGATCGTCTCGGGAGCGGTGATCGAACGGGTCTCGAGCCCGCTCTCGATCGGGTCGTGACCCTGTGGGGTTGACGCCACGGTGCATCTCCTTCTGCCGCTGCGATGCGGCAGTCCTTCGGTGGAACAGCTGCGGCATCCGAAGGGCACGAGGGTGCGTGCGGACTTCGTTGTCGCGTCCGGTGTCCCCCCGTGTGACGGGCCATGTGAACGGTCACATCGAGGAACGGAGGTAATCCTACGCACAGGCTCGCCCGGGCTGTCAATTCGGACGGGTCGCGATTCGGTAACGCTGCGGGCACTTCCGCGCGCAGTGGCTCGCACGCCCCTCGGGCTGGGGACAGACCGACCGGTTCAGCGGTGGCGCGGAGCCCCGGTCGATCCACGGACGACGAGTTGCGGGACGATGTCGATCGGGCGCAGCAGGTCGTCCCCGCTCGGCAGCAGGATGTCCACGCTCCGGCGCCCGAGCTCGGCGAAGTCCACCTGCACGGTGGTCAGCGGTGGCCAGAAGTGCTTCGCCTCCGGGATGTCGTCGTACCCGACCACGGACAGGTCGCCGGGGACGTCGAGCCCGTAGGAGCGGGCGGCGTGCATGACGCCGAGCGCCATCGCGTCGTTCGAGCAGAACACCGCCGTGCAGTCCCGGTAGCGGAGCAGTTCCCGCCCGGCGTGGTAGCCGAAGTCCGCCGTCCAGTCGCCGAGGACCGGGGGGCTGCACCGGCTTGTCCCGGTCGGACATCTCGCGCAGGAACCCCTGCATCCGGGCGTCCGCTTCGATCCAGTCCTGCGGGCCGGCGATGTGTCGCACGTACTCGTGACCGAGGTCGAGCAGGTGCGCGGTCGCCAGCCGGGCGCCCTCCATCTGGTCGACCCAGAGGGCTGTCGGGTCCTCGCCGACGCTCGAGCGCATCGTCACGTACGGGGTGCGCACGCCGAGCTCCTCGATGAGGTCGAACACCCGCTGTTGCGGAGCGATGACGACGATGCCCTCGACGTCCTGGTCGAGCAGGTGACCGAGCCCGTCGCGCACCGCCGCATCGGTCGGTTCCGCGATGTTGGCGGTCGTGACGGAGTACCCGCGCAGGACCGCGGCGTCCTCGATGGCCTGCAGGGTCACGGTCGGCCCGTAGTGGGCGCGCTGCGCGGTGAGGACACCGATCGTCCGCGTCCTGCTCGTCACGAGGGCGCGGGCGGCGCGGTTCGGCCGGTACTGCAGCTCCTCCATGGCGGCGCGGACCCGGTCACGGGTCTCGGCACGGATCGCGTCCGAGTTGTTCAGCACCCGCGACACGGTCTGGTGCGAGACGCCCGCGACCCGCGCGACGTCACGGATGCTGGGGGGACCGCGGCTGCTCTGCCCGCGTGGTCGCCATTGCTGCTCTCTCCCGCTCGGGCCCGCAGCACGCCCATGTGCACGTTCACATCCCGAGCCAGATCATTATGCACGGCGCGCGGATGCACACCGACTGAAGGCAGGGGAGACCCCGGACGGGAGGCGCGGCGCACCGCCGTCACGGAGCCGACGGCGCCGCCGTCGGGACCGGTGCGTCAGCTGCCGGGGAAGGGCCTCCCGGCAGCGGACCGGGCGCGTCGCGCCCGCCGACGCGCTACCGACCGGCGAGTGCGTCGAGCGGCAGCTCGGCGAGCTGCCACCCGAGCCACGGGCTGAACGCGAAGGGCGCGGCGGTGACGGCCTGGCGGAGCTTCTCCTCCGACAGCCACACCCACTCGGACACCTCGTCGTCCGCGGGCTGCGGATCGGCGTCGGCCACGGCACGGAACACCGGGCAGACCTCGTTCTCCACGATGCCGGAGGCGTCGACTGCGCGGTAGCGGAAGTCCGGCAGGACCAGCTCGACGCTGTGCACGGAGAGCCCGAGCTCGCGGTCGGCCCGCCGGGCGATCGCGTCCTCGAACGACTCGTCCGGGCCGGGGTGCCCGCAGAACGAGTTCGTCCACACGCCGGGCCACGTCTTCTTGGCGAGGGCGCGACGGGTCACGAGGACGTCCCCGGCCGCGTTCTGCACGTGGCAGCTGAACGCGAGGTGGAGGGGCGTGTGGTCTGTGTGCACCGTGAACTTGTCGGCGGTACCGATCGGGGTACGGTCTTCGTCGAGCAGGACAACGGTTTCCGGGAAAAGGCTCATCTGCCTCGATAGATTAGGCCAATGACCGAGGAAGCGGCCACCGTGGCGCACATCGACCTCGCGCTGGTGGATGCGTGCCTGGAGCACTTCTTCACGGCGTCGAGCGCCCGGGCCGCGGCCTTCGGCCGGCCGTCCGAGGAACTCTGGCGCGTCCTCCGCAAGGCGAGCATGGGCGGGAAGCGCTTCCGGCCGCGCATGGTGCTCACCTCGTACACCGCCCTCGGGGGGTGACGACGAGCACGCGGGCGCACACGTCGCCGCCGCGTACGAGCTGCTGCACACCGCGCTCGTCGTGCACGACGACGTCATCGACCGCGACTGGTCCCGCCGCGGCCGTCCGAACGTGGCCGGGTCCTTCCGCGACACCGCGACGACCGGTGGGCTGCCGCTGCCGACCGCCGAGCACCGTGGGACGAGCGCGGCCGTCATCGCGGGCGACCTCGCGCTCGCCGCCGCCCCGCGCTTCATCGAGGCCAGCGGCGTCACCGGGGAGCGCCGGTCCCGACTGCTCGACCTGTTCGACGACGCCGTCTTCGCCAGTGCCGCCGGCGAGATGGCCGATGTCGACCTCGCGCTCGGGGTCATGCCGACCGTGGCCGAGGTGCTCCAGATGGAACGCGCCAAGACGAGCGTGTACAGCTTCGAGGCGCCGCTGCAGTCCGGCGCCGTGCTCGCCGGGGCGCCCGAGGCAGTGGTGGCCTCGCTCGGCGCCTTCGGCCGCGAGATCGGCATCGCCTACCAGATCGTCGACGACCTGCTCGGGGTCTTCGGCAACGAGGGCGCGACCGGCAAGACCGCGATCGGTGACCTCCGCGAGGGCAAGCGCACCATGCTCATCGCCTACGCGGCGACGACCGACTGCTGGCCGGACCTCGCGCCCTACCTCGGCGACCCGGACCTCACCGAGGAGCGGGCCGCCGGTCTCCGCGCCCTCCTCGTCGAGTGCGGTGCGCGTGACGCGGCCCTCGACCACATCCGCGAGCACACCGCCCTGGCCCGCGCCGAGCTGGCCGCGCTGCCCGACGAACTCGGCGCCCGGCTCGAGGGACTCGTCACCGAACTCGTGGAGCGCGTCCGGTGACGTCGAGCACCACCCCCGACCGCCTGCCGCTCTACGACGCCACCGCCGAGGCCGCCTCGAGCGTGGTCATCAGCCGGTACTCGACGTCGTTCGGCCTCGCCAGCCGACTGCTGACGAAGGACACCCGCGAGCACATCCGGAACGTCTACGCGCTGGTCCGCGTCGCAGATGAGGTCGTGGACGGCCCCGCGACCGAGGCGGGACTCGACCCCGAGCTCGCCCGCACGGTCCTCGACGAGCTCGAGACCGACACCGAGCGTGCGATGGCCCTCGGCTTCTCGGTGAACCCCGTCGTGCACGCCTTCGCCCGGAGCGCCCGGACGACCGGCTTCGGCCCCGAGCTCACGCGCCCGTTCTTCGCGTCGATGCGGATGGACCTCAACCAGACCGAGCACGACCAGGCGTCCTTCGACACCTACGTCTACGGATCGGCCGAGGTCGTCGGCCTGATGTGCCTCCGCGCCTTCGTGTACCGCGCCGGACGACCGACCTTCGACGACGCCGTGCTCGTCGACGGGGCCCGGGCCCTCGGGGCCGCGTTCCAGAAGGTCAACTTCCTCCGCGACCTGCACGCGGACTTCGAGGTGCTCGGCCGCTCGTACTTCCCCGGCGTCGACGTCCGCAGCTTCGACGAGGCCACGAAGGACCGGCTCGTCGCCGACGTCCAGGCCGACCTCGACCGCGCCGCCCGCACCGTGCCGCTCCTGCCGAAGGACGCCCGCCCCGCGGTCGCCCTCGCGCACGCCCTGTTCCAGGAGCTCAACGACCGCATCGCCGCGACCCCGGCAGCGCGGCTCATCACCTCCCGCGTCCGCGTCCCGAACCCCGTCAAGGCCCGCCTCGCCGCGCGGGTCCTCGCCCGGCGGGGCACGCTGTCCGCCCGGAGCGCGCCACCCGCCACCGCACCACACGCCACGACACAGACTGGAGGCTCGTCTTGAGCCCGACCCCTGCCTCCCGTCCGACGACCGGACCGAGCACCGGACGGGCCGTGCCGGTCCGACGGGCCGTCGTCATCGGCGGCGGGATCAGCGGCCTGGCCGCCGCCGCCCTGCTCGCCCGGGACGGTTTCGCCGTGACCGTCCTCGAACAGCGCACCCAGCTCGGCGGTCGTGCCGGCTCCTGGGAGCAGGACGGCTTCCGGTTCGACACCGGCCCGAGCTGGTACCTCATGCCCGAGGTGTTCGACCACTTCTTCCGGCTGCTCGGCACGAGTGCCGACGAGCAGCTCGACCTCCAGGTGCTGGACCCCGGGTACCGCGTCTACACCGAGGGGCACGACGAGCCGATCGACCTGCGGGCCTCGCGCGAGGAGAACATCGCGCTGTTCGAGTCGATCGAGCCGGGTGCCGGCGCGAGGATGGCCAAGTACCTCGACTCCGCCGCCGACACGTACGACATGGCCGTGCGCCGGTTCCTGTACGGGACGTTCCAGGACCTCACGAAGCTCGCCGCCCCCCGACGTCCTGAAGCGGCTGGGGAAGCTCGCCCGCCTGCTCGTCCAGCCGCTGTCCTCGTTCGCGTCCACGGCCGTCAAGGACCACCGGCTGTGGCAGATCCTCGGGTACCCGGCGGTGTTCCTCGGTACGAGCCCGTACTCGGCGCCGAGCATGTACCACCTGATGAGCCACCTCGACCTCGCCGACGGGGTGCTCTACCCGAAGGGCGGCATCAGCGCGCTCATCTCCGCCGTCGAGAGGGTGGCGCGCGCCGAGGGTGCGACGATCACCACCGGCGCTGCCGTGTCCCGCATCGTCGTCGACGGTGACCAGGCCACCGGCGTCGCCTGGCGCGACCAGGACGGCACGGAGCACGTCGAGCACGCCGACCTCGTCGTCAGCGCGGCGGACCTCCGGCACACCGAGATGGAACTGCTCGAGCAGGAGCACCGCACGTACGACGCCTCGCACTGGCAGAAGCGCGACCCCGGTCCCTCGGCCGTCCTCGTCTACCTCGGCGTCGAGGGCGAGGTCCCCGGCCTGCTGCACCACACGCTCGTGTTCACCGAGGACTGGAAGGCCAACTTCGGTGCGATCTTCGGGAAGGACCGGCACGTCCCGGACCCCGCCTCGATCTACGTCTGTGCGCCCTCGCTCACCGACGACTCGGTCGCGCCGGAGGGGCAGACCAACCTGTTCGTCCTCGTGCCGCTGCCCGCCGACGTCTCCATCGGCAAGGGCGGCATCGACGGAGCCGGCGACGCCCAGGTCGAGGCCATCGCCGACCGCGCGATCGACGTCATCGCCGAGCGCTCCGGCGTCCCTGACCTGCGCGACCGGATCCTGGTGCGCCGGACGATCGGCCCGCAGGACTTCGCCGACGACCTCAACGCCTGGAACGGCTCGATGCTCGGCCCGGCCCACACCCTGACGCAGAGTGCGTTCTTCCGCGAGAAGAACGCATCCACGAAGGTCGGCGGGCTCTACTACGTCGGCGCCTCGACGATCCCGGGCATCGGCCTGCCGATGTGCCTCATCAGCGCCGAGGTCCTGCTCAAGCGGATCCACGGGGACACCTCGACCGAACCGTTGCCGACCCCGCTCCCGCGGTCGGCCGACGCACCGCCGCTCCGGACGACGGGCTGATGCCGGGGCTGTACCTGGCCGGCCTGCTCGTCTCGATCGCCGGGGTCGCGGTGCTCGACGCCCGCCACCGGCTGTTCTTCTGGCGTGCGCCGCTCCGGGCCGCCGTGGTCATGCTCATCGGGCTCGCGTTCTTCATGGTCTGGGACGTCGTCGGCGTGCACCTCGGGATCTTCTTCATCGGCACGACGCCGGTGCTGACGGGCGTGCTCCTCGCCCCGGACGTGCCGCTCGAGGAGTTCTTCTTCCTGGTCCTGCTGTGCTGGACGACGATGGACCTGTTCGGAGCCGTGCGCCCGGTCGCCGAGCGCCTCTGTCGGCGACGGGCTGCACAGGGCACCGGCACGGTCCCCGACGTCCGGGGCGGAGGCCCGGTGTGACCGGGTCGGGGACGTACGCCCTGCTCGCGGTCCCGTTCCTCGGGGTGGCGGTGCTGACCGCGATCGCCGCCGGCGTCGTGTCGGCGCGCCGGAGCCGCGGCACGGTCGGGGCCGAGCGCAGCCGGCGGTCCACCGTCCTCGGCGGCGTCGTCACCGGCGTCGTCCTGGTCGTCATGACGTGTGTGTTCAACAACGTCATCGTCGGGCTCGGCGTCGTCGCGTACGACCGGGCGCTCGTCCTCGGCGCCCGCGTCGGGCTCTTCCCCGTGGAGGACCTCGCCTACGCGATCGGGGCGGTCCTGCTGCTGCCGAGCTGCTGGGTCCTGCTCGACCGACCGGTACGGTCGGAACGCCCGTCCCAGCCGTCCCGTTCCCCCCGAGGAGGCCCCATGACCGTGCCCCGCGCCTCCAGACCGTCCACCCTCCGAGCCCTGTTCGTCTCGTCGCGACCGATCAGCTGGGTGAACACCGCCTACCCGTTCGGCGCCGCCTACCTGCTCGGCAGCGGGGTCGGCGTCGAGGGTGGCGGCGGCTTCTCGCTGCTCGCGTTCGTCGTCGGGGTCGTGTACTTCCTCGTGCCGTACAACCTGGCGATGTACGGCATCAACGACGTGTTCGACTACGAGTCCGACCTGCGAAACCCGCGCAAGGGCGGGGTCGAGGGAGCGCTGCTGGACCGGAGTGTGCACCGCGCGACCCTGTGGGCCGTCGCGGTCACGAACGTGCCGTTCCTCGTCGCGCTCGTGCTGCTCGGCGCGGCCAGCGGGAACGGGCCGTGGTCGTGGCTCGTGCTCGCGGTCAGCGTGTTCGCCGTGATCGCGTACTCCGCACCGGGACTGCGCTTCAAGGAGCGCCCGTTCCTCGACTCGATCACCTCGTCCACGCACTTCATGTCCCCGGCGGTCTACGGACTCGCGCTCGCCGGACCCGAGTGGACCGGACAGCTCGTCGCGGTGTGCATCGCGTTCTTCCTGTGGGGGGATCGCCTCGCACGCGTTCGGTGCCGTGCAGGACGTGCTCGCCGACCGCGCCGGGGGGGATCGGCTCCGTGGCGACCGTCATCGGCGCGCGCGCGACCGTCCGCCTCGCGTTCGTGATGTACCTGGTGGCCGGGGTGGCGCTGCTGTTCTCGGCGTTCCCCGGGCCGATCGCGGCGGTCGTCGTCGTGCCGTACGCGCTCAACGTGCTGCGGTGGTGGAACGTCACCGACGCCGAGGCCGAGTCGGCGAACGCGGGGTGGAAGCGGTTCCTCTGGCTCAACTACCTCGCGGGGGCCGTCGTGACCCTGGCCCTGATCGGGTACGCCTTCACGCACTGACCCCGCGGGTCAGGCCGCGCCGGCCACCCGCCGCGCCTGCTCCACAGCCGCGCGGACGCCTCGGGACCACGACGGGCCGTGGCCGGGCAGCACGTGCCGGGCCTCGGTGTCGACGAGCAGGTCGAGCGACGCCACCGCGGTGTCGACGTCCGCCGTCGCCGCCGGGGCGACGATCCGCGGACCGATGCCGCCCGTGTAGGGGTCGAGCGTGACGAGGGCGTCGCCGACGATGACGGCGTCCCGGTCGGCGAAGTGCAGCGCGACGTGTCCGTCCGTGTGACCGGGCGTCTCGATGATCCAGGGGTTCCCCGGGGTCTCGGCGCGGGACTCCATGAGCTCGACCTCGTCGATGCCGTCGACCGTCGCAGCACCCGCCAGCAGCATCCGTCCGAGGGGCCGCAGTCCGCCCGGGTGCGTCAGCACGAAGCCGAACCGGTTCACCGCCGGCCGGTACGAGTACGGGTGCGCAGCGAGGTCCCGGTCGCCCGGGTGGACGTACACGGGGGGTGCCCCAGTCGCGGTGCATCCGGGCGGCCGTGCCGACGTGGTCGAAGTGCCCGTGCGTGAGCAGCAGGGCCTCCACCTGGTCGGGGGGCGTACCCGAGGTCGTGCACGGCGAGCTGCAGGTGCGGCCAGACCGCGGGCAGCCCGGCGTCGACGACGAGCAGTCGGTCCCCGGTCTCGACCAGGTAGGTGTTGGTGTGTGCGAGCTCGAGGCGGTGGATGCCCTCTGCGACGTCCCGGAACAGCATGACGGGGACGGTAGGCCCACGCCGCTGGACGCGTTGCCGGGAGCAGCGCCGGGGATGGGCGGCAGCGCCCGGTGCGCTGCCCGGACCTCCACCGGAGCGCGTCCCGCGAGTGCGCTCGGTCCGGAGCGTGTACTCAGGATGCATGCCCAACGACTCCCTCCCCGAGCTCGAGCTCGCGAACGTGCGCACCCGGGAGCGGATCACCGAGACGGTGGACCGCATCCGGCAGAAGGCGGACGTGCCCGCGCGCACGCGCCTGGCCGTCGCGAAGACCAAGCAGCGCTGGCGCCACGACCCGACGCCCCTCGTCGCGGTCGCGATGACCGCAGCGGCCGGTGTCGCGGCGATCGTCGTGGGCGTCCGGATCGGGAACACCCCCGCCGGTCGCCTCGCCGCGCTCCGCGAGCCCGCCCCCCGTGCCGGTGTTCAAGCCGGTGAAGGTCGGCAAGGACGGCAAGTCGAAGGGCGTCCCCGTCTTCGCACGCAAGGACCCGACGGGCAACCCGGTGTACCAGGAGCGCGAAGCCGCCGAGAAGCGTCGGAAGAAGGACGCGAAGCGGGCGGGGAAGTCGATCAAGCGGATGAAGAAGGCGGCGAAGGGCTGACCATGGCGAAGGAAGCACAGAAGCCGGCGGCGAACGACCCCCCCGCAAGCCGGATTCACCCACTGACCTCAAGAAGCCGACGGTCACGTACACGCTGAAGAAGACCCTCCGCGAGTTCACCGCCGACCAGTGCACCGACCTCGCGGCGGGCCTCACGTACTACTCCGTCCTCGCGCTCTTCCCGGGTCTGCTGGCGGTCGTGTCCATCCTCGGTCTGTTCGGAGACCCGTCGAAGACCATCGACACCCTGCTGCAGATCATCGGCAACGTCGGGTCGAAGGACGTCGCTGACCTCCTCCGCGACCCGGTCGAGGGTCTCGTCCGCTCGCCCGCCGCTCCCGTCACGTTCATCGTCGGTATCCTCGGTGCGCTCTGGTCGGCCTCCGGCTACGTCGGCGCGTTCGGCCGCGCGATGAACCGCATCTACAACGTGCGTGAGGGTCGCCCGATCTGGAAGCTCCGTCCGACCATGCTCGGCGTCACCGTGACCACGGTCGTCCTGCTCGTCATCGGGCTGCTCACCCTCGTGTCCGCCCCGCTCGCCCGCAGCTTCGGGGACGTCATCGGCCTCGGCGACGTGGCGGTGACCGTACTGTCGATCGTGCAGTGGCCGATCCTGCTCGTCATCGCGATCGTCATCGTCGCGGTGCTCTACTACTGGTCGCCGAACGTCAAGCAGCCGAAGTTCACCTGGGTCGGCGGCGGGTCGATCCTCGCGCTGCTGATCTGGATCATCGCGAGCGTCGGCTTCGGGTTCTACGTCGGGAACTTCTCGAACTACAACGCCACGTACGGCTCGCTCGGTGGTGTGATCGTCTTCCTCCTCTGGATCTGGATCACGAACAACGCACTGCTCTTCGGTGCGGAGTTCGACGCCGAGATCGAGCGCGGCCGCGAGCTGCAGGCCGGCATCAAGGCGGAGGAGGACATCCAGCTCCCCGAGCGCGACACCCGCCAGACCGACAAGCAGGACGAGAAGCGCGCCGAGGACATCATGCAGGGCATCCGCATCCGGCAGAGCGCCGGCGAGACCAAGGACGAGTGAGCACGGCGCGCGAGCGCGTCCTGTCCGGGAGGCTCGGTGACGGTTCCGTAGGCTTGCCTGCGTGACCGACACCGAGCCTCCCGTCTCCGTCCCCACCGCCGCGAACGACCGTCCGGTCGCGCTCGTCACCGGAGCGACCCGCGGCATCGGCCGTGCGATCGCGGCCGACCTGGGCCGGACGCACCACGTGCTCGTCGGCGGACGCGACGCCGACGCGGTCGCCGCCGTCGTCGCGGAGCTGCCGAGCGCGGAGCCCTTCGTCGGGGACCTGGGCGCCGGGGACCTGCCGGCCGTGCCGAGCTGGATCGACGTCCTCGTGCACTCCGCCGGCGTCGAGCAGGGCACCCGCATCGCGGACACCCCGCGGGACACCTGGGAGGCCGTCTTCGCCACGAACGTCTTCGCGGTCGCGGAACTGACCCGCGTGGCGATGCCCGGCCTCCGTGCCGCCCGCGGTCTCGTCGTGACGATCAACAGCGGCGCCGGCTTCACGGCCGGTCCGGGCGGTGGGGTCTACGCGGCGTCGAAGTTCGCGCTCCGGGCCTTCACGGACGCCCTGCGCGAGGAGGAACGCGCGAACGGCGTGCGGGTGTCGAGCGTGCACCCGGGCCGCACCGACTCGGACATGCAGCGGGCCCTCACCGAGAAGCTCGGCGAGGAGTACGACACCGACTACTACCTCGCGCCGGAGGACGTCGCCGACGCGGTCCGCACCGTGGTCGACCTGCCGGAGCGTGGCACGGTCGAGATGCTGTCGATCCGGCCGTCGCGGCGACGCTGAGGGCGCTGAGCGCGCTGCCACGCCGGGCCTCGGTCACGGGCGTCCCTCGACGCCGCGTGGCCGAGGCCAGCCCGCCCGGTCCGCCGGTCGAGCCTCAGCCGAGTTCGATCCGCGACGTCAGCCCGAGTCCCCCCGAGGAACTGCTCGTCGTGACTCACCACGACGAGCGCACCGCGGAACGACCGGAGGGCCGCGACGAGCTGGTCGACGCTCGACAGGTCGAGGTCGTTCGTCGGCTCGTCGAGCACGAGCAGGTGCGGCGGCGGATCCGCGAGGACGAGACCGGCCAGTGCGACCCGGAAGCGCTCCCCGCCGGACAACGATCCCGCCGGCCGGTCGACGGTGTCCCCGCGGACGAGCAGCCGCGCGAGCCGGTTCCGCAGCTCCGGCACCGGGACGGCCGGCGCTGCGCGTCGCACGTTCTCGAGGACCGTCGCGTCGTCGTCGAGGGTGTCCTTCTGCTGCGGGAGGTACCCGACCCGGTCGGTGTGGGCGACCGCGCCGGTGTCGGGGAGCGGGTGTTCCCGTGCCGTCGGGAGCCCGACGAGCTGTTCCAACAGGGTCGTCTTGCCGACGCCGTTGTCGCCGACGAGGGCGAGGCGCTCGGGTCCCCGCACGACCGCGTCCCGACCGCGCACGGTGATCGTCGCGATCTGCCGCGACGCGGCCACGCCGGGGTCGGGCAACTCGACGTGCAGTGTCTCGTCCTGTCGGACGCGGCGGCCGGCCTCCCGTACCGTCGCGGACGCCACCGCCTCGGCCGACGCGTGTCCGGACCGGAGCCGCCCGGCGGTCGCCTCGGCCTGCTTCCGCCGCTCGTTCGCCAGGATCTTCGGCATGGACGTGGCGGAAGCAGCCCCTGCCTTCGCACGTCGCGCGATGGAGGTCTCGGCCTCGATCCGCTGCCGCTTCTCGGCACGGTACCGCTGCTCGGCGACCCGGACCTCCCGTTCGACGGCGGCCTGCTGCACGGCGAGGTGCTCCTCGTACGCCGAGAACGTGCCGCCGAACACGGTCAGAGCGCCGTCGCGGAGCTCGACGACCTCGTCGACGTGCTCCAGGAGTTCCCGGTCGTGGCTCACGACGACGAGTGTGCCGCGCCAGTCGTCGATCAGCGCGAGCAGGGCCGCCCGCGCTCGGCGGTCGAGGTTGTTCGTCGGCTCGTCGAGGAACGCGATCGGACGCGCGCGGAGACGGATCCCCGCGACCGCGACGAGCACCGCCTGACCGCCCGACAGCGTCCCGACGGGGCGGCCGAGGTCGGCAGCGCCGAGAGTTGCTCGCGGACCGAGGTCGAGGGCAGCCAAGGCCGCTCCGGCCCGGTCCTCGACGTCCCAGTCGTCGCCGACCACCTCGAAGTCGTCCGGCGTCGCGTTCCCGGCGAGGACGGCACGGAGCGCCGTGACCTGCGCACCGACCCCGAGCAGGTCCGCGACGGTCCGCGGAGGGCCGGGACGGGCCTCCAGACCGGACCGCACGGCGGTGCCTGCTCCGGACGGGAGGTGCGGTGCGGCTCCGGCGAGCCGCTGCGGCAGGTGGTCCACGGCCCCCGTCGTCTCGACGGAACCGGCGGTGGGGACGAGCTGACCGGTGACGAGGCGGACGAGGGTCGACTTGCCGGCCCCGTTCCGGCCGACCAGACCGGTGCGGCCGCGACCGAACGCGGCGGTGATGCGGTCGAGCGCGACGGTGCCGTCGGGCCACGCGAAGGAGACGTCGTGCAGGACGACGGACGGACTGATGGGCATGCGGATGCCTCCGGAGGTCGTGCGGGCGCACGACACCGTCAGCCGCTCGGGCGGCGGTCCCACCGGTGGGCGGGCGAGGTCACGGTGTCAGCGCAGGGACAGCTGCTGCTGCGGCGCAGTGCCGGTGATCTCGCGCAATGTCGCACCGTCTCCGTCGGGGATCCCCGTGGCCGTCACCCGTGCCGTCGGCCGGTCGTCCCGCACCGCGACCCCGGAGCGATGACGGGGTACGACTCACCGTACGACCGTGCAGTCGCCGCGCGCAAGATGTCCGGCATGGCTGACGACGAGAAGCAGACGCGGGACGACTTCCACGACGCGGTGAACATGACCGCGTCCCAGCTCGAGAAGTGGCTGGACACCGACGAGTCGAAGTCCGTCGGGCAGAAGAAGGACGGCGCGACCGAGTCCACCGGGCACGAGTCCGGTCGGCACATCGTGGCGATCCTGCAGAAGAAGCAGGGTGACCTCACCGACGAGGACTACGCACACATGCGCAAGGTCGTCGGGTACGTCGCCCGGCACTCGGAGCAGCGGCCCTCGGGCGACGTCACCGACACCAAGTGGCGCTACTCGCTCATGAACTGGGGCAACGACCCGCTGAAGTAGGCGACGGCTCAAGTAGCGTGGCGGTCATGCCGGACAACCTGCTCCCGACCCCCCTCGACCAACCCCGAGACCCTGCTGCCCGCCGAACCCGAGGTGGACGCGCTCCTCCGGTCGAACGCGCCCGTCTCCTCGGTCGTGGTGTCGCACCCGTCGTCGAGCCTGGCGTGGGCGCTGCTCGCCGACGAGGCGTGGGAGCGCGGCGCCACGCTCGAGTCCTACGCGTACGCCCGGGTCGGCTACCACCGCGGGCTGGACGCGCTCCGGAAGGCCGGGTGGCGCGGTGCCGGGCCAGTGCCGTGGTCGCACGAGCCGAACCGGGGCGTCCTGCGGTCCCTGTTCGCCCTGCGCCGCGCGGCCGAGGCGATCGACGAACCCGGCGAGCCCGAGCGCCTGACGCAGTTCCTCGACGGTGCGGACCCCGCGGCCGCCGAGGCCATCGCGCGCGGCTGAGCCGCGGCGCGCGCCGGCTGTGCCCAACAGGAACCCGTCCGAACCGGGGGGGATCCCCTGGTTCGGACGGGTTCCTGTTGTGCCGGTGCAGCCGCCGCCGTGCAGCTGCCGCCGCGGCCCTACGCCAGCAGCACGCTCCAGCTCCGGGCGCTCGGCCAGAGCTGGTGCTCGGGCAGGACGTCGAGGCCGCACGCCCGGCTCCCGAGGCCGTGCTGCGCGTCGTCGAGGTACAGGTACAGCGCGTCCGGCGTCGGCAACTCGTGCGGGTGCCCGGCACGCCCGACCTGCTGCGCGGTCCACGGCGTCAGGGTGAACCCGGCGCGGTGCCCCGACGCCGGGTCCGGCACGGTCGACACCGTGAACGGACCGACCGTCAGCGTCCGCAGCTCCGGACGGTGCCCGGTCTCCTGCGGCATCGAGTAGCGCGTCGTCATCGCGGACACGGGCGCCTCGAAACGTCCGACGCGCGCGGCGTGCGAGGAGTCCGCGTACGACTCGTCCGGGCCGGTACCGAACCACGAGACCGTCCCGTCCAGCAGCGCGGCGGGCAGGTCGATGCGGACCCCGACCCGCGGCCAGGTCACGTCCCACCCACCGAACGGCACCGCGTCGGTCCGCAGGAGCAGCCCGGCGTCGGTCAGCGTCCAGCGGTGCGTGACCTCGACGCCGGCCCCGCTGTTCGCCGCCGCGACGCGGACGCGCTGCACGAGGCCGTCGTCGGTCCGCTCGACCGCGACGAGCCGGTGCGTCAGGCGGTCGAGCCCACGGGCCTCCCACCGGGACGCAGAGGAGGGCGCATCCGGATCGCCGACCCCGCCGGTGAGCACCGGGTCCGCCGTCTCGTAGCCGCCCTGGGACGCGCCACGGTCGTTGTCCGTCGGCGCACGCCACAGTTCGAGGCGTGGGCCGGCGACCGCGTGCCCCTTGAGGGAGGCGAGGTCGCCACGGGCGGTGAAGGTCGCCTCCCCCGAGACGGTCGCCGTCCCAGCCCGACCTGGGTCCACGGGAGCCGGTCCCGGCGCGCTGCGGAGCGGCGTCGACCACCCGGGCGGGCGCGCTCGCCACGAGCGTCTGGGTGCGTGCCACGACGTGGCCGGTGTCCGCCCACGCCGTCGGTCCGGCGAGCTCCGCCACGACCTCGAACCACAGCTCGTCGCCGGGGGGCGAGCGCCGCCGCGGCGAGCACCTCCGCCGGGACCGGCACCGTGGCGGACCCCCCGCGCGGCGACGACACCGGGGGGCGAGTCTCCCGGACGCCTCGACGACGCCGTTCCGCGACAGCGTCCAGACGAACCGCAGGCCCGCGGTGGACGCGGAGTGGTACCGGTTCTCGATGAGCACGGTGCCGCCGCCCGCGGCCGTCCCACCGCCGAAGGGTGAGACGGAGAGGCGCACCGGCGCGACCACGGCCGCGAACTCGGCGAGGCCGGGCGTCGGGGTGTCGTCCGGCAACACGAGGCCGTCCATCACGAAGTTGCCGTCGTGCACGACCTCGTGGTGGTCGCCGCCGTAGGCGTAGTACGGGGTGCCGTCGGCGGTGTGGGCGAGGAGGCCGTGGTCACGCCACTCCCACACGAAGCCGCCGTGCAGTCGCGGGTACCGGTCGACCAGAGCCTCGTACTCGGCGATCTGGCCGGGGCCGTTGCCCATCGCGTGCACGTACTCGCAGTGCAGGAACGGCTTCGAGCGCTGCCGGGCGGCCTCGGCGGGACCGCACCCGAGCAGGGGCGTGGCCGCACCGCCGCCGATCGACTCGGTCTCCTGCAGCGTCGGGTACATCCGCGAGTAGACGTCGGTGTACTCGCCCGTGTAGTCGCCCTCGTAGTGCACGGGGCGTTCGGTGTCGCGGGCGTGCACCCACTGCGCCATCGCGGCGAGGTTGCGTCCCGTGCCGGACTCGTTGCCGAGCGACCACATCACGATCGACGCGTGGTTCTTGTCCCGCTCGACGGTCCGCGCGATGCGGTCGAGGTAGGCGTCCTCCCACGCGGGGTCGTCCGACGGGTTGCCCTGCCAGCCGAGGGCCTCGAACCCGTGCGTCTCGAGGTCGCACTCCAGGACCACCCAGAACCCGAGCTCGTCGGCGAGGTCGAGCACGCGCGGGTGCGGCGGGTAGTGCGACGTCCGGATCGCGTTGACGTTGCTGCGCTTCATGAGCGCCATGTCCGCGCGGGCGTGCGCCTCGTCGAACACCCGCCCGCGCTCGGGGTGCGTCTCGTGCCGGTTCACGCCGTGGAAGACGACCCGCTCGCCGTTGACGAGGAAGCGGTCGCCGACGATCTGCACGGTGCGGAAGCCGAGCCGGAGCGCGACCGTCTCACCCGCGGCCGACATCGTGGCGTCGTACAGGCGGGGGGACCTCGGCGCTCCACGGCTCGACGCCCTCGACGGTCACCGGTGCGACGTCCTCGGCGGAGGCCCAGGTGACGTCCACGCCGAGCTCGGGCACCCGGAAGCGCACCGGGAAGGTGGCCTCGATGCTCGGCACCGTGATCGTGCCGGTGCCCGTCGCGGGACGGCCGGACGCTGCGGTCCCGGCGCTCGCTCCGTCGCCGGGGACGGCGGACCAGGCGGCGCGCACGAACACGTCGTCGATCGGTGCGACCGGACGGGCGAGCAGGGTGACGTCCCGGAAGATGCCGGGGGAGCCACCACTGGTCCTGGTCCTCCAGGTACGAGGCCGCCGACCACTGGTGCACGCGCACCCGGAGTTCGTTGTCCCCGGGTACGAGCAGCTCGGTGACGTCGAACTCGGTCGCGAGCCGGGACCCGGTCGACCACCCGACCTCCTGCCCGTTCAGCCACACCCGGAAGTGCGACTCGACACCGTCGAAGCGGAGCAGCACCCGCGCGGCACCGTCGAAGGAGCCCGGCACGGTGAAGGTCCGGCGGTGGTCACCGGTCGGGTTCTCGTCCGGCGGGTGCGGGGCGTCGATCGGGAAGGGGTACTGGACGTTCGTGTAGCTCGGCGCCCCGTGGCCGTGCAGGACCCAGTGCGAGGGCACCGGGAGCGTGCCCCAGCCGTCCGGGTCCTCGAAGGCGGGGGGCGTCGGCGACGGGCGACCAGCGGAAGTCCCACTCCCCGGCGAGCGACAGGCACGGAGCGTCCGTGTGCAGCCAGGCGCGCGGCGCCAGTCGTGTCGCCGAGCCCGGCGTCGTCGCGTGCAGGTCGTCGAGTGCGGCGTCGGTCAACGTCGACCAGTCCTTCCGTGGTGCCCCGCGCTCGGGGCGCTCGGGACGGGTGTGGCGATCAGCGGGGCCGGGACGGCGACCGTGCCGTCGTCCCGGCGCGTCGTCGATCGGGTGCAGCGTCAAGCCAACCACAGGACCCGACGTCCACCTGGGATCGGGGTCAGGTGCCGTCGCGGAGCGTGGGACCCCCCACGAGAGGAGCAACGATGAGCGAACGCGGGAACACCACCCACAACCCGGAGCTCGACGACCAGCTGGCGCACGAGGCGCAGAGCATCGTCCAGGGACACGGCAGCAACGCCCACGTCGAGGAGTTCCGCCAGTCCGAGCCGGTACCGGACGACACCGACGACGCCGAGACCGTCCAGGCCTCGGGCTACGACGGCGACCTCGAGGGCGCACTCGTCGACGACTCGACGGACGTCGACACCGCCGACGACCCGGACGGGGTCGCCGCCGAACAGCCGGACGGCAGCGGTGACGGTGCCGACGCGACGGTCTACTCGACGTCCTCGGCGGCCGACCCGGACGCGTCGGCCGACGTCACGTCGTCGAACGCCTCGGCGGCCGACGGTGCGAGCGACACCGACGACCTGCCGACCACGGACGAGGAGGCCTGAGCATGCCCGTCACCGCGAACGAGGCCACCGACGAAGGACGCTCGCTCGGCACCCGGCTCGCCACCGGCGGCACGTGGACCTGGGCGTACGTCGACGCCTCCGGGGACCGCGAGGACCCGCAGCACCTCGCCGCCCTGCAGCGCCGGAAGGCCGAGGACGCCCTCCGCGCCGCGGGTGCCGACGCGGACGTCATCGACACCGTGATGGCCGAGCTCGAGGAGACGCCCGGGGTCCCCGCGCCGGTCAGCCGCTACGTCCTGGTGCACGACGGCAAGCTCGTGCTCAGTGACCTGCTGCCCGGGCACATGCACGGACCCGAGTCCGTCGGCCACGGCGCCGTGCCCGACCTCGTGCCGCTCCTGGCGCACCGCCCGCTCGACGTCCCGTTCCTCGTCGTCGAGGTCGGCCGTGGTGGCGGTGGCTACCGCGCCTACCGGCTCGGGCACGTCGACCACCCCGACCAGCGCGAGGAGCAGGAGGTCGAGGGCCGTACCGACACGCTCCACAAGTTCCAGGGCGGCGGCTGGTCGCACCTGCGCTGGCAGCACCACACCGAGGAACTCTGGCGACAGAACGAGTCCGAGGTGGCCGCCGCCGTGCAGGACGCCGTCGACCGGCTGGCACCACGGCTGATCGTCGTCGCCGGGGACATCCGGGCGCGGCAGCTCCTCGTCGCCGAGCTGTCGAAGACGAAGGCGACCGCACCCCTGCTCTCCGAGGTGCCGATCGACCCGCGGGCGTCCGACGCGTCGGAGGACGGTGTCCGCGAGCACGTCGACATCGCGCTCGCCCGCGTCGTCGCCCAGCGGCGGCACGACGTCGAGGATCTCCTCCGCACACACGAGGGACGCGGTGACGGCGAGGTCGCGGCGGGGCTCGGCCCGGTCGTCGAGGCGCTGCAGCAGGCGCAGCCGTCGGTCGTCGTCCTCGACCCCGTCGGGTTCGCCGACCGCACGGTCCTGGCCCTCGACGCCGCGCCCTGGATCGCGACCGCCCCGGAGCAGGCGCTCGGTGCAGCGGTGCTCGGACCCGTCCCGGCGGCGGTCGGGCTCGTCCGCGCCGCACTGCTCACCGACGCCGAGGTCGTGTACGCCAACGCCGCGGCGCTGCCCGGCGGCGGCCCGACCGCCGCGCTGCTGCGCTGGCGCACCGGACCGGAGGTCCCCGGGGCCTGACCGGCCGACGACGGACGGGAGGCTCGTGGCGGCGCCACCACGAGCCTCCCGTCCGTCCACCATCCCGACACGCGACCGGCGCGGAGGTCAGTCGTGCGAGCGGTCCGCCCGCGGGACGAGCGGCAGGGCCAGCACCGGCAGCGCCGCCACCAGCAGGAACGACCCCGCGAACCCGACCAGTCCGACCAGGGCGCCGATGCCCGGGCCGACGGCGCTCGCCGCGATGAACTGCCCGGTGTTCTGCGCGCCGAGGGCCCGGCCCGACCACCGCGGGCCGGCGGCCTCCGCGACCGACGTGTACGCGAGCCCGTTGTCGGCCACCGTGACGCTCGTCGCCACCACGAGGACGACCGCGGCGGCCGGCAGGTGCGCCACGTCGACGAGCGCGAGGACCGCCATCACCGCCGCCGCCGAGACGGCCACGACGCGCAACGGGCCGACGCGGGAGCCGACGCGGTCGCTCCACACCCCGACCAGGATCCGACCGACCGCCCCGACGAACTGGGACGCGCCGACCAGGAGGCCCGCGGCAGCCGTCGACCACCCGAGCGTCACGAGCCACACCAGGCCGTACGTGGACAGCGTGAACTGCGGCACGACGAGCAGGACCGACACCGCGTGGATGCGCCAGAGGAACCCCGTCGACCGGTAGGGGTTCTCGGCGGCAGGGCCGGCGGCTGCCGCAGGCGGGCGAGGCGGATCGACGATCCCGAGCGCGCCGGCCACCGCGAGGACCGCGCACAGCACCACCGGCAGGACGAGGGCCGCCCGGATGCCGGACGTCTCGGCGAGCGTCGGCACCGTGACGGCCGCCAGCGTCACACCGAGCGGCTGCGACATCTGCCGGATCCCCATCGCGAGACCGCGCCGTTCCTTCGGGAACCAGCCGACGACCACCCGCCCGCTCGCCGCGTTCGTCGACGCGCTCGTCATGCCGGCCAGGAGGAACGCCACCCCGAGCAGCACCGCGTCGTGGTCGGCGATCCACGCCCCGGCGACCGCGAGGGTGGTGAGGACGAGGCCGCCCGCGATGACGATGCGCTCGCCGATGCGGTCGGTGACCGCGCCCCAGGCGATGAGCGTGAGGACCATGCCCGCGGTGGGGGCGGCGGCCAGCAGACCGGCCTGCGTGAGGGACAGCCCCTGGGCGTGCAGGTGCGGGATGAGGAGTGCTGGCGCGGTCACGACGAGCGTGCCGGCGGCCTGCGCGGCGACCCCGAGCCCGAGCATCGTCCACGCTCGGGCGGGGGTGCGGGTCACGTGGCCTCCGTCTCGGCTGGTGTACCGGAACGGTATACCAACGGGGACGACGCCACTACGCTGGGTGCCCGTGACCGAACCGACCGACGCCGCACCCGTGTCGCAGACGGCCCAGCTCTACGACAACCTCCGCGCCGCGATCCTGACGCTCGACATCGCACCGGGGGGAGCGGATCTCGGAGCGCGGCCTCGAAGCGCGCTTCCACGCCTCGCGCACCCCGGTCCGGGCGGCGCTGTCGCGGCTCGAGCGTGAGGGGCTCATCCTGCACGAGGGCCGCTCGTGGACGGTCACGCCGATCGACCTCGGCGAGATCGCCTCGCTCGCCGAACTCCGCGGGGTGCTCGAGCCCGCCGCGGCCCGGCTCGCCGTCGCCCGCGCCCAGCCGGACGCCCTCGACGCCGTCCGAGCGCACCTCGACGCCCTCCGCCCGACGCCGGACCAGCAGGCCGGCATCCGGATGGGCTCGACGTTCCACCTCGACCTCGCGGCCCTCGGCGGCAACCGGTTCATCACCGACGCCGTCGCGGACGCCCTGACCCGGCTCGAGCGAACCCGGTGGATCGAGGTCCGGACGCCGGAGACGCGCGACGCCGCGTGGCAGGAGCACAGCGACATCCTCGACGCGGTGCAGAGCGGCGACGCGGACCGTGCGGCGGAGCTCGTGGCGGCGCACGTGGCCGGCACGAACGACCGCCTGCTCGGGTTCATCGCCCAGGAGGGACGACGCCTCCGTGGTGCCGGCATGGCGATCGTCGGTGCGCCGGAGCGGGCGGGCGTCGACGCGGGAGCCGGCCGGGCCTGACGCGGCCCGCACCGGCGGCCGCGGTCACTCGACGAGCGGGTGCTCCTCCGTCCCGTCGAGCTGCGCGGTCACCCACGTCAGGTGCGGATCGGCGTCGTGGTCGAGGAGGGCCTCCCGCACCTCGGCCTCGTCGCTGGAGAGCCGGTGCGCGTCCCTGCGCCCGGACGGTGTCGACTGTGACATCTGCTCGTCCCTTCTCCGGATGGTCGGGCCAGTGTCGTCCTGCCCGCGTCCGTCCGCAAGACCCTCCGGGCGCGTCCGGAGGAACACGGGCTGCCTAGGATGGTCGGCGTCGTCGGGCGGCTCGCCCACGGCTCCGATCGCGAGGGAGGACCGGCGTGGGCCCGCAGCGCAGCGCACCTCCCACGGTCTACGACGTCGCCTCCGCGGCCGGGGTGTCGATCGCGACGGTCTCCCGGGTCCTCCGCACCCCCCGACGCGGTCCGCGAGGGCACGCGCGACCGGGTGCAGGCGGCGATCCGGACGCTCGGGTACGTGCCGTCGGGGAACGCCCGCGCGCTGGCCGGTCGCCGGACCGGGGTGGTGGGCCTCCTGCTGCCCGGGTTCGACGTCGTCCCGGACGAGCGGCCGGACGTGGTCACCGACGGCGGCGTGCGCGTGGTCGACGACCGGCGGCACGTGATCCAGCCGACGCCGTCGAACCTGTACTTCGACGAGGTGCTCCGCGGCGCCGAGACCGAGGCCTGGCAGCGCGGTCTGGCACTCATGGTCGCGGCCGGTCGAGGGCCGTCCCGCGACGTCGTCGTGAACGACGTCGCCGGCCGGGTGGACGGACTGGCGGTCCTCGCGCAGACGGTCCCGGACGAGTTGCTCGAGCACGTGGCGCGCCGGATCCCGGTCGTCGTGTTGGCGGACGACCGGCGCTCGCGGGGCTTCGACTCGATCAGCGTCGACAACGCGGCCGGCATGCGGACCCTCGGCGCCCACGTCATCGGGCGTCTCGGCATCCGGTCGATCGCGTACGTGGCCGGGCCGGTCGACTCGCCGGACGACCAGGAGCGGACGGCCGGGTTCCGCCGCGCGCTCGAGGACCACGGACTCGACCAGCACGCGGTGCGCACCGTGCACGGGGACTTCGGACGCGCCCGGGCCCGCGAACTCGCCCGGGCCCTGCTCGACGAGCAGGTGCCGCGGGCGATCGTGTGCTCGAACGACCAGTCGGCGCTCGGGGTGCTCGACGCCGTGCTCGCACGCGGTCTCCGGGTGCCTGACGACGTGGTCGTGACGGGCTTCGACGGGATCGACGCCGGACGCTTCTCGTCCCCACGCCTGACGACCGTGCACCAGCCGATGGGTGAACTCGGCCGGGCCGCGGTCCGGGCGATCGTCGACCGGCTGGACTCCCGTGAGGGTCCGCCACGGTCCGTCCGGCTGCCGGTCGAGGTGCTCCTGCGCGAGAGCTGCCCGCCGTCGCTCTGACCGTCGGCCCCGGTCCGGAGCGTGACACCCTGCGCAACAACGTCCACACTTGCACCGCGAGATGTAAGCGCATACATTGGGTGGGTACCCACTCGACACGGAGGTCGACCGAGCAATGACGCTTCCCCCCGCAGCGCACGCGCAGGCCCGCCGCCCAGGGCCCTCGGCCCCGGCTGGGCGGCATCCCGGGCGCATCGCACCGGTCCGGCCAGTCCCGTGCCGGCCGGACCCGTGCCGGCCGCCTCGCCGCAGCCATCGCCGGACTCGCGGTCGTGGCCCTCGTGGCCACCGGCTGCAGCATCCAGGTCCGTTCCCAGCCGGACCCGAGCATCGGCAAGGACACGATGCTCATCAACGCGGACCGCGGCAACCCGCTGTTCGACCGCAACTTCAACCCCTACATCCCGAACGCCCGCACCGCGAGCAAGTGGATGTACGAGCCGCTCATCGAGATCAACCCCCCTCGACGGCACGGGCACCCCGTGGCTCGCGAGCTCCTGGGAGCTGCCCGACGCGCGGACGATCGACATGACGATCCGGAAGGGCGTCGAGTGGTCCGACGGCACGGAGTTCACGCCAGAGGACGTCGTCTTCACGTTCGACCTCCTCAAGGAGTTCCCCGCGATGGACGTGAAGGGCGCGTGGCAGCACATCGACCGCATCGAGCGGGACGGCGACCACCTGGTCTTCCACCTCAAGGGCGAGGACGTCCCGAGCCTCAACATCATCGGCGCGACGTACATCCTGCCCGAGCACCACTACGGCACGGTGAAGGACCCCGTCACCTGGCGTGACCCAGACCCCGTCGGCACCGGCCCGTTCGTGCTCGGCAACTACTCCGACCAGCAGTACTCGATGGACAAGAACCCGACGTACTGGCAGGCCGACGAGATCGCGATCGAGCACCTCGTGCTCCCCGCGACGAACACGCAGCTCGACACCGTCACACGCGGCTACGACTGGGCGTACTCGTTCATCTCGGACGTCGAGGGCACGTGGGGCGCTGCATCGCCGGACAACAAGTGGTGGTTCCCTGCCGGCGGCGTGATCGGCCTCATCCCGAACCTGACGAAGGCGCCGTACAACGACGTCAACGTGCGCAAGGGCATCTCGTACGCGCTCGACCGCGACGGCATCGCCGAGACCGCCTCCGAGGGCAACCTCAGCGCAGCGGGTCAGACCGGCTTGATCCTGCCGAACCAGGAGCAGTACCTCGACCCGTCGATCCCCGACGAGGGGATGATCACGCAGGACACCGACCGCGCCCTGGCCGAGTTCGCGAAGTCCGGCTACGAGCAGCAGGGCGGCAAGCTCGTCAAGGACGGCAAGCAGCTCGAGATCACCCTGATGACCGCGAACGGCTACTCGGACTGGCTCCGTGCCGCACAGCAGGTGCAGCGTGACCTCGGGAAGATCGGCGTGGAGGTGCAGATCCAGGCTCCGCAACCCGCCGGCTACCAGCAGAACATCAACAACGGCACGTTCGACATGGCGATGGGCGGCATGGGGAACGGTGACGTCTTCCAGGCCTACAACTCACTGCTGTCGAGCGACTTCTACCAGCCGGTCGGCAAGTCGACGGTGAACAACTTCGAGCGGTACAAGAACGCGGACACCCAGAAGCTCCTCGACGAGTACCGCGGCACGACCGACCGGGGCGAGCAGCAGCAGATCCTCAACAAGCTGCAGGCCATCGTGTACGACGACCTGCCCGTGATCGGCATGTACTACGGCGGACTCTGGGGCCTGTTCAACACCGGCAAGTTCGTCGGCTGGCCGAGTGCCGAGGACCCGTACATGGCACCGCAGAACTACGACTCCGCACCGCTGTTGATCTTCACGAAGCTCCGGCTCCGTGACAGTGCGGCGGGCAAGAAGATCCTGGAGGAGCAGGCCAAGTGAAGTACGTCCTCCAGAAACTCGTCCTCTTCGTCCTGACCCTCTGGGCTGCGGTCACGCTGAACTTCGTGCTCCCGCGTCTCATGCCGGGCAGCCCGTCCGATGCGGCGCTCGCGAAGCTCAGCCAGAACGGTCCGGTCACCGACGCCACGAAGAAGGCCATCGAGGCCCAGCTCGGCGTCCCCAGCGGCAACCTCTGGGACCAGTACGTCAGCTACCTGCACCAGGTCGTCACGCTCGACTTCGGCACGAGCTACACGTTCTACCCGCAGCCCGTCGGCGACCTGGTCGGCCGTGCCCTGCCGTACACGCTCGTGCTCGTCGGAACGGTGACGATCCTGGCGTTCGTCATCGGCACGCTGATCGGCGTCGCGGCGGCGTGGAAGCGCGGCACCTGGCTCGACTCGCTCCCGACCCTGTCGGGCTCCTTCATGTCGACGTTCCCGTACTTCTGGACGGCGCTCCTGCTGCTGTTCTTCCTCGGCTACGTCCTGCACTGGTTCCCGACCACCGGTGCCTCGTCCGCGACGAGCGTCCCGGGCTGGAACGGCACCTACATCGGCGACGTCCTGCGGCACGCGATCCTGCCGGCGGTGACGATCCTCGTGACGAGCCTGGGCGGCTGGATCATCGGCATGCGCAACGCGATGATCAACACGCTCGGCGACGACTACGTCACCTTCGCCGAGGCGAACGGCCTCCGCGGTCGCACGGTCGCCGTCCGCTACGCCGCCCGGAACGCGATCCTGCCGAACCTGACCGGCTTCGGCCTGGCACTCGGCGGTGTCGTCGGCGGCTCGGTGCTGGTCGAGCAGGTGTTCGGCTACCCGGGCATCGGCTACCTGCTGTTCAACGCCGTGATCGGGCAGGACTACCCGCTGATGCAGGCCCTCTTCCTGATGATCACCGTGTCGGTGCTCATCGCCAACTTCATCGTGGACGTCCTGTACGGCGTCCTGGACCCGAGGACGCGCCGATGACCACCACGAAAGCACCGGACACAACGGTGGCAGTACGGACCCGAGGAGAACAGGAAACCGCCCCCCTCCAAGCTCAGGGCAGCCGCTCGCCAGCTCGGCGTCGTCTGGAGCAACACCAAGGCCCGCGTCGGCATCTGCATCCTCGGCGCCTTCGTCCTCATCGCCCTGTCCGCCCCGCTCCTCGCCCCCCTACGGCGCCAGCCAGAACGGCTTCGAGCGCAACGCCGACGCCACGTGGGCGCACTGGATGGGCACCACCGCCGCCGGCGAGGACGTCCTCTCCCAGTTGATCTACGGCGCCCGGGTCTCCGTGCTCGTCGGCGCGGTCGCGGGCTTCCTCTCCACGCTCGTCGCCGTCGCGATCGGTCTGAGCTGGGGCTACATCCGCGGCTGGGTCGCCGAGGTCATCGGGTTCATCGTGAACCTCTTCCTCGTCATCCCGGGTCTTCCCCTGATGATCGTCATCGCGGCGTACCTGCAGAACGGCGGCATCGCGGTGATCATCGCCGTGATCGTCGTCACCGGCTGGGCGTGGGGCGCGCGCGTCCTCCGCAGCCAGACGCAGTCCCTGCGCAGCCGCGACTTCGTCACGGCCGCGCAGTTCTCCGGCGACGGTGCGACGCGCATCGTCTTCCGCGAGATCCTGCCGAACATGACGTCCCTGATCGTCGGCAGCTTCTTCGGCGCGGCGACGAGCGCGATCCTCGCTGAGGCGGGCCTCGAGTTCCTCGGACTCGGTGACTCGTCGATCGTCAGCTGGGGCACGATCCTCTACTGGGCGCAGAACTCGAACGCGCTGCTCACCGGTCAGTGGATCCTGCTGTTCGCCCCGGGTCTCTGCATCGCCCTCCTGGCGATGAGCCTCACCCTGATCAACTTCGGCGTCGACGCCGTGTCCAACCCGCGGCTGCGCGAGGGCGCGCGCCGCAAGCGCAAGGAGGTCACCGCATGAGCGGCGCAACCAGCGACGGCCTGGAGGCGCGTGGCGGCGCCGCCACGCGCCTCCCGTCCGGAACTCCGCAGGACCAGGGCCGGACCGACGTCCTGCTCGACGTCCGCGACCTGTCCGTCGTCTACGAGTCGGCCGGCCAGACGGCCGTCCAGGCCGTCGACCACGTCTCCTTCTCCCTGCGCAAGGGCGAGTTCGTCGGCCTGGTCGGCGAGTCCGGCTCCGGCAAGTCGACGCTCGGCTACGCGCTCACCCGGCTGCAGAAGCCGCCGGCGCGCACCAACGGCGGCAACATCGTCTTCGGCGGGAGCGACATCCGCGACCTCGGCGACGAGGAGCTCCGGCGCCAGCGCCAGGGCGGTTTCGCCATGGTGCTGCAGTCCGGCATGAACGCGCTCAACCCGGTACGGACGATCCGCAACCACTTCATCGACGTCTTCAGGGCCCACGGTCATGTGCCCCGCGAGCGGTGGGACGCCCGGATGCGCGAGCTCATCGGCAAGGTGAAGCTGCCCGAGACCATGCTCGCGCGGTACCCGGGGGGAGCTCTCCGGCGGCATGCGGCAGCGCGTGTCGATCGCCCTCGCCCTGTCGCTCGAGCCGCAGCTCATGGTGTTCGACGAGCCGACCACGGCCCTCGACGTGCTCGTGCAGCACGCCGTGATGGACACGATCATCGAGCTGCAGCGTTCCGAGGGGTTCACCGCGATCCTCATCAGCCACGACCTCGGCATCGTGCTCGAGGCGACCGAGCGCGTGCTCGTCATGCACGAGGGGCGGATCGTCGAGGACGGCCGCTCGCTCGAGGTCCTCCGTGACCCGCAGGACGACTACACGACGATGCTGCTGTCGCACTACGCGGACCCGCGGGCTGAGGTCGTGTCGTTGCCGGGGTTCCCGGACCGGTCGCAGCGCTCGGCGTCCCGTCAGGAGACCACCTCGTCCTTCGCCACCGTCGGCTCCCGGGAGCGCTCGGCCGCGAAGAACCCGATCGTCGTCGACCACCTGGTCAAGACGTACCCGGCGCCCCGTCGTGGCGAGCAGCCCGTGCAGGCCGTCCGCGACGTGTCGTTCACCCTCGAGCCCGGGCAGTCGCTCGCCCTGGTCGGCCAGTCCGGCTCGGGCAAGTCGACCATCGCGAAGATGCTCACCGGCGTCGAGCAGCCGACCTCGGGCACGGTGCGCTTCGGCGACACGGACGTGGCGAAGCTCGGGAGGCGCGGTCTGAAGGACCTGCGCTCCGAGGTGCAGATGGTGTTCCAGGACCCGTACGCGGCGCTCAACCCGCTGCACACGGTGGAGTACATCCTGTCCCGACCGATCGCGAACTACACCGGACTCCGCGGGCGCGATGCCCGGCGTCGGATGCTCGAGATCCTCGAGACCGTGGGCCTGACGCCCGTCGAGCAGTTCGCGCAGAAGCTCCCGCACCAGCTCTCCGGCGGGCAGCGGCAGCGTGTGGTCATCGCCCGGGCGCTGGCCAGCGACCCGCAGGTGATCATCGCCGACGAGCCCGTCTCGATGCTCGACGTGACGCTGCGGGCCGGCGTCCTCGCGCTGCTCGAGGACCTGCGGGAGCAGTGGGGCGTCTCGCTCCTCTACATCACGCACGACCTGCTGAGCGCCCGCCTCATCACCGACGACATCATGGTGCTGCACGACGGCGCCGTGGTCGAGCGCGGCAGGACGGCCGAGGTACTGCAGCACCCGCAGGACGACTACACGGTCGCGCTGCTGGACGCGGTCCCGAACCCGCGGCGGACACTGCTCGGATGACGACCTTGCTCGACTTCCCGCCCGTTCCGCCCTTCGGGCACCTCCCGACTCCGGAGGGTGTCGACGCCGTCGGCATCGACCTGCCCGTCGGTCGGCTCACCGCCTACCGCGTCGTCCCTGCGGGGGGAGTCGAAGGGCACGGTCCTGATCGTCCCCGGGTACACCGGGTCGAAGGAGGACTGGCGCACCTTCATGCCCCTGCTGCGCGAGGCCGGCTGGACCGCGGTCGCGATCAGCCGCCGCGGCCAGGCCGACTCGGCAGCACCGACCTCGCCGTCCGACTACTCGCTCGACGAGGAAGCGGCCGACGTCGTCCGGGTCGCGGCGCTGCTCGACGACGGCGCCCCGGTGCACCTGATCGGTCACTCGCTCGGCGGCGTGATCGCCCGCGCGGCCGCCATCGCCTCGCCGGGGTCGTTCCGCAGCGTCGTGCAGTTCTGCTCCGGCCCGTACGGCTGGCCCTACCGCAAGGTCACCGAGCTCACGATCCTGCACGACACCGGCGGGAACAACCGCACGCTGTTCGACGCCACGAACCCGCTCTGGGCGTACCGACCCGACGAGGACCTCCCCGACGACGTCCGCATGGTGCGCGACCGCTTCGACGCCACGAGCCCCCCTGAGCGTCGTCGCTGGCGGACACATCCTCGAGGACCACACCGATTCGTCCGCCGAACTCCGCGCGACCGGGCTCCCGGTCCTCGTGGCGCACGGCGAGTGGGACGGCGCCTGGCCGATCCCGTGGCAGCGGCAGATGGCCGAGGACACCGGCGCCAGCTACGAGGTCGTCCCCACGAGCTACCACGGCCCCCCACGTCGAGAACCCGGCCGCGACCATCGCGCTGTTCGACGACTTCCTCGGCCGGCACGCACCGGCTCGCACCGGCTCGCACCTGAAAGGCACCATCATCACCACGCTGCAGTTCCCCGACGGCTTCCTCTGGGGTGCCGCCACCGCCGCCCACCAGATCGAGGGCAACAACGTAGGCTCCAACTGGTGGGTGCACGAGCACGAGCCCGACACCACCATCGTCGAGCCCTCCGGCGACGCCGCGGACAGCTACCACCGCTACCGCGAGGACATCCGCATCGCCGCCGACCTCGGCCTGAACTCCTACCGGTTCAGCATCGAGTGGGCCCGCATCGAGCCCGAGCGCGGGTTCGTCTCCCGCGCCGAGGTCGACCACTACCGCCGCATGGTCGAGGCTTGCCACGAGGCCGGCATCGAACCGATCGTCACCCTCATGCACTTCACCGTGCCCCGGTGGTTCGAACGCGACGGCTTCTGGCGTGCACCCGACGCCGCCGACTTGTTCGCCCGCTACACCGAGGCCGCGCTCCCGGTCGTGCAGGACGGCGTCCGCTACGTCTGCACGATCAACGAGCCGAACATCGCGGCGATGCTCGCGGGTGGTGAGGACGCCGCGAACCTCGTCGCCTACGGCCTGCCGAACCCGGACCTGGGCGTCGCCGACGCCCTGCTGGCCAGCCACCGGCGGTCGCGAGACGTGCTGTCACAGGTGTCGGGCCTCAAGTCCGGGTGGACCGTCGCGACCCAGGCGTTCCGGGCGAACGGTGAGCCCGGCTCCGAGGAGATGCTCCGCGAGTACGGGTACCCGCGTGACGACTGGTACCTCGAGGCCGCTGCGGGCGACGACTTCCTCGGCGTGCAGGCCTACACCCGCACGTTCATCGGCCCCTCCGGTCCGTTGCCCGTCGCCGACGATGTCGAGACGACGCTGACCGGGTGGGAGTTCTACCCCGAGGCCTCGGCGGACGGCCTGCGGTCGGCGTGGGCGCTCTCCGGCGGTGTCCCGCTGATGATCACCGAGAACGGCATCGCCACCGCCGACGACACCCGCCGGATCGCCTACACGCAGGGCGCCCTCGAGGGGATCCACCGCTGCATCGAGGACGGCATCGAGGTCCTCGGCTACCAGCACTGGTCGCTGCTCGACAACTACGAGTGGGCCTCCGGGTTCCGGCCGACGTTCGGGCTCGTCGCATGGGACCGGGAGACGTTCGAGCGGACGCCGAAGGACTCGGCGCGGTGGTACGGGGGGAGTCGCACGGGCGAACGCGCTCGAGACGCGTCGCGACTGACGTCCTGTCCTGACGGACGGGAGGCGCGGGGCCGGCTTGCACCACGTCACCCGGTCACTCCGTGGCCGGGTGACCGACGCCCCCCGTGACTCCGTACACCGGTGGAGATCCTTGAGGGAGGGACGGCTCGTCGAGCGGACGAGCCGTCGTCGGAGTCGGTCCGCCGGCATCTCGACCAGCACGCCGCCCAGCACACATCCGTCGTGCAGTTCTGCTCCGGCCAGTACGGCTGGCCCTACCGCAGGGTGACCGAGCTGACGATAGTGCACGGCACCGGCCGGAACCTCCGTCGGCTGGCGGATTCGACCAATCCGCTCTGGCGTACCGACCCGACCAGGAACGCCCGTGACGGCGTTCGCATGGCCCGAAACCGGTTCGACGCGACGAGTCCGCTGAGCGTCATTGCCGGCGGGCACATCCTCGAGGGCTACACGCGGCTCGTCCGCCGGGTTACGGGCGGTTGGATCGGCGTGCCCGCGAGATGCTCCCGCGGGTGTCCGATGACCATGCCGGGCGAGGTGACCGGGACGAACCCCTTTCGTTGTGCATGTTCTCCACGTGAATACCAGTGTGCTGATACTTGAGTTACACATCGGCCATCATGTCCTCGTGTTCCTGCATCTGACAGCCGATCCGCTTCGACGCCGACGCAGCACTCGTCCCGAGCTCCAGGGCGTCCGAGCCGTCGCCGCTGCCCTCGTGCTCGCCTTCCACGCGGACGTGCCAGGACTGGACGGCGGCTTCCTCGGCGTGGACGTGTTCCTCGTGCTCTCCGGGTACGTGGTCACGACCATGTTGCTCGCCGAGCATCGCCGTTCCGGTGCGATCGATCTGGTGGCGTTCACCCGGGCACGCTTCTCACGCCTCGCTCCGACGGCCGTCGTGGTCGCCCTGTCGACCTTCGTCGTCGCGCTCCTGGCGGCTTCGCCGCTGGCGCGTCCGCAGTTGGTCCCTGAAGCGACCGCGGCCGTGTTCGGCTACGAGAACCTCCTCCTCGCGGTCCGCGGTGTCGACTACCTGCAAGACGACACGGTGAGCGCATTCCGGCAGTTCTGGTCACTCGGGCTCGAGGTGCAGTTCTACGCCGTTTGGCCAGTGGTGCTGGTTCTGGCACTGCGGTTCGCGGAGCGGCGCGGTGCGATCTGGGTCACAGGGTTCGGACTCGTCGTCTCACTCGCGAGCGTTCCGATGGCCCGAGCAGTGGCGGAACCGTTCGCCTTCTTCATGCTGCCCAGCCGTGCTTGGGAGTTTTTGGCGGGTGCGCTGCTCGCTGTGGGCCCCGCGTTCGCGTTCGCCCCCCGCCGTCACCGCGGTGGTGCGTGTCGCCGGTCTGCTCCTCGTCGCCGCCGGTGTGGCCCTCGCCGGGCCGGAGACCGTGCAACCCGGCCTGCTGACGCTCCTCCCGGTGCTGGGGACCATGACCCTCCTGCTCCCGGGCACCTCGGCTCGGTTCGACGTGGTGCGGCGTCTGCTCAGTACACGGCCGATGGTGGTGCTCGGTGATGCTTCGTACTCGATCTACCTGTGGCACTGGCCGCTCCTCGCCCTTCCGGTCCTCGTCCGCGGAGCACCCACACCCTGGCCGTTCCGCCTCGTGCTCCTGGTCGCGACGGTCTCCGTCGGTCTGGGGAGTGCTGCAGTCCTGGAGCGGCGCGCTCGTCGATTCCTCGAGCGCTGCCGTCCTCGGACGACGAGCCTGCTCGCCGTGGCGGCGGTCGCCACGCTCGTCGTACCGAGTGCGGTCGCCGTGTCGGCTCGCACCTCGTCGGACGTGCGGGTGGCCGGCCCTGACGCTGCGCGCATCGCTCCGAGACCGAGCGCCCCCCGACGTCGTCCCGGCGAACGTCACCCCGGCGCTCACCGATGCGCTTCGCGACCTGCCCTTCCCGTACTCGGCCCACTGCGTGGCGAACCTGCTCGACCCACCCGCCGAGCCGTGTGTGATCGAGCCGAGACGAACCCGTCGTGTCGCGCTCGTCGGGGACAGCCACGCGATGCAGTGGGCAGATGTCGTACGACGTGCTGCGAGGGACGCACGGGTGGGTCTGACCGTCCATGGTCGGGCTGCCTGCCCGTTCGCGGACATCCGTGTGGTCAACCCGCAACTCGGTCGGGAGTACCGGGAGTGCGATGCGTGGCGGCGCGAAACGCTCGCGAGCATCCGCGCAGAACATCCGGAGGTCGTCGTGGTCGGAGAGGCGACGGCGCTCTACCGGGGGGCGACAGGTGGGCGACGGCCCCTTCGAGCGCGTTTGGCGAGACGGAGTCCGGCGATCCCTGGCCGCCCTGCGGCCCGGCACGCGGGTCGTCTTCGTACAGGACACCCCGTCGTGGCCGTCCGATCCGAACGAGTGTCTCGCGAGCCACCTCGAGGCGGTGGATCGATGTGCGCATCCCAGCGGGGTGCTGCTCGACGCCGACGTCCGTCGGTGGGTCAGCGGCCTCGCGCCATCGGTGACGGTCATCGATCCCGTGCCGGCGCTGTGCTCCCACTCTTGCTCCCCGGTGCTCTGGAACGTGCTCGTGTACCGCGACCGGTCCCACCTCACCGCTGTTGCTGCGCGAACTCGGCGGGCCCGTTCGAGAGCAACTCGCAGCCATATTTCGGCTGTGATATTTTGAACATCATGTTTTCACCACGTCATCCTGCGGTGCTGGTCACGGGCGGTGCGGGCTACATCGGGTCCCATGTGGTCCGGCTCCTCGTGGACGCCGGTCGCGAGGTCGTCGTGGTCGACGACCTCTCCACCGGAGAACTGGAACGTGTCGACGACGTCCCCTTCGTTCATCTCGACCTCGCTTCCGTCCACGCACGAGCTCGCCTCGACGCGACCATCCGAACTCATGGTGTCGGAAGTGTCGTGCACCTCGCGGCCATGAAGCAGGTCGGAGAATCCGTTGACCGCCCCACCTGGTACTTCGATCGCAACATCGGTGGCTTGACCAACCTCTTGGCAGCGATGGAGGACCGCGGCGTCCGCGCGATGGTCTTCTCCTCGTCGGCTGCGGTGTACGGCGAGGTGTCCGGTGGACAGGTGCGTGAAGACCATCCCTGCGCGCCGGTCAACCCCTACGGGCAGTCGAAGCTCGTCGGGGGAGTGGATGCTCGCCAACGCGGCCCATGCGTGGGGACTGCGGGGGGATCAGCTTGCGCTACTTCAACGTCGCGGGGACGGGATGGCCGCAACTGCGCGACCGAACGGAAGCGAATCTCGTCCCGATCGTCATGCGCGCGGTGCGGGAGGGGTGCCCGGTGCCGGTCTTCGGGGTCGACCACCCGACGCAGGACGGTTCCTGCGTCCGCGACTACATCCACGTCGTCGATCTCGCGGATGCACACGTCGCCGCGCTCGAACACCTCTGCGGAGCGGACGCCGGGCACACCGCGCTCAACCTCGGAACGGGCCGTGGGACCTCGGTGCTGGAGATCGTGCAGGCGGTGTCGGCTTGCGCCGCACGTCCGGCGGCCATCGAGGCCTTCCCGCCGCGCGCTGGTGACCCCGTGACCGTCGTGGCTGATCCTTCACGCGCTCGTCAACTCCTCGGTTGGCGGGCCCGCCACGACGTCGTCGACGCGGTCACGAGTGCGTGGTCCGCTTCCCTGACCGCCACCTCGGCTCGATCGGCCGGTTGACCGAGCCCGCGCCGTACTCGCTGTTCATCCCGGAAGGAATCCGATGCTCCCGAACCATCCGTACGACCGAACCAAGCGTGTCCTCGATGTCATCGCGGCACTGGTCCTGCTCGTCCTCTCAGCGCCCGTGTGGGCGATCGTGACCGTTGCGCTGCTCATCGTGCAGGGTCGACCGGTGTTCTTCCGGCAGCGACGGACCGGGCTCCATGGGTCGACCTTCTCGATGCTCAAGTTCCGGACCATGCTGCCGGACACCGACGGCAGTGGCACCGCGAGTGACCACCTCCGTGTCACTCCGCTCGGTGCGTTCCTGCGCGCGACGAGCCTGGATGAACTCCCGAACCTGCTCAACGTGCTTTGCGGCGAGATGAGCATCGTCGGCCCGCGCCCGATGCTCGCGATGTTCATCGAGCACCACGCACAGGACGGCCACGGACTTCGGCACGCTGTCCGGCCGGGGATCACCGGGCTCGCGCAGGTCAACGGACGGAACGACCTCGAGTACGTCCGACGCTTCGAGTACGACCTCGAGTACGTCCGACGTCGCTCACTCGGTCTCGACTTCGTCGTCCTGCTCCGCACCGTGCCGGAAGTCCTCGCTCGACGTGGTGCCTCCGGTGCTGAGCCCTGCGCACTCGCCGCGACGGACGACGTGGTCGCGAAGCGAGCAGCAGTGCTCGAGGCAACCGCAGATGCGAACGACATCCCGTCCGACCGGGACCACGATCGGCTCGATGGCACCGATCGACACCTCGTCGGAGTCTGAGCCGGCAGCACGGTCTGCGTCGCTCAGGCCATCCTCGTCCCGGTGGAACGGAAGGGGCGGTTCGACCGAACTCGAACCGCCCCTTCCGTCGTGCGTCACGGGCGGCGACGGCGCCCCCCGACGGGACTCGCGACGCTCCGATCGAGCCCTCTCGACGTACCGGGTGAACGCGTCCCAGACCACGGACCGGTCGAAGTCCTCGACGGCACGACGATGTCCGCCGTCCGCGATCGCACGTCGGAGCGATCGGTCGGTTGCCACCGCTCTGAGCGCCTCTCCCGTCGCTCGTCGGTCGCCGACCGGAACGACGAGTCCCGTCTGGCCGTGCGCCACCAGATCGGCCAGGCCGGTGCAGTCGCTCGCCACCACGGGGGAGGCGTGTCGCCCACGCTTCCAGGACGACGGTCGGCAGGCCCTCGCGATGTGACGGGAGGCAGAAGACATCGAATCCGCTGTACTGCTCTGCGGGGTCGTCCACGTTGCCGGTCATGGTCACCCAGTCACTGCGCAGCAGCGTGCGGACGTCGTCGTCGAGGAGGTCGACGCCCTCATCCAGTCCGATCAGCACCAGATGGGCCGGGATCCCGCTGTCGCGGACGTCCGCGACGGCGCGGACGAGGGTCTCGATGCCCTTGTCCCGGGTGACGCGCCCCACGAAGCCGATCACGAACTCGTCACCACGCAGCCCCCCAGCGACCACGAACGGACGCTCGGAGTGCGGCATCGTCGGCGATCGCGGTCGCACGGGCGACGTCGGTCCCGACCACCGAACCCGCACCGACGACGTCGATGCGGGTGGTGGGCAGTCCGAGTTCCCCCGCACCGTCGACGAAGGCCGTGACCGACCGCAAGGGTGTGCGTCGACATGGTCATGGACAGACGCTCCGCCGCGACGAGGAGCCGCCGCCAGATGCCGTGTGCAGTTTCGAGTCGGAGGCCGTGGAGGACCTGTACGCGAGTCGGCACTCCCGTGAGCCGAGCGGCGACACCTGCGAGCAGGGTGGCCTTCGGCGTGCCGTACACGACCGTCTCAGGACGCAGCTGTCGCATGAGCCGGACGAGCTCGAGCAGTGCGCGGAGGTCACGTGTAGGGGACGGATCCCGGGCGAGCGCGAGGGCGTGGGCTGGCACGCCCTCCCGCGCAGCGACGCGATCGAGGCGCCCGGTGTCGCCGGCAGCCATGGTGACGGGTGCCAACGAGGTCGTGGTGAGGTGGCGTAGCTGATCTCGCATCACGACGTCGAGGGTCGCGTCGACCGTCTTGACGACGAGGGTGCCGGAGCGGGGGGGTGGGCATGAGGGGCCTCCGAAGGGGTGGTGGGAATCGGTCACGTGGTGACGAGGTAGCGCGGTCTGCGGAGACCCGCATTCCGCAACACCTGACCGGCGGTCCAGCCGGTATCGTGCGCGAACTGGAGGACGAGCGGCTTCCCCAGGCTGCGTGCGAGTCGACGACGCGAGGCGATCACCTTCCGCGCCGACGCCGAGAAGGCAGGGGTCCTCCGGCTGTGCATGCCGTCGTGCACCCGGTACTGCACCAATCGCTCCGGGACGTTCCCGAGGGTGCATGTCGCACTGAGGCGCAGCCAGAGGTCGTAGTCCTGCATCCGCACGCAGTCCGGGTCGTAGCCGCCTACACGCTCCAGAGGCGATCGCCGGAGCACCATCGCCGAGTGGACGAAGACGTTCCGCCGAAGGAGTTGCCGAGCGGTGTCCTCCGTCGGGACGTCGATGTGTCCCAGCGGTCGTCCGCTCTCGTCGATCACCGTGGCGGCCGATCCGACGCCGGACCACTCGGGATGCTCGTCGAGCGCTGCGATCTGTCGCTCGAGACGATGTGGTTCAGCGATGTCGTCTGCGTCCAACCGCGCGAAGAACGGCGTGTTCGTCGCGCCGAGGACGGCGTTCAGCGTCGCAGCCGTACCCCGTCGGGAGGGCCTGGTGCGGATCCGGACGCGAGGGTCGGCCATCCAGGATCGTCGGTCGTCCTCGATCGGCTCGCCGTCCAACGCCACGACCACTTCGAGGTCGTCGATGGTCTGCGTGAGGGCGGAGGTCACCGCCGCGTCCAGATGGGCGTCCAGGCGCACGGTCGGGATGGCGACGGTAACGCGGGGCGGAGCGCACCGTGAATAGAAGTTCGACATACACATACAGTATATTATGGGAATGGAGTCGTTCAGGAGGCCGTCGTACGGCCCGAGCACACGAGGGAAGGGCGGTCAGGTGTTCGTGCTGCTTGCTTCGGCGGCCCCGGGCATCGCTGGCCGGGGCGTGCAGTTCCTGGCGCTCGCGTGGTTCGCCACGCTCGTCAGGCCCGAGCAGTACGGTGAGTTCGCCGTGTTGCAGACGCTCGTAGTCGGAGCAGCGAGCGTTGTCGGCAGCACCGTCGGCATCACCGCCAACACGGCCGCGGCTGCCCACGGTGTCGACGGTCCGGGGTTGTGCGCTGCCGTCGGCGCGATGGTCCGCCTCCGGGCCGGCGTGCTCGTCGCCAACGCGTGCGCGTCCTTCCTCGTCGTGCTCGTCGGCTTCATCGCCCTCACCCACCCCTCGACGCCCGACGGGCTCGTACCGGCACTCGTCGCCGGAGCGCTCGGCGGTGCGGTCCCGGTGGCGGAGGTGCTCGTCGGTGTCCTCGCGGGCTCCGGTCGTCCCGGTGCCGCCGCCGCGGTCGATGCGCTCCGTGGTGTCGGTGGCGCTGCAGCCGCCGTCCTCATCGGTTCACTGGTCGACGGCGGCGCTGCAGCCGCAGGACTGGTCATCCCTGACCTCGTGATCGCCATCGTGGTCCTGGTCTGCGGCATCGGCCGACCTCAGGCGCCCGTCCGTCTGGATCCGAGCGCACGCGAGGGCGCTGTGTCCGGGATCGCGGCGAATCTGCTCGGGCAGGTCGCGGTCTGGATGGTCATCGCCGCGGTCGGTGCGGTCGGAGGAGCGGTGGCGATGGGGGTGTACGGCGTCGCGATGCGTTTCGCGTCCGTCATCACGGTCGCGCCGGTGTACCTCGGGAAGGTCGTTGTCCGCCACTTCGTCGAGGGGACCGACGCCCCGGGGAGGTGGACCCCCTCGGTCGTTCGTCATGGTCGTGGGAGTGCTCTGCGCCATCGGCTCGGTGGTGTCGCTCCTGTTCCTCACCCTCGGCTTCCCCGAGCTGATCGACCGGTACCCGGGGGGTCGTACCGGTGACGGTCGCGGTCCTGGTGGTGACATCGGTGCGGGCGGTCCTGATCTGTGTCGGACAGGTCTGCGTCGCGCGCCGAGCCTGGCGGACCTGGGTGCTCGCGGACCTCGTCGCGTGCGGTGCGACCGCTGCGTCGTTGGCGGTGACCGTCGCCCTCGGAGGGGCGTTGAGCACGGTCGTCCTCGCGTCCGGCATCGGGCACGTCGCAGGCATCGCCGTCCGGCTCGCAGGACTCCGCGGCCGCAGTGCTCGGCGGGCGTCCGCATCGGTGGCTGCGAGATGACGACGGCGAGCGCGGTCGTCCGAGCGATCGACGACAGTCGCGCGGCGGTCCACCACCTCGTGCGCGCAGCAGCCGTCGTGCCCGTCTTGCTCAGCCTCGGCTTCCTGGTGTTCGGGCACGGTGACGAGCGTGCCTTCACGGTCCCCGTCGTCGTGCACGCGGTCCTCGTCGTCCTCTCGCTCGAGGTCTCCAGGCTGCTCACGCTCCCGGTCCGCTTCGACGGCTTGACGCTCTTCACCGCCTGGGAAGCCGCCCGCGGCTGTGTCGCGCCGGTGATCATCCAGTACGTGGGCAACGGTTCGGCGTTCCACTACCGGCTGGGGAACGTGGAGGACTCGCGGACGGTGCTGTTCCTCGGATCGACGTTCTTCGCCACCGCGATCGTCGTGAGGCTCGTCGTCGGACTGGTCCGCGTCCGGACGAGCAGCGGTACCGGACGTCAGGTCGCTCGACTCCGACCGTCGCGCATCCCGACGTGGGTCCTGATCGTCGTCGGCTGCGTCGGTATGGTCATCCGCTTCCCGACCCCTGCCGCCGTCGTCGGCTTCCTCTCCGGAGCGATCGAGCAGCTCCAGGGCAACGACCAGATTGGGAGCAGCGGGGTCGTGCTCCTCGGCATGGTGCTCCGGCCGCTGCTGTTCGTCGGCCTCGTCCTCGAACTCCGTCGACGTCGCTCGGAAGGCCGACGCTGGCTGTGGCTGCTCCTGCCGCTCGGGCTCGTCCTCGTCTTCGGACTCGCGTCCTACGGGTTGAACCGGGCGACGGTGGCGTACGCGGTCTTCGCGGTGGTGTTCGTGTTCCTCGACCGGTCGGGACGCCGTCTGGAGACCGTGCCGATGATCACCGCAGTGGCCGCGCTCGGGACGTTCTTCGTCGGCATCGGGACGCTCCGGGCCACACTCTGGGTCAGTCGGACGGCGTTGGACGCGCCCTCCATCGGGATCGTCCCGGCGCTCCAGTCCGTGATCCCCTACTTCGGGACGCCGATGCAACTCGCGGCGGCGCTGCCCTGGATAGAGGCATCGAACCCCTTCGGCATCCGCACCTTCGGCTTGTCCTTGCTGTCGCCGATCCCAGGAGCGCCCGACGTGGCGAGGACCGCGTCGAGCACCGCCGTCTACAACCACGTCGTTTACCACAGCTTCCTCGGGAAGGACCAGCTCCTGCCGACCTGGTTCGAGGGGTACCTCTGCTTCGGACTCATCGGGGTGGTGCTCGCCGGCGCGTTCGCAGCCCTCCTGCTGAGCCTGAGCGACACCCTCCGCCTCGGGACGAGCACGGTGCTCTCCGCCTACGGGAGTGCGCTGCTGGTGCTCTGGAGCGCTCAGGCCGGCGTCACCTCGTTCGGAGTCATCGAGCAGAACATCATCTACTTCGTCCTCGTGCCGATGGTCCTCGGGTTCGTCAGCACCCCACCTGAGGCACGTGCCTCGACCAAGAACGAAAGGTCACATCGTGAAGATCCTCATGCTCTCGGGCATCTTCGGCCAGACCGCGGAGTACCGCGCCACCCACATGGCCGAGACCCCCGACAGCCTGCTGGCCGACGGCTTGTCGGCGATCGGTGTCGACGTGACGACCGCGCCGCCGAACTTCCGCGGTGACTGGCGCCCGTACGACATCGTCCACCTGAACCACCTCACGAACGCATGTCTCCGAGCGCTGGCCCCCCCTCGCGGCAGCGGATCGTATTCACGCACCACACGAGCGGGTGGAAGCCGTGGCACCACCGTCTCGTCCGCAACGCTGTCGAGCGGCGCGCCGACCGTGTCGTCGTCTTCACCGAGGACGAACGTCGTCGGCTGGGGGAGGCACGTGCAAGGGGACAAGGTCGCCGTCATCCGCAGCGCGCTGGCCGTCGAACGTTTCGGACCGGAGCCGCATCGGGCTCCGGCTCCAGGGGAGCCCTGGGAGCTGCTGTACGTGGGCCAGCTCGTGGCGTTCAAGCGGGTGCACCTGGCACTCGAGCTCGTCCGGCGGATGCGCGCAGCGGGCCACCCGACTCGGCTCCGGATCATCTCCCACCGCGACACCCTGCGCCCCGATCTCGAGGCCGAAGCACGTCGTCTCGGAGTCGCCGACGCCGTCGAGTACCTCGGCACGCGCACTCGGGACGAGATCGGCCCTGAGATGGCGAAGTCACACTTCCTGGTCCTGCCGTCGCACCGCGAGGCACTCTCGACCGTGACGAGTGAGGCCGCGCTGACGGCGCTGCCCGTCCTGCTCTTCGACGTCAGCGGAGCCGACGAGCAAGTCCCAGGCGGTTGGGAGCGGCCGCACCCGGACGACGCCGAACGCTGGTTCGACCTGGCGCTTCGCCGTGTGGACCACTACGCCGAGGCCGCGGCCGCCTTCGAGCAGAACGCGACGACCGTTCGCGACCGCCTGGGGATCGATCGTGCAGTCCAAGAACACGTGGAGCTGTACCGATCCCTCCTCTGACCATCCACCACCGCAACCCGAACCAGAACGGAACGTCATGTACCTCTCAACCGTGCTCCACACCATCCGCAAGGGGTGGCTCCTCATCCTCGGCGGCGCCGTGCTCGGCCTGCTCGGAGCCGCAGCCGTCAACGTCACTGCCGTGCCGGAGTACAAGGCGACCACGAGCCTGTACGTTTCCGTCGGCGGTTCCACCAACTCGAGTGAGCTCGCTCAAGGAGGCACAGCCGCGGAGCAGAAGGTGCAGTCCTTCGCGGCGGTGGCCACCGGAGCCCGCGTCCTCCAACCGGTGATCGACGAACTCGGGCTCCGCATGACGTCGAACGAACTCGCGGAGAAGGTGGCGACGCAGACCCCGATCGACAGCGTCATCATCGACATCACGGTGACCGACGGTTCGCCGACCAATGCGAGCGCGATCGCGAATGCCGTCGGAGCAAGTCTCGCTGACGTCGTCACGGGCACGCTCGAGACGCCGAGTGCGGACGGGACGAGCCCGTTCCGCATCGAGACCGTGCAGCCTGCGCTCGTTCCGGAGGCGCCGGCGACGCCACGCGTCGTGTCGAACCTCGTTGGTGGACTCGCGCTGGGCCTCCTGGCAGGCCTCGCTGCTGCTGCGGTCCGCATCGCACTCGACACCCGGCTTGAGGGGCGGGTGGACATCGAGGAAACCGGCGGCGCGCCCGTGCTGGGCGAGGTTCCGTACCACCGGGACTTCCGGGACCGGCCGCTCGCCGTCCACAGCGACCCGCTCGCTCCGCGTTCCGAAGCGTTCCGGCGACTCCGTACGAACCTGCGCTTCCTCGAACTCGGGCGCGATTCGAAGAGCTTCGTCGTCACGTCCTCGTTGCCCGGCGAGGGGAAGAGCACCGTTGCGGTCAACATGGCACTCGCTCTCGCCGAGGACGACCAGCGTGTCGTGCTCGTCGACGGCGATCTCCGTCGCCCCAGGGTCGCGGAGATGATGGGCGTCGAGGGTGCGGTCGGATTGACTGACGTCCTCATCGGCCGGGCCGAGCTCCAGGATGCGCTGCAGCCGTGGGGCCGGGGCAATCTGGTGGTGCTGCCCTCCGGACAGGTACCCCCCGAACCCGGCGGAGATGCTCAGCAGCACTGGGATGACCGCGATCCTCGCCGACCTCGAAGCGCGGTTCGACGTCATCGTAATCGACGCGCCGCCGCTCCTGCCCGTGGCGGATGCGGCGATCCTCGGTCGGATCGCGGGGGGGAGCGCTCCTGGTCGCAGCCACACGCAGGACGAGTCGTAAGCACTTCGCGCAAGCCGCCGCTGCATTGCGGGACGCCGGGTCAGAGCCGCTCGGAGCGGTCATCACGATGGCTCGTCCGTCGTCACGAGACCCGTACGCCTTGAACTACTCCTACCAGTCGCCGAGCTGAGGTCGTCCTGCGCGGACTCCCGAGGGCGGGGAACCACAGGTTCCCCGCCCTCTTCGTGTCAGCAGCTCTGAGGGTGGCTCGTCGTTGCTCGGGACATCGAGCGGTTCAGTCGATGAGCGCCCTTCCGCGGACGGTCCGCGTAGGAGGCACGGGTGACGATCATGCCGCTGCCTGCGACTTGAACGCGGCCGGGTCTGGCCGTGGACGCCGCCCGACCGGCACCCGCGAGGAGCATGACCCCGGCAGTGGGTCGTTGAACGCGGACCTCACCAGCCGAGTGCACCGTCGAATACCTACGGAGCGCGCGCCGGCCGTTCTCCGGCACCATGACCTCGGCAGGCTCCGCCGTCTGCCTCTGCTCGGTCGATTGCGTGGTGCGGGCCACATCCACTGGCTCCGGTCCGTCGCATACGCTGCAACACGACAAGGGCGCCCGCGACTCGCGGGCGCCCTTGTCGTGTGATCGGTGACGACTGGCGCGGGATCAGTGGGCCGAGGTGGGGAGAACCTTCGTGCCCGAGCCGAGTTCGTTGAACGCTGGTTCTTCACCGTCGTAGTAGACGGTGTTGTCGGTGCCGCTGCTGGTGACGGTTTCCGCAGCGTGGACCGTGATCGTGTTGTGGTCACCCTCGACGGTGAGCTGCTTGACAGCGCCGATGGTCAGCGTGTTGCCGTGCCCCAGGACGTCGAACACGTCGCAGCCGTCGTGGTTGCTCTTCTGGTCGTCGGCACGGAGCGCGGCGACGCCGTCGGTGCACTTCGCTTCCGCGACGGGATGGGAGGTGGACGAGGGAGACGGGGACGGGCCGGGGGGTGTGCGCCGTGCAGGCGCTGAGCGAGACGATGGTCGCGGCGGCGAGGACGCCGGCGATGATCCGGGTGCGCATGGAGGTCCTTTTGATTCAGGTCGGTCGGTGGACCGGCCACGCGGGAGCGAGGCAGGGGCGGGCTGAGTGCTCGCGCATTCGGCCCGCCCCTGGTCAGTACTCGCTGCGTGCCGGTGGGTGTGTCACTCGGCGGGCGTGATGGTGAACGGAGCGAGGGTGGTGGTCACTCCGTCCTTCGTCGTCTGGCTGACGGTGAAGGTGTAGGGACCGTGGCCGAGCCACTTCGCCACCGCCCATTCCCCGGTGTTGCTGACCTGCGTCGTGACCTTCGCCAGACCGTGACCGGGGTCGAGCGTGACCGTTGCGCCGGCAGCTCCGGTACCGCGGAACGTCTCCGCGCGATCGGGGGGTGAAGGTGTCACCGTCGGCGTGGCTCGTGATCGCGAACGGCTGATCGATCGGCGTGGCTGTCTTGTTCAGGTGCAGTGTCGTGGAGCCGTTGGCTGCACCGTTGGTGGTCTGCGTGACGTCTAGGACGTACGTCCCGCCGCCCAACCACTTCGAGACCGACCAATGTCCGTTACTGGCGACCTGCGCTGTCGCGTCGACGGAGGTGAAGTTGCTGACGTGGACGCGGACCTCGGACCCGGGGGTGCCGGTGCCGGTGAAGGTGACCAGTTCGTTCTTGTGGTCTGAACCTTCTACGGGCGACGTCACGACGAAGGGTCGCGTGACGGACGCCGGCTGGTTGATCTGGATGCTCGTGCGGCCGGTCTCCTCGCCCTCGGGAGTGGTCTGGTAGACGTCGAAGTCGTACGCGCCGGAACCCAGGTACCTGTTCACCGACCACTTCCCGTTCAACGTGACCTGGGTGGTCACCTTCGCCAGACCGTCGACCTTGGGGTCGATGGTGATGGTGCTGCCGGGCGTGCCGGTGCCGGTGAAGGCGACCAACTCTTCCTTGTGCGTGGAACCGGAGGTGGGGGGCGCTGACTCCGAACTTCCGGTCGACGGGTGTGCCCTCCTCGACCAGTTCGATGCCGTCGACACGGCTCTCCTGGCCCTTCGCAGTCTGAACGACATCGAACCGGTAGGTACCGATGTTCATCGGTCGGTCGATGTGCCACGAGCCATCCCACGCAACCGTGGTGGTGTAGTCAGCGAGCCCGCCGAAGGCGTCGAGCAGGACTGTGGCACCGGGCGTGCCGGTGCCGGCGAACCGCACGGTGGACTTCGCCGGGTAGGTGTCACCGGACGTGGGCGAGGTCAGCGAAACGGGGACCACGGCGGCGTCGCGGTCGAGCGTCACCTCCGCGGTGGTGACCGTGTTGCCCCGGGCAGTCTGGGTGACGGTGTAGGTGTGCTCGCCGTCCTGGATCCGCTCGACCGGGATCGAGAAGGAGCCGTCCTCGACTGTGCCGGACGCGACCTCCTTGCCGTTCTCGGTGATCGCGATACGGGCTCCGTCGGTGCCGGTACCGGTGACCGTCGCAGTCGAGTCCTCGAACGCATCGTCCGGGCCCGACGCGGTGACCGCCGCGCCGAAGTCCGCCTCGGTGGTGGCGGTCTGCGTGCCGTCGATGCCGGTCTGCTCGATGGTGAGGGTGTGCTTACCCGCCCCCCAGCGAGTCGATCTCGAGCGACCAGGCGCCGTTCTGCACCTCAGTGGAGCCGAGTCGCTTGCCGTCCTCGTCCTTCACGGTGATCGTGCCGCCGTCGACGCCAGTGCCCTTGACGATCGCCTTCTTCGTGACGTCGTCCGGGAACTCGACCGACGCCGTCGGCTTCGCGACTGAGTTCTTGCCGGGGTTGATCTTCAGGTCGGAGTGCGTGCGGTTGTTGCCCTTCGTGATGCCCGCGGCGACGAGGGTGTACTCGCGGTCCTCGAGCCCGTCGATCGAGGCGAACCAGGTGTTGTTCTTCGCGGCCCTGGTCGAGGCGAGGACGTCATTCGAGTCCTTGTCGTACACGTTGACCTCGGTGCCTGCCGGCGCGGTGCCCTCGATCTCGAGTGGCTCGCCCGGCTCGAGGACGAAGTCGTCGTCGGGTGAGGTGACCACGACGCCCGCGCCGTAGTCGATGTCGACGCTGACGCGGCCGTTGTCCTGGCCGCGGATCTCCTGCCCCACCGTGAGCTCGTAGTTGCCCGGCATGTTCGGTGCGTTGATCGGCGTGGACCACTTGCCCTCGGCGTCCGCCTTCACGGTGACGACGTCGTCCTCGCCGTGCCGGACCGTGACCTTCGTGTTCGGCTGTGCCGTGCCGGAGACCTGCACGACGGTGTGGACGTCGTCGGCGAACGTCGCCGTCGCGGTGACCGGTGCGACCTCGAGCTTCACTTCGACCGTCGTCGTCGCGACGGGCACACTGCCCTGCAACGCCTCCAACTCAACCGACGTGGTTCCGAGCTTCAAACCCGTGAGGTATGCCGAGAACTTTCCGTCATTGACGGACACGGTTTTCCGCTGTGCCTCACCCGCCTCGTCCGTCCACTTCGCCCGCACACCCGTCGCATCGATCGATGCCAGCCCTGATACCGTCGCTGTTCCGGAATCCAGATTGATGTTCGAGACCCCCCGCTACGAATCCCTTGAAGCGGTAGTGTTTCGAACCCTGGCCAAAGTGTGCTTGGTAACCGCTGCCGTAAAAAGAGAATTCATCTATGTACGAGTCCGGCGCTACTTTGAACTGCAGGTCACCACTCGGGAGTAGACGCATCAGCGAATTGTCGGACTCGCAGCTGATGTCGGACCGCATCCGATTGTCCGAGTCCAGACCGAAGCACTGGTTGCCCGCGACTGGGTTGATCATGTGACCGTACTCAGCGAACGGAAAAACGAGGCTCCGGGCAGCTGCTACTGCACTCTCATATGAGTTGTACTTGTTGAAGTGGGTCTGACTCAGAGTTTTCGTCATTCCCCAAACCTCACCATCGGAGCCGACGAGTACGGCGGGGGGCCGCGGTCGATTCGGCCGCTTCCGCTGCGGGCCCGAAACTCAACCCGGTGACGATCGTGGCAGCAGCGAGCCCAGCGGCCCCGACTGCTCGAAGTGTCTTCTTCATATAAGGAGATGTCTTTCGATGCGCGCCGTGCTACTACACGGCTCCAACATGGACATGTGAAATGTCGCATGGACTCGCCGAAAACCTTCTGGGTGCAATGCGTACCTCCCGACCTGCGCCCACCCGACGCAACTTCCGCGCTCAGGACTTGACGCGCCTCCCGTCCTGAGTAAACTTGAGTCCGTCGGACGCAAGTCCAACCCCTTACCCCAACACGAGGAGTCAACACATGGGACGTGCAGTAGGCATCGACCTCGGAACCACCAACTCCGTCGTCTCCGTTCTCGAGGGCGGCGAGCCCACCGTCATCGCCAACGCCGAGGGGCTCCGCACGACGCCCTCGATCGTGGCGTTCACGAAGGACGGCGAGGTGCTCGTCGGCGAGACCGCGAAGCGCCAGGCCGTCACCAACGTCGACCGCACCATCGCGAGCGTGAAGCGCCACATCGGTACCGACTGGAAGGTCGACATCGACGGCAAGAGCTACACGCCGCAGGAGATCTCGGCCCGTACCCTCGGCAAGCTCAAGCGCGACGCCGAGCAGTACCTCGGTGAGGACGTCACGGACGCGGTCATCACCGTCCCGGCGTACTTCAACGACGCCGAGCGCCAGGCCACCAAGGACGCCGGTGAGATCGCCGGCCTCAACGTCCTGCGCATCATCAACGAGCCGACCGCTGCGGCGCTCGCGTACGGCCTCGACAAGGGCAAGGAAGACGAGCTCATCCTGGTCTTCGACCTCGGTGGCGGCACGTTCGACGTCTCCCTGCTCGAGGTGGGCAAGGACGAGGACTTCTCCACGATCCAGGTCCGCGCGACCTCCGGCGACAACCGCCTCGGTGGCGACGACTGGGACCAGCGGATCGTCGACCACCTCGTCAAGAAGTTCAAGGACGAGCACGGCGTCGACCTGTCGACCGACAAGATCGCGAAGCAGCGCCTCAAGGAGGCCGCCGAGCAGGCGAAGAAGGAGCTGTCGAGCCAGCTCAGCGCGAGCATCCAGCTCCCGTACCTGACGCTCACCGCCGACGGCCCGCTCAACCTCGACGAGACCATCTCGCGCGCGCAGTTCGAGCAGATGACCTCCGACCTGCTCGACCGCACGAAGAAGCCCTTCAACGACGTCATCAAGGAAGCGGGCGTGTCGGTCAACGACATCGCGCACGTCGTCCTCGTCGGTGGTTCGACCCGCATGCCCGCCGTGGCCGAGGTCGTCAAGTCGCTGACCGGTGGCAAGTCGCCGAACCAGGGCGTCAACCCGGACGAGGTCGTCGCCGTCGGTGCCGCGCTCCAGGCCGGTGTCCTGAAGGGTGAGCGCAAGGACGTCCTGCTCATCGACGTCACCCCGCTCTCGCTCGGCATCGAGACCAAGGGCGGCCTGATGACGAAGCTCATCGACCGCAACACCGCGATCCCGACCAAGCGCAGCGAGACCTTCACGACCGCCGACTCGAACCAGCCGTCGGTCGCGATCCAGGTCTTCCAGGGTGAGCGCGAGTTCACCCGCGACAACAAGCCGCTCGGCACCTTCGAGCTGACCGGCATCGCGCCGGCCCCGGCGGGCATCCCGCAGATCGAGGTCACGTTCGACATCGACGCCAACGGCATCGTGCACGTGTCCGCGAAGGACAAGGGCACCGGCAAGGAGCAGTCGATGGTCATCTCCGGCGGCTCGTCGCTGCCGAAGGAGGACATCGAGCGCATGGTCCGCGAGGCCGAGGAGCACGCGGCCGAGGACAAGGCCCGCCGTGAGGCGAGCGAGCGTCGCAACCAGGCCGAGCAGCTCGTCTACTCGATCGAGAAGCTCATCAAGGAGAACGACGACAAGCTCCCCGCGGACGTCAAGTCCGAGGTCCAGGGCGACGTCGACGGCCTCAAGTCCGCGCTCGCGGGTGACGACGACGAGGCCGTGAAGACCGCGTTCGACAAGCTCAACGAGTCGCAGGGCAAGCTCGGACAGGCGATCTACGCGCAGAGCCAGGCAGCCGACGCCGCCGGTGATGCGGGTGCGGGCGCCGGTGCCGAGGGCCAGACCACCGCTGACGACGAGGACATCGTCGACGCCGAGGTCGTGGACGACGACGACAACGACAAGAAGTAGGACACATGACCACCAGCAACGAGAACCCGCAGGACCCGCAGCACGACGGCGCCGACCTGCCTGGAGGCTCGGCTGACGGTGGGCAGACCGGGTCCGGCCCGGCGGATGGTTCCGCCGGGCCCGCCGGGTCCGCCCCCCCAGGGTGGGCAGGCACAGGGCGGCCGGGCACAGGGCGGACGGGCGCAGGGCAACCCGGCCGAGGGCTCCGAGGACGGCGCGACGGCTGACGTCGACGGCACCGAGGACCTCATCGAGGCCGAGGGTCCGGACGTCGAGGTGTCGACGGACGCCCCGCCGGCGAACGACCTGAGCCCCGAGGACGAGGCGCTCCTGGCCGACGCAGCGACCGGCATCGCCGAGGACCGGCTCTCGCCGTCCGACCGCGACCTCGTCGGCGAGATGCGGACGGACATGCTCCGCGCCCAGGCCGAGCTCGTGAACTTCCGGAAGCGCGTCGAGCGTGACCGGGACGCCAACCGCGAAGCCGTCATCGCCGAGGTCGTTCGTGCACTGCTCCCGGCCCTCGACGACCTGAACCGCGCCGAGTCCCACGGCGACCTCGCCGAGGGACCGATGCAGGTCATCGCCCAGAAGCTCCGCAGCGGGTTCGACAAGTTCAAGCTCGTGCAGATCGGCGAGAAGGGCGAGACCTTCGACCCCAACGTGCACGAGGCGATCGTCCAGCTGCCCACGCCGGGAGCGACCGGCCAGACCGTGGCGGACGTCGTGGAGCCGGGCTACAAGCTCGGTGACCGCGTGCTCCGTGCGGCCAAGGTCGCCGTGGCGGTGCCGGCCTGAGGGTCGGCGACGGTGGAAGGGAGGTGAGCCGTGGCCAGTCAGGACTGGTTCGACAAGGACTTCTACGCAGTGCTCGGGGTGTCGAAGGACGCCTCCGAGGCTGACCTGAAGAAGACGTACCGGAAGCTCGCGCGGCAGTACCACCCGGACTCCAACCCGGGTGACGCTGCTGCCGAGTCGAAGTTCAAGGAGATCAGCGAGGCGTACTCGGTGCTCTCCGACAAGGAGCAGCGCAAGGAGTACGACCAGGTCCGCGCGATGGGCTCCGGCGCTCGCTTCACCTCGGGTGGTGCGGGCGGCCAGGGCGGCTTCGAGGACGTGTTCGGCGGCATGTTCGGCGGAGGCGGCGGCGGACAGCGCGTCCGGTTCGGCCAGGGCGGTGCCGGCGGTGCGGGCGGGTTCGAAGACATCCTCGGCGGCATGTTCGGCGGGGGGCGGTTTCGGCCAGAACTCCGGCGGCTTCCGCGGCTTCGGCGGACCGACGAAGGGGCGTGACGTCACCGCGACGACCACGCTCGACTTCGCCACCGCGATCGCCGGCGACACCGTCAAGCTCGCGCAGGGCAACGGCCGACCGGTCAACGTCCGCATCCCCGCGGGCGTCGCCGACGGCCAGAAGATCCGGCTGCGTGGTCGAGGCGAACAGAGCCCCGACGGCGGCGAGGCCGGCGACCTGGTGGTCACCGTCTCCGTCCGCAAGCACCCGGTGTTCGAGCGCGACGGGCAGAACCTCCGCGTGGACGTCCCCGTGACGTTCGTCGAGGCGGCGCTCGGCGCCACGATCCAGGTGCCCACACTCGGCGGCGAACCTGTCAAGCTGCGGGTCGCCCCGGGGACGCCCTCGGGCCGGGTCCTCCGGGTCAAGGGCCGGGGCGTCCCGGGCAAGAACGGCACCGGTGACCTGCTCGCCACCGTCCAGGTCGCCGTCCCGTCCCACCTCTCCGACAAGGCCCGCGCAGCGCTCGACGCCCTCGCGGACGCCCTGCCGGACGAGGACCCCCCGCGAGGACCTCCTCGCGAAGGCGCGCGGCTAGCCGCGCACCGAACCGCACTGCACGACCGGCCAGGAGGCTCGGCGCGGCTCCGTCAGGGACCCGAGCCGAGCCTCCAGGCCGGCAGGGTGGGCGCGCCGCCGGCGCGTCCCGTCACAACCGGTGGTGCGGGCACAGACTGGTCCCGCACCACGCGCACGACGGAAGGAGCGCTCGATGACCGAGATGGACGAGAACTCGCCCGTCTTCGCGATCGCGGTCGCGGCGGAACTCGCCGAGATGCACCCGCAGACCCTGCGGCAGTACGACCGGCTCGGCCTCGTCGTGCCCGGGCGCACCCGTGGCGGGTCGCGGCGGTACTCGATGCGCGACATCACCCAGCTCCGCGAGATCGCGCGGCTCGGGTCCGAGGGTGTGTCCCTCGAGGGCATCCGGCGGGTGCTCGACCTCGAGAACGAGAACGCACAGCTGCGCACCCGTGTCCGGGAGCTCGAACGGGCACTCGCCGACCAGCTCATCAGCCGTCCGGGTGCTCGGGTGTTCGCCGCGACGACGACCGGCGCCGCGGTGCCCCTGCGTGCCGGCATGCGGCCGCAGCGCAACACCGCCGTCGTGCTCTACCGGCCGCAGCGCTGACGAACCGTTCGCCCTGACGGTGCCCGTCAGCAGTCGAGCGGCGGATCGGCGAGCGAGCGGGCCGCACTGCCCGCGGCACTGCACGGCCCGGAGCCGTCGGGCCGCTCGTCCGCCGGGACGCACCGATCGACCATCCGGCGACGTGCTCGGACGGAGCGGATGACCTGGCGGATGCACTCCTGGCACACGGTCAGCGCTCCGCATGTCCTCGGAGCGGGTCGTCGTCCCCGTCACCGGCGTCAGCGCGATCCGGGTCCGGCAGCAGGTGCACCGCCCAGGTCGCTCGCTCCGCCAGCCGTCCGTCACGTCCGTCCACGGCGATCCGCAGCGCGACGACACCGTTGCGGATGTGCTCCCACGGCAGTGCCTCGTGCAGCCGGTCGTTCCGCAACCGGAAGGTCAGGCCGTCGAGTGAACTGAGCAACGCCGCCGACAGCATCGGGTTGTGGCACTCGTTGATGAAGGTCCGGTAGACCGGCGTCGCCGCGTCAGCCGTCGGCATCCATCCCGGCTCCTGCATGCAGTCGAGCAGGACGCCGAGACGACGGAACAGCGAGGACCGTGACCGGTCGCTCAGCGACGCGACGGCGAGCCGCACCACACCGCCGAACAGGAGCCCCAGGGCCTGCAGCGCAGGGAGGACGTCCTCGTCCCGCGGCACCGCCACGCGTGTGTACCGGTTCGCCCGCAGTTCGACCAGACCGAGGCGACCCAGGTCCGCGAGGGCCTCCCGCACCGGCGTCCGTGAACACCCGAGCTGCAGCGCGAGTTCGTCGTCGTCGAGTCGTTGGCCGGGACGGAGCCGTCCGCTGATGATCTCCGCACGCAGACGCTCACGAGCGACGTCACGGAGCAGGGTCTTCGTCCCGGGGGTGGGTCGCGCTACGAACATCGGCCCCTCTCGCGGTGCTGCGGAGCCCGGGCGGTCCGGGCGTGTTCCGACCGTACGACTCCTGCTGCACGATGTCGCGTGTGGTATATCGGTGTTCTCCAGCGCCGGGTTGCAGACCGGGGAACGGGACTGCCAGTGCGCCGCGGCTACTCTCGGTCCGTGCCGTCCTTCGACTTCGCCGACCACTTCCGGCGCCACGCCCGCGAGCAGGGCCCGGACCTCATCGCGATCGACGGGACCGACCGGTTCCTCCTCGACGAGGCTCCGCACGTGCACGGCGACGCCCTGCGGCACCCGGGCGCCGTCACGGTGGTGGACGACCGGTACGGGGTGCTCACCCTCGGAGTGCTCGCCCTGCACGGAGCGTCGGATGTCCGTGTGGTCCAGGACTCGCTCGTCGGTGAGCGAGCACTGGAGGCCAGCGCCGGCACGTTCGGCCGTCGCGGGTTCCACCACCCGGAGGGCTTCGAGGAGGCGTTCCGTGACGCCCGACTCGTCATCCTCCGGCTCAGCAAGTCGCACGACCGCCTGGACGAGGTCGCACGCGCGGTCGCCCGCTTCGCCGCGCCGGACGTCGTGCTGCTCTGCGGTGGACGCACGAAGTACATGACCCTGACCCAGAACGACGTGCTCCGGCGGTCGTTCGGCGAGGTCGTCGCGAGCCGTGGGCGCGGCAAGTCCCGCCTGCTCATCGCGTCGGACCCGCTCCGCGCCGCCGCCGAACGCGCCGCGGTGACCGATCCGTGGCCGCGTCAGGTACGTCAGGACGAGCTCGACATCACCATCGCCGCCCACGGCGGCGTGTTCGCGGGCACGTCGCTCGACATCGGGACGCGGGTCCTGCTCGAGGCCGCCGAGGCGGCCATGCCGGAGGCCCGGGTCGTCGTCGACCTCGGGTGCGGCAACGGGGTGGTCGCGACCGTCGTCGCGCGCTCCCGCCCACGCGTGCGCGTGGTGGCGACGGACGTCTCCGCGGCGGCGATCGCCTCGACGCGTCTCACCGCCGACGTCAACGGCGTCGGCGACCGCGTCCGTACCGTGCGGAGCGACGCCGGCGACGAACTCGACGAGGACAGCGCCGACCTGGTGCTGTGCAACCCGCCCTTCCACGCGGACACGACCGTCTCGACGGACGCCGCCGAGGCGATGTTCCGCAACGCGGCCTCGGTGTTGCGTCCGGGTGGGGAACTCTGGACGGTGTGGAACTCGCACCTCCGGTACCGCCCGGTGCTCGAGCGCATGGTCGGACCCACGCGGCAGGTGACGCGGACGGCGAAGTTCACCGTCACGGCGTCGGTCGCCCCGCGCTGAGCTCCGGTCAGACGAGCCGCCGACGTCTGCGGGCCCGGGGGGAGTGGCCGGCCGCGACGGGGACGACCCCGCACCACGGGCGTGGAGCGGGGCCGTCCGCATCAGACCCTCGTGACGGGCCGTCGTGCCGTGCGGGTCAGATCGTGACCGTGACCTGCGTGGAGCGGTCACCCGAGACGACGGTGATGACGTGCTCGCCCGCCGTCAGCCCGGTCACGGTGAGGTGTCCGGTGCCGTCCTCGTGGATGGCGCTGTAGGCGAGGACCGTGCCGTCCGCGTCCTTCGCCTGCAGGCCGCCGATGCCCGAGGGGGAGGCCCCAGACGTCGATCTCGGCGCTGCCGGTGAGTGCCGACGCGTTCACGACCGTGGCCGCGAGCTGGTCGGACGGGTGGTCGCCGTTGCCGACGACCACGTCCTGTTCGGCGGTGCGGTCGCCGTTCGTCGAGGTGACGTGCACCGTCGTCGTCAGCGCTTCCGGTGCAGGCAGGACGACACTCGCGACGCCGCCGTCGCCGATCGTCGCCTGCTTCGTGACGCCGTTCGCGGTGGCCGTCACCTCGGTGCCCTCCGCGCCCGAGAAGTGCGCGACGACCTCGGAGGCGGTGAGGCGGCTGGTGGTCACGGCGACCTCGGCCGGAGCGGGGGTCTCCTCACCGTCACCCTCGCCCGGGTCCGTGGTTCCGCTGCCGTCGCCCTGGCCGGGGTCCGTGGTGCCGCTGCCGTCGCCCTGGCCGGGGTCCGTGGTGCCGCTGCCGTCGCCCTCGCCGGGGTCCGTGGTGCCGCTGCCGTCGCCGTCGCCCTCGCCGGGGTTCGGGGTCCCACCGTCGGCGTCGTAGCGGAGGGAGTACGGCTCCGACTTCCAGCGTCCGTGCTCGTCCTGGTACTGCACGGTGAGCTCGTTCAGGCCCTCCTCGAGGTCCTCCGAGAACGCGATCCGGAAGTCGCCGTCGGCGTCGGTCGTGCCGTGCGCGGCCATGGACCCGGTGTGGTCCGTGACCAGGACCTGTCGGTACGAGCCGACGGTCGACCCCTCGATGGTCGGACGGGCCTCCGTCACGGTGGAGCCGTCGGCGGGCGTCGCGATGGTGAAGCCGGTGGTCTTCGGGGCCCAGGTGACGCTCTGGGAGACCCGCTTCTGCCAGCTGCCGTCCGGCTGCTCGAATGCGACGACGATGCCGTTGTCGCCGAGGTGCAGCGCGCCCTCGATCGTGACCGACCAGTTGCCGTCGGCGTCGGCGGTCGTGCTCCCGAGGGGGGTCGACGCCCATCGCGAGGATGCTGACGCGGCCGTTCGGGCGACCGTGCCCGGTGAAGGTCGGCTGTGCGGTGTCGACCGTGGCGCCGTCAGAGGGGCTCGTCACGTCGTAGACCGGTTCGGTCGCCTCGCCGGGGCCCAGGTTCTCGGAGCCGGAGCCGGAGCCTTCGCCGGTGCCGGAGTCCTCCCCACCCGAGCCGGAGCCCGAGCCGTCCCCGGCGTCCGCGCCGACCTCCGCCACCACCCAGCCGCTCGCCGCGAACCGGTCGTGGTCGGGCGTGCTCGCCGGGACGGCGTCGTTCACGGTCCGGACGAAGGCGTGCTCGGCGTCGGCACCGCCCGGGATCCGGACGCTGAAGTCGCCGTTCGACCCGGTCTCGGCGGTGGCCAGGACGGTCTCGCGGTCGGTCGACGTCTGGACCTCGGCGCGGAGGTTCGTGTGACCCGTGACCACGAGGTCGTCACCGTCGCGGGTGACGGAGTCGATCGTCGGGGTCGCCGCGTAGGCGTCGAGCTCGGCCTGACCCGGCATGCTGTACGTGCCGTTCTTCTTGACGACCGACGCCGTGATGGTCTGCGGACCGGACACGAGCGACTCGAGCGTGCAGGAGTACAGGTTCGGACGCGCCTGGGTCGCGGTGCCGGTGCACAGGACGTGCCCGTCCGCGTCGACGATCTTCAGCGTGCCGCCGGTGACGGAGCTCGTGACCTGGGCCTCCGGGGTGGCCTGCCCGGTGACGAACAGGCGGTTGCCGTCCCGCTCGCCCTGGGCGGTGGCGCCCTGCACCGTGTACACGTTCGTGGTGCTGCCGACGATCGGCCGTGAAGCCGTCGCCCCCCGGGATCGACGGGGTGTCCGCAGTGCTCGTCGCGGCGGAGGCGGCCGACGGGACGAGGGTTGCGGCGAGGACGAGGCCGAAGGCGGCCCCGGCTGTTGCTCGGTGGATCGTGCGCATGGTTCCCTTCCTGTCCGCGCGGAGCACGCGGACCTGGGAATACTGCATGTGGCATACGGAGAAGATCCCGAGTGTGATGGTGAGGTTCCTCCACCAGAACGAGGAAAGCCCCGACCAGATGGCCGGGGCTTTCCTCGTGGGAGCGTTGACTACGCGGGGACGTAGTCGAACGTGTCCGGGTCGGGGCCGGTGCGGTGGCCCTTGTCGAGCGTCGTGATGTCCGTCATGTCCTCGTCCGAGAGCTCGAAGTCGAAGATCTGGAAGTTCTCCTCGACGCGCGAGCGGGTCACCGACTTCGGGAAGACGATGTCGCCGCGCTGGATGTGCCAGCGGAGGACGACCTGGGCCGGGGTCTTGCCCGTGCTGCGGGCGATGCGGGTGATCGTCTCGTCGTCGAGCACGAGACCCTGGGCGATCGGGGACCAGGCCTCGGTCGCGATGCCGTGCTCCGAGCCGTACGCGCGGAGCTCGTCCTGCACGAGGTACGGGTGCACCTCGATCTGGTTCACGGCCGGCGTGATCGTGGTCTCGGCAGCGAGACGGTTCAGGTGGTGCGCCTGGAAGTTGCTGACGCCGATCGAGCGCGCGGTGCCGGCGTGGTAGAGCTCCTCGAGCGCCTTCCAGGTCGGGACGAAGTCGCTCACGGTCGGGAGCGGCCAGTGGATGAGGAAGAGGTCCGTGTAGCCACCGAGCAGGTCGGCCGACTTCTTGCCGTTCTCGGCTGCTGCGTCCGGGGCGTGGAAGCCGTTGTTGAGCTTCGAGGTGACGAAGACCTCCTCGCGGGGGGATGCCCGACTCGGCGATCGCCTCACCGACCTCCTTCTCGTTGCCGTACATCTCGGCGGTGTCGATGTGGCGGTAGCCGACCTCGAGCGCAGTGAGGGTTGCGGCCTTCGTCTCGGCGGGGTCGATCTGGAAGACGCCGAAGCCGAGCTGCGGGATCGTGCGTCCGTCGTTGAGCGTGATGTTCGGAACGGTGGTCATGCGTCGATCCAACTCCCGACGTCGCGCACGGCTTCCCGGGGACGGTCAGGCGGGCGTGTCCCCCCTCCCGCCGGTCCGGGTGGGTCAGGCGAGTGCGGCCGCGATGTACGCGGCGAGCGCCTCGCCGTAGGCCACCGCCGGGTCGGCCGAGGCGAAGGTCCGGTCGGTGCCGGCGATGCGGGCGGTGACCGTCCACAGCACCTGGTCGTCTTGGCCGACCAGCCGCGTCAGTCCGACGAACGCCGGCCCGAGCAGGTCCCGCAGTTGGTCCTCGCGCGGCAGCCACAGGGAGTCGGCCGCGGCGACCGAGTCGAGCGCCCACTCGGTCGTGCCGTTGAAGCCGAGTTCGACGCCCGTGGGGTGGTCGTGCCGCTCGACCGTCATCTCGGAGACGGTGTACACGTCCTCGTCGACCCCCCGGCTTGTCGATGACGAACCGGTCGCCGGTGTCCGGGTGCCAGCGGAGCCCCGCGGTGCGGAGGGCACGGGCGAGTTCCACGGTGATCATGCGCCCACACTGGCACGCACCGGACCGGCCGGCACCGAGCGCACGACCAGGTTGCGGACCGGACCCGCGAGGCCGCGCTCCCGGGACGGCAGGACGGCCCTCCGGAGAACTCGTCGGGCGGTCGTACTACCATCGCGACGCACCCGCGCGTCACGCCCGTCGTGACGCGCGCGCGACGCGACGACGCCCGGCCACCGGTGCCGCGCCTCCCGGTCGGACCACCGACCACGGGGCGGGCCGAGGGCCGGCGTCCCGAACCGCAGGGCCGACCGGCCCGCTCAGCAAAGGACCCGTATGACCCTCGACCGTGAGGAACTCCGCGACGGTTGGACCGTGTCGCTCGTCGAGGACGGCGCCTCCGGCGTCGCTGCCGACCTGCCGACCGGCGTCCGCGGTGTCACGTTGCCGGCGACCGTGCCCGGACAGGTGCACACCGACCTGGAGCGTGCCGGGCTGCTGCCCGATCCCACCTTCGACCGCAACGAGACCCGGACGCAGTGGGTCGGGCAGTCGGACTGGGCGTACCGACGGCAGCTCGACGTCGACCCCCCGCGGCCACGAACGGGTCGACCTCGTCTGCGACGGCCTGGACACCGTGGCCGAGCTGTCCCTCGACGGAGTCCCGATCGCGACCACGCGGAACATGCACCGGCGCTACCGGTTCGACCTCCGGCAGGTCGAGACGTCGGGTCCGGTCGACGGCAAGGAACTCGAGATCGCGTTCGAGTCGCCCTACCGCGAGGCCGAGCGCGTCGCCGCGCGCGCGGGCAGCATGCCCGGCCCGTACGACGAGCCGTTCCCGTACGTGCGGAAGATGGCGTCGAACTTCGGGTGGGACTGGGGGGCTGACCGCGGTCACGAGCGGACCGTGGCGACCGGTCGCGATCGAGCGGTGGTCGACCGCCCGTCTCGCCGACATCCGGCCCCTCGTCGACGTCGAGGCCGGTGAGGGCGTGCTCGACACCCACATCGCCCTCGAGCGCTCCGGCCCGACGCTCCACGGCACGAGCACCGGCGACCTCGACCTGGACGGCGAGGACGACGACCTCGTGCTCGTCGTGACCGTCTCGGGTCCCACGGTCGACGGGCGGACGACCAAGCAGCGGTCCCGCGCCCAGGTCACCCCGAAGGAGGACGGTGCGGTCGTCACGGTCCGTGTCCCGGACGCGGCGCTGTGGTGGCCGCGCGGGTACGGCGAGCAGGCCCTCCACGACGTGGTCGTGGAGCTGCAGACCGTCGACGGCGCGGTGCTCGACCGGCGATCGTTCCGCACCGGGTTCCGGTCCGCCGGGGTGCGGACGGCGCTCGACTCCGCCGGTCGCCCGTTCGAGGTCGTCGTCAACGGCACCGTCATCGACGTCCGCGGCGTGAACTGGATCCCCGACGACGTCATCGTGTCGCGGGTCGACCGTGCGCGGTACGCCGCCCGGCTCGACGCGGCGGTCGACCTGCGCGCGAACCTCGTCCGCGTCTGGGGTGGCGGGGTCTACGAGTCGCACGACTTCTACGAGCTGTGCGACGAGCGCGGTCTGCTCGTCTGGCAGGACTTCCCCTTCGCGTGCGCCGCGTACCCGGAGGACGAACCGCTCCGCGGCGAGGTCATCGCCGAGGCGCAGGACAACGTCGCCCGGCTGTCGCGGCACCCGTCCCTCGTGGTGTGGAACGGCAACAACGAGAACATCTGGCTGCACGACGTCGACGGCTGGGGGGGACGAGCTCGGCGACCGCCCGTGGGGCCTCGGTTACTACCTCGACCTGCTGCCGACGATCGTCGACGCGGTCGACCCGTCCCGCTTCTACACGGTGGCGTCGCCGTGGTCGGGGTCCGAGTCGATCGAGCCGAACCACGTCGACCACGAGACGCACCACTCGTGGGACGTCTGGAACCGGGTGTCCGACGACCACTACCGCGACTCGGTGCCCCGGTTCGTCTCCGAGTTCGGGTGGCAGGCGCCGCCGGCCTGGCGCACGCTCCGCGACGCGGTGACCGACGAGCCGATGACGCCGACGTCCCCCCGGGGTGGTGCACCACCAGAAGGCCGCCGACGGGATGGCGAAGCTCGCGCGGGGGGATCGAACCGCGGTTCGGCAGCGCCGGGGACGACCTCGACCGCTGGCACTACCTGACCCAGCTCCAGCAGGCCCGCGCGATCGCGACCGGCGTCGAGCACTGGCGGACGCACTGGCCCCGCAACACGGGCGTCGTGGTCTGGCAGCTCAACGACCTGTGGCCGGTCTCGTCGTGGTCCGCGATCGACTCAGCCGGTCGCCGCAAACCGCTCGCGCACGAGCTCCGCCGGCTCTACGACGACGTCCTCGTCGCGATCCGCCCGGTGTCGACCGTCGACACCGCCGTCCGCGCGGTGCCCACCGAGGTCGACGACCGGACGGGAGGCCCGGCTCCGCGCACCGCGTCCCTGCCGGTCACCGACGTGGCCGGGTCCGGCACCGTCCCCGGCGACGACGGGCGTGACGACCCGTCGCGGGCCTCCGACGCCTCGCCGGTCGAGGTCGCGGTCCGCTCCGCCCGCACCGGGCTCGACACCGTCGTCCGGGTGCGCCGGATCGACCTGTCCGGGCGGATCCTGGCGGAGGAGACCCTGCCCGTCGTGCTCGACCGTCCGGGGGGTCGCCGTCGTTCGGCTGCCCGCGAGCGTCGGTGTCGTGGACGACGCCCGGGGCGAGGTCGTCGTCGCGGACATGGACTGGCGCCGGGCCGTGTGGACGCCGGCGCCGGACCGGGAGATGCGCTGGCAGCCCGCGCGGTACCGGGCGACGTTCTCGGCGACGCCGGAGGGCGACGGGCTCGACCTCGTCGTCGAGGCCGACTCCCTCGTCCGCGACCTGCTCGTGCAGCCGGACCGGGTGGCCGCGACGGGCACGGTCGACCGCGGGTTCATGACGCTGCTGCCGGGGGGAGCGCGTGCGGTACCGCCTGACCGGCGTCGGGGAGGCGGACATCGCGGCCCTGACGAGCGAGCCGGCGCTGCTGACGCTCGACCGGGTCCTCGCGGAGCGGAGGAGCGAGGCGGAAGCCTGAGCCCGACCGGCGCCGGGGCACCGCCCGCTCGGCCGTCCCTGGACGAACGGTGACCATCGGGCTCCTCGCCTGGGCTTCTCACGCGGTGCGAGTTACGATGGTGGGACAGCGGGACACCGCCGGACCGGTCGACGGTGACCGGACGGGACGACCAGGGACACTGGTCGGACGGCGGCCAGTTCCAGTACCGAAGGAGTCGACATGTTGCAAGGCCTCACCGGAATCCACCTGGTGATCATCCTCGGCATCGTGCTGCTGTTGTTCGGTGCGACGAAGCTCCCGGCGCTCGCGAAGGGCCTCGGCCAGTCGATCAACGTCTTCAAGAAGGAGATGGGGACCGACGACGGCAAGAAGACCGGCGCCGCCTCGACCGATGCGACCGCGAACGCCGCACCCGTCCAGCAGCCGACGGCGCAGTACCCGAGCAGCAACGGCGTCCAGGAGCCGGTCGTGAACCCCGGCCCGTCCACGCAGCCGAACAGCGACTCCCGCTCCCTCTAGACCGCCGACCCATCGGCATCCCGGCCCCGGGACCGACGACAGCCCTCGTGCACCAGCACGGGGGGCTGTCGCCGTTGCACGGCGCGACCGGGCGCATGATGGCCTCATGACGACCAGCGCCCCAGCCGCAGCCGCCGACCGGTCGGGAGGCACGGCCCCCCCTCCACGACGACCGACGCCTGGTGCTCGTGGTCGCGGTCCTCGCGTCCTTCGTCGTGGGGCTCGACTCCAGCGTCGTGAACGTCGCACTCCCCGCGATCCGGACCGAGCTCGGCGGTGGCCTCGTCGTCCAGCAGTGGACGGTGGACGCCTACCTGGTCACGCTGGGGTCGCTGGTCCTGGTCGCCGGGTCGCTCTCCGACCTCTTCGGCCGGGTCCGCATCATCACGTGGGGTCTCGTCGTGTTCGGCGTCGCCTCGGTCCTGTGCGCCGCTGCACCGAGCGGCGAGGTGCTCGTCGTCGCGCGCGCGGTGCAGGGGGGTCGGTGGAGCGCTGGTCACCCCGAGTGCGCTCGCGCTGATCGTCGCCGCCTACCGCGGGGCAGCCCAGACGAAGGCGATCGGGACGTGGACGGCCTGGTCGAGCGCAGCGATGATCCTCGGCCCCGTCGTCGGCGGGCTCGTCGTGGACGGCATCGGGTGGCGCTGGATCTTCGTGCTGACCGCGGTGCCGATCGTGGTGACGATCCCGCTCGTCCGCCGCATCGGGTCCGAGGTGCGCGGCGGCCCGCACGCGCGGGTGGACGTCGTCGGCGCGGTGCTGGCGGTCGTCGGGGTCGGTGGCGTCGTGCTCGGGCTCATCGAGCAGGAGCGGCTCGGGTGGGGCTCGCCCGTGGTCGTCGGCGCGCTGGTCATCGGCGGGGTCGCGCTCGGGGCGTTCGTGCCGTGGGAGCTCCGGGTGACCCGGACGTCCGGGGCGCCGCTCGTCCCGCTCGGGCTCTTCCGGGCGCGGAACTTCACCGTCGGGAACCTCGCGACGCTCTCGATCTACGGCGCACTCGGGATGGTCTTCTTCGTCGTCACGCTGTTCCTCCAGGAGGTCTGGGGTTTCCCGGCATGGGTGGCGGGCCTCGCGACGCTGCCGCCGACGCTGATGCTCCTCGCGCTGTCCACCACGGTCGGTGCGCTGGCCGGTCGGTTCGGACCGCGGTGGTTCATGACGGCCGGGCCGGCGATCGCCGCGGTCGGTGCGCTGCTCATGCTCCTCGCCGGGGACGACCCGGCCGGGTACTGGTGGTCGGTCCTGCCGGGACTGGTCCTCGTCGGTGCCGGCATCGCGACGATGGTGACCCCGCTGACGAGCGCCGTCCTCGGCTCCGTCCCGCAGACCCAGGCAGGTGCGGGGTCGGCGGTGAACAACGCCGTGGCGCGCATCGCGGGCCTCGTGACGGTGGCGCTCGCCGGGGTCGTCCTGGGCGGCGAGATCGGCGTCGCCGGCCTGCACCGGGCGATGGTCGTGATGGCGGTGCTGCTGCTGGCCGGAGCCGTCGTCAGTGCGGTCGGGATCGTGGACCCGGACCGTCGAGACTCCGACTCGTCCGCCTGACCAGCCGTTCGAGCGGCCCGGTGCCGATCCACCGCCGCCACGGGGTCGCCACCAGACCGGCGCCGACGACCACCAGGAGGGTCGCCGTCCACCCGGAGTGCCAGCGTCCGTCACCGGTTGCGTCGAGTGCGGCGTACACGACGATGTGGGCGGCGTAGACGCTCAGGGCGAGTGCCCCGACGGCACGCACCGGGGCGAGGAGGACGCCGGCGCGACGTGCGGTGAGGAGGCCGAGCGCGAGGACCGCGAGCGCGACGCCGAGTGCGCCGACCACCTCCGGCGTCGACCCGGCGTGCGGCTGCACCGAGGTCAACCCTGCCCAGTCGACACCGGGGTGCGCGACCGTGCCGCCACCCTGTGGGACGAGGTGTGGTCCGGCGCCGGCCGGGCTGGTCCCCGCCGACCCGGCCCCGGCGGAACCCGCGCCGGCCGTACCGGAGCCGGTGGACGCCGACCCGCTCACGCTCGTGTCGCCGGGTGGGAGTCCCAGGGCCGCCCGGACGAGGACACCGCCGCCGTAGCCGACCACCCCGGCGGCGATGCCGGTGGCGAGCAGGAGCAGGTGCACCCGGGTCCGCCGGAGCGGGAGCCGTCCGACCACGAGCCCGACGAGGACGACGCCCCACCAGGTGATGCCCGGGTAGGCACCGAGCAGGACGCCGTGCACGAGTGGGTCGCTGGCGTCGTGCAGCACCGACCGGCCGACCGCGGTGCAGACCGGTCCCGTCACGAGCGCTGCGGCCGCGACCCCCCGCGACCGTGCGGGTGCGGGCACCCAGGAGCGGGATCGTCGCCACGAAGCACACCGCGTACGTGGGCAGGATGACCTGGACCGGGGTGTCGAGGACGGTCAGGAGGGAGCCGAGGACGAACAGGGCGACCGCGCGGACGAGCACCCACCGTCGGTGCGCCACGAGGTCCTCCGGTGCCGACGGGTCCGACGGGTCCGACGCCGGCCGAGGTCGGGTCATCAGCGTGAGCGAGACGCCGGCGCAGAGGGCGAAGAGGACCGCCGAGCGCCCGTCGACCACCGCCGCCCAGGTGTCCGGCCGCGCCCAGTCGAAGTCGGGGTGCGGTGGACCGAGGTGCGCCACGACCATGCCGAGCACGGCCAGACCGCGGGCGAGGTCGAGGCCGTCCAGCCGGGACGGTCGCACAATCGACGCCGGGGCTGGCCCGGCGGACAGCCCGTCGGCGGACGGCCCGTCGGCGGATCGACCTGCGGCCGGGCCCGGGGACCGGCCGGGGGGATCGGCGGGTGGAGCGGCGGAGGGACGGGAGCGGACCCGGGGTCCGGCGAGCTGTCGAGGCGGTCATGTCCCCAGCACAGCGCGCGGGGTGTTTCGTCGGAGTTGCCCGCAGGTGGCGGGAATGCCGTCACCCGCCGTAAACTTGAGTCAAGTGGACTCAGGAAGGCGCTGACGGGATGGGCCCCGCGCCGGACGGTCCGAGGACTCCGGTCCGGCTGGCGGTCGCCGGCCGACCACACGGCAACGCAACGGAAGGACGGAACGCATGGCGAACCTCCAGGGCGCTCCTGACTCGCAGGAGAAGCAGAAGACCGCCCTCCAGCAGTACGGCGTCGACCTCACGGCGATCGCGCGGAGCGGCAAGCTCGACCCGGTGATCGGGCGGGACGCCGAGATCCGGCGGGTGTCGCAGGTGCTCACCCGCCGCACGAAGAACAACCCGGTGCTCATCGGCGAGCCCGGCGTCGGCAAGACCGCCGTCGTCGAGGGGCTCGCGCAGCGCATCGTCGCCGGTGACGTCGCCGACTCGCTCAAGGACAAGCGGCTCGTCTCGCTCGACATGTCCGCCCTCATCGCCGGTGCGAAGTACCGCGGCGAGTTCGAGGAGCGACTCAAGGCCGTGCTCAAGGAGATCGACGACTCCGACGGGCAGGTCATCACGTTCATCGACGAGCTGCACACGCTCATGGGCGCAGGCGGCGGCGAGGGGTCCGTCGCCGCGTCGAACATGCTCAAGCCGATGCTGGCGCGCGGCGAGCTCCGGCTCATCGGGGCGACGACGCTCGACGAGTACCGCGAGTACATCGAGAAGGACGCCGCCCTCGAGCGACGCTTCCAGCAGGTGTACGTCGGGGAGCCGAGCGTCGAGGACACCGTCGCGATCCTCCGCGGCCTCAAGGAACGCTACGAGGCGCACCACAAGGTGACGATCAACGACTCCGCCCTCGTGGCCGCGTCGGCGCTGTCCGACCGGTACATCTCCGGCCGTCAGCTGCCGGACAAGGCGATCGACCTCATCGACGAGGCGGCGAGCCGACTGCGGATGGAGATCGACTCCAGCCCCGTCGAGATCGACGAGCTCAAGCGCACCGTCGACCGGCTGCGCGTCGAGGAGTTCGCGCTCAAGCAGGAGAAGGACGACGCCTCGAAGGCCCGGCTCGAGACCCTGCGGGACGAACTCCGCACCCGCGGCGAGCTGCTCGCCGGACTGGAGGCGCGGTGGCAGGCCGAGCGCGCCACCCTGAACCGGATCGGTGAGCTGAAGCAGCAGCTCGACGACCTCAACATGCGGTCGCAGCGTGCCCAGCGGGAAGCCGACTACGAGACCGTGTCCCGCCTGGAGTACGGCGAGAAGCCCCGCATCGAGGCCGAACTCGCCGCAGCCGAGCAGGCCGGGTCCACCGACCGCATGGTGAACGACAGCGTCACCGACGAGGACATCGCCGCCGTCATCGCGCAGTGGACCGGCATCCCCGTCGGGCGCCTGCTGCAGGGCGAGACCGAGAAGCTCCTGCACCTGGAGAGCGAACTCGGCCGTCGGATCATCGGGCAGCGGACCGCCGTGTCGGCCGTGTCGGAAGCGGTCCGTCGGACCCGCGCCGGCATCTCCGACCCGGACCGTCCGACCGGCTCGTTCCTGTTCCTCGGCCCCACCGGCGTCGGCAAGACCGAGCTCGCGAAGGCGCTCGCCGAGTTCCTGTTCGACGACGAGAAGGCCCTCGTCCGCATCGACATGAGCGAGTACGGCGAGAAGCACTCGGTCGCGCGGCTCATCGGCGCCCCGCCCGGGTACGTCGGCTACGAGGCCGGCGGGCAGCTCACCGAGGCCGTCCGCCGTCGGCCATACTCGGTGATCCTGCTCGACGAGATCGAGAAGGCGCACCCCGAGGTGTTCGACGTCCTGCTCCAGGTCCTCGACGACGGCCGGCTCACCGACGGGCAGGGCCGCACGGTCGACTTCCGGAACACGATCCTCGTGCTGACGTCGAACCTCGGGTCGCAGTTCCTCACCGACCCGGCGCTCTCCGCCGAGCAGCGTGAGGCGGCGGTCCGCGAACTGGTGCAGCAGGCGTTCCGTCCGGAGTTCCTCAACCGGCTCGACGACATGGTCGTCTTCCAGGCGCTCACCCCGGACGACCTCAGCCAGATCGTCTCGCTCTACGTCGACCGACTCGCGCGTCGACTGTCCGGTCGCCGCCTCGAGCTCGCCGTGACGCCGGACGCCCGCACCTGGCTCGCCGAGGGCGGGTACGACCCGGCCTACGGCGCTCGGCCCCTCCGCCGGCTCATGCAGCGGCAGATCGACGACCAGCTCGCTCGCGCCATCCTCGCCGGCGACGTCCGGGACGGCGACACCGTCCGCGTCGACGTCGCGCCGGGTGGGGAGCAGCTCACCGTCGAACCGTTCGAGGTCGGCGAGCTGGTCGAGGAGTGACCGGCCCGGCCCGCACCACGGCACCACGGCGGGCGCGGGCGTGACGGCCGCGCGGTGACGGACGGGAGGCCCGGTGCCGGTCGCAGGGACCGGTGCCGGGCCTCCCGTCCTGCGGTGCCGGCCGTCGTCGGTGTCGCCTGGCGGACAGTGGCGGCGTGCTGTGAACCCGATCCCCGGCGGCGGTCTACCGTCGGCGGCATGCCGGAGATTGCAGCACTGCGACGCGTGACCGATTCCATCGAGCAGGCGAGTGTGCTCGACAAGGCCGTCGACCTGGACCGCAAGGTCGTCAACGCCCTCATCCGACCGCGGGCGCTCCGGCAGATCCTGCACGGGGTGCCGTTCGGGCACCCGATCCACCCGCTCATGGTGCAGGTGCCGCTCGGTGCCTGGATCTCCGCGGCCGTCCTCGACCTCGTCGGCGGGAAGGGCAACGAGAAAGCCGCGAAGACCCTCGTCGGGCTCGGCGTCGCCTCCGCCGGGAGCGCGAGCGTCGCCGGCTACACCGATTGGTCGGAGATGAACCGCGAGCAGCTGCGCACGGGTTGGGTGCACCAGGCGGTGAACTGGGTCGGCATCACGTTCTACGGCCTCTCGTGGCTGCAGCGGAAGCGCGGCAACCACGCAGCCGGGCGGACGCTGGGGTTCATCGGACTCGCGACCGTCTCGGTCGGCGGGTACCTCGGTGGGCACCTGTCCTACCGGCAGCGTGGCGGCGTCAGCACCTCGGGCGAGGTCCCCTTCGACGCGTAGGACTCTCAGCCACCGCATACCGTACTGGTACATCATGTTCCGGTGCGTGTGTTGGTGGTGGACGACGAAACGGCGCTGGCCGACCTCGTCGCGAGGGGGGTTGCAGCGGCAGGACATGGCCGTCGACGTCGCGTACCGCGGCGACACCGCCGACGAGCTCCTCGGCGTCAACGACTACGACGTCGTCGTGCTCGACCGGGACGTCCCGGGCCTGCACGGCGATGCGGTCGCGCGTCGGTTGGCAGCGCGGGGCTCGCTCACCAGGATCCTCATGCTCACGGCGGCGACGTCGCTGGCCGACCGGGTCCAGGGCCTGGAGATCGGCGCCGACGACTACCTGACGAAGCCGTTCGAGTACCCGGAACTCGTCGCCCGGGTCCGTGCCCTCGGTCGGCGCTGCCTCGCGCCCGTCGCGCCCGTGCTCGAACGCGGCGGGATCGTGGTCGACACGAACCGGCGGATGGCCACCCGGGACGGCCGACCGCTCGACCTGACGAGCAAGGAGCTCGGCGTCCTCGAGGAACTGCTGCGCGCGGACGGTCGGGTCGTCCCCGCAGAGGAGTTGCTCGAGAAGGTCTGGGACATGAACGTCGACCCGTTCACCACGGCGGTGCGGGTGACGATGTCGAAGCTCCGGCGGAAGCTCGGCGACCCCGATCCGATCACGACCGTCCCCGGGCGGGGCTACGCGCTGTGACGCGGACGTGGAGCATCCGGGCGCGGACGGCCCTCGCGTTCGCGCTGACGGCGATGGCGCTCGCGGCCGGCACCGTCGCCGTCGTCAACCTCGGGTCCCAGGCCTCGCTGCAGCGTGCGGTGCTCGATCGGCAGCCCGGCGCCGGGCATGTCGACGGTGTCCCCGGGGTCCGCCCGGACAGCGGTCCTGCGACAGCGGTCACCCTGGACGGCAGCGGTGGCGTGCAGGTGGTGGCGGTCGTCGCCGGGCTGCAGTGGCAGTGGTCCGTGCTCGGGGTGACCGGCGCGGGCGTCCTCGCCGGTGGGATCGGGTGGGCGGTGAGCCGGCGGATGCTCGCGCCCGTGGACCGCATCACCGCGACCGCCCGCCGGATCTCGGCGTCGACCCTGCACGAGCGGATCGCGCTCGACGGCCCGGACGACGAACTCCGGCGGCTCGCGCACACGATCGACGACCTGCTCGACCGGCTCGAGGACGCCTTCGCGAGCCAGCGGCGGTTCGTCGCGCAGGCGTCGCACGAGCTCCGGACGCCGCTCGCCGTGCAGCGCGCGGCCCTCCAGATCGGGTTGCCGGACGACGCCGGACCGGCCGACGTGGCCCGCACGCGGGAGGAGCTGCTCGAGCAGAACCGGCGGACCGAGCACCTCGTCGAGTCGTTGCTCGTCCTCGCCGAGGCGGACCGGGGACTGGACGGGCGGACCGTGGCGGTCGACCTGGTGGCGCTCGTGGACGATGTGGCCGCGGAACACCGCGCCCGGGCGGAGACCGCCGGCCTGACGCTGACCTGCCGGACGGAGGGCGGGCCTCCAGGGCGGGTGCCCCCCGGTGCAGGGTGAGCCGGTGCTCCTGCGGCAGGCGCTGCGGAACCTCGTCGACAACGCGATCGAGTACAACGTGCCGGGCGGGAGCGTCCGGGTGACGGTCGACGCTGCCGGGGTGCTCGTCGAGAACGACGGGCCGGAGGTCCGTGCAACGGAGGTCGCCCGGTTGACGGAGCCGTTCCGGCGGGGCGGGACGACCGCCGAGCCGCCGAGCACGACCACCGGTCGGCGGCACAGCGGGCTCGGGTTGTCCATCGTGGCGGCCGTGGTGCGCGCGCACGGGTGGGTCCTCGGCGTTCACCCGCGTGACCGCGGTGGACTCGTGGTGCGCATCGGTGTTTCGTCGGTGTGACCTCGGCGGTACCGCTGCCGCAACGTGCCGACCGCTCTGCTCGGAGCATGACGACGACACCGAGATCATCCTCCCGACCGCTCTTCGCCGGCCTGCTCGCCCTCGGGTTGGTCACCGGCTTGTCCGCCTGTACCGGGGCGCCGAGTTCCGCTGCCGGGACCGCGGACGCCGACGCCGGCCTCGGGTCCCGGTGGGGCGCGTGCATGCGCTCCGCGGGGTTCTCCGTCGAGGACCCGAGCGACGACCAGATCCGCTCCGGGACCATCACGTCGCCGTCCGGCGTCGACCAGGACCGCTTCCGGTCCGCGGCCGACCAGTGTGCGGAGGACCTCGGCGTGCACGGGGCCGACTCCGCCTCGAAGGAGAAGTGGATCCGCGAGTACGACCAGGTCGCGTCCTGCATCCGTGACGCCTACCCGGACTTCCCGGAGCAGCGGCCCGGCGTGATCGAGTGGGACCGCGAGGAGTACCCGCCCGCCGGTGACCCGGCGTTCCAGCAGCGGGCCGACGAGTGCACGAGGAAGTACTCGCCCGACACGAAGACGCAGAGCGTCGGATGAGGCGCGTCGACGACGCCCTCCGGCGGGCTGTCGGCGCGGAACGGTGTTGCGTCGATGTGACCTCGGCGGTACCGCTGCGGCAACACCTGGGCCGCTGTGCTGGAGGCATGACGACGACCACGAGACCACGGACACGACTCTTCCTCGCCGGTCTGCTCGCCCTCGGGCTGACGACCGGCGTCACGGCATGCTCGGGCGCGACGGACCCCACCGCCGGACCGACTCACGCAAGCACGGGCATCGGAGCCCAGTGGGGTGACTGCATGCGCTCCGCCGGGTTCGACATCGAGGACCCGAGCGACGACCAGGTCAGCTCCGGGACGATCCTCTCGCCCGCGGGTGTCGACCAGGAACGCTTCCACAGCGCGGCCGACGAGTGTGCGGAGGACCTGGGTGTGCACCGCGCCGACTCGGCAGAGCAGGACAAGTGGGTGCGCCAGTACCAGCAGGTCGCCTCGTGCGTCCGCGAGGAGTACCCGGACTTCCCGGAGGACGGGTCGGACGGTGGCATCTCCTTCGACCCGGACGGGTACCCGCCCGCCCGCGAGCCGGCGTTCCAGGAACTGGCGCAGAAGTGCATGCAGCAGTACGCACCGGACACGCAGACGCAGGAGGTCGGCTGATGCGGATCGACGCGCGAGCCGTGCTCGCCTCCTTGCTCGTGCCGGCGCTGCTCACCGGGTGCTCGTCGGCGCCCGACGACGAGTCCCGTCCTCCGGCCACCGGCACGCCCTCGGCATCCACTGCGTCAGCCGCAGAGGTCGGCGCATGCATGCGGGACCGCGGCCACGACGTGGACGACTCGCAGTTCGCCGAGAGCGGGGGCTCCCGTGCCCGCGTGAGCGTCCCACCGGGGGGTCGACGCGGACCGCTGGGTCGCCGATCTGAACGCCTGCTCCGGCGGTGCCGCCGACGCGCCCGCTGCCCAGCCGGTACCCGGCTGGGACGCGCTGAGGAGGAAGGCGGCGGCCTGCATCCGGGACGGCGGGTTCCCCGACTACCCGGACGGGACGGAGGACCAGCGCCGGTGGAAGCCGTCGGACACCGACGCGTTCGACCGCGTCGCGGAGGACTGCGACGCGGAGGTGTACGGCGCCGTGGGGACGGAGGCCGGGCGATGAGCATGACTCGCAGGGCCAGGACCGTGACCACGGCCGTCTGCCTGGTGGCCGCCCTCGGAGCAGGGACCGCCACGTGGGCACTCGTCGCCGCACCCTCGACCGAGGCCGCCGAGCACGTCGCCGAGCACCACGGGCCGACAGCGGAGGTGACGCGCGGTGACCTCGTCGAGACCCGGACGGCCGCCGGCACCCTCGGGTACGGTGCACCGACCCCGGTGGAGGGTGCCGGCGGTGGGACGCTCACGTGGCTGCCACGGCCCGGACAGGTCGTGCACCGTGACGAACCGCTGTACGCCGTCGACGAGCGGCCGGTCCGGGCGTTCACCGGCACCACCCCGCTCTGGCGGCCCCTCTCCCGAGGGCTGCACGGCGCCGACGTCCAGCAGCTCAACGAGAACCTCGCGGCGCTCGGCTACGACGTCGCCGAGGACGACGTGTTCGGTCCGCGGACCGCCGCTGCCGTCCGGGCGTGGCAACGGGACCGCGGGCTCGAGGTCACCGGCACGATCGACGCGGCACAGATCGCGTTCGTCGACGGGACGGTCCGTGTGGCGTCCGTGCCCGGACGACTCGGACAACCGGCCGGTGGCGACGTCCTGCAGGTGACGAGCACGAAGCGGGTGGTCACGGCGACGGTCGCACAGCGTGACGCCGAGCCCTTCGCGGTCGGCACCGCGGTCCGGGTGCTCGTCAACGGCGGCGGGGATGCGATGGCCGGCGAGGTCGTCGACACCGTCCCGGCCGAGTCGGACGACGGCAAGGAGACCGTGACCGTCACGGTGTCGTTCGACGCCGGCGACCGGGAGTTGCCCGACGCAGCCTCCGCACAGGTCGTGGCCGACGGACACACCGAGCGAGACGTCCTGTCGGTCCCGGTGTCGGCGCTGGTCGCACACGGCTCGTCCGGGTACGCCGTCGACGTCGTGGGGAAGGGCGGTCACACCCGGCGCGTCCCCGTCCAGGTCGGGTTCGTGGCCGACGGCCGTGCCGCGGTGACGGGCGACGTCGCCGAGGGCGCCCGCGTGGTGGTGCCCTCGTGACCGCCGGCACCCCCCGGGACCGTGGGCACCGCCGGGACCGCCACGACCGCCGCGACCGCCGCGACCGGCACGACCACGGGAGCAGGGCGGTCCGCGGGGGGAGGACACCGTCCTCGTCCTCACCGACGTCACCCGGTCGTACGGCGAGGTGCAGGCCCTGCGCGGGGTCTCGCTCGAGGTCCGGCGCGGGGAGCTCGTCGCCGTCGTCGGCCCCCTCCGGGTCGGGCAAGTCGACCATGCTCAACACCATCGGCACGCTCGACCGGCCCACGACCGGGACGGTGACGATCGCGGGCGCGGACGTCGGGTCGCTGTCCGACGACGCGCTCTCCGCCCTCCGCGCCGAGCACATCGGGTTCGTGTTCCAGCACTTCCACCTGCAGGCGGGGGCCACGGCGACCGAGAACGTCGCGGACGGACTGCTCTACACGGGGACGCCGCGGCACGAGCGCCTCGAACGGGCAGTGGCAGCACTCGAGCGCGTCGGACTCGGGCACCGGGTCGACCACCGGCCGCACCAGCTCTCCGGCGGCGAGAAGCAACGCGTCGCCATCGCCCGCGCGATCGTCGGCGAGCCCACCGTGCTGCTCGCCGACGAACCCACCGGCGCGCTCGACACCGTGGCGGGGGGCGGCGATCCTCGGTGTGCTCCGCGAACTGCACGCGGCCGGCACCACGGTGCTCGTCATCACCCACGACCTGGAACTCGCCGCGTCGCTGCCCCGACAGGTGCGCATGCGGGACGGCCGGATCGAGGACGACAGCAGGAGCGACGCAGCGCGCCTCGCAGCGGGGATCGGCGCGGTCCCGGCCGTCTCCACCGAGGCCGCGCGGTGAGCGCCCGACGCACGCTCGGCACGGGGGGACCTGCTCCGGCTCGGGGTGTTCGGCCTGCGGACCCGACCGACCCGCGTCGTGCTCTCCGCCCTCGGCATCGCGATCGGGATCGCCGCCATGATCGCGGTCGTGGGCATCTCGTCCTCGAGCAAGGCCGCGCTCGACCGGGTCCTCGACGCCCTCGGGACGAACGTCCTGACGGTCACGCAGGCGGAGTCGTTCGCGGAGCAGGTGCCGCTGCCCGCCACCGCCGTCGAGTCCGTCCAGCGGCAGGACGACGTGCTCGAGGCCGCCGGGGTGGGCAAGGTCGAGGACGCGCGGGTCTACCGGACCCCGTACGTGCCGACGGCGGAGACGAAGGGCATCGGCGTCCTCGGGGCCGAGGGGGGACGTCCCCGAGGTCCTCGGCGGCTCGGTCGCGGCCGGCCGGTGGCTCGACCCGGGATCGGCAGCGCCGGCACAGGTCGTGCTCGGGGCGACGGCGGCACGGGCCCTCGGCATCGACCGCGTGACGGCGGACACCCGCGTGTGGCTCGGCGGTCGCTGGGTGCAGGTCGTCGGCGTCCTCGGGCCGCTGCAGCTCGCCGAGGACCTCGACAACCAGGTCTTCGTGCCCCGTGGCCTCGCCGCAGACCTCGGCTGGGACGGGCATCCGTCCGCGGTCTACACCAGGGCCGACCCCGACCGGGTCGCCGCCGTCCGCGACCAGCTCCCGCGGACGGTCAGCCCGGCGTCCCCGGCGGACGTCGCGGTGACCCGACCGTCCGATGCACTCGCGGCGAAGAACGCGACCGACGACTCGTTCACCGGGCTGCTCGTCGGCATCGGCGGCGTGGCGCTCCTGGTCGGCGGGATCGGCGTCGCGAACACGATGGTGATCACGGTGCTCGAGCGACGGGCGGAGGTCGGTGTCCGCCGAGCGCTGGGAGCGCGGCGTCGGGACGTCCGGGACCAGTTCCTCGTCGAGTCCCTGCTGCTGTCGTTCCTGGGTGGTGTCGCGGGGGGTGGTGATCGGCGTGGTCGTCACGCTCGTGTTCGCGATCGGACAGGGGTGGCCTGTCGCGGTCCCGCTCTGGGCCGTCGCCGGGGGGGCTCGGGGCGACCGTGCTCATCGGTGGGCTGTCGGGGCTGTCGCCGGCTGCGAAGGCGGCGCGGATCCCGCCGACGTCGGCGCTCGCCGCGGCCTGAGGCGGGCGGGCAGGACCGAGCCGGGAGGCACGGGGCCGGTCGGACGGACCGGTCCCGTGCCTCTCTCCGCGTCGGTGATGTTGGTTCTCCTGTGGAACGGTTGCGTTCGTGTTGGTTCAGCACGTACAGTGCTCAGAACCAACGGGAACGAAGGAGTCCGGGCATGTACGCAACGGAGCGGCACGAGGCCATCGCCGCGGCCCTGCAGTCCGCGGGCCGGGTGTCCGTCGCCGGGCTCGCCGAGCACTTCGACGTCACCACGGAGACCGTCCGCCGCGACCTGGACGCCCTCGAGACCGCCGGGGTGCTGCGCCGTGTGCACGGCGGAGCGGTCCCGGTCGAGCGGTCGAGCCTCGTCGAGCTCAGCGTCGCCGAGCGCGAAGGGCAGCACGGCCCGGAGAAGACCGCGATCGCCCGGGCCGCCATGCGCCTGGTGCCACCGACCTTCAGCGGGTCGATCGCGCTCGACGCCGGCACGACGAGCGGTGCGGTCGCCGCCGAGCTCGCCCGCTGGGAGCCTGCCACCCCCCGGCGCGACGATCACGGTCATCACGAACTCCGTGCCGATCGCGGGCGTCCTCCAGCACAGCGCACACGTCGAGCTCCACCTGCTCGGCGGCCGGGTGCGCGGGGTGACGAGCGCCGCCGTCGGCACCGCGACCGTCGAGCAGATCGGCGCGCTCCGCCCCGACGTCGCCTTCGTCGGGACGAACGGCCTGTCCGCCGGCTTCGGCCTGAGCACCCCCGACGAGCACGAGGCCGCGGTGAAGGCCGCCTACGTCCTCGCCGCCCGACGGAGCGTGGTCCTCGCGGACGCGGCGAAGCACGGCGTCGAGGCCCTCATGCGCTTCGCCCGACTCGACGAGATCGACACGCTCGTCACCGACCAGGAGCCGCCGGCCGACCTCGCCGGGGCCCTCGCCGACGCCGACGTCGAGGTGGTCGTCGCATGAGCGCCCGCATCGTCACCGTGACGCCGAACCCCTCGCTCGACCGCACGATCGAACTGTCCGGGGAACTCCAGCGCGGCGCCGTCCAACGAGCCGTGCGGTCCACGGCCGAGCCCGGCGGCAAGGGCGTCAACGTCTCGCGGGTCGTCGTCGCGAGCGGCGGGGACACCGTCGCGGTCCTGCCCGGCGACGAGACCGACCCCGTGCTGCTCGGCCTCGCCACCCGCGGGATCCCCACCGCAGCCCTGCCGATCGGCGCCGCGCTCCGCTCGAACGTCACGGTCACGGAGCCGACCGGCACGACGACGAAGCTCAACGAGCCGGGCCCGTCGCTCGCCGGCCGGCTCGACGACCTCGCGGAGCTCGTCGCCACCACCGCCGGGCCCACCGCGACCGGACCGGCCGCACGCTGGGTCGTGCTCGCCGGGTCCCTCCCGCCGGGACTGCCGGACGACGCACTCGCCGTGCTCGTCCGCGCGGTCCGGCAGCGACACGGCGACGACGTCAAGGTCGCGGTCGACTCGTCCGGCGTCCCGTTCACCGCGCTGCTGCAGTCGGGGGGAGCGGATCGACCTGGTGAAGCCCAACGCCGAGGAACTCGCCGAGGTCGTCGGCGGCGACCCGGAGGCGTACGAGCAGGAGCCGGGACTCGCCGCCGCCGCAGCCGCACGGCTCCGGGAGCGCGGCGTCGGCACCGTCCTGCTCACCCTCGGCAGCGCCGGCGCCGTCCTCGTCGACGGCACCGGCTCGTGGTCGGCAGCGGCACCACGGATCACGGCACGCTCGACCGTCGGAGCGGGTGACTCCGCGCTCGCCGGGTACCTGCTCGCGGAGGTCGCCGGAGCTCCGCAGGAGCGTCGACTCGCCCAGGCCGTCGCCACCGGGGCAGCCGCCGCGGGCCTCCCGGGCAGTGACGTCCCCGCGCTCGACGCCACCGACCCCGACGCCGTCGTCGTCCGTCGCCTCGACCCGTCGGCGGACAGCTCCCCAGCGGAGCACGCCACCGACCACCCCGTCCCGCACGTCGTCTGACCTCTCCGGTCCGTCGTCCGCCTCCCGGCCCGCCCCGCCGCCGGAGCACCACCAGCACACCCGTCCCACCAGCACAGCCCCCCGGCGCACCGCGCCACTGCGAAGGAGCAACCCATGTCCGCTGCGCACAGCACCGGCGCCGGCGACGGTGCCGGCCTGATCGGCGTCGACCTCGTCGGCCTCGACGAGGACCTCGGCGCCACCTCGTCCGACGTCATCCGCGTCCTGGCCGACCGCATCGCCGCGACCGGCCGCGCCGCCTCCGGCGAGACCCTCGCCACGGACGCGATCGCCCGCGAGGCGAGCGTCGGCACCGGCGTCCCCGGCGGCATCGCCATCCCGCACGCCCGGTCGACCTCGGTCACGGCCCCGACGCTCGCCTTCACCCGCCTCGCGCGGACGGTGCCGTTCGGTGCGCCCGACGGTGACGCCGACGTCGTGTTCATGATCGCGGTGCCCGACGGCGCCGACAAGGACCACCTCACCGTCCTGTCGACCCTCGCACGTGCGCTCATTCGCGAGGACTTCACCGCAGCCCTCCGCGCCGCGACCACCCCGCAGGAGATCGTCGACCTGGTCGACCGCGAGGTGGGCGGCGAGGTCGCCGCAGCCGGTGTCGGTGCCGCTGGTGTCGGTGCCGCTGGTCGGGCCTCCACCGCGACCGGCCAGGAGGCCCGTCCCACCCCGGCAGCGGACACGCACGTCGTCGACAGCGACACGACCGGCACCGCCGGTCGCCGGAAGGTCATCGTCGGCGTCACCGCCTGCCCGACCGGCATCGCGCACACCTACATGGCCGCCGACGCCCTCGTCGCGGCCGCCCAGCGGGCCGGTGCCGAGATGCACGTCGAGACGCAGGGGTCCTCGCAGGTCGAGCCGCTCGACCCCGCCCTCATCGCCCGAGCCGACGCCGTCGTCTTCGCGGTCGACGTCGACGTCCGGGACCGCTCGCGGTTCGCCGGCAAGCCGCTCGTCTCCGGACCGGTCAAGCGCGGCGTCGACGAGCCGGACGCGATGATCGCCGAGGCGCTCCGTGCGGCCGACGACCCCGCGGCCACCCGGGTCTCCGGCTCCGCGGCCGAGGCGGGCACGAGCACCGCGAAGGACGAGCACTTCGGGCAGGCGCTCAAGCGCTGGTTGCTCACGGGTGTGTCGTACATGATCCCGTTCGTCGCGGGCGGCGGGCTCCTCATCGCCCTCGGCTTCCTGCTGTCCGGGTACGGCATCGCGCTGGCGCACGGTGACGACGGCGTCAACAACGCGGTCTGGACGCTGCAGCACTCCACCCTCCTCGACCTGCCGTCGCAGGGGCTCGGGTACTACCTCGGTGCCGCGGCCTTCCAGATCGGCTCCGTGTCCCTCGGGTTCCTGGTGGCAGCCCTCGCCGGGTACATCGCCTACGCGATCGCCGACCGGCCGGGCATCGCGCCGGGCTTCGTCGCGGGGTCCATCGCCGTGTTCATGAACGCCGGGTTCCTCGGCGGGCTCGTCGGCGGCCTCATCGCCGGTGCCGCCGCGTACTGGATCGGCCGCATCCCGACCTGGCGCTGGCTGCGCGGGCTCATGCCGGTCGTGATCATCCCGCTGTTCGCGTCGATCATCGCCTCGGGCCTCATGCTCCTCGTGCTCGGCGGCCCGATCGCCTGGCTGATGACGCAGCTCACCGGCTTCCTCAACTCGCTCTCCGGTGCCTCGGCGGTCCTGCTCGGCATCATCCTCGGCCTGATGATGGCGTTCGACCTCGGCGGTCCGGTGAACAAGGTGGCGTACGCGTTCGCCGTCGCCGGGCTCGGTGCCGGCAGCGCGTCCAACGTCGTGCCGTTCGAGATCATGGCCGCGGTGATGGCCGCCGGCATGGTGCCGCCGCTGGCCCTCGCGCTCGCGTCGACCGTCCTGTACCGCAAGGGGTTCACGAAGCCCGAGCGCGAGAACGGCAAGGCCGCGTGGCTGCTCGGCGCGTCGTTCATCTCCGAGGGCGCGATCCCGTTCGCCGCCGCCGACCCGCTGCGGGTGATCCCGGCGTCGATGGTCGGTGCGGCCGTCACGGGTGCGATCTCGATGGCGGCGGACGTCACCTCGCGGGCACCGCACGGCGGGTTCTTCGTGTTCTTCGCGATCGGGAACCTGCTCATGTTCACCGTCGCGATCGTGGCCGGCACCGTCGTGTCCGCGCTCGTGCTCGTCGCGCTGAAGAAGTGGGTGCGCCGGGCGCCGGCCGCGACCGACGCGGCTGCCGGCGAGGCAGCGTCCGCCGGCGAGACGGTGGGGCAGCGCGCGCCGGTCGCCGCGTAGCGCGTCCGAGCCCTGCGACACGCCGCCGGGCTGCCGAGACGCCGCCGAGCACACGAGACGCCGCCGGATCCGGCGGCGTCTCGTGCCTTCAGCGGCGTCTCGCGCCGACGCCCCCGCTCCGCGGGCGGGAGCCGGGGCGGGGCCGCACCCCGGAGTCTGTCAGGCCACTCAGGCAAGGTGGCGGGATGACGACCGCCGTACCCTCGACCGTCGCCCACGTCGGCGCCACCACCGCGTCCTCCGGATCGGGAGGTGGCCCGGACCCCGACATCGGCGGGCTGACCGGCCTCGTCCTGCAGGTGATCGACACGATGGGGGGAGTGGGGCGTCGCCCTCATGCTCTTCATCGAGACGGTGTTCCCGCCGATCCCGTCCGAGGTGATCCTGCCGCTCGCGGGCTTCCTCGGCGGTGCCGGGCGCATGGACCTGACGCTCGTGCTCGTCCTCGCGACCGTCGGCTCGTACGTCGGGGCGCTCGTGCTCTACTGGCTCGGAGCGGTGATCGGCTTCGAGCGGACCGTCCGGTGGTTCGGCAAGCTCCCGCTCGTCGACGAGGACGACTTCCGCAAGGCGGCGTCGTGGTTCCACCGGCACGGGAAGAGCGCGGTGTTCTTCGGGCGTCTCGTCCCCGTCGTCCGCAGCCTCATCTCACTGCCGGCGGGTGCGGACAGGATGCACCTCGCGACGTTCTCGGTCTTCACGATCCTCGGCAGTGGGCTGTGGAACTCGGTGCTCGTGCTCGGTGGCGCGGCGCTCGGCACGCAGTACGAGCGCATCGAGGGGTACACCGAGTGGATCGACCGCGCGGTGTACCTCGCCGTCGTGGTGGTCGTCGTCGCGTTCGTCGTCCGGCGCATCCGCCGGGGCCGTGCGGCTGCCCGGAACTGACCTCGGCTGCCCGGAACTGACCCCGACGGTCCCGCAACCCCGGCAACCACGCCGAGCGCTCGTCACTTCGCGGTGAGCGCCGACTCCTTGTGCGCGGCCTGCTTGCCCGACTTCTCCGACTCGATGATCCAGTACGGGTCGTCGTCCGTCGGCTTGAAGTTCTGCCCGTCGAACTCGAAGTCCTCCGTCTTCTTCTCGACGAGCTTGCCCGTCGTCTTCCCCTGCGACGTGTTCCACTGGACTTCGTCACCCTTGCGCATGTCGGCCTCCCGCCGTCCTCCGGAGGACACTCCGTCCGGGACGTGGACGGTACGCGCGGCCGCTGGATCATCCCTGGTGCGCAGTTCCGGCCCTTGCGCCGGTCACATTCGGGTAACCGCGGCTCGGATCGGCGGTGCCGCGGGTACCGTGGCCGAGGAGTCACACCGCGAACACCCGACGCGGATCCGGACTCCCGAGGGATCGACGTGCACCATGAGCCTGGCCACCGACAGCGCGCGGGCGGAGACCGTCCTGGCAGGACGGTACCGTCTCGTGAAACTGATCGGCACCGGCGGCATGGGTTCGGTGTACGAGGCCCGCGACGAACACACGTACCGCGCCGTCGCCGTGAAGATGTTCGCCACGCCGGAGCGCATGACCACCGCGGACCGGGTGCGCCAGGAGCGTGAGATCCGCCTGCTCAGCATGCTCTCGCATCCCGGGCTCATCCCGCTCTACGACGCCGGCACGCACGACTTCGAGGACGGCCCGCACCGCTACATCGTGATGGAGCTCATCGCCGACGCGACGCTGCTCCGCCGCCTGGCCGAGGGGCCGCTGCACAACTACGAGGTCGCGGACCTCGGCGCCCAGCTCGCCGACGCCCTGGCGTACGTGCACTCCCGCGGGATCGTGCACCGCGACGTGAAGCCGGCGAACATCCTGCTGAGCGACGAGGGCGCCTCCGGGTTCGTCCGCACGGTCAAGCTCACCGACTTCGGCGTCGCGCACTTCGTCGACGGTTCCCGCCTGACGAACGACGGCACGATCATCGGCACCGCCGCCTACCTGTCGCCGGAGCAGGTCGCCGGGGAGCCGATCAGCTACGCCACCGACGTCTACTCGCTCGGACTCGTGCTGCTCGAGGCGCTGACCGGCGTGCAGGAGTACTCCGGCACCGTCATCGAGGCCGCGCTCGCCCGGCTCCGCCGCAACCCGTCGGTGCCCGACTCGGTCGCCTCGGAGTGGCGTGACCTGCTCACCAAGATGACCGCCCGCGACCCCGCGAAGCGCCCGACCGCGGTCGCGGTCGCGCGCGCTCTCCGCGGCGGGTCGACCCAGGTGACCGGACCGGTTCCGCTCGGCCCCGGTCGCGAAGTCCACCGACGCGAACACCGGATGCACCGTGCCGCCCACCGTCACGCACGACGTGGCACCTTCGACGCCGCCCGCCGCTGGCGCCGACGGAACGTCATCGCGGCGTCGGTCACCGCGCTCGCGGTCGCCGCCGCCTGCGTCGGGTCGTACGTCGTGGGCGCGCTGCACTGACCTGCACCGCATCGCCCGGCACCGCACCCACCGGCACTGCACCGCACCGCACCGCACCGCCAAGCCCGGCCGGCAGCGTTCGCTGAGCGCGCCGCTCCCGACCCGTCCGCGCGCGGAGCGATCGGGCAGGATGGGTGCATGAGCGACCAGCGCTGGATCAAGATCTGTGGCCTCTCGACGCCGGAGACCCTGGACGCCGCCGTCGACGCCGGTGCGGACGCGGTCGGCTTCGTCTTCGCCGCGGGCAGCCCCCCGCACGGTGACCGCCGACGCCGCGAAGGCACTCGTGGAGCGGCTGCCGGACGGCATCGACGCCGTCGGGGTCTTCCGCGACCAGGCGATCGACGAGGTCGTCGGCATCGCCTCCGAGGTCGGCCTCACCACCCTGCAGCTGCACGGCCGGGAGTCCGCGTCGGACTTCGCCCGCGCCCGCGACGCCGGGTTCTTCACCATCCGGGCCGTCGCCGCCGCCGACTACCTGCGCGAGACGCCCGAGCAGCGCGCCTCCTTCGACCACGACCTCCTGCTGCTCGACGCGGCCGAGCCCGGGAGCGGACACCTCGTCGACCCCGCCACGCTCACGGGGTCGGTGGACGAAGCCTGGATCCTGGCCGGCGGACTCACCCCCCGCGAACGTCGCCGACCTCGTGCAGCGGCTCGACCCGGACGGCGTGGACGTCTCAAGCGGCGTCGAGTCGTCACGCGGCGTCAAGGACGTGGCACGGATCCGCGCCTTCGTCGAGGCGGTCCGCAGCATCCCCCTGAGCCGCACGCGCGCGGACGACGGACGGGAGGCTCCCCCACCCGCCGGTGGGGAGCCTCCCGTCCGTCCCGTGGTCCGCCGTCAGGCGGTGCGGAGCGTGGGCACCAACTCGCGGAGGAACGCGTCGGTGTCCTCCCAGCCCTCGACCGCGTGGCAGGGGACGCCGAGCGCCTTGACCGGGTAGTCGTTGCCCTCCGGGTCGAGCCGGTCCCCGACGAAGAGCATGTCGTCGAGCGCGATGCCGGTCAGCTCCGCGAGGCGCTGCATGCCGTACGCCTTGTCGATGCCCTTACGGGTGATGTCGATGCTCGTGGAGCCGCCGGAGCGGACCTCGAGGTCGGGGAGCTCGGCCTGCACGCGGCGACGGAGGTCGTCCTTCTTCGCACCGGTCGGGTCCCACAGCTTCTTGACGTCCACCGGAGCCGTCTGGCCCAGCGCGGAGAACGTGATCTGCGAACCGCGGTCCTCGAGGATGGCGCCCCACGTCTCGGACTCCCAGTACCCGGCGGCCTTGGCCTGGGCCTCGACCGCGGCGAGGGCACGCGTCTTCTCGTCGTCGGTCAGGTCTTCGGCGTACTGGAGTGCCCAGTCCCCGGCGTCCCACCGGTAGTACCGCGTCCCACAGGTCGGCATGAGGTGCAGCGCGTCGAGTGCCAGGCCGTCCCGGTCGCGGAGCGGGGACACGAGCTGCTGTTCGAACTGCTGGAAGTTGCCGCCGCTGATCACGGCGACGGGGACGACCTCGAGCAGGGACGCGAAGGTGTCGAGCATGCGGGGGGTCGAGCGGCGACTTCGACGGGGCGAGCGTGTCGTCGAGGTCGAACGCGACGAGGCGGGGTGTGGACATGCCCTCGATCATGCCAGGACCCGGTGTCCGGACCGAGTGGGGCGGGCCCGGAGGCGTGCCGGGCCCGCCCGTCGGGTCACTCCTTGACGAGCACGACCTCGTCGAGCGGGAGGCGTGTGCGCTCCGCGGTCTCCCGGGCGGCGGCCTTCTCGTCGAGCTGCGACGGGTCGGCGACGTGCCCGATCGCGGTGACCGTCACGGGCACGAGGTGCTCCGGCAGGGCGAACGCCGAGCGGATGGCGTCGACCTCGAAGCCGCCCATCTGGTGCAGGTGCAGGCCCTCGGCGTGCGCCTGGACGGCGAGCGCGGCGACCGACTGGCCGAGGTCGTACTCCGCCCAGCGACGCGGCTCGCCGTCCGCGGTCACCGGCTCGGCGATCGCGACGAGCAACGCACCGGCGCGGTGCGCCCAGGCACCGTTGAAGCCCATGAGCGACGCGTGGATCGCGTCGAAGGTCGGGGTGCCACGGCGACCGACGACGAAGCGGCGGGGCTGCGTGTTCGCGGCGGACGGCGCCCAGCGAGCGGCCTCGAGGAGCGCGTCGAGCTGGTCGTCCGAGATGGTGGCGGACTCGTCGAACGAGCGGGGGCTCCAGCGCTCCTCGAGGAGCGGCACGAGGGGCTGGCTGGAGTCGGTGGTGCGGGAGAGCGTCGTCGTCATGCTCGCTGGAACAACTCTCCGGGCGCACACGATTCCCGATCCGCCTGCGAGGATGGGCACGATGAGTGGTGTCCTGGTCGGCTTCGCGATCATCGGCGTCGTCATCGCGACCGGCTACGGCGTCGGGAGGGCGGCGTTGCTCGGGCCGCACGCGCAGTTCGTGATGAGTCGGCTGGCCTTCTTCGTGCTCATGCCGTGCCTGCTGTTCCACACGATCGCCACGGCCGACGCCGCGACGCTGTTCTCCCCGATGCTCGCCGTGTCGGCGCTCTCCGCGCTGTCGGTGGCCGTCGTCACCGCGACCGTGTTCGCGCTCGTGCTGCGGCGCCCGCTCACCACGACCACGGTCGGTGCGTTGGCGGCGTCGTACTCGAACGCGAACAACATCGGCCTGCCGGTCGCGGTCTACGTCCTCGGGCAGGCGACCGCGGTCGTGCCGGTCATCATGCTGCAGCTCGTCGTGATGGCGCCGATCGCGCTGACCGTCCTCGACGCGGCCACGGCCTCCGGGGGGCGGCTGGCGACGCCGGGTGCTCGGCCCGGTGTCGAACCCGCTCATCATCGCGTCGCTGCTCGGGCTCGTCTGCTCGGTCACCGGGCTGACGCTGCCGGACCCGGTCCTCGAACCGTTCGTGCTCGTCGGCGGTGCCGCGGTGCCGGTCGTGCTGCTCTCGTTCGGCATGAGCCTGCACGGCTCGGCTCCGCTGCGGGACCCCGCGATCCGGCTCGACGTGCTGCTCGCGACCGGCGGGAAGCTCCTGGTGATGCCGGTGGTGGCGTTCCTGCTGGCCCGGTACGCGTTCGGCCTGGACCCCGCGCACGTGTTCGTCCTGACGGTCCTCGCCGGGTTGCCGTCGGCGCAGAACGTGTTCAACTACGCCCAGCGGTACGACGCCGCGGTCCCGGTCGCGCGGGACGTGGTGCTCCTGTCGACGGTCGGCTCGGTGCCGGTCCTGGTCGCGATCGCGGCGCTGCTGCACCCGTAGGCGGGCGCTCGGAGCGTCAGAAGATCATCGGGCGGTCGTCGTCCAGGACCGTGTCGAGGTCCAGGTCGACCGACACGGGCACGTGGTCGCTCGGGGCGTCGCCCTTCCGCTCGTCCCGGTGGATCGTCGCGCCGACGGTGACGTCCGCGAACGCCTGCGACCCCATGACGAAGTCGATGCGCATGCCCTCGTTGCGGGGGGAAGCGGAGCTGCTTGTAGTCCCAGTACGTGTACCCGGTGGGGACGAGCGGCCGGACGACGTCCTGCAGCCCGCGCTCCTCGAACGTGCGGAACGCGGCGCGCTCCGGCTCGCTGACGTGCGTCGACCCCTCGAAGACGCGCATGTCCCACACGTCCTCGTCCAGCGGGGCCACGTTCCAGTCGCCCATCAGCGCGAGCGGCAGGTCGGGCTCGGCCGCCAGCCACTCGGATGTCCGGTCGGCGAGCTGGGCGAGCCAGTCGAGCTTGTACGTGTAGTGCGGGTCACCGAGCTCGCGGCCGTTCGGGACGTACAGGCTCCAGAGGCGGACACCCTCGACGGTGACCCCGATCGCGCGGGCCTCGACGGGCAGGCCCGGTCCCTCCTGGCCCTTGAGGAAGCCGGGCTGGCCGGGGAAGTCGCGGGTGACGTCCTCCATCGGCAGGCGGCTGGCGAAGGCGACGCCGTTCCACTGGTTCAGGCCGTGCGCCTCGACCGTGTAGCCGGCGGCCTCGAACGCCTCGACCGGGAACTGCTCGGGCTTGCACTTGATCTCCTGCATGCCGAGGACGTCCACGTCCTCCCGCACGAGCCAGTCGACGACCCGACCGACTCGGGTCCGGACGGAGTTGACGTTCCAGGTCGCGACACGCATGCACCGAACCTACCGGGATCGACCGACCGGGCGGACGTGCACCGGGGACAGGGTGTTCCCTGGACGGACACATCACGACCAGGACCGCTGGAGGCACTCATGGCGACGACGACGAACTCCGACCGGGTGGACGGCACGACCACCGGCAGCACCACCACCCAGGTCACCTCGGCCGGGCGCACGATCATCGACGACGCCGTGGTCGCGAAGGTCGCCGGCATCGCGGCCCGCGACGTCCCCGGCGTCCACGCACTCGGCGGGAACACCGCGCGGGCGTTCGGTGCCATCCGGGACGCCATCGGGTCGAGCGACCTCGGGCAGGGCGTCCGGGTCGAGGTCGGTGAGACCCAGGCGGCCGTCGACCTGACGATCGTGGTCGAGTACCCGACGCCGATGCAGCAGGTGGCGGCCGGCGTCCGGCAGGCCGTCACCGACGCGATCACCGACCTCGTCGGCCTGCAGGTCACCGAGGTGAACATCGCGATCGTCGACGTGGACATCCCCGCACTCGACGCTCCCGTCGTCCCCGAGACGCGCGTCCGGTGAACGCCACCGTCGTCGGCATGGCCGTCGGAGCGGTCCTGGCGGTCGTCGCCCTGACGCTCGGGTTCTGGGCGTTCGTCGTGGTGGCCGTCGCGATCGCGGTCGGCGGACTGGTCGGCCGCATCGTCAGCGGCGACGTCGACGTGCGTCGGCTGCTCGACGTGCTCCGCGGACGACGGAGCTCCTCGTGAGCCACGTGCCGGTGCCCGGCACCGACCGGATCGCGTCCCCGGCCCTGGTGCACACCGCGCAGGCGGTCGCCGCCGAGGTGCTCCGGGCACCGTTCCGGGAGGTCCGTGCCCGGGTCGTCGACGACGGTCGCGGCGCCCTGGCGGTCGAGGTGACGAGCCCGCTGGCCCTGCCGGTCCTCGGGACGCACGCCGTCCCGCACGAGCCCGTCCTCGCGTCCGCGCACCGCGCGCGCACCTCGATCGCGGAACGGCTCCGGACGATCACCGGGCGGAAGGTCGCGCGCGTCTCGCTGACGTTCTCGTCCGCCGTCCTCGCCCGGCCGCGGAGGGTCCGGTGAGCACGAGTCCCGCGAAGGGGACCCCGTCCGCGGACGACGACCGCTCCGTGCGCCGCCTCGTCCGTCGGGAGACGTCCGCGTCCCGGTCGGTGTCCGTCGTCGTCGCGATGACGTTCCTCGTCCTCGTCGCGGTCACGGTGGCCGTCGCCGCCGTGGTCGTCCTGCTCGGGCAGCGCATCGCCGGGGTCGACCCCCCGGGACGTGGTGGACGCCGCCGTCCGTGCGCCCACCGGGCTGGTCGACGCGGTGGTCGTCGCCGTCGGTGCCGTCCTCGCGCTGCTCGGTCTCTGGTCCCTGCTGCACGGCCTCCTGCCGGCGCGACGTCCCCGACACGTCGTCCGCTCCGACCGGCTCGGCGTGGTCGTCGACGACGAGGTGCTCGCGTCCGCCGCCGCGCGCGCCGCCCGGTCCGCGACTCGGCTGGGACCGGACGCCGCCGTCGGGTCCGTCGGTCGCCGCGCCCTGGACGTCGTACTCCTGCCCGCCTCCGGTGTGGACGTCGACGAGGCGTCCGCCGCAGCGGCCGTGGACCGTGAGCTCGCCGCCGTGGACGTCGTGCCGCCCCTCACCGCCCGCGTCCGGGTGCGCACCACCGGCAGGATCGACGGATGAACGGCACGAACCGCACGGTCGGTCGGATCGTCCTCGTGGTGGTCGGGCTCGTGCTGCTCACCCTCGGGGTCGCCGTCGTCCTCGTGCAGACACTGCCCGCCGCGGCCGACCGCTGGCACGTCGTCGCCGACACCGCACTCGGCGGCCTCGGCTCGGGAGCGGCACGGGACGTCGCCGTACGCGCGTGGTCGGAGGTGCTCGCGGGCGCGGTCGTCCTCGGTGTCCTGGCGCTGCTCGTCCTCACCTCGATCCGGAGTGGCCGGACCGGCACGGTCGTGGACGACGACGGGCCCGCGGACGGTCTGCCTGGACGGGTCCGCATCGAGGCCGCGGCGATCGAGCACGCGCTCTCGTCCGCGATCGCCCCGCTGCCGCAGGTCGCGTCCCTCGCCGTCGACGTCCGCCGGGTCCGTCGTCGCACCGCGGTCCGGATCCTGGTCCGCACGCGCCGCGGAGCGCCCCCCGCGTGAACTCGTCGAGCGGGTCGAGGCCGTCGTGCACGACCTCGACGCACTGCTGGGGGGAGCGCCTGCCGGTGCTGCTGCGCATCGCCCGCGGCGGGTCGTCCCGGCCGGACCGGGTGCGCTGACCGATGCCCGGCGTCGGTGACGACGGCGAGCCGACGGACGACCTCGTCGGCCGCGGCGGACTGCCGGACGGTCCGGTCGAGGTCCCGGCCGCGGTCGTCGGGGTCGCCCGCGGGCGGCCGCTCGAGCCGGTGTGGGTGAACTCCGCCGGCGGACGGACCTTCCGTCTCGGCCCGACACCGGACCGTGCCGAGGGCTACGTGAAGTGGGTCCCTCCGCGCTACGCGCCGTGGATCGACGCCGAGGTCGCACGGCTGCGCTGGGCGGCCCGCTGGCTGACCGTGCCGGAGGTGCTCGAGCACGGGGCCGACGGTTCCGGTGCGTGGATGGCGACCCGACCGGTGCCGGGCTGGAGTGCCGTGGACCCGCGGTGGCGGGATGACCCGCGCGCGGCGGTGATCGGTGTGGGGGGAGGGGCTCCGTGCGCTGCACGACAGCCTGCCGGTGCCGTCGTGTCCGTTCACGTGGCCGACGGACGAGCGCCTCGACCGGGCACGAGCGGCCGGTCGGAACGTCGACGCGATCGGTCCGCAGCCCGCGACGGACCAGCTCGTGGTGTGCCACGGGGACGCCTGCGCCCCGAACACGCTCCTCGGGGCCGACGGCCGCTGGGTCGGGCACGTGGACCTCGGCGCGCTCGGCGTCGCAGACCGGTGGGCCGACCTCGCGGTGGCGTCGATGAGCCTGGGGTGGAACCACGGCCCGGGCTGGGACGACCTGTTCCACGAGGCGTACGGGCTGCCGCAGGACCCGGAGCGGACGGCCTGGTACCGGGCGTTGTGGGAACTCGACGTGGATGACGTCGTCGACCCACGGCGTGCGGCCTGACCAGCCGAGTGGCCTGACCCGCCGAGTGGCCTGACCAGCCGGGTGGCCTGGCCAGCCGGGCAGTCCGGTCGCGCGGGCGCTGCTGCTGGGCGCGGGTGCCGCTGCCGGGCCGCTGCTGCCGGGCTAGAAGCCGACGCCGCGTGCGCCCATGAACGACACCGGGTCGACCGTGCCGCCGCCGACGTGGGTCTCGAAGTGCAGGTGGCACCCGGTCGAGTTGCCGGTGGAGCCGACGAGGGCAACGAGGGTCCCGGCGCCGACCTGCTGGCCGGGGCTGACACGGAAGCCGCCGGCGACGATGTGCCCGTACGCGGTCTTCACGCCGCCGCCGTGGTCGATGCGGACGTAGTTGCCGTACCCGCCGTAGGGGCCGACGTACTCCACGGTGCCCGCGGACGCCGCGACGATCGCGGTCGAGCAGCCGCTGCCCAGGTCGATGCCGTCGTGCATGGCCGTCGCGCCGGTGTACGGGTTGACGCGGACCCCGTAGCCGCTGGTGATCCAGCCGCCCGCCGGTCGGACCCAGCCGGACCCGGACGGCGCCGTGGCACCGCCGCCGCTCGGTGCGGCCGGCGCGGCCGGTGCACTGCCGCCCTGGTTCGCCGCCGCGGCCGCGGCCTGCTGGTCCCGCAACTGCTGCGCCTGACGTGCCAGCTCGGCCTCGAGGGCCTTCCGGCGACGCTCCTCCGCGGCCTTGCGGATCCGCTCGCCCTTCTCGTACTGGGCCTCGGTCGTGGCGCGACCCGACGTCAGGGAGGCGAGCTGGGCCTCCAGTCGGGACTTGTTCGCCTCCTGCTCGTCGTACGCAGCCTGCGCACGGTCGGACGCCGCCTGTGCTTCGCCCATCCGGTCCTGTGCGGCCTGTGCGAGCTCCTCGAGCGCGAGCGCGGCGCGGTCGGCCTGGTCGGTGAGCGACCGGGCGACGGACGCGTCGTTGGTGGCCGCGGTCTCGACCCGTTCGGCCTGCTCGGACAGCTTGCTCAGCGCGCCGAGGTCGTAGAGGAGGTCCCGCGCGTCCTCGCCGCCGGTGAGCACGCTCGTCGTGACGTCGGCACCGCCGGACCGGGCCATCTGCGCGGCGAAGCGGCCGGCCTGGGCGGCACTCGCCTCGGCGACCTCGGCGTGCTCCTCCGCGTCGTCCCGCAGCGCCTGTTCCCGCTCGGCGGCGCGCAGGGCCTTGCGCTGGGCGGCCTCGAACGCGGCACCGAGCCGTTCGGCCTCGGCGCGGGCGGCGTCGACCTCGTCCGACAGGCCGGAGATGATCCCGCGGATCTCGACGATCTGCGACTGCTTGGCGGACTCCTTGCCGCGGGCCGCGACCACGTCGTCCCACGAGGGGTACGTGGCGGCCTGGGCGGCGGGTGCGTCGAGGACGAGCGTGCCGATGAGACCGGCGATCGCCAGCCCGGTGGCGAGCAGACGCCGCCGAGCCGTCGGCGCGGAGCGGGGACGGGGGGGGCGGTGACCACGGAGCGAGACATCGCAACGGAGCCTATACATCTCCACAGGCGGTTCGCTGCGGCGACGCTCCGCTGTGGACGGATCCGTGGCGTGATCGAGCCTGTGGACGACCCTGTCGCCGGCTCGGAGCCGGACGACGGCCGGTCGGAGGTCAGAACCCGCGCTCGTGCAGGATCCGCTCGGCCGACCCCACCACCGTCCTCTGCAGCACCTCGGCGCCGCGGGTCCCCGCGTAGTCGTGGACGTCGTAGCCGTCGCAGTGCGTGATCGTCGCCGGGGGTCCGAGCGAGTCCTCCACGGGCGTCGTCCAGACGTCCCCGGACCCGACGACCACGTAGTCCGGTCGGGCGTCCCGGTAGGAGCCGAGGTCGACGAGCCAGGGGTAGGTGTCGAAGGTGTCCCGGACCTGGAGCAGCCGGACGTCCTGGTCCGCGTAGGCGGCGAGGGGACGGATCGTCCAGAACTGACCGACGCCGACGGGGTCGCGGTCAGCGGTGCGGTGCGCGTCCACCCACCGGTCGAGGCAGGCGACCGGTCCGTACCGGGCGTCGACGACCGAACGGACCGTGCCCGGCGTGACCGCGACGCCCGCGACCAGGACCAGGGCGGCACCCACCGCCGACAGCGTCCGGAGGGTCCGCGTGGGTCGGTACAGCCGGGTCTGCCGGACCGCGGTCCGGGCGAGTTCGCACACCGCGACGAGCGCCAGGAGCGGCATCGTCACGACCGGCTCCAGGTAGCGGGGTGTCTCCGAGCCGGCGACGACGACCCCGACGGACACCGCCACGATCGTCACGAGTGGCAGCGCGGTCGCGAGCAGCACCGCTCGGGAGGACCGCGTCCGCCAGGCCCAGACCGTGCCGCCCGCACTGAGCAGCACACCGAGCAGCATGAGCAGCAGCCCTGCGTCCCCGGAGGCCGAGGCGGCACGGTCGTCGGTGAGCGCCGCGAAGAACGCGGCCGTCGTGCCGGCCCGGTCGGGGTGCACGTACGTCGACGGGTCCAGGGAGACGAAGGGGCGGAGTGGGATCCGGACGAGGTACCCGACCACGGCGCCGACGGTGAGGGCTCCAGCGTCCAGGGCCGCCGGTCGCCACGGCACCCGGCGCGCGACGACGAGCAGGGCGAGCGTGACGACGACGGGTCCGGCGGACCACGGGACGTACAGCGGGTTCGACCCCGTGCTGAGTGCCGCGACGACGCCGAGCGTCCCGAGCACCGGCAGCGACGCCCGGCCGGTCCGGACGGTGCGCAGCACGAGCACCGCGGTGGCGAGCATCGCGAGCACGGCCCCGTAGTAGTAGGTCGTCGTGAGCAGCAGGGAGGCGAGTTCGAGGGACGTCGCGGTCGCCGAGGACTCGGTCAGGACGAGCATCGTCACGAGCACGACGGCGAGGACCGACACCGCGATCCGGGCCGGGCGGGCGGCAGCGGGCATGAGCTCGTTCGCGGCCGCACGGACGAGCGCGTACACGGCGAGCAGCACCAGGACGCCGTTCAGCGCCAGGGCCTGCTGCGGTGTCGCGGTCACGGCGGAGACGGCCAGGTAGACCGGCAGCTCCGGGAAGAAGAACAGCGCCGGGGACATCGCCCACTCGAACGGCTGCCCGAGCGCGATCGACCGCGCCACGAGCGGCAGCAGCACGGAGTCGCCGTCGTACCAGAGCAGGGCGACCCGCTCCGTCGCGAGGACGTGGCGGAGCGCGACGACCGCCAGGGCCAGGGCGAGCAGGGCCCCCCACGGCCTCGTGCCCGACCGCCCGCGCGACTGCGGAGCGGGGGCGGTGAGTGCCGGCCTCGAGCGGCCGTGCACCGTCCCGCGGTCGGACGAGGGGCATGACCGGAGCGTACCTGCGACCGCGTTCCGGAAGCCGGGCGGAGGGCTCCAGGGAGCGCGGACCGCCGGTCACCGCTGATCTCGGGTGCCGTCCCGGAAGCCGGGCGGAGCGCTCCAGGGAGCGCGGACCGCCGGTCACCGCTGATCTCGGGTGCCGTCCCGGGAGCCGGGCGGAGGGCTCCAGGGAGCGCGGACCGCCGGTCACCGCTGATCTCGGGTGCCGTCCCGGGAGCCGGGCGGAGGGCTCCAGGGAGCGCGGACCGCCGGTCACCGCTAATCTTGGGCACCGTGACCCACGCGCGCGAGCAGTTGATCGAGCACATCAAGGCCGATGCGGTCTTCCACGGCGACTTCACCCTGACCAGCGGGAAGCAGGCGTCGTACTACATCGACCTCCGCAAGGTGAGCCTCGACCACCGCGTCGCTCCCCTCATCGGTCAGGTGATGGCCGACCTCATCGCTGACGTCCCTGACGTCGATGCCGTCGGCGGCCTGACGATGGGTGCCGACCCGATCGCCAGCGCGGTCCTGCACCAGGCCGCTGCCCGCGGGGGGTTCCTACGACGCCTTCGTCGTGCGCAAGGAACCGAAGGACCACGGTCGAGGCCGCCAGGTCGAGGGGCCGGACGTCCGTGGCAAGCGTGTGGTCGTCCTCGAGGACACCTCCACCACCGGCGGATCGCCGCTCAAGGCGGCCGAGGCCCTCGAGCGCGAGGGCGCCGTGATCGCCGCCGTCGCCGTCGTCGTCGACCGGGACACCGGCGCGAAGGAGCGGATCGAGGCGGCGGGCTACCCGTACCTCGCTGCGATCGGGCTGGCCGACCTGGGGCTGTCCGCGTGACCGAGGAGCGTCCGGACGACGCGCGCGAGCCCGACGGCCCCGTCACCCCCCGATTCCGGGGACGACGGCCGGGAGGCCCGCCGTGCGCCCGCCCCGGACGCTCCGTTCTCGGGCCTCCGCAGCGCCGCGGACATCTTCGGCGCCCCGCTGACGGAGGAGGAGTGGCCCTCCCGGCGTGAGCGCCGTGAGGCCGAGCGTGCCGCCCGCCAGGCCGGTCGGCCGGAACCCGAGCCGTTCACCGCCCCGGCGTCCGTGCCGGTCGCCCCCCGCGTCGGCACCTGCCCCCCGCGTCGGCACCGGCGCCCGAGCTGGACCCCGGCGCGACCCAGGCGATCTCGATGCCCGAGGAGCTCGCGCTGCCCGGTGGCGTCGCCGGTCGGGTCCCGCCGCCCGCGGCCGTGCCGCCGGTGTCGAACGCCCCCGACCCGCGCGCGATCGTCCTGCCCACGGCCCGCTCCGACCGGGAAGCCCGCGCGGCCGAGGCCCGGGCGATCGAGGACGAGCGTCGCCGCACCGACCCGGACGGCCTCGGACGGTCGGACGTGGACTGGCTCGGACGGGTGCGGCCCGGCGCCGTGCCGTCGGCCGACCCGTCGTCGCCGGGCGTGACGCCCGTGCCGCCGGCCCTCGCCGGTGGTCCGGACGCGCAGCCGCTCGGCGTCGAGGACGTCCTGCCCGCGACCGACGAACCGCCGACCTTCACCGAGCTCCTCCGGCTGCACGACGACGTGGACGGGGCCCCGCAGGCCGACCGCCCCTTCGACTGGTCGGTCCTCGGCGAGGAGACCGGCGAGGTGCAGACCACGCTGACCCAGGACGCCTTCGACACCAACCTCGTCGCCGCCGGGTCGTGGGCCACCGGGACGACCGTTCCCGACGCTGCCTCCCACGCCGAGCCCGATCCGATCGACCCCGATCCGGTCGACGACGACCGGGCCGGCGAGCGGACGACGCCGTCGGGCGGGTCGAGCTGGTCGCTCAGCGACGAGGCCGCCCGGACCGGCGAGGTGTTCCCCGGTGACGTGACGGACGACGACAGCACGATGGCGATGCCCCTCGACCGCCACGGCGTCGACGACCACGGCGCGGGGTCCCGCGACGGTGGCCACGACGACGGCGACCTCGACGACGACCTGGACGACCCCGCCGGGACGGCTCCCACGGCCGCCTTCGCCCCGCGCTCGGCGGCTCCTGCCGTGCCGCCGTCGGTCCTCCCGTCCGTCGTGCCGCCGTCCTCCGCCACCCCGTGGTGGGAGGCGGAGGAGGACGAGTCGCCGCGGGTCGTGCCGGCGGACCACGTCCCCCCCCGCTGGTCGAACCGGGCCCGCGCACCGCACGCCGCGCACCGGAACCGCGCACACCCTCGGACGACCGCGCGGCCGGAGCCGACGGGACGACCGGCTCGGACCGCGTGCACGACCGGGACCCCGCCCCCCGAGCGGGACGGCGCCCCGTGGCGCCTCGCGCCCGAGGACATCGACCAGTCCGAGTGGCAGGGTCGCGAGACGAGTGACACCGGCGTCATCAAGGACCTGTTCGGCACCGAGGCGATCCAGCAGCTCCGTGACGCGGACGCCGCCCGTACCGAGGACACGAGCACCCGGATGATGCCCGCCGTCGCGGCGACGCCCCCGTCCGGCCAGGCGGAGTCCCGGACGACGGACGCCGACCGTGCCAACTTCATCAACGAGGGGTTCGCCCGTCTGCAGAGCGAGGGACGGCGCGGCAAGCAGCTCCTGGTCTACGGCTCCGTCGCGATCATCGTCGTGCTCCTGCTCCTCGTCCTGGTCATCACCGCCTGGATCCGTGGGAACAGCCTCGAGGAGCAGCCGGCGTCGCCGTCGAGCAGCCCCGCCGGCGCGCTGGCGGTGCACCCGCCGACGAGCGCACTCGACTGACACGCCGACCGGCGGACCGACCGCGCCGAGCCGACACCCAGGCGTGGGGAGTGGAGTGGGACGGCCATGCCGACGCTCGCTTCGACCCTGACCGATCCCCGACCCGCCGTCCGTCTCCGGGCGGTGATGGCCGCCGGGACGACCCCGACCGTGGACGAACTCGACGTCCTCGTCGCGCAGTGCGCGGTCGAGCCGGACCTGCAGGTGCGGGAGATGCTCACGTGGGCGTTGGTGCGCCTCCCGGCCGCGGTGGTCGTCCCGCGGCTGCTCCCGGAACTCGAGCGCCCCGAGGCGCAGGCCCGGAGCCAAGCGCTGCACACGCTCTCGAAGATCCGCGACGGCTCCGTGTACCCGCAGGTCGCGGAGCGGCTGTCCGACCTCGACCCGGGTGTCGCCAGGACCGCGTGGCGTGCTGCCGTCCTGCTCGCGCCCGAGTCCGAGCGGCCGGAGCTCGCGAAGACGCTCGCCGTGCAACTCGGCCACGGTGACGAGGAGACCCGGCTGGCGCTGAGCCGGGCGATCGCCGGGCTCGGGTCCGAGGTCGCCGGGCCGGTCCTCGCCGTCGCGGCGGAGCACCGGAACGCCGCGGTGCGGGAGCACGCGGCCGAGACGGTCCGGCTGCTCGAGGACCCGGACGCGGGGTCGGCGCTGGCGCTCGCGCGGGCGCGCCGTGAGGTCGCCCTCGGCCGGACGCGTTCCGCGAAGGGCTGACCGCCGGCGGCGGCAGTGCTGGCGGGGCAGCGCTGGGGGGTTCCATGACCCGCCGTGGCCCTGCCCCCCGCGGTTCCGGCATTCGCGCATCTCGGGCGCGGAGATGCGCGGATTCCGGAACCTCGGGGTGGGGGGGTCGGGCGCGGCGTGCCGTCAGTGCGGCGCGTCGGGCGTCAGCCAGATGGCGGTCGCCGCGGCGGCCGGGAGGTCCACCAGCGCCTCCGCCCCGCCGGCGTCACGGCGCGCGACCGCCACCACCCCCGCGTAGTCGCGCACCTGTTCCACGCGGAGGTGCGTGCCGAGCCCGACCCCGAGTTCGTCGAAGTACCGCAGCAGCGCCGGGTCGTCGTCCGACACCCGGCCGACGGTCCCGCAGACGCCGGGGTCGACGGTCCCGAGCAGCGCGCCGGGCGTGTCCGGCACGACCCCCCTCGGCGCTCGGGATCGGGTCGCCGTGCGGGTCGTGCGTCGGGTGGCCGAGGTCGGCGTCCACCCGGTCGAGGAACGTCTCCGACACGGCGTGCTCGAGCGCCTCCGCCTCGGTGTGCACCTCGTCCCAGGAGTACCCGAGCCGTTCGACCAGGAACGTCTCGATGAGGCGGTGCCGACGGACCATCGCCACCGCGGCCTGCCGACCGAGCGGGGTGAGCACGACGCCGCGGTACGGGGTGTGCTCGATGAGGCCGTCGCGGTCGAGCTTCCGGAGGTTGCCCGACACGGTCGACGCCGAGACGTGCAGGGCCGCCGCGATGTCCCGGGTGGCGAGGCCGTCGTCGCCGCGCTCGCCGGCCTTCCAGACGAGCTTGACGTAGTCCTCGGCCATCGTGCTGAGCGAGGGCAGGCGCATGCGCCAATGGTACGGCTGCTCCTGGTACAACCGGGAGGTGACCTCCGTCCAGCCTCCCGCCGTCCGACGTCGCCGTCGCGGGTGGTGGCCGGTCCCGCCGTCGCTGCTGGTCGGGCTCGCCCCGCTGGTCGTGTTCGCCGTGGTGAGCATCGTGCGCTCGCGCCCGAGCGACGACTACCCGGCGCTCGGCCGCACGGTCGACAGCGTGGTGCGCGACCTCGTCGTCCCCGAGGCGGTCGTCGCGGGCATCCTGGCGCTGGTCGTCACCGCGCTCGGGTGGTGGCGGATCGCGACGGTCGACCCGGCGCGGGGCGGACCGCGGTGGACGATGGTGGCGCCGCTCCTCGTCCTGGCGGTGTGCCTCGGTCGGCTCCCGCTCCTCGACTGGGGTGGGAAGAGCCTGCGGTACTTCCTGCTCCTCGCGCTCGGGGTCCTGCTGGTCGGTGTCGTCGAGGAGCTGATGACCCGCGGCGTGCTGCTCGTCGGACTCCGCCGACGCCTGCCCGAGATCGGGGTGTGGGCGCTCTCGTGCGTGCTGTTCGGGCTGCTCCACTTCCTGAACGTCCTGTCCGGCGCCCCGGTGGCCACGACCGTCCTGCAGGTGGTGTTCGCCACCTCGTTCGGGTCGGTGCTGTACCTGGCCCGGCGCCTGAGCGGCAACCTGCTGGCCCCGGTGCTGCTGCACGCCTTCTGGGACTTCGGCGCGATCGGCGTCAGCGCCTCCGCGCCGGGGTCGGTCGACGTCCTGCTCGTCGGACTGCTCGGCCTCGCCACGATCGCGGTGCTGCTGCTCGGCGTCGTCGCCGGCGGGCTCGTCGCGTGGCGGGACGACCGGGGCCGGCGCCTGCGCCGCCGGTGGCGGACCGTACCGCCCCTGGGAGCCGCCGCGGTGCGCGGTCCGGACACGGGCCTCCCGGCCGGAGCGGACGCCCCGGTCGAACTGGCCGGCTGACCGGTCTAGATCTCCACCTCGTACGGCTCGGTGTGCAGGAGCTCGTGCACGCCGGAGATGACCTCGCTCGGGCGGAACGGGTACTTGTCGATCTCGGCCTGGTCGCTGATGCCCGTCATGACGAGCACGGTGTGGAGGCCCGCCTCGATGCCGGCCTGCACGTCGGTGTCCATCCGGTCGCCGATCATGCCGGTGTTCTCGGAGTGCGCGCCGATCCGGTTCATCGCCGAGCGGAACATCATCGGGTTCGGCTTGCCCACCACGTAGGGCTGCTTGCCGGTGGCCTTCTCGATCATCGCGGCGATCGCGCCCGTGGCCGGCAGGACGCCCTCGGCGCTCGGGCCCGTGGCGTCCGGGTTCGTCACGATGAAGCGCGCCCCGTCGCGGATCAGGCGGACGGCCTTCGTGATCGCCTCGAACGAGTAGTTCCGGGTCTCGCCGACGACGACGTAGTCCGGTGCCGTCTCGGTCATGATGAACCCGGCCTCGTGCAGGGCGGTCGTCATGCCGGCCTCGCCGATGACGAACGCCGAGCCCTCCGGCATCTGCGACGCGCAGAAGTCCGCGGTCGCCAGGGCTGAGGTCCAGATCCGCTCCTCGGGGACGTGCAGCCCGGACTGGCGGAGTCGCGCGCTGAGGTCACGCGGCGTGAAGATCGAGTTGTTCGTCAGGACGAGGAACTCGGTGCCCTGGTCCTGCCACTGCCGGATCAACTCCGGGGCGCCGGGGAGCGCCTGGTTCTCATGGACGAGCACGCCGTCCATGTCCGTCAGCCAGCACTCGACCTCGTCGCGGGATGCCATGCGGCCAGCGTAGTGGGCGGACCCGGTCGGAATCCCGAAGTGCCCTAGGCTTTCAGGGCGCGTTCCCGTACGCGTACCGGAAGCGTCAGGAGGAAGCCGTGCTCGTCGACCAGGACCCCCGTCCCAGCCCGGACGGCCCCGCAGCAGCACCTCGCCGCCGAGGCCGACCGAACGTGGTCTCACGCGACCAGGTCATCGACGCCGCCACCGTCATCGCGAACGAGGACGGCCTGGACCGCCTGTCCTTCCGAGCGCTCGGTGCGGCCCTCGGCGTCGCCCCGATGACCGTGCACCGGACGATCGGCGGCCTCAACGACCTGCACGCCGAACTCGTCCGTCGGACGGTCGACGAGTTCACTGCCACGTTCGTCTGGCCCGAGGACTGGCGCGCCGTGGTCCGGGTCTTCGCCACCACCTTCCGCGACCTGCTCGTCCGACACCCGCTCGTCCTCGAGTCGCACAGCAGCCGGGCGCCGCTCGCCTCGTCGGAGTCGGACGCCGTCGTCGCGACCGTCGTCGGAGCCCTCCGCTCCGCAGGGCTCTCCGAGACCGAGGCGATGTACGCGTTCTTCGTCGTCTACGACTTCGTCGTGGGCCACACCGCCGTGCAGGTCGGGCGCGGCGACTCCGAGGCCGGGCGGCCCGAGCGGCACCGGCTGGTCGGGGAGGTCCTCGGCGAGCACTCGTACGAGGCGCGCTTCGCGCTCGGGCTCGACGTGCTGCTCGGCGGCATCGAGGCGCGGGTCGCGGACGCCGGGGTGCAGGCCGCGGGCTGAGCGTCGGACGGGAGGCGCGGTGCGCGCGCCGTACGCTGGTCACGTGACCCAGGGCCTCCCGTCCGGCGACCTGCCGGAGCCGTCTCCGGCGCTCCCACCCACCCACGAGGCGACGACGCACGGGGTCGGGCCGCACCCACGGCCGTGGCCCGAGGGGCCGCAGTACGACCCGGAGCTGCTCGAACACGGGGACACCCGCAACGTCGTCGACCGCTTCCGGTACTGGTCGATGGCGGCGATCGTCGCCGACCTCGACACCCGCCGGCACGCCTTCGACGTGGCGATCGAGAACTGGCAGCACGACCTGAACATCGGCTCCATCGTGCGCAGCGCCAACGCCTTCCTGGCCGGGACCGTGCACATCATCGGTCGACGCCGCTGGAACCGCCGCGGGGCGATGGTCACCGACCGGTACCAGCACGTGCGGCACCACGAGGACGTCGCCGCGTTCCTCCGGGTCATGCGGGACGAGGGACGGCCGGTCATCGCGATCGACAACACCCCGGGGGGCGGACCGCATCGAGACCGCCGACGTGCCCGAGCGCTGCGTGTTCCTGTTCGGGCAGGAAGGGCCGGGGCTCACGGACGAGGCGGTCGCGGGCGCCGACGGGCACCTCGAGATCACGCAGTTCGGGTCGACGCGGAGCATCAACGCCTCGGCGGCTGCGGCGATCGTCATGCACAGCTGGGTCGTCCGGCACGCGGTGCTGCCGGGCTGAGGCGGGCGGGCGGGCCCGTCCCGTCGAGGCGGGCGCGCCCCGTCGAGGTTCCAGAATTCGCGCATCTCGACGTGCGAGAGCGGCGCATTGCGGAACCTGGGCGGGAGGCGCGCGGCATGTCGTGCGACCTCGGCGCGGGCCCGGCGGGCACGGGCCCGCGGGCGCGAGCCCGCGTGGTCCGCGGTCTCGAGGTCGCGCGACTCGCCGTGGCCGTTCCGTCGAGGTCGCACGAACCGCGCTTTGCGACGTGCGGGAGCGGCGGAGTGCGCGACCTGGACGGGAGGCGCGCGGCGTGTCGTGCGACCTCGGCGCGGGCCCGGTGCATGCGGGCCGGCGGGAGCGAGCCGACGCGGTCGGAGCGGTCTCGAGGTCGTGCGACTCACCGTGGCCGTCCCGTCGAGGTCGCACGAACTGCGCATCGCGACGTGCGAGAGCGGCGCATTGCGGAACCTGGGCGGGAGGCGCGCGGCATGTCGTGCGACCCCGCGCGGCCCCGGTGGGCGCGAGTCGGACGAGCCCGAGCCCGAGCCCGAGCCCGAGCCCGAGCCCGAGCCCGAGCCGGGCGGCCCGGGCACGCACTTCACGCGCGACCCGGACCGACCGCGGGCGGGATGACGACACCGAGCGGGAGCCCGGCGCCGTCACCCCCCGGGGGGTCAGGCCCGGCGGCGGCGCACCGCGGCGAAGGCGGCGAGGGCGCCACCGAGGAGCATCGCGACCAGCGCGCCGACGCCCACGCCGAGGCCGACGGGCGAGCCGGTGAACGCGAGTTCGCCGGTGCCGTTCGAGCCCGGACCGGTGCCCGGTGCGCCGGCGGCCGTGGTGCTCGTACCGGTCGGGGTCGTGCCGGGGAGCACGGTGCCGTTTGGCGTCACGTCAACGGTCGGGGTCGCGGGTGCACTCGGCGCAGGGGTGTTCGTCACCACGGCCGGGGTGGCCGGGGCGTTCGGCGTCGGGGTGTCCGTCGGCGTCGGCGTCGCGGGCGTGGTCGGGACCGCGGGCGTGCTCGGGGTGCCCGTCGGAGGGGCCGTCGGGGTCGCGGGGGGTCGTCGGTGCCGGCGTGCTCGGCGTCGGCGTCGGCGTCCCGGTCGGGGTGGGGACCGGAGGTGCGACCGTGAGGCACGCGTCGGTCGACTCGCCGGCGAACGTCTTGTCGAAGGCGTGGTCGCCGTCGCCGGACGTCACCGAGACGGACCAGGTGTGCTTGCGGGTCGTGTCGAGCGGGAACGTCGTGTCGAACGCGCTCGGCCCGAAGGTCGTGGTGCCGTGGTCGGTGTCGTCGAGGACGACGTCGACCGTCGAGTTCGCCGGGTAGTTCGCGAGCGCGACGTGCAGCTGCGTGCAGGATGCCGACACCTCGGGGGGTGTGTGCCGAGGCGACTCCGGTCACCGCGACGGCTGCGATGCCGCCGACGATGATCGAGGCCGCGGCGCCGCCGATGGTGCGGGTAAGGATGCGTGCCATGTTCTGTTCTCCAGGGATTCGGGTACTCCGAGGAGGGCCACCCGGGCAGGCGAGGCAGCATCGATCAGGACACCGTGGGCAGGGACCCACGGCGAGGGCACGGGCAGGGTGACCTGTGCGTCCGACACGAGAGGGTGCTCGTGCCGCCGGAGAGGATGCAGACGTCGGGATGAACTCGGGTGTTCCGTCCACGTGACCCCTCGGGTAGGGGTCGATCGAAGCCTAGTTCCGCTCAGGTACCAGCGCTGTCAGGATGTCCCGAAAGCGGGGATGGATCACCGACGCCCGCCTCGGGTGCACACTGTCGTCGCGGGTGCGTTCAGCGTGGGGCGGTCGTGCGGCGGGCGACGAGCCGTGGCTCGACCAGGACCTCGGTGGGGGGTCAGCCCCGGGTCCGCGATGCGTTCGAGCAGCCGCACCCCGGCGCCGCGGCCGATGTCGATGCTGCGGTCGTCGATGCTCGTCAGGCCGACGTACCGGGATGCCGCGATCGGGGTGTCGTCGTACCCGATCACCGAGATGTCCTCGGGCACGCGGAGACCTCGGTCGGCGATGGCGGACATCGCGCCCAGGGCGGTCACGTCGTTCGCGGCGAACACCGCGGTCACCTCGGGGTTCTCGTCGAGGAGGCGGTGTGTCCCGGTGAAGCCGGTCTCCTCGGTGACGTCGGCGGCCAGGACCACGGCCACCCCGGTCACGCCGGATGGCCCGGTCGCGTCGGACGGCCCGGGCACGCCGTCCGACGCCGACCCGCCAGCCCGTGCACCCGCCGCGTCGATGGCGGCTCGCCACCCCTCGAGCCGGGCGTCACTCGCCGCCGAGTGCCCACCGACGAAGCCGAGCCGCACGTGCCCGAGGTCGATGAGGTGCTCGGCCGCCATGCGCCCGCCGGCGAGGTCGTCGTTCGCAACGGTGTCCGCGCGGGCGAGCGCTGCCCGACCGCCCGCGACGACGACGGGCGTGCTCGCCGGGATCGCGAGGTCGGTGTCGGGCTCCCCGGCGATGACGAGTCCCTCGACCCGCATGGACAGGAAGCCCTCGACAGGGGAGACGTCGAGCCCGGTGTTCAGGAAGCGGTCGGCGACGACGAGTCGATGGCCCTGGTCCTGCAGCGCCTCGCGGAGGCCGGTCAGCAGGTCGACGAACCACTGGTTGCGGAAGTCATCGAGCACGACCCCGATCGTCCGGGAGCGGGTGCCGGCGAGCGACACCGCGGCGGTCGACGGCCGGTAGTCCAGCTCCTGGATCGCCGCGAGGACGGCCGCCCGACGCTGCTCGCTCACCCGCGGGGAGCGCTGCAACACGAGGGACACGAGCGACTTCGACACCCCCGCACGCGCGGCGACGTCGTAGATCGTCGCGGGCTTGGTGTTCCCCATCGTCATCCTCGACCTCCGGCTGCGCACCCGCCGGATGCGTCCTCCCGATCGTAGCGCTGTCGCGCTCCACGCCCTGCCGGGCGGCGCAGGGGCCGGAAGGCCCGGGTCGGTCCGGCCGTGCCTCCCGCCCGCCGTGGCGACCGCACCCGGGCCGGACCCAACAGCAACCAGTCCGCACCGCGGGAGTCCGTGGTGCGGACCGGTTCTCGTCGTGCGTGTCCGGTCCGCGCCGCCCTGCCAGCCGGGAGGCTCGGGGCGGGCTGGACCCGCGCCTCCTAGCCGCCGTCGCGGCCGGTCCCGTGGTCAGACACAATAGGAACCGGTCCACACCGCCGGGTTCCGTGGTTCGAACCGGTCTTTGTTGTGCGGGTCCGGCCCGCGCCTGGCCAGGCCGCGCACGAAACGGAAGCCCCGGGCGGGCAGCCCCCCGCGCCTCCTAACCGCCGTCGGGACCGGCCCCCCCAACTGACGCAACAGGAACCGGTTCGCACCGCGGAAGTCCGTGGTGCCAACCGGATCTGGTCGTGCGGGTCCGGTCCGTGCCCTCCTGCCGGGCGGGAGGCCCGGGGCGGGCTGCCCGCGCCGCCCCGCGCCTCCTGGCCGCGGTCGCGGCCGGTCCCGTGGTCAGACACAACAGGAACCGGTCCGCCCTGCGGGAGTCCGTGGTGCGGACCGGTTCTCGTCGTGCGGGTCCGGTTCGCGCCCTCCTGCGGGGCGGGAGGCCCGGGGCGGGCTGGCCGCGCCGCCCTGCCGGGCGGGAGGCCCGGGGCGGACTGGCCGCGCGCCTCCCGGCCGCCGTCGGGACCGCCCTCAACCGACGCAAGAGGAACCGGTCCGCGCCACGGGAGTCCGTGGTGCGGACCGGTTCTTGTTGTGCGGGTCCGGTCCGCGCTGGCGCGCCCGCCGCCCCCCCGCGCCCGCCGCCGCGGCGCGTGCGCCCCGCCGCCTACCCGATCAAGCTCGGCCGCAGGTCGCGCAGCGTCCGCGTCCGCGTCTGCCGCGCCGTGACGAGGTACGACACCAGCAGCGCGCCGAGCAACCAGCAGAGCAGCACGCCGGCGTCGCTCCACGCCGTGCCGAGCGAGCCACCGTACATCGTCTGCCGGATGGCGTCGACGGAGTAGGTCATCGGCAGGGCGAAGTGCAGCGCGGCGAGCGGCCCGGGCAGGGTCTGCCACGGGAACGTGCCGCCCGCGGTGACGAGCTGGATGAGCATGAGCACCAGGCCGAGGAACTGCCCGACCGACCCGAGCAGCACGTTGAGCGTCATGATGATCGCCGCGAAGGTCGCCGACGCCAGGACCATGACGCCGACCGTCCCGCCGGCGTGCACGACGTCGAGGTCGAGGGCGTACCGGACGATCAGGAAGAGCGCGGCCATCTGCACGACGCCGAGGAGCGCCGGGGTGAGCCAGCCGCCGAACACGACGCGCAGGGGTCGGCGGACGGCGGTGATGGCGCGCTTCGAGATCGGCTTGAGGATGAGGAACAGCGCGTACATGCCGATCCACGCGGCGAGCGAGATGAAGAACGGCGCGAGGCCGGCTCCGTAGTTCGAGGCCGCGGCGATGTTGTCGTCGCCGACCTTGACCGGGTCCGAGATGACGGAGGCCTGCGCGTTCCGCGACGACGCGGTCGATGCGGGGATCTTCGTCCGCCCCTTGTCCAGCTGCGACGCCAGTTCCGACGAGCCGGACTCGAGCGCGTGCACGCCGCTGGCGAGCGACTGCGCACCGTCGTCCGCCGAGGCCGCACCGGTGGCGAGCTGCGACGCTCCAGAGGACAGCTGCGGGGCGGCGTCGGCCAGCCGGTGCGTGCCCGCGGCCACCTGTGCCGCGCCGGTCGACAGCGTCGAGGCGCCGTCCGCGGCGGTGGCGATGCCGGACGACAGCTGCGGGGCGGCGTCGGCCAGTGCTGCCGCGCCGTCTGACACCTGGCGGGCACCGGCGCTGAGCGTGTCGATCTGCTGCGTCGTCGCACCGAGCTGCTGTTTCGCGTCCGCTCCGGCGCTGTTCGCCCGGTCGACGGCCGAGGTGACGGTGGCGGTCAGGGCCTGCTGCTGCTCCGGCGTCAGGGTGACGCCCTCGGGCAGGTTCGCGGTGATGTCCTGCAGGACGGCGTCCGCGTCGACGGGCTGGATCGCCTGCACGGTCGTGTTCGCCTCGTCGACGCGGGCGGCGAGTTCGGCGTTGCCGGCCGCGACCTGCGCGGCACCGTCGGCGAGCTGCCGCGTCTGGTCCGGCAGCGCGGCGGTCTGCTGCTGCGCCGACCGGAGGCCCGTGGCCAGGGACGCCGCCCCGGTCGCGACCTGCTGCGCGCCCGAGTCGAGCTGCGCCGTCTGTGACGGCAGTGCAGCCGTGCTGGCCGCCAGGGTCCCGGCGCCGGAGGCCAGTTCCGCGGTGCCGTCCTCGAGCCTGTCCGCCCCGTTCGCGGCCTTCGTCGCGCCGGATGCGAGCTCGCCGGCACCGTCGACCGCGTCCCCGAGGCTGTCCCGCACGTCCGCGAGCCCGACGAGCAGGGTGGTCGCCGCTTCCTTCCCGACGCGTTCGGCGACGGCCGTCCGCATGGTCTTGCCGGCCTGCTCCGCGATGGTGGAGGCGAGGTAGGAGTTCGTGTCGGCCGTGGTCATGACGAGTTCGGCGCGCTCCGGGTGGTCGGACTGCGCGGAGGCCAGGGACGCGGAGAAGTCGTGCGGGATCGTGACGACGAAGTCGTACGTGCCGTCGCGCACGCCGGAGCGGGCGTCGGCCGCGGTGGTCTCGGTCCAGTCGAAGTCGTGGCTGTCGACGGCCTCCTTCGCGACGTCCTTCCCGTAGTCGACGCGCTCGCCGTCGAGGGTGGCCCCGGCGTCCTGGTCGACGATCGCGGCCGGGATCTGGTCGAGCTTGGCGTAGGGGTCGCGGTTGGCCCAGAGGTAGGCGCCGCCGTACAGCAGCGGGACGCACATGAGGGCGATGAACGCCAGGCGGGCGAGCGGGGTGGCGGTCAGGCGCGCGAGTTCGGCGCGGACGAGCGAGGGGATGGTCACGAGCGGGTCTCCAGGGGAGCGGGTGCGTCGGTGGTGTCGGTGGGTTCGGTCGGGAGGCCCGTCGAGGCGTCCTCGGTCCGGGTCGCGTCCTCGGGACCCTCGGTGGTGGTGTCCGCCGCGTCGCCGCGGTCGGTGATGGTGTCGAGCAGGGCGGTTGCCGTCTCCGCCGCGGCCTTGGACGTGACGAGCACGACGGTCACCCCGCGGCGCGCGACGTCCCGGACGACGGCGAACCAGTCGGCGACCGCACCGCCGTGCCGCTCGGGCGAGGTGATGACGAGTCCGGTGACGTCGGGCCGCAGGAGCGCGAGCTCGGCGAGCAGTCGGACGCGGGCGTCGGTCGGGACCCGCTGCACGGGGGGTGTCGGACCAGTGCGTCATCCCGAGCTCCTCGAGCACCGTGGCGACGTCCGCGCGGGAGGGCCGTCGGCCGGCGAACGCGAGCTCCTCGTGCACGATCTGCTTGAGGGTCATCACCGGGAACGGCTCGGCGACGCCGGGGGTGTCGACGAGGGCGAACGCGCGACGGACGGCCGCGGGGTCGTCGTGTCCGTCGAGGAGCACTTGCCCGGTGTCGGGCTTCATCCGCCCTCCGGCGACGAGCGAGGCGAGCACGGGTGCCTGTTCGGTCTCGACCGCGACGACGCCCGGGTGGCCGGGGCCGGCGACGGCGCTGACCACGGGGAGCTCGGCTCCGGGTCCGGTGCCGATGCCGACGGCGGCGAGTTCGAGCGTCATGCGTGGTCCTCCGGGACGGGCGTGTGGGTGGGGAGTGCGAGCAGTGCCGTGCGCCAGTCGATGCCCGCCATGCCGAGGGCGGAGACCACGACCATGCGGCGGCCGGCGTCGTCGGACGTGCCGGACCGTGCGGCCTCATCGAGGACGGCCAGGCAGGCACCCTCGACGAGTCGACCGAGCGTCTCGGCGTCGACGTCGTCACGCAGCGTGCCGTCCGCGATGCCGAGGGCGCACGCGTCCCGGACCTGCGCACGCAGTGGGGCGAACACGGTGGCGACGGTCTCGACCAGGGGGGCCGCGGACGGCGATGACCGCCATCGACCGGACGTGCGAGACCTCGGTCCAGAGGGCCACGGCGATCGCGGCCAGACGGGAGGCCGGGGGCAGCCCGGCGAAGGCGGCTCGGCTCGGCATCGCGGCGAGGATGCGCTCGGCTCCGCCCGTCACGACCTCGCGCACGAGGTCGTCCCGGGAGGGGAAGTGTCCGTAGACCGCACGCCGGGACAGTCCGGCGTGCGCGGCGATCGCCTCGAGTGACGCGTCCGGATCGGCCTGCAGGAGCGTCCGCGCGGCCTGGACGAGGGCGGCGCGGTTCTCGGTCGCGTCCCGTCGTGGCGCGCGTGTGGGCCGATCGGTGGTGGTCATGCACTCAGCGTAATAACGTGCACACGCCTGTGCAACTTCGAGTGACCACAGGGTCTGTCCCCTGAACTGCCGACTCCCCGTCCTGAGAAGGACCACATAGCTTCATCGGAACTTCACCCGAACGTCGGACTCATCAGGAGTGTGCTGCGTGCCCCGAGCGACACCGCCCAACAACCCCTCTCGTCGGTACCGCGCTCCGCGGCTGCTGACCTCGATCGTCGCGGTGGCGGCACTGGCCTGCGGCGGACTCGCCGTGGGTGGTGCGGCCTCGGCGGCACCGGCCTCCGTCCCCGCTGCGGCCGACCTCAAGCTCTCCGCGCCGTTGCGGAACGCGAAGCCCACGAAGACCGTCAGCGCGTTCGTCCGCACCACCGGTGCCGGCGCACTCGAGGTCGACGCCGCGGCGAAGGGCGGCGACCTCACCCGGTCGAAGCGGCCCTCCTCCGCAGCGCAGAGCCGTGTGGAGACCATCGAGTCGACCGTCGCGAAGGTGCGGGCAGCAGTGAAGGCCGCGGACCCGGAGGCCACCGAGCTGTACGCGACCGAGTACACGGTCCCGGGCATCGCCGTCGTCGCGGACGTCGCCGCCCTGGCCGAGATCGCGGAGCGCTCCGACGTCGAGAGCATCGTGGCGCTGACGCCGAAGAAGGTCGTCGAGCCGACGGTCAACGAGGACGCCGGTGCAGCCCCGTCCGGCGTCGACCCCGACGCCGTCCGTCCCGGTGCGGAGGGCGTCAGCCCGAAGAACGCCGCGAGCGACCTGTACACCCGGGCCTACGACGCCTGGACCGCGACCGGTCACACCGGCGAGGGCGTCAACATCGCCGTGCTCGACACCGGCCTCGACTACACGCAGGCCGACTTCGGCGGACCCGGCACGACCGCGGCCTACCAGGACGCCCTCGCCAGCACGGGTGCGCCGGCCTCCAGCTGGTACGACCCGTCGAAGTTCCTCGGCGGCTACGACTTCGCGGGTCCCACGTACAACGCGGACCCGAGCACCGCGGCCTACCAGCCCGTCCCGCAGCCGGACGCGAACCCGATCGACGGCAAGGGCGGCGACCACGGCACGCACGTCGCCGGTACTGCAGCCGGGTACGGCCTCGACGCCGACAAGACCACCTTCCGCGGCGACTACTCCTCGCTGACGCAGCAGCAGGTGCAGGACATGTGGGTGGGTCCGGGCAGCGCGCCCGAGGCCGGCCTCTACGCCCTCAAGGTCTTCGGTGACGGCGGCGGCTCGACCGACTTGACCGGTGCCGCGCTCGACTGGGTGGGCCAGGCGCTCACCGAGGGCAAGGACATCAACGTCATCAACCTGTCGCTCGGGTCGGACTACGGCGCGACCGACGACCCGGACAACGCGAAGATCGACGCCCTGACCGACCGCGGCGTGCTGCCGGTGATCGCGTCCGGCAACGCCGACGACTTCACCGACGTGGGCGGCGCACCGGGCACCGCCGAAGGGGCCCTCACGGTCGCAGCGGCCGCCGCCGGGCAGAGCCTGTACGACGGCGTCCAGGTGACCGAACCGGCCGACCTCGCGAAGACGTACCGGTCGCAGTACTCCTCGAGCTACCAGGGCACGCTCCCCGTCGAGGGTGACGTGTTCGTCCCGACGGTCGACGTCGACGGGTGCTCGCCCTTCACGGGTGACGAGGCCGCTGCGCTGAAGGGCAAGGTGGCGTGGCTGAAGTGGACCGACGGCGCGCTCGAGTGCGGCTCGAAGGTCCGGTTCGACAACGTCCAGGCCGCCGGTGGTGTCGGCGTGCTCCTCGCCGGCACGATCGACATCTTCGACTCGGGCATCGCGGGCAACGCGACCATCCCGGGTGCCGAGCTGACCGCGGACAGTGCTGCGAGCCTCCAGGCCGCTGCGAAGGCGGGCACCCTGCACGTGCGCTTCGCCCAGGAGCTCAAGGGCTTCGACATCGCCCGCGGGCAGGAGACCACCAACACCCTCGCGCCGTTCACCAGCCGTGGCGTCCACGGTTCGGTCGACGACATCGTCAAGCCGGACATCGCCGGCCCGGGCGTCAACGTCATCTCCGCCGCGAACGGCACCGGTGACGGTCGCATGTCGATGAGCGGGACCTCGATGGCCACGCCGCACGTCGCCGGTGTCGCCGCCCTGACGTTCGAGGCCCACCCGGGCTGGAGCGCGCCGGAGGTGAAGGCGGCGCTGATGAACACCGCGACCTCCGACGTCCAGCAGAGCGCGACCGACGACCAGCTGGCCACGCTGCTCCGACAGGGCACCGGCCGCGTCGACGCCCTGCAGGCGGTCCAGGACACCACCACGGTCCGCAGCCAGGAGAACGACGACCTCGTCACGGCGTCCTTCGGGGTCGTCGAGGTGAGCGGCCCGACGACCGCGAAGCGCAGCCTGCTGGTGCGCAACACGGCCGACGTCGCACACACCTACTCGGTGGCCTACGAGTCCCGGATCGCGAAGTCCGGCGTCGCCTTCTCGCTCAGCGCGACGACGGTCACCGTCCCGGCGAACGGCACCGCCACGGTCACCCTGACCATGACGGTCGCCGACCCGACGCTGCTGCGCAAGACGATCGACCCGACGCAGGAGCAGACCCAGCAGGGCTACCCGCGTGAGTTCGTCTCGGCGGCCACCGGCCTGGTGACCTTCACGCCGGCCGCGGCCGACGTGACGCCGCTCCGCCTCGGTGTGTACGCCGCGCCGAAGCCGGTCAGCGCCGTGCACGGTGACGACGTCACCTTCACGGGTACGTCGAAGTCGAGCACCATCGCGCTCAGCGGGACCGGCCTCGCCCAGGGCACCGGTGCATCGCGGTACTCGGCCCTCGCGGCACCGTTCGTCCTCGGTGCCACCGACCCGAAGGAGGCCTTCCCGGCCGGTTCGGCGCAGCAGTCCCTCGCGGCCGCTGACGTCCGGGCCTTCGGCGCCAGCTCGACGGCCGTCGGCCTGGCGGACAAGTCGCAGGGCGTCGTGTCCTTCGGTGTCCAGACACAGGGTCCGGACGCCAACCCGGGTGCCGTCACCAACGTCGAGGTCCTCATCGACACGAACCGGGACGGCGAGCCGGACTTCCTGACCTACGACGCGAAGTCCTCGGTGGTCGACGCGACGTTCGTCACGACGGTGGACCTCAACGACCCGAAGCAGAAGACGGTCGACACCTGGCCGCTCAACGTCGACGAGACGCAGGACACGAACACGTTCGACTCCGCCGTCAAGGTGCTCCCCCGTGTCGCTCTCGGCGCTCGGGTACACCGCGACGTCGACGAAGGCCGCGTTCGACTACCAGGTCGTCACCGAGTCGGCGTACGCGCCGGGTGCGGCGACCACCGGGTCCTCGGTCGTGGACGAGACGAAGACGGTCACCTTCGACGCCTTCGCACCGGCGCTGTCCTTCACCCGTGACGGTGTCTCGACGCCGCTGTTCGCCGACGACTACGCCATCCGGGTCAACCGCCCGGCGTCGACCACGAACGCGAAGGTCCTCCTGCTGCACCTGCACAACGCGGTCGGGGACCAGGCCGAGGTGCTGACTGCGAACGCCGTGCAGCCGACGCTCGCACTGCGGTCGGGCAGCAAGGCCAGCGTCGGTGGATCGTGGAAGGTCGGACGGACCATCACCGCGAAGCCGGGTGAGTGGAACGCCAGCGGCGTCACCTTCACGTACCAGTGGTCGCGGGGCGGCACGGCCATCCCGGGTGCGACCAAGGCGACCTACACGACGACGACGAAGGACGTCGGGCAGCGCCTGACGGTCACCGTCACGGCGAAGAAGTCCGGGTACACGAGCGGGACGACGACCGCACTGTCCGGGCGCATCTACAAGTAGCGCGCGGTAGCACGAGGACGGAGCGGGTGGCCCACGGGCTGCCCGCTCCGTTCGTCGTCCGTCCGCATCCCCGCGCGAGCAGTGCGCGTACGGGACAGGTAGTTAGACGAACTAGGTAGTTGGTGGGAGTGTTGGTGCATGCGAACGAACACCCTGGTGCAGCTCCGACAGAACCCCATGGAGTGGCGTCGACGTGGGCTCACCCCGCCGGACGTCATCCGGGCGATGGTCGAGGAGCGGCTGGCCGAGCCGGGCCACACCCAGCCGATCGGCGACCCGTCCTACGCGGACTTCTTCCGGGGCTGACGCCCCGACTGCTGCGGGGCGCCTGACGCACCGCGGAACAGACGGGAGGCCCGGTACCAGCTGGTACCGGGCCTCCCGTCGTGCTCGGCGCGGGTGCGCCGTCGGTGACGTGACCGGCTCAGTTGCCGATCTTGCCGTCTGCGGCGTTCTCCGCCTTGTCGATCTGGTCGCCGTGGCTCCCGCCGGTGGCCTTGTCGGCTGCGCCGGCGGCCTTGTCGAGGCCGGCGTCGGTCGCCTTCTCGCCCTTGTCGCTGTTCGCGAAGTCCTTGGCCTTGTCGCTGAGGTCGCTCATGGTGTTCCTTCCGTTCGTCGGATCACTGACCGGTCCACCGTGCTCCGGTGGCCATCCGTCCGCGTTCAGGCGTCGTCACCGATCAGGCGTCATCGCCGGTCAGGCGTCATCGCCCGTCAGGCGTCGGGGCGCTCCTCGGCGGCCTCGCGCCCGCGGTCGGTCTCGGGCATGACGTCCTGCGGCGCACCCTCGACGGAACCGATGCCGCCGTCGGTGAGGTCCTCGGCCTGCTGGCTGTCGAGCAGGCGGCTCATGTCGTCGATCGGGTCGCTCATGGTGGTTCCTCTCGTCGGTGTGGATCCTGCATCGGATCGTGTCCGTCCAAGCGTGCTCCGTGCCCGGGGCGTCCTCCACAGGGACCGTCCGGCCGGTGACGCGGAGGTGACCAGCCGATAGACTCGGGTGGACCACCGGCCCGGACGGCCGTGTGCGGTCCTCCGCCAACGTGAGGAGAACCAGATGCCCGCAGCAGTCATCATCGGCGCCCAGTGGGGCGACGAGGGCAAGGGGAAGGCCACCGACCTCCTCGGTTCCCGCATCGACTACGTCGTCAAGTTCAACGGCGGCAACAACGCCGGGCACACGGTCGTCGTCGGCGGCGAGAAGTACGCGCTGCACCTGCTGCCCTCCGGCATCCTCACCCCGGGCGTCACCCCGATCATCGGCAACGGCGTCGTCGTCGACATCGAGGTCCTGTTCCAGGAGCTCGACGCGCTGAAGGCCCGCGGGGTCGACGTGTCGAAGCTCCGCGTCTCCGCGAACGCCCACGTCATCACGCACTACCACCGCACCATCGACAAGGTGACCGAGCGCTTCCTCGGCAAGCGCCAGATCGGCACCACCGGTCGCGGCATCGGCCCGACGTACGCGGACAAGATCAACCGCGTCGGCATCCGCATCCAGGACATCTTCGACGAGAACATCCTGCGGCAGAAGGTGGAAGCCGCCCTCGACCAGAAGAACCACCTGCTCGTCAAGGTCTTCAACCGGCGCGCGATCGACGCGGAAGAGGTCGTCGAGTCGCTGCTGTCCTACGCGGACCGCCTCCGGCCGATGGTCGCCGACACCGCGCTCGAGATCCACCGGGCGCTCGAGCGCGGCGAGACCGTCCTGTTCGAGGCCGGTCAGGCCACCATGCTCGACGTCGACCACGGCACGTACCCGTTCGTGACGTCGTCCTCCGCCACCGCCGGCGGTGCCGCGACCGGTTCCGGCATCGGCCCGGGCAAGCTCGAGCGCATCATCGGGATCGTCAAGGCGTACACGACCCGTGTCGGCGCCGGCCCGTTCCCGACCGAGCTGTTCGACGAGTCGGGGGGAGTTCCTCCGCGCGAACGGCTTCGAGTTCGGCACGACGACCGGGCGCCCGCGGCGCTGCGGCTGGTACGACGCCCCGATCGCCCGCTACACGGCCCGCATCAACGGCGTGACGGACTTCGTGCTCACGAAGCTCGACGTCCTGACCGGTCTCGAGACCATCCCGGTGTGCGTCGCCTACGAGGTCGACGGTGTGCGCGTGGACGAGGTCCCGGTGTCCCAGTCCGACTTCCACCACGCGAAGCCCGTCTACGAGGAGTTCCCCGGCTGGTCCGAGGACATCACGGGCGCGCGCTCGTTCGAGGACCTGCCGAAGAACGCCCAGGACTACGTGCTCGCGGTCGAGGCGATGTCCGGTGCCCGGATCTCGGCGATCGGCGTCGGACCCGGTCGTGACGCGATCGTCGTCCGGCACGACCTGCTCGGCCAGGGCTGAGCGTGCGGATCCTCTTCGTCTGCAGCGGCAACATCTGCCGCTCACCGCTCGGCGCCCAGGTGCTGCAGGCGCGTCTCGGGCCGGCCGCGTCGGTGCACGTCGTCGAGTCGGCCGGCACCATCGCGGACGACGGCGCCGTCATGGACGGTGCGGCTGCGGCCCAGTCGGTGCGCCTCGGTGGCGTCACCGAGGCGCACCGGTCCCGCTACCTGACCGAGCAGATCGCCGCGTCCGCCGACCTCGTGCTCACCGCCGAGCGCTCGCACCGGTCCGCGGTCGTGCAGCTCGCACCCCGTGCGGCGAAGCGGGCGTTCACGATCAAGCAGTTCGCTCGGGTGCTCGACGGCCTCGAGCCGGGGGGACCTCGCCGACGTGCACTCGCCGGAGGCCCTGGTCGAACGGGTCGCGCGCCTCCGCGGTGCCGTCCCGCCGCCGTCCGACCCGGCGGACGACGACGTCGACGACCCCTACCGTCGCTCGGAGGCCACGCACGTGCGGGTCGCCGACGAGATCGACGCCGCTCTGGCCACGATCGCCGACGCCCTCCGCGCCGTCTCCTGAGGCCGGATCGTCCGGAACGCGAGTACCCCGTTGCACCCCGTTGTACCCCGATCGGCGGATGGCGAAGCCCGTCGTTCCGGGGATCACGGATGAACATCCGGGGCTGAACCCGTGAATCGGCGGGCTCCGCTGTCGATCGGCACGCTCGGTGTCGTAGCGTTCAGGTACCGCAGCACGTACCCCGAACACGACAGGAGAGCGCGATGAACACGACCATCAACCGGACCGCCGCCGGGACCGACGTCACCCTCGACACCGACACCGTCGACATCGTCGCCGTCCTCGAGGCACAGGCCGCCACCAGCGCCCGTGCCGCGCGGGCCAAGCTCACCTGGACGCTCGAGGGCGACGACGAGTGGATCGCCAACTACGGCGGCTACTTCGGCGGCTACTTCGGCGGCTCCGTCGACAAGCGCGATGGCCGCTACGTCGCCTCGGACACCTTCGGCCTGGTCGTCGGCGACTTCGCATCGCTCGAGGACGCGCAGACCGCCCTCGCCGGTCACCTGCACGTCATGCTCCCGTCGGTCATCCGCCCGGTCGCGTAGCAGCCTCCCGCCGTACGACGACGCCCCGCTGGTACAGACCAGCGGGCGTCGTCGCGTCCGGAGGGGGGCGCGTCAGTCCGGCAGGCGGTAGTTCCCGACCGTGATCGCGTGGGCACCCTGCCCGGCGAGGACCCGCACGACCGCGTCGGCACGGGTGCGGTTCGGCACCGAGTCCTTCGCCGCCCAAGCCGCGAGCGCGGCCTGCAGCTCGTGGTCGTTCGTCACGACGCTCGTGGTGACGGTGCCGCTCCGGTCCTCCGCCTGCACGAAGGCAGTGGCCGACGGCGACGAGTAGAACACGCACGTGTCGAACCAGGTGCGGGAGACGCCGGTCCGCTCGTCGACGAAGCGGGCGAGGCGACGGGCCTGCTGTCGGACCTGTTGCGCGGGTGACGCGCCCTTCGCCTGCACCCGGACGCGCCACCAGTTCTCGGCCTCCTCCTCGGCGTTGAGCACCTTCCGGCTCTGCACCTGGACGGCGAACGGCGGGACGAGGGACGACTCGTCGACCAGGTTCCGGAACGCCGGGTGCACCTCGCTCGGTCGTCGCCCGTCGAACACGATGCCGCTCCACCGCTTGCTCTCGATCACCAGACCGCGCCCGGAGTCGGACACCAGCACGTGGTCGACCTGCGCGACGAACTTCCGCCACGACCCCTGCTCGGTCTCCCCGACGGGCACGAACACGACGTTCGTCATGAGCACGCCGTTGACGCCGGCGGCCCGGCAGGCGCGGAGGATCGCCTGTTCGGACGCCTCCTCCCACTTCATGCCGCGGCGCAGGAGCGCCCGGCTCTCCTCGGCCTCCGATGCGGCGTCACGTCGGCGGGCCTCCGCGGCCTCCACCTGTGCGGCGCGGTCCGCCTCGATGCGGGCGGTCTCGTCGCGGTGCTCCGCCTCGCGCTGCGCGAGTTCGTCCCGCCGCGCACGGTCGGCGGCGTCGAGCTCGGAGCGGGTGGAGGCTTGGTGTCGCCGCAGGAGGATCACCAGGACGACCACCACGACGGCGAGCCCCCCGGCGACCGACCACGGCACGAGGTCGCTGGTCATGGACCAACCACACCACGCCGGCAGGCCGGGAGGCGCGTCCTGCGTCGGCGCGTCCTCGGCACCTCCGCCGTCGCTACGGTGGGGGGCATGACGGAGCGGGGTTCGGCGTGGGGGGTTCTGGCTGTGGGTGGTCGGCGGCATCGTCGTCTGCATCGCGGCCGTGGTCCTGCTCGGAGCGTGGTTCCGCATCGCCCCCCGCAGCGACCGCCGGTTGGGCGGTGTTCGCCGTGAACAGCTTCCCGCAGCGACAGCGCCTCGATCCGCGTTCGCCGAGACTGTGGAGTGTCTCTGCCATCGGACTGTTGCTCGCCGTCGGGCTGGCGTTGTTGCTCGGCGCCGTCGGACTCGGCAGCGACGACGAGCGGACGGACAGTCCCGTACCGGGTGCGGTGCTCGGCGGCGTCCTGGTCGCGGCGGGCGCGCTCGGTTTCCTCCTGTTCTGGCTCCGCCAGCGCCGCACGGCCGTCGACGCCGAGGTCGAGCGGTACCGCGCGGCGGAGCGGACGCCCGACGCCTCGGCCTGAGCGTCAGCCCGCCGACCCGTTCCCCGCCTACCGGGTCGCGTCGGCGAAGCGGTCAGTGCTCTCGATCAACGCGTCGAGGATCCCCGGCTCGTCGAACGCGTGGCCGGCGTCGTCGATCATCCGGAACTCCGCCGACGGCAGCGCCCGGTGCAGGTCCCATGCGGTGACGGCCGGCGTGCACATGTCGTAGCGCCCCTGCACGATCACGGTCGGGATGCCCTCGAGCCGGCCGGCGTCACGGATGAGCTGCGCGTCCTCGAACCAGCCGTCGTGCGTGAAGTAGTGGTTCTCGATCCGGGCGAACGCCAGCGCGGTCGTCGGGTCCGCGTACCGGGCGACGAGGTCGGGCCGGGGCAGGAGGGTGATCGACGCCGCCTCCCAGCTCGCCCACGCCACCGCGGCCGGACCGTGCACGGCGGGGTCCGGGTCGGCCAGCAGTCGCTCGTACGCGCGGACGAGTCCGCCGGGCTGCCGCTCCTCGACCGGGACGGGAGCGAGGTACTGCTCCCACAGGTCGGGGAGGACGTTCGCGGCCCCGCCCTCGTAGAACCAGTCGATCTCGCTCGTCCGCAGCGTGAAGATGCCCCGGATGACGAGTTCGGTGACCCGCTCCGGGTGCGTCTCCGCGTAGGCGAGCGCGAGGGCAGACCCCCCACGAGCCGCCGAACACCTGCCACGCGTCGATCGCCAGGTGCTCGCGCAGCCGTTCGATGTCCTCGACGAGGGTCCACGTCGTGTTCGCGGACAGGTCCGTCGCCGGGTCGCCGGCGTGCGGCAGGCTCCGGCCGCAGTTGCGCTGGTCGAACAGCACGATCCGGTAGCGCGCGGGGTCGAAGAGCCGACGGTGCTCGGGCGAGCAGCCGGCACCGGGCCCGCCGTGCAGGAACACGACCGGCTTGCCGTCGGGTGACCCGCACTCCTCCCAGTACACCTGCTGGCCGTCACCGACGTCGAGCAGGCCGGATCGGTTCGGTTCGAGCGGCGGGTAGAGCTGGCGCACGGGGGGTCCTTCCGGCGGAGGGGTGACGGTCGCTGCCACCGTACCGCCGGGCTGTGGTGCGGGCCTCCGCGAGGAGGCGTGCCGTCACCGGAGGCGATCGTTCGACGAGGCGGACGAGCCGGGTCCGCGTCGACGACGGACGACGGCGACGAGGACGCCGACCACGAGCGCGGCCAGGCTGATCGCGGACACCCACAGGCCGGCCTGCAGGCCGCCGAGTATGACGTCCGGCGTGGCGCCGGGCTCGACGCCGGCGTCCTCCTGCATCCGGTAGTCGACACCGCTCGCGACGAGGAACGCGATCATCATGAGCGCGCCGACGCCGGCACCGATCGCTGCCGTCACGATGACCTTCCGCATCTGCTCGATCCTCCTGGGTCAGTCGAACTCGTCGTGCCAGTAGGGCGCCGGGACGCCTCCGGTGAAGACGACCTGTGCGCGCGTCCGGACGTCCGACTGCATGCGTCCTGCCGTTCGGAGTCCGAGGGCACGCGTCTCGGCGTCACCGAACGGCATCGCGACGCGTTCGGTGACGGCGCGCCACGAGACGATCGCCTTCGCCGTTCCCTCGCGGAGGCCAGCGGCCCGCGCTGACATGACCTCGCCGCTCCCGTCGTGGAGGAGAAGGACGTCGGTCCCGGGCTGGTTGCCCGTGAGCACGATGGCCGTCCCCGCTTCGGTCACCATGTCGATGCCGGCACCGGCTCCGCACCAGACGTGCGCGTCGTCACCGAGTTCGAGTTGGACGCGACTCGCCAGAGCGAAGGCGTCGGTGCGATGGGCGTCACGGACCTCTGCAAACGGCCAGGCGAAGTCCGGTTCACCGAGGGAGTCGAAGACGTCGTTCCACGCTCGGAGGTCGTCACGCAGCGAGCGGCTCAGGCCGAGATCCTCGGCGTCGGCGACACCGACGAGCTCGTGCGACCCCTGGTACCAGAGCGGGGAGTCGTCGACCATGTACTCGGCCATGACGAGGACGATGACCTTCACCACGGGCCCAGGGTACGCCGCCGCCTCGACGCGGCCGTCCGGCCGGTCCTGCTCCCGCCGGCGGGAGCAGGACTGGCCAGGTCACTACCAGGGCAAGGTGCCGTCGCGGTCGGTGACGGTCCCGGTGGGGGGTGTCCGCGCCGAGGGTCGCGATCCGGACCGCTGCGTCGGCACCGTCCGCGACGCTGTGGCCGAGGTGACCGGTGAACTCGGTGGCGGTCTGCCCCGGGTCCACCGCGTTGAAGCGCACGTCACGGGTCGTCTTGGCGTACTGCATGGTCAGCATGGTGACTGCCGTCTTGGAGGAGCCGTAGGCCGCGAGCGGGTACTGCGATTCGACACGTTCCGGGTCGTGGATCATCGTGAACGACCCGAGGCCGCTCGTCACGTTGATGACCGACGGCTCCGTGGACCTACGGAGGACCGGGAGGAACGCGTTCGTCACGCGGACGACGCCGAAGACGTTCGTCTCGTAGACGGCACGCAGCTGGTCGACGGTCATGTCCTCGGGCGCGTTGACGTCCCCGAGGATGCCGGCGTTGTTGATCAGGACGTCGAGGTGACCCGCCTGATCCCGGACCGTCGCAGCCGCCGCCACGACGGATGCGTCGTCCGTGACGTCGAGCTGCACGAACGACGCGCCGAGCTCGTCGGCGGCCGGGCGGCCACGATCGGCACTGCGCGCGCCGATCCACACGGTGTGTCCAGCGGCGATCAACCGGCGTGCGGTCTCGTAGCCGATGCCTTTGTTGCCGCCGGTGATGAGGGTGGTCGTCATGGTTCTCCTGTCGGTGTCTGCTCGCCTCGGTGCGAGGGGCAGGAACGGGCGGAGGAGCGTGATGCCGGTCGAGGTCGCGGTCATCGTTCGGTCCTCTCGTGTTGGTGCGGGGACCAGCGTGCGACTCCGCGAGGACCCGAGCCAGGGACAGACGTTCCCAGGCTGTCCGCGCCCGAGGCGCAGAGGATGGACGGGTGTCCGGAGACCAGGGAAGAGCGCTCGGGGATCTCCTCCGAGCGTGGCGGGGACGGCTGAGCCCCGCGGCCGTCGGGATGGAGTCCTCCGGTCGACGCCGGACGGCCGGCCTCCGCCGAGAAGAACTCGCGCAGCTCGCCGGCGTCAGCGTCGATTACGTCACGCGACTCGAACAGGGTCGCTCCCGCACCCCCCTCAGCCCAGGTCGTCCAGTCCCTCGCCCGCGCGCTCCAGCTCGACCGCGGTGAGACCGACCTCTTCCACCGCGCGGCAGGACTGGCACCGCCCCGGAGGGATGCCATGTCCCGGCACATCCCACCCGGTGTGCACCGCCTGCTCGTCCGCATGGCCGATCTGCCGATGGCGGTGTTCGCGGCGGACTGGACGCTGGTGCACTCCACGCCGCTCTGGCGGGCGTTGTTCGGAGCCCCGTCGGTGCTGCGTGACCCCGAGCAGAACCTGGTCGTGCAGACCTTCCTGGACGGGAGCGTCGCCGAGATCGCGACAGCGCACGGCGGCCCGGACGCCTTCGAGCGTGCTCTCGTCGCGGACCTCCGGCGCACGGCCGGGACCCTCGGGGAGGACGCCGACTTCCAGGCGTTCATCCGTCGACTCCGGGACGGGAGCGAACGCTTCGCTGCGTACTGGGACGAAGGCCGTGCGGCGGCGCACCGGTCGCTCGTGAAGACGGTCCACAACCGGATCGTCGGTGACGTCACCCTCGACTGCGACGTCGTCACCGTTCCCGACTCCGACATCAAGCTGGTCGTCTACTCCACGGCGGAGGAGGGCCCCGACGCCGACAAGCTCGACTTCCTGCGCGTCGGAGCCGTCCGAGCAGCGGACGTCGTCGACCGATGACCGACGTGTGACCGGGGCTCATCATCGGATCGTGAACAGACGACGGACGGGTCGTGTCCTGAGCAGCCCGCCCCGTGGTCACCTCCGACGCGACGGACGGGAGGCTCCCCACCGGTCGTGTCCGGCCCCGCCGCTCGCGCGTGGGGCCGTGCCGGCCGGGGGGAGAGCCTCCCGTCGGTTCGTCGCTACTGCTCCGTCGGCGCGACGCGGGGCAGCGCACCCAGCCGTCGGCGGACGAGGACCGCGGTCCCCGCGGCGAGCAGCAGGAGCGCCGTCACGCCGAGCAGGCCGAGGCCGTGGGCGCCCGTGAAGGCGAGGTCGCCCTCCGGAGCGGCTTCGCCGCCGGCGCCCGGACCGTCATCCCCGGGCAGGAGGGCGCCCGGTGCGGGCGTCACCGCTCCGTCGTCACCCGGGCCGTCATCGCCCGGGCCGTCGCCGTCGTCGTCACCGCCGTCGCCGGGAGCCGGCGACGCGGGGTCGGTCGGGGTCGGGCTCGGCGTCGGGGTCGGGTCGACGTCGTCCGGTAGGGCGACCGCGAACGCGACCGCTGCTCCGCTGCGGGTGCCGATCGACTGGACGGCCTCGGCCGAACCGGTCGCCGCGGCACGGACGAGTGCGGCGGTGCGGGCGGTGTCGTCCCCGGCGACGTCGACCGACCAGGTCCCGTCCTCGGCGACCTCGGTGCTGCCGTCGACCGCGCCGGAGAGCGTGACCGTGGCACCCGGGTGGCCGGAGCCCGTGATCGTCGTCGGGACGACCTCGGTGCCCGGCTCGTCGACGGTGAGCGCGTCGAGGTCGGCGCGGGCGGTCAGCCACGACTCAGCGGTGATCGGGTGGTCGACCACGCGGGTCTCGCCGATGCAGCCGTTCCAGCCGTTCGTGGCGGCATCGTCGACCCAGTCGCTGCCGAACAGCCACGGCATGCCGTCCTGCACGGTCTGACCGCCGGTGTCGGTGGCGTTGCGGAGCACCGGGGCGCCGTCGATGTACATCGTGGTGGTGCGGGCGTCGACGTCGTTCACGAGGGCGACGTGCAGCCAGCGGCCGGGGATGATCTCGCCCGACCAGGCCGTGCGGTCACCCTTCGACGGGTCGGCGGTCACCTCGGTCCACTGGAACTCCTTGAGGTTCGAGATGCCGAGTGCTGCGGGCGAGGCCGTCCAGTCCCAGCGGGTCTGCGGGACGCCGATCTGTGAGCGGTTGCCGCTGCGGACGATCGCCTTCGACCAGGAGTTCGCGCCGTCGGTCCACGAGGGGTCGACCTCCAGGAACGTCTCGATCGTGTAGCCCTCCGGGAAGGTGGCCCGGTCGACGGCCGTGTCACCGGGGGGAGGTGAGCGCGCTGAAGCGCTTCGCGGCCTTGTCGGCGTTCGCGAAGCAGAGACCGGCGCCGTCCGAGGAGAGCGGGTGCGACTCGTCGGTGACGGTCACGTCGCCGTCCTGCGCGGTCGGGGAGCCGGACTCGGCGTGGGTCATGCGGGTGAGGTCGGCGTCCCCGACGACGTCGTCCACCGTGGCGCCGGGGGCGAGGGTGCCGGTCTCCTGCTCGCCGGGACGCCACCAGGCCAGGGTGCCGTCGACGATCGTGTGGTCGGCGCGGCCGCCCGGGAGCTCGGTCGTGACGGAAGGCGCTCCCTCGAAGCCGTCGAGGAGCATCTGCCGTGCGCGTTCGATGAGCGGCGGCTCGTCCGCGGTCCCTGCGCGGAAGTCCGGCGCGAAGCCCGCGAACCGGGTCCGGAAGTCCACCGGCACGCTGTAGCGCTGGTTGGCGGCGTCGAGCAGCGGCTGGTCGTAGGACGTCAGCGTCTCGGACGGCTTCCACGTCACCCACGGCGACGCGGTCTGCATCGCGAGCGTGCCGTTCGTCAGGTCGAACTCCATCAGGCCGAGGTAGCCGTTGCCGCCCTCGTAGTCCATCTGGTGGTCGATGAGGACCTGGGTGACGGCGTGCCCGGCGTCGTTCGTGCGCTCTTTCCACGTGGAGCCGTGGAAGTGCCCGTTCAGCGTGAGGAACACCTGGTCGTTCGGGGCGATGAGCTGCTTCCACAGGCGCTCGCCGTAGGCCGTGTCGACCGCGGTCAGGCCGTCGGTCGCGATGTTGATGACCTCGTGCGAGGTGAGGATCGTCGGCAGCGTCGGGTGGGCCGCGATGACCTGGTTCGCCCACGCGAGCGTCTCGTCGGAGGCCCGCCACGGCAGCGCGAGCGAGAGGAAGCGCTGCCCCTCGGCCTCGAACACGTGGAACTGGCTGAGCCCGGTGCGGTCCGTGCCCGACTCGATGGTCGGCTGACCAGTGGCGCGGGTGGCCGGGAAGGTCCGCAGGTACGGCTCGGCGGCGAGGTCGTACGACGTGTCGTACACGGTGTCCGCGGAGTTCCGGACGTCGTGGTTGCCGGTCGTGATGCTGTACGGCATGTCCGCGTCGTCGAGCACGGACATCGCCCGGTCGGCGGCCTGCCACTCGCCCGCCTGGCCGACCTGGTCGACGACGTCGCCGACGTGGGTGGTGAACGGGATGTGCAACTCGTCGGCGTTGTCGGCGAGCCACTGCGTCTGCACGTGGAACGGGTCGTCGCCGTAGCGGGGGGAGGAACTGCGACGCCGAGTAGCGGGAGTAGAACTGCGTGTCCGGCAGCACCGCGAGGGTGAAGCGGGACGCGAGGTCGGCGGCCGGAGCCGGAGCGGCGGCGGCCGGTGCGGGGGGAGACGATCAGGGCGGGGGAGGCCGACGGTGGCGGCCACCGCCAGGGCGGTGACACCCAGGGCGGTGGTCCTCCGTCGGGAGGCCCGGGGGGAGTGGTCGGTGTGCGGTCACGCGACGATGCTGGTGGCGTCGTCTGTCGCGCTGGTTTCCTGAGTGTGACCACAGTGTGAGCGGGAGGCGACGCGCGGCGCTGTCGCCGCGCGGATGACTTGTCTCCTCAGCACGCAACTCGTCACCGATCCGCGTTCCTCGGTCCTGCCTCAGTCAGCGAACGTCTTCCAACAGCAGCGTGACATGCACGCTTGCTTGTCGTCGGGGTGGACACGGCGTTCGGCAGGGACGTGTTCGAGCGGGACGCGTGCAGCGGTCTGGACCCCGGGCCGGCGTCTGCCGACGGGAAGTGCCGCACCCTTGCTCGGGTACGTGGACGGTGTTGCGTTCAGCGCCCCTTCACCGGGCATTTTCGCGGGACAGTCATACGGGAGTCCCCAGGTCAAGCAGGGCACGGGAAAGTTGTCGTGGTTGTCGCCGCTGGCCTTGTACCGGTGAACGACCGGCTATCGAGACGGGCAATGGCCTTCGCGTACCCTTCGAGTCGAGCGCGCACCTGCGCGCTTGACGAGAGGACACCGTGGTTGCTGCGTTCACTGGCATTGGATTCGAACCGATCCCGACGGCGATCGTCGCCGTACTGGCTGCTGTGATCGTCGTCAGCGCCATCATCAGGAGGCGCCGCCGCTGAGCGGTGCCTCACTGGCCGATCCTTCAGTGAGACGTAGCAGTTTCGAGGCCGAAGCTGGCGGCAATGAACTCGGCGGTCGTCTCTGCGGTGAGCTCGCTGGTGTCGAGCCACCAGCCGCGGTCGCCGAAGTCGCGACGCATCGACTGGTCGAGTTGGTCGTACCCGTCGAAGGTGAACCGCTCGTTCGCTTCCCTGCCCGCGTTGCGTTCCCTGCATGTTCCTGTGGTCGGAGCGAGAACAACGAGCGATGAAGGATCCAAGGAGAGATGCTCGAGGAGCCGGTTGAGGTGTGCACCGTCCGGGATGACGCAGTCGATGACGGTGACGAAGCCAGCGTCGGTGAAGTTCTGGGCAAGTGCAGCGAGGTTGCGGTAGCTGAGCTCGACCTGGCGGGCGGCTTCGACAGCGGGCTGACCAAGTGGCCATACGGCTCCGGCGATGATCATTGCGTTTAGGTCGTCGGCTGCGATCCGCGCGGCGCGTGGCAGTTTCGCTGCGAGGAGGCGACTCACGGTGGATTTGCCGGCGCCAGGCATTCCGGTCAGGATCACTGTCTCCACGGAGCAATCTGACCACATCTGTAGTCACCGGCTCTCGGGCGGTCTTCCAGCCGTCAGCGTGATTCCCTCGACCCAGAAGTCGCGGTTGTCCGGTAGCCGATCGGCTACCGAGACAGGGACGAGCAGGATCTGCACCGATAGCCGATCGGCTACCGAGACAGGTCGGTGAGGGTGCGCGACCATGCGACTTCAGTGCCAAGCTGACCGGTTCCGACGAACAGGCGTACCTGTTGCGTCTCGGGTAGCACGGCCGCCAGGCGTTCTCGGTCGGCGTTGGTGAAGCCGAGCTTCTGCCAGAACGGCCCCGACCGTCGCGAGAACAGCCACGCGCACGATGCCCCAGCCTGTGCCGCTTGTTCGAGTGCGAACATGGCGAGGCGCGAGCCGGCACCGGCCGCACGACGGTCGGGCGCGACGGCGACGCTCCGGATCAGCGCGTGGGTGCCGTCCCGGCTCAGCTCGAAGCCGGTGCTGCCGATCACTGTCCCGGCTTCGTCCTGTTCGATCCAGAGGTGAACGGTCGGCTCGTCAAGACCGGCAAGGGTGAGGTCGGCGTCCCGTAGGAAAGCACGAAGGGGGGTCGACGTCATGCTCGGTCACGGTGTGGAACGTCACGCGCTCATCGTTCCAGCACTCGGCGTCCGGTGGCCGATCGGCTATCGACACGAGTCGTCGCCCTTCGTGCTTCGCGCTCTGAAAAGCCCTTCCACGACCCAGCAGCCGACGCCGACCGCGATCAAGACGATGACGATCCACACCGGTGTCGGTTGATCAGTCGCCGCGGTGCCCGCGAACAGACTGGTGCCGAGCAGCACGAAGAACAGGCCCGCTCCACCGACGAGTGCAGCTCGCACCTTGAAGCGGCCTGCACCTTCTGGTCGAGGGAGGCCGAGGGAGTCGAATTCGTGCCGCATGCCGCGGAGCATACGGCTCTCCCGTTACGGACCCGTGGCTGCCGGAACCGATAGACAAGGAGCTACGGCCAACGAAGGAGTTGTCGATGCTGGTTCAGGTTTGTGGTCTTCCCGGTGCAGGGAAGTCGACGCTGTCTGCTGCGATCGCGGAATTGACGCCCTCGCTGACGCTTCGCGTTGATGCGATCGAAGGCGCAATGTGGAAGTACCAGATCCCGCGCGAGCAGTCCGGAATCGCCGCTTACTCGATCATGCATGCCATCGCGGTACCAAATCTGCGGCGCGGACAGGTGGTCATCGCCGACGCGGTGAGTGGCGTTGAACCTGCTCGGGCTGGATGGACGTCGACAGCGGAAGCCGCTGGCGTACCGCTGCGCGCGATCGAGGTCGAGTGTCCGGACGTCGATGAACACCGTCGCCGCGTGGAACAGCGTGCGAACGACCTGCCAGGGTTCACGTTGCCGACGTGGGACGAGGTGCAGCGCACCGCCGACGGGTACGAGCCCCGCACGGACGATCGGCTCGTCATCGACAGCACCCGCCCTCTCGAAGAGACCGTCCGCCAGGCCCTTCACTACCTCGGACTCCACGCCCGCTATGGGATCGGAGATCGAGACGACAACCCGTTCGGGCTCACAGTCCCGGCTGAAGGCTTCGCTAATCTCGTCTGATGGGGATCACCGTTCGACCAGCCACCGAAGCCGATCACGATTGGCTCTTCCAACTGCACGAGGACGCGCACAAAGAACTGGTCGAAGCCGCCTACGGCCCTTGGGACCCAGAGCAACAGGGGCGCTTCTTCGCTCCGTTGGTCGGTGACCACGACGTGCACGTCATTGAGCAGGATGCGAAACCAGTCGGAGGCCTGTATCTCGGTGCCCGCGGAAACGACCTTTGGCTTGAACTCATCGAGGTGCGCCCTGAGTGTCAGAACGAGGGCATCGGATCGGCCGGTCTCAGATGGGTTCTGGAAGAGGCTGCGAAGGCGCACCGCGGGACGTTGCTGCAGGTGCACAAGATGAACACATCGGCCCGCCGCTTGTACGAGCGGCTCGGCTTCGTCCGCTTTGAGGACACAGAGACTCACCACCTGCTTCGACACGCGTGATGCCGACGTCCCGCTGAGGGAACCGCGAATGGGACGCGGGCACGCTCGATCGGGTTGACTGAGCACATGCTTGAAGTGAGGACGCGAGCGGCGCGCTCGACGGCCAGTTGGATGGTCGCGAAGCCCCTCGAAGAGACGCATGGTCTGTTCGTGCGAGTCGCCACGTCGACGCAGCGCGCAAGGATCATGTCGTCCGCGGATGCCCGCGTCGAACTTGGCGTACGCGGGAACCTGTACTCCTGGGGTGAGGTCATCACCATTGACCTCACACCGACGACCGGCGGGACAAGCGTTACTGCTCGATCGCGTCCAACCGTGCCGACGACGCTGTTCGACTGGGGCGAAGGTGCCCGCGACATCCGCGCGTTGCACGACGCGGTCGGCCATGCGAGCGACACCGGCGACGGTGAGACCGGAATCGCCGCGGCGGCGGCCAACGTCGGGCAGCTCTCTCCGTGGCCGAAACCCATTGCCTGGTTCTCAGCTGTCACTGGTGCTCTCATGCTCCTGCTCGCGCTGGTCAACCTTGTGATCAATACCGCCAGCATCGGGTCATGGTTGCCGCTGCTGATCCTCGGGCCGTTCACGCTCGTGTATGCCATACGTAGCCTGCGAGCCGATGACCGCTGGTCTCGTATTCAATGAAGCCGCGAGGCGTCCGGCAGAGGACCGGCTACCGGGAAGGAGGAGTGCCCATACCCAGGGCTGTCGTCACGTTCCGCAAGCAAAGGCCTCTGCACTGCAGCAGTGGCGAAGAGGATTAGCCCGGAGACGGGTCGACGGCTGTTCGCGGTCCTCGGCTTCGTCGGGCTTGTTGTTTTCTTGGCCGCCGTCGTACTGATCGCTCTCGATCCTTCTCGGCCAGCTCCGTACTTCACCGCCGTCAGCGGGCTCTGCGTGATGATCTCCGCCGTCATCGTATTCGGCGCGAATCGCAGGCCTTCAAAGCGCTGACAAGCAGAGCAGACGGTTCTCAGTCGCTCGTCCCGCTGAAGGATCGGCTACCGGGCGTCTGCTGCCCCGTGGTGATCGGACTCGTCGTCCCGGATGTCTGCTCTTGGTCGTCGGAGAACGAGACCTGCGCATCCCGCGGCCAGGGAAGCGCAGACGGCTGCCGCCGGCAGGACGAGTTGCCAACCGCCCACCGTCAAGAGCAGACCGCCGACAGCGGCAGCGACGAACGCCAGTACACCCACAATGACCGATGCGCGGCGGACCGGATGCGCCACGAGTTCGTCTTCCGCGCGGTTCCTCACGATCACTCCGACCCGCGCGACGGTAGCGGCCACCACGACTCCCAACGGGATCGCGACCTGTGAGGCGACAGCCACCGATTCCCAGTCCACGGAGCTGTACCTGATCGTCCCGAGACTGAACATCCCGACGGCGAAGACCGCGCCGGCGAGGACGACCACAGCAGGGAACGCAACTCGGCGCGGACAACTCATCGCCGACTCGTCCCGAGATGCCACCATGCCGCCAGGGTGGATCGCGGCGCGCGGAGATGCCGCCACTGGACGGGAGGCGCGGTGCGAGCCCGCCCCGGGCCTCCCGTCCGGCGGTCCCGCCGCGTGCCAGCATGGTCGCATGCCCGTCGTCGAGTCCCGCTGTGTCGTCCCGGTCGACGTGGACGTCGCCTTCGCCGTCTCGCAGACGCAGGGCGAGGTCCGGAAGCGATGGGACCCGTTCATCCGGCGGCAGCACCTCATCGGCGCGACCGTTCCTGGCAAGGGGGTGCGGACGTACACGGTGCAGCGGTTCGGCCTGGCGATGGAGAGCGAGTACGTCTCGTACAACCCGCCCTCGAACGTCGGCATGAAGATGACGAAGGGCTCGTGGTTCTTCGAGCGCATGGGGGGGCGGATGGCGGTTCAGCGCCGCGGAGGGGCAGCCGGGGCACACCCTGGCGGTCTGGCGCTACAACTTCACCTGCAAGCCGAAGTGGCTGGCCCCGCTCGCGGAGCGCATCGGCGTGCTCGTGCTGCAGCGGGACATCGACCGGCGGATCGCGGGCTTCGCGCGGGGCTGCGAGGACCCGGTGGTGCTGGCCGCCGCGGCTCCGGACCGGGGTCGCTGACGGGTGCAGCGGGGCTGCATCCTTTCGATGCAAGTCCCGCACGTGCCTCCCTCCGCCGGTCGTCCCGGCGCGGCGCAGTTCCTAGCGTCGATGTCATGACGAACACCATCGAAGCCCGGTCGCAGACCGGCACCGCTCCGCAGGACCGGCACGGGATCCGCGGCGTCATCGCGCGGCACCCGCTCGGGTCGTTCTTCACCCTCGCACTCGGGCTGAGCTGGCTCGCGTGGGTCCCTTACATCCTGTCGCCGCACGGCATGGGCGTCTGGGACATCCACTTCGCCGAGGTACTCGGCAGCGCGCAGTTCACCGGGGTGCTGCCCGGCGCACTGCTCGGCCCGCTCGGCGGCGCGTTCATCGTGACCGCGGTCGCCGACGGTCGCCCGGGCCTCCGCCGCTGGGTCGGGCGTCTTTTCCGCTGGCGGGTCGCCTGGTACTGGTACGCCCTGGCGCTCGTCGTCGTGCCGGCCCTGATCATCGTGTCGGCGCTGCCGTTCGCGGGCGGGGACGTGCACGCACCGACCGCCCTCGTGTTCGCCGCCGTCGTGCCGGGCCTCGTCATCCAGCTGTTCTCCACCGGTCTGAGCGAGGAGCCGGGCTGGCGCGACTTCGCCCTGCCCCGCCTGCAGCACCGCTTCGGTGGCCTGGGTGCCGCGGCGATCCTCGGCCCGGTGTGGGCGCTGTGGCACATGCCGCTGTACCTCAGCGACTGGGGCGGATGGCCGAACGCGCACTGGAGCGAGCCCGTCGTGTTCGCCCTGTTCACGATCACGTTCAACGTCCTGATGGTGCAGGTCTTCAACAAGACCGGCGAGAGCCTGCCGCTCGCACTGCTGCTGCACGTCGGCGTGAACAACACGATCTCGACGTTCTTCCCCACGATGTACCCGAGCATGACCGCCGGCACGCTGATGATCGGCCTGACGATCATGTCGACCATCACCGCCGTGGTGCTGCTCATCGCCACCCGCGGGCACCTCGGGTACGACCCGGCCCGTCGGGCGCTGCCGATCGACGCCCCGATCCCGGCGGCGGAGCCCCTCGTAGGATCGCAGCATGGCACCCGCTGAGCCGCTCGCGCAGCGCCCCCAGGCCGAGGCCGGGGGGCGCTGCGCCCGCCCGGCGTCCCGCCACCGCCCGCGAGCGCCGCACCGACGTGCTCGTCGCGCTCGGCACCGCCGTGGTCGCCCTCGGTCTGCTGCTCGCCCTGCCGCCGCTCGACGCCGCCGACCCGGACACGATCGGCGAGACCGTCAGCTACCCGGCCGTCGGCAGTGCGCCGTGGACGGTCCTGACCCTCGGGCTCCTCGCCCAGGCGGCCGCCCTGCTCGCCGCCCGCCGGGCACCGCGAACCACGCTCGTCGTCGTGGCGGCGATCCCGGTGCTCGTCGCCGTCCTCGCCCCGCAGGCGTTCGAGCTCTTCGGGCTCACGCCGTTCGCCGTCGCGGTGGCCGTCGTCCTCGCCGCACTCCGCGTCCCGCTCGCACGGCTGTGGCCCGCACTCACCGCAGCGGCCGTGCTGGTCGTGATCGGGGGGAGCGGTGCTGTGGGCCGTGACCTCGGGCGGGTTCCGGGCGAGCTTCGGTCAGGGCCTCACCGGCTCGATCGGCCAGGGCGTCCTGCAGGCGGTCGGCGCCGTCGGCCTGCCGCTGCTCGTCACCCTGGTCGTGCTGTCCCGCCGCGAGGTCCGCGTCGCCCGCACCGCCGAGGCCACCGCGGTCGACCGGGAGCAGGACGCCCTGATCGACGCCGCCGTCTCCCGCGAGCGTGCCGCCATGGCCCGGGAGCTCCACGACATCGCCGCCCACCACCTCTCCGGGATCGCCCTCATGTCCGCCGTCATCGACCGCCAGATCGACACCGACCCCGAGCGCGCCCACGAGGGCGTCCGCCAGGTCCGGGAGCAGAGCACCGCCGTCCTCGAGGACCTCCGCCGCCTGGTCGGCCTGCTCCGCGACGACAGCCCCGCCGAACGGGCCGTCGAGACCGTCGCCGGGGTCGTCGACCTGGTCGAACGGGCACGGTTCCGCAGCGACGTCCGGCTGGACGTCCTGGCCGTCGACCGCGCAGGAGGTGGCCGTCCGCTCGGCGACGGGGTCGGCCCGCTCGCGCAGCTCGCCGCGTACCGCACCGTCCAGGAGGCCCTCGCCAACGCCGCCCTGCACGCTCCGGGTGCGCCGTGCACCGTCACGATCGACGACCGCGCCGACGACCACCTCGTGGTGCGCGTCGAGAACGGGCCGGCCGCCGTGCCGGCGCAGGGCAGCACCCCCCGCGGGTGGCAACGGACTCCGCGGCATGCGCGAGCGGGCGGAACTGGTGGGGGGCGGGCCTCCAGGTCGGTCCGACGGACGACGGCGGGTGGCTGGTCGCACTGACGCTCGGCCGGGAGGCCCGGCCCGAGTCCGACACGACGGCCGCCGACCCGGAGGTGGCGCGGTGATCCGCGTGCTCGTCGCCGACGACCAGCCACTCGTCCGGGCCGGCGTCTCGGCGCTCCTCGACGCCGAGCCGGACATCGAGGTCGTCGGGGTCGCCGCCGACGGCGGCGAAGCACTCGCGCTCGCCCGCAGCACGCGGCCCGACGTCGCGGTCCTCGACATCCGGATGCCGGTCCGGAACGGCATCGAGGTCGCCCGCGAACTCTGCCGACCGGATGCCGACCCCGCGGTGCCCGTCCTCATGCTCACGACCTTCGACATGGACGACCTGGTGTTCGGTGCCCTCGAGGCCGGTGCGTCCGGGTTCCTGCTCAAGGACGCCGAACCGGACACGATCATCGGCGCCGTCCGTCAGGTGGCCGCGGGCAACGGCACCCTCGACCAGGCCCTGACCCGGCGAGTGCTCCGTGAGTTCACCTCGCGCCGGAGCCTGCAGCCGGTGACGGGCGACCGGGTCGACGGGGTGCTGACCGCCCGGGAGCGGGACGTGCTGCTGCTCCTGGCGCAGGGGATGTCGAACGAGGAGATCGCGGCGGAGCTCGTCGTCGAGGTCTCCACCGTCAAGTCCCACCTGGCGCGCATGCTGCCCAAGCTCGGGGTCCGGTCACGCCTGCAGGCCGTGGTCTGGGCGTACCAGAACCGCATCGTCACGGTGCCGGACCAGGACGCCTGAGCAGCCGTTCGACGCTGCGTCAGGTGCGCCTGGTGCTCTGCTGTCACTCCGCGGGTGCATGATGGGCGCGGCCGTCGCCCGCACGGCCGCGAACTGGAGCCCCCGCCGTGACCGAGACCCGCGCGTCGTCGCAGTCGTCCGACCAGCCGTCGGCTGCGCGTGACGCCCAGCCCGGAGACGCCGGTCCCGGCGACGACGCCACGCACCCCGCGACGGCCAGGCAGCAGCCCGCCGGCCGGGAGGCCCGTGGGCACCATGGCAAGGCAGCCCTGGCCCTCGCCGCGCTCGGTGTGGTCTTCGGGGACATCGGCACGAGCGTCCTCTACTCGATGCGCACGGTGTTCTCGGTCGACGGCGGGATCGTCCGGCCGGTCCCGGAGGACGTCTACGGCGTCATCTCGCTGCTCGTCTGGTCGATCACGATCGTCGTGTCGATCAAGTACGTACTCGTGCTCATGCGGGTCGACAACCACGGCGAGGGCGGGGTGATGGCGCTCGCCGCACTCGCCCGACGTCTGCACGCGCACCGCCCGCGCGGGACCACCGTGTTCCTGGTCATCGGGATCGTCGGGGTCGCCCTGTTCTACGGCGACTCCGTGATCACACCGGCCGTCTCCGTGCTGTCGGCAGTGGAGGGCCTGGGCACCGCGGCTCCGTCGGTCGAGCACCTCGTCGTGCCGATCGCGGCCGTCATCCTCGTCGGGCTGTTCGTCGTCCAGCGGTTCGGCACCGCCAAGGTCGGTGCCTCGTTCGGACCCGTGATGCTGCTCTGGTTCGTCGTCATCGCCGTCGCCGGCATCCCGCACATCGTCGAGCACCCCGGCGTCCTGCAGGGGCTGTCCCCGACCTGGGCGATCGCGTTCCTGTTCGCGCACCCGTTCATCACCTTCATCGCGATGGGCGCGGTCGTCCTCGCGATCACCGGGGCCGAGGCGCTGTACGCCGACATGGGCCACTTCGGACGCATGCCGATCCTCCGCGCCTGGTTCTTCGTGGTGTTCCCCGCGCTCGTCTGCAACTACCTCGGCCAGGCAGCGCTGGTGCTCGAGGACCCGACGGCCACGGAGGACCCGTTCTTCCTGCTGTTCCCGAGCTGGGCGCAGATCCCCGTCGTGATCCTCGCCACCGCGGCCACCGTCATCGCGAGCCAGGCAGTCATCTCCGGCGCGTTCTCGCTCACCCGGCAGGCCGTGCAGCTCGGGCTCCTCCCGCCGCTGACCATCCGCCAGACGTCCAAGCGCGAGGGCGGCCAGGTCTACCTGCCGGCCGTCAACCTGCTGCTCTTCATCGGCGTGATGGCGATCATGCTCGCCTTCCGGTCCTCGGCGGCGCTCGCCACCGCGTACGGGGTGTCCGTCACCGGGGCGCTCGTGGTCGACACACTCCTGCTGCTCGTCGTCGTGAAGCCGCTGTGGCGCTGGGCGACGTGGAAGCTCGTGCTCGTCGCCGTGGTGTTCGGCGGCCTCGAACTCACCTTCCTGGCCGGCAACCTGTCCAAGGTCGTGCACGGCGGGTGGGTGCCGCTGCTCATCGCGCTCGCCGTCGTCACCCTGATGACCACTTGGCACCGCGGGCGCCAGCTCGTGCAGCAGGAGCGGCGGAAGCGCGAGGGGTCCCTCTCGGAGTTCATCGAGACGGTCAACGCCGACCACATCCCGCGGGTCCCGGGCGTCGCCGTGTTCCCGCACCCGAACAAGGAGACGACGCCGCTCGCGCTCCGGGCGAACGTCGAGCACAACGGGGTCGTGCACCAGCGGGTCGTCATCGTGTCCGTGCTCACCGCGAACGTGCCGCACGTGGCGCTGTCCGATGCGTTCAGGCGCGACGAGCTCGGCCACGACGAGGACGGCATCGACCACATCACGATCACCTTCGGGTTCTCCGACGACCAGGACCTGCCCGCGGCGATGCGTGCCGCCTGTGCCGCCGGCGTGCTCGACCTGGCGCAGGAGGACATGTCGGCGGCGTCGTACTTCATCTCCCGCGGTGCGCTCCGGACCGGCTCGGGCAAGGGTGGGATGGTGTCGTGGCGGCGGAAGCTGTTCGTCGCGATGGCCCACAACGCCGCCGACCCGGCTGCACGGTTCGGGCTGCCGCTCCGGCGCACGGTGACGATGGGGAGCGACGTCGAGGTCTGACGCGCCTGCTCGCGCCGGTCAGTCGTCCAGACGCTGGGCGGCGCCGGGCACGACGAGTCGCCACGCGCCCCCGGCCTGCTCCTTCGTCAGGTACAGCCGGTAGGAACCCGGCTCGGCGAGCGGATCGCCGTCGAGGTACTCCACCGGCTCCCCGCTGCTCGTGCACTGGTCCGAGGTCGCGATGACGTCGATGCGGTCGCCGGGCGCGTGGCCCTTGCGGACGCTGGTGATGTCCGCCTCACGGACGCGGTAGCGCCCGAGCGCCTCGACAGTGCGGTCGGTCGGCCGCAGGTCGGCGTCCACGACGAGGCTCGCCTCCTGCTCCTGCTCGGCCGGGGAGAGCGGCGCCCACTCGACGCACTGCCCGACCGAGATCGCCGCGCAGCCACCCAGTCCACCGCCGAGCGCGAGCACGACCCCGATCGAGACCCCGGTCTTCCCCCCGTGTCATGGCGTCAGTGTCGCCCCGGTCGGGCTCGTCGTCGCGGATCGTGACCGGATCGTGCCTGATCGTATGCGGGTGGAATACGGAATGTCGAGAAAGAGGCGCTGGGACGCCGCTCGTGTTTGATGTGTGACGTACGGATACCGCCCCAGGTACCTGACGGTGCCCGTCCTGAACTGGAGTCCCCTTGCGACCACGCATCCCCTTCCGCATCGCGGTCACGCTGGTGACCGCCGCGAGCCTCGTGCTGACCGTGGCGACACCGACCTGGGCGGTCGCGGGGCGACCGTCCGCGTCAGCGCCAGCCGCGTCCACCGCGCCGACCCCGTCCCCGACGACCGGGCCGTCTCCGGCCGCATCCACTGCGCCGTCCCCGGCCACGTCGACCGGTCCGGCCACGTCGACCGACGCCGAGGTCGGGCTCGCGATCGAGGTCGCGAAGGACGGCAACGGTCCGTTCACGCCCGATGACCAGCCGGGCGGCGACAGCGGCGCCGCGAACGGCATCGTCCGCACCCTCGACGCGATCACGTACCGCGTCACGATGAACTCCACCGGCGGGGCCAGTTCACACGAGCGCTTCACCCTCACCGCGCCGGCCGGTACCCGCTGGGCCGCCGTGCCCTCGCGGTGCACCGGGAGCGGGTCACGGATCGACGGCCAGGAGCTGGTCTGCGACCTCGACTCCGTCCCCGAAGGCCGAGCGGTTGCGGTACCGGCGGTGCTCGACGTCTCCGCGGAGCTCCGGCACGGTGACGCGATCACGGTCCGTGCGACCGGCACCGCGGACGACGCCGACAACGGGACCGTCACGGCGACCTCGCCCACCACGACCGTGTCCGCCGCAGCACGGTACAACCTGGCGAAGGACATCCAGGCGTCGTCGCTCCGGACGGACGTCACCGGTCCGGGCGGACAGCGGGGGGATCCAGCTCGTGTACCCGATCGCGGTCGACTGGCAGCCGGTGGTCCCGGGTCAGGGGCTGCTCGGCTTCGAGGGGGGCCGGCGGCCCGATGACCTTCACCGACGACGTCTCCCAGATCCTCGGCGACCTGCCGTCCGGCGCTCGGCTCTGGAACGGCGACGAGCCCACATGCGGCCCGAACTCGCGCGCGGCGTCCGGGTTCGGCGGACTCCCGGCCGGGAAGGGCGGTGGTGCCCGGGCCGTCGCGGACTCGGGCACGATCAGCTGCACGCAGAGCGGCCCGGGGGGAGGACGTCGACGTCACGATCACGGGGACGGTGACCGACCCCACACGGATGCCGACGGAGAACCAGTACGGCGGCCCGATCGCCGGTGGCAAGGTCGGCCTCGTCGTCGCCGGGTACATCAGCTTCTGGTTGCCCGAGCCGACGGGCGGGACGAACGTGCTGTCCCGCAACACCTTCACCCCGCTGCAGACCACGTCGGCCAGCGGAGCCCCGAACTTCCCGGGCGGGACCGAGCCGACGGCGGACAACGTGTCCGAGCGCAACCTCGTGGAGTTCGACCCGGGCAGCGGCGGGAAGCGGCTGTACCGGGTGGTCGGCGACGCCCACGAGGTCCGCCCTGGGTCCGCGCGCCAGGGCGACCCCTGGGCGACCGCGGGGGTCCGGCTCCGGAGCGAGGTCACCATGAGCAACGGCGGGCTCTCGCCGTACCAGGACGCGGTCCTCTGCGACACGTTCGACCGTGCCACCCAACGCCTCACCCGGGTGGGGAGTCCGTCACGGGCCGCGGAGGCGACCGGGTTGTCGGACGCGCACGTGCAGTACGCCGCGTACGACATGACGTCGGCCGCAGAGGGGCAGCGACGCACGTGCGACGACGAGGACGGACCGTGGTACGACGCTCCGGAGGACGTGCCGGGCGGCATCGCCGCGGTCGGTGCCGTCCGCGCCGTCGGTGACCTGGCCGGTGGGCGCCACGCGGCGCTGTACTCGTGGGTCACCGTCCTCGACGCCCCGGACGGGACCCGAGCCCTCGACTTCGGGCACCTCTCCTCGGGCACGCAGCACCCCGGGTGGATCCACGACAGCGCCGATCCGTCGCTCGGCGTCGGCGGCCTGACGGACAGCGTCGTCATCACCGAGAACCTCGCCCGGATCGCGAAGAAGACCGTCGACCCCGGACACGACGCTGCCGACACCCCGGACCGGACCACCTCCGCCGTCGCCGGGGACACGCTCGAGTACGCCCTCTACCCGACGCTGACCAACGGGAACACGAAGGGGCGTCCGGCGACGGTCACCGTCCGCGACACCCTGCCGGTGGACACCACCTACGTCCCCGCCAGCGCGTCGACCACCCCGGCGGTCGACGCCGTGCAGGACGCGCAGGGGCGGCGGCACCAGCGGCTCACCTGGACGATGCACGACGTCCGACCGAACTCGTCCATCCCGCCGATCACCTACCGGGCCACGATCTCGACCGCGGCGCCCGCCGGTCCGATCGACAACGTGGCCGAGGTCGCGTCCCCCCACCGATGCGTCGCCCGCCGAGTACCGCCGTGCGCAGCGCGCGGTGCAGGTCACCACCACGGGCGGGGTCGGCGTGGAGGAGCACGCCGTCGAACCGGTCGTGGTCGCCGGCGACCGGCTGGAGTGGGACCTCGTCTACACGAACACCGACCCGTTCCACGGCTCCGACCTCATCGACGTCCTGCCGGACCGGGCCGCTGGGCAGGACGGGTCCTTCCACGGCCGGACAGCGCTCGCCGAGCCCGTGGCGATCGACACCGGGGCCGGGGAGCAGGTGCGCTACACGGCGGCAGCACCCGGCGACGTCTCGCTCGTGGGCACGGACCCGTCGAACCAGCCCGGTGGCTCCACCACGTGGTGCTCGGAACAGGAGTTCGGCGCAGACGGGTGTCCCGCGTCACTCCGGGACGTGACGGCGATCCGGATCACCCGCACGGCCCAGGTCGCCGTCGGCGCCTCGGTCACGCACCGGTTGGCGCTCGCGACCGAGGGTGAGCAGGACGGCGACACGTACGCGAACCGGTTCGGCCTGAGCGTGGCGGGCATCCGCCTCCCCGTGCAGTCCAACCGCGCCACGATCCGGGTGGTCGCCGGCGCGATCGGCGACCGGGTCTGGTCCGACCGGGACGGTGACGGTCTCCAGGGCGCGGACGAGCCCGGCGTCGAGGCCGTCGACGTGCGACTCACAGGGACGGACGACTCCGGGGGAGGCCGTGCAGCGGCGGACGACGAGTGACGGGGACGGCGGGTACCGGTTCGACGGCCTCAGACCCGGCGCCTACGTCGTCACCTTCGACGCCCCGGACGACCGCAGCTTCACGCGGCAGCACGTCGGCGACGACGATGCCGTCGACTCGGACGCAGGTGAGGACGGCTCCACCGAGACCATCACGCTCCGCCGGGTGACCACCCCGGAGGGTGCTCTCGACGGGGTGGACCGCACCACCTCCGTCGACGCGGGTGTGCTTCCGGCGGAAGACACGGGTGGCCCCGGCGACGGCGGGCCGGGCGACGGCGGCCCCGGTGACGGCGGGCCCGGTGACGGCGGGCCGGGCGACGGTGGCCCCGGTGACGGCGGGCCGGGCACACCGGGCGGCACCGGCACCGGCACCGGCACCGGCACCGGCACGCCGGGCAGCTCGGCTGGTGGGAGCGGCCGACCGGCGGAGCAATCGTCGGCATCGGTCCCGGACCGCGCACAGACCGCGGGCACTGCGCGTCGGGGCGACCTCGCCTTCACGGGTGTGGCGGGCCTCCCGATCGCACTCGGCGCCGCGCTGCTGCTGCTCGCCCTGGGCAGCGCGATCGTCCTCGGACGCCGGGGCCGCGCCCGCCGCCGGTGAGGGGACGGGAGGTGCGGGGCCGACCCGCTCCGCGCCTCCCGTCCGGCATCCGGTCACCGGCGTGCGCCGGGGCCGCGCCTGCCGCCGGTGCGGGGACGGGAGGTGCGGGGCCGACCCGCCCCGCGCCTCCCGTCCGGCTCCGGTCACCCGCGAGCGCGCTCGATCTCGGCGCGGTACCCGTCGAGCTGCGCGACCAGTCCCGCGCCGTCGTCCGTCCCGCGGAGGTCCCCGATGAGACGGTCCACGCGGGTGAACACGGCGCGCTGCTCGGCGTCGGAGAGCGCACGGAACCGGTCGGCGTCCGGCAGCTGCCCCTGCCACCCGTCGTCGTCGGTCGTGGGGGCCGCGGTCTGCACGACCGTCGAGATGCCGCCCGTCCTCGTGGTCCCGTCGGTCGCACCCGATGCCTCCGGTCCCGTGACGGTCGCGGCGGCAGCGCCGGTGGCTGCGATCGCGACGACGAGGGCCAGGGTCGTCAGTGTGGCTGCGGTCTTCTTCTGCATCACGTGCTCCCGTCCGGTGGGCCGCGGTGTGCGGCACGTCCAGCCTGGGACGAGGCGGGCGTCGGCCGCATCGGCGGACCGGCTGGGCCTCCCGTCCGTCCGACTGATCGTCGCGACCGGCGACTCCGACCTTCGGAGGAGGCGCGACGTCGACTCCGGCGGCTAGCCTCTCGCCATGCGTCCTCTGCCGATCCCGCCGTGGGTGCGGTCCGCGCTCGCGGGGGGTGGTGTTCCTCGGAGCCGCCCTGATCGCGATGGAGGGGCTGCACCGAGCCGGGTGGTACCCGACCCGGCTCGACGACTACCGCCTGACCGCGTTGCTCGTCGCCGTGTGCTTCGTGGTGGGGCAGCGACTGCCGTACCCGCTGCTCGTGGTGGTCGGGGTCGTCGTCGCATGGCCCTCGTGGACCTTCGACGTCCTGCAGGTCCGGCTCATCCCGCTCGTCATCGCGGTCTACCTGGCCTGCGCTGCCGGCCGCCGGGTGCTCGCGGTGCTGTCCGTCGCAGCCGTCCCGACCGTGCTCGCGATGTTCCTGCCGCTCGTCTCCGTCCCCGTGCACGACTGGCTCACCGCGCTCCGCGGCTGGCAGGTCTGGTCGAGCAACGCCGACTGGTCGACGATCGTCTTGATGGGGATCCTGCTCGTCGCCTGCGCGTTCCTCGGCCGCGCGACCGCACGACGACGGCGCTCCGAACTCGTCCTGCAGCGCCGCAACGAGGAGCTCGTGCGCCTGCGGGAGGCCGACCAGGCCCGCATCGCCTCGGAGGAACGGACCGCCGTCGCCCGCGAGGTGCACGACGTCGTCGCGCACCACATGGCCGCCATCGTCGTCCGGTCCCAGGCCCTCGTGCGTGTCGGGGTCGCCGACCAGACCGAGTTCGCCGAGTACGCCTCGTGGGTCGCGGGCACCGGGCAGCAGGCGCTGTCCGAGATGCGGAAGGTGGTGCGGGTCCTCCGCGCCGGCGGGGACGGGGGCACGACCGACGCTCCGGTGTCGCTGCGGGCCGCGGTCGAGGACGCCGTCGCACGGGTCCGGGCGACCGGCGTCGAGGTCGAGGTCGACCTCCGCGTCGGGGCGCGGCTCGGCGTCATGCAGGACTTCGCCGTGCTCCGGGTCTGCCAGGAGGCACTGACGAACACGCTCGTGCACTCCGACGGCTCCTCCGTGCGGGTGACGCTCGCCGTCTCGGAGGACCGCATCCACCTCGAGGTCCTCGACGACGGCGGGACCGAGGGCGGCCCGCGGGTGCCGGCGCTCGCCGCTGGCGGGGCGGGGATCCGCGGCATGCGCGAACGCGCCGCGTCGATCGGCGGGGTGCTCGTCGCCGGTCCGGTCGACGGCGGCGGCTGGCGGGTCGTCCTGGAGGCCCCGCGCGAGGTCCCCGGATCGGCCGCAGCTCCGACCGGGGGGCGCGCACACGACCGAGCCGTCGCAGGCACCGGCGCCGGTCCGGACGCAGGCAGCGACCGCCGGGGCCGGGGACGGGCCCCGGGCCGCTGCCGCTCCCGTCGACCGCCGGGTGGTGGCGCCGTGATCCGCGTGGTGATCGTCGACGACCAGGCGGTCGTGCGGACCGGACTCGGCATGATGGTCGACGCCGAGGCGGACCTGACCGTGGTCGGTCAGGCACCGAACGGCGCCGAGGCGGTCACCGTCTGCGCCGAGCTCCGCCCCGACGTCGTGCTCATGGACGTCCGGATGCCGGTGCTCGACGGCATCGCGGCCACCCGCACGATCGTGTCCGAGGGCACCGCAGGCGCGGTCGTCATCCTCACCACGTTCGACGACGAGGAGTACCTGCTCGACGCCGTCCGTGCCGGGGCGCTCGGGTTCCTGCTCAAGGACGCCGGCCCCGACCTCATCGCCGCCGGGGTCCGGGCCGCCCACACCGGGGACACCCTCATCGCACCCTCGATGACCCGCGCGCTGCTCGAGAACCGTCTGGTCGCCGCGCCCGTCGCAGGAGGCCCGGCAGCACCGACCCCGCCGGCCGAACACGCCTCGGCCCTCGCCGCGCTGAGCGCCCGGGAACGGGAGGTCCTCGGCGCCCTGGTCCGCGGTGCGAGCAACGCGCAGATCGCGAAGGACCTCTGGATCAGCGAGGCCACCGTGAAGACCCACATCAGCAGCGTCCTCGCCAAGGTCGGTGCGACGAGCCGCGTGCAGGCCGTCGTGTTCGCCTACGAGAGCGGCTTCGTCCGGCCCGACTGGTCCGCGTAGTCGCGCGCGCCGGGGCGCCCGTCCGGCACGGTCCGCCCGCCCGCCCGCTCCGGCACGGTTCGCGCTGGGCGACAGTGCTCGCGCTCGCGGCTACGAGCGGTGTCGCTGAGCGCGAGCGGTCGGCCGCCACAGTCGGGCGCGTGGCGGTCCGGCCGGGAGGCACGTGGCGGGGCCGCGCCGGCCCTCCCGTCCGGCACGGCTCGCGCTGGGCGACAGTGCTCGGGCCCACGACCGCGATCGGTGTCGCGCAGCGCGGAGCGAGCGCCCCGCCGCGGTCAGGCCGAGCGCGTCAGCGGCGCCGCCGCCACCTCGGTCGGCGAGGACACGACGGCCTCACGCCGGATCGCGATGACGGTCACGTCGTCGTCGTGCGGCACCAGGCCCGCGCGCTCGGTGAGGGCCGCGACGATCGCCGCCGGCTCCCGGTCCTTTCCGGCCAGCTCGGCGACCGAGTCGACGGCGTCGTCACGTCCGCCGAACAGGTCGAGGACGCCGTCGCTGAAGGAGATGAGCAGGTCGCCCGGCTCGAGGATGCCGGTGGTGGTCGCCCACTCGTCGCGGAGGCCCATCCCGAGCGGCAGGTCGACCGAGCGCAGGCGCTCCACGCCGCCGTCGACGCGGAGGATGAAGCTCAGGCCGTGTCCGGCGTCAGCCCACTGCAGGCTGCCGTCGTCGTCGATACGGGCGTGGAACAGCGTGGTGAAGGTGACGTCGGTGCCGGAACCCTCGGCGGCGAGGCCGTCGGAGGCGCGACGGAGTGCCTCGGAGGTGTCGTCGACCGTGCGGGCGCTGCGGATGGTGGCGCGGACGGCGGCGGCGATCAGGCCGGCCCCGACGCCCTTGCCCATGACGTCACCCAGGCTGACGGCGATGCCGTCCCGGGTGCGGTACCAGTCGTAGAAGTCGCCGCCGACGCTCTTCGCAGGTAGGCAGGCCCCGGCGACGGTGACCGCCTGGCCCATGTGGTCGCTCGAGGTCGGCAGGAGGGACCGCTGGACGGCGGCGGCGCGGCTGATCTCGGCGCGGACCCTGCCCTCGCGGGCCTGGGCGGTGAGGACGGACCGGCGGGCGCGGGAGGACAGCTCGTGCACGATGACGGCGACGGTGCCGAACACGATGACGGTGATCGCGAGCCGGACCAGTTCGCTGGGACGCGGCACGTCGCCGGGCAGGAGCACGAACGGGGCGAGGATGACGAACGTCACGCCCAGGACCGAGTACACGATGGTGCGCCGACCCTCGAGGGACGCCCACCACACCACGGGCAGGACCACGAGGGACGTGAAGACCGACGCCCCGGCACCCGTTCCGGTCCGGAACAGGGCGATGGACACGAAGTCGACGGCGAGCAGGATCGGGACGAGCGGCGCCACCTTCGGCAGGTACACGGCGACCGCGCCGAGCAGTGTCGCGATCGCGGTCGCGACCAGGCTCGCGAGGAAGAGCTCCACGTGGGTGACCGAGAGCGACGGCAGCGTCACGGTGCACAGCGCACCGAGGGCCAGCAGGCCGCTGATCGGGGCCTGCCGGACGAGGGGGGTTGTCGATGACGCTGGTGGGGCGAGACATGCTCAGGGCAGGCTACTGGTTCGGGCTGGGCCGCGCCGGTGTGGCGTCCCGAAGAGGGGCCAGGACGACGACGACGGCGGGGCACCCGTTCCCGGGTACCCCGCCGTCGTCCGACCTCGGGCTCAGCGTCGCGCGCTCAGCCCGTCCGGCTCACTCCGCGCGGCGGCGTCGCATCCGCTGCGTGAGGAGCAGCCCGCCCGCGGCGAGGAGCACCACGGCGAGGATGCCGATCGGCACGACGTCCGCACCGGTCCAGGCGAGGGCACCGTCGCGGTCCGCACCGGAGCCTCCCGGCTGGTCGCCGACGGGCTGCGCACCGGAACCACCAGCACCGGAGCCGTCAGCACCGGAACCACCGGCACCAGGGCCACCGGCACCGGGGCCACCAGCACCGGGGCCACCGGTCCCCGGGCCGCCGGCACCAGGACCGTCACCCGGAGCGGGCGTCGGCGACGGGGACGCCGTCGGGGGGAGCGGCCACCACGGTGAAGGCGGTCCGGGCGAGGACCACCCCGCCCACCGAGGCGGTCACCGTGACGCGGCCGGCCGCGGCCGTCGCCGGCACGGCCAGCTCGGCCGTGAAGGACCCGTCGGCGGTGGTGCGCACGGTGACGTCGTCGCCCAGCTCGGGCGTCGTCGCCAGCGTGACCGTCGCGTCCGCCGGGAACCCGGTGCCGGTGACGGTCTGCGTGTCACCGGCGGTGACGCGCTGGTCCTCGACCTGGAGGCTCGGCACCGCGGCCGCGAGCGTCGAGTACCGCACGACGGTCCGGTCCGTCACCGAGCGCTCGGCGACCGGCACCGTGAGGGTGCGGCTGTCGGCGTCGTACGTCCACTCGGACGCGGCGACGGGGGCTCCGTCGATCGTGACCGACTGCGGACGCTCGGCGTTCGTGAACGTCGCCGTCCAGGAGCGGTCCTGCACCTGACCGTCGAACGAGCCGTCGACGGGGGGAGATGTCGAGCGTGCCGCCGGTCGCCTGCTGCGTGAACCGCATGGCGGTCGAAGCCGAGTTCCCGGCCGCACGGGCCGAGGTGTCGGCTGCGGCGGTGGGCTGGCCCTCGCCGGAGTCCTCGTGCAGGGCGAACGAGCCGTCCGCGCCGGTCGCGACCGTCACCGTGACCGCGTCGAGCGGTGCGGCGTCGTTCGCGACGTGGTGCGAGCGGGTGGGCACGATGCCGCCGCTGCGGACGAACACCGGCATGGTGGTCAGGTCCGTCGTGACGTCGGCGGTGGTGCCGCCCTCGTAGGTCTTGCCGGTGAACCAGTCGGTCCAGGTGTCGCCGGCCGGGAACCACACCGAGGTGGTCGCGGTCGAGCCACCCGAGGTGACGGGTGCGACGAGGACGTCCTTGCCGTACAGGTACTCCTTGCCGGCTTGCGCGTAGGACTCCTGCGCCTCCGGGTACTGCAGGTAGAGCGGCTGCAGCATCGGGGTGCCGGTGCGCGAGGCGTCGGCGGCGAGGGTGTACGTCAGGGGGGAGCAGGTCCTCGCGGAGGTTGAGGAACTGCTTCGCCGACGCGTTCGCCTCGGCCGGGTACTGCCACGGCAGCCGGTCGCTGTGGTTGCTGTGCAGGCGGTCGATCGGCTGGAAGGCACCGAACTGCACCCAGCGGGCGTAGAGGTCCGGCGGGAGCTGCGTCGTGCCGGGCTCGGCGCCCTCGATGCCGTACTGGCCACCGTTGTGTCCGCCGATGTCGTGGCTGATCGCCGACAGGCCGGTCGCTGCCGACTCACCGGGCGTGTAGCCGACCTGCGCCGCGAGCTCCTGCCACGTGGACGTGGTGTCCCCGGTGAAGTGGAGCGTCGTGCGCTTGTCCGCCCACGGTCCGGTCGGGACGGCCTGCGGGTTGCCGTAGCCGCCCGCGGTCAGCGACCCGTACGCGCGGGAGAACGCGAGACCGCGGCCCTTGAGCTGCTCGTCGGTGTACTCCGCGTACTGCTGGTTGATGAACGCGTCCGGCGTGACGCCGTTCGCCGAGTACTTCGAGTTCTCGCTGCAGCACCAGTCGAGCCACCACATGTCGACGCCCTCGGGCTGCAGGGTGTCGTGGAGCTCGAAGTAGGCCTTGAGCTGGTCGGGGTCGGACCAGTCGAACAGGTAGCGGTCGCCGTCGCCCTTGGTGAGCTTGCCCTTCGCGGTGGCCTGCGCCTTCGCGAACTCCGGGTCGTTGCCCGAGATCGACGGGTGGATGTTGAGCGTGTTGTGGATGCCCTGCTCGTGCCAGTCGGCGAGCAGCGAGGTCATGTCCGGGATGCGGGCTGGGTCGACCGACCAGCCGTTCCACTTGCTGTCGCCCTGGTTCGTGGTGCTGCCCAGCTTGTAGTCCGTGTCGATCGCCATGACGTCGACGGGCACACCCTCGTCCTTGAAGCGCTTCGCGATGGCGAGGTAGTCCTCCTGCGAGCGGTCGTAGTACTCGGAGTACCAGACGCCGTAGGCCCAGCGCGGCAGGAGCTTCGACGGCCCGGTCAGGGTCGCGAGGTCCTTCAGCGCCGTCGTGTACTCGGTGCCGTACCCGAACACGTAGCCGTCCTGGTAGCCCTCGCCGCCGTGGTCACCGCGGGGCGTGGTCTGCTCGGTGGCGGTGTCGTACAGCGCCGAGGCGGTGTCGTCGAGGAGCGACCAGCCGTCCTGGTAGAGCAGGCCGGGGTTGGTCTTCACGGAGCCGTTCGCCGTGTCGAGGTCGCGTCGGTACCCGCCGAGCGGGGCGTGCGCGGCGAGCAGCGGCGAGGACTGGTCGACGACCGCGATGGTGTCGATGTTCACGTTGCAGTTGTTGTCCACGGTCGGGCAGCCGAGCGTGACGTCGTTCGCGCCCGCGGCCAGGTGCACCGGGATCGTGACGGTGTTCCAGTAGTCCCAACCGCTCGTGGGTGCGAGGGCACCGGTGGTGGCCTCCTGGCCGGCCGGGGCGACGGTGAGCTCCGGGGGAGTTCGCCGTGCCGTTCGCGTACCGGACCTGCAGGGCGTAGTCGCCCGCCGTCGGGACACCCGTCACGTGCGTGGTCAGCGCCGAGTCCGCGCCGCCCCAGAGTCCGGACGCGAAGCCGTCGCCGGAGAACCCGTTGTGGTCGGCGGCGGTCTGTGCGTTGCCCGCCTTACCGGCGTCCTCGGCTTCACAGACCGCACCGAAGGCGCAGTCCTGACCGGCGGTGGCGGGGGGTCGGCGTCGGGTAGGCCGCGCCGGAGGGCACGACCGCCAGGCTGTCGACGTTCACGCGGCCGGAGTCGGACGCGCTGCGCTCGATCCGGATGGTGTGCTTGCCGGCGGTCAGGTCGAGGGCCGCCGTGGTCTGCTTCCACTCGTCCCAGCTCTCGCCGGCCGGCAGGCGCAGCGTGACCGGCGTCCCACCGTCGACGACGATGCTCAGCGTGCGGGTCTCGAGCTGGCCGTCGCCACCGCGGTTGTTCGCGTAGCGCATGGCCAGGTCGTAGGAGCCGGCCTGCTGCACCGTCGTGGCGAACGTCATCGAGTTGCCGACGTTCTCGAACCCGGCGGCGAAGCCCGACCCGGTGTAGCCGGCGTGGTCCTTGGCGGAGGCCAGGCCCTGCAGCTGCAGTGCCTCGCCCTCGCAGAGCGTCCCGATCGTGCAGACCGGGGTCTCGGCGGTCACCCACGGCGAGCCGGTGACCGCCTGACCCGTGGACGTCGTCAGGTCGACCTGGAGGTTGTCCTGGGTGAAGTCCCCGGACCCCTCGCGGTACTTGACGGTCATCTTCCCGGTGCTCAGCGTCAGCCACCCGTCCGCACGCGTCTGCGTGAACGGCGTCGCCGCGAAGTCGTCGCGACCGATGACGTTGAAGGTGCCCTGGTCGATGAACTGCGCGTCACCGGCGTACTCGGTGCGGATCAGGGTGGGGGGAGAGGACCTGGAAGCGGGCGTCTCCCGACACCACGGTGCGGGCGTCCGGCGCGGCGGCTGCCGGCAGGGCGGAGATGCCGAGTCCGCCGAGCGCGAGTGCGCCGACCAGGGCTCCGGCGAGGGACGACCCGAGGACGCGTCGGCGCCTCCGGGTCGAGGTGAGAGTGGGACGCAAAGGTGTGCTCCTCGTGGACGGCGTCGTCCGGTCGTTCGTCGGCGTGGCCGACAGCGATCTGCTGAGGTCGTCGCGCGAGCACCCCCGGTCGCCCGCGTTACAACGTGGGAAAGAGTAGGGCTCACAGGCGGTTCAGGGAAGTCCGACAGGAGATCGGAGGGTTCGCGGTCGCGCTCAGCGGACCGGACGGGAGGCCCGGGTCGCCGATCAGGACGCGGTCGCGCTGGCAGTCGCGACAGCCAGCGGGGGGACCGGAACGACGCGACTCGGTTCGGGCCAGGATGGGCAGATTGGGCCGACGCGTTCGAAGGAGCACCATTGCGAGTCCTGATCTTCCTGCTGATGATCTTCGTCGCGACGGCGCTGTCCCTGGGCGCTGGGCTGCTCGTCGGCTTCCAGCTCCGGGACGCGTCCGACGGGCTCCTGATCGCGGCGGCCGCCACCTCGCCGTTCCTCGTCATGGGGCCGGTCGTCATCGGGGTGTTCGCCGGCTCCTGGGACCACCGGTCGTCGAGGGAGAGCCGTCGGTTCCTGGGCTGGTGGTTCTCGGCCGTGGTCGCGATCGACGTCGTCGCCGTGGTCATCGTGGTGCTCGCGGCGCTGTCGGCTCAGGCTCCGCTGTGGGTTCCGGTCGTCCTCGCGGTCGGCACGGCGGTGTTGCTCGCGAGCGCGCGGCCCCTCGGTGCACTGTTCCGACGGACGGAAGCCCCGATCCCCGAGACGCCGGGGACGTCGATCACGGACGCAGGGGTCGTCCGCCGCAAGGTCCGTCCGATCGCCGTCACGTTCGTCGTCGCGGCGCTGGTCACGTCGATCGGGGCTGCGCTGCTCATCGTGCTCGACGGCGACCACGGCTCGGGGGGGTCATGGAGACCGTGTTGCTCGCCGGACAGCTCACCTTCACGGCGACGGCGATGACGGCCGCCGTCGTGTCGCTCCCGTACAGCCGTGCGCTCCGGGACGCGGCTGGTCGTGACATCGGTCGGGTGCAGCGCTTCGGGAAGGTCGTCCTCGGGGGCAAGGCCCTCCCGCTCGACGATGCCGAGCAGCGCGGTGCTGTCGAGTACGCCCGCCTGGCTCCGATCGCCCTGCAGTTCCAGCTCGTCTTCCTCGGTCTCCTGTACGTCGGGATCGCGTTCCAGTTCGTGTCGTCAGCGATCCGCGGTGAGTTCGGTGTGCTCCCGGCCGTCACCCTCACCGCGATGGTCGTCGTCCTGCTCGTCACGGTGCCGCTGACGGTGCGCCGGATCCGTCGCGCCCGGACCTACGCCGACGAGCACCGCACCGACGCCGTTGCGCCGTCCGCGGTCGGGACCTCCACAGGGCCCACGTCGTCACGCTGAGCGAGCTGGCGCGCGCGTCGTCGCCAGGAGTCGGCGTCAGCGCCACGAGCGGGTGAGTCGCGCCGCCGCGGCCGGTCGACCAGCGCCGACGGCAGCGTGAGGGTCAGCGCGGCCAGGTCGCGACGACCGCCACCGCGTTGAAGAGGACGTGCGCCAGGACCGCGCCGCCGAGCCGGTTCGTCATCGCGACGAGCGTGCCGGTGAGGGACCCGAGCGCGAAGGTCGTCAGGAACACCCGGAAGCCGTCGAGCTGCGTCGTCCCGGCACCGAGCAGGACGTGCAGCACGGCGAACAGGAACGCGGTCAGCAGCACGGCCATGAAGCGCGTGCGCGGTGTGAGCTCCTCGGCCATCCGGCGCTGGAACAGTCCGCGGAAGAAGACCTCCTCGAGGAACGGGCTGACCAGCACGAGGCCGATCGCCGACACCACGAGCAGCGTGATGTCCGGCGTCCCGAGGGTGGGGACCGGTTCCAGGCCGGTCCTGCCGCCGAACGCGAGCCCGAGGAACGCGTCGAACACCCGGACCAGGATGACGATGCCGATCGCGAAGATCGCGTCGCCGATCTCGAGGCGCAGGATCCGGGCACGACCAGGGTTCGATGACCGTCGCAGCACCCAGACGATCCCCGCCACCAGGGGCAGCCAGACGGCGAGGTCGGCCGCGATCACCTGCAGGACCGGCGACGGGATGCTCCCGCTGCGGCTCACGCCACCGACGACGCGGGCCAGGATGACCGCCACCCCGAGGGCGACGAGCAGGATGACCAGGTCGCGCTGGCGGCTCGTGTCGGGCTCGGCGTGCTTGACGTCGGACTCGGTGCTCATGGGGTCACCGTAGAGGACGCTGCGACCGGATCGCCCGACACAGCCGAGCGTTGCTCGATCATGTGGCACTATTTGAATGCCGTAGGCCGGGACGTCCCCGGTGCGCCTGTGTCGGGACCACAGGAGCGCGGCAGGATCGTCGGGGAAGGCGGGCCGCGTGGAACTACGCGACTACATCACGGTGTTGCGCAAGGGATGGGTCCTCATCCTGGTGTTGGCACTGGTCGGAGTGGCCGCGGCAGCGGGCTTCTCGCTGTTGAAGAAGCCCGTGTACTCCGCCTCCGCGCAGGTGTTCGTGTCGACGGAGACGTCGGGCAGCGCGAGTGACCTGGCCCAGGGCAACACCTTCACGCAGCAGCGTGTCCTGACGTACTCGAACCTGGTGTCGACGCCGATCGTGCTCCTGCCGGTCATCTCGAAGCTCCAGCTCGACATGAACGCCGAGCAGCTCGCGACGATGGTGTCCGCGAGCGCGCCGACGAGCACGACGCTCATCTCCATCAGCGTCAACGACACTGACCCGGTCCGGGCCGCGGACATCGCGAACGCGACCTCGCAGAGCCTCACCAACGTCGTCGAGGACATCGAGGCCACCGACGCCGAGGGGACGAGCAGCGTCAAGCTCACCCGCGTCAAGCAGGCCGACGTGCCGAGCGCCCCGGTCAGCCCGAACGTCCCGGTCAACGTGGCCCTGGGCCTGCTGGTCGGACTCGCGCTCGGCGTCGGCATCGCCGTCTTGCGCGAGACGCTCGACAACCGCGTCCGCACGGAACAGGACGTCGAGAAGATCAGCGACAAGCCCGTCGTCGGCGGCATCGCCTTCGACAGCAAGGCGTCGGAGCGTCCGCTCATCGTGCAGGTCGACCCGCGCAGCCCCCGTGCCGAGTCCTTCCGCACGCTCCGCACGAACCTGCAGTTCCTGGACCTGGGCACCGGCTCGCGCACCTTCGTGATGACGTCCTCCGTGCAGTCCGAGGGCAAGAGCACCACGGTCGCGAACCTGGCGATCGCGCTCGACAGCGCCGGGTTCCGCGTCATCCTCATCGACGCCGACCTCCGTCGTCCCCGCGTCGCCGAGTACATGGACGTCGACACGAACGCCGGCCTCACCGACGTGCTCATCGGCCGCGCCGAGCTCGAGGACGTCGCGCAGCCCTGGGGCCGCGGCAAGCTCGTCGTCCTGCCGGCCGGTCAGATCCCGCCGAACCCGTCGGAGCTCCTCGGGTCCCGGGCCATGCAGGAACTCATCGAACGCCTAGAGAAGGAGTTCGACTACGTCCTGTTCGACGCCCCGCCGCTCCTGCCCGTCACGGACGCCGCGATCCTGTCGAAGAAGGCCTCCGGCGCGATCGTCGCCGTCGCCTCGGGCAAGACCCACAAGGGCCAGTTCGCCGCGGCCGTGTCGGCGCTGGAGAACGTCGGCGCACCGATCGCCGGGTTCGTCATCACGATGATGCCGGTCCGCGGTCCGGGCGCCTACGGCTACGGCCGGTACGGCTACGGGTACGGCTACGGCCTGGAAGCGGACGAGAACACACCGAAGGTCAAGCCGCCCAAGCGCGGCGGGAAGAAGCTCGGCGCACTGAGCCGCGCTGAGCGCTGAAACGGGGTCGGGGGGACATGGACACTCGCCGGGGGGACCCGAAACCTCGGTTCGACCACCACACGGACGACCCTGGTCTGGGTCGCCGTCGTGGTGGTCGTGCTGGTCGTCGTCGACATCGCACTCGTGACCCTCGCGCTCGGTCGCACCGCTCCGAACGCCGGTGACCCGGCAGGCCCGATCCCGACGTTCTCCAGTTCCCCGGACTCGAGCACCAGTCCGACCCCGTCCGCCTCTGCGGACGCCGCGGACGCCGCGGCCGTGACGCGTCGCTTCCTCACCGCGGTGGACGGCCAGGAGGCGTGGCGCGCCACCGGCACGACGTGTGGCGGACCCGCGCCCACCCTCGAGCACACCGTCGACGGCGGCGCGACGTGGGTGCCGGTCGCGCTCGGACCGGACGTGTCGACGCTCATGGCGATCCGGGCCTCCAGTACGGACCTGACGATCCTGGCCGGCGTCGGTGCGGACTGCGCCACCGTCGTCCGCACCAGTGCCGACGACGGCGTGACCTGGACGGCCGGCAGCCCCGGCGCAGCCGGTGCCGGCATCTCGACGGCCGGCATCGTCCTCGCCACCGGTGTCGTCGAGTCGCCCTGCGGCCGCCCGAAGAAGGCGTACCAGGGACAGCAGACCTCGGTCGTCATCTGTGAGGGGAAGGTCGAGTGGCGTTCGGGCACCGGCGCGTGGGTGGAAGTCCCGGTCGACGGGATCCGCGCGGTGGCGGACAACGACGACGAGTACCTGCTCGCCCGTGTCGGCGCCGAAGGGTGCGCGGGTGTCGAGATCGCCTCGCTGACCGCGATCGGCGTCTCGCCGGACACGGCGACCCCGGCCGTCGGCTGCGCCGCTGACGCCGCGACGATCGGCCCGATCGGCCTCGACCGTGCCGGGGACGACATCTGGCTCTGGGCCGGCGACGCCGTCTCCGTGTCTGCGGACGGCGGCGCGACATGGTGACCGGATGGCGACCATGACCGCGGGCGCGGTACGGGTCTCAGCATCGACGGGCTCCACCGAGGCGTGGAGTAGGTCCTACTCGCGCCGCGTCCTGGTCACGGACCTGTTGGCGCTCTTCTGGGTCGTCTTCGGCGTGCAGATCGCGTGGCTCGGGCTCGACTCGAACCTGGCGACGAACACCGCCGACCTGCGCCTCAGCTACACCGGGATCTCGATCGTCGTGATCGCCGTGTGGATGAGCGCCCTGGCGCTGTACGACACCCGGGGGCACCGCGTCATCGGCGTCGGTAGCACCGAGTACCGCCTGGTCGCCGACTCGAGCGTGCGCGTCTTCGGGGTCCTGGCGATCGCCGCGTACCTGCTGCACGTGGACCTGGCCCGCGGGTACATCCTGATCGCCTTCCCGGTCGGCATCCTCGTCCTGCTGCTGTCGCGGTGGATGTGGCGCCAGTGGCTCGTCGCCGAGCGGAAGCGGGGGGAACTACTCCGCCAAGGTCCTGCTGGTCGGGTCGACCAGCAGCGTGCTGCACCTGGCCCGTGAGCTCGGCCGGTCGCCGGAGGCCGGCTACCGCGTCGTCGGTGCGGCTGTGTCAGCAGGGACCCGAGGCGTCCTGCCCGGCTCGACCGTGCAGAGCTTCGGCGGGTTCGACGACCTGACCGAGGCCCTGGCGGAAACCGGTGCCGACACCGTCGTAATCACCAGCGCCGACGACCTGCCGCCGGAACGCGTCCGTCAGCTCAGCTGGTCCCTCGAGCCCGGTCGCCAGCACCTGGTCGTCGCGCCGAGCCTGACGGACATCGGTGGCCCCCCGCATCCACACCCGCCCGGTCCAGGGCCTGCCGCTCATCCACGTCGAGACGCCGACCTACTCCGGGCGGAAGCTCTACACGAAGCGGGCGTTCGACCTGGTCGGGTCGACGGCGCTCATCATCGTGCTGTCGCCGGTCCTGCTCGTCCTGGCCCTGCTGGTGAAGCTGACGTCGCCCGGCCCGGTGTTCTTCCGGCAGGAGCGCGTCGGCCTGAACGGCTCGACGTTCCGCATGATCAAGTTCCGGTCGATGGTCGTCGACGCCGAGGCCCGGCTGCAGGAGCTCAGCCAGCTCGACCGTGCCGAGGGCAACGACGTGCTGTTCAAGATGAAGAACGATCCGCGGGTGACCCGCGTCGGGGGCTTCATGCGGCGGTACAGCCTGGACGAAGTTCCACAGCTCTTCAACGTGCTCATCGGGAGCATGTCGCTTGTGGGCCCCCCGCCCACCCCTAGCTAAAGAGGTGGCGTTGTACGACAAGCACGTGCATCGTCGCTTCCTGGTCAAACCAGGGATGACGGGACTTTGGCAGGTGAGCGGACGGTCGGATCTCTCGTGGGAGGACTCAGTTCGACTCGACCTTTTCTACGTCGAGAACTGGTCGACCATGGGTGACGTCGTCATCCTCTGGAAGACCTTCAGAGCAGTCGCAGCCAGCGACGGAGCCTACTGATGGCGGAGAAGGCAAACAGCCCTCGACGCAGTCGGGGTCTAGTGGGGGGTCCTCAGCAGTGCAGGAGTCGGTGTCGCGGCGCTCGTCGCGGGCATCGTACTCATACCGATCATCATCCACTCGGTCTCCGCGGAGAGCTATGGCGTATGGCTTGTCATATCGGCGGTGGCACAATACCTCAATTACTCGGATCTCGGTGTTGGCACAGCCATCGTGCACTTCGGATCGAGGGCTCGAGCTGGCGGCGAAGAACGTAGTCTTGGCGACTTCCTGCAGGCAGGACTCATCTGGAACGCGATGGCTTCAGCGATCGTCCTTCCAGTGTTCCTCGTATTCGCCTGGCTGTACGTTTCGTCGACCGGAGCGCAGAATGCTTTGGAGAGCGGCGAGGCAGTGCCTCTGCTGATCATCGGCCTCGTGATGGTCCTCATGCTCCTGCTCAAGCCGTACGGGGCTGCATTGACCGGAGCTGGGTTACTGCCGCTTGAGCGCAGTAACCAGGGCATTGGCGTTGTCGCTCGAATAGTCATGACTCTCGTGGCTTGCTTCGTCTTTCAGAGCATAACGCTCGTGGCCGTCGCCGAGACTCTCGCGGTGGTAGTCCCTGCTGTTCTTTCCCTGGTGTCCGTTCGTCGTCGTAAAATTGCCGTCATGCATTGGTCGGGGTTCCCGAGCACCACCCTCAAGTACATGCTCGGGTACAGTGTTCGATCCTTTTCCGTCAACGCGGTCGGTGCTCTATTGCTCCAGTCCGGAACCATCGCTGCAGCTATCACGCTTCGTCCGCAAGACGTGACTTATTACAACGCCGCTTTTCGGATCTACAGCAGTGTTCGTCAGCTCATCGGGTGGGCCAATGATCCGTTCCGTCCTGCTCTCAGTAGGCTGAGCGTCGGTTCACCCGCCGCCGCGTCGAAAGCAATGCTGTCGCTTTCTTTCGTCACCCTCGCTCTTAGCGCCGTAGGCTGTGGAACTCTCATGATTGCGTCTACCGATATAGTCGAGTTGTGGCTCGGCACTCAAGTTCCGGTCGGTGCAATCGCAGCCGCACTGGTGATACTCCTCGCCGGTCTCACTTTCAATGCGGTACATCTGCCCTTGATTCCGGCCGCAGACGCCGCAGGGCGGCCCGGGGTATTCCTCATGCCTCAGGTCGTTTGGCTGATATTGACCGTGGTCGGCTCAGTGATCCTTGGGTTGATGGCAGGGCTGCCTGGGATTGCAGCCGGGTTCACCCTGCCACTGCTGTTCGTCGAGCCGTATTACCTACTAAAGGGAAGTCGCACTCTCGGGTTTCCCCTGCGCCGCTGGTTCACCGTAGTCGCACTTCCCGTGGCTGTCATCGTAGGCGGAGCGGCCATTGGAGCGGCTCTGGTTCTCGCAACGATGGCGATCCTGGGAAGCGCACCATCAGGAATTGGGGTAGCGGCGGGCTTCATGGTCAGCGCTTGCCTGACAATGCTGTTGACACGCAGATGGCTGCCGCTGAGCAGCTTCGTCGCCCTCGGAAGGCTGGAATTGTGAGTACGACAGGGGATGATCGCTGTCAGGATCGTGCGGGACTCGAACAAGTTCGAGCTGAAGCGCTGGAAGTGCTTGGACGCCTATTGAGAGGCCAACGGACGGTAGCGCTGCTCGACTTTCCGAATCATCAGAACGTCGGCGACTCCATGATCTGGCTCGGCGAGGAGCAGTACCTAAGCGACTTGAATATGAACATTGCATACATCGCCGATGCGCAGCGTTACTCGCCTGAACTTTTGAACAAGCGAGTTCCGACCGGGCCGATTTTGCTTCACGGGGGGCGGGAATTTCGGTGATCTGTGGCCGGAATTCCAGGACTTCCGCGAGCGGGTGATCGAAGACTTCCCAGGGCGAGAGATCATTCAGCTACCGCAGTCTATTCAGTTCGGGGACGCGCGGGCCGCTGCTCGGGCAAACGCGGTGTTCGGCGGGCACGGCATGTTCAATCTTCTCGTGCGAGACCAGGAATCGTATGAGAGGGCGCAACGCCTGCTGCCCGACGTGGCGGTGCAGTTCTGCCACGATTCCGCGCTCGGCTGGCGGCCGCTGCCCGGTAAACCAATGAAGAACAAAACTCGGATGTTAGTTCTCGCACGGCAGGACCATGAGAAGGCGTTGGGAATCGCGGAGCTTGCGCACCCTTTTCTCCAAGCCGATGACGTGGTGGTCGACTGGGGCTTGTTCGGTTCTTCAGCGGTATCGTGGCGCGTGGCACGGATTCCACTGGGCCTCGCGCGGATCTTTCCGTCGCTCGGACGTTCCTCGCTGTACTACCCGGTCGTTCGATCTGCTTACAAGAAACTGGCTCGTCTGAACGGTCAGGCGGGCATCCGACTCTTTCGGGCAGCCAGTGGAGTGGCTACAGATAGATTGCACGCGCATGTTCTCGCAGTGCTATTGGGACTGCCTCACGTGATCGCCGATAATAGCTATGGGAAGATCGGCGGCGTGCTGCGAGCTACAACGAGCAAGATCGGAGACCACCGCCTCGTGAGTGATCAGGAAGAGGCAGAAGCGGCCTTCGCGTGGCTGCTGAAGCGAATCAGTACGGGGAGTGCTGAAACCGCTTCGACGGGAGGCAGTTCATGACCGAGGCGCGAGTGACGATCGTTTTCGCCAAAGGCGCCGATGTTGTTTCGTGGAAGCGTCGGCACGACGAGGGCGAGGTGCCGGACAGCTGGCCGTATGGCCTGGAGAAGCTGCGAGCGAGCTTCCCGTCCCTGTCCTCAGCCGAAGTTACAGATTTGCGCGTTGCGTCACTTGTCCGCGCCTTGCTCAGACGAAAGCCTGCGAGAGCCGACGATCGCGTCACCGTGAGCTGGGAAGAGGACGTCTCGCTGAGGATGCTCTATCAATACCCATCCAGTATCGCGTTGAGCGGAGTCATCTGGGCGACTGACCGCGCTGGGGCAGTAGGCATGTTCAAGCGTGCGCTCGCCAAGCGTGTTCTGCGAAGGATGGATGTTGTTTGGACCTTGAGCCGGCCGCAAGTTCAAGCCGTGAAGCGGTGGCTTGGGCCAGGTGCGCCACCAGTCCGTTACTTGCGCTTCGGAATCGACGAGAAGTTTTTCGAGCAGAGACCGTACCCCGAGCGTCCTATGATCCTCAGCGCGGGGGGAGATCGCGACCGCGATCCCGCGACACTTTTCGAAGCCTTGGCGATTGTGCTCGAGAGTCGTCCAGACGTGGAAGTGGTCGTTCAGACCTCGTCGCGACTGAGGCCCCCCTCCGGGAGTGAAGACCGTCCCGCGGATGAGCCACCGGGCGCTCCGCGATTTGTATGGACGCGCTTCGATCGTCGCGGTCGCCACGAGGCAGAACCTTCACGCTTCTGGCATGACCGTGGCGTTGGAGGCTATGGCGGTCGGGCGCCCCGTCGTTGCGACGAACACACCCGGGATGAGTGACTACGTGCGGCACGGTGAAACGGGCCTGCTTGTACCTGCGCTTGACGCCGCCGAAGCGGCACAAGCCTTACTCGCTCTTCTTGCAGATCCGGCACGAGCACGGGTTATGGGGACAGCAGGGCGAAAGCTCGTCGAAGCGAACTTCACCTCCTCGCGCATGAACCGCTGCGCTTGCTGGCTTTGTGACGAATGTGGTAGAGAACAAGGAAGCTGCGCCGTGAGGGGTGCCTCTTGAGGGTGAAGGTACTGTAGTTTTCGGTGGGCGACCGAGAATTCGGTATTTTATTCTGGTCGTTGCGCAGCAGTTGGCGCTGGTCGACCCTTGATGCTTCGCTCAAGCGGAGGCATATGAGCTATACGGCCCCATGCAATTGCGATACGCATGCCCTAATCGGTGGTTCAGTCATATGCAGACTCTCGGGCATATCAACGAAACCTTCTACTCCGTAACCGCTCGGTCCGCTCCAGCACCCGCCTGGGAGGAATCGATGCGTTGCGAACTCGATCCGAATCGCTGTGCGGTGAACGGCATGTGGGAACCGTAGATGCCAGCGCCGGGTCCGGATGAACGGCATTGGGTCGACGACGCCCTCCGTCAAATCGACGACCCGTCCGTCAAACGTGCCCAGCGGTACGAAGGCTCTGCTGGTGGCTGGTCATAAATCGTCTCTCAACCAGGCAATGGAATGCGTAGCTGGCGAGTCCGGCAATCGGGAGTGCAATACAAGCCAACAAAGCGAACCGGACGACGAGGGGCATATGAATCGGTAGCAGGATCATATTAGTGATCCCGATGATCGGACTGTGTATCAGGTACAGGCTGTAAGACCAGTTGCCAGCCTGAACCAGGGGGGCGCCACTCGAGCATCCGGTGCACCCTTGTCTGCTCACCGTCAACGGTCCGCTGGGCCAGCCATGTCAAGAGGAGCGCAACCGCCGCGCCGACGGCCGTCTCACTGAGCCATGCGAACCGGTGCATGGCGCCAAAGGCTGCAGCAGCAGGCAAGAGCGTGACGAGCATTGCCGCTACGACGTATGAGCCACGCACCCGGACCGTGCCGCGGTACGCGTGCGAACCCGCCGCCATGCCCAGCGCAAACAGCCCGAGGAACCAGTAGTGCGCCGCGTCGACTTGGGGGGAGGAGAAAGTGCACGGCCCAGCCGATGAGGATCGCAAGGACCACGGCGACGCGTCCACCGAAGTGGCGCCATACTGGGAGAAGAAGCAACGGCATCGCAAAGTAGATCTGCCATTCTGTCGCCACAGACCATGCGGGTCCGTCGATCTGGTACACCCAAGTGGGAGATAGATTGTGGAGCATCAGCGCATGGGAAATGATGCCATCGATGCTCACCGGGACCTTCGAATCCCAGGCGGTCCCAGTTTTCTCGTTCAGCCCCGGGATGATGAGGATCGCGATCAAAAAAGCCACTATGGCTGCGTAGTAGGGCGGTAGGATGCGTCGAGCGCGGCGCGTCAGGAACTGCCCGATGCCGCCTCGTACGGTGAATCTTGCCGTCCTCGCGACGGGCAGCATCAGTACAAAGCCGGAAAGTACAATGAAGACGGCGACGGCGAAGTCTCCGAGGTTCAGGATCTTGAAGAAGACGGGTAATTGCTGGTTCTGCTCGGAGAGTCCCGTGTACGTGTAGGTGTGGAATAGAGCGACACCAATTGCGGCGACCGCCCGAAGCCCATCGGCGAATTTGAACTGGGCTCGGTTACCTGTCAACACAATGGAGAAGTTAGCACGGCGGCTACAGGCCAGCACGGACTGACTGGAGTTGCGATGCTTCATCGCCTATCTCGATCGTTCGTACGCCCGCTTCCCGTCCGCGGACTACGCAGCCGTACACGGCACCGATTATCACACCTACTGCGAGACTGCCCCCCGTTGTCGGGATCGTTGACGAAGGGGGGCGAACGCCAGCGAGGCGAGAAGGCCGAGACCGGTTGAGGAGAGCATTATGCCAACCCGAGATCGTCCCTTCGCTACAGCCACGACGGGCACCAGAACCGCCAACAGGAATATCAGGAGCCCGACGGCGCCGGCCTTGACTAGTGTCCATAGGTAGAAGTTGTGAGCGTAGAACTGCCCCTTTGTGGCCGAGAAGGAGCCGACCGGTCCGTAGGGCGGGCGGTATGCAAATCCGAGGCCGTGCCCGAAGACAGGCGCGTTTTGGATCGCCTGGAGGGCGTAGCGGTTCTCGCTCTCCCGAGCGATGGCGGAGGAGTCGAGACTGATGGCCGTTGAGCCGAGCCCTTCGACCACGCGAGTAACGAAGCCCTGCACCTGCGTGACGATGTACGTCGTGCCCGGCAGCCCCGCAGCTGCACCGAGTGCAACCAGTCCGGATACCGCGGCGATTGCCAGCAACAGTTTCAGCACGGCTGCGAAGCTACGCTTGTTGCCAGCCAGCAGCAGAGCGAAGAGAGCGGCAGCCGCAATCGCAAGCACGCTGTTCCGGGAGAAACCCAAGCCAGTTATGAGAAGTGCTGGCACAAAGAATGGAAGCGCGAGACGGAAGCGGCCCATCATGAACAGCGCGACGCACGCGCAAACCACCAGCACCGCAACCTCCGACGCCGGGGTGAGAAGCCGGGTGGCGCTACTCGACGTGCTGACACCATTGATGAAGACCAGGCCTGCGTCCTCGCTGCGGCCGACCACTGAAAGCCCGGAGACGGATGACACCAGCGTCACCGCGGCAGAAATCCAAAGGCTAACGAGCAGAGCCCGGAGTACTGGCGTAATTAGTGAGCTTCCGAACACCACTGCCGCGACGACCGCACACAGCGCGACATTGATGAGCCCTCGTGCGTCGCCGATGACTTCGATTCCTGGGTATCGCTGTATAACGCCGGCGGCGCCCCAGGCGACAACGATGACTACGAGCAGGGACACCCGCAAGAGCACGCCGCTGGCTGGCTTGCGCCCGAGGAACGCCCAAGCAGCGGCGATGATGAGCGCTGGTTCGTACGAGAAGATCGTTGTCGGACCGATCTGAAACTGGTACGGGATGAACGCGGGGAAAGTCGTCAACCCAAGGAAGATCGTGGCGTAGATCGACCAGTGCGGACGAGCTGCGAGAACCAGCAAGACGACGACGACTGCCACAACGATCAGGGCGATCAGCGGACCTACCAGGACCGTGAGTGTTAAGACCGCGACAGCCGCGACGACTGCAGCAGTGTGGAAGCCCACCCTGTTCTTCAGTTCTTGTGCGATGCGAGCGGCGGTGGTTTGATCCCCCCATGGTGCTCATCCTGGCACATCACTGGTCTCCCTTGCGCTCCGATCGGCGCCCCTCGTCCCGAGACTCGCTCGCGGACCAAAGCGAAGCCAACAGACGCCAGCGGAACTTCGCCCCGTGTTAGCCGCCGCCTAGAGCTGCAGTCGCGCCGGTTGGACGGCGGCGGGATGCGCTGCCCGTGTCCAGCGTCGTGCGATCGCGACGGGCGCACCCTGCGCTTCCGCGCTCCGCCAGGCCTCTACCCGTTGTGTTGCCTACTGCCCACACAATCCGTTGTTACTGATGGTATGGCGCGGGCCGTTCAATCATTCTCTCCGGGCCAGTTGTCCTCCGCTGGTCCTAATCGCTCGCCGAGGGTAATGCGAGTAATGCGACCCGAGGTGCCTGAGCATCAATCCCGCGCACTCATGTGTGCATTCCATTTAGCGACGGTCGTATTCCGTTCCGAAACCCCGAGTTCGAGGATGGCCTCCCGCGGCATGTCGAGACCGCTTTGCACTGCACGCACCCATTCCTCGTGTCGAGATCCCGCCAGGAGCGAAGGCGCGCTCCTGAGCAGCGCAGAAAGGGAACTGTCCGCCGGGCCCACAACGGGAGTGCCGAGTTCGAGACAGCGAACAGCTATACCGCTTTGATAGAACCTTCGGTACGGAATGAGTACCGTCCAGGCGGAGGAGATCAACTCTTCCATCTCGGCCTCGCTTACAAAGCGGCTATCGATCTGCCAGCCGGTCACTGGTGGCCAGCCGCGGCCCGTCACCGTAAAGTCGGCATCCGGGAAATCGCGAGCGATGGCGGTCATGAGGTCGGTATCGCGGTCGGCCTTGTACTGCCCAAGCACACGCACAGTCGGACGCGTGGCGCGGACACGCGGGCCCCGGGTCTGCGGAGGAAGGATCGGGTGCGGTAGGCGAACGACTCTAGCGCTCGGCGAGACCGCCTCAACCGCTTGAGCTGCTTGCTCGCTGTGCACGATGATGCGGGCGCGATTGCCAATGGATCGCAGTGCGAGTTGGCCTAATTTCCCGGACCCTACCGACTGAACCAGCGGAACCGGGTCGTGGATGACGATCCACGCCTTAGGGGCGATCAGGGCAGCCAACAATGTGTCCAAATAGCCAAGCGTAGGCCAGGTTATGATGCACTTTCGTTCCGTCTCCAGCTTGCGATCGTGGATTCGAGTTGACCACAGTGCCGCGAGATGGTGTTTCAGCCAGTCGAGGCGGGTGCCGCCTCCAGCGGAGGGTTCAGGGAATTCGACCAGATCGATTTCCGCACCGGAGGCATCGAGGACACTCACGAGTTCTGCTGTGTAATGCTTCAAGGCTGCGCCGAGTGGATTGATGATGAGGGTCTTCATCTTGATCCTTAGATACGAGCCCTGAGGCCATCGAGCGTACCGCTGAGCGCAGAGGCTATCGGCTGGAGTGATCTCTTCCGGACGACCTGAGCGAGTGTCGATCGACAGACTAGTGCGGGAACGAGGGCGATTCGCCAGCGGTGGCCAAGTAGTCGATGAAGGACGATCAAGTTGCGACTAAAGTAGTAGATGGGTGTTCCATTCGAGCTTTGTTCCACTCGTGCTTCGGGAACGACAACTACCCTTAAGCCGTCACGACGCAATCGTTCGTGTAACTCTACTTCCTCGATGTACATGAAGAATAGTTCGTTGATCCTGTGATGCACAAGCGGATCAGCGCGGTAGAGAACGAAAGCGCCATCCAACCAGCTGCGATCGAGGGTCGCAGGGAACGTCCGTCGGGCGAATTCGGCGTAGCTGGTCTTGTGGTCATGATGCTGTGGGATCCCGCTCACCGCTGCGAATCTTCCGCCGGAGGACCAAATCAGCGCTTTGCCGTCTGCTTCCACGGTTAGAACGGGACCAGCGGCCCCCCACCGTTGGGTCGTTGTCGAGGGCGGAAGCGAGTTTGGCGACGGCGCCCTTCTCTATGACGACCTCGTGCGTCGCGACCAGAATGTAGTCAAAGCGGCGCGCCTCGGCCAGTGTCTGGACGCCCAGGTTGACCGCCGCTCCATAGCCTTTGTTCTCTACGGCAATGAGCGTTACACCAGCAACGAGCGACGCGCGGAGCGACTCCAACTGCTCTGGTTCCTCGCTGTTGTCGATGACGACCACATTGGCCGCAAGTATGCCTTCACCCAACAAACTCGAAACAACGGCTCCGACTGTGTCGTAGTGTTTGTGATGCACGACGACGGCACCGATGTTGTTCTTCATTGCCCCGCTCCTGATTCCGTCGCGCCAAGCTGATGTAGTCCGATTGAGAGAAGTGCGAACGGGGGGCGATCGGGGTGCTTGCGTGATGAGTCGAATCGCGTCACTTTCGCAGTAAGGCTGTCAGCGCCGCTTCGTATCGGGCGCACACAGATTCCCAGCTGTACGCCGCCCTCGCCCTTGCAACTGCTTTCAGTCCCAGTTGATCCTTGTCCTCGGAGGCCATCAGGTTGGATATAGCTTCTGCCATACGCCTCGAATCCAACTCTGTAAATTGGCCGGCGTCCCCGAGCACCTCACGGTTGTACACGGTGTTTCGTGCGACGACGGGAGCGCCGCTAGCCATCGCCTGAACGAGGGCGGGATTCGTTCCGCCTACGCTATGACCGTGAAAGTACACTCCGCTGTGCTGCCAAAGGGACTTAAGTCGGTCATCGCTGCTCACGTGCCCGAGCCAGTGGATGTTGGGTGAAGAAGACGCGAGTTCGGATGCGACCTGGTCGAGAGTCCCGTTGAAACCATCGCTTCCGACGATCACCACGGGCCAACGCTCCGCTATCGTTCGGGCCGCTGCAAAGAACTCGTTCACACTGTTCTCGGGTACGAACCGCGCCACGTAGAGGACGTATCCGCGGTGTTGTAATCCTGGTTGGAGCGGAAGCTCGTCGTGAGGGTCTCCACCGTAGGGGATGAACGTTCCACTGACGTCGAAGTCCACTTCCCAGCGACGGGCGATCTCTCGCGCATCGAACACGAGGTTGTCGGCCCAGCGAGCAGACATCCGTGCTCCGCCTCGGAAGACAGCCTTAGCTGCTCGATTCCACTTTGCTCTGTCCCACTCGATGCCGTCGACATTGAGCAGGGTAGGGATGCCGCGCGCTTTGAGCGCTGGCAAGAAGTATCCGTTCGCAACGTTCATGACGAGGGCGACGTCAGGCTTCTTGAGCAGCGTAGCCGCGGAAGCAGTCGCCCCGAACGAGAGCGTGCTCAAAGACTTCGAGTTCACGCCTCTTGTGTACCTGCTGATCACCCGACGGTCGCGGTCGGGGTCGCTCTCAGCGACCGCGCCCTTACGGCCGTAGGCCGTGACGGACCATCCTGCGTCGACCAAGTACGGTGCGATGCGTCGCACAGCCGTCTCGAACCCGCCGTAGTAGCTCGGGTAGCCGCGTGTGCCGATGATGGCGACTGAAGGCACGGCGCTCTCCGCTCTAGTGTCCCAATGAGTATCTACACCCTAGGGCCTGTTCGGAGGATCCCTCACTGCGCGCTTGTCAGTCGCCACGGCTGACCTGGGGGGTGCCCTTGGCCTCGCGGACCTTCTCGCCGACAGCAGGTGTTCACCGTGTTAGCCGAAGTGTCGAAGGCCGACGACAGCCGTTCGGCCGAGGGCGCCTAACTCGACGTACCCGCGCCCTGATCCTGCGCGACTTTGTGGGCTCGAGGGTCAGTACCGGCTTCACCAACCCTAGGATTGCCACATGTCCGACCTGCCCGAGTCGCGACGCACTGCTGCACGACGTGGGTTCAGGGCCCGGATCGTGCTGTGGATCGTCCTTGCGCTCGTCTTGCTGCTGATCTTCGCTGTCGCCTGGGTAGGCGCAAGGGGACTGCTCGCAAAGCGCCACCTTGAGCAATCGGTCGCGCTCGTAAGCTCGCTCCGCTCTGAGATTGCTGAGGGGGGGATGATGCCGCCACGCGGCGAACAGCAGAGCAGTTGGTAGACCATGCGTCATCGGCGCGGAGATTGACTGCTGACCCGATTTGGAGTGCTGCGCAGCAAACTCCGTTCTTCGGCTCGAACCTCCGAGCGGTGCGCGAGATCGCGGCAGTCGTGGATGACGTGGCGACAGGGACAGTGCAGCCGGCCGTTGGGATTGTCGGAGATATCGGTGGAGACGCTTTCGCACCGAAGGACGGGCGGATTGACCTGCAGCGCCTCATCGATGTGCAGCCGTTGATCGGGGAGGTGACCAAGTCCCTGCAGGTGGCCTCTACGAGGGCGGACGCAATTGACACTGGTTCGACGCTCTCGCCTGTGACTTCTGCGGTCAACCGGTTGCGGAATGCTCTTGAGCCCGTCTCGCAGCAGGCTGCCACAGCTAACAAGGTCGTTCAGCTCGCGCCGGCCATGCTCGGACACGACGGCGACCGTGACTACGTCCTGCTCTTCCAGAACAACGCCGAACTGCGTGCCGGTGGGGGGGATCCCGGGAGCCGTCGCCCTGCTGCAGGTGAAGGACGGGGCGATCAGCCTCGGCAACCAGGCTGCGGGTTCGTCCTTCGGGCCCTACGAAAAGCCGGTTCTGCCGCTGTCTCCAGAAACAACGAGCCTGTACGGCGACATCACCGGGCGGTACATGCAGGACGTCAACCTCACGCCGCGCTTCGACGTCACGGGTGCGCTCGCCCGGGAGATGTGGAAGCAGAAGTTCGGGCAGCAGGTGGATGGTGTCCTGGCGATCGACCCCGTCACGCTCGGCTACATCCTCCGGGCGACCGGTCCGGTGCAGCTGCCGACCGGGGACACGCTCACGTCGGACAACGCAGCGAAGCTCCTGCTCAGCGACGTCTACGCCAAGTACCCGGACCCGGCGGTGCAGGATGCCTTCTTCGCGTCGGCGGCGAGCGCGGTCTTCGAGAAGGTGTCGAGCGGTGGCTTCGACACCAAGGCGTTCATCGGCGCGTTGACCGACGGCACGAAGGACGGGCGACTCCGGCTCTGGAGCGCGGACGAAGCGGAGCAGAAGCAGATCGCTGGTACTGCGGTTGCCGGCACCCTGCCGACCGCGTCGGCGGAGACACGCGAGTTCGGCGTCTACCTCAACGACGGCACCGCCGCGAAGATGGACTACTACCTCGACAAGAAGGTTTCGGTCGGAAGCTCAGTTTGTCGGAAGGACGGCCGTCCGACTTCTGTCGTCGAGGTGACGCTGAAGAACACGGCACCCGCCGACGCTGCAACGAGCCTTCCGCGTTACGTCACCGGTGGCGGCGACTTCGGCACCGAACCCGGCAAGATCAAGACGCTCGTTGCGGTTTACGCTCCCAAGAACGGCATCTACCTCGGGGCTTCGCAGGACGGCAAGGGCGCGGCCCTGCAGACCGCGACGGACGGCGAGCATCCGGTGGCGCAGATCCAGACGCTGCTCGCGCCGGGCCAGAGCACGACCTTCCGCGTCGCGTTCCTCGGGGGAGGCGAAGTTCGCGAAGGCCGGAGTGCAGGCGGAGTCGACGCCCGGCGTCCGTCAGACCAAGGTCGAGCCGCTGCAGTTCGACTGCGCCGAGCCGGTCCCGGTCGGCTGACGGCGGCAAGTGCGCGGACTGTAGGGCACTCGATGACCGCTCTCCTCGCATGGTGAGACGGCGTTTCGCCGAACTACGCGGGCGATCGTGCCCCCAATCCGGGGGGTGCTGGTTGGCCTGAGCAAGCTCCTAGCGGATACAGCTGGTGCCGTGGTCTCCACAAGAGATGGGCGTCGTGAACGTCATGGCCCTCGTGACCTGGGGTTCTCCGTCTCGGGAATGAGGTGCGCGACGCACAGGCGTTCGCGAGCACCTGCTCGCTGGGAGATGACCCAGCCCCTGTTCACGAATTCGTTGCACGAAGGGTGGCAACACTCTGTGAACATCCGCTACATTGAGGGAACTTCGCCAATCGCACGTGCCATGTCTGTGGTCACGGGGGGGGGGGGGATTGACATCTGCGGAGGCAGGGCTCTGGTATCAGGGTCTGTCGGATCAGATCACTAGGGGAACCACTTCATGAAGAAGCTCATCGCCGCGGTCGTGCTGGCTGGCGCCGCACTGCTCGCAACTCCGGCCGCTGCCAACGCAGCTGGCTACGCTCCCGACTCGGACGTCTCGATCTCTGGCAACTACGTCGCCGGTGGCATCGTCGTCATCAACTTCAGCGAAGGCGCCTTCCAGAACAACGAGACGGTCAACGTCCAGATCACCGGCGCCGGCGTCAACGACGCCACGCTCGGCGCCCTGCCCGTGACCACCGTCTCGAAGGCCTACACGGCCGGCGCCGACGGCTCGCTCCCCGTTCGCGTCACCCTCCCGGTGGGCGGCTCGGGCAGCTACAACCTGACCGCCACGGGCGCCACCTCCGGTGTCGTCGGCGTCGCGTCCTTCACCATCGCCCCGGCTGACGTTGCTGCTGGCGCTGGCAACGGCACGGGCACGGCTGCCAACGGCACCAACGGTTCCCTCGCCTTCACCGGTTCGACCGTCTCCACCCTGGCCCTCTGGGTCGCCGGTGGCGCCGTCGTCCTCGGTGGCGGCCTGCTCGTCGTGCGCGGCTCGGTCCGTCGCCAGCGCGAGACTGTCTGAGCTACAGCTCACTGAGCGAGACCCCCCGGAGCCGTCAGGCTCCGGGGGGTCTCGTCGTGTCCAGGGGGGCTACGTCACGTCACGACGAGGAGGATGCCGACGACGCCGATGACGGCGAGCGGCGCGACCACCCAGAGCCACCAGGGGAAAGCGGAGGGACGACGGTACTGTCTGCGATTCGGGTTCACACGCCGACCGTAGGGCGGTGAGGTGTCCGGCGGACGGACACTGCGCCTCCTGGTAGGTGCACGCGGAGGATTCTCGGCTGGCCGTCACACGTCGGACACAGCGGCGGGCGCCTTCGGCAACTCCCACACCTCTGCGTACCGCTCCCGCACGAGCGGCCAGACCTGCGCGACCGCGTCATCGACGGACCGCACCGAGTCGCTGAGCGGCGGGGTCAGCACGAACTCGTGGGGGGATGGGCCGCCCGGAGCGGTCCCGGCGCCCTTCAGGATCGGGGAAGCGCACGGCGAGCATCCCGGAACGACGGCGGACGACGGCGGGCACGTCACGCACCCCGTCGAACGCCTGCTCGTAGCGGGCAAGCGGGTCCTGCCCTGGCTGCTCGGTCGACAGGAACCGGAAGCCCCACGTGCGACCCCGGGTCGCCCAGATGAAGCTCACGACTCACCCCGGCGCAGCACGCGCTGCTCGACCCCGCGGTCCAGGTCCTCGGCGAAGCGTGCGAGCACGCGAGAGGTGAACTCCTGCTCGGCCACCGCCTCGTCCTTGATCTTCGCGACGCGCTTCGTGGCGAAGCTGACGGCCCGGGAACCGATGCCGCCACCGATCCAGCCCGCAGCCGCACCGACGAGCGGGGACTTGCCGTAGCGCGAGGTCGCCAGGAACCCGACGACGGGCCCGACGAACTTCAACAGCTGCTCCGCTACCTGCGCCCCGCGCTGCCGGGTCGTCGCCCACTTCGCGAAGCGCTCGAACGGCAGCATCGCGGTGATGGGCAGGAGCAGGTCCACGCCGGTGCGGGTCGTCACGTCGATGTTCCCCGGCTCGAACTTCGCCGACGACAGCAGCAGGAAGTCCTCACCGACGTCGAGTGCGTCCGGGTCCTGCACGAAGCTTTGCAGCACGTCGCGGAGTTCGTCGAGCTCCCCGCCGGCCTTGCCGATGACGAGCTCCCGGAACGCCTCGACGTCGATGTCGGGCAGCAGGTCCGCCTTGGAGAGCGCCAGGGTCCAGATCCGCGGGAAGCGGGTGAGCCGCTTGCCGTCCTCGAGCACGTCGTCACGAAGGGCGTAGAGCCCGGTGTGGAAGTCGGTGATCAGGGCCTTCAGGTAGCGCTCTTCCTCGCCGGTGTGCTCGGCGAGGAGCTGCCCGTCGACGAGCAGCACGGCGACGTCGGCGCTGAGGAGCGACCGGAAGGTCTCGACCCGGCGCGCGGCCTCGTCGGCGGAGCTCGGATCCTCCTCGAACCACTCGCCGGGGTAGTCGTGCCACACGATCCGCAGGGGCTTCATCGCCTTCTGCCTCGACCGGCCCTTCGGCAGGGAGTCCGCCGACGGCTCGATGACGAAGCGGTACGAGGTCGAGGCGAACCGGGTCGGGCTGGGCACGGTGTCGCCGTCGCGCATGCCCAGGTAGTTGCGGTGCAGCGTGCGGCCCTGTGCACGGTCCTCGGCGGTCACGGCGAACCGGTTCGATCGTCGGACGCTCGGCTCCTGGGCGGAGCCGTAGAACGACGAGAGCAGGACGGTCTTGCCGCTGCCACTCCCGCCGAAGACGGCGATGTGCTGCTCCACCATCGGGGTGCTGTTCGAGGCCATGCATCGACCGTAGGCGGGGGGCACGTGCGGAGAGGCTGAGCCGCCCTCGAGTGGATGAGCCGCGAGCGGCCGTCAGCGCCGTCGCCGCGCGGCCACCCCGAGCAGCACGACTCCGAGCAGCGCCCCGACGACGGCGCCCATCGTGTTCGCCACCACGTCGTCGATCGTCGCGAACCGTGCCGGCAGGAACAGCGCCTGGCCGGTCTCGATGGCGGCGCCGACGAGCAGCCCCGCCGCCGCGCCGGCCCACCACCAGCGGGCCCCGGCGAGCAGCACGACGAGCAGTCCCAGCGGCACGAAGAACGCCACGTTGGCCAGGGACTCGAACAGCTCGTACCCGAACCAGCTCGGCGCTCCGCGTCGTTGTGCCGCGGCGACCACGCGGGCGAGCAGCGGTTGCACGCGTGCGTCGACCGGGGTGCCCCAGAACCCGATGAGGACCACCGCCACCCCGTAGCCCACGGCGAGCACCCCGGCGACGCTGCAGCTCCGCCCGGTCGCGTGCGCGCTCGTGCTGCCGTGGCGCCGCAGGGCGTTGCCGGACCCGGCCATGCGGCCGACGGGCGCCGACGGCACGTCGTGCACGCGGTCGTCCGGTCGATCAGGGGTCACGGGGAGTGACGCTACCGGGGCGGGCCTCCAGGCCGGGTCCGCCGGCCGGCGGATCTCCGCACGGGAGGCCCGGCCTACGTCCGCCGCGTTTCGTCCAGATCGCGAGTACCCCGCTTTGTCCCCTGTACCCCGGAAACGTGACGTGTTGTCCCGGTTTTCCGGGGCTCGATACCGACGCGGATCAGGAGAACCCGTGAATGCACGGGGCTGGCTGGTGGGGCGGGGACGTCCCCCCGTACCGTTGATCCCGCAAGCAGATGTACCCCAGAACGTGAAGGAGCAGGGCCATGACGATCATCAGCCACGACGCGCACCAGGTCGAGGTGACCCTCGACACGGACACCGTCGACACGATCGCCGTGCTCGAGGCCCAGGTGGCCCACACTCCCTCCCGCGCCATGCTCACGTGGACCGAGGTCGAGACCGGCCTCTGGTCCGCCAACTACGGCGGCTACTTCGGTGGCACGGTCGACAAGCGGGACGGGCACTACTTCGTGTCCGACACGTTCGGCCAGTACGTCGGGGACTTCCGCTCGCTGGAGGACGCACAGTCGCGTCTCGCCGAGCGCCTGCACATCGTGCTCCCGTCCGTCATCCGACCGGTCGACTGACCGAACCCGACACGGAGCACGCAGAAGCGAAGCACCACCCGGAGGCCTGACCTCCGGAACAGCATGACCGAGGCCCCGCCGGAACACCGGCGGGGCTTCGACGTTGCCGGGGGAGGCGAGCCGGAGCGGGGACGAGGTGCAGGGCCAGAACCGGCCCGCGGGGGGCCCGGTGTCCTGTCCCCAGTCCGGGGGGCGTGTACCCCGTCGTCTGACACTGGTCCCCCCCTACTGGGGACTCTGCTTGTCCCCATACGGCTTCAGCTTCCTGCCAGGATCGGGATCGGCGTCGGCTGCCGTTCCCCGAGTCCCTCGGGTCCTCGAACGCGCCAGGCGCGCTGTCTCGACCCGAAAGTGACCCATGCTGCCTGCTCCCCAGGGCTCCGCCGTGCCCCGCCGCACGTCCGGCCTCCGCCCCCCTCGCCATGCTCGGCGCCGCACTGCTCGTCGGCGCAGGGCTCAGCACGGCGGCCACCGTCGCGACCACCGCTCCGGCCTCGGCCGCGGTGCAGGCGACGGACGGCGGACACTTCGTCTGCGACCAGAACACGCTGTACGCCTCGAACAGCGCAGGCAAGGTCGTCGCGATCGACAGCACGCAGGGCACGAGCAAGGGCTCGACCGTGGACGTCGCCGACCTCGGCACCGGGGCGAACAACGGCCTCGGCATCGCACGCGAGGGCACCGCGATGTACGCCGCGGGCAACAACACCACCGCCACGCTGCGGTCCTACGACCCGAAGACCGGGACGGCCTCGTCGCCGGTCGCCACCGACAAGGTCCGGACGATCATCCGCGGCGCGGTGAACCCGGTCACGGGCTACTACTACTACGGCGACAACGCCGGCGCGCTCCTGGCGTACGACCCCGTGACGAAGAAGGCCATCGGACAGGTCGGACAGATCACCGGCCTGAAGTCCGGCAACGGCGACTTCGCCTTCAGCTCGCAGGGGCTCTTCTTCGTCGTCGCGGCGGACAAGGTCTACCGGGTCAACACGGAGGCCGTCCCGACGGCCCCCGGCCAGACGGACCTGGGCACCACCGAGATCGCGACCCTGCCGTCGGGCACGAACAGCCCCGGCATCGCGTTCTCGTCGGACGGCTACCTCTACGTCTCGAACACGACCACCAGCGGCACCGGCACGAGCACCGTCTCGACGACCACCATCTACCAGCTCGACCCCACCTCGGGCACCCAGGTCCGGAGCTTCCCGGTCACCGGGAACTTCGGTGCGAGCGACCTCGCCAGCTGCAACTACGCCGACACGGTCACGGGTCGCACGAGTGTCGACCAGCGTTGGCACACGGGCGACCAGTTCGGCCTCGACATCACCGGCGACGGCATCACCGCGACGAGCAAGGGCACGTCCACCGTCACGACCGGCAGCGCCACCGGACTGCAGGACCAGAAGGCCGGCGCGATCCTCACGACGCCGGGCAAGAAGTACACGGTCACCCAGAAGGCCGCCGGGACCGCCGACCTGGCGGACTACGACACCACGTGGAAGGCCGTCGACGTCAACAGCGGCACCGTCGTGGCGTCCGGCACCGGCTCGACCGCCGCCTTCACCTTCCCGCAGGCCGTGGGCTCCGACGGCACCGACGTCGTCGTGACCTTCACGAACCGGATGCGGCTCGTCCGCGCCACCACCACGGCGGACACGTACTCGACCCCCCGTCGGCACCGCGCTCACCATCCCGGCCGCAGGCGTCCTGCGGAACGACGCGGGCACCGGCCTCACGGTCACGAAGCACACCGACCCGGCCCACGGCACCCTGACGATGACCGCGGCGGACGGCAGCTTCGCGTACACCCCGGCCGCCGGGTTCTCCGGGACGGACCAGTTCGACTACACCGCGACCGACGGCGGCGGGCAGAGCTCGACGAGCACCGTCACCATCACGGTCACGCCGACCGCGGTGGACGACGCCTTCAGCGTGCACGCCGGGTCGACCGCCACGGCCGGCGCCGCCGACGGCGTCCTCGCGAACGACCGCGGCTCGCGCCTGACCGTCACCGGCAACAGCGCCCCCCGCGCACGGCTCGCTGACGGTGGACGCCGACGGGTCGTACGTGTACACGCCGACCGCCCGGTTCTCCGGCGCGGACTCCTTCACCTACACCGCGGAGGACGGCGCCGGCGCGACCATCACCGGCAGCGTCAGCATCACCGTCCTGCCGACCGCGAAGGCCGACACCATCAGCGCGACCGCGGGCGAGACCACCACGGTCGCCGCTCCCGGACTGCTCGGCAACGACCTCGGCACCGACCTGACCGTCGCCGGGACCACCACGCCCGCACACGGCACCGTCGTGGTCGCCAAGGACGGCACCACCACCTACACGCCGGCCCCGGGCTACTCCGGCACCGACGGGTTCGACGTGACCGTCGTCGACGGCAACGGGAAGTCCGACACCGTCACCGTGACCGTCCGGGTCGCCCCGAAGGCCGTCGACGACACCGCCACGGTGGACGCCGGCAGCTCCGTCAGCACGACCACCCGCGCGACCGGGGTGCTCGGCAACGACGCCGGCGACGGCCTCCGCGTGGCGACCTCGAGCACCCCGGCACACGGCACGCTGGTGCTCGACGCCGCCGCAGGCACCTACACCTACACGCCCGCCGACGGGTTCTCCGGCACCGACCGCTTCGACTACACCGCCACGGACGCCACCGGTGCGACGACCTCGGCCACGGTGACGATCACCGTGCGACCGTCCGCCACCGCCGACGCCGCGACCACCCCCCGCGAACCGGCCCGTGACCGTCGACGTGCAGGCGAACGACCACGGCACCGGACTCACCACCGCCGTCGTCAGCCAGCCGGCTCACGGCACGGTCGCGGTCGGGACCGACGGCACCGTGCAGTACTCGCCCGTCGCCGGCTCCTCCGGCACCGACTCCTTCACCTACACGGTGACCGACGCCGCCGGGCAGACCACCGGCCCCGTGGTCGTCACGATCACGGTCACCCCGGTCGCGACGGCCGACACCGCCGGCGGCAAGGCGGGCCAGACCGTCACGATCGCCGCGGCCACGCTCCTCGGGAACGACGCCGGCACCGGCCTCACGGTCACGAAGGTGACCGGTGCCGCGCACGGCACCGCCACGCTCGGAGCCGACGGCTCCGTCGTCTACACGCCGGCAGCCGGGTTCTCCGGGACCGAGACCCTCACGTACACGGTGACCGACGCCTCCCGGCAGACCACCACGGCGACGATCACCGTCCTCGTCGGACCGATGGCGATGCGCGACAGCGCCACCGTCACGGCCGGGTCGACGCTGACCGTGCCGAAGGCGACCGGTGTCCTGGCGAACGACCGCGGCTCCGACCTGACCGCGACCGTCGACCAGCGGCCCGCGCACGGCACCCTCGCGCTCGCGGCCGACGGCTCGTACACGTACACGCCCGCGGACGGCTTCTCCGGCAAGGACACGTTCACGTACACGGCGACGGACGGCTCCGGCACCCCGGCGACCGGCCTCGTCACCGTCACCGTGAAGCCGAGCACCGGTGACGACACGCTCACCACCGTCGCGGGGCAGTCGCTCGTCGTGACCTCGGGGGGCCCTGACCGGCAACGACTCCGGCGTCGGCCTGACCGTCACCGCCGTCACGGACGGAGCGCACAGCACCGTCACCCTCGGCGCCGACGGCTCGATCACCGTCACCCCGGCGGACGGCTTCTCCGGCACGGACACCTTCGGCTACACGGTCACGGACGCGAACGGATCGACCGGCACCGGGACCGTGACCATGGTGGTCGCCCCCCGTGGCGGCAGCCGACTCCGGCACGGTCCGGGCGGGGGAGACCCTGGCCCGCACCACCCGCGCGACCGGCGTGCTCGGCAACGACTCCGGCACCGGCCTGACCGTCGCGAGCCACACCGAGCCGACCTCCGGCGTCCTCGTCCTCGACGCGACCACCGGTGCGTTCCGGTACACGCCGGTCGACGGCTTCTCCGGCGACGACTCGTTCACGTACACGGCCACCGACACCGCCGGGACGCCCGTGACCGCCACGGTGCGGCTCGTCGTCACCCCGGTGGCGCAGGACGACACCGCGGCGACCTCGGCGAGCCGGCCGACGACGATCGACGTCCAGCGCAACGACGCCGGGTCCGGGCTCCGCACGGCCGTCGTCACGAAGCCGACCAACGGCACGGCCGTCGTCGAGCGCTCCGGCGCCGTCACGTACACGCCCGCCGCCGGCTTCTCCGGCACGGACTCCTTCACGTACGAGGTCACCGACGCCGCCGGGCGGACCACCGACCCGGTGACCGTGACCGTCACGGTGCGGCCCGTCGCGACGGCGGACACCGTCGGCACCGCCTCCGGCCGGCCGCTCACCGTCGCCGCGGCGACGCTGCTCGGGAACGACTCCGGCAGCGGCCTCACCGTCACGGGAGTGAGCGGTGCCGCACACGGAGCCGTCACCCTCGGTGCGGACGGCTCGGTCGTCTACACGCCGGAGCGCGGGTTCTCCGGGACCGAGACCCTGACGTACACGGTGACCGACGCCTCCGGGCAGTCCGCGACCGCGACGGTCCTGGTCGTCGTCGGGCCGATGGCGATGCGTGACAGCGCCACCGTCACCGCCGGCTCGACGCTGACCGTGCCGAAGGCGACCGGTGTCCTGGCGAACGACCGCGGCTCCGACCTGACCGCGACCGTCGACCAGCGGCCCGCACACGGCACCCTCGCGCTCGCGGCCGACGGCTCGTACACGTACACGCCCGCAGACGGCTTCTCCGGCAAGGACACCTTCACGTACACGGCGACCGACGGCTCGGGCAACGCGGCGACCGGCGTCGTCATGGTCCTCGTCACCCCGAGCGCCGGCGACGACACCCGCACGATCCCGGCCGGGCACCCGGTGACCGCCACCTCGGCCTCGCTCACCGCCGACGACTCCGGCACCGGGCTGGTCGTCACCGGCGTCACGAACGGCGCCTCCGGCACCGCCACGGTCGACGTGGACGGCTCCGTCACGTACGTGCCCGCCGCCGGCTGGTCGGGCATCGACCACGTCACCGTCACCGTGACCGACGCCTCCGGCAGCACCGCGACCAGCACCCTGACGATCACCGTCACGCCGGTCCTCGCCGCCTCCGACTCGAGCGCCACCGCGGACGGCGAGCTCGTCGTCCCCGCCGACCAGGGTGTGCTGCAGGGCTCGACCGGCACCGACCTGCAGGTCACCGACCACACCGCACCGGACCACGGCGCCGTCGAGGTCGACCGGGACGGCTCGTACACGTACACGCCGAAGCCGGGCTACTCCGGCCCGGACACGTTCGACGTGACCGTGACCGACGGCTCCGGCACCACCACGACCGGCACCGTGACGATCACCATCGTCCCGAAGGCCGTCGACGACACCGCCAGCACCACGGTGGGCACCCCGGTCGCGGTCGCCGTGGCCGGCAACGACTCGGGCACCACGCTCCGCGTCAGCGGCGTCGGCACCGCTGCCCAGGGCGCTCCGACGAACGGCACCGTGGGCGTCACCGGCGCGGGGACGGTGACGTACGTCCCCGCTGACGGGTTCTCCGGCACCGACCGGTTCCGCTACACCGTGGTCGACCCGACCGGCGGCACCGCCTCGGCGACCGTCACCGTCACCGTCACCCCGACGGCCGTCGACGACGTGCTGAAGACCCCCGCGGGTACGCCGCTCGCCATCGTCGGCACGACCCTCACCGGCAACGACTCCGGCACCGGCCTGACCGTCACCGGCCACGGCGACGCCCGCCGGGGCACCGTCACCACGGGCACCGACGGCGGACTCGTCTACACGCCGGCGGCCGGCACCTCCGGGACCGACCGCTTCCGGTACGAGGTGACCGACGCCTCCGGGCAGACCACCGCGGCCACCGTCGTCGTCCTGGTCGGTGCCGTCGCCGGCGACGACTGGAGCACCACGACGACGAACGGCGTCGTCCGGATGTCCGCGGCGAAGGGCGTCCTGTCCGACGACGCCGGCACCGGGCTCTGGGCGTCGCTCGACGTCGAGCCGCGGCACGGACGGATCGCGCTCGCGAAGGACGGGTCGTACGAATACACCCCGACCGCCGACTGGTCCGGCCGCGACTGGTTCACCTACACGGCGCACGACTCCGAGGAGAACACCGCCGTCGCCCTCGTCGCGATCGACGTCACCCCGACCGCGACCGACGACGCCACCCGCACGAGTGCCGGCAAGCCCGTCACCGTGCGCGGCCCCGGCGTCCTCGGCAACGACTCGGGCACCGACCTGACCGTCGTCGCCGTCGGCACGGCAGCGCACGGCACCGCCACACTCGCCGCGGACGGCACGTTCGTCTACACCCCGGCAAAGCGGTTCTCCGGCGTCGACACCGTGCCGTACACGGCGCAGGACGCCGCCGGCCAGCGCACCGACGCGACCGTCACCGTGACCGTCGGGGTCACCGCGGTCGACGACACCGGCAGCACCGTCGCCGGCACACCGCTCGCCGTCGACGCCCGGCACGGCCTGCTCCGCAACGACGACGGCACCGCGCTCACCACGGGCCTGCACCGGAAGGCCGAGCACGGCACGGTCCGCGTGCTCGCCGACGGGTCGTACGTCTACACGCCGGCCGCGGGCTTCACCGGGACGGACACGTTCGTGTACACGGTGACCGACGCCTCCGGGCAGACGACCACCGCGACCGCGACCATCCGGGTCGTCGCCGCAGCGGTCGCCCGCGACGACGAGCGCACCGGCCGGACGGGCGAACGCCTGACCGTCACACCGCTCGGGAACGACACCCCGACCGGCGGCAGCACGTTCGACACCGACACCCTGCACCTGCTCGACCCCGCCACCGGGCACATGACCGACCGCTTCACCGTGGACGGATCCGGCACCTGGAGCGTCGAGGACGGTGCGGTCACCTTCACCCCGGAGCGCGACCACCACGGCACGCTGACGGCCGACTACACGGTCCAGGACACCGCCGGACAGGTCGTCACCGCGACGATCACCGTCCGGTACCCGACCGGGCTCGCCGCCGTCGTGCACGTCGCGACGCTCGCCTTCACCGGCAGCACCGGGCTGCTCGGGCTCGGGCTCGGGGCGTTCGCCCTCGTGCTCGCCGGAGCCGCGCTGCTGCTCCGGCGGCGGATGGTCGCGCCGGTGAGCGGACCGCGTCGGCGCGGCTAGGCGCGCAGCACCGGACGGGAGGCCCGACCTCGGTGAGTCGACAGGCTCGCGGGGGGTCGGGCCTCCCGTCCGTCGGCGGCGTCGCCGGGGCGGTGTCACCGGGTGGTCACGGTCTCGAGGAGGGCTTGTGGTGGTCTCGTCGGCAGCGGTAGAACGGACCGGCGTCCACGCAGTCGCGAGGGTGGCTGCGGCGCGAGGGGGGAAGGTCGACCACACGCCATGTCCAGGACCGCCGCGACGGTGATCGCGCAGGAAGTACACAACCCCGTCATCCCCATCGGGTACGACATCGCCTGGAGCATCTGCCTGGTGCTCGTCCTCCTCGTGATCTCCGCCGCGATCTGGCTGCTCGTCCGGACGGCCACGCGGGCAACCCGCCGTGGGTCCACGCAGACCGGGGAACGGACGGTCAGGCGACCGGGTCGATGAGGTGCGGGCCGTCGTTCCGGACGCTGTTCACCGTGCGGGCGACCTCGTACTGCTGCAGGCCGGCAGCGACCTCGAGCGACTCCCGGTCGAGCAGGGCGAGCAGGTCGTCCGTGCCGGCACCCTCGCCGAGCCAGGCGTCGTAGCCGTCGGGGGGTGAGGAACGCCGGCATGCGGTCGTGCACCTCGCCCGGGGCCACGTGGGCGTCCCGCGTGATGATCGCGAGCGACAGGCGCCACTTGTCCGGGTCGTCCTCGGGCTTGGTCGGGTCCGGCCAGGCGCTCACCACGCCCGCCATCGCCAGCGCGCCGCCGGGCTCGTGCACGAAGTGGGGTTCCTTGCCGTCCTCGCGCACGACCCACTCGTAGTAGCCCTGCGCGGGGACGATGCAGCGGTTCGTGGCGAAGGCCCGCTTGAACATGCCGCTCGTCGCCACGGTCTCGATGCGGGCGTTGATCGGCTTCGGGCGCTGCTTGGCGAAGTCCTTCGCCCAGCTCGGCACGAAACCCCAGCTGATCTGCGGGAGCTCGCGCTGCCCGTGCCGCTGCCGGACCGCGTACACGGGGTCGGTCGGCGCGACGTTCCAGCTCGGCGCGAGGCCGGTGCGCACCTCGCCGGTGTCCTCGTCGACGTGCTCGGTGCGCGCGGCGAGCTCACCGACGAGCTCGGGCAGGAGGTCAGCGGTGGTGTCGGAGACGACGAAGCGGCCACACATGCGACCAGTGTGCCCGGACCCGCCGACGTCGGTCCGGGCTCAGCCGGGTCCGCTTGACTGACGGCCGTGCAGACCCTCATCGTCACCGCCCACCCCGACCCGGACTCGCTCACGGCGGGCATCGCCCGACAGCTGCAAGCCGCCTTGCACCCCGGCGAGGTCGAGCTGGTCGACCTCGCCGCCGAGGGGTTCGACCCGCGCTTCGGCCCCGCTGACCGGGACGCCTACCGCGGCACCGGTGCGCTCCCCGACGACGTTGTCCGCGAGCAGCAGCGGCTCGACGCCACCGACCACCTCGTGCTGGTGTTCCCCGTCTACTGGTGGTCGATGCCGGCGCTCCTCAAGGGCTGGGTCGACCGCGTCTTCGTCAACGGCTGGGCGTTCGACGTCGACCCGGCCGGTGGGACGCGGCGGAACCTCGGCCGCCTCACCGTGCACCTGCTGACGGTCGCCGGTGACGCGGCCGGGACGTACGAGCGGCACGGCTACGAGCAGGCGATCCGGACGCAGATCGAGCACGGCATCGTCGACTACTGCGGAGCGGTCCGCGGGGCGACCGCCTTCGTGCACGAGTCCGAGCAGGACGACGACGCGGCACGCCGAGCCCTCGTCGACGGCGCCGTCCAGCGGATCGCGCGGGCCGTCAGCGGTGCGGTCGGCGTCGATGGTGCTGCCGGCGTCGGTGGTGCTGGTGCTGCCGGTGTCGGGGCTGCCGGTGTCGTCGGGGCTGACGGTCAGAGCACGGAGTAGCCCGCCGGCAGGGGACCCCTGCCGGTCAGGGCGGCGAGCAGCAGCGGGCCGTCGCCGCGGTGCGCCCCGACCTCGGCGAGCAGCACGGCGGCGCCGACCACCGCTGGCTGCGGCGGGGCGAACGGGACCGTGGTGCCCGCTGCGCCCGCGGCGCGCGTGATGTCGCTGCCGTGCACGACCAGTTCGACCATCCGGGTGCGCAGGTACTCCTCGACCGGCAGACGGAGGCCGCCGACCACCGAGATGCGGGCGCCCGACGGGACCGCCGCGAGAGCAGCCAGGCCGTCGTCGCGAGCGGCCGACACCGCGGCGGCCGGATCGGTGCCCAGCGAGCTGCCGGCCGAGACACCGCGCGCGGCGACCTCGTCCGGGTCGGTCGCCGTGCCGGTCGCGGTCCGGAGGTAGTCCACCGCGTCGGAGAGGTCGGTCACGGTCGTCGTGCTGCGTCGGGACTCCGGGGCGGTGTCGTCGTGGTGGAACGCCGTGGCGTACGTCGCCACCGTGACGAGCGCCCGGTTCGTGTGTCCGACGAGCGCGCGGAGGTCCCAGACGCCGAGCGCCGGCGCGGACCACAGCGCTGCGTCCTCGGCGGGGGGAGGGCAGCGCGGCGACCAGGTCGACGAATGACTGCGCGGTCGCGGCGAACAGTGCGCGGGTGTCCATGGGCTCATCCTGCCGTGACGGTCACCGGTTGCGACCTCAGACGTCGGGCAGGCCGACCTTCGACCCGGACGGGAACCGGTTCCGGCCGGTCGGGGTGGTCGATCCCGGCCCGGTCGGCGGGAGAGCAGCGGCGGCACGGTGGGCGCGCTCCGCCCGGCCGAGCCGGAGGATGCGGTCGGGAACGAGTCCGAGGTAGCCGAAGACCGCGAGGAACCCGAGACCGTGGCGACCTCCGAGCAGGAGCGCCACGACACCGATGAGCGCGAACCCCAGGAGGCCAGGCGCCGCACGCATGACGTCGACCACGAGCGTCCGGCGTACCAGGGCAGTGTCGTTGAGGACGGCCGCCCGGTCGTCGGCCTCGATGTCGGGCATCCTGCGGCCGAGGTACCGCTGCACCGAGTGCCGAGCGATCCGCATCGTGTCCGGTCGGACCTGGTATCCGTTGATCGTCGCCGGCGGTTCGTCCCTGCGGCGCACCGGGAAGCGCGACACCGTGATGAGTCCGGCCGCCAGCGCCCCCCAGGACGACGACGAGTGGGGAAAGCCCCGGACCGACGTCCATCCAGCCGGTCCCTGCGTCGGTCACTGCGAGCAGCACACCGATGCCGACCGCGACGACACCGCCGACCACCAGGGCACGTCGGAGCCGGTCGACGGACACGTCCTGCCGGAACTGCGTGCGGAACACCTGCCAGCCGAGTCGGTACACGTCCCCTGTCTACCGCTCATGCCTCCTCGGCGGCCGTCCTGGTGTAGGGACGAGGTCAGGCCGTCGTCCTCGGGGAGGAGTCGGCCAGGCGCAGGACCGTCCGCCGCGGGAGCAGCGGCGCGATGCGACTGGTCCGCGTGTTCGCACTGCCCGAGACGGCGCTGACCGGGGGGCGTCGGCTTGTCGAGGGCCCGGAACGCGGCCGCCACGACCTGCTCGGGCGTCTCGAAGCGCACCCGACCCTCGTCCGTGCCGGAGTTCCGGTAGAACTCGGTCTTCGTCGGACCGGGCGAGAAGGCCATGACGGTGACCCCGGCGTCGCGCAACTCGTACGCCAACGCCTCGGTGAACCGCAGGACGAAGGCCTTCGAGGCTGCATAGACCGCCATCCCCGGCGTCGGCATGTACGCCGTGAGGCTCGCGACGTTGAGCAGCACGCCGCGGCCGGAGGACACGAGCCGGGGGGAGGAACGCGTGGCACACGTCGACGACGGCGTCGATGTTGACGGCGAGCTGGTCCTCGAGTTCGGACGGCGTGCTGTCCACGAAGTCGCGGGTCAGACCGATGCCGGCGCAGTTCACCACCGTGTCCACGCGGACGCCCAGCCGGTCGAGTTCGGTGAGCAGGCGCGTGCCGCTCGCTGGCTGCGTGAGGTCGAGCGGCACGACGGTCACCACCCTTCCGTGCGCGGCCCGGAGTGACTGCGCCAGATCCTCGAGGACGTCGGCCCGGCGCGCGACCAGCACCAGGTCGGCTCCGCGCGCGGCCAGGGAACGGGCGAACTCGCGTCCGATGCCGGAACTCGCGCCGGTGACGAGCGCTGTGGTGTCGGTGTGGTCCATGGACTGCTCCTTCGAGGTTGACGGGTGTAAACCTACGTGCAGGGGTTAACGGGTGTCAACCTCTCGTGCGTGCAACAGTTGCTCCATGACGAACACGTCGCGTACCCGCACGGGCGACCAGCTACGGGACGACCTCCTCGCAGCCGCGACGGACCTGTTGTCGCAGCGCCTGGCCGTCACGCCGCCGTCCCTCAGGGAGACCGCGCGTGCCTGTGGCGTCTCGGCGACCGCCGTGTACCGGCACTTCCCGTCCCAGCAGGCGCTGCTCATCGCCGTGGCCAGCCAGAGCCTCACCGCGCTCACCACGGCGATCGGCGACGCAGGCGCGAGCGAGTCGACCGACGACCGCGCCACGGCGTTGCGGACCACGGCGAGCGCGTACGTCACCTGGGCGGTCGCGAACCCCGGCGCGTACCAGCTGCTGTTCGAGGGGCGGGACCTGCTGGAGGACCCGGCGACGGTCGAGTCCGGGATCGACCGACTGCAGAGCCGCCTCGACGCCCTCCTCGTCGGCCTGCCCGCGGGCGACCGGGACGAACGGTTGCAGGCGGACCTGCTCTGGATCGCCCTGCACGGTCTGGTCGTCACGCGCATCCGGAAGACCCGGCAGCAGTGGGAGCGGTCGGTCGTCGCGGACGCGACGGCGCTCGTCGACACCTTCATCAGCTGAACCGACCGGCGGACGCTCGCGTGCGCGGGAGTCCGGACACGCCCGACGCCGCTCGCCAGCCGGGCCGACGAGCAGCGCCGTCCCGCGCCTCCCCCAGCGATCGTCCAGCCACGGTCGCTGACCTGGGGCCATGACTCTCGACATCGTCTACACCGCAGCCGCCCACGCCACCGGGGGGCGGCCGCGACGGACACGTCCGCACCGAGGACGACCGCATCGACCTCGACACCCGCCCGCCGAAGGAGATGGGCGGCAGCGGCGAGGGCACCAACCCCGAGCAGCTCTTCGCCGCCGGGTACGCCGCGTGCTTCCTCGGCGCGCTGCACGTCGCGGGGAAGCAGCTCGAGCTCGACACCACCGGCGCCGAGGTCTCCGCCGAGGTCAGCATCGGCGGCAACGGCGCGGGTGGCTTCGGCCTCGCGGTGGAACTCGACGTCTACGCCCCCCGCCGTCGAGGGCACCTCGCGGCAGCGTCTGGTCGAGCTCGCACACACCATCTGCCCGTACTCGAACGCCACGCGCGGCAACATCACGGTGACGCTCTCGCTCGTCGACTGATGCTCGTGCGGTGCTCGCCGCTCCCTAGGCTGGAGCGGTGAGCACCGAGCGCTGCCCCTGCCTGAGCGGGAACCCCTACGACGAGTGCTGCAGACCCCTGCACGCCGGCGCGCCCGCTCCGACCGCCGAGCGGCTCATGCGCTCACGGTTCTCCGCCTTCGCGCTCGGCCTGCCTCGGTACCTCCTGGACAGCTGGCACCCGAGCACGCGCCCGGCGACGCTCGACCTCGACCCGGCGCAGCGGTGGACGCGGCTCGACATCGTCGCGACCCGGTCGGGAGGCCCGTTCGACACCGCGGGCACGGTCACGTTCCGCGCGTGGTGGCGCGCCGACACCGAGCGCGGGACACTCGAGGAGACGAGCGAGTTCGTCCGCGAGGCCGGCCGCTGGTACTACGTCGACGGTGTCGTGGCCTGACCGCGCAGGCTCGGGCCAGTGCGCGCGAGACGGGGGTGTCTGCCCGAAGCGCCGCGAGGTGACCGAGACGCCGCGAGCTGGCCGAGACGCCGCCAGATTCAGCGGCGTCTCGGCCACTCGGCGGCGTCGAAGGTAGACGGGGGCGTCTCGCGGGCCCGGGCGCAGCGGTGCCTCGCGGCGAGAGAGTCAGCCGATCGTCGGCGGCAGGCCCACGGCAGCGCGCATCGCTCGACGGACCTCGGCCTCGGACGGCAGGAGTTCGTCCTCGTCCCCGGTCAGGAAGAAGCGGATCTGCCCGATCGCCTGCTCGCTGAGCATGTCGAGGCCGTTCAACACGCGACCGCCCGCTCCGGTCCACGCCGTGGAGGCCCGGGTCGGCCACGGCTCGTAGGCCACGTCGAACAGCACCGCGTCGGGTCCGGACGGCACGAGCGGCAGGTCGTCCGCTGCGCCTCCCGGCAGGGTCGACACCACGAAGCCCATCGGCCCGGCGGACGCGAGCTCGTCGAGGGGGGTGCACCTCGAGCGTGACCCCGAGCCGGGCTGCGAGCATGACGAGGTCACCCGCCTTGCCGGTGTCGCGCAGGAACACCCGCACCAGTGAGGCTCCGAGCCGCAGGGACGCCGTGAGGGCGCTCGCCGCGGTCGCTCCACCACCCAGGATCACGGCCTCGCCGGGCACGTGACCGAGTGCGGCGACCGGGCGGACGATCCCCCTCGACGTCCGTGTTCGCGCCGGCGAGGACGACCGAGGAGCCCTCGTGGCGGAACGCGACCGTGTTCGCGACCCCGAGCTCGTCGACGAGCGGGGTCGTCCGGTCGAGGAGCGGCACCACCTCGCGCTTGAGCGGCATGGTCAGGCTGAGCCCGCGCCACTCCGGACCCAGCCCCGCGACGAACGCGGCGAGCCCGCCGGACGCGACCTCGTGCCTCCCGTACGAGAACGGGAGGCCGAGCACGTCGTAGGCCGCCGCGTGCAGCGCGGGGGGAGAGGGAATGGGCGATGGGGGGAGCCGAGGACGGCGAGCTGCGTCCGGTCGGCGTCGGGGAAGGCTGCCACGTCGGCAGCCTAGCCGCGCGCGTCGGCCTGTCCGCGGGCGTTCGCCTGGGGGGCGGGCGTCATGCGGAACCCCGGGGAAGCAGCGCTTAGGTTAGGCTACCCTTCGTGATCCGTACCTCCCTCCCCAAGCGCCGCCTCGGGCGCGTGCTCGCCGCGGCCGGTGCCGTCGTCGCCGTCTCCCTCGCACTCGTCGGCTGCTCCTCGTCGAGCCCGTCCTCGTCCGAGTCCTCCGGCGGAGGCTCGTCCGACGGGGCCTTCCCGGTGTCCATCACGACCGGCCTCGGCACCACGACGATCGACTCCGCCCCGAAGCGCGTCGTGGCCCTCGGCTGGGGTGACGCCGAGACGGCACTCGAACTCGGCGTGCAGCCCGTCGGCGCCAGCGACTGGCTCGCCTTCGGTGGCGAAGGCGTCGGTCCCTGGCTCAAGGGCGCCTACGACAAGGCGCCGGAGATCATCGACACGCTCGAGCCCAGCTACGAGGAGATCCTCAAGCTCAAGCCCGACGTGATCCTCGACGTGAAGAGCTCGGGCGACAAGGACCGCTACGACAAGCTGTCCGCCATCGCCCCGACCGTCGCGATCCCGAAGGGCGGCGAGAACTACCTCGCGTCCACCACGGAGCAGGTCGACATGATCTCGAAGGCGCTCGGCAAGGAGAGCGAGGGCAAGAAGCTCCTCAGCGACCTCGACGACTCCTACGCCGCCGCGCGCGAGGCGCACCCCGAGTTCGCGGGCAAGACCGCGGCGATCGGTGCGTACACGTCCGAGGGCTTCGGCGTGTACGCCTCCCGCGACAGCCGCGCCACGTTCATGCAGAACCTCGGGTTCGAGATCCCGAAGGCCATCGACGAGGCTGCGGGCAAGGAGTTCTCCGTGTCGCTGTCGAACGAGAACCTCGACCTGCTCGACGCGGACCTGACCGTCGTGCTGCCGATCTACGTCGAGGCGTCGAAGGCGTCCTCGGACCCGCTGTTCAAGAAGGTGCCGTCGGTCGAGGCCGGGCACGCCATCGTGATCGACGACTCGGACGTCTCGACGGCGTTCTCGCTCGGGACCACCGCGGCGATCGAGTGGGCGCTCGAGCGTCTGCCGGACGAGTTCGCGGCCAAGCTCGGCTGACGCCGGCCGGCGGCCGCCGGTCGAGGCCTGGTGGCGCCTGCGACGCCGGGCTGGACGGCCGGGAGGCGCGGGGCGGTACGGCGGACCGGCGGCGGCCCGTGTGTGGTGGGGCGGGCCTCCCGGCCGACGGCCGGCGCCAGGCGTCGACCGGCCTGGCACAACGAGAACCGGCTCGAACTGCGGGAGTCCGCGGTTCGAGCCGGTTTCTGTTGCGCGGGGCCCGGTGGCGCCGCTCGCAGGCGCCGGGGCGCGCGGCGGCGCGGCGGCGGCGCCGGGCGGACGGCCGGGAGGCGCGGGCGGGTACCGGCGGACCGGCGGCGGCCCGTGTGTGGTGGGGCGGGCCTCCCGGCCGACGCCCCGGCGCCAGGCGTCGACCGGCCTGGCACAACGAGAACCGGCTCGAACTGCGGGAGTCCGCGGTTCAAGCCGGTTCCTGTTGCGCGGGGCCCGGTGGCGCCGCTTGCAGGCGCCGGGGCGCTCGGCGGCGCGGCGGCGACGCCGGGCTGGACGGCCGGGAGGCGCGGGCCGGACCGGCGGACCGGCGGCGGCCCGAGCGTGGTGGGGCGGGCCTCCCGGCCGACGCCCCGGCGCCAGGCGTCGACCGGCCTGGCACAACGAGAACCGGCTCGAACCGCGGGAGTCCGCGGTTCGAGCCGGCTTCTGTTGCGCGGGGCCCGGTGGCGCCACTCGCAGCCGCCGCGGCCGTGCCGGCTCAGGCGCCGAACGTGGACGCGAGGAACGCGAAGAGCAGGGCGATGAGCGGGAACGATCCCTGCACGAACGCGGAGTTGAGGTACTTGCGGCCGGTTCCCGCGAGGACGACCGCGGCACCGAGCATGCTCGCGCACGAGAACACGACGAGCGTCCAGCCGGTCGCGCCGTTGTCCGCGAGCACGAGCACGACGCCGAGGACCGCGCCGATCGCGAGGAACAGGTTGTAGAAGCCCTGGTTGAACGCCATCGCGCGCGTGGCCTGCGCGTCGGCGTCGGACACGATGCCGAAGATGCGACGTACCCGGGGGCTCGTCCACGCGACGGACTCCAGGAAGAAGATGTACACGTGCACGAGGCCCGCCAGGACCGCGAAGACGCCGGAGATGGCGAGCAGAACCGTCATGAGGACATCATCTCAGCAGTCGATGGGTGCTCGGGTCCGCCCCTCGTCCCGGCCGCGCTCGGTCAGTAGGCTCGGGGCATGAACGAGGCCCCGAGCACGAACGACGAGGACGCCGTCGCCGAACTGCAGAGCATCCGGCAGAGCATCGACAACATCGACGCCGCCGTGATCCACATGCTCGCCGAGCGCTTCAAGTACACGCAGCGGGTCGGGTACCTCAAGGCCGCGGCGGGCATGCCGGCGGCGGACCCTTCGCGTGAGCAGATCCAGGTCGCACGGTTGCGGTCCCTCGCAGCCGAGTCGCACCTCGACCCCGCGTTCGCGGAGAAGTTCCTCAACTTCATCGTCGCCGAGGTCATCCACCACCACGAGCGTATCGCGGTCGGCGAGCTGTGACCCTGCCCGACCTGCACCTGCTCGTCGGGTCCTACACGGCGACCGGCGGGGGCAACGCGACGGGCATCTCGATCGTCGGTCCCGGGCAGTCCGCCGGCGAGGCCACCCTCGTCGCCTCGACCGTCGCGGTGCTGGACGACCCGTCCTTCCTCGCCGTGTCGGGGGGACCGCGTGTACGCCGTGTCGGAGACGACCGACGGCGGGGTCCACGCGTTCCGCCGGTCCGGGTCCGCTCTCGAGCACCTGTGGGATGCGCCCGCCGGCGGGGACGCGCCGTGCCACGTCCGGGTCGACCCGTCCGGGGCACTCGTCGTCACGAACTACGTCTCGGGCACGGTCACCGCGGTGTCGCTCGAGGCAGCGGAGTCCTACGCGGCCTCCGTCTCCGCCAGTGACGGCATCGTCGGCGGCACCACGGCCACGGCTCCCGCTGCCGACGGCATGGCTTCGGGGCACGGGATCGCCGGCCGGGGGGACCGGGGTGTCCGCGGCGCTGCCGGACGCAGCCGTCGCCACCGTGCTCCTGCCCGACGCGACCGGACCGGTCGAGGACCGCCAGGAGGGCCCGCACGCCCATCAGTCGATCGCCACGCCGGACGGGACCGTCCTGGTCGCCGACCTCGGAGGGGATGCCCTGCACGAGTTCCGTGTCGTGGCCGATACCGCCTCGGTGTCGATCGAGCCGCTGCGCGTCCACCACCGGAAGCCCGGATCCGGACCACGACACATGGCCTGGTTCGACGGGGACCTCGTCGTCGCCGGCGAGCTCGACGGTCGCGTGTACCGGATGCGGCGTGACGAGTCGGGCTCGCTCCGCGAGGTCTGCGCTGCCGCCGCCTTCGACGGGCCGGTCGACACCTCGCTGCTCAGTCACGTCGAGGTCGACGAGCACGGCATCGTCACGGTGGCCGTCCGGGGGGCGCGACCAGATCGTCGTGTTCGACGCGTCCGACGGCGGGCTCCGGTTCGTCGGGTCAGCGTCGGCCGGTGGCGTGTGGCCGCGGCACTTCGCCCGTGTGCCCGGGTACCTGCTCGTCGCCAACCAGATGTCCGACGCCGTCGCGGTGCTGCCGGTCGGTGCAGACGGTGTGCCGGGCGACGCCGTCGGGCAGATCGCGGTCGGCAGCCCGACCTGCATCATCCCGCTCCAGGAGCGCTGAGGGCCGGGAGGCTCGGGGCGCGCCCGGGGACGTCGGCCGCATCCGTCGGCGCGCGAGTCGCGCCCATCGGGTGATCGGCCGCGTCCGCCGGGAGGCGGGGCTCGCGTCCGGGCCCGGCCGAGGCCGCCGGGAGCGGGTCGCGCCCGTCGGGAGGCCGGCGCGGCCGCGTCCGCCGGCAGACTCAGCCCTGGTGGACGGGGACCTCGATGAGGTTCTCGAACGGCCGGCCCTCGGCCAGCGCCGACACCTGCCGGCGCACCAGGTCGAGGGACCGCGGCACGCTGAGGTCCGTGTTGCCGCCGACGTGCGGCGTGAGCACGGTGTTCGGCGTCGTCCACAGCGGGTGGTCGGCGGGGAGCGGCTCCGGGTCGGTGACGTCGAGCGCCGCCGAGAGCCGACCGGACCGCAGCTCGGCGACGAGGGCGTCCGTGTCCACGACCTTGCCGCGCGCCACGTTCACCACGAGGGCGCCGTCGGGCAGCGCCGCGAGGAGTTCCGCGTCGACCAGTCCCTCGGTCTCGTCGGTGAGCGGCGCGATGAGCACGAGGACGTCCGTGGTGCGGGCGAGTTCCGGCAGGTCGCCGAAGGCGTGCACCTGACGACCGTCCTGCACGCGGGCCGTGCGCGCGACGACGGTGACCTCGGTGCGGAACGCCTCGAACCGGGTGGCTATGGCGGAACCGATCGCGCCGTAGCCGACGACGGTCACCCGACGGTCGGCGAGGGACCGGGTTTCCCGCGAGTCCCACCGCTGCTCGACCCGGTCGAACTGGAACACCGCGATCTCGCGGAGGGAGGTCAGCGCCAGGCCGACCGCGAGCTCCGCCGTCTCGTCGTCGTGGATGCCGCGGCCGTTCGCCAGGTGCGCGTGACCGGGCACGTGCGGGATCGCCCACTCGTACCCGGCACTCGGCAGCTGCAGCAGCTCGAGGTTCGGCAGGTCGTGCACGTACTGCCACCGGTGCCGTCCACCGAAGTAGAACGGCAGGAAGGCGATGGCGACCTGCTCGGCCCGGGGGTACGGCGCCTCGACGTCCCAGACGTCCAGCTCGATGCCGTCGGGCACCGGACCGAACCGGTCGACCAGCTCCTGGAAGGGCAGCGTGACGATCGGCACCGGGTTCAGGCGTCCGTGCGGGGCGAGAACGCGCCGTGCGAGTCGAGCGGGCCGCGGCCCACGTAGCCCTCGGTCACGTTCTCCTGGATGACGTCGCCGAAGTGCGACGGCAGCGTGGCGCGGTGTGCGTCGCGGAGCTCGTCGATCGTCGCCTCGAACGCACCCTGGACCTCGAGCGAGCCCGACGCGGCGTCGGTCACACCGATGCGCAGGACCGGGTAGCCCCGGCCGTTGCAGAGGCCCTGGAAGCGGACGTCGTCCTCGCGGCGCACGGTCACGATGACGCGGCCGGTGGACTCGGAGAAGAGTGCGGTCGCGGTGTCGACGCCGTCGCGGGACTCGAGCTCGTCGAGCACGACCCGGGCGCCGAGGCCGAAGCGCAGGACCGACTCGGCGAGGGTCTGGCCGAGGCCGCCGTCCGCCAGGTCGTGTGCGCTCGTGAGCAGCTGCTCGTCGGCCGCGGCGGCCAGGAGCTCCGCCAGCGCCTTCTCGCGCCCGAGGTCCACCGCCGGCGGGCGACCGCCGAGGTGCCCGTGCACGGTGCCGGCCCAGGCCGACCCGTCGAGCTCGAGGCTCGTCGTGCCGAGCAGGTAGATGTTGTGGCCGTCGTCCTGCCAGCCGGAGGGGATCCGCTTGGCGACGTCGTCGATCACGCCGAGCACGCCGACGACGGGCGTCGGGTGGATCGGGGTGTCACCGGTCTGGTTGTAGAACGACACGTTGCCGCCGGTCACCGGGATGCCGAGCTCCATGCAGCCGTCCGCGAGACCTTCGACGGCCTCGGAGAACTGCCACATCACCTCGGGGTTCTCCGGGGAGCCGAAGTTCAGGCAGTCGGTCACGGCAGCCGGGACGGCGCCGGTGACGGCAACGTTCCGGTACGCCTCGGCGAGGGCCAGACGAGCGCCCTGCTTCGGGTCGAGCTGGCAGTAGCGGCCGTTCGCGTCGGTGGCGATCGCGACGCCGAGCCCGGTCTCCTCGTCGACGCGGACCATGCCGCCGTCGTCGGGGAAGGACAGCGCCGTGTTGCCGAGCACGTAGGTGTCGTACTGGTTCGTGACCCAGTTCTTCGAGGACAGGTTCGGGGACCCGAGCAGCTGCAGGACCTGCGCCTTGAGGGCGGGGCCGGTCTCCGGGCGGTCGAGCGACTCGGCGCCGTCGGCCTGCAGTGCGTCGATCCAGGTCGGGTACGCGACCGGGCGGTCGTACACCGGACCGTCGACGGCGACCGTGCGCGGGTCGACGTTGACGATCTCCTGGCCCTGCCAGTCGATGACGAGGCGGCCGGTGCCGGTGACCTCGCCGAGGACGCTCGTCTCGACCTCCCACTTGCCGACGACCTGCAGGAAAGCGTCGAGCTTGTCGGGGCGGACGACCGCCATCATGCGCTCCTGGCTCTCCGACATGAGGATCTCCTCTGCCGTGAGCGAGGGGTCGCGCAGCAGGACGTCGTCGAGCGAGATGTGCATGCCGCCGTCGCCGTTGCTCGCGAGCTCGGAGGTCGCGCACGAGATGCCCGCGGCGCCGAGGTCCTGGATGCCCTCGACGAGCTCCTTCTGGAACAGCTCGAGGCAGCACTCGATGAGCACCTTCTCGGCGAACGGGTCGCCGACCTGGACGGCGGGACGCTTGGTCGGGCCGCCCTCGGTGAAGGTGTCGGACGCCAGGATCGACGCGCCACCGATGCCGTCGCCACCGGTGCGGGCACCGAAGAGCACGACCTTGTTGCCGGCGCCGGACGCGTTCGCCAGGTGCAGGTCCTCGTGACGGAGGACACCGACCGCGAGGGCGTTGACGAGCGGGTTGCCCTGGTACACCGGGTCGAAGTAGGTCTCGCCGCCGATGTTCGGCAGGCCGAGGCAGTTGCCGTAGAACGAGATGCCGCCGACGACACCGTGCACGACGCGGGCGGTGTCCTCGTGGTCGACCGCACCGAAGCGGAGCTGGTCCATGACCGCGACCGGACGTGCACCCATCGAGATGATGTCGCGGACGATCCCGCCGACACCGGTGGCAGCGCCCTGGTAGGGCTCCACGTAGGAGGGGTGGTTGTGCGACTCGACCTTGAAGGTCACCGCCCAGCCGTCACCCACGTCGACGACACCGGCGTTCTCGCCCATGCCGACCATCAGGTTCTTCTTCATCTCCGGCGTGACCTTCTGGCCGAACTGGCGGAGGTAGTTCTTGCTCGACTTGTACGAGCAGTGCTCGGACCACATCACCGAGTACATCGCCAGCTCGCCCGAGGTGGGGCGGCGGCCGAGGATCTCGCGGATCTTCGCGTACTCGTCGTCCTTGAGCCCGAGGGCCGCGTACGGCTGCTCCTTGTCGGGCGTCTCGGCGGCGTCCTGGACGGTGTCGGGCTTCGGGCGGACGGGCGTGGTCACGGTGTTGTCGTTCCCTGTCACTGGAGTCGCGGGCGCTGGAGTCGCGGTCACTTGACGAGCGCGCGCTCGATCACGGAGGTGAAGAAGGTCAGGCCGTCCGTGCCGGAGGCCATGGCAGCGCGGGTGTCCGGGCCGAAGCCGGGCTCCGTCGCGTGCTCGGGGTGCGGCATGAGACCGACGACGTTCCCGCGCTCGTTCGAGACGCCGGCGATGTCGTCGATCGACCCGTTCGGGTTCACGCCGACGTAGCGGAACACGACCTGGCCGTTGTCCTCGATGCGCTTGATCTCGTCGGCGTCGGCGACGAACCGGCCGTCGGCGTTCTTCAGCGGGATGGTGATCTCCTGCTGCGCGTCGAAGCCCGCGGTCCAGGCGGTGTCGGCGTTCTCGACGCGGAGCACCTGGTCGCGCCGGATGAACTGCTGGTGGGCGTTCCGGGTGTGGGCGCCGGGCACCAGGCGGGCCTCGGCGAGCATCTGGAAGCCGTTGCAGATGCCGAGCACGGGCATGCCCTTGCCGGCGACGTCGATGACCTCGGCCATGATCGGGGCCTTCGCGGCGATGGCGCCGGCACGGAGGTAGTCACCGTACGAGAAGCCGCCGGGCAGGACGATCGCGTCGACGCCCTGCAGGTCGTGGTCGCCGTGCCAGAGCGCGACGGGCTCGGCGCCGGCGAGGCGGACCGCGCGCTGGGCGTCGCGGTCGTCGAGCGAGCCGGGGAAGGTGATGACCCCGATGCGCATCGTCACTCGACCACGCTCACGGAGACGACGTCCTCGATGACGGCGTTCGAGAAGACGTCGACCGCGATCTCACGGACCTCGGCGAGCTTGGCGTCGTCGACGGGGCCGTCGACCGACACCTCGAATCGCTTGCCGATGCGGACATTGGTCAGGTCGTTCTTGCCGAGCCGGGCGAGGGCGTTGCCCACCGCCTTGCCCTGGGGGGTCGAGGATCTCGGCCTTCGGCATGACCTCGACGACGATCGTTGGCACGTGTTCACTCCAGCACAGGGGTCGGGTGGGGACAGGAACAGTCTAGGTGCCGCCCACGACCCGCCAGAGCAGTTGTGGATGACTGTTCGAAGGCGTATGTTCGACTTCGAACAATCGGCATCGAACACCCGGAGGACCCGTGCCCGACCTGACGCCACTGGCGTTCGCGGCGCTCGGCCTGCTGGCCGAGGCGCCGATGCACCCCTACGAGATGTTCCAGACGATGCTGCAGCGTCGCGAGGACCGGAACGTCAAGGTCCGACCGGGCACGCTGTACCACCAGGTCGGCCGACTGGCGGACCTCGGGTACGCCGAGGTCGTCGGCACCGACCGCGCGGGCAACCGGCCCGAGCGGACCACCTACGCGATCACGGACGCCGGACGCACGGCGCTCGAGGCGGGCCTCCGCCGCATGGTCGCCGAGCCGGCGGACGAGTACCCGCAGTTCGGGCTCGCCGTGTCCCACGTGGACAACCTCCCCGTCGAGGACGTGGCCGCCGCGCTCCGGGCGCGCATCGCCGCACTGCGCACGCAGCGCGACGGGTACGACGACGCCGCCGCGGGCCTCCAGGCCAAGGGCCTCGCCGAGCGCTACTGGCTCGACGTGTCGTACGCGCGTGCCATGCTCACCGCGCAACTCGAGTGGCTCAGTGCCATCGCCGACCGCCTCGACAGCGGTCAGATCCCCTGGGAGGGCCCGGCCCTCCCCGACGAACACCTCCAGAACAGCAAGGACACCACTCGATGACATCCGCCTCCGCCGCCGCCGACCTGGAGCACGGCAAGAAGCCGTGGCCAGCGCTCTGGGCACTCGTCGTCGGCTTCTTCATGATCCTCGTCGACTCGACGATCGTCTCGGTCGCGACGCCGACCATCTCCCAGGCACTCGACGCCGACATCAACGCCGTCATCTGGGTGACGAGTGCGTACCTGCTCGCGTACGCCGTCCCGCTCCTCATCACCGGTCGCCTCGGTGACCGCTTCGGCCCCAAGGTGCTGTACCAGGTCGGCCTCGTCGTGTTCACGCTCGCCAGTCTCTGGTGCGGGCTCGCCGGCTCGATCGAGGTGCTCATCCTCGCCCGCGTCGTGCAGGGCCTCGGCGCCGCGATGATGACCCCGCAGACGATGGCCGTCATCACCCGCATCTTCCCGCCGCAGAACCGCGGTGCCGCCATGGGCCTGTGGGGCGCCGTCGCCGGTGTCGCCTCGCTCGTGGGCCCGATCCTCGGCGGCCTGCTCGTCGACGGCTTCGGCTGGGAGTGGATCTTCTTCTTGAACGTCCCCGTCGGCGTCGTCGCGTTCGTCCTCGCGCAGAAGTTCGTGCCGTCCTTCGCCACGAACCGTCACCGCTTCGACCTGCTCGGCGTCGTGCTGTCCGCGGTCGGGCTCTTCCTGCTGGTCTTCGGCATCCAGGAGGGCGAGACCTACGACTGGGGCACCATCACCGGTCCGATCTCCGTCTGGTCGCTCATCATCGCCGGCATCGTGGTGCTCGCCGCGTTCGTCGTCTGGCAGGGCGTGCAGAAGGGGGGAGCCGCTCCTCCCGCTCGGCCTGTTCACGGACCGCAACTTCACCCTCGCGAACATCGCGATCACCGCGGTCGGTGTCGCCATCGCGTCCTTCGCGTTGCCGATCATGCTGTGGGCGCAGGACGTGCTCCGGTTCTCGCCGACGCAGGCCGCGCTCCTCCTGGTCCCGCAGGCCGTCCTCTCGGCCGCGCTCGCGCCCTACGTCGGCAAGCGGCTGAACATCTGGAGCCCGCGCTGGGTCGCCTCGTTCGGCCTCGCCTGCTTCTCCGGCGGGCTGTTCTGGTTCGGCGCCCTCATCGCCGCGAACGCCGACTGGGGCTGGGTGCTCCTGCCGAGCGCGCTCCTCGGGCTCGCGAACGCCTGCATGTGGGGACCGCTCTCCGTGTCCGCGACGCGCAACCTGCCGCCGCGGCTCGCCGGCGCCGGCTCGGGCGTCTACAACACCACCCGTCAGATCGGTGCGGTGCTCGGTTCCGCCGGCATCGCTGCCCTCATGGAGGCCCGCATCCGCGCGGAGTTCCCCAGCCGGTCCGGTGGGTCCGGCATCAGCGCCGAGCAGACGGGGTCCCTGCCGGGCTTCCTGCTCGACCCGTTCTCGCGGGCGATGGGCCAGTCGTTGGTCCTGCCGGCCGTCGTGCTCATCGCGGCGATCGTCGCGGCACTGTTCCTGACGAAGCCGAAGCAGACGGCCGCGTGGAAGCAGACCGGCGCGGTCGCCACGCAGCCCGACGGTGGACAGGTCGAGGCCGGACAGGCCGACAGCGGTCAGGTCGGCGGCGGCCAGGTCGCGGGCGGCCGTCCCACGACGGGGGGAGCGGGACCACGTCGCCGCGCACGCCTCGTCGCCGGCACCCACCACCGCCGAGGAGGAGCTCGCCACCACCGAGCACCACGGCAAGCACGCGGGCGCCTAGCCGCACGACGCCCGCGCTCGTCGCGCCGCCGGAGCCCCGGTCCCTCGCACGAGGGGCCGGGGCTCCGTCGTGCCGGCGGCGCGGCCACGGCGCCGCGGGACCACGGCGGCGGGGAACAGCCGGACGCGCAGCGGCCGAGCCGAGGGGCGCGGCCCTGGAGCGCGCGGCCGTGGGTGCGCAGCCGCGGGAGCCGCGGGGCGTGGAGCCGCGGGAGCCCGGCAGCGCGGGACCCACTGCCCCCCGTCAGGATCGACGCCGCAGGTGCTCCCGCGTCAGCGCCGCCATCTGCTCGTCCGTCAGGTCGTCCACGGCCCTGGCCTCGCGGCGGTCCGAGCGTTGCCACCGGACGAACAGGGCGATGAGCACGGGGACGTCCGCGACCTCGGCGATGAACCACAGCAGGTCGCCCGCCAGGTGCTGGTCCTGCAGGGGCGACGGTGCCCACGGCACGTGCAGGGCGGTCCGGCCGGCACCGTCCAGCACGTGGCTGCTCACCCGCATCACGACCGCGGGCACGGCATCGAGCACGAGCTCGACGAACGCGAGCAGGAACTCGGCGGTCGCGAAGGCGGAGGAGTGGAGCACCCCGACCTCGGACAGCGGTGCCAACAGGAGGAAGCCCAGCACCGGGACGAGGACGGTCACCGCTTCGGCGCTGAGGAACGACTGCCGCAGCACGCCCGCCAGCGGGGTGAGCAGGACGCCGAACACGGCCAGGGCCACCAGGGGCGCGACGATCGCGTTGCCGAGCAGCCGTGCCGGACGGGACCGCAGGACGGCGTCGGCGGCCCCGGACAGGCGGGTCGGGCCTCCCGTCCGGAGCAGCGTGAGCGGGCCGGCCGCCGCGGCGAACGCGGGCACCGCGAAGAACAGCGTCGCGAGCCGCAGGACGAACGCCCACCGGAGCTGGCGGTCGTCCTGTCCCACGATGCCGGACTGCAGCGTCGCGAACAGGCCGAGCGCGGCGACGAACGCCACGGTCCGCCACCACGGCCAGCGCGCGCCGCGGCGGCGGGCGGCGAGGACCCAGCGGCCGTAGACGGCTGCCGCGACGACGACCAGCGCCGTCGCCAGGGGGGTCGACGTGCCAGGTGCTCCAGAACTCGGAGGGTGACGGCGTGGGGTGCCTCCCGGGGTCGCGCTGCGGGAGTCATCCTCCTCCGGCCGGGAGGCCCGACACGGCCCCGGCGTATGAGGATCCCTACATGCGTCCCGCGCTGGGCACCGGCGTCGCCGCCTCCTCCGCCGGCACCGTCCGTGCGAGGAGCCACACACCCAGCGGGATCGCGACGGCCCCGACGAGCGCCAGCGGGAAGGAGAGGTGGAGCTGCATGACCGCGAACGCGGGACCGATCGTGCACACGGCGCCGGCCGCCAACATGGACCACGCCGGGCGGTCCGACCCGGGCGTCAGGCGGGGGGAGGGGCCGATCGGCGCGACGGACCAGGCGGGCGACACCGAGGGTGGCGGCGAGGAGCACGACGACCGCGACCGGGCGGGTGGCCCACCAGACGCCCGAACCCGGCGAGGGGAACGGCAGCCCCACGAGCAGGCCGACCCCGTTGAGCAGGATGAACAGCGGCAGGTGCCAGAGGTAGATCGTCATGCCGTCGCGGCCGAGCAGGAACACGACGGCCTGCGCGGGGCGGGTTGCCATCAGTCGCGTCAGGGGTGCGTGCACGAGCTGGACGAGGCACGCTTGCCCGACGGCGAGGAACGCCAGCGGGAGCATCGGCGGGTTGAGGTCCTGCAGCATGTCCGGTGCCCAGAGGCCGACGGACGTCAGGGGCACGAGCAGGGCGTACGCCAGGCCGGCGATGCCGAGCAGCAGGAGCCGGGACCGTCGGGCGAACCAGCCGTCGACCCACAGGAACCCGAGCTGCTGGGCGAAGAGCCACACCGGGCCGAGGTTGAGCAAGCCGACCTCGACGATGCCGGACGCCAGGCGGACCGAGTCGATCGCGGCCGCGAGCAGGAGCAGCGCGAGCAGGGTCCGCCACGGCGCACGCGCGTGCAGCCGGGCCATGACCGGGACGCAGCACTGTGTGATGCCGTACGCCGCCAGGAACCACAGCGGGGACCCGATGCCGAAGGCGAGCTCGCCGAGCAGGTCGGCGGGCGTCCCGACCGCGGTGGCGATGCCGAGGCCGACGGCGAGCACCACGAAGAGCGGGACCGCGGGGCGGAACAGCCGGACGAGCCGGGTCGCGATGAAGTCCCGGGCTGGGTCGCCGCCGTGACCGGCCCGGGCGACGGTGCTGCGCCATCCGACGGCGCTCGCGAACCCGCCGACCACGAAGAACAGCGGCATCACCTGGCCGACCCAGGTCGCCCCGACGTTCCAGGGCAGTTCCTGCAGTGGGCTCGTGACCCGGATGCCGGACGCGCCCGACCCGACCCCGACCATCGTCACGTGCACGACGACGACGAGGACGACGCAGGCCGTCCGGATGAGGTCGACGACCAGGTCCCGCTGCGCGATGGTCCCCCCGGGCGTCCTGAGCGGTGTTCGCCGGCGTCGCGCCGGCCTGCTGCATGGACATGGCTGGACGCTACCGGCCGGACCACCCCCGTCGAGCGATGCTCAGCTGATCGCGACCCGATCGTGACACATCGTATTCCGCAACGCGCATGTGGTGTTGGCGTCGGAAGCGCGTCCGCCGTGTACTGTGAGCGTTGTCTTGAACGCTGCAAGAGAAAGGCTCCGCATGGTCGACGACACCGAACTCCTCCGCGGAGCCGGACTCCGGGTCACCGCTCCTCGGCTCGCGGCACTCCGGGCGATCGAGGCGTCCCCGCACACCACGGCGGACGACCTGGTCAGCGCGCTCGCCGCTGAACTGCCGACGACGAGCCACCAGGCGGTCTACGGCGTCCTCAACGCGCTGACCGGCGCCGGGCTCGTCCGTCGGATCGAGCCGGCCGGCAGCCCCGCCCGGTACGAGCGCCGGACCGGCGACAACCACCACCACATCGTCTGCACCATGTGCGGCGCGATCGGCGACGTCGACTGCGCCGTCGGTCACGCCCCGTGCTTGACCCCGTCGGAGACCCACGGCTTCGCGGTCACCACCGCCGAGGTCACCTACTGGGGCATCTGTGAGCAGTGCGCTGCGGCGGAGCAGGCGGACGAGGCCGATGAGCCGACGGGTGCCCTGGTCCCCGCGACCGCGCCTCCCGTCGCCGCACCCGGCGTGGGCTGACCGCCCACGTCGCACGGGCCTCCCGGCAGGCCCCCCCTCAGGCGCGCCCGCTGTCCGGCGCCGCCCACCGAGACCAACCCGAGCCACCCCGACCGATCCAACCGTTCCACCTAGGAGGAACCGTGTCCGACCAGAACACGCCCACCACCACGACCAACAGCGGGGCCCCGGTCTCCAGCGACCAGCACTCGATGGGTGTCGGGGCCGACGGCCCTCTCGCCCTGCACGACCACTACCTGGTCGAGAAGCTCGCGCAGTTCAACCGCGAGCGCGTCCCGGAGCGCGTCGTCCACGCCAAGGGCGGCGGTGCGTTCGGTACCTTCACCGTCACGCAGGACGTGTCGCAGTACACCCGCGCCGCGTTCCTGCAGCCGGGGAAGACCACCGAGATGCTCGCCCGCTTCTCGAGCGTCGCCGGTGAGCAGGGCTCGCCCGACACCTGGCGCGACCCCCGCGGCTTCGCGCTGAAGTTCTACACCGAAGAGGGCAACTACGACCTCGTCGGCAACAACACCCCCGTCTTCTTCATCCGCGACGGCATCAAGTTCCCCGACTTCATCCGCTCGCAGAAGCGCCTGCCGGGCTCGCACCTGCGCAACCACGACATGCAGTGGGACTTCTGGACCCTGTCGCCCGAATCGGCGCACCAGGTCACGTGGCTCATGGGCGACCGCGGTCTGCCGTCGTCGTGGCGCCACATGGACGGCTTCGGGTCGCACACCTACCAGTGGATCAACGCCGCGGGCGAGCGCTTCTGGGTGAAGTACCACTTCCTCACCGAGCAGGGCCACGCGACCCTGACGCAGGAGGACGCCGACCGCATCGCCGGCGAGGACGCGGACTTCCACATCCGCGACCTGTACGAGGCCATCGAGCGTGGTGACACCCCGCGCTGGACCCTCAAGGTGCAGGTCATGCCGTACGAGGACGCCGCGAGCTACCGCTTCAACCCGTTCGACCTGACGAAGGTGTGGCCGCACGCCGACTACCCGCTCATCGAGGTCGGCACGATGGAGCTCAACCGCAACCCGGAGAACTACTTCGCGCAGATCGAGCAGGCGACCTTCGCCCCGTCGAACTTCGTGCCCGGCATCGCGGCGAGCCCGGACAAGATGCTCCTCGCACGCATCTTCAGCTACGCGGACGCCCACCGCTACCGCGTCGGCACGAACCACGCGCAGCTGCCGGTGAACGCCCCGAAGAACGAGGTGCACTCGTACTCCAAGGACGGCGCCATGCGCTTCGACTTCCAGAAGGCCGAGGTGCCGGTGTACGCCCCGAACACGCTCGGTGGGGCGCACGCCGACCCGAACGCGACGGACGACGTCCCCGGGTGGGAGTCCGACGGCGCCCTCCAGCGCTCCGCCGCGACGCTGCACCCCGAGGACGACGACTGGGGTCAGGCCGGCACGCTCTACCGCGAGGTGCTCGACGACGCCGCCCGCGAGCGTCTGGTCGGCAACATCGCCGGACACGTCTCCAAGGTGACGCGTGACGACCTGCGCGAGCGCGTCTTCGCCTACTGGACGAACGTCGACCCCGACCTCGGTGCCCGCGTGCGCGCCGCCGTCGTGCCGACCACCCCGGGCTCCAACGAGGACGCGGAGGCGGTCGCCGTCGAGGCGTAGTCGACGCGGGAACCGCCGGGAGGCTCCCCGCCGGTCACGGCCGGACCGCCGCTGGCGCGACGCTCCGGTACCGGCCGGCGGGGGCCCAGGTGCGGGTCCGACTCGCACCGCGCCTCCCGTGTGTCCGGCTGCGTCCGGTGCCCCGGCGTCAGACCTGCTGGCCGTTGAGGAGGATCGGTCCCTCCGGCCAGTCCTCGAGCCGGGCCGTGACCGGACGGACCATCCACCCGCCCTGCTCGGTCTCCGAGACGCCGGCGCCGTCCGCCGTGAATGCACTGAAGGTGCCGACCGCCTCGGGGAACTCGTGCCAGCCCATGTGTGCGTAGAACGGGATCCGGTCCTCACCCGCGCCGAGGAACCCGTACGGCACGCGGAGGCCGTCGAGGACGTCGTGCACGCGGTCCATCAGCTCGCGACCGACGCCCGTGCCCTGCAGCCGCGGTGCGACCCCGACCAGGCCGGTGTCGCCGACCAGGACGTCCTCACCGCCGACCGTGACGAACATCCGCCGGATGCCGACGTGTGCGAGGACGACGCGGTCCTCGGTGCGACCGACCACACGGCGCTCGGGCTGCATCCCCGCCCAGCTCCGGCCGCCGACGTACCAGTGCGACCAGCTCGGGAAGGCCTGCGCCAGCATCGCCGCGATCGCTTCGTGGTCGGTGAGCGTCAGCGCGCTCTCCTCGACCACCTCCCACCGGATGTCGTCAGTCATCGCACCATCCTGCCGGGTGCGCCTGGCCGCCAGCGCGGGTCGGGCTCGCCGCCGGTGGGTCGGGGCTCATCCGCGACCGGTGGTCGTCACCTCGATGCGGTTCGCCCAGGGGTCCTCGAACGCGACCGTCCGACCGTCGTCCGCGGTCTGCACGCCGGCGTCGCGCATCCGGGCGGTGAGCGCGCCGAGGTCGTCGTCGGCCGGCACCTCGATGCGCACGAGGCCCAGCCCGAGGGCGAGCTGTCGGCGTCCGGCCCCGCGCGAGTTCCACGTGTTCATCGCCATGTGGTGGTGGTACCCGCCGGCGCTGACGAACAGTGCCTGGCCGCCCACCGCCGCGGTGGTCTCGAAGCCGAGCGTGTCGACGTAGAACGTCTCCGCGGTGGCGACGTCCCCGACCGACAGGTGCACGTGGCCGACGCGGCCCGGTCGTGATCCGGCGTGCTCGAGCGCCTCGGCCGTCAGGTGCTCCTGCAGGAAGGCGTTCGGGTCGAGGTACACGGTGTCCATGTCGACCGAGCCGTGCGTCCACGACCACTGCGTCCGGTCGCGGTCCCAGTAGAGCTCGACGCCGTTGCCCTCGGGATCCGTGCAGTAGAAGGCGTTGCTGACGAGGTGGTCGGCGCTGCCGGTGAAGGACTGCGGGTAGCTGGTGGCGACGGAGTACAGGGCGGCGGCCAGGTCGGCCCGGGTGTCGAAGAGCACGGCGGTGTGGAACAGGCCGGCCTGCCCCGGGCCGGCGTTCCGGAGCGCCGGCTCGTGCTCGAGGACCAGGACCGGCACGGTGCGTCCGCCCGGTGCGCCCCCGGCAGCCGGACGGCCGAGCACCACGCGGCCGCCCTGCTGCGCGAGCACCGTCAGGCGGACACCGTCCCGGTAGTACGCCGTCATCGCGTCGAGGTCGGCGACCCGGAGCGTGACGGCGCCCATCCCGGTGTCCGCGGCGAGGAGGTCCTGCGAGTGCATGTCCTCAGTGTGCGCCGATATTGGTGACACGTCAACGAAACGCGTCACTTCGCGCTGAAGCCTCCGTCGGTCTTGAGCAGCTGCCCGTTCACCCACCCGCCGTCCGGCCCGCACAGGAAGCTGACGAGCGCGGCCGTGTCCCGAGGCGTCGACGCGCGTCCGAGCGGGGTCTGGTCCACGGCGGCCTGCCGGATCTCGTCGGTCATCCACCCGGTGTCGTTCGGCCCCGGGTTGATCGTGTTCGCGCTGACCCGAACGTCCCCGAGTTCGATCGCGGCACCGACGACGAGTCGGTCGAGCGCGCCCTTGCTCGTCCCGTACGGCAGGTTGAAGCCGACGTGGTCGCTCGTCAGGGCGATCACGCGCCGCTGGTCGAGGGGTGCGTCGGCCCCCCTCGCGGAGCCGGCGCGCGTACGCCTGCACGATGAGGAACGGAGCCCGCACGTTCACGGCCAGGTGCTTGTCGAACGACTCGACAGTGGTCGTCGCGAAGTCCGAGTCGACCGATTCGCAGTGTGACATGACGACCGCGGTCACCGGAGCGCCCGCCTCCGCCTCGGCCCGGCCGACGAGCGCGGCCGCCTGCTCGGCGTCGGCCAGGTCGACCGGGAGGCGCATCACGGCAGCCCCCGCGGCCTCGCACTCCGACACGACCGCGTCCACCCCCCTCCGGGTCCGCGGCTCCGTGCACCCGCTCGTCGTACGGACCCCACCAGCTCAGGGCGAGGTCCCAGCCGTCCGCCGCCAGACGGGTCGCGATGGCGGCACCGATGCCGGCGCGGCGGCCCACCCCGGTCACCAGGGCGAGTGGTCTGCGGTTCGTCATCCGGGCCTCCGTCCCGACCGTGCGTCGGTGCGCGGTCCGGTCCACCCTGGCATCGAACCCGGTCGCTCGTCGGTCCGACCCGACGGGGACGGGCCAAGATGGACCGATGCCCTCCGAACGCCGCGGTCGCCCACGCCCCCCAGGACCTGCCGGTCGAGCACGTCCGCGACCGGATGTCGTCGTACATCTACGGCAACATCACCGTGCTCGCCGTCGCGATCGCGGTCTCGCCCGAGCAGATCCACCACGGAGCCGCCGTGCTCACCGTGCTCGCGACGGCGGTGCTGACGTACCTCGCGCACGTGCTCGCGCACCTCGTGGCACACGCGATCGGGGACACCGCCGACGACACGGCGCGGCGGGAGTCCGTCGCGGTGATCACCCGGAACGCCAACCCGATCGCGACCTCAGGACTCATCCCCGGCGTCCTCTATGCGGCCGCGTGGATCGGGTGGGTACCGGCCGAGTGGGCGCAGACCGCCGCGGTCGTCATCCTGGTCGTCCGCATCGGCCTGGTCGGGGTGTTCCTCCAGCGGTTCCGCGGCAAGCAGCCGTCGTTCCTCGGGCTCTGGGGCGGCCTCGTGCTCGCCGCCGTCGCGCTCGTCATCTCCGTCGTGAAGGTCGTGGTCACCCATTGAGCGAGACAGATCCGTCGGCCGCGACCGAGCAGACCCGTGGCCGGTCCACGGCCCGGTTCCTGCGCGACCTCGTGGTGATCGTGGTGGCGGCGCTGGTCGTGTCCTTCCTGGTGAAGGCGTTCCTGGTGCGGTCGTTCTACATCCCCTCGGAGTCGATGGAGGACACCCTGCTCGTCGGGGACCGGGTCCTCGTGAACGAGCTCGTGCCCGACGTCATGTCGCTCGAGCGCGGTGACGTCGTCGTGTTCCGCGACCCGAACGCGTGGCTCGCCCCGGGGCAGGGCGAGGACCTCATCAAGCGCGTGATCGGGCTGCCGGGCGACCGGGTCGAGTGCTGCGACGCCCAGGGCCGGCTGTCGGTCAACGGGCACGCGGTGGACGAGCCGTACGTGCGCCTGCCGGCGGACGTGAACCGGGTCTCCGGCGAGGACTTCTCGATCACGGTGCCGGACGGCCGTGTCTGGGTCATGGGTGACAACCGGTACAACTCCGCCGACTCGCGCGTGCACGGCAACGTGCCGGTCGAGGACATCGTCGGTCGGGCGTTCGTGATCACCTGGCCGGTCGACCGCTGGTCGGTGCTGTCGCGGTACGGCGACGAGTGGGACGCGGTCCCCGACGCCGACTGAGCGCGAGCGGTGCGCGAGCGGTGAGCGGTGCGCGGTGCGCGGTGCCGGGGGGGAGTCGTGCGCGTGGCCCGTCGACTGGGGTCATGCGTTCCGTGAACTCCGAGAGGGCTTGTCCGGTATCCGCGTTAGCGTGGTCGCATGAGCACCGAGCACGTCGAGCAGACGATCCCCGCTTCCGCTCCCGTCGCGGCTCGTCGTGCTGCGCTGCTCGCCGCACTCGACGTCGTGCAGGGCGGCCCGGAGGAACGGTTCGAGCGCATCACCCGGATCGCCCGAGAGGCGTTCGGCGTCTCCGGCTCCTTCCTCAACCTCGCCGGCGACGACGTGCTCTTCCACAAGTCGCAGCAGTCCGACCAGGTGTTCCCCGGGTCGACGCCCATCCTGGACACGTTCTGCGGCCGGACGCTCGACCAGGACGGCCCCGTCGTCGTGCCGGACGCGCGGGACGACCTGCGCTTCTCCGACCTGCCGATGGTGAACAACGACCCGAACGTCCGCTTCTACGCCGGGGTCCCGCTGCACGTCGGTGCCGACGCGACCAAGGTCGGGACGCTCTGCCTCATCGACCCGAGCCCGCGTGCCCTCGCCCCCCGAGGACGTCGCCCTGCTCGAGGAACTCGGCGTCTGGGCGGAGCGCGAACTGGCCACCGGTCTCGACGACGACCGCCTCCGCACGGTGCTCTCCGGGCTGCAGCCGCACACCCTCGACCTGCCCGGCTGGACCATCGGCGGGACGTCGATCCCGCACGGCATCGTGTCGGGCGACTTCCACGACTGGCGCATCGACGACGGCACGGTGGACCTCACCATCGCGGACGTCATGGGGAAGGGCATGGCCGCCGGACTGCTCGCGGCCGGCATGCGCGGCGCCCTGCTCGCCCGCCGGCACGAGGACCCGTCCACCGCGGTCGCCGGGCTCGAGGAGCAGGTCGCCCCGGACCTCAGCGCCGCCGAGGCCTTCGCGACCCTGTTCCACGGGCGGCTCGACACGGCGACCGGTCGGCTGGCGTTCGTCGACGCCGGGCACGGACTCGTCCTGCACCTGCACGCCGACGGCACCGAGACCGTGCTGCGGTCGCTCGACCTGCCGGTCGGCCTGCACCCGATCGGGATGGACCGCGCGGCGGGGGAACTCGTCCTGGAACCGGGTGACACCCTGCTGCTCGTCAGCGACGGCGCCCTCGAGCTGTGGGACTCGACCCTGGCGTCGCTCTCCCGGCTCGGCGCGCTCCACCGGAAGTCGCCGGACCTGTCGACGTTCCTGGCCGGTGTCCGGGGCCGGGCGCTCGAACACGACCCGGGTGACGACCTGACCGTCGTGGTCGTGTCCCGCGACGCCTGACCCGGCCTGACCGGATGGCAGCGCGACCGGCTGCCTGCCCGACCGGCTGCCTGCCCGAACGGCTGCCTGCCCGATCGGCCGCCTGCCCGGTCGGTCTTCCGCCGGCCGGGACGCGGTCAGGCGCCGAGGCGCTCGATCAGCTCGCGGTAGCGCGCGGCCGTCCGCTCGACGACCTCGTCCGGCAGCACGGGCGGGGTCCCGGTGCGGTCCCAGTTCGCGCTGAGCCAGTCGCGGACGATCTGCTTGTCGAACGAGTCCGTCCGGTTGCCCGACTCGTACGCCGCTGCGTCCCAGTAGCGACTCGAGTCGCTCGTCAGGACCTCGTCCGCGATCCGGATCAGTCCGTCGGCGTCGCGGCCGAACTCGAACTTCGTGTCCGCGATGACCACACCGCGCTGCAGGGCGATCGCCGCCGCCTCGGAGTACACGGCGAGGGACAGGTCACGCAGCGCCGCGGCGTCCGCGGGGCCGACGAGTTCCTCGGTGCGCTCGAACGAGATGTTCTCGTCGTGCTCGCCCTGCGGGGCCTTGTACGCGGGCGTGTAGATGGGCTCCGGCAGGCGGTCACCGTTCGCCAGCCCGGCGGGCAGCTGTACACCGCAGACACTGCCGGTCTCCTGGTACTCGGCCCAGCCGCTGCCGACCAGGTACCCCCCCGCACGACGCACTCCACGGGGAACATCCGCAGCGGCATGACGTGCATGGAGCGTGCCTCGACGGATGCCGGGACGGGCGTCGTCGTCCCGCTCGGGGTGAGCAGGTGGTTCGGGACGTCACCCAGCTGGTCGAACCAGAAGCGGGACAGCCGGGTGAGGAGCTCGCCCTTGCCCGGGATCGGCGGCTCGAGCGCGAAGTCGTAGGCGCTCACCCGGTCGGACGCGACGAGGAGCAGTTCGGTGGCACCGGCGACGTCGGCCGTCGACGCGGGCACGTACAGTTCGCGGACCTTGCCGGAGGAGACGTGTCGCCAGCCCTGGACGTCCGGGGCGGCGCTCATCGGACGACCTTCGCGGCGATGTCGGTGCGGAACTGCGCGCCGGGGAGCGTGATGTCGTGCAGGCCGGCGTAGGCGCGGTCGCGCGCTTCGGCGAAGTCGGCCCCGGTGGCGACGACGCTGAGCACCCGGCCGCCGGTCGCGACGGAGTCGCCGTCGAGGGCGCCCGTCGCCGCGTGCAGCACGGCGACGCCGTCGCGGGCGTTCGCGGCGTCGACACCCGTGATCGTCCGGCCGGTGACCGGGCTCTCCGGGTAGCCCTCGCTGGCCAGGACGACCGTGACGGCCGCCTGGTCGCGGAACTCCGGCCGCGGCGTGGAGCCGAGCTGCCCCGACGCGGCGGCGAGCAGCAGGCCGCTCAGCGGGGTCGCGAGGCGGGGGGAGCACCACCTGGGTCTCGGGGTCGCCGAAGCGGGCGTTGAACTCGATCACCCGCACGCCCTGCTCGGTGACGATCAGCCCGCAGTAGAGCAGTCCGACGAAGGGCGTGCCCTCGTGCTCGAGCTGGCGGACGGTGGGCAGCGCGACCAGGTCGGTGACCTCGTCCACGAAGGCCTGCTCGGACCCCCAGCGGTCGTCGAGCCACGGCAGCGGCGAGTACGCGCCCATGCCGCCGGTGTTCGGTCCGAGGTCACCGTCGGACAGTCGCTTGTAGTCCTGCGCGGGCGACAGCGGTCGGACGTCGTGCCCGTCGCTGAGGAAGAACAGCGAGACCTCTTCCCCGTCGAGGAACTCCTCGACCACGACGTGTCCGTGCTGCAGCCAGTAGGTCGCGTGGTCGATCGCCGCCTGGCGGTCCTCGGTCACCAGGACGCCCTTGCCCGCCGCGAGCCCGTCCGCCTTGACCACGTACGGAGCACCGAGCTCGTCGAGCGCCGCCACTGCCTCGTCCACCGTGCCGGCGGACACGGGACGTCCGGTCGGGACGCCGGCCTCGGCCATGACGCGCTTGGCGAAGGCCTTCGACCCCTCGAGCTGCGCGGCGGCCTTGCCGGGACCGAACACCGGGATGCCCCGGGTGCGGAGCGGGTCGGCGACGCCGGCGATGAGGGGCGCTTCCGGTCCGACGACGACGAGCTCGACGTCGTTCTCGAGCGCGTACTCCGCCACGAGTGGGCCGTTCGTGGGGTCGAGCGACACCGTCTCCACGTCGGCGGCGATGCCGGCGTTCCCCGGCGCTGCCGTGATGACGTGCCCGGCCTGTTCTGCCAGGAGGGCCGTGATGATCGCGTGCTCGCGGGCACCGGAACCGAGGACGAGGATTCGCACCCGATCACCCTACCGAGCCCGATGAGCCGCCCGTAGTGCACCGGCTAGCCTGTGGGGATGCCGCCGAAGACCATCGACGACGCCGTCGGCCGGGCCGCGCTCGACGCCGTCACCGCCGGCGCGACCGACCGCTCCTCGATCGCGACGGCCGTCCGCTGGACCCTGCAGCGCCTGGCCGAGGACGTGCCCGGCAACAGCGTCGAGGTGCGGGTCCCGCCGTTCGCCGCGGTGCAGGCCGTGCCCGGACCGCGGCACACGCGCGGCACGCCGCCGAACGTGGTCGAGACGGACGCGACGACGTGGCTCGCGCTCGCGACGGGTCGGCAGCACTGGGACGACCCGGAGACCACCCGCCGCGTCAGCGCGTCCGGTTCACGGGCCGACATCGCCGCGTTCCTGCCGGTCCGCCTGCCCTGACCCGGCGGCGTGGTGACACGCCCGTCGGTCTCGGTACCCGGGGGGAATTAGGTAGGTCCTACCGATGTGGACCGTGCACCCGCTTCTCTAGCCTTGGTGAAGCCGCCGGGATTCGGACCCGACCCGAACGGGTCCGAACCCGGCGACGCATTCCACGCTACGCGAAACCGGGCGCGGTGTGTCAACGGCAGCGGCGAGTCGTGCTGCATCCCGCAACTTCTTCTGCGGTCTGCCCAGACCGTTCCGTCCTGCTCAGACCGTTCCGTGCGCCGGCCGTTCCCTGCGCGGGGCGTTCCGTGCGCGGGCCGTTCCGTGCCCGGCCCGGTCCATCCCCGGCTCGTTCTGTGTTCAGACGAGTTCGACGAGTTCCGACCGTGCGCGGATGTCCCACTTCGCGAACACGCGCGACATGTGTGCGTCCACCGTCCGGACCGACAACCCGAGTCGGTCCGCGATCCGCCGGTTCGAGTACCCCTGGGCGGCGAGCTCGGCCACCTCGTACTCGCGCTTCGTGAGCGGCTGCTTCGTCCGGCCCGCGGTGACGGCCATGCCGCACGCGGCCAGGTCGGCCTGGGCGCTGGCGATCCACGCGCGGTCACCCGACCGCAGGGCGTCGGCGTACCCGGTGATCGCCGCGGCCAGGGGCCCGTCGACGCGGGTGGCCGCGTCCTGCATCCGCGCGAGGGACGCGGCGGTGTCCCGACCGGCCATCGCGTCCATCGCGTAGTGCAGGGTCTGCGCGTAGAGCACGTGGGTCCACGCGCCCGCCGCCGTCCCGCGCGCGATGATCTCGTCGGCCCGCCGGAGCCCGGACGGGTTCCCGAGCAGCGCCTCGGTCCACGCGATCGTCGTCTCGATCTGGTCGCCGAGGATTCGCATGGCACGGAGCGGTGTGGTCCGCGCCCGCTCCACGGACTCGGCTGCTGCGTCCGGCATGTCGGCGTACGCCTGGGACATGGCCAGACGGGACCACGCGTAGGCCGAGAAGCCGCCGGGGTCGATGACCTCGTACCGCTCGCACGCGGCGGTGAAGGCCGTCACGGCGTCGGACCACCGTCGCTCCCCGAGTGCGCGGTTCCCGATGCCGAAGAGCTCGAGGGTGAAGTCGTACTTGAGGAACGGGTCGGCCCGGATGAGCGGGACCTGCGTCACCATCTCGGCGATGTCCCCGCGCCACACCTGGACCTGGTGCAGCACCGACACGACCTCCCCGACGGTCCACGGCGAGTCCTCGAGGTGGACCGTGGCGGTCGCCAGGCAGGCGTGGGCCAGTCGCATCGCGTCGTCCAGCCGCCCACCGGTGCCGAGGGCCATCACGGCGCACGCGGCGATGGGCAGGAAGGACCGCGGGATCGCCGGGGCGTGCAGGACCCCGGAGCGCTCGATCTCCTGTCGGATCTCGGCGAATTCGCCGCCCCACCCGAGGTGCGAGAGCCGCAGGACGCGTAGCTGCTCGCGCGCGGCCGGGCCGACGTGCGCGACGGCGATCTCGGTCAGCGTCACGGCGGACGCGGCGTCGTCGTCGTGGAACTGCCGGAGGTTGGCGAGTGTCTCGCACGCCTCGACGACCGCGACGTCGTCGACGTCGACGCCGGACGTGGCGAGGCCCCAGGCGGCTTCCGCGTCGACCCGGCCGGCCTCGCGTCCGCTGCTGTACCCGTGGGCGAGCGAGCGCAGGCAGTGGGTGCGGACCCGCTCCGTCGGCGTGAGGACCGCCCCGAGCATGGCGGACGTCAGGGCGATCGTGCTCTCGTGCTCCTGGAGGCCGTTCGCGATCCGCGCTGCGTCGAGCAACTGGTCGACGGGCGGCAGGACACCGCACTCGAGCGCCCACAGGATCGCGCGGAGACGTGCCGCCGGCGGTGCGCCCTCCTGCCGGTCGGTGCGGAAGGCGTTGGCCCGCGCGAACAGGGCGGTCCGTCGGGCGACGGGCACCAGGGCCCGGACGACGTCGCCGACGAGGGGGGTGGGACGACCGTGCGACCGGGCTGCCGGTGCCCGTGGAGTCCATCCGCACGAACCCGAGGCCGACCGCCCGGTCCAGGTCGCTCCCGTCCACCAGGGCGAGCAGGCGGGACACCGGGATCGGCTCGGCGAGCGCGACGATCTCCACGACGTCGCGCAGGTCGCCGGGGAGCGCGGCGAGTTCGGTCCGGTACATGTCGGCCAGGCTGTGGGACGCGGTGACCCGCCCGCGCCAGTACCAGCTCAGCGCGGTGTGCTCGAGCGCGCCGGAGGCCAGGCCGGCACGCACCACCTCGCGCAGGTACAGGGGGTTGCCCTCGGTCGCCCGGTGCACCTGTTCCACCGAGGCGGGTTCCAGCGGGGCACCGAGCGCGCGTTCCAGGAGCGCGGACGTCTCGTCCACGTCGAGCGGCACGAGGTCGATCCGCTCGAGGAGGTCGTCCTGCCAGAGCGCCCGCAGCGGTTCGGCCAGCGCCGTGAAGTCGCGGCAGGTGAGGACGAGCCGCGCGCCGTGGTCGCGCACGAGCCACGCGACGTAGCGGGCGGACAGCGCGTCGAGCAGGTCCGCGTCGTCGACCCGCAGCACGAGCTCCCGACCCTCCGTCCGGGCCGCGCGGCGCAGGAGTTCCTCGGCCGGGACGGGTTCCGTCAGGTCGTCGCCGAGCACGTCGCCGAACCGGTCCGAGACCGCACCGAACGGCATCGAGGAACCGGCGGCGACCGCGGTGATCGGCACGACCAGGGGTGCCGGGTCCGGCGCTCGTCGGACCACGCGGTCGGTCACGCGGGCGGCGACGGTGGTCTTCCCGAGTCCGGGCGCACCGACGAGCGCGACGCTCCACCGGTGATCGGCGACGACCGCGACGGCCCGGTCTTCCTCTCGGCGGCGGAGCACCGGCCATGACAACCGGGCGGGAGCCCGCGTCGGACGGCGGTCACCCGGGTCGGCTTCGTCGACCATCGCGCACCTCCCGTCTCGAAACCCCGCGGTACCGGACCATCATCTCGCGTCCAGTGGATGAACTGCCGCGCGAGCCTCCTCCCAAGGTGGGGGACAATGGGACGGTGAGCGACACCGATCGACCCGACCAGCGTCCGGTCCCGGCACCCGACGTGGTGACCTCCCCGGACCAGGTCACCATCCGACGCGCGCCGCGCTTCAGCGTCTTCATCCTCGGCGGCGCCGTGCTCGGCTTCCTCGTGACGGTCGTCGTCGTCGCGCTCACCATGGGCCTCGACCGCGGCGACCAGCAGGAGACGACGGGCTTCGCCGGGCTCGTCGGGTACTTCGGCCTCTACGGCGTCTCGATCGGCATGCTCGTCGGTGCGCTCGTCGCGGTCGTCCTCGACCGGGTGTCGTCCCGTCGAGCGGCGAGCCTGACCGCCGAGCGGGTCACGGTCGACCCGGTTCCGGAGACGGTCGACGGCGAGCTCGAGGACCACGACGGCCCCGCCACCGGCCCGGCGTCCCCGACCGATGCGACGGCCGAGCCCACTGCAGACGACCAGGGGCAGCCCGAGCGCTGAGGCTGCGGTCGCGGACGCGACCACGAACGGACTGGAGGCCCGTCACCAGCTGGTGACGGGCCTCCAGTCCGTGGTCCCGACGCTCCGGACCGTCGTCAGCTGAGCTGGTTCGCCTCGACCCAGGCGAGGTACTCCGGCGACACCGTGCCGGTGACGTACTCGCCGGTGAAGCAGCTCATCTCGAGGTCCGGGACGTCGGACCCCTCGATGATCGCGTCGCGCATGTCGCCGATCTCCTGGTAGATCAGGTGGTCGCTGCCGAGCACCGTGTTGATCTCCGGGATCTTGCGGTCGTGCGCGATCAGTTCGGCACGGGTCGGCATGTTGATGCCGTAGACGTGCGGGTAGCGGACCGGCGGCGCGGCGCTGGTGAACGTGACCTCGTTCGCGCCGGCGGCACGGGCCATCTCGACGATCTCGCGGCTCGTCGTGCCGCGCACGATCGAGTCGTCGACGATGAGGATGTTCTTGCCCTTGAACTCGGACGACATCGCGTTGAGCTTCTGTCGGACGCTGCGCTTGCGCTCCGCCTGGCCCGGCATGATGAAGGTCCGGCCGACGTAGCGGTTCTTGTAGAAGCCCTCGCGGTACTCGATGCCGAGCTTCTGCGCGACCTGCATCGCTGCCGGTCGGGACGAGTCCGGGATCGGCATGACGACGTCGATGTCACCGGTCGGCGCGTACTGCTCGATGGTGTCGGCCAGGCGGTTGCCGAGACGGAGACGGGCGTCGTAGACCGAGATACCGTTCATCACGGAGTCCGGACGGGCCAGGTAGACGTACTCGAAGGCGCACGGGACGAGCCGCGGGTCCTTCGCGCACTGTCGGGCGTGCATCGTGCCGTCCATCTCGATGAAGACGGCCTCGCCGGGAGCGACGTCACGGACGATGTCGTAGCCGCCGGACTCGAGCACGAGGGACTCGCTCGCGACGACCCACTCGCTCTTCCCCGCGTCGTCGAACTTGTGCCCGAGGATGAGCGGACGGATGCCGAACGGGTCACGGAACGCGAGCAGGCCGTGCCCGGCGATCGTCGCGATCGTGGCGTACGAGCCCTCGACCCGCTCGTGCACGCGCTCGACGGCGTCGAACACCTGCCCCGGGTCCAGGTGCTTGCCGCGGACCTGGCCCTGCAGCTCGTGCGCGAGGACGTTCACGAGCAGCTCGGTGTCCGAGGTCGTGTTGAGGTGCCGGCGGTCGATGTCGAACAGCTCCCGCGTGAGTTCACGCGTGTTCGTCAGGTTGCCGTTGTGCACCAGGACGATGCCGTAGGGCGCGTTCACGTAGAACGGCTGGGCCTCTTCCTCGTTCGTCGCGGCGCCACGGGTGGCGTACCGGACGTGGCCGAGACCCATGGTCCCGAGGAGCGCCCGCATGTCACGGGTGCGGAAGGCCTCGCGCACGTGACCACGGGTCTTGTGCATGTGGTGCACGTGCCCGTCGACCGTGGCGATGCCCGTCGAGTCCTGTCCCCGGTGTTGCAGGAGGAGCAGTGCGTCGTAGATGGATTGGTTTGCAGGCCCCTGCGCAACGAGGCCGACGATGCCGCACATTCGCGGGGTGCTCCAGACCGTAGGATCGGGTGGTACCGAACAAGTCTGCCATGCCCAGCGGAGGACGACGTATGCCCAACCCCTACGCCGAGGCCGGTGTCGACACCGCCGCCGGTGACCTGGCCGTCGAGCTCATGAAGTCCGCCGTCTCGGCGACGCACAACGCGTCCGTCCTGGGCGGCGTCGGTGGCTTCGCCGGGCTCTACGACGTCTCGTTCCTCAAGGACTTCGAGCGCCCGTTGCTCGCGACCTCGACCGACGGCGTGGGGACGAAGGTCGCGATCGCGCAGGCCATCGACAAGCACGACACCATCGGGCAGGACCTGGTCGGCATGGTCGTCGACGACATCGTCGTGGTCGGCGCGAAGCCGCTCTTCATGACGGACTACATCGCCTGCGGCCGGGTCGTGCCGAACCGGATCGCCGACATCGTCGCCGGGATCGCCCGCGGCTGTGCGGCCACGGGCACCGCGCTCGTCGGTGGCGAGACCGCGGAACACCCCGGCCTGCTCGGTCCGGACGACTACGACGTCGCCGGTGCCGCGGTCGGCGCGGTCGAGGCCGGCTCGCAGCTCGGCGCGCACCTCGTGCAGGACGGCGACGCGGTCATCGCGATCGAGTCCTCCGGACTGCACTCGAACGGGTACTCGCTCGTCCGGCACGTCCTCGGCCAGCGCGGCATCGGCTACACGGACACGCTGCCGGAGCTCGGCGGCCTGGTGGGGGGAGGCCCTGCTCGAGCCGACCCGCCTGTACACGTCCCCGCTGCTGGACCTGATCGAGCAGCACCCCGGTGCCGTGCACTCGCTCTCGCACGTGACGGGCGGTGGCATCGCGGCGAACCTGGCGCGCGTGCTGCCCGTCGGGTCCTGGGTCGAGGTCGAGCGGTCCACCTGGCAGCCGCTGCCGGTGTTCCGCGTGCTCGCCGACCTGGCCGGCACCCCGATCGAGGACACCGAGGGCACCTGGAACCTCGGCATCGGCATGTTCGCCGTCGTGTCCGGTGCCGCGGCGGACGAGGTCATCGCGACCCTCGGGGCAGCCGGACTGCCCGCGTGGACGGTCGGCTCGGTGTCGACCGGTGCGCGCGACCTGACCGGGTTCGAGCAGGGCGCCAAGGGCGTCGACGGCGGGGCCGTGCGCCTCGTGGGGTCCTACGCGGGCTGAGGCGCCCCGCCCGGTACCGCCCCTGGGCAGCCCGCTCCCCCGAGGTTCCAGAATCACGGAACCTCGGCGCGCGAGATCCCGCGTTCGTGGCACCGGGACGTCCGACGCGCGGCGAGTTGCGGAACCTCCTCGGTGCCGCGCGTCGTCGCGTTCGCACGACTCACCGTGCCCGGCGTCGTCGAGGTCGCACGACCCGCCATGCGCGCTCCGTCGAGGTCGCAGAAGCGGCCGCCACCGGCGCGCGGAGGCGGCAGATCGCGCAACCTCGGCGGATGCCCGCGGCGGCAGATCGTGCAACCTCGGCGGATGCCCGGCGGCGGCAGACCGTGCAACCTCGGCGGATGCCCGCGCGGCGGCAGATCGTGCAACCCCGGCGGAGGCGAGGCCGGCACGGCGTGCCGCAGCGGAGGCGCGACGAGGCATCCGCCCGGGCACGACGAGACGCCGCGCTCCCCGGAGGAGCGCGGCGTCGTCAGACCGGGAGGTCAGGCGGACTTGTTCGTGTCCGTCTGGTTCTCCAGGTCACCATCGTCACCGAACTCGTCGGCCCAGCGGTCGACGTAGTCGGGCTCGTCCGACTGTTGTGCGACGGAGAGTTCGCGTTCGAGAGCACCGTAGTTCGTGTCCGGGCTGAAGTACTTCAGCTCCCGGGCGACCTTGGTGTGCTTCGCCTTCTGACGGCCGCGCCCCATGCGTGACCCCCCTCTGTGTCGGCTCGTGTCCGGTCTCGGCGGGCGACGAGTGTGCACCCGGGAAGAACAGACGGTTCGTGGTTTGAAATCTGTCGGCCACTTTACCATGTACCCCGTTGCCGACTTCGCCCGGCGCGTCCCGAGCACAGCAGAATCGAGGGTGATGCGCACCGCCGACCAACACGCCCGTGTCGTCGTGATCGGCGCGGGCCAGGCAGGCCTCTCCGTCGCCTGGCACCTCCAGCGCGCCGGACTCACCGCCGGCCGCGACCTGGTCGTCCTCGACCGTGCTCCGGGAACGGGAGGCGCGTGGCAGTTCCGCTGGGAGGCCCTCCGGCTCGGCATCGCGCACCGGGTGCACGACCTGCCGGGCATGCACGAGATGGGGTTGCACTTCGACGACGCGGACCGCTCACGTCCGGCCCGTGACGTCGTCGCGGAGTACTACCGGCGGTTCGAGGAGCACCACGACCTCCGGGTGCGTCGCCCCGTCGCCGTCACGGCGGTCCGCCGCGAGGTCGGGTCCGGTCCCGCCGGGAGCACGCCCGCGCTCGTGGTCGAGACCCGCGACGACGACGGGACCACCGGGGTGATCCGCGCGGAGGTGGTCGTCAACGCCTCCGGTACGTGGGGCACACCGTTCGTGCCGTGGGTGCCGGGTCGCGACGTGTTCCGGGGCCGGCAGCTCGACACGACGGGCTACCGCGACGCGTCGGAGTTCGCGGGGCAGGACGTCGTGGTCGTCGGTGGCGGTACGAGCGCCATTGGCTTCCTGCTCGAGCTCGACGGCGTCGCCCGGACCACGCGGTGGTTCTCCCGTCGCCCGGTGGTCTGGTCCGACGACCCGGAACTCGCGCTCGGCGCCGCCGTGGCGGCCGTCGAGGACCAGGACCGGGCAGCGAAGGCGGGACGGACGCTGCCGAGCATCGTCAGCGGGACGGGCCTCCCGGTCTCCCCGCGGATCCGACGCGGCCTGGCGCGTGGGCTGTTGCAGCCCGAGCCGATGTTCGTCCGGCTCGACGCGGACGGCGTCGAGACCGCGACCGGTGAGCACGTCCACGCCGACGCCGTCATCTGGGCGACCGGGTTCCGCGCGGACCTCCGGCACCTCGCGCCGCTGCACCTGCGGACCGAGGCCGGTGGGGTCGTCGTGGAGGACGGGCGTGCCGGAGCCGAACCGCGCCTCTTCCTCGCCGGGTACGGCCCGCAGGCGTCGACCATCGGTGCGAACCGCGCCGGTCGTCGGATCGCCCGCCAGGTCCTGGCGGTGCTGGCCGCGGACGACGGGGAGCGGTCACCCGCTCGGGCGTGACCGACAGCGGTGGACCCCACCGCTGACATCGGGCGCCTCGCGGCTCCGTCTGGCAGTCCAGGTCGACCGTGACCGTGACGGCGATCGCGACGGAGATGCCGGACGGCGGCCCGCTGGGATGCGGACCGCCGTACAGCAACGCCTGCGGTTCAGTTGGTGCCGCGGCCGGTCTTCTGCTGCAGGCGGTCGATGTTCTCCGAGGCCTCGGCCTTGTTGAGGTCGGCGGGGAGCTCCTCGCCGGCTTCGCGCGCGAGGGTGTCGAGGTAGCTGCGCTGCGGGCCGGTCATCGGCTCGTCACCGGTCACCCACTGCTCGGGGTCCTTGCTCGCGGTGGTCGACGGGTCCGGGCGCTCGCCGCCGAGGGTCTCCGGCTGATTCTGGTCTGCATCACTCATGAGCGTGACCGTACGCCGCACCCCCCGACGTCCCGCGCAGCACGGCGTCCCCCCGACGACCGGCGAACGGACAGGCGACGCCGGACCGGCGCCAGTCCGGCGCCAGTCCCGCGTCAGACCGGCGTCGCCGTGTACCGCACCAGGTCCCCGCCGACGTCGCTCGCCGCGATCGGGACGACCCGGCCGCCCCGCTCGATCCAGAGCGTGTTCGCCTGTTCGTCGAGCCGGTCCACCGGGTGCAGGGCCCCGTCCAGCAGCACCGAGGCGCTCACGCGGACCCGTCCGGACGCGGGTCGCGGCGGCAGCCCCGGCACGTCGTCGGCGTACTCCGGGTACTCGCCGGGGGCCAGGAGCGGCGCCACGGGCGTCGTCACGACCTCCACGCCGGCAGCGCCGGTCGACGTGCGGTGCGCCGGTGCTGTCCCGCCCAGGTCGTCGCCGTCGCGCCCCGCGACGGTCACGACCACGAGCCGCACGGCCTGGTCCATCGGCAGCGGGACGTCGACCTTCGGGGCCTCCGCCGTCCCGGCCAGTGCGCGGAACGCGGGTCGCCCGTCGGGGCCGAGGTGGGCCTCCTGGCCGTCGATGCGGACCCGGCCGCGCCCTCGTGAGTCGGCGTAGACCCCGGGCTCCAGCCCGGAACGGCGGGCGTCCAGGAGGCTCACCACGACCCGGTCCGGCCGGTACCAGTCCCGGAGCGTGGCCGGGTCCACCCAGCCGATGCTCGCGACGCCGCGCGTCAGTTCGGCGGAGTCGTCGGCGGCGCGCTCGTCGAGCGCGCCGAGCGGGTGCTCGCCGCGCACCGCGACGAGCCCGTCGTAGCGGCCGTCCGGCGAGACCGGCGGGCGGTGGTCGAGCACCTCGACGCGCTTCGAGACCTTGCCGCCGTGTCCGTCGAAGGTCGCGAAGGTACGGAGGTCCTCGGGCACGGTGGTCATGGGGTCACATGGTACGACCGGACACCGTCACGCGGGGTCATCGCTCGACCGTGCTCGGCTCAGACGCGGTCGTCCGGCGCGTGCGGGACCGGCGGGGCGGTCGGGACGAGGGATCGTATCTCACCCGTGCAGGTCGCGGGGTCGACGCCCTCCGCGGGGCCGGCCGGTCGCGTCGCTCGGCGCGAGGGGGGTGCCGGCGTGCGCGAGCTTCTGCGGTTCCAGGCTGTTGCGCTGGGCGGAGCGGATGAGGCGGTCCTCCTCGGCCTCCGAGCGGAAGACGCCGTGCGGCGACCGGCGGAGGGCGGGTCGGACGGGCTCGCCGCGGCGGTCCTGCCCGGGGAAGGGTCGGGAGCGCTTGCCGTAGAGCAGCTCCGACGAGTCGAGCAGCCACGGGACGAGCGCGACCGTGACGCCGTGCATGAGCAGCAGCTTCTTGCGGATGCGGCGGCCGCGGTGGTTGTGCAGCAGCCCCTCCCACCAGTGGCCGACGATGAACACCGGGGTGTAGACCGTGACGACCTCGGATCCGTGCTCGAGCCGGTGCGCCTTGATGTACTTGATGAGCGGCATCGAGATGTCGCGGTACGGGCTCGGCACCATCGTCAACGGGACCTCGATGCCGTGCTCGGCCCACTGCTCCCGGAGGCGCGCGGCCTCGGCGTCGTCGATGGCGACGTGCACCGCCTCGAGGTCGGCGTGCTTCGCGGCGATGGCGTAGTCGAGCGCCTTCAGCACGGGCTTCTGCAGCTTGTTCACGAGGACGATGGCGTGGTCGCCCGTGGCGCCGAACTCGGTCTCCGCGTCGGCCGCGATCTCGTGCGAGACGTCGCGGTAGTAGCGGTTCACGCCGAGCATGAGCACGAACAGCACCGGCATGATCACGAAGACGAGCCAGGCGCCGTGCGTGAACTTCGTGATGGTGACGATGACGAGCACCACGAACGTGAAGGTGGCGCCGATCGAGTTGATCGTGAGGCTGCGGATGACCTGCCCGCGGTGCACGGGCTCCCCGGCGGTGCCGGCACGGTCGGCGCGGAGCAGGCTCACCCAGTGCTTGACCATCCCGCTCTGCCCGAGCGTGAACGAGACGAACACGCCGATGATGTACAGCTGGATCAGGCTCGTGACGTTCGCCCGGTAGACGATGAGCAGTGCGGCCGCGACGAGCGCGAGCACGATGACGCCGTTCGAGTAGATGAGCCGGTCACCGCGGGTGGACAGCGCCTTCGGGGCGTAGGAGTCGCGCGCCAGGATCGAGCCGAGCAGCGGGAACCCGTTGAACGCCGTGTTCGCGGCGAGGAGCAGCACCGCCGCCGTGGTCGCCTGGATGACGAAGAACAGGACCGAGTTGTTGCCGAACGTGGCCGCGGCGATCTGGGCGATGAGGGAGCGCTGCGGTGTCGCCGCGCAGTCCGCGAAGCCCTGCAGGTCGCACGCGTTCTCGGCGTAGTGCACGCGGGAGACGAGGGCGAGCGTGATGAGGCCGACGAACAGCACGATCGCGATGCCGCCCATGAGCACGAGGGTCTGCTGCGCGTTCTTGATCTTCGGCCGGCGGAAGGCCGGGATGCCGTTCGCGATCGCCTCGACACCGGTGAGCGCCGAACAGCCGGACGCGAAGGCCCGGAGGAGCAGGAGGATGAAGGCCGCCTGCGTGGTGTGCTCGATGTTCTCGACGGTGTAGCCGGCGGACTCGGCCACGGGCGCGTCCCCGGCGACGATGCGGACGAGGCCGGTCACCACCATCAGGAAGACGCTCGCCACGAACAGGTAGGTCGGGACGGCGAAGGCCTTGCTCGACTCGCGGACGCCGCGGAGGTTCGCGGCCGCCAGCAGCACGACGAACAGGAGCGCCAGCTCCACGCGGAACGGGTTGAGCATCGGCAGCGCCGAGATGATGTTGTCGACGCCGGAGGCCACCGACACGGCGACCGTCATCACGTAGTCGACGAGGAGGGCGCTCGCGACGACGAGCCCGGCCTTCTCGCCGAGGTTCCGGTGGGCGACCTCGTAGTCGCCACCCCCCGGACGGGTACGCCTTGATGAGCTGCCGGTAGGACGCGACGACGACCACGAGCAGCAGCACGACGAGCGCGGCCACCCAGGGGGGCGAACGTCAGGAACGCCATCCCGCCGAGCAGCAGGATCATGAGCAGTTCCTGCGGTGCGTACGCCACGGAGGAGAGCGGGTCGCTGGCGAAGATGGGGAGCGCCAGGTGCTTCGGCAGGAGCTGCCCCTCGAGTTTCTCGGAGGGGAGCGGGTCGCCGATCAGTCGGGCTTTCAACGACCGGGTCTCGTTGGTCACGAGCGACGAACTTACTCGTTGGCGGGGCGAACGCAACACCGGAGGCCGGAACCGTATTCCCCCACGAGCGGACGGGACGCGGAGAACCCCTCCGATCCGCGGATCGTCGCGGATCGGAGGGGTTCTCCTGTCCTTCTCTGAAGGAACGGACAGGTTCGACGGTCGGTGCTCCGGTGACGGCCGGGAGGCCCGGACCGCGTCCGCCCCGCCGGACCGGTCGTCCTGGTGTCCGGTCGCTTCAGAACGACCCGCGCAGGGCCTCCAGGCCGTCACGGAGGCGCTGGACCGCAGCGTCGTCGAGCGTGCCGCGGGCTGCGCGGCGACGCAGGTCGGCACGGAGCTGCTGCCGGAACACGGCGACCGCCATCTCGGCGTCGCGGAGGGTCCGGCCGCCGGACCCCGCGACCGGTGCCGGCTCGGCGCCGGCGGCACCCGGGGCCCCCGTCGGGCCGCTGTGCTGCGCGGCGGCGAGGTCGGCGCGGAGCGACTCCATCGCGGCGCCGACCGACGCGCGGACGCCGTCGGCGAGCGACTTCACGCTGTCCGCGACACCGTTCTCGAGCTGGGCGACCTCGTCGGCTCGTGCGTCGAGCTCGGCGCGACCGGCCTCGGTGATCGCGTAGACGGTCTTCCGGCCGTCGGAGGTCTTCGTGACCAGGCCGTCCTCCTCGAGCTTGGCGAGCCGCGGGTACACGGTGCCGGCACTCGGGACGTAGGTGCCGCCGAAGCGGTCGCCGAGCGCGGTGATGACCTCGTAGCCGTGCATCGGGTGGTCGGCGAGCAGGACGAGCAGGTACAGGCGCAGGTGTCCGTGCGCGAAGACGGGGCTCATGCGACACCGCCCTGCTCGTCGGCGGTCGGGGTGGTGTCGGCGGCCGGGACTGGTGCCGGGCCGTGCACGATCGCGACGTCGCCGGAGACGGAGTTGACCCGGATGTCGACGTACGAGCCGGAGAGCTCCCCGTCGGTCCGGGTGTACGTGCCGCGGGTGCCGCGGAGCTCGGCGTCGTCGAACTGCAGGCGGCCGGTGGCGGTGGTGATGGTGCTCGTGTAGGCCGTGCCGTGCTCGAGTCGGACGTCGACCGGGCCGGAGACGGTGTTCACCTTCACGCTGTCCGGGGTGCCGTGCAGGTCGAGCACCACGGCGGACGAGACGGCGTCGGCCGAGAACCGACGGATCTCGCCGGTGGCGACGACGTCGCCCGAGACCGTCCGGAGCGTGACGGTGCCGACCTGGTCGCGGATCGTGGTCGTGCCGGAGACCGCGTGGACCTGGACGTCACCGATGACCGCGTCGACGACGACGTCCCCGGAGACGCTGTTGAGCACCGCGCCGCGCTCGGTGCCGGAGAGCAGGACGCCGGCGGAGACGACGCCGAGCGTGACCGTGACGTCCCGTGGCACGAGGATGCTGACGTCCGCGCGGGCGCCGCCGCCGCGGAAGGACTTGAGGAAGCCGAGGGGGGTCGTCCCAGCGCATCTGGGGGTGGTCGACCGTCAGGGTGTCGCCCTCGATCTCCACCTTGATGGGCTTGCCGGAGACCTGGTGGATCTCCACGCGCGCGGTCGGCTCATCGTGCGTGACGACGTCCACCTGCCCGCCGACCAGGCCCACCCGCAGTGCGCGGACGATCCCGGTGTCGATGACCTTCGGCTCGTCGACGAGCCATTTCTCCTGTGCCATGACTGCTCCTCGGTGTCGGACGGAACGCGATGTATCGCGTCTTTCGCGACACGATACATCGCGTCCTGTGCGGACGCCAGGGTCAGATCGAGACGTCGGGCAGACGGTCAGCGACCAGCGGGGCGGGAGCGGGTCTGGCCTCCCGGCCGGGGCTCCACGGGAACCGGCGGAACAGCGGCATGAGCGGCTGGACCAGCGGACCGATCGCGAACGCGGCGACCACCGTGCCGACGCCGACGTCCCCGCCGAGCAGCCAGCCGACGACGACGACCGTGACCTCCACGACCGTGCGCGCCACCCACACCGGCCAGCCGAACCGTTCGTGCAGCCCGACCATCAGGCCGTCCCGTGCGCCGGTGCCGAAGCCCGCGCCGATGTAGCACGCCGTCGCGACCGCGAGCAGGGCGATGCTCCCGACGAACAGCAGGACGCGACCGACCAGGCCGGCCGGTTCGGGGACCAGCCAGAGGACCAGGTCGGCTGCCGGACCGATCGCGAGGGCGTTGAGCAGCGTGCCGATCCCAGGTCGTTGCCGGAGCGGGATCCAGAACAGCAGGATCACCAGGCTGGACACGACCGTGATGACGCCGAACGACCACGGCAGGACGTTCTCCAGGCCCTGCGTGAGGACGGTCCACGACGAGACGCCGACGACCGCGCGGACCTGCAGTGCGACCGAGGCGCCGTAGAGGAACAGGCCGACGAGGAGTTGGACGAAACGGAGGGACACGGTGGAGGAGCGGGACACGGTTCGAGCTTGGAACAGATTGGCCTGCTGGTCGAGAGCCAATCGTCCTACTGTGGACCCCGTGACCCCCCGTCCTCCTCAGTGCCCGCTCCGCCGCCGTACTCCTGACGCACTGGCGTGCCGGCTCCGACGCCCCGGCGTACGAGGCGCTCGCCGACGCCGTGCGGGTCCTCGTCATCGACGGGCGCATCCCGCACGGCGCTCGCCTGCCCGCCGAACGCGGGCTCGCGGCCGCACTCGGCGTCTCCCGCACCACCGTCGCGAACGCGTACGCACGACTCCGCGTCGACGGCTTCCTGACGTCCCTCCGCGGGTCGGGCAGCGTCGTCCGCCTGCCGCTCGAGGGGCGCCCGGACCCCGAGGAGCTCGGCGGCGTCGTACCCGCGGACGTGCTCGACCTGCGGAAGGCCGCCCTGCGGAGCGCCCCGGTCGTGGCCGAGGCCGTCGAACGCGCGATGCGGCACCTGCCGGCGGCGCTCGCCGGGATCGGGTTCGACACCGTCGGGGACCCGGGCCTCCGCGCGGCGATCGCGGAGCGGTACACGGCCCGGGGGGCTGCCGACCTCGCCCTCCGAGGTGATCGTCACCGTCGGCGCCCAACACGCGATCGCGCTGCTGGCACGGGTGCTCGTCGGGCGCGGTGACCCGGTGCTCGTCGAGTCGCCGACCTACCCGCACGCGCACGAGGCCCTCCGCGCTGCCGGTGGTCGGCTGGTGTCGGTCCCCGTCGACCCCCCGCGGTGGGTGGGACGAAGGCGTGCTCGACGCGACCCTGCGCCGCTCGGCGCCGACGATGGCCTACGTCATGCCCGAGCTGCACAACCCGACGGGCGCGACCATGCCGACGTCCACGCGGAGCGTCCTGCTCGAGGCCGCCGCGGCCGTCGGCACGGTCGTCGTGGCCGACGAGACGATGGGGGGAGCTCCGCATCGACGGCCCATCCGCGCCCCCGCTGGCCGCCGGGGCGCCGGGCGAGGTCGTGATGGTCGGTTCGGCGGACAAGGTGTTCTGGGGCGGGCTGCGGATCGGCTGGATCCGGGCTGCTCCGGAGCTCCTGCACCGCCTGCTCCTCGCGCGGCCGACGGGCGACCTCGGGACGCCGACGCTGGACCAACTCGTCGCGCGTGAACTGGTCCCGCAGACGGCGGCCGTCCTGGAGGCCCGGCGTCCGGCCCTGCGCGCGGGTCGCGACGGCCTCGTCGCCGCGTTGCGGGAACGGCTGCCGGAGTGGGACGTCCCGTCGCCGGCCGGCGGGTTGACCACGTGGGTGGGGCTCGGGCGTCCGGTGTCGACCGCGCTGGTCCTCGCGGCGCGGTCCGAGGGGGGTCGTGCTCGCGTCCGGGGGGCGTGTTCGGGCCGGACGGCGGGTTCGAGCGGTCGCTCCGCGTGCCGTTCACCCTGACCGCGGAGGAACGGGAGCGCGTGGTCGACGCCCTCGCGCGGTCCTGGGCACGGGTGGGCGGGGCGACCGTGGGCGCGCGGGGGGTCGTCGGCGGCGGTGGTCTGAGGACGCACGCGTCTGTGGTCTGTGGTCTGTGGTCTGCGGTGCGCGGTCGGCCGCGTCCGTGGTGCGCGGACGTCCGCGTCCGTGGTCCGCGGTCGGCCGCGTCACTCCTGCGGAGGATGCCCATGCCCCTCCCGGGTGATGTGACGAGCGGACGGGCACGCCAGCATCGAGACCATGAACAGCACCCTGTCCTCTCCCGGTGTCGCCCGGGCCGCGTCGCCGACCGCTCCCGGGCACCCGAGCGGCAGTGCCGTGCCGCCGGTCGCCCGACTCACCATGGCGGTGACCGGGGCCGTGCTCGCCGGCGTCGCGACGAGCTTCGGGCAGGCGGTGCCCGGGCTGGCGTCCATCTCCAACGCGGCCGGGCCGTGGTTCGTCGTCGCCGTGCTGCTCGTGCTCGCCGCCGGGGTCGCTCGGGGGGAGTGTCCGACCGCGGCTGCGGACCGCGCTCGCGATGGCGCTCGGCGTCGTGCTGCTCGAGCTCATGCACATCGGCTACTGGGCGACGACGAACCTCCGCGGCTACCCGGACTCGCTGTCGATCACCAACTTCTGGGTCGTGATGGCACTGCCCGCCGGGCTGCTCGCCGGTGCCGTCGCCGTCGCGCTCCGGTCTCCGGACGGCCGCTGGCGGGGTGCCGCCGCCGGTGTGACCGCTGCGGTCCTCATCGGCGAGGGCGCCCGCGCCCTGCTGCAGGTCGCCGCGACCACGGGGACCGCCACGTGGGTCGTCCAGATCGTGGTCGGGGTCGGCGTCCTCGTCGCCGGCATCGCGTTGGCCCGGTCGCCGATCGGCCGTGCGGTCGCGCTCGGGGTCGGCGTCGTCGGCTCGGTCGGCGTGCTCGCCGTGTACTCCCTGCTCGGCGCCGCCTGACCGGGAGGTCCCCGCCACACGTCCGGGTACCTGCACGTTCATCCCCAGGATGCACTTCGGCTGGGTGGATGCAGGACCGGGCTGCGAGGATCAGGGCGTGCACCTCCTCTCCGTCTTCAGTCTCCGGAACCGGGCCCTCATCGCCCTCGTGACGATCGTGGTGGCCGTCTTCGGTGGCGTCGCCCTGTCGAGCCTCAAGCAGGAACTCATCCCGAGCGTCGAGTTCCCGCAGGTCGCCATCGTCAGCGCCTACCCGGGGGGCCACGCCGGAGGTCGTGTCGAACGACGTCTCGACGAAGATCGAGCAGGCGATCCAGGTCGTGCCCGACCTCGAGTCGACGAGTGCGACGTCGTCCACCGGGCAGAGCGTCGTCTCCGCCTCGTTCGACTACGGCTCGAACCTGGCCAGCGCCGAGGACAAGATCCAGACCGCGGTCAACGCCCTCTCGCTCCCCGACTCCGTACAGACGCAGATCGTCACCGGGTCCTTCGACGACCTGCCGGTGCTGCAGGTCGCGGTCTCGTCGTCCGGCAACCAGGAGGAGCTGGTCGACCGGCTGCAGGCGACCGCGATCCCCGACCTCGAGAAGCTCGACGGGGTCCGGCAGGCCGACGTGTTCGGCAACCCCGGGCGTCGCGTCGTCATCACACCGGACGAGGACGAGCTCGCGGCCCGGGGGCTCAGTCAGACGGCGATCTCGGACGCCCTCGACGACAACGGCACGCTGATCCCGGGTGGCACGATCACGGAGGACGGGTCGACCCTCTCGGTGCAGACCGGTGAGCGGATCGCGTCGCTCGAGGACATCCGCGCGTTGCCCCTCACCAACTCGTCCGGCTCGGGCGGATCGGACGCGGCGGACACCACGTCGACCGACACGACCGGCGCACCCGGCGCCGGTGCACCCGCCGCCGGTGGGCCCGCTGCCGGTGCGACGACCCCGGGCGGGACGACGACCGGTGGCGCGACCGACGCCGCACCCACCGACGCGGCCGCGACCCCTGCCGTGACCCCGACCGACACCACCCTCGGCGACGTCGCCGAGGTCGCGATCAAGGAGTCGCCGCGGACGTCGATCAGCCGCGTCGACGGCGAGCAGGCCCTGACGATCTCGATCACGAAGACGCAGGAGGCCAACACCGTCGACGTGTCGACCGTCGTCGGCGACGCGCTGCCCGGCATCGAGGCCAAGATCGAGGGCGACCCGCGCTTCACCGTCGTCTTCGACCAGGCGCCCTACATCCAGCAGTCGATCGACTCCCTGGCCGAGGAGGGACTGCTCGGCCTGGCCTTCGCGGTCGTCGTCATCCTGGTGTTCCTGCTCTCGGTGCGGTCCACCCTCGTGACGGCGGTCTCGATCCCGACGTCGGTGCTCCTCGCGGCGATCGGCATGCAGGCGGCGGGCTACTCGCTCAACATCATCACGCTGGCCGCGCTCACCATCGCGATCGGCCGTGTGGTGGACGACTCCATCGTCGTCATCGAGAACATCAAGCGGCACATGCGCCCCGGCGTCGACCGAGCGCAGGCCGTGCTCGACGCCGTCCGCGAGGTCGCCGGCGCCGTCACCGCGTCGACGCTCACGACCGTCGCGGTGTTCCTCCCCGTGGCCTTCGTCGCGGAACTCGTCGGGGAGCTCTTCCGGCCGTTCGCGGTGACCGTCACCCTGGCGCTCGTGGCCTCGCTGCTCGTGTCGCTCACGATCGTCCCGGTGCTCGCCTACTGGTGGCTGCGCCCGAAGAAGGCGAAGCAGGCCACGGGGGGAGCAGGCCACAGTGGAGCAGGCCACAGCGGAGCGGGCCACAGCTGAGCGGGACGAGCAGACCGCGCACGCCGTGGGGCGCGCGGACGAGCCCGCCGTCCGTCCGACGTCCGAGGCCGCGCTCGCGTCCGCCGCGGACCTGCACGACGCCGGCACCTCGGACCGTCTCCGTCGCGTGTACCTCCCGGTGCTCCGCTGGGCCGTCCGGGCGCCGGTCGTCGTGGTCCTGCTCGCCGTCGTGGTCCTGGGTGGCACGGCCGCCGCGCTGCCGTTGGTCACCACGAACTACCTCGGGGACTCCGGGCAGAACACCTTCACCGTGACCCAGGACCTGAAGGCCGGTTCGAGCCTCGACGTCCAGTCCGACTCCGCACGACAGGTGGAGCGGGAACTGCAGGACGTCCCCGGCGTCGAGACCGTCCAGACCACCATCGGCACGAGCGGGCAGTCCATCCAGGCCGCGTTCGGCGGCGGCGGATCGGCTTCCGTGCAGTACGCGGTCACCACCGATGCGGAAGCCGACCAGCCGACGATCCAGGCCGACGCCCGGAAGCGGCTCGACGCCATCGACGGCGTGGGCGAGATCACCATCGCCTCGTCCGGTGGTGGGTTCGGCGGCAGCAGCGACATCGAGGTGGACGTCACCGCCCCGACGCAGGCGCAGCTCGAGACCGCCTCACGCAAGGTCCTCGCGACCATGCGTTCGGTCGAGGGCACCACCGGCGCGACGAGCAACCTGTCCGCGGCGGAGCCCTTCCTCGCCGTCCGAGTGGACCGGGCGAAGGCCGCCGACCTCGGACTCACCGAGACCCAGGTCGGTGGACTCGTGGCCGCCGCGGTGTCGCCGCGTGACACCGGCAGCATCGAGATCGACGACGCCACGCTCGACGTGTACATCGCGAACCCGGACCCGCCGACGACCGTCGAGGCACTGCGCTCACTCGACGTGCCGACGAGCACCGGCACCGTGCCGCTGACGGACGTCGCGTCGGTCGAGCAGTCCGAGGGGCCCACGACGGTCACGACGACGAACGCCGCCCGGACCGCCACGATCACCGTCACACCGGACGCGACGAACCTCGGGGCCGCCGTGCAGTCCGTCACGAAGGCGGTCGACGAACTCGACCTGCCGCGCGGGGCGAGCGCCTCCATCGGCGGTGTCGCCGCGAGCCAGTCGTCGGCGTTCTCGCAGCTCGGCCTCGCCGTCGTGGTCGCCGTGCTGATCGTCTACGTGATCATGGTCGCCACGTTCCGGAGCCTGCTCCAGCCGCTCATGCTCCTGGTCTCGGTGCCGTTCGCCGCGACCGGTGCGATCCTGCTGCAGGTCATCTCGGGCGTCCCGATCGGTGTCGCGTCGCTCATCGGGCTGCTCATGCTCGTCGGCATCGTCGTGACGAACGCGATCGTCCTCATCGACCTGGTGAACCAGTACCGGCGACGAGGACTGCCAGTCCGGGAGGCGTTGCTCGAGGGCGCGACCCGACGCCTCCGCCCGATCCTGATGACCGCGCTGGCGACGATCTTCGCGCTGCTGCCGATGGCGATCGGGCTCACCGGCAAGTCGGGGTTCATCTCCCAGCCGCTGGCCCTCGTCGTGATCGGTGGTCTGGTGTCGTCGACGCTGCTGACGCTCGTCGTGCTGCCGGCGTTGTACGCCCTGGTCGAGGGTGCTCGTGAGCGTCGGGCGCAGCGGAAGGCGGCTCGCGCCGAGGCGTGATCAGCGGGGCGCGTCGCCGCTCATGCGGCGGCGTGCCCCTGCATGCATCGGGTCGTGCGACCGTGCGGCCGACGGCACGCAGACGGTGTCAGCGGCCGTCGGAGTCCTGGTCGAGCTCGCGGAACCAGGACACCAGCACGCACGTCACGGTGACGAGGAACACGACCGCCGCGACCGGTGTGACCACGGTTGCCTGCCCGACGGCAGCGCCGTACCAACCGGACGCCACCGTGACGAAGAAGGAGAGCCCCAGCAGGAGTTCCGCGGCGGTGCGGACCGACGTCCAGCTGCCGGTGCGGGCACGCACGGCGGAGGTGGCCGGGGCGGAGATCGAGGGGTGCGTCACCCGCCAAGCCTGACGATCCGTCGACATCATCGACAGTCCCGCTCCGGGTGCCACCCGTGCGGGGCACGTCACCCCGGAGCACGTCACCCCGGGGAACGGTCAGCCGGGCCGGACGGCGCCGGCGTCAGCGTCAGCGTCAGCGTCAGCCCAGGTTGTCGCGCAGGAACGCCGTGACCCGCCGGCTCATCGCCCGGTCGAGCTGCGCGATCGAGTGCGCCGACCCCTGCACAGCGACGAACGTCACCGGGACGCCGTGGTCGCGCAGGGTCGTCGCGAAGCGCTGCGACTCCCACAGCGGGATGAACTCGTCGGTGGAGTGCCCGATGAAGAACGGCGCGGTCTCCTGCGTCACCTGGTACATCGGCGACGCTCGTCCGGCCGCCGGGCACGACCGGTACGACTCGCACCCGAGGTACAGCAACTGCTTCCGCTGGAACGAGGCAGCGACCCCCCTCAGCACCGGTGGACCGGACCGTGAGGTCGGTCGGCCCGCTCAGGTCGACGACCGCCCGGATGCGGGAGCCGTCGGCGTAGGCGCTCGACTCGTGGTCCTCGACGGCCAGGAGCGCGGCCAGGTTGCCGCCGGCGCTGCCACCGAACACCCCGACCCGGTCCGGGTCGACGTCGTACGTCTGCATGGTGGTCGGCCGGAAGACGAAGTCGAGCGCGCGACGGACGTCGTCGAGACCGGCCGGGAACGGGTCGGTCGGTGCGAGGCGGTAGTCGACGTTGAACGTCACGAACCCCTCGGACGCCAGGAACTGACAGACCGACCGGTACGCCGCCGTGGCCTTGTCGCCGTGGGACCAGCTGCCGCCGTGGATCATCATCACGGCAGGGCGCGAACCGACCTCGACGCGGTCCGGCTCCTCGGATGCCGGCGCGGTCGGCGTCGGCATCGGGGTGGGCGTGGACGTGCTCTCGGGCGGACTGTCGGCCGGCAGGCACACGTCGAGCTGCTGCAGGGGGGTCCTGCCCGTACGGCACGTCCGGCACGACGTCGATGCCGTGGTACTCCAACGACAGCGGGTAGATGACGGGGTCGGCGGTGACGGTGCTGTTCCCGTCCCCGGTCCCGTCGACGGTGCACGACGCCGCTGCGCCGACGACCGCGGCCGCGGCGACGAGCGCGAGCAGGGTACGGCGGCCGGACTTCATCGCCAGCCACGGTACATGGGCAGGTGGGGGGTGCCAGGATGGACGCGAGATCCGCAGGAGGACCCGTGAGCCGTCAGAAGTCCTGGAACGCCGACCCCGAGCCGCTCCTGCGCGTCGGCTCGGGGTTCCGGCTCGACACGGTCGACCCCGACGCCACCCCGGGGTTCCCGGGCCGCAGAATCGACGGGCTGGAAGCGCTCGCCGCGGGCGCCTCCCGCCTGGCGGCCCTGCAGGAACGGCTCTGGGCAGCGGCGACGGCGGGGGACCAGCGCCGTGTGCTGCTCGTCCTGCAGGCGATGGACACCGCGGGCAAGGGCGGCATCGTGTCCCACGTGGTCGGCGCGGTCGACCCCAACGGCGTGCGCTACGCGGGTTTCAAGGCCCCCACCGCTGAGGAGCGCGAGCACGACTTCCTCTGGCGCGTCGAACGGCAGTTGCCGGACGCGGGACAGCTCGGCGTCTTCGACCGCTCCCACTACGAGGACGTGCTGGTCCAGCGTGTCCGGCAGTTCGCCGGACCGGACGAGATCGAACGGCGCTACGGCGCGATCGTCGACTTCGAGCGCCGGCTCACCGAGCAGGGCACGACGATCATCAAGGTGATGCTGCACATCTCGAAGGACGAGCAGCGCGAACGACTCGGCGACCGCCTCGACCGGCCGGACAAGCACTGGAAGTTCAACCCGGGCGACATCGACGACCGCCTGCTCTGGGACGACTACCAGGACGCGTACCAGGTGGTCTTCGACCGCACCGCGACACCGGAGGCCCCGTGGTACGTCGTGCCGGCGAACCGCAAGTGGTACGCCCGTCTCGCCATCCAGCAGCTCCTGCTGCGCGCCCTCGAGGACATGCACCTCTCGTGGCCCGCGGCGGACTTCGACGTGGCCGAGCAGCGCCAGCGGCTCGCCGAGTCCTGACCCGACCGCCGGGAGGCCCGTCCCACTTCCGCCTCCGATCCCACCGGTCGACGGGGCTGGTCTGACGGGGCCGGGTCGCGTATGCTTGATCGGTCGGCCTTCGACACCGCGGCCGCGAGCCGCGGACGTGTTTGGGTGTTGTGTAGTTCGAGGGCTGGAATCGCGTCGATCGACGTTGCGATGAACCCCCCTTTCCACGAGCCGCCCCCCGCCGATGTCGCTGCCGGGCTGCGTGGTACGTCTGCACCCCGGAAAGAACACATGGCCCCGTACGACAAGGGCGCGAACTCCCGCGCCGACCGCACCGACCGCACGCGCCACCCGAACGGCACCCCTGCCGCTCGCAGCGCCAAGCACCGCGGCTTCCGCGCTGCCGAGCCGACGGCTCCCCGCCAGAAGCAGCGCTGGGACGCCGACGAGCGTCGTTCCCGTCCGTCCTCGGGCGAGCGCCCGAACTGGGAGCCGCGCGACAGCCGCGGCAGCCGCCCTGCGTGGGAGCCGCGCGGTGCGGGCCGCCCCGCGCGCGGTTCGGACCGCGACGAGCGTGCGCCGCGCTCGTTCGACCGCAACGCTCCCTACTCGCACGGCCGTCCCGACGCTCCGCAGGCTCCGCGTCGCGCCGGAACCGGCTCGCAGGGGCCCAGTGCTCCGCGCCGTGACAGCGACGACCGTGCTCCTCGTCGGTTCGACCGCGACGAGCGTGCGCCGCGTTCGTTCGACCGTAACGACCGTGCTCCGCGCCGTGACAGCGACGAGCGTGCGCCGCGTCGCTTCGACCGTGACGACCGCGCCCCGCGCAGCTCCAACCGTGATGACCGTGCGCCGCGTCGTGACAGCGAAGAGCGTGCGCCGCGTCGCTTCGACCGTGACGACCGCGCGCCGCGTCGTGACGCCGATGACCGCGGCCCCCGTCGCTTCGATCGCGATGACCGCGCGCCGCGCAGCTTCAACCGTGATGACCGTGCGCCGCGTCGTGACAGCGACGAGCGTGCGCCGCGTCGTTTCGACCGTGACGACCGTGCGCCGCGTCGCTTCGACCGTGACGACCGCGCGCCGCGATCGTTCGACCGCAGCGATCGCGCCCCGCGTCGTGACAGCGATGAGCGTGCGCCCCGTCGCTTCGACCGTGACGACCGCGACCGCGCCCCGCGTCGTGACGACGCTCCTCGCGGCCACTTCGTCCCGGCCGACGACGTCAAGCTCGAGAAGCTCCAGGCCGAGTCGATCGTGGCCGCGGACGTCGAGGGCGTGACCTTCGGCGACCTCGGCATCGGCGGCAACATCTCCCGCGCGCTGGCCGAACTCGGTGCGAGCAGCCCGTTCCCGATCCAGGCGGCGACGATCCCCGACGTCCTGGCCGGCAAGGACGTCCTCGGCCGAGGCCGCACCGGGTCGGGCAAGACGATCGCGTTCGGTGCGCCGCTGGTCGAGAAGCTCATGGAGCACGGCGGCGGCACGAAGCGCAAGATGGGCCGCGCCCCCCGTGCGCTCATCCTCGCCCCGACGCGCGAGCTCGCCCTGCAGATCGACCGCACGGTGCAGCCGATCGCCCGGTCGGTCGGCCTGTTCACGACGCAGATCTACGGCGGTGTGCCCTACGGCCGCCAGGAGGGTGCCCTCCAGCGTGGCGTCGACATCATCGTCGGCACCCCGGGCCGTGTCCAGGACCTCATGAAGAAGGGGGACGCTCGACCTCAGCGAGGTCATCATCTCCGTCCTCGACGAGGCCGACCACATGTGCGACCTCGGGTTCCTCGAGCCCGTCCAGGAGATCCTCTCCGCGACGGCCGAGGTCACCCCGCAGGGCAACCGCGCGCAGAAGCTCCTGTTCAGCGCGACGCTCGACACCCAGGTGGCAGCGCTCGTCGAGGAGTTCCTGCACGAGCCGAGCGTGCACGAGGTCGCGGGTGAGGACCAGGCGTCCTCGACCATCGACCACCGCGTGCTCGTGGTCGAGCAGCGCGACAAGGACCGCGTCCTCGAGGAGCTCGTCGCCGGTGAGGGCAAGACCATCGTCTTCGCCCGGACCCGCGCCTACGCCGAGCGTCTCGCCGACCAGTTCGAGGACGCCGGCATCCGCGCGACGTCGCTGCACGGCGACCTCAACCAATCGCGACGCACGCGCAACCTGCAGCTGCTCACCAGTGGCCGCGTGAACGTGCTCGTCGCCACCGACGTGGCGGCCCGCGGCATCCACGTCGACGACGTCTCGCTCGTCGTGCAGGCCGACGCCCCGGACGACTACAAGGCGTACATGCACCGGTCCGGCCGTACGGGCCGTGCCGGCAAGGAGGGCACCGTCGTCACGATCGTCCCGCGCGGCCGTCGCCGCAAGATCGAGGGCATCCTCGAGCACGCGGAGATCGAGGCGGACCTCGTCGAGAGCGGCCCCGGCGACCGCATCATCGCGGAGCTCGCCGCGCGCTGACCCGACCACGCGCGCACAGGAGGCCCGGTACCAGCTGGTACCGTCCCTCCAGGCACGGCCGCCACGCCGCTGGCGCGTCGTGTCGGAACCTGCTGGTGGGGCCCACCTCCTGTCCGTCGTCCCCGCGGAACGCAACGAGGGCGACGACGCGCAACGCGACGGCGTTGCGTCAGGTCGCCGGGGTTGCGTGTCGCGGGGATCGTCAGCGGTTGAAGAAGAGCACGCCCCGGGCGTAGCCGGCCTGGCCGGCGTGCTGGATGCAGTCGTCGAGGATGCTCACGAGCCGCACACCGACGGTCACGGGCGGGTCGTACGAGTCGTCGACGACGGTCTCGAGGTCCTCCGGCGAGAGCGTCTGCAGGTACGCGACCGTGCGCGCGTGCACCGCGTCGAGGTACCCGGTGAGGAGTGCCGCCGACGCGCGGACGCGACCGACGTCGTCGCGGGACATGCCGTACCCGAGCGCCTCGGCGGGGAAGGGCAGACCGAAGCGTTCGACCCAGCCGTCCGCCGTCCACACCTGTTCGGTACCGGCGAGGGCGGCGACCTGGGCGTCCTGACCGCGGGCGATGTGCCAGGCGAGCCAGGCGAGCGTGTTCGCCCCGGCGGCCGGTCGGGACGCGAGCTGGTCCTCCGACAGGCCGTCGACGGCGCGTCCGACGGTCTCGGGCACGCGGGAGAACGCTTCGACGAGGAGTTCGGCGGGAGTGGTCATGTGTCCGACCGTACGCCGCCGGTCGTCCACCGGTGCCCGCGGTCGTCCGGTCCTCCACAGGGTCAGCGTGGGCGTCCGGGATGTCCCCGGCGGCCGTTACCGTGGCTCACATGCGGATCCTGCACACCGGCGACTGGCACCTCGGGCGCACCCTCCTCGGTGCGGACCTGCTGGAGCACCAGGCGGCGTTCCTCGACCACCTCGTGCAGGTCGTCCGCGAGCGGTCGGTCGACCTCGTGGTGGTCGCGGGGGGACGTTTACGACCGGGCGATCCCGCCGGTCGAGGCAGTCCGCATGCTGTCCCACGTCCTCGAACACCTCGCGGAGACGGCGACCGTCGTCGTGACCCCGGGCAACCACGACTCCGCGGTCCGACTCGGATTCGGTGCGGGCGTCATGAGCGACCGGGTCCGGATCCTCGCCGAGCCGTCCCGGCTCGCGGAGCCGGTGCTGGTCGACACCGACGACGGCGGCGGTCCGGTCGCGGTGTACGGCATCCCCTACCTCCAGCCCGACATGGTGCGGTACGCGCTCGCGCCCGTGCCCGACGAGCCGCTCGCCCGCTCGCACCAGGCCGTCGTCGGCGCGGCGATGGACCGCGTGCGGCGCGACCTCGCGGAACGCCCCGGCACCCGGTCGGTGGTCGTCGCGCACGCCTTCGTCGGCGGCGCGCTGCCGAGCGACAGCGAGCAGGACATCCGCGTCGGGGGGCGTCGACCGGGTCGCCGAGTCCACCTTCGACGGCGTGGACTACGTCGCCCTCGGACACCTGCACGGGCCGCAGCGCGTCGGTGCAGGCGACCGTATCCGGTACGCCGGATCCCCCCTGGCCTTCTCGTTCGGCGAGCGGAACCACACCAAGTCCGTGACGCTCGTCGAGCTCGCGGCCGACGGGGCCGTGACGGTCGACCTCCTCCCGACGCCCGTACCGCGCCGGCTCGTCGACGTGCGCGGCAGCATCGCCCAGATCGAGTCCGGGGTGTTCGCGGAGCACGCCGACGCATGGGTGCGGGTCGCCGTGACGGACACCGTGCACCCGGAGCGTCTCTACGCCCGGGTGAAGGACCGCTTCCCGCACGCCCTCGCCATCACGCACGAGCCCGCAGACGTCCCCGACCGGACACCGGCGCGAGCCGTCAGCGCGACGTCCGACCCGGTCGAGGTCGCCGCGGACTTCGTGACCTACGCCACCGGCGGCCGTCCGGACGACGTGGAACTCGGGATCCTGCGCGACGCCTACGAATCGGCAGCGGCCGCCCTGGCCGAGCAGGGAGCACGCTGATGTACCTGCACCGCCTCGACCTCCGCGCCGTCGGCCCGTACCCGGACCTCGTCTCGATCGACTTCGCCTCGCTCGCCGCGTCCGGGGTGTTCCTGCTCGAGGGTCCCACCGGATCCGGGAAGTCCACGATCATCGACGCGGTCGTGTACGCGCTCTTCGGCGGCCTCGCCGGCAGTGACGCCAGTGCCGATCGACTGCACAGCCAGCACGCCGACCCCGCCGTCGAGCCCTTCGTGGACCTGGTGTTCGAGACGGGTGCGGGCGTGTACCGCGTCCGTCGCACGCCGCCCTACGACCGTCCGAAGCAACGGGGGGAGCGGCACGATCCGGCAGCAGGCGTCCGCGCAGCTCTGGCGACTCGCCGACCCGTCGGACCTGGTCGGCGAACCGCTGTCCCACCGGGCGCCGGAGATCGGCGCCGAGGTCGCCCGCGTCGTCGGCCTGAACCGCGACCAGTTCCTGCAGACCGTCGTGCTGCCCCAGGGGGGAGTTCGCGAAGTTCCTCCGCGCTCCCGGTGAGGACCGTCGGAAGCTCCTGCAGTCGCTCTTCGGGACCGCGGTCTACGACCGGACCGCCGACGAACTCGCGGCGCGGCGACGGGCTGCGGTCGCCGAGGTCGAGGCGGCGGACGCCCGGGTGCGCGACGCGCTCGGCCGGTTCAGCCAGGCCTCCGGGGACGACGACGCCGACGAGTCGACCGCCGGCGACGTCGTGGCCGTGCTGCACCGGACCGCGGCCGCGCACGAGGACGCACGCGCCCGCGCCGCGGCCACCGCACAGCACACCGTCGCCCACCTGCAGGACCTGACCGCGCGCCAGGCGGCCGTCGACCGGCGCCGTGACCTGCTCGCCCGCCAGGACGCCATCGCCGCCGGAGTGCAGGCCGTCGCCGAGCACCGGACCGCCCTCGTCCTCGCGGACCACGCCGCCGTGGTCGTGGCGGTCGCGGACGGCGCCGCCTCGGCGGAGGACCGCCTCACCGCGCTGGTGGGCGAGCGCTCGACGGTCCGCGACCGGCACGAGGTCACCGATCCGGCACCCCGGGCGACCCACGACCGGCTCGCGGCGGTCCTCGCCGACGTCCGGCACCTCGTCGAGCTCGAGCGGACCCTCGCCGACCGGACGGTCGCGGTCGGGACCGCGGTCGAGGAGCTCGAACGGACGCGCACCCGGATCGGTACCGCCGCCGAGGCACTCGCTGCCCGGCCGGACGAGCGTGCCGCGATCGTCCTCGCGGCGAGCCAGGCAGCCGACACCGCGGCCGATGCCGATGCTGCTGCACGCGCGGTCGAGACCGCACGGGAACTCGCGCGTCTGCTCGCCGCACGGGCCGCCGCTGCCGACACCGCAGCGCACACCGCAGCCGCCGTCAGCGAGGCGGCCGCCACCGCGTCCGGCGCACTCTCGGTCGAGAACGACCTCCGGGCTCGCCGCATCGCCGGCCTGGCCGGTGAACTCGGCGCGGCGCTGACCCCGGGCGACGTCTGCCCCGTCTGCGGTGCGGTCGAGCACCCGGCCGTGGCGCAGCCGCAGGAGGACCACCCGAGCGCCGACCAGATCGACCGCGCCGCTGCGTCCCGCGCTGACGCCGAGCGCGCCCTCGCCGCCGCGACGGCCGAGCACGCCGTCTCCAGTGCCGAGCTCGTCCGCCTCACCGAGGCCGTCGGTGACCACGACGACGCGTCCGTGGCTCGGCAGCGCAGCGAGGCGGAGGCCCGCCTTGACGCAGCCCGTGCCGCGGCCGACGCCGTCGAGGAGCACGAGCATCGGTTGCAGGCGCACGACCGGGTGACCCGGTCGCTCGAGGAGGACCACCACGACCTCGTCACGCGCAGTCGGATCCTCGCCGACCGCGTCGACGGAGACCGCGCTCGCATCGCCGACGACGAGCAGCGCGTTCAGGCGGCGAGACAGGCCGTGCTCGCGGTCGCCATCGAGGCCGAGTCAGCAGGTGCCGGGTCGGAAGCGAGGACCGCCATCGACCCCGGCGTCGACGAGACCCTGGCCGGCCTGGTCGGACGGGTCGAGGCCGTGGCCGCCGTGCTCCGTACCGTGGCGGACCTGGACGACCGCGTGACCGCCGCCGAGCGGGACGTCGCCGACCGCAAGGCCGAGGTCGACGCCGCCGTCCAGGCGCAGGGCTTCACCGACGTCGGCTCCGCACGGGCCGCCGCCCTCGACCGCACCGAGGCGGATCGACTCCGCGGGCTCGTGGCCGCCGCGGACCGGGAGCTGGCCGTGGTCGAGGCCGGACTCGCGGAGCCGGCGGTGGTCGCGGCAGCGGAGGACCTGGCGGCCACGACGGCGCGCGAGGACGGCGAGGGCAGCGTCGTGCTCGACCTCGACGCCGCCCGGAGCGCCCGGGATGCCGCTGCCGCCGCCCTCGACGACGCCACCCGAGCCGCAGCAGCCGCGGCCGAGCGTGCCGCCGCTGCGGAGCGGTGCGCCGCCGACCTCGCACGGGCGGTCCGATCACGGGACACCACGAGCGCCGAGAGCCGCGCGGTGGTCCGTCTCGCCGACATCGCCACCGCGGCACCGACCGCGAACCCGACCGGCATCACGCTCGGGACCTACGTGCTCATGCGGCGGTTCGAGGACGTCGTCGCAGCAGCCAACGACCGGCTGCGGGCGATGCTCGCCGGACGGTTCGCACTCGAGACGTCGGACGAACGGGAGACCGGAACCCGAGCCCGGCGGACCGGCCTGGCACTGGCGGTCCGCGACCACCTGACGGACAGCACCCGGGACCCGAGGAGCCTGTCCGGTGGTGAGACCTTCACGTTCTCGCTGTGCCTGGCGCTCGGGCTCGCCGACGTCGTGCAGGCGGAGGCGGGCGGGGTGTCGCTCGGCACGCTGTTCGTCGACGAGGGGTTCGGCACCCTCGACCCGGAGACCCTGGACGACGTCATCGGACAGCTGTCACGGCTGACCGCGGGCGGACGGCAGGTCGGCATCGTGAGCCACGTCGAGGAGCTCAAGCAGCGGATCCCCGAGCGGATCGCCGTCCGACGCACGCCCGAAGGCGGCTCCCGCGTCACCACCACCGTCTGACCTGCCGGACCCCTGTCGGGCAACCCGGTCGGCGCCAGCCGCTCAGCGCCAGCCGCTCAGCGCCAGCCGGTCAGCGCCGACCAGTCAGCGCCGGCCGGTCAGCGCTCTCCAGTCAGCGCCCGGTGATCGTCCGCCGGTCAGGGGGGAGTGGGGTGCGTCCACGGTGCCGTCGGGCGGCGGCAGGATGTCGGCGGCGATCCACGGGAACACCCACGTGAAGAGGACGAACACGATCGCGACCAGGAGCACGAGCAGCTCGAGCACCTTGAGCGCAGTGGGGCCGGGCAGGAGGCGCCACACGAGGGGGGAAGATCACTTGGCCGTCTCCGAGAGTTCCTTCGGCGTGCCGTCCGACGCCTGCATCCAGTAGTCCATCTTCGCGTGCACGATGTACCGCTCGGCAGCGGACCACATCGGGTGGCAGGCCGTCAGGGTGAGCCAGCGGTCCTCGGCGCCCGGCTCGACCCCGGGCTTGTTCGGCACCGGAGCGATGGTCTCGATCTTGTCCGGCGTGACGATCTGGCTGTCGGTCACCTTGTAGACGTACCAGACGTCGAACTCCTTCTCCGCGTCCGTGACACGGACGACGATCGAGTCACCGTCCTGCATCTCGGCGATCTGGTTGAGCGGCTTGCCGTAGGTGACACGGTGACCGGCGACGGCGAAGTTGCCCTCGGCCCCGGGCATCGCGGTGTCCTGGTAGTGCCCGAGCCCGATCGTGTTGAGGACCTGCTCGCGGTCCGTGCCCTCCCCCGATCGGACGCGTGTAGTCCGCGCCGAAGCGGGGGGATCTGCATGGTGCCGAACACGGTCGACAGCCCCGGCGGCTCCGACAGCACGGGTGCCTCGTCCCGGTGCTCCGGACCGACGGCCTTCTTGGTCTCCGGCTGCCCGAGCGTCTCCACGAGGGCGCTCTGCTCGTTCACGGCGACGACGTCCGTCCACCAGGCGGTCCACACCACGTAGAGCCCGGTGCCCGCTCCCGCGATGATGAGGAGCTCCGCGAGCAGTGCGACGAGCGCGCCGAAGACGGTCTGGCGGGGGGCGTCGTCGCCGGGGCCGCTCGGCATCGGCCGCGTCGCGGGCGTCGCGTCGCGTCGGCAGCGTGTCGTGAGAGGTCACTGGGGCTCCGGTTCGTGTGGACGGCGCAGTAGGTCTATCAGACCACGGCGACGGCTCGCTGCGGGGATCATCCACAGGGCGGTCCACCGCTACCGTGGTGGAGATGGAGCACCTCATCCGCCCGTTCCGTCCCGAGGACACCGACGCCGTCGTCGCGCTGTGGGAGTCCTGCGGGCTCGTCCGACCCTGGAACGACCCCCGTCGGGACATCGCACGCAAGCTCACCGTGCAGCCCGAGCTGTTCCTGGTCGCGGAGGGCGCTGCCGGGGGGTGCCCCGGAGGTCGTCGCCGCGGGCATGGCCGGTTTCGACGGGCACCGGGGCTGGGTGAACTACCTCGCGGTGCGCCCGGACCTGCAGGGCGGCGGGCTCGGACGGGCGATGATGGCCGAGTTCGAGCGGCTGCTCACGGACATGGGGTGCCCGAAGCTGAACCTGCAGGTCCGCGCCGGGAACGAGCAGGTGATCGCCTTCTACGAGACCCTCGGGTACGCGCCGGACCAGGCGGTCTCGCTGGGCAAGCGGCTCGTCGTCGACGATGCGGGTCCGGGGCCGGATGCGGCCGGAGTCGAGCGAGCGGACGCGGCCGGAGTCTGACGATTCCTCGCAGTCTTCTCAGGACAGGGCGAGCCCGACGGATGCGGCGAACGCCAGCACGATGCCCGTCGCCTGCACCGCGGTGAGCCGTTCACGGAGCACGAGCCCGGCGAGGAGGACCGTCCCGATCGGGTAGAGCGCGTTGAGCACGCTCATCACCGGCAGGGTCGACGGGTCGTCACTCGAGTGCAGGCCCGCCTGGATGAACAGGTTGGCGACGGCGTCGAGGACCCCGCACCCGACCACCACGAGCACGAGCGCCCGGCCCGGTCCGGACCGCACGGCACCGGACCCGGCGCCGGCAGGGCCGCCGGCCGACCCTGCGTCGTGTGGCGGGCCTCCCGGCCGGAGCCGCACGACCACGAGCGCCGCCGCACCGAGCAGGACCGCCTGCACGACCCGCGCCACCACGAGCGTCGCGACGCCCGCGTCCGTCGGTGATGCGTCGTACGCCAGGACGATCCCGCCGAGCCCGCACCCCGCCGCTGCTGCCGTGACGACCCCGCGGGCGGTCAGGCGGGCACCACCGCTGTCCGGCACCGCCGCCACGAGGACGACGGCGACGCCCGCCACGACGAGCGCGACCACCCCGAGCGGGGGAGAGCACCGTGCCGCGGAGGAGGGCGACCGCGACCGGCACGACCGCGGTGAAGACCGCCGTCAGCGGCGACAGGACACTCATCGGTCCGGTCGCGAGCGCCGCGTACAGGAGGAGCACGCCGACGCCGCCGGAGACCCCCGCCACCACGCCCCATCGGACGGCCTCGCCGCCGAAGCGACCGCCGAGCAGGGCGAGTCCGACCAGGAGCGGCGCGAGACCGACGGCGGCGGCGACCGCCGTCACGGACACCGCCCGTGCCCGGCGGGACGCGAGGCCGCCGAGGAAGTCCGCGGCGCCGTAGACGACGGCGCCGGCGAGGCCGAGCAGCACGGTGATCACGGGTCCCATCCTGCCCGGACCGGTACCCTGCTCGGCGTGAGCGTTCCCTACCACCGGTTGCCCCGTGTCGATGCGGCTTGGCGGTGGTGGCGTCCGCTCGTGGCCCTGGCGGTCTTCCTCGGCTTCTACGTGCTGTCGCAGATCGTCATCGCGATCGCCTACCTCGTGCCGATCGGGGTGCAGCGCGGCCCGGAGGGGCTGAACGACCTGCTGGCGAAGCTGTCCGAGGGGGGCGCTCGACCCGACGGACCCGCTCGTGTTGTCGATGTCGCTCGTGTCCCTCGTGGTGCTCCTGCCGGCGATCATGCTGTCGATGAGGATCGCGCGGCTCGGTCCGTACGGGCTGCTGTCCTCGATCCGGCTACGGATCCGGTGGGGCTGGCTCGGGTGGTGCCTGCTGCCGCTGCTGGTGCTGGGGATCATCATGTTCCTGCTCCAGTCGTGGGGCATGTTCGCGTTCGACGGCGGGCTGCACTGGAACACCGCCGCGATCGGTCAGTCCACCGTGTCGGTCAAGACGCTGACCGTGACGATCCTCCTGGTCGTCCTGCTCGTGCCGTTCCAGGCGGCGGCCGAGGAGTACGTCTTCCGCGGGTTCCTCATGCAGACCATCGGCTCGTGGATCCCGGTGCGGGTCGTCAGCACCGTGGTCGCCGTCGGGGTCTCGACGCTGCTGTTCGCCGTCCTGCACGTCCCGAACGGGTACAACATCTGGGGCATCCTCGACGTCGGCTCGTTCGGGCTCGTCGCGGCGGTCATCGTGCTCCGGACCGGCGGGCTCGAGGCGACGGTCCTCCAGCACGCGCTGAACAACATCATGATCTTCGTGCTGCAGGCGCCGGGCTGGTCCGAGATCGACCTGACCGGCGAAGGCTCGCAGGGCTCGTGGCAGGGCTTCGTCGTCACGCTGGCGTCGTCCCTCGGGTACTGGGGACTCGTCGAGCTCGTGGCCCACTGGCGGAAGCTGGACCGTCGGTTCCCCGGACAGGAGGCCCCGCGGTTCCGTGGACCGGTGCCGCCCTGGGCGGGCGGTCGGCAGTGGCTCCGGCCGGGAGGCCCGGGCTGGTCCGGTGCGCCGGCGCTCGGTGACGGGTCGGTCACCCCCGGCGACTCGGTGCGGGAGCCGGTGCGGGTCGGCGCCGGTGCCGACCCGGACGAGGGTGTCGGTGCGTCCGCCGATGCCGATGCCGATGCCGATGCCGGTCACGCCACGTCCGCAGCGGTGACTGTGGAGAAGTCCGGTGGTGTCGGCCCCCGGCCGTAGGCTCGTCGCATGAGTCCCACCGCGCCCGCGCCCGAGTCGGCGGGCACCCGCTCCGCTGCCCTCGACGTGCTGCACCGGGTCTGGGGGGTACGACGCCTTCCGCGGGGAGCAGGCCGCGATCATCGACCGTGTCGTCGCCGGCGGGGACGCCCTCGTCCTCATGCCCACCGGCGGCGGCAAGTCGCTGTGCTACCAGGTGCCCTCGCTCGTGCGCGACGGCGTCGGCGTCGTCGTCTCGCCGCTCATCGCCCTCATGCAGGACCAGGTCGACGCCCTCGCCGCGAACGGCGTCCGGGCCGCGTTCCTCAACTCCACGCAGGCGCCGGACGAACGTGCTCGGGTCGAGCGCGCGATCGTCGCCGGCGAGGTCGACATGCTCTACCTCGCTCCGGAGCGCCTGAGGATCGAGTCGACGCGCGCGCTCCTGGACCGGGCCCGCATCGCGCTCTTCGCCATCGACGAAGCACACTGTGTCGCCCAGTGGGGGGCACGACTTCCGGCCGGACTACCTCGAGCTGAGCATCCTGCACGAGCGCTGGCCGACCGTGCCGCGCATCGCCCTGACCGCCACCGCGACGCCGCAGACCCACCGCGAGATCTCCGCCCGGCTCGGACTCGACGACGCCGCCCACTTCGTCGCCGACTTCGACCGGCCGAACATCCAGTACCGCATCGAGCCGAAGACCGGCGCCCTGCAGCAGCTCCTGACGTTCATCCGCACCGAGCACAGCGGGGACGCCGGCATCGTCTACTGCCTCTCCCGCAACTCGGTCGAGCGGACCGCTGCCGCCCTGGTCGACCAGGGGATCGCCGCGTTGCCGTACCACGCCGGCCTCGACGCCCGGGTGCGTGAGCGCAACCAGTCCCGGTTCCTGCGCGAGGACGGCATCGTCATGGTCGCCACGATCGCGTTCGGCATGGGCATCGACAAGCCCGACGTCCGTTTCGTCGCGCACCTCGACCTGCCGAAGTCGGTCGAGGGCTACTACCAGGAGACCGGTCGTGCCGGCCGCGACGGACTGCCCTCGACGGCGTGGTTGGCGTACGGCCTGAACGACGTCGTGCAGCAGCGCCGGATGATCGACCAGTCCGAGGGCGACGCCGCACACCGCCGGCAGCTCAGCGCGCACCTGGACGCCATGCTCGCCCTGTGCGAGACGGTCGAGTGCCGACGGGTGCGACTGCTCGCCTACTTCGGGCAGGAGTCCACGCCGTGCGGCAACTGCGACACGTGCCTCGCGCCGCCGGAGTCCTGGGACGGCACGGTGCCCGCACAGAAGCTGCTGTCGACGATCGTGCGGCTCGACCGTGAGCGCGGGCAGCGGTACGGGGTGGCGCACCTCGTGGACATCCTCACCGGCAAGCAATCGCCGCGCGTGCAGGAACTCCGGCACGACACCCTCGCGACGTTCGGCATCGGCCAGGACCTGTCCGACGCCGACTGGAAGGCCGTCGCGCGCCAGCTCCTGGCACAGGGGTACGTGGCGGTCTCCGGCGACGGGTACGGCACGCTCGTCCTCAGCCCGACCAGCGCCGACGTCCTGGCCGGACGGGTCGAGGTCCGGATGCGTCGCGACCCGGTCAAGGCGCCGCGTGTCGGTCGCTCCCGCCGAGCCGTCGTGTCGGACATGCCGCAGGAGGCCATGCCGCTGTTCGAGTCGTTGCGACAGTGGCGAGCCGGACAGGCACGCGAGCAGGGGGGTCCCGGCGTACGTCGTGTTCAACGACGCCACCCTGCGCGGGATCGCCGCGGTACGACCGTCCGACCTCGACGAGTTGTCCGAGATCTCCGGAGTCGGTGCGGCCAAGCTCGAGTCCTACGGGCGTGCGGTCCTGGACGTGGTCGCCGCCGCCGGGTGAGTTGCGGGCGCCGGGTATTGCAGATGTGAAATACGCGCACTATGCTCGGTCCCACTCGCCGGCACCGACATCGGCGGGACATCCGACTCCTCCTCGGGAAAGGTCCGCTGTGTCCTCCACGCCGCTCTTCGACGCGATCGCCCGGCGAACGGCCGCGGCCGGCGTCACTCCCGCTGCCGGTCGTCCGTCAGGCGGTGCAGTGTCCGCACCGGGCGTACCTGGTGCACCGGCCGCTCCGGTCCGACTCGATGCCCCCCGCTGGACTGGCCGGTCCGAGCACGTCGGACCCCGCAGTGTTCACGAACCGCGCAGTGCTCACGGACCGCGCAGTGCTCACGGACCGCGCAGTGCTCACGGACCCTGCAGTGCTCACCGCGCCCGCCGAGCCCACCGCGCCCGCCGAGCCCACCGCGCCCGCCCAGGCGACCCCTCCTGTCGCGCCGGTTCCTCCCGCCTCACCCGTCCCCACGGACCTCATCGCCGTGATCGACGGGATCCCCGCCCGCCTCCGCGCGTCTCTGGCGCGCGAGTACCCCGTCAGCCGTGAGCAGCTGCCCCTGGTCGAGGCGGTCGTCGACGCCGTCACCAAGGCGGTCGTCGACGCGATCGCCGTCGAGCTCGACCGGATCACCACGAGCGGCGTCATCCGGTCCTGACCCGCGGCGCGCACCCGGCGGCGCGCACCCGGCGGCGCGCATCCGGCGGTGCGCACCCTGCGGTGCGCGGGGCCCGACCCCGCCGCTCTGCCTCGACCCCACCGTCCTGGCTCGAGCCGACCGGGACGCCGCCCCGCGGAGCGGCGTACCGTCGACCTGGTCGTGGCGCTCGGGCCACGCGGTGAGGAGACCACGGTGCGCGTGTCGGTGTTGGGAACCGGAGCGATGGGAGCGGGTGTCGCGCAGTCGTTGCTCCGCGCAGGGCACGACGTCACGGTGTGGAACCGCACGACGGAGCGCGCGCGACCCCTCGCCGACCTCGGCGCGACCGTCGTGGCAGAGGTCACGGACGCGGTCGCCGATGCCCAGGTCGTGCTGCTGACCCTGTTCGACACCGACGCAGTGGTCGACGTCCTCGAGCAGGCCGCCGGTGATGCGCCGCAAGATGCCGTGTGGGTGCAGGCGTCGACGATCGGCGTGCCGGGCACGGAGACCGTCGTGCAGCTCGCCGCGAAGTACGGCATCACCCTCGTCGAGGCCATGATGCTCGGCACGAAGGCGCCGGCCGAGCAGGGCAAGCTGACCATGCTCGTCGCGGGCGATCCCGACGCGGTGTCCGTCGTCGAGCCCGTGCTCGATGCCGTCAGCGCCAAGGTCGTCCACGCGGGCGACCGGGTCGGCCAGGGGACTGCCCTGAAGCTGGCTGCCAACGCCTGGATCGCGTCGATCACCGCGGCCACCGGGCAGTCGTTGGCGATCGCCTCGGCACTCGGCCTCGACCCGCAGCTGTTCCTCCAGGCGATCGAGGGGTCGGCGAGCGACTCCGCCTACGCCCACACGAAGGGCGCGGCGATGATCGCGCAGGAGTTCCCGGCGCAGTTCGCCCTCGACGGTCTGCGGAAGGACATCGCTCTCATCACCGAGGCAGCTCGGGATGCCGGCGTCGACACCACCCTGCTCGACGCACTCGGCCGGGTCTACGCCGAGGCCAGCGCTGCCGGGCACGGCGGGGACGACATCGCGGCGGTCGGCACCGCGTTCTGACGACCGTCAGGACCGGCGGAACACCTGCCGGAGTCGTCGGGCGACCCGGCCCACGGACTCGTCGTTCAGGGTGTTCGCGAGCGTGAAGGCCTCCTGCGCGGGATCCGCGCCGTCCCGGATGCGTCGCAGTGCGGCATCTGCCCGGGCACGCGCGTCGAGTTCGGCCGCGGGCATGTCGTCCTCGGGCTCGCGCATGCCCTCAGCGTACGGCGGGACGTGTCGCGACACGGACGTCAGTGCTCGTCGTGGTCCGCGGACTCGTCGACGGCGCCCGCCATCTCGCGCAGGAAGGCCACGACCACGGCCATGTCCTCCGGGGGGCAGGTGCTGCGCGACCTCGACGGCACGGGAGTCCAGGTCCCCGATGACGGCCAGGGCCCGACGCATCGAGCGACCCGTGGCGGTGAGGATGACCCCACGCCGGTCGGCCGGGTCAGCGTGCCGTTCGACGTGACCGGAACGGACGAGCCGGTCCACCAGCGCCGACGTCGACGCCGCGGTGATGCCGAGGCGCTCCGCGAGTTCCTTCGAGTTGACGGTCCGGCCGGACGTCTCGGCGTCGACGAGCACCCGCAGGGCCATCAACGCGTTCTCACCGATCCCGAGTTCCTCACGCACACGACGCTGGGCGGAGCTCTCGGCAGTGCGGTACCGACGCAGCGCGTTCAGCACGTCCACCGCGTCGACCCGGGAGTCCTCGCCGTACCAGAAACCCGGGGCTGCTGTCGTCACCTCGGAAGTCATGGGATCAATGCTAGACGGTCTAGTTAGTTTGTCTAGCGAGCGCGTCACATGCACGTCCACCGTCCAGGGAACGAAGCGAGCGACGGTCTGCAACACTCGGGACGTCATCCCGAAACACCCCGGCAACGCGCGGTCAGTAGGTTCGCCGCATGCAGGAGTCGCCGTGCTGAACCGACTCGCGCGGAGCGTCCACAGCGTCGGGGGGCGCGGTCGAGCGGACGGACGTCGTCGCGCGTCTGCTGGACGTGCACCTCGCGCGCCGGGACCCCGCGGCCGAGACGGGCTCGATCGGCCGGAGCCTCCGCGGCGTCGTCGGCGCCACCGTGCCGGAGGACGCGGACCTCGGTCCGGACGCGACCCTGGAGGCCCTGGCGCTCGACCGCCACGAACCGGCCTCCATCGCCGCTGCGGTGGCGGTCGCCCGGGACGACGCGCGTCGTGCGCGTGACGTCGTCTCCACCGAGCTGTGGGACTGCCTCAACACGACGCGGTCGCGGCTGCCGCGCAAGATCGCGGGGGGAGCGGGCGCACGAGTTCCTCGGCTGGGTCCGCGAACGGAGCGCCCTCGCGGTCGGGGTCGTCGACGGGGACGCCAGTCGCGACGAGGTGTGGGAGTTCTTCACCCTCGGTCGCTCGCTCACCCGGTTGACGGTGACCGCGCGGATGCTCGCGTCCGACCTCCTCGACCCGGCCTCGGCGGCGTCGTGGACGACCGCGCTGCGTGCCTGCGGTGCGGGGGGAGGCGTTCCACCGCGAGCACCGGCGCGGCACGACGTCCTCGGAGGCGGCCACGTTCCTGCTCCTCGACGCGCACAGCCCGCGCTCGCTCCTCTTCCTCACCCGCCGCAGCGAGGAGTGCCTCGACGACCTCGTCGGCGTGCACCTGGCGGCCGAGGTCCGGGCGTTCGGCGATGCCCGCGCCGAGCTCGAGACCCTGACGCCGGACACCGCGGTCGACGCCGCCCGGTCCGCCGGAGCGCGGCTCGCGCTGGCCGCGGAGACGGTGACGGCGGCGCTGGACGCCCGCGTGTTCGCCGCACCCGAACCGGTCGGCTGACACCGGGCCGGACCGGGCCGGACCGGGCCGGACCGGGCCGGGCCAATCCGGGCCAGGGCCAGGGCCAGGGCCAGGTCAGGTCAGACGGCGCTCGACCGGTCCGCCACCACCTCGTCGTGCTCGAGGTCCCGGCGCACGGCCGCTCGGCTCGCCCGCGTCCCGACCACCGGTGTCGACCGCGTGACGGCGAGGTGCAGACGTGCGTCGGCGTCGTACCGCAGCCGGAGGTGCTGGGACCGGACGAGCCACAGGACGGCGATGGCGAGCGCGACGAAGCCCGCGAGCGCGCCCACGACGATCGCCCACCGCGGTCCCCAGGCGTCGGCGACGGCACCGACGACGGGAGCGCCGACGGGGGTGCCGCCGACGAAGATCGCCATGTAGAGCGCCATCACGCGGCCCCGCATGGCCGGGGTCGTGGTGGTCTGCACGAGGGCGTTCGCCGTGGTCATGAAGGTCAGGGCTGCGAGGCCGACGAAGGCGAGCAGGACCGCGAAGACCCAGTAGGTCGGGGCGAGGGCGGCCGCGGTGCAGGCGAGGCCGAACCCGCCGGCGGCGAGGACCAGCGTGCGCATCCGGGGAGCGTCGCGTCGTGCCGCGAGCAGGGCGCCGAGCACCGAGCCGACCGCCATCACCGAGTTGAGCAGCCCGAAGTCACCCGCACCCCGGTGGAACTCCACCCGCGCCATCGTCGAGGTGAAGATGGGGAAGTTCACGCCGAAGGTGCCGACCACGAAGACCATGGCGAGCACGACGAGGATGTCCGGCCGGGTGCGGACGTACCGGAACCCCGCGACGAGCTGCCCCTTCCCGCGGGCGGCCCGCGGGCGGTCGGCGAGCTGCCGTGGGTCGACGAAGCGCAGGGCCACGAGCACCGCGAGGAACGACCCCGCGTTGATGACGAACACCCACCCGGAGCCGATCGCCGCGATGAGGACCCCCCGCGACCGCCGGGCCGACGAGCCGGGCGGCGTTGAACGACGCCGAGTTCAGCGCGACGGCGTTCGACACGTTCTCGCCCGTCACGACGTCGGACACGAACGCCTGTCGGACCGGGGTGTCGAACGCCGCGACGACACCGAGTGCGAGGGCGAAGCCGTACAGGGTCCACAGCGTCGCGGTGTCGGTGAGGACCATCACGGCCAGTCCGAGCCCGAGCAGTCCCATCAGGCCCTGGGTCACCATGAGCATGCGACGCCGGTCGAAACGGTCCGCGACCAACCCGGTCCAGGGCAGCAGGAGCAGTTGCGGACCGAACTGCAGCGCCATCGTGACGCCGACCGCGACGGCGTCGTCGTCGGTCAGCTGGGTGAGGACGATCCAGTCCTGGGCGGTGCGCTGCATCCAGGTGCCGATGTTCGACACGAGGGCGCCGGCGAACCAGATGCGGTAGTTGCGTCCCGAGAGGGACCGGAACACGGCGCTCACCGGGCGGCGAGCTTCCGCATGACGTCCGTGGCGGCGGCGAGGGTCCGTCGTTCCGCCGCGGTGAGGGCCGTGAGCCGGGGACTGAGCCAGTCGTCACGACGCTGCCGGGTCTCGGCGACCAGCTCTGCGCCGGCCGGGGTCGGGCAGAGCAGCACCTTGCGTCGGTCGTCCCCGTGGTCGTCCTTCGTCAGCAGGCCGCGACCGATGAGGACGTCCACGGTCTTCGTCATCGACGGGGGGCGTGACGCCCTCGGCCCGGCTGAGGTCGGCGAGCGTCATCGGCCCGTCGCGGTGCAGCAGGGCGAGGGCGGAGAACTGGGCGTCGGTGACGGACGTGTCGGCCTTCTGCGCGCGGAGCGTGCGCGAGAGCCGGTTCACGGCCACACGGACGTCGGTCGCGAGTGCGGCGTGCGGAGCGGGTCGGCGACGCGCGGTGGTCGGGAGCGGGTCGGTGGCGGTCACGGATCGTCAGCCTACCTCATTAGTTCAGCGAACGAACCAGTTGGGCCGCCTCACCCCGCTGTCTCTGACCGCCAGGCGTACGATGGGCATCTGGACAACAGGTGTTGCCCAGATGAGACGGGCCGGAAGGCACCAGGAGGAGCAGGACGCATGAACGGGTTCGAGGGCAAGGTCGCCATCGTCACCGGAGGTGGCAGCGGGATCGGCGAGTCGATCGCGAAGGAGCTCGCGGCAGCGGGGGCCTCCGTCGTCGTGACGGACATCAAGCAGGAGGCGGCCGAGCGCGTCGTCGCCGAGATCGAGCAGGCCGGTGGCACCGCGGCCGCCGTCGCCGCGAACTCGGCCCTCGCCGCCGACAACGAACGTGCCGTGCAGTTCGCCGTCGACACCTACGGCGCACTGCACCTCGCCGTGAACAACGCCGGCATCGGTGCTGCCCCGCAGCCCATCGGCGAGTACGACGTCGAGGCGTGGGACCGCGTCCGCGCCGTCGACCTGGACGGGGTCTTCTACGGCCTCCGCTACGAGATCCCCGCGATCCTCGAGTCGGGCGGCGGCGCCGTCGTCAACATGTCGTCGGTCCTCGGCTCGGTCGGCATCGCGAACAACGCGGCCTACGTGGCGTCGAAGCACGCACTCGTCGGGCTCACGAAGGTCGCGGCGCTCGAGTACACCGCGAAGGGCGTCCGCACCAACGCCGTCGGCCCGGGCTTCATCGACACCCCGCTGGTCCGGTCCTCGCTGAGCGCCGACGAGCTCGCCGGCCTCGAGTCCCTGCACGCCGCCGGACGGCTCGGCACCGACACCGAGGTCGCCGCGCTCGTCCTCTTCCTGCTGAGCGACCAGGCGTCGTTCATCAGCGGCAGCTACCACCTGGTGGACGGCGGCTACTCCGCGCACTGACCGTCCGTGCACTGACCCTCACGCACCCGCCTCCGTGCACCGACCCTCCGTGCGGTCGCGCGGGCGGCCTCGAGCCGGTGCGCGTGCACCGGCCGGCGGACCGGCTGGGAGGCCCGATCGTCGTGAGCAGACCTGCTCACGACCGTCGGGCCTCCCGTCCGTCAGCGGGTCTGCGTGAGGATCGCGTCGTGTGCGAGCAGTGCGTGCACGCCCCACGTCCGGTTGGCGATCTGCGTGATGCGCATGCTCACCGCGACGCTCGCCATCGCGAGCGCCTCGGCGCGGCCGATGCCGTGCTCCGCCGCGATCCAGTCGATCATCCGGTCGAGGGCCGTCGTCGTCGCCGCGTTGAGGTCCGCGTCGAAGCCGAACGTGATGCGCCCGGCCGGGGTGTCGGCGTGGATGCCCGCGACCGGCGCCGTGTCGAGCAGGGACAGCGTCATCGTCGTCGTCATGCCGCACTCGACGGCCGTGCCGGAGACCTCGCCGTCGCCCTGGGCGGCGTGCCCGTCCCCGACCGTCAGCAGCGCGTCGGGCACCGTCACCGGCAGGTACAGCGTGGCGCCGGCGACGAGCTCGCGGCAGTCGATGTTCCCGCCACCGACGGCCCGGGGCGGGGTGGTCACATGCTCGCCGGTGGCCTCCGGCGGAACGCCGACGACGCCGAGGAACGGGGCGGTCCGGACGCCGAGTCCGAGCTGGTTGGAGGCGGTCCCCGCCGACGCGTCGATGTCCCAGAGGAGCGGCCCTCGCGTCGACGGGTCGGCGAGCCCGAGCGCTCGGTTCAGCGGGGTGTCCACCCCACCGGAACCGGTGTAGCCCCAGTCGTCCGGGACGAGGTCGTCGAACCGGACCGCCAGCACCTGCCCGGGACGGGCGCCCGCGACCGCGATCGGCCCGAGCAGGCAGTGGCCTCGTCGCGGACTGATGAGGGTCGGCACGTCGACGCCCGGTGCCGGCAGACGCTCGGTGTAGCCGGCGGCGTCGAGCGTGTGGACGGTGACGGTGTCGCCGGGCTCGACCGTCAGCACGGGCCGGCGTTCGGCGGTGAACACGTCGACGGCGGTGTCCGCGGTGGTCGCGATGCGGTGGTGGGTCACTCGGCGATCCTGCCAGGCCGCACCTGGCGGCGCCGTGGGGCGGGCCTCCCGGCCGGGCGCGGGACGTGGGCCGCGGGCGGGGTGGGCGTGCCTGCGAGGCGGGTCTGCCTGCCCAGCCTGTGAGACGGGCCTGCCTGGGAGACGGGCCCGTCTCCGGGTGACGCCGCACGACGGACGAGACGCCGCCGGAACCGGCGGCGTCTCGGGTGCGAGGTGGTGTCTCGAGCAGACGGTGGCGTCTCGAACGGTCAGTGGAACTGGGGGGATCGTCAGCCAGATCCCGTACAGGACGGCTGCGCCGCAGAGCGCGAAGCAGACGCCGGCACCGAGGGACGCCATGCGCGGTGTCGAGCCCGAGCGCGGGGTCTCCTCGGCGTACTGGGTGCGCTCGCCGCCGACGTCGGCGGGTTGACCGGTGCCGAGCAGGCGCAGGCCGAGCGTGTAGAGCAGCACGACGCCGACGGCGGCCACGAAGCCCACCCCCCGCGACGGTGCCGATCGCTCCGAAGTCGATGTCCATCTGGTCCTCCCTCAGTTCCCGGCGGCCACGGACTCGCGCTCCGGGGCGCCCTCGCGCACGTCGTCCGCACCGATCGGCTTGCGGCGGGCGAGGACGGCGAACGTGAGCCCGCCGACCAGGGCCAGCACCGCCACGACGACCAGCCCGATGGTGGAGCTCGACGCGATCCACGTCGCCAGACCGCCCACCACCGCGGCGGACGGCAGCGTGATCACCCAGGCCACGACGATCTTGCCGACGACACCCCAGTGCACGTCGGCCAGCTTCTTGCCGAGGCCCGAACCGATGACCGAGCCGCTCGTCACGTGCGTCGTCGAGAGGGCGAAGCCGAGGTGCGAGGACACGAGGATCGTCGCGGCCGAGCTGGTCTCCGCCGCGAACCCCTGCGGGGACTGCACGTCCGAGATCCGCTTGCCGACGGTCTTCATGATCCGCCAGCCGCCCATGTACGTGCCGAGGGCGATCGCGAGCCCGCAGGTCAGGACCACCCAGAGCTCCGGGGCGGTCCCCGCGCCCTGGTAGCCCGCCGCGATGAGGGTCAGGGTGATGACGCCCATGGTCTTCTGCGCGTCGTTCGTCCCGTGGGCGAGCGACACCAGGGAGGCGGACACCGTCTGGCCGTGCCGGAACCCGGTGGCGGCGCCGTGCGTGGTCGCGTTCTTCGTGATCGTGTAGGCCAGGTAGGTCGCGACGAGGGCGATCACCCCGGCGATGACCGGGGAGAGCAGCGCCGGGAGCACGACCTTGGAGACGACCGTGGCCCAGTCGACCGAGTCCAGCCCGGCACCGATCACCGACGCCCCGATGAGCCCGCCGAACAGGGCGTGGGTGGACGACGACGGCAGGCCGGAGTACCACGTGGCGAGGTTCCAGAGCACGGCGCCGACGAGCCCCGCGAAGACCATCGTCGGGGTGATGTGGATGCCGTCCTCTCCTTCGCGGATGAGGCCCTGTGACACGGTCTTCGCCACCTCGGTGGAGAGGAACGCACCGACGAGGTTCAGCACGGCGGAGATGAGGACGGCGGTGCGGGGCTTGAGAGCACCCGTGGCCACCGAGGTGGCCATGGCGTTCGCGGTGTCGTGGAACCCGTTCGTGAAGTCGAACACGAGGGCCACCACGATCACCAGCACGACGGTGACGAGGACGTCCATGCGCGGAACGCTAGGCCGGTACCCGAAGGTGCGCGTGAACGACGGATGAACAGGTGCGACGTCTGCCAGGATGACGCCGTGCCCACCTTCTCCGCTGCCCGAGGTGACTCCTCGTTCACCGACGCACACGGCGTCGAGATCGTCTACTCGACCTGGCGTGCGGGCAGGGCGAAGGGCATCGTGCAGATCGCGCACGGCGTCGGGGAGCACGCGCTGCGCTACGAGCCGCTCGCCCAGGACCTCGTGCGCGCCGGCTGGACCGTGCACGCGACCGACCACCGCGGCCACGGCCGGACCGGTCTCGGACAGTGGGACGGCGACCACGGGAAGCTCGGACGCCTGGGCCCGGGTGGACTGCGGGCGGCGATCGCGGCGGTCGAGCAGATGACGACCGTGGCGATGGACGGCGACCCCGGGCTGCCCGTCGTGCTGCTCGGACACTCGTGGGGGGTCGCTCATGGCCCAGCGGATCGTGAACACCTCGTCGGAGCGGTACGCGGGCGTCGTGCTGTCGGCGACCGCGCTCCGGTTGCCCGGGTTCATGAACGGCGGGGACCTCAACCGGCGGCACGCGGCGTCCGGTCCGACGAAGCACGAGTGGCTCACCCGGGACCGGGCGGTCATCGACGCCGTCGGGGTCGACCCGCTCGCGGTCGAGGCCGACGTGCTCGGGTTGTTCGGGCTGCCGGACACCCTCCGGCTGCTCGGGGTCCCGCGCCGGGCGATCCCGCACGACCTGCCGATGCTGCTGCAGGTCGGCTCCGAGGACTCGCTCGGCGGGCCCCGGTCCGTCGAGCTGCTCGCGCGGGCGTACCGGCGGCGTGGTCAGCTCTCCGACGTCACGGTGCGCGTGTACGAGGGGGGCGCGGCACGAGGTCTACAACGAGACGAACCGTGACGAGGTGGTCGCGGACCTCGTCGCGTGGCTCGACCGGGCAGTCGACCGCAGCTGACCGGCGAGGCCGACGCCTCGGTCGGAGGACGCCGTGTCAGCTGGCGGTGCCGCCGTGCTCCGTGGACACGGCCGCGTCCACATCCGCCGACCGTGCCGCCACGCGTGCGAGGAACCGGCGCACCGACCCGTGGAACAGGTCCGGGTCCCGGTTCATCTCCGAGCCGTGCGGACAGGACGCGACCTCCACCAGGGTCGCCGCCGGTCCCGCCGCCGCGACGAAGCGCCGCGAGGCGTCGATCGGCACGTCCCGGTCGCCGACGCTGTGGATCACGAGCAGCGGGACCCCGACCGGCGGCCGCGGTCGCATCCGTCCGAGGGGGGATCGGCGTCCGCATGCCGGCGAGCCGGGAGAGTCCCGGCAGCGTGAGCGCACCGGCGCCGAGCACGCCGAGGAACCCCGGGAAGCCGGCCTTCACCGCGCCCCACCGGAGCGCGGTGAACCAGTCGAGGGCCGGACACACCAGGACCATCGCGTCCACGCGGTCCCGGAGTGCGGAGTCGCTCGCCGCGTGCATCGCGATCGTCGCCCCCATCGACCACCCGACGAGGACGAGCCGCTCCGCACCGTGGTCGACGGCGTACCGCATCGCGGCGTCGAGGTCGTGCCACTCGTCGGAGCCGAACGTCGCCGGCAGTCCACGGTCGTCCTCGACATCGCCGCGGTACCCGATCACGAGCGAGGTCATGCCGGCGTCGAGGGTGTCGGGGACGCCACGGAGGACGGCGGTCCGGCTGGAGTGGATGCCGTGCACGTGGATCGCCCACGTCGTCGCCCCGGGAACGGGGAAGAGCCAGGCCGGTCGGTCCGAGCCGTCCGCCGTGATCGTGACCTGGGCGGAGTCGGGCGACACGGCTGTCGGCTCGTCGAGGAGGTACCCCGTCCAGAGCAGCTCGTCACCCGGGGCCGGCAGCGTCGCGGGGGGCGTCGAGCACCGCGCGGCACACCCGCTCGCCGTCGTCGGTGCGGACGTCACCGAGCAGGACGCTGTGCTCGTCGTCCCCGAAGTACACCCGGTACACGCCCGGGCACCGGGTCTGCTCGTCGGCCGGCACGGTGACGCCCGCGGGACCCACGTCGAGGACGGTCACGGTCCGCTTCGGACGCGGATGGACGGCCTTGCGGGCGACCACGACACCCGCTGCGGTCGATGCCGCGAGCCCCACGGCGGCCGCTCCCGCCACAGCACGGACCACGACGCCGGTCATGCCCATGCGCGGACCCCGCCGCCACGTCCAACGCCCGGTCCGACGTCGCCCGGTTCGATGTGGTGCGGTCCGACGTCGTGCGGTCCGACGTCGTGCGGTCCTGTGCCGTGCTGTCCGGCGCTGCCCTGGCTGCCGCTGCCTTGGCTGCCGCTGTCCTGTCTGACCACACGACGACCCTATTCGGGAACCAGCGACCGACCCGCGACCTGTGGATGAACACACCCACCGACGGAGAAGACCCCGGCCTGTTGGGGGGGGAACAGACCGGGGCCGGACCACTCGACCCATTGGGGGGGAACGGATCGAGTGGCGACGCCCGAGGCTCGAGGGGGGGGGGGGTCGCACCCCAGGCGTGGTGACGACGCTACGCCCGCACACGCACAGCGGCAACTCGGTTCGTTTTCAGGTGATCGGGTCGCACTGCGGGCGACGGACGCCGTTCCCGGCCGCCGGACGGGAGGCCCGCTGCGGGGCCGCCACGGGCCTCCCGGAATAGGGTGGCGACATGCACGGTGAGTACAAGGTCCCCGGAGGCAAGCTCGTCGTCGTCGACCTGGAGGTCGTCGACGGCAAGATCGACCAGTTCCGCCTGGCCGGTGACTTCTTCCTGGAACCGGACGACGCGCTCCCGCTCATCGACCAGGCGGTGGACGGGCTCCGTGCCGACACCGACGCGGCCGGCATCGCCGCCGCGGTCCGCCACGCGCTGCCGGAGGACGCCGTCCTGCTCGGCTTCACGCCCGAGTCCGTCGGGGTCGCGGTACGGCGGGCGCTCTCGCGCGCCTCCTCGTGGCGGGACTACGAGTGGCAGGTCGTCCACGAGGGGCCGATCAGCCCGAACGAGCACCTCGCGCTCGACCAGGTCCTCACCGAGGAGGTCGGGGCCGGACGCCGCGGGCCGACGCTGCGCATCTGGGAGTGGGACCAGCCCGCGGTCGTCATCGGGTCCTTCCAATCGCTCAAGAACGAGGTCGACCCGGCCGGCGCTGAGAAGTACGGCGTGCAGGTCGTGCGGCGGATCTCGGGCGGCGGTGCGATGTTCATGGACGCGGGCGCGATCATCTCGTACTCGCTGTACGTCCCGACCGACCTCGTGCAGGGCATGACGTTCGCCGACTCCTACGCGTACCTGGACGAGTGGGTGATCGAGGCGCTGAAGTCCCTGGGCATCGAGGCGTACTACCAGCCGCTCAACGACATCACCTCGACCAAGGGGAAGATCGGCGGGGCCGCACAGAAGCGCCTCGGCACCGGGTCGCTCCTCCACCACGCCACCATGAGCTACGACATGGACGGCGAGAAGATGGTGGAGGTCCTCCGCATCGGCCGCGAGAAGATGAGCGACAAGGGGACGACGAGCGCTGCGAAGCGGGTCGACCCGCTGCGCTCGCAAACCGGTCTGACCCGCGCGGAGATCATCGACCGGCTCATCGGCACGTTCACGAAGCTCTACGGCGCGACCGAGGGGCACGTCACCAACGCCGAGCGGCAGCGGGCGCAGGAGCTCGTCGAGACGAAGTTCTCGACGCGGGAGTGGCTCGAGCGCGTGCCCTGAGCGCCGACTCCCGGGGTCCGGCCGTCGCCGTCGGTGCGGATCGCGAGGATCAGCCGCGCGGCGGATGTCCTCCGTCGATCGGCCACGTAGCGTCACTCCCGTGAACTGGTTGATCTTCCTGGGGGGCGGTGGCCGTCGCGGCCGTCGTGATGTGGATCGCCGACCGTCTGGGCTGGATCGACCTGTCGAACAAGGCCACGCGCGGGGGGCGGATCCGGCGGTGCGGTCGGGATGCTGGACGAGGTGTTCGCCCCGACGCGGCACGAGACGCAGACCGAGTACGAACGGCAGGCGCGGTTGCCGCGGGAGGCGCCGACGCCGTCCCGTCACGACCACGACCTGCTGAGCGGGTCGGTGCTCATCCGGGTGCCCGCCGTCGGGGCACACTCGGCTGGTGCGCACCGGGCCGGTACGCACGACCGCCAGTACTGACGGGAACGCGTCAGCGAGCCGTGAGCTCCTGGTAGTCCGGGTGCCGCTCGACCCAGGCCGCGACGTAGCTGCACTGGGCGACGACACGTCGGTCGGAGTTCGCGCGGACGTCGTCGAGTGCGTTCTGGACGAGCATCGACGCGTGGCCGCCGCCGCGGTGTTCGGGGTCGACCTCGGTGTGCACGAAGCGGATCTCGTCGCCGTCGACCTCGTAGGCCGCCAGCCCGATCACCTCGCCGTCCTCGACGAGGGAGTACTGGTTCTTGTCGGTGTCGTTGCGCACGTCGAGACTCATCGTCCGGACGTTACCCCGGTCGGCCCGGAGTCGGCACGGAGTCGTCCCGGTGCGGGCGCGGAACGTGACGAGGGCGGGTCCGCGCGGCGGTGTCCCGTCGCTCGGACCCGCCCTCGTCCGGGGCTACTCGGCGCAGCTACTCGGCGCTGTGGCGACCGTGCGGGTGGTCGTCGTGGCCCGACGGTGTCGCCGGAGCCGTGCCGGCAGCGTGGGCGCCGTGCTGCGTCCGGATCGCGCCGGTCAGCGTCGGAGGCTCGTCCACCGGGGTCGACGCCGCGTGCGCTCCGTGCGTCGTCGCCGCCGGCAGGACGTCGGGGGGAGGTGGGCACGACCGCCGTCGAGCCGGTGTCGGGGGGAGACGAGCGAACCCGACCCCGCGGCGGCCTGCTGTGCGTCGACGGTCAGGCGGTCGTCGTCGGCGCTCTTCCGTGCGGCGTCGGCCTGCTCCTGCAGGGCCGAGGTCTTCCGGAGCGGCGGCACGCGGAAGAACCACGTGAGGACGAACGCCACGAGGACGACGGCCAGACCCACCCAGTAGACGGTCACGGCGGAGTCGCTGAACCCGACCAGGAACGGACGGCTCAGTCGCGGGTCGGCGCCGTTGAGGAAGGACGTGTCGTTGGTGGACGACGTGGTCGACGACGTCCCGCCCTTCCCGTCGCGGAGCTGGTCGACGAGCTCCGGCGCCACCGCGTCGACGACGTCACGACGCTGGTCGGCGTCGGAGTAGTCGACCTGCAGCGTGCCGTCGACGACCTCGGCGTTCGCCTTCGCGGCGGCGGCCCGCAGTGCCTGCTGCTCGGCGGCACCCTTCGCGTCGTCGACCTGCTGGGCGATGACCGTGTCGGCGGCCGCGGCGGGGACCCGTCCGGCGGCGACCTGCTGCTGGACGGCCGCGGTGACCCGCTCCGTGACGGCCTGGTCCGCCGCGCGCTTGGCCTGTACGGCGCCCTGGTCGAGACCGTCCTGCACGTTCCGCTTGACCGGCGTGACGATCGGGTCCCAGATCTGGTCCATCACGCCCGCGTTCTGCTCGGCGTTCGCCACGGCCGGGTTGAGCGCCGCGTTCAGGGCGCTCTTGAGGTCGGACTCGTTCTGGAGCGCCCCGGAGATGTTGGTCGGCATCAGGCTGAACAGCACCGAGAGCAGCACGGCGGTGCCCATCGTGCCGCCGATCTGTCGGAAGAACGTCGCGGCGCTGGTGGCGACACCGATGTCCCGCGGACTCACCGAGTTCTGCGCCGCGAGGGTCAGCGTCTGCATGAGCTGTCCGAGCCCGAGGCCGATGAGGAACATCCCGGTCATGAGGAACCACAGCGGGCGGTCCGCGGTCAGGAACGTCAGGACCGTGTAGCCGACGGCGGTGAAGGCCGTGCCGGTGACCGGGAAGATGCGGTACTTGCCGGTGCGCGAGACGATCTGTCCCGATGCGATCGAGGAGATCATCAGGCCGAGGACCATGGGCAGCATCGCGAAGCCGGACTCGGTCGGGGTGACCCCCCTTGACGATCTGCAGGTACAGCGGGATGGTCAGCATCGCGCCGAACATGCCGAAGCCGATGAGCACGGACAGGACGGCTGCCATCGAGAACACGTGCGAGCCGAAGAGCTTCAGCGGCAGGATCGCGTCGTCGCCCATCGCACGCTCGACGATGACGAACGCGATGAGCCCGAGTGCGCCGATGCCGTAGCAGGCGAAGGCGCCGGGGGGAGTCCCAGCCCCAGTCGCGGCCCTGTTCGGCGATGAGCAGCAGCGGCACGAGGGTGACGATGACGAGGCTGGCACCCCACCAGTCGATGCGCGGCTTCCGGCGCTCGCCGAAGTTGGGCAGGTGCAGGAACGTCAAGACCATGAACAGCGCGATGACGCCGATCGGGACGTTGATGAGGAACACCCACCGCCAGCCGTCGACGAACAGCAGGTCGTCGGCGCCGGCGAAGACACCGCCGACCAGTGGCCCGATGACGGAGGAGATGCCGAACACGGCGAGGAAGTAGCCCTGGTACTTGGCGCGCTCACGCGGCGCGAGCATGTCGCCCATGATCGCCAGCGGCAGCGACATCAGGCCACCGGCGCCGAGGCCCTGCAGCGCACGGAAGCCGGCGAGCATGAGCATGGACGTCGAGAACGAGGCCGCGAGCGAGCCGATGATGAAGATGCCGATGGCCGTGATGAACAGCGGTCGCCGACCGAACAGGTCGGAGAGCTTGCCGTAGATCGGCGTCGTGATCGTCGAGGCGATCAGGTACCCGGTCGTCACCCACGCCTGCTGGTCGAGCCCGTGCAGGTCGTCGCCGATGGTGCGGATGGCCGTGCCGACGATCGTCTGGTCGAGGGCGCCGAGGAACATGCCGGCCATGAGGCCGTAGATCACCAGGAGGATCTGGCGGTGGTTCATCACGGCGTTCGACGCCGTGGTGGGGGCCGCGGGTGCGGTCGCGGTCTGTGTCATGTGCGGGACTCCCGAGGACTTTGCGCTGCGTGCAAAGTTACAACCGCCGCACGCACGGCGTGCTCCGGCGGGGCGTTCCTGTGGGGATCGGCAGCCGTCCACAGCCCGACGTGCGGCTGGACTGGAGGCCCGCATCGCGCGGTCGCCGAGGACCCGCACCAGGGGCCCGGCGCGCACGGCAGGGGTCAGCCGTGCACGGAACGACGGCCGGTGTCAGGCCCCCCAGCGCGGCGTCGACGATCTCCTTGGCCTCGCGCTGCACCTGCTCGAGGTGTTCCTGCCCGACGAAGCTCTCGGCGTAGATCTTGTAGACGTCCTCGGTGCCCGACGGGCGGGCGGCGAACCACGCCTTGTCGGTGACGACCTTCACGCCGCCGACGGCCGCGTCGTTGCCCGGTGCCTTCGACAGCTTGGCGGTGATCGGGTCGCCGGCCAGGGTCTCGGCCTGGATGGCGTCGCCGTCGAGCTTGCCGAGGCGCGCCTTCTGCTCCTTCGAGGCGGCGGCGTCGACCCGCTGGTAGACCGGGGCGCCGAACCGTTCGGTCAGCTCGGCGTACAGCTGCGACGGCGTCTTGCCCGTCACGGCGACGATCTCGGACGCCAGGAGCGCCAGGATGATGCCGTCCTTGTCCGTCGTCCACGCGGTGCCGTCCTTGCGGAGGAACGAGGCCCCGGCGGACTCCTCACCGCCGAAGGCCACCGAGCCGTCGATCAGGCCGGGGACGAACCACTTGAACCCGACCGGGACCTCCCACAGGCGACGGCCGAGGGACTCCGCGACGCGGTCGATGATGCTCGACGACACCAGGGTCTTGCCGATGGCCGCGTCCTCGCGCCACTGCGGGCGGTGCGCGTACAGGTACTCGATCGCGACGGCGAGGTAGTGGTTCGGGTTCATCAGCCCGCCGTCCGGCGTGACGATGCCGTGCCGGTCGGAGTCGGCGTCGTTGCCGGTCAGGACGTCGAAGTCGTCCTTCCGCGCGACCACGGACGCCATGGCGGAGGGGCTCGACGGGTCCATCCGGATCTTCCCGTCCCAGTCGAGCGTCATGAACGACCAGGTCGGGTCGACGTCCGGGTTCACGACGGTGAGGTCGAGTCCGTAGTGGTCGCGGATGAGGTTCCAGTACGGCAGCGACGCGCCACCGAGCGGGTCGGCACCGATCTTCACCCCGGCGCGCTTGATCGCGTCGATGTCGATGATGTTCTCGAGGTCCGCGACGTAGTTGTGCAGGAAGTCGTAGCCGTCGTGGGTGGCGTGCTCGGCGCGCTGCACCTCGGCGTTGCCGCCGGCGATGATCGCGTTCGCCCGGTCCGCGATCCACGTCGTCGCGTCGCTGTCGGCCGGGCCGCCGTGCGGCGGGTTGTACTTGAAGCCGCCGTCACGCGGCGGGTTGTGGCTCGGCGTGATGACGATGCCGTCGGCGGTGTCGTCGTGGCCGGCCGTGTTGTAGGCGATGATCGCGTGGCTCAGCGCGGGTGTCGGCACGTAGCCGTTGTCGGCGTCGGCGAGGACGTGCACGCCGTTCGCGGCGAGGACCTCGAGCGCGGTCCGCTCGGCCGGGCCGGAGAGCGCGTGCGTGTCACGGCCGATGAAGAGCGGGCCGTCGATGCCCTGCGCGGTGCGGTACTCGACGATCGCCTGCGTGATGGCGGCGATGTGCGTGTCGTTGAACGCTGTGTCGAGCGACGAGCCCCGGTGGCCGGAGGTGCCGAAGACGACCTTCTGCTCGGGGTTCGTGACGTCCGGGACCCGGTCGTAGTACGCGGCGATGAGGGCGTCGAGGTCGACGAGGTCGTCTGCGGTCGCTGGGGTGCCGGCACGGTCGTTCATGTGCCCATCCTGGCATCCGACGGGTGGACGCGTTCAGGGTCACCGCTGGACGAGCAGGACGGCCGCCTGCCGGACGAGGAGCGAGCGGCCGCCTTCCCGGACGAAGGGGGGGCGTCAGGGAGTGCGACCGCTCGCGGTCTGGGGGGAGTGGTGCGGGTCAGGCGGTGCGGAACGACCCCGTGGCCGTCCGGACCGAGCCGGTGACGGTGCGGGTGCTCGCGGTGACCGTGCTCGGTCGACGGGACCGCGTGTCCACGAAGCGGCCGAGGCGGCCCACGGCGACGCCGGTGTAGCTCCCGATCGTGTCGGTCCGGGCGTCCGCGGACGAGGTGTACGTGCCGTGCTCGTCGCGCTGCCGGAGCCCGCTCACGAAGGTCCCGCCGAGGGGGGAAGGTGTTCATGGTGGTCTCCTCGCTGTCGTGCCGAGGTGTCACGTCCGTCGAGTCGACGTCCGCGACGCCGTCGACTGCTGCGACCACTCTACGTCCTTCTCTTGCATGATGCAAAAGAAGGACGGCTCAGGCGACGAGCTCGCAGAAGTGCCGACCGCCGTCCGTCCAACTCTGACGGGCGGTGAGCCCCGCGGCGGCGGCGTGTGCACGGAGTGCTGGCAGGCCGACCTCGGCCCACGGGAAGGCCGAGCTGGCGTGGCCGTCCGCGTCCGTCACCGTGGCCGTGTAGGTGCGGTCGGCGTCGGCGTCGCGGTTCGTCTCGACCACCACGCGGCCGCCCGTCCGGACGATCTGCGCGGCGCGGGACAGGAGCGCGACCGGGTCGCCGCCGATGCCGATGTTCCCGTCGATGATGAGCGCGGTGTCCCACCGGCCCTCGTCCGGCACCGGGTCGAAGACCGATCCCTGGACCGCGCGACCGCCGGAGCGCTGGGCGATCGCCACGGCCTCGGCCGAGACGTCCACGCCGAGCGCGGGCAGACCCATCCGGAGCGCGGCGACGAGCATCCGGCCCGGTCCGCACCCGAGGTCGATCACGGGGCCGTCGGCACCCTCGAGGAGCGACACGTCGACCCGGTCCGCGGCGGCACTCCAGCGGCCGACGTCCATCGTGACGACCTCGCCGGGGCGGGCGGGGTCCGTCAGACGCAGTCGACCGTCGGACCGCAGGGCGCGGGCGTAGGGCTCGTCGCCGCCGGCCCCGAAGGCCTGGACGGTGCTGGTCGTGTCGGTCATCGGACACCTCCGGAGGTGGTCGTGGACTCCGCGGCCAGGGCCGCGGCGAACCGCGTTGCGGGCGCGAGAGCCGCGACGCGCTCGGCGTCGGGCAGCGTGTCGACGTCGAGCAGCTCGGCCAGGAGGCCCGGCTCGAGTCCGGCGGTCCGCAGGCGTGCGAGCTGCACGGCCCCGGTGTCGTCCTGCGACATCGGCACGCCGCGCAGCAGGTCGCCGGTCGGCTCGCGCAAGTACAGCGACCAGAACCCGCCGTCCTCCGCCGGACCGAACCACGCGTCCCGCTCGGGACCGGCGAACACCGGGGCGAGCGCGTCGGCGGACACCTGCGGGGTGTCCATGCCGACCAACAGGAGCGGCTCGTCCACGGTGTCGAACAGGAACCCGAGGCGCTCGTCGAGCCCGCCACCGGGCTGGTGGACGACGTCGAAGCCCTCGGCACCCTCGGGCAGGACGTCGCCGTCGAAGAACAGGACCCGGCGGGCGGCGGGGAGCGCGGAGACCGTCGCGAGGGTGTCGGCGAGGCTCGCGGCGGCGACCCGTGCGGCGCCCTCGGGGGGAGAGTGCCGGGGTCAGGCGCGTCTTGACCTTGCCCGGCAGGCACTCCTTCGCGACGACCGCGACCGTGATGCCCACGGGCCCGTCGGTGCCGGGTCCGCCCGTGGTGCGCGCGGCCGTCACGAGCGGGCCTCGGCGGCGACGCGCTGGCGGACCGACACGGGCGCGGCGGAGCGGGTCCGGGCCTCCCGGCGGTACGCACGGAGCAGGCGGGACATGTCCTTGACGGCGTTGACCGTCCCGCGGAGCGTCCCGGTGACCTTGCTGTCGCCGATGCGCTGCGCGTACCCGATGTCCGACTCGTCGACGCGCCACCCGGCGGCGTGGGCGGCGAGGACCATCTCGAGCGGGTAGCCGCTGCGGCGGTCGCGGAGGTCGAGGGCGACGAGGTCCTCGCGGTGCATCACGCGCATCGGGCCGAGGTCGTGCAGTCGGTAGCCGGTCGCACGTCGCATGAGGACGGCGAGCACGCGGTTCGCGAAGCGTGCGTGCGGGGCCCAGGCGCCGCGGCTCGTCGGGACACGGCGGCCGAGGGCGAGGTCGACCCGACCGTCCGCGACCCGCTGCACGAGGGCGGGGAGCTCGGCGGGGTCCATCGACGCGTCGGCGTCGCAGAAGGCGACGTAGTCGGCGGTCGCTGCTGCCACACCGGCGGCGCAGGCGGAGCCGAACCCGCGGACCGGTTCCGTCACGACGAGGGCGCCGTGCGCGCGGGCGACGTCCGCCGAGCCGTCGGTCGAACCGTTGTCGACGACGATCGCCCGGTAGCCCTCGGGGAGCCGACCGATCACCTGCGGCAGGGCGTCCGCCTCGTCGAGGCAGGGGAGGATCACGTCGACGCTCATGGAGACCATTCGGTGCCCTCCGTCGGATCGACTGGTCGAGCTGTCGTCCTCGGGGTGCGGTCCGGCGTCGGGGTCGGCGGCGGGGTGTTGCGTCATGCACACGAGCAAACACGATCCCGGCTGTCGGGGGGACAGTGAACGCGTCCCCGACGGCCGTTCTGCGCACCGTCCGCGGTGTGCCGATGCGCGGCGGACCGCGCTGTGGTGCGACCGCGCCCACCCGGAGGGGGTGGGAGCCGGGAGGCCCGTGGCGGGGCCGCCACGCGCCTCCCGGCCCTGTTCGGGGGGACAGGACGGCGCCGCAGCGCGGGAGCCCGGACCTAGCGCACGGCCGCCCGGAGCGGCGCGGTCGCGAACTCCCGCATGCCGCGGGTGAAGTCGACCTGCGCGCGCCAGCCGAGCTCGTCCGCGATCCGCGAGGACGACGCCGTCACGTGCCGCACGTCACCCAGGCGGTACTCACCGGTCACGACCGGTTGCGGACCGTCCGGACCGGCGATCGCGGCGGCCATCTCGCCGATGGTGTGCACCGTGCCCGAACCGACGTTGAAGGCGCGGAACGACTCGGACGGCGCGGAGCCGGTCGCGTCGATCGCGGCGAGGTTCGCTCCCGCGACGTCGTCGACGTGCACGAAGTCGCGGCGCTGTGCCCCGTCCTCGAAGACGCGCGGCGCCTCGCCCCGCGCCAGCGCCGAGCGGAACAGGGACGCGACCCCGGCGTACGGCGTGTTCGCCGGCATGCCCGGGCCGTAGACGTTGTGGTAACGGAGGGCGACGGCGCGGCCGCCCGTGGCGCGGGACCACGACGAGGCGAGCTGCTCCTGCGCGACCTTCGTCTGGGCGTACACGTTCCGCGGGTCCAGTGCGGCGGACTCGTCGATCAGCCCGGGTCGGAGCGGCCGACCATCGGGGCCGATCGGGTCGAAGCGGCCGGCGTCCAGGTCCTCGCGGCGGCGGGCCGGCGGGCGCATCGGGTCGCCGTCGGCGGTGCTGTACGCACCCTCACCGTAGACGACCATCGAACTCGCGACCACGAGCCGGTCGATGTCGAGACGGTCCATCGCGGCGAGCACGTGCGCGGTGCCGGCGTCGTTGCTCGAGACGTAGTCGGGCGCGTCCTGGAAGTCGACACCGAGGCCGACCTTCGCCGCCTGGTGGCAGACGACGTCGACGTCCTGCAGCGCGGCGTCGAGGGCGGCACGGTCACGGACGTCGCCGTGCACGAGCTCGATCCCCGCGGTCCGGTGCGCGGTGACGACGGCCTCCGGGTCGCCGTGCACGTCGGTGCGGAGGGAGTCGAGGACGCGGACCTCGTGTCCCGCCGCCAGGGCCTGCCGGACGATCGCGGAGCCGATGAACCCGGCGCCGCCGGTCACGAGCAGCCGGGTCACGGGCGGAGGTCCATCACGCGGGCGCTGGCGCTCGCCGGGACGAGTTCGCGCGGCGTGTAGTCCTCGGGGACCGCGGCGACGATCGAGCCGATGGCGCGGACGATGACCTCGTTCGCGCGGGCCAGACGGTCCATGACGGCCTGGTGCGTGACCGGCGCCTCGGTGTTGGTCGTGGCGTCGGTGCTCGTCGTCTCGTCGGTCACCGGGGCCAGGCCCGCGTCGGCGTCGGTCACGAACGACAGGTTCACCGTGCCGATGCCGAGCTCCGCGGCCAGCGGGACCTCGGGCGTCATCGTCATGTTGATCGTGTGGCCGCCGGCCTCGCGCATCCAGACGGACTCGGCGCGGCTCGAGAACCGCGGGCCCTGGATGACGACGCACGTGCCGGTCGGGCGGAAGGGCACGTCGAGCGCCGCGACGGCGTCGATCGCCGCGCGCCGGAGCACCGGGTCGAAGGGGTCGGCGAAGGAGAGGTGCTGGACCTCGTCCTCGAAGTAGGTGTCGGCCCGGCCCCAGGTCCGGTCGATGAGCTGGTCCGTCACGACGAAGGTCCCGGGGGCGTAGTCCGGGTGCAGGCCGCCGACGGCGCTCGAGGACACGACGGCGCGGACGCCCAGGGAGCGCAGTGCCCACAGGTTCGCGCGGTGCTCGATGCGGTGGGGCGCGACGGAGTGGGCCCGGCCGTGGCGGGTGAGGAAGGCGACCCGGCGGCCGGACATCGTGCCGATGCTGATCGGGCTGGAGGTCGGGCCGAACGGCGTCGGGACGTCGACCTCGTCCGCGGTGCCGGGTTCGAACAGTTCGTACAGGCCCGAGCCGCCGATCACGCCGATCGTCGTCGTCTTCTCGTTCTCCACAGGTCCTCCGGTCGTCCTCGGCGCTGGTCGGCGCCGTCGTTACGCTACAGATGCGGGCCAGGAGCGGCCCGCGTGTGGTGCCGTCGTCCTGTCGGCGCCACGTCACGACCATTCGGAGGCGCGCGTGCGAACGATCGGTCAGCACCGGGACGCGGTCCAGGCGCTCGTGGGACCGGCCCTGCCGACCGCGGGGTCGTCGCTGCCGCCGGAGTCGTCGTCGGTCGTCGCGCTGGCCGTGGAGTCCGGAGCAGGCCACGGGTACCGCGTGCTCGCCACCACCGTGCTCGCGCCGACGCCCCTGCCGGCCTTCGACAACAGCCAGATGGACGGGTTCGCCGTCCGCGCCGCCGACGCCGGTACGACCGTCCGGGTGGGCGCACCCATCCCGGCCGGGGTCGTGCCCCCCGCCGCTCGGCGCGGGCACCGCGGCCCCGATCATGACCGGAGCGCGGATCCCGGACGGGGCGGACGCCGTCTTCCCGGTCGAGTCCACGCCCGCCCGGTCCTTCCCCGCCGCTCTGCAGTCCGACGACGTGCCGGTGCCGCCCGACCTCGCCTCGGGGGGCCTTCGTGCGTGTCGCCGGCTCCGACCTGGCCGCGGGTGCTCCGATCGCCCGGGCCGGGCAACCCCTCACCCCGGCCGTGCTCGGTGCGCTGGCAGGCGCCGGCGTGACGACGGTCGACGTGGTCCGGCGCCCGCGGGTGCTCGTCGTGTCGACCGGCAGCGAACTGCTCGACCCCGGGTCGACGGCCGACACCGACCTGCGCGCCGGGGCCGCCATCGGCGACGCGAACGGGGTCGCACTCTCCGCCGCGCTCGCCGAGGTCGGGGTCGACACGCGGCGGGTCCGGGTCCCCGACGACCCCGACCGGTTCCTCGGCGCCCTCGACGACGCCGTGGGCGACTGGGCCGACGTCGTGCTCACCACCGGGGGGGATCAGCGCGGGGGGCGTACGAGGTCGTCCGGCAGGCCCTCGGACCCCGCGGGCTCGTCGTGACCCCGGTCACGATGCAGCCGGGCGGGCCGCAGGCGCTCGGATCGGTCCCGGTCGCCGGCCGAACGGTCCCGGTGGTCGCCTTCCCCGGCAATCCGGTCTCGGCGCTCGTCTCGTTCGAGGTGTTCCTCCGCCCGGTCCTCGCCCGCGCCGTCGGGCTGCCGGAGCACCGTCCGACCGCGGAGCTGCCGGCGGCCGAGCCCACGACCTCGCCCGCGGGCAAGCACCAGGTCCGTCGCGGGACCGTCGTCGACGGCCGCGTGCACTTCGTCGGGGGGCCCGAGTTCGCACCTGCTCTGGCACTACGCCGAAGCCACCCACCTCGTCCACGTCCCCGTCGGCGTCGCCAGCGTCGAGCCGGGCGACTCCCTGACCGTCTGGAGCATCCGATGACCGACCTGTCCCACGTCCGCGCCGACGGCAGCGCCCACATGGTCGACGTCTCCGAGAAGGACGTGACCGCCCGGGCCGCGACCGCCACCGCGACGCTCGTCACCCGACCCGACGTCGTCGCACGCATCCTGGACGGCTCGTTGCCGAAGGGCGAGGTCATCGGTACCGCCCGCATCGCGGCGATCATGGCCGTCAAGAAGACCTCGGACCTCATCCCGCTCTGCCACCCGCTGCCGATCGCCGGCGTCGAGGTCGACATCTCCGGCGCCGACGACCGAGTCGTCGTCGAGGTGTCCGTGCGGACGACCTCACGCACGGGCGTCGAGATGGAGGCCCTGACCGGTGCGAGCGTCGCCGCGCTCACCGTCTACGACATGGTGAAGGCGGTCGACAAGACGGCCTCGATCACCGACGTCCGCGTACTCGAGAAGCGCGGCGGCCGCTCCGGCGACTGGAGTGCCCGATGAACGACACGGCCGTCCCGGACCGAGGACGGGCCTCCGTCGTCGTGGTGTCGACCTCGGCCGCCACGGACCCGGCCCTCGACCGCACCGGGCCGGTCATCGCCGACTGGCTGCGGGACCGCGGTTTCGCCGTCGGTGACCCGGTGATCGTCGCCGACCGTGGTCCCGTCGCCGACACCCTCGCCGCTGCCGTCGCCGGTGGCGCACGGGTCGTCATCACGACGGGCGGGACCGGCGTCACGCCGACCGACCGCACCCCGGAGGCCGTCGCACCCCTGCTCGACCTGGAACTGCCCGGCATCGTCGAGGAGATCCGCCGGCGGGGACTGGCCGGAGCCGGACCGACCGCGCTCCTCAGCCGTGGCGTCGCCGGCATCGTCGGGGGGCGGCACGTTCGTCGTCACGCTGCCGGGGTCCCGTGGCGGGGTGGCGGACGGCCTGGCCGTGCTCGACGGCCTGCTCGACCACCTGCTCGCTCAGCTGCACGGTGACGGTCACGCTCCCCGGAGCGCCTCGTGAGTGCCGGAGCCGCGGACCGCGTGGTCGTCGCGGACGTCGTCGACCGCGACATCACGGTGGACGAGGTCTCGCGGGTCGTCGCCTCCGACCACGACGGCGCGGTCGTCACCTTCGCGGGGGGTCGTCCGCGACCACGACGGCGGGAAGGGCGTCACCGCGCTCGACTACGAACGGCACCCGAGCGCCGGCGAGGTCATCGCCGAGGTCGCCCGGACCATCGCGGAGCAGCACCCGGAGGTCCGCGTCGCCGTGCTGCACCGCGTCGGGGCACTCGGCATCGGGGACGTGGCGCTCGCCGCGGCGGTGGCGTCGGGGCACCGCGCCGAGGCGTTCGCGGCGTGCGGGGCGCTCGTCGACCTCGTCAAGGAACAGGTGCCGATCTGGAAGCACCAGCGCTTCACCGACGGGACGGACGAGTGGGTCGCAGCGCTCTGATGACGGCGGTGCGCGCAGTGGTGTTCGATCGGGAGTCGTGAGCATCGACGGCCTGGTGGCCCGACGGTGGGCCGCAGCGGACGAGGACGCCGAACGCGTGCTCGCCCACGAGCAGTCGCTCCTCCGGGTGACGCCGTGGACGAAGTGGAGTCTCGGACTCGGCCTGGCGGCGCTCCTGGCCGCGATCGCCGGCTTCGTCCTGCTGCCGCGGGGAGAGGACGACGTGGCGCACTTCGTCGTCGGGATGGTCCTCGTCGGAGCGGCTGTCGCGTCCGTCGTCGTCCGCCTGGTCGTCGCCGCGCGCAGTCGACGGGTCGTCGGGACCGCGTTCCCGACGGTGACGACGGTCCTGTCCGCGCGGGAGCGGCACGCCGTCGCTCGTGCCGTGGACGGGAGAGTCCGCGCACCGGAGGACCGACTCCGGATCGTCCGCGCGGCTGCCGTACTCCGTGCCGCTCCCCACCGGATCGAAGAGATGACCTGGTACTCGGCGTTGTTGGCCGCCCTCGCCGTCGGGAGCTCGACCGCGGCCCCGGCCGGCGGCGCACTGTACGGCGTCGCGGCCGTCCTCTCGGCAGGAGCTGCGGTGTACGCCGGACTCGACGTCGCCCGGGTCCGACGAGCGCTGCGGTCGTCGCCGACGCCGTGGGAAGCAGCCGTCACGCACCCCTGACCCGTGCGGCAGGCGGCGCCGGGTCGGCTCGGCCGGGCCGGCTGCGCTGGGCCGCTGGCGCCGGGCCGGCTCCGCAGGCCTGGCCGCGGTGAGCTGGCTGTGTCGGGCCGGCTGCGCTGGGCTGGCCACGCTGGACCGCCGCGTCCGGCCGCGAAACCGACAGAAGGCCGCCGGACTTCCGCAGTGGTCTGTCGGTTCCGCGCAGGAGTCGGCCCGCGGCACCGCCCCGTGAACACGGGCGTAGCGCCGCCGCCTCGAGACTCCCTAGTATCCGGACCATGGGAATCCTGCTGTCCGGCGTGAGCGTCGTCCTGCTCGTGTTCGCCCTCATCGACATCATCACGCGCCCCGACAGCGAGGTCCGCGGCCTGCCGAAGGTCGCCTGGATCATCCTCGTGATCCTGTTGCCGTTCGTCGGCAGCATCGTGTGGTTCGCGATCGGCCACGACTGGAGCGCCGGCCCCCCGGAGCCACGGCCGGTACGTCGAACCGAAGCGCCACGAGGACGGGTACGCCACCCTCGGCGCCGCCAAGGTCGCACACGGGGACAAGCGGATCTCCGGCACGGAGCAGGAACTCGCCGAGCTCGAACGGGAGATCGAGTACTGGGAGGCCCAGGCGCGCCTAAAGCGGGCGAAGGAAGCCGCCGGCGAGGGCGACCCGAGCCCCGCGAGCTGAGTCGAGCCTCCAGGACGGACCCGGCGCCGCGCGGACCCGCACGACGAACTCCTGACCGAACCACGGGCGTCCGCGGTTCGGACCGGATGCCGCTGGCCGGATCCGGACCGCGCCGCCGAGCCCGGCCGACAGCTCGCCGCCGCGCCTCCGGACCCGAGCCCCCGGCCGCCGCGCTGCCCGGCCTCTGGTCGCCATGCCGCTCCGGCCTCCGGCCTCCGGACCCGAGCCCCCGGCCCGCCGCCGATCCCGGCCGACAGCTCGTCGCCACGCCGCCCGCGGCGCGGCGCGCCCCCCGCGCCCGCCTACCCTGGTCAGGTGGCTCATCTCCTCGGCGCCGAGAACGTGCATCTCGAGTTCCCCACCCGTGTCGTCTTCGACAGCGTGACCATCGGCCTCGACGAGGGCGACCGGATCGGCGTCGTCGGGCGCAACGGCGACGGCAAGTCGACGCTGCTCGCCCTCCTCGCGCAGCGGCTCGAGCCGGACACCGGCCGGGTGACGCACCGTCGCGGCGTGACGATCGGGTACCTCGACCAGCGCGACGTCCTGCCCGAGGGCATGACGGTCGGGCAGGTCGTCGTCGGTGACCTCGCCGAGCACGAGTGGGCGGGCGACCCGAAGATCCGCGACGTCATCGGCGGCCTGGTGTCGGACATCCCGTGGGACGAGACCGTCGACGAACTGTCCGGTGGGCAGCGTCGGCGGGTGGCCCTGGCGCGCCTGCTGGTCGGCGACTGGGACGTGCTGTTCCTCGACGAGCCGACGAACCACCTGGACGTCGAGGGCATCCAGTGGCTCGCCGAGCACATCAACCGCCGCTGGTCGTCGAACCAGGGCGGGATGGTCGTCGTGACCCACGACCGGTGGTTCCTCGACGCGGTGTCGACCGACACGTGGGAGGTGCACGACGGCGTCGTCGAGCCCTTCGAGGGCGGCTACGCGGCGTACATCCTGCAGCGCGTCGAACGTGACCGGCAGGCGGCGTCGAGCGAGCAGCGCCGGCAGAACCTGGCGCGCAAGGAGCTCGCCTGGCTCCGCCGCGGTGCCCCGGCGCGGACGAGCAAGCCGAAGTTCCGCATCGACGCGGCCAACGCCCTCATCGACGACGTCCCACCGATCCGCGACACCGTCGCCCTGTCCCAGACGGCGACGGCGCGCCTGGGCAAGGACGTCGTCGACCTCATCGACGCGGGCGTCTCGTTCGACGGCACGATGATCATCGAGGGCGTCGAGTGGCGCATCGCCCCGGGGGAGCGCACCGGCATCCTCGGCCCGAACGGCGCCGGCAAGTCGACGTTGCTCAACCTCGTCTCCGGGAAGCTCCAGCCGACCACGGGCCGGGTGAAGACGGGCAAGACCGTGCAGATCGCGGTACTCGACCAGCAACTCGCCGACCTGCAGCAGTTCGCCGAGGACCGCGTCCGCGAGGTCGTCGCCCGCAAGAAGACGAGCTACGTCGCCGACGGCAAGGAGATGACGCCGTCGCAGTTGCTCGAGCGCCTCGGCTTCACGTCCGAGCAGCTGTCGACGCCGGTCAAGGACCTGTCCGGTGGGCAGAAGCGCCGCCTGCAGCTCATGCTCATCCTGCTCGACGAGCCGAACGTCCTGATCCTCGACGAGCCCACGAACGACCTCGACACCGACATGCTCGCGGCGATGGAGGACCTGCTCGACACCTGGCCCGGCACCCTCCTCGTCGTCAGCCACGACCGGTACCTGCTGGAGCGCGTCACCGACCAGCAGTACGCCGTCCTCGGCGGGCACCTGCGGCACCTGCCGGGCGGTGTCGACGAGTACATGCGCCTGCGCGCCTCCGGCAGCGGCGGTACGACGGCGTCGGCGGCTGCCGCCGCATCGGCCGGGAGGCCCGACACCGCCGGTGCGTCCGCGGTCGCCGCCGCCTCGGGGCTGCGTCCGGCAGCGGGGACCAGTGCGGCTCCGGCCGTTGCGCCGACCCTGTCCGGTTCGGAGCGCCGCACCGTCGAGAAGGAGATGTCGGCCCTCGACCGTCGGATCGCCAAGCTCGGGGACGACCGGAAGAAGCTGCTCGACTCGTTCGCGACGCACGACCAATCCGACTACGAGGGGCTCGGGAAGCTGCAGGGGCGGCTCGCCGACCTCGATGCCGAGGTGGAGCAGCTCGAGGAGCGGTGGCTCGAGGTGGCGGAGCAGCTCGGGGTCTAGCCCGGGCTCCAACGGCAGTGCCGGTCGGCGTCAGTCACCGAGACCGAGGATGAGGCGCCGCAGCAGGCCCGCGAGCTGGTCCTGCTCACCCGCGGACAGACCGGCGAGGATGTCCCGCTCGGCTTGCAGCAGGTCGGCGATGGCCGCGTCGACGGCAGCGCGACCGGCGTCGGTGAGCGTCACCAGGACACCGCGACCGTCACGGGGATCCGTCCGGCGGGCGACGAGCCCGCGGGCGGCGAGGCGGTCCACCCGGTTCGTCATCGTGCCGCTCGTCACCAGGGTCTGCTGGAGCAGCGCCTTGGGACTCAACTCGTACGGGTCGCCCGCGCGCCGGAGCGCCGACAGGACGTCGAACTCCCACGGCTCCGTCCCGCCCGCCTCGAACGCCTGACGTCGGGCGCGGTCCAGGTGCCGGGCGAGCCGGTCGACCCGCGACAGCACGTCGAGCGGGGCGAAGTCCAGGTCCGGGCGCTTCCGCCCCCCACGCCGCGACGATCCGGTCGACCTCGTCCTCTGGCGGCATCCGTCCATCATGGCGTGGATCGGCGGCGCACGACCAGTGTCGGGCACATGGGAAGATGGTCGGGCTCCTCCGGGGGGGCGTTCCGCCTTGGTGTAATGGCAGCACGACGGCCTTTGGTGCCGTTAGGTCCGGGTTCGAATCCTGGAGGCGGAGCTCGGGACCGATCGGCCCATCAACGGAGACGGTTGGGCGTGTTCCTTCCGGAGCGTCTCTGGCCGTGCGCGGACCTCCTGTCGCACCTTCAGCACAGCGCCGAGGAGAGGAGGAGCGCTGGCCGGGGTCGGTGAACGACGCCGACAGCCTCCTTCACGGACGCAAGATGTCCCGTACCCGGATCCAGGGCAGGGGCATCGTCTCGGGGCGCTGCGTGTCAGCGCTGAGCGGCTGGGCACCGGCGAGCACATGCGGCCGTGCGTCGACAGCGCGGGCTCGGGAAGGTCACAACCAGCGAGTACCGACGCCACCGACCTCTCTCGCGAGACGCTCGACGAGCGGAGCTGTTAGGAACGACACATGGCTGTCCGGCACGAGATGCTCACCGTCTTCACCGAGGGAGAGGCCGGCGGGAACCGGGTCCCGGTGGTGCTCGAGGCGGACACGTTCACCGACCAGCAGATGCAGGAGCTCGCGGAGGAGACGGGGCTGGAGTCCGCGTTCCTGTCGTCTTCGGACACACCGGCCGTCGGACGGCTGCGCTACTGGGTACCGAACCACGAGATGAGCATGTGCGGCCATGCCAGCATCGGAACCGCATGGTTGCTGAACCGCCGTGGCCATGCCCAACCCGACGACGGATACGTTTTCGCAACCGCTGCAGGCTTGGTCCGGGCGGGAGCGACCACGGACGGTGGGTGGTTCCAGCAGTCTCTGCAGCAGATCGACCCGGTCGACCCGAGCCCGGCGCTCGCCGCGCTGGGCCTCACTCCGGACGACCTCGTCGGAACGTCGTCGAATGCTGCTGCGCCGCGGACGAAGACGCTCCTACCGTTACGCAACACCGCGGTACTGCGCGGACTTCGACCGCACGCAGCCGCCGTCGAACGCGCATGCACCGAGATGGGGTCGACGGGCTTGTATCCCTACGCGGTCATCACGGAGGGGCAAGTGGAAGCGCGGCAGTTCCCGCGGGCATCTGGATACCTGGAGGACCCCGCCACCGGGATCGCAGCCGCCGCACTCTTCTTCGCCCTGGCCGCGAGCGGTGAACTGCCGCGCGGAGTCGTGCAGGTGCGGCAGGGCGTCGCTATGGGTCGGCCCTCACTGATCACCGTCGAAGCCGGCGGACAGTCTCACCACCAGCCGCGCACATGTCGGGTGTCCGGAGCCGTCCGGTTCGCGTGACCGCCGATCAGCCGAGCGGAGCACCGAGGAAGTACCCGTGCACGCTCCGGGAGCTGCGGCGGGCGGATGCGGTCCTGAAGCCGGCGTCGGCCGGCTCCGGTCGGCGACCGCCCCGCGAACCTGATGCAACGGGCGTTCACCGCGTCCGGTTCTCCACGGATGCGGTGGAGACGAACGTCCGTCGCGTCGATCCTGCTCGACACGGATCGTCTCCTGCTGCCTCGTGGCGATCGGCGCTCGCCGAGCAACTCGGTCACTCTGCCGAGGAATGCGGGCGGGCGCTCATGTCATGGGCGCGCGCGTCTGCCTCGGTCTCGTAGATCTCGCCCCAGGCGATGCTCGCGGGCATGGCGTCGCCACGCAGGTCCACGTCGGGCAAACAGATCTGCACGAAGTGCGGGAAGGCGGGGAACGACCACAGGTCCTCGTCCTCGAACCGACTCCAGAGCAACAACTCGCCGATGCCGAGCGGGTGGCCGAGTTCCTGACCGTTCACCGGCGGATCGCAGCTGACCATCAGCGCGTGGTGACCGTTCGGGAGCTCGATCGGTCGTTCCACCTCGCACCGGAAGACGGACGAGAACCGCTTGCTGTCCATGGACGAGAGGAAGAAGACTCCTCGCATCTCAGAAGTCCGGATCCACGTCATCGACGCAGGGGGGTCGGCGTGTGCGGGCGCTTGGTCATCGACTGCACCTCCGCGTCCGCCTCGGTTGCGTAGAGCTCGCCCCACGCGATGCTGGTCGGCATGCGAGTCGTCGGGATGATGACGTCGGGGACACAGATCTGCACGAACTGCGGGAAGGTCGGGAAAGTCCACAAGTCGTCCCCCCTCGAAACGGCTCCAGAGGAGGAGTCGAGCGATTCCCTCGGGAAAGCCGAGGTCCTGGCCGAGCGCTGGCGGGTCACAACTGACGACGAGAGCGTGGTGGCCGTTGGGGAGTTCGACTCTCGACTCCAGCTCGCACCGGAACACGGAATCGAATCGGTCGTCTTCCATCGATGAGAGGTAGTAGGTCGGTTCCACTTCAGAACTCCGGGTTGCTCCGCTGACGTCGTCGACACGGATCGACACCGTCCCGTTTCGGTGTGCTTCCCAGAGCCTGCCAGGCAGCCGGGTGGCGGTCAAAGGGCCGGCGCCGGGACGCTGGTGCAGGAGTCGGTCCAGCTGTGCACGGACATCGTGGCGGGCGCTGACGCAGCGGATGGTGTGCTCCGCCGGTGGTCCTTGGTTGACAACGAGCAATCAAACAACGATAGTTGACCGTCGTCAATCAATTGGGTGCAGCGCGGCATCCCTCGTCCTGGAGTCACGATGTCCCGTCCCGATGCCGCAGCAGCACAGCTGCACCCGACCGAACCGGCGGCCATGTCCCACCGACAGGTCCTCGAAGCACTCTCCGGGCTCCTGCTCGGCATGTTCGTCGCGATCCTCGCGTCGACCGTCGTCAGCACGTCCCTGCCGAAGATCATCGGTGACCTCGGCGGCGGCGAGAGCGCCTACACGTGGGTCGTCACCTCGACGCTCCTCGCCACGACCGTCTCGACGCCGGTCTGGGGCAAGCTCGCCGACCTCTTCAACCGCAAGCTGCTCATCCAGCTCTCGCTCGTGATCTTCGTCCTCGGCTCTGCGCTCGCGGGGTTCTCGGAGAACCCCGGCACGCTCATCACGTTCCGAGTCGTGCAGGGTCTCGGCGCCGGTGGCCTCACCGCGCTCAGCCAGATCATCCTGGCCGACATCATCAGCCCGCGTGAGCGCGGCCGGTACGGCGGCTACTTCGGCGCGGTGATGGCCGTCGGCACCGTCGGCGGCCCGCTGTTCGGCGGACTGCTGACCGACACGCTCGGGTGGCGCTGGAACTTCTTCGTCGGCGTGCCCTTCGCGGTCGCGGCGATCATCCTGCTGCAGGTCACCCTGAAGCTCCGGACCCTCCCGGAGCGCAAGGTCTCCATCGACTACCTCGGCATCGCGACCATCGCCGGCGGCGTCTCGCTCCTGCTCATCTGGGTCACCCTCGCCGGCAAGAACTTCGACTGGGTCTCGCCCACCTCGTTCGTGATGGTGATCGGTGCGGCCGTCCTGCTCGCGGCCACCGTGTTCATCGAGCTCCGCGCGGAGGAGCCGATCATCCCGATGACGCTCTTCCGGAGCCGCACGTTCACGATGGCGGTCATCGGTTCCATCGCCGTCGGCATCGCGATGTTCGGCGCCACCGTCTACCTGGCGCAGTACATGCAGCTCGCCCGTGGTGCCACCCCGACGCAGTCCGGCTTGCTGACGATCCCGATGATCGCCGGTCTGCTCATCGCCTCGACCGTCGGTGGTGCCCTGGTGACCAGGACAGGCAAGTGGAAGCCGATCATGCTCATCGGTTCGGTCGCCCTCGTCGTCGGACTCGGTCTCATGGGGACGATCGCGTACGACACGCAGTACGTCGTCGTCGCGGTCTACATGTTCGTCATGGGGAGCGGCGTCGGACTCGTCATGCAGAACCTCGTCCTGGTGGTGCAGAACACGACCGAACCGAGGAACATCGGCGCTGCCTCCTCCGGCGTCGCGTTCTTCCGCTCCCTGGGCGGCGCGATCGGCGTCTCGGTCCTCGGAACGGTCCTCGGGACCCGCGTGGCGGACGCCATCAGCGACAAGCAGGACGCCCTGACGAGGGCGATCGCCGCGCTCGGCGAGAAGGGCGCCGCCGTCGCGAAGGAGCTGTCGTCCGGCAGCATCCCCGCCGTCAGCTCGCTCCCGAAGGGCGTACGCCAGATCATCGAGTCGGCGTACGGCCAGGGCGTCGCCGAGATCTTCCTCATCGCCGCCCCTATCGCGGTCCTGCTCGTCCTGGCGATCGCCTTCATGCCGAACGTGCCGCTCACCACGAAGACCGTCGCCGAGCGCTCGACCGACGCTGGACCGGTCGCCGGTGCTGCCGAGGACTTCGCCGGGGTCGGCACCGTGACCGGGTCCAACCCGACGATCCAGTCGGCGGACTCCCAGGACGGCGGCGAGCGGCGTGCCCGACACTGATGTGATGACCGACGCGGCCACGAACCCCCCCTGCGGACGTCCGCCGAGGACCTGGCGCTCGACGCGACCGAACGCGCGATCGCCGGCGTCGAACGGCAGTTCCTGGCGTTGGCCGGCTCGACCCGGCGCACGATGCGCGAGCAGGCCGCTCAGATGGAGCTGCAGCCGGCCGGCTACCGGGTCCTCCTCGAGGTCGTGGTCAACGGCAGCACCGGAGCGGGCGAACTCGCGGAGGCGCTCGGGTACGACAAGACCGCCCTCAGTCGTCAACTCAGCGCGCTCGAGGCGCTCGGGTTCGTCACGCGGGAACGCCACGCGGTCGATCGCCGTGCGGTCGTCGTCCGTGCCACGCCCGACGCCGTCGAGCGGGTCCAGCGCATCCGGGCCAGTGCCCGCTCAGCCTTCCGCGAGCGGCTCGTGACCTGGCCGCGCACGGATCTCGAGGACCTCGCACGACTGCTCGCTGCGCTGTCGTGACCCCCCCGCGGTGAAGGAGACGGAACGGTGGGGGGAGGCCGCTGCGCTGGACGGCGAACCGGCCCCGGCGCCGGTCGGACTGCGTGAACGCAAGCGGGAGGAGACGCGCCGTCGGATCATCCTGGCAGCGCGTGTCGGGAGCCTCGACGCCGGCATCGACGGTCTGACGATCGACGCCATCGCGCGTGAGGCCGACATCTCGCCACGGTCGTTCTTCAACTACTTCCCGAACAAGGAAGCGGCGATCGCCGGGGTGATCCCAGGGACAGCGCGTGCGCTGACCGCGGACGAGTTGGACCAGCTCCCCGCCGACGTCGTCGACGCCGTGGTGGCCATCGTCGTCGCCGTCCTCGGCCGTCAGGTCGACAGCACGAACACGGACCTGCGTCGCGAGGTGTTCGTCCGGTTCCCGGAGCTCCTCGACGAGTTCCGGCCGTTCTGGAAGGCGTCCGTGCGGACCGCAGCCGTGTCCGTCACCGACCTCCTCCTCCGCCGCGGGTCGACCGCGGAGAGCAGCGCCGTCGTCGCGCCGGTGCTCGTCGCGATGTGTGTCTCGGTGGTGCGGACCATGCTCGCCCGCGGCGAACTCGACAGCGTCGAGTTGGCGCACGGGGTCCGCCCGATCGCCGACGCGATCCGTTCGACCGCCGAGGTCGTCACCGGCGGACCTCGGGGCCGGACGTCCTGACGCCGGGAGGCGCCGCGGGCTGAGCCCGTGGAACTCCAGCCGGCCGCCCCGGACGCTGCCTCCCCACGGCGGTGATGCGGGTGCGGATCCCGCTCGGGTCTCCGACGCGGAAGGGCCCCCCACCCTGATATTCTACGCACCGAGCGGTCGGGGCGGTACTGGGACGCGTGGTCCCCGTCCTCCCCGTTCCGTCGACGTGACGACGTGCAGTGTTGCCCCGTGTGACGACCGCATGGGAATACCGAACGCCACTCTGCGATTCTCGTCCCCGATGAGCATCACCGACCCCGACACGACGCACGACGCCCCCCGCCTCCTGGGACGCCTGGCGCGCAGCCCGCCGCGAGCGGGTCACCGGCGCGCAGGGCGACCTGGCGCTGATCCGCACCGAGTGGCTCCCGATCGGCCAGGAGCCCGACCTCGAGGCGGCGCTCGCCGACCAGCCGGCGACGGTCACCGCGACCCGTGTGCGTCGGACCGACCTGGACACCGGCGAGCCGCAGCACGGCTACCGCCTGTGGGACGCCGAGTCCCCGGCGATCCGCTCCTACGTCGACACCCCGGTGTTCCCGTACGACCCCTCATGGCGGATCACCGCGCACTTCACGCCCGCCGAGCCCGGCCGGACGATCCCGTACGAGCACCTCCGCGACGCCGCCGGTGCGACCCGTGACCTCGTCGTCCCCGGGGACATCACGGCGTCGATCGGCGACCGCGAGTACACGCTCAGCGCCTTCGACGACGACGGCACCCTGCTGCTCGTCTTCGGCGACCCGACGAACCGCAGCACCGACGAGTCCGAGCGCACCTACGGCACCGGCCGCTTCCTGTTCGTCGAGCGCCCGGCGGGGTCCTCGACGGGCGAGGAGTCCGACGTCGTCCTCGACTTCAACCAGGCGTTCGTACCGCCGTGCGGGTTCAGCGACCAGTACAACTGCCCGCTCCCGCCGTTCCAGAACCGACTGCACGTGCCCGTCCACGCGGGCGAGCGCCACGTCGCACACCGCGCCTGACGCGTCCCGCGGCCGTCGGCCGCACAGCCACACCCTGCCTCCACACACCCCCCCGAAGCACCAGGAGTCCCGTGAAGACCCGAATCGTCGCGCTCGCCGCGTCCGGCATCGCCCTCAGCCTCGCCCTCGCCGGCTGCTCGTCCTCCGGCGGCGGCGGATCGTCGTCGGGCGGGAACGCCACCGTGGCGATCGGCTCGCTCTACGAGCCGACGAACCTGTCGAACGTCGACGGCGGCGGCCAGGGCGTCAACGAGGCGTTCCAGGACAACGTCTACGAGGGGCTGTTCCGCCTCGGGGACGACGGCAAGGTGACGCCGCTGCTCGCGAAGTCGTACGACACGTCCTCGGACGGGCTCACGTACACGTTCACGCTCCGGAAGGGCGTGCAGTTCCACAGTGGCGCCGAGCTCACCAGCGCCGACGTGAAGAGCTCCATCGAGCGCGTCACCGCCGAGGACTCGCAGTCCTCCCGCAAGTCGAGCCTGGCCGTCGTGGAGTCGATCGAGACCCCCGACGACGAGACCGTCGTGGTGCACCTGTCGCAGCGGTCGATCTCGTTCGTCTACAACCTGTCCTACGTCTGGATCGTCCCCGCGGGGGGAGACGAAGCTCAAGACCGAGGAGGACGGCACCGGGCCGTACACGCTCGACACCTGGAAGCGCGGCTCGTCGATCACGCTCGAGCCCTTCGCCGACTACTGGGGTGAGAAGCCCGCGAACGGCGGGGTCGAGTTCGACTACTTCACCAGCGCCTCCACGCTGTCGAACGCGCTCGCCAGCGGTCAGGTCGACGTCATCACGAGCATCCAGTCACCCGACGCCCTGTCCCGGTTCACCGCGGACGAGTCGAAGTACACGGTCAGCGAGGGCGACTCCACGACCAAGGAACTCCTGGCGTTCAACGACGCGGAGGGCCCCTTCACCGACGTGAAGCTCCGCCAGGCGATCTCGGCGGCCATCGACCGGAAGGCCCTGCTGAAGGCGATCTGGGGCGACTACGGCACCGTGAACGGCTCGATGGTGCCGCCGACCGACCCCTGGTACGAGGACCTGACGAGCGTCAACGCGTACGACCCCGCCAAGGCGAAGGACCTGCTCGCCGAGTCGGGCCACGCCGACGGGTTCTCCTTCACGCTCGACACCCCGTCGTACGACCCGCACCCGGCCGTCGCGCAGTACCTGCAGAGCGCGCTGAAGAAGGTCGGCGTGACCGTCGACATCAACACGATCAGCGCCGACGAGTGGTACACGAAGGTGTACCAGCAGCACGACTTCGAGGCGACGCTGCAGGAGCACGTCAACGACCGCGACGTCGTCTTCTACGGCAACCCGGACTTCTACTTCGGGTACGACAACAAGGCGGTCCAGAAGGACATCACGGACGCCGAGCAGGCTCCGTCCGAGGACCAGCAGACGGACCTGCTCCGGAAGGCGAACGAGCAGATCGTGCGGGACGCCGCGAGCGCGTGGCTGTACCTGTACCCGCAGATCGTCGTGTCGGACAAGGACGTCACGGGATACTGGAAGAACGGGCTGAACTCGCAGTTCCCCGTCTCCGACATCGCCGTCTCCTAGTACCGACCGACCAGGCAGGATCCGCACCCCCCGCATGACCGCGTACGTCCTCCGCCGCCTCGGCATCCTCGTGCTCTCGCTCGCGGTCGCCCTGGTGGTGGTGTTCGCGCTCCTGCGGATCCTGCCCGGCGACCCGGCCAACGCGCTCCTCGCCGCGAACGCGACGCCGGACCAGATCGCGGCGGCCCGGCGGGAGGTCGGCTCCGACCTCCCGCTGGCGCAGCAGTTCGTGCAGTGGATCGGCCAGATGCTGCACCTCGACCTCGGCACGTCGTTCACGAGCGGGCTCCCGGTGCTACCCGACCTCGCCCAGCGCCTGGTCGTCACCGTGCCGCTCACCCTCATCGCGTTCGGCATCGCCGTCGTCGTGGCCTGCGTCGTCGGGTTCGTCGCCGCTGCCCGTGCCGACCGCTGGTACGGCGTGCTGCTCTCCGGGGTGACGCAGCTCGGCATCGCGGTCCCGGTGTTCTGGATCGGCATCCTGCTCGTGCAGGTGGTGTCGCTGCAGTGGGGTCTGCTGCCGTCGAGCGGCTTCCCGCGTGACGACTGGACGTACCCGGGCGACGCGCTGGAGTCCCTCGCGCTGCCGATCATCACCGTCGCGGTCGTGATGACGGCCTCGATCGCCCGGTACGTGCGGAGCGCTGTGCTCGACGTCCTCGGTGCCGACCACATCCGCACGGCTCGGGCACTCGGCGCGTCGACCGCCTCGGCGTTCCTCCGGCACGGCGTCCGGTCGGCGGTCGTCCCGGTGATCGCGGTGCTCGGCATCGAACTCGCGTCGACCTTCCTCGGCGCGGTCGTCGTCGAGAGTGTCTTCGCCCTGCCCGGCCTCGGCAGCATGCTCATCACCGGCATCGAGCAGCACGATTACCCGAGCATCCAGGGCGTCCTGCTCGTCTCCACCGTCGCGGTGCTCGTCATCGGCTTCGTCGCCGACGTCGTGCAGCGCATCGTCGACCCGCGCCTGCGCACGAGCGTCTCGGGGAACCGATGAGCGCCCGCCGGTCGGTGTCCCTGACCACGGGCATCGTGCTCGTCGGTCTGGTCGTCGTCGCCGCGGTCGTCTCGCTCGTCTGGCTGCCGTACTCGCTCTACGACACCTCGGGCGGCCGACTCACCCCGCCGGGAGCCGCGCACTGGCTCGGCACCGACACGCTCGGGCGTGACCTCGCGACGCAGCTCCTCATCGGCGCCCGCATCGCGCTCGCGACCGGCCTCGGCGCCGTCCTGGTCGGTGGTGTCCTCGGCACCGCCATCGGGCTGGCCGCGGCCTTCGCCCGGCCCTGGCTCGACGACACGCTCTCCGCCGTGCTCGACATCGTGATCGCCTTCCCGACGCTGCTCGTCGCGATGCTGCTCGTCGCTGCGCGCGGTGCGTCGCTCGGGACCGCGATCGTCGCCATCGGCCTCGTCATGGCCGCCGTCGTCGCCCGGCTCGTCCGGATCCTGGCCCGACGGGTGCTCCGCCATGACTACGTCACCGCGGCGCGGACCTCCGGCACGACCTGGCCGCGGATCGTCACCCAGCACGTGCTCCCGAACATCTGGCCGACCCTCGCGGTCAACCTCGCGCTGCAGTTCGGGCTCGCGGTCCTCGCCGAGGCGAGCCTGTCGTACCTGGGCCTCGGTGCGCCGCCGCCGAACGCGTCCTGGGGGGCGGATGCTCCAGGACGCCCAACAGACCGCGTTCGAGGCACCCGCCGGCGTCCTCGCGCCGGGCCTCGCGCTCGTCGTCCTCGTCATCGGTGCGAACCTGCTGGCGGACGGGCTCCGTGACGTCGCGGACCCGACCCGTCGCGGACGGCGAGCCGCGCGCGGTGCCGCCCCGGGCCTCCCGGCCGGTGCGCCGGTCGCCGGTGACGGCGTCGGCACCGCCATCGGACCGGTCGCGTCCGCCACCGACGACCCGGACGGGAGGCCCGCATGACGTCCGCCATCGAGGTCACCGACCTCCGCATCACCACCGCTGACGGCACCCCGCTCGTCGACGGCGTCTCGTTCTCCGTGGACGTCGGCGACCGCCTCGGCATCGTCGGTGAGTCCGGCAGCGGCAAGTCGCTCACCGCGCTCGCGGTCATGGGGTTGCTGCCGACGGGGCTGACCGCCACCGGCTCGGTCCGCGTCGGTGACGTCGAGGTCATCGGCGCACGCGAGCGCAGCCTGCGCGACGTCCGCGGTTCGATCGTCGCCCCCGTCTTCCAGGAGCCGATGACCGCCCTCGACCCGCTCATGCGCGCCGGCGACCAGATCGCCGAGCCGCTCCGGCGGCACCGCGGACTCCGCGGGGGAGGCCCTGCGCGCCGCGGTGCGCGAGGCGATCGCCGACGTCGCCCTCGCCGATCCGGAGCGCGTCGCCGGGTCGTTCCCGTGGGAGCTGTCCGGCGGTCAGCGGCAGCGCGTCGCCATCGCGATGGCACTCGCGTGCCGGCCGCGGGTCCTCATCGCGGACGAGCCGACCACGGCGCTCGACGTCACGGTGCAGGCGCAGGTGCTCGACCTCCTCGACCGCGCCGTGACCGAGCGGGGGGATGGGGCTGCTGTTCATCAGCCACGACCTGCCGGTGGTCGCACGGACCGTGGACCGGGTGCTCGTGCTCGAACACGGTCGTGCCGTCGAGCAGGGACCCGTCCGGGACGTCATCGCCGCACCCACCCACCCGTACACGCAGCGGCTCGTCGGCAGTGCCCGGACGCTGCATGACGCCCTCGACGCCGGCCGACGCGGAGGTGCGCGATGACCGCGCTGCTCGAGCTGTCGGACGTGACGTTCCGGTACCCCGGCCGTGGCACGCGCCGCACGGGGGGGCACGGGCCTGGCGCTCGACGGCGTCTCGTTCGCCGTGCAGCCCGGTGAGCACCTCGGCATCGTGGGGGGAGTCCGGCGCTGGCAAGACCACCGTGCTCCGGATGCTCCTCGGGCTCGCGGCGCCGGACAGCGGCTCCGTGTCGTTCGACGGCGCGCCCCTCGACCTCGGCGACCGGGCCGCACTCCGTCGGTTCCGCACCGCCGTGCAGCCGGTGTTCCAGGACCCGTACTCGTCGCTCGACCCCCCGCCAACGCATCGACCGCATCGTGGGGGGAGCCGCTGCGTTCCCTCGGGGTGGCGTCCGGGTCGGAGGCGTCCGACCGTGTCGCCGCCGCGCTGCGGGACGTCGGGCTCGGTGCCGATGCCGGTCGTCGGTACCCGCACGAGTTCTCGGGCGGACAGCGGCAGCGCATCGCGATCGCCCGCGCCGTGGTGTCCGGTCCCCGGGTGCTGGTGGCCGACGAGCCGGTGAGCGCGCTCGACCTGACGACCCGGGTCGCCGTCCTCGAGCTGTTCGAGCGGCTCGCCGAGGAGCACGGCATGACGATCGTGCTCGTCTCGCACGACCTCGCGGTGGTCGCACGCCTCTGCGCGGCGACCGTGGTCCTCCGCGGCGGTCGGGTCGAGGAGCAGGGCGACACGGGTGCGGTCCTGGCGTCGCCGCGGTCGGACTACACGCGGGCGCTGCTCGACGCGGTGCCGCGGCTGCCGCGCTGAGGCAGTGTGCCCGGGCGTCGACGAGCACCGCCGACGTGTCGGGCAGTGGTCGGCGATCTCCCGACTCCGCGCTGCCGTCGCGGGCGACGTGCAGCGCCCGGCCGCCGTGCGTCCAGCCGGGTGGAGACCTGCTCACCAGAACGGTGTGGTCGTGCGACGCGCGGCAGATGCGATGTGTCGGATGATGGGTCGGTGAACCGGACCGATCGTCTCTACGGCCTCGTGGAAGAACTGCGGGCCGTGTCGCCGCGTCCGCGGAGCGCGCGTCGTCTCGCAGAACGCTTCGAGGTGTCCGTGCGGACGATCGAGCGGGACCTCGCTGCGTTGCAGCAGTCGGGCCTGCCGATCTGGGCGGAGCCCGGCCGGACCGGTGGGTACGTCATCGACGCGTCAGCAACGCTCGGCCCGGCGGGGTTCACGCTGGACGAAGCCCTCGCGGTGCTGATCGGGCTCGGCTCGCTCCGCCACAGCCCGTTCCGGCAGGCCGCACAGACCGCCGCCCGGAAGATGCTCGCGGTCATGCCGGACCGGGACGCCGCACGTGCCACCGCCTTCGCATCCCGGATGCACTTCCTGGAGAGCGAGGACGACGCGGTCGTGCCGACCGAGTTCGCCGAGGCGCTCCGTGCGGATCGCGTCGTGCAGCTGCGCTACCAGGACGCCGGCGGTGCGGAGTCCGTGCGTGACGTCGAACCGTTGGGGTCGATCGAGAAGGACGGGCAGTGGTACCTGATCGCCTGGTGCCGGCTGCGCGACGGCGTGCGGGCGTTCCGTGGAGACCGCATGCTCTCGGTCCGCGTCACCGACGAGCGGCCCCCGACGCGGGCGCTCCGCGCTGAGGACCTCGCGATCCAGTACGGAGGACTCCGCTCGGTCGTCGACGACTGATCGGCAGCCGACGTCTTCCGCGGAACACCGACAGGACGGTGTCGCGACGACCCGTGATGCTGATGCTCCAACCTCACCAGCGCCTCTGAAGGAGCCCCATGTCGTTCGCATCCATCCGCATCGTCACCGACGACCTCGACGGTCTCGTCGCGTTCTACGAGCGGGTCACCGGCCAGCAGGCCGAGCGCCCCGCCCCGGTCTTCGCGCAGTTCGTCGGCCCCGGCGCGAGCCTCGCGATCGCGAGCACCGCGACCGTCGCCGTGCTCAGCGGCGCTCTCACTCCTGCGACGAACCGATCGGTGTTCATCGAGTTCGAAGTCGCTGACGTCGACGGCGCTTTCGCCGAGCTCGGGCCCACGAGCGAGGACGTCGTCCTCGAACCGACCACGATGCCCTGGGGCAACCGCTCCGCACTGGTCCGTGATCCCGACGGCAACGTCGTCAACCTGTTCAGCAGGCCGACCACCGACTAGGCGCAGAGGTGCAGGCAACCGCAGTGAGGGAACCTTCGTGCGACTGACGGAACGCAACCAGACGGTCGTTCTGACGTGCGCCCTCGATCAATGGGTTCTCATGACGCGTGCCTGTTGCACCGGCCGGTAGCTACATCGCTCGTTTCGGCCACCGTTCGACTACCGCACCGCTCCCGATCGAGACGACCCCCCGATCGGGAGCTGCTTCACGGACTGAGCGGTGGCTGGCTGTCAGATGATCGTGACGTTGTGAGCGCGGAAGAAGTAGCCGTCCTGCCCTCGCGGGTAGGGCTCCACCTCGAACCGGACACGCTGTCCAGCTCGAAGCGTGTGGTAGCCGGTCATGTCCACGTCTGCGAAGTGCGCGAACACCTCCGACTCGACCTCGGCCGAACGGAGAGCGCCCCACCCGTCCTCGTCACTCCACCAGACACACACGCCATCGACGATCTGCACCAGCGCACGCTACCGCGCGACGTCGTTCGACAGTCGATCCTGGATCGGTGCGGTCACTCCAGGAGCGACTGCACCGCGTTCCACAGGTCGTGCTGCTGTCCCCCCGGAGAACCAGGCACCAGTCCGCTTGTAGCGGTAGGCCCGGTCGCCCGCCCCGGCCCACCCAGACCCGTGCACGTGACCCACGGGACTCCCGTCCGCTCGAGTCACGTCCCACTCCGACGGTGAGCCGCTCGGAGACCCGTCGCGCGTCACGACGTAGTGGTGTCCGGCGTCCGTCTCGACCTCGAACCGTTGATGGTGATCGAGGTCGGCGTCGCGATCCTGTTCCCGGCCGTCGATCGTCACCCTCGCGATGTTCGCCTGCACGTCCACCATCCTGCACGGCATCGGCAGGATGAACCGTTCGATCGACTGTCCAGCCGCCGACGTCCTCCCGCCTGCCCAGGCTCAGCGCACCCGCACCGTCACGGTCTCGATGCCCGCGTTGCCGTGCCCGTCCATCGCGTACACCGCGAGCTTCCAGTTGCCGGCAGTCGTCGGTGCCGTGATGCGCAGCGTCCCGTCGCCCGTGGTCGTCACCGGCGTCGGCCGGAGCGCCCCGTTGCCGTCGATCCACCGGCTCGTCACCGACACCCGGTAGGTCAGGTTGTCGCCGTCCGGGTCGACCGCCGGAGCGGTCACGGTCACCGTCGACCCGGGTGCGACACCCGTCGAGGGCGAGGCGGCGATGCGCTGGATGACGGGCGGCCGGTTGCCGGTCACCGGCCCGCCGTAGGCCTGCTGCACCGCGTAGTACGACAGGCGCTTGAGGCCGCCGGTGCGGAGGTTCAGCCAGACGCCCTGCTCGTCGTCCTCCACGCCGTAGTGGAACATCGTGGCGCCGAGGGCGACCCCGGGAGCGGCGGTCACGGCCTTCCACGCGTCGGTGTACGAGCGCGCTGCTGTGGTGTCGCTCGGCTGCTGCGGGACACCGTTCGCGTCCGCGGGGACCTCCCACGACCCGGCCGGCCCGGTCTCGGTGACCAGGTACGGCTTCGTGTAGCCGCCGTCCCGCCACTTCTGCTGCACCCAGCCGATGCCGCCGTAGGTGTTCACCGCGTAGAGGTCGAGGCTCGGGGTGTACTGCCGGTAGAAGTCCCAGGCCTCGGTCGTCGCGTCGGTCGACGTCACGGGGTGCGCCGGGTCCGCGGCATGGATCGCCTTCGCGACCTGTTCGACGTACTTTGCGTAGGCGACGCGCTGCGCCTCGCCCTGGCCGAGCATGACCTCGTTGCCGACGTCCCACATGAGGAGTCCGCGGTGGTCGCGGTAGCTCGTGACGGTCTTCGTGATGCTCGCGAGCGTGTTCGACTTGTACGCGGAGTCGTTCACGTAGTCGACGTCCTGGTTCAACCAGAGGCCGGCGACGACGCGGATGCCGTGTGCCTGGGCGGCGTCGAACAGCTGACGGGAGGACGCGTCGGTGCCCCACGTCCGGACCGTGTTCACGCCCATGCCGGCGATGTCCGCCATGTACGACGACGCCTCGGCGGCCGGGGGACCGTACGTCACGCCCTTGACGAGCCAGGGCTTGCCGTCCACGGTCAGCTGCCACTTCCCCCTGCGAGCCGGTGACCCGCACCCCCCGCGGCTGGGGACGGTGCCGGCGTGGTCGGCGTCACCGGGGTCCCCGTCACCTGGAACTCCCACAGCGAGTAGCCGTGGACGGTGCCGCGCTGCACGCCGAGCATCCGGACGTACCGGCCCGTCCCGGACACGGCCTTCCGGACGACCCCGCCCTTGCCGGCGGTCACGTTCGAGACGGTGGTCCAGGTCTTCGCGTCGGCCGACACCTGCAGCTTGTAGGCCTTCGCGTACGCGACCTCCCACCGCAGGGTGATGCTCGAGATCGTCGCCGTGCGGCCCAGGTCGACGCGCAACCACTGCGCGTCGGTCCGCGCACTCGCCCACCGTGTCGCGGTGTTCCCGTCCACCGCCTTCGCGGCCGACCGCGAACTCGAGTCGGTCGACGACGCGACGGCCGGCCGCCCGGTCGACAGGACGGACGGTGCGGCGCTGGCGGCCGGTGTCCGCAGCGCCACGAGCAGGGCGGCGAGCAGGACGACCGCGAGCACCGCCGCGGCCAGTCGGACGGTCGTGGTGACGGTGCTGCTGACGGCGCGCATCGAGATCCTCCGGTCGTGTCCGGGCAACGCTACGGAGCGTCGACGTCACCGGTCAACGGCTCGGAGTCGCCCCAGTCCGAGGGGCCGGAAGGGGACCTGCGCGAGCGGCACCGTCCGCGCCGACGCCTCAGCTCCGGACGACCTCGAGCCTCCCCGGCCCGATCGGCACCACCCCGGCGCGGTAGTCGATCCGGCCGCCGGTCGCCGTGGCGGCATCGACCCGCACCGCGGCCGCGCCGAACCGCCAACCCCGGTTGATGCAGTACACGCCGAACTCGACGACGCCCTCGTCCGGCAGCACCCAGGTGCCGGAGCCCCACTGCGCGGGGTGCCCGACGCCGTCGACGGTGACGGTCGGTCGCGCGCCCCAGGCGAACCAGGGCTTGCGCAGTCGGAGTTCGACCCGGCGGCGGGTGGTGCCCGAGGGCGACGGAGCCGGTGTCACCACCCGAGCGTCCCGGGTTCGCCCTTGAACGGCCCGACGATGTCCGCGGTGATCCAGCCGCCGTAGAAGTCGCCCGCCTGCGCCTGCACGCGTTCGCCGGCGACCTCGCACGAGTCCATCCGCGACGGGTAGACGGCGACGTGGTCACGCAGCTCGCCGTACCCCTGCCACGGGGACCGGTACGTCCAGGCACCCCGCGGCACGACCTCGTCGCCGCCGTGCACGTCGAAGTACGTCGCACTGCCCTTGAACTCGCACATGCTCGAGCCACTCGTCGGCACGAGCGCGCCGGGGGGCGAAGTCCGCGATCGGCAGGTAGTAGACCGGCGGGTGGCTCGTCTCGAGGACGCGGAGGGCCGCCGTGGTGTCGGCGATGACCTGCCCGCCCAGGCGCACGACGACACGGGCGCCGGTGCGCTCGACGCGCGGTGGCCGCGGGTACTCCCAGACCGACTCCTGACCGGGTCCGGGCTGCACGGGAACGGGGTGGCCGGGGCTGCGTCGCGTCATGCTCCCGTTGTACCCGCCGGTGGTCGCCGGACTGGAGGCGCGTCACCAGCTGGCACCGGGCCTCCCGTCCGGGACGCGGGGGGCGACGGCGACGCACCCCCTGGCCACAGGACCGTGGCAGGGCTACGCTCGCGGGCACACCACCTCCTCAACGACGAGAGGCTGTCCCGTGCGCCGAACCATCGCGATCACCCTCGCGGCCGTGACCATCGTCGGGGCCCAGGCCCTGGCCGGGCCCGCGACCGCCGCTCCACCCGCCGCTCCCGCACCACCCGCCACCGCCCGCCACCACGCCCCGGCGGCGACGCACCAGAACCCGATGGCCCTGCGCCTCCCGGACGGCGAGACGGCCGCGAGCTGCGCCGACCCGACCGCCCTGCACGGGGTCGGGCGCGACCGGAACTGGTACCTGTACTGCACGACCGACGCGACCTCGGAGACGGAGACGACCCCGGACGGCGCACTCGTGCAGCACAGTGTCCCGACGTACCGGTCGACGGACCTGACGAACTGGACGTACGTCGGCGACGCCTTCGACACGAAGCCGGCCTGGGTCGGCGAGGCGAACGGCATCTGGGCCCCGGACGTCGTGTACCGCGCTGGATCGCGGGGGGAAGCCGGGGACCTGGTTCCTGTACTACACGGCGTCGGACACCCCCCTCGGCGACCGGTCCGACCGGCGGCGGGTCCGCGATCGGGGTCGCGACGAGCAGCAGCCCGACCGGACCGTGGACGGACTCCGGCGGACCCGTCGTCGCGCCGCAGACCGCGCCGAACGGTGACGGCTTCCGGTGGTCGTTCGACCCCGAGGTCATCACCGACTCCGGCCGGACCTACCTGTACTTCGGCAGCTACTTCGGCGGCGTGCACGTGCGGCAGCTCACGGCCGACGGCCTGCGTTCGCGTCCGGAGACCGAACGCCAGATCGCGATCGACAACCGGTACGAGGGGTCGTACCTGATGCGGCACGGCGGCTGGTGGTACTACATGGGCTCCGCGACGAACTGCTGCAACGGATCGCTCACCGGGTACGGCGTCTTCGTCGCCCGCTCGAAGAGCCCGCTCGGGCCGTTCCGCGACCGCGACGGCGTCGCGATCACGGACACCCGGGTGGGAGGCTCGCCCCTCCTCGCGCAGAACGGCAACCGCTGGGTGGGCACCGGCCACAACACGGTCGTCACCGACTTCGCCGATCAGGACTGGATGATCTACCACGCGGTCGACCGGACCGACCCGTACTACGCCGGGCAGACCGGGTACACGAAGCGCCCGGCGCTCATCGACCCGATCGACTGGGTCGGCGGCTGGCCCGTGGTGCGCGGGGGGAGCAGGACCCTCCGACTCCGTGGAGCCCGCCCCGGCGGCACAGCCCGGGCAGCGCTCCGCGTACCGGCCGCGCCTCGCCCCGGTCGACGTCCCGGCGCGGACGATCCGGTCACTGTCCACCGGGTTCGACGGCACCGCGCTGCCGCCGACGCTCACGTGGACCCGGCAGCCGGACAGTGCCACGTACGGGGTCTCCGGCGGCGCCTTCCGCTGGCAGACCCAGGACGCCGACCTGCACCCGCCGCAGACGCCGCTCGCCTCGGTGCTGACCGAAGCGGCACCCGCCGAGGACTACGTCGTGGAGACCCGGGTGCGGATGGACACCCCGGCGACCGGTGACTCCTTCAACTACCGGCAGGGCGGACTCGTCGTGTACGGCGACGACGGGAACTACGTCCGACTGGTGTCGAACTCCATCTTCAACACCCGGCAGACCGAGTTCGGCAAGCAGGTCAGCGGTCAGCCGGACGGTGCGCCGAGCTACGGCAACATGGTCGTCGGGCCGGTCGGGGACGCCACCACGCTCCGGATCGTGCACCGCGTCGTCGACGGGGAGCACCGCTACACGGCGTACACGAGCATCGACGGCCGCCACTTTGCGCGGGGTGGCACCTGGACGGCCGACCTCGGGTCGACGCCGCGCATCGGGCTCATCTCGCTCGGTGGTGCCGGATCGACGAGCACGTTCGAGCACCTGCGGGTGAGCACCGTCCGGTCGACGCGGTAGGGCGCACGAGGAGGAGCGGTCAGGGGTCGGCGGGTCGTCGGCCGGACGGGCTCGGTGGCGGCTGACACCGCGGGCACCACCAGAGCCGTCGGGCCGGCGAGCCGACGACCTCCACGTCGTCCCGGGCGGCCACCGTCGTGCCGCAGCGCAGACACCGCCGCCCGGCTCGGCCGACCACCCAGTGCCGTTCGCCCCGTCGGAGCAGACCCGTGGTGACTTGGTACGCCTCCGGCACGGTCGCCGAGTGGTGCAGCATCCGCCGGGCCGTCGCGACCAGGGCATCGGCGTCGACGTCCCCGACGGGCCGGTCGGGGTGCAGGCCGCGGACGAAGCCGAGTTCGTTCACCCAGAGGTTGCCGAGTCCGGCCACCCGTCGCTGGTCGAGCAGGACGCTCCGGACGGTGGCGTCCGGCTCGGCGGTCAGGCGCCGGACGGCCTCGGCCGCGTCGAAGTCCTCGTGCAGCAGGTCCGGCCCGAGGTGCCCGACCACCGCGTGCTCGTCCACGGTGTCGACCAGGTCCACCACGGGGGAGGTCGATGCCCCAGACGACCCGGCCGTCCTCGAGCCCGAGACGCACGCGAGCCCGCTGCGCCACGGTCGGAGGCAGCCGGCGACCCGGGGACGTGACGGTCCACGAGCCCTGCATGCGCATGTGGGTGTGCAGGGTCGTCCCGTCGTCGAACCGGGTGAGCAGGTGCTTGCCGTGCGTCGCGTGCGCGAGGACCCGACGCCCGGCGAGACGTCGACCCGCGGCCCCGCCGCCACGCAGCTCGCCGCTGACGACGCGCGCCCCGTCGACCTGCCGCAGGCGGGCGGCGAGCCGGTGGACGGAGTCACCCTCGGGCATGCGCCGACGCTACGACCGCCCACCGACACGCCCGCTGCCGGGGCCCGGACGGGAGGCACGGGGAGACCTGGCCACGGGCCTCCCGTCCGACGGGTGGTGGGCCGGACCGCTCAGGCGGCGGCGACCAGCCCCTCCGCGCGGTCGTCGGCAGCGTCCGCGCGGAGCATGCGGTCGGCCGTCCGGAGGGACAGCGCCATGATCGTGAGCGCGGGGTTCGCGATCACCGCGCTCGGGAAGACCGAGTTGTCCGCGATCCAGAGGTTCGGGACGTCCCACGACCGACCGGCCGCGTCGACCACCGACGCGCCGGGGTCGGTGCCCATCCGGGCGGTGCCGATCGTGTGCGCGGTGCGCTCGAGCACGCGGACGTCCTGCCCGCCCGCGGCCTCGATGATCGCGGTCATGGTGCGGACGGCGTGGCGCCGGATGGCCTCCTCGTTCGAGCCGGGCGTGAACGTGATCGTCGCCTTCCGGATCCCGTGCTCGTCGACCTCGTCGCCGAGGACGAGTCGGTTGTCGTCGTACGGCAGGCACTCGGCGTTGATGCCGACACCGGCCATGTGCGGGTAGTCCCGCATCGCCCGCACCAGGGCCGCGCCGCGGAGCCCGCCCCCGCGCACGAGCGACGTGGCGAACGTCAGCGGCTGCACGCCGAGGCTCTGGATCAGGTACCCACCGGCGAAGTCGGCGTCGGCCGGGCGGACGAAGTCCTCGGTGATGATCGAGGACGGGTAGCCGCGGTAGGACCGCATCGACTCGTCGAACCGGGCCCAGACCTGCGTGGCACCGTGCGCGGTGAAGTTCCGGCCGACCTGACCGCTGCTGTTCGCGATCCCGGTGTGCAGGAGCAGGCGGGGCGTCTCGACCCCGCCGGCCGCCAGGACGAGGGCACGGGTGCGCTGACGGTGTTCGCGACCGTGCTGCCGGTAGACGACGGCCTCGACCTCGCCCCGGGCGTCGAGCTCGATGCCGTGCACGAGCGCTTCGGCGCGGATCTCCGCACCGAAGGCGACGGCGGCCGGCAGGTACGTCGTGTCCATCGAGACCTTCGCGCCGTTCCGGCAGCCCTGGTGGCAGGAGCCGCACGAGACGCAGGCGTGGCGGAGGCCGTGGTGCTCCTGGTGCCGGTCCTCGGTGGTGAGCGCGACGGGGGCGTCCGTCGCGGTGATCCCGACGGCTGCGGTGCCGCGCATCATCATGTCCGACGAGGCGTTCCGGCCCGGCGGGCGCATCGCGTACCGACGTGCGGGGTCCCACGGGTAGTGCTCGGGGCCGGCGACTCCCACGTCGTGCTCGACCTGCTCGATGTAGCGGACGAGCTCGGCGTGGTCGACCGGCCAGTCCACGCCCTCGCCGGTGTCCGACCGCAGGTGCAGGTCGTGCGCGCTCGGCCGCGGTGTGAAGGCACCCCAGTGCAGCGTCGACCCGCCGACACCGGTGCCGCTGTTGTTCGGACCGAAGGCGGTCGGGGCACCGCCGCCGCTGATCCGCTCCTCCATCCAGTTGATGTCCGCCGGTGCCTCGACCTCGTCGGGCAGGTGGTCGCCGGGCTCGGTGTTCCGGCCGGCCTCGAGCGCGACGGCCCGCAGGCCGGCACGGGCCAGGCTCGCGAGGAGCGGTGCGCCGCCCGCACCGGTGCCGACGACGACCACGTCGACGACCTCGTCCTCGCCGTACCGGCGCTGGTGGTCGAGTCTCATCGTGTCGCTCCCGGTTCCCATGCTTCGCGTTGTCCGGCTCCCAGCAGCTGGAAGCCCTGCTTGCGCACGCCGTCCCCGCCGTTGGCGAAGCCGTCGTAGTCGATCGCGCCCATCGTCGCGGGGTGGGCGAGCCACTGCTTGACGAGGTCGACCCCGGCGTCCTCGGACCACGCCCGCAACTGCCCGGCGTCGAGGACCCCACCGGCGGGCGAGTACGTGCCCTCGTCCACGGCGTCGAGGACCTCGGCGAGGTGCTCGTCGGACACCGCGGCCTCCGGGGCGAGGACGTCGAGTGCCGCCCGGTACGCGTCCGGATCGGCGGGCATGCCCTCGGTCCGCCAGCCGTCACCTGCCCCGGCGGCGAGCTGGGCGTCGACGCGCAGCGCGAGGTCGATCGCCCGGTCCGCGGCCTGCGGCACGACCACCCGGGCGACGGCGCGCAGGGTGTCGAGCTGCTGCGGGGTCAGTGCACGTGGTTCCGCCGCCGGGTCGTCGGGGGAGCGCGCGCTCCGCGAGCACCCCGCGGGTCCGGGCGCTCACCCGCGGCGATGCGACGACACGGGCGGAGTCGGTCGGGACGGTCGGCCCGTGGTCGACGCGTCGGGTCCAGAACGACCGGATCCGGTCGGCGACCGCGTCCGGCTGTTCCCAGGGCAGGAGGTGCGCGGCGTCCGGCACGACGTCGAACTCGCCCCGGGTCCAGTGCGGGAGGGTCAGTCGACGTTGGGCGTCGGGGCCGAGGTCACCGTCGTCCGCGCCGGCGAGCACGAGGGCCGGCACCGGACTCGGCGCGATCGTGTCGGACCAGTCCTCGCGACTGCCGCGCAGCAGCCACGCCCTCCAGGCTGCCGGATCGGCCCGCTGCACGTCGTGCACGGCCATCGCGGACTCGTGCGGGGGGCAGCTGGCCCGCGGTGTTCGCGTCCACGAACGCGGCGGCCTCGTCCGGCCCGATCTCGTGGTCGGCGGCCCAGTCGAGCATGGTCTGCCGACGTCCCTCGTCCATCGGCTCGGGGGGAGAGGGGCGACGCCGCCAGGAGCACGACCGCCCGCAGTCCGAACAGGCCGTTCGCGCCGCTCATCGTGCGGCCGGCGACGACCGCGGCGACCTTGCCGCCCATCGAGTGCCCGATCAGCGCCCACTCGGTGGCGCCGCTGGTCCCGATCGCACGCTCGACGAGCACGGCCATCTCCTCGACGGTGGTGCCGCTCGCGGCCGGACTCGTGCCGAAGCCGGGCAGGTCGATGCCGACGAGGTCGAGGGTGCCGTGCAGGCGGGTCCGCAACGCGGCGAACTCCTCGGAACTCGACCCGAGGGCGTGGAGGCAGAACGCGGTCGCCGTCATGGGTCGTTCCTACCGTCGGGGGGAGCCGGTGTCCACAGCGCCGTGTACCCCGAGCGGGTACGACCCTCGGTCTCGATCGGTGCCACTCCGCGCATCGGCTGAGCCGCAATCGGAAGCATGCGACCGTCGGGGTACAGGTCGATGCGTGTGGACCGGCCGATCCTGGGACCGACCTGGAAGTCGCGCGGCTTCCGTGACGAACGTCCTCCCCAGCCCGTCTCATCCGTGAACAGCACCCGTTGGGAACGTCCGGCGGGCCATCGGAAGGAGACACCATGACCGACACCACCACGACCACCGTTGCGACCACGTCGACGGGCAGCTCGGCGCTCACGTCCACGTCCACCGGGAAGACCGTCGTCGACGACACCGTCGTCGCGAAGGTCGTCGGCATCGCAGCCCGCGACGTCCCCGGCGTGCACTCGCTCGGCAACGGAGCCGCCCGCGCCATCGGTGCCATCCGCGGTGCGATCGGGCAGCGTGACCTCAGCCAGGGCGTCAAGGTCGAGGTCGGCGAGAAGCAGGTCGCCGCCGACATCACCATCGTCGCCGAGTACCCGGTGCCCCTGCAGCAGGTCGCCGAGGACGTGCGTTCCGCGGTCTCCCGCGCGCTCGAGGAGATCGTCGGCATGGAGGTCGCCGAGGTCAACGTCACGATCCAGGACGTCTTCATCCCCGGTGACGACGACGAGGACGAGGACAAGAAGGAGCCGCGCGTCGCATGAGCGCCACACTGACCGGCGCCCTGATCGGCGCCCTCCTGGCAGTCGCAGCACTGCAGTTCGGCTTCTGGGGCTTCGTCCTCGTCGCCGTGTTCGCCGCCCTGGGTGCGCTCGTCGCGGCACTCGCAACCGGACGCGTCGACCGAGCCGCGCTGACCGACGTGCTGACCGGACGCCGGAGCTCCCGGTGACGGACGGCCCGCGCACGGTGCCGGGCCGCGTCGAGATCACCACCCGTGCCCTCACCTCGTGTGCGCGCGCCGTCGCCGCCGAGCGGCTCGGGGCACCCACGAAGCGGGTGCGGGTGGACCTCGGCGACGCCTCCGGGGCACTGGCCATGGACATCACCGGCCCGATCGCCGCTGGCACGGACCTCGTCGAGCGCACCACGTCCGCCGCCGCTGAGATCCGGAGCCGCGTGAGCGCCCTCACCGGTCGTCGGGTCGGCGCGGCCCGCATCGAGTTGACCGGGATCGTGCGCGAGCGCGACGTCCGGGTCCGGTAGGAGAGGACGCCATGAGCAACAATCCCGTCGAACGTCGGCTCCGTCGCCGGAGCGTGTACCGGTCCCGGTCGACCGCCGTGTCCGTGGCGCTGGTGGTGCTCGTGCTGGTCGCGGCGTGGATCGGCACCGAGTCGGTGCTCCGTGCGATCGGAGCGCCGCCGCTCCTGGCCGACCCGCAGACGGCGGTCGACGCCGCACTCGCACCGGACGCGGCCTTCGTGACGATGATCGAGGTCATCGCCGCGGTGCTCCTCGTCGCGGGGATCGTCCTCGTGGTCCTGGCACTCAAGCCCGGCCGCCAGCACCGATCGGTCGTGGCGCACGACCGCGGCGCCGTCGTCATCGACTCGTCGATCGTCGCCTCGACCGCCCGGAACGCCGCCGGTCGTGCCGCGGGTGTCCCCGACGGGCACACCACCGCGAGTGCCCGCGGCCTCCGCACCGAGGTGTCCGTGGTACCGATGTCCGGCATCCCGGTGGACTCCACAGCCGTCGAGCACGCTGTCGCTGAACGGCTCGGACAGCTCGACGAGCGGTTCGGCCGCCACGTCACCGTCCGCGTCAGCGAGAAGGGCTCCCTGTCATGACATCGAGCAACCGCACCATCAACCGGGTGATCCTGTTCGTGCTCGGCCTCGTCTCGGTCGTCGTCGGACTCGCGATGGGTGCCGGAGTCCTGCCCGCCGTCCGGGACGCACTGCGGCCGTACGTGACCATCCCCGACCGCGTCGAGGTCCCCGCGGCCTCGCTGTGGGTCGTGGCGGCGGCCTGCCTCGTCGTGGTCGTGCTCGCGCTCGTCTGGGTCCTCACCCGCGGGCGGGGCGGCACCGCGATCGCCGTCCGCGAGTCGGTCGGTGACGACGAGGTCACGGTGAACGTCGCCCTCGTCCGTGACGTCATCGACCACGAGCTGGCCGGCGTGCGCGACGTCGTCTCCTCGAAGGTCGACGTCTACACGGTGCGGAAGCACCGCGCTGCACGGCTCCGCGTCGCGGTCCGCCGTGGCGGGGACGCCGTGACGGTCCTCGAGGCCGTGGACGCGGCGGTCGACACCCTCGACCGCACCCTCGGCCGGCAGCTGCCGGTCCTGGTGCACCTCTCCGGAGGCACACGACCCGCCGTCTCGAAGGTCCAGCGCGTCGTCTGACGGCCCGTACGGACCTCCTGGGTCCTGCACATGCTCCGGATAACGCATCACCGACTGTGTAGTGTGCCTAACTACTGAACGGGGAGCATGGTGGAGCGGTACACGCACCACCACGGAAGGACCGGTCTGATGCACTCGACACCCTCGAGTTCCACCTTCGTCGACGGGGACACCCCGACCGAGGCCATCGACATGACGGCTCTGTTCGCGGAGCAGTCGCGTGACGGCCTGCTCGACACCATCTGACCGGCACCCTCCGGTCCCGGGAGCGTCGATCTCGACCGCTCCGTCGCCCTCCGGGTGACACCCCTGCACCACAACGGCACCTCGCGGTGCCAGTCTCGAAAGGCACTCCCATGAGCTTCCTCGGCTTCATCCTCCTCGGCCTCATCGCCGGCGCCATCGCCAAGCTGATCCTCCCCGGTCGTCAGGGCGGCGGCTGGCTCGCCACGCTCGTGCTCGGTGTCATCGGCGCCCTCATCGGTGGCTGGCTCGGTGGCCTCATCTTCGACGTGGGCTACGACGGCTTCTTCAGCATCCAGTCCTGGATCATCGCGATCCTCGGCGCGCTGATCGTCCTCGTCATCTGGGGTGCGATCACCGGTCGCCGCCGTTCCCGCGCCTGACCCTGCCGGAGCCCGGCACATCGCCGGCACCACGACGAGCCCCGCACCTCCTGGTGCGGGGCTCTTCTGTGTCACGGGCGCGATGTCGGAGGTCGTCGGCATCCTGGAGGTGCATGGACTCCGTCGAACAACCCCTGGTGCACATCGACCGCCGCGGTTCCGCCGTCGACGAGGCGGTCGCGTTCTACGAGCGCGTCTACTCGAGCCGGGACATCTCCATCGGGCGGGCCGCCGCCGAGGGGTTCTCGTGGCGCTACCGCCTCGTCGGGGACGACGCGGTGACCGTCGGGACGTCCTCGGTGGCGGCGCGTCGCTGGGGCACGATCGAGCCCGGGGACGACTACGTCCTGGCCTGGGCGTCCGCGCCGGGCATCCGGCTCGACACGGCTTCGTCGGACCCTGTCGAGATGCAGCCCGGCGTGCCGGTCATTTACCCCGCCGGGCGGGCGTTCGCCTTCGATGCCGTGCCGACCGCGCAGCACGTCATCCGGTTCGACCGCACTTTCCTGGAGTCCGTCGCCGCCGCACGACAGGGCGACCTGCCGGCCCCGCTGCAGTTCGCGCGACAGCCGGACCCGGAAGCCCTCCGACGGCTCAAGGCCGTGGTGTCCCGGGCCGCCGGTGCCCTGCTCGACCCGATGACGGCCCGCGACCGCCGGGCCGCGCTCGACACGGCGGTCGCCGAGGCGGTCGTGCTCGCGTTCGACGCCGTGCCGGTCCCACCCTCCCGGCTCCTGGACGGCGGACCCGCGACGATGCGGACCGCCCAGGAGTGGATGGTCGCGAACGCCCGGCGGCCGATCACCATCACCGACGTCAGCGAGGCGGCCGGGGTGGCGGTGCGGTCCCTGCAGGCCTCCTTCCGACGGCACACCGGTGCCTCGCCGATGCACTTCCTGCGACAGGTCCGCCTGCACCGGGTGCGTGCGGAGCTCGCCGCCGCCGATGCGAGCACCACCACCGTCGCGCAGGTCGCCCTCGGGTGGGGTGTCGGGCACCTCGGACGGTTCTCCGGCACCTACGCGGCCACGTTCGGCGAGCCGCCGTCGGCAACGCTCCGCCGTCGTCCCGGCGTCTGACCGACCGGTTCGGGAGCGGCCGACCCGGGCAGGGCGAGGGGACCCGTCCCGAGCACGCGCGGACCCGCAGGGCCTCGGCGATGCGCACAGCGGACACCGTGTCCGGACGGCGTACTCGCGGGTGCCCGGCGGTTGGTCCGGCCGGGCGGACGCGGGATGCTGGTCCGTGCGCCTCCGAACCCCTCGGGACCAGCGCACCAGCAGGAAGAGCGCACCGTGAACGAGCGCATCCGTCCCTCCCTCCACGACCTCCGCCGCCAGCCCGACGAGTGGCACCGCCGCGGTCTGAGCCACCCCGACGAGATCGACGCGATGGTCTCGCGCCGGACGTCCGGGTCGACGCCCGCCGAACCCACCTACGCCGACTTCTTCACCGGCGTCTGACCCGGGACGCCGCCGGGGCACCGCCCGCTCCCGGCGCCGCCCGGCGCGCGTGCTCCCGGCGCGCGTGCTCCCGGCGCCGCACCCGGCGCGCGTGCGTAGGCTCGGCGTCATGTCCGACTTCACCGCCGACCAGGCCGCCGTCGTCCGCATCGAACGCGCCGAGGAGGGCCGCTGGGACCTCACCATCGTGAGCGACAGCGGCGTCCCGATGGGGCACGGCGTGCACCTCTTCGACCACACGCAGGACGACGGGGTCGACGAACTCGCAGCCGCCGCGGACTTCGTCGGCGGCTACGGGTTCCGGTTCGACGGCGAGGCCGTGCAGCAGGACGGGCCGGACGCGTTCTGGGCGCCGCTCTTCCGGAGCTGACGGGTCGCGCCCGGACCGGCGCCGCCCGGACCGGCCCTCCGCGGACGACGGTCACGGTCCGCGTTCCCCGGATGGGATGATGTCGCGGTGCCACCGATCGACGACGACAACGGGTTCCGCCGACAGCGGTTCACGGACGCCGGGGGGAGCGGACTACACGGCGATCTTCCGGTCCGAGTACTCCGGTCGGGACCTCGTCGGGGCGACCGCGACGGTCACGGACGCGTTCGCGACCGAGGGCACGCGGTACGAGTACTCGCTGATCGGCGACGCCGACCTGACGCTCCGCACGATGAACGCGCACGGCGGCCGTCGTGGTGGCGTGATCGGTCCGCGGGACGACCACGTGCTGTTCTGGCTCCAGCAGGGCCGCCTCGAGATGCACTTCGCGGACCGGTCCCGGGTGATCGAGCCGGGGACGCCCTACATCGCCTCTGCGTCCGAGGCGTACCGCTTCGCCTCCGAGGGCACGGTCTACAACGGCGTGCACATCTCGGACGCGTTCCTGCGCCGGACCGCGGCCGAGCTCGGCTACCGGATGCCCTCGGGGCCGGTGCTGTTCGACCAGCAGGACGAACGCATCGCGCGGTACGGGCCGCTCCGGCGTCTGCTCCGTGAGGTCAGCCCGACGCTCATGGACGACCGGGTGCGCGGCGCGATGCGGACGGCCCTGAACCGCCGGCTCGCCACGGTCGTGCTCGACACCTTCCCCGTGCGGGACCGTGGCGACGACGTCCCGACCGCGAGCCGGATCCGGGACGCCATCGCGTTCATCGAGGAGCACGCACGCGACCGCCCCTCCGTCCCGGCCATCGCGGCCGCAGCCGGACTCAGCGAGCGCGGCCTGCAGGAGGTGTTCGCCCGCACCCTCGGCGTCACGCCGAACGGGTTCCTGCGCGACCACCGCCTGGACGAGGTCCGGCGGGAGCTCCTCCGCGGTGCGTCGCCGAACAGCGTGCTCGAGGTGGCCCGGACCTGGCGGTTCACGAACCCGAGCCGGTTCGCCGTCGCCTACCGCGCGCGGTTCGGCGAGGACCCCTCGGCGACGCTGCGTGCGTCGACGTCGCAGCGCCCCGACGGCGGGTCGTCGTGGCGGATCCGGCGGGCGGTCGACTACATCGAGGCGCACCTGGACGGGGCGTGCTCGGTGGCCGACATCGCGGCGGCGGCCGGCCTCCGGCCGCGACGCCTGCAGCAGCTCTTCCGGGAGGAGCGGGGCACGACGCCCAGCGCCTTCCTCCGTGAGCTCCGCGACCGTCGCCGTCGCGGAGGCTGGCCGGAGCGACGCTCCTGACGGGCTGACGGGCTGACGGGCTGACGGGCTGACGGGCCGGGAGGCGCGGGGCCGGGTGGGCCTCCCGTCCGGCGTCCCGACGACGCCGCGCGTCAGCGTTCGGTCGTGGCGGGCGCAGCGGTTGCGAGCGCGACCATCTCGGCGACGACGGCGCGGAGGCGGACGGCCAGGTCCGCCTGGGACTGCACGGTGAAGCGGTGGGCGGCCTCGGACAGCGCCGACATGACGAGGGCGACCGCCGTGCGGGCGGTGTCCTCGTCCGTCCGGGTGGTGACCGCGGCGATGAGGGCCTGACGGGACTCGGCCATCCAGCGCATCACCATCGAGGTCATCTCGGGGCGACGGACGAGGAGCTCCTTCGCGCGGGCGCGGTCGGCGGCGAGCGGGACGGTGTCCGCGACGAGGGTGCAGACGTCGTCGACGAGCCGGCCGTCCGCGGCTGCGAACCGGTCCCGCACGACGTCGGGGACCTCGACGGTGTCGAGCCCGATCGCGGCGTGCGCCTTCGACGAGAAGTAGTTGAAGAACGTCCGGGGGGGAGACGTCGGCGTCCGCGCAGATCTGTTCGACGGTGACGCCGTCGAGCCCCTGCTCGGTGACGCGCGTCAGGGCGGCGTCGTGGATCGCCTGGCGCGTCTGCTGCTTCTTGCGCTCGCGGAGCGTGCACGGCTCGGTGCCGTCGGGGTGTGCGGGTGCTGCCGTGGTGGTCACGGGAGGACCTCCGGGGTGGGAGAGACGAGGACGGGCCGCCCGCGCGCAGCCGAGGGGACGGCGAGCGGACGGGCGGCCCGGGTGGTCACCGACGCTGGGTCGGGGTGGAGCCGGTCATCGGACCGGTGAACGAGCCGGCCTCGGCAGCGGCGAGACCGGCGTCGGTCTCGAGCTGTGCCTGCGCGGACATGTCCGCCTGCTCCTGCAGGGCCGAGCGCTGCCGCAGCGGCGGCACCTTGAAGAACCAGGTGAGCACGAACGCGAGCAGGATCACACCGAGTCCGACCCAGTAGATCGCGACGGACGAGGCGTTGAAGCCGGCCATGAACGGGCGGGTCAGGCGGGCGTCGGCGCCGGTCAGGAACGAGGTGTCGTTGGTGGCCGATGCGCTCGAGTCGTCGTGCGCGCCCTTCTCGATCTGCTTCGCGAGGTCGGGGACGACCTGGTCGACCCAGTAGGTGCGCTGTCCGGCGTCCTCCCAGTCGACCGCGAGCTTGCCGTCCACGACGCTGGCGTGCGCCTTGTCGGCTGCCGTCGCGAGCGCGGTGGCCTCCGCCTGCGGGGTGGCGTCGGAGACCTGCTGTGCGATGACGGTCTCGGCGGCCGCTGCGGGGAGCGTGCCGGCGGCGACCTGCGCCTGGACGGCGGTGGTGACCTGCTCGGTGACGGCCTGGTCGGCGGCCTGCTTCGCGGCGGTGGTGGCGCGCGCCAGGCCCGAGCCGATGCTGTCCTGGACCGGGTCGACGATCGGGTCCCAGATCTGGTCCATGACGCCCTGGTTCGCCTTCGCGCTGGCGACCCGCGGGTCGAGTGCGGCGTCGAGTGCGGACGTCAGGTCGGCCTTGTCGGCCGTCGCGTGGACGATGTTCGTCGGCATCACCGAGAACAGGATCGACAGGAGCACGGCGGTGCCGAGCGTGCCGCCGATCTGGCGGAAGAAGGTCGCCGAGCTGGTGGCGACGCCCATGTCCCGCGCCTCGACCGATCCCTGCGACGCGAGCGTCAGGGACTGCATGACCGAACCGAGTCCGAGCCCGATGAGGAACATGCCGATCATCAGGAACCAGAGCGGCTTGTCGATCGTCATGAAGGTCAGGACGACGTACCCGGCGGAGACGAGCGCGGTGCCGATCACCGGGAAGACCCGGTACCGGCCGACGCGGGCGACGATCTGACCGGAGACGATCGAGGCGATCATGAGGCCGCCGACGAGGGGGGAGCGTGGCGAACCCGGACTCGGTCGGGGTGAGGCCGACGACGATCTGCAGGTAGAGCGGGATGGTCAGCATCGCGCCGAACATCGCGAACCCGACGAGGAAGCCGATGACGGTCGCCATCGAGAACGTGCCCGAGCGGAAGAGCTTCAGCGGGATGATCGCCGCGTCGCCCATCTTCGACTCGATGAGCAGCAGTGCGACGAGGCCGACCGCGCCGATGACGTAGCAGGCGATCGCGGCCGCCGACCCCCCAGCCCCAGGTGCGGCCCTGTTCGGCGACGAGGAGCAGCGGGACGAGGGTGACGATGACCGCGGTCGCGCCCCACCAGTCCACGACCGGCTTGTCCTTCGTGTCGTGCACTTTCGGCAGGTGCAGGAAGACGATCACCATGACGAGCGCGGCGATGCCGATCGGCACGTTGATGAGGAGCACCCAGCGCCAGCCGGTGATGAAGAGGATCTCGGACGCGCCGGCGAGCAGACCGCCGATGAGCGGGCCGATGACCGAGGAGATGCCGAACACGGCGAGGAAGTAGCCCTGGTACTTGGCGCGCTCACGCGGGGCGAGGATGTCGCCCATGATCGCCAGCGGCAGGGACATGAGTGCACCGGCACCGATGCCCTGCACGGCGCGGAAGGCCGCGAGCATGAGCATCGAGGTGGACATCGACGAGAGCACGGCGCCGAGGATGAACACCACGATGCCGAAGATGTAGAGCGGACGACGGCCGAAGACGTCCGAGAGCTTGCCGTAGATCGGCGTCGCGATCGTCGACGTGATGAGGTACGCCGTCGTGACCCAGGCCTGCTGGTCGAGCCCGTGCAGGTCGTCACCGATCGTGCGGATCGCGGTGCCGAAGACGGTCTGTCCGAGCGAGGACAGGAACATGCCCGCCATGAGGCCGTAGATGACGAGCAGGATCTGACGGTGGGTCATCAGGGGTTGCTGGCCGGGCGCGCCAGCGGTCGTGGCGTGCCTGTCCTGCACCGAGGTCGCTGCGGTGGCTGTTGACAATGGGGGGTCCTTCTTCATCGATGTGCCCGGGCGGCGGACGCGTCGTCGGGCGGTGGCGAGGTCGGGCGGAGGCCGGGATCCGGACGGATCGCGAGGGCTGCTGCGCGCCGTGAAACCTTGCAGACGATGCAAAGTTACACCCGATAGTTCCAACACGCAACCATCCCCCCCGGACCTTGCGGACCTTGCGGACCTTGCGGACCTCGCGGACCTTGCGGACGGTGCGGACGGTGCGGACGTCTCCTCAGGAGAGGTCGCGCAGCGCCCGGTCGACCACGTCCTCCGGGCGACCGTCGTCCTGCTCGGCCCACCACCGGAGTGCCGCCGTCGCCGCCCCGATCACGACCGCTGCGGTGACCGCGGGCGCGAGCCCGTCTGCCCGGACCCCGTCGTGCTCGGCCACGAAGCGGACCAGGTGCTCCTCGGTGCCTCCGGGGAATCGGGGGGGGCCTCGCGGGCGAGGGTCGGGTTCGCCCGGATCACCCGGAGTCGGTGCCGAGTCGTCTCGACCACGGCGTCGGGGAACGTGGCGGCCGTACGGTAGGCGGCGCGGAGGCCGGCGCGCGCGGGCTCGGCAGCGGGGCGGGCGTCCAGGGCCGCGGTGAGGCGCTCCGCGAACTCGTCGAGGCCACCCCAGACGAGCGAGGCCTTCGTCGGGAAGAGCCGGAAGAGCGAGCGGCGGCTGACCCCGGCAGCGGCGGCGACCTCGTCCATCGAGACGAGGTCGTACCCGCGCTCGTCGAACAGGCGGAGCGCGACGAGCGACACCCGGTCCGGGTCGATCGTGCGGGGTCGCCCGGTCGGCCGATCTGCCATGGGCCGATCCTGCCACGCGGTCGTCCGGGCGCCGGACACTGGTGACTTCCGGCACTGAGTGCTAGAACTGTGCCGACGGGTGACCGTCGCCGGTGGGATCCGCCCGTCGGCTGCTCGACGAGGAGACACCATGACCGACCCAGCACCAGCCACCGCGTCCGCTGCCCGTTTCGCCGGCCGGACGGTGATCGTCACCGGAGCGGGCTCCGGGATCGGCCGCGCGACCGCCCTCCGCATCGCCACCGAGGGCGGCCGGGTGATCGCCACCGACGTCGTCGCCGACCGGCTCGACGTGCTCCGCAGCGAGCTCGTCGACGGCGCCGGACTCGACGTCGAGACCGTCGTGGGTGACGTCGCAGCCACCGAGACGATCGAGGCGCTGCTCGCCGTCGCCGGCGACCGTGTCGACGGGCTCGCGAACGTCGCCGGGATCATGGACGCGTTCCTGCCGCCGGACGAGGTCGACGACGCCACGTGGGAGCGGGTGTTCAGCGTCAACGTCACCGGGCCGATGCGGCTCACCCGTGCCGTGCTCCCGCTCATGATCGCCGCGGGCCGTGGGGCCATCGTGAACGTGGCCTCCGAGGCGGCGCTCAAGGCATCCGCCGCGGGCGCCGCGTACACGTCGTCCAAGCACGCCATCGCGGGGTACACCAAGAGCGTCGCCTTCTTCCACGGGCCGCAGGGCATCCGCGCGAACGCGGTCGCGCCGGGTGCGGTCGCGACGAACATCGAGGCCCCGATGCGGAGCGAGTACGCCGCCCGTCGGGTCGGCCCGATCATGCAGACCACGATCCCGCCGGTGGCGCAGCCGGAGCAGCTCGCGGCGGCCATCACCTGGCTGCTCAGCGACGACTCCGCGAACGTCAACGGAGCGGTCCTGCCGAGTGACGGCGGTTGGTCGGTCGTCTGAACCGGCCGCACGACGGACGGGAGGCCCGGTGGCGGCGCCGCCACGGGCCTCCCGTCCGTCCCGTCCGCCCCGCGCCGTCTGGGGTGCGGTCCTAAAACGGGATACCGTTCCTCCTATGAGCACCGAGACGAACACCCCCCACCGAAGCCGTCGACGAGGAGCCCGTGATCACCTTCGCCGACCTCGGGCTCAGCGATGCCGTCCTCAAGGCCGTCAAGGAGATCGGGTACGAGACCCCCCTCCGCCATCCAGGCCGCCACCATCCCCACCCTGCTCGAGGGCCGTGACGTCGTCGGCCTCGCCCAGACCGGCACCGGCAAGACCGCGGCCTTCGCGCTCCCCCGTGCTCTCCCGCATGGAGTCCGGCGCCAAGCTGCCGCAGGCGCTCGTGCTGTCCCCGACCCGTGAGCTCGCGCTCCAGGTCTGCGAGGCGTTCGAGCAGTACGCGTCGCACATGAAGAACGTCCACGTCCTGCCCGTCTACGGCGGCCAGGCGTACGGCGTGCAGCTGTCCGCCCTGCGACGCGGGGTCGACGTCGTCGTGGGCACGCCGGGTCGCATCATGGACCACATCGCCAAGGGCACCCTCGACCTGTCCGAGCTGAAGTACCTCGTGCTCGACGAGGCCGACGAGATGCTCAAGATGGGCTTCGCCGAGGACGTCGAGACGATCCTCGCCGAGACGCCGGACACCAAGCAGGTCGCGCTGTTCTCCGCGACGATGCCCGCGCAGATCCGCCGCATCTCCAAGCAGTACCTCAACGACCCGGCCGAGATCACGGTCAAGGCGAAGACGACCACCTCGGCGAACACCACGCAGCGGTACCTCATCGTCTCGTACCCGCAGAAGGTCGACGCCCTCACGCGCATCCTCGAGGTCGAGGACTTCGAGGGCATGATCATCTTCGTCCGCACGAAGAGCGAGACCGAGACCCTGGCCGAGAAGCTCCGCGCCCGCGGGTACGCCGCCGCCGCCATCAGCGGGGACGTCGCCCAGGCCCAGCGTGAGCGCACGGTCAACCAGCTGAAGTCCGGCAAGCTCGACATCCTCGTCGCGACCGACGTCGCCGCCCGCGGACTCGACGTCGACCGCATCACGCACGTGGTGAACTTCGACATCCCGGTGGACACCGAGTCCTACGTGCACCGCATCGGCCGCACCGGTCGCGCGGGTCGTTCGGGTGCCGCGATCAGCTTCGTCACCCCGCGCGAGCGCCGACTGCTCTCGGCGATCGAGAAGGCCACCCGGCAGCCGCTCACGCAGATGCAGTTGCCGAGTGTCGAGGACGTCAACTCGACCCGCCTCACCCGCTTCGACGACGCGATCACCGCGGCCCTCGAGCAGCAGTCCCGGATCACCGCGTTCCGCGACATCATCGGGCACTACGTCGAGCACCACGACGTCCCCGAGTCGGACGTCGCCGCGGCGCTGGCCGTCGTCGCGCAGGGCGACACCCCGCTCCTCCTCGACCCGGCCGACGACCGCGTCCGCCAGCAGGCCGAGCGCGACGAGCGCCGCAGCCGTGACGACCGTCCCGCCCGGGACGGCGACCGTGAGCGCGACGGCGGCGACCGCCGACGTCGCTCGGTCCCCATGACGGCCTACCGCATCGAGGTCGGCCGCCGCCACCGTGTCGAGCCCCGGCAGATCGTCGGCGCCCTCGCCAACGAGGGCGGCCTCCGCCGCGACGACTTCGGTGCGATCCAGATCCGTCCGGACTTCTCCGTCGTCGAGCTGCCGTCGGACATGGGCTCGGACGTCCTCGACCGACTGCGCGACACCCGGATCAGCGGCAAGCTCATCGAGATCCAGCCGGACCGTCGCGGCCCGATCCGCCGTGACAGCGGTCCGCGCCGTGACGGCGGGCGCTACGGCGACCGGGACGACCGCGGTGGTCGCGACGACCGCGGGTACGGCGACGACCGCGAGGCGCGCAAGCCGCGTCACACGCGCGACTGACACGACCGGCCGCGCACGCGACCGACCACTGACGGGAGGCCCGGTACCACTGGTACCGGGCCTCCCGTCGTTCCTGTGCACACCCTGGTGTGCCTGCGGCGCGGTTCGGTACTGTGGACCCCGTCAGAGCCTCCGGGGGGGATCTTCTGCGCGGGGGGTGCAGGTACGAAGAGAAGAGGGGTTCACCATGTCGCGTGTGCTTTCGACCGAGCAGGCGAAGACCGCCATCCGTCAGATCCAGTCCATCGTGAACGGTGGGTTCACGGACCAGATCTCGCAGCTCGATGCGCAGGGGCGCATCCTGTCCGACTCGAACGTGTGGGACGGGCCGTTGGCTGCGAACTTCCGTGGTTCGACGTGGCCGGAGACCAAGGCCGCGCTGGACAAGGCGAAGACGGAGCTCGAGCAGCTCCGCACGCAGCTCGACAAGATCTCGCAGGACATCTTCACCGCGGGTGGCGGCGCGTAACACCGCCCGACAACGCCCGGGTCGTCGACGAGTTCGACGGCCCGGGCGTCGTCGTACCGGGCCGGCCGTCCCCAGATCGGGGCGTGGTGCTGACAGTGGTCGCCCGCCTGCGGTAGACAGGACAGCACGCCGACGTCGCCAGGGGTGACGTCGAGCGCAGGGGAGCGACCGGCGGGACCCGGGACCGTCGCCGACCCCGATGGCACCCCCGTGCGCGGCAACCGCGTGCACGGGTCTTCGGGATCAGGAGGGGACACCGTGCACAGCACCCACGGTTCACCGGAGGCACGTCGATGACGGCGGTCGAGGTCGGGCGTCAGGACCGACGTCGGCTCGAGGTCGGCACCCCGCGCCGTCGGCTCCTCGCCGTGCGGACGGTCGCCGTGCTCGCGGCCGTCTCCGGCATCAACTACATCGCGTGGCGGTGGGTGGCCTCGGTGAACTGGCACTCGTGGTGGATCGCCGTGCCGCTCATCCTCGCCGAGACGTACAGCGTCATCGACTCGGTCCTCTTCGCGTTCGGCGCGTGGAAGCTCCGGGAGCGCGGTGAGCCGCCGACCCCGCCGAGCGACCCGGTCACCGTCGACGTCTTCATCACGACGTACAACGAGCCGATCGACCTCGTCATGCGCACCGCCCGTGCCGCGAAGGCGATCCGGCACCCGCACGAGACCTGGATCCTCGACGACGGCAACCGTCCGGAGATGCGGGCGGCGGCAGAGGCCGAGGGCCTCGGGGTCATCACGCGCGGCAAGGACTGGGTGGACCGGCCGCGCCACGCGAAGGCCGGCAACCTCAACAACGCGCTGCTCGCCACGCAGGGCGAGTTCCTGCTCATCCTCGACGCCGACCAGGTGCCGGACCCCGCCATCCTCGACCGGACGCTGGGGTACTTCAAGGACGAGCGGATGGCACTCGTGCAGACCCCGCAGTGGTTCGAGAACGTGCCGGACTCGGACCCGCTCGGCAGCCAGGCGCCCCTGTTCTACGGGCCGATCCAGCAGTCGAAGGACGGCTGGAACGCCGCGTTCTTCTGCGGGTCGAACGCGATCCTGCGCCGCGAGGCCCTCATGCAGCTCGGCATCACGCGGTACGTCCGCGAGGTCGAGACGAGCGTGCAGCGCACCGTCAAGACGGCGAAGAAGCTCCTCGCCCGCGCACGCGAGAACGAGACCGACCCGCGCGTGCTCGCCGCCCTCGACGACGCCGAGGTCGTGGTCGAGCAGGCACGCGCCGACATCGCCACGGGCGAGCCGCTCGGCGACGTCACCTACCGGTTCCAGCGCGGCATCGACGCGATCGCCTTCCGGTTCGCCGCGGCGGACCTCGAGGCGGTCCGTGCCGAGCTGCAGGAGCTCGCCGCGATGTCGACCGACGCCAACACGTTCGCGGGGCTCGACGACGCCGCACTCGACGTCCTCGGGCAGCGCGACGCGTCGCCGGTCGCCGCGATCGAGGCGATCGCCGTGCTGACCCGCGCGCTCGACGTCAACCGCGACGACGAGGCGCAGCCGATCATGCCGCTGGCGACGATCTCGGTGACCGAGGACATGGCGACCGCCATGCGCCTGCACGGTCTCGGCTGGAAGTCGGCGTACCACGACGAGATCCTCGCGAAGGGCCTCGCGCCCGAGGACCTCCAGACCATGCTCGTGCAGCGCCTCCGCTGGGCGCAGGGCACCATGCAGGTGTTCTTCCGCGAGAACCCGCTCGTGCAGAAGGGCCTGTCGTTCGGCCAGCGCCTCATGTACTTCTCCACGATGTGGAGCTACCTGTCGGGCTTCGCCGCGGTCGTCTACATCGCCGCACCGGTCCTCTGCCTGTCGTTCGGCGTCGTGCCGGTGCAGGCGTACAGCGTGGACTTCTTCGTCCGGCTGATCCCGTTCCTGGTGCTCAACCAGCTGCTGTTCTGGGTGGTGGCCGCAGGCAGACCGACGTGGCGCGGGCAGCAGTACTCGCTCGCGCTCTTCCCGGTCTGGATCGAGTCGGTGACGAGCGCGTTCGAGAACGTGTTCCGCGGCAAGCCCCTCGGGTTCCGCGTGACGCCGAAGGTGCGCGACGAGTCCGAGGCACGGCCCCGGTGGGACCTGGTCAGGCCGCAGCTCATCGCGATGGGTGCCCTGGTCGCCGCGCTCGTGATGATCGCGATCCGCTACCTGGCCGGGCAGGCCGAGGGCATCGCGCCGCTCGTCAACACCGCCTGGGTCGTGTTCGACCTGTTCATCTTCAGCATCGTCATCCGGGCCGTGCGCTACCGCGGACCCGAGGCGGAGATGCCCCTGGCCCACGAGTCGACCACCGTCGGAGGACCCCTGTGAACGTAGACGCCAGCATCGACGTCCCGGCGGTCCCGGCGTCGCTCGACACCGTGCAGGACACGTTCGGGTCGTGGTGGGAGGGCCTGGGGGGTCGACGACGTCTCGCTGCGGTTCCGGTTCGAGACCGCGCTCGTCGAGATCGCCGCCAACGTGATCGAGCACACCCGCCGGTCCGACGTCGGTCAGGGCCGACGGTTCCTGCTCGACCTCGGCACCGACGGCGACGACCTGGTCGCGGTCCTGTCCGACAACGGCATGCCGGTCGACATCGACCTCGGCGAGGTCACCATGGCGGACCCCGAGGACGAGGGGGGGGCCGGGGGCTCGCCCTGGCCATCGCCGCCCTCGACCGCCTCGAGCACACCCACCAGGGCGGCCGCAACGTCTGGACGCTGGTGTGCGCTCGCTGAGGCAGAACGCGGCGAAGGCGGTCGCGCTCCTGGTCACGATCGGCGTGCTCGTGCTCGGGGGAGCACTGCCCGCCGACGCCGTCACGTCCGGCGTCCGCGAACCCGCGAGCGGGAAGACCTGGTTCGGACCGGACCTCGACTGGGGTTCGGACTCACCGGACGGCTACGAGGGACGACTCGACGCGACGCCGTCCATGTACGGCGTCGAGGTCGCGTACCCGATCGACCGGTCGGCCGAGCGGGAGCTGCTGCGCGCGACCCGTGCCGCTGCGGCGCAGGGTGCCGTGCTCGTGGTGAGCCTCGAGCCGGACCGTGCGCTCCGGACGCTCACGAAGGCCGACGCCCGCCGGGCGAACACGCTCCTCCAGGAGATCCACCGGCAGTACGACACGCAGCTGCTCGTCCGCTTCGCCCCGCAGATGAACGGCACGTGGCTGCGCTGGGGGCAGCAGCCGACGCAGTTCATCCGGGCCTTCCGGGCGCTCGCGTCGCAGGTGCACGCAGGGAACTCGGACGCCCGCATGGTGTGGCAGCCGTCCTACGGCGCCGGGTACCCGTTCGGCTCGTCCGCCGGCCGGTTGGCCGACCTGTCGGCGACGGACACGGAGAAGCTCGACACCAACGGTGACGGGCAGCTGACCGAGGCCGACGACCCGTACCTGCCCTACTGGCCGGGCGAGGCGTCGGTCGACTGGGTCGGCCTGTCGATGTTCTACTTCGGCAAGGGAGCGGCGACGGAGGCCGCCGGGCGTGACGTCCCGCTGACGCGGAACGACGTGCCGGAGGCCGACGAGGTGGCACAGCGCTTCGCCGAGACCTGGGGCTACCAGCGGGCCCAGCCGGAGACGTTCACGGAGCGCTTCGCCGCGGGCCGGGACCTCCCGATGCTCCTCGACACCGGTGCGCTCTACGACCACTCGCTCGGAGGGGACGCCGAACTGCCCGTGAAGCAGGGGTGGTGGCGGCAGGTCATCGACGCCGTCCGCGACCACCCGGAGATCCGCGGTGTGACCTACATCGACGCGATCCGGCGTGAGCCCGAAGCGGGCAACCGGCCCGCGGACTGGCGGTTCGCCAAGGCGCCCGGGGTCGCCGGGTCGTTCCGCACCGACCTGCAGGAGTCCGACCGCTTCGTCTTCGGTCCGGTCACCGAGCGGGTCACCCCGCAGCAGGGCGCCGAGGCCACCAACCAGCAGCTCGACACCGGCGGCGACCAGATGGCCTGGATCGTCTGGTTGGCGGCGGGCCTCGCGGTCGTGTTCGTGCTGAGCGGGCTGTTCGGGCGGCTCGTGCCGAGCTGGCGCTACCCGGACGACGGCAAGCCCGGACGTGATCTCCGACTCGACCTGTTCCGCGGGTTCATCATCCTCGCGGTGGTGATCACGCACATCGAGGTGTCCGGCCCGTACTCGTACCTGACGCTGCACGCGGTCGGCGCCATCACCGGTGCCGAGATGTTCGTGTTCCTGTCCGGCATGGTCCTCGGCATGGTCTACCCGCTCGGCGTCGCCAAGTTCGGCGAGTGGGCTTCGGCGATCGGGGCCTTCAAGCGGGCGCGCAAGCAGTACGTCGTGACGCTCGTCGTCATCCTCGTCGTCTTCGCGCTGAGCTTCATCCCGTTCCTGAACACCGACGCGATCACGACCTTCACCGACCGTGGGACCGGCACGGACGGCGTGCGGGCCGAGGGGCGCGTCTACGACCTGTACCCGAACGCGATGCAGCTGCTCGCCTACCCGCCGCCCTGGTACGCGATCCGACAGTTCCTGCTGCTCGAGATGGGCCCCTGGCCGTTCAACATCATGGGCCTGTTCGTGGTGCTGAGCCTGTTCATTCCGGTGTTCATGTGGATCATCCGCCGCGGGTTCTGGTGGGCGCTGCTCATCGCGAGCTGGGCGCTCTACGTGTTCCAGGTGCTCAACCCGGAGTTCAAGCCGGTCAACGCCCAGTTCGACGCGGTGTTCCCGCTGTTCATCTGGCAGGTGGTCTTCACGCACGGCCTCGTGCTCGGCTACCACCGACGGCAGATCACACGCGCCCTGACCGGCCGCGTCGGCAAGGTGCTCGTCGGCGTGCTGGTGTGCGGGTACGCGGCGTTCCTGGTCTACGTCTGGGCGGGTGACCGGTTCGACTTCACGCCGGTGCCGTTCCCGGCGGACATGTACCGCGAGTTGTACAACACGGCGTACCAGCGTGTGGACCTGCAGTGGGGTCGTCTCGTCGACATCGCGTTCTTCGCGATCGTGTCGTACGCGATCCTCACGGTGTTCTGGAAGCCGGTGAACGCCGTGATCGGCTGGCTCTGGATCCCGCTCGGTCAGGCCAGCCTGTACGTGTTCGTGTGGCAGGTGTTCTTCGCGCTCGTGGTCGCGTCGATCCCGGTCGACTACGGCAACGTCTGGATCGGGACGATCACCCACACGGTGCTCATCCTGCTCGTCTGGTACATGGTGCGGAAGAAGTTCCTGTTCTCGGTCATCCCGCGCTGACGCGCGGCGCGCGACGGGCTACAGGCAGACGGGAGGCCCGGTACCAGCTGGTACCGGGCCTCCCGTCTGCCTGTCAGGCCGTCCGGCCGTCAGCGCGACGCGATCGGCGTCGGGTCGACCGGGTCCGGCGGCACCGGCAGGGAGCCGCGGATCTGGTTCTGTGCCTGGCAGTCGCTCGTGCAGTTCGTCGCACCCGCGCTCAGCTCGACGGCGTCCTCGCCGAGCACCCCGCCCATGCGTCCACCCGGCTGCACGGTCCAGGTCGTGGTCGTGGCCGTCTGCGAGGTCTTCGTCGCGACCTGCGGGCTGTCCTTGCCGAGGAGCATCTGGTGCGCGCCGCTGCCCGAGGCCACCGCCGCGATGCCGTCGCCGAAGTTGACCTTGCCCGTGTACGGGTTGACGAAGTAGAACAGGCCGGCGCCGAGCGTGTGCGTGAACTCGACCGGTCCGGCGAACTCCGTCTCCATCTGGAAGATCCCGCCCTGGGCGCCGTCCTTGGCCTGGATCTTGTACTTGCCGGCTGCAGTGCTGAAGATCGCGACCAGGGTGTCGTCCCGTACCTCGAGGGACGACAGCCGCGTGCCGGCGAGCTGGGCGGGCGTCAGCGTCGGGACCTTCGACGCGAACACGACGGTCGGCTTCGTCACCATCCGCTGCGTGTCCGGTGCGCCGGTGAGCGTGTAGTCGTGGACGCCGAGGTCGGCGACCCGGATGTCGAAGCCGTTGTGCTTGCCGCGCACGGCGATCGTGCCGGACACCGCGGTGTCACGGAGCTTGAAGTCCTTGCCGACCGCGGGGTTCGTCGTGGTGCCGTTCACGGTGACGGCGTAGTCCCCGCCGGTCGAGGTCTTGCCGGACGCCTGCGCCGGGGCGACCCCGACGAGGGCGACTGCGGCGACCGCGGCGGCGACGACGGTGGCGGCGATGCCGACCGTGCGGCGACCTGCGGTGCGGCCGCGGTGGGTGGTCGTGGTGTCCATGGTGTGCCTCCTGTGCTCGGGGCGGTTCGTCCCCTCGGCACGATCGTCGCCGCTGCAGCGGGACGGCACCATCGGACCTTGGTACTAGTACCCGCCTGCCGGACGACGTCGGCGTGCGGTCACCAGCCGTCCCGGGCCCAGAGCGCGGCGCTCGTCCGGTCGGCGACACCGATGCGGCGGAACACGCTGCCGACGTGCACCTTCACGGTCCGTTCGGCGATCCCGAGCTCGGTGGCGATCTGCCGGTTCGACAGGCCACGGGCCAGACGGACCAGCACGTCACGCTCCCGCGGCGGCAGGTCGGGTGCGTCCCGGTCCGCCGCACCACGGAACGGACCACCGGCATCGTGCCGGTCCGGACCGTCGGCGCGGCCGCGCACCGGACCGCCGCCGTCGGATCGGACCGCGCCGCCGGTGCCCGCCGGGACGCCGCTGCCGGCACCGGCGTGACCGTCTGCGCTCGCGAGACCGGCGGCACCCGCGTGGCGGTCGGCACCCGCGTGGCCGTCGGCACCCGCGTGGCCGACGGCATCCGCGTGGCCGTCGGAATCCGCGTGCCGGTCGGCCCCGCGGGGCAGGAGGCTCCGGGCCACCCGCGGGTCGATCGGCACCTCGTCCCGCGCCGTCGCCTGCACCGCCCGGACCACGTCGTCGGGGTCGGCGTCCTTGAGCAGGTAGCCGGTCGCGCCGGCCGCCAGCGCGGCGCGGACCCGGGCGTCGTCGGCGAACGTCGTGAGCACGAGCACCCGGGCCGTGGGCACGCGCTCCCGCAGCGCGGCCGTGGCGGCGACCCCGCCCGCGCCCGGCATCGACAGGTCCATCACCACGACGTCCGGCTGCAGGGTCTCCGCCAGGTCGACCGCGGCCTCGCCCGTGGCGGCCTCACCGACCACCGTGCAGTCCGCCGTCGTGTCGAGCACCGCCCGCAGGCCGTTGCGGACGAGCGCGTGGTCGTCGACGAGCAGCACCCTCACCACCGGTCGGCCTCCGCCGGCAGGCTGAGCTCCCACGTGGTGCCGGCACCCGGAGCGGTCCGCAGGTGCAGCGACCCGCCGGAGTCCTCGGCCACCTGCCGGAGCAGCGTCGTGCCGAGGTGTCCCTCCCGCCGCGCGCTGAGGACCGTCACCGGGTCGAATCCCGTCCCGTCGTCGGTCACGCGGACCGACAGGTCACCGTCCCGCCGTCGGACGACGACCTCGACCCGCGAGGCCCCGGCGTGCCGCACCGTGTTGGCCACTGCCTCCCGCACGAACCGCACCACCGCGGTCAGGGCGGCCGGTGGGGCGTCCACCCGGTCCGGCACGTCGAGGACGGTGGCGATGCCGGAGGCGTGGGCGCGCGCGGTGGCGTCGGCGAGCGCGGCACCGAGCCCGTCCCGGTCGGGGGGCTGCCGGCTGCACCGCCGACATCAGCGAGCGCAGGGCGGACACCGCTCCGCGGAGGGTCGACGCGGCGGCGTCGAGCGCCGTGGCGGTCGGACCCGTCGCTCCCCGCGCGACCGCGCCGAGCGAGAACGCGAGCCCGGCGACGTCCTGGACCGGTCCGTCGTGCAGGTCCGCGGCGATGCGTCGGCGCTCGGCGGTCTCGGCGTCGAGCGCGCGGACGAGCAGCCGTTCGCGGTCCCGCTGGCCCGAGCGCAGGCGGAGCAGCAGCCACAGGAGCACCGGCAGGAGCAGCCCGATCACGACGGCGACCGTGCCGAACGCGAGTGCCGCGAACGCCGAACGGAGCGACGCGGAACTCGCCAGCACGTCGTCGTACGGGTAGTAGACCTCGAGCAGCAGCGGGTCGCCGGAGGGGACGTGGACCGCCTGGTACGCCTCGAGGAGCGGCCCCTGCCCCCGCTCGTAGCGGTTCTCGGGTGCGCTCAGGTCGGACACCTCGGCGTCGGACCGGTCCTCGGCGAGTGCTTCGAGGTCCTCGTCGGACAGCGTGAACCGTTCACCCGTGAGCCGGGGTTCGTCCGACCAGAGCACGGTCCCGTCCGGTGCCCAGAGCTTGACGCGGACGGCGGCGCTCGCCGCGGTGGCACGGCGCACGGCCCGGTCGAGGGCCTCCACCGCCTCCCGGTGTGCGGTGGTGTCGGCCTGCGGGTCGACGATCGCGTCGCGGAGCGCGGGTTCGACGACGGACCGTGCGACGGCCGCGGTGTCGCGGGTGGCGTCCTCGACGGCGAAGCGTTCCGCTGTCCGCTGCGAGACGAGCGTCCCGGCAGCGGCGACCGCGGCACCGCCGAGCACCGCCGCGAGCACGACGCCCACCAGGACCCGACGCCACGGGGTCGCGCGGACCGGGCGTCGCCGCGGGTCAGGGGGCACGACGACCACGGCCCTCGGTGCGCGCTCGGCGTCGCCGTCGGGCGCTGGCTCCGTCGTCCGTGGTCCGCGCACCCGGTCACCGTAACCGCTGCGCGGTGTCCGGTACGGCTCCGGCGGGCGTCGGCGCGCGCGGCGGACGAGACCGGCTCGTCGAGACCGGCCGGAGCGGAGGAGCGTGACCCTCGTGCTCGGCGGACTCCCAGGCGCGGTGCGGTGGTCAGGGGTTGAGTGGCCTCACAGCTTCGCGCGCCCGCTCAGACGGAGGCCGGGGGTGCGGACCGGACGTCGAGGAGGACGGATGGACATCGACCGCAGGCTGTTCCTGCTCGGAGGCACGGGGGGTGCTGCTGCTGGCCGGCTGCTCCACGCGCCCCGAGCGGACCGAGGTCGCCGACTGGCCGACCGACCCGCCGGAGGGACCGGCGACCATCAGCTGGTGGGCCGGGCAGGTGGCGTCGAAGGACGGTGGGGACCTCCGACGGCGACTGATCGCCGAGTTCCAGAAGGAGCACCCCGACATCCGCGTGCGGATCGTCAGCGCCCCGAGCGACACCGACACGAACCGGACGTCGCTGACGACGCAGATCGCAGCCGGGTCGCCGACGCCGGACGTGTACCTGGGCGATGTCGCCTGGCCCGGGCAGTTCGCGAAGAACAAGCTCGCGACGCCGGTGAACACGCTGGTGGGGGGAGGACTTCTTCGAGCAGTTCCCCGAGGGGCTCCGGCTCGCCGCCAGTGTCGACGGCACGTACTACATGTTCCCGCTCTACATCGACGAGTCGTTCTTCCTGTACCGCAAGGACCTGCTCGACAAGCACGGCTTCCAGGTACCCGGGTCGTGGGAGGAGGTCCGCGACACCGCGGCGAAGCTCGTCGACACCGGGGACGTCTCGTACGGGTTCGCGTTCCAGGGCGACGTGTACGAGGGCCTGACCTGCAACGTCACCGAGTTCGTCGCCGACGCCGGTGGCTCGCTGCTCGACGACGGCCTCGAGAACGCGACGACGACGAGTTCCGAGACCCGGCGGGCGTTCGAGTTCATGCGCTCGCTCGTCACCTCCGGCGCGAGCCCGCGTGCGACGCTCACGTACCAGGAGCAGGACACGAACGACGCCTTCTCGGGCGGTCGTGCCGCGTTCCTCCGGAACTGGTCGTACGCGTGGGGCATCGCGAACGGCCCGGACAGCGCCGTCCAGGGCAAGGTCGGGCTCGCCGCCCGCCCGACGTTCGACGGGATGGAGGACCACCACTCGACGATCGGCGGTTGGGGGGAACTACATCAACCCGCACACCCAGCAGCCCGCAGCCGCCCTCACGTTCGCCCGCTGGATGTCGAGCGAGACGGCGCAGCAGTTCCTCACCCGCGAGGGCGGGGTCCTGCCGGCCCGGTCCGCGTCGCTCGTCAGCGCGGACGCGAAGCGGCAGCAGCGCCCGACGTACGACACCGCAGCGGGCATCACGCTCGTGCCGCGTCCGACCTCGACCGCCTACTACCCGAAGGTCTCGCAGGGCGTCTACCAGAACGGCAACGGCATCCTCGGCGGGCAGCGCACCGTCGACGGCGGGACGCGCGCGATGGCCGACGCCATCGACCTCGCGCTCCGGGGAGCGGCGCTGTGAGCGCCGCGACCGGCGTCCGGACGTCGACCCGACCGGGAGGCCCGACCCGCCCCGACCCCGTCGTTCGCCGGAGCGGACGGAACCGTCTCGACCGCCTGCGTGCCCGGAGCGCCTGGGGCTTCGCCGCCCCGGCCCTCTTGGTCGTCGCGGCGGTGACGATCTTCCCGGTCGTCTACTCGATCGTCCTCAGCTTCGCGGACGTCGAGATCGGCTACGACGGCTTCGCGATCCAGGGCTTCGGGTTCGACAACTACGCGGCCCTGGTGCAGAGCGCGGACTGGTACCGGGCGCTCGGCTTCACGTTCCTGTACACGATCGTCACGGTGTTCGTGGAGCTCGTGCTCGGCATGCTCGTCGCGCTCGTGCTCGAGCGGCTCGGGGCGACCCGGGGCTGGATGCTCGCGCTCATGCTCGTCCCGTGGTCGCTCGTGACCATCGTCAACGCCCAGCTGTGGAAGTACGTCTACGACTCCACGTACGGGGTGGCGACCTGGTTCTTCGCCCTGTTCGGGGAGGCGCCGGTGATCCTCGGCGAGCCCGTCCCGGCCATCACCGGACTCATGGTGGCCGACATCTGGAAGACGACGCCGTTCGTCGCGATCATCCTGCTCGCGGGCCTGGTGCAGATCTCCGAGGACCACTACGAGGCCGCGGAGCTCGACGGCGCCAACGGCTGGCAGACGTTCTGGCGCGTGGTGCTGCCGCAACTCGCCCCGACCCTGACGATCGCGGTGCTGTTCCGCATCCTGCAGGCGTTCGGCGTCTTCGACCTGCCCTTCGTGCTGACGAACGGCGGCCCCGGGACGAGCACCCAGTCGCTCGCGATCATGGGCTACAAGGTGCTCTTCCAGGACATCAACATCGGGCCGGGAGCGGCGATCGCGACGAGCACCGCGCTCATCGTGGCCGCCGGCTGTCTGCTCTTCCTCCGGGCCTTCCGGAACCAGGCGAAGGGAGGCGAGGCCTGATGCCCCGTCAACGGATCCGCAAGGGCTGGCGGCGGTGGGTCAACACCGTCAACGTCAGCGCCGTCGTCATCGCCGTCGTCACCGCGTTGCCGCTGTACTGGCTCGTGACGACGTCGTTCAAGCCGTCCTCCGAGATCGCGCAGTCCCCGCCGACCGCCTTCCCGATGTCGTTCACGCTCGACAACTTCGTCGTGGCCTTCCGGGACAACGCGCTCGGGCAGTACATGGTGAACAGCATCATCGTGTCGGTGTCCACGACCGTGATCGTGCTCGCGCTCGCGTTCCTGGCCGGGTACGCGCTCGCCGGCCGGTGGATCCGTGGACGCACCGCGATCATGACGTCGCTGCTCATGTTGTCGGTGTTCCCGGCGATCGCGGTGCTCACCCCGCTGTACCTGCTCGAACGGAACCTGGGACTGCTCAACTCGTACCCCGGGCTGATCGTGCCGTACGTGGCGTTCAACCTGCCGTTCGCCATCTGGATCATGCGGAACTACCTGCAGGGCATCCCGTCGACGATCGAGGAGGCCTCCGAGATCGACGGCGCCGGTGCCTGGCGGACGGTGCTCTCCGTGATCCTGCCGATGGCGAAGCCCGGGTTGTTCACCGTCGGGGTCTTCACCTTCACCGCGTCGTGGAGCGAGTTCCTCATGGCGCTCACCTTCAACAGCGAGAACTCGCTGCGGACGATCCCGGTCGGCATCGCGCTGTTCGGGACCCAGTTCACGGTGCCGTTCGCGCAGATCTTCGCGGCGAGCGTGGCGGCGACGGTGCCGATCGTCATCCTCGTGCTCGTGTTCCGCCGGTCGATCGTCTCCGGGCTCACGTCCGGCGCGGTGAAGGGCTGAGCGGCCGCACACACGACGGGAGGCCCGTGGCGATCCCGCCACGGGCCTCCCGTCGTGTGCCAGCGCGACGCGCTGCCGCGTCGACGACGGTGTGTCAGCGCTGCTTCGTCGTGCCGACGAAGAGGTCGTCGAACAACCCCTGGTCGTCGGTCGGCTGCTCGCCGTGCTTCCAGCGGCGGCGCAGACGGCGGATGGTGGTGATGCGCACCGGGTCGACGCCCGGCTCGGACTCGTACATGCCCATGGTGTCCCTTCCCGTCGGACATGACCCCCCCTTGCGAGGGGTCCTGATCGTCACCGACGGTACGACGGTGGACGGGAGCACGTCCGGGCGAACGGGGAGGTCGCCGACCCATCCGCGCTGCGCGGACAAACCCCCCCAGCGACGATCCGACCGGCCCATACCCTGCACTACGACGCGGGTGGCACCCCGTCGTCGAGCGCCCCGGCGATCAGGTCCACGATGCGGACGAGGCGTCGACGCTCGCGTTCCGAGAAGGAGGACAGGAGTTCGTGCAACTGCTCGTTGGTGCTCGCCAGCGCCGCTGCGAAGACCTCCTCGTGACCGGGTGTGAGCTCGATGAAGCGGCTCCGACCGTCCTCCGGGTTCGGCACCCGTCGCAGGACGCCCTGCCGTGCCAGCCGGTCGACGAGACCGGTCACCGCGGGGCCCGTCAGCCCCAGGTGCACGCTGAGGTCCTTCACGCGGACCGACCGTCCGGCCGTCTTCGCGCGCCACACGTACCGCACGACCAGCAGGTCCGTGCCGGTGATGCCGGTCCGGTCGCGCAGACGGTCGCGCAGCGAGATCGAGGAGTGCTCGAGCCGGGCCAGGGCGCCCATGACGTCGAGTTCACTCACGGGCTCGCCTCCTCGACGTGCAGCCGCGCGCGGGTCGGCTCCGCGCGTTCGGGCTCACCCTATCCGGACGGTGGTCTCGTCCGGTCCGGTCGGGTGACCCGGTGAGCGCGCCGACGTCCTCAGATGGTCCGGGCGACGAGCAGTCCGTCACGCCGGTCCGGTTCGAGGTCGCCGGGACCGAACCGGAGGCGGCCGTCCGCGACCTCGCCGGCATCTACGCCGGCAAGCAGTGGTTGTCCCGCCGGACAGAGGGCGAGTACTCGTACCGCTACACGGCCGTCGGGGACTCGGAGGTGTCGATGCGCCGGTCGACCATGAACGGCTTCCTCCGCGGCGCCTCCACCCCGGGCAACGAGCTGGTGATGGGGTGGCTCACGTCGGGCTCCGGCGTCCCCGACACCCTGCGCGACCGCGTCCCGCTCCGCATCGGGCAGCCGACGCTGTTCGCCGCGCACCGCGAGGTCGTGTTCGTGGCCGCCGACTACGACCAGCAGCTCGTGCACCTGGATCGTCGGTTCGTCCGCGAGGTCGCCTCGGAACGGTTCGACGTGGGCACCCGCGACCTGCGGTTCGACCACCTGCGACCGACCGAGAGCGCGGCCGTCCGGCACTGGCGCGACTCGCTCGGCGCGCTCTCCCGCGCGCTGCGCGAGGGCGGGACCGACTCGCTCGTGTGGCACGAGGCGAAGCGGCAGACGGCCGACGCCTTCCTCCGGGTCGTCCCGCCGCAGCTCGACCGCCTCCCCCGCCGAGCTGCTGCACCCGCGGCAGGCGAAGCTCCGGGCCGCCGTCGAGTACGTCCACGCCCACCCCGAGGACCCGATCACCATCGCGGAGCTGGCGCGGGTCGCGGGGTTGAGCGTGCGCAGCGTGCAGGAGTCCTTCCGCCGGACCCTCGGTGTCTCGCCCCTGACCTACCTGCGGCAGGTACGGCTCGACCGCGTGCACGACGAACTGCTCGCCCGCGACCCGCGGACGGCCTCGGTCGGTGAGGTCGCGACCCGGTGGGGCTTCGCGCACCTCGGACGCTTCTCCGCGGCCTACGCGGAGCGGTTCGGCGAGTACCCCAAGCAGACGCTCCGACGGTGACCTGCTGACCCGGAGCGGCACGGGTTCCCCGGCAGGACACCGGGACGCGCTACGGTTCCGCCATGACCGGTACGCCGACGACCGCCGCGGCCCCGCCGACCACGGCAGGACGACGGGCACTCGTGTCCTGGGCGCTCTGGGACTGGGGCTCCGCCGCCTTCAACGCCGTCGTCACGACGTTCGTCTTCAGCACCTACCTGGCGAGCCGGGCCTTCGTGGACCCGGCACTGGTCGCCGCCGAGGACTCGACCGGTGCAGCAGCCGCCGCCGTCGAGCGGGAGCTCGCCCACAACGCCGCCGTCGTCTCGACGGCGTTGACCGTCGCGGGCATCCTGGTCGCCCTCGTCGCCCCCCGCCGTCGGGCGGCTGGCCGACACGTCCGGGCACCGCAGGCGGTCGGTGCTCATCGCGACGGTCGGTGTCTTCTTCGCCATCGTCGGCATGGTGTTCGTCGCCCCGGAGCAGCCGTACCTGGTGCTCGGCGCCGCGCTCATCGGCATCGGGACGGTCGCGTACGAGATCGCCTGTGTCGGGTACAACGCGATGCTCGGGCAGGTCGCCACCGGACCGAAGACCGGCCGGGTCTCCGCGATCGGCTGGGCCGCCGGGTACTTCGGCGGGATCGTGCTCCTCGTCGTCCTGCTCCTGCTCTGCATCCAGGACTTCGGCGTGGACGGCCGCGGTGGGCTCCTGCAGCTCCCGGCGACGGTCGCGGGCGGGCAGTGGGACGTGCGCGTCGCGATCGGGATCGCCGCGGTCTGGCTCGCCGTCAGCTCGGTCCCGCTCTTCCTCGCCGTTCCCGAGGCACCCGCCGACCCGAGCCGCCGCGGGTCGCTCTGGACCGCCTACGCGGACCTCGGGCGGGACGTCGCCCGGCTCTGGCGGACGCGGCGCAACGTGCTCGCGTTCCTGCTCGCGAGTGCGGTGTTCCGCGACGGCGTCGGCGCGGTGTTCACGTTCGGCGGGATCATCGCCGCCCAGGTCTTCGGCTTCAGCCCGTCCGAGGTCATCCTGTTCGCGATCGTCGCGAACGTCGTCGCGGGCATCTCGACCGTGCTCTCCGGCCGACTCGACGACCGGTTCGGGTCCCGTCCGCTCATCATGGTGTCGCTCGTGGGGCTGGCCCTGACCGGTACCGCAGTGCTCTTCGCCGGCTCCGCGCAGGTCTCGTTCTGGGTGCTCGGTCTCGCGCTCTGCGTGTTCGTCGGGCCGGTGCAGTCGTCCTCCCGGGCGTACCTGGCCAAGCTCGCGACGCCCGGTCGTGAAGGAGAGCTGTTCGGCCTCTACGCCACCACCGGCCGCGCGGCCTCGTTCATCGCGCCGGCGCTGTTCGGCCTCGCCGTGACCGTCGGCGGGTCGACCCGGTACGGGATCCTCGGGGTGGTCGTGGTGCTCGTCGCCGGGCTCGTGCTCATGGCGTTCGTGCGCGACGAGACCCGGCCCGCCAGCCGGGGCGCCGCCGCCTGACGGAGGCGGGGGAGGGCCTCCCGGCCGCCGCCTGCCCGCGGGTCCTGCTGCCCTCGACGACCACCGAGACCGCCGCGCGTACCGTCCGGGTCGACGACCCACGAGGAGGAACCCCATGAAGGCAGTTGTCTGGCACGGCATCGGCGACATCCGGCTCGACGAGGTCCCGGAGCCCACGATCCAGGACCCGCACGACGCGATCGTGCACATCACCCGCTCGGCGATCTGCGGTACCGACCTGCACTTCGTCCGCGGCACCATGGCCCCGATGCAGGAGGGCACGATCCTCGGTCACGAGGCCGTCGGCGTCGTCACCAGCGTCGGCGACGCCGTCCGTGGCTTCAGCGCCGGCGACCGCGTCGTGATCAACTCGACGATCTCGTGCGGTGCGTGCCGGTACTGCCGGATGGGACAGACCGCGCAGTGCGACGTCGCGAACCCGAACGGCCCGCAGGCGGGGACGAGCTTCTTCGGCGGCCCCGAGTCGACCGGTCCCGTGAACGGTCTGCAGGCCGAGTACGTCCGGGTCCCGTGGGCGCAGAACACCATGCACCCGCTGCCGGAGAACGTGAGCGACGAGCAGGCCATCCTGCTCTCCGACATCTTCCCGACCGGGTGGTTCGGTGCCGAACTCGCCGGCGTCACCCGCGGCGACGTCGTCGTGGTGTTCGGCGCGGGCATCGTCGGGCAGTTCGCCGCGGCGTCCGCGTTCAAGCAGGGCGCCGGGCGCGTGATCGTCGTCGACGGCGAGGAGACCCGGCTCGCCGCCGCGCTCGCGCAGAACTGCGAGGTCGTCGACTACAACCGCGAGGACCCGGTGCAGGCGATCATGGACCTGACGAACGGGATCGGCGCCGACGCCGTCATCGACGCGGTCGGGGTCGACGCCGAGCGCCCGAAGCGGGGCCCGGCAGCGGTGTCCGACGAGCAGGCGGCCGCGTTCGACGCCGAGGTCGCCCAGGTCGCGCCCGACGCCTCCCCGGACGGGTTCGGCGAGGCGCAGCAGTGGAAGCCGGGTGACGGCCCGTCGCAGGTCGCGCAGTGGGCGGTCGCGTGCGTGGCGAAGTACGGCCGGATCGGGATCATCGGTGTGTACGGGCCGACCGCGCAGTCGTACCCGATCGGCGAGGCGATGAACAAGAACCTCACGATCCGGATGGGCAACTGCGACCACCACTCGGTCACGCCGCCGCTCATCGACATGGTCGCAGCGGGCCAGTTCGACCCGACCGCGCTCATCACCGAGCACGAGGGCATCGGGTCCGCGATCGAGGCGTACGAGGCCTTCGACCGTCGCGAGCCGGGCTGGATCAAGGTGGAGCTGTCGGACACGTCCGCCTGACGGCGGTCCACACGCACGCGCGGACCGCGCTCGCGGACCGCGCGCACGGCTCGGCCTGGAGGCCCGGCACCGGTCAGACGGCCGGTGCCGGGCCTCCAGGCGCTCGCGGTGCGTCGGCGGGCTCCTCCACGGACTTGTTGCGGCGCGGAGTTCCGCACAGATGCCCGCGACGGTCGGACGCCGGGGGGAGCGGTGCGCCAGGATGGGACGCATGACCGACCAGCGGATCGCCGTCGTCGTCCTCGCCGCCGGGCAGGGCACGCGCATGAAGTCCTCGCTCCCCAAGGTGCTGCACCGGCTCGCCGGGCTGCCCCTCATCGCCCACGTGCTCCGGACCGCCGAGTCCCTGTCGCCCGAGCACGTCGCCGTGGTCGTGCGGCACGAGCGTGAGCGCGTCGCCGCGGAGATCACCGAGCGTGCCCCCGACGCCCTCGTCGTGGACCAGGACGACGTCCCCGGGACCGGTCGGGCGGTGGAGGTCGCGGTCGACGCGCTCCCGGCCGACTTCGACGGCGTCGTCGTGGTGCTCTCCGGCGACGTCCCGCTGCTCGACGCGCAGAGCCTCCGCGGACTGGTCGAGGCGCACGCGAGCCAGTCGAACGCGGTCACCTTCGTCAGCGCCATCCAGGACGACCCGACCGGGCTCGGCCGGATCCTGCGCGACGCCTCCGGCGCCTTCACCGGTGTCGTCGAGCACAAGGACGCGACAGACGAGCAGCGTGCCGTCACCGAGACCAACGCCGGCATCTACGCGTTCGACGTCACCCACCTGCGCGCGGTGCTGCCGTCGCTGACGACGGAGAACGCACAGGGCGAGAAGTACATCACCGACGTGCCCGCGCTCATCGCCGCCCGCGGGGGACGGGTGGACGTCGTCACCCTGACCGACCCGTGGCTCGTGGCCGGGATCAACGACCGGGCGCAGCTGTCGGATGCGGCACGGGAGCTGAACGCGCGGATCGTCCGTCGGCACCAGCTCGCCGGCGTCACGGTGCAGGACCCCGCGTCGACGTGGATCGACCTCGACGTGTCCATCGAGCCCGACGCCGAGCTCCTGCCCGGCACGCAGCTGCTCGGAGCGACGGCGATCGCGGCCGGCGCCGTCGTCGGACCGGGCACCACGCTCCGGGACACCGAGGTCGGCGCCGGCGCCACCGTCAACCGGGTCGACGCCACGCTCGCGGTCATCGGGGACGGCGCCTCCGTCGGGCCGTTCGCCTACCTGCGGCCGGGCACGGTCCTCGGCGACCGCGGCAAGATCGGTACCTTCGTCGAGACGAAGAACGCCGTGATCGGTCGCGGCAGCAAGGTCCCGCACCTGTCCTACATCGGCGACACCGAGGTGGGCGAGGACTCCAACATCGGCGCGGCCACCATCACGGCGAACTACGACGGCGTGCACAAGCACCGCACCGTCGTCGGGTCGGACGTCCGCACCGGGTCGCACAACGTGTTCGTCGCCCCGGTTAGGATTGGTGACGGGGCGTACACCGGTGCAGGCACGACCGTCCGCAAGGACGTGCCGGCCGGGTCGCTCGCGATCAGCTACGCCCCACAGCGCAACACCGAGGGATGGGTCGAGGAGAACCGACCCGGTACCCCGGCGGCCGAGGCAGCTCGGCGCGCGCGAGGCGAGTGACACCTTCGACGGTCCCTGCGGCCGTCAGCGGTGGGCCCCGATCGGAGCCCAGGACATCGGCCCCGGCGGGGTCAGATCGGCCCCCCTCTCGGGGTCAGGGAGTGAGCACCACACGTGTCCGGAATCAAGACAACCGGCCAGAAGCGACTCGTCCTGGTGGCCGGGCGAGCGCACCCGGAACTGTCGAAGGCGATCGCGGAAGAGCTCGGTGTCGACCTCGTCCCGACCGACGCCCGGACCTTCGCCAACGGTGAGCTCTACGCCCGCTTCGACGAGTCGGTCCGCGGATGCGACGCCTTCGTCATCCAGTCGCACACCGCCCCGATCAACGAGTGGCTCATGGAGCAGCTCATCATGGTCGACGCGCTCAAGCGTGCCTCGGCCAAGCGCATCACCGTCGTGGCGCCGTTCTACCCGTACGCCCGCCAGGACAAGAAGGGCCGTGGGCGTGAGCCGATCTCGGCCCGTCTGGTCGCCGACCTGTTCAAGGCCGCGGGTGCGCACCGCATCATGAGCGTCGACCTGCACGCGCCGCAGATCCAGGGCTTCTTCGACGGTCCCGTCGACCACCTGTTCGCCATGCCCGTGCTGCTCGAGCGCTTCAAGGAGATGCTCGACCCGGAGACCCTCACCGTCGTCTCGCCGGACATGGGGCGCGTCCGCGTCGCCGACATCTGGTCCGAGAAGCTCGGGGCTCCGCTGGCGATCATCCACAAGCGCCGTGACCCGCTCGTGCCGAACCAGGTCTCCGTGCACGAGATCGTCGGTGACGTCTCCGGTCGCTGGTGCCTGCTCGTCGACGACCTCATCGACACCGGGCGCACCATCGCGAAGGCCGCCGAGGCACTCAAGGCCAACGGTGCCAAGGGCGTCGTCGTCGCCGCCACCCACGCGGTGTTCTCCGACCCGGCCACGGAGCTGCTGCAGAGCGAGTTCATCGACCGCGTCGTCGTGACCGACACCCTGCCGCTGCCGCCCGAGAAGCGCTGGGACAAGCTCGAGGTGCTGCCGATCGCGCCGCTCATCGCCCGGGCCATCCACGAGGTGTTCGACGACGGCTCGGTGACGTCGATGTTCGACGGCGCCGCCTGAGCGCTCACGTCCGACGGTGGCACTGACCGCGCGGGACGCCCTCGCCGCCCGACTCCGGTCGGGCGGGAGCGTGTTCGCTGAGGACGAGGCGGACCTGCTCCTCGCGGCCGGTGACGGCGACGCGGTCCGGCTCCGCGGCCTGGTGCAGCGTCGCCTGGCGGGGGGAGCCCCTCGAGTACGTCCTCGGCTGGGCGGCGTTCGACGGGCACCGCGTCCGCGTCACACCGGGCGTCTTCGTGCCACGGGCGCGGACCAGGGTCGTCGTCACGGAGGCAGCCCGACGGCTCCGACGGTACGACCGTGTCGTCGACCTGTGTTGCGGAGCGGGAGCCGTCGCGATGGCGCTGCTGGAACGCGTCGGGGCGCTCGACCTCGTCGCTGCCGACATCGACCCCGACGCCACCGAGGTGGCCGCGGAGAACCTCGGCGACCGCGGCATCGTCGTGACCGGGAACCTGTTCGACCCGCTGCCCACCCGGTTCCGCGGTGCGGTGGACGTGCTCGCCGTGAACGCCCCGTACGTCCCGACCGACGCCATCGCGACCATGCCGCCCGAAGCGCGCGACCACGAGCACCGGGTCGCACTCGACGGCGGCGCCGACGGGCTCGACCTGCACCGGCGCATCGCTGCCGGCGCTGCTGACTGGGTGCGGCGCGGCGGGTCCGTGGTCATCGAGGTGTCGGCCGAGCAGGCGCCGGTGTCCGCGGAACTGTTCCGCACCGCGGGGTTCACGACCGATGTCGTGCGGGACGACGACGTCGACGGCACGTGCGTGGTGGCGACGCTCCCCGCCTGACCGCACGGGCCTCCCGTCAGGACGCCGTGATGGTGACCCCGTGCCACCCGGTCGCGCCGTTCGGTGCCGGCGGCCGCTGCACGCTCGTCTGCACCTCGCCGTCGGCACCGACGGCACGGACCTGGATCTCGTGCCGTCCCTTCGTCGCCGTCCACCGGAGCACCCACTGCCGCCACGTGTCGGCCGAGACCGAGTCCGCCAGTTCGGCGTCCTGCCAGTCGGCGTCCCCGACCTTGACCTGCACGGCCTTCACCCCGGTGTGCGGCTGCCACGCGACGCCCGCGATCGGGACCCGGTCGCCGACGGCCACCGTGACGCCGTCCACCGGGGTGTCGATCCGCGACTCGAGCTTCACCGGTCCCCGCTCCGACCAACCTCTCGGCGTCCAGTACCCCTGCGCCCGGGAGAACCGCGTCACCTCGAGCTCGGTCACCCACTTCGTCGCGGACACGTACCCGAACAGGCCGGGCACGACCAGCCGCGCCGGGAACCCGTGCTCGGCGGGCAGTGGGTCGCCGTTCATCCCGACGGCCAGGAGCGCGTCGGTCCCCTCGTCCTGGAGCACGTCGAGCGGGGTCCCCGCGGTGAAGCCGTCGATGCTGCGGGACAGCACCATGTCCGCTCCGGCTCGGGGGCGGGCGCGCGCCAACAGGGACCGGATCGGGTACCCGAGCCAGAGGGCGTTGCCGATCAGGTCGCCACCGACCTCGTTCGACACGCAGCTCAGGGTCGCCATGTGTTCCTCGAGCGGGAGCGCGAGCAGTTCGTCCCAGGTGAGCTCGACCTCCTCGTCGACCTCGCCCGTGATCGTCAGCGACCAGTCGGCGGGGTCGATGGCGGGGACGCGCAGCGCCGTGTCGATGCGGTAGAAGTCGGCGTTCGGCGTGACGTACGGTGTGATGCCCTCGACGTCCAGGCTCGCGCCGCTCGGGACGGGCGGGGCGGGCGTCGCCGGCTGCGGCAGGCGCACGGCTCGCCGGACGGCCGCTGCGGCCTGGAGCGAGGCCGAGCCGATCCGGGAGGCGCCGCCCACCACCACTGCGAGCGCTGCGCTGGTCACCGTCCAGCGGATGAAGGAGCGGCGTGCGACCGCACCAGCACCGCCGGGTCCGGCGGTCGGGACCGCGCGGGCGTCCTCCCAGCGGCGGAGACGCTGGAGCAGGAGCCGCAGCACCACCACCGCGGCGGCGATGCCGGCGACCGTCGGGGCGCCGTCGAGGGTGCCGCTGCCCGAACGAGTGGTGACGGCGAGGAGTGCGAGCACCCCGCCGGCGGCGAAGACGAGCGCGCCGTACGGCGGGTTCCGGCGTTCGAGGACACCGGCGCCGGCCGCCACCGCGACGAGGACGACGCTCATCAGGACGAACAGGGCCACCTTGTCGCCCGTCCCGAACAGCGACACCATGAGGTCCTTCGCCGCCGGGGGGCGCGAGGTCGATGACGGCGGAGCCGACCGCGACGAGCGGACTGCCTGCGCCGCCCAGGACGAGCGCGCCCAGTTCGGCGACGGCGAGGAACGCGAGGACGGCGATGACGCCGACGAGCGCTGCGGCCCACCTGCGGTGCGGGAGGAGGCGCGGGTCTGGCTCGGTCACGATCGGATCGTAGGTCAGTCGTGCTGGGAACAGGGCGTCGGTGCCGCTCGTGGATTGCGGCTGCGGCTGCGGCTGCGGCTGCGGCTGCAGGTCGCGCGTCGGGTCCGGGTCGGGATCGGGGTTCGGGGTCGGGGTTCGGGGGAGCGTTCACCCGGTGCGAGGTGTGCCGTGCGGGCGCCGTGGCAGGATCGGAGCGTGCCGTGGCGACATGATCGTGTCCCCGGGCTCGGTCGCGCCCGCGACGACCAGCACCGCTGGTCCTCCGCCGGTCGGCTCCTCGTGCTCCGGTGGGTGATCGTCGGTGTGTGGGTGGCGCTCCTCACTGCCCGGATCATCGTCGTGACCGTCCACCCGGACGCAGACCTGCGGGCCTTCGGCATCGCGGAGGCGGTGGCCGTCACCGCTGGCGTGACGATCGTCGTCCTCGCGGTCGTCCGTGCACGCGCAGCGGGTCGGCGTCGCGCTGACGACGTGCTCGCGCGCGCGGTGCGCCGTATCGACCCGACGGTGTGGCTGGTCCCCGCGGCTCCGACGCAGGAACTGCGCGGGGTGATCGAGGCGGCCCGACCCGAGGTGCCACTCACCGCTCGCGTGACCTGGGCGTTCGGAGCGACGGAGGCTTCGCTGTGGGAACTCGACGGACGGCGGGCGACTCGGCTGCTCGTCATCCGGTGGAGCCGCGTCATGCACGTCGGGACCGAGGCGGTCCTCGTGCCGGGTGCCGGTCGGCGCACCGCCCCCGCCGTAGCGGTGCACTACGTCCGAGCCGACGACACGACCGCCGTCGCGACGTTCTTCGTGCGTGTCGCCCCCCGGTTCGGACCGGTTGCTCGGCCCCGGTGCTCGTCTCGACGACCTGCTCGCCCGACTCGCCCGCGAGCGCATCGTCGCCTGACGGGGATGGCGCTGCGGACCTGTGCGTGTGCCCGTGCCCGTGCTGGTGCCCGTGTACCGACCGGGACGCGGGTCTGCCCGGGTCGGCTCTCGTCGATGACGAGGCAACCGACCCGGGCCTGCGCTCCCGCGGGTCCTGCTCAGTGTGTGGACGGTTCCTGTTCGACCTCGCGGCGGTCGTTGTCGGACCAGAGGGTGTGGAACGTGCCGTCCTTGTCGATGCGCTGGTAGGTGTGGGCGCCGAAGAAGTCGCGTTGCCCCTGGATGAGCGCGGCGGGCAGGCGCTCGGACGCGAGGGAGTCGAAGTAGGACAGGGCGGAGGAGAACCCGGGCGCGGGGACACCGGACGCGGCCGCGATGCCCACGATCCGACGCCAGGCGGCTTCGCCCTCGGCGACGGCGTCGGCGAAGTACGGGTCGACGAGCAGCGACTCGAGGTCCGGGTTCTTCTCGTACGCCTCGACGATGCGGTTGAGGAACTGGGCGCGGATGATGCAGCCGCCGCGCCAGATCTTCGCCATGTCCCCGAGCGCGATGTCCCAGTCGTACTCCTTCGCCCCGGCGATGATGAGGTCGAAGCCCTGCGCGTACGCGACGACCTTCGATGCGTAGAGGGCTGCGCGGACGTCGTCGGTGAACGAGTCCGGTGCTTGGGCGATGTCCGGCCGTGAGGTGACCGATTTCTGGACGGCTGCGCGCTGCGCGGGCCGGGACGAGACGGCTCGGGCGAACACGGCCTCGCCGATGCCGGAGACGGGGATGCCGAGACCGACTGCGTTCTGCACGGTCCAGACGCCGGTGCCCTTCGATCCGGCGGCGTCGCGGATGACGTCCACGAGCGGTGTGCCGGTGTCGGCGTCCTTCTGCTTGAGGACCTCCCCGGTGATCTCGATCAGGTAGGACTCCAGGTCGCCCTTGTTCCACTCGTCGAACACGTCGACGAGCTGGTCGACGCTGTAGCCCCCCGATGCGGCGCAGCAGGTCGTAGGACTCCGCGATGAGCTGCATGTCGGCGTACTCGATGCCGTTGTGCACCATCTTGACGAAGTGTCCGGCGCCGTCGGTCCCGACGTGGGTGACGCAGGGCTCGCCCTCGGCGACGGCCGCGATCGACTTCAGGATCGGGCCGAGCGTCTCCCACGCCTCGTCCGAGCCGCCGGGCATGATCGACGGCCCGTGCAGGGCGCCCTCTTCGCCGCCGGAGATGCCGGTGCCGACGAAGTTGATGCCCTTGTCCTTCAGGTCGTGCTCGCGGCGGATGGTGTCGTGGAAGTTCGCGTTGCCGCCGTCGACGATGATGTCGCCCGGCTCGAACCGCTCGGCCAACTGACCGATGACGGCGTCGGTGCCCTTCCCGGCCTGGACCATGATGATCGCCGTGCGCGGCTTCGACAGCGAGGTGACGAAGTCGTCGATGTCTTCCGACGCGATGAAGCCCATGTCCCCGTGCTCGCGCATCAGGTCCTCGGTCCGGGCGTAGGTGCGGTTGTAGACCGCGACGGTGTTCCCCTCACGCGACGCGAGGTTCCGCGCCAGGTTCGAACCCATCACCGCGAGGCCGATGACCCCGATGTTCGCCTGTTCGTTGTTGTCTGCCACGTCGACTCCTTCGTGTCTGGACGGCCGTCGCCAATCTATGCAGCGCCCGATGTGCTCATCCAGGTCTTCCGCATCCTGGGGACAGTCGGTCCCCCCTGTTCGTACTGTGGAGACATGGCCGATGCGACCGTCCTCCCGCCCGTGCTCGTGATGGGGGGTCTCCGGATCCGGCAAGTCGACGATCGGTGAGGCCCTGACACAGGCGCTCGTCGACCGCGGACAGGCGGTGGAGTTCGTCGACGCGGACGCGCTGCACCCGGCGGCGAACAAGGAGAAGATGCACGCCGGCATCCCGCTCACCGACGACGACCGTGGCCCCTGGTTGGACGCGTGCTCGTCCCGCATCGCGGAGGTCGAGGCCTCCGGCTCGCGGTGTGTGATGGCGAACTCGGCGCTGAAGCGCGCGTACCGGGACCGCCTGCGTGAGGACGCCCCGGACCTCTTCATCGTGTTCCTCGACGGATCGCGCGAGCTCATCGCCGATCGGCAGCGCCACCGTCACCACGAGTACATGCCGAACTCCCTGCTCGACTCGCAGTTCGCGACGCTCGAGCGCCCGGGCGCGGACGAAGCCGTCGCGGCGGTGCCGATCCACGGGGTCGTGGACGACACCGTCGCGGCGATCCTCGCCGTCCTGCCCTGAGCCCGTCCTGGCCTGAGCCCGTCGCGCTCGACGACCTGACCGTCGGGTCTACTTCCGGCTGAGCTCCGACCGTCGAGCGCGGTACTCCTCGGCGTCGATCTCGCCGCGGGCGAACCGGTCGGCCAGCACCGACCGCGCGTCGGCGATCGCCCGTCCGGCACCGCGGCGGAGGACGCCGAAGACGACGACCCCGACGACGAGCAGGAGCAGGAGCGCCGGGAACACGGGGAAGCCGTGGGACGGCATCCCGCCTCCGTGCCAGTACGGAGCGGTGGCAGCGAGTGTGGTGAGCATGGGGACCTCCGAGGTCGGGTGTGGTGCCGCGGTCGCGACACGACAAGGCTGTCGGTCGGGAGGCCCCACCCGCGTCCGCCAGGAGAGCCCACTCGGACCTGCTCCCGCCGGCTCACCCGCGCCGGTTCGTCCACAGGCGACTACTCCTCCGGGCGTAGTCCACAGGCCCTCCCGCTGCGCGATGTGTCGGCGGAGGGCCGACCGTAGGCTCGCTGCATGACCACCGACACGCGCTCCGACACCCGCCCGGCGGGTGGACGCCGGTTCGCCCGCGTGGGACGGGTGCTGCCGGTGGCGCTCGTGCAGGTCGTCGGCACCGTCGCCGCCACCCGGTGGGCAGCCGGGGTCGGTCCCGGTGCCGTCGGTGCTGGTGGCCCGCCGTGGACAGAGCGCTTCGGTGACGGCGTCGACCCGGTGTTGCTCGGGCCCCTGGCATGGGTGCTGCTCGTGGGCGGGATCGTCGTCCTGCCCTTCCGGTGGCGGTGGCCGGTCGTGGTCCTGGCCCTGACCCTCGGCACGACGATCGGCTACGCCCTGGTCGTCAGTCCGCGTGGGCCGTTCGTCGCGGCGCTGACCATGGCGCTGGCGAACGCCTGGTTCCGCGGCCACCGCGTCCCCACGTACGTCGCTGCCGCGGTCGCGCTGGTCGTCCTGCCCTCGGCGGACACCCTGACCGGCCGCGCGCCCTTCCCGACCGTCACCACGATGACGCTCTGCCTGGCGTGGCTGACGGTCACCATCGCCGTCACCGAGCTCGTCCGGGTACGGGTGGCCCGCGCCGCCGACGCCCGTCGCGCCCGCCTCGCGGCGGAGCAGCAGCGCGCCGGCGCCGAGCGCGTCCGCATCGCCCGGGAGCTCCACGACTCGGTCGCCCACAGCATGTCGCTCATCAACCTGCAGGCGGGGGTGGCCCTGCACCTCGGGGCCGAACTCCCCGAGCAGACCCGGGAGTCGCTGCTGAACATCCGCGACTCCAGCAAGCAGGCGCTCGTGGAGCTCCGGACGATCCTCGGCGTGCTGCGGGCCGTCGACGCACCGTCCGGCACCTCCGACCGCGCCCCGGTCGCCGGCCTCGACCGCGTCCCCGACCTGGTCGATCGAGCCCGCCTGGCCGGAGTGGACGTGGAGCTGCGCCTGGACGGCCCGGTGGAGACCGTCGCCGGCGTCGTCTCGCGCAACGCCTTCCGCATCGTGCAGGAGTCCGTCACGAACGTCATGAAGCACGCCCCTGACCACCACGCCTCGGTCGTGGTCGACGTGGGGGGCCGAGGTCGTCGACATCACGGTGACCGACGTCCCGGCGCCGGTCGCGATCGGCGCCGGTGCCCCGCGGACCGAGGAGGCGCCCCACGGGCACCGCTCCTCGTCCGCCCTCGCCCGTGCGGCGGGCCAGCACACCGTGACCGAGCGTGCGGACGGCGGCAGCGGCAGCAGTCCGGGGAACGGGCTGGTCGGGATGCACGAACGGGCCACGGCTGTCGGCGGCACACTCGCCGTCGGCCCGACGCCCGACGGCGGGTGGTCGGTCCACGCACGCCTGCCGATCGGCGAACCCGCACGCACTGCGTCCGGAGCGACGGAGACGACCGCATGACCATGTCCGCGACTCCCACCACGCCGGATCTGATCCGGATCGTGTTGGTGGACGACCAGAGCCTCATCCGTGCCGGACTCCGCGCACTCGTGTCCGCCGAGCCGGGGATGCAGGTCGTCGGTGAGGCGTCCGACGGCGAGGACGCCGTCGCGGTCGTCGCACGGGAACTGCCGGACGTCGTGCTCATGGACATCCGCATGCCGGGGACCGACGGCCTCGTCGCCACACGGCGGATCTCGGAGGACCCGGCGCTCAGCGCGGTGCACGTGGTGGTCCTCACGACCTTCGAGGAGGACGACACCGTGTTCGAGGCGATCCGTGGTGGTGCTGCCGGGTTCCTCGTGAAGGACACCGAGCCCGGCGAACTCCTCCGGGCGATCCGCACCGTCGTCGCGGGGGGAGTCGTTGCTGTCGCCGGGCCCGACCCGGTCGCTCGTCGAGGCGTACGCGGCGCACGCGAAGCCGACAGCGCTCGCACCCGAACTCGACGCCCTGACCGACCGCGAGCGCCAGGTCATGCGCCTGGTCGCGAGCGGCTTGACGAACGCCGAGATCGCCGAGCGCCTGTTCGTCAGTCCGGCCACGACGAAGACCCACGTCTCCCGGGCGATGATCAAGCTCGGTGCTCGCGACCGCGCCCAACTCGTGGTCTTCGCCTACGAGACCGGCCTCGTCACCCCGGGATGGACGGGATGACCGGGAACACATTCGTGACGCGGGCCTGCTGGAAGCCGCGGTCGCCCGGGCCACCGCCAGCGTCGACGGCCGCGATGCCCACCCGTCGCTGGTCGAGGAAGCCGCGCGCCCGCCGTGCGTCGGGGTCGAGCGGGCCTCGAGCCGCCGCTGACGATGGACACACGGCCGCCGCCGGTGCAGGCTCGACAGGTGGACGCCGGATGCATCCCGCACCGCCGCGGAGGAGCACCGCGCCCACCTCGAGGAGGAGCAACGCCGTGACCGATCCCGCGAACCCGACCCCCCGGTGCGACCGACGCACGCTCTGCGGGCGGAGGCACAGCCTCCAGGCCGGACACCTGGGCGAGCACGGACCGTGGACAGCTCGTCGACCGTGCCGAGGTGATCGTCACCAGTCCGGACCGGAACTTCGTCACCCTCAAGCTGACCACCGCGGACGGCGTCATCGGTCTCGGTGACGCGACCCTGAACGGCCGCGAGCTCGCGGTCGCCGCGTACCTGTCCGAGCACGTCGTCCCGCTGCTCACCGGTCGGGACGCCAGCCGCATCGAGGACGCCTGGCAGTTCCTCTACCGCTCGACCTACTGGCGTCGGGGTCCGGTGACGATGGCCGCGATCGCCGCCGTCGACATGGCGCTCTGGGACATCAAGGCCAAGGTCGCCGGGATGCCGCTCTACCAGCTGCTCGGCGGTGCTTCCCGGACCGGGCTGATGGCGTACGGGCACGCGTCGGGCAAGGACCTCCCGGAGCTGTTCGACTCGATCCGCCAGCACCAGGCCGAGGGGTACCGGTCGATCCGCATCCAGACCGGCGTGCCGGGGCTCGAGTCCATCTACGGCATCGCCTCGAACCGCACCACCGAGGGCAACGCCGGCGTCCGCTACGACTTCGAGCCCGCGCAGCGTGGGGGGGTTCCCGGCCATGGAGGACTGGGACACCCGCGCGTACCTCCGGCACCTGCCGACCGTCTTCGAGGCGGTCCGCAACGAGTTCGGCCCCGAGCTGCCGCTCCTGCACGACGGACACCACCGGATGACCCCGATCCAGGCCGCCAAGCTCGGGAAGTCGCTCGAGCCGTACGACCTCTTCTGGCTCGAGGACTGCACCCCCGCCGAGAACCAGGAAGCGCTCCGACTCGTCCGGCAGCACACCACGACCCCGCTCGCGATCGGTGAGGTCTTCAACACGGTCTGGGACTTCAAGGACCTCATCCGCGACCAGCTCATCGACTACGTCCGCGGCGCCGTCACGCACATGGGCGGCGTGACCCCGCTGCGGAAGACGATGGACTACGCCGCGATGTACCAGGTGAAGTCCGGGTTCCACGGGCCGACCGACATCTCGCCGGTGGGGATGGCGGCCCAGATGCACCTCGGGCTCGCCATCCACAACTTCGGGATCCAGGAGTACATGCAGCACGGCCCGAGGACGAACCAGGTGTTCCAGCAGACGGCCACCTTCACCGACGGGTACCTGCACCCCGGCGACGAGCCCGGCATCGGCGTCTCGCTCGACGTCGACGAGGCCGGGAAGTACCCGTACGAGCAGGCGTACCTGCCGTTCAACCGCCTGGCGGACGGCACCGTGCACGACTGGTGAGCGTTCCCGGGCGCCGCACCGTGCCCGACGGGCAGAGTGGTGGCGTGGACCCCGCAGCGCTCGCCGACGTCGCCCGCGACCTGTTGCGCGCCGCTCCTGGCGACTTCGTGGCCGCGCGGACGGCACGGCAACGAGCGGTCCGGAAGGACGACCGGGAGCTCGCGGCCGCGATCGGGAAGCTGAAGAAGCCCGCGCCGGCCGCGTGGATCGTCGACCTGCTCGCCTCCGAGGCCGCCCTCGACGACGCCGTCGACCTCGGTCCGGCCCTCCGGCAGGCGCAGGCCTCCGCGGACCCGCAGCAGATCGCGACACTCCGGAAGCAGCGGTCACAGGTCGTGGCGGCGCTCGCCGACACCGGGGCCGACCGGGCGTCCGCAGCCGGGCACCCGCCGACCCCGGCCGTGCTCGAGCAGGTCCGCGCGACCATCGAGGCCGGCATGGCCGACCCGCACGCCGGCGCCGCGATCCGATCGGGCCTCCTCCTGCGGCCCCTCGAGAGCGTGGGGTTCGAGGACGTCGACCTGACCGACGCGGTGGCCGTTCCGGACGCCGTCCCGGACGCGTGGTCCGGCAGCGACGCGCCTCCCATCCCGATCACGGCCGGGAGGCGCGGTGCACGCCGTCCCGCCGCGCCCGGTCCCGCAGACGACGAGCCCGGGACCCCTGACGAGCCGGATGCCCCGGATGGACCAGATGCTGCTGCCGAACCGGATGCTCCGGACGGGCCCGACCTGCCGGCTCCCGACGAGGACCAGCGCGACCCCGCAGCCGAGCGCCGCGAGGCGCGCGAGGCCGAGGCGGCAGCGAGACGTGCCTCCCGGCAGGCCGATGCCGCTCTCGACCAGGCGGAGTCCGCCCTCGAGGACGTCGAGGACCGACGCGCTGACCTCGACCGCCGCCGTCGCGACCTCGAGCGACAGCTCAGCGCCCTCGACCAGGAGCGTGCCGACCTCGACGCCGAGGCCGAACGGCTCGGGCAGGAGCGCGACGACGCCGAGGCCGCGAGCGACCGCGCCCGGGAAGCCCTCGTCGCCGCCCGGCACCACCGTCGCCGCTGACCAGTCACGGCACCGTCGCGACACGCCCGGAGGCCCTGCTAGACTCGGTGACTGACTTCGGCGAGGGCCGCGCAAGCGGCCGTGATCGACGCGGTGGGAGACCCGGCCAGCCCTGGGAACGTTCCTCACGCGTGCACGCGTTCGAGTTGCAACACCACAGACCCCCCCGATGCCGGCACTCCGGCGTCGTCCCCGACACCAGGAGGCATCATGGCTGACTACACCAAGCTCGCAGCGGAAGTCCGCACCAAGTTCGGCAAGGGTGCGGCCCGCAAGCTCCGCGCCGCCGACAAGATCCCCGCCGTCGTCTACGGCCACGGCACCGAGCCGAAGCACATCAGCCTGCCGGGCCACGAGACGATGCTCCTCGTCCGTACCGCCAACGCGGTCGTGGACCTCGACATCGAGGGTGCTGCCCAGCTCGCCCTCGTCAAGGACGTCCAGCGTGACCCGGTGCGTCAGATCATCGAGCACATCGACCTCGTCGTCGTGCGTCGTGGCGAGAAGGTCACGGTCGACGTGCCCGTCGTCATCGAGGGCGAGTCCTTCGCCGGCACCATCCACGTGCAGGACCTGGCGAGCGTCTCCCTGCTCGTCGAGGCGACCGACATCCCCGAGCACGTCGTCGTGGACGTCGAGGGCCTCGAGGACGGTGCGCAGGTCCACGCGTCCGACCTGCAGCTCCCGGCCGGTGCCGAGCTCGAGACCGACGCCGAGTCGCTCGTCGTCCAGATCGTCACCCCGCGTGGCACCGCTGACGACGACGCCGCCGACGAGGCCGCTGCCGAGGCGGGCGCCGAGGCCGGCACCGAGGGCGGCTCCGCCCCGGCCGACGCCGACTCCGAGTAAGACGACGACGACGTCTGGCCGACGCTGATGGCGGAGCGCACGTTCGTGGTGGTCGGGCTCGGGAACCCCGGGCCCGACTACGCGGGCAACCGTCACAACGTCGGCCAGATGGTCCTCGACGAACTGGCCGCCCGGATGGGTGCCACGTTCAGGAAGCACAAGACCCCGAACCAGGTCGCCGAGGGGCGCCTCGTACCGGGGGGGCCGAAGCTCGTCCTCGCGAAGCCCGGGTCGTTCATGAACACGTCCGGCGGTCCGGTCTCCGCCGTCCTCGGGTTCTACAGCGTGCCGCCGGCGGACCTGATCCTGGTCCACGACGAGCTCGACCTGCCGTTCGACTCCGTGAAGCTCAAGGGCAACGGTGGCCACGGCGGGCACAACGGCATCCGCGACGTCATCAAGGCGACGAACACGAACGAGTTCGCCCGCGTGCGGGTCGGCATCGGACGCCCGCCCGGTCGTCAGGACCCGGCCGACTACGTGCTGCGTGACTTCTCCGCCGCCGAGAAGAAGGCGCTGCCGAACCTCCTCGCCGACGCGGCCGACGCCGTCGAGGCGATCGTGACCGACGGCCTGCTCGCCGCGCAGCAGCGCTTCCACGCCCCGGCCTGATGAACGTCGTCGCCGCCGTCGTGCTCGCGACGAACCCGTTCGCCACGGCCGCGCTCGTCGTCGTCTCGGTCATGGGCATCGCGCTCGTCGGGACGGCGCGCTTCCTCGGTCGCCGCGCGGCCGAGCAGGCGCGCGAGGGCGAGCCGACGCCGCCGCCGGACGACCTGGAGCCGGGCAGCTCCTGAGCCGGAACCGGCCGGGAGGCCCGCCCCGGCTCCGCCACGCGCCTCCTGTTCGCCCGTCGCGCACGCCGCGACCGCTGTCGGGGGCCGCCGGTACCATCGTGTGAGTGACGATCTCGGGCCTCATCCCTGCGCTCTCGCGCGCCTCCTCCTTCGATCGTGCGCTCCGTGCCGCTCCTCGCGACGCCGACTTCTCGGTGGTCGACGGTCTGCGCGTGCCCCTGTTCGCCGCCCTGCTGGCCGAGCGCTCGGGCCCGCAGTGCGCCTTCGTCATCACCGCGACCGGGCGGGAGGCCGAAGCCGTCCGTGACGCCCTCAGCTGCACCGTCCCCGACGCGGACGTGCTCGAGTTCCCGGCGTGGGAGACCCTGCCGCACGAGCGTCTCAGCCCGAGCCCGCAGACCGTCGGCACCCGCATCGCGACCCTCCGCGCACTGCAGCGGTGGCAGGACGCCCCTGCCGCGGAGCGCCGGACGACCGTCGTGGTCGCGAGCGTCCGGGCGGCGCTCCAACCGATCGCCGACAACCTGACCGAGCTCGCGCCGGTCGTGCTGCGGAGCGCGTCGCGGGGCAACGACCTCGGCGCGATCGCCGCACAGCTCGTCGACCTCGCGTACGCCCGGGTGGACCTCGTCACCCGCCGCGGGGGAGTTCGCCGTCCGCGGCGGCATCCTCGACGTCTTCCCGCCGACGGCCGACCACCCCGTCCGCGTCGACTTCTTCGGTGACGAGATCGAGGGCATCAAGGCGTTCTCGGTGGCCGACCAGCGGTCCACGGACGACGACCTCGACGCGGTGGAGCTCACCGCATCACGCGAACTGCTCCTGAGCGACGACGTCCGGCAGCGGGCGCGCGAGATGCTCCACGAGTTCCCGAACCTGTCGCAGATGCTCGCGAAGGTGTCCGAGGGGATCCCCGTCGAGGGCATGGAGTCCCTCGCCCCGGCGCTGGTCCGCAAGCTCGTGCCGGTGACGGAGTACCTGCCCGAGGAAGCGACGATCGCGGTCTTCTCGCCGGAGCGGGTGAGCGGTCGCGCGCACAGCCTGGCCGAGACGAACCAGGAGTTCCTGCAGGCGGCGTGGAGCGCGGCCGTGGCGGGTGCCCAGGCGCCCATCGACCTCGACGCGGGCAACTTCCTCACGGTCCAGCAGCTGAAGAACACCCGCGGGCAGCGCACGTGGTGGACGGTGTCGCCGTTCGACTCCGGCGCCGACGAACCGCTGAGCGACGCCGACGCGGCCGCCGAGGCGGGGGAGTACATCCGCGTCCCGGGCGAGGCGATCCCGAGCTTCGCCGGCAGTGCGGACGGTGCGGTCGCCCACGTCAAGGCGCTGACCGACGACCAGTGGGCCGTCGTCGTGACGGCGCAGGGCCAGGGCCTCGTCGAACGTGCGGTGCAGGTGCTCGCCGACGCCGGGGTGGCCGCGCGCGCCGAGACGCTGGACGGGCCTCCCGAGCCGGGCGTCGCCATCGTCACGACGGCCAGCGTCGAGCACGGCTTCGCCGTCGCGGACCCGCGCATCGCGCTCCTCAGCGAGGCCGAGTTCTACGGCCGCAGCGTCCAGCAGGGCGCCCGCACCGTCAAGAAGCTCGCGAGCCGGCGCAAGAACGTCGTCGACCCGCTGCAGCTGAAGCCGGGCGACGTCGTCGTGCACGCCACGCACGGCATCGGCAAGTTCGTGGAACTGGTCAGCAGGGAGGTCAGTTCCGGCGGCCGGAACGCCGTCAAGCAGCAGCGTGAGTACCTGGTGCTCGAGTACGCGCCCTCGAAGCGGAACTACCCCGGCGACAAGCTCTTCGTGCCGACCGACCAGCTCGACCAGCTGTCCCGGTACGTCGGCGGCGAGAACCCGACCCTGTCGAAGATGGGCGGCTCGGACTGGTCTGCGGCGAAGTCGAAGGCGCGCAAGGCCGTGCGCGACATCGCGGTGGACCTCGTGAAGCTGTACTCCGCCCGCATGGCGTCGAAGGGGCACGCGTTCGGGCCGGACACCCCGTGGCAGCGCGAGCTGGAAGAGGCGTTCCCCTTCGCGGAGACCGTCGACCAGCTGACGACCATCGACGAGATCAAGCGCGACATGGAGAGCCCGATCCCGATGGACCGGCTGCTCTCCGGAGACGTCGGCTACGGCAAGACCGAGGTCGCGATCCGCGCCGCGTTCAAGGCGGTGCAGGACGGCAAGCAGGTCGCCGTGCTCGTCCCGACGACGCTGCTCGTCCGCCAGCACATGGAGACGTTCCAGGAGCGGTTCGCCGGGTTCCCGGTGAACCTGCGCGCCCTGAGCCGGTTCCAGACCGAGAAGGAGACGAAGGAGACCCTCGCGGGCCTCGCCGACGGCACCGTCGACGTCGTCATCGGCACGCACCGGATCCTGTCGCAGAGCGTGCAGTTCAAGGACGTCGGCCTCGTCATCATCGACGAGGAGCAGCGCTTCGGTGTCGAGCACAAGGACCAGCTCAAGAAGCTCAAGACGAACGTCGACGTCTTGGCGATGTCCGCGACGCCGATCCCGCGCTCGCTCGAGATGGCGGTGACCGGCATCCGTGAGATGTCGACCCTCGCGACCCCGCCGGAGGACCGGCACCCGATCCTCACGTTCGTCGGACCGCAGTCGGACCTGCAGGTGGCCGCGGCGATCAAGCGCGAGATGCTCCGCGAGGGCCAGGTGTTCTACGTGCACAACCGCGTGAAGGACATCCAGTCGGTCGCGTCGCACCTGGCCGAGATCGTGCCGGACGCCCGCATCGCCGTGGCGCACGGGCAGATGGGCGAGCAGGCCCTCGAGCAGGTCATGGTCGACTTCTGGGAGCGCCGGTTCGACGTGCTCGTGTCCACGACGATCATCGAGACCGGTCTGGACATCGCGAACGCGAACACCCTCATCATCGACAAGGCGGACAAGTACGGCCTGTCGCAGCTCCACCAACTCCGCGGCCGTGTCGGTCGTGGGCGCGAGCGCGGGTACGCGTACTTCCTGTACGACGCCGAGAAGCCGCTGTCCGAGACCGCGCAGGACCGCCTCGAGACGATCGCGGCGAACAACGAGCTCGGCGCGGGCATGCAGGTCGCGATGAAGGACCTCGAGATCCGCGGTGCCGGCAACCTGCTCGGCGGCGAGCAGTCCGGGCACATCGCGGGCGTCGGGTTCGACCTGTACCTGCGGATGATCGGCGAGGCGGTGTCGCAGTTCCGCGGGGACGTGGCGGAGGGACAGACCGAGCTCCGGCTCGAGATCCCCGTCGACGCGCACATCCCGGAGGACTACGTCGAGTCCGAGCGACTCCGACTCGAGGCGTACCAGAAGCTCTCCGCCGCGTCGGCCCCGGCCGCGCAGCCCGAGGCGATCGACATGGTCCTCGACGAGCTCACCGACCGGTACGGCACGCCGCCGCAGGCCGTGCTGACGCTGATCGAGGTGTCCCGCCTCCGCCGGATGGCGCAGCAGGTCGGCCTGTCCGACGTGGTCGTCATGGGGTCGAACCTGCGGGTGGCGGGCAAGGAACTCGCCGACTCGGCGCAGGTCCGCCTCAAGCGGATGTTCGCCGGTGCACGCTGGTTCCCGCAGCAGGACGCCGCGAGCATCCCGGTCCCGAAGCCGCACGGCGAGACCCTGCCGGACGACGCCCTCATCGGTTGGGTGGAGAGCATCCTCACCGCCGTCTACGGTGCGCCCGCCCGTGCGGAGGCGCCGGCCGCCTGACGGTCCTCGTCCGGTGACCACCGGACGGACGGGAGGCCCGGGACGGATCCGTCCCGGGCCTCCCGTCCGTCGCGTGGTCGCGCCGGCGCATGGGTCGGCGCTACTCGGTGGCTTCGGCCTCGGACAGCTCGCGCCGCTGGCGGTACCGGCGCGCCCGCACCGACACCACGACCGCGGACGCGACCATCGCGATGCCCGACCCGACGAGGACCGCGAGGACGCCCTCGTCGACGATCTCCTCGTTCGCCGCGAACGCCAGTTCGTTCATGAGCAGCGACACGGTGAAGCCGATGCCGCCGAGCACGCCGACCGTCATCACGGAGCTGACCGAGAGGGTCGACCGACCCGGTCCGCGGAAGAGCCGACCGGCCACGACGCCGAACAGGGTGATGCCGATGACCTTGCCGACCGGCAGCGCCAGGACGACCGCCCAGAACGTCGGAGAGAGTTCGCCGACGCCGACGGCGGGGATCACGACCGCTGCGGAGACGAAGGCGAAGACGGGGAGCACGATCGCGTTCGACCACGGCTCGACCTGCTCGTGCAGGGTGCCGCCCGGACGTCGGGGGGAGGACCAACCCGAGGGCCACGCCGGCGATGGTCGCGTGCACTCCCGAGTGGTACACGAGCCACCACGTGACGAGGCCGACGAGGACCATCGCGACGACGAGGAACGGCTGCGCGGCACTGCCCGGGCGCAGCCGGCGTCCGAGCAGTGCGAAGACCACGAGCAGGACCGCTGCTCCGCCGAGCGCGAGGAAGTCCGTGCCGTGCGCGAAGACGACGGCGATGATGACGATCGCTATCAGGTCGTCGAGGACCGCGAGGGCGAGCAGGAACACCCGGATCGTCGCGGGCAGCCCGCGCCCGAACATCGCCAGGACCCCGAGCGCGAACGCGATGTCCGTCGCGGTCGGGATCGGCCATCCGTGGGTGTACGGCGTCCCGGCGGTGACGAGCAGGTAGACGAGCGCCGGCACGAGCACACCGCCGACCGCGGCGATGGCCGGGACGACGGCCGTCTTCGGGTTCGCGAGCTCGCCGGCGACCAGCTCGTGCTTCAGCTCGATAGCGACCAACAGGAAGAAGACCGCGAGCAGGCCGTCGCTGACCCAGTGGGTGATCGAGAGGTCGAGGCCGACCGCTCCCCACGGGGTGTGCCAGTCGAGGCCGCGCTCGAGACCGGGGCCGAGTGCGGTGTTGGCGACGACCAGTCCGAGGACGGCGGCGGTGAGGAGGGCGATCGCGCTGAAACGGGGCGAACGGACGAAGGACGGCATGCGGCTCCGGTGATCGGGTACGGGGAACGGACCGTCGACCAGGCTTCCCGACACACCTCCACCAGGATAGCGGGACGGCCCGGGAGCCCGATCCACGCGGAGCCGCGGGTGGCAGCATGGCGGCATGACTGCCGTTGCCGAACTCGTCGCCGTCGTGGACCGCCTGCTCGACCCCGAGCACGGATGCGTCTGGAACCGCGAGCAGACCCACGCCACCCTCGCCCGGTACGCCGTCGAGGAGACCTACGAGCTCGTCGACGCGATCGACGGCGGGGACGACGACGAGCTCCGCGAGGAACTGGGCGACGTCCTGTACCAGGTGGTGTTGCACGCGGGGATCGCCGCGCGGCAGGGCAGGTTCGACCTCGACGACGTGGCCGACTCCGTGCGCGAGAAGATGCAGCGCCGCCACCCGCACGTCTTCGGCGACGAGGAAGCGCACACGGTCGAGGACGTCATCCGGGTCTGGCGTGCCGCCAAGGCCGCCGAGAAGTCGTCGCGGACGAGCGCGTACACGGGTGTGCCGCGGGCGATGCCGCCGCTCGAACGTGCCGTGAAGCTCCTGGAGCGGCTGGAGGAGCGCGGTGACCTGCACGCCGCGATGGCCTCCGTGACGGACGGCGCCGTGCTCGAGGTGGTCGATCCCGTCCCCGGTGCCCCCCGTCGCTCCCGGTGTCGCCGGGGTTCCCGCTGCCGCCGACGTCCCCGGTGCCCCGATCGCTCCCGGAGCGCCCGGTGCTCCCGGTGTCGCCGACGCTCCCGGTGTCGCCGACGCTCCCGGTGTCGCCGACGGAGTGGCGGCCTCCAGCGCGGTCGGTGCTGCGCACCTCGTCGGCGCCGCGGACCCCGGTGACGCCGCTGCCGGGCAGCAGCCGGGGACCCGGGTCGACGCGGCCTGGGGCGCCGGGATGCTCGCCGAGGTGGCCGTCGCGCACGAACAGGGCCTGGACCCGATCGCGAGTCTCCGAGCCGCGGTGGCGATGCTCGAGGTGGCGGGCCGCAGCCTCGAGCAGGACGACCGCTGAGACGACCGCGGAGGCGACGAGGAGCGGGCGTCCTCCTAACCCGAAAAAGGAGGACGCCCGCGAGCGGGAGACGGCGTCACCAGGGAGCGACGCCGACAGGGGATCCCGCTCGAACCGCGGAGGCGCTTGCAGCACGCCGCCTCCGCTGCCGGCCGACGCGCGGATCAGGCACGCTCCGACCGAGGTTCTGGATTCAGCATATCAGCGGACACACGCTGCTGCAAGAGGCGGTCCTGCTCTGCGAGAATCGACGGCATGGCGACGACCGTGACGGCCCCCCAGGGGCATGCGAGACCACCTCCCCGCCGACAAGGCCCGGCGGGAGCACGTGCTCGGCGTCATCCGCGGTGTGTACGCGCGACACGGGTTCGACGAGATCGAGACGCCGGTCGTCGAGGACGCCGCCCGCCTCCACTCCGGACTCGGTGGTGACAACGAGAAGCTGGCCTTCGCCGTGATGCGCCGCGGGCTGACCACCGAGGACCTGCGGCAGGCCGACGCGCCGCTGGACCTCGCCGACCTCGGGCTGCGGTTCGACCTGACCGTCCCGCTCGCCCGGTTCTACGCCTCGCACCGCGCCGAACTGCCGAGCGTGTTCCGTGCCGTGCAGATCGCGCCCGTGTGGCGTGCCGAGCGTCCGCAGAAGGGGCGCTACCGCCAGTTCGTGCAGTGCGACATCGACGTCCTGGGCGAGCCCGGGCAGCTCGCCGAGATCGAACTCATCCGGGCGACCACCGCGGCGCTCGACGCGCTCGGCATCGTCGGCACGTCGATCCGGATCAACGACCGCCGCATCCTGCTCGCGCTCCTCGCCTCGTGGGGGGGTCACCGAGCAGTCCGCAGCCGACCGGGCCCTCATCACGGTCGACAAGCTCGACAAAATCGGGGCCGTCGGCGTCGCGGAGGAGCTCGGGACCACGCTCGGCCTCGACCCCGCCGCCACGGCCGACACGATCCGGGCGCTCGAGTCCGCCGACTGGGACAGCGTGCGCGGTGCCGACTGGCTCGACGCCGAGGCGTTCGCCGACCTCGAGCGACTGCGCGCGGCGCTCCCGGGCGTCGACCTCCGCTTCGACCCGACGCTCGTCCGCGGCATGGGGTACTACACCGGCACGATCTTCGAGGTCGCGCACCCCGACTTCGGGTACAGCCTCGGTGGCGGCGGCCGCTACGACGGCATGATCGGGCGCTTCCTCGGGCAGGACGTCCCGGCGGTCGGGTTCTCGCTCGGGTTCGAGCGGCTCGTGGACCTCGTGTCGCTGCCCGGTTCAGCCGAGTCCGACGCCGTCGTGCTCGTGTACGACAAGGACGTCGACCCGGTCCGGCTGGCCGCGCTGAAGGCCGACGCGCTGGACACGCACCACCGCGTCCGCCTCGAGAAGCGCACGAAGAACATGAAGAACCTGCTCGCCGGACTCGCGGAGCAGGGCTTCGGCTCGTTCGCCACCGTCGGGACCGACACCACGTCGCTCGACGGCGTGGAGTTCCGTCCGCTCGCCTGACGGACTCCTCCCGGTCATCCACAGCCAGGCGTCGCGGTGCAGCGGCGTCGCTAGGATCGACAGCGCAACCACCACAACCCAACGACAGGGAGTTCCCCGTGGCAGTGATCGATGCCGTAGGCGCACGCGAAGTCCTCGATTCCCGAGGCAACCCGACGGTCGAGGTCGAGGTCCTCCTCGACGACGGTGTCGTCTCGCGCGCCCTCGTCCCGTCCGGTGCCTCCACCGGCGCCTTCGAAGCGTACGAGCTGCGCGACGGCGACGACTCCCGGTACGGCGGCAAGGGCGTGCTCAAGGCCGTCGAGGCCGTGCTCGACGAGATCGGCCCGGCGCTCGAGGGCTTCGACGCCACCGACCAGCGTCTCGTCGACGCCGCGCTCATCGAGCTCGACGGCACCGAGAACAAGTCCCGCCTCGGCGCGAACGCCATCCTCGGCGCTTCGCTCGCCGTGGCCCGCGCCGCGGCCGACTCGGTCGACCTGCCGCTGTTCCGCTACCTCGGTGGCCCGAACGCGCACACGCTCCCCGTGCCGCTCATGAACGTCGTCAACGGCGGCGCGCACGCCGACACCAACGTCGACATCCAGGAGTTCTTCCTGGTGCCGTACGGCGCCGAGTCCTTCTCGGAGGCCCTGCGCTGGGGCGTCGAGACCTACCACGCACTCAAGGGCGAGCTGAAGAAGCAGGGCCTCGCGACCGGCCTCGGCGACGAGGGCGGCTTCGCGCCGGAGCTCGCCTCGAACCGCGCCGCGCTCGACTTCCTCCTCGCGGCGATCGAGAAGGCCGGCTTCACCCCGGGCAAGGACATCGCGCTGGGCCTCGACGTCGCCAGCACCGAGTTCTTCCACGACGGCAAGTACTCCTTCGAGGGCAAGCAGCTCTCGAGCGCCGAGTTCACGCAGTACTTCGTCGACCTGGCCCGTGACTACCCGCTCGCCACGATCGAGGACCCGCTGGCCGAGGACGACTGGGAGGGCTGGACCCACCTGACCGTCGAGCTCGGTTCGAAGCTGCAGATCGTCGGCGACGACCTGTTCGTCACCAACCCGACGCGGCTCCAGCGCGGCATCGACGAGAAGGCCGGCAACTCGATCCTGGTCAAGGTGAACCAGATCGGCACGCTGACCGAGACCCTCGACGCGGTCTCCCTCGCGCACCGCCACGGCATGACCGCGATCCTGTCGCACCGCTCCGGTGAGACCGAGGACACCACGATCGCGGACATCGCGGTCGCGGTCGACGGTGGTCAGATCAAGACCGGCGCCCCGGCCCGCTCGGACCGCGTCGCCAAGTACAACCAGCTGCTCCGCATCGAGGAAGAGCTCGGCGACGCGGCGGTCTACGCCGGCCGCTCCGCCTTCCCGCGTTCGGCTTCGCTGTAACCCAGCACCCCCCGAGACGCCGTCCTCCGTCCGGAGGGCGGCGTCTCGCCGTTCCGCGGAACGGCCCCGTCCGCGCGTGCCACCGACTCACGCGAGCCGCCTCGTCTGCGCGAGACGCCCTGTCCGCGCGAGCCGTTCCTCCCGTCTGCGCGAGCCGTTCCTCCCGTCTGCGCGGGACGCCCCGTCTGCGCGAGACGCCCCCCGTCTGCGGACGACGCCGCGGTGCGCGCGAGACGCCTCCGAATTCGGCGGCGTCTCGCCGAGGTGGCGGCGGTTCGGCGGCCGGCGGCGTCCCGTCGGTCAGTTGACGTCCCGGGACCCGAGCCAGCCGGGAGACCCGGGCCGTGCCTCCAGGCAGGTGTAGCGTGACGCCCCCCGTCTGCGCGTGACGCCCCCCGTCTGCGCGTGACGCCGCGGTGCGCGCGAGACGCCTCCGGATTCGGCGGCGTCTCGGCGAGGTCGCGGCGTCTCGGCGCGGCGGGGGGCGTCTCGGGGACCCGAGCCGGACTGGAGGCGCGGGGCGCGCCTCCAGCGTCGGCAGCCGTCGCTGAGAGGGTGCGCAACGCGCGCGCGGCGGGATGCCGAGCCCCGACGGCCGCGTTATCGTCGTCGTCGTGCCCAGCCAGAAGCCCCGCGTCCGCCGCGTCCCCGTGGCCATGCCCGAGGGAGCGACCTCGGGACAGCCGTGGTACCGGTCGCTGCACTTCTCCGGGTTCAGCTTGCTGATGCTCGCGATCATCGTGCTCTTCGTCGTGGTGCTCGCCCCCTCGCTCCGCACGCTCGTGCAGCAGCAGGACCAGATCACCGACATGCAGCGGCAGGTCGCGGCGCAGAAGGCCGACGTCGCGCAGAAGAAGCACGACGTGGCGCGCTGGGACGACCCCGCTTACATCGAGGCACAGGCGCGCGACCGCCTGCTCTACGTGTACCCGGGCGAGGAGAGCTACCTGGTGATGGGCAGCGAGGCCGGCGCTTCGGCCACCCCGGCGCCGAGGACCGAGTCCGGCACCCCGGTCAGCTCGACGGTGCAGACGCCGGACGTGGACTGGGTGCGGTCGATGCTCTCGTCCGTCCTCGAGTCCGGGCTGTCGGACGAGACCGATGACGAACTCGAGCGCCGCGGCGACACCGGTGACGGCAGCGGCAGCGACACCGACCGCGGGACGGACAGCGGCTCGTCCCCCGAGTAGGGCCGACGCGCGGAGTCGGGTAGGCTCACGTGCCCGTGACGACCCCTCCGTTCGACCCGCCGACCGCGCACGACGTGCAGGTGGTGACCGCCCAGCTCGGACGCCCCGCCCGTGACGTGATCGGCATCGCTGCTCGCTGCGTCTGCGGCAACCCGACGGTCGTGTCCACGAAGCCCCGCCTCGGCAACGGCACCCCGTTCCCGACGCTCTACTACCTCTGCCACCCGGCAGCCACCGCAGCGGTCAGCACCCTCGAGGCGAACCAGGTCATGCCCGAGCTGGCCGCCCTCCTCGAGGACGCGGACACCGCTGAGCAGTACCGCCACGCGCACCAGGCGTACCTCGACGACCGTGAGTCGATCGAGCACGTCGAGGAGATCGCGGGCATCAGCGCCGGTGGCATGCCCACCCGCGTGAAGTGCCTGCACGCGCTCGTCGGGCACGCCCTCGCCGCCGGACCCGGCGTCAACCCCATCGGAGACCTCGCGCTGGAGCGCGCGGACTGGTCGCCGTCCCGGTGCGAATGCCGGGCCTATGATGAGGATGCAGACGCCGGAGTCGGGGTGGGTGGCGGCGAGTCCTGACCAGCCGCCCAGCAGTCCAACCACCCCAAGGAGATCACCAACCGTGCCCAAGATCCTCGTCGTCGGCGGCGGCTACGCCGGCTTCTACACCGCATGGAAGCTCGAGAAGCACCTTCGCAACGGCGAAGCCGACGTCGTCATGGTGGACCCGCTGCCGTACATGACGTACCAGCCGTTCCTCCCCGAGGTCGCCGCCGGGTCGATCGAGCCGCGTCACGCCGTGGTCTCGCACCGCCGCCACCTCAAGTCGACCCGCGTCGTCACCGCGAAGGTCACCGGGGTCGACCACGCGAACAAGACCGCGACCATCACCCCCCGCGGTCGGTGAGCCGTGGCAGGAGTCGTACGACCAGATCGTCATGACCGCCGGCGCCGTCTCGCGCACCTTCCCGATCCCGGGCGTCGCGGACGAGGCCATCGGCCTGAAGACCATCGAAGAGGCCGCGGCGATCCGCGACAAGATCCTCACCAACTTCGCCAAGGCAGCGAACCTGCCGGCCGGCCCCGAGCGGCAGCGTCTGCTCACGGTAGTCGTCGTCGGTGGTGGCTTCGCCGGTATCGAGGTCTTCGCCGAACTCCGCTCCTTCGTCTCGGACCTGCTCAGCAGCTACCCGCAGATCGCCTTCGAGGACACGCACTTCCACCTCGTCGAGGCGATGGGCCGCATCATGCCCGAGGTCTCGCTCGAGACCTCGCACTGGGTGCTCAAGAACCTCGCCGAGCGCGGGGCCACCGTGCACCTCGAGACGCAGCTCGCCTCGGCCGTCGGTGGCGTCTGCCAGCTCAAGGCCAAGGACGAGTCGATCGAGGTCATCGAGTCCGACCTGATCATCTGGACCGCCGGCGTCATGGCGAACCCGATGGTCAAGGGTACCGACTTCCCGCTCGAGCCCCGCGGCCGCATCACGGTGCAGCCCGACCTCCGCATCGTCGACGAGGGCACGGTCATCGCCGACGCCTGGGCCTGCGGTGACGTCGCGGCCGTCCCGGACCTCACCGGTGGTGGCGTCGGCGGCATGTGCGTGCCGAACGCCCAGCACGCGGTCCGTCAGGCCAAGCAGCTCGCGAAGAACCTCGTCGCGACCCTGCGCGGCGAAGCCACCGTCGACTACAAGCACGAGAACCTCGGTGCCGTCGCCGGCCTCGGTCTCGGCATCGGTGTCTTCCAGTCCGGCAAGTTCGCGATGAAGGGCTTCCTGGCCTGGGGTGCCCACCGCGGCTACCACGGTCTGGCCATGCCGTCGTGGGAGCGCAAGATCCGCGTCGTCGGTGACTGGGTCTCCGGCTTCTTCCTCGGTCGCGACATTGTGTCGCTCGACGACCGCGAGACGCCCCGCGCCGCGTTCGAGGCGTGGGCCTCCCGTCCGAAGCCGGCCGTCGAGGCTGCTCCGGAAGCCGAGTCCCCGGCCGAGGGCCAGCCCGCCGGCGCTGCCGGTCCCGCGTACGCCACGCCCGCCGAGGACGTCTCGAAGGCCGCCGAGCCCGTCGGCGCCGGCGAGTCCGCCAAGACCGAGTAGGCAGCGCACACCCGCTGTCGAGAGGGCGGCCACCCGACGGGTGGCCGCCCTCCGGCGTCGGTAGGCTGTCCCGGCGCGGCCGCCCGTCGCCGTGCGCCCCCCGTGGCCCAATCGGTAGAGGCATGCGACTTAAAATCGCCGAGTTGTGGGTTCGAGTCCCACCGGGGGTACGGAGATCGGACGGGCATCCGACTCAACATCGCCGAGATGAGGGTTCGAGTCCCTCCGGGGGGTACGGAGATCGGACGGGCATCCGACGCAACATCGCCGAGATGAGGGTTCGAGTCCCTCCGGGGGGGTACGGAGACCGGACGGGCATCCGACTCAACATCGCCGAGATGAGGGTTCGAGTCCCTCCGGGGGGGGTACGGAGACCGGACGGCACGCCCGCCGTACTCGTTACGCTGACCAGGTGGTCGGGATCGGGAGCGCGCTGACGAACCTTCGGGACGCGCTCCGGCGCCCCGAGGCCCACGTCGAGGTCATCGACGGCGAGACGGTCCCCGTCGGCATGCTGCTCGGCACGCTCGGCGCACTGCTCCTCGACGCCGGCAGCTCGGTCACCGACGTCCGCTCAGCGCTCGAGAAGGCCCGCGACGCAGCGGGTGTCGGCAACGGCCTCGCCATCGGGGTGCTGCCCGCGCTCGTCATCGTCAGCGAGACCGCGACGGGCGCCGCGACGATCGTCAACGCCGAGGGCATCGAGCTCTCGTTCCGCCAGTCCGCCCGCGCCAACCGCCTGGTGCTCGGTCTGGAGCGCGGCGCGATCGCCCTCGCCGAGATCCCCGCCCGGGTCCGGAGCATCCGCCAGGGCACGCGACCACCGGCCCCGCTGCCGTGGGTGCTCGGCAATGCACTGACCTCCGCCGGGCTCGCGGTCGTGTTCCGGTGCCCGTGGTGGGCGGTCCTCCTCGCGCTGGTGGTCGGGGCGCTCGTCGGGGTCATCGGCCTGCTGCTCCGGCGCTTCCGTGAGGCCGTGGCCGTCGTGCCGTTCCTCGCGGCCTTCTGCTCGACCGCCGTCGTCGGACTCGTCGCCGCTGGCACGGGCTTCGACCACGTCCCGCTGTACGCCGTGTGCGCGCCGGTCGCGGTGTTCGTGCCCGGAGCACTCATCACGAACGCCCTGCTCGAACTCACCGCCGCCGACATCGTCACGGGGTCGGCTCGTCTCATGCAGGGACTCATCATGCTCGGCTTCATGGCCGCCGGGATCGCGGCGGGGAGCACGGTGACCGGCCTCCGCATCGACCCGACCTCGGCGGCACTCGTCGGCGAGGTCGCGGGCATCGGCACCGACCGACCCGGCTGGGAGGCCGTCCCGGCGCTCTGGGCGTCGTGGGTCGCCGTGGTGGTCCTCGCGACCGGCATCAGCCTCGTCTTCGGATCCGGGTGGCGCCTGACGGCGGCGTCGGTCGTCGTCATGGTCACCGCCTACGCCGTCGTGTCGTTGCTCACGCCGCTCAGCGGCAGCGTCGTCGCGACGGGCCTCGCCGCGGCGCTGCTGTTCGTCGCGACGCGTGTCCTCGAACGCATCGTGCCGGTGGTGCCGGCGACCGTGTCGTTCCGGCCGGCGTTCCTGCTGCTCGTGCCCGGCACGGTCGGGCTGGTCGCGGTCGCGACGTTCGACGCCGCCGCGCTCGCGACACCGCTCGCGACCTTCGTCAGCCTCTGCGTCGGGACGAAGATCGGCGGGCTGCTGCCCGGGCTGTTCGCCCGGTCCGCGCCGACCCACTGACCGAGGGGATCCGGCAGCCGGCGCCGGAACCACCTGGCGTCTACGACCGGGACACGTCGTCCCGTTCTGGAGGCTCGGTCTCCGCCCGCCGGACAAGTGAGCGGACTGCGCGTGGTGGGCTTCCCGGCCGACGCCGTGCCGGTCATTGTCGGACCGGTGCCCGGTCCATGAGGCGTGTGCGAGCCTCCCGGCCGACGTGTGCCGGTCGCTGTCGGACCGGTCGCCGCTCCGTGCGGTGCATGCGGGCCTCCCCGCCGGCGCGCATCCGGTGCGCGCCCGCCGCCGCCGCCACGGAACCGGTCAGGACGCGGAGGCACCTCCGCGGAGCCGGGGCCAGAGCAGGACGGCTGCCGCGAGGGCGACCACCACCGCGACCGCGGAGGCCCAGGCGACGAGCGGCAGGTGCGTCCCGGTCGGGCCGGAGTAGACCGCCGCGGCCAGACCGACGGCGACGGCCTCGAGGGCGCCGTACCGCGGACGGGACACGGCGGCGAGGGCTGCTCCTGCCGACCCCCGGAGCGGCAGGAGCGTCACGACGAGTGCGCCGAGGCCGCCGACGCAGAGCGTGCTGGCGAACTCGGACACGAGCGAGGCGGTGAACCCGGACCCGGCCGTCACACTGTGCACGACCCATCCGACGGCCGCGAGGACGAGCAGGGTCACCGACCGCCACGTGGCGCTCCGCGCACAGGCCGCGACACCGTTCCCGAGTCGCATGGCGGCGGTGTCCACGTCGGTGCGGCCGACGGGTACCAGGAGGACGCCGACGACGAGGGCGGGGGGAGAGGTCCGCGGTGCGGGTGAGGCCGCTCGCGACGACCGCCGCGAGCACGAGACCGGGTGAGACCCGGAAGGTGACGGCTCGTCGATCCTCACCAGCAGCCCACCGCGTCGCGAGCACGACACCGGCCGTGAGCACGACGACGCCGGCGAGGACGGCCAGGGCGAGTCGGACGTAGCGAGCCTCGAGGGCGATCCCGGTGCCCAGCAGCGTGGACACCGCGGCGAGCGTCGTGCCGACCGCGATCGAGACCCAGGCCGGCAGTGCGTCGTCACCGCGTGTGCGCTCGGACCGGGGCCGGTTGCGGCCCGTGAAGCGGGAAGCGGGACGCGGCAGTCGCCCGCGGAGGGCGCCGGCGAGGACCCGCACCGGTCCGGCCACCAGGAGCAGGAACGCGGCGGCGACGCCGACCGCGATCGCGAGCGTGCGCCAGGAGAACGAGGACTGGATCGTGGGGACCGCGTGGTCGTACGCCGTGGCGACCGTCCAGTCACCTGCTGGGCCGGACCAGTCCGGCCTTCCGTCGGGTCGGCCGTCGGTGCCACCGCCGGGCACGCCCGCGGAGGGTGGGCCGTCGGCGGGGCTCCCCGGTCCGCCACCGGGTCCGTCCTCGGGGTCGGACTGCTGTCCTCGGCCGGGCCGGGGCGTCGGGGCCACGGCGCCGCTGCCGGAGGAGGGGCGGTCGGCGCCCGGGTCCGATCCGGACCCGTCGGTGGGCGACGGCCCGGCGGCCGACGGCCCGCTCACGCGGACCGGGACCGCGGGCGCCGCCCGGGAGGTGTTGCCCGCGACGTCCTGCGCCCCCCGCGCTGATGCGGTGGGCGCCGCCACGGAGCACGTCGGCGACGCGGCACGACCACGTCCCCGACGCCGTGACCTCCGCCCGGCACACCGCGACGTCGTCGACGTAGGCGGTCACGATGGTCCCGGGCTCCGCGGTGCCGGCGATGCGGACCGAGCGTGCGCCGACGACCGCGGATGCCGACGGGGTGCCGATGCGGGGAGCGGCCGGGGCCGTCCGGTCGATCGTGATGCTGCTCGGCGGCGAGACCGCGCTCCGGAGGTCGGAGCGGTACCCGTCGGCCGTGCTCGCGGTCTGCGTCGCCGTCACGGTGGACGGGCCGTCTGCGGGCGCACCGGGACCGACGGCCCAGGAGACGTGCCAGGTGCCGGCGGGCCCGACGACCGCGGTGCGCACGGCCGTGCTGCCGGCCCGCGTGACCGTCACGGTCGCGCCTGGTCGGCCGGTGCCCGTGACGGCCCCGGCGGTCGGTCGCCGGGTGGTGACGACCGGTGGGACGATCACGTCCGACGGAGCGGCGTCGGCGCTCGGGAGGGACGAGGTGGTCGTGTCGAGGACGGTGAAGACCTGCGCCGGTCCCGAGTGCACGGTGCCCACGCACGACCAGGTGCCGTCGGCCCTGGCGGTCGTCCGGCACACCGAGGCGGACGGGACGGCGGGGTCGGCGACGCGGACACCGTGACCCGGGGCGGCACGGCCGGAGAAGCGCGCGAGGTCGGTCGTGAGGTCCCCGGGGTCGGCGATGGTCGGCGCCGTCGGGGTGCCGCCCGACGGCGGCGCCACGGGTGTCCGGCTCGGTGACGGGCTCGGTGCGGCGGGCGCCGGGACCGGGTTCGCGAACGTGGGTGGCTCGGTCGGCGGCGCGGTCGTGCCGGCACCGGGCAGGGTGGAGGGGACGGCGGCCACCGGTACGGCGTCGAGCGGGACCAGCACGAGGGGTACCAGGACGAGACCGGCCGCGGCGAGGAGCAGGCGGGCGACCGTGCCACGGCTCCGGGATCGCCGAGCCCGGGTACCGCCCCTCGCGCCCCGGTGTCCCACGTCGCCCCCCTGCCGTGTCCATCCCCCTCCATCCCACGTGATCAGGCGCCCCGGGTCAACACCCCGCGCGGACGATCCGGCCGGTTCTGCGCCGATCGTCGCCCGAGCCGGGCGTGGTCCGCGAGCAGGGTGTGCGGCACTCGGGAATCGGCCGTGAAGATCCTCCCCCCGGTGAGGGCGCTCCGACCTGCTCGGTAAGATCGTCGAGGACCTCCCTGGTCCGCCCGACGGACCCTGGTGGTCCGGCACGACCGCGGCCCGACGCGCAGAGGAGCACGACCGAATGGACACCGGACTCATCACGGCACTCATCGTGGTCGGCGTGGTGGTCGTCGTCCTCGTGGTGATCGGGATCTGGCTCTGGGTCAGTCACAAGTCGCTCGTCGCACTGCAGGGAAGGGTCGACAGCGCCTGGTCGGAGATCGCCGAGCACCTGCAGCAGCGTGCGGAGTTGATCCCGACGATCGTGAGCACCGTGCAGGGCTACGCCGCGCACGAGGAGTCCGTCTTCTCCGCCGTGGACCGGGCCCGCACCGAGACGCTCTCCGCCGGGGACGCCGTCGCGGCCTCCTCCGCCGAGGGGCACATGCAGAAGGCACTGAAGAGCGTCTTCGCGGTCGCCGAGCACTACCCGCAGCTCCAGTCGAGCCAGGGGTTCCTCGAACTCCAGTCGCAGCTCGTCGCCACCGAGGACAAGATCCAGTCCGCACGCCGGCACTACAACGGCGGCGTCCGCGAGCTCAACACCAAGGTGAAGTCGTTCCCCACGTCCACCTTCGCGAAGCACCGCGGGGTCGGGCCCGCTCCGTTCTTCGAGACGGCCGAGCCCGCCGCGATCGCGGAACCCCCCGCGCGTCCAGTTCTAGGCGGTCGCGTTCGTCAGCCGTCCCGTCGTGGACGGACACCCAGCGCGCCGGCCAGGTCCGCGGCGGCCGTCCCGCGGTCGGTGACCTCGACGTCGCCGAGCCCCTGCCACGCCGCTGTCCGGCGGAGCAGCGCCGCCAGGCGGTCGACGTCCACCACCGACCCGGGCTCGTGCCAGGCCGTCCGGACGTGCAGCACCCCGCGCTGCCGGTCGCTCTTCAGGTCGACGCGCCCCACGAGCGCCTCGTCCTGCAGCACCGGGAGCACGTAGTACCCGAACACCCGCTTCGGTGCCGGCGTGTAGATCTCGATCCGGTAGTGGAAGCCGAACACCCGCTCGGCACGCGGCCGGAACCAGACGACCGGGTCGAACGGGCTGAGCACGGCGTCGGCGTCGACCCGTCGCGGCACCCGTGCGTCGACGTGCATCCACGCGCGGTCCTTCCACCCCGCCACCGACACCGGGACGAGCTCGCCGGCGTCCTCCAGGTCGGCGATCGCCGCCGCGGTGTCGTCCGCGCGCAACCGGTGGTGGTCCGCCAGGTCCGCCCGGGTGCCGATGCCCACCGCGCGGGCCGAGCGTCGGACGAGTTCCCGGACGGCGTCCTGCCGGTCCGGAGCGGTCGCGAAGTACCCGGCCGGCAACACCTGGTCGGGGAGCGCGTACACCCGCTCGAAGCCGGCACGGCCCGCGCTGACGACGTCGCCCCACCGGAAGAGCTGTTCCAGCCCGTGCTTCACGTCGCTCCAGCCCCACCAGGGGCCCCGGCGCACGTTCGACTCGTGCTCGACGGCGCTCGCCGGCATCGGCCCCTGCGCCGCGAGCAGCGCGAGGAGCTCACCGCGCACCCGGGCGGTGCGTTCGACCCCGGCGACCCGGTTCGGCCGCGTCGCGTCCCGCTCCCGGTACGCGTCCATGCGCCAACGGAACAGGCGGAGGTCGTCGCGCGGGACGAACGCCGCCTCGTGCGCCCAGTACTCGATCCACGGGCTGCGCTGGGTGAGCGTCAGCCGGTCGAGGGCCGCCTTGTCGTAGGCGCCGAGGCGTGCGTACAGGGGGGAGGTAGTGGCTCCGCTCGAAGACGTTGACGGAGTCGATCTGCAGCAGGCCGAGACGTGCCGCGCCGGCCGACACCGTGCGCGCCGTGACCGCTTCCGGTCGGGGCCGGCCGAACCCCTGCGCGGCCAGGGCCACCCGGCGGGCCTCGGAGGCGGAGAGTGTCGTCCTGACCATGGGGGGAACGCTACCGACGGCGCCCGACACCGCGTGCCGATCCGGTCCATGCCGCGCCCGGTACTCCTGCGGCATCGCGTGGATACAGTGAGCGCATGGCTTGGGTCAAGAAGGCGCACCCCGATCCCGTGGTCGAGGAATCGGTGCCGATCGGCATGCGGATCGCGGGGGGCGTTCTCGTGGCGGGTGCTCGTCATCGCGGGCGTGATCGCGCTCTTCGTCTGGCTGATGACGATCTTCAGCGACATCCTCGTCCCCTTCCTCGTCGGCATCGTGATCTCCGCGCTCCTGGTGCCGATCTCGAACCGGCTGCAGCGGCACCACGTGCCGAAGTGGCTCGCCGTCGTCCTCAGTCTGCTCGGCGGGCTCGCCGCGGTCGCAGCGCTGCTCTGGCTCGTCATCGACCAGATCATCGCGTCGTACCCCTCGCTCCGCGACCGCACGGTGTCCCAGTTCGGCAACGTCCGCGAGTTCGTGCTGAACTCCGGATTCGGGATCTCACAGGCGGACGTCGACAACTGGATCGGGGAGGCCACCACCTGGGTGCAGGACAACACCGGGACGATCCTGTCCGGTGTCGCCACTGCCGGCTCGAGTGCCACGCACGTGTTCGAGGCGCTCTTCATCATCCTGTTCACCACGATCTTCCTGCTCATCGACGGCAAGAACGTCTGGCGCTGGACCGTGCGGCTCTTCCCGCGCAAGGCCCGCGCGACCGTGGACGGGGCCGGCGTCGCGGGGTGGATCACCCTGACGAGCTTCATCCGCGTGCAGATCTTCGTGGCCTTCGTCGACGCCGTGGGCATCGGCCTCGGTGCGTTCATCGTCGGACTGTTCTTCGGCGGCATGCCGCTCGTCATCCCGATCGCCGCGATCGTGTTCCTCGGTGCCTTCATCCCGGTCGTCGGTGCGATCGTCACCGGCTTCCTGGCCGTCTTCGTCGCACTCATCTTCAACGGTCCACTCGCCGCGGTGCTGGTGCTCGGCGTCGTCCTGCTCGTCCAGCAGATCGAGGGCCACATCCTGCAGCCCCTCGTGATGGGCAACGCCGTCAAGGTGCACCCCCTCGCGGTGGTGCTCGGTGTGACCGCCGCGTCCGGGCTGGCCGGCATCGCCGGGGCGTTCTTCGCGGTCCCGCTCATCGCGACGCTCAACGCGATGGTCACGACCATCGCGAGCGGCCGGTGGCGGGGACTCGACTCGGAGCACGTCCGCGAGGCAACCCCGAAGCGCGGCCAGCACGGCCGCATCCAGCTCCTCCGACGACGTCGTCACCAGATCGGCGACGACGTCCCGGCACCGGGCAGCGACGCGCAGCCCGCGGCCGAGCCCGGGACCGCCAGCACGAACTGAGCGTCACGTGGCACGCGACCGCTCCGCGACCGACGATGATGGGACCGTGACCGACACGACTGCAGCCCCGATCCCGACGCTCGCCGACATCGAGGCCGCGCGCGAGACGATCGCCGGGGTGGCGCGGGTGACCCCGATGGAGACGTCGAAGTTCCTCGAGGGCCTGCTCGGGTCGCCGGTGCACCTCAAATGCGAGAACCTGCAGCGCACCGGCGCGTACAAGGTGCGCGGTGCCTACAACCGGTTGTCCACGCTGTCGGCCGAGCAGCGGGAGGCCGGGGTCGTCGCCGCCAGCGCCGGCAACCACGCGCAGGGGGGTCGCCTTCGCCGCCCGCGAGCTCGGCATCCCCGCGACGATCTTCACGCCGGTCGGTGTCGCCCTGCCGAAGCTGCAGGCCACCCGCCGGTACGGGGCGGACGTCGTCCTGCGCGGGCACTCGGTGGAGGAGGCTCTCTCCGCCGCCAAGGACTTCGCCATCCGCACGGGCGCCGTGTTCATCCCGCCGTTCGACCACCCCGCGGTGATCGCCGGTCAGGGCACGGTCGGCCTCGAGATCGTCGACCAGGTGCCCGACGTCGACACGGTCGTCGTGCCGATCGGCGGCGGCGGCGTCATCTCCGGCATCGCGATCGCGGTGAAGGGGATGGCCGAGCGCCTCGGTCGTGACATCCGGGTCATCGGCGTGCAGGCCGAGAACGCGGCCGCCTACCCGTCGTCGATCCAGGCGGGGGGAGCCCGTCACCATCACGACGAGCCCGACGATCGCGGACGGCATCGCGGTCGCGCGCCCGGGCGACATGAACTTCCCGATCATCCGCGATCTGGTCGACGAGATCGTGACCGTCTCCGACGACGACGTCGCCCGGGCACTCCTCGTGCTGCTCGAGCGCGCGAAGCTCGTGGTCGAGGCCGCCGGTGCCGTCGGCGTCGCGGCGATCATGGCGGGCGCGGTGCACGACACCGGCCGGACCGTGGTCCTCCTCAGCGGCGGCAACATCGACCCGCTCATGATGGAGCGGGTCATCACGCGCGGACTCGTCGCCGCGTCCCGCTACATCGGGATCCGGATCATGCTGCCGGACCGTCCGGGTCAGCTCGCCCGCGTCTCGCAGATCATCTCGGACGCCGGCGCCAACGTCGTCGAGGTCCTGCACACCCGCCACGGCCAGGGCGTGGTGATCAGCGAGGTGGCGCTCGACCTGTCGATCGAGGCGCGCGGGCCCGAACACGCCGACGAGGTCATGGCCCGGCTGCAGGAGGCCGGCTTCCGCCCGGAGCAGCTCACGAACTGACGCGCGCTCCTGGGGCAGGACCGTGCTGCGCACGGCGACGGCCTGGAGGCCCGGGCCGACCCGGCGGACGGCGGTCGCGCCTCCAGGCCGTCGCGACGGTCAACGACCTCCGGCCCGCCGTGCGCGGCGGGCACACGACGGCCCGGCGTGTACCAGGAGGGTGCACGCCGGGCCGGAGGTCGGGTGCCGCGAGGCCGCGAAGGCCGCGAGGGCCTACGGCTCGTACCGCTCGACCTTCGTGACCTCGACGGCGATCTCCTTGCCGTTCGGGGCCGTGTACGTCGTCGCCTCACCGGCACGGAGGCCGACGATCGCGGCGCCGACCGGGCTGACCGGGCTGTACACGGTGAGGTCCGAGCCCTCCGCGACGATCTCGCGGTTGCCCACGAGGAACGTCGAGGAGTCGCCGGCGATGGTCGCGGTGACGACGGTGCCCGGTTCGACGGTGCCGTCGAACTCGGCCTCGGTGACGGTGGCGTGCTTGAGGAGCTCGGTCAGGGAGCGGATGCGGGCCTCGATCTTGCCCTGCTCGTCCTTGGCGGCGTGGTAGCCACCGTTCTCCTTGAGGTCGCCCTCTTCGCGCGCGGCCTCGATGCGGCTCGCGATCTCGATGCGGGCCGGGCCGGTGAGCTGTTCGAGCTCGGCGGTGAGACGGTCGAACGCCTCCTGGGTCAGCCAGGTGCCCTGCGTGTCGTTGCTCATGTCGTTTCCCTTCGGCCGCGACGGTCGGGACCGGTCACGGCGTGTGGCGCAAAAGAATCGAGACCGGCCGGCGGCCGGTCTCGAATCGTGATTCCGAGCAGTCTAGGGAACCCAGCACGAGTGGATCAAGCCGGTGACGGCGCGCGACGTCGTGTTCACGGGCGTCGAGAGCGAGCGGCTCCGCTGGTCGTCCGCCGGCACCGTCACCACCCGCCAGCCGACGATCGTGTAGCCCTTGTCGAGCGCCTGGACCGCGCACTCGACCTCGGTGCCCGGGTCGACCGCCAGCTGGGTGTGCACGACGACCTGGTGGTCCGACACGACCTCGTACCCGACGTCGTCGGTGTCGAGCCCGTGGTCGGTCTGTCCGGGGCCCGCCCAGATCGCCCAGACCGCGAACACGACGGCGATCGCGACCGCGGTGACGATGGCGAGCAGCCTGCCCCGGCGCCGGGTGCCGGCACCGCGACCGTAGCGGTCGTCCAGTGCTGCCCGGTCGGCGGGTGCCGCGCTACCGGCTGCTGCGGGCCCTGCTGCTGGGGCGGTGTGCTGATCGGACAGTTCGGGGCTCCCGGGGTGATTATCCTGATCCCAGGGTAGTTCACGCTCGCCGTGCGCCACCCGCGTCCGAAGGTCCGTGAGCAGTGGAGGAACGCTGTGCCCCGTCGTCTGCTCGCCGTGCACGCCCATCCCGACGACGAGTCGAGCAAGGGCGCGGCCACGGCGGCGAAGTACGTGGCCGACGGTGCGGAGGTCCTCGTCGTCTCGTGCACCGGGGGCGAGGCCGGGGACATCCTCAACGAGCAGCTGCCGGACGCGTCGAAGGCCCGCGCGCACCGCGACATGGCGGGCTTCCGCCGCACCGAGATGGCGGCCGCGCAGGCAGCCCTCGGGATCGACCACGTCTGGCTCGGGTACCACGACTCCGGACTGCCGGACACCGAGCAGGGTGAGACGGTCCGCCCCGGCACGTTCGCGACGGTCCCGCTCGAGTACAGCACCGCGGCCCTGGTCCGGGTCGTCCGTCGCTTCCGCCCCCCACGTCCTGGTGACGTACGACGAGAACGGCGGCTACCCGCACCCGGACCACATCCGGACGCACGAGGTCTCGGTCGCTGCGTGGCGTGACGCCGCGGATCCCGAGAAGTACCCGGAGGCCGGGCCCGCCTGGTCCGTGTCGAAGCTGTACTACGAGCGCACCATGAACCCACGGCGGTTCTCGGCCTTCCACGATGCCCTGCGGGAGCGCGACCCCGAGAACCCGCTCCTCGAGCAGCTCGGCGAGTGGGTGCAGCGGTTCGCGGACCGGCCGGACCTCGCCACGTCGCACGTCGACGTGCACGAGTACTTCGAGGCGCGGGACGCCGCACTCCGGGCGCACGCGAGCCAGGTGCCGCCGGACAGCCCGTTCTTCTACTGGCCGAACGACCTGCTCGCCGAGGTCTGGCCGACCGAGGACTACCAGCTCGTCGAGGCACGAGTGCCGACCGAGCTCCCCGAGTCCGACCTGTTCGCAGGGATCCCATCCGAAGAGGACGCGCACGCGTGAGCACCATCGCCGCCGTACTGGCAGCCACCCCCCAGCCCGAGCCCGAGCGGCGTCCCCGACGTCGACGTCACGCCCGGGGTCGCCGGCTTCGTCGCCATCGCGGTGGTCGCGATCGTGACGATCCTCCTCGTGCTCGACATGACGCGGCGCATCCGTCGCACCCGCTACCGCGCCGAGGTGCGGGAACGCCTCGAGGCCGAGGTCGCGGGCGAGCCCGCCGACGGCGCCGCGACCGACGAGCCGTCACGTCGCGCCGCCGAGGACGGCCGGGCCGACGTGGGCGACGACACCGAGCGCGGCTGACGCGTCCGCACGACGGACGGGAGGCTCCCCACCAGCTGGTGGGGAGCCTCCCGTCCGTCGTGGGTGCGGCGTCCGCGCGCCGCCTCAGCGCACCGGGTCGAGGGCGATGACCAGGATGCCCGCCCACTGCGCGGCGAAGGCGACGACCGTGAGGGCGTGGAAGACCTCGTGGAAGCCGAAGAACGTCGGCGACGGGTCCGGGCGCTTGAAGCCGTAGACGGCCGCTCCGAGGATGTACGCCACCCCGCCGGCGAGCACGAGCACGGTCATCGGCACGCTCGCCGCGAAGAGCTGCGGCAGGATGAGGAACGCCGCGCAGCCGAGCGCCAGGTACAGGGGCACGTACAGCCACCGCGGTGCCCCGATCCAGAAGACGCGGAAGGCGACGCCGAGCAGCGCCCCGCTCCACATCACCCAGAGCACCACGACCATGAGCGTGTGCGGCAGCGCACAGACCGCGACGGGCGTGTACGTGCCGGCGATGAGCAGGAAGATGTTCGTGTGGTCGATGCGCTTCAGCACGCGCTTGACGACCGGGCCCCACGGGAACCGGTGGTACGTCGCGGAGACGCCGAACATGATCATCGACGTCGCCATGAACACCGCACTCGCCGCCTTCGCGGCAGGGGTGGCCGCGAGCGCGATGAGCACGATGCCCATCGCCACGGCGAACGGGAACGTGCCGGCGTGGATCCACCCGCGCCAGGCCGGACGGGGCGCGTCCGTCGTGGCGGCGTCGGCGCTCGCCTCCTCCGTGAACGGGACGTGGGGAAGCGCTGGCGCGTCCTGGTCTGACTGCATGCCCTCGACGCTACGACCGGATCACGGAAGAGCGGCTGGGAGTCCTCGTGCGGAGTGGTTGCACTACAGTCGACGCGTGACGGGCAGGCTGGGATGGGCGGGGCGTGGGCTCCTCTACCGTGCGTACCAGAACCGCATCCGCCGTGAGATCGAGGGCGCGCAGAAGCCCAAGCACGTGGCGATGATCGTCGACGGGAACCGCCGGTGGGCCCGGCAGCTCGGTCTCGAGACCGCGGCACACGGCCACCGGGCCGGCGCTGCCAAGATCCCCGAGTTCCTGTCCTGGTGCGAGGACCTCGACATCCAGGTCGTCACGCTCTACCTGCTCTCGGCCGACAACCTGAAGGGTCGCGGCGGCGAGGAGCTCGACCAGCTGGTCGGGATCATCGCCGACCTGGCCGAGCGCCTGTCGCACCACCGCACGTGGCGGGTCCAGCACGTCGGGTCGAACGACGGCCTGCCACCGGAGCTCGTCAGCGCGCTCGAGCGGGCCGAGGAACGCACGGCGGACCACGCCGGGCTGCACATCAACCTCGCGGTCGGGTACGGCGGTCGGCGGGAGATCGCGGACGCCATGCGGAGCATCGTCCGGTCCCACGGCGAGGGCGGCGGGACACTCGACACCCTGGCCGAGGTGCTCACGCCCGAGCTCATCGGCGACCACCTGTACACGCAGGGGCAGCCGGACCCGGACCTCATGATCCGGACGTCGGGGGGAACAGCGGCTGTCGGACTTCCTGCTCTGGCAGAGTGCCCACAGCGAGTTCTACTTCGTCGAGGCCTTCTACCCGGACCTGCGCGAGGTGGACTTCCTCCGTGCGGTCCGCGACTTCGGGTTGCGCTCGCGACGGTTCGGCGGCTGAACCGCTCCACAGGGTCCGAGCCGGGGTGGCCGGGGCCGATCGGCCGCCCCCCGTGTGCCTGGCGTTCCGCGGACTGCATTCGACCGCCTGCACCGGTCCCAGTAGGCTCACAGGGTTCTGCCCACTGGAAGGTGCACCCCGTGACCACGATCGACGAGTACGTCGCCGGCTTCGCCGAGGAGCCCGGCTACCTCGACCACGCCGCGTTCGGCCCCGTGCAGACCGCCGTCCTCGAGGAGCAGCGTGTCCTCGGCCACATCCAGGAGCACATGCGCTTCGGGGCGATGGAGACGCTCGACGAACAGGACGCCCGGGTCCGCGCCGTCGCCGCCCGTCTCGTCCGCCGCCGGGAGGACCAGGTCGTCTCGCAGACCGCGACCACGCCCGGCCTGCTCCACACCGCCTTCGGCCTGACCGGCGGGGTCCTCGTCGCCGCCGACGAGTACCCGTCGCTGCCGCTCGCCCTCGCGAGTGCCGCGTCGGCGACCGGCGGCCGCGTGCAGCCCGTCGTCATCGAGTCCGGCGCCGGCTGGCTCACGCCCGAGCTGATCCGCGAGCGGCTCTCCGACGACGTGACCGCGGTGGCGCTGTCCCTCGTGGACTGGCGCACCGGCTACCTCGCCGACCTCGCCGCGATCCGGGACGTCATCGGCGACCGTCTGCTCATCGTCGACGCCATCCAGGGCTTCGGCGTCGTCGACGCCCCGTACGAGGTGGCGGACGTCGTCGCCACGGGCGGCCAGAAGTGGCTGCACGCCGGGTGGGGCACCGGCTTCGTGTCGTTCAGCGACCGGGCCCTCGAGCGTGTCCGGCCGGCGCTGTCCGGTCCGCACGGTACGACCGGGTGGCCGTCCGAGGTCCCGACCGTGCGCCCCGGTGCGACGGCCTTCAGCATGTCGCGGGTGGACCCCGTGTCCCAGGCCCGTCTCGCCGTCTCCCTCGAACGCCTCACCGCCGTCGGCGTCGCCGCCGTGCAGGAGCGCGTCGCCGACCGGGTGGACCGGGTCATCGCCATCGCCGACGAGTTCGGCCTGCCCGTCGTGTCGAGCCGCGACCTCCCGGAGCGCGCCGGCATCGTCGTGCTCCGACCGGGCGCCGGACGGCTCACCGCACTGAGCGCAGCGCTGCACAACCACGGCGTCACCGCGACGGCCCGCCTCGGTGAGGTGCGGGTCTCGGTGTTCGCGTCCACGACGGACGAGACGCTCGGGATGTTCCGGGATGCCTGCGTCTCGTACGCCACGATGACGCCTGACGCATGACGCCTGACGCCTGACGCCTGACGCCTGACGCCTGACGCCTGACGCCTGACGCCTGACGCCTGACGCCTGACGCCTGACGCCGGGCGCTGGCCGCGCCTCCCGGCCGTTCAGCCGGCCGACACACGACCGTAACCGCGCGATCAGGCGTGTCGCTGGTGCGCTGCGCCCACCCGTCGTAGCTTGGCGACATCGGGCAACGCGCCCGGTCGGAGCGGCCACGGTCGGTGCTCCGGGACCGCTCCAGTGGCCGCGTCGAGGACATGGACCGGGTCGCTCGCGGCCCGGGGATGGAGTGGTCGTGACCTCTCAGAACGTCTCCCGCGGAACCTCGTCAGCAGCGCCGGCATCGACGTCGGCCGCCCAGCGCACCTACGTGCTGGACACCTCCGTGCTGCTCAGCGATCCGCGCGCCCTGTTCCGCTTCGCCGAGCACGCGGTCGTCCTGCCCGTCGTGGTCGTCGGCGAACTCGAGTCGAAGCGCAACGACCCGGAGATCGGGTACTTCGCCCGGCAGGCGCTGCGCATCCTCGACGAGCTGCGGGTCGAGCACGAGCGACTGGACTTCCCGGTGGCGGTCGGGGACGGCGGCTCGCTCCGCGTCGAGCTGAACCACTCGAACCAGTCCGTCCTGCCGTCCGGGCTCCAACTCGGGGACAACGACTCCCGCATCCTGGCGGTCGCGTCCAACCTCGCGAACGACGGGCTCGACGTGGTGGTCGTGTCGAAGGACCTGCCGCTCCGGGTGAAGGCCGCGTCGATCGGCCTCGCCGCCGAGGAGTACCGCGCCGAACTCGCCGTCGACAGCGGGTACACGGGCATCACCACACTGCAGGTGTCCGGCGACCAGGTCACGGCGCTCTACGAGACCGAGGAGCTCCGCACGGTCGACCTCGACGGCGTCCCGGTCAACACCGGGGTCGTCATCTCCTCCGAGCGCGGCTCCGCACTCGGCCGCGTGCACACCGCCGGCTCGGTGTCGCTCGTGCGCGGGGACCGTGAGGTCTTCGGCCTCCGCGGGCGGTCCGCCGAGCAGCGGCTCGCCATCGACGCCCTGCTCGACCCGGAGATCGGCATCGTGTCCCTCGGGGGGGAGTGCCGGCACCGGCAAGTCCGCGCTCGCACTGTGCGCCGGTCTCGAAGCCGTGCTCGAACGGCAGCAGCACAAGAAGATCATGGTGTTCCGCCCGCTGTACGCCGTGGGCGGCCAGGAGCTCGGGTTCCTGCCCGGGGACGCCTCGGAGAAGATGAACCCGTGGGCGCAGGCCGTGTTCGACACCCTCGGGGCGCTCGTGTCCGAGAACGTGCTCGACGAGGTCGTCGAGCGCGGCATGCTCGAGGTGCTGCCGCTCACCCACATCCGGGGCCGCTCCCTGCACGACGCGTTCGTCATCGTGGACGAGGCGCAGTCGCTCGAGCGCAACGTCCTGCTGACGATGCTGTCCCGCATCGGGCAGAACTCGCGCGTGGTGCTCACCCACGACGTGGCGCAGCGGGACAACCTGCGGGTCGGCCGGCACGACGGGGTCGCGTCGGTCATCGAACGGCTGAAGGGGCACCCGCTGTTCGCGCACGTGACGCTGACACGGTCGGAGCGCTCGGCGATCGCGGCGCTCGTGACGGAGCTGCTGGACTCGCCCGACCTGGCGTAGGGGCGGGCCGGGCCGGCCGGCTCGCTCCGCGCTGAGCGACAACCCTCGCGCTCGTCGGCGCGAGGGGTGTCGCTCAGCGCGATCCGACGTCCGGTGCGACGGCGCTCGACGGGAGGCGCGGGGCGGGTCCGGCGGCGCGGACCGGGTCCGGCGTCGAATGGGTCCGTCGAGGTTGAACGCCGCCGGACGAACGAGACGCCGCCGGACGCACGAGACGCCGCCGGGAACGGCGGCGTCTCGGCGACAGGGCGGCGTCCTGGATTGGACGCCGGCGTCTCGTCCGGACCGGAGGTCAGGCGGGGCGGGTCATGCTGAGGACGTCGAGGGCGCTGTCGAGCTGCTCTTCGGTGACCTCGCCGCGCTCGACGAAGCCGAGGGCGACGACCGCCTCCCGGACGGTGATGCCCTGGGCGACCGCCGTCTTCGCGACCTTCGCGGCCGACTCGTAGCCGATGACGCGGTTCAGCGGCGTCACGATGGACGGCGACGACTCGGCGAATGCGCGCGCCCGCTCGAGGTCGGCCTCCAGCCCGTCGACGGTCTTGTCGGCGAGGACGCGGGTGCTGTTCGCGAGCAGACGGATGGACTCGAGCAGCGCCGTGCCCATCACCGGGATCGCGACGTTGAGCTCGAACGAGCCGGACGCGCCCGCCCACGCGACGGTCGCGTCGTTGCCGATGACCCGCGCGGCGACCATGAGCGTGGCCTCGGGGATCACCGGGTTCACCTTGCCCGGCATGATCGACGAGCCCGGCTGCAGGTCCGGGATGTGCAGTTCGCCGAGCCCGGTGTTCGGGCCGGAGCCCATCCAGCGGAGGTCGTTGTTGATCTTCGTCAGGCTGACGGCGATGACCTTGAGGGCACCGGAGACCTCGACGAGGGCGTCGCGGGCTCCCTGCGCCTCGAAGTGGTCGAGCGCCTCGGTGATCGGCAGTCCGGTGTCCTCCGCGAGCTGCGCGATGACCTGCTGCGGGAAGCCCTTCGGCGTGTTGATGCCGGTGCCGACCGCGGTGCCGCCGAGCGGGACCTCGGCGACGCGGGGGAGGGTGGCGGTCAGGCGCTCGATGCCGAGGCGGATCTGGCGCGCGTACCCGCCGAACTCCTGGCCGAGGGTGACGGGCGTGGCGTCCATCAGGTGGGTGCGGCCGGACTTCACCGCGCCGGCCCACTCGGTCGCCTTGCGCTCGAGTGCCTCGGCGAGGTGGTCGAGTGCCGGCACGAGCGAACGGATGAGGGCGTCCGTGACCGCGACGTGCACGGAGGTCGGGAAGACGTCGTTCGACGACTGCGAAGCGTTGACGTGGTCGTTCGGGTGCACCTCGGTCCCGGCGGTCCGGGAGGCGAGCGTGGCGAGGACCTCGTTCATGTTCATGTTCGAGGAGGTGCCGCTACCGGTCTGGTACACGTCGACCGGGAAGTGGTCGTGGTGCTCGCCGCCGATCACGGTGTCCGCGGCGGTCGCGATCGCCTGGGCGACGTCGTCGTCGAGGATGCCCAGCCGGCCGTTCACCAGGGCTGCGGCGCGCTTGATCCGCGCGAGCGCCACGATCTGCGCGGACTCGAGGCCCGTGCCGGAGATCGGGAAGTTCTCCACGGCCCGCTGTGTCTGCGCACGGTAGAGCGCCGACGCGGGGACCCGCACCTCGCCCATCGTGTCGTGCTCGATGCGGAACTCGCCGTCAGCGGGGGGTGGTGGTGTCGGTCACGTCGTCGTGGTCCTTCCTCGTGGTGCTCACACCGGGTCGCGGTCGCGGGCGGTGTCGGTGTCCGCTCGGCGGCTCGTCGCTGCCGGGGCGGTGTCGTCGTCGGACGTGGTCCGTCCGGGCGCCCACCCGTGTCCCCACGGGGCAGGCGTCCGCCGCACGGACCCGTCAGGCCTGTCCGACGACGGTGTCGATCGTGACCTCTCCCGTGGTGAGGTCGTAGGTCGCGCCGACCACGGCCAACCTACCCTCCGCGATGGCGTCGGACACCGCGCCGGAGCGGTCGAGGATCGTCTTCAGGCTCGACTCGAGGTGTGCGGCACCGACCGACTCCTGCGCGACGTCCGGGTCCGTGGCGCGGACACGCTCGACGCTCGGCGTGATGGCGTCGACGAGGGCCTGCAGGTGCGGCGCGGGCACGGGCTCACCCGACCGGGCAGCGGCGACGGCTCCACACTTGGTGTGCCGGAGCACGACCACCAGGGGCGTGCCGAGCGCGACGACGGCGAACTCGATGGAGCCGAGCACGACCTCGTCCACGATCTGTCCGGCGTTCCGGATCGCGAACACGTCCCCGATGCCGGCGTCGAACACGTGCTCGAACGGCACGCGTGAGTCGGAGCAGCCGAGGACGGTGGCGAACGGAGCCTGCGAGCCCTGCAGCTCCGAGCGACGCTCGGGGTCGATCCGCCCGGTCCGGCGCTTGTCGGCGGCGAAGCGTGCGTTGCCCTCGACGAGGAGTCGGAGGGCCTCGGCGGGGGTGGAGGCGGCGCGGTCGGTCATCGTGTGTCGTTCCTCGGGCGTTCGGGTTCTCGGGACGGGTTCGTGGTGGTTCTCGGCCGGTGCTGGCCGCGGTCGGCCGCAGGACCGGCCGCCGGCGGCTAGTTCCGGAGTTCCTCGCCGATCGCGGTCGCGACGGTGCGGAACGAGCGGTCGTCTGCGGTGCCGGCGAGCACGACGGTGTCCCGACCGGAGGTCGTCACGAGGGCGTACGCGTTGTTGCCCGCGTCCTTGCCCTCGTCGCGACGGTCGTAGACGGTCCACTCGACGCCACCGATGTCGCGGGAGCCGGTCGCCGGCTTCTGGTCCAGTTGGTCGGCGATCCAGGTGTCGTTCGCGTCGATCCCCTGGTGCATGCCGATGTACTGCGAGTCCGGCGTCAGCAGGCCGATCGTCCAGACGGCGACCCCACGAGCGGAGCCCGACTCGTAGTCGGCGTGGTTCGAGGTGTACGAGGACGGCAGCGTCGGGACCAGGAGGGTGGCACCGGACACGTCCGCCTGCTGTGCCACCTGGCGGTAGTCCACGGCGCGGTCGACGGCCTGGTCGGGTCGCACCACGACCGCCACCAGGAAGAGCACGATGCCGAGCGACGCGATGAGCGCCAGGACGAGGTTGAACGCCGTCTGGTGCTCACGCCGCGCACGACGGGCGGTGTCCTTCCGCGCCCAGGTCTCCTCGGCGGTCTCCGGGCGGCCGAGCTCGGCGACGATCGGTCGACCGGTGTCCGGATCGGTCATCGGGCACCACCGACCGCGGAGTCGTCGGCCGTGGGACGGTCCTCCGTTGCGGCACGCGCAGCGTCGAGGCGCGCGCGGGCCCCCATGAGCCACTCCTCGCAGCGAGCAGCCAGGGCTTCCCCGCGCTCCCACAGCCCGAGGGAACGCTCGAGGGTCGCGGACCCCCTGCTCGAGTTCGGAGACGACACGGACGAGTTCGTCACGCGCCGCCTCGTAGCTCAACGAGCGGACGTCGGGCTGCTCGGACTGCTGCTCGGAAGACACGGTCCGATCCTACCGAGCCGCCACCGACGGTTCCGCTGTCCGGCGGGGTCCGTGGAGAACTCGCGCCGAGGCGGGCGGAGCGTCGCCCGGGAGGTCGGGACGGGCCTCCGAGCCGGAACGGACCGACCGGGGCGGGCCTCCCGCGTCAGGCGGCGTCCTCGGCCGCCCCGCCGGCGCCCGATCCGTCCGGACCGGGCCCGTCCGCTTCCAGCGTGCCGACCGCGGTCCCCGCTCCGAGCGTCACGTGCACCGCGGTGGCGCCGTGGAGCTCGTCCGCGCCGCGGACCACCGCGCCGTCCTGCGTCTGCACGATCGCGTACCCGCGTCGGAGGGTGTCGCGCGGGGACAGGGCCCGGAGCCGCCCCGTCAGGTGCCCGACGTCGGAGTGGGACCGCTCGATCCGACGGTCGAGCAGCTCCCGGGCGCGGGAGAGGTCACGGGCGACCTCCTCGGCACGTGTGTCCACCAGCCAGGCCGTCGAGGCGAGCGCGGGCCGGGACCGCAGCGCGGCGATCCGGTCCGCCTCGACCGACAGGGTGTGCGAGAGCCGCAGGCCGAGACGGGCTCGGGCCTGACGGACGTTCGCGAGCTCCTCGGCCACGTCCGGGACGACCCGCTTCGCCGCGTCGGTCGGGGTGGAGGCCCGGAGGTCGGCGACCTCGTCGAGGATCGGCCGGTCGGCTTCGTGCCCGATCGCCGACACGAGCGGTGTCGTCGCCGCGGCGGCCGCGCGGACGAGGCCTTCGTCGCTGAAGCCCAGCAGGTTCTGGAAGTCGCCGCCACCACGAGCGACGATGATGACGTCGACCTCCGGGTCGGCGTCGAGCTCCTGGATCGCCGCGGTCACCTCGGCCACGGCACGGTCGCCCTGCACCGCCGTGTGCACCGTCCGGAACTCGACCTGCGGCCACCGCAGCTGGGCGTTCCGCTTGACGTCCTTCTCGGCGTCGGAGTCCTTGCCGGTGATGAGGCCGATGCGGTGCGGCAGGAAGGGCAGACGCTTCTTGCGGGACGGGTCGAACAGCCCCTCCTCCGCCAGGGCACGCCGCAACCGCTCGAGCCGTTCGAGCAGGTCGCCCAGCCCGACGTGCTTCATCTCGACCACCTGCATGGTCAGCGAGCCGCCCTTGACCCAGTAGTTCGGCTTGACGGCGGCGACGACGCGGTCGCCCTGCTTGAGGTCGGTGGGCACCCGGGAGCGGACGCTCGACCAGATGGAGAAGGACACGGTCGCGTCGACCTCGACGTCCTTGAGCTTGCCGTAGACGTTGCCGCCGGCGACGTTCCACTGCGTGATCTCACCCTCGACCCAGGCGACGCCGAGGCGGTCGATCCAGTCGCGGAGCTTCGCGCCGAGCAGCGCGACGGGCCACGGGTCCTCCGCCGTGGGCGGCCCCTGTTCGATCGCCATCGTGCTCCTCCCGGTCGTGCGGACCATGGTGTCGGACGCCGGTGACATCCCGGCCGTCCGCGCGTTCTCCACGGGCTCGTCCGTGCCCAGGCTGCGCGGGTCCTGCTCACCTATCATCGGGGACGTGACGATCACCAACGGCCACTCGGTCCCGCTCGCCCCGCCGCGGGTCCCCGCAGCGCGCGGACGCCTGCGTGACCTGCCGGTCAGCGGGAGCAAGCGGGTGCTGCTCGCGGCGCCGCGCGGCTACTGCGCGGGGGTCGACCGCGCCGTGGTCGCGGTCGAGAAGGCGCTCGAGCAGTACGGCGAGCCGGTGTACGTCCGGAAGCAGATCGTCCACAACGTCCACGTGGTCTCCACACTCGAGCAGCGCGGCGCCGTGTTCGTCGACGACGTCGCCGAGGTGCCCCGCGGGTCGCACGTCGTCTTCAGCGCGCACGGTGTCTCCCCCGGCGGTGGTGGCCGGAGCCGCTGCACGCGACCTGCACGCCATCGACGCCACCTGCCCGCTCGTGACGAAGGTCCACCGCGAGGCCTCCCGGTTCGCGAAGGCGGAGCGCACCATCATCCTGATCGGGCACGCCGGCCACGAAGAGGTCGAGGGCACCATGGGTCACGCGCCCGAGCGGACGATCCTGGTGAACGGCCCGGCCGACGTCGCCGCGCTCGAGGTCCCCGATCCGGACAACCTCGTGTGGTTGTCACAGACCACGTTGAGCGTCGACGAGACGATGGAGACGGTCCGGCTCCTGCGGGAGAAGTACCCGTCGATCGAGAACCCGCCCTCCGACGACATCTGCTACGCCACCCAGAACCGGCAGGTCGCGGTCAAGAAGGTCGCACCCGCCGCGGACCTGGTCATCGTGGTCGGGTCCGCGAACTCGTCGAACAGCGTGCGCCTCGTCGACGTCGCCCTGGAGTACGGCGCCAAGGACGCGCACCGGGTCGACTACGCCGAGGAGATCCGGCAGGAATGGCTCGACGGGGTCGAGACCGTCGGCGTGACCAGCGGCGCCTCCGTCCCGGAGGTCCTGGTCGCCGAGGTGCTCGACCAACTCGCCGACGCCGGCTACGGCACGGTCGAGGAAGTCGTCACCGCGCACGAGGACCTCATGTTTTCCCTCCCGCGCGAACTCCGCACCGACGCCGACGGCAAGCCGACGCGTCCGCTGGGCGGGCGCACCCGATGAGCGCTCCGGACGGACGCCCGACCGGGTGGGACGTCGTCCCGCCGCGCGGGACCACGGCCGTGGACGCTCAGGAGGCCCGGATCGCCCCCCGATACCGCGGGTGCCGCCACGCAGACCCCGGGCGCCGTCCCGGCTGGGCGACCGGCTCCGCAGTACGGCGAGTACGCGCCCGAGGGCTGGGTGAACCCGGTCCTCGTCGAACAGGAACGTCAGGAACGCGAGGACCGCGAGCGCGCTGCCGCGTCGGCCGCTCCCGGGGCCACCGGCGGGTCGGGTCGTCCCGCTGTCCGAGCACGAGCTGCTGCGACGGCCGACCGGACGGCGACCACCGGGGACGCCGCGTCCGCCCGACGGCTCGGCGCGTCCCCCCGTGGACGTGCTGCTGACCTTCGTGCTCCTCGGCATGGGGCTCGTGAGCGTCGTCCAGTCACTCTCGATCGGGTCCGTCGCCTCGACGGTGCGCGAGGAGCTCGAGACGAACTACACCGCTCTGCAGGACCCCGGAGCGCTCAACGGCGCGGCGATGATCAGTTCGGTCGTCATGCTCGTGGTCTTCGCGCTCGTCCTCTGGTGGTCCGTCGTCCGGCTCCGCGCAGGTCGGAGGAGCTTCTGGGTGCCGTTGCTCGGGGGGAGCGGTGGCGACCCTGCTCAGCGCGGTGGTGTTCGCCGCCGTGGTCTTCCGGGACGACGGGTTCGTCGCAGCGATGATGCGGCAGGCCGCCGGAGGCTAGGCCCAGCGCCGATGCCACGCCGTCAGGCGAGGAAGGCGGCGACCGCCCCGTGCAGGTCGGCGAGGTCATCGACGTGCACGAGTTCCCGCACCGAGTGCATCGAGAGCAGACCGACGCCGATGTCGATCGTCGGGATGCCGAGACGCGTCGCCGCGATCGGTCCGATCGTCGAGCCGCCCGGGATCGTGTTCACGTTGACGAACGGCTGGAACGCCACGCCCGCGGACTCGCACGCCGCCGCGAACACGGCGGTGCCCTTCGCCTCGGTCATGTACCGCTGGTTCGCGCTGATCTTCAGGAGCGGGCCACCGCCCGGGCGCGGGCGGTTGGTCGGGTCGTGCTTCTCGGAGAAGTTCGGGTGCACCAGGTGCCCCGCGTCGCTCGACAGCAGCCACGATGCCCGGAAGGCGCGGGCGGACTCGGAGCGGCTCGCCCCGAGCCCCTCCTGCACGCGGGCGAGGACGTCCTCGAGGAACGGCCCGCCGGCACCGGACGGCGACGAGGACCCGATCTCCTCGTGGTCGAACGCGGCGAACACCGGGATGTGGTCGCCGTCGCCCGGCGCCTCGACGATCCCGCGGAGGCCGGCGTGCACGCTCGTCAGGTTGTCCATCCGGCCCGACGCCAGGAACGCGCGGTCGATGCCGATCCGCGACGGGGCCTGCGAGTCGGCGAGGAACAGGTCCCACGCCACGGCCGTCTCGCCGAGTCGGGAGCGCAGCCACGCCTCGACGTCGGTGCCGCCGGTGGTCCCGTCGGTGCCCACGATCGGCAGCGTGTGGCGCTGCTTGTCGATGCCCGGGCCGTCGTTCGCGCCGCGGTCGAGGTGGATCGCGAGGTTGGGGATCCGCGCGACGGCGTCCACGGTGTCGAACAGGCTCGCGGTGCCGTCGGCGTGGACGACCCGTCCGGCGATGCGGAGATCACGGTCGAACCACGTCGACAGGACCGGGCCGCCGTAGACCTCGACGTTGAGCTGTTCCCAGCCGCCGACACGGACGGACGGGTTCGGCTTGATCCGGAACCCGGGGGGAGTCGGTGTGCGCGCCGAGGATGCGGAACGGCGTCGTCGCCGTGGCTCCTCCGGGGAGACGCCAGGCGATGACCGCGCCGTCGCGGACGACGACGTAGGCCCCGGGCTCGGTCGGCCATGCGTCGGTCTCGGCGAGGTCGGTGAACCCGGCAGCCACCAGGCGGTCGCGCGCGACCGAGGCGGCGTGGAACGCGGTCGGCGACTCCGTGACGAAGTGGGCGAACTCGCTGGCGATGGCGTCGACGGTCATCCGTCCATCGTGGCACGGCGGCAGTGGGCGGACGCAGCAGAGGCCACGGGACGCAGAACGGGGCACGTCCGTCGGACGTGCCCCGTGCCTCCCGGTCCGGGCCGGGTGCTCGCTGCTCAGCTCTGGGACTGACCCGCGGACCCGAGGACCTTCGTGGCCTCGACGACGCGGGCGGCCATCGCCGTCTCGGCGACCTTGCCCCAGGCGCGCGGGTCGTACTGCTTCTTGTTGCCGACCTCGCCGTCGATCTTGAGGACGCCTTCGTAGTTGGAGAACATCGAGCCGGCGATCGACCGCGTGAACGCGTACTGCGTGTCCGTGTCGATGTTCATCTTGATGACGCCGTTGCGGACCGCCTGGTGGATCTCGTCGTCGGTCGACCCCGAACCGCCGTGGAAGACGAGGTCGAGCGGGTTCTGACCGGTGCCGTGCTTCTGCGCGATGGCGTCCTGGATCTCGCCGAGGAGTTCGGGCCGGAGCTTCACGTTGCCCGGCTTGTAGACGCCGTGCACGTTGCCGAAGGTCAGCGCGGCGATCCAGCGGCCCTGGTCGCCCATACCGAGTGCCTCGACGACCCGCTCGACGTCGCCCGAGGTCGTGTAGAGCGCGTCGTTCGTGCCCTCGTGCTGCACGCCGTCCTCTTCGCCGCCGACGACGCCGATCTCGACCTCGAGGATGGCGTTGATGTTCCGCGTCTTCTCGATCATCGTCTTGGCGATCTCGATGTTCTCGTCGAGGGGGGACCGCCGACCCGTCCCACATGTGCGACTGGAAGATCGGGTTGCGGCCAGCGCGGACCTCTTCCTCGCTCGCCGCGATGAGCGGGAGCACGAAGCCGTCCAGGGCGTCCTTCGGGCAGTGGTCCGTGTGCAGCGCGACCGTGATCGGGTAGTTCTTCGCGACCTCGTGCGCGAAGGCGGCCATCGCGAGGGCGCCGGCTGCTCGGTTCTTGACCGTGTGCCCGGCGAAGTAGTCCGCGCCGCCGGTCGTGACCTGGATGATGCCGTCGGAGCCGGCCTCGGTCAGACCCTGGAGGACCGCGTTGATGGTCTGGGACGATGACACGTTGACCGCGGGGTAAGCGAACTTCCCGGCCTTCGCGCGGTCGATCATCTCGGCGTACTGGTCCGGCGTTGCGATGGGCACTGGGTTCTCCTTCGACTTCTTCGGTGATGTCGCAACCGATGCTAGTCAGGGGCGGTTGGTGGGCGGTGGATGTGGTCGGCACCTGTGGACGGAGCACGGTGTGCACATCCGTGCGCGCGGGGAGGCCGGGAGGGTGGCGGTCGGTAGGCTCGGGTCGTGACTCCCACGACTGAGACCGGCTCCCTGTTCCTCCAGCCCGACCGCAACCTGGCGCTCGAACTCGTGCGTGCGACGGAGGCCGCCGCGATCCGGGCACAGCCGTGGGTCGGACGTGGTGAGAAGAACCTCGCCGACGGTGCCGCCGTCGACGCGATGCGCAAGTTCCTCGGCACGGTGAACTTCGACGGCGTCGTCGTCATCGGTGAGGGCGAGAAGGACAACGCCCCGATGCTCTACAACGGCGAGCACGTGGGCAACGGCCACGGCCCGGCCTGCGACATCGCGGTCGACCCGATCGACGGCACCTCGCTGACCGCCGCCGGGCGACAGAACGCCATCTCCGTCATGGCCGTCTCGGACCGCGGCTCCATGTACGACCCGTCCGCCGTGTTCTACATGGACAAGATCGCCGCCGGGCCCGAGGGCCGCGGGGTCCTGGACCTCGAGAAGCCCATCGGCGAGAACATCCGTGCGCTCGCCAAGGCGAAGGGCAAGGACCTCGAGGACATGGTCGTCGCCGTCCTCGACCGGCCGCGCCACGACGAACTCATCCGTCAGATCCGCGCGACCGGTGCCGGTACCCGACTGCTGCTCGACGGTGACGTCGCCGGTGGCATCGCGGCGGCGCTGCCCGGGTCGAACATCGACATGTGCGTCGGCGTCGGCGGCACGCCCGAGGGCATCATCACCGCCTGCGCGATCAAGGCGCTCGACGGCGTGATCCTCGGCAAGCTCCAGCCGAAGGACGACGAGGAGCGCGAGCGCGCCGTCGCCGCCGGTCACGACCTCGACAAGGTGCTCGACCAGGACGACCTGGTCACGGGCGACAACACGTTCTTCGTCGCGACCGGTGTCACCGACGGCGTCCTCGTCGACGGTGTCCGTCGTTCGCGCGGCGTCATCCACACCGACTCGCTCGTGCTCCGGTCCCGCTCGAACACGATCCGCCGCATCCAGGCGGACCACCGCGCCGAGAAGTGGTTCTGATCCGCTGACCCGCGGCGCGCCGAGGATCCGCACAAGGAGAACCCGCTCGAACCACGTACTCCCGTGGTTCGAGCGGGTTTTCGTGGTCCCGGTCCCGGTCCCGGTCCCGGTCCCGGTCCCGGCCCCGGCCCCGGCCCCGCTCAGTCGCGCTCAGTGCTCGCGACGAGCTCCGGCGCCGTCAGCAACCGCGGCTCGTCCTCGATCGACGTCGGGTCCGCGATGACCTTCGACTCGTCGAGCAGCGACAGTCGACGGGCACTCGGGAGCACCTGCCGCTCGAGTGAGCCGACGAAGCGGTTGTAGTCGACCACGGCACCGCGGATCGAGCGGCCGAGCTTGTCCACGTGCCCGGCCATGGTCGACAGCCGCCCGTGCAACTCGCGGGACACCCGGAACAGCTCGCGTGCCTCCTGCGTGACGACGTCCTGCTGCCACGAGAACGCGACGGTCTTCAGCACGGACCACAGCGTCACGGGCGAAGCCAGTGCCACCCGCTTGCGGAACGCGTGGTCGAGCAGGCCGGGGTCGGCGGCCAGGGCGCTCGCGATGAGGGACTCCGACGGGATGAACGCCACCGTCAGCTCGGGGGGAGGCGTCGTAGCCCGACCAGTACTCCCGGGCCGCCAGGGCGTCGACGTGCGCCCGGAGTGCCCTGACGTGCTGCGCCATGAGGTGTCCGCGCCGCGCACCTTCCGCCCCCGTCGCGGACGCCGGGATGTCCATCGCCTGCAGGTACGCGGCGAACGGCACCTTGGCGTCGACGGCGATGTTCTTCCCGCCGGGTAGGTGCACGATCATGTCCGGGCGGGCCGCCCCCGCCGTGGTGGTCACCGACGACTGCACGTCGAAGTCGACCCGTTCGAGGAGCCCGGCGGCCTCGACCACGTTCCGCAACTGCGTCTCGCCCCACACCCCGCGCGTGCTGTTCGACGACAGCGCGCTCGCGAGGGTCTCGGCCGTGGCACGGAGGCGTTCCTCGGACTCGGCGGCCGACCGGAGCTGCGCCGACAGGGCGCCGTACTGCTCGCTGCGGGAGCGCTCGAGCTCGGCGATCTTCTCCCGCATGACCTGCAACGTGTCGGCGACCGGGCTGAGCGCGGAGAGCACCTTCGACTCGTCCTGCGCCCGGTTCGACTCGGCGCCGTGCATGCGCTGCACGAGGTGCTCCAATTCGGCCGCCCGGCGCTCGAGGGAGTCGACCTGTCGGCGGTACTGCGCGTCCTGCGCGTCGAGCCGCTCCTCGGCGTCACGTCGGGCCGCGTCGAGTTGGGAACGGAGGCCGTCCGCCGTCGCGTTCGCGGTCGCTGCGTCCACTCCGGCACGGGACCGGGCGAGTGACCACGCGACCACGGCCCCGACGGCGATGCCGATCACGAGACCGATGACCAGGGCGAGGATCTGCATGACGCGACCCTGGCAGGTCCCACCGACACCGGGCCTCCCGGCCGGCGGCGAGCCGTGCGACGGGCCGGACGGGGCCCGTCGGACCGCGGTCAGTCCGAGAAGACCATGGGGCGGCGTGACAGCCGCGGCTGCGGCGTGGTCGCCTTCGGCTTCTCGACACGGGCGCGGACCGGGTTGATCGTGACGCGGGTCACGGCGCCGAGCGCCTCCACCGTCGGGACGCCGTGGAACCCGGCCGCGTGGACGACGATGGCGGCGCAGGCCTCGGCGTCGGCCGCCGCGTCGTGGTGCTGGAAGCCGGAGAAGCCCGCTGCCGTCGCGGCCGACGGCAGGCGGTACGAGTCCAGCGTGTACGTCTTCCGTGCGACCGCCAGCGAGCACATCGAGTGGTGCTCGGCGATGTCGATCCCCGTCGCCGCACACCCACCCGCGATGACGCCCATGTCGAAGCGGGCGTTGTGTGCGACGAGCACGTCGCCCTCCGCGAACGCCACGATGTCCGGGTACTGCTGCTCCCACGTCTTGGCGTGGGTGACGTCCGACTCGACGATCCCGTGGATCCGCGTGTTCCACTCGAGGAACGCGTCATGCCCGGCGGGCGGGCGGATGAACCAGGAGGCCCGTTCCACGACGCGGCCGCCGCGCACCTTGACGAGACCCACGGAACACGCGCTGGCGGGCGAGTTGTTCGCGGTCTCGAAGTCGATCGCGGTGAAGTTCAACACGCGATCGATCGTCGCACGGGGATACGACAACTCCGGAATCGAGCGCGGCGTGGTGCCGGCAGCGGGAGTCCCCGCTCGTACGCTGTGGCGATGGAGACCGGTCCCGCACGCACCCCGCTCGTCCTCGTCCTGGCGGGCGCCGGGTACGGACAGCAGGCTCCGCTCCTCCGGTGGTCGACGACCATCGCGCGGGAGTGCGGCTGTGCGGTCCTCGCACCCGACTGGACGGTCGACGACGCTGCCCGCGCCGACCCGGTCGGCTTCGTCACGCAACACGTCGCCACCGCGCTCGGCGACCGGCTGCCCGACCTGGTGGTCGCCAAGTCTTCGGGTGCTCCGCCCTGCCCTGGGCGGTGGCGCACGAGGTCCCCGGCGTGTGGCTGACCCCGGTGCTCACCGACGACACGGTGCGCGACGCGCTCGCCACGGTCAACGACGGACACGTCGCGGTCGGCGGTTCCGCCGATCCCATGTGGCGGCCCGACCGTGTCACGCACACCCGGGCGCGTCTCGTGACCGTCGACGGAGCCGACCACGCGCTCGAGGTCCCCGGTGACTGGCGACGCTCCCAGCGCCTCCAGGTCGAGGTGCTGAGCGTCGTCGAGGAGCAGGTGGCGGCCCTGGTCCGACCAGGCGGGCGGCGGTAGCCTCCCGTCATGGCCGACCCACGCGACCTCGACGACCTGTTGGCGCAGGCCGAGGTCGTCGACGCACCGCCGCGCACCGCACGACGGGCGATCAGCCTGGCCCTCGTGCTCGCCGGCACCTGCGTCGCGATCGCCGTCGGCGCCCTCGCCGGGTTCCGCGGGCTCGTCATCGCGGCGATCTGGTACGCCACGCTGGATCCCACGTCCAGCGGCGGCTGACGGACACACTGGAGGCTCCCCACCGGCACGGCCTGTCCGTCGCCGGCGCGTCGGCTCGGAACCGGCGGCGGGACCCAGGGGCGGCCCCGTCACGCCGCCGCCGGTAGGCTCTCCTCCCGTGGCACTCACCATCGGAATCGTCGGTCTCCCGAACGTCGGCAAGTCGACCCTGTTCAACGCCCTGACCAAGAACCAGGTGCTCGCGGCCAACTACCCGTTCGCCACCATCGAGCCGAACGTCGGGGTGGTGAACCTGCCGGACCCGCGTCTCGACCAGCTCGCGGAGCTGTTCGGCTCGGAGAAGACCGTGCCCGCGCCGGTGTCGTTCGTCGACATCGCCGGCATCGTCAAGGGCGCGAGCGAGGGCGAGGGCCTCGGCAACAAGTTCCTCGCCAACATCCGCGAAGCCGACGCCATCGCGCAGGTCGTCCGCGGCTTCACCGACGACGACGTCGTGCACGTGGCGAACAAGGTCTCGCCGGCGGACGACCTCGAGGTCATCAACACCGAGCTGATCCTCGCCGACATGGAGACCATCGACAAGGCGCTCCCGCGGTACGAGAAGATGCTCAAGCTGAAGCAGGCCGAGCCGATCGTGCTCGAGACCGCCCGCGACGCCCGTGCCGAGCTCGAGAAGGGCGTGCTGCTCTCCGCGACCTCGATCGACCTCGAGCCGATCAAGGAGCTCGGGCTGCTCAGCGCCAAGCCCTTCATCTTCGTGTTCAACGTCGACGAGGCGATCCTGACCGACGAGGCCCGCAAGGCCGAGCTCGCCGCCCTCGTCGCCCCGGCGAACGCGGTGTTCCTCGACGCCCAGGTGGAGTCCGAGCTCATCGACCTCGACCCGGCGGACGCCGCGGAGCTCCTCGAGTCCACCGGTCAGACCGAGTCCGGTCTCGACCAGCTCGCGCGCATCGGGTTCGAGACGCTCGGGCTGCAGACGTACCTGACTGCCGGTCCGAAGGAGTCGCGTGCGTGGACGATCGGCAAGGGGTGGAAGGCGCCCCAGGCTGCCGGTGTGATCCACACGGACTTCGAGAAGGGCTTCATCAAGGCGGAGGTCATCTCGTTCGACGACCTCATCGCCACCGGCTCCATCGCCGAGGCCCGTGCGCAGGGGAAGGCCCGCATCGAGGGCAAGGACTACGTCATGCAGGACGGCGACGTGGTGGAGTTCCGCTTCAACAACTGAGGCCCGGTGTCCTGCCCGCACCCGTGGTGCTCGTCGCCACCGGTGGGTACGGTGGAGCCGTCGCGCGCGATGCGCGGCGGGTCGGCAACCCGGCCCGGGGAAGCAACACGGGGGGAGTGCCGGTCATGACCGAATTCGTCGAGGTGCCACTGCTCCCGCAGTCGGATTCGTCCAACGGTGGGAAGTTCACGTACTCCACCGCTTCGGCACTGCAGTCGAAGCTCCTGGCAGAAGCGGCTCGGCTCGAAGGGCAGGCTGGATCCCGGGCCTCGTACGTCTCGACGGCGAAGCACGACTTCGAGGGCCACTTCTCGGAGTTGTTCGCCACGAACGCCACCACGGCGTCGCAGGACGCGTCGAACCTCGCCAGTGCCCTCCGCACGGTCGCCGGGTACGTCGGCAAGATGATCGCGGCCGGTCACGAGGAGGACGCCCGCCGCAAGGAGAACAACGAGTGGGTCCACCGGCACAACAACAAGGACTTCGGCGACCAGTTCCACGACTTCTGGTTCGGTGAGGACGAGCGTCCGAACGTCGATCCCGGACCGGCCCCGACCTTCCCTGCTGCCCAGGCCTCGACCGGCTCCCGCCAGACCCCGGCTCCCGGTGGCGGTGGAGGCGGAGGCGGAGGTGGTACTTCCTCTGCGCGGCCGGAGGACATGCGGTCCTTCGCAACCGGATCCCGCGGGCTCGACGACGCCCTCGCGGCGGCCCCGGGCGGCATCGAGGCGGCGCTCGCCGACTTCGCGAGCGACTGTTCATGGGGCCACATCGATGCGGCCGGAGTGGTGGGCGCCTACCGCCGGTACCTCAGCGCGAACGCCGAGGACGCCTCCTGGGCCGACACGATCGCCGCCGCCTTCGAGGCCGCCGGCGGCGCCGGGGCGGTCTCGACCCTGAGCGACGCAGCGCTCGGCGCGGCACTGCAGGCGGCCGGCGTCTCGGCGAGCCGTTCGAGCCTCCAGATCGACCCGCCGACCGCGGCGGGTGCGATGCCCACCAGCGGGTACGCGAACGACCCGGTGAACACGTCGACCGGCAACTTCCTCGAGCCGGAGACGGACCTGGCCTTCGTCGGGGCATCCGGCCTGGCCTTGACGCGCATGTACAACTCGATGCCGTCCGCGCTCGGGACGCCGGGGGGTGTTCGGACCGGGATGGGCATCGGTCCTCGACCAGGCGCTCCTGCTGTCCGACACCGGTGCCCGCTGGGTCCGGGACGACGGGCGAGCAGTCGACTACCCGCGCGACGGTGACGGCTTCGGTCGTGCTGTCGGCGAGAACTCCTGGCTGCACCGGGAGCCGGGCGAGGGTCCCGACGGGGCCCGTCTCGTCGTGCGCGACAACCAGGGCGGGTGGTGGGCGTTCGACCCGACCGGTCGCTGGCTCGCGTCCGGACGTGGGCACGGCGAGACCACCACGGTCAGCCGTGACGGTTCGGGTGCCGTCATCCGCCTCGAGCACGAGTTCGGCCGGAACCTCGAGGTGGAGTACGTCGGCGGGCGCGTGGCCGTGGTCCGTGCGTCGGACGGACGCCGGATGGAGTACGGGTACGAGAACGGGTACCTCGGCCGCGTGACCGGTGCACTCGGGACACGGACGTACCGGTGGAACGAGGACGGCCTCATCGCCGCTGTCGTCTCGGCCGCCGGCGTGGTCGAGGCCGAGAACACCTACGACGAGCAAGGACGTGTCGTCCTGCAGGTGTCCCAGTACGGGCGGCGCACGAGGTTCGCCTACCTCCCCGGTCGCGTGACCGCTGTGTCGGACGAGGACGGCACCCGGTCGAACTCGTGGATCGCGGACGCGAAGGGACGCCTGGTCGGGATGCTCGACTCCGCCGACCAGCGGCAGTCGATGACGTACGACGCTTCGGGCAACCTGGTCTCGTCCACGCGTCGAGACGGGTCCGTCACGGTCCACGCCCACGACGAGCGCGGTCGGCGGACGCGCACGGTCACCGCCGAGGGTGCGGACCTGACCTGGGGGGTACGACGCGCAGGACCGGGTGACCACCTTCGTCACCGCGTCGGGATCGGTCATCAGCTACGAGTACCCCGATGACGTGTCGCGGAACCCGTCGGTCATCCACGACGCCCTCGGTGGGCGCACCGAACTGGAGTGGGATCGCGGTCGGCTGCTCAGGGTCGTCGACCCGACCGGCGTGCCGCTGCACTTCGCGTACGACCGGGCCGGTGACCTCGTCGCGATCCGGAACGCCTCGGGGGGAGACGTCCCGGACCGAGCGCGACGCCGCGGGACGTCCGACCGCTGCCGTCAGTCCGTCGGGTGCGCGCACCGAGTACCGGTACGACGGAGCGGGGCTGCTCGTGCAGCGGACCGACGCGGACGGTGCGAAGTGGCGGTTCGAGCACGACCCTGCGGGACGGCCCACGGCGGTCGTGGACCCGACGGGCGCGCGGACCCGGTTCGAGTACGGAGCGAACGGCGAGCTCGTCCGCACCACCGATGCGCTCGGCAGGACCGTCGAGCGCGAGTTCGACGACCTGGGCAACGTGGCCGCGGTCGTGCTCCCGGGTGGCGGGAGGTGTGCGTTCGCGCACGATGCGCTCTCGCGGCTCACGAGCGTCATGGACCCCGCTGGCGGCACCTGGTCGCGCGAGTACGACGTGGCCGGGAACCTGACGGCGAGCATCGACCCGACCGGACTCCGGACCTCGGCGACGACGGAGCGCGACACCGGCACCGTCACGATCGCCGACGCCTTCGCCCGCACCACGGTCCGCTTCGACGAGTACGGCCGCCCGGTGCGGGTCGAGGCCGAGGACGGCTCGGCCGAACTCGTCACCTACGACGCGGCGGGCAACGCGGTCGAACTCGTCGACGGCGAGGGCGGCTTGACGACGCTCGAACGCGATCCGGCCGGTCGGGTCGTCGCCGTCGTGGCGGCCTCCGGCGCGACCACGGCGTACGAGTACGACGCGTGCGGTCGCCCGTGGCGGACCACCGACCCGGTCGGCGGGGTCACGGAACTCGTCTGGGACGCCGATCAGCGTCTCGTCGCCAGGACGTTCCCGACGGGCGAGTCCGAGCACTTCGAGTACGACGCGGTCGGACGCCTCACGGTGCAGCGGGTGCCCGGGGTCGGGACCACGCGGTTCGAGTACGACCGGGTCGGGCGGCTCGTCGCGACCCGGGGCCCCGCCTTCGGTACGCGTCGCTTCACCTACGACGCCGTCGGGCAGCTCGTCCGCACGGTGAACGGGGTCGGTGGCGTCACCTCGTACGACCACGACGACCTCGGGCGGATCACCCGGGTCACGGGGCCGACCGGAGCCGTCACCGAGTACCAGTACGACGACCTCGGCCAGGTCACCGGCATCACCGACCCCCCCTCACGCGCCGAACGGTCCTCCGGTACGACGCGGCAGGCCGACCGATCTCGCGGACGGATGCGGACGGCCGCACCACCACGTGGACGCACGACGCGTCCGGGCGGCCGGTCAGCACCTCGGTCGACGGTCGGCTGGTGTCGGTCGTCGAGCACGACGCCGCCCGGCGTCGGGTCGTCGTGCACGACCACACGCGCGACGACGGCAGGGTCGTCGACCACGAACTGCGCTTCGACGGTCGTGGTCTGCTCACCTCCCGGACCCGGGACGGCTGGGGCATGACCTGGGAGTACGGACCGGACGGCGAGCGCATCGCGTCGACCGACACGAACGGCGTGCGGACGACGTGGACGCGTGACGCAGCCGGACGGGCGGTCGCCATCGAGCACCCGGGACTCGGCCGTGTCAAGTTCGACCGCGACGCGAGCGGTCGGTGCATCGCCGCGCGTGCCGGTGGGCACGTGCAGAGCTGGGCCTTCCACGACGGGTTCATGATCCGGCACACGGGCGGGAGCGGTGCGACCCTCGTCGAGCGTGACGACCACGGGAGGGTCTCCCGGGTCACCCGGCAGGGCCCGGACGACGGTCCGGCCCGTGTGACCACGGTCGAGTACGACGCCGCGGGGCAACTCGTCGCGGTGGAGACGGACGCGGGCCGGTCGACGTGGGAGTACGACCTCGGCGGACGCCTGGTCGCGGAGTCCGGCCCCGACGGCACGACGACACACGAGTACGACGCAGCGGGGCAGATCCGTTCGACGGAGCACCCGGACGGGTCGCGCAGCGAGTACCTGCACGACGCCCTGGGGCGGCGCGTGGCCGTCATCGACCCGGACGGGGCGACGACCGAGTACGGCTGGGGCACGATCGGTCGTCTGGCCGAGGTCGTGCACCGTCCCGTCCCCGGCACGAGCGACCACCCCGCGACGGAACACCGCCTGTGGGTCGACGCACTCGGCGAACTCGCGGAGGTCGACGACGCGTCGGTCTGGTGGGACACGGCCGCCGCCGTACCGACCCTCGTGGCGGTGGGAGGCGAGCGGGTGCTCGGGCTGCCCGCAGGGCTCACCGCGGTCGGGACGACCTGGACCACCGACCAGTGGCGTGGAGCACGGGCGACGGACGTCGGCGATCCCTGGGCGGTCACCGGGATCGTCGGCTCGTCGACCGCCGCATCCGGGTTCCCGGACGACATCGGGGTCACGGCGACGGGTGGGCTCGTCGTCGCGGGTTTCGAGTGGCTCGGTGCGCGTGTGTACGACCCGACCGCCCGGGGCTTCCTGTCCGCTGATCCGCTGCCCCCGGTCATCGCCGCCGGGTGGGACGGCAACCCGTACGCGTACGCGGGCAACGACCCGCTCGGGGCCGTCGACCCGACCGGACTCCGCCCGCTCACCGACGCAGAACTGAAGGCGTACGACAGCTCGGCATCGCGCGGCGCGTTCGCTGCCGCCGGTGACTTCTTCGCCGACAACTGGGAGTACTTCGCCGGGGGTGCCATGGTCGTCGCCGGCGGCGTGCTCATGGCGACCGGTGTGGGCGGCCCGGCGGGGATGATGCTGATCAGCGCCGGAGCCGACACGATCATCCAGAAGGCCACGACGGGCGAGGTCGACTGGGGCGAGGTCGCGCTCAGCGGCGCCCTCGGCGGGTTCGGCGGTGCGGGCATCGCAGCCCGGGCGGGACTGACCGGGATGAAGGCGTCGGTCGTCGCGGGTGCCAGCTCCGGCGGGATCGGTGGCGGCGTCCAGGGAGCGTACGGCTACTACACCGGGCCTGGCCCGCACTCGGTCACCGGAGCGCTCTCCGCCACGGGCCAGGGTGCGCTCGCGGGGACCGTCACCGGCGGCGCCGGTGGAGCCGTGGGCCAGAAGGTCAGCGAGGGCATCATGGGTGCGGTGACGCGGAACGCCTCCGCCGACACGGCGGTCATGGGGCGCAGCATGGAGTACCGCGTCCATCCCTACGGAGCTGCGCACGGGTACTCCTCGTACGAGGCGCTGCCGTCCCGGGTCTACGACTGGACAGAGGCGCACCTCCCCACGTCGGTCCACGAGCGGGTGCACCTCTGGGCGAACGAGAAATGGGTGGACTACCAGAAGATGCAGGGCAAGGACATCGTCGACATCGGCGCTCCGGACGAAGCGCTGCGCCCAGCAGGGGTCGATCCACTCGGACCGAGCGCGTACTACGACATGGAGCAGAGCCGGGTGGCCGGGTACTCCGGGTACTCCCAGGACCCCCCAGCCGAGTTGGGACCTGCGATGACGTCGCCGACCTCGTCGCGCGCTCCGGAGCCGGGCCCACCGGAGACGCGGTACTTCCGCGTCGCAGGACGACCGCAGCGCCGGTTCCTGTTCACCGCCGGCGTCACCACGTGGGAGGTGTCGAGCGGCGCAGGGACCTCGTTCGTGGTGGACACTGCAGGACTGCGCGACGCGCTCGGCATCGCCCCCGGCGGTTCCCGGAACGACGAGCAGCACTGCCGGTCCCGAGCCGTCGAGCTGTTCGAGTCGGGCGACCGGGAGCACTGGGTGCAGTACCCGTTCGGCGGCACGGCCACGGACGAGGAAGTCCTGCGCGGCGCTGCCGGCCCTGACCCCTCGACGGCGTGATGCCCAGCCGGACCGGTGCTCGTCCGTGATGCGACGTCAGGCGTCGTCGGCGGCGCCCACGAACAGCGTCCGCCCGTCTGCGTTCACCGGGAGCACGTCGCCGCACCGCGCCGCTGCGTCCCGGAGCCGCCGGATGAACGCCGGGTCCTCCGGCTCCAGGAGGTCGTCCGGCGCCTCGCGCAGCAACAGTTCGCTGGACGGACCCACCAGCATCCTGGTCCGTTCGAGCGTCCCGTCGTCCCCGACGCAGGGCACCGCGATCGTGTCCGTCCTGGTGTTCGCGCCGAGGATGGCTGCGTAGTCGGCGACGGCATCCGCGATGAGGTCCCCGGTGAGGACGTCTGCGCCGTCGTAGTGGATGTACTTCACGATGTGCCCTCCCTGGTCCCCACGGTAGGCACCGGGGTTCCGGGAGCGGCACAGGATGAGTCGCCAGGCGCGGGGAGTGGACACCAGCGACCCAGGGGACGTCGCCGACGGCGCCACGTCAGCGCTTCAGAGCAGCCCGGCCGCCGGGTAGCGGACCCACGGGCCGGTACCCGACTCGGGGCGATGCTCCTCCATCACCCGCTCGACCACTCTGTGGTCAGCAGGCGCACGCCGGTACAGGGCGACGAGGTCGACCCCGGACTCCACGTGTCCGTCCTCCCAGCGAGCGTCGTAGCGGTACTCCCGTTGCGGTCGTCGGAGCCAGCGCGACGGCGATTTGCCGCCTGCCGCCTGCCGCCCACGGGCGCCGCGACCAGCAGGGCAGGAACGACGGAACGCCGCCCCCCGGAGGGACGGCGTCTCGTGTCGAGTGGCGTCGGGCGGACCCGACCGTACGGCTCAGGCGGCCAGTGCCAGCTCAGGCGCACGCACGGCGCGCGCCTGCAGGATGGTGCGGCTGGCCTCGCCGCGCCAGGAGCGGCCCGGGACGACCCAGCCCGCTTCGCCGTCGACGGAGACGCGGACGCCGGGCGTCAGGAACAACCCGAGGTCGTCGGCGGGCATGCGCACGAGGTACTCACGCTGCGAGCGGTCCTCACGCACGGGGAACTCGGCGATGCGGTCGGGGGGAGACGGTGGGCGCCGCGATGGCGGTCCCGGTGATGATGGTGTGTTCGTTCGTGGTCATGGTGCTGTCTTTCTTCAGTCGTTCGGCGTCGCGCGGGGCCGGACGGACTCCGTGGTCTCGTCGGCCGCAGGAGCGCGGACGCGCACGTCGACATTCGACGTGCATGCTCGCCGGTCGGGGAGCGGTGGTCTCGCTGGAATGCGATCCAGGGGGGATCGGTTCGAGACGGTCGGTGTGCGCGAGTCAGATGGGTTCGCTGCAATGCACCAACTGAGGACACTACTCCGTAGACGTCCGTCTGTCCAGTCGCGCGGTCGGTTCCCGGGCCCCGCCGGCCAGGAGGCCCGCCCAGCGCTCGCCGTCGTGTCCGGTCTCCGTGCCGCATGACCGCATGCCAGTGGCAGCGACAGCCCGCTCCGAAGGTGTAACACGTGGGAAACCGACGAGGCCCGAGCGCGAAACACCCCGTCGTTACGGTTCGAGCACTGAGCAAGCGCTCAGCCCGAACCCCGACGAAGGACCCGCACGGATGCAGCACCGCACTCGGCTCCGCTCCCGCACGACCACCCGCCTGACCACCACACTCCGCACGGCCGTCATCACCGCGGGAGGTGTCGGCCTCGCCGTCCTCGCGGCGACACCGGCCGCCGCGGCCCCGGTCGCGACCACGGCCACGATCACCGCACCGGCCACGGTGACGGTCGGCGACACCGTCGACGTCGCCCTGACCCTGCCGGCCACGTCCGACGTCTTCGCGTACGAGATCGACATCGCGGCGGACGCCGACGCCGTCGAGGTCGTCGACGGCAGCGCGACCGGTCCGGACGGCGGGTTCGACTCGGTCGAGCAGGACGGCGACACCGTCACGCTCCTGCACACCCGCCTCGGCACCTCGCCCGCGCTGTCGGGTGACCTCGCGGCGTCGGTCGAGCTGACCGCGACGAGCCCCGCCACGGTCGACCTCGCCGTCACGAGCGTCACCCTGGTCGCCAGCGACGGCAGCACCACCACCCTGACCGACCCGGCCTCGACGACCGTGACGATCGCAGCGGTCCCGACGGCGAGCCCGACGCCGACCCCCCGGCCCTCCCAGCACACCGACGGCGGCTCCGACCACCGCACCGGGCGGCACCGGCGGCGCCGGCGGACCCGGCACCGGCACGGGGACCGGCGGGTCCGTGGACCCGGTGACCGACACCTCACCCGCACCCGCCGGCGGCGCGCTCGCCTGGACCGGTGCCGATCTCGCACCCTGGATCGCCGCCAGCGTCGCGCTGCTGCTCGCCGGCGCGGGCCTCGTCGCCGCCCGTCGCCGTGCCTCCCGTGCGACCCGGACGGAGGACGCGCGATGACCGCCACCGACCGCTCCCGGACGGCCGACGCCACCTCGACCCGAACCCCCCGGAGGAACCCCCGTGACCCGCCGTCGTCGCACCACCGTCGCCGGAGCCGCGCTCCTGGCCCTCGTCGGCACCGCCGTCGTCGCGACCCCCCTCCCTGGCCGCGAACGCCGCACCTGCCGCGGTCGACACGAGCCCCGCCGCGATGCTCGCCCCGTACTACACGGCGCTCGACCTGACGGGCGACGACCAGGTCACGACCGCCGACCTCACCGTCCTGTCCGACCACCTCGGAGCGACCACCGCGGACGCGGACTGGTCGGCGGTCTCGGCGGCCGACACCGACGGGGACGGCACGATCACGCTTCCGGACGTCGCCGGTCTGTCGCAGCGGATCATCTACGACGACGGGCCGTTCACCCTCGTCGAGGCGTCGACGCTCGACATGCAGGCCGCGATGAACGCGGGCGTCACGACCTCGGCCGAGATCACCCAGGACTACCTCGACCGCATCGCCGCGTACGACCGGACCACCACGGACACCGGGACGGGCGGGCGGCCGCTCAACTCGATCGTCACGACGAACGCCGCGGCACTCACGGCAGCGAAGGCCGCCGACGCCGAGCGGGCCGCGCACGGGATGACGAGCATGCTCCTCGGCGTCCCGATCGCGCTGAAGGACAACTACGACACGAAGGACATGCCGACCACCGGCGGCTGCGGCTGCTGGGACGACAACCAGACCACGACCGACGCGGCCATGGTCGCCGGCCTCCGCGACGCCGGGGCGGTCGTCCTCGCCAAGGCGAGCCTCGACGAGTTCGCCTTCGGGTTCGTGTCCGAGTTCTCCTCGAACCAGCCGGCGGGATCGTCGCTCCTCGTCGCCAGCCCCTACGTGACCAACCAGACCGCCGGCGGGTCCAGCGGCGGCACGGGCGCGGCGATCGCGGCGAACCTGGCGGGCATCGGCTTCGGCACCGACACCGGCGGCTCGATCCGCATCCCGTCCTCCTACAACCAGCTCGTCGGCATCCGCCCGACGGTCGGTCTCGCGAGCCGCGACGGCATCATCCCGCTCGCGCTGTCCCAGGACACCGGCGGCCCGCTCGCCCGTTCGGTCACCGACGCCGCCGTGGCGCTCGACGCCGTCACCGGCATCGACGCGGCCGACCCGGTCACGCAGGGCCAGGCGGGCAAGGTCCCGACCTCGTACACGCAGTTCCTCGACCCGACGGCGCTGCAGGGGAAGCGGATCGGCTACGTCACGTCGATGGTCGGCACGAACCGCACCACCGCGCGGCTCTTCGCCGAGGCCCGGGCCACCCTGGAGGCCCAGGGTGCGACCGTCGTGCCGATCACCGCGACGCCCGAGTTCAACCGCGTCCTCAGCGAGGGCAGCGGCAGCACGAACGAGTTCAAGCACGACCTGGACCAGTACGTGGCGAAACACCTCGACCCGGACGTCACCGCGCGCTCCCTGCAGGGCATCCTCGACTCGGGGGAGTACGTACCGAGCCGGAAGGGCACGTACCAGCAGCGCAACGCGATCACGGAGGCGCAGTACCAGGCCTGGGCGGGACCGGAGGGCTCGCACACCACGCAGATCGCGACCGGGAAGCAGGTCGTCACCGGGATGATGGACGCGCAGGACCTCGACGCGCTCGTCTACCCGTCGGGAACCCCGTACGGCACGCAGGGCACGAACATGCGCCTCAGCCCGAACACCGGCATGCCGGCCGTGACCGTCCCGATGGGACAGGCCACCGCGGCGGACGCCACGATCACCGGGGCGGGCGTGAACCTCGAGTTCCTCGGCCGCTCCTACGACGAGGGCACCGTCATCGGCCTCGGCTACGGGTTCGAGCAGGCGACGCACGCCCGCACCAGCCCGGCGCTGTACCCGGCGCTCGGGTGAGCACGCCGGTCGCCGACGCGACCGACTGACGGACGGGAGGTCCGACCAGCTGGGGTCGGGCCTCCCGTCCGTCTCGTTGCGGCTCCGCAGCCGCGTCCGTCAGTTGAGCGTCGGGGTGTCCTCCGGCACGACGCCGCCGAGGTAGAGGTCCGCGGCGAGGTCGCGGAGCGCCCGCAGGGCGACGCGCTGTGTGAGCGGGCCGTAGGAGATGCGGGCGACGCCGAGCGCTTCGTACTCGGACGCAGGCAGTGCGCCCGGCAGGCCGATGACGCTGAGCTTGCCGCGGCCCAGGCCCTCGACGAGCTGTTCGACGACCTCGCGCTGGTGCCCGCCCGGCACGAACACGAGCGGGGCGCCCGCGTCGAGGAACGCCTTGCCGCGCGCGATGGCGTCCGCGATGCTCTCCGCGATCGGGCGGTCACCGCCGCGGGCGATGGCGTCGGTCCGGGCGTTCAGCTGGAAGTCGACACCCTCCTGCTCGGCGGCCTTGATGATCGCGGCGACACGGGCGACCGACTCGTCGAACGGGCGGAGACGGTCCTCGACGTTCGCGCCGACGATGCCCAGGCCGATCGCGCGGCGGATCGTCTCGGCCGGGTCCTCGTACCCGTCGTCGAGGTCCGCGGTGACGGGCAGGTCCACCGCGTCGACGACGGTCTTCGCGCCGGTGAGGGCGAGGTCGAGCGGCATGCCGCCGTCCTGGTACCCGTACGACGCGGCGATCGAGTGCCCGGCGGTGGCGATCGCGCGCGTCTCGGGCAGGGCCGCGACCGTCTTCGCGCTGATCGCGTCCCAGACGTTCACGACGCGGAGGATCTGCGGGGCTTCGTGCAGGGACTTGAGGGTCGTCGCCTTCTCGGCGGTGCTCGTGGTCATGGAGCCGACAGTAGGCGTGCGGCGGAGGCGCTGTTCACGCTGGGCGACACCGTTCGCGGGCGGCGGCCCGAACGGTGTCGCCCAGTGCGAACGGTCGCCTGCGGCGCGGGCCGCAGACGACGCGAGATGACGTCCGGACTCGTGCCGGGCCTCCCGGCGGGGCATGCTGGACGGCATGGCGAGCGACGAACAGGACCCGGTCGGCACGCTCCGCGGGGTCCGCACGAGCATCAAGTGGACGCGGTACGCGCCCGACGTGCTGCCCCTGTTCGTCGCCGAGATGGACCACGAGGTCGCGCCGGAGATCCGGCAGGCGCTCGTCGAGCGGGTGCAGCAGTCGGACCTCGGGTACCTGGACGGGCCGGGACCGCTCGCGCCCGCGTTCGCCGCGTTCGCCCGCGACCGCTGGGGCTGGGACGTCGACCCGGCACGCGTGTACCTGGCGACGGACGTCAGTGTCGGCATCGTCGAGACGCTCCGGCTCGCGCTGCCCGACGGCGGTCGCGTCGCCATCACGCCGCCGGTGTACCCGCCGTTCTTCGAGCTCGTCGAGGAGGCCCGATGTCAGGTCGAGGAGGTGCCGCTGCTCGAACGGTGGGGTGTGTACCGGCTCGACCTCGACGGCCTCGAGCGGGCGTTCGCCGACGGGGTCCGGGTGTTCCTGCTCTGCAACCCGCACAACCCGATCGGGCTCGTCCACGACCGCGCGGACCTCGTCGCGCTCGCGGAGCTGGCCGCCCGGTACGACGTCCTCGTCATCAGTGATGAGATCCACGCTCCGCTGACGCACCCGGGCGTGCAGTTCACGCCGTTCGCGAGCATCGCCGAGCCGCTCGGGGCGCGGAGCGTCTGCGTGACGAGTGCGAGCAAGGGGTGGAACCTCGCCGGCGTGAAGTGCTCGGTCATCGTCGCCGGGGACACCCGCACCACCGAGCTCCTCGACACCCTGTGGGAGGAGGTCGCCTGTCGGACGAGCATCCTCGGGCTGCACGCGAACGTCGCGGCCTTCAGCCTGGCCGTCGGGTGGCTCGACGACGTCGTCGACCGCATCGTCGCGAACGACCGGCTGCTGGCGAAGCTCCTCGCCGAGCACCTGCCCGGCGTCGTCTACGCGCGACCGCGGGCCGGGTACCTGGCCTGGCTCGACTTCCGGGGGGCTCGGCCTCGGCGACGACCCGGCGGTGCAGCTCCGGGAGCACGCGTTCGTGGCGCTCAACTCCGGCTTGCCGTTCGGGGCGCAGGGGGAGGGGGTTCGCCCGGATCAACCTGGCGTGCTCGCCGGAGACCCTGCGCGAGGCGGTGTTCCGCATCGCTGCCGCGTACCCGTCGAGCGCGCAGGAGGGTGTCGTCTGGCACGTCGCCTGACGGGGACTGCGGTCGCCCGCCTCTGCTTCCCAGATCGGCGACGAGGGTGGGCCGTCCACAGATGACGGTGCCCGACCTCGGCGCGGTGCTGCGTTCGGGGATCGTTCTGCTGTGCTTCTCCACCAGGAACCGGCCGCCGGGTCACCACGAGCGTCCAATGCCGCTAGACGAACTTGTCCAGCTCGAGTTGGACACGTACCGTGAAGCGTGCGGACCTCATCCGCGCCCTCCACCAGCGAGCGCAGCGACGGGGCGTCGAGTTCGTGCTCCTCCGGCACGGCGGGCGCCACGACGTGTTCCTGTTCGGCAGCGCACGCATCGAGGTCCCGCGACACCGGGAAATCCGGGAGATGCTGGCGCGCGCGATCATCCGTGCGTGCGACGACGGGGAGGACGACCGATGACCACGAAGCACACCGTCCGGGCTCAGCGCGACGGACGTTCCTGGCTCGTGTGGATCGACGACGAGTTGCGGACGCAGGCGCGACGGCAGCGCGACGTCGAGTTGATGGCCCGCGACTGGTTGGCGAACATGCACGACCGCGACGCGGACAGCTTCACGCTCGACGTCGAGTTCGTGCTGCCGGACTCGGTCCGTGCGCACCTGGACCGTGCGGTGGAGCTGCGGGCCGAGGCCGACCGAGCACGACGAGCCGCCACGAACGAGACGGCAGCAGCGGCCCGGGAACTGCACGAGGCCGGGCTCACCCTTCGCGAGATCGGGCCGCTGCTCGACGTCTCGTACCAGCGAGCGCAGCAGCTGGTGGCCGCCGCGGAGTGACCCGCTCAGGCGACGGGCGCGAAGTGGTTGCGACCGATGACGGTCACGTGTAGGTCGACCTCGCGGGAGGGGACCTGGTCGGTCAGGGAGATCCACTCGCGGGCCACGAACGCGACGGACGGCCACCGGCGGACCTCGGTCACGGGGAACCCGTCGATGAACACCTGCCACATGCCCTGCTCACGGACGGCCTGGACCTCGTGCGTCGCCATGCCCGAAGCGTAGCAACGGCACCAGCGGACCGGCCAGGACGGCGGAGCGCCCCGGCCGGCCAGCGGGTGGGAGCGGCCGCGGCTCGGAGCGGCCCCCGGCTCGGAGTGGTCAGGGCGTGACCATGCCGCCGTTCACGTTGAGGGTCTCGCCCGCGACGAAGCTCGACTCGTGCGAGGCCAGGAACACGTACGCGGGAGCGAGCTCGGCGGGCTGCCCGGGGCGACCCATCGGCGACTCGCTCGACCCGAAGTCCGGCAGCGTCTCGGGGTCGACCCCGGCGGACACCTGGAGCACCGACCAGGTCGGCCCGGGCGCGACGACGTTCACGCGGATGCCGCGCGGGATGAGCTGCTGCGCGAGCCCCTTCGAGAAGTTGTTGACGGCCGCCTTCGACGCCGCGTAGTCGAGCCGGTCGGGAGCGGGCTGGTAGGCCTCCATCGACGCGGTGGTGATGATCGTCGAGCCGGGCTCCAGGTGGGGGGAGCGCCGCCTGCACGAGCCGGAAGAGCGAGAGCACGTTGACGGTGAAGGTGTCGACGAGCTGGTCGTCCGGGATGTCGGTGACCTCGGCGCGCCAGTGCTGCTTGCCGGCGCAGCTGACGATCGCGTCGAGCCCGCCGAGTTCGGCGACGGCCCGCTCGACGAGCGCTGCGGGGTAGTTCGGAGCGGTGAGGTCGCCCGGGATCGTGACGGCCTTGCGGCCGGCGGCCTCGACCAGGGCGACGATCCGCTGCGCGTCTTCCTCCTCGTCGGGCAGGTAGGCGAGGGCGACGTCGGCGCCTTCGCGCGCGTAGGCGATCGCGACGGCCGCGCCGATCCCGGAGTCGGCGCCGGTGATCAGCGCGCGACGCCCGGTGAGGCGCCCGGTGCCGCGGTAGGAGTCCTCACCGTGGTCCGGCTTCGGGTCCATCCGCGACTCCAGGCCGGGCTCCGGCTGCTGCTGCGGTTCCGGGCTGGTGTTCGGGTACCGGGTCGTCGGGTCGCTGTACTCGTACTGGTCGCGAGGCATGTCGAGGACCGTACGCGGACCGGCCGGGAGGCCCGTCAACAGGTGCGCGCTCCGGCCTGCGTCACCGGCGTCAGAGGTCGAGCACCATCGCCACGTCCGCTCGGACGTACGGGCTTGGCGGGTGCTCGTCGGTGCGGAGGTGACGGAACCCCGTCGTCTCGTACAGGTGCACGGCACTCGTGAGTCCGCTGTTCGTCTCGAGGAGCACCCGGCGTGCGCCGAGCTCCCGGGCGCGGTCGACCGCGGCGCGGATGAGCCGGCGTCCGGTGCCGTGCCCCTGGTGGTCCGGGTCGACGGCCATCTTCACGAGTTCGAACGCGTCGTCGCCGTGCGGGGCGAGCCCGACGCAGCCGACCACGTCGGAGCCGAGTCGGGCGACGAGGACGACGCCGCCGGGCTCGACGATGTGCTGGACGGGGTCGCCGAGCAGTCGACGGTCCTCGTCCTCGAGTGTGAAGAACGTCGTGATCCACCGCTCGTTCAGGGAGCGGAACGCGGCGGCGTCGGCGGCGGAGGACATGTCGTCGATGACGACCTCGGTGGTGGCGGGCATGCCTCCATCCTGGGTCGCCGAACCAGACACGTCCAATACTCGTTCGGTCGGATCGATAGCATCCCGCTATGGATCGTGCTCCCGAGGTCGACCTCCGACAGCTCCGGGCGTTCCTGGCGCTCGCCGGCGAACTGCACTTCGGTCGGGCGGCCGTCGACCTGGGGATCGCGCAGCCCGCGCTGTCCCAGCTCATCCGCCGCGTCGAGGTCGCCCTCGGCGTGGAGCTGTTCGCGCGCACCTCGCGGAGTGTCGCCCTCACGCCCGCCGGTCGGGTGCTGCAGGGGCGGGCGCGGTCCCTCCTGGCGCAGGCCCGACGGGACCTGGACGAGACCGTGCGGGTCGGACGGGGAGAGGCGGGGCGGCTCGACGTCGGGTTCGTCGTCTCGGCGCTGCCACTCGGTCCGATCGAGCGCGTGCAGCGGTTCCGGGAGCGCTTCCCCCCTCGTGCGCGTCGAACTCACCGAGGGGTTCTCCTCGCGGCTCGTCACCGCGGTCCAGCGCGGGGAACTCGACCTGGCCGTCGTGCGCGACCCGGACCCGGTCGACGGCGTGCGGTTCACCCGGTTCCGGAGCGAGCCGTTCGTGGCGGCGGTGCCGCGCGACCACCGGTTCGCCGGGCGGCCGAGCATCCGGGGGGCCGGAGCTGCTCGACGACCCGTTCGTGTTCTTCCCCGCCGAGGCCGGCAGGCTCGCCACCGAGCGGAACACCGCGCCCGTGGCCTCGGGTGGTCGGCGTCCGGTGATCGTGCAGGAGGCCACGACCTGGGCGACCGTGCTGCACCTGGTCGGCGTCGGCCTCGGGGTGACGGTGCTGCCGGAGAGCGCGGCGCTGGCGGCCCCGGACACGGTGCTGCTCCTGCCGCTCGAGGGCAGCGCGCACCGCAGCGAACTCGTCTGGGCGTCCCGGTCGGGTGACGACCGCGAGGTCCTCCGCAACTTCGCCGCCGCGGACTGACCGGGCGCGGAGTCAGCCGAGCGGCAGGACCGGTGCGCGCTGGTCGCCGAGCTCGTCCTCGCGCCACGGACGGGTGCCGGTCAGCGCGAGCCCGAGCTGCACGAGCACGAACGCCACGTGGGGTTCGACGTCGGGGTCCCACGGCCCCTCGACGCCGAGGCCGAACGCGCCGAGCTCGTCGTCGGCCTCGTCCCGGAGCGTGAGACGCCACCGGCCGTCCCCGAACTCCTCGGCGACGGCCCACCGTGCGGTGCGGAAGCGGTCCGGCGTCACGCCGTCTTCATGATGTCGGCCGTGAAGTTGTGCAGCCGCGCGAGCAACGACTCGGACCGCATCGCGATCGTCGCCGGCGGGTTGAGGTGCGGCGGTGCCGTGCGGATGAGCATCGAGCAGCCGAGGTCCTCGCAGATGTACGAGCCGATCGTGTTGCCGTTCCGGCCGGCCTCGCCCGCGCGGGCAGCGGAGAACAGGCGCACCTGCGTCGCCGGCTGCGGGGAGTGGCAGAACGAGCACATCGCCGCGATGCCCGGACGGAGCGAACCACCCGCGGCCCGGACGACGATGCCGACGGGCTTGCCGTCCATCCAGGACACCATGTACCCCCCGGCGGGCGGCCTGGGGGGTCACGCCAGCCCAGGTACTCGCGTTCGTTCCACAACGTCTCGTGCAGCCCCGGGATCGGGAGTTGCGCGAGTTCGTCGGGCGTCGCGTTGACGAAGGACGATCGGATGTCGGATTCGGTGAGCGGCTGCACGGTTCCCCTCGCGGTGGCGGACCGGACCAGGCTAGCCCCGTGCGCCGACAGGCGGACGCAGCGCGGGCCTCCCGTCCGGTTCAGGACAGCCGGGAGGCCCGGACCGCGCCGAGCGCACCGGTCCCGTCCGCCACCAGCACCGCCCGACGGAGCGCGTCGCGGCCGACGCGACGCGCGGCGGCGTCGTCGGCGGCGAACTCGACGAGGACACGGGTGGACCGGGCCATCGCCCGTGCTCCCGGGACCCACGGCACGGCCCGTTCCACGGACTCGGCGAAGCCGACGACGGACGCGTGGTGCTGCCGGAGGTGGGCACGCTCGTGGGCGACCACGGCCTCCAGTTCGTCCGTGCGCAGCCGGTCGGCGAGCCCGGTGCTGACGAGGACACCGCCCGACCGGCCGGGCACGGCGCACGCCAGGGCGGTGTCGGCCTGCAGCACCGCGACGAGGGTGCCGTCCACCTCGCGGTGCGGTGCTGCGCCGGCGCGGAAGGCCTCGCGCACGGCCGCGTGCGCGGGACTCGGTCGGACGCGGACCGCGACGGCGAACGCGATCACGGCGAGGACGGCGACGCCCACGTTGAGCCCGTGACTCGGCGAGTCGCCGATGCCGAACGGGTCGCCCAGCGGCCGGTCCGCGAGCACGACCAAGGCGATGCCGACGACGAACCCGGCCGTCCCGACCACCACCGCGGCCTGCCATGCGGCGATCGCCGTCCGCGGGCGGTCGATCGTCCACCCCGCCCGGGTGAGCACGCGCGGGACGAACGCGACCACGGCGAGGGCGAGCACGACCAGGCAGACGCCGGTGACGACCACGGGACGGACCGGTCAGGGACGGGTGCGCGAGTCGATCGCGCGGCGGAGGACCTCGAGGTCCCCGGACGCGAGCGAGCCGGTGAACTGCAGGAGCGCGGCCTCACGGTCGGAGGCCGCGGCGAGCGCGGTCGACATGAGCGACGCGGTGTGGTCCTCGCGCGAGTGCGCGGCACGGAAGGTCAGCGGAGCATCCGCGTGTTCCTCGCGCAGCACCGCACCCTTGCGACCGAGCCGGTCGAGCACGGTGAGGACCGTCGTCAGGGCGGGCCGGGGCTCCCCCGAACGCGTCGAGGACCTGGCGGGCGGTGAGCCCGTCGCTCGCCGAGGCGTCGGCGGACCAGAGCGTGTCGAGCACCGCCTGCTCGAGCTGCCCACGGGGGCGCGATCGCTGTCCTGCCACGACCGCCACTCTACGTGATGTCGAACGGCCGACCGGTGCTCCCGTCGCCGAGGACCGGGTCGGTGGTCGGGGAGACCGCCGGACGCGCAGTCCGACACATGCCCGTAACGCGGGCTCGGTATGCTCAGCGGACAACAGAACACGACGGCCGACCACCCGCCGCGGGAGAGCCCGACCGGATCGCAGCGCATCATCGATGCTCCTCCGGTCCCGGGCACCGAAGGAGCAAGCTCCCCCGCCAATCTCTCAGGTCCAACACCGCAGCGGACAGGCCACTCTGAAAAGCAGACGCGATCGACGTGGGCGCATCCCGCGGCGCACCGTCTCGCCCACGGTGAAAGCCGCAGGACCTCACGGGCCGCGGTGAAGCTCTCAGGCCCATGACAGAGGGGGGAGTTCCGCACCCGACGACGGTCGTCGGGCCCTGCCGATGTCAGGAGGACTCCGTCTTGTCCGAACCACTGCGTTCGTCGCCGCTCGAGGCAGCGCACGAAGCCGCCGGTGCGACCTTCACCGACTTCGCCGGCCACCGCATGCCGGTCCGGTACTCGTCGGACCTCGCCGAGCACCACGCCGTGCGCCGAGCCGCAGGGGTGTTCGACCTGTCGCACATGGCCGAGATCGGCGTGCAGGGACCCGACGCCGTCCCCTACCTCGACGCCGCACTCGCCGGGTCGTTCGGCGCGATGCCGGTCGGCCGGGCGAAGTACTCGCTGCTCCTCACCCCGGACGGCGGCATCCTCGACGACCTCGTCGTGTACCGCACCGGTGAGGACGTCTTCCTCGTCGTCGCGAACGCCGGCAACCGGGACGTCGCCGTCGCGGCCATGCAGGACCGTGCCGCCGGGTTCGACGTCCTCGTGTCGGACGACTCCGACCGGACGGCCCTCGTCGCGATCCAGGGGCCGGCCGCAGCGGGCACGCTCGACGCCCTCGTCGTCGCCGATCGTCTGCAGCCGGAGTCCCCGCTCGACGAGCTCCGGTACTACCGCGTCCTGCACGCCCTGTTCGACGGCAGCGAGGTGCTCATCGCCCGCACCGGGTACACGGGCGAGGACGGCTTCGAGCTGTACAGCGACACCGAGGTGGCCCCGGCGATCTGGGACGCCCTGCTCGCCGCCGGGGCCGAGCGCGGGGTGGTGCCCGCCGGGCTCGCGGCGCGTGACACCCTCCGCCTCGAGGCCGGCATGCCGCTCTACGGCCACGAGCTCGACACCTCGGTCCGACCCGCACAGGCCGGACTCGGCCGGGTCGTCGCCACCTCGGGGTCCTTCGTCGGCGACGCCGGCGTGCAGCCGGCCCCCGACGCCCGCGTCCTCGTCGGCATCGTGATGGAGGGACGCCGTGCTGCCCGTGCCGGGTACGACGTCCTGCGCGACGGGGTCGTCGTCGGCACCGTGACCTCCGGCGCGCTCTCGCCGACGCTCGGCCACCCGGTCGCGATGGCGTTCGTCGACCCGGACTGCGCCGACGGGGGGACAGGTCCTCCACATCGACGTCCGTGGCACCGCCATCCCCGGCACCGTGACCGCGCTCCCCTTCTACCGCCGCGCCTCGAAAGGCTGATCCCATGACCGACCAGACCGCACTGCAGTACACCAAGGACCACGAGTGGATCCTCGTCGAGGGCGACGTCGTCACCGTCGGCATCACCGACCACGCCGCCGAGCAGCTCGGTGACGTGGTCTACGTCGAGCTCCCCGCCGTGGGCACCACCACGACCGCCGGCGAGCAGCTCGGTGAGATCGAGTCCACCAAGAGCGTCGGCGAGCTCTTCGCTCCCATCGAGGGCGAGGTCGTCGAGGTCAACGAGGCCGTCGTCGCGACCCCGGACACCATCAACCACGACCCGTTCGGCGCCGGCTGGCTCGTCAAGCTCAAGGTCGACGGCACGACGTTCCCCGAGGACCTCATGGACCACGACACGTACCGGGCCTCGATCGCATGACCGCGGACCAGGACCTCACCACGTCGACGAACCTGCAGACCACCTTCGCCGACCGCCACATCGGCACGACGTCGGCCGAACAGCAGGCCATGCTCGACGTCGTCGGCCAGCCGTCGCTCGACGCCCTCGTCCGGGCAGCCGTCCCCGAGTCGATCCACGCCGCACCGGTCGCGCACTCGAGCGTGCCGACCGCGGTGGGGGAGACCGAGGCGCTCGCCGAACTGCGGGCCGTGGCCGGGCGCAACACCGTCCGCCGGGCGATGATCGGCCTGGGCTACTCCGACACGCACACGCCGGCGGTCATCCAGCGGAACGTGCTCGAGAACCCGAGCTGGTACACGGCCTACACGCCGTACCAGCCGGAGATCTCGCAGGGCCGGCTCGAGGCGCTCATCAACTTCCAGACGATGGTGTCCGACCTCACCGGCATGGCCACCGCGGGCGCCTCGATGCTCGACGAGGGCACGGCCGTGGTCGAGGGCATGCTCCTCGCCCGTCGCGCCTCGAAGGTGAAGGGTGACGCGTTCCTCGTGGACGCCGACCTCCTGCCGCAGACCGCCGCGATCCTCGGCCACCGCGCCGAGGCGGTCGGCATCACCCTGCGGTCCTTCGACGCCGCGGAGGGCCCCACCGACGAGCAGCTCGACGGTGCCTTCGGCGTCGTCCTGCAGTACCCCGGCGCCTCCGGCCGGATCGTCGACCCGAGCCGTACCGTCGAGCGCGTCCACGCGGGTGGCGGCATCGCCGTCGTCGCGGCGGACCTGCTCGCGATGACGCTGCTCGCGAGCCCCGGTGACCTCGGCGCCGACGTCGCGGTCGGGACCAGCCAGCGCTTCGGCGTCCCGCTCGGGTTCGGCGGACCCCACGCCGGGTACCTCGCCGTCCGCGCGGGCCTCGAGCGTCAGCTGCCGGGCCGACTCGTCGGGGTGTCCTTCGACGCCGACGGCAGCATGGCCTACCGGCTCAGCCTCCAGACCCGCGAGCAGCACATCCGCCGCGAGAAGGCGACGAGCAACATCTGCACCGCGCAGGTGCTGCTGGCGGTCATGGCGTCGATGTACGCGGTCTACCACGGGCCCGAGGGCCTGCGGTTCATCGCGTCCCGGGTGGCCCGGACGGCCACGGCCCTCGCCGACGTCGCCCGCGCAGCCGGCGCCGAGCTCGTGCACGACGCCTTCTTCGACACTGTCACGCTCCGGTTCGCCGGCCGCGCGGAGTCCGTCGTCACGGCAGCGCACGAGGCCGGGTACCTGCTGCACCTCGTCGACGCCGACACCCTCCAGCTCTCGGTCGACGAGACCACCACGCCCGAGGACGTCGTCGCCCTCGCCCGGGTGTTCGGCGCGACCGACGTGACCGTCCCGGCGATCGAGACCGCCGTGCGGGACGCGACCACGGGCGTCGTGTCCGGGCTGGAGCGCGCGAGCGCGTTCCTGACCCACCCGGTGTTCAGCGCCCACCGCAGTGAAACGCGGATGATGCGCTACCTCAAGCACCTGTCCGACAAGGACTACGCGCTCGACCGCGGCATGATCCCGCTCGGCAGCTGCACCATGAAGCTCAACGCGGCGACCGAGATGGCCGCCGTGACGTGGCCCGAGTTCGCCCGACTGCACCCGTTCGCCCCGCGCGGGGACGTGGAGGGCTACCTCGACATGATCGGGGACCTCGAGACCTGGCTCGCCGAGGTGACCGGCTACGACACCGTCTCGGTGCAGCCGAACGCGGGCAGCCAGGGCGAGCTCGCCGGACTCCTCGCGATCCGCGGCTACCACCGCTCTCGCGGCGACGAGGCACGCACGGTGTGCCTCATCCCGTCGAGCGCGCACGGCACGAACGCGGCGTCGGCGGTCCTCGCCGGCATGCGGGTCGTCGTGGTCGCCTGCGACGAGGACGGCAACGTCGACCTCGACGACCTCCGGGCGAAGACCGCGCAGCACGCCGAGCAGCTCGCCGCGCTGATGATCACGTACCCGTCGACCCACGGGGTGTACGAGCACGACATCACCGCGGTCTGCGACGCCGTGCACGACGCCGGCGGCCAGGTCTACGTCGACGGCGCGAACCTCAACGCGCTGCTCGGGCACGCCCGATTCGGGGACTTCGGCGGGGACGTCTCGCACCTCAACCTGCACAAGACCTTCTGCATCCCGCACGGTGGTGGCGGTCCGGGCGTCGGGCCGGTCGCCGCGAAGGCGCACCTGGCACCGTTCCTGCCCGGGCACCCGATGGCGCAGGAGGCCGACCGGCGGACGGGTGCCGAGGCGTCGACCGAGGACGGCCGGCTCGCGCACGCGGGCGGTCCGGTCTCCGCCGCGCCGTACGGCAGCCCGAGCATCCTGCCGATCACCTGGACCTACGTCCGGATGATGGGCGTCGAGGGCCTCACCCGCGCCACCGAGGTCGCCGTGCTCGGCGCGAACTACCTGGCGGCGCGGCTGCGCGAGGCGTTCCCGGTCCTGTACACGGGCGAGTCGGGTCTGGTCGCGCACGAGTGCATCCTCGACCTCCGCCCGCTGCGGGAGGCGACGGGGATCACCGTCGACGACGTCGCGAAGCGGCTCATCGACCACGGCTTCCACGCCCCGACGATGTCGTTCCCGGTCGCGGGCACGCTCATGGTCGAACCGACCGAGAGCGAGGACCTCGCCGAGCTCGACCGCTTCGTGGACGCGATGCTCGCCATCCGGGCCGAGGCGGACGCGGTCGGCCGGGGGGGAGTGGCCGGCGGAGGACAACCCGCTCGTGAACGCCCCGCACACGGCAGCGTCGGTCATCACCGGCGAGTGGGACCACGCCTACACGCGGGAGCAGGCGGTCTACCCGTCGGCCGGGCAGGCGACGCGCAAGTACTGGCCGCCGGTGCGCCGCATCGACCAGGCGTACGGGGACCGCAACCTCGTGTGTGCGTGCCCGCCGATCGAGGCGTTCGCGTAGCAGGATCGCCATCCTGACGACGACGGACGGGAGGCCCGTGGCGGATCCGCCACGGGCCTCCCGTCCGTCGTCGTCCTGCCATCGCCGACGGTGGAGCGCTCCGACCACGAGCCGCTCTCGACCACACCTGTGGTTCACCGGGACGTCACCTGGACGATGCACGGACCTCGATGCAAACGCAACAGATCACCTGATCCCGGCTCGCGCACGCGGGGAAGTTGCACTTTGCCGCAACGATCCTGCAACTTGGTTTCAGACGTGTAACCGATGTGCGCTGGGTTTGGACGGGCCCCTCAGCACTGCCTACAGTTCAGGAGTCAAACGCGGCGGGAGGGACCTCTGTACCCGGCGCGTCCCATGCACCAGGAGGAACTCTTGATCAAGAAGCGCGCTGGGCTCTCTGCCCTCGCCGTGCTCGGGGCCACAGCTCTCGCCCTGACCGGCTGCTCCGGCAACGGTGGCGGAAGTGGCTCGGGCTCCGGCTCCACGAACGCCAACGGCATCGTCACCACCAACGGCAGCGAGCCGCAGAACCCGCTCATCCCGTCGAACACCACCGAGACCGGTGGCGGCAAGATCATCACGTCGCTGTTCGACGGTCTGTTCACCTACGACGCCGACGGCAAGCCGGTCAAGGAACTGGCGAAGAGCGTCGAGACCGACGACTCCAAGACCTTCGACATCACGATCAACACCGGGTGGAAGTTCACCAACGGTGAGGAGATCACCGCGGAGTCCTTCACGAAGGCGTGGAACTGGGCGGCGCAGAAGTCGAACGCCCAGGGCGCGAGCTACTTCTTCGAGAACATCGAGGGCTACGACGCCGACAAGGACTCCGAGCTCACCGGCCTGAAGGTCGTCGACGACGACGAGTTCACCGTCACGCTCAAGTCGGCGCAGTCGGACTTCCCGCTGTCGCTCGGCTACAACGCCTTCGTGCCGCTCCCCTCGGCGTTCTACGACGACCCCAAGGCCTTCGGTGAGAACCCGATCGGCAACGGTCCGTACAAGCTCGACGGCAAGAAGGCCTGGACCCACAACCAGGACATCAAGCTCGTCGCGAACGAGGACTACCAGGGCAAGCGCAAGCCGAAGAACGGCGGTCTCACGATCACGTTCTACAGCACCCAGGACACCGCGTACTCCGACGCCCAGGGCGGCAACCTCGACGTCCTCGACGCCGTGCCGGACGCCGCGTTCTCGACCTACAAGTCGGACTTCCCCGACTCGAACGTCAACCAGGCCGCCGCGATCTTCCAGGCGATCTACCTGCCCTACTACCTCGACCACTGGAAGGGCGAGGAGGGTCAGCTGCGTCGCGAGGCGATCTCGATGTCGATCAACCGCAAGCAGATCACGGACAAGATCTTCCAGGGCACCCGTACCCCGGCGAAGGACTTCACCTCCCCGGTGATCGACGGCTGGACCGGCGACCTGAAGGGCTCCGACGTCCTGAAGTACGACCCGGACGAGGCCAAGAAGCTCTGGGCCGAAGCCGACAAGATGTCGAAGTACGACGACACCCTCACCATCACCTACAACGCCGATGGTGGCCACGAGGCATGGGTGACCGCCGTCACGAACTCGATCTCGAACACGCTCGGCATCAAGGCCGAGGGCAACGCGGTCCCGACGTTCGCCGAGGCGCTCGAGCTCCAGACGGACGACAAGCTCAAGGGCGGAAGCCGTACCGGTTGGCAGGCCGACTACCCGTCGCTGTACAACTTCCTCGGCCCGACCATGGGTGAGGGTTCGTCGAACAACTACTCGCGCTACGACTCGGCCGAGTACAACGAGCTGCTCGCCAAGGGCCGTTCGGCCGCGACCGTCGAAGAGGGCAACAAGTTCTTCGACCAGGCGCAGGAGCTCCTGTTCCAGGACCTCCCCCGAGATCCCGCTCTGGTACTCCAACGTCACCGGCGTGTGGTCCGCGGACAACGTGAAGAACGTCAAGTTCGGCTGGGACTCGGTGCCGCTGTACTACGACATCGAGGTCACCAAGTAACACCGGTCCTCGCGGAGGACCCATCGCGAGCAGGTATCCTGCTCCGCGGCCAACCGGACGGGGGGTTCGGGGACCACACGGTCCCCGAACCCCCCGTACCACGGCGGCTACACCTTCCCCCACGACCGCGGGCGCCGCCGCCCGCACCGGACACCCGTGCCGACCCTCGGACCGTCCACCCCACACGACATGAACCTGAACGACATGCGCGCTCCGTACCAGGCAGGGATCTGATGCTCTGGTACCTCGGCAAGCGCCTCCTGCAACTCATCCCCGTGTTCTTCGGGGCCACGTTCCTCATCTACTTCATGGTCTTCTCGCTGCCCGGCGACCCGATCGCCGCGCTGTTCGGCGACCGCCAGCCGTCGCCGCAGGTGATCGAGCAGCTCCGGGCGCAGTACAACCTGGACAAGCCGTTCATCATCCAGTACCTGCTGTGGGTCGGCGGTCTCTTCCGCGGTGACCTCGGGGTCACGTACTCGGGCCTCCCGGTGAGCCAGCAGCTCGCCCAGGCGTTCCCGATCACCGCCCGTCTCGCGATCCTCGCGCTGGTCTTCGAGGCCGTCGCCGGCATCCTCGTCGGCGTCATCGCCGGGCTCCGCAAGGGCAAGTGGTTCGACGCCACCGCGCTCGTCGTCTCGCTGCTGCTCATCTCGGTGCCGACCTTCGTCGTCGGCTTCCTGCTGCAGTACGTCTTCGGCATCAACCTCGGGCTGTTCCGTGTCACGGTCTCCGGTCAAGCGCCGTGGTCGGAGCTCGTGCTGCCGGCGATCGTGCTCGCGACCGTGTCGTTCGCCTACATCGTGCGCCTCACCCGCGCGAGCGTCGCCGAGAACATGAGCGCCGACTTCGTGCGCACCGCGACCGCGAAGGGCCTGTCCCGTCGTCGCGTCGTGACCGTGCACATCTTCCGGAACTCGCTCATCCCCGTGGTCACCTACCTGGGCGTCGACATCGGCAGCCTGATGGTCGGCGCGATCGTGACCGAGGGCATCTTCAACATCAACGGCGTCGGTGGGACGGTCTACAAGGCCGTCACGCTCGGCGAAGGCCCGACGGTGGTGTCGTTCGTCGCCGTGATGGTCATCATCTTCATGCTCGCCAACCTCCTGGTCGACCTGCTCTACGCCGTCCTGGACCCGAGGATCCGCTATGCCAAGTAACACCGAACCGCGATCGGCCACGCACTACGTCGCCCCGATCGAGGAGACGCCGCTGCAGGCGGTCGACCAGGTCAACGTGGACGAGAAGACCCGTTCGCTGTGGACCGACGCGTGGGAGTCCATGCGTCGTCGTCCCACGTTCTGGGTCTCCGCGGTCCTCATCCTGCTGATCCTCGTGGTCGCGATCGTCCCGGGGCTCTTCACGCACGTGGACCCGCGCGCCGCGAACCTCGACTACAGCGACGAGGGTGCCCGTGCTGGACACCCGCTCGGGTACACCCGTCAGGGGTCCGACGTGTTCGCCCGCGTCATCTGGGGTGCACAGAACTCGCTGCTCGTGGGGCTGCTCGCGACCGTGCTCGTCACGATCGTCGGCGTCGTCATCGGCGCGATCGCCGGGTTCTACGGCGGCTGGCTCGACGCGGTCGTGTCCCGCATCGCGGACATCTTCTTCTCGATCCCGACCGTCCTCGGCGCGATCGTGATCATGTCGGTCATCCCGCAGCGCAACGCCATCACGGTTTCGCTCGTGCTCGCCGTGTTCGCCTGGCCGCAGATCGCGCGCATCATGCGCGGTGCCGTGCTCAGCGCGAAGCAGTCCGACTACGTCACCGCCTCGGCGGCGCTCGGTGTCAGCCGCTTCCAGACGCTGGTCAAGCACGTCATCCCGAACTCGCTCGCACCGGTCATCGTCGTCGCGACCGTCTCGCTCGGGACGTTCATCGTCGCGGAGGCGACCCTGTCGTTCCTCGGCATCGGTCTGCCGCCGTCGGCGCTCAGCTGGGGTCTCGACATCGGCACGGCGCGCACCTCCATCCGCACGAACCCGTCGACCATCTTCTGGCCGTCCGCCGCCCTGTCCATCACCGTGCTCGCGTTCCTCCTCCTCGGTGACGTGGTCCGCGACGCGCTCGACCCGAAGGCGAGGGCCCGCCGATGAGCGAGACACTCACCCAGCCGAACGCCCGGACGTCCGGTGCAGCCGGCGCCCCGCTGCTCGAGATCACCGACCTGCACGTCGGCTTCCGGACGCAGAGCGGTCTCGTGCAGGCCGTGCGCGGCGTCAACATGACGCTCGAGCAGGGCGAACGCCTCGCGATCGTCGGCGAGTCCGGATCGGGCAAGTCGACGAGCGCCCAGGCGATCATCAAGCTCCTGCCCGGCACCGGCCAGATCACCGGCGGCTCGATCAAGCTGAACGGGCGCGAGCTCGTCGGCATGGACGAGAAGCAGATGGCCGAGATCCGCGGCACCGAGATCGGCTACGTCCCCCCAGGACCCGATGTCGAACCTCAACCCGCTCTGGAAGATCGGTTTCCAGGTCGAAGAGGCGATCAAGGCGAACGGGATGGCGACGGGCAAGGCCGCCGTCCGTGCCCGTGCCGTCGAGGTCCTGCAGGAGGCCGGGCTCGGCGACGCCGAGAGCCGGCTCAAGCAGTACCCGCACGAGTTCTCCGGCGGCATGCGCCAGCGCGTGCTGATCGGTATCGGCCTGTCCAGCCGACCGAAGCTGCTCATCGCCGACGAGCCGACCTCCGCGCTCGACGTCACCGTGCAGCGCGTCATCCTCGACCACCTCGAGAGCCTGACGCGCGATTTCGGCACCTCGGTCCTGTTCATCACCCACGACCTCGGTCTCGCCGCCGAGCGTGCCGAGAAGCTCGTGGTGATGTACAAGGGCCAGGTCGTCGAGGCCGGTCCGTCGAAGGAGATCCTGGCCGACCCGCAGCACCCGTACACGCAGCGCCTCGTCGCTGCGGCGCCGTCGCTCGCGAGCCGTCGGATCCAGTCCAAGGTGCAGCACCAGACGGTGGACATCGCGTCCGGCACCGGCAGCGAGGACGACGAACTCCTGTCCCGCGCCCACGAGCGCGAGAGCAAGCCGACCGAGGACCTGATCGTGGTGAAGGACCTGCAGAAGGTCTACAAGCTGCGTGGGCAGGGCATCGCGACCCGCGAGCTCAAGGCCGTCGACGGTGTGTCGTTCTCGATCCCGAAGGGCACCACCACGGCGCTCGTCGGCGAGTCCGGCTCAGGCAAGTCGACGGTCGCCAAGCTCGTGCTGCAGCTCGAATCGATCACCGCCGGCTCGGTGCAGTTCGACGGCATCGACATCGGCGCGCTCAAGGGCAAGGACCTGTTCGACTTCCGTCGCCGGGTGCAGCCCGTGTTCCAGGACCCGTACGGATCGCTCGACCCGATGTACAACGTCGGGAACACGATCGCCGAGCCGCTCAGCACGCACAAGGTCGGCGACAAGGCGTCCCGTCGCGCGCGGGTGCTCGAACTGCTCGACCAGGTGTCGCTGCCGAAGTCGATGGTCAACCGGTACCCGAGCGAGCTGTCCGGTGGCCAGCGGCAGCGTATCGCCGTCGCGCGCGCGCTCGCGCTCAAGCCCGAGGTCATCGTGCTCGACGAGGCCGTGTCCGCGCTCGACGTGCTCGTGCAGGGGCAGATCCTCGACCTGCTGACCGAGCTGCAGTCCGAGCTCGACCTGACGTACCTGTTCATCACGCACGACCTCGCGGTCGTCCGTCTGGTCGCGGACAACGTGTGCGTCATGCGCAAGGGCCAGATCGTCGAGAAGGCGACCACCGACGAGGTGTTCGCCAACCCGCGGGAGCAGTACACGAAGGACCTGCTGGCAGCCATCCCCGGCGCCGGCTTCGAGTTCGGACGCTGACCCGCCGCACCTCGCGTCCGCCGGAACGCGCCGCCCCGATCACGGGACGGCGCGTTCCGTCATCGAGGGACGGACGCCGACGTCTGGGGTGGGCCGGTTCAGAGGCGCGCGCCGGCGAGGCTCGCGGCGATGCCCAGCACGACGAGCGCGGTGATCGACCAGCCGTGGACGCGGTGCACGATCGGGGCTGCGGTGACCGTGGCCGGGGGGAGCACCGTCGTACACGACCGGCGCGGGGACGGACGCGCGGATCTCGTCGGCCGCAGCGGCGACGCCTACCGGCACCGGGCCTCCCGGCCGGAGCACCGCCAGGCGGGCGTCCGGACGCGGCGCGATCCAGACGCGCTGCTCGCCCTGGTCGGTGACCACCTCGAGCCCGTACTTCGTCCGGACCTCCCGGACGCGCCGCCACGCGAACCGGGTGGTGCGGCGCACGTCGACGACGACCAGGGCGTCCTCGGTGATCTCGATCCGCGGACGCCACAGCACGACCCACGCGAACCAGACGGTGAAGAGCGACGGCACGGGGACGAGCAACGCGGCGCCCGGCCCGTTCGTGACGAAGCCGATGACGACGAGGGCTGCGGCGACGATCCAGAGGACGACGGCGAAGCGGCGCATGTTCGTCGCGACGATCCGGGCGGGCATGGGGCAAGCCTAGGAGACCCGGCCTCGGGCGGTGACGAGAGCGCCTCCTCGGGACCACCAACCGAGCGGGCCAGACGGGCCGTGCGCGTACCGGCGGACCTGATGTCCCGAGGAGGCGAACCCGGGGGGTCGTCGTCCAGACCATGGTCACGCCGACACGGCCGGCTGTCAACGGGTCAGACGACGAGCGCCTCGATCTGGCCGCGGATGACCTGGGCGCTCGGGAAGCGCAGTCCGACGAGCCCGACGTGCCGCCAGCGGATGACGCCGTCCGGACCGATGACGAAGACGGAGCGACGGAGTCCGATCCCCGGCAGGTGGACGCCGTAGGCGCGGATGACGTCACCGCCGACGTCCGACAGCAGCGGGAACGCGAGCGAGGCGCCGCGCGCGAACCCCTCGTGCGAGTCGAGTCCCTGCGGGCTGATGCCCCAGACGACCGCGCCGAGGTCGCGGAAGTCGTCGAGCTCCTCCTGGTACGAGCAGAGCTGCGCGGTGCACACGGGCGTCGCATCGCCGGGGTAGAAGGCGAGGACCACCGGGCGACCGATCTCGGAGGCGAGCGAGTACTCCGCGTCGGTGCGGACGCCCTGGCGGACGAGCATGCCGGGCAGGGTGAAGCCGGGGGGCGGCGGAACCGATCTCGGGGATGGCCATGAGGCAGATCGTACGGTCCAGGGGCCCGTCGATCCGTGGACCGCACCGAGGATCCCCTGCGAGCGCGCGCACCGGATCGACGAAGGGGCCGGACGCAGTGCGTCCGGCCCCTCCCTCGATCAGCGGGCACCGCCCGTGGACGGTCAGTCGGTGAAGCCGACCTTCGTCCAGTCGATGTTCTGCGCCCCCCGCGAACGCGCCGTAGTTGGCGAGCTTCGGGTTCTGCGCGACGAGCGCCGGCTTCGCGGTGATCGGCATGGAGTGTCCGATCGCCCAGACTTCCTCGTCGATCTTGTTCCAGATGGCGTTCGCCTTGTCCGTGTCCGGCTCGGACAGGGCCTGCTTCGTCAGGTCGTCGATCTCCTTCGAGCTGACCCGGCCGTAGTTCTGGCCGACGTCACCGGAGGTGTAGATCGTCGCGCTGCTCGAGTGGAAGCCGGTGCCACCCCAGACGAAGATCGTCATGTCGTAGTTGCCCGGCGTGACGTACTGCTCGAAGAAGTCGTCCGTGGCGACCGACTTCAGCTTCAGCTCGACGCCGACTTCCTTCAGCTGCTGCTGCATGACCTGCGCCAGCTGCTGCGACGTGGGAGCGCCGGACGGGATCGTGATCGCGATGGAGAGCTTCTTCCCGCCCTTCGAGCGGTACGCGCCGTCGGTCTTCCACCCGTCGTCGTCGAGCAGCTGCTTCGCCTTCTCGACGTCGAACGTCGCGTTCGGCTTGGTGTTCGACGTGTAGCCCTTGTCCGTGGACAGGAACAGGTGGTTGTCGAGCGTGCCGAGCTTGTACGGGAGCGTGCCGCCGATGACCTGCGCGAGCGCGTCACGGTTCACGGCGTGCTGGATCGCCAGCCGGAGCTGCTTGTCCTTGAGCAGGCCGTTCGACGAGAAGTCGACGTGCGTGTACTGCGCGGACGTCGACGCGAGGATCCTCGTGTTCTTCGCCTTCTTCACACGGTCGAAGCGCTCGGAGGTCGTCGTGAGGACGGAGTCGATCTCCTTGTTGAGGTAGGCGTCGACGTCGGCGTTGCCGTCCAGCGACCGGAAGATCACCTGGTCGAGCTTCGGCTCGTCGCCCCACCAGTTGTCGTCCGGCTTCATCGTGACGGTGCCGGCGGTCTCGTCGAGGTCGGTGATCTCGTAGGGCCCGGAGGAAACCGGGACCTTGCCCTTGTAGCCGTTGTTGAACTGCTCGGGCGTGCTGGTCTGGCTGGCGGGGTAGAGCGGGCTGAAGAGCGACTTCCAGTCCGAGAACGGGGTCGAGAACGTCACGACGACGTCCCGGTCGGTCGCGCCCTTCGTGACGGACTCGATGTCCTCGTAGCCGGTCGAGCCGGCGATGAGGTACGCCTCGTCCTCGCCGTTCGTGGTCTTCCACTCGTTCTCGAAGTCACGCCACGTGATCGGCGTGCCGTCGTTCCACTCCGCCTGGTCGTTGATCGTGTACTCGATGGTCAGCGGGTCGTCGCTTGTGACCTCGGCCTTCGTCACGTAGTCCTGGTTGAGTGCCGGGGCGCCCTTCGCGTCGATCGTGTAGATGAACGGCATCGTCGCCTGTTCGATCGTCGACGCGTCGACGAGCGGGCCGTCGACCTGGTTGTAGTTCCACTGCGAGACCCATTGCGAGATCGGCAGACGGAGCGTGCCGCCGTCCTGCAGGTCGGAGACCGGTGTGGCGTTGATCTGGGCCGAGGTCGGCAGTGACTTCTTGCCCGAGTCGTTCCCACCGGTCCCGCCGGAGTCGCCGGAGCCGCCCGAGCAGCCGGTGACGGCGAGGGCGATGCCGGCGAGGGCCGCCGTCACCGCGAGGACTTTCCTGTGCTTCATGTGGTTCCCCTCTGGAAGTTGTCGTCGAGCCTAGGGCCCTCCGAAGGGGGTAGAGCGCGTTTTCTGCTGTCGACGTCCTTTCGTTACGTGGCGGGACGTCGGACGACATGTACCGGAAACAAACCAGGCCCTATGGTGGCCTCCATGATCCGCTTCCTGGGGCGGCGACTCGTGTACTACGTCGTGCTCGTGTTCCTCGCGACCTCGCTGACCTACTTCCTCGCGTCAGCGACGTTCAGTCCCCGTTCCGTGTACGCGCAGCGCAATCCGGCTCCGTCAGCACAGGTCATCGACGCGAAGCTCGACGACATCGGCGTCAACGACAAGACGCCCATCGTGATCCGGTACACGCACTGGCTCGGTGACGTCGCGCACGGTGACCTCGGGCAGACGATCCAGGACCGCCCCGTCAACGAACAGTTCTTCCCGCGGCTCGGGGTCAGCCTCCGGCTCCTGCTCGTCGGGTCGGTCGCGGGCATCGTGCTCGGCGTGCTCGTCGGCGTGTGGAACGCGATCCGGCAGTACCGGATCTCCGACCGGGTGAGTGCGGCGATCTCGATCGTCCTGTTCTCCACACCGGTGTTCCTGACGGCCGTGTTCCTGAAGATCGGAGCGACGAAGCTCAACCAGGACGCCGGCAGCCAGCTCATCAACTTCACGGGGGGAGGCGACGCCGGGGCTCGACGGGACACCGTGGACGCTGCTCCTGGACCGCGGCGCGCACCTGCTGCTGCCGACGATCTCGATCGCCGTCGGTCTCATCGCGATCTACAGCCGGTACCAGCGGGCGACGATGCTCGACGTGCTCGGCTCGGACTTCCTCCGGACCGCGCGGGCGAAGGGACTCACGCGCGGCCGAGCGACGTTCAAGCACGGCCTCCGCACGGCGCTCATCCCGATGACGACGCTGTTCGCCTACGGGTTCCTCGGCATCCTGACCGGTGCGACCCTGACCGAGAAGATCTTCGCCTGGAACGGGCTGGGGTCGTGGTTCATCGACGCGGTCAACAACAACGACGTCAACGTGGTCACGGCGTACACGCTGTTCGCGGCGGTCGTGGTGCTCGTCGCCGGCTTCCTCGCCGACCTCGCGACCGCTGCGCTCGACCCGCGCGTCAGGAGGGCATGACATGACCGACACCCGGATCGAACCCGTCGACCCGTCGCTCGTCGCGCGCAGCGACGTGCCGGCCCGTCCGACCGCGCAGGGCAACCGGATCCTCCAGACGGTGCGCCGGCTCTTCATGAACCGCGGCGCCGGGATCGGCGTCGTCGTCGTCCTGCTGCTGTTCGCCTTCGCGTTCATCGGGCCGCTCGTCAGCCCGTGGCAGTACTCCGAGATCGACTACACCTCGTTCACCCGGCCCCCGAGCGGTGCGCACTGGTTCGGGACGAACGGCATCGGGCAGGACGTCTTCGCCCAGACCGCGCGCGGCATGCAGAAGAGCCTGCTCATCGGGCTGCTCGTCGCGGTGTTCTCGACCGCCATCGCCGCGATCACCGGGGCAGCGGCGGGCTACTTCGGCGGCTGGGTCGACCGCATCGTGATGTTCTTCGTCGACATGCTGCTCGTCCTGCCGTCGTTCCTCATCATCGCGATCATCAGCCCGCGCATCCAGAACGCCGGGTGGATCGTCCTCGTGGTCCTCATCACCGTCTTCGGCTGGATGATCACGGCACGGGTCGTGCGGGCCATGACCCTGTCGGTGAAGGAGCGCGAGTTCGTGCGGGCCGCCCGGTACATGGGCATCGGGCCGTTCCGGATCATCTTCCGGCACATCCTGCCGAACGTGGCGTCCTTCCTCATCATCGACGGCACGATCCAGGTCGCGACCGCGGTGCTCGGCGAGACGACGCTGAGCTACTTCGGGTTCGGCGTGCAGGCACCGGACGTCTCGCTCGGGACGCTGATCGCCCAGAACCAGGACAACGCCCTGACGAGCCCGTGGCTCTTCTACTTCGCCGCCGGGGCCCTCGTGGTGTTCGCGATCGCCGCGAACCTCATCGGGGACGGGCTCCGCGACGCGCTGGACCCGACCTCGACGACCGGGAAGCGCCAGAAGCAGAACCGTCGTCGTGACCAGAACCAGGCGGCCGTCGACGTGGCCGCGCTGAACACACAGGCCGGATCGGGCGCATGAGCGTCGCGGACGACCGGGGAAGCAGCATGAGCACCATCACGAACGGCTCGACCACGGGCGCGACCACCACGGAGCCGATCCTGCGGGTCCGGGACCTGCACGTCCGGTTCCCGACCCCGCGGGGGGACCGTGCACGCGGTCCGCGGCGTGGACCTCGAACTCCGTCGCGGAGAGGTACTCGGCATCGTCGGCGAGTCCGGGTCCGGCAAGTCGGTGACGAGCATGGCGGTCCTCGGGCTGCTGCCCGACACCACGGAGGTCAGCGGGTCGGTCGAGCTCGACGGCGAGGAACTGCTCGGCCGGTCGGACAAGCAGATGAGCCGGCTCCGCGGGCACAAGGTGGCGATGGTCTTCCAGGACCCGCTGTCCGCGTTCACGCCGGTGTACACGATCGGTGACCAGATCGCGGAGACGGTGCGGCTGCACCGCGGCGCCTCGAAGGCGGAGGCGCGAGCACGGGCGATCGAACTCCTCGAACTCGTCGGCATCCCCGAACCGGGTCGCCGCGTGGACGCCTTCCCGCACGAGTTCTCCGGCGGCATGCGCCAGCGCGCGATGATCGCGATGGCCATGGCGAACGACCCGGACGTGATCCTCGCCGACGAGCCGACCACGGCGCTCGACGTGACGATCCAGGCCCAGATCATCGAGGTGCTCCGGACCGCCCAGCGCGAGACCGGGGCCGCGCTGGTGTTCGTCAGCCACGACCTGGGCGTCATCGCCGGGATCGCGGACCGCATCGCGGTGATGTACGCCGGCCGGATCGTCGAGACGGCCACGGCCGAGGAGCTCTTCGCCCGACCGCGGATGCCGTACACGATCGGGCTCATCGGCGCGCTGCCGCGGCTCGACGCCTCCGACCGGTCTCCGCTCGTGCCGATCCCGGGCGCACCGCCGTCGCTCATCGGGCTGCCGGACGCCTGCCCCTTCGCGGACCGGTGCCCCCCTGGTCAGTGCGGTCTGCCGGTCGACCGAGCCGGTGCTCGCCCCGCCCGTCGACGTCGTACCCGGTGCCGACACGGCCGCTGCCGGCACCGCCCGCACCGTGCCGGTCGGGCACACCGCCGCCTGCCACCGCACCGCCGAGGTCGCCGCCGCACACGCGGACGCCGGCCGCATCTTCTCGCTCCCCGTGATCCCGGACCACAGCGCCCGGATCGAGGCCACACGGACCGACCGCGAACCCGTCGTGCACGTCGAAGGGCTGACGAAGACCTTCCCGCTCGTCAAGGGCTCCGTCTTCCGCCGCAAGGTCGGAGACGTCTACGCCGTCGACGGGGTCGACCTGGACATCCGCCGCGGGGAGACCCTCGGCCTCGTCGGGGAGTCCGGCTCCGGCAAGTCGACGACCCTCCACCAGCTCATGGACCTCGAACGGCCCGAGGCCGGCACGGTCGAGCTGTTCGGGGGAGTCACTCGCCGACGCCACCGCGCGCGGGGCCGCCGGCACCCGGGCGCTCCGGCAACGCATCTCGATGGTGTTCCAGGACCCGTCCGCCAGCCTCGACCCGCGCATGTCGGTGTACGACGTCGTCGCCGAACCGCTCCGGGCGGTCGGTGCCCCGTCCTCGCGCATCGCCGACCGCGTGCCGGAGCTGCTCGAGCTCGTCGGTCTGCGAGCGGCCGAGGCCGACCGGTACCCGCACGAGTTCTCCGGTGGTCAGCGGCAGCGCATCTCGATCGCCCGTGCCCTCGCCGTGGAGCCGGACCTGGTGGTGCTCGACGAGCCGGTCTCCGCGCTCGACGTCTCCATCCAGGCGGGCGTGCTCAACCTGCTCGCCGAGCTCAAGGCGCGGCTCGGACTGTCGTACCTGTTCGTGTCGCACGACCTGTCCGTCATCCGGCACGTGGCCGACCGCGTCAGCGTGATGTACCTCGGTCGCACCGTCGAGGAGGGCGCCGTCGACGAGGTCTTCGAGCGCCCGATGCACCCCTACACGGCCGCTCTCATGTCGGCCGTGCCGGTGCCGGACCCGGTCGTCGAGCGGGCACGGAGGACGATCCTGCTGCCGGGCGACCCGCCCAGCCCGACCGAGCGGCCGACCGGGTGCCGGTTCCGGTCGCGCTGCCCGCTCTACGCGCTCCTCCCCGAGGACGAGCGGCGCCGGTGCGAGCAGGAGGAGCCGGAGAAGGCGCCGCGTCGCGGCGAGGACGTCGACCACCGGGCTGCGTGCCACTACCCGGAGAAGGTGCCCTCGATCGCGGCGTAGTCGGCTGCCGGGCGGGAGGCGGTGCACACCGACCGCGCGCCGCCTCCCGTTCGTCAGCCGGGCGCGCCCGCCTGCTCAGGTCTTCGGGTGGTTGACGACCGGGTCGTCCCACGTCGGCGGCGTCGGGTACTCACCCGGTCGGGACTCGGTCGGCCAGTCCAGCGTCGCTCGGCCGTAGACGGCTGCGGACAGCGCGTCGGAGTCGTTGGTCCAGAACGGTTCGCTGTAGACATCGAGGGAGTACCGGCCGTCGACGTCGAGGGAGTACTGGATCTGCCACCCGTCCCCGGTCCACGCCCGGACCTCGTGACTGCCGGAGCGCGCTCGCACCTCGAAGGTCCATCTCTTCGCCCTGAAGTGCTCGAGCATCGGATCGAGGTCACGCTTCGCCCCCGATGCGCCGGGCGGTGCCCACGAACGTGGCGCGCGGAGGTAGTAGCTGTTGACGACCGTCGAGCCGGGAAGTGGCGCGACACCGTTGGAGCCGTCCAGTGGGAGGTCGTCGCCCCTGTCCCACTCCCAGTCCCCGCGGTGCACCTGGTTCTGCGCTTCTTCGAGGAGCTGTTGCATGTGTCGGTAGCGGTCCCGGTACCGATCGAACTCCTCGTGCAGCGTGAGTTCCGCGACGTCGTCCTGCGTCAGTCCGGCTGCGTCCTTCGTCTGCTGCGCTGCTCCCGCCGCGCAACCGGCTAGGAGCACGGTCATGACGAGGGCGACGAGCGTGAGCGGCCGTCGTCGTGGCTGCATCAGATTCGGGGGGGCGGTTGATGATCGGCGCATCCCACTCGGGCGGCTCCGGGTACTCACCGGGAGAAGAGCGATCCGGCCATCGCAGTGATGCTCGGCCGAACACTGCCCTGGCGAGTGCGTCGGCGTTGTTGGTCCAGAAGAGGTCACTCGACACGGTGAGGGAGTAGCGGCCGCTCGGTTGGATGAAGTACTCGACGTGCCAGCCGTCACGGACGCTGCCGTCGAGGTAGTAGGAGTCGGCGACCCGCTCGATGTGCATGTTCGCGCCGCGGTGCTCGAAGTAGTCGATCATCGGATCGAGGTCTCCTCTGGAACCCGTGGCTCCCTCCGGGGTCCAGGCTCTGCTCGACTCAAGGAAGTAGCTGTTGTCGACGTCCGCGCCGGGAAGGGGAGTGCGGCCGTCGCCACCGATCTGCGGGTTGTCGTCGCCACCGTTCCAGTCCCACTCTCCCTCGTGGACCGCGCGCTGTGCCGCAGCCAGTACTCGTTGCATCTCCTCGTAGTGCTCCCGGTACCGGTTGAATTCCTGGCGCAAACTGAGTTCCGAGACGTCGGCACGTGTCAGACCGGCTGCGTCCTTCGGCATGGATTTCCCTCCTGCTGCGCAGCTGACCGTCACCCCGAGGATCAGGGCAGCGACGACGATCGCGAGCAGTTTCGTGGTCATGATCTTCATCCTGGCTTCCCGTTCGCGATGATCTCGGCGATCTGCCGTGCAGCCGTTGACCCGGACGAGAGGTACCCGACTCCGTGCTCTGGGTACATGTCGTGGCCCGTGACTGCCTTCGTACCGGGGGGCGGCTTCGGATGAGAAGACCTCGACCTCGGGGAGATCCCGAGGATCCGTTCGCGTTGACCGACCGAGGGCCGCAACGTGGTCGTTCTCACCCTCGGTAGCGAACACACGGTCGACGTTGAGCTGGTCCGGCTTCGTCGCGTCGGTGAACCCGACCGAGCCGTACGTGACGAATGAGTCGATCCGGTGACGTGTCTGGGCTAGTGCTTCCGCAGCTGTCGTCGATCCGTAGGAATGCCCGAGGACGGCGATGGAGCGCGGTGGGCTTCCCGCGCGACTGTCGACGGCGCCGTCGAGGAACGAAGCCAGGTTCGCCCCACCGGTGGTTGCTCGCCCTTGGCCGGGTACCTCGGGGAAGGACGGCGCGCGGTAGCCGAACCAGGAGACGACAGCGAACGACGATCTCTGGTCCTGACGTGCTGCCGTCGAGAGGAGCCCGTGTGCAGCACGTACCTTCTCCGGAGCACTCCCGACCGTCGTCGTCGCGCCCGGTACGTTCACCGTCACGTTCGACGCCGTGTCGAGGTCCCCGAGCGAGATCGCCGCGACGAGCGCGCCGTTCCGAAGTCCCGAACCCGACCAGCTGACCGACCTGCGCCGATGGCGGGGCGAGCCTGGCCGCAGACTGGTCAGCGCGCTCGAGCCCGTCCCGCAGCGCCAGGACCTGCCGCGTGAACTCCTCGAGGCCGACCGCGCCGTACGTGTACGGCAGCCCGAGCATCCGGTACACCCGCCCCGGGTTCGCGACCGCTGCACGGAGCACCGCGCGCGAGGCGATGTCCCGCGCCACGGCCGGGAGCCCGTCGATCCCGGCGAGCTGCAGCTTCGTCCTCAGCGGCAGCGCCTCGACGTCCTGGTCGGACAAGCCGAGCGCATGCCAGGCCGCCGCGACCTCGACGGTGGTCGACGACGGGTCGAGGACACGCTGGAGCTCCCGGGGCAGTCGAGACGCCCCGGCCGCGTCGAGCACGCCGTCGGACAGCGACCCTCCTCCCGCCGCGGCGAAGGCGTCCGCGATCCGGTCCAGCCAGGCAGCGTCCGCGGCGTTCTCGGCGAGGTGGTCCTCGAACCCCGGCACGAGGGACGCATCGTCCACGGGCACCCAGGCGCACGTCCGGGTGAAGGTCACCCAGGCGTTCCGCACACGGGTGAGTTCCTGGGCGGTGGCCGCGTCCTGCGCGCGGGCGCGCGCAGCGACCCGGCGTAGGCGGTCCGGGTCCGCGCCGCTGCGTCCGCCGGAGCCACCGCTGCTCGTCCGGACACGAGTGCGCGCGTGGAACCGTGCCGTGAGTGGCGTCGGGCGGACCGGCGTCTCCGACGGCTTCGGGTCGACCACCGCGTCGCTCCAGTCCAGCGCGGGTCGCAACGGGGCCCCGACGCCGACGAGCACCTGGTCGCGCTGCCGTTCACGCTCGTGCCACGCTGCCAGGTCGTGCTGTCGACGCTGTTCGTCGTGTGCCTGGCGCCGGACGACGTGGAGCTGCCCGGCGAGGTCGTCGAGCGCCCGGACCAGGCGGACCCTGTCCTCCGACTCGACCGTGTGCGCCTGCTCGTAGAGTCGTGCGTAGGCGCCGTGGAAGTCGTGCAGGGCGTCCTCGGCGTCAGCACGTCGAGCGGCGCCACCCGCTCGGAGTGCCAGCGCGACCTCGGTCGCGCACGAGAGCAGCCGCACGGCCGCGGCGTCGTCGAACTCGATCCCCATCGTCCCCCCACATCGCTCTTGCTGACGTGTAGAACGTAGCATTTCACTGGCGAGGCGACTGCCGCGCTGTGGAGAACCGAGCGCACTCCGGACCGGGAGCCGAGCGCCGGACCGGAACCGGGCCTCCCGGCCGGACGGGCCGGTGGACGTGCCGCCGCCGCTTCGCCAGCGCGCGCTAGGAGAACAGTCCGGGGAACGCCCGCGCGACGAACGGGTAGCCGACGAAGACCGTCGCGTCGAGGAGCACGTGCGTGATGACGAGGGGGGAGCAGCCGCCCCCACTTCGTGTAGATCCACCCGAAGACGACGCCCATCACCGCGTTGCCGATGAACGCACCGAAGCCCTGGTACAGGTGGTAGCTGCCGCGCAGGACGGCCGTGGACAGGGTGACCTGCCAGCGTCCCCACCCGAGGTCGTCGCGGAGTCGGGCATACAGGTAACCGACGACGATGACCTCCTCCTGCAGCCCGGACCGGACGGCGGAGAGCAGCAGTACCGGGATCGTCCACCAGTACGAGTCGAGCGCCGCCGGGTCCACGGCGACGGTGATGCCGAGCGCCCGTCCGGTGAAGTAGAGCGCCAGCCCGGGGATGCCGATGCCCAGGGCGATGAGCGCCGCGCCGCCGAGGTCGGGCCGGACGCGGAACCGGTCGATGCCGAGCCGGCCCAGGTGGGGGGCGGGACGACTCCCAGAGCAGCATGCACACCAGCGCGACGGGTGCGAGGTCGACGGCGATGCCCAGCAGTTGCCGCGCCAGGTCGACGTACTGGACCGTCGTCGTGGAGCTGTTCAGCGCGGTGGACTGCTCGCCGAGCGGTGTCGTCTGCGACAGGTCGTCGATGATCTGCAGGACCGAGTACAGCGCGCTCGCGCCGAGCGAGAGCATCAGCACCACGGCGATCTCGGTCCACGTTCGCCGTCGGCTCATCGGCTGTACTCCTCCTGGTTGCAGAACTACCGGTAGACTGGCGAGTCGGGCATGGTCCCGAACCCCGTCGGGCACCGTCCCGCACTCCTCGGGCTGGTCCCGAACCCCTTCGGGCCGGTCCCGAAACCGGGCGCTCGCCCGATCTTCTTCCGAACACAAAAGGATGTCCTGTATGGCGCTCGCCACTCGGTCCGACCTGCGCAACGTCGCCATCGTGGCACACGTCGACCACGGCAAGACCACCCTCGTCGACGCGATGCTCACGCAGACCAACTCGTTCGACGCCCACTTCGAGGGCGAAGACCGCATGATGGACTCGAACGACCTCGAGCGCGAGAAGGGCATCACCATCCTCGCGAAGAACACCTCGGTGCTCTACAACGGGAAGCACGCCGAGGAGTTCAACCCGGGCGGCCGCATCACGATCAACGTGATCGACACCCCCGGCCACGCCGACTTCGGTGGTGAGGTCGAGCGCGGCCTCTCCATGGTCGACGGTGTCGTCCTGCTGGTCGACGCGTCCGAGGGCCCGCTGCCCCAGACCCGCTTCGTGCTCCGCAAGGCGCTCGCCGCCAAGCTGCCGGTGATCCTGCTCGTCAACAAGACGGACCGCCCGGACTCCCGGATCGACGAGGTCGTCTCGGAGAGCCAGGACCTGCTCCTCGGGCTCGCCTCCGACCTGGCGGACGAGGTCGACGACCTCGACCTCGACGCGATCCTCGACGTCCCGGTCGTGTACGCCTCCGGTCGCGCCGGTGCCGCGAGCCGCAACAAGCCCGAGGACGGCACGCTGCCGGACAACGACGACCTCGAGCCGCTCTTCGAGGCGATCCTCCAGCACGTCCCGGCCCCGACGTACGACGACGAGCACCCCCCTGCAGGCGCACGTCACGAACCTCGACGCGTCGCCGTTCCTCGGCCGCCTCGCGCTCCTGCGCATCTTCCACGGCACGATGAAGAAGGGCCAGACGGTCGCGTGGGTCAAGCACGACGGCTCCGTCGTCAACGCACGCATCACCGAGCTCCTCATCACCAAGGCGCTGAACCGCTTCCCGGCCGAGTCCGCCGGCCCCGGTGACATCGTCGCCGTCGCCGGCTTCGACACGATCACCATCGGTGAGACGCTGAGCGACCCCGAGGACGTCCGCCCGCTGCCGACCATCACGGTCGACGACCCGGCGATCTCGATGACGATCGGCACGAACACGTCGCCGCTGGTCGGCAAGGTGAAGGGCCACAAGCTCACCGCGCGTCTCGTGAAGGACCGTCTCGACCGTGAGCTGGTCGGCAACGTCTCGCTCAAGGTCGTCGACATCGGACGCCCGGACGCGTGGGAGGTCCAGGGCCGTGGCGAGCTCGCACTCGCCATCCTGGTCGAGCAGATGCGTCGTGAGGGTTTCGAGCTCACCGTCGGCAAGCCGCAGGTCGTCACCAAGCGTGACGAGAACGGCAAGCTGCAGGAGCCGTTCGAGCACATGACGATCGACACGCCGGAGGAGCACCTCGGCGCCATCACCCAGCTCATGGCCGCCCGCAAGGGCCGCATGGAGAACATGGTGAACCACGGCACCGGCTGGATCCGCATGGAGTTCATCGTGCCGTCGCGCGGCCTCATCGGCTTCCGCACGTCGTTCCTCACGGAGACCCGCGGCACCGGCATCGCCAACGCGATCTTCCACGGCTACGACGACTGGGCCGGCCCGATCCAGACCCGCATCAACGGCTCGATCGTCTCCGACCGCTCCGGTGTGGTCACCCCGTTCGCCATCACGAACCTCCAGGAGCGGATGACGTTCTTCGTCAACCCGACGGAGGAGGTCTACGAGGGCATGGTCATCGGCGAGAACTCGCGCGCCGACGACATGGACGTGAACATCACCAAGGAGAAGAAGCTCACCAACATGCGGTCGGCCAACGCCGACACGTTCGAGTCGATGACGCCGTCCCGGCAGCTCTCGCTCGAGGAGTGCCTGGAGTTCGCCCGCGAGGACGAGTGCGTCGAGGTCACCCCGGACGCGGTCCGCATCCGCAAGGTCGAGCTCGACGCGCAGGCCCGCCAGCGCAGCTACGCCCGCCTGAAGCGCCAGGACGCGTAAGCAGCCGAGCACCATCCAGGAGGCCCGTCCTCCTCCCGACGGCCCGGTCACCGCTCCAGGTGGCCGGGCCGTCGGCGTCCGTACCGTCGGCGCCCGTGCCGTCGGGACCGGGACCGGGGGATACGGTGGTCCGGTGACTCTCGACCTGCTCTCGATCTACCAGGACCTGCACGCCCACCCGGAGCTCGGGTTCCAGGAGCACCGCACCGCCGGCGTCATCGCCGACCGGCTGGCGGAGATCGGCGGCATCACGGTCACCACCGGGGTCGGCGGCACCGGGGTCGTCGGGGTGCTCGGGAACGGGGACGGCCCGGTGCTCTGGCTGCGCGCCGACATCGACGGGCTGCCCGTGCAGGAGCGCACCGGCCTGCCGTACGCCAGCACCCACCGCGGGGTGGACGAGGACGGCAACGAGGGGCCCACCATGCACGCCTGCGGCCACGACATCCACGTGACGTGGCTGCTCGGCGCCCTCGAACGGCTCGTCGCCGCGACCGCGGACTGGCACGGCACGGTCGTCGCCGTGTTCCAGCCTGCGGAGGAGGTCATCTCCGGCGCGCGGGCCATGATCGAGGACGGTCTCGTCGACCGCTTCCCCAAGCCGACCGTGGTGCTCGGGCAGCACTCCGCCCCGGCGCCGGTCGGTGTCGTCGCGGTCGGGTCCGGAGCGGTGATGGCGTCGAGCGACCGGTTCACCGTGACCTTCACGGGCCGCGGCGCGCACGGCTCGGCACCGCAGGCGTCCCTGGACCCGATCGTCACCGCCGCGTCCGCCGTCGTGCGGCTGCAGACGATCGTGTCGCGGGAGGTCGCCCCGAGCGACGCCGGGGTCGTCACCGTCGGGTCGTTCCACGCCGGCACGCGGCCGAACATCATCCCCGACACGGCCGTGATCGAGATCTCGACGCGCGCCCGCAACGAGGAGACGCGAGCGCGGATCGTGGCCTCGATCGAGCGCATCGTCCGTGCCGAGAGCGAGGCCGGGGGGACTGGCCGCTCCGACGATCGCGCGTGCGCCGGGGGGCCGACGTGCTCGTCAACGACCCCGAGCAGGCAGCGGTCGTCCTCGACGCCGTCCGTGCCGTCGTGCCGCACGCCGTCGACATGGAGTCCGGACTGGCGATGGCGTCCGAGGACGTCGGGCAGCTCGCCACCGCCGCGGGTGCCCCGATCGTCTACTGGTTCACCGGCATCACCGACCCGGAGCTGTTCCGCAGCGGCGCGGAGATCCCCAGCAACCACTCGCCGTTCTACGCACCGCAGGCCGAGACGGCGATCCCGGTCGGGGTCGACGCGCTCGTCGCGGCCGCGCGGGCGTACCTCTCCTGAGGCCGGTCCGGGGCGACTTCCCAGCGAACGCACCACGACTCCGCCGTCCGGCCGGTTACGGTACCGGCATGCGCCGCCCGATCCGCACCTCGCTCACCGCTGCCGTCGCCGCCGGCGTCGCCCTCGCCGGTCTGAGCGGCTGTTCGTCCGACGCCGTCCGCCAGGCGACCGACCTCGGTTCCTCGGTCGCGTCGACCGTCTCGGAAGGGGTCCAGGGCATCGACGGAGCCGCGATCGAGCGCGGCATGGCCGACGTGGCGGGCGGGATCGACGGAGCGCTCGACACGGCCCTGCGCGGGACGCACGTGACGAGCGACGGCCAGGTCCCCGACGGGTTCCCGTCCTCGTCCGTCCCGCTCGTCGACGGCACCGTGCTCGGCGGTGGGGCCGGCCCGGGAGGCTCGGGCTGGGTCGTGCAGGTCCGCACCGCGTCGGTGGGGGGACTTCAGCACGGCGGCGCAGCAGCTCGCCGACGCCGGCTTCACCGAGTCGGCCGAGCGGGCCGACAGCTCGAGCGCGTTCGGGTTGTTCCGGAGCGACGACCACCGCGTCGTCCTGACGTTCTCCGCGGCCGACGGCGGCGCCACCGCCACCTACATCGTCACCTCGCGCTGACGCCCGGGGCGGTCCGCCGACGCGCGGCGCCCGGAGCCCTTCCCGTACGCTTGCAGGCGATGTCCACGGCACCGGCCACGCGCCCTGAACGCGTCCTCTTCGTCCACGCGCACCCCGACGACGAGACCCTGTCGTCCGGCGGGACCATCGCGACCCTGCTCGAGCTCGGCGCACACGTGACCGTGCTGACCGCCACCCGGGGGGGAGCGCGGCGAGATGCTCACGGCCGAGCTCGCACCGCTCGCCGGCGACGGCCCACGCGTCGCCGCGCACCGCGAGACCGAGATCGCGGCGGCCCTCGCAGCCCTCGGCGGCCCGGCCCACCTGTGGCTCGGCGGCCCCGGTGCCCGGCCGACCGATCTCCCGACACGCCGCTACACCGACTCGGGCATGCAGTGGGGGCCGGACGGCCGCGCGACCGCGGCCGGCGACGCACCGGAGGACTCCCTGACGCGCGCCGACCTGGGCGAGGTGGTCGACGACGTCCGTGCGGCGATCCGGTCGACCGGTGCCGACGCCGTTGTCACCTACGACGACGACGGTGGGTACGGACACCCCGACCACGTCCGCGTCCACGCCGCCGCCCGGTACGCCGCGCGCGCCGAGGAGGTCGCGTTCTCGATGATCGTCGACGCGGACTCCGGCCGCGCCGACGTCACGGTCGACGTCCTCCCGGTCCGCGGCAAGGTCCGGGCAGCGCTCGAGCAGTACCGCAGCCAGCTCACCGTGGACGCCGCCGATCCGCGCGACCCCGGTGCGCTGTCGTACGTCCTGCCGCACGGCGCCCGGCAGGCCGTGCCCGCGCTGGAGGGCTTCCGGCACGACGTGCCCCCGGTCCCGACCGCGCCGCAGTCGTTCGCCGAGATGTCGGGCCCGGGCCGAGCCGCCGCACTCGTGGTCGCCGCGGCCGTCGGCCTGATCGTCGGCGGCCTCGGCACCGTCACCCACCAGCAGACCGTTCCCATCGGGTCGTGGAGCGCAGCACCGATCGGCATGGTCCTCACGATGCTGATCGTCATCGGCGTGGTCGTCGGCGTCCGCCTGCTGTACCGGTCGCGGCTGCTCGTCGCGGCCGTCGGGGTCGGGGTCATCCTCGCCACCCAGGTGCTCGTCGCCGTCGCCGGGACGAGTTCGCCCCTCGTCCTCGCGAACGCCGCCGGGTACGTCTGGACCTTCGGCCCCGCCGTCGTCGCGATGCTCGTGCTCGCCTGGCCCGACCTCTCCGGGCTGCGCGCAGACCCGGCACGGCAGGCCGACCGGTCCGAGGTCGCAGCACCGCACGGGTAGACTCGCAGTCGCTCAACCCCGGAAGGGAGCACCCGCTCGTGACCTACGTGATCGCTCAGCCCTGTGTCGACGTGAAGGACCGCGCGTGCATCGACGAATGCCCCGTGGACTGCATCTACGAGGGTGACCGGTCGCTCTACATCCACCCGGACGAATGCGTCGACTGCGGTGCGTGTGAGCCGGTCTGCCCGGTCGAGGCCATCTACTACGAGGACGACCTCCCCGAGGAGTGGGCCGACTACTACAAGGCCAACGTCGAGTTCTTCTCCGAGATCGGCTCGCCCGGCGGAGCGGCCAAGGTCGGCGTGATCCACAAGGACCACCCGGTCGTCATGGCACAGCCCCGGGCCTGACACCCGTGGCGCTCGACCTCCCCGACTTCCCCCTGGGACCAGCTCGCCCCGTACAAGCAGCGGGCGACGGCGTACGAGGGCGGCATCGTCGACCTCAGTGTCGGGTCGCCGGTCGACCCCACGCCCGAGGTCGTCCGTCGCGCACTGGCCGACGCGACCGACGCCCACGCCTACCCGCAGGTCGCCGGCACGCCCGCGCTCCGCGAGGCGATCGCGGCCTGGTACGGCCGTCGCCAGGGCGTCCGGCTCACCGCCGACCACGTCCTGCCGACCATCGGGTCGAAGGAGTTCATCGCCGGGCTCGCGCTCTGGATGGGACTCGGACCGGGTGACACGGTCGTCTTCCCCGAGGCCGCCTACCCGACCTACGAGCTCGGCGCCGCACTCGTCCGCGCCGACGCCATGGCCGCCGACGACCCGGCATCGTGGCCGACCAGCACGAAGCTCGTCTGGCTGAACTCCCCGGGCAACCCGGACGGGCGGGTGCTCTCGATCGAGCAGCTCCGCGCCGCCGTCGCCCGCGCGCGGGAGCTCGGCGCCGTCATCGTCGGCGACGAGTGCTACGCCGAACTCGGCTGGGACGCCCCGTACGACACCGGACCCACCCCGACGATCCTCGACCCGCGCGTGGTCGGTGACTCGTTGGACGGCGTCCTCAGCGTGTACTCCCTCTCCAAGCAGTCGAACCTCGCCGGGTACCGCGCAGCCTTCGTCGCCGGGGATGCCGCACTGCTCGCCGACGTCCTCGCGATCCGCAAGCACACCGGCATGATGCCGCCGCTGCCCGTGCAGCAGGCGATGGTCGTCGCACTCGAGGACGAGACGCACGTGCAGCAACAGAAGGCCCGCTACCGCACCCGGCGGAACGTGCTCCGGACGGCATTCGAGCGGGCGGGGTTCCGCATCGACGCCAGCGGTGCCGGACTCTACCTCTGGGCCACGCGGGACGAGCCCGCCCTGGACACCGTCGCGTGGCTGGCCGACCGCGGCATCCTCGTCGCGCCCGGCACGTTCTACGGCGCCGCCGGTGCTCGTCACGTCCGCGTCGCCCTGACGGCGACGGACGACCGCATCGCCGCCGCTGCCCAGCGCCTCGCCAGCGCGGGTCGCATGGCGGGCGGCTGACGGGCCTCCCGGCCGGGATCGGCCCACGGGCGGAGCGTCCGCGCAACCGTGGTTGCACACCAACCGACCGTCCCCGGGCTGTACCCGATCGACAGTCGCCGCCGTTAGGCTGTCCAGCGTGACTGACACTGCCAACGACGCTCAGAAGACGGCCACACCGCCCACGACGCCCATCCCGGTGAGCCCCGGTGCCGAGCAGGCGACCGAGACGGCCACGCTGTCGTACCCGGGGGGGTCAGGCGGAGTTCCCGATCCTGCAGAGCGTCGACGGCGCGTCCACGATCGACATCTCCTCGCTGAAGAAGCAGACCGGGCTGAACACCCTCGACTACGGCTTCGTCAACACCGGCTCGACGAAGAGCGCGATCACGTACATCGACGGCGACCAGGGGATCCTCCGTTACCGCGGGTACCCCATCGACCAGGTCGCGTCGAACTGCACGTTCCTCGAGGTCGCCTGGCTCCTCATCTACGGCGAGCTCCCGTCGCCGACCGAGCTCGAGGCGTTCGACAGCCGGATCCGCCGGCACACCCTGCTGCACGAGGACCTGCGCCGCCTCTTCGACGCGTTGCCGCACTCGGCCCACCCGATGTCCGTGCTCTCGAGCGCCGTCAGCGCGCTCTCGACGTACTACGAGGACGACATGGACGTCGACGACCCCGAGAAGGTCGAGCTGCAGACCGTCCGGCTCCTCGCGAAGCTGCCGGTCATCGCCGCGTACGCGCACAAGAAGGCGATCGGACAGGCCTTCCTGTACCCGGACAACTCGCTGTCGTTCGTCGACAACTTCCTCCGGCTCAACTTCGGCACCATGGCCGAGCCGTACCAGCCGGACCCGGTGCTCTCGAAGGCGCTCGACCGGCTGCTCATCCTGCACGAGGACCACGAGCAGAACGCCTCGACGGCGACGGTGCGCCTGGTCGGGTCGACGAAGGCGAACATGTTCGCGTCGATCTCCGCCGGCATCAACGCGCTCTACGGTCCGCTGCACGGCGGCGCGAACGAGGCCGTGCTCGAGATGCTCCAGCAGATCAAGGACTCGGGGGGAGCCCGTCACCCGTTTCGTCGAGCGCGTGAAGAACAAGGAGCGCGGGGTGAAGCTCATGGGCTTCGGACACCGCGTGTACAAGAACTACGACCCCCCGCGCGAAGCTCGTCAAGGAGTCCGCCGACGAGGTCCTCGAGGCGCTCGGCGTGCAGGACGACCTGCTCGACATCGCGAAGGAACTCGAGCAGATCGCGCTCGAGGACGAGTACTTCGTCAGCCGCAAGCTGTACCCGAACGTCGACTTCTACACCGGCATCATCTACAAGGCGATGGGGTTCCCGCCGCGGATGTTCACCGTCCTGTTCGCCATCGGTCGGCTTCCCGGGTGGATCGCCCAGTGGCGCGAGCTGAACAACGACCCGCTCAACAAGATCGGCCGCCCGCAGCAGCTGTACGTGGGGTACCCGGAGCGCGACTTGCCGCAGCGCTGACGCCCGCGTCATCGGACGGGAGGCGCGGTGCCGGCCGGCACCGCGCCTCCCGTCCGTCTGCGGCACCCGTGCCTGCAGGACCGCCGGACCTCAGTGCAGCGCGTCGAAGTCGTCCCAGATCGGCGTCTCGAGCGCCGGGTACTCGGCGAGGTGTGGTCGGAGATCCGCCTCGACGGGGATGCCCCACTGCTCGAAGAACGGCGTGAGGTCGTGTCCGGCGACGTGCGCGGCCGCCAGGATGAAGTCCAGCCGTGCCTCTCGTCGGGCGCCCGGCAGGACCGGGCCTCGGGTCCGCTCGGCGACCCGTGCGATGAAGTCGTCCCCGTAGGCGCGGCGGAGCTGGTCGAACGCGAGGTGTCGCGTCGTGGGGTTCAGTGACCCGTTCCAGAAGTCACGCTGCTCGACCGGCTGCTCGCGGAACTCCTCGACGTTCCTCCGCCAGGAGTCGAGCCAGTTGCGGTGGTTGCGTCGCTCCTCGACCACGAGGCTCGCGAGGTCCTCCGAACTCCGGCTGTCGACCTGGCCGTGGTGGTCGGTCCATCGCACGACGTCCTGCTGGAAGACCCGGCCGAACGCGCGGCGCAGGTGGCGGTCGCCGACCATGGAGTCCTCACCGTCCAGCAGGTGGTGCGGCTTGGCATGGTCGGTCGGGAACGCGAGCCACCCCTGGTGGTTGTCGATGTACTCGCCTCCGGGCTCGCCGAAGGACGGCGTGGCGATGTGCACGCGGTGACCGGTGTCCTGGACGCCCCAGACCTCGTGGTTGACGTCGATCATCTCGTCCCAACGACCGATGCGTGTGTCGAGGTCGTCGCCGGCGATGAGCTGCTCGTTCTGGTCACCCTGCGGGTCCTCCGTGTCGGCTCGGAGGACGTCGGCCTGGACGTGCTCGCCGATGAGCAGGAAGAACGGCGACCGGTCCCAGTTCGTCAGCTGGGTGTCGAACCACGCGCGGTCTGTGGCACCTGCGACGTAGGTCGGGACGGGGGCACCGCCACGGACCACCACGGTGCCGCTGTCGGTCGTGCTGCGGTCGAGGACCGAGACGAGACCGTCGTGCGGAGCGGTGATGATGTTCTGACCGGGCGCGAGCGACTGCGTCCAGATGCCGACGTCGTGGCAGTGGTTGATGCCGCGGTGGCGGCCGTACAGGCCGATGCCGACCTCGGCGCGCCTCACGGTGTCCGGGACCTCGACGACGAAGGACTGGCCCTTCCGGATCCACCGCGCGGCCTGGCGGAGGTCGCTACGGACGAACTGCGTGCCGTCGGTGGCGGCTGCGTCAGCCGCCGAGCCGACCGGGCGGACGGGGACGTCACTGTGCCCGGACGTCACGGTCGGGACGGTCCGCTCCGGTGCCGACGGCGCCGGGGTGTCGCCACCCTGGTCCGCCTCGCTGCCCGCCTCGGCACCGCCGTCGGAGCCCTGGCCGGTCTGCTCCCCGTCGGTGTCGTCACCGGGCGACGGCGACGGCGACGGCGACGGCGCGGGTGCCCCGGCTTCCGGCGCCGAGCACCCGTCCACCGGTGCGGTGCCCACCGAGCAGTGCTCCGGGACAGCACCGCTGCCGTCGAGCAGGTACAGCGGGACCTCCAGTGACGCACCGGGCTCGAGCGTGCCGGGAGCGGTGACCGTCACGCGCGTGCCGGTCATCGTGACGGAGACACGTGCGCTGAGGCGGTTGTGGACCATCCCGCGTGCCAGGTCGAAGGCGGCGGTCACGGGTGCGGACACGGTGCCGGTGTTGCGGAAGGTGAAGGTCGCGTCGACGACCGCGTCGTTCACGACGGCGGTGCGGAGGCTGCCGGTGACCGTCGGTGTCGCTGCGGCCGAGGCGACGCTCGGGACGAGCAGGGGACCGAGGGCCGTCGACGCCAGGACGAGGCTGCAGATGCCCGTCCGGGTGGTACGGGCGCGGGCACGGGGGAACGGCATGGTGGTGACTCCTGGGTCGGGACGAAGGAGCATCCAGTATTCCACATACGAGAACAGCAACGAGGCGTCTGCCAGGACGGGAGGCGCGGTGCCGGGCCCGTACACCGGCACCGCGCTCCCGCGCTCGCGTCAGGTGGAGACGGACGGTTCCTCGCGGTCACCGGTCCGGACGGGGCTCATGCGGCTTCCCGGTGCGCGGCCGACGCCCGACCGCCGAGCACACGCTAGGCGTGCAGCGCCGTGTTGAGCTGGATCCCCTCGCCCTTCCGCTGCAGCGCCTCGACCGCACCCGTGACGGAGTTGCGCCGGAACAGGACGTTCGGCGCGTCCGACAGCTCGGCGGCCTTCACGGTCCGGGGCGTGCCGTCCGGGCCCGGAGCTGCCCCGACCAGGACGACCTTCGTGCCCGCCGTGACGTACAGCCCCGCCTCGACGACGGAGTCGTCGCCGAGCGAGATGCCGAGGCCGGCGTTCGCACCGAGCAGGGCACGGGCACCGAGGCGGACACGGTGCGTCCCGCCGCCGGAGAGCGTGCCCATGATCGAGGCACCACCGCCGATGTCCGTGCCGTCGCCGACGACGACGCCCTGGGAGACGCGGCCCTCGATCATCGCCTCGCCGAGGGTCCCGGCGTTGAAGTTCACGAAGCCCTCGTGCATCACGGTCGTGCCCGGTGCGAGGTGTGCGCCGAGCCGCACGCGGTTGGCGTCGCCGATGCGGACCCGGTCCGGGACGACGTAGTCCACCAGCCGGGGGGAACTTGTCGATCGCGTGCACGGCGATGCCGGCGCGCTGCAGGGTCGGCCGGAGGCGGGTGAGCGTCTCGGGGTGCACCGGGCCGGCGTTGGTCCAGGCGACGATCGGCAGGTGCCCGAACACGCCGTCGAGGGAGACCTCGTTCGGCCGGACGTGCAGGTGGCTGAGCAGGTGGAGGCGGAGGTAGGCGTCGGGCGTGCTCGTCGGGGCCTCGTCGATCACGATGTCGACGGTGACGACCTCGAGCCGGACCTCGCGGCGCGGGTCCTCGCCCGCGGCGGCCTGCAGACCGGCCGGCACCGCTGCGTCGGCCGGCCGCTCACCGAGGTGCGTCTCCGGGAACCAGGTGTCGAGGACGGTGCCGTCGGCGGCGATCGTCGCGAGGCCGTGGCCCCATGCAGAGGTCGGGCGGGCGTCGGCGGACGTGTCGGTCGTGTCGGTCACCGCACCAGGGTACCGAGGCGCCGGACCCGACTCCCGGACCGGCCGGACGGACGTTGCGGGGTCGGGACGGGCCTCCCGGCCGGGCTGCGACCGCGGCAGCGGGACGACAGGGCCGGCGGATAAGGTGACCGCATGCCGCAGCCGCTCGACCTCAGTGCCTCGTCCATCGACATCACCCGCGCCATCTGCGACATCGAATCGGTGTCCGGGAACGAGGGTGCGCTCGCCGACGCGATCGAGGCCGCCCTCGCCCCGCTCGCGCACCTCGACGTGGTGCGCGACGGGGACGCGATCGTGGCGCGGACGGACCTCGGTCGGGAGCGCCGGGTCGTCATCGCGGGGCACATCGACACCGTGCCGCTCAACGACAACCTGCCGACCGAGTTCCGCACCACCGAGGACGGCACCGAGATCCTCTGGGGTCGCGGGACGGTCGACATGAAGGCCGGTTGCGCGGTGCAGCTCAAGCTCGCGGTGGACCTCGTCGCGCCGAACGTCGACGTCACCTGGGTCTTCTACGACCACGAGGAGGTCAGCGACGCGCTGAACGGCCTCGGTCGTCTGGCCCGTACCCGACCCGAGCTCCTGGCCGGCGACTTCGCGATCCTGGGCGAACCCTCGGGAGCGCAGATCGAGGGCGGCTGCAACGGCAACCTCCGGGCCGAGATCCGCACCTCCGGGAAGCGCTCGCACAGCGCCCGGAGCTGGATCGGCGACAACGCCATCCACAAGACCGCCCCGATCCTCGCGACCCTCGCGGCATACGAGCCCCGGACCGTGACGGTCGACGGGCTCGAGTACCGCGAGGGCCTCAACGCCGTGGGCATCTCGGGCGGGATCGCCGGCAACGTCATCCCGGACGAGGCGATGGTCCACGTCAACTACCGCTTCGCGCCGTCCCGCTCCGCCGACGAGGCCGTCGCGCACATCCGCGAGCTCTTCGACGGGTACGACGTGACGATCGTCGACCTCGCCGCGGGAGCCCGCCCGGGTCTCGACGCGCCGCTCGCCCAGCAGTTCGTCGCGGCCGTCGGCGGACCGGCCCCGCGCCCCAAGTACGGCTGGACGGACGTCGCCCGCTTCTCCGCGCTCGGCGTCCCCGCGGTCAACTACGGCCCCGGTGAGCCCGTCTTCGCACACCACGACGACGAGCAGGTCCCCGTCGCCCAGGTCACGGCCGTCGAGGACGGACTGCGGCGGTGGCTGACGGCGTGACCACCGCCTCCACGGCCGTGCCCCGTCCGCGGGCGTCGAGGGCGGCACTGACGTGGGTCGTCGTCCGGTGGCGGCTCGTCCCGTGGTGGCTGCGCATCACGGTCGTCTACACCCTCTCGCGGGTCCTGACGACGGTGATGATGTCCGGCTTCGCCCGGATCCAGGCGGCGAACTCGTTCACCGTGCAGAACCCGACGTACCTGTCGTTCGCCTCGATCTGGGACGGCGCCTGGTACCGGGTGATCGCCGCGAGCGGGTACCCGTCGACCCTGCCCGTCGACGCCGCGGGACACGTGACGGAGAACGCGTGGGCGTTCATGCCCGCGTACCCGTTCACGGTCCGGGCGCTGATGGCTCTGACCGGAGCGTCCTTCGAGTTCGTCGCCGTGTGGGTCTCCCTGCTCTCCGGCTGGGGCGCCGCGCTGGTGTTCCGCCGGCTGATGGGCCGGTTCCTCGACCCGACCCGCGCGACCTTCGCCACCGTGCTGTTCTGCGTCGCGCCGGTCTCCGTCGTGTTCCAGGTCGCCTACGCCGAGGCGATGGGGGGTCCTGCTGCTGCTCGTCGCCCTGCTGCTCCTGGTGCAACGGCGGTTCTGGGCGATGCTGCCCGCCGTCCTGCTGCTCGGGATGACCCGGCCGACCGGGCTCGCCTTCGCGCTCCTCATGGTCCTGTTCGTGCTCGTCGGGGTCCTCCGGCCGGCGTGGCTGCGGATGCCGGAGCGACTGACCCCCCGCACCGCGGTCGCACCGGCCACGGTCGCGGTGGTCTCCGGACTCGTCGGGCTCGCCTGGCCCGCGGTCGCCTGGGCGGTCACCGGTGTCCCGAGGGCCTACACCGACACCGAGCTCGCCTGGCGGTCGTCGTACATCGGCTGGGGCGAGCTCGTCCCGTTCACCCCGTGGGTGCAGGGCTTCGGGTGGTGGTTCCACCAGCCGGCGGGGGGCGATCCTGTTGGTCGCGGTGCTCCTGGGGTTCGCCGCCGTCGTCTTCCAGCCCGCCGCCCGGCGCATCGGCCTCGAGCTGCGGCTCTGGGGTGTCGCGTACCTCGTGTACCTGCTCGCGGTGTTCTTCCCGCAGTCGAGCACGTGGCGCATCCTGCTCCCGATCGCACCCCTGCTCGGCGTCGTCGCACTGCCACGGTCGCGGGTCTACCGGGTCGCACTCGTGGTCCTCGCGGTCGTGCTGCAGTGGACCTGGCTGTACTTCTGCTGGTGGGTCGACGGGTACGACTGGACCCCACCGTGACGCCCTGACCCGTCCGCTCGGAGCACCCCCCGACCGGGGCGGTTTCGCAGTCGCGCCTGTCTACGGGATAATGGCCCCTGTTCGTACTGCACGAAAGGGGACATCTGATGGCAGCGATGAAGCCGAGGACCGGCGACGGGCCGATGGAGGCTGTCAAGGAGGGTCGACTCATCATCGTGCGGGTTCCGCTCGAGGGTGGAGGCCGCCTGGTGGTCTCGGTCAACGACGCCGAGGCCAAGGAACTCCACGACGCACTGGCAGAGGTCGTCTCGGCCTAGTACGTCGACGCACCACCACGGAAGGCCCGGGACGCGTACGTCCCGGGCCTTCCGTGCATCCGGGCCTTCCGTGCGTCCGGGCCTGCCGCTGAGCGGGCCTCCGGCAACGCCCCGGCGCCCGGCCCGAGACGCGGTACCACGACCCTGCAGGACCCGGGACGGTCCCTGCGGCACCTGGAGTGAGCTGGCCTCCCGGCCGACGACCGACCCGACTGACCGGATCAGACCGAGCGATGCCGACCGCGTCAGGCCGTGAGCTTCGTCATCTGCAGCAGCCCGTCGCCCGCGGGGGAGAGGGCGCTGCGGACGGCGCCGGAGGTGGAGACCTCGGTGAGCAGCAGGCGGAAGTCCGTCGTCGCCCGGTCGCGCTTGACCGGGTCGGCGACCTTGCCGCGCCACAGGGCGTGCGGGACGAGCACGGTACCGCCGGTCTTCGCCAGGCGCAGGCCGTGCTCGACGTACTCGATGACGTGCTCCGGGTCCGCGTCGATGAGCACGACGTCGTAGCTGGCGTCGTTCATGCGCGGCAGCACCTGGGCGGCACGACCCGGGATGAGCCGGACCCGACCGGGCGCGGTGCCGGCGGCGATGAACGCGTCCCGGGCGTACTGCTGGTGGTCGATCTCGACGTCGATCGTCGTCAGCGTGGCATCGGGCGCGCCCGCGAGCAGGTACAGCCCGGACACGCCGAGACCCGTCCCGATCTCGATGATGCTCGTCGCCCGGGACGCCGCGGCGATGACGCTCATCTGCGCACCGATCGCCGGGGAGACCGGTTCGACCCCGAGCTCGAGGGAGTGCTCACGCGCACGGGCGACACCATCGGGTTCGGAGACGATGTCCTCCGCGAACTTCCAGTTCGAGTCTTTCTCTGACACGCACACTCCTCGTCGGTCAACTCTACGGGTGACTCGCCGGGTCCACGCGTTAGGCTCGCTCCCGTGAACATCCAGCTCGACAAGATCCTGATCATCGGGATCATCGCCGTGCTGTTGCTCGGGCCGCAGCGGCTGCCCGTGTACGCCCAGAAGCTCGCCGAGTTCGTGAAGGCCGTCCGCCGCTTCGCGGACAGCGCCAAGGAGCGGATGCGTGAGGAGATGGGCCCCGACTTCGACGACGTGGACTGGCAGAAGCTCGACCCGCGTCAGTACGACCCGCGCCGGATCATCCGGGACGCCCTGCTCGACTCGCCCTCGTCCGGGGCCGAGACCGCGACGGCGACGGCGGCGACCGTCACCGCCGCGAAGGTGCGGGCACCGGCGCCGGTCGTGCCACTGGCTGCGGGCGAGCCCGCGCCGTTCGACGTCGAAGCGACCTGACCCGGACCTCGTCCGTCGTCGCTCAGGTCAGCGACAGGCCGAGCTTCCGGCCGGCGAGTCCCCGACCCATCGCGGTGAGCCGGTCGGCCACCGCGTCGAGCGCGACCGCCGCGGGGTCCGACGGGTCACCGAGGACGACCGGGAGGCCCGCATCGCCGCCGGCGCGCAGCGGCACCGAGAGCGGGACCCGGCCGAGCACCGGCACGGGGGGCGTCCTGACCGCGGGAGAGTCGTCGGGCGGTCTCGTCGCCGCCGCCCTCGCCGAACAGGTGCAGCACGCTGCCGTCGGGCTGCACGAGCCCCGCCATGTTCTCGACGACGCCGATGACCTTCTGCCCGGTCTGCCGCGCGACGATCCCGCTCCGCTCGGCGACGTCCGCCGCGGCCGCCTGCGGGGTGGTCACGACGAGCACCTCGGCGTGGGGGGAGCAGCTGGCCGACGGAGATCGCCACGTCGCCGGTGCCGGGCGGCATGTCGAGCAGGAGCACGTCGAGGTCGCCGAACCACACGTCGGACAGGAACTGGTTCACCGTCCGGTGCAGCATCGGCCCGCGCCAGGAGACCGCGGTGGAGACGTCGTCGACGAACATGCCGATCGAGACGACCTTCACCTCGTGGGCGACCGGCGGCAGGATCATGCTGTCGACGCGGGTCGGCCGCGGGGCGACGCCGTGCTCGTCCGTGAGGCCCATGAGCCCCGGGATGCTGAAGCCGTGCACGTCGACGTCGACGATGCCGACCCGCTGCCCCCGACGCGCGAGCGCCGCCGCCAGGTTCGCCGTCACGGTGGACTTGCCGACGCCGCCCTTGCCGCTCGTCACCGCGATGACGCGGGTCAACGAGTCCGGGGTGAACTGGACGCCCTGGGGACGACCCTCGCGCAGCCGCTCCGTGAGGGCGCGACGCACGGCGGGGTCCATCACGGACACGTCGACGTCGACCGCCGCGACCCCCGCCACGGAACCGGCGGCGGCGCGGACGTCCCGCTCGATGGTGTCGGCGGCCGGGCACCCGACGATCGTGAGCTGCAGGTCGACGCGCACCGAGCCTCCCGGCCGGACGTCGACGCCCCGGATCATGTCGAGTTCGGTGACGGGCCGGCGGATCTCGGGGTCGAGGACACGGCCGAGCGCAGCGAGGACCGCGGCGCCGAGCTGGTCCTGCGCGGTGGTGCCGTCAGCCACGCGTCACCGAACGCTCGTGGCCGCGGTCGTCCAGGTCGTCGAGGTCCTCGGGGTCACCGTCGCGGCGGTCCAGTTCCTCGAGCAGGGAGCGGAGCTCGGCGCGGATGAAGTCCTTCGACGCCATGTCCCGCATCGCCAGGCGGAGGGCGACGACCTCGCGGGCGAGGTACTCGGTGTCCGCGAGGTTGCGCTCCGCCCGCTGCCGGTCCTGCTCGAACTGCACGCGGTCCCGGTCGTCCTGCCGGTTCTGCGCGAGCAGGATGAGCGGCGCCGCGTACGAGGCCTGCAGCGACAGCACCAGGGTCAGCGCGGTGAAGCCGATCGCCGCCGAGTCGAACTGCCACGACTTCGGCGACAGCGTGTTCCACCCCATCCAGAGCACGCAGAACAGGGTCAGCCCGATCAGGAACCAGGGCGTGCCCATCGCACGGGCGATGCCCTCGGTGGCGCGACCGAACGCGTCGCCGCGTCCGCGTCGGCGGGTGGGCAGGACGCGCGTGCGCATGCCCTTCGGGGAGTCGAGGCGTTCCTCGGGCCGCTCCCGGCGGTTCTCATCTGGGCGTGCCACGATTCGTCCTCCTTCCCGAGGGGATCGCCGTGCGGCGGGTGCGGGTCCGTGGTCGCGACGCGGCGCCGGGGTTGGCGTCGGCCGCGTCCTGACTCCGCCAGTCGTCCGGGAGGACGTGGTCGAGGACGTCGTCGATGGTCACCACCCCGACGAGTCGGTGGGCGTCGTCGACCACGGGGACGGACAGGAGGTTGTAGGTCGCCATCACCCGTGTGACCTCGGCCGCGCTCGCGTCGACCTCCACCGGCTCGGTCTGCTGGTCGATGAGGGTGCCGAGGCGTTCGTTCGGCGGGTACCGGAGCATGCGCTGGAAGTGCACGAGCCCGAGGAACCGTCCGGTCGGGGGGCTCGTACGGCGGGAGCGTGACGCACACCGCGGCGCCGAGCACCGGGGCGAGCTCGTGCCGACGGACCAGGGCCAGGCCCTCGGCCACGGTCGAGTCCGCGGACAGGATCACCGGCTCGGTCGTCATGAGACCACCGGCGGTGTCCGGCTCGTACTCGAGCAGCATGCGGACGTCCTGCGCCTCCTCCGGCTCCATGAGCTCGAGGAGGGCTTCGCTGCGCTCGTCGGGCAGCTGGGCGAGGAGGTCGGCCGCGTCGTCCGGCTGCATCTGGTCGAGGACGTCGGCGGCACGGGCGTCGCGGAGCGCGGACAGGATCTCGATCCGCTCCTGGTCCGGCATCTCCTCGAGCACGTCCGCGAGGCGGTTGTCCGGCAGCTCCTCGGCGACCTCGAACCGGCGCTCGGACGGCAGGTCGAGCAGGGTCGACGCCAGGTCGGCGGGCACCAGGTCGGAGTAGGCGGCGATGACGTGCTCGGCGGACTGGGACTCGCCGGGGAGCTCGTCCTCGGTGACCTCGTTCCAGGTCGCGAACGTCGTCGGGCCCTTGCCGAACGGCGACGGCGTGGTCTTCGGCTTGCGGAGGAAGAGCTGCGCGATCGACCAGTCGCCCTGCCCGTGGTCCTCGATCGCCACGTCCTCGATCGTCGCCCGGATCTGCTCCTTCTTGATGAGGACCTTGCGGCCGAGGATCTCCGCGATCACCCGGACCTCACCACCGCGCTGCTCGAAGCGGCGCATGTTGACGAGCCCGGTCGTGATGACCTGCCCGGCGCCGATCGAGGTGATCCGGCCGATGCTGACGAAGATGCGGCGCTTGCCGGGGACCTCGACGATCAACCCGACGACCTGTGGGGCGTCGACGCGGCGGTACACGACGAGGACGTCACGCACCCTGCCGACACGGTCGCCCGCGGGGTCGAAGACGGAGCACCCGGCGAGGCGGGCGACGAAGACCTTCGAGGCGCTCACCCGTCCAGCGTAGTCGCTCGCCCGGGCGTGCTCGCCGCCCCTTCCCTGGTGGTTCTCGTGTGATCGCAAGGACTCCGGTGGATGATGACTGGGTGAGTACTCAGAGCCCCTTCGGCGGCCGCACGGCACAGGCGTTCCCCACCCTGCCGCGCGGTGACGTCCTCGGCACCTACGACAGCTACCCCGAAGCACAGCGCGTGGTCGCGAAGCTCGCGGAGTCGGACTTCCCGGTCGCGAAGCTGTCCATCGTCGGCAACGACCTCAAGACCGTCGAGCGCGTGACCGGCAAGATGACCTACGGACGAGCAGCACTCGCGGGCGCCCTGTCCGGGCTCTGGCTCGGGTTCTTCTTCGGCATCGTGCTGACGCTCTTCTCGCCGCAGGCCGGCGGGCTCTTCCTCCCCGCCGCCGTCATCGGTGCCGGGTTCGGCATGCTCTACGGCATCGTCTCGTTCGCGATCACCAAGCGACAGCGGGACTTCACGAGCATCCACCAGGTGCTCGCCACCACGTACCAGATCGTCGTCGACCCGCAGCTGTCCGGTCAGGCGCAGCGGATCCTCGGCCAGGGCGGTGCGATCCAGCACACGTCGTGGGACCAGCCGAACGCCGGGGGGGTACGGCGGACAGCCGGGACCCGGACAGAAGGGGCAGGACCAGCTCGGGCAGCGCTCGGGACAGCAGCAGTGGCGTCCGGGGCCCGGTGGGGTGCCGCCGCAGCAGGGGCAGTACGGTCAGCCGGGTCTGCCGGGTCAGCCGGGTCAGTACGGTCAGCCGGGCGGGGGGCGCGGGCGCTGGCCAGCCGCCGCAGTACGGTCAGCCGGGCGCCGGCCAGCCGGGCCAGTACGGCCAGCCGGGCCAGCAGCAGTGGCGCCCGGGCGGTGCGCCGCAGGGCTCGCCCTACGGTGGGCACGCCACCCCGCACCAGCCGGGAGGCCCGGCGCAGTCCGGCGGACCGGCACAGTCCGGCGGACCGGCGCAGCCCGGCGGCCCGGCTCGGCCCGGCGACTCGGCTCAGCAGCAGGGCGGGGACGGGTCATCGCGGCCGGACGACACCCGCGGACAGGCGCCGGCCGGGCCGCGCTACGGCACGAACGACGGGCCGCGGTACGGCACGAACGACGGGCCGCGCTACGGCACGAACGACGGCGGTGCCCGGACGGTGCCGACCGGTGACCCTGCCCCCGGGGCCGGCCAGCGCTCGACCGCACCGCGGTACGGCACGAACGAGGGCGCTGCCCGCACGCCGGAGGCCGACGCGACCGCTGACCAGACGCAGCGTCCGTCGGCGGCGACCCGCAGCTACGGCACGAACGACGGCCCGCGGTACGGCGAGCAGGCCCCGACGCCGTCGGACACCGACGGCGCCGCGGACGACACGAACCGGCGTGAGGACGACGACAGCCGCGCGTGAGCGGTCCCGCTCCGGACGGTGCCACCGTCGGGAGCGGGCGGACGACGACGGGCTCCCGGCCGGTGCTGCACCGACCCGGAGCCCGTCGTCGTGTCCGGTGTCGCGCATGAGCGGTCGCGTCTCGCTGGGTGCGGCTCTCGGGCTGGTCCGACCTGGCGGACTGGTGCGGCCTCGCTCGCCGTGTCGGCGGAGCGTGTGGGCTCAGAGGATCTTCGAGAAGCAGACCGACCGGGCTGCGCCGACGTACGGCCCGAAGTTCGCGATCCGTCGGAAGCCCTCGCGCTCGTAGAACCGGATGGCGCCCTTCTGCTCCGCACCGGTCTCGAGGACGAGCGCCGGTGACCCGAGGTCGAGCGCCGCTTCCTCCAGTCGACGCAGGATCAACGCGGCGACGCCGGAGCCGCGGGACTCGGTCCGGACGTACATGCGCTTGACCTCCGCGATGCCGTCGTCGACCAGTCGCAACCCGCCGCACCCGACCGGGGTGCCCGCCTCGTCGCGCGCCACGAAGAACACCGCGATCGAGTCGGCAGTCGGCTTCGGGCCCGGCTCGGTGTCGGCCCCGTACGTGCTGTCGATCTCGATGCGCTGGGCCGCTCGCAGCCGCTGGGCGTCGGGCGAGTCGAAGTGCTCGACGTCGATCAGGAAGGTGCCCGAGGGGGGCTTCAGCGCTCACGAGGCCCAGGCTAGCGCGCGGACCTCGCGATCCACCCCTCCACTTCCGAGGGGGGTCCGGGGGGGATGTGCACCGACAGGTTCTCGGCGCCGTCCTCGGTCACCAGGATGTCGTCCTCGATCCGGACACCGATCCCACGGAACTCCTCCGGGACGGTCAGGTCGTCCTGCTGGAAGTACAGGCCGGGCTCGATCGTGAACACCATGCCGGGCTGCACGATGCCGTCCAGGTACATCTCCCGGCGGGCCTTCGCGCAGTCGTGCACGTCGAGGCCGAGGTGGTGGCTCGTGCCGTGCACCATGTAGCGGCGGTGGAACTGGTTGTCCGGCTGCAGGGACTCCTCGGCGGAGACCGGTAGGAAGCCCCACTCGGCGGTCTTGCGCGCGATGACCTCCATCGCGGTCGCGTGCACCTGCCGGAACGTGATGCCCGGCTCCACGATCGCGAACGCAGCGTCGGCGGCCTCGAGCACGGCCTCGTACACCATGCGCTGCACGGGTGAGAACGTGCCGCTGACCGGCAGGGTGCGGGTGATGTCCGCCGTGTAGAACGAGTCGACCTCGACCCCGGCGTCGATGAGGATCAGGTCGCCGGGCTGCACGGCACCGTCGTTCCGGGTCCAGTGCAGGATGCAGGCGTGGTGGCCCGCGGCGGCGATGGTGTCGTAGCCGACCGTGTTGCCGTCGGCACGGGCGCGACGGTTGAACGTGCCCTCGACGATGCGCTCGCCGCGGGGGTGTGCGAGCACGGCGTCGAAGTCCGCGATGACGTCGTCGAAGCCGTGGCGGGTCGCGTCGACGGCCTTGCGCAGCTCGTGTACCTCGTAGGCGTCCTTCACGAGGCGGAGTTCGGACAGGTCGCGGGACAGGACGTCGTCCGTCGCGGCCGCACCGTCCTGCTCCGGCGCGCCTCCGACCGTGGTGCCGAGGCGCTCGTCGAGTGCGCGGGTGAACCCGGGGTCGGCGTCGCGGACCACGAGCACGGAGGCGTCGAGCCCGGCGAGTGCGGCGTCCAGCGCACCGAGGTCCGCCGTGGCGACACCGAGGTCTGCGGCGACCTCGGCCAGGGAGGGGCGCGGTCCGACCCAGAACTCGCCGATCTCCGGGTTCGCGTAGAACTCCTCGGAGTCACGGCCGGCCGTGGCGCGGAAGTACAGGGTGGCGTCGTGGCCGTCGCCGTTCGGCGTCAGGACGAGCACGGAGCCGACGACGGTGTCGGTGCCCCAGCCGGTCAGGTGGGCGAACGTCGAGTGTGGGCGGAACGGGTAGTCGCAGTCGTTCGAGCGGACCTTCGCCTGGCCGGCGGGCACCACGATCGTCCGACCGGGGTGCAGTCCGGAGAGCCGGGCGCGACGCGCGGCGGCGAAGGCGGACTGCTCGCGCGGGGCCGGCAGCGGACGCTCACGCTCGGCCCAGTTCGCAGCGATGTGGTCCTTGAAGACGGACGAGCCGGGGGTGGTGGAGCGGTTGCTCGTCGCGCGGGGAGTGGTGTCGGCCATGTCCCCATCATCGCACCGCTGCACCGAGCGGGGTCCGGCACCGCAGTCCGGAAGCGCAGGGACCGGTACGGGGTCGCAGCCGTGCGGTGACGCGAGCGCAGCGCGAGGAACGGCGTGCGGGGGAGGGGCTGTGAACGGCGTCCGACCAGCCGTCGACGTGTCGGTAGCATTGCCGCGTGCCTGATCCGTTCATCGACCTGCACGCTCACTCGAGCGTCTCCGACGGCACCGAGCGCCCGGCCGACCTCGTCCGCGCGGCGGCGGCGAGCGGACTCGACGGTGTCGCCCTGACCGACCACGACACCACGGCCGGGTGGCACGAGGCCGCCGAGGCGGTCCGGCAGCTGCCGATGACCCTGGTGCCCGGGCTCGAGCTCAGTACGCGCATCGGATGGCGGAGCGTGCACGTGCTCGGCTACCTGGTGGACCCGGCGGATCCCGGACTCGCGGCCGAGACCACCGCGATCCGTGACGGCCGCCTCACCCGTGCCCGCAGCATGGTCGACGCCATCGGCCGTGACCACCCGGTTACCTGGGACGACGTCCTGGCGGAGTCGAGCGAGGGGGGCGACGATCGGACGTCCGCACATCGCCGACGCCCTGGTCCGACTCGGCCTGGAGCCCGATCGCAGCGCAGCGTTCCGCGGCATCCTGCACCCCTCCTCCGGCTACTACCAGCCGCACGACGCCCCGACCCCGCTCCGTGGCGTCGAGCTCATCCGTGCCGCCGGCGGTGTGCCCGTCATCGCGCACCCGGCCGCGTCATCGCGGGGGGATCGTGATCGACGAGCCGATGCTCCGCGAGCTCGTCGACGCGGGCCTCGGCGGACTCGAGGTCGACCACCGCGAGAACAGCGCGGACGGCAAGCGGACGCTCCTGGACTGGACCGGTCGGTACGGCCTGTTCGTCACGGGTTCGAGCGACTACCACGGCGAGGGCAAGCCGAACCGCCTCGGTGAGCACCGAACGGCCCGACGCTCCTTCGACGCGATCGTCGACCAGGCGACCGGCAGTGCGCCCGTCGTCGGGCCCGGCTCCCGCCTGTCCTGACCGTCGGCCGGTCCGTCGGACCAGGCTCGGGCCTCCCGTCCTCGTGGAGGGGGGGCGCTGCGGCGTCGGCGCCGGGCTGCGTTCCGGAGCCGGGGACGACGAAGGCCCCGTCACGCTCGTGACGGGGCCTTCGGCCTGGAGGCGCTACTCGCCGTCCGAGGAACCCTGCGGTGCCGCGGCGGTCGCCTCGGACGAGCCAGTGCCGCCACGACGTCGGCGGCGGCGACGGCGCTTCTGGGCGCCGTCGGCGGTGTCGTCACCCGCGGGGGGAGGCGGGGGGCGGGCGCACCGGTCGGGGCAGTGGCTTCCGCTACGGGAGCGGAGCGCTCCCGTCGGTCTGCCGAGGCGCGGCGCGAGCCGGACTCCTCGGAGCCCGACGACCGGGTGCGGCTGCGTGACCGCGAACCGCCGGCGCTGCCGGAGGCGGAACCGGAGCGACCTCCGGACGCCGGCTTCTCGCTTCCGGCGGTCGCTGCGCGCGGCGAGGTGCCGGGCAGGCGACCCTTCGTGCCGGCCGGGATGTCGAGGTCGGTGAAGAGGTGCGGCGACGACGAGTACGTCTCGACGGGCTCGGGGATGCCGAACTCGAGCGCCTTGTCGATGAGCGTCCACTTGTGCAGGTCGTCCCAGTCGACGAACGTGACCGCGATGCCCGTCTTGCCGGCACGGCCGGTGCGACCGGCGCGGTGCAGGTACGTGTCCGGGTCGTCCGGGATCGTGTGGTTGATCACGTGCGTGACGTCGTCGACGTCGATGCCACGGGCGGCGACGTCGGTGGCGATGAGGACGTCGCGCTTGCCGGCCTTGAAGGCGGCCATCGCGCGCTCGCGCTGCTCCTGGTTGAGGTCACCGTGGACGGCGGCGGCGTTGAACCCGCGGTCCTTCAGCTCCTCGACGATGCGGGCGGCGGCGCGCTTGGTCCGCGTGAAGATGACGGTCTTGCCGCGGCCCTCGGCCTGGAGGATGCGGGCGATGACCTCGTCCTTGTCCAGGGAGTGCGCGCGGTAGATGACGTGCTTGATGTTCGCCTGCATCAGACCCTCGTCGGGGTCCGTCGCGCGGATGTGCACCGGACGCGACATGAAGCGGCGTGCGAGGGCGACGATCGGGGCGGGCATCGTGGCCGAGAAGAGCATCGTGTGCCGGACGGCCGGGACCGCCTGGAAGATCCGCTCGATGTCGGACAGGAAGCCGAGGTCGAGCATGCGGTCGGCCTCGTCGAGGACGATCTCCTGCACGTGCGACAGGTCGAGGAGACGCTGCCGGTGCAGGTCGATGAGTCGACCGGGCGTGCCGACGACGATCTGGGCGCCGGCCTTGAGCTGCTCGACCTGGCCCTCGTACGCCTTGCCGCCGTAGATCGACACGAGCTTCGTGGGGCGGTTGACCATCGCGGACTCGAGGTCCTCGCTCACCTGCACGGCGAGTTCGCGGGTGGGGACGACGACGAGCGCCTTCACCCCCGGCCCGGGGTCGGCGCCGATGCGCTGGATCAGTGGCAGGCCGAACCCGAAGGTCTTGCCGGTGCCGGTCTTGGCCTGACCGATGATGTCCTGGCCGGTCAGGGCGAGCGGGATCGTCTGCTGCTGGATCGGGAAGGGCTCGATGATGCCCTTGCTCGCGAGCGCATCGACGATGTCCTGCTCGATCTGGAGTTCTGAGAAAGTCAAGAAGTTCACCCTGTTCGTGGGGAGGAGTCCCGCCCAGTCTACCGACGTGCCGGACGAGGACGAGCCGACCCGTATGCTGGTCGTGTGGTGTCGTGGTGGAACCGGAAGCGCGCTGCGCAGCTCGCCGCGGCCTGGCTCGCGTCGCGGAACCCGCGCGGCGGTGCGGTCGAGCGTCTCCGGCTCGACGACGTCAGCCCCGAGCTCGACGTGTACCTCGGCCAGGCCGCCTACCTCCAGCTGTCGCTGTACGAGACGATGGGCCGCGCCGGAGCCGGTGCCCCGACGCTCTCCGGCCGGCTGGTCACGGGCGTGCTCGCGACCACCGCACTCGAGCGGCACCGTGCCATCGTCGCGGAGATCGAGCGGGGCGGGCAGGAGCCGGCCGACCTGATGGCGCCGCACCGCGAGGCGATCGACCGGTTCCTCGAGCGGACGAACGGTGCCGACTGGTACGAGTCGATGCTCACCGGGTACGTGACCGCCGGCATCCTCAACGACCTGTTCGCGAACCTGCTCCGGTCGCTCCCGATCGACGTCCGGCAGCGCCTGCGCACCGTGTTCGACGCCCGGGAGGAACCGGCCGTGGTCGAGGAGCTCACGGCACGCATCGACGAGGACCCGGTCGTGGCGTCCCGTCTCGCGATGTGGGGGGCGCCGCCTGGTCGGGGACACGCTCCTCGTGGCGCGGTCGGCGCTCGCCTCGCACGCCCGCGAGGACCAGGAGCGGCTCGAGCCGGTCTGGACGGAACTGATCGCGGCGCACACCCGGCGGATGGACGCGCTCGGCCTCACGGCCTGATCGGCCTGCTGGCTGGACCCCCCGCGCGTCGACGAGGGCGAGCAACGGTCCGCCGGTCACGGTGAGCAGCGCCACGGCGAGCAGCCGGACGGGCTCAGGCGCCCTGCTTGACCAGACGCTCGTAGTGCGCTTCGTCGGCAGCGGTCCGACGGCGGCCGAGCACCACCTGGACCACGAGGGCGACCGCGGCGGCCCCGAGCAGCGCGACGACCCAGATCCAGGTGCCGTCGTACGGCCATCCGGCCCAGGTCAGGACCTCCCAGAGGACCGCCGCGGCGATGCCACCGACGGCCGGTCCGACGAGCACGCCACGGGTCGTGCGCAGCGGCACGACCACGTGGGCGACGGCCCCGAGCAGGATCCCGCCGAGGACGGCGAAGAGGAGCTCCACGCCCGGGAGGGTCAGGCGACGAAGCCGATGCGGCGGGACTCCTCGGAGCCCACCTCGACGTACGCGAGCGACGCGACCGGCACGATGAACCGGCGGCCCTTGTCGTCCTTGAGGGACAGGTGCGTGGCCTTGGCCGCGAGGGCCTCGGACACGGCGGTCTCGATCTCGTCGGCGGTCTGGGCCGTCTCGAAACCGATCTCACGCGGGCTGTTGATGATGCCGATCTTGATGTCCACGAGGTCAGCGTAGTCGAGCGCCCCCGGGCTGCCCGGAGCGTTCGCCGCGGGCGCACACCCGGTCCCGCACCCGGTCCCGCACCCGGTCCCCGCATCCGGCGCGGGTGGCGCGCGATGTCGGCAGCGCTGGGTACCGTACGTGCGTGCCACCGACCACCCTGACGCCCGCGCCGGACCTCGGCTCGGTGTCGCGTGCGCTCGTCGAGGACCCTGCGCAGCAGGCGGTCCTGGCCCTGCCGGACGGCGAGCACGCCGCGGTGTTCGGCGCGCCGGGAACGGGCAAGACGAGCACACTGACGCGGCTCGTGGCCGACCGGATCGCCAGACCCGGTGCCGTCGACGCCGCTGGGCACGCCACCGTGCTCGCGCTCACCTCGGCCCGCATGGCGGCCACGGCGCTCCGGGACCGGCTCGCCGCCGCGGTCGACCGGGTCACGCCGGGCGCGCTCGCCCGGACCGTCAACTCCCTGGCGTTCCAGGTCGTGGCGCACGCGGCGACCGTGCAGGGCCAGGACGCTCCCACCCTGCTGACCGGCGGCGAGCAGGACCGCATCCTCGCCGACCTGCTCGCCGGACACGAGCTCGACGGCGGCGGACCGGACTGGCCGGCACCGATCACCGCGGTGGTCCGCGAGCGGGCGGGCTTCCGCACGGCGCTGCGTGACCTCATGATGCGTGCCGTCGCGGCCGGCATCGAACCCGACGACATGCGGGAGCTCGGGGACGAGACCGGGCACCCCGAGTGGCGTGCCGTCGGGGACCTCGTCGACGAGTACCGCGCCACCGTGACCGCGTTCCGGACGACCGCGCTGGACGCGGCAGAGCTCGTGGCGTTCGCGACCGCGGCCGTGCTGCGGGGGGGGACCTCCCGCCCGCGGTGGCCGCGCTGCGTCTCGTCGTCGTCGACGACGTGCAGGAACTCGTCGAGGGCGAGATCGCCCTGCTCGGTGCCCTCGCCCGTTCCGGCGTGCAGGTCGTCGCGTTCGGCGACCCGGACATCGCCGCCTCGGCCTTCCGCGGCGCGGAGCCGGACGTGCTCGGCCGCCTCGGTCCGCGCCTCGGCGTCACCGGCGTCCGGGAGATCGTGCTCGGCACGGTGCACCGGCACGCCGGACCGGTCCGGGCGCTGGTGACCGGCGTCACCGGCCGCATCGGCACCGCCGCCGCGGGCCGACAGCGCTCCGCCGTCGCCCGGGAGGCCCGTGGCCGCTCCGACGCCGTCCTGCACCTGGAGGCCCCGAGCCGGTCCGCCATGGTCGCCGCGGTAGCGAGGCGCCTCCGCGAACACCGGCTGCTCGACGGTGTGCCGTGGCACCGGATGGTCGTCGTCACCCGCAGCGGGGCGGCGATCCCGGAACTCGTCCGGGCGCTCTCGGTGGCCGAGGTGCCGGCGACCGCGGGTGCCGCGCCCACCCGACCCCGGGACGAGACCGCGTCCCGGGCGCTCGTCGACGCGGCCGCCGTCGCCCTCGGTGTGGTGCCGCTCGACGCCCAGCTCGCGACCGCGTTCGCGACCGGACCGCTCGGCGGACTCGACACCCTGGCGATGCGACGGTTGCGGCTGGCGCTCCGGCGCGAGGAGCTGGCGGGCGGCGGGACCCGCACGTCCGACGAGCTCCTGGTCGACGCACTCGGTGCCCCGGAGCGACTCGCGACGATCGACGCGCCCTTCGCCCGCCGTGCCGCACGGCTGGCGAGGAGCTTCGCGGCCGCGCGGCACGACGCCGAGACCGGGGCGAGCATCGAGGAGGTCCTCTGGGGGGCTGTGGGAGCGCAGCGGTCTCGCGGGCACCTGGCGTGCCCAGTCGGTCGCCGGAGGTGTCGGAGCGGCCGAGGCCGACCGGCACCTCGACGCCGTGGTCGGGCTCTTCACGGCCGCGAAGCGGTTCGTCGAGCGGACGCCGGACGCCCCGGCGCGCGTCTTCGTCGACGACCTCCTCGGTGCCGACCTGCCCGAGGACTCCATCGGACCGGACCGGACCGCCGGGCGGGTCCGGGTGCTGACCCCCTCGGCCACCGTCGGACTGGAGTGCGACGTCGTGGTGGTGACGGGCCTCCAGGACGGCGTCTGGCCGAACACCCGCGTGCGGGGCAGCCTGCTCGACCCGGACGGGCTCGTCCGCGCCGCCGCCGGCGTCCCGCACTCGCCGACGGACGACCGGGCGGCGGTGATCGGCGACGAGCTGCGCCTGTTCGCCCGGGCCGTGTCCCGGGCGACGACGCAGGTCGTCATCGCGACCGTCGCGAACGACGACGAGTCCCCGTCGCCGTTCGTCCGGCTCGTCCCGGTCCCGCCGGACCGACAGCCGTCGGCGCACCCGCTGTCCCTACGCGGCCTCGCCGGCTCGCTGCGTCGGCGCGTGGTCGCGACCGGCGACTCCGAGGCGGCGTCCGCACTCGCGCGCCTCGCCGCCGAGGACGTGCCGGGGGGCGTCGCCGGACGACTGGTACGGCCTGGCCGAGCCGACGACCGACGCGCCGCTCGTCGACCTCGACGCCGCACCGGTGGTGCCCGAGGACGGCGACGAGCCCGTCCCGCCGACGGTGTCGGTGTCGCCCTCCCGCATCGGCACGTTCGAGGAGTGCCCCGTGCACTGGTTCGCGCAGACGTTCGGCGGCGGCGCCCCGAGCCCCGCGATGGGCATCGGGACGATCGTGCACGAGGCGATGGAGCACGCGACCGAGATCGACGTCGAGTCACTGTGGCAGCGGGTCGAGGGCCGGTGGGACGAGTTGACGTTCGAGTCGCCGTGGATCGCGGACCGTGAGCGCGCGAGGACCCGACGGATGATCGAGGGGCTCAGCGACTACCTCCGGACCACCGCCAGCGCGGGGCGACGACTGCTCGGTGCCGAGTCCTCCTTCGCCCTGGTGACCGGCCCGGCCCGGGTGCGGGGGGAGCATCGACCGGATCGAGGTCGACCCCGACGGCCGGATCAGCATCGTCGACCTGAAGACCGGGCGATCGATGCCGAGCGAGAAGAACGACATGCCGGCCCATCCGCAGCTCGCCGCCTACCAGCTCGCGGTCGCCGACGGCGCGGTCGAGGGCGTCCCGGTCGGAGCGGAGACCACCGACGCCCGGCTCGTCTTCGTGCAGAACCCGAAGGGCGCGCACGCGTACTCGGAACGGACCCAGCGCGCGCTCGACCCGGAAGCGCGCGAGGCGTACCGCGAGCGGTTGCACGGCGTCGCGCGCGGCATGGCGGGACGGACGTTCCTGGCGGCGGTCGACGAGCACTGTGACCGCGCCCGCACGGGCACCGAGTGCCGGATCCACGTCGTCGGCGAGGTGACCTGGTGAGCGCGGACGAGGCGCCGACAGCGGTGGACGGCGCCGGGACCGGTCGGACCGGGTCGGACCCCGCCGCCCCTGCGCCCGGACCCGAGCACCGCGTGCCCGACGGGGGGCGTCCCGCTGACACCGCGGGTCGGTGCCGACGCGATCGCGGACGCCCTCGGGAAGCCCCGACCCACCGAGCAGCAGCGGGCCGTGATCGAGTCACCGCTCGCGCCGGCCCTCGTCGTCGCCGGTGCCGGCAGCGGGAAGACCGAGACGATGGCCTCCCGTGTCGTCTGGCTGCTCGCGAACGGGTTCGTGCAGCCGGACCAGGTGCTCGGCCTGACCTTCACCCGCAAGGCCGCGGGCGAGCTCGGCGTGCGCATCAACGACCGGATCGCCGCGCTCGAGGACGCCGGGCTCATCGCTGCCGGCGACGCCTTCCTCGCGCCCACGGTGTCGACCTACAACGCCTTCGCGAACGCCGTCTTCCGCGAGAACGCCCTGCTCGTCGGCCGGGACGGCGAGTCACAGGTGCTCACCGAGCCGTCCGCCTGGCAGCTCGCCCGTCGGGTCGTCGTCGCCGCACGGGACGACCGCCTGGCCGGACTCGACCGCAACGTCGACACCGTCACCGCGGCCGTGGTGGCGCTCGCCGGGGCCGCGTCCGAGCACCTCGTGGACCCGGCGGACCTCCGTCGGTTCGCGATCGACTTCGGGGAGCTCCTGGAACTGCCCGGCTCGACCAGGGGCACGCCCTACAAGGCCGTCACCGACGCCGTCGCCGCGATCGGGTCGCTCGAACCCCTGGCCGACCTGGTGGAGGAGTTCCGTCGGCAGAAGGTCGACCGCGGCTTCGTCGAGTTCTCCGACCAGATCGCCCTGGCGCTCGCCGCGGCCGACGCCGCCCCGCGGGTGGCCGCCGACCTCCGAGCCCGCTTCGCGGTGGTGCTGCTCGACGAGTACCAGGACACCTCGGTCGTGCAGACGCGCTTCCTCGCGCGGCTGTTCCGGGACCACCCGGTGATGGCGGTCGGGGACCCGCACCAGTCCATCTACGGCTTCCGCGGAGCGAGTGCCGCGAACCTCGCCCGGTTCCCGGCGGACTTCGGCGCGCCCGCCGCCGACCCCGTCGTCACCTACGCCCTGTCGACGAGTTGGCGGAACCCCCCTCGACGTGCTCGCCGCGGCGAACGCGGTCGTCTCCCCGCTCTCCGCCGCGTCCGACGTCCGGGTGGAGCAGCTCGCACCGCGACCGGGAGCGGACCGCGGCACGGTGGCGGTCGCCTTCCCGGAGACCCTGCCCGACGAGGCGGACGCCGTCGCCGCGTGGTTCGCGGACCACCGCGGGCGGAACCCGGACGGCTCGATGGCGCTCCTGCTGCGCGCCCGGAAGGACCTGGCGGCGTTCACCGCAGCGCTGGCCGCCCGCGGGGTGCCGTACCACGTGCTCGGGACGGGTGGGCTGCTGCAGCGGCCGGAGATCGTCGACCTGGTGGCCTGCCTCCGCGTGCTGCACGACCCGGCGGCGGGCAACGACCTCATCCGCCTGCTCGCCGGTGCCCGGTGGCGGGTCGGCGCGGCGGACATCGTCGCGCTGCACGGTCTCGCGCGCTGGTTGTTCGGCCGCGACCACACGCACAAGCGCCTCGACGACGACGTCACCGCGGCCTTCCGGGCGTCCGTCGCCGCGGGGGGAGCAGGGCTCCGTGGTCGACGCGCTCGACTTCGTCACGACCGCGCCCGACGACCACTCCGCCCTCGCCGGCATCAGCCCGGCCGGCCGCGAGCGGATGCGCGCCCTCGGCGCCCAGCTCGCCACGCTGCGCTCCCGTGCCGGCGGGGACCTGGTCGACTTCGTCACGCTCGTGGTGCAGGAGATGCGGCTCGACATCGAGGTCGCCGCGCACGAGCAGGGCGGGTCGGCGTACCTCGACGCCTTCGTCGACGAACTGAGCGGCTTCGTGCAGACCGACGACCGTGCCGACCTCGGCGCCTTCCTCGGCTGGATCGACGCCGCAGCCCGCCGCGACGACATGGGGCCGCGGTCGGAGGAACCCGAGGGCGGGACCGTCCAGATCCTGACGATCCACGGCTCGAAGGGCCTGGAGTGGGACGCGGTCGCCGTGCCGCGGATGGTCGAGGGCGCCCTGCCCGCCCGGCCCCAGGAGGGGTCGACGGGGTGGCTCGGGTTCGGCCGGTTGCCGTACGAGTTCCGCGGCGACGCCGAGGAACTGCCCCGTCTGGCCTGGCGCGGGCAGGAGACCCAGAAGGACGTCGTCACGGCGATCGACGCCTTCAAGGACGAGGTCCGGGCGCGGAACGAGGACGAGGAACGCCGCCTGACCTACGTGGCGCTGACCCGCGCGAAGCACGAGCTGCTCGTCACCGGGTCCTCGTGGTCGACCGGGGTGAAGCCGACGGCCCCGAGCCGGTACCTGCACGACCTCGTCGACGCCGGGGTGCTCCCCGCCGACCGGATCCCGGAGGGCACCGCGCACGAGTCGAACCCGCTCGGCGACCAGGGAGCGACGCAGACCTGGCCGCACGTGCCGTTCGGCTCCCGCGGTCCGCGGGTGCTCGCCGCCGCGGAGCGCGTGCGCAACGCGAACCCCGGCGCCGCCGGTCGCCACGCCGCCGACATCGACCTGCTGCTCGCGGAACGCCGGGCGGCCCGGTCGGCCGCGCACGCGGTGGTCGTCCCGCACCGCGTCCCGGCGTCCGGTTTCAAGGACTACCTCGGCGAGCCGGACCGCGTCGCCGAACGGCTGCGCCGTCCGATGCCCGAGCGGCCGTACCGGGCCACCCGCCTCGGCACGCTGTTCCACCAGTGGGTCGAACAGCGTGCCCGTGGCGGTGGCGCCGCGGCGCCGCTCGGCGGGTGGGACGGCGGGCTCGACGCCTGGGCCGGCGAACTCGACCTCGACGTCGGGGAGACCGCTCCCGCCACCGACGGTGACCTCGCCGTCACGGACGACGACGCCCGACGGCTGGCCGACTTCCAGGAGACCTTCGCCCGGTCACGCTGGGCGGGTCTGACGCCCCTCGAGGTCGAACGCGAGATCCACATCCCGTTCCTCGGGCACAGCGTCGTGTGCAAGCTCGACGCCGTCTACGAGATCGACGGGCGGATCGAAGTCGTCGACTGGAAGACCGGCAAGGCCCCGACCGGTGCCGAGGACCTGGAACGCCGGCAGGTGCAGCTCGCGCTGTACCGGGTCGCGTACGCCGAGTTCACCGGCCGGCCGATCGAGGACGTCGACGCGGTGTTCTACTTCGTGGCGGACGACCTCGAGGTCCGACCGACGTCGCTGCTCGACCGTGCCGGGCTGGAACGCGCCTGGCGGAACGCGATCGGCTGAGGCGAGCCGCGCCTCCAGGCCGGATCAGCCGTGCCGGCGCTCGGTCGAGGAGAGCAGCTGCTCGACCTCGCCGATCTCCATCGTCTCCGGCGACACCGCCTGCAGCGGTGCGGCCGACGGTGCGTGGACGGCCTCGGCCAGGCGGTGCATCATCGCGACCGCGTCGTCGACGACCTCGGTGCTCTTCACCTGCACCCCGTGCAGCAGCCACTGGGCGGTCTCGAGCTCGTGGTGCACGCGGGCGCGTTGCCCGAGCTGCCGGTCCCGACCGCCACCGCCGGCGGTGTAGGCGCTGAGGACCGTGTCGAACGCCTCGCGGCGGCCGGCGAGCACCCAGGCCAGGTCCTTCGCCGGGTCGCCGAGGCGGAGTTCGCCCCAGCCGAGCACGCCCGTGACCTCGTCGCCCTGCACGAGCAGCGAGTCGACGCCGAGCGAGCCGTGGACGACGGTCGGCGTGAACTGCCAGAGCTGCTGGTCGCGCGCGGCACCCTCCCAGCGCTCCTGGAGCGCGGCCGGCACGAGCTTCGTCGCGACGGCCCGGTCCATCACGGAGACCGCGGAGCGGAGCACCTCGAAGGGCGTCAGGGACGGCAGGCCGGCGTCCGTCACGAAGCTCGTGGGCAGGACGTGGAGCGCGGCGACCGCGCGGCCGACGCTGGTCGCCAGCTCCGGACGTTCCGTCAGGTCACGGAGCGCGGGGTGCTCGCCGTCGACGAACGTGGTGAGGATGGCGCGGGTCGACCCGATCGGCGCCTGTCCGCGGTACTCCGGGACGGCGAACGGGAGGCGCGTGCGGATCCCGGCGCTGAGCGCGCGGATGGCCACCAGGTCGGCGGACTGGCGGGCCTCGGCGCGCTGGTTCCGGGGCCGGCGGATCGCCGAGCTGTGGCCCTCCGCGTCACGGACGACCGCCGACTCGTAGTCACCGGCGGCCACCGAGCCGAGCGTGCGCGTCCCGGTCAGGACGAGCCCGGGCACGGCCGTCGTCGCCAACGCGGCTAGAGTGAACTGCGATCCCGCCATGCCCATCAGGGTAGGTCCGCGGCACACCCGATCGGTGCGCGCCACGCTGGCCCGGGACGTGTCGACCACGAGGAGATCCGCGTGACCGTGGAGTTCGCCGCCCGGCTGCCGCTCGCCCGCAACGAGCTCGACCGCGATGCCGAGTACCGCGCCACCCCCGACCTCGACCGCGTGCTGCGGGACGACCCGGCGACGCGGTTCCTGCCCGTCCACGCCGGCGCGATGCTCCGGGGCGGCGACGGCGCGCTCCGCTTCGTCGACGCCGGACAGGTACCCGAGGACGCGACGCTGCTCTACCTCGGACGCGCGGTCGCCGACGCCGCCGACGCCCCGGCCGGCACCCGCTTCGTCGCGGCGCTCGTCGACGACGACGCTGCCGCCGCCATCGAACCGGACACCGCGGCGTGGGAGAACCTGCGCATGTTCGGCACCGAGCTGTCCGCCCGCGACCAGGGCCTCGCGGTCGAAGCGGTCGCGATGGCGAACTGGCACGCGGTGCACGGCTTCTCGCCGCGGACCGGCTCGGCGACCGAGTCGACCTCGGGCGGGTGGGTCCGCCGCGACCCCGAGGGGCACCAGCACTTCCCGCGGACCGACGCGGCGATCATCGTCGGCATCACCGACGGCGAGGACCGCATCCTGCTCGGCTCGAACGCTGCCTGGGACGCGAACCGGTACTCGCTGCTCGCCGGGTTCGTCGAGCCGGGGGGAGTCGCTCGAGGACGCCGTCCGGCGTGAGGTCTTCGAGGAAGCGGGCGTCACCATCGAGGAACCGGAGTACCTCGGCTCGCAGCCGTGGCCGTTCCCGGCGTCGCTCATGGTCGGGTTCCGCGCACGTGCCGTCGACGGCGACCCCTCCGCCGCCCGGCCGGACGGTGTCGAGATCCTCGACGTCCGCTGGTTCTCCCGCGACGAGATCCGCGAACAGGCCGGGGACACGATCCTGCTGCCCGGCCGGACCTCGATCGCCCGCGTGATCATCGAGGAGTGGTACGGCGGGCCGCTCGACCTGCCGTGACGGTCGCACCCGGCGCCGGCGACCCGTCGACCCCGACCCCGGACGCGCTGCTCGCCGCACTCGACGCCGAGCAGCGGACGGTCGCACGGACGCTCCTCGGTCCGGTGGCCGTGCTGGCGGGCGCGGGGACCGGCAAGACCCGCGCGATCACGCACCGCATCGCCTACGGGGTCGCGACCGGCACGTACTCGCCCAACCACGTCCTCGCGCTGACCTTCACCACCCGGGCGGCGGGAGAGCTGCGCTCGCGGTTGCGCGCCCTCGGCGCCGGAGCCGTCCAGGCCCGGACGTTCCACGCCGCGGCGATGTCCCAGCTCGGGTACTTCTGGCCGGACACGGTCGGCGGGCACGCCCCCGGGCTCGTCGAGTCCAAGGGCCGGATGATCGCGCACGCCGCGGACACCATCGGCCTGCGGGTCGACACCCCGACGCTCCGCGACCTGGCCGGCGAGGTCGAGTGGCGCAAGGTGCAGCGGCTCACGTACGACGAGTACGAGTCCGCCGCGACCGAGCGGACGATGCCACGCGACACCTCGCCGTCCCGCGTGGTCGACCTCATGCGCGCGTACGAGCGGCTCAAGGACGACCGTCGGCAGATGGACTTCGAGGACGTGCTGCTCGCGACCCTCGGCATGGTGGAGTCCGAGCCCCGGGTGGCGTCCTACGTGCGTCAGCAGTACCGGTTCTTCGTGGTGGACGAGTACCAGGACGTCTCGCCCGTGCAGCACGACCTGCTCCGCGCGTGGCTCGGCGGTCGGGACGACCTGTGCGTGGTCGGTGACGCCAGCCAGACGATCTACTCGTTCACCGGCGCGTCCAGCCGCTACCTGCTCGGGTTCGGCTCGGAGTTCCCGCGCGCGTCCGTGCTCCGGCTCGAACGGAACTACCGCTCCACCCCAGAGGTCGTGCACGCGGCGAACGCACTCATGCGCGGGCAGCCGGGGGCGCTCGACCTCGTCGCGCAGGAGACCGCCCCCGGTCCGGAGCCGACGGTGCTCGCCTGCGCGCACGACGGGGACGAGGCCGCGACGATCGCCCGCCGCATCACCGAGCTCGTGGACGGCGGGGCGGCGTACGGCGAGTGCGCCGTCCTGTACCGCGTCGGCGCGCAGTCCGCGGCGATCGAGTCGGCGCTCGCCCGCAACGGGATCCCGTACCGGGTGCAGGGCGGGAAGCGCTTCTTCGACCGCCCGGAGGTGAAGCTCGCCGTGCACCACATGCGCGGCGAGGCGGTCCGGCAGACCGACGACGAGCTCCTGCGCCGGGTGGAGCTCGTGCTGCAGATCAGCGGGTGGACGCGCACCCCGCCGGAGGGCACCGGTGCCGTGCGTGAGCAGTGGGAGGCCCTGCAGGCGATCATGCAGCTCGCCGAGTCCTCGCCGGCCGGGACGACCATGCAGCAGTTCACGGCCGATCTGGTGGACCGTGCCGCGACCCACCACGAGCCGGAACTCGACGCCGTCACGCTCGCGACGCTGCACTCGTCGAAGGGCCTGGAGTGGCCGCACGTCGTGCTCGCGGGCGTCGCCGAGGGGCTGCTGCCGATCTCGTACGCGACGACCGACGACGGCGTCGACGAGGAACGTCGGCTCTTCTACGTCGGCATCACCCGTGCTCGTCGTTCCCTGACGCTGACGTGGTCCGGTCAGGGGTCCACACGGGGTGGGGCCCGGGTGGCGAGTCGGTTCCTGGCAGCCCTCGGCACGCACACCGCGGATGCGGAGCGACCCGCCGCACCGTGACCGACAGGTCCGTCCGGTCCACCAGGAGCTGCTGCGCGTCCGGGTACTGGGTCACCAGGGGGGAGCCGCTCGAGGACCAGCCGGGTCACCGTCGTGGCGACCGTCGCAGCCCGGTAGGGCGACAGTGCGGCCACGGGACGGCCCCAGACCTGCGCGGCGATCGCCGGCCAGGCGGGGTCCGCGTCGGTGCGCTCGAGTTCCACGCACTGGAGGCACGGCCCGGCTCCCGGGACCAGGAACGGCCCGACGCGGACACGTCCGTCGCCCACCACCACCGGCAGGTGCGGGACCGACCGGCGACACCAGGCGGCCCGGACCGTCGGGTCGGTCACGTGGTCGGCGACGAGGACGGCGAGCGTCGGCGGCGGGTCGGGCTCGGGGACCGGGCCGCCGCGCGGCACCGACGTCCGCACGACGGTCACGCCGTCACCGGTGAGCATCCGGTCGAGCTCCTGCGCGAGCGGCCCGGCACCGGACACCTCGACCCGGGCGGCCGGCTCCGCGTCCAGGTCGACCAGGGCCGGAGCGGCGTCCCCGAGCAACCGGGCCGCGACGGCGGGCGGGCAGCCGACGCTCCGGGCGACCCCGGCCATCGCGTCCCGTCCGGTCTCGCTCCGGAGCGCGCAGAGGAAGCGCTCCTCGGCCGTCGTCGGGAAGGTGACCAGCGCGCGCGGCGGGTCGACCCCGAGCTGGACCGTGCACGGATCGCGCCAGATGAACTCGAGCGTCGGGTCGATGCGGATGCCCATGCGTCCACGCTGGCGCAGGCACCGCCGACGGGGCAGTCCGGACGCCGATCTGTGGACAAGACGAGGCGGGCCGGACGGTCGGGACGCAAGGCGGGTCGCGCCTCCCGTCCCGACCGGGGTGACTAGTGCCGCGGTCCGCCCTGCGGGTCGCCGTCGGCGGGCCCGGCCGTCGGGCCGTCGCCGGAGTCCTCGATGCCGGAGTCCTCGATGCCGCCGTCCTCGTCCTCGTGCGGACGGTCGGCGGTGGTGTCGTTGAGCAGGTCCTCGAGCGCTCGGTCGAACGCGTCGTCCTCCGGCGTCTGCGACGGGTCGCGGAGCCGGGCGACCAGGGACTCCGGCGCGTCGATGTCGTCCGAGCCGGGCACCAGGTCGAACGCGGCCCAGAGCGCGTCGCGCTCGCCGGCACCGAGTTCGTCGGTGACCCGCTGCCACATCGCGGCCGCTTCACGGAGTCGGCGCGGGCGGAGTTCGAGACCGACCAGCGTCGCGAAGGCGGACTCGGCCGGGCCTCCTGCGGCGCGACGACGTCGCACCATCTCCGCGATCGCGCCGGAGCGGGGGAGACGGGCGGTCGCGGCGGCCGTGACGGTGTCGACCCATCCCTCGACGAGCGCGAGCATCGTCTCGAGTCGGGCGAGGGCGGCGTCCTGCTCCGGGGTCCGCGGCGGGATGAGCGCCCCGGAGGCCAGCGCGTCCCGCAGCTGCTCCTGGTCGGTCGGGTCGATGCCCGACAGGGACTCCTCGACCCGGTCGAACGGGATGTGCACGCCCTTGGCGTACTCCGTGATCGACGAGATGATGTGCAGCCGCAGCCAGCGTGCCGAGCGGAACAGTCGGGCGTGGGCGAGCTCGCGGACGGCGAGGTAGATGCGCACCTCGTCGGCCGGGACGTCCAGGCCCTCGGCGAACTCGGCGACGTTCTGCGGCACGAGCGCGGCGACCTGCTCGTCGAGGAGCGGGACGCCGACGTCGCCGCCGGAGACGACCTCCTTGGCGAGCTGCCCGACGACCTGGCCGAGTTGGATCGCGAAGAGCGCACCACCGACCCCGCGCATGGCCTTCGAGACGTCGCCGAGCATGAGCTTGAGCTCCTCGGGCGCGCGCTGGTCGATCGCCTCGGTGAGGGCGGTCGCGATGCTCGACGCCACGGGCTCGGCGATCTGCGACCACACGGGTGCGGTCGCCTTCGCCCACTGCTCGCGCGTGTAGACGCTCGGTGTCGAGGTGAGTTCCGCGACGGTGGTCACCTCGTCGAGCCAGAGCGCCGCGACCTGGAAGGCCTGCGCCGCTGCTTGCGCGGTGGCGGGGTCGAGCGGCTGCTCGCCCTCGCGGGCGATCGTGGCGGCGCGTTCGGCCGTCACGGTGAAGTCGATGCCGTCGCCGCCGTCCTGCGCGGCCCGCTGGAGCTGGCTCATGAGGTTCGCGACGAAGGTCGGGTCGTTCGGCAGGCCGGCGGCTCCGGCGAGCTGCGACGGGTCGATCTGGCCCTCGCCGGACAGGAGCTTGCGGAGCATCTCCCGGAAGTCGTCGTCCGGCCCCGGCTGCGGTTGATCAGGCATGCCGACTACGCTAACCGCTGCCCGTGAGGCCGTGCCTGGGACCGGCCCGGGCAACCGCCCGTCCGGCTGCGCCGTGGGCGAACAGCCTCCGGAAGGACCCGTGTGACCCTCTTCGCCCCCCGCCCCCCCGTCGTCGCTCGCGCTCACGGACGGTCGGCTGGGCCTTCGTCGTCGGCGCCCTCGTCCTGGCGGTCGTCGCGAGCCTGCTGCCGAGCCCGTACCTCATCGAGATGCCCGGCCCGGTGTTCAACACGATCGGCACGCAGCGGCAGGGGACCGGCAAGGACGCGAAGGACGTCGAACTCATCCAGATCGACGGGCACCGCACCTACCCGACGTCGGGCGCGCTCGACATGCTCACGGTCAGTGTGCAGGGCACGGCGACCGAACGGCCGCCGTGGACGAGCGTCATCCGCGCCCTCTTCTCGGAGTCCGAGGCGGTGGTGCCCGCGAGCGCGATCTACCCGCCCGGACGGACGACCGAGCAGGTGAACGAGCAGGACGCCGCGGACATGACGAACTCCCAGCAGTCCTCCGTCGCCGCGGCCCTCGTGCAGGAGGGGTTCGAGGTCCCGAGCGAACTCGAGGTGGGCACCGTGCAGCAGGGCTCCCCGGCCGACGGCGTGGTCCGTGAGGGGGGACGTCATCACGGCGTTCGACGGCACGTCCCTCACCACGAACTCCGACGCGTCGACCCTCCGGCAGCTCGTCGCGGAGCACGGCACGAGCGCACCGGCGACGATCACCGTCGAGCGGGACGGGGCGACGCGGGAGCTCTCGGTCACCCCGCGGACCGAGCAGGGCACCGCGCTGCTCGGCGTCGGCGTGGTCGAGCACTACGACTTCCCCTTCGACGTCGACATCGCGCTGCAGGACGTGGGCGGGCCCTCGGCGGGCATGATGTTCGCGCTCGGGATCATCGACGAGATCACGCCCGGCGCGTTGAACGGCGGCGAGCACGTCGCCGGGACCGGCACGATCACCGCCGGTGGCGCGGTCGGACCGATCGGCGGCATCCGGCAGAAGCTCCACGGCGCCGAGTCGGCGGGCGCCACGGTGTTCCTCGCCCCGAAGGCGAACTGCGACGAGGTGGTCGGACACGTACCGGACGGCCTCGACGTGTACGCGGTCTCGACGCTCGACCAGGCGGTCACCGACCTCGAGACGATCGCGGCGGGCCGGAGCACGGCCGGGCTCGAGCGCTGCACCTCCTGAGCGCCAGGCGCGCTGCCGCGGTCTCCGGGCCGCCGGCCTCCCGGACGACCGGCACGGACGGCCCGGACGGCTGGGCCGGGAGGCCCGGGGCGCGATCCTGAGATGCGGCACAGGTTCACTGTCGGCCGGGACGAATAGGATCGTCAGCACTGACGGCTCGGCCTGCCGGCGCCGCCGGTCCGACACGTCTGGAGCACAACAAGTGACGAACACCTCGTCCACCGCGGGACGGCGCTCGCCGCGTGTCCCGATCGTGGTCACGATCATCGTGCTGGCCGCACTGGTGATCGGCTTCTTCATCTTCGCCAGCCTGTACACCGACTACGCGTGGTTCGCGCAGCTCGGGTTCGAGCGCGTCCTGACCACCCGGTGGCTCGCCGGGACGGCCATGTTCGTCGCCGGCTTCCTGGGCATGGCGATCCCGGTCTGGCTGAGCATCGTCCTCGCTTTCCGGTTCCGTCCGGTCTACGCGAAGCTCAACGCGCAGCTCGACCGCTACCAGCAGGTCATCGAGCCGCTGCGCCGCGTCGTGGTGCTCGGCATCCCCGCGGTGCTCGGCGTCTTCGCCGGTCTGGCGACCGCACCGCGCTGGAGCACCGTCCTCGAGTACCTCAACCGGACGCCGTTCGGCAAGACCGACCCGCAGTTCGGGCTCGACGTCGGGTTCTACGTCTTCGAGCTGCCGTTCTGGCGCGCCGTCGTGGCGTACTCATCCGCCGTCGTGCTCATCGCCGGCCTCGCCGCGCTCGCCGCGACGTACCTGTACGGCGCGATCCGCTTCGGCGGTCGAGAGGTCCGCATCTCGAAGGCCGCGCGCATCCAGCTCGCGATCACGGCCGCGCTCTACATCGCGCTGCAGGCCGCCAGTCTCTGGCTCGACCAGTACACGGCGCTGACGAAGGACAACTCCCTCATCACGGGCGCGCAGTACACCGAGGTGAACGCGACGATCCCGGGCCGCGAGATCATGGCGGGCATCGCGGCGATCGTGGCGATCCTGTTCATCGTGACGGCGGTCATCGGCCGCTGGCGCGTGTCGATCATCGGGACCGGGCTGCTCCTGGTGTCCGCGATCGTCATCGGCGGGATCTACCCCTGGATCGTCCAGCGCCTGCAGGTCGCACCGAGCGAGCGCTCGTTCGAGTCCGCGTTCATCCAGCGGAACATCGACGCCACCCGGGACGCCTACAACGTCGCCGGGGTCCAGGAACAGGACTACGACGCCACCACCACGGCGACGACCGGTGCCCTGTCCGAGGACGCCCAGACGACGGCGAACATCCGCATCATCGACCCCAAGATCGTCTCCGACACGTACAGCCAGCTCCAGCAGTACCGGCAGTACTACAAGTTCCCCGACCAGCTCGACGTCGACCGCTACCAGGTGGACGGCAAGACCGAGGACACCGTGCTCGCGGTGCGTGACATCGACCTCGACGGCCTCGGTGCCTCGGCCACCCAGTACAACCGGACGTTCGTCTACACGCACGGCTACGGCGTCGTCGCGGCGTACGGCAACCAGCGGGCATCCGACGGCAAGCCGGTGTTCATCGAGTCGGGCATCCCGGCCGGCGACACCCTCGGCAAGTACCAGCCGCGCGTCTACTTCGGCGAGAACTCGCCGGCGTACTCGATCGTCGGGGCACCGGAGGGCACGAAGGACGTCGAGCTCGACTACCCGTCCGGCTCGGACGACGACGACGGCAACGCCACCACGACCTACGCGGCGGACGGCGGACCGAAGATCGGCAACTTCTTCAACCGCCTGGTCTACGCGGCGAAGTTCCAGTCGGAGCAGATCCTGCTGTCGAACGCCGTCAACGCCGACTCGCAGATCCTGTACGACCGTGACCCGGTCAAGCGCGTGCAGAACGTCGCGCCCTACCTGAAGCTGGACCAGGACGCGTACCCGGCGATCGTCGACAACCGCATCAAGTGGATCGTCGACGGCTACACGACGAGCAACGCGTACCCGTACTCGCAGAGCCAGAGCATGACGGACAGCATCAACGGCACCGACTCCGGCAGCTTCCGCACCGACCAGGTGAACTACATCCGGAACTCGGTGAAGGCCACGGTCGACGCCTACACGGGCAAGGTCACGCTCTACGCCTGGGACACGAAGGACCCGGTGCTCGAGACGTGGCAGAAGGTCTTCCCGACGTCGCTGCAGCCGGTGTCCGCGATGAGCGCCGACCTGCTCGCCCACGTGCGCTACCCGACCGACCTGTTCAAGGTCCAGCGGAGCATCCTCGGCACGTACCACGTCACCAACGCGAACTCGTTCTACTCGGGCGACGACGCGTGGACGACGCCGGTCGACCCGACCTCGACCTCGACGAGCGCCGGGGACGCCGACTCGGCGGGCACCACCACCGGGACGAACGCGAACACCACGAACGCGCTCGGGACGCAGACCACGGCGACGAACCCGGACCAGCAGGACCCGTACTACCTGACGATGAAGGTGCCGGGCGCGGGCACGGCCTACTCGCTGTACAGCACCTACATCCCGAAGCAGAACTCGTCGTCGAACGCGCGGAACGTGCTGACCGGCTACCTGGCCGTCGGATCCGACGCCAGCGGGGCAGGCAAGGGCAAGAAGGGCGAGGGCTACGGCAAGCTCACGCTGCTGACGATCCCGAAGACCGACAGCATCCCCGGCCCGTCGCAGGTGCAGAACCTGTTCAACTCCGACCCGGCCGTCTCGCAGGAGCTCAACATCCTCAAGCGGGGCAACAGCACCGTCAAGCAGGGCAACCTGCTGACGCTGCCGGTCGGTGGTGGGTTCCTCTACGTGCAGCCGGTGTACGTGCAGTCCACGTCGAGTGGGTCGTACCCGCTGCTGCAGAAGGTGCTCGTGGCCTTCGGGGACAAGATCGCGTTCGAGGACACGCTCGACGAGGCGCTCGACGAACTGTTCGGCGGCAACTCGGGCGCGGCCGCGGGTGACTCCGGTGCGGCTGCGGGGAACTCGGACTCCGACGACGAGGGCTCCGACACGTCGACGGGTGGGAGCTCGACGGGCGGTGCCACCGGTGGTGCGACCGGCGGCGCGACCGGTGGGTCGTCCTCCGGCGCTGCGACGCCGGACCTGCAGCAGGCGCTGTCCGAAGCGGACGAGGCGCTCCGGGCTCGTGAGCAGGCGTACGCCGACAACGACCTGGTCGCCGCCGCCGAGGCCGACCAGCGACTGCAGGAGGCCGTCGAGGACGCCATCGCAGCGCAGGGTGGCAGCGGCTCCGACGGTTGATGCGGGCGGGCGGGGTGCTCGATTTGGCACCCCGCCCGATCCCGTGTAGTGTTTTCCATGTGCCGCGGGGTGGAGCAGTTCGGTAGCTCGCTGGGCTCATAACCCAGAGGTCGTAGGTTCAAATCCTGCCCCCCGCAACCAACGCGACACGAGAAGCCCCGGTCCTCACGGACCGGGGCTTCTTCGTGTTCCCGGCCCCTCTGCCCGTTCAAGCCGATCCCGGCGCGCTCGCGCCGTCCGGTGCCTCCGGACGTCCTCTGCTCGTCGTGGCTCATCGTCGCGTCCGCCGTCGGGGTCGACACGCCGGGGTGCGTGGAGAACGAACGGGAGGCCCGGCGCCAGCTGGCACCGGGCCTCCCGTCCGTCACCGGTCCTGCCAGGACGCGGTCGCTCGCTCAGCTCGTGGCGCGTGCGCCACGGACGCCGCGACCGAGCGCGTCGATGCGCGCGAGCTCGTCCGAGGTGAACGTGACGTCAGCGGCCGTGACGTTCTCGGCGACGCGCCCCGGGTTCCGCGATCCCGGGATCGGGACGATGTCGTCGCGCTGCGCCAGGATCCACGCGAGCGCCAGCTGCGAGAGGGAGACGTCCTTCTCCGCAGCGAGCTCGGTGAGCCCTGCGACGACCGCGGTGTTCGCGTCCCAGTTCTCCGGGGCCCACCACTCCAGCCACTGGCGGATGTCGTCCTCCGCGTAGGTGCTCCGCGGTCGCACTGCGCCGCTGAGGAAGCCGCGTGCCAGGGGTGAGTAGGCGACGAGACCGATGCCGAGCTCGTCGACGACCGGGAACAGGTCCTCCGACTCGCGGGCGAAGACCGAGTACTCGGTCTGCAGCACGGAGATCGGGTGGACCGCGTGCGCCCGGCGGATGTTCTCGGCGTCGGTGTTCGACAGGCCGAGGTAGCGGACCTTGCCGGCCTGCACGAACTCCTGCATGACGCCGACGACGTCCTCGACCGGGACCTGCGGGTCGTGCACGTGCTGGTAGAGCAGGTCGATCGAGTCGGTGCCGAGGTTGCGCAGACTGGCGTCGACGACGTCGCGGATGTGGTCGAGCTGCGAGTTCGGGGCGTACGTGTCCGTGAAGCCGAACTTCGTCGCGATCGTGACCTGGTCGCGGATCGGGGCGAGTGCGGCGCCGAGGAGCCGCTCACCGCTTCCCCAGCCGTAGAGCTCCGCGGTGTCGAAGTGGGTGACGCCGAGGTCGTGCGCGTGCCGGATCGCGGCGACGGATTCCGTGTCGTCGCCGGGGCCGTACGCGAAGGTCGTGCCCATCGCGCCGTAGCCGATCGCGCTGACGACCAGGCCCTGTCGTCCGAGTGTTCGTTGCTGCATGTCGTCCTCCTGGAACGGATCGTGGTTCGAGTGGCACTGTACGCCGTACTTGGCAGAGTCTGTCAACTACGGCAGACGCTGACTCAGGGGTACGATCGAACCATGAGCGAGACGGCGGAGGCACGGCCCGGACTACGGGACATCGCCCGCGATGCAGTGCGAGCGCGCATCGCCGCGGTCGCCATCGCCCGGTTCGACGCGGAGGGGTTCGACCGGGTGACGGTCGAGCAGGTGGCTGCGGAGGCGGGCATCTCGGCACGGAGCTTCCACCGGTACTTCCCGGCAAAGGAGGACGCGGTCATCGGTGACCCGGCCCGGCACGGTGCCGCCCTCGCCGCGGCGTTCGGCGCACGTCCGGCGGACGAACCGGTCTGGAGCGCCCTGCGTGAGGCCTTCGTGGCGATGCTCGAGCACGGCAGTGACGACGATCCGGAGACCGGACGGCGCTCCGTCCGGGTGATGCTGAGCACACCGTCGCTCCGGGCGCGGAACACCGAGAAGCACCACGCCTGGGCCGAGGTGCTCCTCCCGTTGGTGGTCGACCGGCTCGGGGGGGACGGACGGCGACCTGCGTGCGCGGACGGTCGTGCAGGCCGCGCTCGGGTGCTTCGACGTCTCGGTGGCGAGGTGGGCGGAGGGCGGCGACGACGTCGTGGGGATCCTGCGGCGGTCGTTCGACGTCCTCGACGTCCGGTCCTGACGGAGCCCGGCGTGGTTAGCCTGGCACCGTGACGACACTGACCATCGCCGCGGCGCAGTTCGCCCCCCGGAGACGACCCTGCCGCGAACCTCGAGACCGTCCGCGCCGCCGCCGTCGACGCGGTCGCGCGCGGCGCCCGCCTCCTGGTCACGCCCGAGTACACCTCGTACTTCACCGCCGACATCGACGACCGCTTCGTCGCGGCCGCGCAGCCGCTCCACGGCTCGTTCGTCACGGGCCTCCGTCGGATCGCGCGGAGCACCGGCATCGCACTCGTCGTCGGCGTCGCCGAGGCGGGGGGAGACCCCGGGTCGGTTCCGCAACACGCTCGTCGCGATCGGTGCGGACGGCTCGGTCCTCGAGACCTACCGGAAGGTGCACCTGTACGACGCGTTCGGTTCCCGGGAGTCCGACCGCATCGAGGCCGGCGACCCCGCGCAGCTGCCCGTCGTGGAGGTCGACGGCGTCCGGGTCGGGCTCGAGACCTGCTACGACCTGCGGTTCCCCGAGGTGACGCGACGTCTCGCCGCGACGGACACCGGGGCCGCGGACGTCGTCGTGCTGCCGGCCGAGTGGGTCCGCGGTCCGGGCAAGGAGCACCACTGGCGGACCCTGCTCACGGCGCGCGCCGTCGAGAACACCGTGTGGGTGCTCGGGGTCGGTCAGGCGCCCCCCGGTCGGGATCGGGGCGTCGGTGGCGCTCGACCCGACGGGCACCGCGGTCGCAGCGCTCGGCGCGGAGCCGGGGCTCCTCGTGGTGACGGTGGACACCGCGGTCACGGACCGTGTGCGGGCGGTGAACCCGTCGCTGTCCCTCGGTCGTTACGCGGTGGTCCCGCGGGACTGAGCGAGCCCGGCCAGCCGTGACACGGCCTCCTCGAGGACCGACCGGCGCTTGCAGAACGCGAACCGGATGAGCGACCGGTACCCATCGACGTGGTCGGGCCGGACGAAGGCGGACACCGGCACCCCCCACGACGCCGACGAGCCGCGGGAGCTCGAGGCAGAGCGCGCGGGCGTCGTCGTGTCCGAGCGGAGCGGCGTCCGCGATGACGAAGTAGCCGGCGTCCGGGCGCAGCACCCCGAACCCGGCGGCGGCCAGACCGGTGGCGAGGAGCTCCTGCTTCGCCCCGAGGTCGGCGGCGATCCCGGCGAACACCGTGTCGGGCAGGCGGAGCCCGGTCGCGATCGCCGGCTGGAAGGGTGCCCCGTTGACGAAGGTCAGGTACTGCTTGACGGTCGTGATCGCCTCGACCAGCGCTGCCGGGGCCGTGAGCCAGCCGATCTTCCAGCCCGTCGTGTTGAAGGTCTTCCCGGCGCTGGAGATCGACACCGTGCGGTCCCGCGCTCCGGGCAACGACGCCGGCGGCACGTGGGTGCCGGCGAACGCCAGGTGCTCGTAGACCTCGTCGGTGACGATCACGGCGTCGTGGCGCTCCGCGAGCTCGACCACGGTGCGGAGCACCTCGATCGGCAGCACCCGACCCGTCGGGTTGTGCGGGGTGTTCACGAGGACCACGCGCGTCCGGTCGGAGAACGCGGCGCGGAGGTCCGCCTCGTCCGGCAGGAAGTCCGGCGCCCGGAGCGGGACCGTGACGTGCTCCGCGCCGGCGAGTCGGATGAGCGCGCCGTACGCGTCGTAGAACGGCTCGAAGGTGACGACCTCGTCACCGGGCTCGACCAGCGCCAGGAGGGTCGCGGCCAGGGCCTCGGTGGCACCGGCGGTGACGAGGACCTCCCGGTCGGGGTCGACGTCGATCCCGTACCAGCGCGCCTGGTGCTCGGCGACGGCGGCACGGAGGTCCGGGGTCCCGCGGCCGGGCGGGTACTGGTTGGCACCGTCCCGGATCGCACGGACGGCCGCGTCGAGGACCTCTGCGGGCCCGTCCTCGTCCGGGAAGCCCTGTCCCAGGTTGACGGCGCCGGTCGCTGCGGCGAGGGCGCTCATCTCCGCGAAGACGGTCGGCGCCGGCACCCGGTCGGGGCCCAGCAGCATCGCTCCCTCGGCGGCTCGGAGCCACGGACCGGTCTGCCGCATGCGCGACCCCTCTCACCCTCGGGGCACCGGCCGGGAGGCTCGGCGCGCGTCGGACCCCAACCTAGCCTCCGCCCGGCAGTCGCCTCCGGTGGTCGCCTCCGGCGGACATCTGCGGGTCGAGCACACAGCCGACGCATACGATCGGCTTGGTCAGCTCGCAGCTGCGCCATCAGGACCGCCCAGGTCGGTGGAGAAGACTGCAGGAGCTTTGGAAGGAGCACGTCCAGCATGAGCGACACACACCACGGACACGGCGACGACGACCGTCGCGACGAGACCACCGGTCCGCACGAGTCGAACGGGACCCGCCACGGGCACCACGACGCCGACGACACGGACGTGGTGGGGACGACTCCGGCGCAGGAGACCGAGCAGTTCGCTGCCGCCTCCGATTACACGGACCGGTACACCGCCCCGTACCCGACGGCCGACGCAGGGTCCGCGGATGCGGCACCGACCGCCGAGTACGGCCAGTACGGCCAGTACGCGCAGCAGGGTCAGTACGGCCAGGGCGGGCAGTACGGCTCGGATCAGTACGGCTCGGGCCCGCACGGCTCGGGCCAGTACGGGAGCGGCCAGTCCGGCAGCGCGCAGTACGGGCAGGACCAGTACGGCACGGCCCAGTACGGGCAGGGCCAGTACGGCACCGCCCAGTACGGGCAGGGCCAGTACGGCGAGCACGACACGTCCGGCGACACCCGGTACGGCCAGCAGGACCAGTACGGCCAGGGGCAGTACGCCCAGGGCCAGTACGGCCAGCAGGGTGAGTACGGCCAGGACGCTCCCCGGTACGGCGAGCACGTGAGCGACCACCACACGGCCTCCGGTGCGAGTGCGTTCGGTGCGGCAGCCGACCAGCGGCCGGAGAACGGCCACTACTTCACCGGCTCCCCGGCCGCCACGAGCACGACCCCGCGCGACCGCTCGGGTCGGAACCGTCTCGTGCTGCCGCTGGTCGCGGCCGCCGTGATCGCCGGTCTCGTCGGCGGCGGCGCCGGTTGGGCGGCGGGCGCAGCGTCGGACGGCGGCACGGTCGTCGGTGGCTCGGGCACCTCGCAGAGCGGTGGCAACCTCACCGTGAACGACTACGACTCCGCCACCGTCGTGACCGCGGTCGCCGCCAAGGCCACCCCGTCGGTCGTCACGATCAACGTCTCCGCGAGCAGCGAGGCAGGCACCGGTTCGGGTGTCGTGCTGAACAAGGAGGGCTACATCGTCACGAACACCCACGTGGTGACGCTCGACGGCGACAGCGCGAACGGCACCATCTCGGTGACGACCTCGAACGGCAAGGTCTACAAGGGCACGCTCGTCGGCACCGACCCGACGGTCGACCTGGCGGTCATCAAGATCGACGCGCCCGACCTCACGCCGATCGACTTCGCCGACTCGTCGAAGCTCAACGTCGGCGACACCGCGGTCGCGATCGGTGCGCCGCTCGGCCTGTCGAACACCGTCACCGACGGCATCGTCTCCACGCTGAACCGCAGCATCCAGGTCACCTCGAGCGACCCGAACGCCGGCGGCGACACGAACGAGGGCCAGGGCAACAACGGCAACGGCCCGTTCGACTTCTGGGGCAACGGCGACAACGGCAGCAGCTCCGGAGCCAGCACGACCGTCTCGCTCCCCGTGATCCAGACCGACGCGTCGATCAACCCCGGCAACTCGGGTGGCGCGCTGCTCGACGACAAGGGCGCGCTCATCGGCATCAACGTCGCGATCGCCAGCGCCGGCAGTTCGGACTCGTCCAGCTCGCAGGCCGGCAGCATCGGCGTCGGCTTCTCGATCCCGTCGAACCTGGTCAAGCGCGTCGCGACCGAGATCGTCGAGAACGGCAAGGCCACCCACGGTCTGCTCGGCGCCTCCGTCGGCGACGCGACCGAGGACGCGAGCGCCACGCAGGTGGGCGCACTGATCAAGGACGTCACCTCGGGTGGCGCGGCGGCCGACGCCGGGCTCCAGAAGGGCGACGTCGTGACGAAGCTCGGTGACGCCTCCATCGCGGACGCCACCGACCTCACCGCGCAGGTCCGCTTCTACGCCGGCGGTGCGACGACCGAGATCACCTACGTCCGCAACGGGGAGACCCGCACGGCGAACGTCAAGCTCGGCACGTACGACAGCTCGAACTGACCCGGGACGCTCCGGACGGGAGGCTCCCCCACCAGCTGGTGGGGGAGCCTCCCGTGCGTCCGCCGGGGCGCGGCGGGGCGCGGCCAGGTGGCCGCCCCGGGTGCTTGATAGGCTCGGGTCCGCTCTGCGGAGACGGCCCCGGCGGGCCGTGCCGCGCCCGCCGGACCCCGAGGATCACATGCAGCACGACGGACAGGCCCTGCCGGGTGTCTCCTACGTCATGCCCGTCCTCAACGAGGTCACCGAGGTCCGCGCGGCGGTGGGCAGTCTGCTCGAGCAGGACTACCAGGGGCCGTTCGAGGTCATCCTGGCCCTCGGCCCCTCGATCGACGGCACGAACGAGCTCGTCGCCGAGATGAGCGCCGCGGACCCGCGGATCCGCGCGGTCGAGAACGCGGTCGGCTCCACGCCGGCCGGGCTGAACGTCGCGATCCGGGCCTCCGAGCACCCGATCGTCGTCCGGGTCGACGCCCACAGCGTCCTGCCGCGGGACTACACGCGGATCGCCGTGCGGACCCTGCAGGAGTCCGGCGCGGACAACGTCGGCGGCATCATGCGCGCCGAGGGCCGCACCCCCTTCGAGAAGGCCGTCGCCCTGGCGTACGGCAGTCGCGTCGGCCTCGGCGGCACCCCGCACCACGTCGGCGGGCAGGCCGGACCGGCCGAGACGGCGTACCTCGGGGTGTTCCGACGGGAGCGGCTGTTCGCCGTCGGGCTCTTCGACGAGGGCATCAAGCGCGGGCAGGACTGGGAGCTCAACCGGCGCCTGCGCACCACCGGCGGCACGGTCTGGTTCACCCCCGAGCTCGTCGTCACCTACCGGCCCCGGCCGAGCCTCCGCCGTCTCGTCCGCCAGTTCGTCGCGACCGGGCTGTGGCGCGGTGAACTCGCCCGACGCTTCCCCCGCCGGCAACGGCCTGCGCTACTTCGTCCCGCCGGCGATGGTCGTCGCCGTCGCGCTCGGCCTGGTCGCCGGGCTCGTCGGTGTGGTCGGAGCGTTGCTCGGCAGTCCCGTCGCCTGGGCGACGGTCGGCTTCGTGGTCCCGGCGGTCTACCTCCTCTTCGTCGTCGTCGGCGCCCTCGCGGTGTCACGACGGTCGGACCCGGCGACACGGGCGTGGCTGCTCGTCGTCCTGCCGTGCATCCACGTCGGCTGGGGCGTCGGCTTCATCATCGGGTTCCTCACCCGGACCTCCGATCTGACCACGCACACGGGACGGTGACCGACATGGCCGACGACGACCGCGGGAACGGCGGCCTGCCGGGTCCCTCCGACAGCCGCGGGTTCGCACGCCCCACCTCGATCGCGGAACTCCGAGCCGTCGCCCAGCCGGACGAGGTCCGCGCCCGGGCGAACGCGGAGCACTGGACGGCCTCGCTGTACCTGCGGGACATCTCGCCGTACCTGACCTCGGTGCTGCTCCGGACCCGGGTCAGCGCGAACCAGGTCACCGGCCTGATGATCCTGGTCGGCTGGTCGACGGCGGCCGCACTCCTCATCCCGGGCATCTGGGGCGCGCTGCTCGCCCTCGTGCTCGGGCAGCTGCAGATGCTCGTCGACTGCTCCGACGGCGAGGTCGCGCGCTGGCGGGGCACACGGTCCCCGGCCGGCATCTTCCTCGACAAGGTCGGGCACTACACGACCGAGGGACTCATCCCGATCGCGCTCGGCGTCCGCGCGGCGACATGGCCGATCGAGGGCGTCGACTGGATGTGGACGACGATCGGCTGCGCGCTCGGCCTGGTCATCGTCCTCAACAAGGCGCTCAACGACATGGTGCACGTCGCCCGTGCCCACGGCGGCATGGAGAAGCTCGCCGACCGCCGCGACGGGGTGACGGTGCCGTCCGGTGCCCGCCTCGCGACGCTGCGTCGGGTGGCGCGGTTCCTGCCGTTCCACCGTCTGTACCACTCGGTCGAGCTGACGATCATCACGTTCGTGGTCGCGCTCGTCGCCCTCGTCGTCGGGCACCCGCTGGCCGACCGGGTCCTGGTCGGGGCACTCCTGCCGCTCGCGGTCCTCGCGACGGCCGGGCACTTCCTCGCCATCATCTCGTCGAAGCGGGTCCGCGCGTGATGCCGGGGACCGATCGGCGTCGCGCGGTCCCGCACCGCGAGCGGCCACGGGTCGCCGTGGTCAGCCTGACGCAGGGGACCCGGCCGGAGCACCTCCGCCGTGGCCTGGACAGCGTGCTCGCGCAGCAGGACGTCGACCTCGACGTCGTGTGCGTCGGGAACGGGTGGGAACCGGTGGACCTGCCGGACGGGGTCCGGGCGCTGGCACTGCCGGAGAACCTCGGGATCCCCGCCGGTCGGAACGCCGGGGCCGCGGCGGTCGACGGCGACTACGTGTTCTTCCTCGACGACGACGCCTCGGTGCCGTCGCCGACGTTCCTGCGGGACGCGATCGCGCTCTTCGAGCGGGACCCCTCGCTCGGGCTCGTGCAGCCGCGGGTCGTCGACCCGAGCGGCGCCGCGAACCCTCGACGCTGGGTGCCGCGCATCCGCAAGGGCGACCCGGAGCAGAGCTCTCCGGTGTTCTCGGTCTGGGAGGGCGCCGTCGTCCTGCCGATGGACGTCTGGCGCGCCGTCGGAGGCTGGGGCGCGGAGTACTTCTACGCGCACGAGGGGATCGAGCTCGCGTGGCGGGTCTGGGACGCCGGTCGTCGCACCTGGTACGCGGGGGGAGCTCGTCGCGAACCACCCCGCGATCGACCCCGCTCGGCACCGTGAGTACGTGCGCCTGAACGCCCGGAACCGGGTCTGGCTCGCCCGTCGGAACCTGCCCGCCGTCCTCCGGCCGCTGTACGTCGGCAGTTGGGCCGCCATCCAGGTCCTGCGCTGGTGGCGCTCCCCGCGGCGCCTCACCACCTGGTTCGCCGGCGTCGCCGAGGGGTGGCGCGCGGACTGCGGGCCGGTCCGGGTGATGGGATGGTTGACGATCGGCCGGATGACGCTCGCGGGTCGACCGCCCGTCGTCTGAGCCCCGGCCCGCTCCGGACTCGCCCGACCCCGACACGACCACCATCCACCGACCGACCACCACGCAGGAGCAGAGCATGGCCATCGTCAAGGACGCCCGTACCGCGATCCGTCTCGTGGCCCGCCTGCTGCGGTCGCGGAAGGTCCGCACGCAGCTGGCCCGTCGCCTGCCCTCGGTCCCGCGGCCCGCACCGGGGTCGGTCGAGGTCGCCGTGTACTTCGCCGACGGTCCCGTGAACATGTACCAGATCCGGCAGTGGTACGGCCCCCTGGCGGAGCTGGCGCGGCACCGCGGGGTCGCGATCATCTCGCGGAGCCCCGGCGCGATGCTCACGCTGCTCGACGAGTCGCCGGTCCCGGTCGTCTACGCCCGGCAGGTCGTGGACCTCGAGCGGTTCGTCGCCGAGCAGGCCCCGAAGACCGTGCTCTACGTCAACCAGAACGCCCGCAACTTCCAGATGATGCGGTACGGGCGCATGTGGCACGTCTTCGTGAACCACGGCGAGAGCGACAAGATGTACATGACGACGAACCAGTTCAAGGCGTACGACTACGCCCTGATCGCCGGTGACGCCGCCCGGGACCGACTCGCCGACGCGCTGTGGGACTACGACCTGGACGCCCGGACCATCGCCATCGGGCGTCCGCAGGCCGACCACTTCGTGGGGGGAGCCGCCCTACCCGTCCGACGACCGCACCGTGGTGTTGTACGCCCCGACGTGGGAGGGTGACCGCGGCGCCGCTGCCTACGGGTCCATCGCGAGTCACGGGACGACGATCGCGGACCGCGTGCTCGCGTCGCCGCAGCACCGGCTCGTGTACCGCCCGCACCCGCGGAGCGGCGTGGTCGACCCCGCATACAAGGCCGCGCACGAGCGGATCGTCGCTGCGATCGCGGCCGCCAACGCCGCCGACCCGTCGGCGCACCACGTGTACGACGACGGGCCGACGCTCGGCTGGCAGCTCGCGGACGCCGACGTCGCGATCACCGACATCAGCGCGATGATCTACGACCGCCTGGCCGTGGGGAAGCCGTTGCTCGTGACCCGACCCGTGTCCGCCGACGCCGAAGTGGACGAGCGCGGGTACCTGTCCGACGCCGACTGGCTGCGCGCGGACGACGCCGGGGACGTCATCGCCCGTGTGGAGCGCGCCGCGAACGACGCCGAGCAGCTCGCGCGACTCCGCCACTGGGTGCACCGGTACTTCGGCGACACGACGCCGGGCACGGCGACCGCGCGCTTCCACGCGGCCGTCGACCGCCTCGTCGCCCACTGGCACGAGGTCGCCGCCGCCCGGTCCGGTTCCTGACCGGTCCGGGCGGCGGCGGCCTCAGGGCGCGAGCCCGGGACCGGCGAGGGACATCCGCCACAGGTACTCGGACCGGTCCGGACGGCGCCACCGCACGATGACGACGCCGGTCTCCTCCGGTCCTGCGCCGAAGACGGCGAGGGACAGCCCCCGACCGGGCTCGAGCCGACGGACGACGAGCGGCGGGGAGTAGCCCGTCCCGAGGTGCGTCAGGTCGATGCCGTCGAGGGTCTCGGTACTGGTGTTGATGATCTCGTACCGCCGTGGGGCGGCCGATCGGTCGACGGTGAACGGTACTGGGTACGCGGTGGTGGGGTGGTGCATGGGCAGCACGATAGGGGTGGGGTCCGACGCCGGGGCCCCGTCAGCCCGCCGGACGACCGGGGGGCTGTGGAGCGCGGTGCGGGAGGCCCCGGTTGTGCAGGAGTGGCCTCAGGCCCCGTGGTCCGCGTTGTACCGGTCGAGGGCCTCGCCGATGGGCCCGTCGAACTGCAGCCGGCCCTTGTCCAGGTACAGCCCGCGGTCGCAGAACCGGCGCAGGTCCTTGTCGCTGTGGGAGACGAAGAACAGCGTCCGCCCGCCCGCCAGGAGCTCCTCGATGCGCTTGTAGCACTTCTCGCGGAAGGCCTTGTCGCCGACCGCCAGGACCTCGTCGACCAGGATCACCGGTTCGTCCAGCCGCGAGATGACCGCGAAGGCGATCCGGACCTTCATGCCGCTGGAGAGGTGCTTGTACGGGGTGTCGACGAAGTCGCCGATCTCGGCGAACGCGATGACCTCGTCGAACGCGGCCCGGATCTCGGCGCGGGACATCCCGTGCAGACCCGCCGTCAGGTAGACGTTGTCGCGGACGGTGAGGTCCCCGACGAACCCACCGGTGATCTCGATGAGCGGCGCGACGCCGGCCCCGACGTGCACACGGCCCTCGTCCGGGAGCATGACCTGCGCCACGAGCTTCAGCAGTGTCGACTTGCCCTGCCCGTTCCGACCCACCACGCCGATCGCCTCGCCCGGGCGCACGTCGAACGAGACGTTCCGCAGCGCCCAGAACTCGTCGGCCTTGCGTCGCCGCTGCCCGCGTCCGAACAGGTCCTTGAAGCTCCGACTCGCCCGCCGGTTCCGCTTGAACCGGATGCCGGCGTCGGTGACGGAGATCACCGGGGCGGTCGTGCTCGCGGTGACGGTCGGTTCGGTGGTGGCCATCACAGCTCCTTGAGGACGCGGTGCTCGCTGCGGCGGAAGACGACGAGCCCGACGGCCAGGACGACGGCCGTGACCACGACCGAGGCGAGCACCTCGACCCAGTCGAGCTGGCCCGGGAAGAACGCCGAGCGGTAGATCCCGAAGATGCCGCTGAGCGGGTTGATCGCGGCCAGGTCGTGCAACGCCGGGGGGGAGGGCCTGCGTGCCGTAGATGATCGGGGACGCGTAGAACATGAAGCGGAGCACGAGCTTCACCGCACGCTCGAGATCGCGGAAGAACACCACGAGCGGGGCCACGATGAGCCCGAGGCCGTAGACCAGGGTGGCCTGCAGCACGATCGCGAGCGGCCAGAGCACGACCTGCCAGTGCAGGTGCGCCCCGGTCGCGAGCACGAACACGGCGAGCACCGGGATGCTCAGCAGGAACTCGATCGCCTTCGACGCGTCGATGCGCGCGACCCAGATGCTCCGCGGGATCGTCGTCGAGCGGATGAGCTTCGACTCCTTGATGAACGCGCGGGTGGAGTCCGAGACGCCGCCGGTGAACCACATCCAGGGCAGCAGGGCGGCGAGCAGGAACACGATGTACGGTTCCTCGCCCACCGAGCCGCGGTGGAAGACCTGCGTGAAGACGAACCAGTAGATCGCCGACATCACCAGCGGGTCGAGGATCGACCAGAAGTACCCGAGTGCGGACGTCGAGTACCGCACACGCAGGTCGCGGACGGTCAGCAGCCAGAGCGCCTGCCGGTACCGACGGCCGGCGCCCCGGGACCGCGACGGCGACGCCGCGACTGCCGTGGCGTGCGTGCGCGTTCCGCTCATGGGTTCCCTCCGGTCGGGACCACGCCGGAGGCAGGCGACGACCAGGGGGGTCCTGACGACGGTCAGGCGAACAGGTCGTTCGCGCGCTCGAGGTCCTCGGCGAAGTCGATCTCGACCGCGTACAGGTCCGAGATGTCGATCGGCGTCCAGCGTAGCCCGTCCTCGGCGATGGCAGCTTCGATGCCGCCCTCGAAGTACTCCTGGTCGTCGACCCGGCCGAGCTGGCGCACCAGGGCCTGCTTGTCGGCCGCGGAGACGTAGTTGATGCCGACTGCCTCACCCAGACCACCGACGACCTTCTTGGAGAGCTTCGCGATGAAGCCCTCGGCGTCGACCGTGTACTTGACCTCTTCGTCGGAGACCTTCTCGGTGTTGACGCTGACGAACGAGCGGCCCTCGTCGATCATGTCGGCGGCACGCACGAGCGCCATCGGGTCGAAGACGACGTCGCCGTTCATCCAGAGGACGCCGCTCTTGCCGGTCGCCTTGAGGGCACGCAGCAGGCTCTTCGAGGTGTTCGTGGAGTCGTAGGACTCGTTGTAGACGAAGTTCGCCTCCGGGAAGGCCTCGACGATGTACTCCGACTTGTAGCCGACGACGATGGTCACCCGGGCGCTCGACCCGAAGGCGGCACGGATGTTGTCGAACTGCTGCTGCATGATGGTGCGGCCGTCGCTGAGCTCGGTGAGCGGCTTCGGCAGGCTGCGCCCGAGGCGGCTGCCCATCCCCGCTGCGAGGATGACGATCTGCGTGGTCATGCTTGTCCCTTCCGGTGTCCACCGGCGCCGCTGTGCGGGAGCTGCCCCGGCAGGGCGCGCCCCGTCCGGCGCTGGGTGGACTCTTCGAGTCTGCTCGCTGCCGGTTCGGGTTCGCCGAGAATCTGCGCGATCCGGAGCGACACGCGCTCCGACCGGCGGACGCTCCGCGCGGCGCGGGCAGGTTTCCGAGTGGTGAACACTGCGTCGTGTCCCGGTGAATGATACGGAACCAGGCCGCGTCGGGGTACGGCTCACCGGGCATCGTGTTCATTTCGTGACCCTGCCGGACGCGGCTCCCCGACCGGTCGGAACCGTTGGTACGGTTGGGCTCGTGTCGGCAGGAACAACGGGAGACGACGACGTGTACAGCACGTCGGACGCCACATGGACGGCCGATCAGGATGACGACGACGCGACCGCTGCCCCGGGGCCGGGCAGGCGCGACCACGACGACACGGGGGGACACGGGCGCACACGACGCGTCCGCGGGTGACGACATGACGGACGAGACGACCGGCAGCGCGGTGCGGGCAGGGGACGGCGCGGAAGCCAGCGGCGCTGGTGCGGCCGCCGCCACGAGCACGCCCGCGCCGCGACCGACGAAGAAGGGCAAGAAGCGGTCCGGACGGGCGACACGCCCGCAGGGTTCGGCCGCGTCCCGACCCGTCGACGAGCGCGTCGAGCCCGAGGACGGGCGGGCCGACCAGGAGGCCCGGGACGGTTCCGGCTCGTCCGGTGCGCCCGACCGGGCAGCGCGGACGACGAAGCGCCCCCTCACCCCGGCAGAACGTGCCGCAGCAGCCCGTCGTGCTCCGCGCCGACGGCCTCGTGAAGCGGTACGGACAGACGCTCGCGGCGGACGACGTCGACCTCGAGATCCGCAAGGGCTCGATCTTCGGCGTGGTCGGGCCGAACGGTGCGGGGAAGACGACGACCCTGTCGATCCTGACGGGCCTGCTCCGCCCCGACGCCGGCACCGTCACCGTCCTCGACCACGACGTGTGGGCCGACCCGACCGCGGCGAAGCGGGCGATGGGCGTCCTGCCCGACCGGCTCCGGCTCTTCGACCGCCTGACCGGCGCGCAGATGCTGTTCTACTCGGCGACGCTCCGGGGGCTCGACGGCGCGACCGCTCGCAGCCGCAGCGCCGACCTGGCCGCGGCGTTCGGTCTCGGCGACGCGCTCGGCCGCCCGGTCGCCGACTACTCGGTCGGCATGGCGAAGAAGATCGCCCTCGCCGCCACCCTCATCCACTCGCCGCGCGTGCTCGTGCTCGACGAACCGTTCGAGTCCGTCGACCCGGTCAGCGCGACGACCATCACCGACATCCTCCGCCGCTACACCGCGGGGGGGCGGCACCGTCGTGCTCTCCAGCCACTCGATGGAACTGGTCCAGCGCACCTGCGACTCCGTGGCGATCATCGTCGGCGGGAAGGTCTTGGCCGCCGGCACCATGGCGCAGGTCCGCGGGCGTCGCAGCCTCGAGGACACCTTCGTCGAACTCGCCGGAGGCCGCCCCGTCACGGAGAGCATGGAATGGTTGCACAGCTTCTCCGGCTGAGGGCCGACCTGCTCGCGGGCGAGGTCCGCGGGGGGAGCCCGACGGTCCGTGGCCGTGGTGGTCGGCAGCCTCGTCGCACTCGTCGTCGCCGTCTGGGTCGCGTCCGTCTTCGGAGGCCTCCGCGGAGCGGACCCCGCGGCCGCCCGCGCAGTCGTGGTCCTGGTCGGGGCCGCCGTCGCCGTCGGGTGCACCTTCGTGTCCCTCGCCGTCGGGGTCGCGGACCCGCTCGACCCGCGACGCTTCCTCGTGCACGGCATCTCCCGCCGGGACCTCGCCGTCGGACTCGGCCTGGCCGGACTCCTCGGCGTCCCGGTGCTCGCGGTGGCGGTGCTCGCCGTCGGCCAGGTGGTGACGTGGAGCCGTGAGGTCGGGCCGGCGCTCCTCGGGGTCCTCGCCGCGGTCCTGGTCATCGCGACGAACGCCCTGCTCATCCGGGTCGGCAGCACCGTCGGCGCCTGGCTCTTCGCCGCGCACCGCGCCCGGGACGCCGCCTGGTTCGTGACGTTCGTCGTGGTCGTGCTGTCGGTCCCGACGGTCCCGCTGCTGCTCCGCCCGGCGTGGGTCGAACCCGCCGGCCCGGAACTGCAGCGCATCGCGGACGTCGCCGGCTGGACGCCGTGGGGAGCGGCGTGGGCCGTCCCCGCGGACGCCGCGAACGGAGACGTGGGGTCGGCCGCCGGCAAGCTGCTGGTCGCGCTCGTCGTCGTCGGGCTGCTCGCCCTCGCGTGGTGGGCCCTCGTCGGGCGGCTGCTCGTCACGGTCCAGGGCCGGAGCCGGAGCCGGCACTACCGCACCCTCGGCTGGTTCGACCGGCTCGGTGCCACCCCGTTCGGCGCGGTCGCCGCCCGGGCGCTGACGTACTGGGGACGGGACCCGCGCTACCGGAGCTCGTACCTCATCCTGGTGTTCGTGCCGCTCGTGGTGGTGCCGCTCGGCGTGGCCGGTGTGCCGTGGGCGTGGACCGCGCTCGCGCCGCTGCCGCTCATGGCGCTCATCGCCGGGTTCCTGCCGCACAACGACGTCTCGTACGACAACACGGCCGTCTGGCTGCACGTCGCCTCGGGTGCCCCGGGGTGGACCGACCGCCTCGGGCGTCTCGTGCCGCTCATCGTCGTCGGTGTCCCGCTGCTCGTCCTCGGTGCCGCGGTGTCGGCTCGGCTGTACGGGGACCCGGACGCGTTCCCGCTGCTCGTCGGTGTCTCGGCGAGTGCGCTGCTCGGCGGGCTCGGCCTGTCGAGCGTCGTGTCGGTGGCTCTGGCCTACCCGACGGTCCGACCGGGCGACCACCCCTTCCACCAGCCCCAGGCGGCGGGTGCCACGGCGACGGTCGCACAGACGCTGATGGTCCTCGGCACGCTGGCCTGCATGGTCCCGGCCGGGTGGTCGGCGGTCCACGTCCTGCTCGACGGCGGCGACCCGTGGCCGGCGATGTGGATCGGCGCGGGCGTCGGCCTGGCGGTGCTCGTGCTCGGGGTCGTCGTCGGCGGCGCGGTGTTCGACCGACGCGGCCCGGACCTCCTGGCCGCCGCGCAGCGGAACTGACCGTCCGCAGGGCCCTCGACGAGACCGGAGGGCAGCGCGTCCGCGGACGGCGACGTACGCTGGTGTCATGAGCACGACGGAACCCGGTGGTGGCGGCCTCGACGTGATGGACCGCGAACTCGAGAAGCTCCTGGAAGAGGAGGCGATCGAGCCCGGCGACCACGAGCGGTTCTCGCACTACGTCAAGAAGGACAAGATCCTCGAGTCCGCCCTGACCGGCAAGGCCGTCAAGGCGCTCTGCGGCAAGAAGTGGATCCCGGGCCGCGACCCGGAGAAGTTCCCGGTCTGCCCGGACTGCAAGGCCATCTACGAGAAGATGAAGTCCGAGTAGGACCCCCGCCGCCCGGCACCCGCGCGCTCAGATGACGAGCGTCGGGATGGCCGGATCGCCGCGACCGATGCGCTCGGCGTCCGCCGGTAGCTCGGCCTTCGCGCGCTTGTGGTGCGCCCGGGCCGCCTCGACCCCGGCGGCGCCGAGGAACGCGGGGTCGACCTCACCGGAGGTCACCACGGGGACGAGCAGGTCCCGCTCGTCCGGTCCGACGGATCCGGAGGTCAGCACGACCTCGGCGGTCGCGATCCCGTTGCGCAGGCGACGGCCGGCCTCCTTGCGGCCGCCCGTGGACGCCTTGTCGGCCGACTTCTTCGCCACCGGGACCCACTCGCCCGCGGGGGGAGTGGTGCGCGACGAGCTTGAACACCATGCCTGCGGCTGGGTGCCCGGAGCCGGAGACGACGGACGTGCCGACGCCGTACGAGTCCACCGGGGCGGCCCGGAGCGCGGCGATCGTGTACTCGTCCAGGTCGTTCGTCACGGTGATCTTCGTGCTGGTCGCCCCGAGCCGGTCGAGTTGGGCGCGGACGCTCGCGACGACCGACGGCAGGTCGCCGCTGTCGATGCGGACGGCGCCGAGCTTGCCGTCCGTCAACCGGACGGCGGTGTCGACGGCGGCCTCGATGTCGTAGGTGTCGACGAGCAGCGTCGTGCCGGTGCCGAGCGCGTCGATCTGCGAGCGGAACGCAGCCTCCTCGGTGTCGTGCAGGAGCGTGAAGGCGTGCGCGGCCGTGCCCATCGTCGGGATGCCCCACGTCCGCCCGGCCTCCAGGTTGCTCGTCGCGCCGAAGCCCGCGATGTAGGCGGCACGGGCGGCGGCCACGGCGTTCCACTCGCCGGTGCGGCGGGAGCCCATCTCGGCGAGCGGGCGTCGGTCGGCGGCGGACACCATCCGGGCGGCTGCGGAGGCGATGGCCGAGTCGGCGTTGAACACGCTCAGCGCGAGCGTCTCGAGCATCACGGCCTCGGCGAAGGTGCCCTCGATCTGCAGCACGGGGGGAGTTCGGGAAGAACACCTCGCCCTCGCGGTATGCGCGGACGTCCCCCCCTGAAGCGGTAGTCGGCGAGCCAGCGCGCCGTGCCCTCGTCGATGACGCGGCGGTCCCGGAGGAAGCCGATCTCCTCGTCGCCGAAGCGGAACTCGGTGAGCTGGGTGAGGAAGCGCCCGAGTCCGGCCGCGACGCCGTACCGGCGCCCGTCCGGCAGGCGGCGGGCGAACACCTCGAAGACGCAGCGGCGGTCGGCGGTGCCGTCCTTCAACGCGGCGTCGACCATGGTGAGTTCGTACTGGTCGGTCAGGAGCGCGGTGGTCACGCGTCCGACCCTACCCAGCGGGCCCGCCGCCCGGCCAGGGACCGCCGGGAGGTCCGGTGCGCGTCCGCCCCGTCGGTGGCGTCGGTACGCTGGTCACCGTGACGGATGCACCGATCGGAGTCTTCGACAGCGGCGTCGGCGGGCTCACGGTGGCCCGGGCGATCATCGACCAGCTGCCCCGCGAGAGCGTCCGCTACGTCGGGGACACCCTGCACTCGCCGTACGGCCCGAAGCCGATCGCGGACGTCCGGCGGTACGCGCTGCAGGTGATGGACGACCTCGTCGACCAGGGCGTCAAGGCACTCGTCATCGCGTGCAACACCGCGTCCTCGGCGGTGCTCCGGGACGCCCGCGAACGGTACGAGCAGGCGACGGGCATCCCCGTCGTCGAGGTCATCCAGCCCGCGGCCCGCGCGGCCGTCAAGCAGACCCGCACCGGACGGATCGGGGTCATCGGCACGATCGGCACCATCGCGTCCCGCGCCTACGAGGACGCCTTCGCGGTCGCCTCCGACGTCACCCTCACCACGGCCGCGTGCCCGCGGTTCGTCGAGTTCGTCGAGGCGGGCGACACCTCGTCCGCCGAACTCCGCGAGGTCGCCGCCGGGTACCTCGCCCCGGTCCGGGACGCCGGCGTCGACACCCTCGTCCTCGGCTGCACGCACTACCCGCTCATGTCGGCCGCGATCCAGTACGTGATGGGGCCGGACGTCACGCTCGTCTCCAGCGCCGAGGAGACCGCGAGCGACGTCTACCGCCGCCTGGTCGAACACGGGCTCGAGCGCACGAGCACCGAGCCGCCGAGCCACTCGTTCGAGGCCACCGGTGCCGACCCCGACGGCTTCGTCCGGCTCGCCCGTCGCTTCCTCGGACCCGAGGTCGCCGCCGTCGGCCACCTCGAGACCGGCACCATCACGCTCCCACGCGCCCTGCGCTGACCTTGCCCGGCCCGCCACCCGGCGGGCGCGCGACCGACCGGACCACCCGCACCGAGCCTCCAGGCCGGACCGAGAGGAACACCATGAACGCCACCGACGGACCCGTCCGCATCGACGGTCGGACGACCACCGACCACCGCCCCGTGACGATCGAACGCGGCTGGAGCAGCCAGGCCGAGGGCAGCGCGCTCATCTCGTTCGGGAACACGAAGGTGCTCTGCACCGCCTCGTTCACGAACGGTGTCCCGCGCTGGATGGCCGGCAAGGGCACCGGCTGGGTCACCGCCGAGTACTCGATGCTCCCGCGGTCGACGAACGAACGCATGCAGCGCGAGTCGATCAAGGGCAAGGTCGGCGGCCGCACGCACGAGATCTCGCGACTGATCGGCCGGTCGCTCCGCGCGGTCGTCGACATGAAGGGCCTGGGCGAGAACACGCTCGTCCTCGACTGCGACGTGCTGCAGGCCGACGGCGGCACCCGCACGGCGTCGATCACCGGCGCGTACGTCGCGATGGCCGACGCGATCGAGTGGGGCCGGTCGAAGGGCTTCATCGGCAAGAAGGCGACGCCGCTGACGGACAGCGTGCAGGCGATCTCGGTCGGGATCGTCGGCGGGGTGCCGATGCTCGACCTGGCGTACGAGGAGGACTCGCGCGCCGACACCGACATGAACATCGTCACGACCGGGTCGGGGAAGTTCATCGAGGTGCAGGGCACGGCGGAGCACGCGCCGTTCGACCGCGAGGAGCTCGACGCGCTGCTCGACCTCGGACTCGCGGGCAACGCCTCGCTCGCGGCCGTCCAGCGCGAGGTGCTGGGGCTGTCCTCGTGACCGGCACGGTCGTCCTCGCGACGCACAACCAGGGCAAGGTCGTCGAGCTGCGGGAGATCCTCGGCGAGGCCCTCGGCGGGGTCGAGCTCGTCGCGTACGACGGCCCCGAGCCGGTCGAGGACGGGGACACCTACGCGGCGAACGCGCTCATCAAGGCCCGGGCGGCGGTCGCCCACACGGGGCTGCCCGCGCTCGCGGACGACTCGGGCATCGCGGTCGACGCGCTCGGGGGGTGCGCCGGGCATCCACTCCGCCCGGTACGCCGGCACCCGGGTGGACGCGGACAACATCGCACTGCTCCTGCAGAACCTGGAGGGCGTGGTCGAGCGGACCGCGGCCTTCGTCTGCGCCGCTGCGTTCGTGACGCCCTCCGGTACCGAGCACGTGTTCGAGGCGGTGTGGAACGGCGAGGTCGGCACCGAGCCCGTCGGCGACGGCGGCCACGGCTACGACCCGGTGTTCCGGCCGGACGACGCGGAGGGGTCGGCAGCGGAGTTGACCCGCGCCGAGAAGAACGCGCTGAGCCACCGGTCGAAGGCGTTCCGGGGCATCGCGCCCATCGTCCGCGAGTGGTTCGAGGGCGGAGAGCGGTAGCCGCTGGCGGTCGGCGCGGTGCCCGGTGCCCGGTGCCCGGTGCCCGGTTCCCGGTTCCCGGTGCCCGGTGCCGATCGGACGGGCACAACACGAACCGGCTCGAACCGCGGATCTCCGTGGTTCGAGCCGGTTCGTGTTGTGCTGGTCCAGCTCGCGCCGGCCTCGGTCGGGCCGGCGTCCGTCCATCGGGCCGGCGTCCGTCGGCCACCACGGCGGCTACGGCAGCGGGTCGGCCTGCTTCGCCTTGCGGGAGTTGCGGACGTACGTGATGACGGCGGGGACCACCGTGACGACGACGGCGGCGAGCAGGATCACGTCGATGTAGTTGCGCACGATGTACGCCACCGCGGGGATGTACCCGAGGAAGTACCCGAGGAACGTCACGCCGACCCCCCCAGATGACCGCCCCGACGGCGTTGTACAGCGAGTACTTCCGGTAGTTCATCCGGCCGACGCCCGCGGCGATCGGCGCGAAGGTCCGGACGACGGGGACGAAGCGGGCGAGGATCACCGCGAGGGCCCCGTACCGGTGGAAGAACGCGTTCGTCCGGTCGACGTTCGCCTTCGAGAACAGACCGCTGTCCTTGCGCTCGAAGATGGGCGGTCCGGCCTTCTTGCCGATGTAGTACCCGAGCTCGCCGCCGATGAACGCGGCGGCGCCGATCATGAGCGCGACGACCCAGATCGGGATGCCGCCGATCTGCCCGTGGCGGTCGAAGGCGAACAGGCCCGTGATGACGAGCAGGCTGTCCCCGGGGAAGATGAACCCGACCAGCAGGCCCGTCTCGGCGAAGATGATGGCGCAGACGACGAGCACGGCGAACGCCCCGAAGTGGTCGAGGATGTACTGCGGATCCAGCCAGGGGATCAGGGCGAGTGCGACGGAGTCCATGGTTCTTCCGGTCGGCGGACGAGGGCGGATGGCACCCGCCGGACCGAGGGTACCGTGCGGGCATGTCCTGGCCATCCGTCGTCAGGCTGACGTCGATCGACGAACGCCGGCTTCCGGACCGGGACCGTCGGTCCCTCGTCACCCGGTGCGGAAGGAGGGACTCGAACCCTCACGCCGAAGCACAGGAACCTAAATCCTGCGTGTCTACCGATTCCACCACTCCCGCTGGCCGCACCAGTGTACGCAGGAGGGCCCGTGGCGGAGCCGCAGTGGGTCACCCGCCGGCCGGCCGGCCACCCGCGGCGGGACACCGCCGGGGCGGCGCCGCTCAGCGCAGCGTGCGGGGCAGGTAGCGCGGCACGTAGCGGAGCAGGACGCCGGCACCGACGAGCCCGAGCACGCCCATCACCCCGCTCGCGACCGCGATCGTCGCGACCGCGGTGACACCCGAGATGACGAGCGGGGCTGCCGCGGAGCCGACGTCCCCGGTGAACCGCCACGCCCCGAGGAACGGTGCCGGACGGTCGGCGGGCGCGAGGTCGGCACCGAGCGTCATGAGGATGCCGGAGCCGACGCCGTTCGCGAGCGACATCGCCATCGCCACCGCGACGAACCAACCGACCCGGGCGTCGAGGTGGTCGCTCCCGGCGAGCAGGAAGTAACAGACGCTCAGGCCGAGCATGCAGGGCAGGGCGCTCGCCAGCCGGCCCCACCGGTCCATGATCTGGCCGCTCGTGTAGAACAGCGCGAAGTCGACCGCCCCGGCGATGCCGATCACGAGCGCGGCCGCCGAGTCGTCGAGTCCGACGTTGACCGCCCAGAGCGGCAGGATCACCTGGCGGCCCGCCCGCATCGCGCCGATGAGCGCGGCACCGCTGCCGAGCCGGACGAGGACCCTGTGGTGCTGACGGAGGGTGCGGAACAGCCCCTCGGACTCCGCCTGCACGAACTGCTCGCCCTCGTGCTCCGCGGGCGCTGGCCGGGAGGCGCGGCGCGGCCACTGCAGGCCGCGCGCGCCCGTCGCCGGGTCGCGGATGACGAGGAGCACGACGGCCGCGCCGAGACAGCACACGACGTGCACCCAGAACGCGCTCTGCGTCGTCCCCGTGAGGTGCACGACGCCCGCGGCGAGGAACGGGCCGACGAAGTAGCCGAAGCGGAACACCCCGCCCAGGCTCGACAGCGCGCGGGCCCGGATCCGGAGCGGGATCGCGGTGGTCATGTAGGCGTGCCGGGCGAGCGCGAACACCGCCGTCGACAGGCCGACCAGGAAGACCCCGACCGCGAGCACGACCGGGTTCGGCGCTGCCGTGCAGACGAGCAGGCCGACGACCGACACGACCGCGGCGCCGATCATCGCGTTCCGTTCGCCGATCCGCGCGACGACGACCCCGGAGGGCACGTCGCCGATGAGCTCGCCGACGAGGATGAGGGACGCGACGAAGCCGGCGATCGCGAGGCTCGCCCCGAGGGAGTCCGCGGCGATCGGGATGATCGGGATGATCGCGCCCTCGCCGATCGCGAAGAGCGCCGCGGGCAGGAAGCCGGACAGCAGGACGCCACGGAGGTCGAAGCCGTCGTTCGGGGTGCTCGTCATCGTCGAGCAACGGTACGCCGGTGTCGGAGTTACCCTGGACGCATGCGTGTTCTGGCGGCGATGAGCGGTGGGGTCGACTCGGCGGTGGCCGCTGCCCGGGCGGTCGACGCCGGCCACGACGTCGTCGGCGTGCACCTCGCCCTGAGCCGGATGCCGGGCACCCTCCGGACCGGCAGTCGCGGCTGCTGCACCATCGAGGACTCGATGGACGCCCAGCGGGCCGCCGCCGCACTCGGCATCCCGTACTACGTGTGGGACTTCTCGGCGCGCTTCAAGGAGGACGTCGTCGACGACTTCGTGGCCGAGTACCAGGCGGGGCGCACCCCGAACCCGTGCATGCGGTGCAACGAGCGCATCAAGTTCGCCGCGCTGCTCGAGAAGGCCCTCGCCCTCGGCTTCGACGCGGTCTGCACCGGGCACTACGCCTCGATCGTCACCGGCGCCGACGGCTCGCGCGAGCTGCACCGCTCGGCGGCGTGGGCGAAGGACCAGTCGTACGTCCTCGGCGTGCTGACCGCCGAGCAGCTCCGGCACGCGATGTTCCCGCTGGGCGCCACCCCGTCCAAGGACGAGGTCCGGGCCGAGGCGGCGGCGCGCGGGCTGACGGTCGCGCAGAAGCCGGACTCCTACGACATCTGCTTCATCCCGGACGGCGACACCCGCGGCTGGCTGGCGGACCGTGTCGGCACCGCGCCCGGCGAGGTCGTGGAGCGCGACGGAACAGTGGTCGGCTCCCACGAGGGCGCCACCGGGTACACCGTCGGACAACGTCGCGGCCTCGCACTCGGCCGTCCCGCAGCCGACGGCAAGCCCCGCTTCGTGCTCGAGATCCGACCGAAGGACAACACCGTCGTGGTCGGCCCGAAGGAGGCCCTCGACGTCGCATCGCTCTCCGGCACCCGGTACACCTGGGCGGGATCGGCCCCGTCCGACCCGTCGACGCCGTTCCGGTGCGACGTGCAGATCCGCGCCCACGCCGACCCCGAGCCCGCGACCGCACGGGTCGAGGACGGCGCCCTCGTGATCGAGCCCGACGAGCCCCTGTCCGGCGTCGCACCGGGGCAGACCGCGGTCGTGTACGTCGGCACCCGGGTGCTCGGGCAGTGCACGATCGACACCACGGTGTCGGCCGCTCCCGTCCCCGCCTGATCCGGCGGTCCACGCCCCCGGACGGGCGCACCGCTGCTGCGCGCGGCGTCGGTGGAGCACGGTAGAACTGACTGCATGAGCGAGACCGACGCGACCTTCGAGACCATCGACCCCGCGGGGCTCGACGCCGCGCAGGCCGCTCGGGAGGTCGACCGGCTCCGCGCCCGTGTCACCGAGCTGCGTCACGCCTACTACGAGGGCAACGGTTCCCCCGTCGCCGACGCCGAGTACGACGCGATGATGCGCCGGCTCGACGCGATCGAGCAGCGCTTCCCCGAGCTGCTCACCGAGGACAGCCCGACGCAGACCGTCGGCGGGCAGGCCCAGACGACGCAGTTCGCGCCGGTGGAGCACGCCGAACGCATGCTCAGTCTCGACAACGTGTTCAGCCCGGAGGAACTGACCGACTGGGCGCTCAAGGTCCAGCGGGACGCCGGGACCGAGCGCGTGCGGTTCCTCACGGAGCTGAAGATCGACGGCCTCGCCATCAACCTGCGGTACGAGCACGGCCGGCTCGTCTCGGCGGCGACCCGTGGCGACGGCGTCGTCGGTGAGGACGTCACCGGCAACGTCCGGACGATGGGCACCATCCCCGACCGGCTCGCCGGCACCGGACACCCGCCCCTCGTGGAGGTCCGCGGCGAGATCTTCTTCCCGGTCGCGCAGTTCGACGAGCTGAACGCCCGGCAGCGCGACGCCGGCGAACGCGTGTTCGCCAACCCCCCGCAACGCAGCAGCGGGCTCCCTGCGCCAGAAGGAAGAGGGCAAGTCCCCGGCGAAGCGCGAGCTCATGGTCGACCGCCTCCGCCGACTCCGGATGCTCGTGCACGGCATCGGTGCCTGGCCGGTGCGGGACCTCGAGCGGGACACCGACGTCCGCGCCCAGTCCGAGGTGTACGAGCTCCTGCACGAATGGGGACTGCCGACCGGCACGCACCACCGCGTGTTCGACTCGATCGAGGACGTCCTGGGGTTCGTCACGGACTACGGGGAGCGCCGGTCGGCGGTCGAGCACCAGATCGACGGCATCGTCATCAAGGTCGACGACCTGGCCCTGCACGAGGAGCTCGGCTCGACCTCCCGCGCGCCGCGCTGGGCGATCGCGTACAAGTACCCGCCGGAGGAGGTCCACACGAAGCTGCTCGACATCGTCGTGAGCGTCGGACGGACCGGGCGCGCGACACCGTTCGCGTCGATGGCCCCGGCCGAGGTCGCCGGCTCGGTCGTGCGACAGGCGACGCTGCACAACCAGCAGGTCGTCAAGGCGAAGGGCGTGCTGATCGGCGACACCGTCGTGCTCCGCAAGGCCGGCGACGTCATCCCCGAGGTCCTCGGCCCCGTGGTGGAGCTCCGCGACGGCACCGAGCGCGAGTTCGTGATGCCGACGGACTGCCCCGAGTGCGGTACCCCGCTCCGTCCGGCGAAGGAGGGGGGACATCGACCTCCGCTGCCCGAATGCGGAGAGCTGCCCGGCGCAGGTGCGCGGGCGGGTGGAGCACATCGCATCGCGCGGGTCGCTCGACATCGAGGGCCTCGGTGAGGTCGCCGCCGCCGCCCTGACCCAACCGGTGTACCCGGAGACGCCGCCCCCTGGTGACGGAGGCCGGGCTCTTCGACCTGACGATGGAGGACATCGTCCCCATCGAGGTCATCGTGCGGGACGCCGAGACCGGCATGGAGAAGACCGAGGACGGCGGCGCCCCGAAGCGCGTCACCCCGTTCAGCCGGGCACGCAAGAAGACCGACCCGCCGTTCGACCCCGAGGCCCGCGGCGCCGACTACACGGGGGGAGCCGGGCCGCTACCCCTCGAAGAACGCGTTCGAGATGCTCGCGAACATCGACGCCGCGAAGACGAGGCCGCTGTGGCGGATCCTGGTCGGCCTGAACATCCGGCACGTGGGACCCGTGGCGGCCCGCGCGCTGGCGAACCACTTCGGGTCGCTCGACGCGATCCGGTCCTCCTCGCGGGAGGACCTGGCGGCGGTCGACGGCGTCGGCGGCATCATCGCGGACGCCCTCCTCGACTGGTTCGAGGTCGACTGGCACCGCGAGATCATCGACCGGTGGACCGCGGCCGGCGTGCAGCTCACCACCCCCGGCCACCCGGGCCCGGGCGCAGCCGTCGCCGAGGGCGGTGTGCTCAGCGGCGTGACCATCGTCGCCACGGGATCGCTGGAGGGCTTCACGCGGGAGGGCGCGATCGAGGCGATCATGGCCGCGGGCGGGAAGGCCGCGTCGAGCGTCAGCAAGAAGACCGACTTCGTCGCTGCCGGGCCGGGTGCGGGATCGAAGCTGACCAAGGCCGAGCAGCTCGGTGTGCGGGTCATCGACGCGGCGCAGTTCGCGGTCCTCGTCACCGAGGGGCCGGCAGCGCTCGCCGATGCGGCCCCGGACGACGCGGTGCCGGACGACGCGGTGCCGGACGACGCGGTGCTCGACGACACGGCGGCGGCCGTCGCGCCGACGGACGACGCGGAGAAGCCCGCGACCTGATGCGGACGCATGCACACCGGAGCGGGATCCGGCTGCTGCGACGCGCCAGGGTGTGTCCCCAGTACGGGGGGGCAAGTTGCATCCCGCATGACCCCCCGAAGGGCCGTTCTCCATACACTCGACAGCGCATCACCTGTCGTCTGCAGGGGAACGACAGGCTGGCCTTCCAGGGGGGAGACCCGTTTGCTGCTCTTCGCCGCGGCGCTGCTGACCGCCTCGATGCACTCGCAGGGAGTGGTCGAGGCCCCGGCCGTGCGCGCCGTCGCCGTCGTCCAGGCGACCTCGTCCGCGCCCATGCGACACGCACCTCCCGAGCAGGGACGGGACGGAGCCGTCGACGCTCTCGCCGACGCCACCGGGCAGCGCTGGCTCGAGGCGCTCGCGGCGGCACCGCCGACCGTCCTGCGCGCGGCCGACGCCGACGGCCGGGTCCTGACCACCGCGATGGACGACCCGCCCACCAGCAGCACGGTGACGGCGTGGTGGTCGGCGCTCTCACCCGCGACGCGGACCGTCCTCACCGACGACGCCCCGGCGGTCGTCGGCAACCTCGACGGGGTCCCCTTCGACGTGCGGGACGCGGCGAACCGAGCGGTGCTGACGTCGGAACTCGCCGACTCGCAGGCCCCGACGGCGCTGGCCGCGATGCTCGGACAGGTGCAGGAATCGCTCGAGCAGGAGCCCGGCGACCCGCGCAAGTACCTCGTCACGCTGGACACGCGGGGGGAGTGGTCGGTGCGCGATCTCGGTCGGTGACATCGGGACGGCCGGGCACGTGTCGGTCGTCGTCCCGGGCATCTTCTTCACCGTGAACGGGCAGATGGCGGACTTCACCGCGACCGCCGGTGACGTGTACCGGGAGCAGGCGACCGTCGCCCCCGTCGCTGCACCCGCGGACGGACCCGGGGTGGCGGTCCTGGCCTGGATGGGCTACCGCACGCCGGGCATCTCCGACTTCATGTCGCTCGACCTCGCGCACCTCGGGGCGGACCGACTCGTCCGGACGCTCGACGGCATCCGCTCCGTCCGCACCGGCCACGAGCCGCGGCTCGGCGTCGTGGCGCACTCGTACGGGTCCACCACGGCGATGATCGCACTCTCCTCGGGGCGGGTCACGGTCGACAGCCTCACCATGCTGGGGTCGCCCGGCAGCGCGGTCACCACGGCCGACCAACTCGCGGTGACCCCGGGGCAGGTGTACGTCGGCGGAGCGCACTGGGACCCGATCGCCGGGACCGGCTTCTTCGGGACCGACCCGGGCCTCGCCGCGTTCGGGGCGGCACGGCTCGACCTCCTCGTCGCGGACGACCCGGACGGAGGCGGCGACGTGTTCCGACAGCCGTTCGGGCACAACGACTACCTCAAGCCGGGCACCGCGTCGCTGCACGACGTGGCGCTCATCGCGGTCGGACGGGGTGACCTGGTTCGTGGTGAGCACCACGAGGGCGACGGCCGGCACGGCGGCATCGTCCAGGCGACGCCGGACATGTACCTCGTCCGGCCGCAGGACCTCCAGCCGCGCGACTGACGACCACGGGGTCGGCGGACGTGACCGGATCGTGATCCTAGGGTGCGCTGGGAGGCGATCCGTGCCTCCCGGCCGCACCGTCGGGGCGGGTGCGAGCCGGTCGTGCGCCTTCCTGTGCGGCCGCGCAGTCCCGGGCCGGCGCGCAGCAGACCGGACCCAGCACCGCTCCCTACCGTCCTCGACATGCGGATCGCGCGCTGGCCGGGGGCCTTCCTGATGTTCGTCGTCATGTCCGTGCTCGCCGGGCTGCTCGTCGCCGTCGCGGTGACGCCGACGGTGGCGGTGGCGGGCGAGGGAGCCTCGGGTGCCGCGGAGTTCTTCGAGGACCTGCCGAGCTACCTCGACATCCAGACACCGCAGCAGCTCTCGACCGTCTACGCGAAGCAGGGCGGCAAGGACGTGCCGATCGCCTCGTTCTACGCGGAGAACCGCACGGACGTGACGTCGTCGCAGATCGCCGACAGCCTCAAACAGGCCGCGATCGACACCGAGGACCCCCCGGTTCCGCGACGAGGGCGGCATCGACGTCGTCGGCACCATCCGCGCCGCCATCGCCGACGCCCTGCACGCGGGTGTCCAAGGCGGGTCGAGCATCACCCAGCAGTACGTGAAGAACGTGCTCGTGCAGCAGTGCGAGCAGCTCACCGGCAAGGACCCCGCGTCCACCAAGACGAAGGTGGACGCCTGTTACGACGAGGTCGCCGGCCAGACCAAGGCCCGGAAGCTCCAGGAGATCCGGTACGCGATCGCGGTCGACCAGAAGTACACGAAGGACCAGGTCCTGACCGGGTACCTCAACATCGTCGGCCTCGGCGGGCGTGTCTACGGTGCGGAGGCCGGTGCGGAGTACTACTTCGGCGTGCACGCGGCGGACCTCTCCCTCGTGCAGTCCGCGACCCTGGTGGCGATCCTCAACAACCCGTCGTACCTGCGCATCGACGAGCCGGACAGCACCGCGAACGGTGCGGCGAACGGGTACCGGCTGACGAAGGTCCGGCGCGACTACGTCCTGCGCCGCATGCACGCCCACGGCACGATCTCGGCGGCTGCCCTGCGGAAGGCGGTCGCGACGCCGATCACACCGCGGATCACCGACACCGCGAACGGGTGCTCGAGCGCCGCGACGAAGTACGATGCGGGGTACTTCTGCGACGCCGTGCGGTCACAGCTGCTCGCGGACCCGGCGTTCGGGAAGACGGCCTCGGACCGGATCGCGACCCTCGACACGAAGGGGCTGTCGATCCACACCTCGCTCGACCTCGACCTGCAGCACACCGCGCAGGCGGCGCTGTCGTCGTACGTGCCGACCACCATGGCGGGCGTCGACGCCGGTGGGGCGAACGTCACCGTCGAACCCGGGACGGGACGCGTGCTGTCGATGGTGCAGAACACGGACTACACGCAGTCGGACGCCCCGACCGCCGGTGCCACGGCGGTGAACTACAACGCGGACCAGGCCGTCGGCAGCTCGGGCGGCTTCCCGACCGGTTCCACCTACAAGGTCTTCACACTGGCGGACTGGTTGGCGAACGGACACACGCTGTCGCAGTCGGTGTCGACGACCGAGCACACGTTCCCGCAGTCGGAGTTCACGAACTCGTGCGTCGGTGTCGGCGGTGCGCCGTGGCAGGTCGCCAACGCCGAGCAGGTGGAACCGACGATGAGTGTGCTCGCGGCCACCGTGGAGTCGATCAACACCGCGTTCGGCGCGATGGCGAAGCAGCTCGACCTGTGCGGCATCCAGAAGACCGCCGAGGCGATGGGCATCCACCAGGCCGACGGCAGTGCACCCGACTCGAACCCGGCGTCGGTCCTGGGAACGAACCCACTGTCGCCGATCGACCTCGCCGAGGCGTACGCCGGCTTCGCGAACGGCGGCATCGTCTGCACGCCGACCACGATCGACTCCGTCACGACCGCCAGCGGCGGCACGATCCGACCGACCCCGCCCACGTGCTCGCGCGGCGTCAGCGCCGAGGTCGCCGGCACCGTCGACTACGCGCTCCAGGGCGTGCTGTCGGGGAAGGGGACGGCCGCGAGTGCGAACCCCGGCGACGCGGTGCCGAAGTTCGCGAAGACGGGCACGACGGACGGTGACGAGCAGAACTGGCTCATCGCCTCGTCGACGAAGTACACGAACGCCACGTGGATCGGCAACGTGCAGGGCCACGTCCGGTTGGCGGACTGGCCGTTCCTGCAGGGGACGACCGGGTACAGCGCGAAGTTCGGGGTCGGCAAGCAGATGATGGCCTACCTGGACGGCGTCGTCGGCGGGGGGGCCGTTGCCTGCGCCCGACCCGGCGCTCATCGGGTCCGCGGCGTCAGCTCCGGCTCCGGCTGCGCCAGCGGCCCCGGCCCCGGCTGCGGGCCAGGGTGGAGCGGCGGCAGCCGGGCCCGGTGGTGTGGGCACGGGGTCAGCCCCCGGGCAGGCCGCTCCGGAGCGCTGAGCACCAGGCGTCCTGCTCGGACGCCCGGCTCGGCTGCGGGTCCGGGTCCGGGTCCCGAGCCGAGGAGGGGCGTCCGACCTCCGTCCGGCCCGCCCAATAGACTGGGCGGCATTCCACGAACCGATCGACGGAGCACCATGCCTGACATCACGAGCGAGCAGGTCGCCCACCTGGCGAACCTCGCACGTATCGCACTCACGCCCGACGAGATCGAGAAGATGACCGAGGAGCTGTCACTCATCGTCGACAGCGTCGCGAAGGTCACCGAGGTCGCGACCCCGGACGTCCCCGCGACGAGCCACCCGGTCCCGCTCGAGAACGTCTCCCGCCCCGACGAGGTCGGCCAGACGCTCACCCAGGAGCAGGCCCTCTCGGGTGCCCCCCGACTCGGACGGCGAGCGCTTCCGCGTGACCGCGATCCTCGGCGAAGAACAGTAGGCGGAACAGTGACCGACGACATCACCACACTGAGCGCCGCTGCGCTCGCCGACGCCCTCGTGGCCCGCGACGTCTCGAGCGTCGAGGCGACCCAGGCGCACCTCGACCGCATCGCCGCCGTCGACGGGGACGTGCACGCGTTCCTGCACGTCAACCAGAACGCGCTCGCCGCGGCCAAGTCGATCGACTCGCGCCGCGCCGCCGGGGACGACCTCGGCCCGCTCGCCGGCGTGCCGATCGCCGTGAAGGACGTCCTGTGCACGCAGGACATGCCCACCACCTCCGGGTCGAAGATCCTCGAGGGCTGGGTCCCGCCGTACGACGCCACCCCCGTCGCGAAGCTCCGCCGTGCCGGCTTGGTGCCGCTCGGCAAGACGAACATGGACGAGTTCGCCATGGGCTCGTCGACCGAGTTCTCGGCCTACGGCCCGACGCGGAACCCGTGGGACCTCGACCGGATCCCCGGCGGGTCCGGCGGCGGCTCGGCCGCTGCGGTCGCCGCGTACGAGGCGCCGATCGCCCTCGGGTCCGACACCGGTGGGTCGATCCGCCAGCCGGGCGCCGTCACCGGCACCGTCGGCGTCAAGCCGACCTACGGTGGCGTCAGCCGCTACGGCGCGATCGCGCTCGCGTCGAGCCTCGACCAGATCGGCCCGGTGTCCCGCACCGTCCTCGACGCCGCGCTCCTGCACGACGTCATCGGCGGGCACGACCCGAAGGACTCGACCTCGCTCCGCCAGGAGTGGCCGTCGTTCGCCGCCGCCGCGCGGGAGGGCCTGCAGGCTGACTCGCTCCAGGGCGTCCGCATCGGCGTCGTCAAGGAGCTCGCCGGTGGCGAGGGCTTCCAGGCGGGCGTGACGCAGCGCTTCCAGGAGACCGTCGCGCTGCTCGAGTCGGCCGGTGCGGTCGTCGTCGAGATCGATGCGCCGTCGTTCGCCTACGCGATCAGCGCCTACTACCTGATCCTCCCGGCCGAGGCGTCCTCGAACCTCGCCAAGTTCGACTCCGTGCGCTTCGGTCTGCGCGTCACGCCCGAGGGCGGGGCCACGGTCGAGGACGTCATGGCCGCCACGCGTGAGGCCGGCTTCGGTCCGGAGGTCAAGCGCCGCATCATCCTCGGCACCTACGCGCTGAGCGCCGGCTACTACGACGCCTACTACGGCAGCGCGCAGAAGGTCCGCACGCTGGTGCAGCGGGACTTCGCCGCCGCGTTCGACCAGGTCGACCTGCTCATCAGCCCGTCGGCGCCGACCACCGCGTTCAAGATCGGTGAGCGCATCGACGACCCGCTCGCGATGTACCTCAACGACCTCACCACGATCCCGGCGAACCTGGCGGGTGTGCCTGGGATGAGCATCCCGAACGGCCTCGCGCCGGAGGACTCCCTGCCGACCGGCGTGCAGCTCATGGCGCCGCAGCGCGAGGACGCCCGGCTCTACCGCGTCGGCGCGGCCCTCGAGCGGCTCCTCGAGCAGCAGTGGGGCGCCCCGCTCATCTCCCGGATCCCGGACCTGGACGCCGTACAGCAGTCCGCCGCAGAGGAAGGTGTCATCTGATGGCCAAGGACGCACTCATGGACTTCGACGAGGCGATCGAGCGGTTCGAGCCGGTCCTCGGCTTCGAGGTGCACGTCGAACTCGCGACGAAGACCAAGATGTTCTCGGACGCGCCGAACTTCTTCGGTGGCGAGCCGAACACGAACGTGACACCGGTCGACCTCGGCCTGCCCGGGTCCCTGCCGGTCGTCAACGAGCAGGCCGTGCGCTACTCGATCCAGCTCGGGCTCGCGCTCGGCTGCTCGATCGCCGAGAGCTCGCGGTTCGCGCGGAAGAACTACTTCTACCCGGACAACCCGAAGAACTACCAGATCTCCCAGTACGACGAGCCGATCGCGTTCGAGGGCGAGGTCGAGGTCGAACTCGCCGACGGCACCATCTTCCAGGTGCCGATCGAGCGCGCCCACATGGAGGAGGACGCCGGCAAGCTGACGCACGTCGGCGGTGCCACCGGTCGCATCCAGGGCGCCGAGTACTCCCTGGTGGACTACAACCGCGCCGGCGTCCCACTCGTCGAGATCGTCACGAAGCCGATCATCGGCGCGAAGGAGCGCGCGCCCGAGCTCGGTGCCGCCTACGTGCAGGTCATCCGCGACCTCGTGCGTGCGCTCGGCGTCTCCGAGGCCCGGATGGAGCGCGGGAACCTGCGTTGCGACGCGAACATCTCGCTGCGCCCCTGGGGACAGGAGGAGCTCGGCACCCGGACCGAGACGAAGAACGTCAACTCGTTCCGCGCGGTCGAGCGCGCCATCCGCTACGAGATCCAGCGCCAGGCCGCCATCCTCGCCGCCGGTGGGACGATCACGCAGGAGACCCGGCACTGGCACGAGGACACCGGCCGCACCTCGGCCGGGCGCCCCAAGTCGGACGCGGACGACTACCGGTACTTCCCGGAGCCCGACCTGCTGCCCGTCGTGCCGGACCCGGCCCTCATCGAGGAGCTCCGCGCCGGCCTGCCCGAGGCACCGGTGGCCCGCCGCCGTCGGCTCAAGGGCGAGTGGGGCTTCGCCGACCTCGAGTTCCAGGACGTCGTCAACGGCGGCCTGCTCGACGAGGTCCAGGCCACGGTCGACGCCGGTGCCGCTCCGCAGGCCGCCCGCAAGTGGTGGACCGGCGAGATCAGCCGCGTCGCCAACGCACAGGACGCCGCACCCGGTGACCTCGTGTCACCGCAGCACGTCGCCGAGGTCATCGCGCTCGTCGAGTCCGGCGACCTGACCGACCGGCTCGCACGCCAGGTCCTCGAGGGCGTCATCGCCGGTGAGGGCTCACCGGCGCAGGTCGTCGAGGCCCGCGGGCTGAAGGTCGTCTCGGACGACAGCGCCCTCACCGCCGCGGTCGACGAAGCCCTCGCCGGCCAGCCCGACGTGCTGCAGAAGATCCGCGACGGCAAGGTCCAGGCCGCCGGCGCGATCATCGGTTCGGTCATGAAGGCCATGAAGGGCCAGGCGGACGCCGCACGCGTCCGCGAGCTGGTCCTGGAGCGCGCCCAGCAGCAGTAGGGCGGGGCACTGCGAGACGGGAGGCCCGTGGCGGGATCGCCACGGGCCTCCCGTCCGTCCGCCGGCGGCTCAGACGCCAGCCACGGCGTCCGGACCATCCTGGGGACACGTCAGCGACCTGGTGACAGGATGGAGCGTGTCAGCAACGATCCGAGCCATCGGTACCGCCGTCCCGCGGACCACCCTCGGGCAGGCGGAGGTCCGTGACCTCTTCGCCGCCCAGCCCGGCCTGGGGCGGCTGGCGACCCGACTCGTCCCGGCGGCGTTCGACGCCTCCGAGGTGGAGCACCGTCACAGCGTCCTGCCCGAGCTCGACGCAGCGGCCGAGCCCGGGCCCTTCCGCGACGTCGACGGCGTGCTCGCCTCGCCGAGCACCGGGATGCGCAACGACCGCTTCCGCGAACTCGCGCCGCCCCTGTTCGTCGGTGCCGCCCGCGACGCCCTCGAACGCGCCGCCGTCGACCCGGCGACCGTCACGCACGTCGTGACCGTGTCCTGCACCGGCTTCACGCAGCCCGGTCCGGACCTGGCGATCGTCGAGGAACTCGGCCTGCCGCGCAACGTCTTCCGCCAGCACGTCGGCTTCATGGGGTGCTTCGCGGCGTTCCCGGCCCTCCGCATCGCGGACGCCTTCGTCGGAGCCGACCCGTCGGCCGTGGTGCTCGTCGTGTGCGCCGAACTCTGCACGCTGCACGTGCGTCACTCGGAGGACCCGGACCAGATCGTCGCGAACAGCGTCTTCGGGGGACGGGGCCGCCGCCGCCGTCGTCACCGCGGACGGCTCCGGGCTGCGGCTCGACGCGTTCACCACCATGGTGCTGCCCGAGGGCGCGAGCGAGATGGCGTGGAACATCGGCGACGAGGGCTTCGAGATGGTCCTCAGCACCGCGGTGCCGAAGCTCATCGGCGTGCACGCGCAGGAAGCGGTCGCCCCGCTCCTCGACCCGCGCGGCTGGACCCCCGACGACGTGCCGGTGTGGGCCGTGCACCCGGGCGGTCGGGCCATCCTCGACCGCACCCAGGACGCCCTGCACCTGCCCGACAGCGCCCTGACGGCCAGCCGGACGGTGCTGCGCGAGCACGGCAACATGTCGAGCGCGACCGTGCTGTTCGTCCTGCAGGAAGCCCTGGCCGCGGGACCGACCGACGGCACCCCGGTCGTCGCACTCGCCTTCGGGCCGGGCCTGACGGTCGAGGCCGCGGCACTGACGGTGGTGGGTGCGTGACGGACCGGATCGACCTGTCCGCGCGCGCCGTCGACCTGCGCGAACTCATGGACGACCCGCACTGCGATCCGGCCACGCTCGACCGCACCTACCGGCGGTTCGCCGTCGTGAACGCGGCCGTGAGCGGCTGGCGGGCGGTGTGGCAGACGCACGTGGTGCCGGCGCTGCCCGCGACCGGACGGGCCCGCGTGCTCGACCTCGGCTGCGGCGGCGGGGACCTCGCCCGGTCGCTGAGCCGGTGGGCGCGGGGCGACGGCTTCGACCTCGAGGTCGTCGGTGTCGACCCGGACCCGCGCGCGATCCGGGCGGCCGAGCGGCTGTCCGCGCCCGGGGTCACCTTCCGGCAGCAGTCGAGCGCCGAGCTCGTCGCCGCTGGTGAGCGGTTCGACGTGGTCGTCTCGAACCACGTGCTGCACCACCTCGACGACGCCGAGCGCGACACGTTCCTGCGTGACTCCGCGGTGCTCGCCGGGTCGCGCAGCGTGCACTCCGACATCCGGCGGTCCGCAGCCGCCTACCGCCTGTACGCGATCGGGTCGGTGCTCGTCACCGCGGGGACGTTCATCCGCGAGGACGGGCTCCGCTCGATCCGCCGCAGCTTCACGGTGCCGGAGCTGGCCGCCGCCCTGCCGCCGGGGTGGCGGGCCGAGTCGGCGTCCCCGCACCGGGTCCTCGCGGTCCGGGGCTGACCCCCCTCCGCACGACGGCGCAGCGTGGGCGGCCGCGGGCGATGCGTCACCGCTGCCCGGGGCCGCCCACGGTGCGTCCCGTGCGGGACACCGAGCCCTACGGGCGCAGCAGCACCTTGATCGCCCGGCGCTCGTCCATCGCGGCGTACGCCTCGGCGGCGTCGTCGAGCGGCAGTTCGAGGTCGAACACGCGGCCCGGGTCGATCGTGCGGGCGAGCACGTCGGGGAGCAGCTCCTCGATGTAGGCGCGGGCCGGGGCCATGCCGCCGCCGACCGTGATGTTCCGGGCGAACAGGAACGGCATCGGCAGCTCCGGGTCGCCCGCGGGGACGCCGACGTACCCGACGTTGCCGCCCGGACGGACGACCCGCAGCGCCTGGTCCATGCTCTCCGCGGTGCCGACGGCCTCGAGCGCGCAGTCGGCCAGGTCGCCGCCGAGCAGGTCGCGGACCGCCTGCACGCCCTCGTCACCGCGGGCTTCCACGATGTCGGTCGCGCCGAACTCGCGCGCGAGGGCCTGGCGGTCCGCGTGCCGGCTCATGGCGATGATCCGCTCCGCGCCGAGTCGCGCTGCCGCGAGGACACCGGACAGGCCGACCGCGCCGTCACCGACCACGACGACGGTCCTGCCCGGGCCGACCTCGGCGGAGACCGCAGCGTGGTGCCCGGTCGAGAAGACGTCGGACAGCGTCAGCAGCGACGGGACGAGGTCGTCGTCCACCGGGCCCGGCACGACCACCAGGGTGGCTGCCGCATCCGGCACGCGGACGTACTCCGCCTGTGCGCCGCCGAGCGGGTGACCGTACGCGTCCGGCGTCACGCCGAACGTGGAGCGGTGGTCGCAGCCGCTCGTCATGCCGTGCGCGCAGGCCTGGCAGGTGCCGTCGTTCGTGGTGAACGGGGCGATGACGAAGTCGCCGACGTGCAGGTCCGTGACCCCGTCGCCCACCTGGTCGACGACGCCGACGAACTCGTGGCCGATGGCGCGTGGCTCGGTGGTGTCGCGGACGCCCCGGTACGGCCAGAGGTCGGAGCCGCACACGCAGGCGGCGGTGATGCGGACCACGGCGTCGGTCGGCTCGATGATCGTCGGGGCGTCACGCTCCTCGACACGGATGTCGCGAGGAGCGTGGATGACTGTTGCGCGCACGGGGGAGTGCCTTCCGTCGTGATGGTGGGGGGACCGGCCGGTCGACGTCGTCCTGCCGCCCGTCGACAGTACGCTCGTGCGGGTGGACGAGGACCGGTACGGCAGTGACGTGCTCTCGGGCGACTGGCGCTCGCGAGGCGTGCGGAAGGTGCGGCAGGTGCCGCTCGAACGGGACATGGTGCTCGAGGACCCGGCCTCCGGCTGGGCCGGCGCCGTGGTCGGGCTCGAGGCGGGCAACGTGTCGCTCGAGGACTGGAAGGGCCGCACCCGCGCCTTCCCCTTCACGGGGCAGTTCCTGCTCGAGGGCGAACTCGTCTCCCTGACCCGCCCACAGGCACCCGTCGGCCGCGCCGCCGCCGCGGCACCGCCGGCGAGGACGAGCGGACCGGCCGGGAGGCCCGACCAGGCCCCGGCGGTCCGGCGTGCGCCCGAGGGTGGCCGCCTGCGCACCGCGTCCGGCTCGTTCGCGGTCGAGCAGCAGCGCGCCCGCGTGGCGCTGCCCTCCAGGATCATGGTCGAGGGCAAGCACGACGCCGAACTCGTCGAGAAGGTGTGGGGCGCGGACCTCCGCGTCGAGGGCGTCGTGGTCGAGGAGCTCTCCGGCGTGGACAACCTGGCCGACGTCCTCGACGACTTCCGCCCGACCCGGGAGCGCCGGGTCGGCGTGCTGGTGGACCACCTCGTGCCGGGCTCGAAGGAGTCGCGGTTCGCCGACGCCGTGATGCGCGGGAAGTGGGGCGCGCACGTGCTCGTCGTCGGGCACCCGTTCGTGGACGTCTGGCAGTCGGTGAAGCCCGCGCGCGTCGGACTGCGCGAGTGGCCGACCATCCCGCGGTCGATCGAGTGGAAGGCCGGCATCTGCCAGGCGCTCGGCTGGCCGCACGCGGAGCAGGCCGACATCGCGCGGGCGTGGCAGCGGATCCTCGGGCAGGTGCGGACCTTCGCCGACCTCGAGCCGCAGTTGCTCGGACGGGTCGAGGAGTTGATCGACTTCGTGACCGAAGCGCCATGATCACCCGCCCTCGCGAGCTCGGTCGGCGCTGGCGCCGCGCGCCGCTGGCGTGTCGCCTGAGCGGGGCGCGCGCGACTCCGTGACCGAACCGGTCTGACCCGAGCGCACCGGTCTGGCGGACCCACACCGGGCCTCCCGTCCGGACCCGCCCGGCGCCTCCGCGCGGATCCCGGGCGCGCCGCCTACGCTGGCGGGATGGACGGCATCGACGGACGCGTGCGGAACGCCGTCGACGTCTGGCTGCGCTGGCTGCCGCGGTGGCAGATCGGTTCAGCACGTCCACGCACCCGGATCTGCAGGCGCTGCACCGGGTCGCCGATCGCGGCGGCCGCTGGCTTCGGCCCGGACGTGCCGCACCCCGTCCAGCACGCGCTGATCGGGCGGATGTCGGCCATCGTCGAGGACGCGGTCGACGAGTACACCGCGCGGAACCTGCCGCTCCTGCAGCGGGAACTCGAGCGCGCCGCCGCCCGGAAGCGACGGGCCGGGTACCAGCCGGCGGAGGGACTCGAGCCCGAGTTCCAGGGTCTGGACGTCGACCCGCAGCCGCAGCCGGGTGAGCCGTTCCTGTTCACGCTCGGTGAGCTCGCCGGCACCGGCGCGAGCGAGCAGGAGCCGCGCGAGCCGCTGTCGGACGAGGCGAAGGCCGCGCTCCGGCACGAGATCGAGCTGTCCGACGAGTGCGCGCGGTCGACCGGGACGGCGGTCTGCCTGGCGCTCACGGACCACCGGGAGCGCATCGCCGAGGCGGTCGACCGTCTGGTCGAACCGCAGATCGCCGCACTCGTCTCGGACATGTTCCGCGGGCTGGACGGACCCGACGAGGGCCCGCGGGGCGGACTCTTCTAGCGCTGCGGCGTCGCCGCTCCGGTCCGGGCACCGGTCCGGCGGGCCCGGGCGCGCAGGACCAGTCGGGCGAGCAGTCGCCACCCGACCAGGAACACCCCGAGGACGATCGTCGTGACCACCACGAACGAGATCGGCAGCGGGTTCCCGTCCACCACGCCCTGCCCGGTCGCGACCCGGATGGCCAGACCGACGAACACGGTCAGGACCCACACCACGACCGCGGTCGGCCAGGTGACGAGCGGCCGGGACCACGCCCCGGACGTCACGTACGCGATCGCCCACCCCGCGAGGAACGGGTACGCGGTCGTCCACAGGCCGAGCGGCGCGAACGGTTCGCCGTGCGACCCGCGGCCGATGACGGCGAACGTCACGATGAGCACGACGTCGACGACCGCCGCGAGCCAGTTCCAGGGTCGAGTCTCCACGGCACCATCCTCGCAGGCGTTCGGGTGCGGCGGGCAGCCAGGAGTTCACCGTTCGGTCACGTGCCGTTGGGGCGGCCCTCCCACCATGGAGTGGTGACGACGCTCGAGAGCCCGGCCCCCGCTGCGACCGGGAGGCCCGGACCGCGTCCGCCGCGGGTCGTCGCCTCCCGCGGTGCCCCGCGCGTCCGCCGCGAGGACACGCTGCCCGCCGTCGCGGTCGCCGAGGCGCTCGGCGCGGACGTCATCGCGGTCGACGTCCGGCGCACCGCCGACGACGTCGCGGTGCTGCTGCACGACGAGACCCTCGGGCGGATGTGGGGCGACGGCCGCCCGGTGTCGGAGGTGTCCTGGTGCGACGTCGCCCGGCTCGGCAACGGACTCGACCGCATCCCACGGCTCGACGCGGTGCTCGAGCGACTCGACGGGTGCTCGGCGTCACTGCTGGTCCGGCTCGCCGACCCGGCCGACGCCGCCGTGGCGGTCCGCACCGTGCAGGCCGCGGCGGGGTCCGTGCCGGTCGCCTGGCGGGGGGACCACCGACGCCGTGACGGCCGTGCGCGCGCTGCTGCCCGAGGCCGACGTGTGGCTGCCGTGGGACTCGCTCGGAGCGCCGACGGCTGCGCACCTGACGACGGTACGGCCCTCGACGCTCGACCTCGACGTCGCGTTCCTGACCCCGGCGACCGTCCGGGCCGCACACGCCCTGGGCCTCTGCGTGGCGGTGTGGACCGTGGACGACCCCGAGCCGACGCGCTGGGCGACCCGACTCGGGGCCGACCTGCTGCTCACCGAGGACGTCGCCACGGTGCACGCCGTGCTCGCTGCGGCGGAGCGGGACGGCTGGGTCCCGCGTCGCGAGCCGACCGAGCCCGAGGTCGCCGGACGGGCCCAGGCCCTGGCACACCGCATCGCGCACGAGGTGATCGCCTTCACCCGGGAGCACCGGATCAGCACGGACGCCGGTGACGCCGCCGCCCGGGTCCTCGACCTCGACCGCGCGATCGAGCAGCACGTCCGCGGCCGGGTCCGCGCGGTGTTCCCGGAGCACGGCTTCACGGGCGAGGAGTACGGCGTCGCGCCCGGGGACAAGCACCGGTGGTACCTCGACCCCGTCGACGGCAGCACGAACCTGGCGAACGGCGTGCCGTGGACGAGCACCTCGCTGTGCCTGACCCGTTCCGGACGACCCGTCGTCGGCGTCGTCGCCGACCCGTGGCGCGGCGAGGTGCTGGAAGCCCGCCGCGGCCGGGGCGCCACCGAGCGGGACCGGGTCCTGCGTCTCGACGACAGCCCGCGTGCCCTCGCCGGTGCGGTGGTCGGCACCGAGCTCGACGGGCACCGTCCGTGGTCGGGCTTCACCGCGTTCGTCACGGCGCTCGCCGCGCGGTCGTGCTCCGTGCGGGTGACCGGGTCCGGCACGCTGACGATCGCGCAGGTCGCGGCCGGGCGGGGGGATCGGCGCGTGCACGCCCGCGTTCGACCCGGTCGACCACGGTGCCGCGGTCCTGCTCGTGCACGAGGCCGGCGGGGTGGTACTGACCCTGGACGGACCGGTGTCCGACTTCCCGCCGGTCGGGGCACCGTTCCTCGTGGCGCACCCCGGCGCCGCCGACGAGCTGGCCGCGATCTGGTCCGCGGCGCTGCTCGGTGCGGGGTCGGAGCGGTGACGCTCTGCGGCTGCTTCTGAGCACACACCCAGTCAGTCCGGGCCGGGGGGTGCCTACCGTGGGCGCCAGCGGGCACGGTGTCCGCACGAAGGAGCACGTCATGGGATTCCTCGACCGTCTGCTCGGCCGCGAGGAGCGTCCGGCACAGCCACGACCCGGCGGCGGACAGCAGCAGGGGTACCAGTACGGCCAGCAGTCGTACCAGCAGCCGTACGGCGCACCGCAGCAGCCGACCGGCGCACCGCAGCAGCAGGGCGGTGGCGAGGACGAGCGCGCCGTCGCGCGCTACCGCTACCTGCTCCGCACCGCTCCGCCCGAGCGCATCGAGGAGGTGCACGCCGAGGCCTTCGCGCAGCTCACCCCGGAGCAGCGCCGCATGGTCTACGAGGAGTTCACGCGCACCGCACCCGCCGGTGAGGCCCCGCGCGGCGACGACCCCCCGCTCCCTGGCCCAGTCGGCGACCCGCTCCGAGCTCCGCCAGCCCGGGTACATGGAGCGCTCGCTCGGCGGCATCGGCGGCGGCGGCGGGTTCGGCGGACGGCAGGGATCCGGCTTCGGCAGCATGCTCGGCGCCTCCCTGCTCGGCACCGTCGGTGGGTACGTGATCGGGTCCGCCCTGATGAGCGCCTTCCTGCCGGACCCCGGGTCGTTCGACGGTGGAACCGATGCAGGGGCTGCGGACGACGGCGGTCAGGGGGGACACTGGTGACGGATCCGGCGACGGCGGTGCGTCCGACGGCGGCGGGTACGAGAACGCCTCCTGGGGCGATGGCGGATCCGACTTCGGCGGTTCGAACGACGGCGGCGGGTTCGACCAGGACTTCGGCGGCGACTTCGGTGGTGGCTTCGACGTCTGAGTGACGCTCCGCGCTCCACCGGCCCCTCCTGTCCAGCCGGTCACGAAGGAGCGACATGGCGATCATCGAGGCCACCGACCTCACCAAGACGTACACGTCACGGTCGGGGCCCGTCCACGCGTTGGCGGGCCTCGACCTCTCGGTGCCGGAGGGCACCGTCACCGCACTGCTCGGCCCGAACGGCGCCGGGAAGACCACGACCGTGAAGGTGCTCACCACCCTGGTCGTCCCGGACGCCGGCACCGCGACCGTCGCCGGCACCGACGTCGTCGCCGACCCGCAGGGCACCCGGCGCGCGATCGGCGTGTCCGGGCAGTACGCCGCGGTCGACGAGAACCTCACCGGGGCCGAGAACCTCGAGATGATCGGCCGGCTGTACCACCTGGGACGCCGGGCCGCGCGCGACCGGGCCCGCGAGCTCATCGACGTGTTCGGGCTCGCCGAGGCGGGGGGACCGGCCCGTGAAGGGGTTCTCCGGCGGCATGCGCCGACGGATCGACCTCGCCGGGGCACTCGTGATGAACCCGCGGGTGCTGTTCCTCGACGAACCGACGACGGGCCTGGACCCGCGCAGCCGTCTCGCGCTCTGGGGGGATCATCGAGGACCTCGTCGCCGACGGTGCGACCGTGCTCCTCACCACGCAGTACCTGGAGGAGGCCGACCAGCTGGCCGACGACATCGCCGTCATCGACGACGGTCGGGTCATCGCCGAGGGCACCTCGGACGAGCTCAAGGCGCAGGTGGGCGGACACCGGCTCGCGGTGACGCTGGTCGACGCCGCCGACGGGGAGCCCGCGACGGCCGTCCTCCGGCGTCACGGCAGCGGCGAGGTCGAGACCAGTGCGGACGGTCGGTCGCTGGCGGTCGCCGTCGACGCCGGGCCGGCGGCCCTGCAACGGGTCCTGGCCGACCTCGGGGCGGCCGACGTCGCGCTGCACGACGCGGGCATGCGCCGCCCCACGCTCGACGACGTGTTCCTCCGGTTGACCGGGCACGCGGCGACGGCGGACGAGGCGGAGGCGGGCGACGGGTCGGGCGCGGGCCGGGCCTCCCGGCGGGGCCGCGGAGCACCACCGACAGACGGCGGCGCCACCGGCACCGGGGCGGGGTCGCCCGGTGACCCGGACGCCGGTTCACACCTGGCGGCGGGTGCCGGACGGGAGCGGAGCCGGTGACCGCGACGTCCACCGGGTCGGCCCTCGGGCGGCAGCTGCCCGTCGTGGTGACGTCCCCGCTCGCGGTGTGGATGGAGGACGGCTGGGTCGTCACGAAGCGGAACCTCACGAAGCTCAAGCGGTCGCCGGACATGCTCGTCTTCGCCGTCCTCCAGCCGATCATGTTCGTCCTGCTGTTCAGCCAGGTGTACGGCGGTGCGATCAGCGTGCAGGGGACCGACTACACGCAGTTCCTGATGGCCGGGATCTTCGCGCAGACGGTCGTGTTCGGGGCGACGTTCTCCGGGTCGGCGATGGCGCAGGACCTGAAGGACGGGCTCGTCGACCGGTTCCGCACCCTGCCGATGTCGGCGTCAGCGGTGCTCGTGGGCCGGACGGCCTCGGACCTCGTGCTCAACGGCATCTCGATGGTCATCATGATGGTGACCGGCCTCGCCGTCGGGTGGCGGGTCACCTCGTCGCCGTTCGAGTTCCTGGCCGGCGTCGGGCTCCTGCTGCTGTTCAGCTACGCGTTCAGCTGGGTGATGGCCCTGCTCGGCATGAGTGTGGGGACGCCGGAGGTCATCAACAACGCGTCGTTCATGATCCTGTTCCCGCTGACGTTCATCTCGAACGCGTTCGTCCCGAGCGAGACCATGCCGCTCGTGCTCCGGGTCTTCGCCGAGTGGAACCCGGTGTCGTCGCTCGTGCAGGCCGCCCGGCAGCTGTTCGGCAACGCGGGGTCCGCGCCGGTGCCGGACATCTGGACGATGCAGCACCCGGTCGCCACCGTGCTCATCGGGATCGTGGTGATGCTCGCGGTGTTCGTGCCGTGGGCGGTGCGCAAGTACACCCGGATCAGCAGCACCTGACGCAGGGCTCCGGGCGGCCGCGGTGGGCCGCCCGGAGTGCTCCTAGTCGCGGTCGGTGATCGCGTCGCGCACCTTGCGGCGCAGGACCTTGCCGATCATCGAGCGGGGGGAGGTCCTCGACGACCACCACGCGCCGCGGCACCTTGTACGCGGCGAGCTGGTCGCGGCACCAGGCGCGCAGGGCGTCGGCGTCGAACGAGGACGGGTCGGCGGGCACCACCGCGGCGACGACCTGTTCGTTGCCGGCCTGCGTGATGCCGACGACCGCGACCTCCTTGACGCTCGGGTGCTTCATCAGGGTGTCCTCGACCTCGGACGGCGAGACGTTGAAGCCGCCCGTGATGATGAGCTCCTTGAGCCGGTCGACGATCCGCACGAAGCCGTCCGCGTCGATCGCCACGATGTCGCCGGTCCGGAACCAGCCGTCGGGGGTGAACACCTCGTCGGTGGCGTCCGCCTTGCCCCAGTAGCCGCTGAACACCTGCGGCCCGCGCACCTGCAGTTCGCCGGACTCGCCGGTGCCGAGGACCTTCGTCTCGTCGTCGGGGTCCACCACGCGGCACTCGGTCGAGGGCAGCGGGAGGCCGATCGCGCCGAGTCGACGGGCGTCGGACACCGGGTTGGCCATGAGCACCGGAGAGCACTCGGACAGGCCGTAGCCCTCGACCAGGAAGCCGCCGGTGCGGGCCTCCCACGGTTCGATGACGTCCTGGGAGAGCGGCATCGCGCCGGAGATGCCGATGTCGATGCCCTGCAGCGACACCCCGGCCGAGTCGGCGGCGTGCTGCAGCCGCGCGTAGATCGGCGGCACGGCCGGCAGGAACGTCGGCGGGCGCTTCTTGATCGCCGCCAGCACGAGGGCCGGGTCGAACGCCGGGAAGAGCACGAGGCGCCCGGCGATGCTCATCGCGAAGGTCAGGCAGAGCGTCAGGCCGTAGGCGTGGAACATCGGCAGCACGGCGTGCACGACGCTGCCGTCACCGGCGCTGATCTGGGGGGATCCAGGCGCGGGCCTGTGCGGCGTTGGCGAGCAGGTTGCGGTGGGTCAGGACGGCGCCCTTCGGGGTGCCGGTCGTGCCCGAGGTGTACTGGATGAGCGCGACGTCGTCGGTCTCCGGGCGCGGGTGCCGCTTCGACAGCTTCCGGCTCGACACCAGGTCGTCCCAGCGGGTCGTACCGGTGACCGGTGCGGTGAGCTTCGCGCGCGACTCGCGGGCCTTCGCGACCGGCAGCGAGAGCGCCAGGCGGGTGCGGCGCGGCATGGCGCGCGTGAGGTCGACCGAGACGACCGCGTCGAGGGCGAGGTCCGAGGGGAAGTCCTGCAGCGTGGCGACCGACTTGTCCCAGGCGATCGCGACCTTCGCGCCGTGGTCCTCGAACTGGTGCCGGAGCTCGCGCGGGGTGTAGAGCGGGTTGTGCTCGACCACGATCGCGCCGAGCCGCAGCACGGCGTAGAACGCGACGACGTGCTGCGGGCAGTTCGGCAGCACGAGGGCCACGCGGTCGCCCTTCGTCACCCCGAGCTTCCGCAGGCCGTTGGCCGCGCGCGCGATCTGCTCCTCGAGTTCGGCGTACGTCGTCGTCCGCGTGAAGAACTCGAGCGCCACCGCCTTCGGCCAGCGCGCCGCGGACTGCTCGACCAGGTCCGGCAGGGACCCGGTCATCGGCTCGATGTCGTGCGGCACCCCTGACGCGTAGGAGGCAAGCCAGGGACGAGGCGTGTCGATGCTCACGCGGACCAACCTAGCGGGCGGACCCGAGTCCTCGTCAGGCATGCTCCCGGGCGGACGGAGGGCGCACTGTCAGGGGCGCGACGGACCATTGCACCATGTCGTTCGTCTCCGATGCCTTCCGCACCCGTCTGCAGGCCACGTTCACGGGCAGCACCGCCGGCAGTCCGGAGTGGGTGGACGCCCTCGAGCAGGGGACCGACGCCGGCTTCTTCGGCCCGGGCTCGGCCACGTGGTCGGTGCACGGCGGCAACCAGACCATCGTCGCCGGTGTGCGCGCGTTGCTCGTCCAGGCGCTGCACCCGGGTGCGCTCGCCGGCGTCGCGGACCACTCCCGGTACAAGGAGGACCCCTTCGGTCGGCTCGCCGGCACGATCCGGTGGATCTACACCGTCACGCACGGCGACACCGCGACCGCCCGGGCGGGGAGCGAGTGGGTGCTGAAGCTGCACGAGCGGGTCCGCGGCGTGTACGTCGACGGGCACGGCGTCGGACGGCCGTACACCGCGAACGACCCCGACCTGGCGCGCTGGGTGCACCTGGCGTTCACGGACGCGTTCCTGCGCACGGCGCAGCGCTGGGGGGCAGCCGATCCCCGGCGGGGCGGACGCCTACGTCAAGGAGTGGGCGGTCGCCGGTCGGCTCATGCGGGTCGCGGACGCCCCCCGAGTCCGAGGCCGAGCTACGCGCCCAGATGGACGGGTACCTCGACCGCGGGGAGCTCGCGGTGACGCCCAGGACCCGGGAGGTCCTGCGCTTCATCAAGAACCCCCCCGCTCGCCCAGCTGCTGCGACCGGGCTACCGGGCGGTGTACCAGGGCGCGGTCTCGACCCTCGACCCGCGGCACCGGTCGCTGCTCGGCATCCGGACGCCCGCGATCGGACCGATCGAGCTGCCCGTCGACCGGGCGACCGGGGTCGTCCTCGACGGCATCGGCAGCGTGCTCGGCACCCAGTCCGGCACCGAGCGTGCGGCGCTCGCCCGCATCGCCCGGCTGGAGCGCGAGGCGGCGGCGGAGCGGGGCATCGACGGCGCCTGACGGTCTGGCCGAGGTCGCACGCTCGGCCGTTCGGACACGTCCCGGCCGAGCGTTCGTGCGACTTCGGCGCCGCGCGGGCGGCGTGTCGTGCGACCTCGCGGGCCCGACCGGCCCGGGGTGCGGACAGCGCGTCCGGCCCGGGTGCGGACAGCGCTGGCACGGACGGGAGGCGCGGCACCAGCTGGAGCCGCGCCTCCCGTCCGCCGGTGGCTCAGAAGCCGGACGGCACCCGCGGGGTGTAGGCCTGCTCGAGTCGCGTGACCTCGTCCTCGGTCAGCGTGATCGCGGTCGCCGCGACCGCGTCGTCGATGTGGTGCTCCTTCGTCGCGCCGATGATCGGCGCGGAGACGGCGGGCTTGCCGGCGACCCACGCGAGCGCGACCTGCGCCATGCTCGCGCCCCGCTCCTCGGCGACCTGCCCGACCGCGTCGACGATGGCGCGGTTCGCGTCCTCGTCCTGGCGGTACAGCGTCTTGCCGAACTCGTCGGTGTCGGCACGCGAGCCGGAGCCCTGCGCGTCCCACGGGCGGGTGACCTTGCCGCGCGCGAGCGGGCTCCACGGGATGACACCGACGCCGGTGTGCTCGCAGAACGGGTGCATCTCGCGCTCCTCCTCGCGCTCGAGCAGGTTGTACTGGTCCTGCATGCTCACGAAGGGCGTCCAGCCGTGCAGCTCGGCGACGTGCTGCATCTCGGCGAACTGCCATGCCCACATGCTCGACGCGCCGATGTACCGGGCCTTCCCGGACTTGACGACGTCGTGCAGCGCCTCCATCGTCTCCTCGACGGGCGTGTCCGGGTCGAAGCGGTGGATCTGGTACAGGTCGACGTAGTCGGTGCCGAGGCGGGTCAGCGAGGCGTCGATCTCGTGCATGACCGCCGCACGCGACAGTCCGGCACCGTTCCGCCCGGGGCGCATCCGGTTGTAGACCTTCGTGAAGACCTGGACGTCCTCGCGCGGGGCGAGTTCCGCCAGGAGCTTCCCGGTGATCTCCTCGCTGCTGCCGGCGGAGTAGACGTTCGCGGTGTCGAACGTGGTGATGCCCGCCTCGAAGGCGCGGCGGACGAAGGGCCGGGCGTCGTCGAGTCCGACGCTCCAGGCATGCGAACCGGCGGACGGGTCCCCGTAGGACATCATCCCGAGGACGATGCTCGAGATCTCGAGGCCGGAGCTGCCGAGGCGGGTGGTGGGGACGGTCGTGGTGTCGGACATGCGGGTCCTCCCGGGACGTGACGGTGCAGGTACCGACGGGACGGTCAGGCGGTCGTGCGGGCGTCGCGCCCGGTGACCGCGAGGAGCTTCACCTGCAGCGGAGCATCGTCGTCCACCTGCACTGGGGCCGCGTACAGGCCGGTCGCGGCGAGGGACTGGATCTGCGGCTCGAAGTGCGTCCACACCGCCTCGACGAGTTCGTCCGGCAGGTGCTCGTCGCTGCCGGTGGCCCGCGCGAGGTCCCACGTGTGGATCGCGATGTCGCTCGTCTGCTCCGCCAGGTACTCCCCGGCGCTCACCACGTCGGTGGCCAGGTGCACCGGGGTGTCCCGCGGTGCGCGCTGCCACGCCTCGATCGCCGCGCTCGAGTGCCGCTCCCACGCCGCCACCAGGTCGTCACCGATCGGCTCGAGATCGGCCGCGGCCTGCTCGTGGTCGCACCCCGTCAGGAGCTTCGGGATCCACCGCTGCTCGTCGACCACGTGGGCGACGAGGTCCCGGGTCGTCCACTCCGAGTCGGGGGGTGGCGGCGTCCCAGTCGGTGACCGCGGCGACGCGGCGGCCGAACTCCGCGGCCGCGATGGTCTGCAGGGCGATCCAGTCGGTGGGCATCGTGGTGACTCCTGTTCGTCAGCGGTGCTGCTCACGCTACCGCTCGGCACGTCGTGCGTCGGGACACGGGACGAGCCCCGACGCCGAGGGCGCCGGGGCTCGTCGAGTGGGACCGCGGGTCAGGCCGCCTGGAGGACGAACTGCACGTCGAGGTTGATCGTGACGTCGTTGCCGAGCGTGAAGCCACCGGCCTCGAGCGCGGCGTTCCAGTTCACGCCGAACTCGGTGCGGTCGATCTTGGTCGTCGCCTCGGCGCCGAGCTTGGTCTGGCCGTAGCCGTCGGTGGTGACGCCGCCGAACTCGGTCTTGAGCGTGACGTTCTTGGTGACGCCGCGGAGCGAGAGCTCGCCGTCGATGAGCATGTCGTCGCCGTCCTCGCGGATGCCCGTCGAGCGGAACGTCATGTGCGGGTGCTCCTCGGTGAGGAAGAAGTCACCGGTCGCGAGGTGCTGGTCGCGCTGCGCCTGGTTGGTGTTGATGCTGGCGACGTCGATCGAGGCCTCGAGGGTGGTGTCGAGGGGGGTTCTCGGCGGTGACGAGCGTCGCGTCGAACTGCTCGAACTTGCCCTTGACCTTGCTGATCGCGAGGTGACGGACGGAGAAGCTGACCTCGGAGTGGGTCGGGTCGAGCTTCCAGGTGCCGGTGACGTAGCCGGGGATGGCGGAGGCGGTGAGAGCCATGGTGTGTCCTTCTTCGAGCGATGTGTCTTCGAGCGGTGAGTCGGGGGGGCCGGCGCGGTGGTGCATGCGCCTGCATCGACCTTGATGCTACCCCATCCTGCACCCGTTTGGTTGAAGCGTCAACCATTGTTCACCGAGGAGTCGACCCGGGTACTGCGGAGACCCCTCACGAGAGCGCTCACTCCAGTAGCGTCGGGCACATGGAATTCAGGTACCTGGGCAACTCCGGACTCAAGATCTCCGAGATCACCTACGGCAACTGGCTGACGCACGGCTCGCAGGTCGAGAACGACGTCGCCACCCAGTGCGTGCGGGCAGCGCTCGACGCCGGCATCACCACGTTCGACACCGCGGACACGTACGCCAACACCGCCGCCGAGACCGTCCTCGGCGAGGCGCTCAAGGGTGAGCGTCGGCAGTCCCTCGAGGTCTTCACGAAGGTGTACTGGCCGACCGGCCCGAAGGGGCACAACGACGTCGGCCTCAGCCGCAAGCACATCATGGAGTCGATCAACGGCTCGCTCGAGCGGCTGCAGACCGACTACGTCGACCTCTACCAGGCGCACCGCTACGACTACGAGACGCCGCTCGAGGAGACCATGCAGGCCTTCGCGGACGTCGTCCGCCAGGGCAAGGCGCTCTACATCGGCGTCAGCGAGTGGACCGCCGAGCAGATCCGCGCCGGTGCCGCGCTGGCGAGGGAGCTCGGCTTCCAGCTCATCTCGAACCAGCCGCAGTACTCGATGCTGTGGCGCGTGATCGAGGGCGAGGTCGTCCCGGCCTCGAAGCAGCTCGGTCTGTCCCAGATCGTCTGGTCCCCGATCGCGCAGGGCGTGCTCACCGGCAAGTACAAGCCGGGCCAGCCGCTCCCCGAGGGCTCGCGCGCCACGGACGAGAAGGGCGGCGCCGACATGATCAAGCGGTTCATGCGCGACGAGGTCCTCGAGGCCGTGCAGCGCCTGCAGCCGGTCGCGGACCAGGCCGGACTCACGCTCGCCCAGCTCGCCATCGCGTGGACGCTGCAGAACGAGAACGTCGCGTCCGCGATCGTCGGGGCATCACGCCCGGAGCAGGTCACGGACAACGTCAAGGCCGCGGGCGTCACCCTCGACGCCGACGCGCTCGCCGCGATCGACGACGCACTCGGCGACATCCCCGAGCGCGACGCGTCGAAGAACGTGTCGCCGGCGCAGCGCCCCGCCTGATCCGGCGGGTCGCGGTCGCGACCGACCAACCGACGGGAGGCCCGGTACCAGCTGGTACCGGGCCTCCCGTCCGTCGTGCGCCACCGGCAGGCGACCGCTGCTCGGCTCGTGACCGGCGGCGGAGGCGCAGGGCACTCCGGTGGGGACACCGCGTGATCGGTGCGGGAAACCGCAGACGCGTCCTCGTGCCCTGTGCGGGAACCCGGGCCGGTGTTGTGATGACGGAGCACCGCTCACCACGCTGCTGCCCGGCGACCCGAACGACCGAAGGCTCCACGATGCCCCTGCTCCCGCACGCCCGCGACCTGCTGCGGTGCCCGTGACCGCCTCCTCGATCGGAGCCCGCCGGTCGTTCGCCGACAGCGCCGTCGCCGCCGCGGCGCGCACGTCCGCGAGCGACCTGGCGTGGCCTCTCCCGGTCCTCGCCGTGACGGCCGCCGTGCTCGTGGTCGGCCTGGAGGGCAACCCGCAGCGGATCGACGACGAGGGCACGTACGCGGCTCAGGCGTGGTCGGTGTTCCACCTCGGCGGCCTCACCCACTACACCTACTGGTACGACCACCCGCCGCTCGGGTGGATCCAGATCGCCCTGTACACGGAGGCGACCGGAGCCTGGGTGCGGCACGCGACCGCGGTCGGCGCCGCGCGCGAGGCGATGGTGGTGTTCGCGGTCGCCTCCGCCGCCCTGCTGTACGTGCTCGCGCGCAAGCTGCAGGTCAGCCGCCCGGCCGCCGCCGCGGCGGTGCTGGTGTTCGCCCTCTCGCCCCTGGCGGTGCAGTACCACCGCGACGTGTACATCGACAACGTCGCGACCCCCTGGCTCCTCGCGGCCTTCGTGCTCGCCGTGTCCCGGCACCACCAGCTCGTCGAGTTCGCCGGGTCGGCCGCCTGCATGGTCGCCGCCGTCCTCAGCAAGGAGACCTTCCTGCTCGCCCTGCCGTTCCTGGCGTGGACGATGTGGCGGTCGGCGCACCCGGAGATCCGCCGGTACACGCTCAGCGTCGCCGCGGTCGTCCTGGCGCTGGGCGGGTCGTCGTACCTGGTCTTCGCGGCGACGAAGGGCGAGCTCGTGCCCGGGCCCGGACACGTCAGCCTGTGGCAGGGCGTCACGTTCCAGCTCGGGGACCGGAGCGGCAGCGGCTCGGTGTTCGACCCGGCGACGCCCGCGAACCACGTGGTGAGCCTGTGGCTCGGCCTCGACCCCGCCTTCGTGGCGCTCGGGGTGGTCGCGAGCGTCGCCGCACTGGCGGTGCCGCGTCTGCGCTCGGTCGCAGCCGTCGCCGTCTTCCTCATCGCGGTCGTGCTGCGTCCGAACGGGTACCTGCCCGTGCCGTACCCGATCGCGATCCTGCCGTTCGCCGCCCTCGCGATCGCCGGTGTCTCGGACGTCCTCGCCCGGGCGGTGGTCGATGCGGTCCGACGGGCACGGCTGGCCCGGGCGTCCGGCGAGCCGTCGGGCAGACCGGGTCGCCTGGTCGTCTCGGTCGTCGGACTGACGTTCTGGTCGGTCGCGGCGGTCGGGGTCGTCGGCGCCGCCGCTCCCGCCTCCGCCGCCCGGCTCGGGTCGTTCATGGCGACCTCCGCGGATGCGCCGATGCTCGGCGCGCAGGACTGGATCACCGCGAACGTCTCCCGGTCGGACCGGCTCCTGGTCGACGACGCACTCTGGGTCGACCTCGTCCGGGCCGGCTTCCCACGGCAGAACGTCATCTGGTACTACAAGCTCAGCACCGACAGCGCCGTCGCACGCCAGAACCCCTCCGGCTGGCGCGACGCGGACTACATCGTGACGACGCAGTCCGTGGCGATCGGCGCCACGCAGCTGCCGGGCATCCAGGCCGCACTCCGCGCCTCGGCGCCGGTCGCGGTCTTCGGCCAGGGTGGCGAACAGGTCGTCGTCCGGCGCATCGACCGGCAGGGGGGCGGAACACCTCCGGGCCGGTGCGGAGCGGGCCGCGGCGACCCGGGAGCGGGTCGGGACGGAGCTCGCCGGCAACCCGGCGCTCCGTGCCTCGGACGACCAGACGGCGCTCCTCCGCAGCGGGGGGCGTCGACGAGCGGGCGACGGTCGGGATCGGGGCGGCGCTCGCGGCCGGTCCGGTGACGCTCACCGCGCTCCCGGTCGTGCCGGGGGGAGCAGGAGACGGCCCGCCGCGGCGTCGTCCTGCGGGCCACGAACACCGCCGCCGCCGAGCGGGCCGAGATGCGCCTGCGCGGACTCGAGGGTGCGCTGGCGCCGGACCACGTCCACCGGCGCGGCACCGAGGTCGCTGCGACCTGGTCGCCGAACGACCCCGCGGGGCCCGGTGTGCTGCGCGGCGGTGTCGGCCGAGCGGGGTGACCTCCCCGTGCACGGGCGTCGGCGCCTCCGTGGACGCTCGACATGACGGAGTGGCGGGCCATGGCAGATGAACAGCGCGTGTCGCGCGACTGGCAGGGGCCTGGCAAACCCTGTACCCCGACCAAACCACCTCCCCGTTACCCCCCGAATCGGGGGGCATGCGCTCACCAGTGACCCCCCGTCCTGGTGCCACCCGTCCAGGGGGGTGGCGCCCGCGTCGACCCCGCACCCGTCCACCAGCCGTGGAGCCGTCACGCCCGGAGCGACGGCAGCACCCGTGGCCGCTGCGGCGGCCTCCCGTCTCGTCCGCCTGACCCGGGCCGTGCGGGAGCTCGCCACCTTCGGCGCTGTCGGCCTCATCGCCTTCGTCGTCGACCTCGTCGTCTTCAACGTCCTCCGTGCCGGCGTCCTCGCCGACCACGCCGTGACCGCGAAGGCCGTGTCGGTCGTCGTCGCCACCCTGGTCGCCTGGCTCGGCAACCGGTTCGTCACCTTCCGGACGCAGCGCACCCGCGGCCGTCGGGAGGCGGTCCGGGAGGGTGTGCTCTTCGCCGCCACGAACGCCGGCGGGCTCGCGATCGCAGCCGGCTGCCTGCTCGTCTCACACCACGTCCTCGGTCTCACCAGCACCCTCGCCGACAACGTCGCCGGCAACGGGGTCGGTCTCGTCCTCGGCACAGCGTTCCGCTTCGCCGCGTACAAGACCCTCGTCTTCCGTTCCCCCCGACGCTCGTCGCACGAAGGAGCCCACCGAATGACCATGCTCACCACGCTGACAGCGGCCGCCGCGCCGCTGCTCCAGCCGAACGACCCCGCCGGGACGCCGGGGGGACGTCCCGAACCGCGGCACCACGGACGTCCCGACCGGCGGGTCGGGGCAGAGCGCGCACGTCGCCTGGTCCCTGGGGGGAGTGGATCGGCTACTCGGCGCTCGTCGCGATCTCCGTGCTGCTGACCCTGGTCGCGCTGTCCACCCTCTGGTGGATGCTGCACGCCTGGCGCTCACGCTCGGCCCTCCGCGCCACGAGCTTCAGCCAGACGCCGCGACCGGCCGCGCACCGCTTCACGCTCCTCGTGCCCGGGCGGCACGAGGAGGAGGTCATGGGGCAGACGCTCGACATGCTCGCCACCCAGGACCACCCCGACTTCGAGATCATCGCGATCGTCGGCGAGGACGACCCGGGCACCGACCGGGTCGTGCGTGAGGCCGCCGCCCGGCACCCCGGGCTCATCCGGGTCGTGGTGGACGACACCCTGCCGAAGAACAAGCCGAAGGCGATGAACCTGGCCCTGCAGTACGCGACCGGCGACATCGTGGGCGTGTTCGACGCCGAGGACGAGGTCTACCCGCGCCTGCTCAGCCTCGTCGACTCGCGGTTCCAGGAGACCGGCGCCGACGTCGTGCAGGGCGGCGTGCAGCTCATGAACTTCAAGTCCAGCTGGTGGTCGCTCCGCAACGTGCTCGAGTACTACTTCTGGTTCCGGTCACGCCTGCACTTCCACGCCGAGTCGAAGTTCATCCCGCTCGGCGGCAACACCGTCTTCGTGACGAAGGAGCGGCTCGACTGGTCGGACGGCTGGGACGCGCACTGCCTCGCCGAGGACTGCGAGCTCGGCGTCCGGCTGTCGGCCGACAACGCCAAGGTCGTCGTCGCGTACAGCCCGGAGGCGGTCACCCGCGAGGAGACCCCGCCGACGTTCGCCTCGCTCCTGAAGCAGCGCACCCGGTGGAACCAGGGCTTCCTGCAGGTCCTCGAGAAGGGCGAGTGGAAGAAGCTCCCCACGTTCAAGCAGCGCTTCTTCGCCCGCTACCTGCTCACCATGCCGTTCATCCAGGCCGCGACCGGGCTGCTCATCCCGCTCAGCGTGGTCATGATCGCGTTCGTGAAGGTGCCCACCGGGATCGCCCTGATCTCGTTCATCCCGCTCGCGCCGACGCTCATGCTGCTCGCGGTCGAGATCGCCGGGCTCGGCGAGTTCGGCCGGCTCTACAAGGAGAAGGTCCGCGTCCGCGACTACGTGAAGCTCGTGCTCGGCCTCGTGCCGTACCAGGTGTTCCTCGCCGCCGCGGCCGTCCGTGCCGTGATCCGGCACGCCCGAAAGCAGAACGGCTGGGAGAAGACCGAGCACACCGGCCAGCACCGCGGTGCCGGCCAGCCCGAGGTCGTCGGCTTCCCGTCGGCCGTGACCGAACCCGAGCCGACCCTCGTCGGCGCCACCGCGGGAGGTGACCGATGACCGCCAGCATCACGGACACGACCGGCATCCCGATCCGCGGTACACGGGACTCGTCCGGCCTCGGCACCTGGATCCGCGTGCACGCCCGGAGTGCGGCCTGGCTCCTGCCCGTCGTCGCGATCGCCGCGGTCGTGCAGGCCTGGAACATGGGCGGCACCCCGCAGCGCATCGACGACGAGGGGACGTACACCGCACAGGCGTGGGCGATCACCCACCTCGGCGAGATCACGCACTACACGTACTGGTACGACCACCCGCCGCTCGGCTGGGTCCAGATCGCCGGCTACACGCAGCTGACCGGCGCGTTCGCCCGCTACCCGTTCGCCGTCGAGGCCGCTCGCGAGGCGATGGTGTTCTTCGCCGCCGTCTCCGCCGTGCTCCTCTTCGTGCTCGCCCGCCGTCTCGGTGCCGCCCGGCCCACCGCGGCCGCCGCGGTGCTCGTCTTCGGCCTCTCGCCGCTGGCGCTGCAGTACCACCGCACCGTCTACATCGACAACGTCGCCACCCCGTGGCTGCTGGCCGCCTTCGTCCTCGTGCTGAGTCGCCGCCAGCAGCTGGCCGGGTTCATCGGCGCCGCCGCGTGCTTCGGGATCGCGGTGCTCAGCAAGGAGACCTTCCTGCTGGCGCTGCCGTTCCTCGTCTGGACCGCCGCCCGTCGAGCGGACCCGAGCACCCGTCGGTACACGCTCAGCGTCGCCGGAGCGGTCCTCGCCGTGATCGGTGGCGCGTACGTCCTGCTCGCCGGCGTCAAGGGCGAGCTCCTGCCGGGTGCCGGTCGGGTCAGCCTGCTCGAGGGCATCACCTACCAGCTCGGCACGCGTGCGGCGAGCGGTTCCGTCTTCACCGGCGGCAGCCTCGCGAACGAGGCCGCAGCGCAGTGGTGGGCACTCGACCCGGTGTTCATCGTGCTCGGCTCGGCAGCCGCGGCCGTCGGTCTGTTCCTCCGCCGCGTCCGGCCGATCGCCGCGCTGCTCGTCTTCCTGCTCGTGTTCATGTTCCGCCCGAACGGGTACCTGCCGGTGCCGTACGTGATCATGCTCGTGCCGTTCGGCGCCCTGCTCGTCGCGTACGTCGCGGAGCGCGCCGTGCTCGCCGTGACCGGGGCCACCGCGTTCCGCGCCCGGAACCGGGTCCGCGGTGCCGGCCGTCGCACGCTCGGCGGGGTCTGGGCGCTCGGCACGGCCGCTGCCGTCGTCGTCGCCGTCCCGCTCTGGGGCACGCAGCTGCGCGGGTTCCTGGTCGCCGACCTCGACCGACCGATGGCGCAGGCGCAGGACTGGATCGGCGACAACGTCGACAAGAGCTCCCGCCTGCTCGTCGACGACGCCATGTGGGTCGACCTGGTCGACGACGGCTTCGCGCGGAACAACGTGGTCTGGTACTACAAGCTCGACACCGACGGAGCCGTGGAGCGCCAGTCCCCGAACGGCTGGAAGGACTCCGACTACGTCGTCACGACCGACTCGATGCGCACCGGCGGGACCTCCTCGTCCGACGTGCGGCAGGCGATCGCGAACTCGACGACCGTCGCGTCGTTCGGCACCGGCAACCAGCAGGTCGACGTCCGGCTCATCAACGCACAGGGACGGACAGCGGCCGAGCGTGAGGCCACCAGGGCGAGCGACCTGCGGAAGACGCTCGGGACCGAGCTCGCGGAGAACCCCGCCCTCCGTGCCGACGCCGGCACCGCGTCCCAGTTCCGCGCCGGCCAGGTGGACCCGCGCGCCGTGGTCTCCCTCGGTCAGGTCCTGGCCGACCGTCCCGTGGGCGTCGACCGCTTCACCCCGCTGCCGGGCGAGGACGGGCAGACGTTCCGGCAGGTCGTCCTGCACGCGAGCAGCGTGCGGGCCGCCGCGGCGACCGAGCAGACCCTGGACGCCATGGCGGACACCTACCGTCCGGAGTCGATCGAGCGCGACGGCGACACCCTGACCGTCCGCTGGTCCGCGACCGACCCGACCATCGCGCAGGTGGGTGCGCCGTGACCCCCCGCGGCCCGCCCCACCCGTACCCGACCCAGCACGCCTCCCACCCGAAGGAGCACCACCATGACCGCCTCCCTCCCCACCCGCCGCCGCACGGTCGTCGTCGGCGCCCTCGCGGCGTCCCTCGTCGCCGCCACCGTCGGCCTCGCCCCGCAGTCCGCGAGCGCCGCGCCCAGCCAGGGCTGGCTCCGCATCGGGCACCTGTCCCCGGACACCAAGAGCGTCGACGTCGAGCTGTCCGGCCTGTCCGGCGGCAAGACCGTCTTCGAACTCGACGACGTCGCCTACGGCCAGGTCAGCCCCTACGAGAAGCTCCCGACCGGCACGTACGTCCTGTCCATGCGTGCGTCCGACGCGCCGGACTCGACGCCGGTCATCTCGACCGACGTCACCGTCCAGGGTGGCGACGCGAGCACCGTCGTGGCGTTCGGCAAGAGCAGCGCGCTGAAGACGGCCGCGTTCACCGACGACCTGCAGCAGCCCGGCGACGGCAAGGCGAAGCTCCGCCTCGTGCAGGCCGCCACCACCGCGAAGACGGTCGACGTCAGCACCGCCGAGGGCACCGCGATCGCCTCGGACGCCGCGTTCGGCACCGCGACGAAGTACGCGACGGTCGACGCCGGCAAGTGGGACCTCGACATCTCGGGTGGCGGCCAGACCGGCAGCGCCGACGTCGACCTCGCTGGCAACACCGTCTCGACGCTGTTCGTCCTCGACGACAGCGAGGGCGACCTCACGGTCGTCCCGGTCACGGACGCGGCGGCGACCGCCGAGACCCCGGCCGGCGGCGTGCAGACCGGTGGGGGCGGCACGGCCGCCGCGCGGCCGACGACCGACCTGGTCCACGCGGTCGTCCGTGTGTTCCGCGGGTTGTTCGGCTGATCCTGCCGACGTCCACCCGGACAGGAGGCCCGGCCGTCGTGTGCCGACCGGCGGACGCCCGCCGGGCCTCCCGTCCGACACCGCACGTCCACCACCCAGCAGAGAGCGAGCCAGCATGACCCGCAGGAACTGGATCCCCGTGACCGCCGTCGCGCTCGCCGCGGTCCTCGTGACCGGCGGCATCGCCGTGGCCGCGGTCCAGCCGTGGTCCGACCGCGCCCCGGAGGCCGGCGGCGTCTCCACCCCGACGTCGACGACCGCGGCCGGCGGGCCGCGGACCCCCGAGCAGCTCCGCACGGACTTCCTCGACCGGTACGTCGAGGACGGCCGGGTCGTCCGGAAGGACCAGGGGAACGACACCGTCAGCGAGGGTCAGGCGTACGGCCTGCTCATCGCGTACGCGGCCGGCGACCGCGAGCGCTTCGGCGAGATCTGGTCGTGGACGGCGGAGCACCTCCTCACCGATGACCACCTGCTCGCGTGGCGCTGGACGACCGACGGCGGGGTGGCGGACGCGCAGTCCGCGAGCGACGCCGACCTCGACGCGGCCCGGGCGCTCGTGCTGGCCGGGAAGACGTGGGGCGACGACCGTCTCACGGCTGCCGGCACGCGGCTGGCCGACGCCGTGCTCGACCACGAGACCGCCTCGACCGACGCCGGTCTGGTGCTCCTGCCGGGACCGTGGGCGGACTCCGACCCGTACCGGTACAACGCCTCCTACGCGTCCCCGGCCGCCTACCGGGTCCTCGGGGACGCGACCGGTGACGCCCGGTGGGCAGCCTTGGAGCGTGGGTCGACGGCCGTGACCTCCGCGGTCCTCGAGGAGACCGACCTGCCGAGCGACTGGTCGCAGGTGCACCCGGACGGCGCCGTCGACGCGATGCCCACGAGTGCGTCCGACCCACGGGTCCTGTACGGGTACGACGCGATGCGGATGCCGCTCCGGTACGCCGAGGCGTGCACCCCGTCCGACCGGGCCCTCGCCGCCGGCCTGGTGCCGACCCTGCGCCGCAGCACCGAGCTCGCGGCGCAGCTCGACCTCGGTGGCACGGCCGTCACGGGGGACCGGAGCGCGCTCGCCTACGTCGCCCGGGCCGCGGCCGAACGGGCCGCCGGGTCGACGAGTGCGGCGGCGGCCGACCTCGAGCGTGCCGACCGGACCGCCGCCACGACGCCGACGTACTACGGCGACGCGTGGGCGGCACTCGGCGCGACGATGCTCACGTCCGACGTGCTCGGCGGGTGCGCGACCGCTGGCGGAGGCACGTCGTGACCGGGCAGCGCGGTCGTCGCGCCGTCCGCCCGGACGGCGGCGCAGCGGGGACGGCACTGCGCACGCGGCTCCGCCGGCACCGGGTCGCCCTGAGCGCGGCCGTGGCCGTCGTGGTCGCCGCCGGCGCCGTGGCGACGGGTGTCGCCGTGGCTGCCGATGACGGGAGCGACGGAGCAGCCGGCGTACCGACCGCGACCCCGTCCGCGGCCTCGTCGTCCGCGCCCGGTCCCTCGTCCGCGCCGAGCGGCGACCGGGACATCGCCGGGTTCCAGGACCCCGCGGCACCGGCGGCCCGTTCCGACGCGACGCCGACCCGGGTGTCGATCCCGGCCATCGGGGTCGACGCGGGCCTGGAGGACCTCCACCGCGGGGCCGCCGGCGAACTCGACCCGCCCGAGGCCTGGGACGACGCCGGCTGGTTCAGCGACGGCATCGTGCCGGGCGAGGTCGGCCCGGCCGTCATCGCCGGGCACGTCGACAGCCCGACGAGCGCCGCGGTCTTCTTCCGCCTCGACGAGCTCGTCGCCGGTGACCGCATCGCCGTCGCCATGACGGACGGCAGCACCCGCACCTTCGCCGTCGACCGCACCGAACGCGCGGCGAAGAGCGCCTTCCCGACGAGTGACGTCTACGGCACCACACCCACCCCGACGCTGCGGCTCATCACGTGCGACGGCACCTTCGACACCGCCACCGGGCACTACACGGACAACCTCATCGTCTTCGCCGACCTCGTCGACGACTGACCCGGCCCCGGACACCCGACCCGGCCCCGGACACCCGACCCGACGCGGACACCCGACCCGACGCGGACACCCGACCCGACCCGGACCCCGGCAGGACACCGAACAGGAGCACCCGATGCCCGACCGCACCCTCGTGATCATCCCCACGTACGACGAGGCCGAGAACATCCGGCCGATCATCCGCCGCACGCTCGACGCCACCGACGAGCACGTGCACGTCCTCGTCGTCGACGACGCGTCCCCGGACGGCACGGGGGGAGATCGCCGACACCATCGCCGGCGAGACCGACCGGGTGCACGTCCTGCACCGCACCGTCAAGGACGGCCTCGGCGGTGCCTACCTGGCGGGGTTCACGTGGGGGCTCGACGCCGGGTACGCGAAGCTCGTCGAGATGGACGCCGACGGCTCGCACCACCCGGAGTACCTGCCGTGGATGACCGAGCTCGCCGACACGTCCGACCTCGTCCTCGGCTCCCGGTGGGTGCGCGGCGGGCGCGTGAAGAACTGGCCCTGGCACCGGGAGCTCCTCTCACGCGGCGGCAACCTCTACACGCGGCTCGCGCTCGGCGTCGACGTGCGGGACGCCACCGGCGGGTTCCGCGTCTTCACCGCGGACGCCCTCCGACGCATCGACCTCGACGGCATCGCGTCGAAGGGCTACTGCTTCCAGGTCGACCTCTGCTGGCGTGCACTCGAGGCCGGTCTGCGGGTCGTCGAGACGCCGATCACGTTCACCGAACGGGAGTTCGGGGTCTCGAAGATGAGCGGGAACATCGTGCGCGAGAGCCTGACGCTCGTGACGCGGTGGGGGGATCGACCGGCGGCTCCGCGAGGCGCGGTCGCTCCTCCGGCACCGCCGGCGGCTCCCGTCGGTGCGCGCGAACGCACACACGGTGCCGAACCCCACCGCCTGACGGGCGTACCGACGACGGACGGGAGGCCCACCACCAGCTGGTGGTGGGCCTCCCGTCCGTCATGCGGTGGGTGCGCGGTCAGCGCACCACGACGAGGCCACGGCCGCCGAAGCGGACGCCGTCGGTGTCGAAGTCGGCGTCGCCGAAGCTGAACAGCACCTCACCGCTGGCACCCACGAGCGGCACCTCCGTCGGGGCGTCCGACAGGTTGACGACGACGTGCACCGGCGCCGCGGAGGGGCCGAGCAGCCCGCGGGTGAGCACGAGCCAGCGCTCGTCCTCGCTGAACCGCACCGCGTTCGCCTCGTACCGGTGGTCGACGAACGCCTCGTCGGTCCGGCGGAGGGCGACGAGCACCCGGTAGGCGTTGAGGATGCGGGCACCACGTTCCGACTCGGCGTCGGCCCAGACGAGCTTCGAGTTCGTGAACGTCGTCGGGTCCTGCGGGTCCGGCACCGTCGACTCGTCCCAGCCGTGCTCCGCGAACTCCTTGATGCGGCCCTCGGCCGTCACCTTGCCGAGCTCCGGCTCCGGGTGCGACGTGAAGAACTGCCACGGGGTCGTCGCGGCGAACTCCTCGCCCATGAACAGCATCGGCGTGAACGGGCCGAGCAGGGTCAGGGCCGCCGCGATGACGAGCCCCTCGTCCGACACCGTCGCAGCCAGGCGGTCGCCGGCAGCCCGGTTGCCGATCTGGTCGTGGTTCTGGTTCGCCACGACGAGCGCGGTCGTGGGGGGAGGTCCCACGGTCGATCGGGCGACCGTGGCGCTTGCCGCGGAACGAGGACCACGTGCCGTCGTGGAAGAAGCCCTGGTCGAGCACCTTCGCGAGTGCCGTCAGCGGGGCGAAGTCGGCGTAGTAGCCGTTCGTCTCCCCCGGTGACGGCGACGTGCACGGCGTGGTGGAAGTCGTCCGACCACTGCCCGGCGAGCCCGTAGCCGCCGGCCTCGCGCGGACGGAACATCACCGGGTCGTTGAGGTCCGACTCGGCGATGAGCGAGAGCGGGCGTCCGATGAAGGACGAGTAGGCGTCGGTCTCGCTCGCCATCTCGGCCAGGACGTGCGGCCGGGTCGTGTCGCGGATCGCGTGCACGGCGTCCAGGCGCAGGCCGTCGACGTGGTGGTCGCGGAACCACATGCGGACGTTGTCCAGGACGTAGCGGCGGACCTCGGGGTGCTCGACGTTGACCGAGTCGCCCCAGGTGTTCGCCAGGCCCTGCACGAGGTACGGGCCGTACAGCGGCAGGTAGTTGCCGCTCGGGCCGAGGTGGTTGTAGACGACGTCCTGGATGACCCCGAGACCGAGCGCGTGCGCGCGGTCGACGAAGCGGTCGTACGCGTCGGGCCCACCGTAGGGGGGCGTGCACCGCGTACCACGCGACGCCGTCGTAGCCCCAGTTCCACTCACCGTTCACGCCGTTCACCGGCAGGAGCTCGACGAACTCCACGCCGAGCTCGACGAGGTGCTCGAGCTTCGCGGCGGCGGCGTCGAGGGTGCCCTCGGGCGTGAAGGTGCCGACGTGCATCTCGTACACGACGCCACCGCGGACGGGGCGGCCGGTCCAGGCGTCGTCGGTCCAGGCGAAGCGGGACGGGTCGACGACCTCGGACGGGCCGTGCACGCCCTCGGGCTGGAACCGGCTGCGCGGGTCGGGGCGGACCGCGTCGTCGTCGCCGATGCGGAACCCGTAGCGGGCGCCGACGACCGGCAGGACCGCGTCGGTGGTCCACCAGTCGTCGTCGCCGCGTGTCAGCGGGTACTCGGCCCCGTCGACGACGAGGCGGACGTTCTCGGGCTCGGGGGGCCCAGACGCCGTAGCGGTCAGGACTGGTCATGCGTGACCCTCCAGGATCTCGACCTCGGCCTGCGCGTCGGTCTCGGTGTCGTCGGTGGTGGTGTTCGTGTTCGCGGTGTCCGTGGCGTCGTGTCCGGCGCCGTCGACGACGTCGGCCGGCACGAGGAGCGCGACCGGGAAGTCCGCGAGCAGCTCGCCGAGCAGCAGGTCGCGGTCCGCCGGGAACCGGCGACCGGTCAAGAGGTCGACGCGCTCGACGGGGACGACGTGCAGCAGCGTGTCCGCCCAACCGCCCACGGCCTCCAGACCGAGCGGCAGCCGGGTGGCGATCGTCACGGCGCCGCCACGGTCGAACGCGACCACGTGGTCGGCGGCCGGACCGGTCGCGTCGAGCGGGACGTACCGGCTGAAGAGCTCCGGGTGGTCCCGGCGGGCGCGGAGGGCACGGCTCGTGACGAGCGTCTTGGCAGCGGCGTCGAGGTCGATCGCCGGGAGCGCGTCGGGCCCGTCGTCGTCCGCCCCGTCGAGCGTCGCGAGGACCCGGCGGCGCTCGGCGTAGTCGACCGGACGACGGTTGTCGGGGTCGACGAGCGAGCGGTCCCAGGCCTCCGTGCCCTGGTAGACGTCGGGGACGCCGGGCGCGGTGAGGTGCAGGATCTTCGCGCCGAGGCCGTTCGACCAGCCCGCCGCGGTGATCCGCTCGTCGAGGGCGTCGAGCTCGGCGACCACGGCGGGGTCGTCGAACGACGCGTCGACGAGGGCGTGCATCTGCTGCTCGAACGCCTCGTCCGGCTCGGTCCACGTCGTGCTGTCGCCGGCTTCGCGCGAGGCCTTCTCGGCGTAGGCGTGCAGCCGCTCGCGGGAGGCCGGGCGGGCGCCGACGATCGCCTGCCAGAGCAGGTTCGCGAACACTCCGTCCGCGAGCGGGGCGAGGGCGTTCAGCCGGTCGAACGTCGCCGTCCACTCCTCGCCGAGCTCGGCGAGGACCGCGATGCGGGCGCGGGTGTCCTCGCTGCGCTTCGTGTCGTGCGTGGTGAGCGTGGTCATCGCGAGCGGCCAGCTGGCGAGGCGCTCCCGCTGGGCGGCGTGGAACTCGTCGAGGGTGACCGAGAAGATGCTCGGGTCGCCGCCGACCTCGCTCAGCGAGGACAGTCGGGAGGTCCGGTAGAACGCGGTGTCCTCGACGCCCTTCGCCATCACCATGCCGCTGGTCTGCTGCAGGCGGATCGCTGCGGCGTCGTCCCCGTCGCACAGCGCCGGAGCGATGCGGTCGATGACGTCGGCGAGGTCCGGTCGGGACTCCGCCGCGACCTCGAGGGCCTCGACGAGGTGGTGGATGCCCTCGGGCAGGTAGGTCCGGTAGACCTCGAAGCTCGCGACGACCTCGGCGACGGCGTCGACGATGCGGTCCTCGGCGAGGGGCGCACCGTCGGCCTGCACGACCGGGTCGACGACGAGCAGGCGGGCGAGACGACGCACCTCGCTGTTGAGGATGCCGTCGGCGATGCCTCGACGGGTGCCACGGGTCAGGTCCTGCCAGGCGACGTGCTCGCCGCGCAGGCGGTCCTCGAGCGCGGTGAGGGGTGCCTCGCCCGCGGGGTCGACGAACACGCGGTCGATGAAGCCGAGCGCGTCGTAGCCGGTCGTGCCGTCGACGGGCCACGACGACGGCAGGAGTTCGCCGGGCTCCAGGATCTTCTCGACGAGCGTGTAGGCGCCGCCGGTCAGGTCGGCGAGGTCGTCGAGGTAGCCGGCCGGGTCGGTCAGGCCGTCCGGGTGGTCGATGCGCAGCCCGTCGACGAGCCCGTCGCGGAACCACGAGCCGATGACCCCGTGCGAGGCGGCGAACACCTCGGGCTCCTCGACGCGGATCGCCGCGAGGGTGTTCACCGCGAAGAACCGGCGGTAGTTCAGCTCCGAGTCGGCGCGCTTCCAGTGCACGAACTCGTAGTGCTGCCGCGCGTGCACGGTCGCGACGTCGTCGCCGTCGTGCACGGTGCCAGGAGCGGTCGGGTACGCGGTCTCCCCGACGAGCAGGCGCGGCGCGTCGTCGGCGCTGCCGGTGTCGAGCGTGACACTGTCGAGCAGCCGGTCGTCGAGGACCGGGATGCGGATGCGTCCGCCGCCGGCCGCCCAGTCGACGTCGAACGCCCAGGCCATCGGTGACTCCTGGCCGTGCTCGAGCAGCGACCACCACCACGGGTTCACGGCCGGCGTGGCCACGCCGACGTGGTTCGGCACGACGTCGACGAGGACGCCGAGCCCGGCCGCGTGCGCGGCCTCGGCCAGTGCCCGGAGGGCGTCGTCGCCACCGCGGTCGGTGTCGACGTGGCTGTGGTCGACGACGTCGTACCCGTGGCCGGAGCCGGGCTCCGCCTGCAGGACGGGGGAGAGGTACAGCCAGTCGGCGCCGAGGTCACGGACGTAGTCCACGACGTCGCGCGCGGCGTCGAGGTCGAAGTCGGCGGTGACCTGGAGGCGGTACGTGGAGGTCGGGTTGCGGCGGGTCATGCGGCACTTCCAGGGGTGTCGGATCCGGCGGCGGGAGCGTCGCGCTCGGACGCAGCGTCGTCGGAGGGGGGGTGTGGCGGGGGGGTCTCGGTGCCGGTCGTCGGCGTCCCGGCGGTGTCCGCTGCCGGTGCCGGGGCGACGCCGGCGGCGCCGGCCGTCCCCGCCGCGCTCGGTGTCGCGGACGCTGCGGGGTTCGCGGGGGGTGGCGGTCGGGTGCTCCGGCTCGCTCTGCTCCGCGGTGTCGACGGGCGTGCGCTGGATCTCGTGCTCCGGCTCGGCACGCAGCACGATCATCGACCGCGCGGGCACGTCGAGCGCGTCGCCGGCCTCGAGCACTTCGTCGCGGGCCCCCGGCTCGGCGGTGTCGATGCGGACGGTCCAGCCGGGGGGAGTACTCCTCCGGCGGGAGGGTGAACGTGACGACACCGTCGTGCGCGTTGAAGTAGGTCAGGAAGGCGACGTCGGTGACCCGCTCGCCGCGGGCGTCACGCCCGCGGATGCCCTCGCCGTTCAGGTACATGCCGACGCTCTTGCCGAAGCCGGAGTCCCACTCCTCGGGCTGCATGGCGTCGCCGGCGGGCGTCAGCCACACCACGTCGGGCAGCGGCTCGCCCTCGCCCCGACGCACCGGACGGCCGTTGAAGTACCGGGTGCGGCGGAAGGTCGGGTGGTCGTGCCGGAGCTTCACGACGTCGGCGGTGAACTGGATGAGTTCGTCGTCCGCCGTGGACCAGTCGATCCAGCTCAGCTCGGAGTCCTGCGCGTAGACGTTGTTGTTGCCCTGCTGGGTGCGACCGAGTTCGTCGCCGTGCGCGATCATCGGCACGCCCTGGCTGAGCAGCAGCGTCGCGAGGAAGTTCCGCTGCCGCTGGAGTCGGAGCGCGTTCACGTCCGGGTCCTCCGTCGGCCCCTCCACGCCCGAGTTCCAGGACCGGTTGTGGCTCTCGCCGTCGTTGTTGTCCTCGCCGTTCGCCTCGTTGTGCTTCTCGTTGTAGGAGACCAGGTCGTACAGCGTGAAGCCGTCGTGCGCGGTGATGAAGTTGATGCTCGCCTTGGGCGTGCGGCCGTCGTGCTCGTACAGGTCGGCGGAGCCGGAGATGCGGGACGCGAACTCACCGAGGGTCGACGGCTCGCCGCGCCAGAAGTCACGGACGGTGTCGCGGTACTTGCCGTTCCACTCCGACCACTGCGGCGGGAAGTTGCCGACCTGGTAGCCGCCGGGGCCGACGTCCCACGGCTCGGCGATGAGCTTCACCTGCGACACGATCGGGTCCTGCTGGACGAGCTCGAAGAAGGCCGCGAGCCGGTCGACTTCGTAGAACTCACGGGCCAGGGCGGCGGCGAGGTCGAAGCGGAAGCCGTCGACGTGCATCTCGGTGACCCAGTAGCGGAGCGAGTCCATGATCAGCTGCAGCGAGTGCGGGTGCCCGACGTTGAGCGAGTTCCCGGTGCCCGTGACGTCCATGTAGTACCGCTTGTCGTCGTCGACGAGGCGGTAGTACGCCGCGTTGTCGATGCCGCGGAACGACAGGGTCGGTCCGAGGTGGTTGCCCTCGGCGGTGTGGTTGTACACGACGTCGAGGACGACCTCGATGCCGGCGCGGTGCAGCTCGCGGACCATCGTCTTGAACTCCTGCACCTGCTGGCCACCGTCGCCCGAGGACGAGTAGTGCGCGTGCGGCGCGAAGAACCCGATGGTGTTGTAGCCCCAGTAGTTCGACAGCCCCTTGTCCTGCAGGGTCGAGTCGTTCACGAACTGGTGCACCGGCATGAGCTCGAGCGTCGTGACGCCGAGTCGCTTGAGGTGCTCGATGACGGCCGGGTGCGAGACGCCCGCGTAGGTGCCGCGCTGCTCCTCGGGCACGTCGGGGTGCGTCTCGGTGAGGCCCTTGACGTGCGCCTCGTAGATGACCGTCTCGCCGTAGGGGATGCGCGGCGGGCGGTCGCCCTGCCAGTCGAAGAACGGGTTGATGACCACGCCCTTCACCATGTGCGACGCGGAGTCCTCGTCGTTCGTGGAGTCCGGGTCGCCGAACGTGTACGAGAACAGGGACTGGTCCCAGTCGATGTCACCGCTGGTGGCCTTGGCGTACGGGTCCAGGAGGAGCTTCGCCGGGTTCGAGCGCAGCCCGTTCGCCGGGTCGTACGGGGCGTGCACACGGAAGCCGTACTGCTGGCCCGGGCCGACGGTCGGCAGGTACGCGTGCCAGACGTGGGCGTCGACCTCGACGAGGCGGACGCGCTCCTCGGTGCCGTCGGCGTCGAACAGGCAGAGCTCGACCCCTTCGGCGACCTCGCTGAACACGGCGAAGTTCGTGCCGCTGCCGTCGTAGGTCGCGCCGAGGGGGGTAGGGGTTGCCGGGCCAGGTGTGCAAACGTGCCTCCAGAAGGGGTGAACCCGGCCAACGTATCGAGGGACCCCTGTGATGTCCGCGGCCCCGCCGAGTAGCGTCACCGCCATGACCAACATCGTCACGCAGATCGCAGACAAGGTGCGGCCCGTCGGCGTCGCCTCGAACTACGGCGACCCGGTGGACGTCGGGGACAGCACGCTGATCCCCGTCTCCGTCAATTGGTACGGCTTCGGCGGCGGGTCCGACGCCGACGAGGACGGCGCCGGTGGCGGTGGCGGCGGTGCCGTCTCGCTCCCCGTCGGCGCGTACGTCCGCCGTCCCGGCCAGGACCTCGCGTTCGAGCCGAACCTCATCTCGCTCCTCACCGTGAGCATCCCGGTCATCTGGGTCACGGGCAAGGTGCTCGCGAAGCTCATCCGCGCGCTGAAGAAGTGACGGACTGACCGGACGACGGACGGGAGGCACGGTGCGGACCCGCACCGTGCCTCCCGTCCGTCGCGGGTCGCGTCCCGCGTCCACATCGCCACTACACTGGCGGGACACACACGGGAGTCCGGGTCCACCGGGCTGAGAGGGAGCGAACGGCGCTCCGACCGTCGAACCTGATCCGGATCATGCCGGCGCAGGGAGGAGTCCAGGTCATGCCTGCTGTCATGCAGTCTGCTGTCCCGTCCACCACGCCCACCCGCTCGCTGCGGTGGCGGGTCGTGGACATCGTCGTCGCGAGCGTCCTCGCCGTCGCGATCGGCGTCGTCTTCAAGCTGTGGGAGTTCGGCTACGAGCCGATCAGCGCCGCCAGTGCGCTCGTGCTCCCCGGCACCCAGTCGCTCTTCGGCGGCGTCTGGCTGCTCGCCGGTCCGATCGTCGCGATCGTCGTGCGGAAGCCCGGCGCGGCTCTGTACGCCGAGATGGTCGCGGCGTCGGTCGAGGCCCTGCTCGGCACGCAGTGGGGGTGGCTCACGCTCGAGGCCGGGCTCGTGCAGGGCCTCGGCGCCGAGCTCGTCCTCGCGCTCTTCCTGTACCGCGTGTACCGGCTGCCGGTCGTCGTCCTCGCCGGGGCCGCTGCGGGACTCGCGCTCGGCGTCAACGACTCGTTGCTCTGGTACGCGGGGCTCGACGCCGGCTTCAAGGTCGTCTACGTGATCTGCGCCGTCATCTCCGGTGCCGTCATCGCCGGACTCGGCTCGTGGCTCATCGTCCGCGCCCTCGCCGCCACCGGCGTGCTCTCGTCGTTCGCCGCGGGCCGCGAGCACACCAAGCGTGCGGCTCGCGCCTCGGCGTGACGTCCGCACCGTCCGCCGCCGCCGGGCCCCTGTCCGACACCACGGCGTCCGCGGCACGGATCACCTTCCGCGACTGGGGGTGGCGGTACGCGTCCCGTGAGCGGTGGGCCGTGCGCGGGGTGGACCTGACCGTCGAGCCCGGCGAACGCGTCGCGGTCGTCGGGCCCTCCGGTGCCGGCAAGTCCACCCTGCTCCGGGCCGTCGCGGCCGTGCTGCCCGACGAACCCGACCCGGACGACGACACCGCCGCCGCGGTCCAGGGCGAGGTGCTCGTCGACGGGGTGGCCCCGGGCAGCGCCCGCGGCCGGGTCGGCCTGGTCATGCAGGACCCCGAGGTGCACACCGTGATGTCCCGGATCGGGGACGACGTGGCCTTCGGGTGTGAGAACACCGGGGTGCCGCCGGAGGAGATCTGGCCGCGGGTCCGCGCTGCGCTCGACGTCGTGGGACTCGACCTGCCGCTCGACCGGTCCACCGCGGCGATGTCCGGCGGGCAGCGGCAGCGGTTGGCGCTCGCCGGGGTGCTCGCGATGCGCCCGGGTGCCCTGGTGCTCGACGAACCGTGCGCGAACCTCGACCCGGACGGGGTCGCGCAGGTGCACGACGCCGTCCGCGCCGTGCTCGACGAGACCGGCGCCACGCTCCTGGTCGTCGAACACCGGATCGGCACCTGGCTCGACCTCGTCGACCGCCTGGTGCTGCTCGAACCGGCCGGCGGCGTGGTGGCCGACGGGCCCCCGGCCGAGGTGCTCGCCGCACACGGACCGGCGCTCACCGCGGCCGGCGTCTGGGTGCCGGGCAGCGAACCCGCACCCGGCTCCGCACGACACGGTGCGACCCGGAGCGTCACCGCGGACCGGCAGGGAGGCACGGATCGCCTCGTCGCATCGGCCCTCGGCACGGCGCGGGGCCGGGGACCCCGCATCGGCAGCGGGATCGACCTCTCCGTGCGCGCCGGGCAGGTCATCGCGGTCACCGGACCGAACGGCGTGGGCAAGTCCACGCTCGGACTGACCCTCGGTGGGCTCCTCCGACCCGCCGCGGGCTCCGTGCACGCGACCGCGGCACTGCGGGGCGACGCGGCCGAGGACCCGTCGGCGTGGTCGAGCCGCGAGCTCGCCGCCCGGATCGGCACCGTCTTCCAGGACCCCGAACACCAGTTCATCGCGCGGACCGTCCGTGAGGAACTCGCCGCCGGTCCGCGTGCCGTCGGCCGGTCGGACGTGGACGCCCGGGTCGACCGGGTGCTCGCCGACTTCGACTTGGCGCACCTCGCCGACCAGCACCCGTTCACGCTGTCCGGTGGCGAGCAGCGCCGGCTCGCGATCGGGGCCGTCATCGCCGCCGAGCCGCCCGTGCTCGTGCTCGACGAACCGACCTCGGGGCAGGACCGGGCGACGTGGCAGGCCGTGGTCGACCGGCTCGGCGAACTGGCGGACGGCGGGACCGCGGTCGTCGCCGTGACGCACGACCGCGACCTCGTGCGGGCGCTCGACGCGGACGAGGTCGTCCTCGGGTCCGACGGCGTGCGCGCTGCGGTGGCGGACGAGCACGACGGTCCGCCGCACGTGGCGCCGGCAGCGTCGGCCGCGACCGGATCGGCCGGCACCGGATCGGCCGCCCGGACCGACGCGGTCACGTCGACCGCGTCGACCCGCTCGGCGGACGAGCACAGCAGCACGGGCCGCGAGCGCACCCGCGCGACGACCGCCGGGGCCGCGGCCGGACCGCCCGTGCGGGCCGAGCCTCCCGTCCGGCCCCGCGGGATCCGCGGTGTGCAGCCGGTGGCGTCGCTGCTCGGCGTCCTGGCGCTCGGCCTGTGCCTCGTGCTCAGCCTGGACGTCGTGTCCGCCGCGGTCGCGCTCGGACTCGAGGTGCTCCTGCTCCCGCTCCTGCGGATCCCGCCGCGGACGTTCCTGCTGCGGACCGCACCGCTGCTCGCGGCGGTGCCACTGACAGCCGTGAGCATCGCCCTGTACGGCCGGCCGTCCGGGCGCGAATGGTTCGACGTCGGCTTCGCGCACGTGACCGACGGATCGCTGACCCTCGCACTGGCGACCGCGCTGCGCGTGCTCGCGGTGGGGCTGCCGGCGATCGCGCTGTTCGTGCGGGTGGACCCGACCGACCTCGCCGACGGGCTCGCCCAGCTGCTCCGGTTGCCCGCGCGCTTCGTGCTCGGCGCGCTCGCGGCGATCCGGATGACGACCCTGCTCGGCGATGACTGGCGGCAGCTCGGCAACGCACGGCGGGCCCGGGGCGTGGCCGACACCGGGCGGCTGCGGCGCGGTGCGTCCATGGCGTTCGCGCTGCTCGTGCTGGCGCTCCGGCGGGCGACGACGCTCGCGGTGGCGATGGAGTCGCGCGGGTTCGGTGCGCCCGGACGGCGGACGTGGGCGCGGAGCGTCCGGTTCGCCGGACCGGAGTGGGCGATGGTCGGGGTGCTCGTCGGCATCGGCGCCGTCGCGGTCGCCGTGGCGGTGGCGGCGGGGACGTGGCGTGTCTGACGAGCTGACCGGTCACACGACCGACCCCGCGGGGGGTCGTCGCCGACGTGGTGGCACGCGTCCGCGCCGCGGTGGCGGGCGCGGTCGGTGGTGGTGCGGGTGCCGGTCGCCCTGGGCGGGTGGTGGTGCTCGTCGACGGGCGGTCGGGCACGGGCAAGACCACGCTCGGCAATGCCCTCGCGGTCGCACTCGGAGCGCAGGTGGTGCACCTCGACGACGTCTACCCCGGGTGGGACGGTCTGCGTGCCGCCGCGGACGCCGTCGTGACGGACGTGCTCGGCGCGCCGTCCGGGTACCGCTCGTGGGACTGGCAGGCGGACCGACCGGCCGCGTGGCGCACGGTCGACCCCGATGCACCACTCGTCATCGAGGGGTGCGGGGCGCTCTCCCGCGCATCCGCTCCGCTGGCCACCGTGCGGGTGTGGCTCGAGGCCGACGACGCCGTGCGGTGGGATCGGGCGATCGGTCGCGACGGAGCGACGTTCGAACGCGAGTGGGCGCGGTGGGCAGCCCAGGAGGACGCGTTCATCCGGGCGGAGCAGCCGGCAGCGCTCGCGGACGTGGTACTGCGGACCTGACCGCAGGTCGGCGGGGAACTACGCCCAACCGAGCTCGTGCAGGCGCTCGTCGTCGATGCCGTGGAAGTGGCCGATCTCGTGCACGAGCGTGGTGTGCACCTCGTCCTTGAGCTCGTCGAGGGTGTCGCACTCCGCCAGGTGCTGCTTCCGGAAGACGACGATCCGGTCGGGCAGCTCGCCGAAGCCGTACTGCCCGCGCTCGGTCGCCGCGACGCCGTCGTACACGCCGAACAGGTCGGAGCCGTCCTCGGGTTCGTCCTCGACCACGAAGACGACGTTGTCCAGGCCGTCGACCATTTCGTCCGGCAGCTGGTCGAGCTCGTCGGTCACGAGCTGCTCGAAGTCCTCGGGCGACATCTCCATCACGGGAGCGATGGTGACACACGAGGCCGGGGGAGAGCTGGTCGCCCGGTCCTTCGACCCCTCGGGACCGGGAGACGTGCAGAAGGCCCCCGTCCACCGGACGGGGGCCTTCGTGACGCGTTCCGCTCGACGGAGCGTGTGCGCTGTTGGGGTGAGTAACGGGGCTTGAACCCGCGACCTCCTGGACCACAACCAGGCGCTCTACCAGCTGAGCTATACCCACCATGTGTCGGTCCGGCGAGCCGGAGCAACCACTCGATTGTAGTACATCCGAGCGCCTGCCCGGACCACGATCGCTACTCGGCGGGTGCCGGGCTCGGCTGCAGGGTCAGGCGCGGCTCCCACTTCGCCACGACCTCGGCCGCGATGGCCTTCACGTCGTCGCTTGCCGGCCCGGGTTCCGGTGTGAAGCCGGCACGGCGGTAGTACTCGAGCTCGCGGATCGACTCGAGGATGTCCGCGAGGGCACGGTGCCCGCCGTGCTTCGCCGGGGAGTTGAAGTACACGCGCGGGAACCAGCGACGGCAGAGCTCCTTGATGCTCGACACGTCCACGCTCCGGTAGTGCAGGTGGCTGTCGATGCGGGGCATGTACTTCGCCAGGAACGCGCGGTCGGTGCCGATCGTGTTGCCGGCCAGGGGCGCGGTGCCCTCGGCGGGGACGTGGGCGAGGATGTACTCGAGCACCTGGTACTCGGCGTCGGCCAGGGACACTCCGTTCGGGATCTCCTCGATCAGGCCCGACGTCGTGTGCATGTTCGTCACGAACTCGTTCATGTTGTCCAGGGCGGACTGGTCCGGCTTGATCACGATGTCGAACCCGGGGTGCACCGGGTTGAGGTCGAAGTCCGTGACGACGACCGCGACCTCGACGAGTTCGTCGACGGCGACGTCGAGTCCCGTCATCTCACAGTCGATCCAGACGAGACGGTCATTCCCTGCAGACATGCCCCGATCCTACTTCCGCGCTCCGACGCCCCGGGACTAGGCCATCTCGCCGGCCGAGATCGCCTCGGCTTCGACGCGCTCGGGCTCGGCCCCGTCGTCCACGCGGCGCAGCACCTTCGTGGTGAGCACGACGACCAGGAACGCGATCGCCACGGACACGCCGGCGAAGACGTAGGCGGCACTCGGCGAGTACGCGTCGGCGAGCAGCGTCGCGACGGGCGGTGCGATCGCGCCGCCGATGAAGCGGACGGCGGAGTACGCGCTGGATGCGACGGAGCGGGGCAGATCGGTCGCCTCCATGACGCACTCCGTCAGGACGGTGTTGAGGACACCGAGGACGAGCCCGCCGATCACGACGCAGACGATGAGCCCGGCCTGCGACCGCACGAGGACGGCCGCGGCGAACAGGTCGAGCGCGAGCAGCGGCAGCGCGAGCTTGAGGACGCTCGTGCGGCGCATGCGCGCCGTGAGCATCGGGGCGACCCACACCGAGGTGATCGCGAGCCCGACACCCCAGCCGAAGAACGTGAACCCGATGCCGAGCGCCCCGAACCCGAGGGGGGAACGGCGTGTAGGCGAGGAGCACGAAGAAGCCGATGTTGTAGAACAGCGCGGTCGCGGCGAGGGCTGCGAGCGCGGGGCGGCCGAGGGCGCGGAACGGCGCGGAGAGCTTCGTCGGGGTCGGCTTCTCGAGCATCCCGGGCTTCAGCAGCACGAGGATGGCGATGAACGCGACGGCCATCAGCGTGGTCACGCCGAAGAACGGTCCGCGCCAGCTGACCGACCCGAGCAGGCCGCCGACGAGCGGGCCGACCGCGATGCCGAGACCGAGCGCGGCCTCGTACAGGATGATCGCGGAGGCGGTACCACCGGCGGCGGCGCCGACGATCGTGGCGAGCGCGGTGGAGATGAACAGGGCGTTCCCGAGGCCCCATCCGGCGCGGAAGCCGATGATCGTCCAGACGTCGTTCGACACGGCGGCGAGCACCGAGAAGAGCACGATGAGGGCGAGCCCGGTCATCAGGGTCTTCTTCGCCCCGATCCGGCTCGACACCCAGCTGGTGAAGAACATCGCGACGCCGGTCACGGCGAGGTAGCTCGTGAAGAGCAACTCGGTCTGCGCGGGGGTGGCGCGCAGGGACTCGGCGATCGCGGGGGAGGATCGGGTCGACGAGGCCGATGCCCATGAAGGCGACGACGCACGCGAAGGCGATGGCCCACACCGCCGAGGACTGCTTGAGGATCGAGCCGGACTGCCCGGCGGGAGCGTGCGCGTTCACGCGGTGGTCTCCGTTCTGGCCCTCGCTGCGATGAGGGCCGATGCGTGGTGCAGGACGTCCCAGTCGTCGTCGCCCAGGTCCTCGAAGAGGGGGCCGACGGTGCTGGTGAGGGCGGCTCGCCAGGCGACGAGTCGCTCGCGGCCGGCGTCGGTGATCTGGATGAGCTGCCCGCGGGAGTCGTCGGGGTCGACGGTCCGAGCGATCAGCCCATCGGCGGTCATGCCGGCGACCAGGCGGGTCATGGTCGGCTGGGACACCCGCGACGCCGTGGCCAGTTCGCCGAGCCGGAGGGTTTCCTCGGTCTCGAGGATGCCGAGCGTCCGCCAGACGGCGGTGGACGTGGTGTGACCCGTGGCCTGGAGTGCCGACCGGATGAGCCGGTTGACCGAGACGAGGAGCGTCTCGAGCGTCTCGTCCCGATTTGGTTCCATGATGAAACTGTATAGCAGAGCTATGGATCAGGCAACCGCGCGGGTGCTGGACCGTGCCACCTCCGGCGCTGGTAGAAGGGATGCATGAGCGACATCACGATCCACGAGGGCGACGAGTTCACCGCCATCTTCCACGGGGGCCCGTTCGACGGGACCACGGACACCCGCACGGCCACGAGCGACGCGCTGGACGACGAGGTGACGGTGTTCGCGGACGTCGAGGGCCTCCAGACCGCCTTCACCTACAAGTCGACGGGCTCGCGCCAGGTGCTCGACCAGATCTCGGTCGACTACACCTTCGCGCCCGACGAGTCGGACCCGGTCGACGACCTGCAGGACCGCGGCGACCGCAGCGGCGAGTTCGACCGCGAGTAGCGGCCGTCCGCAGCCCCGGTCGTCGGCGACGGCCGGGGCTGGATGCTGCCGGGGCCCGACGCGGTACGCCCGCCGGTCGCGGTCGCGGTCGCCGTCGCGGTCCCGGTCCCGGTCCGACCGGTCGATCGGGAGTGCACCGGAGCCGTCACGCGTTGGAGGACGTCATGCAGGTCGATCTCTGGACGTCCGCGTTCTGCGCGCCGTGCGCCGCCGCCCGACGCGTGGTCGGCGACGCCGCCCGACTCGTGCCGGGGCTCGCCGTCACCGAACGGGACGCCGCTGCCGAGCCCGACGTCGTCGAGGAGCTCGGCATCCGCTCCACGCCCACCGTGGTCGTCCGACGGGACGACGGTACCGAGGTCTTCCGGTCAGCGGGCGTCCCGACCCGCGACCAGTTCCTCGTCGCGGTGGCGAAGGCGCTCGACTGACACCGGCCGCACCTCGGTGACGACCGGCTCCACCGGGCGCCGCAGCGCCCGGAGCGCCCGCCGTCGGAGCCGTCTCACCGCGCGGATGGGTGTCCCAATCGACATCGCCACGCGGCCGATCGCCGACCGGTCGTGGTCGCCCAGGGCGTTCCGCCGCTCCCACGCCCGACGGAGCACACCACCGCGACTGCGCCGTGCGGCGGGACGGTCGACCAGGGCTCCGGCATCCCGCAGCGCCATCAACGCCTCGGCGCGGGCAGCCCAGTCGTCGTCCTGCGGCGCATGGAAGTAGTTGTCCGTCATCCACTCCGGCCGCACCGTGCCGAAGCGCCCGTGGACGAGGTCGTCCGCGTTCCCCTCGAGCCCGCTGTCCACGAAGACCTCGTTGATGAGCGCCCGCGACGTGCCGAAGTCCGTCAGGGTCAGCGCCGGCACGCCCCGTGCCGCCGCCTCGAGCACGGCGGTGGAACTGATCGTCACGAGCGCCACGGCTCGGTCGAGATGGGCCGACATCGGTCCGGCCTCCACCACGAGGTTCGGCGGGGCGTCCGGCGGCACGAGGTCGGCGTACGGGTACCTCTCCCGGTGGGTCTGGTGCTCGCCCGCCGCCGCCCGGGTCTTCACGACGACGCGCCACTCCGGGTGTGCCCGGGCGGTCTCGACGAGCCAGCTCACGACGCGGCGGCGCTCGTCCTCCTCCTTCGGGACGCTCGGTTGGGCGGCGAACACGACCGAGTCCCGCACGACGTCCGTCCGCGACGGAGTCGACGGCCGGGCGAACGGCAGCGTCGCGAGGGCGAACGACGGCTCGACACCGCCCTCCGTCGCCATCGCGGTGTACTCGCGGACCTCGCGGTGGCTGTGCAGCACGAACAGGTCCGCGCGGGCGCGGAGGAACACGCCCTTCCACTTGGCGGGGAACGAGATGCCGGGGAGACCGCTCAGCAGCACCGGTCGGCGTGCGACCGAGCGGCTGACCTGGTCGATGAGGACCTCCGTCACCGGCCCGATGCAGGACACCAACACCGCGTCCGGCGGCTCGGCCTGGAGGCGCGCCACCACGTCGTCCACGCTCATCGGCTCGGGAGGGGCGAGGTCGATCGGGCCGAGACGTGCGTCGACGTCGCGGAAGGCCGCCCGCAGTTGCGCAGTGCTCGCGGACCGCGGCGTCGCCACGGTCAGCAGTTCCAGCGACCAGTGCGGTGGAGCGGCCGAGAGCAGGTGTGCGCCCCACTTCGCGAACGAGTCCGTGTCGACGAGGCCGACCACGCGCCGGCGGCGCGGCCGCGGATCGGACGGGAGGCGGGCCTCCTGTCCGTCACCGGCGTCGCGGTCGTTCCCCGTAGCGCTCACGCACCCACCCGGCGGAGCTTGGCGAGGGGCGCCTCCTCGCCGGGGAAGATGCGCTTGACCCCGTCGCCCATCGCGGTCTCGATGATCCGGACGTCGCGGACCAGGGTGCGGAGGCCGTGCGGCTCGAGCGAGGCCGCGTGGTCGGAGCCCCACATCGTGCGGTCGAGCGTGATGTGTCGTTCCACGGCGGTGGCGCCGAGGGCGACGGCCGCGAGGGAGATCTGCAGGCCCGGCTCGTGCCCGGAGTAGCCGACCGGGACCCCCCGCGTAGGCGTACCGGGTGGCGAGGGTGTCGATCATGCGGAGGTTGGCCTCCTCCGGCGGGAGCGGGTACGTCGAGGTGGCGTGCATGAGCACGAGCCGCTCCGTCCCGAGGGTCGACACCGCGCGGTCGATCTGGTCGAGCGTCGACATGCCCGTCGACAGGATCACCGGCTTGCCGGTCGCGGCGACGGCGTTGAGCATCCCGAGGTCGGTGACCGACGCCGAGGCGATCTTGTACGCGACGACGTTGAGGTCCTCGAGGAACGCGACCGACGGTTCGTCCCACGGCGAGGCGAACCAGTCCAGGCCGCGGAGCGTCGCGTGGTCACCGATCTCGATGTACTGGTCGCGGTCGAACTCGACGCGGTACCGGTAGTCCAGGTAGGTCATCTCGCCCCACGGCGTGCTGCGCGGCATCGTCTTCATGTGCTCGGGCGTGGAGATCTCGGGCGTGCGCTTCTGGAACTTGACGGCCTGCATCCCGGCGTCGGCCGCGACGTCGATGAGCTGCTTGGCGATCTCGACGTCTCCGTTGTGGTTGAGGCCGATCTCGCCGATCAGGTAGGCGGGGTTCCCGGCGCCGATGGTGGACATGCCGATGCGGACGCTCATGGTGCTCCGTTCTCCGCAGCGGCGGTCCGCGCGGGGTGGGGGGTCGGTGGGGTCGTGCTCTGTGCGGGCGTGCTCGGTGTGGTCGGGGTGCGGCGCGGTGCTCCGGAGCTCGGTGCGGTCGTGTGCGGTGACGGGCTCCACCAGTGGCGCGAGCGCCGCCGCGAGGTCCAGGTCGTGGACGTCGTCGATGTCGATCGCGGTCCGCGCCGGGACCACCGCCAGTTCGACCCGACCGAAGAACCGGTGTCGTGCCGCCCGGAAGCCGTCGACGCGCAGCGCGTAGAAGGCGCCGGTCTCCCGGTACTCGGGCTCCCGGTCCTGCCGGCGTGGGCGGGTGGCGGCGTCGTGGTTCACGGCGACCGCCGACCCGTCCGCCGCGGTGCGCCAGAGGAACGCGTGCGACGGTGCCGCGGCGAGCACCGCGTCGGCGGAACCGGTGAGCACCCGCTCGACCGCGCGGTCGACGGCGACCGGGTCGGTGAAGGGGGGAGGTGGCCTGCAGGAAGACGAGGACCTCCGGGGTACCGACGTCGGTACCGACGCCGGTGCCGACGCCGGTACTGAGCGCCTCCAGGGCGTGCAGGAGGGCGGACTCCGACGAGGCCTCGTCCTCGGCGAGTTCGACCGGCCGGCGGACCACACGGGCGCCGGCCGCGACCGCCTCGGCCGCGATGGCGTCGCCGTCGGTGCTGACGACGACCGCGTCGACCGTCCGGGCGGCCCGGGCGACCGCGATCGACCGCGCGACGAGCGACCGGCCGGCGACCTCGCGGAGGTTCTTGCCGGGGATGCCCTTCGATCCCGCCCGTGCCGGGATCACCGCGATGACGCGGGCGGAGGAGCTCATGCTCGGAAACGTAGGGAGCGGTGGTGACGCTCAGGGGAACGACAGGGGGGACGGGTGACGAACCGTTCCCGAAGCAGGTCGAGGCCGGCACCGCTCACCGCCGGAGCCGGGCGCGACACCTCGTCTATCGTCGAGGGATGCTCGGTGCCGACGACGTCCTCGACCCGCCGCCTCGACGCGTCCTCGTGGCGGGGACCGCAGGCGTCGGCAAGACCACCACCGCCCGACGCATCGCGCAGGCCGTCGGTGCGCCGCACACCGAGATCGACGCGCTGTACCACGGGCCCGGGTGGACGGTGCGGTCGACCTTCGCGCAGGACGTCGACGCGTTCACGGCCGCACCGGCATGGGTCACCGAGTGGCAGTACCGGTCGGTGCGGGCGCTCCTCGTCGACCGAGCGGACACCCTGGTGTGGCTGGACCTCCCGAAGCCGGTGGCGTTCTGGCGACTGCTCCGCAGGACCGTCCGACGACGGCTCCGGCGCATCGAGCTGTGGAACGGGAACGTCGAGCCGCCGTTGTGGACCGTCGTCACCCGGCGCGAGCACATCCTCCGGTGGGGGGATCGCGACCCGGAACGAGACCCGCAAGCGGGTGGCGGCGCTCGCCGACTCGACTCCACACCTCCGCGTCGTGCGGCTGCGCTCACAGCGGGACGTCGAGCGGTTCGTCCACCGCCTGCTGGCCGGCACCGAATATGATCGTCGGCGTCCGCCTCCGTAGCTCAGTGGATAGAGCAGGTGGTTTCTACCCACCGTGCCGCGGGTTCGATTCCTGCCGGGGGGCACCGACGACGAAGGCCGCCACCCCGTCCGGGTGGCGGCCTCCGTCATGCTGTCGTCGGGTCAGTCCTCGTCGGTGTCCGCGCGTCGACGCAGTTCGCTCGCACTGACCGGGTTCGCGTACGACGCCCCCGGCCCGGCGTCCGCACGGTCGCCCTGGGTACCAGCACCCTGGTCCTCACGATCGCCGGCCGGGGTGCGGTCGTCGCGAGCGGCGGGCAGGTCGTTTCGTGCCGGCTGCTCGTCCCGCAGGGCGGGGGGAGCGGTCGGCGGACCCGGGGCGGCCCGCGGTGTCGATGCGGACGTCGTCGACCGCGTCGTCGTTGTCCGCATCGCGGGAAGCCGACCACCCGGGCGTCGTGGCGGCCGGTGCCGGGGTGGCGGCCGGTGCCGGGGTGGCGGCCCGGAACGCGGGGGGAGCCGAGCGCCGGGCGGATCGGGGTCGTCTCGCCGTCGGAGTAGGGCCGGGTGACGTTGTCCGAGATCGGCACGGTCGCGTCCTGGCCGTTCGCCGGGGCGGAGGTGGAGGCGGCGAGGGCCGACGGGGTCACGCTGGGCTGTGCCGGGCGGAGGGACGTCGTCGTCGGCGTGGGTGCCGGCTCGGGAGCCCGGGAGGAGTCGACCTTGTCCGCGTTCCACTCCTGCTGCCGCTTGATGAGGTCGGCGTCCGGGTCAGGTGCGTCGAACTTCCACCGCTCCAGGTCGCTCTTGAAGAGCTTGCGTGTCCGGTTGGGGCGGGCCTGCCACTCGAGCATCCGGTCGCGGAACTCGGCGAGGGCGTTGTCCGCGTGCGAGGTGAAGGTCGAGGAGTTCTTCTTGATGTCGGCGATCTCGTGCTTCGCCCAGTCCGCGGCGACCGGTGCGCCGGCGATCGGGAGCAAGCGCAGGCGGATGTCGGCGTCCTCGGCCAGGTGGTCCGCGTAGGCGCGCTCGTCGTGACCGAGCGACCCCCCAGCTGGCTGCCTTCCGCGCCGCCGAGACGAGGCCGGCGACGGCCGCGTTCCTGGCCTCGCGCTCCTGGTGGGCCACGACGCGCTTGGCGGCTCCGCGGCCGATCAGCGCCGCGATGACGCCCGCCACGATGATCGCGACGAAGGGGATGACCGCCCCCCGACAGCACGCGCCAGCCCGTGTCGGACGAGGTCCAGTCGATCAGGTCGTTCCACCACTGCATGCGCGTACCGTACTTCCGGATCGGTCAGGTCCCGGGGACGACAGGCGGACGGGGCGGACATCCGCTCCACCCGGTGCCGCCGTGCGCGACCGTCACCAGCGGAGGGTGTCGACCGCGTCCTCGGCGTTCCACACGTTCGGGAGCTCGACGAACCGTCGCTCGGCAGCCACGTAGCGACGTGCGCGGTAGGCGGTGCCACCGGCCACGTCGACGCGGTCGACGTAGCCCACGATCTCCCCGTTCGCCCGCGTGACGCGGCTCAGGTCGTCACGGACGTCGAGGATGCGGAGGTCGCCTCGCGACCGCGCCGTCGGGCGGGGCGAGTGGATGCTGAGCCGGGCGTCCGTCGTGGACTGCATGTGGGCCTCCTGGTCGTGTGATCTGGGACGACCGTACGACCGACCACCGACACGCCGGAGGCGCCGGAACAGGGTGGGGAACACCGCCGAGCGCCGCCGTGTTGTGGAGGACAGTCCAGTACCGCGCTCTCCGGAGCCAGGAAGGTAGGTCCCCATGACCACGTTCGTCCTCGCCGGTGGTTGCTTCTGGTGTCTCGACGCCGTCTACCGCACGCTCCAGGGCGTGCAGGACGTCGTGTCCGGGTACACCGGCGGCAGCGACCCGCACCCGACCTACGAGCAGGTGTGCACCGGCACCACCGGCCACGCCGAGGCGGTCGCCGTCACCTTCGACGAGTCGGTCCTCCCGGCGGACGTCGTCCTCGACGTCTTCTTCACCCTCCACGACCCGCGGCAGCTGAACCGTCAGGGAGCCGACGTCGGCACGCAGTACCGCTCCGCGATGTTCCCGGCGGACGACGAGCAGCGTGCGCTGTTCGAGCGGGCGATCGAACGCGCGTCCGACATCTGGGACGGCGGGGTCGTCACGACGCTCGAGCCGCTCGGGGCGTTCCACCGCGCCGAGGAGTACCACCAGGACTTCTTCGCGAAGAACCCGGGTCAGGGCTACTGCCTCGCCGTCGCGCTGCCCAAGGTGAACAAGGTGCGCAAGGCGTACGGTCAGTACATCCTGGCGTCCTGACGGAGGGGCGCCGGGGCCACGAGGAGGTGGTCGGACGATGACGAACGACACGATGCCGGACACGACGACGGAGACCTGGGTGGCCGTCGGCCCGGCCGGTGCGGTGGGCACGATCCACCGGGCGGCGGACGGGTTCCGGGTCGAGCTCTACGGACGACGTGGTCCGGGTGGGACGTACCCGTCGCTCCAGTCGGCCAAGGGCGCGGTCCACAAGGCGATGGGTCCGCTCGCGGACCGGCCCGAGTTCCACGCGCACTGACCGAGGGGCCGCTGACGCGGCTCCCGAACGGGAGGCCCGGATCACCTTCCCTCCACAGGGACCGTGATCCGGGCTTTGCGTCCACAGTTCGACGACGCGCCGCGGTCGGAGCGGCGCCCCGATCGACGATCGGTGCATGAACGACACGATCACGGTCTGCGGCATCATCGCCACCGAACCCCGACACCTCGTCACCGAGACGGGTGTCGCCATCACGAGCATGCGTCTCGCCTCGCCGTCGCGGCGCTGGGACCGCAGGACGTCCAGCTGGGTCAACGGCCCCACGAACTGGTACACGGTCACGGCGTTCCGGTCGCTCGCGGCCAACGTGCACAAGTCCGTGAAGAAGGGCGACCGCATCGTCGTCACCGGACGCGTCCGGATCCGGAACTGGGAGCGCGACGGGCGGGGCGGCACCTCCGTCGAGATCGACGCCGACGCGCTCGGCCACGACCTCGCCTGGGGCATCAGCAACTGGATCCGCGTCCCGCGCCACGTCGGCGATGTGCAGACCACCACCGCACCGGGCCCGGACGTCGACCCCCCGGACCGGCGAGGTCGGCCCGGACGACCCCGACGCGGACCTGCACGACGACGGCCCGGTCGCGCACGCGACCGAGTCCGTCGAGCACGTGCGCGGACACGGCGACCACGGTGACGACGTGCTCGCCGGACCCCTCGAGGACGCGTCGTACGACGCCGGAGCGGTCGGCGTGCACGACACCGTGGCGCGCGGCGACGGCCCCGTGTCTCCCGACGAACTGTTCCCGGGGCAGGAGCCCGGATGACGCCGCGACCGTCGCCACGGCGTCCCGGGCACCACCGACCGCGACGACACCGACCGCGACGACACCGCGAGCGGGGCAGCGCTGGCCGCGTCGGATCGGTAGACTCGCTCCGATATGGCTGAGTACATCTACCAGATGGTCCGCGCCCGCAAGGCGGTCGGCGACAAGCTGATCCTCGACGACGTCACGATGTCGTTCCTCCCCGGCGCCAAGATCGGCGTCGTCGGACCGAACGGTGCGGGCAAGTCGACGATCCTGAAGATCATGGCGGGGCTCGACCAGCCGTCCAACGGCGAGGCGAAGCTGACCCCGGGCTTCACCGTCGGCATCCTCATGCAGGAGCCCGAACTCGACGAGACCAAGACGGTGCTCGAGAACGTGCAGGAGGGTGTCGGGGAGATCCACGGCAAGCTCGCGCGCTTCAACGAGATCTCGGCCGCGATGGCCGAGCCCGACGCGGACTTCGACGCGCTCCTCGCCGAGATGGGGACGCTGCAGGAGGAGATCGACGCGGCCGACGCGTGGGACCTCGACTCGCAGCTCGAGCAGGCGATGGCCGCGCTCCAGTGCCCCCCCGGGGGGACGAGCTCGTCACGCACCTGTCCGGTGGTGAGAAGCGCCGTGTCGCGCTCTGCAAGCTCCTGCTCCAGAAGCCCGACCTGCTCCTGCTCGACGAGCCCACCAACCACCTCGACGCCGAGAGCGTGCAGTGGCTCGAGCAGCACCTGCAGCAGTACCACGGTGCGGTCCTCGCCGTGACCCACGACCGGTACTTCCTCGACCACGTCGCGCAGTGGATCGCCGAGGTCGACCGCGGCCGGCTCTACCCGTACGAGGGCAACTACTCGACCTACCTCGAGAAGAAGCGCGCCCGTCTCGAGGTCCAGGGCAAGAAGGACGCCAAGCTCGCCAAGCGCCTGTCGTCCGAGCTCGACTGGGTCCGCAGCAACGCGAAGGGCCGCCAGGCGAAGTCCAAGGCGCGTCTGGCCCGCTACGAGGAGATGGTCAACGAGGCCGAGCGCACGCGCAAGCTCGACTTCGAGGAGATCGTGATCCCCGTCGGTCCGCGCCTCGGGTCGCAGGTCATCGACGCCGAGCACCTCCACAAGCAGTTCGGTGAGCGCGTCATCATCGGCGACCTGTCGTTCACGCTGCCGCGGAACGGCATCGTCGGGGTCATCGGCCCGAACGGCGTCGGCAAGACCACGCTGTTCAAGACGATCGTCGGGCTCGAGCCCCTCGACGGCGGCCAGCTCAAGATCGGCGAGACGGTCGACATCTCCTACGTCGACCAGAGCCGCGGTGGCATCGACCCGAACAAGAACCTGTGGGAGGTCGTGTCCGACGGCCTCGACTACATCCAGGTCGGCAAGACCGAGATCCCGTCGCGTGCCTACGTGTCGCAGTTCGGGTTCAAGGGCCCGGACCAGCAGAAGCGTGCGGGCATCCTGTCCGGCGGTGAGCGCAACCGTCTGAACCTCGCGCTGACGCTCAAGCAGGGCGGCAACCTGCTGCTCCTCGACGAGCCCACGAACGACCTGGACGTCGAGACCCTCGGCAGCCTCGAGAACGCCCTCCTCGAGTACCCCGGTTGTGCCGTGGTCATCACGCACGACCGGTGGTTCCTCGACCGCATCGCGACGCACATCCTCGCGTGGGAGGGCCTGAACGAGGACGGCACGCCGATCTGGTACTGGTTCGAGGGCAACTTCGAGGCCTACGAGGAGAACAAGGTCGAGCGCCTCGGGGCCGACGCCGCGAAGCCCGGCCGCGCGACGTACCGCAAGCTCACGCGGGACTAGTCCCCGTGGCGAGACTGCACGCGCCGGTCCGCATCCGCTGGAGCGACATCGACGCCTACGGGCACGTCAACAACTCGGCGATGCTCCGGCTGCTCGAGGAAGCGCGCGAGCTGGCGTTCTGGGCGCCGGACCCCGACGAGGTCGACGAGTCGGGGTCCGCGTCGGAACCCGTGATCGACGGGCGGCCGGGCTCCGGGACGATGACGGTCATCGCGGCGCAGCGGCTCGAGTACCTCGCGTCGACGCCGTACTTCCGTCGGCCGCTCGACATCCAGCTGTGGATCGGGCGGATCGGCGGGGCCAGCCTGGACATCTCGTACGAGGTCTGGTCGCCCGTCGGACACGAGCCGGCGGAGCTGTACACGCGCGCCACCACGGCGCTCGTCCTCGTGGACGCGACGACCAACCGACCGCGACGGCTCACCGAAGCCGAGCGGGCGGCGTGTCAGCCGTACATCGAGCCGGCCGTGCGGTTCTCCCGGCCGTGACCCCGGTCCGGCGCTGACCGCTCCGCCGCACCGGAACAGGCCCCGCTCGTCGAGCGGGGCCTGTCTCACGCGATGGGGAGGCGCATCATGCCCTCCTGCGCGACGGTCGCCAGCAGCCGGCCGTCGCGGGAGAACATGCGACCGAGCGCCAGCCCCCGACCGCCCTGGGCGCTCGGCGACTCCTGCGCGTAGAGGACCCAGTCGTCCGCCCGGCCGTCGCGGTGCCACCACATCGCGTGGTCGAGGCTCGCGAGCTTCACGCCCGGGGTGCCCCACGCGACGCCGTGCCGACGCATGATCGGTTCGAGGAGGGACAGGTCGCTCGCGTAGGCCAGGACCGCGCGGTGCAGAGCGGGGTCGTCGGGTAGGTCGCCCTCGACCCGGAACCAGACCGCCTGGTGCGCGACGCGGGCGCCCTGCACGTCGAAGTAGACCGGACCGTCGACGTGCCGCAGGTCGATCGACCGCTCCGCCCAGGCCTGCGCCGTGGGGTGGTCGACCGCGCCCAGCACCGACGCCGCCGACGGGAGCGACTCCGGGTCGGGGACGTCCACCGGGAACGGGTCCTGGTGCTCCGCTCCGGCGTCCGGCACCTGGAAGGACGCGATCATCGAGAAGATCGGGAGACCGTTCTGGTACGCCTGCGCCCGTCGGGTCGCGAACGAGCGGCCGTCGTGGATGCGCTCCACACCGAAGGTGATCGGGACGTCGATCGCACCGGGGCGCAGGAAGTAGCCGTGGACGGAGTGGATGTCACGGCCCTCGATGGTGGCCTGCGCCGCGACGATGCACTGCGCCAGCACCTGGCCGCCGAAGACCCGTCCTCCGGGGGACCAGTGGCTGGCACCGGTCAGGATCGTCTCGCGGGTGCTCGCTCCGGTGTCCTCGAGTCGCAGGGTCGTGAGGAAGTCGGGTTCGCGGATCACGCCGCCAGTCTACGAACGGGTCCCGGTGTGGCCGAGGAGGGCGCGGGCGCACCCATCGCGGCGCCGCGGTCGACGACGCCCGACGGGGCCGGGTCCTCCTGCTCGATGGCGTCGTCCGCGACGTCCGCGGAGACCGTTCCCTGCGGGTCGACGAGACCCGCCGCCGTCGGGGACGTCCGGAGCAGACTCCACGCCGCCACCGCGACGAGCGCTCCACCCACGCTGGCCACCCACGGGGTGAGCGCACGGGACCAGAGGTCGGGTGCGACGAGCCAGACGAGGTGGTTGGCGACGACCGAACCCGTTCCGCCCAGGAACAGGGCGAGACGAGGACGGAGGCTCGGGCCGGCCAGCAGCCCGGTGACGACGAGGACCGAGAGCAGTGCGTTGACGAGGTGTGGCATGGGCGGGACAGGAGGAAACGAGACGGGACGAGATGGGTGGGGACGACGGCTGTGCCATCGGGAGGCGGGGCGACGGGCCGACCCGCTGCGGGTCGGCCCGTCGCCCTCGGGGTGCGTCGGCTCAGCTGCCGGAGCCACCCTGACCGACCGCGAGCGGCTGCGCGCCGGCCGCGGAACCGGTGTCGGCACCGCTCGTGCTGACGGCGATCTTCCGGGGCTTCGACGACTCCTGCACGGGGATCGTGACGCTCAGCACGCCGTTGTCGTAGTGCGCGGCGATCCGCTCGACGTCGAGGCCGTCGCCGAGGGTGAGCTGACGGACGAACGAGCCGGGCTGGCGTTCCCGCGTGAGCCACTGCGCGCCGTCGGGAGCCCCGAGGGTGCGCTCGGCCCGGATGGTGAGGACCGATCCGTCGACGTCGATGTCGACCGATCCCGGATCGACTCCGGGCAGGTCGACGTCCATGACGTAGTGGTCGCCGGCGCGGTAGAGGTCCATCGGCATCGAGCGGGGCCCGGCTGCTGCTCCGCTGAGGAGGGATCCGGCGAGACGGTCCAGCTCGCGGAACGGATCGAAGGTCATGGCCATCTGAATCAACTCCTTCACTGAGTGCTTCGCGGTTGAGTCGCCGTGACTCAACTGCCATCCGTTCTAGCACTCGAACCCGAAGAGTGCCAAGAGTGGGCTCAGAGCTCGCTGAGGGCCGGACCAGGGAGCGTCAGGACGGTCGCGGCTAGGATCGACGGTGACATGAGCAGCTCGTTCACCCTTCCCGACGCCGCCTCGCTCGGTGACCTCCGCACCTACCTCGGACGAGCCGCTCGGATCGAGGACGGGTCCGTCCGCCTCATCGCCGACTCCGGTGTCCTGGCCGTCTACACGGCGATCCTCTACCCGCTCGGGCTGCTCGACGAACTGCCCACCGTGCTCGGTCTGCGCACGTTCGCCCTCACCCAGCCGGAGCACATCGACGTCGTGGTGCCGCTCCGCTCGTTCCAGGAGCGCCTGCGTCTGCTCGCGGAGGCGAACGACGTGGAGCACGCCGACGCAGCCGACCCGACCCGGGCGACCCCGATCGAGGTCGAGCTGCCGCTCGAGGTGCACACCGTGACCTGGGCTGCGATCTCCCCGCCCCGCGGCGGCTGGGTGCCGCTGCCCGACGTGTCGGCGGAACTGCTGCACCGTGCTGCGCGCCAGGGGATCGACGAGGTCGCCGCCTCCGTGCCGACGAGCTCGGGGGGAGTCCATCGTCCGCCGCGTCCGTTCCGAGGTCTGGGGTCGGCCGATCCCGGGCGTCGAGCACCTGCCGGCCGGCGCGGGCTTCGCCGCCGAGAGCCTCGGCTTCCTCGGGACCGAACCGGTCCGGCTGTTCGAGACGGGGCCGTGGAGCCGGCTGACGACCTCCAGGGGGGCACGTGCTCGTGAAGCGGCGGGCCTGGACGCTCAGTTCCTGACGGACGGACCGGAGGCCCGTGGCGGGGTCGCCACGGGCCTCCCGTCCGTCGTTCCGCCGCGGCGGCGGCCGCCGCTCCCGTCAGTCGAACGCGTTCGTCATCGCGTGTGCCGCGCGGTCGAGGTACGCCCACAGTTCGGCCTCGTCGAGGGGCGCGAGGTCGAGTGACTCGACCGCGTCCTGCATGTGCTGGAGCCAGTGCTCGCGTGCCTCGGGGGGTGATGCGGAACGGGTGGTGCCGCATCCGGAGCCGGGGATGGCCGCGCTGCTCGCTGTAGGTCGACGGGCCGCCCCAGTACTGCTGGAGGAACTGCGAGAGCCGCCAGACCGCGCCGTCGAGGTCGTCTGCCGGGTACATCGGCCAGATCACCTCGTCCTGCTGCACGCCCTCGTAGAAGCGGCGGACCAGGCGGTCGAAGGTCGGGGCGCCGCCGATGCGGTCGAACAGGGAACCGCTCGCCGCAGCCCCGCCGAGTCCGACCCGGAGCGTGACGGGCTGCGCGGGGACGCCCGGGGCCGGCTCACCCGTGGGGGGGACCGAGGGGGGATGGCGGGTCCGGTCATGGGGTGTCCTCAGGGTCATTGTCGTCGCCGGTCCGGATCGCCCGGCCCAGGATGTTCATCCGGCCGCGGCGGGCCCGCGGCGCGGGGGGTGGGCACCGGCGCGGTGCGGACGGGACGGAGGCCGTTCACCGACGTGGCGTTCTCCCACCCCTCCGGCATGATCATGGCCATCGCCGGCAGGGTGACCCCGAGTTCGTCCACGCCGCGCTTGAGCCGCACGCGGAGTTCCCGTCCGACGACGTCGAGCTCCGACGCGCGGGTCTTCACGACCAGGCGGAACACCATGCCGGTGTCGGTGATCGACTGCAGGCCCCAGATCTCCGGTTTCTCGACGATGCGCTGCCGCCAGCGGGCCTCCTGGGACATGGTGACCGCGGCGTGCAGCAGGGCGTCCTGCACGGCGTCGATGTCGGTGTCGTACGGCACGGTGATGTCGACGAGGACACGGGACCAGCCCTGGGAGAGGTTGCCGACGCGGAGGATCTGTCCGTTCGGCACGAACCAGAGGATGCCGTTCACGTCGCGGATCTGCATGACCCGGAGACCGACGGACTCCACGACCCCGGTGGCCTGGCCGGTGTCGACGACGTCACCGACGCCGGCCTGGTCCTCGAGGATCATGAAGATGCCGGACAGGATGTCGCGGACGATGCTCTGCGCGCCCACTGCGAGGCCGGCGGCGACCACGGAGGCGCCACCGACGATGCCGACCGCCGCGGTCGGGAACACGGTCGAGATGATGATGGCGAAGGCGATCACGGCGACCACGACGGTCGCGAGGTTCTCGAGCACGCTGCCGAGCGTCCGGGTGCGCTGCACGACGCGGGCGGTCTGCAGCGGGGGAGGCCACCAGGGCCTGGGTGTCCGCAGCGCCCTGCCGCTTCTTGACGCCGTTGACGATGCGGTCGACGACCTGCTTGATGGTCCGGCGGAGCACGAGGCGGATGATGACCGCCGCGAGCAGGACGATCAGGATCGTGATCGGGACGTGCCAGGTGTCGACGAACTGGGTGAACGTGTTCGACGCCCACTTCGAGACGTCGTCGGTGGTGTCTGCTGCCGAGGTCATGTCCGGACGATGCTAAACGGCGAGGCTCCGACGCCCCTGGAGGAACGCCGGAGCCTCGCCGCTGCTCACATCGGGATCAGGCGTCGGCCGCCTGGACGCGGAGCGCACGCTCGGTGCCCGCGAGGTTCTCGCTGACGATCCGACGCAGTGCCGGGGTCTCCGGGTGCGCGTCGAGCCAGGCCCGGGCAGCGTCACGCAGTTCCGTCGACGCCAGCGGTGCCGGGTACAGGCCCGTCACGATCGTGTCGGCGATGTGGTAGCTGCGCTCGTCCCAGATCCGCGTGATGACCTCGAAGTAGCGCTGCACGAGACCCTCGAGCACGACCGGGGAGTTCACGTGCTGGAACCCGACGGTCGTCTGCCGCACGATGGCGTTCGGCGCGTCGTCCGTGTCGACGAGCGACGAGAACGCCGCGAGCTTGCCCTCGGCGGTGGGGATCGTCGCGCGAGCGCGGGCCGCGGCCTGCTCGCCCGAGGCGGTCCGGTCGGCGGCGAGCTCGGCGTCGATCTCGTCGTTGCCCGCGGCACCCGCGAGGACGAGGCCCTCGAGCAGCTCCCAGCGCAGGTCCGTGTCCACGACGAGCCCCTGCAGTGTGACCGATCCGTCACGCAGTCCCTGCAGCGTCGCCACGTGCTCGGGCGTCGACGGGATCTGCGCGAAGAACTTCACGAACTGGAACTGCGCGTCCGATCCGGACTCGGCCGACGAGGCCAGCTGCCACAGCGTGTCGCCGACGGTGCGCACGGTGGCGTCCGACTTCGACGGTGCGACGTAGTTGCGCGCCGCCAGGAGCAGCTGCGACAGCGTGGTGCGGATCGTCGTCGACTCGGTCTCGGTCGCGATGTTGCCGAGCACGAGGGTGACGTAGTCGCTGGCGGGGGGACTCGGCGTCACGCGTGGCGTCCCAGACGGCACCCCAGACGATCGACCGGGCGAGCGGGTCCGCGATCGACGCCAGGTGCTCGATCGCCGTGCGCCGCGACTGCTCGTCGAGGCGGATCTTGGCGTACGCCAGGTCGTCGTCGTTGAGGAGCACGAGGTCGCCGCGGTGCACGCCGACCAGCTCGGGGACCTCGGTGCGGGCGCCGTCGACGTCGATCTCGACGCGGTGGACGCGGTCGAGCTTGCCGCCGGACGAGGCCGTGTCCGCGCCGAAGGGGGCCGACGGGTCGTTCGTGAAGGCGTACACGCCGATGGCCAGGCGGTGCGGTCGCAGCGTCGGGTGGTCCGACGGCGCCTCCTGCAAGACGGCGAACGAGGTGATGACGCCCTCGGCGTCGGTCTCGATCTCCGGGCGCAGGGTGTTCACGCCCGCCGTCTCCAGCCAGAGCTGCGACCACTCGGACAGGTCGCGGCCGCTGGTGGCCTCGAGCTCGACGAGCAGGTCCTTCAGCTCGGTGTTGGAGTGGTGGTGCTTCCGGAAGTACGCCGCGACGCCCGCGAAGAACGCGTCGATGCCGACCCACGCGACGAGCTGCTTGAGGACCGAACCGCCCTTCGCGTAGGTGATGCCGTCGAAGTTGACCTGGACGTCCTCGAGGTCGTTGATCGTCGCGACGATCGGGTGCGTCGAGGGGGAGCTGGTCCTGGCGGTAGGCCCAGGACTTCTCCATCGCCTGGAACGTCGTCCATGCGCCGGTCCACTCGGTGGCCTCGGCGGTCGCGATGGTGGAGGCCCACTCGGCGAACGACTCGTTCAGCCAGAGGTCGTTCCACCACTTCATCGTGACGAGGTCGCCGAACCACATGTGCGCGAGCTCGTGCAGGATCGTGACGACCCGGCGCTCCTTGATGGCGTCGGTGACCTTCGAGCGGAAGACGTAGGTCTCGGTGAAGGTGACCGCGCCCGCGTTCTCCATCGCGCCGGCGTTGAACTCCGGCACGAAGAGCTGGTCGTACTTCTCGAACGGGTACGCGTAGTCGAACTTCTCCTCGAAGTACGCGAACCCCTTCCGGGTGGTCTCGAACACGTAGTCCGGGTCGAGGTACTCGGCCAGCGACCTGCGCGCGAAGACGCCGAGCGGGATGGTCCGACCGTCGCGGCTGGTCAGCTCGCTGCGCACGACCTCGTACGGGCCGGCGATGAGCGCGGTGATGTAGCTCGAGATGCGCGCGGTGGGCGGGAAGGTCCACGTGGCGTGGTCGCCGTCGACGTGCGGCTCCGGCGTCGGGGCGTTCGAGACGACCTGCCAGCGCGCCGGCGCGGTCACGGTGAAGGAGAACTCGGCCTTGAGGTCGGGCTGCTCGAACACGGCGAACATCCGGCGGCTGTCCGGCACCTCGAACTGCGAGTACAGGTAGACCTCGTCGTCGACCGGGTCGACGAAGCGGTGCAGGCCTTCTCCGGTGTTCGTGTACAGCGCGTCGGCGACGACGACGAGTTCGTTCTGCTCCTGCAGGTCGGCGAGCTGGATGCGGACGCCGTCGTTCACCGCGTCGACGTCGAGCGCGGTGCCGTTCAACGTGACCGAGTGCACGGTCTTCGTGATGGCGTCGATGAACGTGCTGGCACCGGGGGGTGGCACTGAAGCGCACGCGGGTGGTGCTGCCGAAGGTCTCGGCTCCGCGGGTCAGGTCGAGCTCGACGTCGTACGTCTGCACGCTGACGATGCCGGCGCGTTCCTGGGCTTCGATTCGGGTGAGGTTCTCTCCGGGCACGGACGCTCCATCTTCGCTGCGGACGCGGACGATCGATGTCCGCGTGTCGGGGCCCCGGCCGGCGTCGTGCACCGGTGGGACGGCTCGGGACCAGCCTAGCGAGCGGGCGTACGCTGCGATCCGTGACCGACACGACTGTGGAGACGACCCCTGCGACCCGGACTGCTGTGGAGTTCTGGTTCGACCCGACCTGCCCCTGGGCATGGATGACGAGCCGCTGGGTGGGGGAGGTCGAGCGGCACCGCGACCTCGACGTCACCTGGAACGTGATGAGCCTGTTCGTCCTCAACGAGCACAACGAGGACATGCCCGCCGAGTACCGCGAGGCCCTCGAGCGGAACCAGGTGTACGCGCGCCTGGTGACCGCCGCGAAGACCCGGCACGGCCAGGACGTCGTCAAGCCGCTCTACGACGCGCTGGGCGAGCAGATCCACCACCGCCAGCAGAAGGACCCCGCGCAGGTCGTGCCGGCCGTGCTCGAGCAGCTCGACCTCGAGGCCGACCTCGCCGACGCGGCCTGGACGGACGAGACCGACACCGCGATGCGGGAGAGCCACCGGGACGGCATCGAGCGCGTCGGCCAGGACGTCGGCACGCCCGTCATCGCCGTCGACGGCGTCGCGTTCTTCGGGCCGGTCATCTCCCCGGCGCCGAAGGGGCAGGAGGCGCTCGACCTCTGGGACGGTGTCGTCGCCGCAGCCCGCTACCCGGGCTTCTTCGAGCTCAAGCGCTCCCGCACGACCGGCCCGGTCTTCGACACCGTCGAGGACTGACCGCCCGGCCCGACGACCCGACGGGAGGCGCGGTGCGGGTCCGCACCGCGCCTCCTGTCCGTCGTCCCCCCTGCGGGCATCGCCCGCTCAGGCCAGCGGCAACCGCATCAGGGTCAGGTCGAGCCAGCGGCCGGCCTTCCGGCCGACCTCGGGCACGACGGCCACGGTCTCGAACCCGAGCCGCTCGTGCAGGGCGATCGACCCGGCGTTCGTGCTGCAGATGCCGGCGATCATGACGTGCCGACCCTCCGCGGTCGCACGGGCCACCAGGGCGTGCATGAGCGTCGACGCGACCCCCCGGCCGCGGAACCCCTCGACGACGTAGACGCTGTGCTCGACGGTGTGCCGGTAGCCCTGGTGCGGCCGCCACTGCGAGTACGAGGCGTACCCGGCGACGACGCCGTCGACCTCGGCGACCACGACCGGCCACCCGTCGCCCTGCCGTTCCGCGAGCCAGGTGTCGAACCACGCCCGGGGATGCGGTTCCTCCTGCCAGATCGCGGTGGAGTGCAGGACGGCGTCGACGTGGAGGGCGTGCACGACGTCGAGGTCGGCGGGGGTGCAGTCGCGGATGACCACCGCGTTCGTCGCATATGCTGTCGCCATGTCTCACATCGTAGACGAGCAGGAGGGCGTCATCGCGCCACCGGACGTCATGGGCGCCGAGGAGCCCGATGACGCCGAGGACCCCGACGACGCCGACCAGCGCCGCCTCGGGGAACGGCTGCAGCGCCTCCGCACCGAACGTCGATGGAGCCTCACCGAGCTCGCGGAGGAGTCCGGCGTCTCCCGCGCGATGATCAACCGCGTCGAGCGGGGCGTCTCCAGTCCCACCGCGACCATCCTCGGTCGTCTGTCCGGAGCGTTCGGCCTGACGGTCTCGCAGCTCCTCGACGAGGCCCTCGAGCACGAGGTCCCGCGCTCCGATGACCCGGACGAGGCCCGCGGCGTCCAGCGCGCCGCGTCCGCGGACTCCTGGACCGACCCGGAGACCGGGTACCGCCGTCGACCGCTGTCCAGCGCCGACTTCCCGGCGGACGTGACCGAGGTGCGCCTGCCGGCCGGCCGCGAGGTCGCCTACCCCGCGAGCGCCTACGCCTTCCTCCGGCACTGCATCTGGGTCGTCGACGGGACCCTCGACCTGCAGGCCGGTGACACGACGACCCGACTCGGCGCCGGGGACCGCATCGAGCTCGGCGAACCCGCTGACGTCGTCTACCGGAACCCCGGCGACGAGCCGTGTCGGTACGTCGTGGTCGTCGTGCGGCACCGCTGACGGGAGGCCCCACCGCCGTCCGCCGGACGGGTCCCGTCCGGCGTGTGCCCGGGAATAGGATCGGTCCATGCGCATCCACCTCGGAACGGACCACGCCGGCCTCGAGTTCACCAAGACCCTCAGCGTCCACCTGACCGAAGCCGGCCACGAGGTCGTGGACCACGGACCGACCGAGTACGAGCCGCTCGACGACTACCCCTCGTTCTGCATCAACGCCGCGCACGCCGTCGTGCAGGACCAGCGCGCGGGCGTCCAGGCCCTCGGCGTCGTCTTCGGTGGTTCGGGCAACGGTGAGCAGATCGCCGCGAACAAGGTCGAGGGCATCCGCGCGGCCCTGGTGTGGAACGAGTCGACCGCGCTGCTCGCCCGCCAGCACAACGACGCGAACGTCATCTCGATCGGCGCGCGCCAGCACACCGAGGCAGAGGCGATCCGCTTCGTCGACCTCTTCATCGCCGAGCCGTTCTCGGGCGAGGAGCGCCACGCCCGCCGCATCGCGCAGCTCGCCGAGTACGAGACCACGGGGCACATCGCCGGCAAGCAGATCGACCAGTAGGGCCGAGTAGACAAGAGCAATGCCCGAGGGTCACTCCGTCCACCGCATCGCCCGCCAGTTCGAGCTGCACTTCGTCGGCCGGGTCTGCGAGGTGTCGAGCCCGCAGGGTCGGTTCGCCGCCGGAGCCGCGCAGCTCGACGGCCGGAAGATGATCGCCGCACGAGCCGTGGCGAAGCAGATGTTCCTGGAGTTCGAGGGCGACCTGTTCCTCCGCGTGCACCTCGGCCTGTACGGCGCGTGGGACTTCGCGGGTGAGATCTCGACCGACGCGACGATGCGGAGCGCGAAGGGGCGGATCGGCCAGACGAACCAGCGCGGCACGGTCACCGAGGACGGAGACGCGGGCGACGACGCCGACCACGTTCCCGACGACGACGGCGAGGACTCCCTCCGCTCCATCGGTGCCCCGCGGCGCTCCCGCTACCGGATGGCCGAGCAGGAGAAGGTCGAGGACCCGATCGAGGCCTTCCCGCCGGACCCGGTCGGGCAGGTGCGCGTGCGGATCCTCACCGAGACCGCCGTGGCGGACCTCCGCGGACCGACGGCCTGCGTGGTCGAGGACCCGGCCGGGGTGCAGCGTGCGCTCGACAAGCTCGGCCCGGACCCGATGAACGACGACGGGCCCGAGGCCGAGAAGGCGTTCGTGGACAACGTCCGGAAGCGCAACGTCGCGATCGGTCAGCTGCTCATGGACCAGTCCGTCGTGAGCGGCATCGGCAACGTGTACCGGGCGGAGCTGTTGTTCCGGCAGCGCATCGACCCGTACAAGCCCGGGAAGGAGATCACCGTCAGGCAGGCGAAGGCGCTGTGGCAGGACTGGTCGAAGCTCCTGCACGACGGGGTCCGCATCGGGCAGATGATGACGATGGACGGCCTGACCGACGCCGAGTACCGGAAGGCGATGCGCTCCCGGGCCGACCGACACTGGGTGTACCACCGCGCGGGGGGAGCCGTGCCGGGTGTGCGGCACCGAGATCCGCGTCGCCGACATGGCCGGCCGCAAGCTCTACTGGTGCCCGGAGGACCAGAAGTAGCCCCGCCGGTCAGAGGTCGCGGTGGGTCCAGCGGCCGGCGATCGCGGTGCCGAGGACCGGCATCGCCCGGAGCGTCGCCGACGACGCGGTGAGCGGATCGGTCGGCACGAGGACGAGGTCCGCGACGTCGCCGACCGTGACCGACACCCGTCCGTCCGTCGACCCCCGCCACGCGGCGAGCGCCGACATCCGCTGTTCCGGGTGCCACGGCTCGCGGCCGTCGCGGTCCCGTCCGACGGCGGCGGCCATCGACACCCACGGGTCGAGCGGCGCGACCGGGGCGTCCGAGCCGAGCACCATCGCGGCGCCCGCACGTTCGAGCGCGGCGAACGGGAAGGCCCGGTCCGTGCGTCCCGCCCAGTGGTGGTCCGCGATGTCCCGGTCGTCCATGGCGTGCTCGGGCTGCACGGACGCGACGACGCCGAGCCGGGCGAACCGCTCGACGTCGGGCACGGCGAGGAGCTGCGCGTGCTCGATCGAGCCGCGGCTCCCGACGGTCTCGAGCGCGTCGAGCGCGAGCGTGACCGCGCGGTCGCCGATCGCGTGCACGGCGGGGACGAGCCCGGCGTCCACCGCCCGACGCAGCAGCGGGACGAGGTCCTCCGGCGCCCAGGTGAGGACGCCCTCGCCGTCGGCGGTCGCGGCGGTCCGGGTGCCGAGCGACCCGTCGGTGATCACCTTGAACGGCCCGACGGTGAGCAGGCCCCGCGTCCCGTCGACGACGTCGCCCGTCCGCAGTCCGCGGCGGACCGCCTCGTCGAGCCGTGCCGGGTACACCCCGGAGGCGATGCGCAGGCCGTCCGTCCCGGCGTGGATCCGTCGCACCCACCGGTCGATGTCGGCGTCCATCTCGAGGTCGACGACCCCGGTGACACCCCGGGCCGCGGCCGCCTCGACGGCGTCCGCGACGGAGGCGTCGAGCTGGTCGTCCGGCACCCGGGACAGCGCGCCGGTCACGTCGAACGCGTCCTGCTCGCGGAGCACACCGTCGGTACCGGCCGGGAGCGCCCGGCCGAGCACGGCACCGAAGTGCGCCAGGGCGACCTCGTTGCACCAGACGGCGTGCAGGTCGGCGCTCACGACGACGACCGGGAGGCCCGGTGCGGCCTGGTCGAGCAGCTCCCGTCGAGCGGGGCGGGGCCAGAGTCCGTCCCGGTAGCCGTGCCCGACGAGCACCCGGTCCGGGCGGCCGGTCCGGGCTGCGGCGGCGAGGCGGTCCGCGGTCTCCTCGGCGGAGCCGCAGTCCGTCACGTCGATCCGTCGGCGCATGAGTGCCCACTGGTCGAGGTGCACGTGGTGGTCGCGGAGACCGGGCCCGAGCCAGGCGCCCTCGGCCTCGACGACCTCGGTGTCGGTGCCGGTGTGGGTGTCGGTGTCGAGCGGGTCGAGCGTGCCGGCCGGCGCGATCGCGGACACCCGCCCGTCGACGACCAGGACGTCGCTGGGGGGCGCCGAAGGCGCCCACCCGCCGGACGGTACGGAGCAGGGTCGCCGACATCACGCCTCCAGGCCGGTCGTCGTGGTCCCCTGGACGCGCGCCATCTCGTCGGCGAGCGCGGGGGGAGGCGTAGGGGCCGTCGGTCCGCAGGCCGGCGATGATCCGGTCGACCACCTCGGGTGCCTTGTTCTGGCTGAGCTTCGCGCGGGCGTCGAAGCGGGTGACGCGGATGCGGATGCCGACCGTGCCGCGGGCGATCCGGCGGGCGGCGTCCGCGTCGACGTCGAGCGACACCGGCGACGGCATCGCGGCCTCGAAGTGGTCCACGAGGTCACCGAGGACACGGAAGTTCTCCTCGTCCGACAGGATCTCCGGCGTCCCCCCACAGGTGCGCGGTGGTGTGGTTCCAGGTCGGGATGAACTGTTCCGGCGGGTACCAGGCGGGGGGAGACGTACCCGTGCGGGCCCTGCACGACGACCAGGACCTCGTGCTGCCCGAGTTCGTGCGCCACCTCGTCCGGCCGGCCGACGTGCGACACGAGGACGATGTCGTCGCTGCCGTCGGGCTGCTCCTCGAGCAGGAACGGGTAGTGCGACGCGACGAGCCCCTCCGCGGTGGAGGACACGATCGTCGCCCAGGGGTTGCCGCGGACGAGTCGTCGGACCTCGTCGACCTCGGTCATCAGGAAGGAGGGTGTGTGCCGCATGCGACGAGCGTGGCACATGCCAGGCTGGTCGGCATGGAGAAGCGCGCAGCCTACGAGTCCGTCCTGCCCTACGTCCGAGAGTGGGTCGCCTACAAGGTGTGGCAGCTGCGGCTCCCCGGCGTGCAGGTCGCGATCGGCTTCGAGGACGAGGAACTGTTCGCCGACGCCTGGGGGGTACGCCGACGTGGCAGCCGGACGGCGACTGACGACGACGGACCTGTTCCGGATCGCCTCGCACTCGAAGACCTTCACCGCCACCGCGCTGCTCCAGCTGGCCGACCAGGGCGCGCTGCGGCTCGACGACACGGTCGGCTCGTTCGTCCCCGCGCTGGTCGAGGCGGGTTCCCCGATCGCCGACGCCACCGTCCGCGAGCTCATGGAGATGGGTGCCGGGGTCGTCCGTGACGGCGCCGACGGTGACCACTGGGCGCTCGCGCACCCCTTCCCGGACGCGCAGCAGCTCGTCGACCTCGTCGTCGCGGGCGGCGCGAAGGTCCCGGTCGGCTCGGCGTTCAACTACTCGAACCTCGGCTACGGGCTGCTCGGGCTCGTCATCGAGGCCGTGACGGGCACGTCGTACGCCGAGCACGTCCGCACCGCGATCACCGAGCCGCTCGGGCTCCGCCACACCGGTGCGGAGTTCGACCCCGCTCGCGAGGACGAGTTCGTCGTCGGCTACACCGGCCTCCACACGGCGCGCACCCGGCAGCCGGTCCCGCACGTGACGACCGGGGCGCTCGCCGCGGCGACCGGCTTCCACGGCACGGCCTCGGACCTGGTCCGCTACTTCTCGGCGCACGTGCCGGGCCGCGGGACGCTGCTCTCCGACCACGCCAAGCGCCTCGCGCAGCGGAAGGCGTGGAGTGCGCTCGACTCCGACCCGGCCGCCCGCGGCTACGGCGCCGGGTTCATCGTGGACCGGATCAACGGCCGGGAGGTCCGGGGCCACTCCGGCGGGTTCCCCGGACAGATCACGCAGTCCGTGTTCGACCCCGCGTCCTCACTGGTCGTGTCCGTCCTGACGAGCAGCGCCACCGGTCCGGCGACGATGCTGGCGTACGGCATCGTGCACCTGCTCGACGCGGCCGCCGACGAGCACGCGGCCGGTCCGGTGATCCCCGCCGACGTCGACGCCGCACGGTACACGGGGCGCTTCGCGACCTTCGAGGGGATCACCGACATCGCGAGGGTGGGTGACCGCCTGCTCGCGATCGACCCGACGCAGCCGGTGCCGACCGAGTCGCCGGTCCGGCTCGAGGTCGTCGACGCCGACACGCTCCGCATGGCATCCGGCAACCGGTTCGGGTCCGTCGACGAGGACATCGTGTACACCCGGGACGACTCCGGCGCGGTCGTGTCCGTCCGCGGGGACAGCGGCATGACGCAGCGGCCGTGGTCGGTGCCGGACGAGACGCCGGAGGTCGCGGCCGCCCTCGTGTGACGCCCTGCTGGCCGGGCCCGGCGGTGCTGGCCGGGCACGGTCTGCTCGGCCGATCCCGATCCCGATCCCGACCACGGTGCCGCGCGGCCCGGCCCTGCGCACCGGCGGCGTCAGCGCACGTCGGCGGTGTCCCAGAGTCGGCGGACGCCCGCGCCGACCGGGCGGACGAGCGGTGGGACGAACACGAGCGCAGCCGCGGCGAATCCGACGATCTCGCCGACCTGCGGCACGGTGAAGAGGGGTAGGAGTGCTTCCTGCGGCGGGATCCAGACGCGGAACAGCACGTTCATCACGGCCTCGGACAGCAGCCAGACGCCGGCTCCGACCGTGACGAACCAGCCCGCGGTGCGGCGCGACCCGGACGACCGCACCACGAGCACGACGCCGAACACCAGGAGCAGGACGCGCGCGAGGAGCAGCAGCACGGTCGCGACGGGGTGCAGCGCGGTGGGCAGCAGTACCCCGAGCGGGAGGGCGACGGCTGCGAGCCCGAAGCCGAGCGTCGCACGGTCCCCGCGTCGGGCGGCGAGGACGGCCGCGACGGCTCCCGCCACCAGCCCGACGACGCCGAGCCCCGACGACGTCGGCCACGCGGCCATCCGGTCCAGCCACCCGATGACGACCGTGACGGCCGGGACGAGCGCGGCCACCACGGCGGCCAGCGCGGACAGTCGTTCGTACCGGGTCTGGTCCACGGTTCCCCCCCTCGTGACGCGATGCAGTACCGGCACCCTACACATCACCGGACGACGAACGCGAGGACCACCGTGTCGGGGTGGGGACAACCCCACCCCTGGTCCGGGAGACGGCAGGATGGGACCGGGCCCTCGTCTCCGCGAGGCTCGATGCATGACCGACACCGACCGGCTCGACCTGGCCCGCACCGTCCCCCCTGGACGAGGCGGTGGCCTCGCCCGACCACGCCGAGACCGTTCCGCTCCACGACGTGACGGCAGCACCCGACCACGCCGAGACCGTTCCGCTCCACGACGTGACGGCGACCGACCGGGACACCACACCCGGCCGGGACACCACCGCCGACCGGGACACGACGCCCGACCGCGACAGCGCCCCTGACCGACCGACACCGGAAGCCACCACCCCGATGCCCTCCCAGCCCGCCCCGAGCGACGGCACCCACCCGAGCTGGGACGCGACACCGCCCCTGTCCGCCCAGGGCAGCGCCACGCGGGGGGCCGTCGAGCCCGGTCCGTGGCGGGGGGCGGCGGCATGACGGCCGGTGCCTTCTACCGGGAGGCCTGGCGTCGGTCGCCGCGGGACTTCGGCTACATGGCACTCACGGCGGTGCTCCTCTGCACGCTGTACTTCGCGTTCCCCGCCGTCCTGGGCATCGGCGGGTTCGGCTCGCGGGACGTCCTCAACCCGTTCACGCTGCTGCTGTTCTTCGTCGCGCTGTTCGTCGCCCGGTGGCTGGGGCAGTTCGAGAAGCTCCGGATGAGCTGGGCGGACCCGCGACCGATCCGTCCGGTGGACTGGACGCCCCGCTGGCAGCAGAACTGGTGGACGCGCACCGGGTCTGCGGTCGCGAACCCGCACTACTGGCTGTACCTGCTGCACGCGGTGGTCGTCTACCCGATGGCCGCGGTGGTCACCGTCGGTGCCGGGCTCCTCCTGGCGGTCGGGTTCCTCTGGCCGGTCGTCGCGGTCCTCGCCTACGTCGTCGCCGGGACGTACCTGGTCGACCCGAACGGGATCGGGTCGATCGCCGGGCTCGGCACCCTCGCGCTGCTCTCGATGGCCGCGAGCGTCCTGCTGTTCCCGCTGTGGCTGCGCGGCTCCGTGCTCGCCCACTACTGGATCGACCACGGCCTGCTCGGCGGGTTCCGGGCCGAGGTCCTCGAGCAGCGCGTGGCGGGCCTCCAGGCGTCCCGCGCCGGTGCCGTCACCGCGGAGGGGCAGGCGCTCCGCCAGATCGAGCGCGACCTGCACGACGGCCCGCAGCAGCGACTCGTCCGACTCCGCATGGACCTGGCCTCGGCCGAGCGGTCGTTCGAGAAGGACCCGGAGCGCGCCAAGCAGCTCATCGCCGAGGCCTCGGGACACGCCCAGGACGCGCTCGACGAACTCCGGGCGCTGTCCCGCGGGTTCGCGCCGCCGATCCTGCTCGACCGCGGTCTCGTCGCGGCCCTCGAAGCACTGTGCGCGCGGTCGCCGATCCCCGTCGGGCTCGACGTCCGTCTGCCGGACGGGCTCGAGCTCGCGTCCGAGATCCAGCGGAACGTGTACTTCACCGTGAGCGAGCTCCTGACGAACACGGCGAAGCACGCCGGCGCCTCCGCCGCGGGGGGTCTACCTCGGGCTGCTCGTCGACGCGTCCGGTACCTGGTTCCTCACCGTCAGCGTCACCGACGACGGCCGCGGCGGTGCCAGCCCGCGCGAGGGGCACGGCATCCAGGGGCTGATGGGCCGGATGCGCGCCCTCGACGGGGAGTTGACGGTCTCCAGCCCCGCCGGCGGCCCGACCGAGGCGACCGCGCGGATCCCGCTCGGCGCGCTGAACGGCGTCCCCACGCACCGCGCGTGACCGGCGTCCGGTCGCCACTAGGCTGACCGCATGACCGACGGCCAGGATGCAGCGCGCATCCGGGCCGTCGTCGTCGACGACGCCGTCCTGCTGCGCGAGGGGCTGGCCCGCGTGCTCGACGAAGCCGGCATCGACGTCGTCGGGCAGTTCGGCGACCCGGCCTCGTTCCTGGCGGCGCTCCCCCGCACTCGCGCCCGACGTCGTGGTCATGGACGTCCGGATGCCGCCGACGTTCACCGACGAGGGCGTCCGCGCCGCCGTCCAGGCCCGTCGGATCGCACCCCGGACCGGGATCCTGCTGCTCTCGCAGTACGTCGAGGCCACCTACGCCGAGGACGTCCTCGCCGCGGGCAGCTCGGGCGTGGGGTACCTGCTGAAGGACCGTGTGACCCGCCTCGACGAGATCGACGACGCCGTGCGCCGCGTGGCCTCCGGCGGCACCGTGCTCGACCCCGAGGTCGTCACGCAGCTCATGAGCCGCCGGCGCGACCCGCTCGCCGCCCTGACCCCGCGCGAGCGTGAGGTCCTCGGGCTGATGGCCGAGGGCCGCACGAACGCCGCCATCGCCCGCGCCCTGGTGATCGGGACCGGCGCGGTCGAGAAGCACGTCTCGAGCATCTTCGCCAAGCTCGCACTCGAGGACACCGGCGAGGACCACCGCCGTGTCCTGGCCGTCCTGGCGTACCTCGGATGACCCGCGTCCCGGCACCACTGCTGGCGCTCGCCGCGATGGTGTCGGTCCAGATCGGGGCCGCGGTCGCGAAGACCCGCTTCGAGGAGGTCGGCTCGCTCGGCGCGGTCATGCTCCGCCTGGTCATCGGTGCGCTCGTCCTGGCGCTGCTCGTCCGTCCGCGGGTGCGGCACTGGACCCGCGTGCAGTGGCGAGGAGCCGTCGTGCTCGGCCTCGCCCTCGGCGGCATGAACGTCTTCATCTACCTCGCGTTCGCGACGATCCCGATCGGCGTCGCCGTGACGATCGAGTTCCTCGGTCCGCTGGCACTGTCCCTCGTGCACACCCGCCGGTGGCGTGATGCCGTCTGGGCAGCCCTGGCGCTCGCCGGCGTGGTGCTCCTCGGCGTCGGGCCGTCCGCGGTGGGTGACCTCGGGGGGAGTCGCCGCGGCGGTGCTCGCAGCAGGGTGCTGGGCGGCGTACATCGTCATGAACCGACGCGTCGGTGCGGCGATCCCGGGCACCGACGGCCTGAGCGTCTCGATGCTCGTCGCGATGGTCGTCGCACTGCCGTTCGGGCTCCGGCCCGCGGCCGAGGGCGTCGTCGCGGACCCGGTGCTCCTGCTGGTCTTCGGCGCCGTGGCGGTCCTGTCGAGCGTGTTGCCCTACTCGCTCGAGATGACGGCCCTCCGGCGCATGCCGACCCGGGTGTTCGGCGTGCTGCAGAGTCTCGGGCCGGCACTCGCGGCGCTCGCCGGGCTCGTCGTCCTCCGCGAGGCACTGTCTCCCGTCGAGGTCGTCGCCCTCGCGTGTGTCACGGCGGCGAGCGCCGGGGTGACGCTCACGGCGCGCCGCAGCGCGGCGCCGCTCTGACCGACGGCGGACACGACCACCGTCGGGGGGTGTGCGGGACGTGGGGTGGGCCTCCCGGCCGGCCGGGAGGCCCGTGCCACGTCGGCGACGCGACCGTCATCGGTCGCGCACCACGATCCGTCTACTCGCCGCGGAGGAAGTCCGCGTACGTGGGTTCCGCCTGCACGTCCGACAAGAGCGACGGGTCGTTGACCCGTTGGTCGACGTAGGCCTCGATGACCTCGGGTGGGGTGAGCAGGTGGGCGACCCAGGACGGCACCTCGGTCTTCTTCATGGTGCCTCCTTCCGATCTCCGGTCCGGACGGATGTCTCGAATCTCGAGCATCTTCGCGAACCGGTGTGTCGGGAACGATCCTCGCGCTCGTCCGCGAAGTCAACGCAGTGCGTCATACGGACTCCGCTGAGCGCTGTCGCACCGGTCGGGGATCAGAACGCGCCCCGTTCGTCGGTGCGTGCCCGGTCCGTGGGTCGGCGGCTCGGAGGGTCCGGTGCTTGACGGCCGAACGCCAGATCCAGGCGTCGGCCTGCTGCCCGAACTGCGCCCATTCGACGAGCACCGCGTCGCGCGTCCAGCTGCGGGCGAACGCCTTGACCCGTACGTGGAACGTCGGGAACTGCACCCATGCCCAGACCGGCATCGGGGTGACCGCGTGGCAGACGTCACCACCGCGTGCCTCCTCGGACAGGGAGAAGGCGCGCGGGCGTTCGACCTCCGGGTGTTCCGGGGGGCTGCCACCGGTTCTCGCGACGCCGTCCCACTCCCGTATTCGAACGTGTGTTCGAACACTCCGTCAAGTCGCGGACGCGCTCCGGCGTGTCCCGGGGATCGGTGCGGTGGCCATGTAGCACGCCGAGGGCTCCTCGTCCACCCCCATGACGCGGGCCGGTTCCGCTCGTAGCCTGGCGTGACTGGCCCAGACCCTGCCAGCCGCGTCGCGCACTCCCGGATCTGACTCCGGTCCGACGTGGACACCGCCTCAGGAAGGCAACCATGCAGCACGTCACCGCCGCCCCCCCCGACTCCGCACCGGAACGTCGACCCGATCGCAGCACCTCCTGCAGCGTCCCGTTCGTCTCCACCTCCACTGTGTCGCTCCCGCACTCACCTCAGCGGCACTCAGTCAGGACCTCGGCGGGTCGTGGGTGCCAGGGGCCGACAAGTGGGGCCTCCCGACGATCGGTGAGTGGGCGTAGCCGTGGGCGAGAACGCGATCAGTGCCCGGTTCACCGGGGCGCAGTGGTTGTTGTCGGTCGGCCGGACCCCGTTGCTCCGCGTCGACACGCGTGCAGAAGCCGAAGCCTCCGGGCGCCAGCTCGCCACCGTCCTCGGCCTGCGCTTCGAGACGCCCTGCGTCATCGGCTGACGGCCTGCGGAGGAACGGCTCACGCGTCCAGGTCGGCTGCCGAGGCGATCCGTACCCGACCGGGCAGCCCGTGGAACCGTGTGGTCATCGAGCGCTGAGCGACCGCGAGCCGCGGCGCACGTCGAGTCTCCAGGTCACGAAGGGCCTCCCGGCGACACCAGCCCGGGTGCGGGTCGTCGGTCGCCAGCCTCGGTCCGCGTAGAAGCGCTTGGCCCGATCGTTCCCGTCCCACACCTCGAGCTCAGCGGTACCCGACGGGACGACCTCGATGAACCGGGTGTGCAACGCAGTGCCGATGCCCGACCCGAACCGATCGGGGTCGACGTAGAGGCTCGACAGCTCAGCAGGTGAACCGCGGTCCGCCAAGTGCGCCGCGATGAAGCCGGCCACGTGCCCGTCCTGCTCGGCGACGAGGCACCAGGTGCCGGGACGGGTCAGGGTGGCGAGCCACATCGGGTACCGGTCCTGAGCCGCGTCGCGGCGGTCGAGCGCGTCCCCGTAGTACGCCTCCCGAGACCGCTGGTGCACCCGCGTGACCTGCGCGGCATCAGCAGGAGTCGCGTCGCGAACCTCGAACGTCATCGGACCAGTCAACGCCTCACCACAGCAGTCTCGCCACCCCGACCGTGACGACGAGCGCGGAGCCGGAGGTCGACGCCGTGCAGGCGGCGGACGTCGCGCCGGCAGAGCACCTACCCTGGACTGGTGCTCTCCCGACGTGACGCCGCCATCCGGCTCGACATCCCCCCTCGAGATGGCGACCCACCACGGGATCCCGTCCCGCCTCAGCGAGGCCGAACTCACCGCGATCGAGCAGGACCCGCCCGCGTGGCTCGTGCAGTCGCGGGCGAACCGCACGGGCAAGAAGGTGTGGGTGCACCTGGAGTGCGTCGTGTGCGGGTACGCGGAAGAGGCCCGGCCGAAGAAGTGGTGGCCGGACTGGGACCACCTGATGTGCGACTACCACGCGCCGTACCAGGCGCCGGAAGCCCCGGCGGGCTTCACACGGCGCGAGGTCGAGGGCGTCGGCAGCCGCTTCGTCGCCCTCGTCGACGAGCGGTCGTAGTCCGCGTCGTCAGTCGGCGTCGTCAGTCGGCGACGCGGGCCGTGGACTCGCGCACGCTCAGCGTCAACTCCGGCCCCGGCCGTGACGGCAGGGGAGCGTCGGCCTCGATCTGCTCGCGGAGCAGGACCGCCGCCCGCTGGCCGAGTTCGACGGTGTCGCGCGTCAGCGAGGTGATCGCGGGGCGGACGAGCCGGATCATCGCGGAGTCGTCGAACGACACGATGGAGACGTCCTGCGGCACGCGGACGCCCATCTCGCTCGCGACGCCGAGTCCCGCGACGGCGAGCACGTCGTTGTCGAACACGATCGCGGTGGGTCGTCGGGCGCCGGACAGCAGGCGTCGGGTGGCTGCGGACCCGGCCTCGGCGGAGTAGTCGGTGGGGATGGACTCCGTGCGGTCGTCCTCGGTGGCGTCCGGCAACGTACCCGCGAACGCCCGGACGCGTTCGATGCGCAGTGCGGTGTGCTCGAACTCCGGCGGCCCGGACACGTGGGCGATGCGGCGGTGCCCGAGTGCGCGGAGGTACCGGAGGACGGTGTCGGTCGCGTCCGAGTCGTCGATCCAGACGCTCGGGGCCGACCCGGCGGGGGTGGGGTGCGAGCCGACGACGACGGACGGCATCCCGAGCTGGGCGAGCAGACGGAGGCGGTCGTCGTCCCGGCGCGGGTCGATCACGATGACGCCGTCGACCCGGTGCCCGCGCCACCAGTCGCGGTAGGTCTCGAGTTCCTCGTCGGCATCACGGGCGACGAGCAGGGTCATGCCGATGTGGGTGCCGGTCAGGCCGAGCTGGATCCCCGAGATGAGGTCGCCGAAGAACGACTCGGTGCCGAGCGTGCGCGCCGGGCGGTTCAGCACGAAGCCGATCGACCCGGCCTTCGCGCCCCCCGAGGGCCCGGGCCGCGGTGTGCGGCTGCCAGTCGAGTTCGCGCGCCGCCTGTCGCACTCGTTCTCGTGTCGCCTCGGACACGCCGGGGCGCCCGTTGAGGGCGAAGGAGACGGCGCTGATCGACACGCCCGCCCGCGCTGCGATGTCGGCGATCGTCGTCCGCCGTCCTGTGGCCACGGGCTTGACTATAGCGCTTTAGTCAGGCATCGTCACCGTCACGCAGCGGTTCGGCGCAGAAGGCTGAACCGGTTCAGTAGCTCGACGAAGGAGTCAGCAACGATGAGAACCACCCCACGCACGACGTCGGGCCGAGTGGCCGCGATCCTCGCTGGCGCTGCCGCCGCAGCGCTCGTCCTCACCGGTTGCTCGAGCGGCAGCGGGGCGGCCACCGGTGGCGGTGGCGACGGAGAGGTCAGCGGGTCGATCACCCTGCAGACCTGGGCACTCACGCCGACGTACACGGACTACCTCAACGGCGTCGTGAAGGCGTTCGAGAAGAAGTACCCCGACGCGGAGGTCAAGCTCGTCGACCAGCCCGGCGACGGCTACGCCGAGAAGGTGCTCAGCCAGGCGTCGTCGAACTCCCTGCCCGACGTCGTCAACCTGCCGCCGGACATCGCCCTGCCCCTCGCGAAGCGCGGGTTCCTGCAGGACGTCGCGAAGGACGACTCCACGCTCGGGAAGACCTACGTCGAGGGCGCACTCGCGGCCTACCGGTACAAGGGCGTCGACGGAACGTTCGGGTACCCCTGGTACCTCAACACCGACATCGACTACTGGAACAAGACGATGTTCGAGCAGTGCGGCCTCGACCCGGAGAACCCGCCGGCGACCACGGACGAGCTCTTCGACCAGGCCGCGACCATGCACGAGCAGTGCCCGGACGACTACCTCATGAGCCGCAAGCCCGGCCTGTCCGACTTCTCGCTGGCCGGCGTGAAGATCCTCAACGCGGACGGCACGAAGTTCACGTTCGCGGACTCCTCGAAGGCCGCCGACCTGATCAGCAAGTACGCGAAGGCCTACCAGGACGGGCTCATGCCGTCGTCGGTCCTCAACACCGACTACCTCGGCAACTCGACCCTGTTCACGCAGGGCAAGGTCGCCTGGACCACCGGCGGTGCGACCGCGATCAGCGACTTCGAGAAGAACAACCCGTCGCTCAAGGGCAAGATCATCGTCTCGCCGGCGCTGGACAACCCGCCGCTGTACGTGCAGGGCCTCAGCGTCTCGGCCAAGAGCAAGCACCTCGCCACCGCCGAAGCGCTCGCCGCGTTCATGACGAACGCCGAGAACCAGGAGGAGTTCGCCCACCTGGTGAACATCTTCCCGTCGACGAAGTCCTCGCAGTCCGACCCGTTCTTCTCGGAGGACGACGGCACCGTGCACGCGAAGGCCCGCGTCCTCGCGAACGACGCCCTGAAGACCGCGAAGAACCTCAACCCGGTTGAGGCGAACTCGGCGATGACGGACTTCCTCGACCAGCAGATCGCGCTGGCGATGAAGGGCGGGACGACGCCCGAGAAGGCGCTGCAGACCGCCCAGACCAAGATGAACACCCTGCTCGCCAACGGCTGATCCGGCCCGGTACCCGAAGGAAGAGGGAGGATCGTCATGCGTGCGAACCGCTGGTTCACGCCCTGGCTGCTGGTGCTGCCCGCACTGGTCTGGCTGCTCGCGTTCAGTCTCTGGCCGTCGATCAACACCGTGCGGCTGTCGTTCACGAACGCCAGCCCGCTCGGTGGGGTCAGTGCATGGGTGGGGACGGCGAACTTCCGGACCCTGCTCGCGGACCCGCAGGTGTGGGAGGCGCTGCTCAACAGCGTCATCTACATGGTGGTGTGCCTGCCGCTGCTGACGGTCCTCCCGCTCCTCATGGCCGTGCTCGTGCAGCACAAGATGCCCGGGATCGCGTTCTTCCGGACCGCGTACTACACGCCGGTGATCGCGAGCGCGGTCGTGGTCGGGCTCATCTGGAACTGGATCCTCGACGACCGCGGCGTCGTCAACGAGATGGCGCAGTCGCTCGGCGTCGTGCAGGGCGCGATCCCGTTCCTGTCCGACCGGTGGCTGCTGCTGTTCAGCGCGATCAGCCTGACCGTGTGGAAGGGCCTCGGCTACTACATGATCATCTTCCTGGCTGCCCTCGGGAACGTCGGCAAGGACCTGCACGAGGCCGCCGCTCTCGACGGCGCCGGGGCGGTGCGCCGGTTCTGGTCGGTCACCATGCCCGGCGTCCGGGGCACCATGACGCTCGTCGGCATCCTGGTGTGCGTCAGCGCCCTCCGGGTCTTCAGCGAGCTCTACATCCTGACGAACGGGACGGGTGGCCCCGGCGGCCAGGACAACTCCCTCGTCATGCTCATCCAGCAGTACGCCCGCGGCTTCACCGGCAACCTCGGCTACGCGTCCGCCCTGAGCCTCCTGCTCTTCGCCGTGACGTTGATCCCGATGCTCGCCCTCGCCCGGATGAACAGCAAGGCGGACAAGTGACGAACACCACCAGCACCAGCGAACCGGTCATCGGCGGCAACGCCGGCGTGGCCGCACCGACACCGGACGTCACCGGCGCGACGGACGTGGGCCGGGCCTCCCGGCAGTCCCCGCCCGGCGGACGCGGGCGCCGTCGCGCGGTGTGGGGCGTCATGTCCACCCGCGAGAAGGTGCTCCGCTACGTCCTGCTCGTCGTGGTGCTGTTCATCACGATCGGTCCGTTCCTCTGGCAGCTCTCGACCTCGCTCAAGGGCACCGGCGAGGACATCTACACCGCGAACCCGTCGTTCATCCCCGCGCAGCCGACGTTCGGCAACTACCTCCGCGTGGGCGACGCCATCCCGGTCTTCGGCTACATCGGGAACTCGCTCATCGTCGCCGCGATCGACGTCATCGGGAACATCGTGTTCGCCACGCTCGCCGGGTTCGCGATCGCCCGCCTGCAGTGGAAGGGCCGCAAGGTCGTCCTCGGCCTGTTCCTCGCCACCCTCGTGCTGCCCGGCGAGGCGACGATCATCTCCCAGTTCGTCACGGTCAAGGACCTCGGCCTCGCCGACTCCCTGGTCGGTGTCGCCCTGCCGGGCATGATCGCCGCGCTCAACGTGCTGCTCATGTACAACGCCTTCCGCCAGGTGCCCGAGGAGATCGACCAGGCGGCCGTGATGGACGGCGCCAACGCGATGCAGCGCCTCCGCTACATCTCGCTGCCCGCCGTGCAGGGGACGATCGCCGTGATCGCGATCTTCTCGTTCATCGGTGCCTGGGACGACTTCCTCTGGCCGCTCATCGTGCTGCAGTCCCCGGACAAGCTCACGCTGACGGTCGGGTTGCAGTACCTGCAGGGCACCTTCGCCACCGACCAGCGGATGATCGCCGCCGGGACGATGATCGCGTTCATCCCGATCGCCGTGATCTTCGCCGTCCTGCAGCGCTTCTTCTTCAAGGGCGTGGAAGAGGGCGGGGTGAAGGGCTGATGCGCTTCGGCGTCAACCACACACCGTCGAACGGCTGGTTCCACTCCTGGCTCGACTTCTCGCCGTCGGACACCGCGCGGGACCTCGAGGCGATCGCCGGGCTCGGCGCCGACCACGTCCGGGTCTTCCCGCTCTGGCCGATCGTGCAGCCGAACCGGACGCTCATCCGGCAACAGGCGCTCGACGACGTGGCGACCGTGGTGGACATCGCCGGCTCGTTCGGACTCGACGTCACGGTCGACGCGCTGCAGGGGCACCTGTCGAGCTTCGACTTCCTGCCGTCCTGGCTCGACTCGTGGCACCGCCGGAACATGTTCACCGACCCCGACGTCGTCGCCTCGACCGCCGCGTACGTCCGGGCACTCGCCGCCGCCGTCGGGGACCGGCCGAACCTGCTCGGCGTCACGGTCGGCAACGAGGTCAACCAGTTCGCGCACGCCCCGCACCCGTCGCCGTTCGCGACGACGCCCGAGCAGGGGCACGCGTGGGCGGCGGCGATGGTCGCCGCGGCGCGCGAGGGGCTCGCCGGTCCGGCGGTTCAACCCGGCTCCGGCACCCGGCCCGCCCCCGCCGTCGGCGAGCGTCCGGCCCCCCCTCGTGACGCTCGCCCAGTACGACGCGGCCTGGTACGACGACGCGCAACCGTTCGGCCCGGAGCACGCGGCCGACCACGGGGACGCGACCATCACGCACTCGTGGGTCTTCAACGGGTCGGCACGCCTGCACGGTGCCCTCGGCCCGGGATCGGTCCGACACGGCGAGTACCTGCTGCAGCTCGCGGCCGCGTGGAACACCCGCGCGGACCGGCCGAACTGGTTGCAGGAGGTCGGCGCACCGACCAACGTGGTGGACGTGGCCGACGCCCCGACGTTCACCGAGCAGACCATCCGGCACGCCCTCGACGTGCAGGGGCTGTTCGGCATCACGTGGTGGTGTTCGCACGACGTGTCCCGCTCGCTCGCCGACTTCCCGGAGCTCGAGTACGACCTCGGCCTGCTCACGAACGACGGCCGCGTGAAGCCGACCGGGGAGCGGTTCCGTGAGATGGCCCTGGCGTTCGGTGACGGCCGGTACCAGGCCCCGACCCCGCCGACGACCGCGCTCGTGCTCGACGACGTCGCCCCGGACGGGACGCCGCTCGGTGGGACTCGAGCCGACTCGGCGCCGGGCGGCCGGTTCGCCGCGGCCTGGCTCGCGATCGCCGAGCAGGACGGCCGCGGCCCGCAGGTCGTGCTGCGCTCCCGCCTCGGGGATCCCGCGCTCCTGGCCGCGCGCGGGATCACCACCTGCGTCGACGTCCCGAACGACACCGCGTCCGCCACCGTGTCCGTCGCACACCCCGCGACGATGCCCTGACCCCGATCAGCACCTCCGCACGACCAGCACCACGCCCCACGCCCCACGCCCCGACGACCCGGACGGACACCGCCGTCCCGGAGGACCCATGCACGACGACATCCCGCTCACCATCGGCCGCGCACGCCGTGTCCTCGACGAGCGCATCCTGCCCGAGGTGCACGCCACCGCCGTCCCGCTCGACACCGCCTGGCACGAGCTGCCCGGTGAGCCGATCGCCCCCCGCGGAGGGCCTGACGCTCGACTTCGAACCGTACGAGGTAGGCACTCCGTGGGGTGCCGCGTGGGGGACCACCTGGTTCCGCCTGTCGGGCACCGTCCCCGCGGAGTGGGCCGGCCAGCGGGTCGAGGCGCTCGTCGACCTCGGCTTCGACAAGAACATGCCCGGCTTCCAGTGCGAGGGGCTCGTCTACCTGTCCGACGGCACCCCGGTGAAGTCGCTCAACCCCCGCAACCAGTGGGTGCTCATCACGGAATCAGCCGTCGGCGGCGAGACCGTCGAGTTCTTCGTCGAGGCAGCGTCCAACCCGGTGCTGCTCGACTACCACCCCTTCCTCGTCACGCAGGAGGGCGACGTCCGGACGTCGTCCCCGAAGCGGCTGTACACGAGCCGCCGGATGGACCTCGCCGTGTTCGCCGCCGAGGTGCACGAGCTCGCGCTCGACATCGACGTCCTGCTCGAACTGCAGGAGGAGCTGCCGCAGGGCCCCCGGCGCATGCGGATCCTCCAGGCGCTCGACGACGCCCTCGACACCCTCGACCTGCAGCACATCCCGGAGACCGCCCCCCGACGCCCGTGCGGCGCTCGCCGAGGTGCTCGCCGCACCCGCCGAGGCCTCCGCGCACCGGATCTCCGCCGTCGGCCACGCCCACATCGACTCCGCCTGGCTCTGGCCGGTGCGCGAGACGATCCGCAAGGTCGCCCGCACCACGTCGAGCATGACCGAGCTCATCGGCCAGACGGACGACTTCCTCTACGGCATGTCGAGCGCGCAGCAGTACGCCTGGATCAAGGAGCACCGGCCCGAGGTCTACGCGAAGGTCAAGGACGCCGTCGCCGCCGGCCGGTTCCTGCCCCTCGGCGGGATGTGGGTCGAGTCCGACACGGTGATGCCGACGGGCGAGAGCATCGTCCGGCAGTTCTCCCAGGGCCAGCGGTTCTTCGAGCGCGAGTTCGGCATCCGACCGAAGGGCGTCTGGCTGCCGGACAGCTTCGGCTACTCGCCGGCGCTCCCGCAGCTCATGCGTCGCGCGGGCTTCGAGTGGTTCTTCACGCAGAAGATCTCGTGGAACCAGGTGAACAAGTTCCCGCACCACACGTTCCTGTGGGAGGGCATCGACGGGTCGCGGGTGTTCTCGCACTTCCCGTCGATGGACACGTACAACTCGCGGCTGTCCGGCTCCGAGGTCGCGAAGGCCGCCCGGCAGTTCCGGGAGAACCGGCTCGCCTCCGGGTCGATCGCGCCGGTCGGCTGGGGTGACGGCGGCGGCGGCACCACCCGCGAGATGACCGGCGTGGCGGCACGTCTGGCGGACCTCGAGGGCAGCGCCCGCGTCACGTGGGAGCACCCGGACGCGTTCTTCGACCGGGCCAAGAGCGAGCTGGGGAACCCGCCCGTGTGGGTCGGCGAGCTCTACCTCGAGCTGCACCGCGCCACGCTGACGAGCCAGCACCAGACGAAGCAGGGCAACCGGCGGAGCGAGCACCTGCTCGTCGAGGCCGAGCTGTGGTGCGCCACGGCCGCTGCCCGCACCGACTTCGCCTACCCGTACGACGAGCTCGACGCGCTCTGGCAGCAGGTCCTCCTCCAGCAGTTCCACGACATCCTGCCGGGCACCTCGATCGCGTGGGTGCACCGTGAGGCCGTCGAGCGGTACGCGGAGATCGCGGCCCGCCTGGAGGCCCTCATCGCCGCCGCCCTGTCGGCGCTCGCCGGCGACGGGGACGCGACGGTCGTCGTCAACCCGGCCCCGAGCCTCCACGGCGGCGCCCTCGCGCAGAGCGCGATCCTGACGACCGACCTGGAGGCGACCACCCCGGTCCGCCTCGAGGAGGCCGACGGCGGCTTCGTGCTCACGAACGACCTGGTCCGCGTCGTCGTCGACGGCCGCGGACTCGTCACGAGCGCCGTCGACCTGGCCACCGGTCGCGACGCGATCGCACCGGGCCAGGTCGCGAACCTGCTCCAGCTGCACCAGGACTTCCCGAACATGTGGGACGCGTGGGACGTCGACCGGTACTACCGGAACCGCGTCGACGACCTGGTCGACGTGACCGCCCTGCGCGGCTCGGTCGACGAGGACGGGACCGCCCGCGTCTCGGTGTCGCGCTCGTTCAGCGAGTCGACGCTCACGCAGGAGATCACGCTCGCGCCCGGCACCCGGACGCTCGAGTTCGACCAGGTCACGGACTGGCACGAGACCGAGAAGTTCCTCAAGGTCGCGTTCCCGCTCGACGTCCGTGCCGAGCACACCATCGCGGAGACGCAGTTCGGCGCGCAGAAGCGGGTGACACACACGAACACCTCGTGGGAGGCCGCGAAGTTCGAGACGTCCATGCACCGGTACGTGCTCGTCGAGGAGCCCGGGTTCGGCGTGGCGCTCGTCAACGACTCGATCCACGGGTTCGACGTCACGCGCGACGCGGTCGACGGGCACGTCACGACGACGGTCCGGCTCTCGCTGCTCCGCGCACCGCGGTTCCCCGACCCCGAGACGGACCAGGGCGTGCAGACGCACCGGTACGGCCTGGTGATCGGGACCGACGTCGTCGGGGCGACCGCTGCGGGCACGGTCATGAACACGTCCGTCCGACGGATCGCCGGCGCGCACGGCTTCGACTCGCTCGTCCAGGCCTCCGGTGGCGTCGTGGTCTCGGCCGTCAAGCTCGCCGACGACCGCTCGGGTGACCTGGTCGTCCGCGTGTACGAGCCGGCGGGCCGACGCGGGACCGGGGGCCTGGCGGTCGACGGGCCGTTCGGCGAGCCGGTCGAGGTCACGCTGCTCGAGGAGACGGACCCGGCGCTGCCCGGCGTCGCCGCGGTCACCGACGGGGTGGCGGCCTTCGCGGTCGACGCCTTCGAGGTCCGCACCTTCCGCTTCCCGCGCACGAGCGAGGAGCGCTGACGGCGGCCCACTGAGACCCCCGCCGCCGGGACTTCGGGTGTCCCGGCGGCGGGTCCCACGGCCGGACCGGTCGTGGACCACGGCGGCACCTCGTCGCCGCGGACACCACTCGAAGAGGAGTGTCATGCAGAAGACCATGAAGATCGGGATCGTGGCGGCGTTGGTCGCCATGGTGGCGGCGCCGATGGTGCCCGCCGCCGCGTCGGCAGCACCGGGCGGGCCGGCAGCGGCAGCACACGGCCACGGCCAGGGACACGGCCACGGCCACGGCCACGGCCGCCCGGGGCACACCGCCCCGACGAAGTCCGGGCCGACGAGCATCGCCTACGTCGAGGTGAACAACGACGAGCTCCGGAACGTCGGCCGGTACACGCTCGAGAACGGCGCCAACGCGTTCGACGTGGCGATCATCTTCGCGGCGAACATCAACCGTGACGCGGACGGCGACGCGGTCCTGTACGCCAACGAGAACGTGCAGCGCACGCTCGACCAGGCGGCGACCCAGATCCGCCCGCTGCAGGCCAAGGGCATCAAGGTCACGCTCTCGGTGCTCGGCAACCACCAGGGCACGGGCCTGGCCAACTTCACGTCGAAGGCGGACGCGCGGGACTTCGCGGCGCAGGTGTCGGCGACCGTCGAGAAGTACGGGCTGGACGGCGTCGACCTCGACGACGAGTACTCGGACTACGGCGTGGACGGCACCCCGCAGCCGAACGACCAGTCGATCGGCTGGCTCATCTCGGCGCTCCGAGCGGACATGCCCGGCAAGATCATCTCGTTCTACGACATCGGCCCGTCGTCGACGTCGCTGCAGCACGAGAAGCCGTCGATCGGCAAGAAGCTCGACTACGCCTGGAACCCCTACTACGGCACCTACACGGCGCCGAGCATCCCCGGCGTGCCGAAGTCGAAGCTCTCGGCCGCGGCGATCGACATCCAGAACACCCCGGTGGACCTGGCCGTCACGCTCGCCGAGCGCACCAAGGCAGACGGGTACGGCGTCTTCATGACCTACAACCTGCCGGACGGTGACGTCAGCCCCTACGTGTCGCAGTTCACGCAGGTGCTCTACGGTCAGTCCGCCGTCTACCAGTAGGGGAACGACCGATCCATGAGTGACGAGCGCCGTGGCGGCCCGACCACCGACAGCCCGACGAACACCGGTCCCGTGACCGCGGTCGCGGCCCGGAACGGAGTCGGGTTGGTCGCCCAGCAGGCGACCCTGATCGAACAGACCGACCCGAGGGGGGACCGTGCAGGTCGTCCCCGGGTTCGCCGGACGGGAGGTCGGGCCCACCGACGTCCTGACCTGGGTCTGGTTCCCGGAGCGGTCGCTGCCCGAGGGGCAGACCGAACCGGGGGGTCTCGGACCTCGACCGGTTCTGGGCCGCCACGGCGTTCGCACTCGACGTCGTCTTCACCGACGGCACCCGGCTCAGTGACGGCGTCGGTGACGCTCTCGCCCGCGACCAGTACGGGGACGCCGTCACACCGGAGGCGCAGGACGACGCCCGCAAGCAGTGGGTCGACCAGTGGAACCGGCGGAGAGTCGACCTGTCGGCGGTCGCCGGCAAGGTCGTGGACCGCCTGGAGGCCCGACTCGGCCGTGCAGACGGGCTCCCGTCCGGTGACGGGCCGGATCCGGCGGTGGACAGGGCGGTCCGGGCCGACGCCGGGCCGGCCGCAGACGCGGCGTCGGCCGCATCCGGCCGCACCGTGCGCGGTTGGCTCGACGACGTCCGGATCGAGCCGGCCGGCCCCGGGACCGGTGCCGTGCCTCCCGGCGGTCGCCCGCTCGACTCCGTCCGCACCACCCGGGGCACGCACTCGTCGGGCACGTTCTCGCGCGGGAACAACGCCCCGCTCGTCGGACTCCCGCACGGCGGGGTGTTCGGCCTGCCGATGACGAACGCGTCCGACAGCCGGTGGCCGTACGCCTACCAGGAGCACAACCGCCCGAGCGACAACCGCCCGGCGATCCAGGCGTTCGCGACGAGCCACCTGCCCTCGCCGTGGATGGCCGACCGCGGGGTGTTCCAGGTCATGCCCTCCCCGCTCGCCGAGCCCGACGTCGACCGGACCGCCCGCGCGCTCGGGTTCGACCACGTCGACGAGCTCGACGGACCACACCGGTACCGGGTCGGCCTCGACGAGGGCGTCACCGCGGAGATGACCGCGGGGGGAGTTCGCCCTGGCCTGGCGGTTCACCGGTGTCCGCAGCGTCGTGCTCGACCATCACGGGGTGCTCCGCTCGTGTTCGGTCCGGCTCGAGGACGGTGCGGTGGTCGTCGACGCCCTGCTCGACGACCGCCCCGAGACCCCGCCGCACCACGTCCACGTCCGGATCATCAACGCGGTCGCCGAGCACACCACCGTCGTCGACGGGGAGCTCCGCGGGTGGGTCGAGGTCACCGGGGACACCGACGTGCTGCTCGGCATCTCCACCGTCTCCGCCGAGGACGCCGTCGCGAACCTGCGTGCAGCGGGCGACTTCACCGCGATGCGCGAGCAGGCCGAGGACCGGTGGGTCGCCGAACTCGACGTGCTCCAGGTCGAGGGTGCCACCGACGACCAGCTCGTCTCGCTGTACTCCGGGCTGTACCGGGTGTTCCTCTACCCGACGCTCGCGGGGGGAGACCGCCCTGGACGGGACACCGCGCCACCGTTCCCCGTACGGCGACGTCCTGTCCGAGCCGATCCGGGACGAGCCCGGTCCCGAGGTCGTCGACGGGCCGCTCACCACGACGAACGGGTTCTGGGACACCTACCGCACTGCCTGGCCGCTGCTCGCGCTCCTCACCCCGGACACGGCGGCCGACCTCGCCGATGGCGTCGTCGGACACTTCACCGACGGCGGCTGGACCCCGCGCTGGAGTGCCCCCGGCGCCGAGGACGTCATGACCGGCACCACGAGCGACACGGTCTTCGCCGACCTCGTGGCCAAGGGCGTCGACGGGTTCGACGTCGAGCAGGCCTACCGGTCGGCGGTGCGGAACGCGACCGTCCCCGCGCGCGACCGACGGGTCGGACGGAAGGGGAGCCTCCCGGGCCTGTTCCGCGGGTACGTCGACACGGCGACCGGCGAGGGGATGTCGTGGACGCTCGACGCGGCCATCAACGACTGGGGTGTCGCCGTCCTGGCGCGGGTGATGGCGGAGCGTGCCGCGGCTGCCGGAGACGCGGCCGGAGAAGCACGGTACCGGGCCGAGCACGAGTGGTTCGCCCGTCGGTCGCTGCAGTACCAGAACGTCTTCGACCGGGAGCGCGGGTTCTTCATCGGTCGCGCACCGGACGGTTCGTGGCGGGACGACTCCGACCCCGACGGCGGCTTCGACCCCGACGTGTGGGGGGAGCGACTACACCGAGACGAACGCGTGGGGCACGATGTTCACCGCCCCGCACGACGGTGCCGGCATCGTCGACCTGCACGGCGGCCCGACGGCGTTCGACGAGGCGTTCGCCCGCTTCTCCGAGCGCCGCGAGACGGGCGGCACCGATCGCTCCGGCTCGTACGGGTTCGCGATCCACGAGATGACCGAGGCCCGCGACATCCGCATGGGCATGCTCGGACTGTCGAACCAGCCCGCGCACCACATCCCGTTCTTCCCCATGTTCACCGGCCGGCACGACGACGCACACCGCATCGTCCGCGAGTGCCTCGACCGGCTGTTCGTCGGCTCCGACCTCGGCCAGGGGTACCCCGGCGACGAGGACAACGGCGAGATGAGCGCCTGGTACGTGTTCGCGACGATCGGGCTGTACCCGTTGGCGCCGTCGACCGGCACCTACGTGCTCGTGCCGCCGTCGGTCCGGCGGACGGTGCTGCGTCCGCCGGGGGAGTGGTTCGCCCACCGTCATCGAGACCACCGGTACCGGCCGGTTCATCGGCGCCGTCACGGTCGACGACGAGCCGTGGGGGTCCATCAGCATCCCGCACGCGGTGGTGGTCGGGGCGTCGCGGATCGTCGTCGCGCTGTCGGAGACGCCGGTCGGGTGGGCTGCGGACACGCGCCCGACCTCGGCGTCCGAGCAGCACGGGTACCGGGACACCCCGGACGACGTCCTGCCGGTCGGGGCCTCACCGCTCACGGACGACACCGGGCTGACCCAGGTGGCACTCGCCGCGGGGGGAGAGCGTCGTGGTGCCGGTCACGGTCGCGGCGGCATCGCTCGTCACGGTGACCGCGGCCGCGGCGGGGACGGCATCGTGGCGGATCGTGCTGCGGGACGCCGACGAGCGCGTGGTCCATCAGCTCGACGCGCAGGACGAGGAGTTCGTGTGGGCCGGGCAGACACGGGTGTTCCCGTTCGCCGGCGGGGTCAGCGCGGGGACGCTCTCGTTCGAGGCCGTGACGCCCGTCACGCTGACGCAGCTGCAGTGCATCGCCGCCGACGGGAGTCCGTCCTGACCGGGTGTTGACACGTCCTGGCTACGGGGATTAGCTTATGGCTAACACTCGTAGCCAGGAGGCGCTCATGCTCGAACACATCGAACTCGACGGCGGCACCATCGCCGTCGACGTCAGCGGCACCGGTCCGCTCGTCGTCCTCGCACACGGCATGGGTGACAGCCGCCACTCGTACCGGTTCCTCGTCCCGGAGCTCGTCGCCGCCGGCTACCGGGTCGCGAACGTCGACATCCGCGGCTGCGGGGACTCGAGCACCGGCTGGTCCGGCTACGAGCGCGCCGACATCGCCGCGGACCTCGTGGCCGTCGTGCGGCACCTCGGCGGCCCCGCCGTCATCGTCGGGCAGTCGATCAGCGGCGGTGCCGCGACCATCGCGGCCGCGGACGCACCCGACGTCGTCGCCGGCATCGTCGAGCTGGCTCCCTTCACCCGCGCACAGTCGTTCGACCTCGGCGGGTTCCTCCGCAACCGCAACCAGCACCGTGCCGGGACGTTCCGACTCCTCACGGTCATGACGACCGGCAGCCTGCCGGGTTGGCTCGCCTACCTCGACATCGCCGTGCCCACCAAGCCCGCCGACTGGACGGACGAGCGTCGCCGTATCGAGGACACGCTCCGGCAGCCCGAGCGCATGGCCGTCCTCCGCGCCATGACGAAGACCTCGCCGACCGACGCCGGCGCCCGGCTCGCCGACGTCCGCTGCCCGGTCCTCGTCATCGAGGGCAGCGCCGACCCGGACTGGGCCGACCCCGCCGCCGAGGGACGCCGGGTCCTCGCCGACCTGCCGTCCGGTCTCGGCGAGCTCGCCGTGATCGAGGGAGCCGGGCACTACCCGCACACCGAGACCCCGGCCGAGGTCCTGGCGCTCCTGCTCCCGTTTCTCGGCCGCACCCTCGCCGCGCTGCCGATCGGGGGGCGATCGTGCCTAGGGCCGGACTCGACGCGACGGTCGTCACCGAGGCCGCCGCCGCGCTCGCCGACGAGAACGGGCTCGCGCAGGTGAGCATGAGCACCGTCGCAGAACGGCTCGGCGTCAAGGCGCCGTCGCTCTACAAGCACGTCGACGGTCTCACCGACCTCACCCGACGGATCGCGGTCGTCGCGGTCGCGGAACTCAGCGAAGCGCTGCGGGACGCGACGCAGGGGCGGGCCGGGAGGGACGCCCTGGCCGCCGCCGCCGGTGCGGTCCGCCGGTACGTGCGTGAGCACCCCGGTCGCTACGCGGCCACGACCGGTGCCCGTCCCGCGGACGCTGACGACCCGCTCACCCTCGCACTCGACCGGACGCTGTCGTCGTTCTCCGCCGTCCTCCGCGACTACGGCCTCGACCCGGCGGACGAGGTCCACGCGCTCCGGATGCTCCGCAGCGTGCTGCACGGCTTCGCGACGCTCGAGGTCTCCGACGGATTCCAGATGGGGACCGACGTCGACGAGAGCTTCGCCTGGATGATCGACTTCCTCGACCGCGGCCTGCGCGCCGGCCCACGATGAGCGTCGGACACGACCCCGTCCGCGGCGGCCTCCGCGCCGGCGCGGAACTCGTCGCCTGGGTGGCCGTACCGTGGGTACTCTGGCCGCACTCGATCCCGCTCGCGATCGGGGCCGTGCTCCTGCTGCTCGTCCCGCCCGCCGTGTTCTCGACGCCCGGTGACAGGCCGGGAGGCGATGCACCGATCGCGTCGCACGGCATCGTCACGATCGTGTCGGTCCTGGCGCACCTCGTCGGCGCGACCGTCGCCGCGTGGGTGATCTGGCCGTCCTGGCTGGCCGTCGTCGTCACCGCACTGTGCGGAACCGTCGTGGTCACCGAAGTGCCCCGGTGGCGGTCGCTGCTGGCGTGGCGGCGGACGCCGCGGCCTGCGGTCTCCTGACCCTCCTCCATGAATGGGCCGGCTGGCGGAGGCCCCTCGTTGGGCCACCGGACTTCCGCACGCCCGGTGACGAGTGATGGGACGCTGGGTCTGTGATCGACCCACGCTCGCCCGGCTCGGGCGTCTTCGTCGCTCCCGACGGGGAGGTGTACGTGGACCGCGACGGCCCCGGTGTCACGACGTTGCGGCGGTGGCGGGAGCGGTACGACCCCGTTGCCGTGCGCCGACGAGCACGACGAGCGGTGTGGAGACGGACGCTGCTCGCAGTCGCGACCGTCGCACTGGCGGCGGCGGTGGGTCTCGGGATCGGCGTCCTGGTGGCGGGCCCGTCCCTCCGCGCGACGACGTTCGGAGCGGGTGGGGCGATCATCGGGGTCTGGGTCTGCATCGGGACCGCGTTCGTGGTCACCTCGGGCGGACCGCGGAGCGCCGCCAGGGCTGTCGTGCCCGTCCCGGCCGTGGTGCTCGCCGCAGCGCCGGCGGACGCCAGCCCAGCCGACGTGTGGCGGTGGAGCGTCGCCGTCACGACCGAGGCCGACCGACGTCGGACGATCGGGTACGAGACGTACGTCGAGCGCCCCTTCATGCAGGAGCAGGCTGATCGGGCACGGGAGCGGTACGCGGCGGTCTACCGGGCGTACGTCAAGACCGCGCGGGAGTTGGGCCTACCGCTCCGCGAGCCGGAGATCCCCCCTCGACGTCACCGACTGAAGCGGCGCGCGCGCAACGAGCGGCTCGTGAGGTGGCGGCGGCACCGGTACCGTCGCTCGCATGGGCACCGCGTTCACCATCCGCCGGACCGTCGAGGACGACTGGCCACTGGTCCGCGAGCTCCGGATCGAGAACGCGACCGACAACCCGATCTCGTACGGGGCGACCCTCGAGACGACCCGCGGCATGACGGAGGACGACTGGCGTCTCCGCGCTCGGCGCGGCCAGGGGGATCGACACGACCAGCATCGCCGCGGTCGACGACCTGTCCGGCCGGTGGATCGGGATGATGAGCGCCCAGATCGGGGACGAGGACGGTTCCGACCCGGTCCTGACCGGCGTCTTCGTGTCGCCGGCGTTCCGCGGCCGGACGCACGGCGTCGCCGACGCCCTGCTCGGGGGGCATCGTGGACTGGGCGGGCCGCCGCGCGGACCACCTCAGGTCGTACGTGTACGAGCACGGGACGCCGGCGCGGCGCTTCTACTCCCGCCACGGGTTCGTCGAGACGGGCCGGACTCGACCGGTGGGCTTCACCGACGGCGTGACGCTGGAGATGGTCCGAGCACTCGGACAGGTCGGCCGTCCGGGAAGCAGCCCCCGTTGAGCCCGATCCGCCTGGTCACGTCGGAGGACAGCCCGGCGCTGGCTGACCTGCTCGTCCGCAACCGGGAGTTCCTGGCACCGTGGAGCCCGCTCCGGGCCGACGGCCACGAAACCGTCGAGGGCCAGCGCTCGGACATCGCGCTCGTGCTCGACCGACATCAGCGGGGCGAAGCCGCTCCGTTCGTGATCCTCGATGACGACGGCGGGGTCGCTGGCCGGCTGACGTTGAGCGGCATCGTGCGGGGACCCTTCCGGTCGTGCGCGATGGGGTACTGGCTGTCGGAGGACCGAACCGGACGCGGGCTGGCCACCCGGGCTGTGGCGGCGGCGCTCGGCCACGCGTTCGACGAGCTCGCCCTCCACCGGGTCCAGGCCGAGACACTGGTCCACAACACCGCCTCGCAGCGGGTCCTGGCCCGCAACGGCTTCCTGCAGTACGGCCTGGCGCCGCGGTACCTCGAGATCGCAGGCCGGTGGCAGGACCACCTCATGTTCCAACGCCTCCGCGATGATCCGCCAGTGGCGCCGATCCGTTGACTTTCCAAGCTGGCAAATGATTGACTTGCCGACATGGAAAACGAGCACGACCTGGCCCGAGCCCGTGAAGCGCTCGCTGCCGTCGAAGCCACCCGCGCCTCCGTCGCCGACCGCCTCGTGACGCCCTGGTGGTACCACCCGACGCTCGGGCTGCTGACCGCCGCCTACCTCGTCGGCTACACGCTCGGCGGCACAGTCGTCCGGATGAGCGTCCTCATCGCCTTCTTCGTCGGACTCGGCGCCCTCGTCTCCGTCTACCGTCGCCGGACCGGTGTCTGGGTCTCCGGACACCGGGCAGGCGCCGCTACCCGATGGGCGGTGGCGATGGGGGTGTCGGCCGTCGTCGTGGTGGTGACCGCCATGGTCGTCCATGCCGCCACGGGCCTCCTCTGGCCGGTGTGGGCGGGTGCCGCGGTCCTGTTCGTCCTGATCGTCGCTCTCGGGCGGCGGTTCGACGCGCGCTTGCGGTCGGAGTTGCGCAGCGGCCACGTGGTGGCGTCCTGATGGCCTCCCCGCTCGACGAGCCGGCGAGCGGCGCCTCTCCGACCTTCGACGAGGTCGTGCATGCCCCGAACCGTCTGCAGATCTGCGCCTTCCTCGACCCGCTGGACGAAGCCGAGTTCTCGGTCGTCCGTGACGCACTCGGTGTGAGTGACTCGGTGACGAGCAAACAGGTGAAGGTGCTGCAGTCGGCCGGCTACGTCACGGTGAGCAAACCCACCGGCAACGGCCGTGTCAAGACGTGGCTCGCCCTCACCCCGGAGGGTCGGCGCGCGTACCGGGCGCACGTCGCCGCCCTGCGGTTGCTGCTGGGCTGAGTCGGGCCCGTCCCGCGCCTACCGGGTCGGGGGGAGTCCCCGCGCCCGGCAGTCGAACGGTGACGACGAGCCCGCCGCCCTCGCGCGGGTCCAGGCGGAGCGACCCCTCGTGGGCGCGGACGACGGCGTCCACGATCGCCAGACCGAGCCCGGCGCCGGCCTGGTCCTGGTGCACCCGGGCGGTCCCGCGTTGGAACGGCTCGGTCAGGGTCGCGACGATCGCAGGCGCGAGCACCGGCCCGGTGTTCTCCACCACGAGGGTCGCCACCGAGCCACCGGCGAGGACCTCGGTCGCCGTAGCCACACGGACGAGACGGGGTTCTCCGGCTGCCGTCGGTTCGACGTTGTGCACGATCGCGTTGTGGACCAGGTTCGTGACGAGTTGCAGCAGGAGGGCCGGGACCCCGAGCGCGTGGGCGGTCGTGCCCGTCACCTCGAGGACGATGCCACGTGCCTCGGCGAGCGGGAGCAGCGTCTCGGTGGCTTCCTCGGCCGCGAGGGACAGGTCGACCGGTTCCCGGGCGGACGGCCGTCGTCCGGATTGGCCGAGGACGAGCAACGCCTCGGTCAGGTCCACCGCGCGGGCGTTCACCGACAGCAGTTTGGCGACGAGTGCCCGATGGTCGTGATCGGGATCGTCCCCGGCCACTTCGAGCACGGTCCGCGTGATCGCCAGCGGCGTGCGGAGTTCGTGCGAGGCGTTCGCCGCGAAGCGTTCCTGCGCCTCGACGTGCGCCTCGAGGCGGTCGAGCATCGTGTCGAACGCGTCCGCCAGCTGCCGGAACTCGTCGTCGCGGCCGGGCAGGCGGACCCGGTGTGCGAAGGACCCGGTCCCGACGAGCCTGGCGGCGGTCCGCAACCGGGTGAGCGGCGCGAGCACCCGACCGGCGAGCACCCACCCGCCCAGGAGGCCCGCCACGAGCAGGACGACGAGCGCGGTGAGCGCGCGCGGGACGAAGGCGCGCACGAGGTCGGTCCGGTTCGGGACGGAGCCCGACTGCAGGGAGATCTGCTCGGCGGGGACGTAGCGCAGCAGGAACAGCCAGACGATGCCGAGCAGGACGACGCCGGTCACGACGACGACCGCCGCGTAGCTGAGCGTGAGCCGCACGCGCACGCTCGTGCCGGCGGGTCTCGTCACGATGGGCGGGCCTCCTCGGCCGCGGAGGCGGCGATCCGGTACCCGACGCCGGGGACCGTCACGATGACCTCCGGCTCGCCGAGCCGCTTCCGCAGCGTGGACACGGTGATGCGGACGGCGTTCGTGAAGGGGTCGGCGTTCTCGTCCCACGCGCGTTCGAGCAGGTCCTCAGCGCTGACGACGCCGCCCGCGGCGGCGACCAGGACCTCGAGCACCGCGAACTGCTTCCGGGTGAGCGCGACGAAGTGACCGTCCCTGACCACCTCGCGACGGAACGGGTCGATGCGCAGGCCGCCGAACTCCAGGACCGGCGGACGATGAGGTGTGCGACGGCGGGCCAGCGCACGAATTCGCAGCACGAGTTCGCGGAGGTCGAACGGCTTCGTCAGGTAGTCGTCCGCGCCGACCGCGAACCCGGATGCCTTGTCGTCGAACCGGTCGGCGGCGGTCAGCATGAGGATCGGCGTGCCGCTGCCGGAGGCCACCAGGTGCGCGGCGACCTCGTCCCCGGACGGCCCGGGCACGTCCCGGTCGAGCACCGCGACGTCGTACGTGTTGAGGCCGAGCAGTTCGAGTGCCGTGTCACCGTCACCCGCCACGTCGCTCGCGATCGCCTCGAGCCGGAGCCCGTCGCGGACCGCCTCGGCCAGCAACGGCTCGTCCTCGAGGATCAACACGCGCACGGGTCGATCGTACGAGCACGGGGGGTATCGGGAGCGTATGCGGGAACGCATACGCGGTGGCAACACGGAGCGCTCGAGCATCGTCCACATGTCCTTCCCCGTCAGCCGCCCCCGTCCACCGCGTCCCGAGCGCCCGGTCCGTCGTCGCCGTCCGGTCCTCGCGCCGGGGCTCACCCTCGTCGTCCTGCTCGTGCTCACCGTGCTTCTGGCGGGCTGCGCGGTCCGGTCGACGGCCTCCGCGAGCCCGGGCGCCGGGAACGGCGTGTCCGTTTCGTCGGCGACGGGCCGGGCCGGTGGCGAGACGCCGTCCGACGCCTCGGTGTTCGACGACACGCTCCCCGCCGTGACCCGGCTCGACCCCGCGCTCCTCGCCGCCGTCCGGGACGCGGCACGGGACGCCGCCGGCGACGACGTCACCTTCGTCCTCAACAGCGGTTGGCGTTCGGCCGCGTACCAGGAGAAGCTCCTGCGGGACGCGGTCGACGAGTACGGCTCGATCGGTGAGGCAGCCCGCTGGGTGGCGACCCCGACCACGTCGGCGCACGTCCGGGGCGACGCGGTGGACATCGGCTCGTGGGACGCGGCGACGTGGCTGTCCGACCACGGGGCTGCCCACGGCTTGTGCCAGATCTACGCCAACGAGGGCTGGCACTTCGAGCTCCGACCGGAGGCACCCGCATCGGGGTGCCCGCAGATGTTCGTCGACCCGACGCAGGACCCGCGGATGCAGCCATGACCGGCCGTCCCGTGTCGGAGCTCGTCGTCCACAAGGACGCCGTCCGCGCGAACACCGCGTTCTTCGCCGAACGGACCGGCGGGCGACTCATGGCCGTGCTCAAGGCCGACGCCTTCGGGCACGGTCCCGTCGCCCGGGCCGTGGTCGGAGCCGGGGCACGGTCCATCGGGGTGACCTCGATGGCCGAGGCACTCGCCGTCCGGAGCGAGGGCGTCGACGTCCCCGTGCTCAGCTGGCTCAACCCCGTCGACGCCGACTTCGCCACGGCGGTGCTCGCGGACGTCGACCTCGCCGTGGCAGACGCTGCCGTGCTGCACGCCGTCGCCCGCGCCGCGCACGCCGTCGGTCGCCGTGCCCGCGTGCACCTGTACGTCGACGTCGGCATGGCCCGCGACGGGTGTCCGCCCGCCGACTGGCCCGCACTGTGCGCCCTCGCCCGCGAGGCCGAGGGAGTCGGCGACGTCCGAGTGGTCGGCGTCATGGGCCACATGTCCTGCGCCGATCGCCCCGACGACCCGCAGAACGTCCGCGAGCGCCTGGTGTTCGCGTCTGCGCTCCGGACCGCACGGCGTCGCGCGCTCAGTCCCGCGGTTGCACACCTCGCCGCGACGGCCGCGACCCTCACCGGGGTCGGCGACGGGTACGGCGTCTCCCGGATCGGCGCCGGACTGTTCGGCATCGACCCGTCCGGGACCACCGACGTCCTCCGACCCGCGCTCACGCTGCGGACCCGGGTCGTCGCCACCCGCGCGGTCCGGGCCGGATCCGGCGTCGGCTACGGCCACGAGTACGCCGCGCCCCGCGACACCACCCTCGCGCTCCTCCCGCTCGGCTACGGCGACGGTCTGCCCCGCGCGGCCGGCCACCGCGCCGAGGTCCTGCTCGCCGGTCGTCGACGCCCCGTCGTCGGCCGGTTCTCGATGGACATGCTCGTCGTCGACACCGGCGGCGAGGACGTCCCGCCCGGCGCGGTGGCGACCGTGTTCGGTCCTGGGGAGGACGGCGAGCCGACGGTTGCGGAGTGGGCCGGCTGGGCCTCGACCATCCCGCACGAGATCGTGACGAACATCGGCAGCCGTGTCGCGCGGGTCCAGCGGACCACGCGCGTCGGCACGACACCGGAGGAACAGCATGCGTGAGCCCGCCAGGAGACGGATCGCGGTCATCGGCGGCGGTCGCAGCGACGAGCACGAGGTCTCACTCGCGTCCGCCGCCGCCGCGGTCCGCGCGGTCCGCGCGAACGGCGACGAGGTCGTCGCCCTGACCATCAGCCGGGACGGCCGTTGGCACGGCATCGGACGGGAGGCCCTGCCCACCTCCGACGCGGTCCGTCACCTCACGGGGTGCGACGTCGCCCTGCCGCTGCTGCACGGTGTCGACGGGGAGGACGGCGCCGTCGCGGGCCTGCTCAGGATGCTCGGTGTTCCCTTCGTCGGCTCACCGGTCCGGGCCGGCGCCCTCGCGATGGACAAGTGGGCGACCAAGTTGCTCGCGGAGGCCGCGGGCGTCACCACCGCCCCCCGCGGTCCTCGTCCGGCCCGGCGACGCCGTGGGGGGAGTCTCCGCTCGAGCCGCCACTCGTGGTGAAACCCACGACAGGAGGGTCGAGCAACGGCGTGACCCGGGTCGCGACCGGCGCGGAGTACCGTGCCGCGGTCGAGGCCGCCCGGGCAGCGGGGGGAGGAGGTGCTCGTCGAGTCCTTCGTCACCGGGCGCGAGGTCGACATCGCCCTGTTCCGCGACCGCGACGGGCTGCTGCGCGCGGGGGGCGACGCTCGAGATCGGTGTGGCCGAGGACGGGGTGTTCGACCGCGACCGCAAGTACGACGGCACCGCGGAGTTCACCGTCCCGGCACGGGTCACACCGGCCGAGCACGCCGCTGTCGACCGGGCGGCACGGGTCCTCTACGCGGCGCTCGGGTGTTCCGGGGTGGCGCGGTTCGACTTCTTCGTCACGGCGGACGGCATCGTGCTGAACGAGGTGAACACCACCCCGGGGTTCACCGAGCAGTCGCAGGTGCCGCGCATGTACGCCGCGGTCGGCCTGTCGTACCAGGACCTCGTCGCGGAGCTCGTCGACGCCGCGCTGACCGGGGACGCCGCGGGGGAGGGGCGCCGCACCGGTGACGTGACGGAGCGTCAGGCGTGGTCGGCCAGGTGCGCGCCCCACACGTCGTAGGTGTCCCGGTAGCGGTGTTCCTCCGCTTCCGGGCGCCAGACCGACCGTGTCAGTTCCTCGGGGGAAGTCCACCACGTCGACCCGTGCGTGGTCCGCCGCCACCGCGCACGACCGGCGGTTGAGCTCCCGCCCGTGCGCTCCTGCGGCGATCCGAGCGGGCCGGGACAGGCTCCCCGCGTTGTCGAGGGGCGGGATCGCTCCGACGAGGACCCGGGCTCCGGGCGGGAGCGCGTCGAGGAGCGCGGTGAGGGTGTCGCTGAGGTGCCGTTCCCAGGTGAGCGGCGACATCACCCGGAGGGCGTCCGTGATGCCGACCATGACGACGACGAGCTCACAGCCACGCAGGTGCTCGCGGTGTCCGTCCACCACGGTCGGCAGGTCCCGCACGCTCGACGACGGGGCGCTCGCGATGGACCACGACGTCCCGCGGCCACGCCGTGCGGTGCTGTGCCGGGCGAAGAACGCCGGCAGGGACAGCTCGTGGGTGCGCACGCCGAGGGAGAGCTCCCCGCGCTCGCCGAGGAACAGGACCCGTGTGACGTCCGATCCGACGACCGTTCCCTCCGCGGGGTCGTCCGGGTACACGTCCCACGCTGCGTCGGAACGACGGAAGAGGAACTCGCTGAACCGGCCGACGCGTGCCGGCAGCGTGACGGCGGATCGGACGGCCGTGCGGACTCGTGACATGGGTGCGCCGCCGTCGATCCCTGCGGCAGCGGGTGCGCCGCGCGTCGACGTCCTTCCGGCCAGCACCACGCTAGTCCTCGGGAATGTGGACCATCGGGGTACAGCGCCGCGCGACACGGTTCTGTGGAGGGGATGACGGGAATCGAACCCGCGTAGCCAGTTTGGAAGACTGGGGCTCTACCATTGAGCTACATCCCCGCGATCGCGCACGAGTCGCGACCCCACCACCATACCGGACGAACGACACCGCCATGATCCTGCCGCCGCCGGACGAGTCGTCGCAGCGCACGATCAAGCGCTCCCGGGTGCTCTCGTACGTGCTCGTCGCGGTCGCCGCGGTGGTGCTGTCCCTGCGCCCGGAACTGCTCGGCGACCCGCAGGCGCAGCCGTGGCACGCGCTGCTGCACGTGTGGCGGATCGTGGTCGGTCTGCTGCTCGGGGTCGCCGCGCTGGCCGTCCAGGTCATCGTCGGGGTGCGCTGGCGGCAGGGCCTCCGGAAGTCCGCGGACGACTGACTTCCCCACAACCGAGGGTCCTGCCGGGGATCGCGCATCGCGAGCCCGCTAGACTCATCGAGGTCGTGGGGCCGGACTCGTCCTGCCCGCGCGTCAACAGGCGCACACGACGATCCTGGCCCTCGTACCGGGGCGTAGCTCAGCTTGGTAGAGCGCCCGCTTTGGGAGCGGGAGGTCGCAGGTTCAAATCCTGTCGCCCCGACCAGGTCACATCGAACGTCAACCAACAGGAGAACATCCCTTGGCCACCAGCACCGTCGACAAGGTGAGCGACACCCGCGTCAAGCTCACCGTGAACGTGACGCCGGAAGATCTCAAGCCGAGCATCGACCACGCGTACAAGCACATCGCCGAGCAGATCAACATCCCCGGCTTCCGCAAGGGCAAGGTCCCGCCGGCGATCGTCGACCAGCGTGTCGGCCGCGGCGAGGTCCTGAACCACGCCGTCGGTGACGCCATCGACACCTTCTACCGCCAGGCGGTGGACGAGCAGGAGCTGCGCATCCTCGGCCGTGCCGAGGCCGACGTCGCCGAGCTCCCGAACGTCAAGGACTTCTCCGGCGACCTCGTCCTCACCTTCGAGGTGGACGTGCGTCCCGAGTTCGACCTGCCCGACTACGGCTCCATGGAGATCGAGGTCGACGCGGTCGAGGTCTCTGACGAGGAGATCGACGAGGAACTGCAGAACCTCCGCACGCGCTTCGGCACGCTCGTGACCGTGGACCGTCCGGCCAAGGTCGGCGACTTCGCGCAGCTCGATCTCACCGCCACCATCGGTGACGACGAGGTCGACTCGGCCACCGGCGTCTCCTACGAGATCGGCTCGGGCGACCTGCTCGAGGGCATCGACGAGGCGCTCGAGTCGCTCACCGCCGGCGAGTCCACCACCTTCGAGTCGAAGCTCGTCGGTGGCGACCGCGAGGGCGAGACCGCCCAGATCGCCGTGACCGTCACCGCCGTCAAGGAGCGCGAGCTCCCCGAGGCTGACGACGAGTTCGCCCAGATCGCCAGCCAGTTCGACACGCTCGACGAGCTCAAGGTCGACCTCAAGGAGCAGATCGCCAAGTCGAAGACCTTCGGCCAGGGCGCTGCCGCTCGCGACAAGCTCGTCGAGCAGCTCCTCGAGTCGGTCGAGATCCCGATCTCGGAGAAGCTCATCGAGGACGAGGTGCACCGTCACCTCGAGCAGGAGAACCGTCTCGAGGACGACGAGCACCGCAAGGAGGTCGCCGAGTCCAGCGAGAAGGCGTTCCGCTCGCAGATCCTGCTCGACTCCATCGCCGAGAAGGAGCAGATCCAGGTCTCGCAGGAGGAGCTCACGCAGTACCTCATCCAGGCCGCTGCCCAGTACGGCATGGAGCCCGCCGAGTTCATCAAGGTGATCGACCAGAACGGTCAGATCCCCGGCATGGTCGGCGAGGTCGCCCGCTCGAAGGCCGTCGCGACGGTCCTGTCGAAGGTCACCGTGAAGGACACGGCCGGCAACCCGGTCGACCTCTCCGCGTTCACCGCGGGTGTCGCCCAGGGCGACGACGTCGACGCGGACGAGACCGACGACGAGTCGGCCGAGGCCGACGCGAAGTAGTCGCGACCATCCTCACGAACGGGAGGCACGGTGCCAGCTGGCACCGTGCCTCCCGTTCGTGTTCCCGCACGTTCCGACCGTGTTCCCGGTCTGCCTGACCGCCGACAGCGAACACACGAGACCACGTGCGTTGCAACCGATAAGTTCGACAACAAGCGACAACTGAACGGGAGCTTTTCCATGGCCGAAGCAACACTGAACCCCAGTGTTTTTGACCGCCTTCTGAGAGACCGGATCGTGTGGCTCGGCTCCGAGGTCCGCGACGACAACTCGAACGAGATCGCAGCCAAGCTGCTGCTCCTCGCCGCCGAGGACCCTGAGAAGGACATCTACCTCTACATCAACTCGCCCGGTGGCTCGATCACCGCCGGCATGGCGATCTACGACACGATGCAGTTCGTGCCGAACGACATCGTCACGGTGGGCATCGGTCTCGCCGCGTCGATGGGGCAGTTCCTGCTCTCGTCCGGCACGCCCGGCAAGCGCTACATCACGCCGAACGCGCGCGTGCTCCTGCACCAGCCGTCCGGTGGCTTCGGTGGTACCGCCGCCGACATCCAGACGCAGGCGAAGGTCATCCTCGACATGAAGCAGCGGATGGCCGAGCTCACGGCTGAGCAGACCGGCAAGTCCATCGAGCAGATCCTCAAGGACAACGACCGCGACAACTGGTTCTCGGCACAGGAAGCCCTCGAGTACGGCTTCGTCGACCACCTGCGCGCCTCGTCCGCCGAGGTCGTCGGTGGTGGTGGCACCGTCAGCGACGGCGAGACCCCCCACGCCGGCCGCCGAGCCCGACGCCCAGTCCTGATCCCCACCGAAGAAAAGGAAACGAGAATGCATCTCCCCATGCTCGGTGGCGCGCAGAACGTCCCGGCTCCCACCGACCGGTACATCCTCCCGAGCTTCGAAGAGCGCACGGCCTACGGCTACAAGCGGCAGGACCCGTACGCGAAGCTGTTCGAGGACCGCATCGTGTTCCTCGGCGTGCAGGTCGACGACGCGTCGGCTGACGACGTCATGGCCCAGCTGCTCGTGCTCGAGTCGATGGACCCGGACCGCGACATCGTGATGTACATCAACTCGCCCGGTGGCTCGTTCACCGCGATGACGGCGATCTACGACACGATGCAGTACATCCGCCCGCAGATCCAGACGGTCTGCCTCGGTCAGGCCGCATCGGCCGCGTCGGTGCTCCTCGCCGGCGGGACCCCGGGCAAGCGCCTGGCGCTCCCGAACGCCCGCGTGCTCATCCACCAGCCCGCTGTCCAGCAGGGTGGCGGCCAGGCGTCCGACATCGAGATCCAGGCGGCGGAGATCCTCCGCATGCGCACCTGGCTCGAGGAGACGCTGTCGAAGCACTCCAACAAGACGCCGGAGCAGATCAACCACGACATCGAGCGCGACAAGATCATGTCCGCGCAGGAAGCGGTGGAGTACGGCCTGATCGACCAGGTCCTCACCAGCCGCAAGAACCTGCCGGCGCTCGTCAAGTAGCGCGACACGACGACGGCCCCGTACCGGATCGGTACGGGGCCGTCGTCGTGTCCGGGGTGGTCCGGGTCAGCCCTCGTCGGGGTCGTCGGCGGCAGGCGCCGGGCGACGACGGACGAGCAGGAGCACGGCGACCGCCGCAGCCACGACGACGAGGCCGCCCGCGCCGATCCACAGGGCGTCGGACGCGGTGGACGACGTCGTGCCGGACTCGGTGCCCGTCGTGCTCGCGGCCGCTGACGACCCGCCCGCGTCCGCGGCACACGTCGGCGGTTCCGTGGAGCCCGCTGCGGGGGGAGAACCCGGCGGGCGCGTCCCACGTGAAGTCGTACGAGTCCGAGACCGTGTGCCCGTCCGCGGAGATGATCTGCCACTCGACGGTGTACTCCCCGGAGTCGCCGAGTGCGGCGGCGGTGGTCATCGTCGGACCGTCCACGTCGACGCAGCCGTCCTCGAAGTACTCCCCGTCCGGGCCGACCACGCGGAAGGCGAACCCGGAGTCGGTGTCGCCGATGTCGAGCAGGCGGTCGTTCGTGGTGATCGCGAACGACTCTGGCAGCTCGGTCAGGGTGCTGTCGGCCGCCGGGGTGGCGGAGACGAGGTAGTTGTGCGCGCTGGCGGGGGCAGCGAGCCCGAGGACCGCGCTGCCCGCGATCGCGAGCGCCGCGGCGGACGCGGCCACGAGCCTCCCGGCCCGACCGCGCACGTCCGCCGGGCGCGAGGCCGTCTGCGTGCCCGACGTCACTTCGTGCTGCCGCGACGGCGTGACGCGGCGACCGAGACGACGAGCGCGACGGCGCCGAGGAGCAGGCCACCGAGGCCGAGGAACCGGCCGACCAGGTCGGGGTCCGCCGGAGCGGTGGAGGACGCAGTGGAGGCGGTGGTCGCCGCCGACTCGCCGGACTCGGTGGACTCCGTGGCGCCGTGGGCGTGCTCGTCCTCTGCGGTGTCCGCCGCGGTCAGCGTGATCGTGGGCGCCGGGTGATCGGGCTCGGCCTTGCCGGCCTCGGTCGTCTGGTCCCACTCGGTGGAGCCCTCCTCGCAGGTCTGCGAGACGGGCATCGCGACGGTGTCGCCGGCCTTGCCGTCCGGCAGGGCGAAGGAGAGCGCGAAGGTGTCGCGCTCGTCGGCGGGGGAGCGGGGTCTTCGCGGTGTAGGTGACGCTCGTGACCCGCTCGGCCGCGGCTTCCGACTCGTCCTCGTCCGCCGCGGCACTGGGCGCCGTGTACGGCTCGGTCTCCTTCGTGATCGTCCAGTTCGGGTTGACCGTGGGCGTGACCTCGATGACGGACTCGGGGACGTGGAACCGGAGCTTCGTCGTGGGGGGAACCGTCGCAGCCGTGCGGGACGGAGAACGTCACCGTGGTGTACGAGTTCGCCGCCGTCGAGGTGGCTTCCGCGCCGACGTGTGCGCTGGCAGCGGCCGCGGAGCCGAGGACGATCGCGGCGGCGACACCGAGGGTGGCGACGCCGCCGGTGGCGAGGCGCTTGTGCATGGTTCCTCCAGGAGCCGTTCTCTACAACTTGTAGAGCAACGGCGACCACGCTACCAGGCCGCCGACGCCGTGGGCGAACGCGGCCGGGGGGTCCCGCGCTGTGTCGGCGGATGCGGTTAGGCTCGGTCCCACGACGACCTCGTGCACCGCACTGGCGGCGCGCGTCGACCAGGGAAGGCCGAGAGCATGGCACGCATCGGAGAGAGCGCCGACCTCCTGAAGTGCTCCTTCTGTGGGAAGAGCCAGAAGCAGGTACAGCAGTTGATCGCCGGCCCCGGCGTCTACATCTGTGACGAATGCGTCGAACTCTGCAACGAGATCATCGAGGAACGCCTCGCCGAAGCGGGGGGAGGACACCGGCAGCGGCGAGTTCGACCTGCCGAAGCCCCGCGAGATCTTCGACTTCCTGCAGGAGTACGTCATCGGGCAGGACCCGGCCAAGCGTGCCCTCGCGGTGGCCGTCTACAACCACTACAAGCGCGTCCGTGCGCAGGGGCAGATCACCGCCGCCGAGGACCGCGACGACGTCGAGATCGCCAAGTCGAACATCCTGCTCATCGGTCCGACCGGCTGCGGCAAGACCTACCTGGCGCAGACCCTCGCGAAGCGCCTCAACGTGCCGTTCGCCGTCGCGGACGCCACCGCTCTGACCGAGGCCGGCTACGTGGGCGAGGACGTCGAGAACATCCTCCTCAAGCTCATCCAGGCCGCCGACTACGACGTCAAGCGCGCCGAGACCGGCATCATCTACATCGACGAGGTCGACAAGATCGCGCGGAAGGCCGAGAACCCCTCGATCACGCGCGACGTCTCCGGCGAGGGCGTCCAGCAGGCGCTCCTCAAGATCCTCGAGGGCACGGTCGCCTCCGTCCCGCCGCAGGGCGGCCGGAAGCACCCGCACCAGGAGTTCATCCAGATCGACACGACGAACGTCCTGTTCATCGTGGCCGGGGCGTTCGCCGGGCTCGAGGAGATCGTGTCCTCGCGCGTCGGCAAGCACGGCATCGGCTTCGGCGCGCAGCTGCACAGCCCGCTCGACCAGCAGGACCTGTACGCCGACGTCCTGCCGGAGGACCTGCACAAGTTCGGGCTCATCCCGGAGTTCATCGGTCGCCTGCCCGTCGTCACGACGGTGTCGAAGCTCGACCAGGCCGCGCTCATGCAGATCCTGACCGAGCCGAAGAACGCCCTCGTCCGGCAGTACCAGCGCATGTTCCAGATCGACGGCGTCGAGCTCGAGTTCGACCAGGGTGCGCTCGAGGCCATCGCGGACCTCGCCGTCCTGCGGCAGACGGGTGCTCGCGGCCTCCGGGCGATCATGGAAGAGGTCCTCGGGCCGATCATGTTCGACATCCCGTCGGACGACGACGTCGCTCGCGTGGTCATCAACCGGGCCACCGTGCTCGAGAACGCCGCGCCGACGATCGTCCCGCGGTCGCAGCCGAAGCGCGTCGAGAAGTCCGCGTAGCGGCGGCGACGGCAGCGGCGCACCGCCGTCGCCGCCGTCGCGCGGCCTACTCGAGCCCGCGGCCTACTCGAGCCCGCGGCGTCGCAGGAGCGGCCCGACCTCGGCGTCGCGGCCGCGGAAGGCGCGGTACGCCTCGAGCGGGTCCTTCGCCCCGCCGACGCCGAGCAGGAGACGGGCGAACCGCTCGCCGGCCTCGCGCGAGAGCCCGCCGTTGTCGCGGAACCACTCCACGGTGTCGGCGTCGAGCACCTCGCTCCAGATGTAGCCGTAGTACCCGGCGTCGTACCCGCCCGAGAACGTGTGCGCGAAGTACGTCGACGAGTAGCGGGGCGGGACGGCCGGGGCGTCGACGCCGGCGTCGGCCAGGGCCTGCCGTTCGAATGCCTCGACGTCGGTGACCGCGGCCGCTTCGGCAGCGGTGAGCCGGTGCCAGGCCTGGTCGAGCAGTGCGGCCGCCAGGTACTCGGTCGTGCCGAAGCCCTCGTTGAACCCCTCCGAGTCGCTGAGCCCGAGGACGAGTTCGGGCGGCATCGGCTCGCCGGTCTCGTGGTGCTTCGCGTAGTTCGCCAACACCGAGGGCCAGGTCACCCACATCTCGTTGACCTGCGACGGGAACTCGACGAAGTCACGCTCGACGTTCGTGCCGGAGAACCGCGGGTAGGTCGTGCGGGCGATCAACCCGTGCAGCGCGTGTCCGAACTCGTGGAACAGCGTCTCCACCTCGTCCTGCGTCAGGAGCGTGGCCGAACCCGCGGCGGGCTTCGGCACGTTGAGGTTGTTCACGACGACGGGGAGCGTGCCGAGCAGGTGCGACTGCTCCACGACGGGGTTCATCCACGCGCCGCCCCGCTTGCCGTCCCGCGTGTGCAGGTCGAGCAGGTACAGCCCCACGGGCTCGTCCTGCTCGTCGGTGACCTCGAACACGCGGACCTCGTCGTTGTAGCCACGGAGGTCGGGTCGTTCGGTGAACCGCAGGCCGTACAGGGCGGTGGCCGCGTGGAAGACGCCGTCGACCAGGACCCGGTCGGCTTCCAGGTAGGGGCGGAGCGTTCCGCTGTCGGCGGCGAACTGCTCACCGCGCAGGACCTCGGTGGCGTACGCCCAGTCCCACGACTCGACCTCGTACCCGACGGCCCGCGACCGCACCGCCCGCTCGTCGCGTGCGTTGGCGGTGGCGGCCGGCACGAGCGACGACAGCAGCCCGGCGACGGCGTCGGGGTCGCCGGCGGTCTCGTCGGCCGTGACGACCGAGGCGTGGTCGCGGAACCCGAGCAGCTCCGCGCGCTCGGCACGGAGGCGCACGATCCGCAGCAGGACGTCGCGGTTGTCGAAGGCGTTGCCGCGTCGTCCGCGGGAGAGCGACGCCTCCATGATCCGCTGTCGGAGCCCGCGGTCGGTGAGCGTGGCGAGCCAGGGGTGCCCGGTGTAGAGCGGCAGGGTGACGAGCCAGCCGTCCAGGCCGCGGTCGGCCGCTGCGGCGGCGGCCGCGGACAGTGCGCCGTCGTCGAGTCCGGCGAGCTCGGACTCGTCGGTGACGTGCACGGCCGCGTCGTTCGTGTCCTCGAGCAGGTTCCGCTCGAAGGTCGTCGTCAACGAGGAGAGCTCCTGGTTGACGGCGGTCAGTCGTTCCTTGCCGGCGTCGTCGAGTCCGGCGCCGGCGAGCGTCATCTCGGTCAGGGTGCGGTCGACGAGGCGTCGGTCCTCGTCCGACAGACCGGCAGCGTCCTCGAGGTCGTCGTGCACGGCCCGCACGCGCGCGTACAGGCGGGCGTCCAGCACGACGGCGTCACGGTGAGCGGCCAGGAGCGGGGACAGTTCGGCCTCGAGGTCGCGGAGCGCGTCGGTCGAGTCGGCCGAGGTGACGGTGGAGAAGACCATCTCGACCCGCTGCAGCAGCTGTCCGGACCGTTCGAGCGCGACGAGGGTGTTCTCGAACGTCGGCGGGTGCGGGTCGGTGGCGATCGCCTCCACCTCGGCGCGGTGCTCGGCCATCCCGGCGTCGAACGCCGGTCGGTAGTGCTCCGTCCGGACGTCGTCGAACGGCGGGAGGGCGTAGGGGAGAGTGCTCGGTTCGTCGAACGGAGTGGCCATCCCCACAACCTATCCACCGGCCCGTGTCAGGGCGTGGCGGCGTCGATGAGGACCGCGGCTGCGCGCCGGGCGTGGACGGCAGCGTCGGGGGTGCCGGCGATCGCGGCGGTCGTCTGTGCCCCTTCGGCGAGGAGTGCGAGCTGCGCGGCGAGCTCCTCGGCGCGCTCGACGTCGGAGACGGCCTGCACGGCGAGTTCGCTGACGAAGCGCTGGAACGACTCCTTGTGCTCCCGGGCGATGGCCGCGACGGCCGGCGAGGTCGCACCGAGCTCACCGAACGCGTTGATGAACCCGCACCCGCGGAACGTGTCGTCGCCGAACCACGACTCGAGGAAGTCGTAGACGGCGAGCATCTTCGCGCGCGGGCCCTCTGCGGAGTCGACGGCCGCGCGGATGCCCCGCTCCCAGAGCCCGTGCCGCCCGGTCAGGACGGCGGCGACGAGCTGGTCCTTGCCGGGGAAGGCGGCGTAGAGCTTCTTGAGCGAGACCCCGGCGGTCGTCCGGATCTCGTCCATGCCGACGGACTGGATGCCGCGCGCGTAGAACAGCGCATCGGCGGTGTCGACAATCCGTGCCGTCGTCTCCGGCTCGACCGTGCTCGTGGCCATGGGCACTCCGTCCGTCCACTGTCCGCCGGCCGGGGCCCGCGCCGGGAACGCTGGTTCTCCACTGTACGCCGCGGACGGTTCCCCCCTGGGCTCCGCGTTCCCGTCAGTCTTCCGACCCCGCGTCGTCCGGGTCCGTCACCTGCGCGTGACCGAGCGGGTCGAGGTGGATCGACGTCCCGTCGTCCAGCTCGACCACGGGCTTGCCCTCCAGGAAGGTGAGCGTCCAGCGCCACGTCGACGCGTCGACCGATTGCGCCGCCAGGTCCTCCTCGACGCTGCGGACCGCGACGATCATCGTCTCGGGCAGCCGCGCGGGCGGCTCCGCACCGACGCTCCATCTCGTGCCCAACTGCATGTGTGCCTCCAGTCCGTGGGTGACGGGGACGCAGGACGCCCCGCCCGTGTCTCCACGGTAACGGGGCGTCCTCGGTGTCCGGGTCGCGGCCCGGGTGCTCCGACTAGGCCGAGGGCTGCTCGGCCAGCTCGATCTCGGTGACCGCGAACTCGTCGCCGTCCACGAAGGCGAGGTCCTGGATGCGGCCGACGGCCGCCAGGTCCACGGCCGCGCGCTCCACCAGTTCGCGGAGGTCCGCGGGCGCCTGCACGACGGCCCGGATGACGGGCGTCTTCTGGGACGCCTTCGCGGCCGTCTTCGCACCGCGGATGCCGATGAGCGCCTGCCCGACGGCGGCGAGCAGACCGGTCTCGGCCTGGTCGACCGGCAGGTCGGCACGCGTCGGCCAGGAGGCCCGGTGCACGCTGGTCTCGTGGGTCCAGGCCCAGACCTCCTCCGTCGCGTACGGGAGGAACGGGGCGAGCAGACGGAGCAGGACGTCGATCGCGCCGCGGAGCGCGAGCACCGCGCTCGCCTGGGTCTCGTGGGTCGCGTCCGCAGCGGTGCCGTACGCACGCTCCTTGACGAGCTCGAGGTAGTCGTCGCAGAAGGTCCAGAAGAACCGCTCGGTGATCTCGAGCGCACGGGCGTGGTCGTACCCGTCGAACGCCGCGGTGGCCTGGTCGACGACGGTGCCGAGTGCGGCGAGCATGTCGACGTCGAGGGCCTCGGTGACCTGGTGTGCGCCGGTCGGCAGCTCGAAGCCGTAGACGAACTTCGCGGCGTTGAGGACCTTGATCGCCAGACGACGGCCGACCTTGATCTGCTTCGGGTTCTGCGGATCGAAGGCCGCGTCGGTCCCGAGCTTCGACGAGGCCGCCCAGTACCGGACCGCGTCCGCACCGTGCTGCTCGAGGATCGACAGCGGCGTGACGACGTTGCCCTTCGACTTCGACATCTTCTTGCGGTCGGGGTCGACGATGAAGCCGGAGATCGAGGCGTTCGTCCACGGAACCACGTCGGCCTCGAGCTGGCTGCGGAGCACGGTCGTGAACAGCCAGGTCCGGATGATGTCCTGCGCCTGCGGGCGGACGTCGTACGGGTACACCAGGCCGTAGAGCTCGGGGTCGGTCTCCCACTTGCCGGCGAGCTGCGGGGTGAGGGACGAGGTCGCCCAGGTGTCCATCACGTCGAGCTCGCCCTGGAAGCCGCCGGGGACACCGCGCTGCGACTCGTCGTACCCGGGAGCCGGGTCGGACGACGGGTCCACGGGCAGCTGCGCCTCGGTCGGGACGATCGGCTGGTCGAAGACCGGGTTGCCGTCGGCGTCGAGCGGGTACCAGACCGGGATCGGCACGCCGAAGAAACGCTGGCGCGAGATGAGCCAGTCGCCGGACAGGCCACCGACCCAGTTCTCGTACCGGACCTTCATGAAGTCGGGGTGGAACGCGATCTGGTTCCCCCCGTTCGAGCAGGGTCGCCTTGAGCTGCTCGTCGCGGGCCCCGTTGACGATGTACCACTGGCGGGTGGAGACGATCTCGAGCGGCTTGTCGCCCTTCTCGAAGAACTTGACCGGGTGGTTGATCGTCTTCACGTCGCCGACGAGCTCGCCGGACGCGGTGAGGGCGTCCACGACGACCTTCTTGGCGGAGAACACCGTCTTGCCGGCCATCTCGGCGTAGAGCGCCCGGCCCTCGGCGGACTCGATCCACGCCGGCTCCTCGGAGCGGATACGGCCGTCGAACCCGATCACGGAGCGGTTCGGCAGCTGCAGCTCGCGCCACCACACGACGTCGGTGGTGTCGCCGAACGTGCAGATCATCGCGATGCCGGCGCCCTTGTCCTTCTGCGCGAGGTGGTGCGCGAGCACCGGGACCTCGACGTCGAACAGCGGGGAGCGCACGGTCGTGCCGAACAGGTCCTGGAACCGCTCGTCGTCCGGGTGCGCGACGAGGGCGACACACGCCGGCAGGAGCTCGGGGCGCGTGGTCTGGATGACGACGTCACCGCTGCCGTCGGACTTGTGGAAGGCGAGGCCGTGGTACGCGCCCGGCATCTCCTTGTCCTCGAGCTCCGCCTGGGCGACCGCGGTGCGGAACGTCACGTCCCACAGGGTCGGGGCGTCGGCCTGGTAGGCCTCGCCGCGCTCGAGGTTGCGGAGGAAGGCGCGCTGGGCGCTGGCACGCGAGGTCGCGTCGATCGTGCGGTACGACTGCGTCCAGTCGACGGAGAGCCCGAGGGTGCGGAAGAGCTCCTCGAACTGCTGCTCGTCCTGGACGGTCAGCTGGTCGCAGAGCTCGATGAAGTTGCGACGCGAGATCGGCAGCTGGTCGGCGGCCTTGCTCGACTTGCCGTCGCCGCCCTCGAACGGCGGCGTGAAATCGGGGTCGTAGGGGAGCGACGGGTCGCACCGGACGCCGTAGTAGTTCTGCACGCGACGCTCGGTGGGGAGCCCGTTGTCGTCCCAGCCCATCGGGTAGAACACGTGCTTGCCCCGCATGCGCTCGTACCGGGCCTTGAGGTCGGTGTGCGTGTACGAGAACACGTGCCCGATGTGCAGCGAACCCGAAGCGGTCGGCGGCGGGGTGTCGATCGAGTAGACGGCGGACCGGTCACCGGCGGCGGCGCGGTCGAACCGGTAGGTGCCGTCCTGCTCCCACTGCGGTCCCCAGACCTGCTCGAGTCCGTCCACCGATGGCTTGTCGGGCATGGGCTTGGTCATGGCTGCGCCTTCCGTTCGTATGTGCGGCACCGAGTCCGTGATGAGGTGCCTGAGTGTCCCCGCGCTCGACGGGGTCCCTCCAGCGTAGTGGTCGCCCCGTCGCCACGAGCCCGACTGGTAGGCTTCCGGGGTTTGTCCGGCGAGCGCGGCTCGCAGGTCGCCAGTGTCGCCGCCTCGTCGGACGCCCGAAGGACGCACAGCACACCGGAGGAACGACTTGCCAGCGAACGATACATCGACGCAGCCGCACGGGGACCGCCCGTTGCGGACGAAGGGCGCCGCCAAGCGCGCCCGGCGGAAGCTCACCGAGGACGACGTCACCGTCGTCGAGGAGTCGCTGCTCAAGCGTGCCGTCGCCGCAGCAGCGCTCGGCAATGCCATGGAGTGGTTCGACTTCGGCATCTTCGCCTACCTGACCGTCACCATCTCGAAGGTGTTCCTGCCGGCGGGCGACCCGACCTCGAACCTGGTCGCCACGTTCGGCTTCTTCGCCGCCGCGTTCATCGTCCGCCCGATCGGTGGCGCGGTGTTCGGCCCGATCGGCGACAAGATCGGCCGGCAGAAGGTCCTCGCGCTGACGATGATCCTGATGGCCGCGGGCACGCTGATGATCGGCCTGATCCCGTCCTACGACACGATCGGCTTCTGGGCGCCGGTGCTGCTGCTCGTCGCGCGGTTCGTGCAGGGCTTCTCGACGGGTGGTGAGTACGGCGGTGCCGCGACGTTCATCGCGGAGTACTCGCCCGACAAGCGCCGCGGTTTCATGGGCTCGTGGCTCGAGTTCGGCACGCTCGCCGGCTACGTGCTCGGCGCCTCGATCGTCACGGTCCTGCAGTACGCGATGCCCGAGGACGCCCTGCTGAGCTGGGGCTGGCGCATCCCGTTCATCGTGGCCGGGCCGCTCGGCCTCATCGGGCTGTACCTGCGGCTCAAGCTGGAGGAGACCCCGGCATTCCAGAAGCAGCAGGAGCAGGCTGCCGAGCGCGAGTCGCAGAAGACCCCGTTCCTCAAGCTCTTCGCCGAGAACTGGCGCTCGCTCATCGTCTGCATCGGCCTCGTCCTGGTCTTCAACGTGACCGACTACATGCTCCTGTCGTACATGCCGACCTACCTCGAGACGAACCTCGGGCAGAACGCCACGTTCGGCCTCATCCTCATCGTCATCGTGATGATCCTCATGATGGTCGTCATCACGTTCGGCGGACGGCTGTCGGACCGGTTCGGTCGTCGCCCCGTGCTCGCCGCGGGATGCATCGGGTTCATCCTGCTGTCCTGGCCGGCGCTGAAGCTCGTGCAGACCGGCACCGGCCCCGGCGTCTTCGCCGGCCTGCTCATCCTCGGTCTGGTCCTGGTGACGTTCACGTCGACCATGCCGTCGACGCTCCCGGCGCTGTTCCCGACGATCATCCGCTACGGCGCGCTGGCCATCGCGTTCAACGTGTCGGTCTCCCTCTTCGGTGGCACGACGCCGCTGGCGACGCAGGCGCTCATCGCCGGGGCGAAGGACGCCGGCTTCGGCTGGGCCGAGGACATCCCGGCCTTCTACCTCATGCTCGCCGCCCTGATCGGGCTGGTCGCCGTGTACTTCACGAAGGAGACGGCGAGCTCACCGCTCATGGGCTCCGGCCCGACGGTTGCCCACGAGGACGAGGTCGCCGACGTCATCGCGGAGTACGACGACCCGACCTCGGAGCTCGCGCAGTCCGACTGGGCGAAGGACTTCTCGACGAGCCAGTTCCCGGTCGTCCCTGAGGACGGCAGCGCCCCAGGATCGCGCCAGGAGCAGGCACCCGCCGGTTCCTGACCCGCCGACCACCCGGCCGGGAGGCCCGTCCTGCGTCCGCAGGGCGGGCCTCCCTCGCGGATCGTCCTCTGCCCCTGACGAGTCGGGGCGGTCCCGGCCGCTCCGGGAGCCCGGGTCAGGCGGGCTCGGTGGGGCCGGCGGTGAGCCGTTCGGCGGCGCGGACGAGTCTCTCGGTGACCGGATGGGTCGGACGGGCGAGGACCTCGTCGGCGGGACCGGACTCGACAACAGTGCCGTCGTGCACGACGAGCACGTCGTCGGCCAGGCGACGGACGGCCCGGAGGTCGTGCGACACGAACACCATCGCGACACCGGTCTCGTCCCGGAGCCGTTCGAGCAGTGTCAGCACGGCGTCCTGCACGGTCGCGTCGAGGGCGGTGACGGGCTCGTCGAGCACCATCACCTCGGGCTCGGTCGCGAGGGCCCGGGCGATCGCGAGCCGCTGCCGCTGCCCGCCGGACAGGGTGCGCGGGGAGCGACGCCGGAGCGCGGGGTCGAGCCCGACCTGCCGGAGCGCCGTCGCCACCCGGTCGCCGAGGGGTCCGGTCGCGCGCCGAGCCCGGCCGCCGGTGAGCGCGTCCGCGAGGACCCGGTCGACGTCCCACCGTTCGTCGAACGTCGCGCCGGGGTCCTGTACGACCGCGGCGATCCGCGGGCGACGATGGCGGCGGTCCCGTTCGGGCAGCGGCGCCCAGGGCTCGCCGCCGAGGTCGACCGCGCCGTCGTCGGGCGTCTCGAGCCCGAGGAGCATCCGCGCCACGGTCGTCTTGCCGGAACCCGAGGCCCCGACGATGCCGAGCACCCGACCACGGTCGACCCGGAGCGACACCTCGCGGACCGCCGGGACCCCGGCGTAGGTCCGGCGGAGTGCATGCGCCGCGAGCACGGGGGGTCTCGACGGGACGGCCGGCAGCTGCGGCATCGGCGATCACGACGCCTGCGGCCCGGACGTCGCCACCGCGGACGCCGGCGGTCGGACCGCCGCGCAGGGGGCCGTCAGCCGTCCGCGCCGCCCGGACGAGTGCGCGCGTCGCCTCGTGCCGGGGTGAACCGAGCACGTCCGCGGTCCGCCCGTCCTCGACGACCCGTCCGCCGTGCATCACGACGACCCGGTCGGCCCACCCCGCGACGAGCCCGAGGTCGTGCGTCACGACGAGCACCCCGGTGCCGCGCAGCTGCGCCGCGCGGAGCTGCTCCATCACGGTGAGGGCGATGCCGGCGTCGAGCGCGGTCGTCGGCTCGTCGGCGACGAGCAGCCCGGGGTCCGCGATCGTGGCCGCGGCGATGAGCGCACGCTGCCGCATCCCGCCGGACAGTGTCCCGGCTGTGCGCCCCTCCGTGGCGAGCGCGGGGTCGAGTCCGACCGCCTCGAGCGCCGCTCCCACGGCGTCGACACGCTCGCGAGCGGTCAGGTCGGTGTGCAGCCGGAGTGCGTCGGCGACCTCCCGCCCGACGGGACGGAGCGGGTCCAGGGCGCCGAGGGCCTCCTGGCCGACGTAGCCGACGAGGCGTCCCCGGACGTCGCGCCACCGCCGATCGGACAACGCTCGGACATCGCGCCCGGCGAGCACGAGCCGGCGGGCGCCGATGCGGACGCCGTCCGCGGAGAGCCCGAGCGCAGCCCGGACGGTGACCGACTTGCCGGAACCGGAGGCGCCGACCAGGGCGACCAGCTCACCCGGGGCGACGTGGAGGTCGACGTCCTCGACGAGCGTCGTCGTCCCGACGGTGGCAGCGAGCCCCGCGACGTCGAGGACGGGCTCGGCGGTCCCGGCGCTGCTCACCGAGCATCCCCACGTCGGCGGAGCGCCCGACCGAGCACCGTCACCGCGGTCGCGAGGACGACGATCGCGAGGCCCGGGAACGTGCTCATCCACGGGGCCGTCTGCAGGTAGGTGCGGCCGTCGGCGAGCATGGCGCCCCACTCCGGCGCGGGTGGCGGTGTCCCGACGCCGAGGTAGCTCAGGGCCGATGCCCACACCACCGCCTGACCGATGCCGAGCGTGCCGACGGCGATGATCGGCCAGAGGGCGGCGGGCAGCACGTGGCGGAACACGATCGCGGCGGGGGGAGCGGCCGAGGAGCACGGCGGTCTCGACCACCTGCGACGCCCGCGCGGTCCGGACCAGCCCCCCGCACGATCCGGGCGTACCCCGGCGCGGTCGCGAACCCGACGGCGAGCATGGCCGGCACCGGACCCGGGCCGGTCACCGCGATGACGACGAGCGCGACGAGCAGCAGCGGCAGCGCGAAGGCGACCTCGGTCACCCGACCGACGACTGCGTCGACCACCCGTCCACCGAGCCCGGCCAGGACGCCGAGCAGCACGCCGGTCACGCCGCCGACGAGCGTGGCGACGACGCCGACCAGGAGCGACGCCCGCGTCCCCGCGACGACCCGCGCCAGGACGTCCCGCCCCGACTCGTCGGTGCCGAACGGACGACCCGGGCCTGGTGGCAAGAGGGCCTCGGCCGGGGAGACCGCCAGCGGGTGCGCGCCGCCGAGCAGCGCCGGCCACAGGGCGGCGACCACCGCGACCGCCACCACGGCGGCCGCGATGGTGCCTGCCGGCCCGAGCGTCCCCCCCACGGAATCGCTCGGACCGGCGTCCGGCGCGTGCGCCGAACGTCTCGGACGGCCTGGTCGGCGTGCCGCCGGACCTGCCGTCGGGGTCGGTGCCGGGTCCGGGAGCGACCGGCTCGGTGCCGGACGGGAGGCCCGGGTCGAGGATGCCGCTCACCGTGCCTCCGCCTCGCCGCCGCGCGGGTCGACTGCGCGCTCGACGAGGTCGGCCACGGCGAGCACGACGACGTACGCCGCCGCCGACACGAGCGCGATCCCTGCGACGAGCGGCATGTCCCGCTGCGTCACCGCGGTCACGAGTGCCCGGCCTATCCCGGGGAGCGCGAACACCGACTCGACGACGACGGCCCCGGACACGAGCGACCCGAAGGCCCAGGCGGACAGGGCGATCCCGGGGGAGTGCGGCGTGCCGGAGCAGGTGCCGACCGAACAGTCCGGCACGGGACTCGCCCCGACCCCGGGCGGCCAGCGCGAAGGCGGACCGCTGCGCGTCCACCACGCCGTCGCGGATCGTCTCGGCCAGGTACCCGGCGACCGGCACCGCGACGACGAGCACTGGCAGGACCCAGCCGCGCAGCGTGCCGTCGCTCACGGCGGGCACCCACCCCAGGGAGCTGGCGAACACCACGATGAGCACGCTGCCGAGCCAGAAGTGCGGCATCACGCTGGCGGTGACGGCCAGGCCGGTGGTCAGCAACGCCGCTGTCCGGCCTCGTTGCGTCGACCACCACGCGGCCACGACCGCCAGCAGCCAGGCGACCCCGAGCCCGGCGACCGCGAGGGTCAGCGTCACGGGCAGTTCCTGCGCGAGGAGCGTCGACACCGGCGTCCGGAAGGCGTACGAGTCCCCGAGCTGCCCCGCCGCCAGACGGCCGAGGAACACCAGGTACTGCACGAGGACGGGCTGGTCGAGCCCGTACTCGGACCGCACCTGGGCCACCGCCTCGGCCGACGCCTGGGACCCCGGCCCGCCGAGGATCGCGAGGGCGGGGTCCCCCCGGGATGAGACGGATCGCGACGAACACGATCGTGGCGACGGCCCAGAGCACCCCGATGCCGCCGAGGACGCGGCGCACCGTCCAGCGCACCCAGCCCGCACGGGCGGGCTGGCGTGCCGGCCGGGCACCGGACCCCTCCCCACCGGCACGGCCTGTCGGCCGCTGGCGCGTCCGCCGGGAACCGGCGGCGTGGGCCCAAATGCGACGCAAGGAGATCAGCGCGCGATCCACGCCGTGCCGAACCACGGCGTCGAGACCGACGTGGTCGAGATGCCGTGGACGGCCGAGCGGTACAGGAAGTGGTTCTGCTGGTCGTAGAGCGGCAGGACCGTCCGGCTCTCGAGGATCGTCCGTTGTGCCTGCTCGACCAGCTCCGCTCGCTCGTTCGCGTCCGAGGTCTGCGACGCCTTCTCGAGCAGTTCGTCGAGGGCCGGGTCGTCGAGCTGCGCCAGGTTCGCGAAGTAGCCCGACGGTGCCGGGGTGATCGAGGCGGAGTCGTACAGGATGCGGAGGACGTCCGGGCCGACCTTCGTGTACGGGGCGCTGACGACGTCGTACTGGTTCTCCGCGAGTGCCGCGTACCAGCTCGACAGGTCGAGTTCTTGCAGCCGGACCTCGATGCCGACCTCGGCTTCGGACGCCTGGATCTGCTGGAACAGGCTGCGCTCGGCGGGGACGGACTGGTTCGTCGACACCGGGAACGTGACGGTCAGGGTCTTCCCGTCCTTCTCGCGGACGCCGTCGCTGTTGGTCTTCCAGCCGGCCTCGTCGAGCAGACGCTTCGCCTCGGCCGGGTCGTACGCGAACAACGACTCGTCCGAGTACGACGTCGGCTCGACGCTCGACAGCACGGAGTACGAGCGCTTCGCGGTGCCGAGGAAGAGCGACCGCAGGCCCGGGTCGATCTCGGCAGCCGCGATGAACGCCTCGCGGACAGACTCGTCGCGGAAGACGCCGTGGCCCGAGTTCAACTCGAGACGGTTCGACGCACCCGGGCGGGGAGCGTCGAGGTCGCGGATGCTGCCCTTCGCCGAGGCTGCCTTGAGCTGGTCGGGCTGGGCGTTGTCGATGACGTCGACCTGGCCGGACTGCAGGGCCGCGTACCGCGAGGTCGAGTCGGGCAGGAACCGCCAGGTGAGTCCGTCCAGGCGCGGCTCGGTGGACGACCCGGCGAGCGGCGTGTACGCCGTGTTCCGTTCGAGCGTGACGCGGTCGCCGTGCTTCCACCCGGTGACCGCGAAGGGGCCGGTGCCGACAGGGGACTCGCAGTTCGTCGCCTGCTTCCGCTGGAGCGCCTTCGGGGACTCCATACCGACCCACGGCTGCGAGAACGACTCGAGCAGTGCGGCGTCGGGACGGCTGAGGGACAGCGTCACCGTGTGGTCGTCGGTGGCGGTCGCCTTCTCGATCGACTGCAGGGCGAGGTACCCGGTGCTCGAGGCCGTGGCCGGGTCCTGCACGTGCTCGATGTTCGCGACCACAGCCGCGGCGTCGAAGGGGGGTGCCGTCGGTGAAGGTGACGTCGTCGCGGAGCGTGAACGTGAGGACCTTCCCGTCGTCGCTCGTCGTCCACTTCTCGGCGAGCTCGGGCGTCGGCCGCCCGTCGTCGTCGAGCCCGACCAGTTCCTCGATGTACTGCGTCGCCAGCAGCGCCTGGGGGTAGTTGCCGCCGACGTGCGGGTCCAGGCAGGTCGGCTCGGCGTCGCCGGAGGCGTAGGTGAGCGTGCCGCCGCTGACGGGCGTGCTGCTGTCCCCGGCGGCACCGTCGCCGGAGCACGCGGTGACGGCCAGGAGGATCGTGGCCGCGCCGGCGACGCCGGTCACGATGCGCCGCAGCGCCGGGCTTTTCTGTACTGGGTCCAAGATCATGGCTGGCCGAGTCTAGCGCTTTACTGGAGGCATGGACGAACCGATCCGCCGCGGTGGGCGACCGCGCCGCTCGAGCGCCGAGGTGCTCGCGGACGCCGCCGCCGAGCTCTTCCTGGAGCAGGGCTACGGACGGACCACGGTGGACCAGATCGCCGCCCGTGCCGGGGTGAGTCGGGCCACCTTCTTCAACTACTTCACCGCCAAGTCCGACGTCATGTGGCTCGACCTCGACGCAGCGGTCGCTGACCTGCCGCGGCACCTGGCGTCCTCGACCGAGTCGAGCGCCGTCCGTGCCGTCGAGGAGGCCCTGCTCGCCGCCGCCCGGGCGCACGACCCGGAGCGCGTGCCCTGGGCGATCGCGCAGGCCGAGGTGATGGACGTCGGCGACGGACTCGTCGCGAGCGTCGCCACCCGGGTGACCGCGCAGCACCAGGCGGTCGCGTCCTTCGTCGCCGGTCGGACCGGGGAGCACGCGGGGTCGCTGTGGCCGCAGACCGTGGCGGGCGCGATGCTCGGTGCCGCCGCCGCGGCGTTCGGGGTGTGGGTGCGGGACGGCGTCGCGCGACGGCCGCTCGTCGAGTACGTCGCCGCCGCGCTGACGCCCGTGGTCGCGGGGCTCGACGCGCGCTGACGGCACCGGTCTGGCCGCACCGGTCCGCTGTCGCCGGTCCGGCCGTGCCGGAACGAGGTGCCGGTCCGGCACGGCCGGGTCGAGGCCGCAGGCGGCAGACGGCAGACGGCAGACGGCAGGCGGTAGGCGGTAGGCGGTAGGCCGACCCTGTCCGGGCCGCGCCGGAGCACCGGTCTGCCCGCCCCGGTCCGCTGGTAGGTTCGGGATGCGCCGTCCGAGGGGGGACGGCCACCGACATCAGGGGGGACCCGTGTCCGACACACCCGATCAGCAGCAGCTGTCGTCGTCCGGACCGGGTCCGGATCCGGACCACACCGGAGGGCCGGACGGTCTGTCGGACCGCGGGCAGGGCCTCCCGGCCGACCAGGGCCAGGTGCCCCCCGGCACCGCAGTGGACCGGCGGGCGGGACGCGCGCACCGGGGTTCCGCAGGATCCGGCGCCCCCCGGCGCCGCAGGTCCCCGGGCAGCAGTACCCGGGCGGCCCGCAGCAGCCCTGGCAGGGTCCGGGCGCCCCGGTCGCGCAGCCCGGCGGTGCCGCGGCGTTCGGGACCCAGCCCCCGCAGCAGTCCCGTGGTCGCCGAGCGCTCGTCACCATCGCGGGCATCCTGGCGTTCGTCGTCGCCGCCGCGCTGGTCCGCTGGGGCTTCGCCTCGTTCGGTGGTCCGTCCAAGCAGGAGCTCGTCGACGAGGGTGTCGCCAAGATCTCCGAGCAGACCACGTTCCCGCGGCAGGTCGACGAGATCACGACGTGGACCGGGGTCGAGGCCGAGGACGAGGCCATCCACTACCGCTACCGGGTGGACGCCGACCCGGCCGCCGTCTCCGAACGCACGATCCGTGACTCGGTGCTGTCGAACCTCTGCTCGACGGACGCGACCCGCGACATCCTCGAGGAGGACATCGCGATGCGGTACTCCTACGTCTTCACCGGCTCTGACCAGACCGTCGACCTGGAGTTCACGAACGACGACTGCTGACCGTCCCGGGGGGTCAGGCGCGGAGCGTGCCGGCGCCGCCGGACGCCACGTCCTCGACCGTGCCGTCCCGGACCACGTCCGGGATGTCGTCGCTCGTCGGCCGCAGGACCGGGGCGCCCGGCACGGACAGCGTGAGCACCGCCTCCTCGACGTACTGGCTCTGCTCCAGCGAGTCCTCGATCCGGCGGAGCCGAGCGGCCACGTGCTCCTCGGTGTCGTTGCCGACGAGGTCGACCGCGGCGACGAGGTAGACGCGGGACGGCCCGACGAACTCGAGGTGCAGGTAGCTCACGCTCTCCACCTGCTCCCGGGCGAGCAGCTCGACGAGCACGGCGTTCTCGAGCTCCGGGGACGTGCTCTCCCCGAGCAGGAACCGGCGGTTGCGGTCGATGAGGACGATCGCGACGACCCCGAGCAGCAGCCCGACGGCGATGGACCCGATCGCGTCGAACACGGCGAGCCCGGTGACCTGGTGCAGGAAGACCCCGAGGAACGCGATGACCAGGCCGACCAGGGCGGCGGCGTCCTCGGCGAACACGGCCCGGAGCGTCGGGTTCGAGGACTGCAGCACGTGGCGGAGGACCGGGACCCGGCGCTTCGTCGCGGCGCCGCGGGCCTGCCGGAACGCCTGCAGGAAGCTCGTGCCCTCGAGACAGAACGACACCGCGAGCACGATGTAGTTGAGGGTGACGTCCTCGGCCGGGCCGGTGTCCCCGAGCTCGCCGATGCCGTGCGTGATGGAGACGATCGCGCCCGCGGTGAAGAGCCCGAACGCGGCGAACATCGACCAGATGTACGTCTCGCGGCCGTACCCGAGCGGGTGTCTCGCGTCGCGCTTCCGGGCACCCCGCCGTTCCGCGACGAGCAGGAACACCTCGTTGCCGGTGTCCGCCCACGAGTGCGCGGCTTCGGCGACCATCGACGCCGAGCCCGACACGAGGGCGGCGACCGACTTCGCGATCGCGACGAGCAGGTTCGCCCCGAAGGCGATGAGGACGGTGAGCAGCGACTCGGGCTTCTGCTGCGAGGACGAGGCGTCCGGAGCGGTCTCCGGGGCCTCGGGGGGACGACGACGAGGGCATCGCTCCAGCATGCTCCCGTCCGGTAGAGTCGGTCCCACAGGCATCGATCCGGCCATCACCGGGGAGCCTCCCGGAAGAACACGGCACCGACGGGGTCGTCACTAGAACCGGGCGGGTTCGGGACCGACACCACCCCGACGCAGAGTGGTCACGAGCAGGCGTTGCGCGCCGGTCCGTGGCAAGCGAGGTGGTACCGCGGAGCGCAGGCTCCGTCCTCGTGGTCCAGTTCCACCGACCTCCAGGAGCCTCCCGTGCGGTACCCGCTGAACTCCGAACCCGACGGCGTGACCCCGTCCCCGTCCTTCCCCTCGGTCGAGGACGGCATCCTCGCCTTCTGGAAGGGCGACGACACCTTCCGTGCCTCCATCGCCCAGCGCGAGGGCTGCGACGAGTGGACCTTCTACGACGGCCCGCCGTTCGCCAACGGCCTGCCGCACTACGGCCACCTGCTGACCGGGTACGCGAAGGACGTCTTCCCGCGCTACCAGACCATGCGTGGCAAGCAGGTGCACCGCCGCTTCGGGTGGGACACCCACGGTCTGCCCGCCGAGCTCGAGGCGATGCGGCAGCTCGGCATCACCGAGAAGCACGAGATCGACGCCATGGGCATCGACGTCTTCAACGCAGCCGCCAAGCGATCCGTCCTGCAGTACACCGACGAGTGGCAGCAGTACGTGACTCGTCAGGCGCGCTGGGTCGACTTCGAGGACGACTACAAGACGCTCGACGTCACGTACATGGAGAGCGTCCTCTGGGCATGGAAGACGCTGTGGGACAAGGACCTGGCGTACGAGGGCTTCCGGGTCCTGCCGTACTGCTGGAACGACCAGACCCCGCTGTCGAACCACGAGCTCCGCATGGACGACGACGTCTACAAGATGCGTCAGGACCAGTCCGTCACGGTCGCGTTCCCGCTGACCGGTGCGCGTGCGGAGGAGCTCGGGCTGACCGGCGTCCGCGCCCTCGCCTGGACGACCACCCCCCTGGACGCTGCCGACCAACGCCGCGCTCGCGGTCGGTCCGGCGATCGCGTACGCGGTCCTGCCGGCCGGGCCGGGAGGCGCGGCTGACGGTGGCGCCGCCGGTTCCGCGACGTACCTGCTCGCGTCCGACACGGTCGCCGCGCACGCGAAGGACCTCGGCTACGCCTCGGCCGAGGAGGCCGTCGACGCCGTCAGCCGGACGATCGAGGGCCGGGAGCTCGACGGCGTCACCTACGAGCGCCTGTTCGACTTCCTGTCGGAGACCGAGGGCATGGAGAACGGCTGGAAGGTCCTCGTCGCCGAGTACGTCGAGACGGGCGAGGGCACCGGCATCGTGCACCAGGCCCCGGCCTACGGTGCCGACGACCAGGAGGTCTGCGCGGCCGCGGGCATCCCCGTGGTGCTCTCCCTCGACGAGGGCGGCCTGTTCACGTCGCAGTTCGGCGAGGTCGCCGGGATGCTCTGGTCCGACGCGAACAAGCCCCTGACGAAGGCCGTCCGTGACGCCGGCCGGCTCCTCCGCCAGGCGTCGTACGAGCACAGCTACCCGCACTGCTGGCGCTGCCGCAAGCCGCTCATCTACAAGGCCGTCTCGTCGTGGTTCGTCCGCGTCACCGAGTTCCGCGACCGCATGGGCGAGCTGAACCAGGACATCACCTGGGTGCCGGACAACGTGAAGGACGGCCAGTTCGGCAAGTGGGTCGGCAACGCCATCGACTGGTCGGTCTCCCGCAACCGCTACTTCGGCACGCCCATCCCGGTGTGGGTGTCCGACGACCCGGAGTACCCGCGTCAGGACGTCTACGGCTCGCTCGAGGAGATCGAGCGCGACTTCGGCCGCCTGCCCCGCAACGCCGAGGGCGAGGTCGACCTGCACCGGCCGTTCATCGACGAGCTGACACGGCCGAACCCGGACGACCCCACGGGGCGGTCGACGATGCGACGGATCACCGACGTGTTCGACGTCTGGTTCGACTCCGGCTCGATGCCGTACGCCCAGGTGCACTACCCGTTCGAGAACCGGGAGTGGTTCGACACCCACAGCCCGGCCGACTTCATCGTCGAGTACATCGGGCAGACCCGCGGCTGGTTCTACGTCATGCACGCGCTCTCGACCGCGCTGTTCGACCGTCCGGCGTTCACGAACGTGATCAGCCACGGCATCGTGCTTGGGTCCGACGGGCAGAAGATGTCGAAGAGCCTGCGGAACTACCCGGACGTGTCCGAGGTGTTCCACCGCGACGGCGCCGACGCGATGCGCTGGTTCCTCATGTCGTCGTCGGTGATCCGCGGCGGCAACCTCGTCGTCACCGAGGAGGGCATCCGACAGGGCGTCCGCGAGTTCCTCCTGCCGCTGTGGTCGACGTACTACTTCTTCACCCTCTACGCGAACGCCTCCGGCGATCAGGGGTACCGAGCCACCCGCAGCACCGCGAGCACCGACGTGCTCGACCGGTACCTCCTCGCGAAGACCCGCGTGCTCGTCGCCGATGTCACGACGCACCTCGACGCGCTCGACACCCCGCTGGCCGCGCAGGCGATCCGCGACTTCGCCGACGTGCTCACCAACTGGTACGTCCGGCGGTCGCGGGACAAGTTCTGGGCCGGCGCCGAGTCCTCCCCCGGAGGCCCGTGCCGCGTTCGACACGCTGTTCACGGTCCTCGAGACGCTCGCCCGGGTGGCGGCGCCGCTGGCACCGCTCGTCACCGAGGAGGTCTGGAAGGGCCTGACCGGTGACCGCAGCGTGCACCTGACCGACTGGCCGTCGGCCGACGAGTTCCCCGCGGACGACGCCCTCGTCGCGGCGATGGACCGCGTGCGGGACGTCGCGTCGAAGGGCCTCGCGCTCCGCAAGGCGACCGGCAAGCGCGTCCGTCTGCCCCTCGCCACCCTGACGCTCGTCGTGCCGGACACCGCGGCCGTCGAGCCGTTCGCGGACATCCTCCGCGACGAGCTCAACGTCAAGCGCGTCGTGCTCGAGCAGCAAGCCGAGGAGTCCCTGGCGCAGTACGGCATCGAGCGGAAGCTCACCGTCAACGCTCGCGCTGCCGGCCCCCCGCATCGGCAAGGCCGTGCAGCAGGTCATCCCGGCCGCCAAGCGGGGCGACTGGACCGCGACCGAGACCGGCGTGACCGTCGGCGGCGTCGACCTCGTCGAGGGCGAGTTCACGCTCGACCTCACCGTGGCCGACACGTCCAAGGCCGTGGCGTTCCTCGACGGCGGCGGGTTCGTCGTCCTCGACACCGTCACCACGCCGGAGCTCGAAGCCGAGGGCATCGCCCGCGACGTCGTCCGTGCCGTGCAGCAGGCCCGACGCGACGCCGGTCTCGACGTCGGTGACCGCATCGTCCTGACGCTCCGTGCGGACGAGACGGCAGCAGCCGCGATCGGCGTGCACGAGACGCTCATCGCGAACGAGACCCTCGCCGGCGGAGTACAGGTCGTGCCCACGACGTTCGGTCAGGACGAGGACACCGTCGCGGTCGGCGACGAAGCGAAGGTGACCGTGGAGGTCCAGCGCGCATGAGCGACAGCAACGAGTACGAGGTCCCCGCGGAGGACGCGGACGGGATCGAGATCCCCGTCGGTCCGGCGGGCGACACCGCTCCCGGCGAGGAACTGCCGTACGGCGGGGACGACGACGAGGTCCGGCGGGTCGAAGCGGCGCTCATGGCCCGGATCGGGGAGCAGGCACCCGAACGGCGTCTGACCGCGACCCGTCGTGCCGTCGAGCTCCTGGGCGACCCGCACCTGGCGTACCCGGTCATCCACATCACCGGGACGAACGGCAAGACGTCGACCGCCCGGATGACCGAGAGCATCGTCCGCGCCCACGGGCTCCGCACCGGACTCATGACGAGCCCGCACCTGGTGTCGATCCGGGAGCGCATCGTCATCGACGGCGAACCGATCGAGCCGAGCCGGTTCGTCGAGAACTGGGACGACATCACCCCGATCCTCGAGATGACCGACGCCGAGCTCACCGCGAAGGGTGAGCAGCCGCTGACGTTCTTCGAGGCGCTGACCGTGCTGGCGCTCGCGTGCTTCGCCGAGGCACCCGTCGACGTGGCCGTGATCGAGGTCGGCATGGGCGGCGAGTGGGACTCCACCAACGTCGTGCAGAGCCAGGTGCAGGTGTTCACCCCGATCGCCATCGACCACGCGAAGCAGCTCGGCAGCACCGTCGCCGAGATCGCCCGGACGAAGTCGGGCATCGTCAAGCCGTCCTCGTCCGTGGTCACGAGCGCGCAGACGCCCGAGGCCCTCGCGGAGCTCGAGCGCGCGGCCGAACTCACCGAGTCGGCCCTCGCGGTGGAGGGGTCGGCGTTCCGGGTCACGAGCGACACCCCGGCCGTCGGCGGGCAGCTCGTCAGCGTGCAGGGCATCGCGGGCGCGTACGACGACCTGTTCGTGCCGCTGTTCGGCGCGCACCAGGCGCACAACGCGGCCGTCGCGATCGCCGCGGTCGAGTCGTTCCTCGGCCGCGGCAGCCAGGCCCTCGACGAGGACGTCCTCAGCGAGGGCCTCGCGAACGCGACGAGCCCGGGCCGCCTGCAGCCGATCGCGACCGGGCCGACCGTCGTGGTCGACGCCGCGCACAACCCGCACGGTGCCAAAGCCCTCGCCGACGCGCTGCCGGTGGCGTTCCCGTCGGAGCACGTCGTCGGCGTCGTCGGGATCCTCCGCGACAAGGACGCCCGCGGGTTCGTCCGTGCGCTCAAGGACACCGTCGCGACCTTCGTCGTGACGCAGCCGCCGGGGGAGCGTGCACTGGACGCGGACGAGTTCGCCCGGGTCGTCGTCGACGAGGTCGGCAACGACCGGGTCGTCGTCGAGCCGTCGCTCGCCGGCGCCCTGCAGGAGGCCCGTGACCTGGCCGACGACGCGGACGCCGAGGACGCCATGGTCCTCGTCGCCGGGTCGATCGTCATGGTGGGCGCGGTCATGGACCTGGTGCACCGGGAAGGCGGGACGAAGTGACGGACGCAGGGCGTGCCTCCCGGCCGCCGCGTGCACCCCGGGTCCGACGCCCGCGTCGTGACCGTGGTGCCCGCGAGAGCCTGCTCTCGATCACGCTGGGCCTCGAGGCGTTCATGTTCTTCTTCCCGATGCTCGTCGTCTACGGCAAGCACACGCTGCCGGCCGCCGTCGCCTTCGGCGGGGGGCATCGCGGCGATCATCGTGCTCCTCCTCGCGTCCCGGATGACCGGTTCCCGGGCCGGTGTAGGGTTCGGATGGCTGCTGCAGGCGGCCATCCTCGCCACCGGGTTCATCGAGCCCTTCATGGTCGTGGTGGGCCTGGTGTTCCTGGCGTTGTGGGTCTTCTGCTTCGTCAAGGGCGGTCAGCTCGACCGGCAGAACGCCGCCCGTCGCGCCGCACTCGGCGAGGACTGATCCATCCCACCTCGAACCGCAGGGAGTCCCGCTGTGTCCGAACTCGAAGAGACCCTCGTCCTCGTCAAGCCCGACGGCGTCGCCCGCCAGCTCACCGGTGAGATCCTCCGCCGGATCGAGGCGAAGGGCTACGAGATCGTCGACCTGAAGATGCTGACCGCGCCGCGCGAGCTGCTCGACAGCCACTACGAGGAGCACCAGGGCAAGCCGTTCTTCGAACCGCTCGTGGAGTTCATGCAGTCCGGCCCGCTCGTCGCCGTGCGCGTCGCGGGCAACGGCGTCATCGCCGGTTTCCGCTCGCTCGCCGGCACCACCGACCCGACCTCGGCCGCCCCCGGCACCATCCGCGGTGACCTCGGTCGCGACTGGGGTCTCAAGGTCCAGCAGAACCTCGTGCACGGCTCCGACTCGGCCGAGTCCGCCGCCCGCGAGCTCGGGCTCTGGTTCGCCTGATCCGACTGACCTGTCCCGGTCCGACGGTGTCCGACCGGGACGACGACGGCCCCCCGCACTCCTCGGAGTGCGGGGGCCGTCCTCGTACCGGCGCTCGGGTTACTTCGCGGACGCGCCGTTCGCCTCGACGAAGGCGGCGAACGCCTGGGCGTCGGCCCACGAGTTCGTGCCCTGGCCGTTGTACTGCTTGCCGTTGACGATGACGGTCGGGGTGCCCGTCAGCTTCGGCAGGTCGGAGTTCGGCAGCGGCTCGGTGAGCGCGCGGTTCGTGGCGTCGGCGACCCAGCCCGCGAACTCCTGGTCGGTGATGCAGGACTGCACCTTCTCGTTCGTCGCGCCGGCCTGCTTCGCGATGTCGGCCAGCTTGTCGTTGCTCAGCCCGCGGGTGTTCTCCGACGGCTGGTTCTCGTAGAACGCGCTGTTGACGTCGAGGAAGGCCTCCGGGTCGTAGTTCGCGACGCAGGCCGCGGCGGCGGCGGAGCGGGTCGAGTACTTCGAACCGAGCGAGGCGCGGTCGAGCAGGTTGAACGGGTGCACCTCGAGCGTGGCCGTGCCGTCCTGGACCCACTGCTTGATCTGGTCCATGTTCCCGGTCTCGAACTGGTTGCAGATCGGGCACATGTAGTCCTCGTACACGGTGATGTTCGTGACCGAGTCGTCCTGCTTCGTCGGCGTCGGCTCCCCGCCCTCGGGGATGGCCTTCGTCTCGACGGGCACGATCTTGCCGCTCTCGCCGGTGAGGACGATGCCGTCGCTCGCCATGTTCTTCGGCCCCGGGCCGACGGGCTGGATCGAGTTCGCGATCACGAGCACGACGACCGCGACGACCGCGAGCGACCCGACGATGATCGCGCTGATCGTCAGCGTCTTGTTCCGACGCCGGCGGGCCTGCTCCTTCTGGCGGGCCTCGCGGGCACGCTCGCGCGCAGCGTTCCGGCGCGCCTTCTTGCTCTCGTTGTCGCTCATCGGGAACGAGCGTAATGCCAGCGGGCGTCGGGACCGGGCCCTGGCGCTGGGAAGCACCCCGGAATCCGGTGACACGTCATCTCTTCGACCGCTGCGGGCGTCAGAGCGTCGTCAGCACCGTCGGGAACTTCACGAGGATCACCACGACGATGAACAGGTAGTTCGCCAGCGGGAACGCCCAGCAGAAGGGCAGCAGCGCGCGTCCGACGCGACGGGCCCCGTCACCGAAGGGCAGGTTCCCCTTCGCGAGGTTCCAGATCGTCAACACCCAGAACATCGGGATCGTCATGGCCCAGACGAGCATGCACCAGGGGCAGAGATAGCCGATGAACCAGACGGTCTGCGTGAACAGCCAGGTGACGAAGACCCAGGCCAGGAACACGCCCGCGTTGAAGACCGTCCAGAACCACCTCGTCCCGCGGAAGCCCGCGAGGAGCACCACGCCGACGGCGATCGGGGCGACGAAGCCCATGAGCCCGAGCAGCGGGTTCGGGAACCCGAACAGGTGTCCCTGCGCGCTGGCCATGACGTTCGAGCAGTTCACGAACGGGCTGACGTCGCAGGACAGGACGGCCTTCGGGTTCTCGTACTTCTCGAACTCGTCCAGGACCAGTCGGAACGCCGCGTACAGCCCGACCACGCCGGTGACGAGCAGCAGGATCGCGACGGCGACGGGGCGGCGGGGAGCGACAGGCGTGGAACTCACGGCGTCATCTTCGCACGGGGCTCCCGGCGTTCTCCGTGACCGCGTGCGATGATGGGGGGAGTCACCCGGCCGATCCGGGCGACGACGAGAACTTGCCGGGCCACCGCCCGGACGTGATGGTGCTGTGAGAGAGCACCGTGACCGGACGACGCGTCACCTCCGACGCCGAGCCGCCGTGAGCCGGGTGCCCACGACGACGGACGCGGAGAAGACGGACCGGTCACGCAACAGCAGCGAGCGCGGGGGCGGAGTCGCCGCCCGCACCGAAACGAGAGAATTCCCGCCACCCACCGGGTGCGTGCGGGGTCGAGGAGTGCACCAGTCCATGGTGGATCAGAACGAGAACCAGAACCAGAACCAGAACACCGACGACGCGCCGAAGCGCCGGACCCGCCTCTTCGGCGGCCGTCGCGCCCGGTCGGGCGGCCTGGAGGCCCACGAGCCGTCCGACGTCGCAGCGGACGCCGTCGACACGGACGGTCCCGACGCCGCGGCTGACGACGTCGGGGAGACGGCCGACATCGCCGAGGCGGTCGACGTTGCCGAGACGGTCGACGTCGTCGACGGCGCGGACGTCATCGACACCGCCGACGTGACGGACACGGCCGAGGCGGACGTCGAGCAGACGTCAGAGGCCGACGAGCTCGTGCTCGACACCGCCACCGGTCCCGTGCCCGTCGCGGTCGACACGTCCTCGGGTGCGGGCACCGCGCCCGACGACGTCAGCACCCTCACCGGGGACGCCACCGTCGCGGACACAGCCGGCACCGCCGCGCAGGACGAGACGGCTGCGCAGGACGAAACGGCTGCGCAGGACGAGACCGCCGGCCAGGACGACACGGTGGCCGGTCCGGACGGGACCGGTTCCGCACCGACCGCCGGCGCGGCGGACGCGGGCGACGAGGCGGACGCGGAGCGGGCCTCCCGTCCGGACCGGACCGGCGAGACGGCCGAGCCGACGCCCGCCGAGCCGTTCGTCCCGAAGGCCACGAGCACGCTCAGCCTGATCTTCCACGCCCCGGTGTTGCCCGACCTGCCGGCCCGCCCCGAGCGCGACCGCTCGGGCCGCGACCGGTACGAGCGCAGTGAGCGTCCGGAGCGCGGCCGCGGTGACCGCCACGACCGCGCGGACCGTTTCGACCGCGACGACCGGGACGACCGCCCCGAGCGGACGGAACGTCCGGACCGGAGCGACCGCTGGGACGACGAGGACCGTGACGAGCAGGGTGGCGGCCGTCGTCGCACCCGCCGACGGGGGGAGCAGCAGCGACCGCGAGCAGGCCGAACCCCGCCGCCGCGAGCCGGAGCTCATCACCGAGCCGCAGCGCATCAAGGGCTCGACCCGCCTCGAGGCGAAGAAGCAGCGTCGTCGCGACGGCCGTGACGCCGGGCGCCGTCGCCAGGTCGTGACCGAGGACGAGTTCCTCGCCCGTCGCGAGAGCGTCGACCGGCAGATGATCGTCCGGTCGAGCTCCTCCACGATCGAGATCGGCGTGCTCGAGGACAACGTCCTCGCGGAGCACTACGTCACGAAGTCGCAGAACGTCTCGCTCATCGGGAACGTCTATCTCGGCAAGGTGCAGAACGTCCTGCCGTCGATGGAGGCCGCCTTCGTCGACATCGGCCGCGGCCGCAACGCCGTGCTCTACGCCGGCGAGGTCGACTGGAACTCGGTCGACACCAGCCACGGTCGTCGCATCGAGGCCGCCCTCAAGCCGGGCGACAAGGTCCTCGTGCAGGTGACGAAGGACCCGGTCGGCCACAAGGGCGCCCGCCTCACCAGCCAGGTGTCGCTGCCGGGCCGCTACCTGGTCTACGTACCGAACGGCTCGATGAACGGGATCTCCCGCAAGCTGCCGGACACCGAGCGTGCCCGTCTCAAGAAGATCCTCAAGGAGGTCCTGCCCGAGCACGCCGGCGTCATCGTGCGCACCGCCGCCGAGGGTGCGACCGAAGACCAGCTGACCCGCGACGTGCAGCGCCTCACCAGCCAGTGGGAGGCCATCGAGAAGAAGGTGCAGAACGGGCAGGCCCCGGTCATGCTGCACTCCGAGCCCGACCTGCTCGTCAAGATCGTGCGCGACGTCTTCAACGAGGACTTCACGAAGCTCATCATCGACGGCGAGTCCGCCCGCCAGACGATCGACGAGTACCTCACCGCCGTGGCGCCGGACCTCAAGGACCGCGTCGAGCTCTACGACGGGCCGGACTCGTTCGAGGAGTACCGGCTCAACGAGCAGATCGAGAAGGCGCTGGACCGCAAGGTCTGGCTGCCCTCCGGTGGGTCGCTCGTGATCGACCGCACCGAGGCCATGACGGTCGTGGACGTCAACACGGGCAAGTTCGTCGGCTCCGGGGGCAACCTCGAGGAGACGGTCACGAAGAACAACCTCGAGGCCGCCGAGGAGATCGTCCGTCAGCTCCGCCTGCGCGACATCGGCGGGATCATCGTCGTGGACTTCATCGACATGGTGCTCGAGGAGAACCGCGACCTGGTCCTCCGTCGCCTCGTCGAGTGCCTGAGCCGCGACCGGACGAAGCACCAGGTGGCTGAGGTCACCTCGCTCGGCCTCGTGCAGATGACCCGCAAGAAGATCGGCGTGGGCCTGCGCGAGTCGCTCGACGAGGTGAACGCGAAGGTCAACGACAACAACGCCGACCCCGGTCCGACCAAGGGTCGCCGCAAGGCGCGCAGCGGCAACGGCAACGGCAACGGGTCGAACGGCGGCAACGCCACGACCGAGCAGAAGTCGTCGACACACCAGATCACCGACGACGTGAAGCACGCGCTGTCCCGGATCGCGGCGTCCACCATCACGCACGACGAGTCCGGTGCGCCGCTGACCGGCATCGCCGCGACGGTGTCGCCGGCGTCCCCGGTGTCGGTCGCGTCGCCGACCTCGCCGGTCGCCCCCCGCGGCGGAGACGCCGGCCGAGTCGACGGGCGGGTCGAAGCGGCGCCGTCGTCGCGGGAGCCGAGCCGGGGATCTGCAGCAGGCACCGGCGCAGCAGGCTCCGGTCGCCGAGCAGGCGTCGACGCTGGAGACGCCCGCGCCCGAGGCCGTCCTGCCCGGCACGACGGCCGGCGCCGACACGACCGACACGCAGCCGGAGGTCCCGGCCCCCCGCGGAGCAGCCCGTCGCGCCGGCACCGGTTGCGCAGCAGCCCGCCGTGTCCGAGCCGGCTCCCCAGGCCGCACCGAAGGAACGCCCCGCGGGTCGTCGTCGGGTCAGCTCGTCGGCTGCGATCACGCCGGCCGACACCACGGTCGCTATCCTCGACATCCCGGTCGGGGTCGCCAAGCGCGAGCCGCGACGGGTGAGCGAGGAGGCCGCCGAGTCGCTGCTCGACTCGGTGCTGCAGGCGCTCCCGGAGCCGAAGCAGCCCGGTCAGGGTCGTTCCCGCTCGCGTCGCGTGTCCTCGGGCAGCATCAGCGCACCGGCCAGCCCCGCCGGGACCGACGGCACCGAGGACGACGGCACCGTCATCGTCGGACGGTGAGGTGACCGACGAGCAGCCGACGGCTGGTCGCGGCCCGGTCCCGGGTCACGACCAGCCCGGTCCGGGCTGGGGTGCGGTCCCGCCGCCGGGGTCGCACGTCGGCCCGCCTCCGGCCGCCCCGGTCCGCGCCGCCGTCGTCCCACCGGGCGCGTCTCCGCTCGCGACGACCGGGGCCGCCCTGACGGTGGTCAGCGTCGTCCTGGTGGAGTTCGTCGCGGGTCTGGTGGGCCTGGTCGGCACGAGCACGATCGTCGGGCCCTTCCGGAGCCACGGCGGGACGAGCCTGGTGGAGGCGTTCGTGCAGAGCGTCTTCGTCACCCGGTTCCCGTTCCACCTGGCGGCGTTCCTCGTGCTCGCCTTCCTCGTGCCCGTCGTGCCGCGGGCGCCGCTCCCCGTGGTCCTGCTCCGCGTCCTGCTCGCCGGTGCGGGCGGGACCCTCGCCCTCGCACTCGTGGGCCTCGTCCACGGGATGGCCGAGGCCGCCGGGCAGGGGACCGTCGGGCAGGCCCTCGGGCGCCTGCTCGTCGACTCCGTCACCACGCCGGTGCAGATCGGGCTGCCGCTCGCGCTGATGTTGCTCGGCTCGTCGACGGTGGCGTGGCTGTGGCTCGGACGTGCACGTCGCCGTCCGGAGGGAGCCCCGCGGGCCTGACGACCCGTCCGGAGGCCCACTGGCCGCGTGCCGGCACCCGCGGTCGTCGGCAGCAGACGGTCGTGTCAGCGGCGCTTGTCGCGCTGCGGCACCCGCAACCCGCTCGCGATGAGCCGCAGCACCAGCTCGCGGCCGGTCACGGGGGGAGGCCCCGGACGCGACGAGTTCGTCGTACCGGGCCTGCGGCACGTCGTAGTGGTCGTGGTCGAACGCCCGTCGCGGGACGCCCGCGCGGTCGGCGAAGGCATGCAGCTCGTCGTAGGATGAGTCACTGACCAGGTGTGACCAGAGCGTGTCGTGCGCGGGCCAGGCCGGGGGGATCGATCAGCACGGTCATCCCGCCATGGTACGTGTGTCGGCGTTTGACCCACCTGGTCGGATCGAGTATTCTCGATCCCTGGTGTCAGCGGGCCGTTCTGCCTGCGTCGCCGATCGACTCGGGGCGACCTGGGACCCGGGTGAACCGGGATCCGGGGCAAGCCGGATGGATCGCGCAGAAGTGGGCACCCGAGACTTCCCTCAAGCAGAGTTACGTAAGGAATCCACGTGGTTTACGCAGTAGTGCGCGCCGGCGGCCGTCAGGAGAAGGTCGAGGTCGGCTCGATCATCACCATCGACCGCATCAAGGCCGACGACAATGGCAACATCGACCTCGCGCCGGTGCTCCTCGTGGACGGGGACAAGATCACCTCCGCCGCGGCCGAGCTCGCGAACGTGACGGTCACCGCCGAGGTCCTCGCCGACCTCCGCGGCCCGAAGGTCATCATCCAGAAGTTCAAGAACAAGACCGGTTACAAGAAGCGCCAGGGCTTCCGCGCGGATCTCACGCGCGTCAAGGTCACCAAGATCGCGTAAGGCGGAGGTAGAGACATGGCACACAAGAAGGGTGCGAGTTCCACTCGCAACGGTCGCGACTCGAACGCACAGCGCCTCGGCGTGAAGCGCTTCGGTGGCGAGGTCGTCAACGCCGGTGAGATCATCATCCGCCAGCGCGGCACGCACTTCCACCCCGGCGCGAACGTCGGCCGCGGTGGCGACGACACGCTGTTCGCCCTCTCGGCCGGTTCGGTCGAGTTCGGCACCAAGGGTGGCCGCAAGGTCATCAACATCGTCAACGCGTAGTCACCGACGATCAGTTCAGCGGGAGGGGCAGGCCGTGTGCCTGCCCCTCCCGCTGTTTTCCCCGTATGACAACCAGGAGTGAACCCATGGCGACGTTCGTCGACCGCGTGACCCTGCACCTGACGGCAGGCAACGGTGGCAACGGCTGTGTGTCCGTCCGTCGTGAGAAGTTCAAGCCCCTCGCGGGCCCCGACGGCGGCAACGGCGGTGACGGCGGCGACATCGTGCTCGTCTCCGACCCGCAGGTCACGACCCTCCTGGGCTACCACCGCTCGCCCCACCGCTCCAGCCGCAACGGCCAGCCGGGCATGGGCGACCACCGGAGCGGTGTCAGTGGCGAGACGCTCGAGCTCCCCGTCCCCGTCGGCACGGTCGTGTACGACGAGGACGGCGAGGTGCTCGCGGACCTCACCGAACCGGGCATCCGCGTCGTCGTGGCCCCCGGCGGCCAGGGCGGGCTCGGCAACGCCGCACTGGCGACCACGAAGCGCAAGGCCCCCGGGTTCGCGCTGCTCGGCACCGACGGCTGGAGCGGGGACGTCAGCCTCGAGCTGAAGACCATCGCCGACGTGGCCCTGGTCGGGTTCCCGAGTGCGGGGAAGTCCTCGCTCATCGCCGCGGTCTCGGCAGCGAAGCCGAAGATCGCCGACTACCCGTTCACCACCCTCACGCCGAACCTCGGCGTCGTCGAGTCCGGCACGACCCGGTTCACCGTCGCGGACGTCCCCGGCCTGATCGAGGGCGCGTCGGAGGGCAAGGGCCTCGGGCTCGAGTTCCTCCGCCACGTGGAGCGCTGCGAGGCCCTCCTGCACGTGATCGACTGCGCGACGCTCGACGCCGGCCGCGACCCGGTGAGCGACCTCGACGTCATCCTCCGCGAGCTCGAGCAGTACCCGGTCCCCGAGGGACAGGTTCCGCTCCGCGAGCGCCCGCAGCTCATCGCGTTGAACAAGATCGACGTGCCGGACGCCGCGGAGCTCGCGGCCTTCGTGACCGCGGAGTTCGAGTCGCGCGGCTACCGGGTCTTCCCGATCTCGACCGCGTCGCACAAGGGCCTGCGCGAACTCACCTTCGCCCTGGCCGACGTCGTCGAGCAGGCGCGGGCCGAGCGTGCCGCCGAGCCCGAGGTCGAGCGCATCGTCATCCGCCCGAAGGCCGTCGACGAGAAGCCCTTCACGGTCCGGGCCGAGGGCGGCGAGGAGCACCGCTTCTACCGCGTCCGCGGCGCGAAGCCGGAGCGCTGGGTCCAGCAGACCGACTTCACCAACGAGGAGGCGATCGGCTACCTCGCCGACCGGCTCGCGAAGCTCGGTGTCGAGGACGGCCTCTTCAAGGCCGGAGCCGTCGCCGGGTCCACCGTCGTGATCGGTGGCGACGGCGGGATGGTCTTCGACTGGGAGCCCACCCTCACCTCCACCGCCGAGCTCATCACGAGTGCACGCGGCACCGACGCCCGACTCGACCTCAACGCGCGCCCCACTCGCAACGAGCGTCGTGCCGACTACTTCGAGCGGATGGACGCGAAGGCGGCCGCCCGCGCGGAGCTCGAGCAGGAGCGCCGCGCCGGGCTGTGGCAGGACGACGACGCCACCGACGCGGGCGTGCCCGACACCGCCGCGTCCGTCGAGCAGGCAGCAGCCGAGCGGGACTGACCCGGGAGCGACGATGACCGACACGACCGAGCGCACCGCCGGACCCGTCACCGAGCGGGCCGACATCCCGCGCGCGCGACGGATCGTCGTGAAGGTCGGGTCCTCCTCGGTCAGCGGGGACAACGCCGGGCAGATCGGCCCCCCTGGTCGACGCGTTGGTCGGTGCGTACCGGCGTGGGACCGAGGTCGTGCTCGTGTCCTCGGGTGCGATCGCGACGGGCTTCCCCTTCCTCGGCCTGGACGGCCGGCCGGACGACCTCGCGACCCAGCAGGCGGCCGCCGCGACCGGGCAGGCCGTCCTCGTGTTCCGGTACCAGAAGGAACTCGACCGCCACGGCGTCACCGCGGCCCAGGTGCTGCTCACCGCCGGCGACCTGCAGAACCCGACGCACCGCGTGAACGCCCGCCGTGCGATGAACCGGCTGCTCGAACTCCGGGTGCTCCCGATCGTCAACGAGAACGACACGGTCGCCACCCACGAGATCCGGTTCGGTGACAACGACCGGCTCGCGGCACTGGTCGCCCGGCAGCTCGAGGCCGACGCCCTCGTGCTCCTGTCCGACGTCGAGGCCCTGTACACGAAGCCGCCGGAGCAGCCCGGCGCCACCCGCATCGACGAGGTCCGGTTCGGCGACGAGCTCGCCGGCGTCACCTTCGGCTCGATCGGTGCCGCCGGGGTCGGCACCGGGGGGAGCCGGCACGAAGGTCGCGGCCGCGCGACTCGCCGCCGAGGCCGGCACCGCGGTCCTCGTCACGGCCACCGCGCTCGTCGAGCGAGCCCTCGGCGGCGAGCACGTCGGCACCTGGTTCCGGGCCGCACCACGCGCCTGAGCGCGGGTCGTCGACGGCCTGGAGGCGCGCCTCCCGTCCGTGTGCACAGGTCGCGTCACGCGGGTGGTCGCCGGTCTACGATCGGTCCATGTCCCGCACCGCCCCCCGCTCTGACCCTGGTCGACGTCCTGACCGCCGCACGCTCCGCGTCGACGGCGCTCGCGACCGCGACGACCGCCGTCAAGGACGCCGCCCTCCGCGCGATCGCGCTCGAGCTGCGTGCGGGCACGGCCGAGATCGTGACGGCGAACCACGAGGACCTCGTCGCGGGGGGAGGACGCCGGCCTGTCGTCGGGTCTGCTCGACCGACTGCGGCTCGACGTGGCCCGGGTCGATGCCCTCGCGGACGCCGTCGAGCACGTCGTCGGCCTGACCGACCCGGTCGGCCAGCACGTCCGGGGATCGGTCCTGCCGAACGGCCTGCAACTCACGCAGGTCCGCGTGCCGTTCGGGGTCGTCGGCGCGATCTACGAAGCACGACCGAACGTGACCGTCGACATCGCCTCCCTGGCCCTGAAGTCCGGCAACGCGGTCGTCCTGCGCGGCGGGTCGGCGGCGCAGCGGACGAACGCGGTCCTGGTCGCACGGATCCAGGACGCCGTCGCCTCGGTCGGACTCCCGCGGGAACTGGTCCAGACCATCGACGAGTTCGGCCGGCAGGGCGCGACCGAGCTCATGCGTGCCCGTGGGCTCGTCGACGTGCTCATCCCGCGGGGGGGAGCGCCTCCCTGATCCAGACCGTCGTGACCGAGTCCCAGGTGCCGGTGATCGAGACCGGGGCCGGGGTCGTGCACGTGTTCCTCGACGAGTCCGCGCCGCTCGACCGGGCCGTGGACATCGTCCTGAACAGCAAGGTGCAGCGGCCGAGCGTGTGCAACGCCCTCGAGACCCTGCTGGTGCACGAGCGGGCCGCGGAACGGCTGTTGCCCGTGCTCGCCGACCGGCTCCGTGGCGCCGGGGTGACCCTCCGTGGCGACGACGCCACGCGGACGATCGTGCCCGGGGTCCTGCGCGCGACCGAGGCCGACTGGGCGACCGAGTCGATGGACCTCGACCTGTCGATCCGGGTCGTGCCGGACGTGGACGCGGCCATGGCGCACATCGCCCGGTGGTCGACGCACCACACCGAGTCGATCGTGACGAACGACGTCGACACGGCGGAGCACTTCCTGGCCGGGGTCGACTCCGCCGTCGTCATGGTGAACGCCTCGACCCGGTTCACCGACGGGGGCGAGTTCGGTTTCGGGGCCGAGGTCGGGATCTCGACGCAGAAGTTGCACGCCAGGGGGGCCGATGGGGCTCCCGGAGCTCACGAGTACCAAGTGGCTCGTGCGCGGGCAGGGACACATCCGCGGCTAGGATGGTCCGGAGTCTTCCTCGACCGATCGGAGCACTGCCAGATGTCACTCCTCGCTGAGGCCGCCGAGCACGCGGCCGGCGTCCCCGCGATCGTCTACCCGATCGTCGCCGCCTGCTTCTTCACCTTCCTGGGCTTCGTCACGTGGAGCTTCCGCGACGTCGCCTACCGCCACTCGCACAAGTTCCAGGCCACCCGGCAGCACGAGACCGGCGTGGACGAGTTCGGCCACTCGAAGATCTGACCAGCCCCCCCGATGCTCGAGAGCACGGGTCGGCCGCGCATCGGGGTGATGGGCGGGACGTTCGACCCGATCCACCACGGTCACCTCGTGGCGGCGTCCGAGGTCGCGAAGCACTTCGACCTCGACGAGGTCGTGTTCGTCCCGACCGGTCAGCCGTACATGAAGGCGGACGTCACCGACGCCGAACACCGGTACCTGATGACGGTCATCGCGACGGCGTCGAACCCGATGTTCACGGTCAGCCGGGTGGACATCGACCGCCCGGGTCCGACCTACACGGTGGACACCCTCCGCGACCTCCGCGAGCAGCGCCCCGACGCGCAGCTCGTGTTCATCTCCGGAGCGGACGCGGTCCAGCAGATCCTGGACTGGAAGGACCACGACGGCCTCTGGGACCTGGCGCACTTCGTCGCCGTGACCCGACCGGGACACGCGTTGAGCATCACCGGACTCCCAGAACGGGACGTTAGTGTCCTCGAGGTCCCCGCGCTGGCGATATCCTCGACCGACTGCCGCGATCGGGTGAGAGGCGGGTCCCCCGTCTGGTACCTCGTACCGGACGGCGTCGTCCAGTACATCTCGAAGCACCATCTGTATCGGAGCGTTGCATGAGTCCGTCCGACGCGCAGCCGCCCCTGTCGCGGCGTCAGATGCGCGAGCGTGAGCGCGCCGCGTCCGGCGGTGCCCAGCCCGTGACCCCACCGCCGACCGTCGCCGCGACCAGCGCGCCGGAGGCCCGTCGTCGTCCCGGTTCGCACGTCGCGCCCGGCTCCGCGGCGCCCGCCCAGTCGGCCGTCCCGCGGTCCGCCAGCGCACCCTCGGGTGTCCCGGACCAGCCGCCGGCGTCCGCGACGGAGATCGTGCCCGGCACCGGCGGGATGTCCCGCCGACAGCTGCGGCTCCTCCGCGAGGCACAGGAGCAGGGCGGCCGTCCGGTCCCGCTGCAGAACCCCACCCCGCACTCCTCGGACCGCACGGTGCAGGACGTGCTCGGCACCCTGTCCGGTCCGGCCGCCGTCCCGGCCCCGGACGCACAGGTGCCGTCCCTCCCGACGCCCGCCGAGACGGCCGCGTCGAGCGTCGACCCCGAGCGGGCGCCGCTGGTGCCCTTCGGGTTCGCCGGCCCCGCCGACACCGCCGACACCGCAGACCGGTCGGACGACGACGCCGGTCAGGACACCCGCGCTGAGGACGACGGCGGCGAGACCTCGCACTGGCAGGAGCCGAACCCCGAGGTGTCCCACCTCGACCCGGCAGCCGTCGAGCAGGCCACGGCCGCCGACGGATCGCCCGACGCGATCGAGCCCCTCGAGGCGGCGGCCGCGCACGCGGAGGAGCCGCGCCTGCACCGCACCACCTGGGCACCGCACGACGCGGACCCGGACGACCTCGCGGTCACCGACGAGCCGGGTACGACGGCGGGGACCGGTGTCGACGACGTCGTCCCGGCCCCGACCTCCGCCCCGGCTGCAGCGGCTCCCGGCGTGTTCCCGCTCGACCTGGACGACGACGACACGAACGAGGTCCCGCTGCCCGTCGTGCCCGCCGACGCCCAGGTGTCCGGACCGACCTCCGCCGTCCGCCCCGGCTCGGCGTCGGCGCCCGGCTCGGCATCCCGTCCGGCGTCGTCCGATGCCGCCCGCGAGCCGAAGCCGGTCACCACGGCCTTCGAGGCGCCGAGCGGCCACTGGTCCACCTTCGCGCACGACTCGAACGACGCCGAGGTCCACGACGAGGAGACCGGCACCCGCCGCGTCACCGAGGCGCGGTCGAACGCCATCATCCTGCCGAACTCGGCCCTGGCGGACCCGACCGGTGCGCTGAACGCCACCGGCGAGGTCATCCTCACCGGGTCGATCGACCTGCCGTCCTCGCTGTCCTCGACCGGGTCGCACCGGCCGATCGACGGCGCCGAGGTCGACCGGCTGCTCGACCAGCAGGACGAGCAGCCCGACACCGACGCCAGCCCGGTGCGCGCGAGCCGTGCGGTGTCGAGCCACACCTCGACGCGGCAGGTCGTCCTGGCCGCGGCGAAGCCCAAGGACTCGAAGACGCCCGTGGTCCTGGCGGTCGCGGCCAGCGCGGTCGGGGTCGTCGCGGCGGGCGTGATCGTCGTCGCCCTGGTGGCCACCAACTTCTTCGGCTCGTAGCCGATCACCGGGTCGTCGGTCCGGGCTCACCGTCCTCGTCGGCGTGGCCGTCGTCGGCGGTCTGACCTATGATCGACACCCATCATGAACATCGCGACGCCTCCGTCGGGATGACCACCGGAAGGAATCCGTGACCGCCTCCGCTCGCGCACTCGAACTCGTGCAGATCGCCGCCCAAGCGGCCGACTCCAAGCAGGCCGAGGACCTCGTCGCCCTCGACGTCACCCGACCGCTCCAGCTCACCGACGTCTTCCTGCTCGCCACCGGCCGCAACGAGCGCAACGTGCTCGCCATCGCCGACGAGATCGAGGACCGCATGCTCGAGGCCGGTTCGAAGCCGCTGCGTCGTGAAGGCCGCAGTGAAGGCCGATGGGCGCTGATCGACTTCGGGGACATCGTCGTGCACGTCTTCCACGAGGAAGAGCGCCAGTACTACTCCCTCGAGCGACTCTGGTCGGACTGCCCGGTCATCCCGCTCGACCTCCCGGTCGACCAGACGCAGGCGGCCGAACAGTCCGCGTAGCGGCGACGCGCCCGGGAGGCGACGGCGATTTCGTTCCCCCCGTCTCCGCGTGGTGTACGCTGTACTGGTGCCTCCGGGGAACCGGAGGGACACCGACAGGCCGCTTGCGGCCGACGGGTCTGTGGCGCAGCTGGTAGCGCACCTGCATGGCATGCAGGGGGGGTCAGGGGTTCGAGTCCCCCTCAGATCCACCACCGAAGCCCCGTTGCTCCCCGAGCAACGGGGCTTCTCCCGTTCCCGCCCCGGCGCCCGCCCGGGTCCCCGCGGCCGATACGCTGACCGCATGAGCAGCGCAGCCCCCCGGTCCGGGTCCCAGACGTCGATCGCATCCTCCGGCTACACCGCCGACATCGCGAGCGTCGGCGCGACCCTGCGGGCACTCCGCCACGACGGCCGCGACCTCGTCACCACCTTCGACGCGGACGAGGTACGACCGGTCTTCCGTGGGGCGGTCCTCGCCCCGTGGCCGAACCGAGTGGTGGACGGCCGGTACACCTTCGGCGGGACCGAGCACGAACTCGCCCTGACCGAGCCGAAGCGCTCCCACGCCCTGCACGGACTGGTCGCCTGGACGGAGTTCGCCGTGCTGGAACACGACGTCGACCGTGTGGTGCTCGCCACGACCGTGCAGCCGCAGGAGGGGTACCCGTACCGGGTCGAGGTCCGCGTGGAGTACCGCCTCGACGCCGACGGCCTGCACACCACCGTCACCGGCACGAACACCGGCGACGACCGGGCACCGTGGGGGGACCGGCCCGCACCCGTACCTCCTCGCCGGCGCGGGCACGGTCGACGACTGGACGCTGACGCTCCCGGCCGCCGAGGTCCTCGAGGTCACCGAGGACCGGCTCATCCCGACCGACCTGGTCCCGGTGCACGACGAGTTCGACCTCCGGACGCCGACGCACATCGGACCGCGGTTCATCGACCACGCCTTCACCGGCTTCGACCGCGACACCGACGGCATCGCGGCGATCACCGTCACGGCAGCGGACGGACACGGCGTCCGGGTCGCCTTCGGCCCTGAGTGCGGGTGGGCGCAGGTGCACACCGCCGACCACGTGGTCCCCGGGTACCACCGTGCCGGGCTGGCCGTCGAGCCGATGACCTGCGCGCCGAACGCCTTCAACGGGGACGCCTTCGCCGCCGACGTGGACGCCGGCCTCGTCGTGCTCGAGCCGGGCACCGCCCACGCCGCCGCATGGACGATCTCCGCGGTCTGACGGCCGAGGCGGTTCCCACCCCGTCCGTCGAGGGAGGCGCCGGCCCGCGGCTCGAGACCCGCAGGCTCGACGGCCCGGTCGACCTCGCCGTGCTCGCCAGGAGGACCACGACCGACCTGGTCTGGTTCGACTCCGCACTGCCGGAGGGGGCCCCACCGTCGGCGGGGCTCCGTGCCGCGTGGTCGGTGCTCGCCCTCACGGACGGGCCGTTCGCCGCGCGGTTCCGTCACCAGGACCGTGTCGCCCGGCTCGACGTGTCGCCTGCCGCGGGGTCGTGGTTCGGGTCGTCCCGGGTCGAGGACCGAGCCGCGTTCGCCGTCCTCGACGACCTCCTGCAGCGCACACCGACGCTGGACGCACCGGTGGACGGCTGTGCGTTCGCGCTCGGGTGGGTCGGCTTCCTCGGGTACGAGCTCGGGCGTGAGGTCGACGGGCCCGACCGGACCGCGGACGGACACGCGGACGCCGACCTCCGGTTCGTGGACCGTGCGGTCCTCGTGCGGGGGGGACGGAGCCGCCTGGGCGCTGACCCTCGTGGACGACGACGAGCCGGACGCGTCCGCGGCGAACCGCGCCTGGTCGGCCGGGCTGTGCGGCGCGGACCCGGACGACCGGGGGGCTGGCCGCTCCGGAGCCGCACGACGACCTGGCGGACCGGGCCACGGGCCTCCCGGACGGTGGTCGGGAGCCCGACCGGTCCCTCCTGGAGGCGTGTGGTCGCGTCGACCGCGCGGCCTACGAGCGTGCGGTGGACACGTGCCGTGACGAGATCCGCGAGGGCAACGCGTTCCAGGTGTGCTTGACGACGGCGTTCGCCGTCCCGGACGTACCGGACGCACCAGACGCACCGGACGCCCTGGACCGCCCCGGGGCCGCCGGTGACCGCCACCTGGCGGAGTACCTGCGGATCCGCCGGAGCGATCCGGTGCCGTTCGGCGCGTACCTGCGGACCGGTGACCTGCGGATCGCCAGCCGGTCCCCGGAGCGGTTCCTGCGCATCGACGCCGACGGCGGTGTGCTGGCCGAGCCGATCAAGGGCACCAGACCGCGTCACGTCGACCCGGTCGAGGACGCCGTGGTGCGCGCCGACCTGTCGACCAGCGCCAAGGACCGGGCCGAGAACGTGATGATCGTGGACCTGCTGCGGAACGACCTGCAGCGGACGGCGCGCCCGGGGTCGGTGCGCGTCGAACGGCTCTGCGACGTCGAGACGTACGCGAGCGTCCACCAGATGGTGTCGACGATCGCCGGTGTCCTGGCACCCGGGGCCTCCCGGGCCGCGGTCGTGCGGGCGGCCTTCCCGCCGGGGTCGATGACGGGAGCGCCGAAGCGCAGTGCGACGGCGATCGCGGACCGGCTGGAGGGTGCCCCGCGCGGGGTGTACGCCGGGGCGATCGGGTACTTCTCGGCCAGCGGTGCGGTCGATCTGTCGGTGGCCATCCGGACACTGGTGACGGTCCTCCACCCGGACGGGTCCGTGCGGCGCAGGACGCTCGGGGCGGGCGGCGCGGTGACGTGGTCGTCCTCGCCGGAGGACGAGGCCGACGAGGTCGAGGCGAAGACGGTGTCGGTGCTCCGCGGGGTGGGCGCGGCGGCGCACTGGTGACCATCGAACGGGTGTTCGAACCGCTGTCCACCGGATGTCGGTGCCGGTTGACATCATCGAACACATGTTCGAACATGAGGGCATGCAGACGGCGACGGCACTCCGGTCGTCCGACGAGCGCAGCGACCGCGGACGCGGGGACCGCGAGCACGTCGGGCGGAACGGTGCTGCTCGCGGGGGGCGCGGACGGGGCTCGCGGGGCCGACCACGTCGGAGCAGCGCGGGCGGCACTCGACCGGATCACCTCGCTGCGGTCGCGGGTGGCCGACATGGAGTCCACCCGGGTGGACACCGACGGGCTGCCCACCGCGGACGCCCTCGCCCCGCTGCTGCCGGGCGGTGCGATCCGCGCGGGTGGCACCTACGCCGTGCCGGAGTCGGTGCTGCTCGCCCAGACGATGCTGCAGGCGGCATCGGCGGCCGGCGCGTGGTGCGCAGTGGTCGGCGTGCCCTCGTTCGGTGTGGAGGCGGCGGCCGCGGCGGGGATCGACCTGGAACGGCTCGTGCTGGTGCCGGACCCGGGCGACCAGTGGCTCGCGGTGACCGCGGCCCTCGCCGACGTCGCGCAGATCGTCCTCACCCGTCCCCTCGGGCGCGTGGTGCCCGGTGACGTCGCCCGGCTCTCCGCGCGTCTCCGGCAGCGCGGGGCCGCACTCGTCGCGCTCGGGTCCTGGCCCGGGGCGGACGTCACCCTGCGCGTCACCGAGTCCCGGTGGAGCGGGATCGGCCACGGTCACGGGTACCTCACCGAGCGACGGGTGACCGTCACCGCGTCGGGGCGCGCCGGTGCGGTCCGACCGACGAGCGCCGAACTGCTGCTGCCCGCTGCGGACGGCTCGGTCCGCGCGGCCGTCCCGACGACCGCGGTCGCCGCGGTGCCGGTCGACGAGCGGGTCCTGCGTCCCGTCGCGGTGGCGTCGTGAGCCCCCCGCGGGCGCCGAGCGCTGGTGGGCACGCCGACGGGCGGGGGAGCAGGCGCTGCACTGTCGGGCGTCGGGATGCCCGGTGTCGGGATGCCCGGTGCGGGAGCCGTCCGTGCGGACGCGCTCAGCCGGGGAGCGGGGCTGCCGGAACCCCCCGCCGACCCGCACGATCGTCCTCTGGTGCCCGGACTGGCCCGTCATCGCGGCCGCCCGGGCAGCCGGATCGCCCCCGGAACAACCGTTCGCCCTCATCGCCAAGGGCCTGGTCTTCGCCAGCTCCGCCTCGGCCCGGCAGGTCGGGGTGGTCCGAGGGCTGCGGGTGCGGGAAGCACAGGCACGCTGCACCGACCTCGTCACCCAGCCGTACGACGACGCGCTCGACCACCGTGCGTTCGAGCCGGTCATCCGCGCCATCGAGGAAGCAGCACCCGGGGTGGAGGTCCTGCGCCCCGGGACGATCGCGCTGCGGGCCCGCGGTCCGGCGCGCTACCACGGTGGAGAACGGGCCGCGGCGACCGTCCTGGCGGGCATCGCGGCCGACCACGGCGCACCGGGTGTCCGGGCCGGGGTGGCCGACACCCCGTTCGCCGCCGAGCAGGCCGCACGGGCACGACCGCGGCGGCCCGGGGAGCGCGTCCGGATGGTGCCGGTCGGCGGGTCGGCGGAGTTCCTCGCCCCGCTGCCGCTCGGCGTGCTCGGCGACCCGGACCTCGCGATGGTCCTCGGCCGACTCGGGATCGCGACGCTCGGGGACTTCGCCGCGCTCACCGACGAACAGGTGCGCGACCGGTTCGGCGTCCCGGGGGCGTTCCTGCACCGCCTGGCCGGCGGGCGCGACCCGCGGGAGGTCTCCGCGCGCGAGGTGCCGCCCGACCTCGAGGTCCAGGCGTCCTTCGAACCGCCCCTCGACCGCGCCGACCAGATCGCCTTCGCGTTCCGCCGCTCCGCCGACGACTTCGCCGCGAAGCTCCGTGCAGCCGGTCTCGTGGCGACGACGATCCGGGTCGGCATCGTCGACGAGCGGGACGTCCTGCTCGAACGGGTGTGGGCGCACCCGCGGTGGTTCGACGCGGCCGACGTGGTGGACCGGGTGCGGTGGCAGCTCGCCGGCGGGGTCGACCCGACCGGGCTCGAGGCGCCGGTCACCTCGGTCGTGCTCGAACCCGTCGCGGTGGACGACCTCGCGAACCACGAGCGCGGACTCTGGGGCTCCGGACCCGACGAGCGGGTGCACCACGGCCTGGCCCGCGTACAGGGCATGGTCGGGCACGACGGTGTCGTCACGCCCCGGATCGGTGGCGGCCGCACGCTGGCGGAACGAATCGTGCTCGTGCCGTGGGGGGGACGCACCGGCCGGGGGCGAGCGCGCCCTCGCGGTGGTCCGGGACCGCCCGTGGCCGGGCAAGCTGCCCGGGCCGCCGCCGGCGACGGTCCTCGAGCGGCCGCGTCCGGTGGACGTCGTCACGGCGGACGGCGGTCCGGTGGACGTCGACGACCGGGGCACCCTGACCGGCGAACCCGGACGCTTCCGGTCGGACGGCGACCGCGGCGGACGGTTCGCACCCGTCACGGCGTGGGCGGGGCCGTGGCCGCTCGTCGTGCGGTGGTGGGAGTCGGGCGGACGACGACTGCACCGCCTGCAGCTCGTCGACGCCGAGGGGCGGGCGTGGTACCTGGTCCTCGCCGACCACCGCTGGTGGGCAGAGGCGATCGCGACGTGAAGGACGGACACTGATGGGGTACAACAACCCGCCGATCCCGTGGTCGCAGTTCGAGCGCGCCCTCTCCGACAAGCGGAGCCCGGGGACGACCCCCCGAGGGCGACGGCGGCGACAGCCCGGCCTGGTCGCGGAAGCGTGCGCCGTACCGTCCGGCGGACGTCGCCTCGCCGGACGCGCCGCCCGCGGTGCCGTACGCGGAACTCCACGCGCACTCGACCTTCAGCTTCCTGGACGGGGCGAGCCCGCCCGAGCACCTGCTCGAGGAGGCCGCGCGACTCGGCCTGCACGGACTGGCGATCACCGACCACGACGGCTTCTACGGTGCCGCGCGGATGGCCGAGGTCGCCGAGACGTACCCGAGCGTCACCACCGTCTACGGCGCCGAGCTGTCCCTCGGACTGACCGGACCGCAGAACGGCGTACCCGACCCGGAGGGCTCGCACCTGCTGCTCCTCGCCGACGGGCAGGACGGGTACCACCGGCTGGCCGGCGCGGTGACGGCCGCGCACCTCGCCGCGGGCTCCGAGAAGGGGCGTCCCCGGTACGACCTCGACGACCTCGCCGAGCGGTCGGGCGGACGGTGGCGGGTGCTCACCGGCTGTCGGAAGGGCACCGTCCGCCAGGCCCTCGAACGCGGCGGCGAGAGCGCTGCCGACCAGGCGCTGCGGGCGCTGCTCGACCGGTTCGGGACGGGCTCCGTCGTCGTGGAGCTCTCCGACCACGGGGACCCGCTCGACAGCGCCCGGAACGACGTCCTCGCCGCGCTCGCCGCCCGGCACGCGCTGCCCGTCGTGGCGACCGGGAACGTGCACTACGCCACCCCGGACCGGTTCCCGGTGGCGACCGCCCTGGCCGCCGTCCGCGCCCGGCGCAGCCTGGACGAGATCGACGGGTGGCTGCCCGCCGCCGACACCGCGCACCTCCGGTCCGGCGCCGAGATGGCCAGGCGGTTCGCCCGGTGGCCGGGTGCCGTCGAACGGAGCGTGGTGCTCGCCGACGAACTCGGCTTCCAGCTGAAGACCGCGAAGCCCGGGCTGCCCGACCTCGACGTGCCGGACGGCCACACGGCGATGACCTGGCTGCGCGAACTCACCTGGCGTGGGGCCCGCCGGTTCTACCCCGGGGACGCGGACGGCGTCGACGCGCACAAGCGGGAGCGCATCGAACGCGAGCTGTCGGTCATCGAGGACAAGGGCTTCCCCCGGGTACTTCCTCATCGTGCGTGACATGGTGCAGTTCGCCCGCGAGCGGGGGGATCCTCTGCCAGGGGCGGGGTTCGGCCGCGAACTCGGCGGTCTGCTACCTGCTCGAGATCACCGCCGTCGACTCGATCCGGTACGGCCTGCCGTTCGAGCGGTTCCTGTCGGCCATGCGCGACGAGGAACCGGACATCGACGTGGACTTCGACTCCGACCGGCGCGAAGAGGTCATCCAGTACGTCTACGACAAGTACGGCCGGTTCAACGCCGCGCAGGTCGCGAACGTCATCACCTACCGGCCGAAGGGTGCGGTGCGGGACATGGCGAAGGCACTCGGACACAGCCCCGGACAGCAGGACGCCTGGTCGAAGCAGGTCGAACGGTGGGGTTCGGTCACCGAGAGCCAGGACCACGACATCCCGGAGCCGGTGGTCGACCTGGCCCAGCAGGTCCTCGGGTTCCCGCGGCACCTCGGCATCCACTCCGGCGGGATGGTCCTGACCGACCGGCCGGTGGGCGAGGTCGTGCCGATCGAGCACGCCCGGATGGACGGTCGGACCGTGCTGCAGTGGGACAAGGACGACTGCGCGTACATGGGGCTCGTGAAGTTCGACATGCTCGGACTCGGCATGCTCGCCGCGCTGCAGTACTCGTTCGACCTGGCCGCCGACCACTGCGGGGAGCGGTGGGACATGCACTCCATCCCGAAGGAGGAGCAGGGCGTCTACGACCAGCTCTGTCGCGCGGACACGATCGGCGTGTTCCAGGTGGAGTCCCGTGCGCAGATGGGCACGCTGCCCCGGTTGCTGCCGCGTCGGTTCTACGACCTCGTGATCGAGGTCGCCCTCGTGCGCCCCGGGCCGATCCAGGGCGGGGCGGTGCACCCGTACATCCGCCGGCGCACGGGTGAGGAACCGGTGACCTACATCCACCCCGCGCTCGAACCGGTGCTGGAACGGACGCTCGGGGTCCCGCTGTTCCAGGAGCAGCTCATGCAGATGGCCATCGCGGTCGGCAACTGCTCCGGGGACGACGCCGACCTGCTCCGTCGGGCGATGGGGTCGAAGCGCGGCCTCGAGAAGATCGACCGGCTCCGGGACAAGCTCTACCGGGGCATGGCGGAGAACGACATCCACGGCGAGGACGCCGACGCCATCTACGCCAAGATCCAGGCGTTCGCGAACTTCGGCTTCGCGGAGAGCCACTCGATCAGCTTCGCGCTCATCGTCTACGCGAGCGCGTGGATGCGGCTGCACTACCCGGGGGCGTTCCTGGCGGCGCTGCTCCGTGCACAGCCGATGGGGTTCTACTCGCCGCAGACCCTCGTAGCCGACGCCCGCCGGCACGGGGTCCGCGTGCTCCGGCCGGACATCCTGCGGTCCGAGGTCGACGCGACGCTCGAACCGATCGAGGGTCTGACGGACGCGGTCGGGGACGACGCCTGTCTGGCCACCGAGCAGCCGCCGGTGTTGCCGTTCGATCGGGACGCCCCCGACGACACCGCCGCACACCGTCGTGACGGTGCCTCCGCCGTGCGGCTCGGCCTCGCCGAGGTCGCGTCGCTCGGCCGCCGGAGCGCCGAGCGGATCGTCGCCGAGCGGCGGGCGAACGGACCGTTCACGGACATGTCCGACCTCGCACGCCGGGTCGGCCTCACCACCGCGCAGCTCGAGGCGCTCGCCGCCGCGGACGCGTTCGAGTCGCTCGGGGTCGATCGTCGTGGTGGCATGTGGTCGGCGGCGCAGGCGGCGGCGGAGCGCCCCGACCAGCTGCCGGACACCCAGGTCGTCGTGCAGCCGCCGCTGTTCGGGCAGATGACGAGCGGGGACGTCCTCATCGCGGACATGTGGTCGACGGGGATGTCCACGGACGACCACCCCGTCGGGCACCTCCGCGAGCGGTTGTCGGCGCGCGGGGTGCTCAGCGTCGAGGACACCAGGACGGCGGAGACCGGCCGGCGCGTGGAGGTCGGCGGGATCGTGACGCACCGGCAGCGCCCGGCGACGGCGTCGGGGATCACGTTCCTCAACGTCGAGGACGAGTCCGGCCTGGTGAACGTCATCTGCAGCGTCGGGGTGTGGGGCCGGTACCGCCGGGTGGCACGGGAGTCCCCTGCGGTCATCGTGCGGGGGGATCCTCGAGCGGTCACCGGACGGGGTGGTCAACCTCGTCGCGGACCGCATCGAGCACCTCCCGCTCGCCGTCCGGACACGGTCGCGGGACTTCCAGTGACCGCCGCTCCCGTCCCCGGGACGCACCGCTGGTGACGACACACCGGGAGCCTGTGACGCGCACCGACCGCCGCTTCCGTCCGGGTCAGTGCGCTGCGCGCACCGCCGGAGCGTCCCGCACCTCGGGCACCCGCACGGTCACCTCGAGCCCACCCGTCGGCAGGTTGCGGAGGGCCGCCGTGCCGCCCGCCCGCTCCGCCACCGCCCGCACGATCGCGAGCCCGAGGCCGGACCCGCCCGGCATCGGGACCCCGCCGGTGGTCGGGTCCGGGTCGCGGCGGGACGTGCGGGCCTCGTCGGGTCGGGTGAAGCGGTCGAACGCGACCGGCACGAACGACTCCGGGACGCCGGGGCCGTCGTCCGTGACCTGCAGCACCCCCCTCGCCGGAGGCGGCCCGCCAGCTGACGAGCACGGTGCCTCCGCGGGGGGAGCGCCGCGACGGCGTTGCCGGCGGTGTTCGTGACGAGCTGTGCCATGCCCCCGGTGTCGAGCCGGTACCGCGGCTCGTCGGAACCGTCGGAACCGTCGGCCACGGTCGGCGGTTCGAGTTCGAAGTCGACGGTGACGTCCTTCGCGCTCGCGATGAGCCGCACCCGGTCGACGGCGGCCATCACCTCGTCACCGAGGTCCGACCAGGTCGTGGCGGACTGCGGGGCACCGTCGGCCGCGCGGCGCTCCGACTCCTCGATCCGCGAGAGCGTGAGCAGGTCGTTGGCCAGTCGTGAGAGCCGGGCGACGCTGTTCTTCGCCCGCTCGATGTGCGCGGCGAGTGCGCGGGCGTCGTCCCGGTCGAGCGCGGCGAGGTCGAGCTGCGTGGTGAGGATCGCCAGCGGTGTGCGGAGCTCGTGGCTCGCGTCCGAGACCATCTGTCGTTCGCGTTCGGTGGCCTGTCGCGTCCGCGCCAGGAAGGCGTTGAGGGTCGTCGCGAGCGAGGCGAGTTCGTCCTGCGCCGGGCCGACCGGCAACTCGGCACGTTCGGGGGGCGACGGACAGCCGCTCGGCTTCGCGACGCATCCGGTTGACCGGACGGAGTGCGGTGGTGGCCAGCACCCACGACGCGACGCCGAAGGCCAGGAGGATCGCCAGACCGGTGAAGGACAGCGTCGTGGTGAGTTCGTCGACGACGATCGCCTCGGCCTGCGAGTTGCGGGCAGCGACGACGGTCCAGCGACCGGCCTGGTTCACCGGGTGTTCGACGACCACGCGGTACTGGGACCCGCCGAGCTCGACGACCGAGGTGCCGGCCGGCGTCGTCCGCAGACTGCCGAGCGACTGCTCGAGGCGGCGCGGCATCGAGGACAGGGTGATCTCACCGGTGGGGGAGACCACGGCGACGAACTGGGCGTTGCCGGGTGGTGAGAGGTTCGGGTCGCTGTCGACCTCGAGCGTCGCGACGTACGGGTCCGTGTCGGCGTCGAGCAGGGTCTCGGTGGCGCTCGCCACGACGTTGACCACCTGCAGGCGCATCACGAGCACGAGCAGGGCGATGACGACGGCGGCGATGACGGTCGACCCGATCGTGATCCGGGCGCGCAACGACAGCGACCGCAGCCGGGACGGCCGGCGCCCCGGCACCCGCCCCGCGGTCACGCCGCCGTCCGACCGCACCACGCGGTCGTCAGGCCGTGACGAGGTCGAGTCGGTAGCCCCGACCGCGCACGGTGCTGATGGCCACGGTGGCCTCCTGCGCGACGAGCTTCTTCCGCAGGTAGGAGATGTACTGCTCGACGACGTTCGGGTCCACGTGCTGCGACCCGTCCCAGACCTCCTCGAGGATCTTCGGCCGGTCGACGACGGTGCCGACCGAGCGCGCGAGGAGGCGCAGCAGGGCGAACTCGGTGGGGCTCATCGCGACCCGCTGCCCCTTGACGGACACGCGACGGGCCTCCGAGTCGATGGAGACGTCCCCGACCTCGATGGTGCGCGGGGCGCCGGTCGGCTCGCGACGCCCCAGGGCCCGCAGACGTGCGGTGAGCTCGGCGAAGGCGAAGGGCTTGGTGAGGTAGTCGTCCGCGCCCGCGTCGAGCCCGAACACACGGTCGTCGACGGCGTCCCGCGCGGTCACGAGCAGGATCCGGACCGGGTCCTCGCGCTCGCGGACGCGCCGCGCCAACTCGAAGCCGGACATGCCGGGCATCATCACGTCGACCACGGCGATGTCGTAGGGCTGCTCGCCCAGGGCGATGAGTGCCTCCACACCGTTCTCGACCGCGGTGACGCGGTACCCCTCGGCGGCGAGCCCGCGCTCCATGAGCGCGCGCATCTCGTCGTCGTCCTCGACCACCAACAAGCGCATCTGGACCTCCTGCGACCATCGTGGCACCGAACGCGGACCGCGTGGGCGGTTCCGTCGTCACGACGCCTGAGCAGCGACACAGCCGACCGGTGCGGGCTGCGGTCAGTGGACACCCGAGACTGACGGGTACTGACGGTACCCCCTTCGTTGCTATGCTCCGCCTCGGACGCTGCACCCGACAGACCGTCCTGTACTTGGGGGGAAGCATGCACGACCCGGACCTTCCGGAGATCGTCCGCCTGCGCGCCGAGCTCGACTCCGCCTGGAAGGGCGTCGTCGGCCTCGGAGCGCTCGACGGACCACACCGCGACCGCGTGGTCGCCGACCTGCGCACGGCCGTGCCGGACAGCGCCGGTCGCGCAGCACGGGCGGTCGGACCGGAGGCGGTGGTCGCCGAGATCGGCCGGTTCGCCGACGTGGAGATGGGCACCTCGGACCCGACGTGGCCCGCAGCCGACGTCTGGCGCGAGGTGCTGTCCACCGCCACCGAGGCCGCACGGGCAGCGGGCGAGCGGGTCTGCTGAACCGGGGGGCCGGCGTCAGTCGTCCTCGCCGAGGAGTTCCTCGCGCACGCGTCGGACGTCCTCGAGCAGGGCCCCGATGAGCACCCAGTGCCGGGAGTTCGGCCGGACCACCGCGAGCGGGGCCGTCAGGGCGTGCTCGAGCCTGGCGTCCTCCGGGCCGTCGTCGAGTTCACCCGGCGTCAGCCGCGCTGACTCCACCTGTGCACCGAGGCGTCGGACGTCGGCGCCGATCCGGGCGACCTCGGTGGCGATCCGACCGACCATCGGGTCGGCCCGCAGGTCGGGGGGCGGTGTTGTCCCGGACGGCACGGGTCATGCCGGTCACGCGCGTGACGAGGACCCGGAGGTGTTCGGCGACCGCGACGTCGCGCTCGAGGATCGTGCGGTGCCGGCCGCCACGCGGGTTCATCGTGAGGGAGTCGCGCGCCGACGTCAGCGCCGCCTCGGTCCTGCCGTGCTGCTGGCGGAGTGCGCGGGCCTGGCGGAGTGCCTCGTCCCACCGTCCGGCGTCCCACCCCTCGGTCAGTCCGACGGCGATCCGCTCGAAGGCGGCGGCCGTGTCCCGGGCGAGCCGCGCGACCGCCAGGTGCGCGGGTTCGATGAGCACCGGCGGGACGATGACGGCGTTCACCGCGAGGGCGACGACCGCGCCGACCACGGTCTCGAGGATCCGGTCGGCCGAGTAGTTCGGCGTGACGACACCCGCGGTGAGCACGAGCATGCCGCTGATGCCGACCTGCGTCGCGGAGGTCGGTGTGAGCCGCAGTGCCCAGGCGAGCAGGATCGCGAGGACGACGACGAGCAGGACGACCGCGACGGCGTCGCCGAGGAGCAGGTGCACCCCGGTGGCGAGCACCACGCCGAGCAGCACGCCCGCGCTCCGCTCGAGGCCCTTGACGAACGACTGGTTGATGCTCGGCTGGACGACGAGCAGGGCGGCGATCGCGGCGAAGGTCGGGAAGGGCCCGCGGATGAGCAGTTCGCACAGGAGCACCGCCGCGACCACCGCCACCGCGGTCTTCACGACCTGCAGGAAGGGTGTGCGACTCGAGCTGCGGAGGGGCGCGACCGGGTTCACGCTCCCACGGTAGCCACGAGCCGCACGCCGAGCCGGGCACGAACGCGACGGATCCCCGGTGACACGGTTGACTGTGGGCGTGTGGCCGAACCATGAGCGAGTCATCCCCGAGGCCTTCGCGGGGTCCGGGACGACGGTCGTCGCCGCGCGCGCGCACTCGGTCGAGCCGTCCGGCAACGGCTACCTGTACGGCTACGAGGTGGACACCGTCGACCGGGCAGGCCAGCGCGCCACCGTCCTGACCTACGTCGACACCGGTGGCACCCACGACCAGAACAGCGCCATCGTCACCGACCCGACGACCGGCGACCCGGTGTCGGTGTGGGCCTACCCGAACGACCCGGGCCTCCCGGTCCTGCCGCAGGTGACGTACCGCGACGCCGTCGCGGAGCTCCTCACCACGCTCGGGCTGCCGGTGACGAACCCGACGCTGACGGTCGCCGCGTACCGACCGGGGGAAGCGCGCCGTCGTCCGGGTGGACGCCCCGGAACGGACTATGTTCATCAAGATCGTCCGTCCGCACCGGGTCGCCCCGATCGTCCGGACCCACGAGCAGTTCGCAGCCGCCGGCCTGCCCGTGCCGCGGGTGCTGGCGAGCCGCGGCGACGGACTGCTCGTCCTCGAACTCGTCCGCGGCGTGCCCGCCGGCAGCCGCATCACCGACATCGCCGACGACCCGCGGTTCGTGGCGTCCCTCGCCGCGCTCACCGGGCGGATCGCCACGGTGCCGATGACGCAGCAGGCCCGGGCCGACGCGATGGACCACGCCGACTGGCACCGTCGGACGCTGACGACCGCGCTCCCCGGCGACGCCGAGGAGATCGACCGGCTGTACGACGCCATCGGCCGCCGCTCCATCGGGTGGGCCGCGGGCCAGAAGCAGGTCGTGCACGGGGACCTGCACCTCGAGCAGGTGTTCGTCGACGAGGACGAGCCCTGGCGCATCTCCGGCCTGCTCGACATCGACACCGCCGGGTGGGGACACCCGGTGCGCGACATCGGCGCCGTGGTCGCGCACCTCGTCGTCACCGGGCTCTGGCACCGGTCGCGCGGGGACGCCGAGCGTGGGGCCGCCGCCGAGCGTCTCGCCGACGCCGTCGCCCGCGACTGGGTCGCCCGCAACCCGCAGGAGGCCGAGCGCATCGGACCCGCCATCGGCGCGCAGCTCCTCGCCCACGCCGGCGGCCAGGCCACCACCGGGTCGGCGAACGGCATCGCGACGGCGGAGCAGCTGCTCGCCGCGACGCGGGCCGCCCTGGCGGAGCCGGCCCCGAGCCTCCCGTCCGGTTCCGGCCGTCCGCGGTCCGCGCCGCGCGTCTGACCAGCGGTCCCGACGAGGACGGTTCCGGCTGCGGTCCAGGAGGCAGCGCCGCCGTACGTCGACGGCGACCGGCCGGGAGGCCCGCCACGCGCGGCGGGTGGGGGAGTCGCCTCCGACGTCGGCTGGGGGAGTAAACTGACCGCGCACGCACCGCGTGCTCGTATGTCGCGTCGATTCCTGCCGCGACGACCGGTCGCCTGACCGGTGCGGGTGCCGGATCCGCGTCGTCCGGGTTCGGACCTCCTGGGGTGGGCCTCTCATCGAGGCGTGGCCCTCCGGAGGGCGGAGCTCTCCGGGGGGCACAGTTCCGGGACGACGCGTGCGTGCGACGGCGCCGGACCTCCCGCGCAGGCCGTTCCATCGACCACCGGTCCTCACCCTGGGCCGTGCGATGCGGTCAGCCGGACGATCCGGTGCGCTCCGGGCCACGGCGGCCCGGGGAGGACCCGGGTGCGACGGACGCACCGACACGACTTCCGCCCGTACCGGGTGGCTCGCCCCGACGAGGGCGGAACAGGAGGAGCCTTGGCTCGATCAGGTACCCGCCGCGCTGCCGGTGGCACGCGGACGGCGTCGCGCCGGACCCGGCCGCTCGACAACGACGGCCTCATCCCCGTCCTCGCCCGTGCCGTCCGCGAGGTCGAGGCCGCCGCGCAGCGCGGAGCCCTCAAGGCCACGAACCGCACGAAGTTCCAGGCAGTGGCGCTGCTCATGCGTGAGGAGCGTGCCCGCGTGAAGGCGGACACGACGCTCACCGACGCACAGCGTGCCGAGCAGCTCAAGCGCCTGGACGGCGTCGCGACGATCCTGGCGAAGACCGCCGCCCGGGACACCAGCGTCATCCAGCTCCTGACCGAGGAGGCCGCGGTCTCCGAGGCCACCCGCACCGTGAAGCGCGACATGATGATCGCCGCCGGCATGGAGCTCCAGCCCGAGGACCTCGTCATCGCGGCCGAACCCACCGCGGCGGTGGAGACCCCCCGAGCGTGCCGTCGTGCCGCAGGCGGTCGTGCAGCGCCAGCTCGCCAACCCGTTCCTGCCGCCGGACTTCGCGCTCGCCGACCAGCCCGTCGCCCATCCCCGCCGGCTGGCGAACTGGGAGCTCTTCGGTCCGCTGTTCAAGTCGTTCGAGTACGGCGCCGGCGGGGGAGCAGCGTCCATGCCGCTGCCCGAGCCCGCGTCGCTGCACACACCCTCCGGTGTGACGCTGATGAAGCACCAGGCCGAGCTCGTCACCTCCGCCGCGCAGGGACACCGCACCTTCCTGCTCGCCGACGAACCGGGTCTCGGCAAGACCGCGCAGTCGCTCCTCGCGGCGGACGCGGCCAAGGCCTTCCCGCTGCTCGTCGTCGTCCCGAACGTCGTCAAGACGAACTGGGCGCGCGAGGCCGAGCGCTGGGTGCCGAACCACCGCGCGACCGTCATCCACGGTGACGGGCAGGACCTCGACGGCTTCGCCGACATCCTCATCGTCAACTACGAGATCCTCGACCGGCACGTCGGCTGGCTCGGCACGTTCGGCTTCAAGGGCATGGTCGTCGACGAGGCACACTTCATCAAGAACAAGGAGTCGCAGCGCTCGAAGTACGTGCTGCAGCTCGCCGAGAAGATCCGGGAGCGGACGGCGAACCCGCTGCTCATGGCCCTGACCGGTACCCCGCTCATCAACTCCGTCGAGGACTTCCGCACCATCTGGGAGTTCCTCGGCTGGATCGACGACAAGAAGCCCCGCGCGCAGCTCATGAACGAGCTCGAGGAGATCGGGCTCACCCCGGCCGACCAGGGCTTCTTCACCGAAGCGCGGAAGGCCGTGATCGACCTCGGCATCGTCCGACGGCGCAAGGTCGACGTCGCGGCGGACATCCCCGCCCGCCGGATCGCCGACATCCCCGTCGAGCTCGACGGCGACGAGGGCCGCTCCATCCGCGACGCCGAGCGCGAGCTCACCGCGAAGCTCGTCAAGCGGTACCACCAGGCGCTCGCCGCCCGGACCGGCCAGGACCCGGTCGTCGGCATCGACGAGAAGCTCGTCCGCCAGGTCGCCCGCTGGGAGCTCGAGGACCAGGACGCCTCGTCCACCGGCGAGAACGTGTTCTCCATGGTGCGGCGCATCGGCCGGGCCAAGGCGCAGCTCGCGGCGGACTACGCGGCGCAGCTCGCCTCGAACGTCGGCAAGGTCGTCTTCTTCGCGAAGCACCTCGACGTGATGGACCAGGCCGAGGAGGTCTTCGCCCGTCGGCACCTGCGCACGGCGACGATCCGCGGCGACCAGACGCCGGCGCAGCGCACGGCCGAGATCGACTCGTTCGTGAACGACCCGGACGTGGCCGTCATCGTCTGCTCGCTCACCGCGGCGGGTGTCGGGCTCAACCTGCAGGTGGCGTCCAACGTCGTCCTCGCCGAGCTGTCCTGGACGAGCGCCGAGCAGACCCAGGCGATCGACCGCGTGCACCGCATCGGGCAGGAGGAGCCGGTCACCGCGTGGCGCATCATCGCCGCGCAGACGATCGACACGAAGATCGCCGAGCTCATCGACAGCAAGGCCGGACTCGCGGCCCGGGCGCTCGACGGCTCCGACGAGGAGGTCGTCGACTCCGGCGACATCCAGCTCGACGCCATGGCCGCGCTGCTCATGGACGCGCTCAGCCGCTAGCGCTCGGCGGCGGCCCGACGCCGAGCCCGGGCGGGCCCCAGCCCGGCGCCGTTCGGCACCGCACAACGAGAACCCGCTCGAACCACGGACGTCCGTGGTTCGAGCGGGTTCTCGTTGTGCTGGGCCAGCTCGCGCCGGGCCGCGCCGGGCGGTGCGCTTCAGACGCGCGACTGGACCTCCGCCAGGGACGGGTTCGTCGCGGTGCTGCCGTCCGGGAACACCAGGGTCGGCACGGTCTGGTTGCCGCCGTTGACCTCGGCGACCAGCTCGGCGGTGCCCGGCGTCTGCTCGATGTCGACCTCGCGGAAGGGCACACCGGCCTTCGTCATCTGGTTCTTCAGCCGGGCACAGTAGCCGCACCAGCTCGTGGTGAACATGGTGACGCCGCCGGCCTGGGGCACGAACGCGTCACGGGTGATCGTCTCGCTCATGTCCTCATTCTCGTCCTGCTCCCCGGGAGGCTCGTGACCGTCGTCGAGCCCCGGCGGCACCTGCCGGGGCGGTCGCGGCCGACCGCGTGACGAGGCGACCCCTCCCACCCTGGTAGACAGGACCGCGTGAGCGACACCCACCTCGAGATCGAGCGCACCTACGACCTGCCCGACGGAGCCCCGCTCCCCGACCTGATCGGCGTCGGCGGCATCATGCGGGCTGACCACCAGGAGCCGTTCGAGCTCGACGCCACCTACTGGGACACGCAGCGGTACGACCTGGTCGCCGCGCACGTCACCGTCCGCCGTCGCACCGGGGGGACACGACGCCGGCTGGCACATCAAGCGCGCCGAGTCCGACACCGTCCGGCACGAGCAGCACTTCCCGCTCACCGAGGACCCGGACACCGTGCCCGACGAGGTCCTCGCCGCCCTGTTCACCGAGCGCCGGGGCCGCGGACTGCACCCGGTCGTCCGCATCACCACCACCCGCACCGTCACCCGCCTGCTCGACGAGGACGGCGACCAGATCGCCGAACTCGCGGACGACCGGGTCGTCGCCGAACGGCTCGACGACGACGCTCCGGCCGACCCGCGCACCTGGCGGGAGGTCGAGGTCGAGACCGTCGGCGGTGTGGACGAACAGGTCGCTCACGAGCTCTTCGCCGCGCTCGACGGTCGGTTCGCGGCCGTCGGCGCCGGCCCCGCCGCCGTCGCGTCCAAGCTGGCACGCGGGCTCGCCGGAGCACCGGCACCGCGCCTCCAGACCGTCGACCGTCCCGAGAAGGGGACGACCGCGCGCATCCTCACGAAGCGTCTCGGGAAGCTGCGCTCCGCGCTGCTCGACCAGGAGGCCCGGCTGCGCTCCGGCGAGAACGCTGAGCTCCGCGACGTGGCCGCGACGACGCTGGAGATCGCAGCGATCCTGCAGACCTACCGACCCGCGTTCGCCGCCGGTGACGCCGTCGACCGCGCCGTCGCCGGCGCCGACGCCCTCGCCGACGTGGCCGCCCGTGCCGCGCTCGCCGAGTACCTGGTCGAGCGGCTGCCGCGGGCGTCGACGCCGGCGCAGGACGCCCTCGTCGACGCCATGACCCGCGAACGCATCCTCGCCGCCACGCGCGAGCGACGCGACTCCGCGGTGCGGGACGTCGTCGCGGCGCTGCACGGGAAGCCGTTCCTGGAGCTCCTCGACGCCCTCGACGACGCCGTCGAGCGGCCCGCCCCGACGGCGTGGGCGCTCCGGTCGCCGAAGAAGGTCGCCCAGGACGTCACCGCAACGGTGAAGCCCCACGTCCGGGAGCTCGTGCGCGACGCCGTGGCCGACGACACCTCCGACACGGCGGCCGCACGCGAAGCAGCCGACCGGGCTGCGACCGAACTGGCCTGGCAGGGGACGATGCGCGCACGACTCGCGATGGACGTGCTCGGGGACGACGCCTTCCCGCACGCACTGTGGAAGCGCATCGGGACCGCCGCCGACGTCCTCACCGAGCGGGTGCGGTCGCTGTACGCACTCGACGCGCTCCGCACGCACTCCGGGATCGCCGATCGCGGAGGCGAAGGGACGTTCGGGTACGGCGTGCTCGCCGGCGACCGGGTCCGGATGGCGGAGGAGTCCTACGACGAGGCGGTGCACGCGCTCAACCGCGTGTGACCGTCGGACACGACGACGGCGCGCACCCGGGCCGGGTGCGCGCCGTCGTCGTGTCGGTCGCGGGGTCCGCTCAGCCGGCCGCGATCGGGTTCGCCGTCGCGGCCGCAGGGGAGACGTCGGCCAGACCGAGGACGTCGAGCAACCAGGCCAGTTCGAACGCCCGCTCCTTCCACGAGTCGTACCGTCCGCTGACGCCACCGTGGCCGGCGGCCATCTCCGTCTTCAGCAGGACGGGGGCCCCGACCTCGCGGAGCTTCGCAGTCCACTTCGCCGGCTCGACGTACAGCACGCGGGTGTCGTTGATCGAGGTCACGGCGAGGATGCGCGGGTACTGCACGTCGTCACGGACGTTCTCGTACGGCGTGTACTCGCTCATGTAGCGGTAGACCTCGGCATCGTGCAGCGGGTCGCCCCACTCGTCCCATTCGATCACCGTGAGCGGCAGGTCCGGGTCGAGGATGCTCGTCAGCGCGTCGACGAACGGCACCGCGGCGAGGATGCCCGCGAACCGCTCGGGGGGCCAGGTTCGCCACCGCGCCCATCAGGAGCCCACCGGCGCTGCCGCCCTCGGCCACGAGCTGGTCGGCGCTCGTCCGACCGCTGTCGATCAGGTGCTCGGCGACGGCGACGAAGTCCGTGAAGGTGTTCTTCTTGGTCAGGGTCTTGCCGTCCTCGTACCAGTGCCGGCCCATCTCGCCACCACCGCGGACATGCGCGACCGCGAAGACCACCCCGCGGTCGAGCATCGACAGGCGCATGACGCTGAAGCCGGGGTCGATCGAGTGCTCGTACGACCCGTAGCCGTACAGGTGCAGCGGCGCCGGGGCGTCCGCGTCGACGGCGTCCTTGCGCCACACCAGCGAGATCGGGACGCGGGTGCCGTCGGCAGCGGTCGCCCAGTCGCGCTCCTGCACGTAGTCGGCCGGGTCGTACCCGCCCAGCACCGGCTGCCGCTTCAGGACGGTCACCTGTCCGGTCGCCAGGTCGAGGTCGCTCACCTCGGACGGGGTCACGAAGGACGTGTACCCGAGGCGGAGGGTCGGCTGGTCCCACTCGGGGTTGCCGCCGAGTCCGGCCGAGAACAGTGCCTCGTCGAAGGGGACCTCGTGGGGTTCGCCGTAGCCGTCGCCCTCGATCGGGATGACGGCGATCCGGGGGGAGCGCCTCGGACCGGTACTCGAGCGCGAGGTGCCCGGCGAAGGCGTCCACCGACTCGATGCGCCGCTGCTCGTGGTGCGGGACGACCACGCGGCGGTCGGCGGTCGAGGTCGGGTCGTCCGCGGGCACGTCGACCAGCTCGAAGTTCTCCGCGCCGTCGTTGTGCAGGACGAGCAGACGGTCGCTGCCCCCGACGATCGCGTGCTCGATCTCGTACTCCACGCCCTCGCGACGCGGCCACACCACACGGAACGCGCCCGTGGGGTCGGACGCGTCGAGGACGAGCGCCTCGGAGGTGATCTTCGATCCGAGCTCGATGACGATGTACTGCGACGAACGGGTGACCCCGACGCCGACCCAGTACCGGTCGTCCGGTTCCTCGAACACGACCACGTCGGTGTCCGCCGCGGTGCCGACCTCGTGCCGCCAGATGCGGTCCGGGCGCCAGGACTCGTCCACCGTCGGGTAGAAGACGTACCGCCCGGAGGGGTCGAACGTCGCGCCGGCTCCGGTGTTCGGGATGGTGTCGGGCAGGTCCTGCCCGGTCTCGAGGTCGCGGACGGCGAGCGTGTACCGCTCGTCGCCCTCGACGTCGACGCCGTACACGAGGCGGCTGCCGTCGTCGCTGATGTCGTACGTGCCGAGCGAGAAGAAGTCGTGTCCGTCGGCGAGGGCGTTGCCGTCGAGGACGACCTCCTCGCCCGGGAGGGTGGCTGAGCCCTCGTCGAGGGACGGCGGCGTCCAGTCGTCCGGCCCGCTGATCGGGGCGCGGCACTGCACGCCGTACTGGCTGCCCTCGCTCGTGCGGGTGAAGTACCACCACTGGCCCATCCGCACCGGCACCGAGAGGTCGGTCTCCTGCACGCGGCTCTTCACCTCGTCGAACAGGCGGTCCCGCAGCGCACCGAGGTGCTCGGTCTGCGCTTCGGTGTACCGGTTCTCGGCCTCGAGGTACGCGACGGTGTCCGGGGACTCCTTGTCACGGAGCCATTCGTAGTCGTCGACGAAGTCGATGCCGTGGTGGGTCCGCGTCACGGGCCGCTTGGCGGCGGTCGGCGGGGTGGTCACGTCGTGCTCGCTGGTCACCCGGCCCACCCTATGCGTTCGGGATGGAGGCCCGACCCGGCTCCGTCTCCCCGTCACGCTGCCGCTGGGGTCAGACCGGAGGAGCCCGGTGCCGCTGCCGCCCGGATCCGCTCGGCGAGTGCGTCGAGTTCGGCCAGGACGTCCGACGCCACCCAGGCCCGGTCGCGTCGACGTTCCGTGACGGGGCGGAGCACGCCGGCGCCCACGAGCTCGTCGATCACCGCGTCGGTCCACGGCAAGTCCGCTGGGAGCGCTGCGCTCACCGCGGCCTCGGTCAGCACAGGATCGGCCAGCAGGACGCGGAGGAGGTCCGGGCGGTGCGCCACGCGTGGCCCGTGGCCCGTCGGCCGGACCATGTTCCGGTCGTGCTCGATCTCGTCGAGTCGGAGCGCGGCGAACTCGACCTCGTCGCAGACGACGCCGACCGCCCGCGCCGTCAGGGCGACGATCCCGTCGACGTGGCCGTCCCGGTAGTGTTCGAGCTCGGCGAAGTAGCCCGCTCGATCGGCGACCAGAGCAGCGGCCACGGGCACGACGAGCGCGGTCGTGACGCCACGCCGCCGCAGGACCGCGTTGACCAGCGCTCGACCGATCCGCCCGTTGCCGTCGGTGAACGGGTGGACGGACTCGAAGTGGGCATGGGCGATCGCGGCCTGCGCCAACGCGTCGACGTCGTCCCGCGCGAGGAACGCGAAGAGGTCGGCCATCGCGGCGGGGACGTCGTCCGCGGGCGGCGGCACGTACGCGGCGTCCCGGGGGAGACACCCCGCCGCCGATCCAGTTCTGCACCCGACGCCACTGCCCGGCGGCGGGGCCGTCCACCGGGTCGTCCCGCATGAGCACCGCGTGGGCGTCGAGCACGGACCGCTCGGTGATGCTGCCCCGACCGGCGGCCGTGATCATCCCGCGCAGGGCGGCGGTCGCCCCGACCATCGCCGTGGCACTGCCGTTCGCGCGGATGCCGACGAGCGCCCGGGCGTAGTCGTCGAGCGTGGCGTGCTCCTCCTCGATCCGCGACGACGAGACCGCCTCGGTCCGGGCGAGCAGCAGGTCGAACGCGGCCGTGCGGTCACCGAGCCGGCGGTCGAGGTCCACCAGGCGGTCGGTCGCGCGTGTCAGCAGAGCGGCGAGGTCGGGCGGCGCCACGTACGTCTGCTCCGCGATCGCGGGCGGCAACGCACACCGCACCGAGTGTGTCATCCGGTCGGCGCGCGGCAGCCGCCGGTTGCTCCGCCACGGACGCGTGGTCGAGCCGTGGCGTGGCCAAGCCCCCGCGGCACGCCCGCTCCCGGTCGCCGCGCGTGGTGCACCCGACGCCCCGGGACGGAGCGCCCAGTCCGCGCCGATCGTGACTGTCCTGTCGGCCGTGTCCGTGGTGCCCGTCATGCCGCCTCCCGTTCCTCGCACCGGCCGACGGTAGTGGCGGTGCGGCCCGATCAGGGAAGAACCCGGATGTCGTATGCACGAGCCGGGCCGGCACGGTCGGCCCGGCCCGTCCCGGTACGGGCACCGATCGGTACCGTTGTGGAATGACTGACAACACGTTCGTGATCACCGGTGCCCACGTCGTCCCCGTCGAGGGTGACGAGTTCGACGGCGGGGCGGTCGTCGTGCAGGACGGCCGGATCACCGCCGTCGGACCGGACGTCACCCCGCCGGACGGGCTGCCGGTCGTCGACGCCGCCGGTGCCTGGCTCCTGCCGGGCTTCGTCGAGGCGCACGGGCACGTGGGCATCCACGAGGAGGCGAACGGGCCCGCCGGGAACGACACGAACGAGATGACCGGCCCGAACATGGCGGCGGTCCAGGCGATCGACGCGGTCGACATCGAGGACGAGGGCTTCCGCGACGCCCTGTCCGGCGGCATCACGAGCATCGTCGTCAAGCCCGGCTCCGGCAACCCGATCGGAGGGCAGACGGTCGCGATCAAGACCTGGGGCGGCCGCACCATCGACGAACAGCTCATCTCGGACAGCGTCAGCGTGAAGAGCGCCCTCGGCGAGAACCCGAAGCGGGTCTACGGCGAGAAGGGCCAGACGCCGTCGACCCGCCTCGGCGTCGCGAAGGTCATCCGCGAGGCCTTCCTGGCCGCCGACCACTACCGCGCTGCCCGCGACGCCGCTGCGCGCAAGGACGAGCCGTTCGAGCGTGACCTCACGAAGGAGACCCTCGCGCGCGTGCTCGACGGGGAGCTCGCCTGGGACCAGCACACCCACCGTCACGACGACATCGCGACGGCGATCCGCCTCGCCGAGGAGTTCGGCTACCGCCTGGTCGTGAACCACGGCACCGAGGCCCACAAGATCGCCGACCTGCTCGCTGAGAAGGGCATCCCGGTGGTCTACGGCCCGCTGTTCACGAGCCGGTCGAAGGTGGAGCTCCGTGACCGCGGCATCCCGAACCTCGCCACGATCGCGGCGGCCGGGGTCCGGGTCGCGATCACGACGGACGCCCCGGTCGTCCCGATCAACATGCTCGTGACCCAGGCCACGATGGCCGTCCGCGACGGGCTGCCCCGGCAGACCGCGCTCGAGGCGATCACCTCCGCCCCCCGCGGACATCCTCGGTTTCGGCGACCGTGTCGGCCGCATCGCCGCGGGGTACGACGCCGACCTCGTCCTCTGGGACGGCGACCCGCTCGACGCGACCAGCCGCGCGCAGCGCGTCTGGATCGAGGGCCGCCAGGTCTTCGCCTACGTCGACGGTCAGGGCGTCACGACACCGCGCTGGTGACACCGTGTCGGACGGGAGGCACGGGGCGCGGCGCACCCCCGCCCCGTGCCTCCCGTCCGACGCGTCAGTCCTCGCGCGCCAGCAGGAAGTCGTTGATGCGCTCCGTCATGCCGAGGTCCATCTCGATCCGCACCCCGTTGACGGTGTGGATCGGTGCCGCCTGCCGGATGCTGGAGACCAGCCACAGCGCGTCGGCGGCCCGCAGGTCGTCGAGCGTGACGAGCTCGTAGGCGGTCTCGATGCCCTCCTGCTCGGCGAAGCGGAAGACGTCGGCCTGCGTGGTGCCGTCGAGGATGCCGATGTCGGTGCGGGGCGTCACGAAGCGGCCGCCCACGGACATGATGAGGTTCGCGCGGGTGCCCTCGAGCACGTACCCGTCCGTCGAGACGAACAGCGCGTCGTCGGCTCCGCGGCGGACGGCTTCCCGGAGTGCCGCCATGTTCACCGCGTACGAGAGCGTCTTCGCGCCCTGCAGCAGCCACGGGGAGGTCCGCTCGACGTCGTGCCGGTAGCCGCGGTCGAGCGTGACGACGCCGATGCCCTCGGTGCGGTCACGCGTCTGGTCGGCCGACTGCGCCGCGTACACCCACCCGGTCGGACGCCCGAGGCCCTCGACGCCCCGGGTGAGCACGGTCTTCGCGTACGCCTCGCGCACCGGGTCGAGCCGGGCGCAGACGGCCTCGATCGCCCGCCGCCACGCGTCGACGTCCGGTTCCGGCAGGTCGAGCTTGGCGGCGGAGCGGACGAAGCGGGCAAGGTGCGCCTCGAGCGCCTGCGGTCGGCCGTCGATGACCGTGATCGTCTCGAAGACGCCGTCCCCGCGGGTGAGCCCGAGGTCCATCACCTGGACGTGCTCCTCGAGCGGCTTCTCCCACGTGAAGGCGTCCGACTCCGGGTCGTGCGGGGCTGCGGACCGCGAGGGCTGGTTCAGGACGGCGAGGACGGTGTCGGTCATGCCACCCATCCAACCCCAGGTCAGCGACCGCCGGGCAGCGCGTCCATGAGTTTCCAGACCGCCTGCGTCAGCTCGGGGTGCTGGAGCGCGATGCGCCGGAGACGGTGGTACTCCTCGCCGTGTTCGGTGCCGTGACCGGAGGCCGGGTGCGCCGACCACTGGGAGCTCCGGCGGCCGATCCGGACGTCGACGTCCATGGCCTCGGCGCGGAGGATGAGCACGACCTGCTCGTCCACGGTCGGCAGCGTGTGCATGAAGTCCCACGGGTCGTCGCCCTGCCGGCAGCGGTGTTCGACGATGACCGAGATCTCCTCGGCGGCTTCGGCGCGCAGCACCTCGAGGCTGCGCCCCGCCCTCCGGGACTCAGCCATGACGCCCCCCAGAGCACGCCTGCCATGCAACGAGCGTACGTCATCGGATCGGCCACACTGGACCACATGACCGAGCGCGACGAGAGCAAGTCCCAGCACCCGGCCGTGGTCGTCGTGTACCTGCTGCGGGACGGTGCGGACGGGCCGGAGGTCCTGCTCGGCGAGAAGCGACGCGGGCTCGGCACGGGCCGCGTGGTCGGTCCGGGCGGCAAGCGCGAGGGCGACGAGACGGCGGTCGAGACCGCCGTCCGCGAGGTCGCCGAGGAGGTCGGTCTCCGCGTCGACGCTGCCGACCTGGAGGCCCGTGGCACGTTGGACTACCGGTTCCCGTTCCGCCCGTCCTGGTCCCAGGTCTCGGACGTCTTCGTCTGCCGCCGCTGGCAGGGGGAGCCGTCGGGCGGCGACGAGTTGGAGCCGAGGTGGGTGCCGGTCGACGCCGTCCCCTACGACGCGATGTGGGACGACGCGCGCTACTGGCTGCCCGGTGTGCTCGCGGGCGGTCGGGTCGAGGCGCGGGTCGTGTTCGCCGAGGACGACGCGACGGTCGCCGGGTTCACCGGGACGGGCATCGGGGAACCGGCCTGAGCGCCGGGGACGCCGGACGGTGAGGCCTGCGGGCCCGACGTCGACCGACGGTCAGCGCGACCGCTGTGTCCGCGTGCTGCCGGTCCGGGCCTCCTCGGCCGCGGCCATCACGTCCGCGTCCCCGCTCTGTCCGCCGAGCGGACGCACGAAGAAGTCCACGACCCCGAAGGCGATCGCGGCCACGAGCGAGAACATCGCCCAGCCGTCCCAGAGCCCGGCGACGCTGCGGCCGCCGCTCGGCGCGAGGACGATGCTCGTGACGTACGACATCGCCGCGAGCACGAGGAAGACGACGACGATCGTGACGAGGAGGCGGTGCCAGGCGATGCGGGACATGGTCACCCCAGGATACCGACGCCGGGAGCGCTACCGACCGCGGTCCAGCGGATCGTTCTCGAGCCCGTCGCGGCCACCGGTGAACACGTCGCCGCCGGCGCGGTCGTCCTCCCACCGGTCGTCGCGCACCACCTGCAGCGTGCCGGTCGCGGTCGAGGTCAGGCCGTGCCGCTCGAGCTCGGCGTCGCGTTCACGACCGAGGAACTCGCGGTTCGCGGTGTTCGCGTCCTGGAACATCGTGGTGCGGCCGGTGAGGATCGCCCGGATGCGACGGCGCTCCCACCACTGCTTGCCGAAGTACATGAGCACGAGCCCGGCGGCCGCGTAGCAGGCCATGGTGATCAGCCCGCGGGCCGGACCGGGGCCGACGCCGTAGACCTCGTGCTTGATCATGTCGACCATGCTCGAGCCGACCACGACGTGGTTCAGCCACGCGAACGGCTCCGGCATGAACCACTTCGGGTAGGCCCCGCCGGAGGACGGCATCGACAGGAACACGAAGCAGATCATCGCGGGGGGCGGCGATGAAGCGACCGACGAAGTAGCTCAGCCCGTTGACCGCGAGTCCGATGGCCACGATCCACCCCCAGGCGATGAGCACGAGCGGCACGAAGTGCCCGGAGATCGCACCGACGACCGGACCCGCGAGGGTGTTCGTGATGACGGAGATGACGAGACCGCCGACGACGATCACGGTCATGCGGGTGCGGTGCCGCAGGGGACCGCCCATGATGCCGATGAACATCGCGACCATGTAGCCGCCGATGCACCACGCGAGCATGACGTACATCGGGACGGTGCCGTACTCGTCCCGCGCCGGCAGCGCGGCGAGCTCGGTGACCTGCGGCGTCGCGACCCCGATGCCGGTCGACACGGCCGTCAGCGTCGCCGGGACGAGGTTCGCGACCTGGAACTGGTGCGCGCTGGCCTTGAAGAAGGTGTTGGTCGAGGGGTCGTACGCGACCGCCATCGACCCGGCGAGGACGTCCCGCTTCGCGGCCGCGAGCGAGTCGTAGGTGTGGAAGACGAACTCACCCGGCAGGGCCTTCTGCACGGCCGCGACGAACGACGGGTCACTGCCGACGAGCGCCACCGGGACGTCGTGCGGATGCGGCGCGTGGAAGGCGAAGACGTAGCAGAGGCAGAAGCCGACGATGAAGAACAGCGGCATCCAGAGCTGCAGCCCGATGAGCTGGAGGGACGGGTGCAGGGTCGAGTACCAGCGCCGGTAGCGCCCGATCTGCTGCTTCGGCGGCGCGCTGGAGCGGGCGGCGGCGGGTGGACCGGCGGCCGTCCGCGCACCACCTGCCCGTTCCGGCAGGTCGTTCTTCCTCGGTCGGTCGTTCCGCGGCGTGCTCACTCGGCGCTGCGCTCCTGTCCTGTCGTCTGGCGCTCCACGATACGCCGCGGCAGCAGGGGTGCCTCCGGGGTGGGCGACGGGATCAGGAGCGGCTGCGGGAGGCCTGCGCGGAGTCCATCGCGAGCTCCTCGGCATCGAGCGTCACGAGTACGCGGCGCATGACCTCCTCGTCGAGGTTGCCCTTCTCGCGCTCCTCGAGGACGATCTCGCGGCGACGGTCGAGCAGCTCGCGTCGGATGTCCTGGATCTGTGCGCCACGGAGGCGCATCGGGGCGTTGCGCTCCTCGTCCTCTTCTTCCTCGGCATCGCGGCGGAGGGTCTCGGCCTGCCGCTCGAGCCGGGCCTTCAGGCGGTTCACGACGCTGTCGACGGCCTGGTGTCCGTACTGCTCCGCCCAGGCCGGACGTCGGCGCTCGAGCAGGGCGATCGCCGCTTCGGTCGTGCGCTGGTTGAGGCGCATCTCGCTGCGGACGTCCTCCTCGCTCTCCCCGGGGTCCTGCACCTGCAACGCGCGGATCACGAACGGCAACGTCAGCCCCTGCAGCAGGAGTGTGCCGACCGTCACGACGAACGCGATGATGAAGATGGTGTCCTGCGCCTTGACCTGGACGGGGTCGGAGACGACGGCGACGGCTGCTGCGAGCGTGACGACGCCCCGCATGCCGGTCCACGAGATGACCGTGAGCTCCCGCCAGTTCAGCTTCGGCTCCGCCGTGCCGCGCAACCACCGCAGGGAACGGTGCCCGCGGGACAACCGGACGCGCAGCGGTCTCAGCCACCTGCCGTTGATCCGGTTGCGCGCGTAGGACTCGAAGACGAAGAGCGGACGGACGAGGACCACGACGACGAGCACGACGGCCGCCGCGGTGAGGGTCTGGGCCAGGCTGCGGTTGCTCTCGAGCAGGTCCTGCACGACCGTCTTCAGCTGCAGCCCGATCAGGGCGAACACGAACCCCTCGAGGATGACGTCGATGCTCGTCCAGAGCGGGCGCTCCTGCAGTCGCGTCGCGTACCCCTCCTTCGGCGAGTTGTACCCGATGTACAGGCCGGCGGTGACGACCGCGATGACGCCGGAGCCGGACAGGTGCTCGGCGAGGACGTACGCGACGAAGGGCAACAGGATGCTCATGATCGTCTCGACCACGGGGTCGTTGATGCGCATCCGGATCCAGTGCACCGCGACGCCGAGGACGATGCCGACCGCGAAGCCGACGCCGATCGCCAGGCCGAAGATGCCGAGGTCCTGCCAGATGGTGAGCGACGTGCCCGCGGCGATGAGCGTGAACACCCGGACCAGGGTCAGCGACGCCGCGTCGTTGATGAGGCTCTCGCCGGACAGCACCGTCATCACACGGCGGGGGGAGTCCGAGCTTCCGGCCGATCGCGGCGGCGGACACGGCGTCCGGCGGAGCGACCACGGCGCCGAGCAGGATCGCCGCCGGCCAGTCCATGTCGGGGATGATCAGGTACGCGGCGAGTCCCACCGCGAGCGCCGTGACGATGACGAGGACGATGCCGAGTCGCCGGATCTGCTTGATCGACTGCCGGAAGCTCTGCCACGACACGTCGAGTGCCGCCGAGTACAGCAGCGGCGGCAGGATCACCGTGAGGATCACCTCGGAGTCGATCTCGATCTCCGGCAGGCCGGGCAGGAACGAGACGGCGAGCGCGACGGCCGTGACGAGCAGCGGGGCGGGCAGCCCCTTGGCACGGGCGAAGCCGGTCACCGCGAGCGAACCGATCAACAGGATGAGGAGTTCCGCGGTGCCCATGAGGCCCATCCTCCCATCCGGATGGTTCGCAGGCTGAACGGTTCCGCAGCCCCGGTGAACGGCCGGTGGACGACAGGGTTTGCTCCGGAGCCGCCGGGCTGCGACACTTGCCCGCGGTGGACATCACACTCATAGTCGTCCTGGTCATCGCGTTGGCCCTCTTCTTCGACTTCACAAACGGATTCCATGACACCGCCAACGCGATGGCGACACCGATCGCCACCGGTGCCATGAAGCCGAAGGTGGCCGTGACGGTCGCCGCGGTGCTCAACCTCGTCGGTGCGTTCCTCAGCACCGCCGTGGCGACGTCGATCTCGCACGGGCTCATCAACGAGGGCCCCGGTGGCGTCGCCATCAGCCCCGAGATGATCTTCGCGGGCCTGATCGGCGCGGTCGTGTGGAACATGATCACGTGGTTGCGCGGCTTGCCCTCGTCGTCCTCGCACGCGCTCTTCGGCGGGCTCATCGGCGCCGCGATCGTCGGCGCCGGCTTCGACTCGGTGAACTACGCGGCACTGCTGACGGTCGTGATCATCCCGGCCTTCCTGTCGCCGGTGATCGCCGCGCTCGTGTCGCTCCTCGCCACGCGCATCGCCTACCGCGTGACCCGTCGTCCGGTGTTCCCGAACGAGCGCGGGGGCTTCCGCATCGGACAGGTGTTCACGAGCTCGATGGTGTCGCTCGCCCACGGCACGAACGACGCGCAGAAGACGATGGGTGTCATCACGCTGACGCTCATCGCCTCGGGCGCGCAGTCGAGTGACCAGGGCGTGCAGTTCTGGGTCGTCGTGGCCTGTGCCCTGGCGATCGCCCTCGGCACCTACACGGGCGGGTGGCGCATCATCCGGACGCTCGGCTCGGGCATCACCGAGATCCGCGCGACGCAGGGCTTCGCAGCCGAGGCGTCCACCGCCGCCACGATCCTCGCGTCGAGCCACCTCGGCTTCGCACTGTCGACGACGCAGGTGTCGTCGGGCTCGATCATCGGCGCGGGCCTCGGCCGCCGCGGTTCGAAGATCCAGTGGTCGACGGCCGGCAAGATCGTCATCGCGTGGTTCATCACGCTGCCCGCCGCCGCGGCGGTCGGGGCGATCGCCTCGGGCATCGCCCACTTCGGCGTCATCGGTCTCGTGCTCGACGCGGTCATCGGTGGTGCCGTGATCCTCGGCCTGTACCTGTGGTCGCTGCGCAAGCCGCACGAGCACGCCGCGGCCATCGAGGTCGACGTCGCCGCGAACGCCGTGCTGACCCGCAAGGAGCGGCGCGACCTGCAGCGCGCCAAGCGTGCCGAGGCCGTCGCCGCGCGTCGCGCCGAACTGAGCCGCGAGCGGACCCTCCGCCGCATGGCCGGACGCAAGGGAGGCCGTCGCTGATGGGTATCGCCATGGACGGACGCTGCGGAGGGACCTGCTGATGGGTATCGACTGGGCGGCGTTCCTGCTCGTCGCACTGGTGGCCGTCGTGTCGGCGTGCTTCGTCGTCACCGTCTACTCCGTGGGCCTCCGCCTCTGGAGCGCCGCCGACGCCCGCGCGGGCAAGTACACGGTGAAGGACGACGGCACCGTCGGCCCGGCCACCGCCGGCTTCCCCGACCCGACCGCGGCCTCCACCGCGATCCGTGCGTTCCGGGCGCTCGCCGTGGTCTGCTTCGCCGCCTGCGGTGCCGCGGTGCTGTACGGCGTCTACCTCATCGTCCCTGCCTTCCACTGACCTCCTGGCCGGCCGCACCGGCTGGACGGTCGCGGGCTAGCCTCGGGAGGTGACCGCGACGGAGAGGACCACGACGTGACGAGCGCTGCCACCCGCACCGAGACCGATTCCCTGGGCTCGAGGGAGGTGCCGGTCGACTCCTACTGGGGGGATCAACACCCTCCGGGCGATGGAGAACTTCCCGATCGCCTCGGTGCCGATCGCGGTCTACCCGGACCTCGTCGCGGCCCTCGTGACCGTGAAGCAGGCGGCTGCCCGGGCGAACAAGGCGATCGGTGTCCTCGACGCCGAGCGGGCCGACGCGATCGACCGTGCCGCGCAGGAGGTCCGCGACGGGGCACTGCGGGACCAGTTCGTCGTAGACGTGGTCCAGGGCGGCGCCGGGACGAGCACGAACATGAACACGAACGAGGTCCTGGCGAACCGGGCCCTCGAGCTGCTCGGCCGGGAGCGCGGCGACTACGCGCACCTGCACCCGATCGACCACGTGAACCGCAGCCAGTCGACGAACGACACGTACCCGACGAGCATCAAGATCGCGATGATCACCGGTGTGCGCCGGCTCGCCGACCAGCTCGAGCAGCTGTCGGCAGCGTTCGCGGAGCGGGGGGAGGCGTTCGCCGACGTCCTCAAGGTCGGCCGCACGCAATTGCAGGACGCGGTCCCGATGACGCTCGGCCAGGAGTTCACCGGCTTCGCCCACACCATCGCCGAGGACGTCGTCCAGCTCCGCCGGGTGGTGCCGCTCCTCGGCGAGATGAACCTCGGCGCGACCGCGATCGGGACGGGCATCACCGCCGACCCGCTGTACCGCGACGAGGTGCGGCGGCAGCTGCAGGAGGCGAGCGGCATCGACGTCGTCACGGCCCCGGACCTCATCGAGGCGACGAGTGACGCCGGCGCGTTCATGACCCTGTCCGGCACGGTCAAGCGCAGCGCGATGAAGCTGTCGAAGATCTGCAACGACCTGCGGCTCCTGGCGTCCGGCCCGCAGGCGGGCCTCGGGGAGATCACGCTGCCGCCGCGGCAGGCCGGTTCGTCGATCATGCCCGGCAAGGTGAACCCGGTCATCCCGGAGGTCGTCAACCAGATCGCCTTCGCGGTCGCCGGCGCGGACACCACGGTGACGATGGCGGCCGAGGGTGGTCAGCTCCAGCTCAACGCGTTCGAGCCGATCATCGCGCACTCGATCCTGCAGTCCCTGCAGTGGATGACCCGCGGGTGCGCGACGCTCCGCGAGCACTGCGTGACCGGCATCCGGGCGAACGAGCTACGGCTCGCCGCCCAGGTGGACACGAACGTCGGCGTCGTCACCGCGCTGACGCCGTACATCGGCTACGCAGCGGCGGCGTCCATCGCGCACACCGCCCTGACGACGTCGACCCCGATCTCGACCCTGGTGATCGCCGCGGGTCTCATGGACGCGGACCAGGTGCACCGGGTGCTCAGCCCCGCCCGGTTGTCCGGCATCGAGCTGGCGACCGGTGCCATCCCGGTCGTGACCGAGGAGATGCTCGACGAGGCCGCCCGGGACGCCGAGGCCCGTCGCCGGTCCTGACCGCTGCCGGACGGGAGGCACGCCCCGGGTCCGGCGCGCAGCCTCCCGTCCGCACCGTGCGTGCGACGGGCGCGCCCCGGCGCGTCAGTTCGCGTTCGGGTGCAGCGCGTCGTACCGGCGGAACGACGGGACGAGCCGGAGCAGCAGCGCGACGAGCGCGATGATGAGGACGCCGCCGATGAGCGGCGGCCAGGCGAAGCCCGCGGCGACGACCAGACCGGCGTACAGGTCACCCACGCGCGGCCCACCGGTGACCACGACGATGAAGATGCCCTGCAGTCGGCCGCGCATGCCGTCGGGCGCGGCGGCCTGGAGGATCGTCCCGCGGAACACGCTGCTCACGTTGTCCGCGCCGCCGGCCACCGCGAGGGCCAGCGCGCAGAGCGCCAGTGCCGGCAGGATCCCCGTCGAGAACGTCTCCGACGCCCGTCCGCCGAGGAGGTGCGCGGCCGCGACGACGACGCCGAACGCGGCGATCGCGCCGCCGTAGACCGTGATCGCCCAGCCGACCGCCTCGCCCTGTCGGCGGACGTGCCCGAGCGGGCCGGAGAAGACACCGGACAGCAGCGCACCGACCGCGTAGGCGGCTGAGAGGGCGCCGACCGTGATCGACCCGCCGCCGACGACCAGGGCACCGATCGCGGGGAACAGCACCCGAGGCTGCCCGAACGTCATGGCGATGATGTCGAGCACGAAGGTCATCGTGATGTTCCGGGAGCGGCGGAGGAACCGCGCACCCTCGACGAGCGACGACAGGCCCGGACGGAGGGCGTCGTGCTCGGGAGCCATCCGTGGCAGCGTCACCACGCCGAGGAACGCGGCGCTGAAGAGCACGACGTCCACCGTGTAGGTCGGGGCGAAGCCGAACGCGGCGACGAGCACACCGCCGACCGCCGGCCCGACCGTCACGGAGAACCCGGCGCTGATGCTGTTGAGGGCGCTCGCCGCGGGGAGCAGGTCGTTGCCCACCAGCCGCGGGACGATCGCCGCCCGGGACGCGCCGATCACGGTGCCCGCGACGGCGTTGACGGTCACGAGCACGTAGAGCAGCACGACGCTGTCGAGCCCGAGCCAGGCGTGCGCGGCGATCATCGCGGTCGACACCCAGGCCATGACGGCGGAGACCAGGGCCACCGTGCGGCGGTCGAAGGCGTCCGCGAGCATGCCGCCGTACAGCCCGGCGAGGATCATCGGCACGAGCGAGATGACGCCGACGAGCGACACCATGAACGTCGAGCGCGTGATCTCGTACACCTCGAGCCCGACCGTGACGCTCGTCATCATGGTGCCGATGCCGGCGATCGAGCTGCCGATCCAGAGCCGCGCGAACGCGGGGGGAGCGGCGGAGCGGGGTGAGGTCGGCGAGCAGGGAGCGGTGGGGCTTCGCGGGGGGCGTCTGGTGTCACAGTGGAACCATTCTGTGGCCTGGAGGGCTCCTGCGGGGCACGTGCACGTCCTCTGGTTGACTGTCGGGCATGACTGACCTGAACAGCAAGCCCGAGTTCGACGCCCCCCGAGGGCCCCGCCCCCCACCGACCTCGTGGTCACCGACATCGTCGTGGGCGACGGCGACGTCGCCGAGGCGAGCTCGACCGTCAAGGTCCACTACGCCGGCGTCGAGTACGAGTCCGGCGAGGAGTTCGACAGCTCCTGGGGCCGTGGCGAGCCGATCGACTTCCCGCTCGCGGCGCTCGTCCGCGGCTGGCAGGAGGGCATCCCCGGCATGAAGGTCGGCGGTCGCCGCAAGCTCGTCGTCCCGCCGGAGCTCGCCTACGGCCCGGCCGGCGGCGGACACTTCCTCTCCGGCAAGACGCTCATCTTCGTCATCGACCTGCTCGGCGTCCGCTGATGGCGGGCGTCCCGGAGGTCCCGACCCTCGAACTGAACGACGGACACCGCATCCCGGCGCTCGGCCTCGGCACGTACTCGCTCGACGGAGACGAGGGGGGTCGCGGCGGTCGGTGCGGCGATCACGAGCGGGTACCGCCTGCTCGACACCGCGCTGAACTACGGCAACGAGGACGCGGTGGGCCGTGCGGTCCGCGAGTCCGACGTGCCGCGCGACGAGTTCGTCGTGACGTCGAAGCTCCCGGGACGCCACCACGGCTACGACGAGGCACACCGCTCGGTGGACGAGACCCTGGCGAACCTGGGGCTCGACCACCTCGACCTGTACCTCATCCACTGGCCGAACCCGTCCGTCGGGAAGTTCGTCGAGACCTGGAAGGCGTTCGTCGACCTCCGGGACAGCGGCAAGGTCCGCTCGATCGGTGTCTCGAACTTCACCCCCGAGCACCTCGACCGCATCCTCGACGCCACCGGGGTCGCCCCGGCGGTGAACCAGGTCGAGCTGCACCCGTACTTCCCGCAGGCCGACCTCCGCGCCGTGCACCAGCGTCTCGGCATCGTCACCGAGAGTTGGAGCCCGCTGGCGAAGCAGTCCGAGCTCCTCACCGAGGGACCCGTGACCGCCGCGGCCGCAGCGCACGGTGTCTCGGCCGGCCAGGTCGTGCTCCGCTGGCACGTCCAGCTCGGCGCCGTGCCGGTCCCGAAGTCGGGCGACCCGGACCGCCAGCGCGAGAACCTCGACGTGTTCGGCTTCTCGCTGACCGACGACGAGGTCCAGGCCATCTCCGCCCTCGAGCGCGGGCGGCTCTGGGACGGCGACCCGGACACGCACGAGGAGATGTAGGCGGGCGCTCGCGTTCGGACCCGACCGGGGCAGGGGGGATATCATCGGTACCCCTGTCCCGAAGGGTTGCGAGTGTCCGAACCGCGTGTTTCCGAACCGACCGAGATCGACCGTGAACGCGGCTACGTCGACGGTCTGTTCCACCGACTCGACGAACTGACCACCGAGGCCGAGCAGCGGCTCGTCGAGACCCGCCGGCAGGCAGTCGGTGGCAACCACCAGAGCCGGACCGAGCGCGACGCCTTCGCCCGGCTCTACGAGGACACCGTCGCCACCCTGCGGCGCGTGGGCGACCGCCTGGTGTTCGGGCGGCTCGAGGTCCAGGACCCGCCCGCTGACGAGGACGCCTTCCGGTACATCGGGCGCGTCGGGCTGCGGGACGCCGACCACCGGCCGCTGCTGCTCGACTGGCGCGTGCCGGGCGCGAGTGCGTTCTACCAGGCCACCGCGGCGCATCCCATGGGCATGCGGGCCCGACGCCACCTGACGCTCGAGGGCCGCACGGTCGTCGGCGTCGAGGACGAGGTGTTCGACGCCACGCTCTACGACGACGAGCGCACGCACCTGCAGGGCGAGGGAGCCCTGCTCGCGGCCGTCACCGCCGAGCGCACCGGGCGGATGACCGACATCGTCGCGACGATCCAGGGCGAGCAGGACCGGATCATCCGCTCCCCGCTCGAGGGCGTCCTCATCGTGCAGGGCGGGCCGGGCACCGGCAAGACGGCCGTCGCACTGCACCGTGCGGCGTACCTGCTCTACTCCTACCGGGAGCGTCTGCGCGGTTCCGGTGTGCTCGTCGTCGGGCCGTCCCCGGCGTTCCTGACGTACATCGAGCAGGTGCTGCCGTCCCTCGGTGAGACCGGTGTCGTGATGGCGTCCCTCGGGTCGCTCCACCCGGGGCTCCACACCACCGTGCACGACCGTCGGGACGTCGCCGCCGTGAAGGGGTCCGGGGGAGATGGCCGACCTGCTCCGCCGCGCGGTCCGGTCGCGGCAGGTCGTCCCGACCGAGTCCGTCACGCTCGACATCGAGGGCGAACGGCTCGTCGTCCCGCCGCAGCTGGTCGCCGACGCCATGCGCCGTGCCCAGGACCGCGGCAAGCCGCACAACGTCGCCCGCGTCACGTTCAACAAGAACGCGCTCGACGCCATGACGCGACTGCTCGCCGACCAGCTGCGGCACCGCGGGACGACGGTGGACGAGGCCGACGAGAAGGTGCTGCGCGAGGACATCCGCAGCTCGTACGACGCCCGGGTCCTGCTCAACACGGCGTGGCTGCCGCTGCCGGCCGAGAAGCTCCTCGAGGACCTGTACGCCCGGCCGAACTGGCTCGCGTCCCTCACACCGAACTGGTCGCCCGAGCGACGTGCCCTGCTGCGGCGCGAGCGCGGGGCCGGCTTCACGGTCGAGGACGTGCCGCTCCTGGACGAGGCGGCTGAGCTGCTCGGGGTGTTCGACCCGACCGGTGGTGCGGCGAAGCGGCAGGCGAAGGCCACCCGGAACCGGGACATCGAGAACGCCCGGCAGGCCATCGAGAACATGGGCGTCGAGGGCATCGTCAGCGCCGAGCAGGTCGCCGGTGCCTTCGCGGAGGGCGGGGACCCGCGCTCCACCGCCGAGCGTGCCGCCGAGGACCGCGAGTGGACCTACGGGCACATCGTGGTCGACGAGGCACAGGAGCTGTCACCGATGCAGTGGCGGGTCCTGGCACGCCGCAACCCGCTGCGGTCCTTCACGATCGTCGGAGACATGGCGCAGGGCTCGTCGCCGGGTGCCGCCCGCACGTGGGACGACGTCCGCGGTGCGCTCGCCCGTCGTCGTCGTGGTCGTGCCCCGGAGGTGCCGCTGGACTCCCGCCTCGAGGAGCTCACCGTCAACTACCGCACCCCGCGCTCGATCGTCCAGGCGGCCGGGGCCTTCGCCGCGGCGGCCGGTCTCACGGTGACCGCGAACGAGGCGGTCCGTGACGGCGACCCCGTCGAGCGCTTGCGCGTCGACCGGGCGGACCTGCTCGACACGGTCGCGGACCGGGTCGACGGCGAGCGCGACCTGATCGGCTCCGGGACGATCGGCGTCATCGTGCCGGAGGCCGACGTGGCCGCCGTCCGCGAGCGCCTGGCCCGGACCGAGGCCGACGTCCGCGGGCTCGGGTCACCCCGGCCGGGGTCGGTCACGGTGCTCACCGGCGCGGACGCGAAGGGCCTGGAGTTCGACGGCGTGCTGCTCGTCGACCCGGACCGGGTCGGCTCCGACGCCGCTCGGGCCGCGGCGGCCGTCTACGTCGCGATGACCCGTCCCACCCGCCGGCTCACGGTCATCGAGGTCGCCTGACCGTCCTGCCGGTCGGGCCGGTGCCTCCTGCGGTCCGTCCGACCCGCCGGGAGGCTCGGGAGCGACCCCGTCAGGCGGGCTCGCCCTGGTCGCGTACCTGCTCCACGAGGGCCGCCCACGGGCCGTCCAGGCGACGACCCGGGATCGTCACCGTGGTCCGGGCGACGGTCACCGTCCACACGTAGTCGTCGCGGACGGCGCTGTCGTCACGATCGGCATCCTCCCCACCCGCACCCTCCGGAGCCGCCCCGGGTGCCACGGAACCTTCGCCGGGGAGTGCCCCGACGAGTTCCGTCCACCGGTCGGCGTCCGGACGGGCATCGGTGTCGACCCGCCATGCCCGCGGGAGGCCGGCGAACCCACCACTGCGGCGCACGACGATCTGCATGCCCCGGAACCTACGCCCTCCGCATCCGCTCCGGAGTGCCCGGTCGAGCAGCGCTGCTGCGGCTCAGACCGTCACCCCGACGCGCTGCCAGGCACCGGCGACGGCGGTGTGCTCGCGCGAGCCCGCTCCGAACCGCGCCGCCGCTGCTCGGACCGTGACGGCCGCGAAGCCGGCGAAGTCGATGGACGCCGACACCTCGGCCGAGGTGAGGGCGTCCCACCACACCTGTCCCGCGCCGACCCAGGCCGGTCCGCCGATCGTGGTCGCGGCGAGGAAGAACGCGTGGTTCGGGATGCCGGAGTTCAGGTGCACGCCGCCCTGGTCCTCGGCGGTCTCCACGTAGCCGGCCATGGTCGCGGGCTGTGGGTCCGCCCCGAGCACCGGGTCGTCGTAGGCCGTGCCCGGCGCACGCATCGAGCGGAGGGCGACCCCGTGCACGGCGTCCGTGAACAGCCCTTCGCCGATCAGCCAGGACGCCTGTTCCGCGGTCTGCCGGGCGGCGTACTGGGCGACGAGCACGCCGAAGACGTCGCTCATCGACTCGTTGAGCGCTCCGGACTGCCCCTGGTAGACGAGGTCCGCGGTGTACTGCGTGACGCCGTGGGCCAGCTCGTGCCCGATGACGTCGACCGCGACGGTGAACCGCCGGAAGACCTCGCCGTCTCCGTCGCCGAACACCATCCGCTGCCCGTCCCAGTAGGCGTTGTCGTACTCCCGCCCGTAGTGCACGGTGGCGTCGAGGGGGGAGTCCGGCGCCGTCGATCGACGCCCGTCCGAACACCTCGAGCCAGAACGCGTGCGTCGCGCCGAGGCCCGCGTACGCCTCGTCGACCGCGGGGTCCCCGGTGTCGCCGTCACCCTCCCGCCGCACGACCCTGCCCGGCAGCGTCGTCGTGCCGGCGGCGTCCGCGATCGTGCGCCGCGGAGCGACGTCCGGCGCCTCGGCGGTCCTGGCCGCGCGGAGGCCGGTCACGTGCTTCGGCTCCTGGACGCGGTCCATCGAGGCGAGGGCGGTCCGGGCTGCGGCGGCAGCGCGCGGGAACCGGTCCTCCGGTGCGTCGGCGACGGCGCGGAGGAGGTACGGCGGGACGACGGAGCGCGGCGAGCGGCTGGTCATGGCGACATGCAACCACCGGGGGGCCGACAGCCGGTTCGGCGACCGGGCCTCCCGGCTGTCGGTCCCGCCGTCAGTCGCGCTTGCGGTTCGCGACCAGGGCGAGTGCGTACGCCTCCCACCACCGGCCCGCGGCCGGTCCGCCGTTGCACGCGCCGTCGCTCAGCCCGGGCGTCTTCACCCACAGCAGCGCGTCGAGCCGGGTGGTGCCGCGCGTGACGTGCGGGGTCTGGCCGAGGCCGGCACCGTCGGGGTTGCACCAGTCGCCCCGCCACCCCTGCCCGTTCCGCGAGACGTCGATGACGAAGTGTGGGTCGCCCCCGATCGCGTCGGCGAGCTCGTCGGCGTAGGCGCGCTCCTGGTCCACGCGGTAGAAGTTCGACACGTTCGTGGCGAAGCCCTGCACGCGGTCGACGCCCGCCCGGCGGAGCCACCCGGCCATCGTGTCCACCGGGACCCGGTTCTCGTTCCCGCCGTCCAGGTACACCGTCAGGCCGTGCCCGGTCAGGGCCCCGACCGCCCTCCGGAGGAGCGGCAGCCGGGTGTCCTGCAGCCGCTCGCACACGGCGATCTGCGCGATCGAGTCCGGCTCGACCAGGACCACCGCGTGCGAGCCCGCGAGCGCACGCACGACCGCGCGGACCCACGGCAGGTAGTCGTCCTCGGCGGTGCCGCCGCGCGACCAGTGGCCGCAGTCACGGTCCGGGATCGCGTAGAGCACGAACACCGGGGTCGCCTGCTGCGACCGGGCCGCGGCGAGGACGCTCCGGGCGGTGTCGACGGTCTCCGGGACGGACGGGTCGGTGAGCCACGTCGCGAGGGGCCGGTCGGCGATCACGGCGAGGCGTTCGGCCGTGGTCACCCGGCCCGCGTCCCGCGCCGCGGTCACGTGCCAGCGTGGCTGGTTCGCGCTCGCCGGTTGACGGGCGAGGCCACCCGACCACGCCTCGGCGACGCTCTTGCGATGCACGACCTGGCGGTCGCCGGTGCCCGGGAGGACCACCGTGACCGCGACGACGACGGCCGTGACGAGCGCGGCGACGACCCCGATCCACACCCACTGTCGGCGGGTCGAGGCGCGTTGCGCTCCCGGCATGGGCCGTCCTCCCGCTCGGGCGCCGCCCCCCGTTCGGCGTCGCTCTCGCCCGCCATGTTCCCACCCGATCGGCACCGGATGCCAGGGTGCCGCCCAGGGCCCGGCCAGCAGGGGTGCCCCAGACTGGCCCGATGCTGCGGAAACTGCTCCTCCTCGCCCTGACGGCGGGCTACGCCTGGGTGATCTGGCGCATGACGCTCACCCCGCACGTCTTCACCGAGGCCGAGAACTCCTTCGTGCTCCGCGCCGTCGCCTGGGTCCAGCAGCTGCCGCACGGGGCGTGGTTCACCTACGACCGGACCGAGTTCCTGGCGAACGTCGCCATGTTCGTGCCGGTCGGGCTGATCGCGGCGCTGTGGTTGCCCCGGCGCTGGTGGGTCCTCGGTGCCGTGGTGGCCGTCGCGCTCTCGGTCGGCATCGAGTTCGCGCAGGCCGTGTACCTGCCCTACCGGGTCGCCGACCCCCCGCGACGTGCTGTCGAACGGCATGGGTGGTCTGCTCGGTGCGACGTTCGTCGGCTTCGTCCGGAGCCTGCTGCCGGAGCGCCGACGGCGCCGTCCCCTGCGGGCCCGGACCGTCTGACCGCCGCTCGTCGAGCGGGACGCGCTCTGGTATGCTCGTTCGGTTGCCGTCGAACGGCCGCGGATCAAGAGCGCTCACACAGCAGGTGTGGGCACCGCGCAACGGACACGCTCTCACGCAGAGCAGGAAAGGGGATCCTCCATGGCACTTGACGCGAAGATCAAGCAGGAGATCATCGAAGAGTACGCGACCCACCCGGGCGACACCGGATCCCCCCGAGGTCCAGGTCGCCGTTCTGACGCGTCGTATCAACGACCTGAACGAGCACCTCAAGGAGCACAAGCACGACCACCACTCGCGTCGTGGTCTGCTGCTCATGGTCGGTCAGCGTCGCCGTCTCCTCGGCTACCTCTCCGACGTCGACATCGCCCGCTACCGTGCGCTCATCGAGCGCCTCGGCCTGCGCCGCTAGTCATCGTCAGGGTGCTGCCGCGTCGCAGCCCTGCTGGTCCGGAGCCCCGTCCCTCCTCGTGAGGGACGGGGCTCCTGTCGTTCCCCGGCGGGTGCGTCGGCGTCCGGCGCGGACGGGAATGCCTCCCCCGTCCGCCGCGGTTCCGTGTACTGTTCATGCAAACGCATTGAAAGTCGGGAGTCTCCATGAACACCATCGCCGTCGTCTCCGCCGGGCTCTCCGAGCCCAGCTCGACCCGCCTCCTCGCCGACCGACTCGCAGCCGCAGCCGGTGCCGCGCTCGCGGGGGGAGTCAGCGGGCCCCGTCGAGGTCCGGAACGTCGACCTCCGCCCGCTCGCCCACGAGATCACCGACGCGATGCTGACCCGCTTCTCCGCTCCGGCACTCGCGGCGGCGACGGCCACGGTCGTCGAGGCGGACGCGGTCGTGTTCGTCACGCCGGTCTTCACGGCGGGCATGAGCGGCCTGGCGAAGTCCTTCCTCGACGTGCTGGACAAGGACGCCCTCACCGACATGCCGGTGCTGCTCGGCGCGACGGGCGGGACCGCACGGCACTCGCTCGCCCTCGAGCACGGCATCCGACCGGTGTTCGCCTACCTCCGGGCCGCCGTCGTCCCCACCGCGGTCTTCGCCGCCACGGACGACTGGGGGGAGCGACGACGCGGGCGTGCTCGACGCGCGCATCCGCCGGGGTGGAGCCGACCTTGCCTGGGCGGTCCGGGCCTCCCGGCGGCAGCCGCAGCAGGCGGACGCGCTCCCGGCGGTCACCGACTTCGCGTCGTTGCTCGGCGGGCTGCAGCACCGGTGACACCGGTGTCGCGCCCGCCGGGTCAGTACCAGTGCGGGTCGACGCTCATCTCGTGGTCCCACGCGCCGCACGGCGATCCGTAGCGGTCCGCGATGTACGCCAGACCCCAGTCGATCTGCGTCGCGGCGTTCGTCCGCCAGTCCGCGCCCGCGGCGGCGAGCTTCGACGCCGGCAGGGCCTGCGGGATGCCGTACGCGCCACTCGACGCGTTGAGCGCGTTCGCCCGCCACCCGGACTCCTGCGTCCACAGCGAGACGAGGCAGCCGAACTGGTCGTCGCCCCAGCCGTGGGCACCCATGGCGCTGCGCGCGTAGGCCTGCGCGGCCGCCGGGTCGACGGGGACGCCCTCGGTGCTCGGGTAGGCGTTGTCCGCCGAGCTGGCAGCACCGCCGGCGGCACGCGCGGTCTCGGCCGCGGCCCGTGCGGCGGCCGCCTGCGCCGCCGCCTGCGCCGCGACGGCCTGGCCCACCTCGTAGCGACGCTGCGTCTCGGCGGTGGAGTCCCGGAGCGCGGCGAGCTGCGCGTAGAGCTCGTCGCTGTGCGACTCGGTCTCCGCGACCGCCGCGTCCGCCCGTCGCTGTGCCGCGCGGGCGGCGGTGGCGGTCGCCTCGGCCTGGTCCGCCAGCGACGCCCGCTCGTCCTCGGCCCGCTCCGCCTGGTCGTGCAGCGACGCCGCCGTCCTGGCGGCGACCGCGGCCTCGTCCATGACGCCGTCCCACGTCGTCGACAGCTGGTCGAGCGCGCCGAGCTGGTAGAGCAGCTGGTCGGGGTCGTCCGCCGTCGCGATCCGGGTGGTCATCTGGTCGGTCGAGCCGTCCCGGTACAGGTCGGCCGCGAGGCGCCCGGCCCGGGTCCGCGCGCGCTCGGCCGTCGCGGACGCCTCGTCGGCGTGGGCCTGGAGGCTCGTGGCGGTACGGGTGGCCTCGGCCAGGTCCGCCTCGGCGGCGGCTGCCGCGGCGGCGGTGTCGAGGGCGACCTGCGACTTCTCCGCGGCCTCGGCCTGCACCGACCGGAGCGCGGCCCGGACCTCCGCCACCTCGGCCTGCTTCGCCTGTTCGTCGCCCTCCGCCCGCTGGACGTCCTGCCACGTCGGGTAGTCGGTCGCCGAGGACGGGGTCGCCGAGGACGGGGCCGCCGTCACCGCGGGGACCACGAGGGCGCCGACCAGCACCCCGACGGTGAGGAGGGTGCTCCGGGCACGACCCCGCCGAGGTGCCCGCCGTGGTGCTGCTGCGACCCGTGGTCCGGCCGTCCGTCGTGCTGCTTCCCCGCGCATGGGAGCAGGCTACCGAGGACACGCCCGTTCGCCACGGGCACCGCCGTCGGTCCACCTCGGAATGCTAAGGTCGGCTGGTCTGGGGACCGTTCCCCGCGACGACACACAACACCGCACGCAGACCGGCACGAAGCTGGTCATCGGTGGTGGCATCCGGGCCGAACCGCATCCCGAGTGCTCCCACTGCTGGCCAGACATGCGTTCCGCGTCGTGGAGCGCACGTGCACGCGTGTGCCCGAGGCCGGGTCTGCTGCTCACACACGCAAGGAGGCATCCTCTTGGAGGGTCCCGAGATCAAGTTCGCTGAAGCGACCATCGACAACGGTCGCTTCGGCACCAGGACGGTCCGGTTCGAGACCGGTCGTCTCGCGCAGCAGGCACAGGGTGCCGTCGCCGCGTACCTGGACGAAGAGACCATGCTGCTGTCGGCCACCAGCGCCGGCAAGCACCCGCGCGAGGGCTTCGACTTCTTCCCCCTGACGGTCGACGTCGAGGAGCGCTCGTACGCCGCCGGCAAGATCCCCGGCTCGTTCTTCCGTCGTGAGGGCCGCCCCCTCGACCGAGGCGATCCTCGTCTGCCGCCTCATCGACCGGCCGCTGCGCCCGTCGTTCGTCGACGGCCTCCGCAACGAGGTCCAGATCGTCATCACCGTCCTGAGCATCGCGCCGGACGAGTTCTACGACGCGCTGGCCATCAACGCCGCATCCGCGTCGACGCAGATCTCCGGTCTGCCGTTCTCCGGCCCGATCGCCGGTGTGCGCCTCGCGCTCATCCCCGGCGCGAACGGCACCGACCAGTGGGTCGCGTTCCCGAAGGCGTCGCAGCTCGCCGACGCCGTCTTCGACCTCACCGTCGCCGGCCGCGTCGTCACCGACGAGGCGGGCAACGAGGACGTCGCGATCATGATGGTCGAGGCCGAGGCCACCGAGCACGCCTGGAACCTCATCGAGGGCGGCGCGACCAAGCCCGACGAGGCCATCGTCGCGCAGGGCCTCGAGGCGGCCAAGCCGTTCCTCAAGTCCCTCGTCGAGGCGCAGGCGAAGCTCGCCGCGCAGTCGGCCAAGGAGATCCAGGACTACCCGGTCTTCCCGCCGTACGCCGACGAGGTCTACGCCGCCGTCGAGTCCCTCGCCCTCTCCGAGCTCGGGGACGTGTACCAGATCGCCGGCAAGGCGGAGCGTCAGGACGCCGACGACGCGCTCAAGTCGCGCGTCAAGGCGGCCATCGCCGAGCAGGTCGCCGCGGGCACGCTGCCCGAGGTCGCCACCAGCCAGGTCAGCGCCGCGTACAAGTCGGTCACGAAGAAGGTCGTCCGCGGCCGCATCCTGACCGAGCAGGTCCGCATGGATGGTCGCGGCCTCGCCGACATCCGTCCGCTCGACGCCGAGGTCGCCGTGATCCCGCGTGTCCACGGCTCCGCGGTCTTCCAGCGCGGCGAGACGCAGATCCTCGGCGTCACCACGCTGAACATGCTCAAGATGGAGCAGCAGATCGACTCGCTGTCGCCCGTTACCAAGAAGCGCTACCTGCACCACTACAACTTCCCGCCGTACTCGACCGGTGAGACCGGCCGCGTGGGGTCGCCGAAGCGTCGCGAGATCGGGCACGGCTTCCTCGCCGAGCGCGCCCTCGTGCCGGTGCTGCCGTCGCGCGAGGAGTTCCCGTACGCCATCCGTCAGGTCTCCGAGGCGCTGAGCTCCAACGGCTCGACCTCGATGGGCTCGGTCTGCGCGTCGACCCTGTCGCTCCTCAACGCCGGTGTGCCGCTGCGCGCCCCGGTCGCGGGCATCGCGATGGGCCTCGTCTCCGACACCGTCGACGGCCAGACCCGTTACGCGGCGCTGACCGACATCCTCGGTGCCGAGGACGCCCTCGGCGACATGGACTTCAAGGTCGCCGGTACCTCGGACTTCGTCACGGCCATCCAGCTCGACACGAAGCTCGACGGCATCCCGTCGTCCGTCCTCGACGCCGCGCTGAAGCAGGCCAAGGAGGCCCGCTCGGCCATCCTCGGTGTGCTGAACGAGGCCATCGACGGTCCGGACGAGATGGCCGACACCGCGCCGCGCGTGATCTCGGTGAACATCCCGGTCGACAAGATCGGCGAGCTGATCGGCCCGAAGGGCAAGACGATCAACGGGATCCAGGACGAGACCGGCGCCGACATCTCCATCGAGGACGACGGCACGGTCTACATCGGCGCCGTCGACGGTCCGTCCGCCGAGGCCGCGCGTGCGCAGGTCAACGCGATCGCGAACCCGACGAACCCGGAGATCGGGGACCAGTTCCTCGGCACCGTCGTGAAGATCGCCACGTTCGGCGCCTTCGTGTCGCTGCTCCCGGGCCGTGACGGTCTGCTGCACGTCTCCGAGGTGCGCAAGCTCGCCGGTGGCAAGCGCGTGGAGAACGTCGAGGACGTCCTCGGCGTCGGTCAGAAGATCCTGGTCGAGGTCACCAAGGTGGACGACCGCGGCAAGCTGTCGCTCGCGCCGGTCGTGGCCGACGACGTGGACACCGAGGGTCGCGACGACCACGGCACCCACGCCGAGATGCCCGCCGAGGGCTGATCGACCCGCGTCCCGACGCACGGACGGCCGCCGACCCCGACGGGGTCGGCGGCCGTTCGCCGTCGCGGGCAACGCCGTCCGTCGGGACCGGGCTCGACGCGCGGTCCTGCCCGGGTCAGGAGGCGGGCGTCTCCTGGATGCCGACGAGCTGCGCGCGACCGAGCAGGTGCTCGCGGAGCATGAAACCGACGACGGCCGGCGTCGCGCCGGCGGGGACGTCGAGCGACGGGACGTCGAGCGCGCTCACGGTGAAGAAGTACCGGTGCGGACCGTGGCCCGCGGGCGGAGCGGCCCCGAGGAACGTGTCGGTGCCGAACTCGTTGCGGCGGCGGGTGGCGCCGTCGGGCAGGAGCGAGTCGTCCGTGCCGGCGCCCTGCGGCAGCGACGTCACCGATGCCGGGATGTCGGAGACGGCCCAGTGCCAGAAGCCGGAACCGGTGGGGGGCGTCCGGGTCGTAGGCCGTGAGCACGTAGCTCTGCGTGCCCTCGGGGGGCACCGGACCACGTCAGGGCCGGGGAACGGTCCTCGCCACCGGCGTCGGAGCCGCGGGCCCAGTCGGGCAGCTGGCCGCCGTCCGTGAAGTCGGGGCTGGACAGGTCGAAGGAGGGGACGTCGGGCAGGTTCCAGTTCGGGTGGTTCGTCATGCTCCGAGCCAACACCCGTGCGCCCGGTGGATCCCGGGAGCGCTCCGGTCGGCGCTCAGGCGGCGAGGACCCGCTCGGCGACCCGGTTGAGTGCTGCCGTCGCCGCGATCGCGTCACCGGCGTAGGCACCGGACATCGCGCCGTCGCGGGCGAGCATGAGTTCGTCGGCACCGTCCCCGGGGAGCGGGTGTCCAGCGGCCTGCAGCAGGTCACCGAGGCGTTCCGTGTACCAGTCGCGGTGCACGGCGACGACCTGGCGCACCGGGTCCCGCGGGTCGTGGTACTCGGCGGCCGCGTTGAGGAACGCGCAGCCGCGGAAGTCCGGACGGTTCACGTCGGCGGCGAGGGCGTCGACCCACGCGCGGACGGCGGCCTGTGGGGACTCGGCGTCGCCGACGACGGACTCCATCCAGGCCTGCACGCGGGTGTGCTGCTCACGCACGTAGGCGAGGATCAGGTTGTCCTTCGAGCCGTAGTGCTTGTAGAACGTCGCCTTCGTGACGCTCGCCTCGGAGATGAGGCGGTCGACGCCGACACCGTGGATGCCCTCTTCGTAGAACAGGCGGGTGGCCGTCTCGAGGATGCGGACCTTCGCGCCGCCGGAGCGGGGAGCCGGGGGGGGGGGGGGACGCTCGACCCGTCCGGCGACGCGAGGTTCTGGTTGCTCGGGGCCCGTCCTTGCAGACGCTGACCCAGGAGACGCTGGACGGTCGGTTGGGGGGGAATCGACCGTCACAGCGTGGCTCTCCTTGGGTCATCGGCTCCGCGGCGGAGCGGGGGGGACTCGTGCCGCGCAGGACTGATGTCCCGAGCCACCGGATCGAGATCTAGGGGGGGGGGCTCCCGATCCGGTGACACCACTGTAGCACGATGAGGACAGACAGACGAGTCCGTCTGTCCTTCTTTTTGTACCCCTCTTCGGGTGGCCTCTCCCGACGGCGGTCTGCCTGGGCGATCCCGGCCCGGCCTTCAGTAGAGTCATGACGATGAACCGCCCAGTGCCGCTGCCGCTCGAGGCTCCGGAAACGTCCTTCGTGACGTCCGGTGGAGCCCTCGTCCGGCGCACCGTTCTCGCCTCGGGCGTCCGTGTGCTCACCGAGTCCGTCCCCTCCGTCCACTCCACGAGCATCGGGTTCTGGGTGGGGGGTCGGCTCCCGCGACGAACGTGCCGGGCAGTACGGCTCCACGCACTTCCTCGAGCACCTCCTGTTCAAGGGCACCGCGGAGCGCACCGCGCTCGACATCGCGGTGGCGTTCGACTCCGTCGGCGGTGAGCACAACGCCGCGACCGCGAAGGAGTACACCTGCTACTACGCCCGCGTCCGGGACACCGACGTCCCGATGGCGGTCGGCGTGATCGGCGACATGGTGACGAACTCGACCCTCGAGCCGGCCGCGTTCGACGTCGAGCGCGGGGTCATCCTCGAGGAACTCGCGATGGCGGCCGACGACCCGGCGGACGTGGCGGGGGGAGGCGTTCTTCGCCGCGACCTTCGACGGGCACGCCCTCGGCCGCCCGATCGGTGGGACCCCGGAGTCCATCCGCGAGGTCCAGCGGGACGAGGTGATGGCGCACTACGCCGAGCACTACGAGCCGAACGGCATCGTCGTCACCGCTGCGGGGGGCCGTCGACCACGACCGGTTCTGTGCGCTCGTCGAGGCCGTCTTCGCGGACGCCGGAGCCGCCGTGCCGCTCGCCCGTCGCACCGCGCAGCCCGTCGCCGACCCCGTTGAGTCCGCCGTGCGGGTCGTCCACCGTCCGACCGAGCAGGTCAGCATGCTCCGCGGGTCCCAGGGGCTCGACCTCCGCGACGACCGCCGCCCGGTGCTGAGCATCCTCAACGCCGTGCTCGGCGGGGGCATGAGCTCCCGGCTCTTCCAGGAGGTCCGCGAACGCCGGGGCCTCGCGTACGCCGTGTCCTCGTTCGCACCCGCCTACCTCGACAACGGGGCGTTCGGTGTCTACGCCGGCTGCGCCCCCGACAACGTCGCCGGGGTCGTCGACATCATCGACGGGGAGTTCCGCCGCATGGTCGACCACGGCATCACCGAGGACGAGCTCCGTCGCGCCAAGGGGCAGATCGAGGGCGCGCTGACGCTCTCGCTCGAGGACTCCGACGCCCGGATGACCCGCCTCGGCCGTGCCGAGCTCGGGACCGGCGAGTTCACCGACCTCGCGACCGCCCTCGAGCGTGTCGACCGCGTCACCGCCGCCGACGTGCTCGACCTGTCCCGCGACCTCCTGACCCGACCGACGGTGACCGCCGTGGTCGGGGACGTGCAGCGCGACCGGCTGGCGGCCGCCCTCGGGATCGACGGTTGACCTCCACGATGTCGCACTACCTCTACCTCGTCCGGCACGGCGAACACCAGGACGCCGAGCACGGTCTGCGGGACGGCAAGCTCTCGGAACGCGGCAAGCGCCAGGCGATGCTCATCGCCGACCGTCTGGGCGGCGTGCCGTTCGACGGCGTGTGGCACTCCCCCGCTCGACGCCCCGAGCGAGACCGCGTCCTTCCTGCAGCAGCGCCTCCCGGCCATCCAGCCCGAGCCGTCGACCCTGCTCTTCGACTGCATCCCCTCCGGACCGACACCCGACATGCCGCACGCCTACAAGGGCTGGTACGGGGGGCGTCACGGAAGAGGAGATCGTCGCGGGACAGGCGCAGATGGAGGACGCCGTCGCGGAGTGGTTCACGCCCGCGATGGAGGACCGCCACGACCTGCTCATCACGCACAACGCCGTCATCGGCTGGTTCGTCCGCGAGGTCTTCCAGGCCCCGGAGTGGCGCTGGATGGGGACGAACGTGGCGCACAGTTCGCTGACGATCATCCGGATCCGGTCCGCGAAGCCCGCCGAGCTCGTCACCCTGAACGACCTCGCGCACCTGCCGGTCGAGCTCCGCACCGGGCTGCCCGTCCCGCAGCCGCTCTAGGGTCGGCGCACGGGCTTGCGGTACCAGGCGGTCGCGTTCGGGTTGTCGTTGAAGGCCGGCACCCGCTCGTAGCCCCGACCGCGGTACATCGCGCCCGCGGCGACGAGCGAGTCGTTCGTGTCGAGGACGATGCTCGTCGCGCCCAAGTCGACGGCGGCGGCCTCGAGGACGTCCATCATCGCGGTCGCGACGCCGCGGCCCCGACCCTCCGGCGTCACGAACACGTGCTTGACCTCGAAGCGGACGTCGTCGCCGTCGTCGGCGATGCGGCGCAGGCCACCACAGCCGACCGCGACGGCCCCGTCGGTCGCGACCACGAAGACGCCGTTCGGCGGCACGAACTCGGCGGCCGGTGTCCGCTTCCGCGAGTAGCTGCCCTGCGCGCTCGGGAACGTGGCCTCGCGCTCGTCCAGGTACCGGTCGAGCAGGGCGTCGACCTCGGGGAGGTCGGCGGGGACGACGCGGACGCTGACCTGGCTGCGATCGTCGGACATGCTCCGATCCTAGGATGGGGACATGGTCACTCCCGTCGCCGTCGTCGGCGCCTCCGGTCGGCTCGGGGGCCTCGTGGCCGCCGTCGTCGAGGAACTGCCCGAGTTCGAGCTCGTCGCGCGGTTGTCCTCGCGGGACAGCGCGCACGACGCCCCCGGCTCGGTGTTCGCGGGTGCGGAGCTCGTCGTCGACGTCACGGTGCCCGCGCTCAGCCCCGCCATCGTCGAGAACGCCCTGGCCAGCGGCGCGAACGTCCTGGTCGGTACCTCGGGGTGGTCCGGGGAGCGACTCGGGAGACTGCGGGCGTCGCTCGTCGACCGGCCCGAGCAGGGCGCCTTCGTCGTGCCGAACTTCTCGATCGGGTCGGTGATCGGCACGCACCTCGCGACGATCGCCGCCCCGTGGTTCCCCTCCGTCGAGATCGTCGAGAGCCACCACGCCGGGAAGATCGACTCACCGTCCGGGACCGCCGTCCGCACCGCCGAGCTCATCGCCGAGGCCCGGCGCGACGTCGGTCCGGTCGAGGCCCCGCACGTCGACCAGCGTGCGCGCGGGCAGCAGGTCGCGAGCGTGCCGATCCACTCGCTCCGGCTGCCCGGGGTGAAGGCCGTGCAGGACGTGGTGCTGAGCGGTCCCGGCGAGACCCTCACCATCCGCCACGACACCGGGGACGACGCCGCCTACCTGCCGGGCATCCGCGCCGCGCTGCAGGCGGTCGGGTCGATGCGCGGGTTGACGGTCGGCCTCGGGTCCGTGCTCGGCATCGGGTAGGCGACGCTCGTGCGAGGCCTGCGGTCACCGTTCTGGGGCGTCCTGCTCATGACCGTCCTGCTCGTGGTGTACATCGTGCTCGTCGGGCAGCGGGCGGTGGCGTTCATCGCGACCGGCCTCCCGGTCGGCATCGGCATCGGCGTCGCGCTGGTCGTCGTGGCCCTGGTGGGGGGCACTGCTCCTCGTGCTGGAACTCCGCTTCGGACTGCGCATCACGCGCCTCGGCGCCCGGCTCGAACGGGACGGCGGCGCACCGTCGGACGTCGTCCCGGTGCGCCCCTCCGGGCGTCCGGACCGGGGCGCCGCCGACGAGCTGTTCCCGCGCTACCGCGCCGCGGTCGAGGCCGCCCCGGACGACTGGCGTGCCTGGTACCGCCTCGGGGTCGTCTACGACGCGGCGGGGGGACCGGAAGCGCGCCCGCGCCGCGATGCGGACCGCCCTCGCGCACGCACGGTGACGGTGCGGGGACGGGGTCAGAACGCCGCGTCGACCGCGTCCTCGGCCCGCGTGTACCGGAACGTGTAGCCCGAGTCGAGCAGCTTCGCCGGGACCATCCGCTGGTTGGACAGGAGCATCTCGTCCGCCGCGTCCCCGAGCAGCCTGCGGAGCGCGAAGGCCGGGACGCGGAACAGGTACGGGCGGTGCAGGTCCTCGGCGACGCGCTTGGTGATGCGGTCGGCCACGGCCGGCTCCGGGCCCGACAGGTTGACCGGACCGGACACGTCGTCGGCGGTCACCAGGTGCACGATCGCGCCGACCTCGTCCTCGAGGGCGATCCACGGCCACCACTGGCCACCGGTGCCGAGACGACCGCCGCCACCCGCCTTCGTCAGCGGGACGAGTGGGGCGAGCGCGCCACCGCCCTGACCGATGACGATGCCGGTGCGCAGCAGCACGACGCGCACGCCGTCGGGCGCGCGGCGGGCCTCTGCCTCCCAGGCGGTGCAGACGTCGGCGAGGAACCCGCTGCCGGACGACGCGTCGTCGTCGAGGACGTCGGCCGGCCGGTCGCCGTAGACCCCCGAGGCGGACCCGGACAGGAAGACGCGGGGCGGTGTCGTGGCGGCACGCATCGCGTCGACCAGGGTCGTCGTGGCGTCGACCCGGGAGGACCGGATCGCGTGTCGGTAGGAGTCCGTCCAGGGCAGCTTGCCGAGGTTCGCGCCGGACAGGTTGACGACGACGTCGGCGCCGTCCAGGACGGCCGGGTCGAGCGGACGCTCCCCGGGCGCCCACCGGAACTCGGTCGGCGTCCGCGGCTCGCGCCGAACCAGCGTCGAGACGTGGTGCCCCGCTTCGCGCAGGGCACGGACGAGTGGCGTGCCGATGAAGCCGGATGCGCCGGCCACCAGGACCGAGAGGGGCTGTGACGTCATGCCGCCACGGTACTCACGCACCTGACGGCCCGCCGCGGCGCTGCCGGGAGGCCCGACACCCCGCCGGTCGCCCGGCTCGCCTCCACCGCGGTGCACGCTTAGGCTCGACGTCGTGACCGAGATCCCCACGCCGTACGAAGACCTGCTGCGCCGAGTGCTCGAGGAGGGCTCCCCGAAGGGCGACCGGACCGGCACCGGTACTCGCAGCCTGTTCGGTGCGCAGCTGCGCTACGACCTGTCGCAGGGGTTCCCGCTCGTCACCACGAAGCGCGTGCACATGAAGTCGATCGCGTACGAGCTGCTGTGGTTCCTCCGCGGGGACTCGAACGTCGGCTGGCTGCAGGAGCACGGCGTCCGGATCTGGAACGAGTGGGCGGGCGAGGACGGCGACCTCGGGCCGGTGTACGGCGTGCAGTGGCGCTCCTGGCCGACCCCGTCCGGCGAGCACGTCGACCAGATCGCCCAGGTCATCGAGCAGATCCGGTCGAACCCCGATTCGCGTCGGCTCATCGTGTCGGCGTGGAACGTGGCGGACATCCCGAGCATGGCGCTCGCCCCGTGCCACGCGTTCTTCCAGTTCCACGTCAACGACGGCAAGCTCTCGTGCCAGCTGTACCAGCGGAGCGCGGACATGTTCCTCGGCGTCCCCTTCAACATCGCCTCGTACGCCCTGCTGACGCACATGGTCGCGGCACAGACCGGACTCGAGGTCGGCGACTTCATCTGGACGGGTGGTGACTGCCACGTCTACGACAACCACGTCGAGCAGGTGCAGGAGCAGCTGACCCGGACGCCGTACCCGCTGCCGACGCTCGAGCTCGCCCCCCCGCGACTCGATCGACGACTACGAGTACGAGGACATCACCGTCGTCGGCTACGAGCACCACCCGGCGATCTCCGGCAAGGTCGCGGTCTGATGACGGACGACCGGGCGGGGTCGTGGACGGAGCCCGGGCCCACGCCGCCGGTTCCGGATCGACGCGCCAGCGGCGAGCCGGCCGTGCCGGTGGGGATCACCGGCGTCGGGCTCGTCTGGGCCCGGTCGTCGAACGGCGTCATCGGCGCGGACGGGGGGCATCCCCTGGCACGTGCCGGAGGACCTCGCGCACTTCCGCGAGGTCACCGGCAGTGCGACCGTCGTGATGGGGCGTCGCACCTGGGACTCCCTGCCCGAGCGCTTCCGCCCGCTGCCCGGTCGCCGGAACGTCGTGCTGACGCGGGACACCGCGTGGTCCGCCGAGGGTGCCGTGGTCGTGCACGACCTGGCCAGCGCGCTCGACACCGACGACGACGTCTGGGTGATCGGCGGCGGCGCGGTCTACGCGGACGCCCTGTCCTCGGCCGACCGCGTCGCGGAGACCGTCGTCGACGTCGAGGTGGACGGGGACACCTCGGCACCGACGCTCGGCGAGGACTGGACCCTCGTCGACGAGGGCCCCTGGCAGGTGTCCCGCGTCGACGGCACGCGCTACCGCTTCCTCGACTGGCGCCGCCGCGCCTGAACGCACCTGCCGGAGGTGATCCGGGCCTCCCGGCGGGGCACCGTCCGGGCGGACGGACGCACGGTCCGTCGCGCCCGGTACGCTGGACTCCGTGTCCACGCGTGAGAATCCCTTCGGCCAGGTCCTCGTCGCGCTCGTGACCCCGTTCACCGCCGACGGCGAGGTGGACTGGCCGGGCGTCGAGCAGCACATCGACGACTGCATCACGGCGGGTGCCGACGGCATCGTCGTGACCGGCACCACCGGCGAGACGTCGACCCTCACCGACCCGGAGAAACTCCGGCTGGTCGAGGTCGGCAAGTCCGTCGCCGCGGGTCGCGCGAAGATCATCACCGGCGGTGGCTCCAACGAGACCGCGCACGCCATGCAGCTCTACAAGCAGAGCGAGCGCGCCGGTGCCGACGGGGTCATGATCGTCACGCCGTACTACAACAAGCCGACCCAGGCCGGTGTCCTCACGCACTTCCGGATGATCGCCGACGCGACCGACCTGCCGGTGATCCTGTACGACATCCCGGGCCGCACCGGCATCCCGATCACGTACGACACCATCCTGCGCGCGTCGAAGCACCCGAACATCCTCGCGGTGAAGGACGCCAAGGGCGACTTCGCCGAGGTCTCGCGGGTGCTCAACAACACGGACCTCATGTACTTCTCGGGCGACGACACGAACGTGCTCCCGCACCTGTCGATCGGTGCCACGGGCCTCATCGGTGTCACGGCGAACATCACGAGCACGCCGTACCGCACGATCGTCGACGCCGTGAACCGCGGCGACCTGGCCACCGCGACGGCCGAGCACAAGCGCCTCGAGCCCCTCGTCCGCGCGGTCATGACCCACGTGCCCGGCACCGTCGCCGCGAAGTACGTCCTGCACGGGCTCGGCCGCATCGGCAGCCCGCGTGTCCGCCTGCCCCTCGTCGGGCCCGAGGACTCCGAGGCGTACGCCATCGAGACCTCGCTCGAGGCCGTCCGGGACGTCCCCGGCGCCGACTTCTCCAACTTCCGTCCCGATCGCAACGCAGCGGCCGGCGGCGCACTACCGAAGGTGCCAGGCACCACCCGCTAGACGAACACCGCGGCGCACGACGTGCGTCGCCCGAATCCGTAGGACCGAATGCCCACACAGATCTCCACACCGCAGCCGCTCGAACCCGGAACGCTCCGAGTCATCCCCGTCGGGGGGACTCGGCGAGATCGGTCGCAACATGACCGTCTACGAGTTCGAGGGCAAGATCCTCATCGTCGACGCCGGCGTCCTCTTCCCGGAGGAGCACCAGCCTGGCGTCGACCTGATCCTGCCGGACTTCTCGCCGATCCGGGACCGCCTCGACGACGTCCTCGGTGTCGTGCTCACGCACGGGCACGAGGACCACATCGGCGCCGTCCCGTACCTGCTGAAGCTCCGCGGCGACATCCCGCTCATCGGCTCCACGCTGACCCTCGCACTCGTCGAGGCGAAGCTCAAGGAACACCGGATCAAGCCGTACACGCTCAACGTGGCCGAGGACCAGACCGAGCAGCTCGGTCCGTTCCACCTCGAGTTCGTCGCCGTGAACCACTCGATCCCGGACGCCCTCGCCGTCGCCATCACCACCCCGGCCGGCCGCGTGCTGCACACCGGTGACTTCAAGATGGACCAGCTGCCGCTCGACGACCGGATCACCGACCTCCGTGCGTTCGCGCGTCTCGGCGAGCAGGGCGTCGACCTGTTCCTGCCGGACTCCACGAACGCCGACGTGCCGGGCTTCACCGCCCCGGAGCGCGACATCGGCCCCGTGCTCGAGAACATCATCACGCGCGCCCGCAAGAAGGTCGTCGTCGCGAGCTTCTCGTCCCACGTGCACCGCGTGCAGCAGGTCCTCGACGCCGCCGCAGCCGCGAACCGCAAGGTCGCGTTCATGGGCCGCTCGATGATCCGCAACATGACGATCGCCGCCGAGCTCGGGTACCTGCGGGTTCCGGAGAACGTGCTCATCGACACGAAGAAGGCGAAGAACGTCCCCGACGACCAGATCGTCTACATGTCGACCGGGTCCCAGGGCGAGCCGATGGCCGTCCTCGCCCGCATGGCGAACCTCGAGCACCAGATCGAGATCGGCGAGGGCGACACCGTCATCCTCGCGTCGTCGCTCATCCCGGGCAACGAGAACGCCGTCTACCGCGTGATCGACGGGCTGACCAAGCTCGGCGCGAAGGTCGTGCACAAGGGCAACGCGAAGGTGCACGTCTCCGGGCACGCGTCCGCCGGCGAGCTGCTCTACTGCTACAACATCCTCCGGCCGCGCAACGTCATGCCCGTGCACGGCGAGCACCGTCACCTGTACGCGAACGCCGACCTGGCGATCCAGACCGGCGTCCCGCCGCGCAACGTGGTCCTGGGGGGAGGACGGCACGGTCGTCGACCTCAAGGACGGCGTCGTGACCATCGCCGGTCAGCTCGACATCGGGTACGTCTACGTGGACGGGTCCACCGTCGGTGAGATCACCGACGCCGACCTGAAGGACCGCCGCGTGCTGGCCGAGGAGGGCTTCATCTCGGTCTTCTGCGCCGTCGACTTCACCACGGGCCAGTGCGTCATCGGTCCGGAGATCCAGTCCCGCGGATTCGCCGAGGACGACTCCGTCTTCGACGACGTCCGTCCGCAGATCGCGAAGGCCCTGGCGGACGCCGCCGGCAACGGCACGCGCGACCAGCACGCGTTCACGCAGGTCGTCCGGCGCACGGTCGGCCGCTGGGTGAACACGAAGCACCGCCGTCGCCCGATGATCGTGCCGGTCGTCATCGAGGCATAGGGGCTCCGCCCCACCGCACCGGGAGGCCCGCTGCACGTCCGCTCCGGACGTTGCGGCGGGCCTCCCGTCGTTGTCCCCGGGAACGATTAGGGTTCTGCCCATGGCCGGAGGCACCAAGTCGACCACGCGCTCGCGCGCGTCCTCGTCGTCGACCCGTGGAAGCGGGGCGCGCGGGACGACGCGCACCCAGGCGACGACGAAGAAGCTGCCGCAGGCTGCACCCACGCCGGTGTTCCGTGAGCAGAACCCGCTCGTGACCGCGTGGATGGGCGTGGCGCACGGCGTCGGCGCCGGTTTCCGGCTGCTCGGCAAGGAGTCGCTCGAGAAGGACCAGCGGCGCGACGGGTTCCCGTTCCTGCTGTTCGTCCTCGCGGTCCTCGGCGCCGTGGTGGAGTGGCTCAACCCCACGAACCCGGTGTCGATCGGGCTCGACGCCTACACGTTCGGTGGCCTGTTCGGGCGCCTGGCGTTCGCGCTGCCCGTCATCATGGTCGTGTTCGCCGGCTGGCTGTTCCGGCACCCGGCGTCCGTGCACGACAACACCCGGATCGGGATCGGCCTCGGGCTGATGCTCGTGTCGATAGCTTCGCTCTGCCACGTGTTCGGCGGACAGCCGAGTGCCGCGGACGGCATGCCCGCCCTGGCCGCGGCCGGCGGCGTGCTCGGATGGGTCGTCATCGGCTGGCTCGTCGCCGTCGCGACCGCGTGGGTCGCGGTCCCCGTGGCGGTGGTCCTGCTCGCGCTCTCGCTCTTCATCATCACCAAGACCCCGCCGAACAAGCTCGGCCGGCGGCTGCACGAGCTGTACGCGTACCTGTTCGGCGCTCCCGGCCCGGCCGCCGAGGCACCCGTCGCCGAGGACGACACCGCGCCGGCGACGAAGCCGACCCGCAAGCGGAGCCCGAAGGGGCAGTCGCAGGACTTCCCGCTGTTCGAGGACCTCGGGTTCGACGAGGACGGCACCCCCGTCGAGGACGGCGCCGACGGGCACCTGCCGTGGTGGCGCCGCAACAAGTCCGGACGCGAAGAGGACCCGGCGTACGACAGCCCCGTCATCCCGCCGACCGGTGTCGCGCCCGCAGCCGTCCCGGCCCCGGGTGCCGCGGCCGGTCTCCGCGACCTGACGCCCGCCGAGCCGGTCTCGGTCAACCTGAACGACTCGGTCGAGCAGGACGTCGCCGACGACCTCGACCGCGCGGAGCAGGCACTGCGCGACTTCGGGTCGCCGGCGCCGGCGTCCCCGACGGAGGCGTTCCGTCCGGACCGTGACGTGGCCGCTGCCGTCGCCACGGGCCTCCCGACCGGACCGGCGCCCGTCGCTCCGGCGAGCGTCCCCGTCGTGTCGGCGGAGTCGGACCTCGGCGACGTCGGCGTGGACGACGAGCCCGAGGGTCTGCCGCCGGTCGCGACCGAGGAGGACCCGGCGCACCCGTACCGGCTGCCGGCGGCGACGACACTGAGCCCCGGCACCCCCCTCGGTCGCCCGCAGCCAGGCGAACGACGAGATCGTCGCCGCCATCACCGGCGTCCTGACCGAGTTCAAGGTCGACGCGAAGGTCACCGGGTTCTCCCGCGGCCCGACGGTCACGCGGTACGAGATCGAGCTCGGCCCGGGCGTCAAGGTGGAGCGCGTCACGGCCCTGTCGAAGAACCTGTCCTACGCGGTCGCCTCGAACGAGGTCCGCATCCTCTCGCCGATCCCGGGCAAGAGCGCGATCGGCGTCGAGATCCCGAACACCGACCGCGAGATCGTCTCCCTCGGTGACGTCCTCCGGTCGAGCGCGGCCACGAAGTCGAAGCACCCGATGACCATCGGTGTCGGCAAGGACGTCGAGGGCGGCTTCGTCGTGGCGAACCTGGCGAAGATGCCGCACCTGCTCGTCGCGGGCTCCACTGGCTCCGGCAAGTCGGTCTTCATCAACTCGATGATCACGTCGCTGCTCATGCGCGCGAAGCCGTCCGAGGTCCGCATGGTCCTCGTCGACCCGAAGCGCGTGGAGCTGTCGATCTACGCCGGCGTCCCGCACCTCATCACCCCCATCATCACGAACCCGAAGAAGGCGGCCGAGGCGCTGCAGTGGGTCGTGAAGGAGATGGACATGCGGTACGACGACCTGGCGTCGTTCGGCTTCCGGCACGTCGACGACTTCAACAAGGCGGTCCAGAACGAGGAGATCGTGCTGCCGGCCGGCAGTGAGCGGAAGCTCAAGCCGTACCCGTACCTGCTCGTCGTCGTGGACGAGCTCGCCGACCTCATGCTCGTCGCCCCGCGCGACGTCGAGGAGTCGATCGTCCGCATCACCCAGCTCGCCCGCGCCGCCGGCATCCACCTGGTGCTCGCGACGCAGCGCCCGTCGGTGGACGTCATCACGGGCCTCATCAAGGCGAACGTGCCGTCGCGCATCGCCTTCGCCGTCACGAGCGTCACGGACTCCCGCGTCATCCTCGACCAGCCCGGCGCCGACAAGCTCATCGGCCAGGGCGACGGCCTGTTCCTGCCCATGGGGTCGTCCAAGGCGGTCCGCGTGCAGGGCGCCTGGGTGCAGGAGACCGAGGTCGCCGAGGTCGTCCAGCACGTCACGCGACAGGCCCAGCCCGAGTACCGGCAGGACGTCGCGGCCGTGGTCGAGCGCAAGGAGATCGACGCCGACATCGGCGACGACCTCGAGCTGCTGTTGGCGGCCGTCGAACAGGTCGTCTCGACGCAGTTCGGTTCGACGTCGATGCTGCAGCGCAAGCTCCGGGTCGGCTTCGCGAAGGCCGGGCGGCTCATGGACCTCATGGAGTCCCGCGACATCGTCGGGCCGTCCGAGGGGTCCAAGGCACGTGACGTCCTCGTGACGGGGGGACCAGCTGCCCGCGGTGCTCGCGAAGCTCCGGGGCGAGGAGCCGCCGGCAGCGCCCGCCGCCCCCGCCGCGGCTGGGTCCACGCACCCGGCGGAGGGGTCCGACGACCGGTACGGGGACGACCCGGTGGCCGGCATGACACGTGGGTACGATGAGGTGGACGGCGACACCGACGAGGACGCCTGGGGCCTGACGGGCAGGGAGTGAGACCATGACCGCCTCCGACGGTACGACCAACCGGTTCCCGTGGCGCGGCCGGATCCTGCGGAAGGGTCCCGGCCCCGCGTCGACCGCGAACGTCGCGAACATCATCACCGTGGTGCGCATCCTCATGGCGCCGCTGTTCTTCGTGCTGCTCCTGGCGGATGCCGGTGCGGACGGGCCGGTGCGCATCTGGGCCGCGGTGCTCTTCGTCGTGGCGATCGTCACCGACAGCGCCGACGGCATCATCGCGCGACGCCAGGACCTGGTCACCGACTTCGGGAAGCTCGTCGACCCGATCGCCGACAAGGTCCTCATCGGCGGCGCCCTCGTGGCCCTCTCGATCCTCGGAGAACTGCCCTGGTACGTGACGGTGCTCATCATGGTCCGTGAGATCGGCATCACCGTCTTCCGGTTCGCCGTGCTGTCCGACCGGGTCATCCCGGCCAGCCGCGGCGGCAAGGTCAAGACCGTGCTGCAGGCCGTCGCGCTCACCCTCGCGCTGTTCCCGTGGTGGCACCTGGTCGGCGACCTCGCGCACTGGGTGAACGGCGTCTTCATGGCGGCCGCCCTCGTGGCGACCGTGGCGAGCGGTGTCGACTACCTGGTGCAGGCGTGGAAGCACAACCGGACCCCGGCGTGACCGACGCCGACTCCGGCGGTCACGCAGCGGCACTCGTGGCGGCCCTGACCGCACGCGGCGAGACCGTGGCGGTCGCGGAGTCGTTGACCGGCGGACTCGTCGTGTCGGAGCTGGTCGGCGTCCCCGGGGCGTCGGCCGTCGTGCGCGGCGGTGTCGTCGCCTACGCAACGCCCGTGAAGGCGACCGTGCTCGGTGTCGATGCCGACCTGCTCGCCGAGCACGGCGCCGTGGACCCCGAGGTGGCCCGCCAGATGGCCGCGGGTGTCCGGATCGCGCTGGCCGTGGACGGCGTCCCCGCGACCTGGGGGGATCAGCACGACCGGCGTCGCCGGACCGGATCCGCAGGACGGCAAACCGGTCGGCACCGTGTTCATCGGGATCGCGAGCGCCGAGCGCGCCGCAGCGGTCGAACTCCACCTGGACGGGGACCGCGGGGCAATCCGCGCGGCGGTCGTCTCCGAACTCCTGGCACGTCTGCGATCCAGACTCCAGGGCGTGGAATAGCGGGCGTGACCGTCAGGTTACATCTCACGCAATCTCCAGCAGGACGGCAGCCGCACTGGCTACCATGCTGCAACCGGCAACCTCAGGGTCGCCGGACCCGAGCTCGGTCATCCGGATCGAGCGGGCGCGGAGATGACAGGAAGGAGGAGTTCTCATGGTTCTCGTTCGTCAGGAGATCGGCGACGTGCTGCGGGACTTCCGCTTGCAGAAGGGCCGGACCCTCCGTCAGGTCGCGTCCAAGGCCAGTGTTGCCCTCGGGTACCTCAGCGAAGTGGAGCGCGGTCAGAAAGAGGCCAGCTCCGAGATCCTCGCTTCTGTGGCGGACGCCCTCGACACCCCGATCTCGACGATCATGCGCGAGGTGGGCGACCGCCTCGCAGTGGTCGAGGGACTCACGCGTGTCCCGGACACGCTCCCGGACGAGCTCGTCGCCGAGTTCGACAACGACCTCGCGGTGCGCTGACCCGTACCGCTCGAACGCCCCCGTCGGTCCGCCGACGGGGGCGTTCCCCGTTGTTACGCTGGTCCGATGCGGGTGAGTGAGTTCTGGCGAGCCGTCGACCAGGTGTTCGGGGACGCGTACGGAGCGGTCGTGTCCCGGGACGTCGTGCTCGAACAGCTCGGAGGCCGGTCGGCCGCCGACGCGCTCGCAGCGGGCGTCGACGCGCGTGCCGTGTGGGACGCCCTCTGCGACTCGCAGGACGTCCCGCTCGAGCGTCGGCACGGCAAGGGACTGCAGGAGCCGCGCGACTGAGTCCGCGGAGGATGGGAACGTGTGTTCGGCGTGTCGCTCGAACACGTGTTCGGTGGGTGCTACGTTCCTCCACAGCGACGTCGACCGGGTGTCCCATCCACGACCTCCGCTCCTGACGGCAGGGATGTCGGTGGGCGGCCGTAGGTTCGAGGACATCGGAACACGTCCGAAGCCTTGTCGCAGAACGAGTGGCCTTGCACCATCGGCCGGTCCGGACGCGACAGCCTACAGGCGGCCGTCATCAGCACGAAGGAGCACCCCATGCCATCACCAGTAGACCGCGAGAAGGCCCTCGAGACTGCTCTCGCCCAGATCGACCGTCAGTTCGGCAAGGGTGCCGTGATGCGCCTCGGGACGGATGAGCGTGCCCCGGTGGCCGTCATCCCCACCGGTTCCGTCGCGCTGGACGTCGCGCTCGGGATCGGTGGGCTCCCGCGCGGACGCATCATCGAGATCTACGGGCCGGAGTCCTCCGGCAAGACCACGCTGACGATCCACGCCATCGCGAACGCGCAGCGCAACGGCGGCATCGCGGCGTTCATCGACGCCGAGCACGCGCTCGACCCGGAGTACGCCAAGAAGCTCGGGGTCGACATCGACGCGCTGCTCGTCTCGCAGCCGGACACCGCCGAGCAGGCGCTCGAGATCGCGGACATGCTCGTCCGGTCGGGTTCCATCGACCTCATCGTCATCGACTCCGTCGCGGCACTCGTGCCCCGCGCGGAGATCGAGGGTGAGATGGGTGACTCGCACGTCGGTCTGCAGGCCCGCCTCATGTCGCAGGCACTCCGCAAGCTCGCCGGTGGGCTGAACCAGACGCAGACCACGATGATCTTCATCAACCAGCTGCGCGAGAAGATCGGTGTGTTCTTCGGATCGCCCGAGACGACCTCCGGCGGTAAGGCGCTCAAGTTCTACGCGTCGGTCCGCCTCGACATCCGTCGCATCGAGACGCTGAAGAGCGGGACGGACGCCGTCGGCAACCGCACCCGGGTCAAGGTCGTCAAGAACAAGATGGCGCCGCCCTTCAAGCAGGCCGAGTTCGACATCCTGTACGGGGTGGGCATCTCGCGCGAGGGTTCGCTGCTGGACTTCGGCGTCGACCACGGGATCGTGAAGAAGTCCGGTGCTTGGTACACCTACGACGGCGACCAGCTCGGGCAGGGCAAGGAGAACTCGCGCTCCTTCCTCATCCAGAACCCCGAGATCGCCGCTGAGATCGAGGGCAAGATCCTCGCCAAGCTCGGCGTCGGCGGTGCGAAGGAAGCGGCGCCGGTCGACTCGATCGCGCCGAAGCTCGCGGAGCGCAAGGGCGCGTGACCGACCACGACGGCGAGGACCTCGCGCCGGTCACCGACCTGTTCGGTGCGAGGTCCCGCCGGCGCTCCGGCGGTGCCCGGCCCGGTGCCGGCGACGCTGGTGGCGCGGGTGTGGCTCCAGCGGACGCCCCCCAGCCGGGCGGATGTCGGCAGCGATGATCCGGGTGCCGGTGCCGGTGCCGGTGCCGGTTCCGGACGGGAGCGTGTGCCTGCGGCTCCGCCGTCCGACGCCGACGCCCCGGTGCCGCTGCCCGTCCGCGGTGCGCAGGCGGCTTGGCTGTCCCCGGTCGTCGGCGACGGCTCGGGCCGGAGTGCTCGCGCTGAGCAGGACGGGTACGGCGACGAGGAAGCCGACGCGCAGACAGCGTCGGTCTTCTCGATCACCGGCGATGAGTTGGACCCGGCGGACGCCCCGCGGCCGCTCGACGAGCAGCGCGCCGACGCCGAGCGCATCAGCATGCGCGCGCTCAGCCGCCGCGGCGTGAGCACGTCCGAGCTCCGGGCGATGCTCAGCAAGCAGGACGCGTTCGACCCCGACGTGATCGAGCAGGAGATCGAACGGCTCACCCGCGTCGGGCTGCTCGACGACGTCGCCCTGGCCACCGACCTGGTGGACCGGATGCACTCGCGCAAGGGCCTGGGCCGGCAGGCGATCGTGGCGGACCTCCGTCGCCGCGGCATCGACCAGGCCGCGATCGACGCAGCACTCGACGCGGCCGCGGACGACGAGGACGACGAGTTCATCCGGGCGATCGAGCTCGCCACGAAGCGTGCGGGCCAGATGCGTGGTCTCGACCGTGCGACCGCCGAGCGGCGGCTGTCCGGGTTCCTCATGCGCAAGGGCTACAACGGCGGTGTCGTGCGGATCGCGGTCGAGCGTGCGCTCGACGGACCGCGGCGTCCGCCGACCGGAGGCCGCGGCACCGTCCGGTTCGAGTAGAGCGGCTCCGGTCCGGATCCGGCCGCTTTCCGGGGGGGCGCCCGGTTCTACACTGGGACGATCATGGAGACCGTCGCCGCGCGCCCGCGTACCTACGAAGTGCGCACCTACGGGTGCCAGATGAACGTGCACGACTCCGAGCGGCTCAGCGGGTCGCTCCGAGCCGCCGGGTACGTCGCCGCGGAGGACGAGCAGGCCGACGTCGTCGTCATCAACACCTGCGCCGTGCGCGAGAACGCGGACAAGCGCCTGTACGGCAACCTCGGCCGGCTCGCGGCCGTCAAGCGCGAGCGCCCCGGCATGCAGATCGCCGTCGGCGGCTGCCTGGCGCAGAAGGACAAGGACGTCATCCTCGAGAAGGCGCCGTGGGTGGACGTCGTGTTCGGCACGCACAACATGGGCTCCCTGCCGACCCTGCTCGAGCGGGCCCGGCACAACGACGAGGCACAGCTCGAGATCCTCGAGTCCCTCGACGTCTTCCCCTCGACATTGCCGACCAAGCGGGAGTCGACCTCGAGCGGCTGGGTGTCGATCTCCGTCGGCTGCAACAACACGTGCACGTTCTGCATCGTGCCGTCCCTCCGCGGCAAGGAGCGGGACCGCCGGCCGGGTGACGTGCTCGCCGAGATCCAGGCCCTCGTCGACGACGGTGCGATCGAGGTCACGCTGCTCGGGCAGAACGTCAACTCCTACGGCGTCGAGTTCGGCGACCGTCAGGCGTTCGGCAAGCTCCTCCGCGCCACCGGGCAGATCGACGGCCTGGAACGCGTGCGCTTCACCAGTCCGCACCCCGCAGCGTTCACCGACGACGTCATCAGCGCGATGGCGGAGACGCCGAACGTCATGCCGCAGCTGCACATGCCGCTGCAGTCCGGCTCGGACCGGGTGCTCAAGGCCATGCGGCGCAGCTACCGGAGCGAACGCTTCCTCGGCATCCTCGACCGGGTGCGCGCCGCGATCCCGCACGCTGCGATCTCGACCGACATCATCGTCGGCTTCCCGGGCGAGACGGACGAGGACTTCGCGGACACCATGCGCGTCGTCGAGCAGGCCCGGTTCGCCACGGCCTTCACGTTCCAGTACTCGATCCGCCCCGGTACCCCGGCTGCGACGATGGACGGTCAACTGCCGAAGGAGGTCGTGCAGGAGCGGTACGAGCGACTCATCGCCCTGCAGGAGCGGATCACCGCAGAGGAGAACAGCGCACAGCTCGGGCGCACCGTCGAGGTCCTCGTGGCCACGGGGGGAGGGCAAGAAGGACGACAGCACGCACCGCCTCTCCGGCCGCGCCGAGGACGCCCGCCTCGTGCACTTCGCGGTGCCGGCCCGGTCCGACGTGCCACGACCCGGCGACGTCGTCTCCGTCGAGGTGACCCGGGCCGCGCCGCACTTCCTCATCGCGGATTCGGACGCCCCCCCTCCGCATCCGCCGCACCCGAGCGGGCGACGCGTGGGACCGCGCGCAGGCCGAGTCGTGCGGCGTCCCCACCCCTGCCGTCCCCGGTGCCGGACCACGTCCGGTGTCGCTCGGTCTCCCCACGCTCCGTGTCGGACGCTGACGGGCGCTCGGCGGACCCCGGGTCCCGGAGCGGTGCGGCGATCGACGGACCCGCCGGGCCGGGCGTCGGTCCGGGTGTCGGGAGCGACCAGGGCGCACCACTCGACCTGGTCGCCGGCGCGGACGTCGTCGCGGTGGTCGGGGCGACCGGCACCGGCAAGTCCGAGCTCGCCCTGGCCCTCGCCGAACGGCACCGTGCGCATGGCCGACGGGCGGAGATCGTCAACGCCGATGCCATGCAGCTCTACCGCGGTATGGACATCGGCACCGCGAAGGTCCCGGAGTCCGGACGTCGCGAGATCCCGCACCACCAGCTCGACGTGCTCGACGTCACGGACGAGGCGAGCGTCGCGGCGTACCAGCGTGACGCCCGCGCGGCGATCACGGAGATCACGGCGGACGGCGGTGTCGCCGTGCTCGTCGGCGGCAGCGGCCTCTACGTGTCGGCCGTGCTGTTCGACCTCGACTTCCCGGGGACCGATCCCGTGCTCCGCGAGCAGCTCGAGCGGGAGCACCGGGAGCTCGGGCCGACCGTCCTGCTCGACCGACTGCGAGCGCTCGACCCGGCCGCGGCGGCCGAGATCGACGCCCGCAACCCGCGGCGGTTGATCCGGGCCGTCGAGATCGCGAGCCGGTCGGACCGCGTCACCCCGAGCCTCCCGTCCGCGCCGCGCCCGTGGCGACCGGCGCACGTCCTGCACCTGCGGCGCGACCGCGAGCAGCTCGTGGCGGGCCTCCGCACCCGGGCCGAGCGCATGTTCGCCACCGGGCTCGTGGACGAGGTCGCGACCCTGCGGGACCGGGGACTCGAACAGGGCCGCACGGCGCCTGCCGCCATCGGGTACGCGCAGGCACTCCAGGTCCTCCGCGGGGGAGGCGACGGTCGACCAGGCCGTGGAGGCGACGAGCATCGCGACGCGCAAGTACGCGCGACGACAGGTCTCGTGGTTCAAGCGGTACGCCGACGCCGGGACGACCCGGGTGAGCGCGGTGGACGTCACCGGCGCCGGGGCCGCGGAGCTGTCGGGACTGGCCCGTAGGATCATCCCGTGACCGAGCTGCACTTCACCAAGGGCCACGGGACCGGCAACGACTTCGTCCTGTTCGCCGACCCCGACGCGACGGTCGACCTGACCCCGGACCGGATCCGTGCGATCGCAGACCGGCGGTTCGGCGTCGGCGCCGACGGCGTCATCCGGGCGGTGCGGTCCGACGCGATCCCCGAGGGCCGAGCGGTCCTCGCCGAGGACCCGGACGCCACCTGGTTCATGGACTACCACAACGCCGACGGCTCGGTGGCCGAGATGTGTGGCAACGGGATCCGCGTCTTCGCCCGGTACCTGACCGAGGCGGGACTCGTCGACCTCGCCCCGGGACAGACCCTGACCGTGGGCAGCCGGAAGGGCCTCGTCGACATCCAACGGTCGTCGACGGGCTTCGCTGCCGACCTCGGCCGGTGGCGTCTCGGCATCGACGGTGGCGGGTCGGACGACGTCCTCGTCCGCGCGAAGGAGCTCGACCGCGCACGGCCCGGCCTCGGCATCGACGTGGGCAACCCGCACGTCGTCGTGGCGGTCGCCAGCGAGGAGGAGCTCGCCGGCATCGACCTGACCTACGTGCCGGTGCTCGACCCGGCTCCCGCTTCGGGCGCGAACGTCGAGTTCGTGCTCCCCGGCGACCCACTCGTCACGGACGGTGTCGGCGAGATCACGATGCGCGTGCACGAGCGTGGGAGTGGCGAGACGCTGTCGTGCGGGACGGGTGCGATCGCCGCGGCCCTCGCGACCCGGTACTGGGCGGGCTCGGCAGCGCCCGACACCTGGCGCGTCCGCGTTCCGGGCGGCGTGCTCACCGTGCGCATGTTCGCCGCGGAGGACGGCGAGCACGTCTCGCTCGCCGGTCCGGCGGAACTCGTCTTCTCGGGGGGACCTCGCGGTCTGAGGCGGCCTGAGCCCGTCTGGGTCCGTCCGAGCTGGTCTGGGTCCGTCCGAGCTGGGCCGGGCCCGCCCGAGCTGATCCGGGCCCGCCCGAGCTGAGCTGGGCCGGGCAGGCCTCACCCGGCCCCGGTCACGCCGTCCGGTGCACCCGGATGACGCGGAAGCCCTTGTCGGTCGTCGCCCGCGTGACGGTGAAGCCCTCCGCCAGCGTCTGCTGCAACCAGCGCTGCAGGGAGTCCCCGCCGAGGTCCTTCGACACCACGAGCCAGGCGTCCCCGCCGACGGCGAGCCGGGGGATCCACGTGCGGAGGATGTCGTGCAGTTCGTCCTTGCCGACCCGGATCGGCGGGTTCGACCAGATCGTCCGGAACGTCGCGTCGGACGGGATGTCGGCGGGCAGACCCACCGTCACGTTGTCCGCTCCGGCAGTGGCGGCGTTGGTGCGCGCCAGGTCGAGGACGCGCTCGTTGACGTCGACGCCCCACACGTGGGCGTCGGGGGGACTGCAGCGCCATGGTGATCGCCAACGGACCCCACCCGCATCCGACGTCGAGCAGGTCCCCGGTGGGCGCGGGCGCGGGGACGGTGCGCAGCAGCACGCTCGTGCCGCGGTCGATGCCGTCCGGGCTGAAGACGCCGGCGGCGGTGGTGAGGTCGAGCGTCCGACCGGCGAGCGTCACGCGGATCTGCCGCGGCCGCGCCGGGCTCTCCGGAGTGGCAGAGAAGTAGTGGTCGTTCGCCATGGAAGAACCGTACCGGGAACCCCGTGTGTCCAGAGGGCTCCGGAGGTACCCTGTGGACAGCATGACGGAATCCCATCAGCAGGACGAACAGACCATCCACGACGACAGCGCAGACGGTGTCGTCGAGCGGGTGCTGCGCAACGCCGACCGGCGCGCAGCATCCTCCATCTTCGCGCCGGCGCAGGCGATCCAGACCCGCTCGGTGGACGAGCAGGGCTGGGACGGCGACGGCGAACAGTACGACCGTGAGGACCGTGCGGCGCTGCGCCGCGTCGGCGGCCTCTCCACCGAGCTCGAGGACGTCACCGAGGTCGAGTACCGGCAGCTCCGGCTCGAGCGGGTCGTCCTCATCGGCGTGTACGCGCAGGGCGACGCCTCCGACGCCGAGAACTCCCTCCGCGAACTGTCGGCCCTCGCCGAGACCGCCGGTGCCGTGGTGCTCGACGGCCTCCTGCAGCGCCGACCGAACCCGGACCCGGCGACGTACCTCGGCAAGGGCAAGGCCCAGGAACTCGCGACGGTGGTCAAGGCCACCGGTGCCGACACGGTCATCGCCGACACCGAACTCGCACCCTCGCAGCGGCGCGCGCTCGAGGACGTCGTGAAGGTCAAGGTGATCGACCGGACGGCCGTGATCCTGGACATCTTCAGTCAGCACGCCACCACCCGCGAGGGCAAGGCGCAGGTCGAGCTCGCACAGCTCGAGTACCTGCTGCCGCGTCTGCGCGGTTGGGGTGAATCGATGTCCCGACAGGCCGGTGGTCAGGTCTCCGGCGGTGCAGGTATGGGCTCCCGTGGTCCCGGTGAGACGAAGATCGAGCTCGACCGACGCCGCATCCACACCCGGATGGCGAAGTTGCGCCGTCAGATCGCGTCCTTCACACCCGCCCGCGAGGCCAAGCGTGCCGACCGCGACCGCAACGACGTCCCGAGCGTCGCGATCGCCGGGTACACGAACGCCGGCAAGTCCTCGCTGCTCAACCGACTGACGAGCGCAGGCGTCCTGGTGCAGAACCAGCTGTTCGCCACCCTCGACTCGACGGTCCGGCGCACGGAGACGTCGAAGGGTCGCGAGTTCACCTTCACGGACACCGTGGGCTTCGTCCGGAACCTCCCGCACCAGTTGGTCGAGGCGTTCCGTTCGACGCTCGAGGAGGTCGGGAACGCGGATGTCATCGTGCACGTCGTGGACGGCTCCCACCCGGACCCGGCGGCGCAGCTCGCGACCGTCCGCGACGTGATCGGCGACGTCGGCGCGCGCGACATCCCGGAGGTCGTCGTGTTCAACAAGGCCGACCTGATCGACGACACCCAGCGCATGGCCCTCGTGGCGCTCGCGCCGGACGCCGTCTTCGTGTCGGCGCGGACCGGTGCCGGCATCCCGGACCTGCTCGCGGCGATCGAGGCTCGCCTGCCGGAGCCCGACGTCGAACTGACCGTCGTCCTGCCGTTCTCCCGCGGCGACCTGGTCTCGCAGCTGCACGACGCCGGCGCGGTCGAGTCCCTCGACTACGTGGCGGAGGGGACGCGCCTCCGGGTGCGGGTCTTCCAGCGGGAGGTCGCCGAACTCGACCCGTACGTGGTCGCGCCGGTCGCGTCCGTCTGACGCTGGTCCGCCGGACGGGAGGCGCGGTGCACGCTCGCACCGCGCCTCCCGTCCGGCGTCCCGCGGGACCGGGACGAGGGCGGCTGCCCGCACCGCCTTCGCGATGCGTGCGGCCGCCCTCGTCGTGTGTCGGGGAGTGGTGTCAGAGGGAGCGGAGGACCGCGACGACCTTGCCGAGGACCGTCGCGGCGTCGCCGAGGATCGGCTCGAACGCGGAGTTGCGGGGCAGCAGCCACGTGTGCCCGTCGCGCTGACGGAAGACCTTGACGGTCGCTTCCTCGTCGAGCATGGCGGCGACGACGTCACCGTTCTCGGCGGTCTGCTGTGCACGGACGACCACCCAGTCGCCGTCGCAGATCGCGGCGTCGATCATCGACTCGCCCACGACCTTGAGCATGAAGAGGTCGCCCGTCCCGACCAGCTGACGGGGGGAGCGGGATGATCTCGTCGACGTGCTGCTCCGCGGTGATCGGGACACCGGCCGCGATGCGCCCGACCAGCGGCACGAGGGTGGTGGCGTCCACGTCCGGCCCGTCGGTGCCGGGCGCCGGCTCGTCGACGAGGACCTCGAGCGCGCGCGGGCGGTTCGGGTCACGACGGATCCACCCGCCGAGCTCGAGCTGTCCGAGCTGGTGCGAGACGCTCGAGAGTGACGAGAGGCCGGCGGCGTCGCCGATCTCGCGCATGCTCGGCGGGTAGCCCCGGCTGGCGATCGACGCGCGGATGGCGTCGAGGATCGACTGCTGCTTCGCGGTCAGCGGTTTCTGTCCGCGCAGTTCGTCCGTCACGTCTCGCCCTTCGTCGCGGTGGAACGGTGTCCGCGGGAATGTCGGTGGTGGCCGCGAGACTCGTTCCAGTCGCTCGAAACAGTATCCGGTCGGCGCACCCGGGCCAAACACCTGTTCGAGCGTGTCGCAGGAAATCCCCCCCCACAGATCCCTCCACGGGACTTGTGCATCCACCCAATCGAACGTATGTTCGGTACACGGCTTCGGTCGGCCCATCCGGACCGGTCGGACTCCGACGGCAAGCAGGAAGGCAACGACATGAGCACCAACGCCATCGTGGACACGCAGCACACCGCAGCACACGCAGTGCGGACGCGTCTCCGTCTCACCCGCCGCGGGCGGGTCGTCTTCACGACCCTCGCCGCCCTTCCCGTGCTGTTCTGCGTCGGGATCGCGATGCTCAACGGCGGTCAGGCATCTGCCGGTGACCGGGCGGCCGACGTGCACTTCGACACCGTCACGGTCCAGCCGGGCGAGACCCTGTGGCAGCTGGCCGAGCAGACCGCGCCCGACTCCGACCCGCGCGACTTCGTCCAGGACGTCGTGAGCCTCAACGCACTCGACGGCTCGGGTGTGCAGGCCGGCCAGGAGATCGCCATCCCGGCCCAGTACGGCAACTGACCGTCCGACCGCTGGGCGCCCGGCGCGACCACCGATCACGCGGCACCGTCCGGACGGGCGGCGAGCCCCGAGGCGACGCGGCCTACGATGGATCGGTGGCAACCACGCTCGAAGACCTCCCCATCCGAGACGACCTGCGCGGGCAGAGCCCCTACGGCGCCCCGCAGAAGCACGTCCGCGTGCAGCTCAACGTCAACGAGAACACGCATCCCGTCCCGGAGGACGTCGCGGAGGACATCGTCGCCTCGATCCGCCGAGCGCTGACGACCGTCAACCGCTACCCGGACCGCGAGTTCACCGAGCTGCGGGAGTCACTCGCCGGGTACCTCGGGCACGGACTCGGACCGGAGTCGATCTGGGCGGCGAACGGCTCGAACGAGGTCATCCAACAGCTCCTCCAGGCCTTCGGTGGCCCGGGGCGGAGCGTGCTCGGGTTCCCGCCCACCTACTCGATGCACTCGATCATCGCGTCGGGGACCGGCACCGCTTGGATCCCCGCCGAGCGTGACGATGCATTCCGGATCTCGCCGGAGACGGCCGTGGCCGCGGTCACCGCCCACCGGCCGGACCTCGTCTTCCTCTGCGGGCCGAACAACCCGACCGGGACGCCACTCGAGCTCGCCACGATCGAGGCCGTGTACGACGCGACCGACGGCATCGTGATGGTCGACGAGGCGTACGCCGAGTTCATGCCCGTCGGGCAGCCGACCGCGCTCACCCTCCTGCCCGGTCGGGAGCGCCTGGTCGTGTCCCGCACCATGAGCAAGGCCTTCGCCTTCGCCGGCGCCCGGGTCGGCTACCTCGCCGCGGACCCCGCCGTCATCGACGCGCTCCGCCTCGTGCGCTTGCCGTACCACCTGTCCGCCCTGACCCAGGCCGCGGCCGTCGCCGCCCTCCGGCACGCCCCGGAGATGCTGCGCATGGTCGACGACATCCGCGGGCAGCGCGACCGCATGGTGACGGAACTGCGCGCGATGGGGTACCAGCCGCACGAGACCTGGTCGAACTTCGTGCTGTTCGGCGGGGTCGCCGACCCGCGGGCAGCGTTCGAGTCGCTGCTCGAGCGCGACGTGATCGTGCGCGACCTCGGCATCCCGAACCACCTCCGCGTGAGCGCCGGGACGGCGGAGGAGACGACCGCTTTCCTCGACGCCATGCGCGCGGTCGCCGCCGAGCAGCCGCCCGTTAGGGTTGCAGCATGACCGCGCGCACCGCCGAGATCACCCGCTCGACGAGCGAGTCGACCGTGTCCCTGTCGCTCGACCTCGACGGCACCGGGAAGTCCGAGATCGCGACGAGCGTGCCGTTCTTCGACCACATGCTGACGGCGTTCAGCAAGCACTCCCTGATCGACCTGCGCGTGCAGAGCTCCGGCGACACGGACATCGACGTGCACCACACGGTCGAGGACACCGGCATCGTGCTGGGGCAGGCGCTCCGGCAGGCGCTCGGCGACCGCGCGGGCATCGGCCGCTACGGCGACGCCCTCGTCCCGCTCGACGAAGCCCTGGCGCAGGCGGTCGTCGACGTGTCCGGTCGTCCGTACCTCGTCCACACCGGAGAGCCCGCCGGCTTCGAGTTCCACCGCATCGGCGGACACTTCACCGGGTCCATGGTCCGGCACGTGTTCGAGGCGATCACGATGAACGCCGGCATCACGGTCCACGTCCGCGTCCTCGACGGCCGCGACCCCCCCACCACATCGCGGAGGCCGAGTTCAAGGCCTTCGCCCGGGCCATGCGCCGCGCCGTCGAACTCGACCCGCGCGTCGACGGCATCCCGTCCACGAAGGGCACGCTGTGAGCACCACCCGGCCGAACGTCGTCGTCCTGGACTACGGCTCCGGCAACGTCCACTCCGCCGCGAAGGCGCTCGAGCGCGCCGGCGCCGACGTGACGCTCTCGAACGACAAGCAGGCCGCGCTCAAGGCCGACGGACTCCTGGTCCCCGGTGTCGGTGCGTTCGCCGCGGTCGTCGACCAGCTCGAGGGGGTGCGCGGCGGCGAGATCGTCGACCACCGCCTGGCCGGTGGGCGCCCCGTGCTCGGGATCTGCGTCGGCATGCAGGTCCTGTTCGAGCGCGGCGTCGAGCGCGGTGCCGACGTCGAGGGCCTCGGGCAGTGGCCGGGCGTCGTCGAACCGATCGAGGCCGAGGTCCTGCCGCACATGGGCTGGAACACGGTCGAGGCCCCGGAGGACTCCGTGCTGTTCGACGGCCTCCGCGACGAGCGCTTCTACTTCGTGCACTCCTACGGCGTCACCGACTTCCCGCTCGAGGCGTACGGGCCGTTCCGTGCGCCGAAGCTCACCTGGGCCGAGCACGGGGAACGGTTCATCGCCGCGGTCGAGAACGGCCCACTGAGCGCCACGCAGTTCCACCCGGAGAAGTCCGGCGAGCCGGGCATCCGCCTCCTCCGCAACTGGGTCTCGTCGCTGTGACCCCCCGATCCCGACGGGACCATGACCGAGCTCTCCACCACCCAGCCCCTCGTCCTGCTGCCGGCCGTCGACGTCGTCGACGGTCAGGCCGTGCGCCTCACCCAGGGCGAAGCCGGCAGCGAGACCGGGTACGGCGACCCCGTCGTCGCGGCCCGCACCTGGCGTGACCAGGGGGGCGGAGTGGATCCACCTCGTGGACCTCGACGCGGCGTTCGGTCGTGGCGACAACCGCAGGGTGATCGCGCACGCCGTCCGCGAGGTCGAGGGCGTCTCCGTCGAGCTCTCCGGCGGCATCCGCGACGACGCCTCGCTCGAGGCCGCCCTCGCCACCGGTGCCGCCCGGGTCAACCTCGGCACGGCCGCCCTCGAGAACCCCGACTGGGCCGCGCGGGTCATCGGGCAGTACGGCGAGCAGATCGCCGTGGGGCTCGACGTCCGCGGCACCACCCTCGCCAGCCGGGGATGGACCGAGGACGCGGGCGACCTCTGGGAGGTGCTCGACCGGCTCGAGGACGCCGGCTGCGCCCGGTACGTCGTCACCGACGTCACGAAGGACGGCACGCTGCAGGGCCCGAACGTCGACCTGCTGCGCCAGGTGTGCGACCGGACCGACCAGCCCGTGGTGGCCTCGGGCGGTATCTCGACGCTCGACGACCTGCGTGCGCTCCGCGAACTCGTGCCGCACGGTCTCGAGGGCGCGATCATCGGCAAGGCGCTGTACTCGGGGGGCGTTCACGCTCCCGGCCGCGCTCGACATCGCCTCGGAGTAGTCCGTGGCGGGGATCTCGAATGGCCGCGGCACGGGTCCGGAACCCGACGACCGGACCGCCGAGGAGCACGCGGCGCACGACCACACCGCCGACTCCGCGGGGAACCCCTGGGCCGGTCGCACGTTCGACGCACACGACACGACGTTCGCCGAGGACGACGGGCTGGCCGACCCGGACCTCGTCGCCGCGATCACCGCGGTCGCCTCGGGAGGCCCGCACGGCGCCGTCGTGGACGCCCTCCGCTCGGCACGTCTGCTCATCCCGCTCGTCGCCGAAGCGGGCGACGTCGGGGAGACCCTGGACGGGCGCACCGTCGACAAGACCCAGGAACTGTCGATCGTGACCGTGGCCGGCCCGGACGGCCGAGCCGTCATGCCCGCCTTCACCTCGGTCGAGGCGATGCGCGCCTGGGACGCCGATGCCCGTCCGATCCCGGTCGAGTCCCGCCGGGTGGCGATGGCCGCGGCGAGCGATGACACGCAACTCGTCGTGCTCGACCCCACGGCAGCGACCGAGTTCGTCCTGCGGCGGCCCGCGGTGTGGGCGCTCGGGCAGGACCTGCCCTGGACGCCGTGCTCCGAGGACCCCGAGGTCGCGCGGGCCTTCGCCGGCACGATCGAGACCGAACCGGCCGTGGTCCGGGTCGAGCTGTCACCGGGGGGACCCGCTCTCCCGGTTCGCCGGGCCCGAGCTCACGGTCGGCCTGCGACTCATCGCCGGGCTCGACCGCGAGCAGGTGACGGAACTGGTCGGGCGCCTGCAGCAGCGGTGGGCCACCGATCCGGTGATCGCGGAACGCGTCGACAGCATGCGCGTCGCCCTCCGCGCCGCCTGATCACGGCCCTCCGACGACCGGGAGGCCCGTGTCCGGTCCGACCCGCGGGTCCACCCGCTCGGCGGTGCGGCCCGGTGAGCCGCGGGTGCGCCGGTACGATGGCCGGGTGAGCAGCATCCCGACGACAGCCTCCGGTACCGGCGACATCGTCACGGGTCCGACCGGTCGGCCCGTGCGGGCGTTCCCCGTGCCGGACGAGCTGGACGGCCACGGTCCGGCGCGCATCATCTCCCTGTGCAACCAGAAGGGCGGGGTCGGCAAGACCACCACCGCCATCAACCTCGGTGCCGCGCTGGCCGAGTACGGGCGGAAGGTCCTGGCGGTCGACTTCGACCCGCAGGGTGCCCTCTCCGCCGGCCTCGGCGTCCGGACGCACGACATCCCCACCGTCTACGACCTGCTCATGGGCGCCGTGAAGGACCCGAACCAGGTCATCCAGCCGACGAACGTGCCGTTGCTCGACGTCATCCCGGCGAACATCGACCTGTCTGCGGCTGAGGTGCACCTGGTCAACGAGGTCGCCCGGGAGCAGATCCTCGCGAGCGTGCTGCGGAAGGTGTCGAACGACTACGACGTCATCCTCATCGACTGCCAGCCCTCGCTCGGCCTCCTGACCGTGAACGCCCTGACGGCCGCGCACGGTGTGCTCATCCCGCTCGAGTGCGAGTTCTTCGCCCTCCGCGGTGTCGCGCTGCTCATCGAGACCATCGACAAGGTGCGCGACCGGCTCAACCCGGCCCTGACGCTCGACGGCATCCTCCCGACCATGTACGACGCACGGACGCTGCACTCGCGGGAGGTCATGGAGCGGGTCGTCGAGACCTTCGGTGACCGGGTCCTCGACACGGTCATCGGCCGCACGATCAAGTTCCCCGACGCCACTGTCTCCGCGCGTCCGATCACGCAGACGGCTCCGGACCACGCCGCGGCGCACGCCTACCGGTCGCTGGCACGAGAGCTCGTCCAGCGTGGCGCCGTCGCCTGAGGAATCGGCCACGAGCCTCCCGTCCGGCGCGCCCGGACCCGTCGACGACGAGCGCGACGCGCCGGTCGGCACCACGACGGCACCCGGGTTCCGGGTGCGTCTCAGCAACTTCGACGGACCGTTCGACCTGCTGCTCTCGCTCATCACGAAGCACGAGCTCGACATCACCGAGGTCGCCCTCAGCGCGGTCACGGGGGGAGTTCATCGCGTACGTGCGACAGGCCGAGTCGAGCGACGAACTCGACGAGGCGAGTGAGTTCCTCGTCGTCGCGGCGACGCTCCTCGACCTGAAGATCGTCGGACTGCTGCCGCAGGGCGAACTCGTGGACGCCGAGGACGTGGCACTCCTCGAGGCCCGCGACCTGCTCTTCGCACGGCTGCTGCAGTACCGGGCGTTCAAGCAGGCCGCGGACTGGTTTGGCGACCGCTGGGCGACCGAGTCCCGACGGCACGTCCGGAGCGTCCGGCTCGAGGAACGGTTCCGCGCCCGGACCCCGGAGCTGGTGTGGACGCTCTCCGTGCAGGACTTCGCGGCGCTGGCGGCACTGGCGTTCGCCCCGCGGGAGATCCCGACCGTCGGGCTCGACCACCTGCACGCCCCCCGCCGTGAGCATCCGGGAGCAGGCCGCCATCGTCGTGTCCCTCCTGCGCACCCGCGCCGACGAGGGGTCGCCGGACGTGACGTTCCGTGAGGTGATCGCGGGCGTCGACCAGGCGGGTATCGTGGTGGCTCGTTTCCTCGCGATCCTGGAGTTGTACCGGAACGCCTCCATCTCGTTCGAGCAACTCGAACCACTCGGGGAACTGATCCTCCGGTGGACCGCGCTCGACTGGACGGACGAGAGCCTCGCGAACCTGGGAGCCGACTATGACGGATGACGTGCACGCTCGCGGTGCTCGCGCCCGCGCCGGTGGGTCCGCCGAGCCGGGTGGCTCGGACGAGATCGAGGATGCCCGAGCCCTGGAAGCCGAGCTCCGTGCTGCCGCAGCGGCACGAGCCGACGCGCCCGCTCACGCCGCGCCTCCCGTCGAGGCGTCGGTCGACCGTCAACTCGAAGCGATCCTGATGATCGCGGACCAGCCGCAGTCGCTCGTGGCACTCGCCGCCGCCGTCGGGGAACCGGTGGCCGTCGTCCGGCAGGCGGTCGACCGCCTGGTGGCCGACTTCGACGGCGTCGACGGCACGGTCCGCCGCGGGTTCGAGCTCCGCGAGGTCGGCGGCGGCTGGCGCTTCTACGTCCGCTCGGAACTCGACGCCGTCGTCGAGCAGTTCGTCGAGGCCGAGCGTCCGGCACGGCTGTCCCAGGCAGCCCTCGAGACCCTGGCCGTGGTCGCCTACAAGCAGCCGATCACCCGTTCCCAGATCGCCGCGATCCGGGCCGTCAACGTCGACGGCGTGGTCCGGACCCTCGTCGCGCGCGGCCTCATCGAGGAGTCGTTCACCGACTCCGAGACCGGCGCCATCAACTACGTCACCTCCGAGTTGCTGCTCCAGCAGCTCGGCATCAACTCGCTCGACGAGCTTCCGCTCATCTCGCCCCTCCTGGAGGACGGCGCGGACGGCTTCGGGCAGACCGAAGGGATCCCCGATGGCCGGGTTTGACCAGAACGACAGACCACGACGAGACGACGACCGCCGCGGCGGCCCCGGACGCGCTGGCGGTGGCCGGCCGGGAGGCGCGGGCCGCCGTGACGACGCACCCCGCGGACGCGACGGGGCCGGTTCCGGCGGGTACCGCGGGCGGGACGACCGTGGTGCGGGTGCGGGTGACCGCGGTGGCTACCGCGGGCGCGACGACCGTGGTGCGGGTGCCGGTGACCGCGGTGGCTACCGCGGGCGCGACGACCGTGCTGGTGGCGACCGTGGTGGGTACCGCGGCGGCGACGACCGGGGTGCCGGTGGGTACCGCGGGCGCGACGACCGTGCCGGTGGGGACCGCTCGACGGGCGGGTACCGCGGGCGCGACGACCGCGGCTCCTCGGACCGCGGTGGGTACCGCGGTCGCGACGAGCGTGGTGCCGGCGACCGGGGCGGGTACCGCGGGAGCGACGACCGCGGGGCCGGTGGGTACCGTGGGCGGGACGACCGTGGCGGCGACCGCGGGGCCGGTGGGTTCCGCGGGCGGGATGACCGCGGCTCCTCGGACCGCGGTGGGTACCGCGGGCGCGACGACCGGGGCGGCGACCGCTCGGCCGGTGGGTTCCGTGGGCGGGACGACCGTGGCGGCGACCGTCCGACCGGTGGGTACCGCGGGCGGGACGACCGAGGCGGCGACCGTCCGACCGGTGGGTACCGCGGGCGGGACGACCGGGGCGGCGACCGTCCGACCGGTGGGTACCGCGGCGGTGACGACCGGTCCTCCGGTGGCTTCCGAGGGCGTGACGACCGTTCCGGCGGGTACCGCGGCGGTGACGACCGGTCTTCCGGTGGCTTCCGCGGACGTCCGGACCGTGACGCGCGCAGCTCCGACCGTCGCTCGGACGACCGTGGCGGCTTCGTGAGTCGGGACGATGACGGCGGCCGATTCGTGCGCCGCGACGACTCCGACCGTCGGCCCGGCGCTGGCGCCCGTGACGACCAGCGCGGTGGGTACCGCGGTGGTGACCGGCCGCGCGACGACCGTGGCGCGGAGCGTGGCGGACACCAGGGACGTGACTTCCGCGGCGGCGGCCGCGATGACCAGCGCGGTGGGTACCGCGGCCGTGACGACCGCGGGGCCACCCGTCGGTCGGACGACCGGGGTGCCGAGCGTGGCGGCGACGCGCGCCGCGACGACCGCCGGAGCCCGGACGGCGCCCCGAGCAGCGTCTGGCACAACGGCCGCCGCTACGTCGGTGGCACGACCAGCCCGCGCAACGACCCCGCACGCAAGCGCACGACGCCCCTGCCCGCCGGGGAACGCGACGACGAGGGTCGTCCCGCCGAGGGCACACCCGAACGCCCGATCATCCCGGACTGGGACCCGGCGGACGGGACGACGACCGACGGAGGCGAGCCGGACCTCCAGGAGGGCGGTGAGCGTCTGCAGAAGGTGATCGCCGCTGCCGGCGTCGCCAGCCGTCGTGTCGCGGAGAACCTCATCGCCGAAGGGCGCGTGACGGTGAACGGCGAGGTGGCGGACATGCTCGGTCGCCGCGTCGACCCGGACACCGACGAGGTCGCCGTCGACGGTGTGCCGGTGCAGACCGACACCTCGCGGCGGTACGTCGTCCTCAACAAGCCGACCGGCGTGGTCTCGAGCATGCAGGACGAGCACGACCGCCCGGACCTGTCCCAGTTCGTCGACCGGTTCGAGGAGCGCCTGTTCAACGTCGGCCGCCTCGACTACGACACGGCCGGCCTGATCATCCTGACGAACGACGGAGCACTCGCGCACGTGCTGGCCCACCCGTCGTTCGGCGTGACGAAGACCTACGTCGCGAAGGTCGACGGCACGATGACGCCCTCCACGCTGCAGCTGCTGCTCGACGGCATCGACCTGGAGGACGGACCGATCGCCGCCGACAAGGCGCGCCTGCTCGAGTCGTCGCGCGGGGGAGTCCCTGGTCGAGATCACCCTGCACTCCGGCCGCAACCGCATCGTCCGGCGGATGCTCGAGGCGATCGGGCACCCGGTCCTCGAACTCGTCCGACGGTCCTTCGGACCGCTCCAGCTCGGCAGCCTCGCGCCGGGCCAGGTGCGGGAACTCACCACCGTCGAGCTCGGCAAGCTGCTCGGCATCGCGCGGACCGCGGGGACCCGCACGGGTGACGACGAGGCGGAAAGCACGGACTGACCGGCTCACGGACGGCGCCGGCGCAGGTGGGGGGAGTTCCCCACAGGCCCGGCGCCGTCCCGTTCCCGGGCCGCACCGCTCGCTAGGCTTGCGGCGTGACCGAAGCCACTCCGCCCGCCCTCCCCGACGACCGAGTGTCGTCGGGGATCGACCGGCGACTCCGCGGGCCGGTGCGGATCGTCGGGACCGGCCTGCTGGGCGCGTCGATCGGCCTCGCCCTGCGGGACAAGGGAGTGGACGTCATCCTGGACGACGTGTCCCCGGCCGCGTTGGCGCTCGCCGTGGACTACGGCGCCGGACGCCGTCCTGCACCGGGTGACGCGCCGGAGCTCGTCGTCGTCGCGGTGCCGCCGGACGTCACGGCCAGCGTCGTGGAACGCGAACTCGCCGCCTTCCCGGACGCCGTCGTGACCGACGTCGCGAGCGTGAAGTCCGGGCCACTCGAACGACTCCGTGCCGTCGGTGCCGACGTCTCGCGCTACATCGGCTCGCACCCGATGGCCGGCCGCGAACGCAGCGGGCCGACCGCCGCTCGGGCCGACCTGTTCATCGGCCGTCCGTGGGTGATCGCCGGACACGACGACATCACCCACCAGCGAGCTGCCCCGGTGGAGCACCTGGCGCTCGACCTCGGCGCGACCGTCGTCCCGATGGACCCCGCAGCCCACGACCAGGCGGTCGCCGTCGTCTCCCACGTCCCGCAACTGGTGTCGACGCTCATGGCCTCCCGACTCCGGGACGCTCCGGGCGAGGCCCTCGGGCTCGCCGGCGGCGGGGTGCGCGACGTCACGCGCATCGCCGCGAGCGACCCGGGTCTGTGGGTGCAGATCATCGGCGCGAACGCCGCACACATCCGACCGGTGCTGACCGACCTGCGGGACGAGCTCGACCGGGTGATCGACGCGCTCACCGACCCCGCGGCCCCCCGGGTCGCCCCGCAGCCTGGCCGAGACCATCGCGTCCGGCAACCGGGGTGTCGAGCGGTTGCCCGGCAAGCACGGCTCCACCGCCCGGTTCGCCCGTGTCGTCGTCCTCATCGACGACCGTCCCGGACAGTTCGCCGCGCTCCTCACCACCATCGGGGAGCTCGGCATCAACCTCGAGGACCTGCACCTCGAGCACTCGCCACGGGCGCAGATCGGCATCGTCGAGGTGTCGGTCGTCCCCGAGCACGAACAGCGACTCGTCGAGGAACTCGAGGGTCGCGGATGGAGGATCGCAGCAGCATGGGCCTGAACGAGCACGACACCGCACTCGAGTCCGGTGTGACCGGGGGCCCGGACGGCCCCGACGCCGGACTGCCGACCCCTGTCGACCAGCCCGGACCCCTCGGCGGCGACGTCACCGGTGGTCCGGACGGCCAGGGCGCCGGTGAACTCGGCTCCACGCGTGACCCGATGCCCGCAGGGCTGCCCGCCGGCGCGTTCGTCGCGAAGTTCGTCATCGCCGTGGACGGTCCCGCCGGCAGCGGCAAGTCGAGCGTGTCCCGCGCCGCTGCCCGCGTGCTCGGCTTCGGGTACCAGGACACCGGCGCCGCCTACCGTGCACTCGCCTGGCACGCCCTGCAGCTCGGCGTCGACCTCGACGACCCGGCGGCGGTCCTGGCCAGCTGGGACCAATTCGACTACGAGATCGGCACCGACCCCGACCACTACTTCGTGCGCGTCGGCGGTGTCGACGTCACGGACGCCATCCGGACGCCCGAGGTCACGGCGGCGGTCGCGCACATCGCGAAGCTGCCCGACGTGCGCGCGAAGCTCGTCGCGCTCTTCCGGCAGGTCATGCGGAAGGCGGACGGACAGGGCATCATCACCGAGGGCCGTGACATCACGACGGTCGTCGCACCGGACGCCGAAGTCCGGATCCTGTTGACCGCCGACGAATCCGTTAGGATGGCACGTCGGTCGGCAGAGGTCACGACCCAGTCGGCCGAAGAGACCTCGGCCGCCCTCGCCCGTCGGGACGCTGCCGATGCGAAGGTCGTCGACTTCATGAACGCCGCCGACGGCGTCACCACCCTCGACTCCACCGACCTCGACTTCGACCAGACCGTGCAGGCGGTGGTCGACCTGGCCCGCTCGGCCACGAACTGACGACGAGGCGGCCACACGGCCGCACGTGAACCACGAACACGCGGCCGACCGGCCGCCGGCAAGGAAACCACCATGGCGCAGCTGGACGACCGAAGCGACGACGACTTCCCCGAGTACGACGACTCCCTCGGCGAGCGGCTCGCCGACATCGACGAGGCCGAAGCGGACCAGCGTGCGAGCGCGCTCCGTGCCGGGCTCGAGGACTACGACCTCGACGAGGAGGACATCGCGCTCCTCGAAGCCGGCAAGCTCGGCGTCGACGGCGTCGCGTACCTGCCGGCGCTGCCGGTGCTCGCGATCGTCGGGCGTCCGAACGTCGGCAAGTCGCAGCTCGTGAACCGCATCCTCGGGCGGCGTGAAGCCGTCGTGCAGGACACCCCGGGTGTCACGCGTGACCGCGTCAGCTACAAGGCCGAGTGGAACGACAAGCGGTTCACCATCGTCGACACCGGCGGGTGGGAGCCCGACGCGAAGGGCATCAACGCCTCCGTCGCCGCCCAGGCCGAGGTCGCGATCGACCTCGCCGACGCGGTGCTCTTCGTCGTGGACGTCACGGTCGGCATCACCGCGACCGACGAGCACGTCGTGAAGATGCTGCGCGGCACCGACCGTCCGGTCATCGTCGTCGCGAACAAGTCCGACGACGAGCGCCGCGACCTCGAGGCCCACGCGCTGTGGAACCTCGGCCTCGGCGAGCCGCACCCGGTCTCGGCCCTGCACGGTCGCGGTGTCGCGGACCTCCTCGACCTCATCATCGCGACGCTGCCCGACGTGTCCGCGGTCGCGAAGCAGGAGATCGGTGGCCCGCGTCGCGTGGCGATCCTCGGCCGCCCGAACGTCGGCAAGAGCTCGCTGCTCAACAAGGCCGCCGGCGAGGAGCGCGTGGTCGTCAACGAGCTCGCGGGGACGACCCGTGACCCGGTGGACGAGCAGGTCGAACTCGGTGGCAAGACCTGGCGCTTCGTCGACACCGCCGGCATCCGGAAGCGCGTGCACATGCAGCAGGGTGCCGACTTCTACGCCTCGCTCCGCACGACCGCCGCCCTCGAGAAGGCCGAGGTCGCCGTCGTCGTCCTCGACGTGACCGAACCGGTGTCGGTGCAGGACCTCCGCATCATCGACCTCGTGCTCGAGTCCGGGCGCGCACTCGTCCTGGCCTACAACAAGTGGGACCTGCTCGACGACGAGCGCCGCCGTTACCTGGAGCGTGAGATCGAGCAGGACCTGGCGCACGTCACCTGGGCTCCGCGAGTGAACATCTCCGCCCGCACCGGACGCCACCTCGAGAAGCTCGTGCCGGCGCTCGAGACCGCACTCGAGTCGTGGGACACCCGCATCCCGACCGGCAAGGTCAACGCCTTCGTCGCCGAACTCGTCCAGGAGCACCCGCACCCGGTCCGCGGTGGCAAGCAGCCGCGCATCCTGTTCGCCACGCAGGCGTCGACCCAGCCGCCGACCTTCGTGCTGTTCACGTCGGCGTTCCTCGACCCGCAGTACCGCCGGTTCATCACACGGCGCCTCCGCGAGGTCTGGGGCTTCGACGGCACCCCGATCATCGTCAACATGCGCGTCCGCGAGCGCCGGAAGCGCTGACCGGTCATGGCCGCGCCGCGAGGGGAGCGATCGACGTCACCGCGTCGGTCGCCCCTCGTGGCGGGGCTGGTCCTGCTCGTCGCGGTCGGCGTCGGCGCGGTCGCGCTGCGGTCCGCTCCGGATGACCGGACGTCGGCGTCCACGCCGTCGCCGTCCCCGAGCACGGACGGACCCCGGATGGCCATCGGCCACGGCTTCATCCCGGACGAGCCGACGTCCGACGCGACGGTCGTCCCGTCCGGCGCTGGCGCGGGCGCCGGTGCTGCTCCCAGCGGTGACACGACCGTGGTCGACGCCGCGACCGGACTGCCCGTCGACGACGGGCAGGCGTCGGCTCCCTGGTGGCGACGGGCTCTGCCGATCGCGGGCGACCTCGTTCCGATCCGAGGTGACGTCCGGGGCACCGTCCGCCTCGAGGTCGTCGGGGAACAGGTCGTCCAGATCACCCTCACCGGTGTCCGGGTCGATGCGGGGTCCGGGGCGACCGGGTCGCACGTCGGTGCCGTGCGGGTCCAGCTGTCCTCGGGTGACGTCGTGGGGACCGACCGAGCACGGTGGACCGGTGACGACGTTCCGGCCGACTTCGGCTCGTTCACGCCGGACGGCGAACACCCCGTGCTGGTCATCGTCGACCCGCAGGACCTGCCGTCGGTGGTGCACTCCGTCCTGCTCGTCGACGCCGGCACCGGTGCCGTGCTCGGCGGAGCGGAATTGCTGCCCGTCTCCTGACCGGGGCAGCCGTGCGCGCTGTGGTGCGCGCGGGATCGGTGGCAGCGCCCGACCGCTCGTCCGAAGGAGGATTGGTGGCCGCGTCGCGGACCCCCTCCCGTGGCCCCGCCGCGAACACGCTGGCCCCGCCGCAGATCCGCTGGCCCCGTCACGGATCCGGTTGCCCCGCGACGTAGCCGGATGGGGCACCATGGGACGGTGACGCCGCCCCCCGCCCGCCCTCTCCGCGCGAGCGGACCGCGCGTGGACGCGACTGCGGCTCGACCGCCTCGCAGGCGGACGGCAGGGCGGCTACGTCATCCGGGAGGACATGCTCGCCCACCCGGACATCGTCCGGTCGTTCCGCTGGATCCGCTGGCTGCTCGTCGCCGAGACCGTCGTCGGACTGACCGCGGTCCTCGTCGCCGTGCTCCTGACCCGGGCCGGCCAGGACGTCCCGTGGGCGGTCTGGTTCCGCGCGACGGTCGTGCTGCTCATCACCCTGACGCTGTACGTGTTCGCGTGGCGGGCGCAGCTCGGGTACTACTGGGCGTACCAGCGGCTGCGGCTGTTCAGCCGGGTCTTCCCGATCGTGACGCTGGTGATCGCGGCGATCCCCGGGTTGTACCCGTTCTGGATGGTCATCGAGCAGATCGTCTTCTCGGTCCTCATGGTCGGGATCGGGGACGTGCTGACGAGCGACCACATGCGGCGCACCTTCCCGAAGCCGGCCCGCCGCGACGCACGGTAGCCGGGGCGGACCCGACCGCGTACCCCAGGACCACCGAGGATGCGCGTCGCCCGGACCACGAGGAGCATCGTGGGTCGTATGACCACCACCTCCCTCCCCGGCGGCACTTACCGCATCGCTGACGACCTCGACCTGACACGCGTCGGGTACGGCGCCATGCAGCTGGCTGGGCCGCACGTGTTCGGACCGCCTGCCGACCACGACGAGGCCGTCCGGGTGCTCCGGACCGTCGTCGACCTCGGCATCACGCACATCGACACCGCCGAGTTCTACGGCCCGCACGTCACGAACGAGCTCATCCGCGAAGCACTCGCGCCGTACCCGGAGGACGTCCACATCGTGACGAAGGTCGGGTCGGTCCGAGACGCGAAGGGCAACTGGGTGCCGACCCGAGAGCCCGACGACCTCGTCGCGCAGGTGCACGAGAACCTCCGCACCCTCGGACTCGACCGGCTCGACGTCGTGAACATCCGCATGGGCGGGTTCGACGCCCCGGAGCCGGGTTCGATCGCCCCGCAGGTCGAGGCACTCGCCCGCCTGCAGGAGGAGGGGCTCGTCCGGCACATCGGTCTGTCGACCGTCAGCGCGGAGCAGCTCGCGGAGGCGCAGAGCTACGTGCCGATCGTCTGCGTGCAGAACATGTACAACGTGGCCCGCCGACAGGACGACGCCCTCGTCGACCTCACCGCGTCGCAGGGCATCGCGTACGTGCCGTACTTCCCGCTCGGTGGGTTCTCGCCGATCCAGTCCGGGGCACTCGACCGGGTCGCGGCGCGCCTGGAGGTGTCGCGGCTCACGGTCGCCCTGGCATGGCTGCTCCAGCGGTCGCCGAACATGCTGCTCATCCCGGGGACCTCGTCGGTCGCGCACCTCCGGGACAACGTCGCGTCCGCCGGGTTCGTGCTGCCGGACGACGCCGTGGCGGAACTCGACGCGATCGGGACGGTCGCGTAGCGGCCGGACGGACGGGAGGCGCGTGACGACCCCGCCACGCCCCTCCCGGCCGTTCGTCAGTGGCGGTCGGTCAGGCGACGGTGGCGAGCGCGAACGGCAGCACGGCGGACGCTCCGGCCCGGCGGAGTTCGCGACCCGCGACCGTCATCGTCCACCGGCTGTCGACCAGGTCGTCCACGAGCAGCACCGGCCCCTCGTCTGCCTGCAGTGCGGCGGCCAGCTCCGGGCCGACGACGAAGGTGTCCCAGACGCCGGACAACCGGTAGGCGCTGTTCGTCGCGCCGTCGCCGCGCGGGACGCCGCCGTCGCGGTCCAGGGTGCCGAGGTGCTGCAGTCGCCCGATCGAGGACAGGGCCTGCGCGAGCGAGCCGACGAGCTGCGGGCGGGAGCGCGAGGACAGCGCCACCACGCCGGTCGGTCGGACCTCCCACGGCCAGTCCTTCAGCGCTCGGACGCAGCCCTCGACGAGTTCGCGGGACACCGGGCCGTCCGGGGTGCCGGTCGCGAACAGCGCCCGGAGCGGCCCGCCCCACCCGAGGTCGGTGAGTCGCGCGACCGCCCGGCCCGGGGCCACGAGTTCCCCGGCCGGGATCTTGCCCTTCACCGCGACCCCGAGGGACGCCATGCCCGAGGGCCACTGCGCACGCGGGGCGATCTCGACGCCGACCTGGTCGAGCGCGGTGGCGGCACCGGAGCGGTCCGCGTCGGAGACGTCCGTCGGGTACCAGGCGCCGGCGCAGTTGTCGCACCGGCCGCACGGCTCGGCCGTTGGGTCGTCGAGGTCCTGCTGGAGCAGCTGCATCCGGCACGCGCTGGTCGACTCGTACGCCAGCATCGACCCGGCCTCGGCGGCACGGGCAGCGGCGACGCGCTCGTAGCGGGCGGCGTCGTACTCCCACGGGCGGCCGGTCGTGACCCAGCCGCCGCCGACACGACGGACGGCGCCGTCGACGTCGAGCACCTTGAGCAGGAGTTCGAGCGTCGACCGCTTGATGTCGACGAGCCCTTCGAGTGCGACGGTCGACATGGCGCTGTCGGGGGGAGAGTGCACCGAGCACGGCCGAGGCGCGCGACTCGGTCGGCATGGACGCGCTCGCGAAGTACTGCCAGATCTCCTGGTCCTCGCGTCCGGGCAGCAGCAGCACGTCGGCGTTGTCCGTCGCGCGGCCCGCACGACCGATCTGCTGGTAGTAGGCGACCGGCGAGGACGGCGCGCCGATGTGCACGACGAAACCGAGGTCGGGCTTGTCGAACCCCATGCCGAGCGCACTCGTCGCGACCAGGGCCTTCAGCTCGTTGCCCTTCAACTGCCCTTCGAGCTGTTCGCGTTCCTCGTTGTCGGTCCGGCCGGTGTACGCGCGGACGGCGTACCCGGACTCGCGCAGCAGGCGGGCGATGTCCTCGGCCGCCGAGACCGTGAGCGTGTAGATGATGCCGCTGCCGGGCAGGTCGCCGAGGTGCGCGAGCAACCAGCCGAGCCGGGCGCGGGCGTCGGGCAGTGTGAGCACGCCGAGCCGCAGCGAGGCCCGGGCGAGCGACCCACGGATGGTGAACACCGGGTCCTCGGGGCCGGCGGTGAGCTGCTCGGCGACGTCCTCGACGACGCGCTCGTTCGCGGTCGCCGTCGTCGCGAGCACCGGGACACCGTGCGGCAGGGAGCGGATCAGCTCGGCCAGGCGCCGGTAGTCGGGTCGGAAGTCGTGCCCCCCAGTCGGAGATGCAGTGCGCTTCGTCGACGACGAGCATCCCCATCCGCCCGATGAGCGCCGGCAGCTGTTCGTCGCGGAACTTCGGGTTGTTGAGCCGCTCGGGGGGAGACGAGGAGCACGTCGACCTCGTCACGGGCGAGGGCGGCCTGCGTCTCGGTCCACTCGTGCGCGTTCGCCGAGTTGATGGACACCGCTCGCACCCCGGCCCGCGCGGCCGCTGCGACCTGGTCCCGCATGAGCGCGAGCAGCGGCGACACGAGCACGGTCGGCCCGCCGCCCCGGCGCCGGAGCAACAGGGTGGCGAGGAAGTAGACGGCCGACTTGCCCCACCCGGTGCGCTGCACGACGAGGGCGCGCTGCCGGTGCTCGACGAGCGCGGAGATCGCCTCGAGTTGCCCCGGGTGGAAGACGGCGTCGACCCGACCGGTCAGGGCCTGCAGGGCCTCCTGCGCCTCGGCGGCGATCGCAGCGGACGGTGCCGGACCGGCCGACGGTGCCGGGCCGGCCGACGACGCGACCCCCGCAGCAGGCGGGACGGAGGAGGCAGCAGGTGAACGCATGCCCCCCATGCTGTCAGGACCGACCGACGAACCCGGCCACGAGCCACAAGGCTGTGGAGGACCCGCGACCACTCACTGGTAGGTGACCAGCGACGGGGTCGGCTCCACCTCGGCCATCGTCTGCTCCGGCGTCAGCATCGGCGAGTCCTCGTCGTGGAAGTTCTTCCACCCCCCAGTGCAGCCCCTCCGGACCGCCCTCGTGCAGCGCCTTCCAAGTCGCCTGCTTGTCCGGCTGCGCGCCCTGCCCGTCGACGTGCACGAGCAGGTCGAGCTCCGGGTGCGAGGTGAGCGAGCCGCGGTCGGCGATCATCGACGACCGGAACTGGTGCAACACGAGTGCCTTCGGCGGCAGCCCCTGCCGGCGGACGAGCTCCGCGAGCCACGCCGACACCTCGTCCACCTCCCGCGCACCGACCGAGCCGATCTGCTCGAGCGGGACCTGGTCGGGCCCGAGTCGCCACTCCGGGTCGAGCGCCAACCACACGTCCGGCCGCCGCAGCAGCGACTCGTACCGTTGCGCCTGGGAGAGGAAGTCGCTCCGCCCGGGCTGCAGGTCGATGATCGTCGGCATGCCGGCCTCGTGGGCCGCGTCGACGTACGGCTCGAGGGTGGACACGGGCAGCTCGCGTGAGTAGTCGCCGTCCGCTCCGGCCTCGCCGGCGGCGACGGTCGCGATCACTTCGAACGCGGGCGTCACGGGCACGTCGGAGATCCCGCGGTACTCCCGCGCGAGGGCCTTGGCCCGCCGCACGCTCGCCGCCGGGTCCTGTTCGCCGAGCACCCCGAGCACGGGCGCGCCCGGAGCGCCGTACAGGGCCGTGTACCGGTGTCCGTCGAAGGGCCGCTGGCCGCCGTCGCCGATCCGGTACCCGGTCTGCGCCGCCCGGACGACCCACTCGGGGTCGCGGAGGTCCGCGAAGGCGGCGCCGAGCAGCAGCGTCGGCCGACCCTCCGCAGCGTGCAGCGCGCGCACGACGTCGCCCGACGCGGCAGGGTCCGACACGCCCGAGGGCATCTCCACCAGCTGGGCACCGGCAGCCCGCGCGGTCGCCACGGCCGCGGCGTCCGAGGACCGGTCCGCCACGAGCACCGTCTGCCGGGAGGCCCGCTCCGCCTCCGCCCGCTGGCCTCCTTCCGGCGCGTCCCGCTCGGCGACGTCCGTGTCGAGCGAGACCCTGCCGACCGCCTGGTACCAGGACGCGTCGAGCCGCTCGAGCTCGGCGTCGACCGCCTCCGGTCCCGCGCCCACGAGGAGCGCGGGGACGTGCGCGCGCACCGCGGCGCTCGCCGCCCGCCGCACCGCGTCGGCGTCGTCCGCCGGCGCCACGACCGCACCGGGAGCCGACCGGAACAACCCCCGACTCGTCCGGACCGACCGCTCGGCGGCGGAGTCCTGCGCGACGACCGTGACAGCGTCGGACGCCGCACGGGCCAGGGTCGGCCGCGGGTCCGGCGCGGCACCGGAACAGGCGGTGACACCGAGGACGAGGCCGGTCACCGCGAGCGCGAGCAGAGGACGAACGGGTCGGGAACGCATCGAGCCACCATAGGAGCCGGACGACGGCCAGCCTGGGAACCGGGTCAGTCCGGTCGGTAGAACGGGAGCATGCTCCGACAGGCCGACGACCGACCGACCATCGGGCCGGTGTCGCCTCCCGATCTGCACTGCATGACCCTCAACCTTCGCCGCCAGGTGCCTCGCCCTGCCGGGCACCCGGACGCGTGGGAGCACCGACGGGACGCCGTCGTCGCGCTCGTCGCCTCCGAGCAGCCGACCGTGCTCGCCGTCCAGGAGGCCCTGCGCCCGCAGGCGGTCGACCTCGCCACCGGCATCGGCGAACGGTGGGAAGCCGTCCTCCTCGGGCGGGACCGCCACGGCGACGGCGAGGCCGTCGGGGTCCTCGTCGACACCGAGCGCTGCACCGTCGTCGAACGCCGCTCGTGGGCGCTCTCCCGCCGACCGCTCCGCCCCGGCAGCCGCGCCTGGGCCACCGCCTTCCCCCGCCACGCGGTCGGCGTGGTCCTCGACGACCACGCCACCGGCGGACGCTTCCTCGCCCTGGCGACGCACCTCGACGTCGTCTCGCCGTGGGCGCGGCTCCGGTCTGCGCAACTCCTCGGCAGGATCGTGGCCGAGTCCGCGCTGCCGGCCGTCGTGATGGCCGACTTCAACAGTGCGGCAGGATCCGCGCCGTGGCGTGCGCTGGCGGACGCAAGTGTCCCCGACACCTGGGGGGCGGGCCTCCCGTCCGGAAACGCCGGAGGTCGGGACGTACGCCGCGTACCGGGAGCCCCGCGCCGACCGGCCACGCATCGACGGCGTGCTCGCGACCGAGACGGCCGTCGTGTCCCGCGTCGCCGTGTCCACCAGGCGGCCCGGGGGGAGTGTGGCCCTCGGACCACCTCGCCGTGCACGCCGTCCTGTCGTTCGGAGCGAGCGCGTGATCGCCACCCTCGGGCTGACGTTCCTCCGCCGACCGCACGGCGCCGTCTGGGCCGCCGACGTGCTCCGGATCGTGACGCTCGTCAGCGTGCCCGTCGCCGCCGTGGGATGGGGCGCGGTGGCGTTCGCCGTGATGGCGCTCGCACTCCTCGGCGCCGTCGTCCCGCGCATGCTCGGACTCCGCCCGACGTTCGACGCAGCGGTGGTCCTGCTGAGCCTGGTCGCCGCATGGAGCAGCATGCTCGACTGGTACACGACCGTGTTCCTGTGGGACAAGGTCGTGCACGTCATCCTGGTCGGCCTGCTCGCCGGGCTGCTCTACGTCATCGCCTCGGACGTCGGGGTCATCGCCTCGGCCCCGCGTGCCGGGGTGCTGCTCTCCGCCCTCGTGGCGCTCGCCGCGGGGATGGCGATCGGCTCCGTGTGGGAGATCGGCGAGTGGCTCGGGCACAACTTCGTCGACGACACGATCGTCGTCGGCTACGACGACACCATCGGCGACCTGGCCGCGGACGGGGCCGGCGCGTTGCTCGCCGGGTTCGCACTGCCGTGGTTGTCGCGGGAGCGGCGGGTCGTCCGACCTGGTCACGCTGCCCAGGGTGTCGGCGCTCGCCGCGAGGGCACGTCGGCGCTGCACACGCAGGGTTGACGCGCGCGGGCTGCGGGCCGTGGCGCGGTGGGGCTCGCGCTTCCGCTATGCTGGTTGGGCTGCTCCGCGCTCGGTCGGGTGGGGAGCAGGGCCTGCAGTGTCCTTCGTGGACACGGGGTCTGGGTCCGTACGGACTCACGGGCTGTGGCGCAGCTTGGTAGCGCACTTGACTGGGGGGTCAAGGGGTCGCAGGTTCAAATCCTGTCAGCCCGACCGACAGCCCCGACGGAACCGAGTTCCGTCGGGGCTTCTTCGTTCTCCTGACGCGATTCTCGTTCGGTGACGGGTGCGAACTCGGCCGCGTCCGGGTGGCACTTCCGCCACGGCGGGAGGTACGACGTGACGCTGGTCGCCGACGCCCACACGACGACAGACGCCGAGCACGACGGAGTGGCCATCACCGGCGAGCAGATAGTGGCCCACACGAACATGTACTTCGCCGGACTGCGCTACCCCGGCCGACAGTTCGCCGCCTTGTCGCACGACGCCGTCGCCCTCTCGTCCGCGCGGTAGGCGACCATCCATCGCGGGGCCGGCCTCCGCGTCACCCGGGTCGCGGTGTTGCCGTCGCTCGCACGCCTGGGGCAGGATCACCACATGACGGGGGAACGCGGAGACCGAGCACGGGTGGTCGCGGTGAGCAGGGACAGCAGCCACGACTTCAGCAAACCCGTCGTGGACGAGGTGACGCTCGTCGAGGGCCTGGGCGTCGAGGGTGACGCACATGCGGGACGCACGGTGCAGCACCGATCGCGTGTGGCTCGGGACCCGCTGCAGCCGAACCTGCGCCAAGTGCACCTGATCCACGCCGAGCTCTTCGACGAGGTGGCTGAGGTCGGCTTCGCGGTCGCGCCGGGCGAGATGGGCGAGAACATCACGACGCGGGGGGATCGACCTCCTCGGACTGTCGACCGGTGCACTGCTCCACCTCGGAGCCGACGCCTGCGTCCGCGTGACCGGGTTGCGGAACCCGTGCCAGCAGATCAACGACTTCGAGCCCGGTCTCCTCCGCGAGGTGTTGGGTCGCGCCGAAGACGGCTCGGTGCGACGCAGAGGCGGCGTCATGGCAGTCGTCGTCTCGGGCGGAACGGTCCGGGCCGGTGATCCCATCCGCGTGGAGAACCCGGCGGGCGACCACCAGCCGCTCGGCCCGGTGTGACCGCGGCCCGCAGGGACCGGCGCTGGGTCGCTGGTTCGTGTCCTGTCGATCGCGTCACCGAGGACTGCACCGTCGGCCCTGCGAGAATCGACGCGTGATCCTGCACGGGGCGCTGGCGACGCTCGAACCCATCACGCCGGAACTCGCGGCTCGTGTCGTCGCGCGTGACGAGCGTCCCGGTGATGACTGGCACGCCGAGTACCCCTTCGCGGATGAGCTCGACCCACTGCGGTCGTTGGCGACCGCGTCGGAGGTGGACCCCGACTTCACGATGTACCTCGTCAGGCGAACGTCGGATGGTCTCGCCGTCGGCGGGTTCGGCTTCTTCGGCCCGCCGGATGCATCGGGGACGGTCGAGTTCGGGTACGGCCTGGTCCCGTCGGCTCGGGGCGCCGGTCTGGCGACGGAGGCAGTGGGACTGGCTCTCGACCGCGCGGCCGTCTGCGGCGCGCGGGTCGCGGTGGCGGACACGGACGTGACGAACACCGCGTCGCAGCGTGTCCTCGAGTCGAACGGCCTGGCGGAGGTCGACCGCCGTCGGTCACTCGTGTTCTACCGGCGCGACCTTCCCACCCGCCGTGCCCACGGTGACCAGCGCGCCGCCAGCGACCACCACGGTGCTCGCGCCACTGACCCAGCGGGGAGGTAGCCGTGCCGAAGCCGAGGAAGCGGCGCCGCCGCCCACGTCGACCGCGGCAGCCGATGACCTGGGCCCGGTTCTGGCGCGGAACCGGGGAGAGCGTCCGCGTGGGTTGGCCACGCTGGCTGGTGGTGATCGGATTCCTCGCGGTCCTGCCGGTCGTGTTCACCCTGCCCGGGGACATCGCGACGCTGCGGCAGAACACGGACCTGCACGAGCGTGGAAGGACGGTGTCCGCAGTCGTCGTCGCGGTCGAGGAACAGCACCACACCGGTCACCGCGGTGGGAGCTGGACCGAGTACTGGCCCGTCACCCGGCAGACGATCGACGGCGTCACGTCCACGACTCCGCTGCGTGGGTACGCGAGCACGGCGCGCGAGCGCTACCAGCGTGGGCAGCGTCTGACCGTGTTGATCGACCCCGACGACCGTCGCACCATCGCCCTGGCGGGTGCGGGCGCTCGCGCGAGCCTGCAACGACAGGTCCGGATCGGTGCCGTCGTCGGTGCAACGGGAGCGGTGTTCCTCGCGATCGGCGTGCCGGTCGCCGTCCGGCGGGCTCACGCGCACCGTCGCCGGACGGCCCTCGCGAAGCCGCTCGGGACAGCGCGGGAGTGGTGGCGGTCCCGGCCGAGGGGATGACCCGGCCGGGACCCCGGTCAGAACGGGACGCCGCAGACGAGGACGGCGTTCGCGAAGGCCGTGGCTTCGCCGGTGCGAACGAACAGGCGGGCGTCCGCGGACATCGTCTTGAGCTCCTCGTGCGACACCGCACGTCGCTCCGGGAACCGGTCGGTGAGCCACCGGTCGGCCTCGGTCCCGGCGGCCTCGGTCGCGGCGATGCACTCCTGGAAGACGGCGTCCCCGAGCAGGGCGTCGAGGACGTCCACGAACCGGGGCACCCCGTGCACGAGCGCGAGGTCGACGACCGGCACGCCGGGCGGGATCGGCAGGCCGCAGTCCGCGACGACGACCAGGTCACCGTGGCCGAGCCGGCTGAGACCGGCGTTCAGCTCGGCGTTGAGGATGCCGCCCTTCTTCACGACGCACCCCCGGCCGGAGCAGCCGGAGCAGCCGGAGCAGCCGACCCGTCTTGCAGGTCGACCGAGGGCAGCACGTTGTCCAGCGTCGGGTAGGACGGCTGCGTCCCCACGCCCTGCACCGCGAACGCCCCGACCCGGACGGCCTGCCGCGCGGCGTCGAGCAGGGAGTCCCCGGCTGCGAGCCCGGCAGCGAGGGCACCGACGAACGCGTCGCCCGCACCCGACGAGTCGACCGCGGTCACCCGCGGGGACGGGACCGCGACGAGGTCGTCCGTCCCGTCCGCCACGAGTGCACCCCGCGCGCCGAGCGTCACGACGACACTCCGCACACCGAGTGCACGCAGCGCGGCGACCAGTGCGGGTTCGTCCGTCGGCACGTGCGCACCGGGGTCGAGCTGCGCGAGGACGAGTGCCGCCTCGTGCTCGTTCACCACGAGCGGGTCGGCCGCGAGCACGACCTCCCGGTCGACGGGCACGACGGGCGCCAGGTTGAGGAGCACCCGTCCGGTCGCGAGTTCCGCGGCGGCGGCGATGCCGTCTGCCGGGATCTCGCCCTGCAGGACGACCACCGCGGCCGACGCGACGACCGGGGCGGCGGTGAGGAGGGCCTCCCGGTCGGTGGCACGGTTGGCGCCCGGGACGACGACGATCGTGTTCTCGCCGCTCCGGTCGACGGTGACGGTCGCGAGCCCGGTGGGGGGCGTCGACGGCACGGACGTGCGTGACGTCGACCCCGCTGTCGGCCAGGAGGCTCGTGGCGACCTGCGCCGAGCCGTCCCGTCCGACGCTCCCCACCATGGCGGTGGGAGCACCGCGACGGGCGGCGGCGACGGCCTGGTTGGCGCCCTTGCCGCCGGGCAGCAGGGACATGGAGGTCGCGACGAGGGTCTCGCCGGGCGACGGGTGCCGCTCGACGGTCACGACCTGGTCGACGTTGAGCGAACCCACGACGACCACGGTTCCGGTGGAGCGGCTCACTTGGTGAAGTCTCCGACGTTGCTCTTGGTCACCGACACGACCGGGACCTGGACGGTCTTCTCCGCCTTGCCCGAGGCGGCCTTGATCGCCTGGTCGACCGCGAGGGCGCCGAGCTTCGCCGGCTGCTGCGCGACGGTGCTGCTGAGCGTGCCGTCCTCGATGGCGCTGAGACCGTCGGCCTCGCCGTCGAACCCGGCGACCTTGACGTCCTTGCCGGCCTTCGCGCCGAGCGCCTTGATCGCGCCGAGGGCCATCTCGTCGTTCTCGGCGAAGACGCCGACGACGTCGGGGTGTGCCTGCAGCAGGTTGGTCGTGACGTCGAGCGCGGTGGCGCGGTCGAAGTTCGCGGTCTGCTTGCCGACGACCGTGATGTCCGGGTACTCCTTGATGCCCTCGGCGAAGCCCTTGCCGCGGTCACGGCTGGCGGAGGTACCGGCCTGGCCCTGCAGGACGAGGATCTCGCCCTTCTCGCCGATGGCCTTCGCCAGGTCGTCGGCGGCCTGCTTGCCCCCGGCGACGTTGTCGCTCGCGATGAAGGAGTCGACGTCGGCGCCGTTGACGGTGCGGTCCACGGCGATGACGGGGATGTCGGCCTTGTTGAGCGCGGTCACGCTCGGGCCGGCGGCGTCGGAGTCGACCGGGTTGACGATGACGGCGTCGGTGCTGCCGCTCGAGGCGGTCTGCAGCTGGTTCGCCTGCTGGGCGGAGTCGTTCTGGGCGTCGACGACGTCGAGCGTGACGCCCTGCTTCTTCGCCTCGGCCTTCGCGCCGTCGCGGACCTCGACGAAGAACGGGTTGTTGAGCGTGGAGAGGGCGAGCGTCACCTTGGTGTCGCTGCCGCCGCCGGCCGCGCCGCTGGTGCTCGTGCGGTTGCACCCGGCGGTGCCGAGGACGACCAGGCCGGCGACGACGCCGACGGTGGCGACCTTCTGGAAGGAGGAGAACTTCATCGTTGGTTCCTTTGTGCTGGTGGTGTGGGGGGAGGGAGGAGGAGTGGGAGGTCAGCTGCTGCGCGTCTTGCGGCGCAGGACGTCGAAGCCGACGGCGATCGCGATGACCAGGCCGATGACGACCTGCTGCCAGAACGAGCTGACGTTGAGCAGGTTCAGGCCGTTGCGGATGACGACGAGGACGAGTGCACCGATGAACGTGCCGGAGATCCGACCGACACCACCGGCGAGCGAGGCGCCACCGATGACGACCGAGGCGATCGCGTCGAGTTCGTACCCGCTGGCGGCCTGCGGCTGCGCGGAGTCGAGTCGGCCGGCGAGCAGGAGACCGGCGAGTGCGGCGAACAGGCCGGACAGGGCGAAGACGACGACGACGATGCGCTTGACCGGCAGGCCGGACAGGCGTGCGGCCTCGGCGTTGCCGCCGACGGCGTACATGCTGCGGCCGATGACGGTGCGGTTCAGGATGAACGAGGCGACGAGTGCGGCGAGCACCAGGACGATGATCGGCACCGGGACCGGGCCGATGTCACTGCCGAGGAACGACACCTGGGGGGGACGTGGGGACCGGCTTGCCGTCGGAGAGCACGAGGGTCAGGCCGCGGGCGACGCTGAGCATGGCGAGGGTCGCGATGAACGACGGCAGCTTGCCGTAGGCGCTCGCGAGGCCGTTCACGACGCCGGTGGCGAGTCCCGCGACGAGCCCGCCGACGAGGGCGAGCCACCCTGGCAGCCCTGCGGTGGCGAAGAACCAGCCGGAGACCATCGCGGACAGGGCGGCGACCGACCCGACGGACAGGTCGATGCCGCCGGCGACGATGACGAACGTCACGCCGAACGCGAGCACCGCCACGGTCGACACCTGGATGCCGATGTTGAGGAGGTTCCGGCCGGTGAGGAAGTCGGGCGTCGCGATGAAGAGCGCGATGCAGAGCACGACGAGGCCGACGAGGGCGCCGTTGTTCGCGAGGAACTTCGTGAACGAGGAGGACCGCGACGGGGCCTTCACTGTGGTCGATGACATGCGGGTGCTTTCTGGGAGGTACTGCGCTGTACGCGGGGGGAGGGGACGGCGGCGGGAGGTCCGGTGGGGGGTGCGCCGTGCGGAGTGGGGTGCCGGGTCAGGCGGCGTCGGCCTGCCCGTTCTCGGGCTCGGTGACGTCCCGGGCGGCGAGGGTCATGACGGCGTCCTCGGTCGCGTCGGCGCCGTCGAGCTCACCGGTGATCCGGCCGTCGCGCATCACGAGGATGCGGTCGCTCATGCCGAGGACCTCGGGGAGCTCGCTCGACACCATGACCACGGCACCACCGGCCTCGGTGATGGCGTTGACGAGTTCGTAGATCTCGACCTTCGCGCCGACGTCGACACCGCGGGTCGGCTCGTCCAACAGCAGGACGCTCGAGCCAGCGAGGATCCAGCGCCCGAAGACGGCCTTCTGTTGGTTGCCGCCGGACAGGGAGCCGATCGGCTGGTCGATGTCGTGCATCCGGATCCGCAGGCGGGCAGCGACCTGCTCGGCGCGCTGCTTCTGCCCGGCGAAGTCGACGAGACCGCCACGCGCGCTGGACGCGAGCGTGGCGTAGCCGAGGTTGTCGTTGACCGACGCGCCGAGCACGAGGCCCTGGCCCTTGCGGTCCTCGGGCACGTGTCCGATGCCGGCCTTGATCGCGCCGGCGACGCTGCCCTTGCCGAGTGCGCGGCCGCGGACGGTCACGGTGCCGCTGTCGTAGCCGTCGGCGCCGGCGATCGCGCGGACCAGTTCGGTGCGTCCGGCGCCGACGAGGCCGGAGATGCCGACGATCTCGCCGGCGTGCACGTCGAAGGACACGTCCGTGAAACGACCGGCGGCGGTGAGGTGTTCGACCCGCAGCACGGGGTCGGCCCGGTCGACCACGGCGGCACCCGTCGGGTACTGCTCCTCGATGCTCCGCCCGACCATGAGCCGGACGAGCTCGTCCTCGGGCGTCGAGGCCGGCACCTCGGCCACGAAGTGACCGTCGCGGAGCACGGCGACCGTGTCACCGATCTCGGCGATCTCGTCGAGGTGGTGGCTGATGAAGAGCATGCCGACGCCCCGGGCACGCAGGTCCGCGACGACCCGGAAGAGCGCCTCGGTTTCGTGGCGGGTGAGGGCCGCGGTCGGTTCGTCGAGGATGAGGATCCGCGCGTCGACGCTGAGCGCCTTCGCGATCTCGACGAGTTGCTGCCGGGCGATGCCGAGGTCACCGACCGGGGTGTCGACGTCGACGTCGAGTCCGATGGTCGCGAGCGCCGCCTCCGCCTGGCGGCGGAGCGTCTTCCGGTCGACCATGCCGAAGCGGGTCGGGATCCGACCCATCATCACGTTCTCGGCGACGCTGAGCGAGCCGACCAGGTTGAGCTCCTGGTGGATGGTCGCGATGCCGAGCCGCTCCGCGGCCGAGACGGTCGGGAGGCTCACCTCGGCTCCGTCGACGAGGATCCGCCCGCCGTCGGGCTGGTGGATGCCGGACATCATCTTGATGAGCGTCGACTTCCCGGCGCCGTTCTCGCCGAGGAGGACCTGCACCTTCCCGGCGTGCACGTCGACGGTGACGTCGGTGATCACCTGGACGGGGCCGAACGACTTGCTCACCCGGTCGAGGGTGAGGAGTGGGTGCTGCTGCAGGGGTGTCTGCGGCATCGGTGTCTCTTCCATGTCAGTGCTCCGGGTGCTGCTGGTCAGCGTGTTGCTGGTCGGCGTGCTGCTGGTCGGCGTGCTGCTGGTCGGTCGGGCGCGGCGGTGCGGCCGGTCGACGGGGACGGATGGCGGTGGCCGAGGAGGCTCGGACGATGAGCTCGCTCGGCAGGCGGACGGACTGCGGGGTGCCGCCGTCGATGACGTCGCGGAGCAGGTCGACCGCGACACGGCCCATGTCCTCGACGCTGTGTGCGACGACGGAGAGGGCGGGCTCGAGGAGCGAGAACCACTCGATGTCGTCGAAGGCGACCAGGGCGATGTCCTCGCCGACCCGGAGACCGAGCCGGTTGAGGATCGCGATCGCGCCGACGGCCATCAGGCTGTCCGCGGCGAAGATCGCCGTCGGCGGGTCGTCGAGACCGAGCAGGGTCGTGACGCCGGTCGAGCCGGACGCGGCCTGGAAGTCGCCGAACACGACGAGGTCGGGGTCCCCGCTGAGGCCCGCGGCGGCGATCGCGTCCTGGTACGCCGTGAAGCGCTCGCGGCCGGTGGAGACGCTCTGTGGGCCGGCGATGTACCCGATGCGGGTGTGTCCGAGTGCGGCGAGGTGCTCGACGGTCTGCCGGATGCCGGTGCTGCTGTCGGTGGTGACGCTCGGCACGTCGATGCCCGGGATCACGCGGTCGACGAACACCGTGGGGATCTCGCGGTCGACGAGTTGCTGGACCGTCCCGGTGTCGTTGCCCTGCGGTGCGACGATCACGCCGTCGACCCGGCGGGCGATGAGCGTGTCGAGGTACCGGTTCTGCTGGTCGGCACGCTCGTTCGCGTTGCCGAGCAGCGTGACGTAGCCCTCGGCCAGCGCGGCCTGCTCGATCGTGTGGGCGAGGTCGGCGAAGAACGGGTTGCGGACGTCCGAGACGAGCAGGCCGATCGTGTCCGACCGGGTCGACCGCAGCGCACGGGCCTGCAGGTTCGGGCGGAAGTCGAGGTCCTTCGCGGCCTGCTCGACGGCCCGGCGCGAGTCTTTGCTCGTCGCGGCGTTGCCGGAGAGGACGCGCGATGCCGTCGCTGCCGAGACGCCGGCGCGGGCGGCGACGTCCTTGATGGTGACGGCGTTCATCGTTGAGCACTCCGTTGGGCGAGTCGTGGAATCGATTCCATGGAATCGATTCCACGACCATAGGCACCGCGAGCGGGCATGTCAAGCAGCGGACAGTGCCACGGCCCGCGACGGCTCGCGGTGACCGAGGACGGCGACGCACCGGCAGCCCGAGACGTCTGCGTCGTACCCTGTCGCATGCCCTCCTCGACCCGCGAACTCCCACCGCCCCCCGGACCGGACACCGGACCTCGACGACCAGTTCGAGGGCGATCTCCGTCCCGAGTGGTGGGTGCCCGCCTACCTCCCGCACTGGACGACGCCGGACCGGGCACGTGCCCGCCACCGGTTCGTCCCGGACGGGATCGAGCTGCGGATCGAGGACGACCAACCCGACTGGCGACCGGAGGACGCGCCGCTCCGGGTGTCGAACCTGCAGACCGGAGTGTTCTCCGGACCGCTCGGGTCGGAGCGCGGGACACATCGTCATCGCGCGGACGGCCTCGTCGTGCGCACCGAGACACCGCAGTCGCTGCTGTTCGCGCCGTCGAGCGGGCGGGTCGAGGTCACCCTCAGCGCCAGCCCGGACCCGCGGTGCATGACCGCGGTGTGGCTGGTGGGCACCGAGCACCGCTCACCCCGGGAGTCCGGGGAGATCTGCGTCGCCGAGGTCGACGGCGCAGCGATCGGCGGGACGACCCGGGTGCGGAGCGGCATCAAGGCACACGGCGAACCCGGGCTGACGACGGACATGACCGAGGTCGACCTGCCGGTTGACGCCGCGCAGCGGCAGACCTGGACCGTCGTCTGGGGCGACGGTGCGACCGTGATCGGGTGTGGCGACCGCGTCGTGCGACGGCTGGACCAGGCGCCGGACCACCCGCTCTTCCTCATGGTCGACCTGTTCGAGATCGGCGCCCGCGGCGGCCGCTACCCGAAGGCGGCCACCGTGCACCGGGTCCGCGCCTGGGCAGGGTGAGCCCGCGGGTCGAGCCCCTGGGGGGCCGATCAGTCCGCCGAGGCCGGGACCGGCGAGGGGGGCCGTCGGGGCATCCGCCCGTGGGATCGCACTCGACCGGCGCAGCCCCAGCGTCAGCAGCACGACGGCGCCCACCACGGCGACCGCGCCGGAGAACCAGAAGTCCGCCGACAGCCCGAACGACGTCACGGCCGCACCGCCCAGGACCGACCCCGCGGCGATCGCGAGCTGGATCGTCGTGACGAACAACGCCAGCCCGCTCTCCGCCCCCCGCCGGTGAGGCCGTCGACATCCAGGTCTGCGTGCCGAGCGGCAGGGCGCCCCAGACGAAGCCCCACACCACGAGCAGCGCGAACACGCCGACGACGGAGTGCGCCGCGAACGGCAGCAGGACGACGGCCGCGGCGAGGACGATCTTCGCGACGCCGATGGTGCCGATGACGTTCCGGCTCAGGGTGACGCCGGCGACGAAGTTCCCCGCGATGCCGGCGACGCCGAACACGAGCAGCGCCAGGGTGACCGTGTCCGGCCCGACCCGCACGAGTTCCTCCAGGTAGGGCGCCACGTACGTGTAGGCGGCGAACTGTGCGACGAAGAGGAACGCGGCCGCGATGAGGCCGACGCGGGCACGCTGCACCCGGAGCAGACCCGCGAGCGTCGCGAACCGCACCCGCTGCGAGGAGGGGATGCTCGGCAGCATCGCGATCTGGAGCACCAGCGCGACCAGGCCGAGCGCGCCACCGATCACGAAGGCGAGGCGCCAGCTCGCGAGCGACGAGACGAACGCACCGAGCGGCAGGCTCACCACCGTGGCGACGGAGACGCCCGCGGTGATGAAGGAGGTCGCACGGATCACGGCGGACGGTTCCACGAGCCTCCCGGCGATACCCGCACCGATGGCCCAGAAGCCGCCGATGCCGACACCGAGGAGCATCCGGGCGACGAGCAGCACACCGAAGGTGGGCGCGATCGCCGCGAGGGCGTCCGCCACGACCAGCAGGACGGTCAGGGCGAGCAGCACCGTCCGGCGGTCGAGGCGCGAGGTGGCGACCGTCACGACCGGGGCGGCCACGGCGCCGGTGAGACCCGTGAACACCACCATCAGGCCGGCGGTCCCGATGTCGACGTGCAGGTCGCGCGCGATGGACGGCAGCAGGCCGATCGGCAGGAACTCCGAGAGCACGAGGACGAACGAGCCGAGGGCGACCGACAGGACGCTCAGCCAGCCGCGGCGGGTGGAGGTGGTGGTCATGGACGCCACAAGCGCGGGCGGCCGTCGGTCATTCCTCCGTGACGGCGAACGGCCGGGAGCGCCGACCGGAGCGGGCGCTCAGCCGCCGAACGCCGAGATCTCCTCCGGCAGCGGTTCGTGCATCGCCCGCCGCAGCGCCGCGGCCCCCGCGACGACGCTCGCACGCTCGTCCTCCGGCACGGCGTCGAGGAGCCCGACGATCTCCACCCGTCGCCGGTCCATCACGTCGGCGACCAGTGCTCGTCCTCGCTCGGTCGCGCCGACGAGGACCTCGCGGCGGCTCTCGGTGCTCGGCAACCGCTCGACCCACCCGTCCTCGACGAGCCGGTCGACGATCCGGGTCAGGGTCGACGGACCGACCGCGAGTCGCTCGGCGAGGTCACCCGATCGTGTGGGTCCGAGGGTCGTCACGAGGACGACGAGCCGGAACTGCGGGACGGTGACGTGCTCGAGCGCGGGGGCGAGTGACCGGGCGACGACCCCGAGCAGTCCGCGCGAGGCCGCGAGCAGCTCGTCGATGCCCTCTGATGGTGCGTGTGGCATGCGCCCATCCTGCCGGACGGACGCCGCCCGGCCGTGCAGACGGGAGGCCCGGTGCCAGCTGGCACCGGGCCTCCCGGCCGACCGAGGTCGCGTCTCAGACGCGGACGGCGCGCTCGTCCGGTACGCAGTGCGTCATCATGAGGCCGTCGACGTCCCGGGGCCCGTTGTGGCCGAGGTTCGCGAGGCGCGCGAGTTCGGCCTCGTCGAGGGTCTGGGACTGCAGCGGCGGCAGGTCCTTGACCTCGTCGAGCGTGATGCCGAGGCCCTCGCCGACGCGGCGGCCGAGGTCGTCCTCGACCATGTAGAAGTGCCAGAGCATGCGCTCCTGCACGGGCCGGGCCGCCTGCGAGATGAGGTCGACGAAGTTCGCGACCAGGTCGTCACGCTCCCAGTCCTCGAGGAGCAGGTAGCGCTGACCAGCCTGCGTGTAGTCGTTCGTCCGCGGGATGCGCTTGCGGGTGAGACGACCGACGATCTCGGGCCCCTGGTCGTCGTGCGTCGGGTACTCGGCCTCGCGCAACCCACCGGTGATCGACGGCTCGTAGTTGACGTGCGGGTTCTCGCCACCGTGGTCCTGGTGGTAGGCCATCTGCCCGTCGCGCTGGTTCGTGGCGACGTTCCCGTTCTTCGGCGCGTTCACCGGCAGCTGCAGGTAGTTCGGGCCGACGCGGTACCGCTGCGTGTCCGAGTAGGAGAACGTGCGGCCGACGAGCATCTTGTCGTCGGAGAAGTCGAGGCCGTCCACCAGCACGCCGGTGCCGAACGAGAGCTGCTCGTTCTCGGCGAAGTGGTTCGTGACGTTCCGGTTCAGGACCATCTTGCCGACGACCTTCGGCGGGAACTCGTTCTCGGGCCAGACCTTCGTGTCGTCGAGCGGGTCGAAGTCGAGCTCGGGGTGGTCGTGGTCGTCCATGAGCTGCACGCGGAGTTCCCACTCCGGGTACTCACCGCGCTCGATCGCCTCGTACAGGTCCTTCGACGCGTGGCCGAGGTCGCCGCCCTGCACGACGGCTGCGTCGGCCTCGGTCATCGAGCTGACGCCGACCGACGGGATCCAGTGGTACTTGACGAGCTTCGTGTCGCCGTCGCCGTTCACCCACTTGTAGGTGTTCACGCCGAAGCCCTGCTGCGTCCGGTAGTTCGCGGGGATGCCGCGCGGGCTGAACAGGTTGACGAGCATGTGCATCGACTCGGGCGTCTGGGACATGAAGTCGAAGATGCGCGCGGGCTCCTGGCGGAACGTGACGGGGTCCGGCTTGAGGGAGTGGATGACGTCCGGGAACTTGATGGCGTCGCGGATGAAGAACACCCCGAGGTTGTTGCCGACGAGGTCCCAGTTGCCGTCCTCGGTGTAGAACTTCACGGCGAAGCCGCGGGGGTCGCGGGCGGCCTCGGACGAGTCGCGTCCACCGATCACGGTCGAGAACCGGATGGCGACGTCGGTGCGCTTGCCGGCCTCCTGGAAGAGCTTCGCGCGGGTGTACTGCGCGATCGGCTCGTCACCCCAGGTGCCGGTGGCCTCGAAGTACCCGAAGGCGACCGCACCGCGGGCGTGCACGACCCGCTCCGGGATCCGCTCGCGGTCGAAGTGGCTGATCTTCTCGAGGAACTGGTAGTTCTCGAGCGTCGCCGGGCCGCGGGCTCCGACCGTGCGCTGGTTCTGGTTGTCGTAGACGGGGTGACCCTGCCGGTTGGTGAGCACCCGGCGGTCGTCACCCTCGGCGGGTGGCTGGCTGGAGACGTCGGTCATGGCGTCGTCCTCTCTGCGTTCTGGTCACGGACTCGGGTTCACGCCCGAGTGTGGCCTGCAGGCCGCACGGCTGTTCCCAGCGCTCAGGGGGGTCGTCAGGTCGGTGGCGATCGATGGTGCCTCGCCCCTGCGATGTCGGACACGAGGCTCGTGGCGCTGCGGCCACGAGCCTCCTGCCCGCTCGGACACCCATCCCGTCAAGCGGCGTCGAACCGAGCCGTCGCGGTCCTGCCGGCAGCACCGGACACGTCGACCGTCAGCACGAGGTCAGGGCTGGTCGACCGCACCGTGATGCGCGGGTCGACGGACCGCAGCGCACCGGCAGGGCCGTCGACGGTGATGGTGACCACTCCCGTCAACCGCTGTGTCGGCTCGCTCACCGACACCACGACACCGTCGCCGTCCCGGCGCACGACCACGCACCCCGTGCGGTCGATGCGTGACCCACCGATCGCGGGGGGTCCCGCTGGACCAGGCGGTGAGTGCGGTCACGCCGGTACTGATCTGCCGAGCGGCCTGGAGGCTCGCGGTGTTCGCGAGCACCACCACGTCGTCCGACGCGGCAGCCGCCGACACCTGCGCCTGCGTCGCACCCGGCAGTTGAAGCCAGGAGTAGGTCGCGTCCGTCGGGTCGACTCCGTGGTCGAGCCAGAGTGTCACGAAGCGGCGAGTATGGGTGGTGTCGTCCTCGTAGGTGCCGCGGTGGTCCATGTCGGTCCAGCGACCGGAGCGGTCCTCGCGGAGTGCGCGGACCGCGGTGCCCGCCGGGAAGACGTAGCCGCCGGTGCCGGGGACGTGCACCCACCGCGGGGTGAGCGTCGTCGCCGTGCTGCTCGGCGTGGTGAGTGCTGCGCGTCCGTCGACCACCGGGACCGTCTGGCCGTCCGGACCGGTGTTCCGCTGTTCGACGACGGTCTCGACGCGGACGCCGTCCGAGCTGGTGATGCCCGCGCCGAGGTGCAGCACGACGTCACCGAAGCCGAACCACGACTTGCGGGCCCGCAGCGTCTGCTTGGCGAACGACAGCCCCATGCCGACGACGGAGACGTCGTCCTGCACGACGCCGCCGGTCCACGTGTTCGTCGACCCCCGACCGGCGCCGAGGGCGAGCGGCTTGACCTGCACGGTGGTGCCGGGGATCCGGTACTTGTCGGCGGTCGGCCAGTACTGGTTCGCCCAGTGGCCGGGCTTCCCCGGCAGGTACAGGTAGGTGGCACCCTCGCCGGTGTACCAGCCCTGCAGGTTCTCGTCGTTGGCGGTCTCGTACGGCTTGATGGTCGTGCTGTCCATCGCGATGCCGAGGGCGAAGCCCGGGCGGCGATGGACTGCGCGGGCCATCGACGTCGCCACGACCGACCGGGTCGACTCGGCCGCGGTCGTCACCGCCGCGTCGGCGACGAGCGCGCGGCCCCGGACGATCGACGGGATCCGGACCTGCTCGATCGGGACATCGTCGTAGGCGAAGTACGGCTGGGTGGTGTCCGCGGCGATCCACCCCTTGCACACCGACCGCAGGGCGGCCGCGTCCGAGGTCGGCAGCACGTCGGCGAGCTGCACCAGCGTCGCCACCGTGAGGTGCCCGAGGCGGTGGTCGGTCTGGTAGAACCGCGACAGCGCCCGTCCCCGGGTCATGTCCATGAACGCCCCGGCGTGGATCCACGGGCGGAAGTTGTCCTCGACCCAGTCCACGACCCGGTCGAGCCGCGCCGCGGTGAACGCCCACTGCGTCCCCCGGACCGCGAGCATGCTGTAGGTCAGGTACTGCAGCAGCGAGAGGCCGTAACTGCCGTTGTACGGGTGGTACTCGTGCTGGACGAAGCCGCCGTCGGGGTAGAAGCCGTCGCCGCTGGTGGCGTAGTCGAACACGGGGGGCGTACGCGTTCTTCGCGTCGGCGATCACCGCGCCGTCCTCGCTCAGCGCCCCGCGGACGATGGCGATCGAGCACGCCCAGTTGCGGTTCGCACCGGTCGACGTCATCTCTGCCGTCACCCTGGGATCCGGCGCGTACTTCCGGATCGCCGTCATCGCGGTGTCGATCTGCGCGGCCGACAGCTGGTCGTGCAGCAGCAGGCAGACGTCGTTGAGGGCGAGCGGGATGCCGATCTGGAAGTCCCACCAGTTGTCGTACCGGCGCACACCGCCGCCGTACTTGTTCGCGAGGAACCAGTCGAACGCCGACACGAGGTCTGCCGCGAGCGTCGCGTCGCCGGTGAGGGCGCTGCCGGGGGTCTTCAGCGCGAGCGCGAGGGTCCGGAGACGGCCGATCGCGGTCGTCTGCAGCGCCGACGTCGAACTGCTGTCGAGGTCGGCCCAGAGGTACGTGCGGCCGGCGCCGGTGTCGAGGGCGTCCCAGACCGGTGCCGCCGCGGCGGCGAGATCGGCCACGTACCGCGCGACGACCGGGTCGCCGAGGTCGACGTCACCGATGAGGGTGGCGAGCCACTGCGACCGGACGGTCGCGAAGGGGGAGACCGCGGCGGTGCCGACGGCCCGGGCGGCGGTGCCCGGCACGAGCGACCCGGTGCCGGCGAGGGCGGCGACGGCCGCTGCCCCGACGAGGACGGTGCGTCGGGAGGGGCCGGAGGGCTGTGCTGACTCGGTCATGACGGTGCCTCTCAGAGGTAACGGACGGCGGACAGGACGATGCCGGCGATGGCGACCACCCAGACGTAGGGGGAGGACGCGCACCATCACCTGCTGCGGGGTCACGCCCGAGTACTGCGCGGCCCACACGGTCTGGGTGCTCGTCGGGTCGGCCACGCCGAACACCTGGTTGTACGACGTCATCAGGCCGAGGACGGCCATCGGCGAGTAGAAGCCGATCGCGGTCATCGCGCCGGCGATCCCGGCACCGAGCCCGAAGATGTTCAGTGGGCCGCGGTACAGGCACAGCGGGACGAGCACCGAGAACACGACCACGTAGAGCACGACGTTCGTCGGGGCGACGGCCTCGACGATCGGCCGCAGCGCGGAGACCGCACCGGGAAGCCCGACCGCCGCGAGCAGCATGCCGATCGCGATGAAGAGGGCGATCGGCGGCGCGGCCACCTGGAACGCGTCGTACAGCGAGCGGAGCATGCGGGTGGCGATGAGCCGCGGCGGGGTCGTGGTGAGGACGGCGAACAGCACACCGGCCAGGAGCGACGGGATGATCGGGACCTGCAGGACGAGGGCGAGCACGATCGGCACGAGCGGCGTGAGCAGGGCGAACCAGGGTGCGTCGCCGAGGCGCTGCCGCCGGCTGCGCGTGTCGGCGGCGGGAGCGCCGCCGCTCGCGTCCGCGTCGGACATGGACGCGAGGGTCCACTGGTGCACGCTCCCGCGCCGCCGTGTCTCGACCAGTACGTAGACGACCGCCGCGGCGGCGGCGAACGGGAACAGCAGCACCATGAAGGAGCGCACGTCGGCGACCGGCAGGTCGAGCGCGGTCGAGAAGAACTGCCACACCGGCAGCTCGAACGGTACGCCGGCCCCGATGCCCATCAGGATGGTGCCGGCGGCCGTGACCTTCGGCACGCCGACGGCGATCATCGCGGGGATGCCGATGACACCGGCGAGCAGGGCGGCGGGCGCGGACCCGGTCACCGCACCGCACAGCGCCGAGATCACGAGGACCCCGAGCGCGACGACGACGGGACGGTCGCCGCCGAACTCGACGGTCTTCCGCACCAGCGTGCTGGCGATCGCGGTGTCGCGCATGAGCGACCCGAGCCACGACCCGAGCAGGATCGCGATCATGGTGGACGCGAGCCGGATGGCGCCGTCCTGCAGCACGGTGCTGAGGACGCTGTTCTCGGCGCCGACGAACGGTGCGCCGGACACGAGGGCGATCGCGACGGCGAGCAGCACGAGCGCGAACGCGGTGGGGACCTTGCCGGTCAGGATCAGCGCGACGCCGATGGCCATGACGACGATGATGGCGATGCCCATGGTCAGTTCTCCCTGGTGGTCGGAGCGCGACGCGCGCCGGTGCGCGTCGCGAGGGCGGCCTGCGCGGCCGCGGTGAGGAGGAGCGGGGAGCGGCCCAGACCGACGCTGCGGGCCGCGAAGGCGTGCGCCGCGACCTCGTCGGCACCGGCGACGGTGCCGAAGCGGCGCAACCGGCCGATGCGGAGGACCTGCAGCCCGAGCGCGGCACGGAGGTCCCGCGACCGGTCCGCGGTCACGAGGTGGTGCGCGCGCTCGTGTTCCACGGCAGCCGCGCGGACGCTGCCGGACGGGAACCACCGGCGCCAGTCGAGGTCGTCCACGAGGCGCTCGCAGAAGTCGACGGTGTCGGTGAACAGCTCGACGCGGTGGTCACGGGAGCCGTACCGGGCGAGCAGCCCGCCCTGGGCCAGGCCGCCGCCGCGTTCCACGACGCGGATCGCCCCCCGAGGACCCGTCCGCCGACCCGCCGGAGGACGGTGCGCTGGTCCGATCGGCCAGCGCGACGCCGAACGCTGCGGCTCGACGGCTGAACTCCGCGAGCTGCTCCTCCGACCTGGTCTCGTTCGTCGGCGTCCCCCCGGAGCAGCATGACCCCGAGAGCGTCGTCCGAACGGTCCGCGAGCGCGCCGATCCGCCGACGGTCGGCCGGGAGGACCGCTGCGAGGGTGCTCACGACCGCACCTCGAGGACGGCGACGAGTGCTTCGGACCGGTCCTGCCCCTCGACCTCGGTGCGGGCCAGGGAGATCAGCTGGGACTCGTCGAGCACCCCGGACAGGTCGGCGATGCGTGGGCCGATGAGCAGCTGCAGTGCGGGTGCCCGCGACCCGCCGTCCCCGTACGCGGTGTGCTCGGCGATGAGCTCCGGGAGCGATCCGGCGCCGGCGCCGACGGTGCTCTGCTGCACCCGGGCGTCCGCCGAGGCGAACCGGACCACCCCGTCCCGGTCGAGGACCCGCACCGGGTGGGTCGGCTTCCGGAGGAACCGGCGGCGCTCCGGCCCACCGAACACGACGTGGTTGTCGGTGGCGGCGAGGACACGGACCGCGGCGGCGTCGACCTGGAGGCCCTCCGCGGCGATCGCGCGCAGCTCGCCGTCCGTGCGGCGCTGGGTCCGGTCCTGCGTCCGCAGTTCGGTCGCCCCGGTCGCGACCGCACGCACCGTGTTCGACTGCGGGTCGACCGTGACGTCCACCGACACCTCGGCGGGCGCGGCCCCCTGCGCGATGACGGCCTGCTCGGCCTCCCGGCGCACCGCGAGGATCTGGTCGTCGGTCGCGCCGGGGATCACCCGCTCGACCTGCTCGCGGATGAGCGCCAGGGCGACGCCGATCGGGCTGATGACCTCGCTGTGGTCGGCGATGCGCCACGCGGCCCCGTGCCGGGCCCCGGCGTGCGGGGTGACCGACGCCGCCCCGCCGCCGCCACCGACCAGTAGCACGTCGTCCTTCGCGATGCCGTAGTCGTCGACCATCTTCTCGACGACCTCGAGCACCGGGGCGACGCCGGCGTCGAGGACGGCGCGCGCGGCTCCCGGGACGTCCGTGCCGAGCGCGGCGGCGAGTGGTGCCAGTGCGGCGCGGGCCGACTCCGCCGGCGCGTGCGCGTAGTCGTCCTCGGGCACGAGCCCGAGCGCGTTCGCCGCGCAGGTCATCGTGATCGCGAGCCGGCCGGTGTCCGTGTCGAGCACCGCGTAGTCGGCCGGGTCGCCGTTGAGTGGTGCGACGGTGGCCAGCCGGGCACCCCGCAGCTGCTCGACCGGCGCGAAGCAGGCGTAGGGGGAGTCCGGCGATGTGGGCGCTGCGCGGGCCGACGTGCGTGATGTGGGCCGACCCGGACGTCCGGATGCGCACCATCGACCCGCCGCCGACGCCGACGGTGCGGACGTCGAGCGCGGACAGGTACGTGGAGCTGCCGCCGAACTCGGTGTACTGCACGGCGACCTTGCCGCGGCGGATCACCGAGATGTCGGTCGAGGTGCCGCCGGTCTCCAGGAAGAGCCCGTCGCTCAGCTTCTCCTGCATGAGCGCCCCAGCGACGCCGGCCGCGGGACCCGACAGCACGGTGAGCAGCGGGCGTCGGCGCATCTCGTCGAGGGACATCACACCGCCGTCGCACCGCATCACCATGAGCGGCGCGGTGATCCCCGCGGCGTCGATGCTCGCCTGGACCAGGTCGGCCGTGGCGAACATCCGCGGCAGGATCACCGCGTTGAGGACGGCCGTGCGGGTGCGCTTGCTCAGCCCGTACAGCGACGTGATCTCGTGCGTCGCGGTGACGAGGAAGCCACGCTGGCGGGCGGCGGCGGCGACGCGCTCCTCGCCGATCGCGTCGTCGACCGAGAACGGCTCGGTGACCACGACGGACTCGATGCCCGCGGCCTGGAACCGGTCGAGGACGCCCGCGAGCGCTGCGTCGTCGTCCGCCTGTCGGAGGTGCTCGTACGACACCGGGAGGCGCTTGCCGTCGGCGATCTCGATCCGGCCGAGTCGGCGCAGCCGCTTCGCGAAGAAGCCGGCGGGGCCCCGCCCGATGCCGATCATCCCGACCGGCGCGACGTCGCCCTCGAGCAGCGCGTTCGTCGCCTGGGTGGTGCCGTGCGCCAGGAACACGACGTCGCCCGGCGACCGGCCGATCGTCGCGAGCAGTTCGTGGAGCGCGGTGACGATGCCGTGCGCGACACCGTCGGGGTGGTCGTGGCTCGTCGGTGTCTTGGCCTGGCCGATGAGCCGGAGCGTGGCGGCGTCGATGGCGACGGCGTCGGTGAACGTGCCACCGACGTCGATGCCGATGCGCAGTGCGTTGTATTCCACGTCGTCGTGACCTTCCTGCGGGGTGGGATCGGGGGGAGTACTTCGGGAGGGAGGAGTGGGTGCCGGGGAGCAGGGGCGTCGCGCGCTCCCGCTCCGGTCGGCTCAGTAGCCCTGGACCTCGGGCCAGCGCCGCTCGACACCGGCGCGGTCGAGCTCGGCGGCGAACACGGCGAACCGCTCGTCGTCCGCCTGGACGTCCTGCGGGTCGAGGTCGTGCTCGATGCAGTGCACCGCCAGGGCACCGGCGACCTCGCCGACGTTCCACTCGACGGGGTGCAGCCGGTAGCAGCCGTTCGTGATGTGCGTGGTGCCGAGGTCCTTGCCGGCCGGCAGCACGTTCCGGACGCGCTGCGGCACGAGGGCACCGAGCGGGATCTCGAACGGCACGCTCGGGACGTCGACGTAGTTGTCACCGCCGGTCGACGGGTGCAGGTCGAGCCGGTAGCTGCCGACGCCCACCGAGTCCCGGTAGCGGGTGCGGCCGGTGACGCCGACGATCTCGGCCGCGACGTCCTGCTCGCGGATCGTGGTGACGGCCCGGATGCGCCGGGACTCGCGGACGTACGGTGCCTTCGCGAGCCCGTCGGCACCGCCGGTGACGTCGCCGCGGAGCCTGAGCCCCGGGAACCCGGTGCCGCCGTCGGCGCGGGGTGCCTCGGTCTGCAGCCAGTACAGGACGGAGAGCGAGAGCTGGCGCGCCTCGTGCACGGCCTGCTCCGCGGTCGCGTCGTCGGCGGCGAGGTCCTCGCCCGCGCCGATGAGCGGCTTGAGCCAGTAGTCGTTGAGCGGCCAGTTCACCAGGCAGATGTCGGAGTCGAAGGCGCCCTCGGTGAACAGCTTGCGGGCGAGGATCCGGCGGAAGCCCCACAGCTCCTTGTCGCCGGCGTCCGCGCTCTGGTCGGCGCTCACCGCGAGCGGGTCGGTGTCCGGGTTCGGTTCGAACGTCCGCGGGTGCGCCTCGAGCGTGCGCGGGTCGGGCGCCAGGAACCCGAGGAGCGGCGCCGGCCAGAAGTCCGGCTGGTAGGAGCGCCAGAAGTCGTACATCGCCGGACGCTCGATGGTGTGGTCTTCGCCCTCGTGGTGCGACACGGCGAAGCAGAACGTGATGCCCTGCTGGTTGCCGGGCTCGGCCGTCTCGGGCGCGTGGGGTTCGTCGTGCTCGCTGCGGGCCTCCGCGCCGACCACGTGCTCCACGCCCGCCAGCGGCAGGACCTCGCCCGTCTCGGTCGCGTCGAGGACGAACGCGCCCTCGAGCCGCGTGCGGCGGCCGTCCGCGCCCACGACCGTCACGTCCGTGCACCGGTCGCCGTCGCTACCGGCCGCAACCGGCCGCTGCTCGAGCAGGACCGTCAGCCGACCCGCGCTCCGGTACGGCTGCAGGAGCTCGTCGATGACCGCGACCGCGACGCGGGGCTCGTGGCACAGCTTGCTGACCCGGCCGGCACCCGGGTTGAGGTCGGGCAGTGCCGCGGCCTCCTGCCGGAGCGGGTAGACGCGGCGGTAGTGGTCGCGGATGCCGTCCCGCAGCGCGCGGTAGCTCGCGGTGACGCCGAACTGCTCGACCCACGGGTGCTCGTCCGGCGGCACCGCCTGGCTGGTGAGCTGGCCGCCCAACCAGTCGGTCTCCTCGGTGAGCACCGCGGTGCGACCGGAGCGGCAGACGGCGATCGCTGCGGCGACGCCACCGAGGCCGCCGCCGACGATCACGACGTCGGCGCGGAGCGTCGCGACGGTCTCGGACGGGCGGTCGGGGGTGGTGTTGGACATGGTGCTCCTGGGTGGTCGAGGGTGTGGTCGGGAGGCGTCAGACCGCGGGCGCGACGAGAGTGGCGCCGCGCACGAGGCTGCAGTCGAGGAGTTCCTGGACCGGCGGTCCGGCGGACGTGCTCGGTGCAGGGGCCGCGCGGCGCGCCTCCAGGACGTCGGTGAGCGCCCGGACCGCGCGTGCGCCGAGTTCGGTGCGGGGAGCGCGCAGGCGTGTGAAGTCGGCGGGGCCGTCGGCGGCTCGGTTGTGCTCGCCGAGCACGACCACCGACAGGTCCTCGGGGACGGCGACGCCGTCCGCGGCGAGCCGGGCGTGCAGCTCGTGCGCGTCGGCCGGGTCCTCGACGAACACGACGCTCGGCCGGGAGGACCGGATCGACGCCCAGGCGTCTGTCACGGTCCGGTTCGGGGTCACCTCGGCCTCGGCGACGGTGGCGCTACCCGCGGCGGCGGCTGCGACGATGCCTGCCCGGCGGTCACGGCTGGACTCGGCGGTCTGCGGCAGCCGGAGGAGGCCGAAGCGCCGGTGCCCGAGCTCGAGTGCGCGGACGGCGAGGGCGTGCGTCGCGCTGACGTAGTCGACGCCGACGTAGGGCACGCGGCCGTCTGCGGCCTCGCGTCGCCCGATCGCGACGAACGGGTACGTGGAGTCGAGCAGCCGTTCGAGTTCGTCCGGGTCCATCTCCCGACCGAGCAGGATGCAGCCGTCCGCGAGCCGGAGGCGGTTCGACTCGTGGAAGAGACGGCGGCGACCGTCGACGACGGGGGTGCTCGTGAAGAGCAGCAGATCGGCTCCGACGCCCTCGGCGGCGCTCTCGATTCCCGTGAGCAACGGCGTGTAGAAGTCGGACGAGCGGTTGGGGAACGCCGGCTCGTAGGTGAAGACCCCGATCAGTCCGGTGGCTGCTCCGACGAGGCTGCGGGCGACCGGGTTCGCGACGTAGGTGGTCTCACGGATGACCTCGAGCACGCGGTCCCGGGTGGCGGCGGGGATCCGGCGGGCCTCGTCGGCCTTGCCGTTGAGCACGAGCGAAACGGTGGACTGGCTGACGCCGGCCATGTCGGCGATCATCCGCTGGGTGACGCGCGTGGTCGTGCTCATGCGGTCTGCGCTCCGATCGGTCTCGTCGTCGAGGTGGTGCGTACGACCGTAGGACAGAAAAAGAGCTCATACGTATGAGCAGTGGAAAAAGGATCAATCGCGGTCAGTCCGCGACGGCTGAAGGGTCGTCAGGTCCGTCCGCGGTTCCGCCGCCGCACGGCCTTCGGCGCCCGTCCGGCCATGAACGACCGCGCCGGGTCGACGACGAACCCCTGCCGCAGCGCCTCGCGCCCGACGAGCATCCGGAAGCCCATCTGGTCGCGGTTGCTCAGCGTCGTCTCCGACAGGACGGTCCGCCCGGCGAGCTCGATCGACATGAGCACGACGATGCGCTCCTGGGTGTGGCCGCTCGAGCTGCGGATCACCCGGCGGTCGTGGACGTCGCACTCGACCGTCTGGGGATCCGCGTCGGAGTCCTGCCACGGGTGCACCGAGAACCGGACCCGTCCGCCGGGCAGCTCCTCGATGTCGAAGGCGTGCAGTGCCGAACTCCGGGCCCCGGTGTCGAGCTTGACCTTGATCCACCGGACGCCGATGTCGGGCAGGGCCGCCCACTCGCGCCACCCCGCGACGATCGGCACGCGGGACGCCGCCCGGGCGCTGTCGGAGCGCTTCGCGGAGTCGGCCATGCCCCTATCTTGGCAGTGATGAAACTCGCCATCCTGTCGCGCGCTCCGCACGCGTACTCGACGCAGCGCCTCCGCACCGCCGCCGCCGAGCGCGGGCACACCGTCAAGGTGTTGAACACCCTCCGCTTCGCGATCGACCTGACCGGCGAGCAGCCCGACCTGCAGTACCGCGGCAAGCTGCTGTCCGACTACGACGCCGTCCTCCCGCGGATCGGCAACTCGATCACGTACTACGGCACCGCGGTGGTGCGGCAGTTCGAGCAGATGGACGTGTACACGCCGAACACGGCGAACGGCATCACGAACTCGCGTGACAAACTCCGGGCGAACCAGATCCTGTCCCGCCACGACATCGGCATGCCGGCGACGACGTTCGTCAACAGCCGGGCGGACGTCCGCGGCGCGATCGAGCGGGTCGGGGGGCGCCCCGGTCGTCATCAAGCTGCTCGAGGGCACGCAGGGCATCGGCGTCATCCTCGCGCCCGAGGCCAAGGTCGCGGAGTCGATCGTCGAGACCCTGCACTCGACGAAGCAGAACGTCCTCATCCAGCGCTTCATCGCCGAGAGCCGCGGGAAGGACATCCGCGCCCTCGTCGTCGGTGACCGCGTCGTCGCCGCCATGCGCCGGAGCGCGTCCGGGGACGAGTTCCGGTCGAACGTGCACCGCGGCGGCACCGTCGAACAGGTCACGCTGACGCCCGAGTACGAGGAGGCCGCGGTCCGCTCCGCCCAGATCATGGGCTTGCGGATCGCGGGCGTGGACATGCTCGAGGGCAACGACGGCCCGCTCGTCATGGAGGTCAACTCCTCCCCGGGCCTCGAGGGCATCGAGCGTGCCACCGGGCTCGACGTCGCCGGTGCGGTCATCGACTACATCGCGAACCAGGTGGCGTTCCCGGAGATCGACGTCCGCCAGCGCCTCAGCGTCTCAACCGGGTACGGCGTCGCCGAGCTGCTCGTGCACACGAACGCGGACCTCGTCGGCAAGACGATCAAGGACTCGGGCCTGTGGGACCGCGACATCACGGTGCTCACGCTGCACCGTGGCACCGCGGTGATCCCGAACCCGCGGAGCGGCGTCGTCCTCGAACCCGGTGACCGGCTGCTGTGCTTCGGCAAGCTCGAGGAGATGCGGTCGATGGTCCCGGACCGTCGCCGCCGTCGCACGAAGCTGCGGAAGCTCCCGAAGGACGCCCTGTCCGACGGGTGACCGCCCCACCCGCCGGGAGGCCCGGATCACCACCGCAGGACGGCCTCCTCCGCTGCTCCCCGCGCCGGATCGTTCACCCGTGGGCCCTCGTCCGGATGACGCGGGCACCCCGCAGGGGCGGTCCCGGGGCGAGCGGCGCCGCGTAGCGTCCGGACGGAAGAGAGCATTCGTCTCGTGACCCGCGATCCGTGATCCGTCCGGGAGGACGGCCGACCGGATGGTGGGCACCGTGAACAGGGAGCACGCCATGACGAAGTACGAATCGAACCGTGACGTCGAGCCGATCCACGTCACCACCTACCGATCTGCCCGCAAGGCCGCCCGGCGTGGCTGGGCGGTCCCGGCCGACGTGCCAGTGCCGTCGATCGACGACGTCTGGCGCAACGGACGGACCCCGGCGGACCGAGCCCGACAGCGCTGACGGCACCGGGACGGCAGCCGGGCGCGGCGTCGGGCACACCACGTCCGGACGTCAGCCGGGGTCGGCCCTCGTCGCCCGGACCGCCGCGAGCACGACGTCGAGTGCCCGGTCCAGTTCCGGCAGCGTCACGGCGCCGTACCCGAGCACGACCCCGTTCCCGGACCGTCCCCGCACCGTCTCGTAGTCGGCGAGGTCGGCCACCAGGACGCCGTCCGCGGCAGCGCGGGCGAGCACGGCAGCGCCGGTCGCCGGACCCGGCCACGTCAGCACCGCGTGCAGACCGCCGGTGAGGGCCCGTGCCTCCAGGCCGGGGACCCCGCTGGTGGCGAGTCGGACCGCGATCCGTTCGCGCCGGTGCGTGTAGTCCCGCCGGACCCGACCGAGGTGCCGACGGAATGCGCCGGTGCGCAGCAGGTGTGCGAGCGCGACCTGAACCGGCTCGGCGACCACTGCGCCCCGGGCCGTGCGGGCGGCGAGGACCGCCGCGCCCACCGCTCCGGACGGGACGACGACGTAGGCGCAGCGGAGCCGTGGGTCGAGGGTCTTCGAGAACCCGCCCAGGTGCACGACCACGCCGTCGGTGTCGAGCGCGGCGAGGGCCGGGACCGGACTGCCCCGGTGCCGGAACTCCGAGTCGTAGTCGTCCTCGAGCACGACCGTCCCCGTCGCCGCCGCGTGCGCGAGCAGCGCTCGCCGCTGTCCGACCGGCATGACCGAACCGAGCGGGTACTGGTGGGTGGGGGGAGACGAGGACCGCGTCCACGGGAGTCCGGGCGAGCACGGTCAGGTCGATGCCGTCCGCTCCGACGGGCACGGGAACGACCTCCGCGCCGGCGCTCGTCAGGGCGCGGTGGCCGGAACGGTAGCCGGGGTCCTCGACGGCGATGCGCGGAGCGCGGCCGAGGCGTGCCCGCAGCGCCTCGGCGACGAGTGACAGCGCCTCGGACGTCCCGGCGGCGACGATGACCTGCGCGACCGACGGGGTGAAGCCGCGCGCCAGCCCGAGTTGCGCGACGAGTTGCTCGCGGAGCGCGGTGAGGCCCGCGGGGTCGGACAGCGCATTGCGGAGCGGTGTGTCCGCCGCCGCACGCCAGGCCGCCCGCCAGTCCCGGTCACTGATCGCGGTGACGGCGGGGATGCCCGGGCGGCAGTCGACGACGGCCCGGTCGCCGGGGTCGCCGGAGTTGCCGGGGGGCGCCGGGGTCGGAAGGGTCGCCGGGGCGGGAAGGGTCGGCGAGACCGACGGGGTCGTTTGTGTCCCCGGGGACCACGGCGTGCAGGTGCACCGGCGCTCGTCCGGTCGACGGTCCGGGGACTCCGGATCCCGCGAGGACCCGCGCTGCCGCACCCGGCCGGGTCCGGATGTAGCCCTCGCCGTCGAGTTGGTCGTAGGCCGCGACGACCGTGCCCCGGGCGACCCCGAGTTCGGCGGCCAGCGCCCGCGTCGACGGCAGCGGGTCCCCGGCCCGGAGGGTCCCGTCGTGCACCAGGGACCGCACCCGTGCGACGACCACCGACACCTTGCTCGACTGGTCCATCCCGAACACCCCGATCTGGTCTACTCGCTGGTCCAGTCCTGACCCTAGCGTCGGGGCATGCCCGCTCCCGACGCCATGCCCTCGCTCACCGTCCGCCGTCTCCGCGACCGGCAGCAGACCGACCCCGCCGTGCTCTCCGCGGTCCTCGCCGAGGGGTTCGTCGCCCACGTCGGCCTGGTCCGCGACGGCTTCCCGATCGTGCTGCCCTACCTGTACGGCGTCGGCGACCTCGGCGCCGGCCCGGTCCTGCTCCTGCACGGCTCTACGGGCGGCGGACTGTTCCTCGACGCCGGGGAGGAGGGGCGTCCCCGTCTCGGCGACCATCACGCACCTGGACGGCATCGTCTTCGCCCGCTCGACCTTCGACAGCTCGGCGAACTACCGCAGCGCGATGGTCGTCGGACGCGCGACCCTGGTCCCGACCGAGCTGCGGGCCGAGGCGCTCCGACAGGTCGCCGACCACCTCATGCCCGGCCGCCGCGCCGAGGTGCGCGAGATGACCGCGAAGGAGGTCCGGCAGACCCAGGTCCTACAGCTCCCGCTCGACGCCGCGAGCGTCAAGGTCCGGGCGGCCGGCGTCGGCGAGGCGCCGGACGACGGCGAGGACCACCGCGTCTGGGCGGGCGTCCTGCCGGTCGCCCTCCGGGCCGGAGTGCCGGTCCCGGGATCGCTCGCCGCCGCCGCGGCCACCGCGCCCGACCCGTCCGTGGTCGCGCTCGCCGCGCGGCTCGCGCGAGCCGCCGACGGCCGGGAGGCCCGACTCGCTTCCGCCCCGTCGCCCGCCTCCGCCCCGTCGCCCGCCTCTGGCACCGACCGGGGTTGACGCTCGGGAGCGGCCGGGACGGGTACCGCGTGTCTGTGACGGACCGCAGGAACTCCCCCGAGGTTCTCCAGCCGGGATCAGGTTCGTGACCAATACGTTATCTCCCCGGGTCGTCGCACGAGGGGCGGTCCAGACCCGGAAGGAACCATGGGACGCCACGCACTGCCCGCACGGGACGACGACCGCCGGTCCGGACCTGCCGCCGCACCCAGCGTCCCCGCTCCGAGCGCCCGCGCCGCCGGTGCCACCGCTCCTGTTGCTCCGGCGTCCAACGCCCCCCGTCTCCCGCGCCACCGCTCCCGTTGCTCCCGCGTCGAGGGTCGCGGGGCCGAGCGCCTCCGCCCCGATGAGTCGGGCACGCGGCCGCCGTGCCGCGGCCGGCCCCGTCGTCGCCCGCAGCACGTTCGTCGCGCACGAGCGACCGGCCCGCGTCGTGGCCCTCGGGCCGTCCAGCACCGCCCGCGCCGCCGTCGCCCCGCTGGCTGAGGCCGCGTCGGCCGACACCGCGGCGGCCGGCACCGCGACGGTGGGTACTGCGACGGCGGGTACCGCGCGCTCGCGGTCGGCAGCGCTCCGCGCCGAACGCGCGGCGGACCCGCGCCACGTCCGTCGTGCCGCGACCGCCAAGCGTGCCGCCCTGCTGATCGCGCCGGCCCTGGCGATCACCTCGACCCTGTCCCTGTCGATCCCGGCCGACACCGCGACGGCGGCACCGGCACCGACCGCCACGACGACGACGTCCCAGGACCTGCAGACCTACACCGTCGCCCACGACGTCGAGGTCCCGATCATCTCCTCCGACGGCGTGACGACGACGTCGGTCGTGTCGTACCCGACCCTGGTCCTCCGCTTCGGCGTCACCGAGGCGCAAGCGCAGGCCGCCCTGTCCGCGGCGCTCTCGCCGGGTGGAGACCGCTCGACGGTGCTGCAGACGGCGCTGCAGTACCTCGGCGACCCGTACCTCGAGGGTGGGGCCAGCCACGCGGGCATCGACTGCTCGGGCCTGACGATGGTGGCGTACCAGGCGGTCGGCATCCAGCTCGCGCACTACGTCCCCACGCAGGACGCCGTCGCGACGACCGTCCCGGAGTCCGAGGCAGCACCGGGGGGACATGGTGGTCTTCGACAACGAGGACCACGTCGGCCTGTACCTCGGGCAGGGACTCGTGCTCCAGGCACCGCACCCGGGCGAGGTCGTCGACATCGTCCCCATGTACTCGATGCCGCACCACTTCGCTCGGCTGCTGCCCGCCGGGTCCTGACCACCAGGGTCGGTACAACGGTGCCGCAGGAGACGGGTGGGCGGACTCGCGAAGGGTTGCGGGCCTCCCGTAAGCTGGAGTGATGGCCACCGACACCCGCACACCGTTCGAGGAGCAGAGCGCAGCACGCTCCGTCCGCCCGCAGGTGCGCCCGCGCACCGAGGGCTGGAAGCAGGCGACGGGGTCCGACGGCCGACCCCTGCTGCAGTTCGCGTCTCCGAAGCGGGGCAAGCCGCCCGTGCACCTGGCCGACATGACGGTCGAGGAGCGCGAGGCGAAGGTGAAGGAGCTCGGCCTGCCCGGGTTCCGCGCCAAGCAGCTCGCGACCCACTACTTCACGCACTACACGTCCGACCCGGCGAAGATGACCGACCTGCCGGCTGCCCAGCGCGAGGAACTCGTCGCCGGGATGCTCCCGCCCCTGCTCACCGAGACCCGTCGTCTCGAGACGGACAAGGGCGACACGATCAAGTTCCTCTGGAAGCTGCACGACGGGGCCCTGGTGGAGTCGGTGCTCATGCGGTACCCGGGCCGGATCACGCTCTGTGTCTCGTCGCAGGCCGGCTGCGGGATGAACTGCCCGTTCTGCGCGACCGGCCAGGCGGGCCTGACGCGGAACATGTCGACGGCCGAGATCATCGAGCAGATCGTCCGGGCGAACGAGGCCATCGCGGCCGGTGAACTCGGTGGCGACCCCCCGCAAGGGCGGGAAGGACCGCGTCGACGCCGAGCGCGTGACGAACATCGTGTTCATGGGCATGGGGGGAGCCGCTCGCGAACTACAAGCGGGTGATGGACGCCGTGCGCATCATGGTCGCGCCGCAGCCGAACGGCCTCGGCATGAGCGCGCGCGGCATCACGATCTCGACCGTGGGGTTGGTGCCGGCGATCCTGAAGCTCGCGGAGGAGGACATCCCCGTGACCTTCGCGCTCTCGCTGCACGCGCCCGACGACGAACTCCGCGACGAGCTCATCCCGGTGAACTCGAAGTGGAAGGCCGACGAAGCGATCGACGCCGCCCACAACTACTACGTGAAGACCGGTCGTCGGGTCTCGATCGAGTACGCGCTCATCAAGGACATGAACGACCACGCGTGGCGTGCCGACCTGTTGGCGGAGAAGCTCAACAAGCGCGGCAAGGGCTGGGTGCATGTCAACCCGATCCCGCTCAACCCGACGCCCGGGTCCGTGTGGACCTCGTCCGAGGTGCACGTGCAGGACGAGTTCGTCCGCCGACTCAACGCCGCCGGGATCCCGACCACCCTCCGCGACACCCGCGGCAAGGAGATCGACGGTGCCTGCGGCCAGTTGGCCGCCGCTGACTGACGGTCGGTCGACGGCCACGGCAGCTGGACGACGGCTCTGACAGGAGGCGCGGTGCGAGTACGCACCGCGCCTTCCGTCGTTCTCAGGGACGGTCGGTGGTCGCGACCGCGCACGGCGCCCGTGGCCCGGCACAGCGGGGGGAGCAGACGCGACACGCCCGGGCGTCGAGCTGGCTTGGCGCTGCCGTTCACCCGTGCGTAAAGTAATCACTCGTTGCCGCTGAGGCGGAGAACGGATCGGCCGAGACGCTGACGGAGTTCGACTCCGGGAGATGCAGTCTGGCTCCGGTTCTTCCCCGGGCAACGAGCCAGCCTCTCTGGCGAAGCATCCTGGTGGTGTGGAGTGGGGAGTGCGTCTGGTCCTTGAGAACTCAACAGCGTGCACATTGTCAATGCCAATTTTATTGACCTCGTGCCTGGTCGGTTTCCACCGGTCGGGTCATGAAGCAATTCCTTTTGGATTGAAGATTGTCAGTAGACAGTCAACAGTCAAGATCAACTCGCTGGCACTTCGGTGTTGGTTGTAATTTTTTACGGAGAGTTTGATCCTGGCTCAGGACGAACGCTGGCGGCGTGCTTAACACATGCAAGTCGAACGATGATCAGGAGCTTGCTCCTGTGATTAGTGGCGAACGGGTGAGTAACACGTGAGTAACCTGCCCCTGACTCTGGGATAAGCGTTGGAAACGACGTCTAATACTGGATATGACTACTGGTCGCATGGCCTGGTGGTGGAAAGATTTTTTGGTTGGGGATGGACTCGCGGCCTATCAGCTTGTTGGTGAGGTAATGGCTCACCAAGGCGACGACGGGTAGCCGGCCTGAGAGGGTGACCGGCCACACTGGGACTGAGACACGGCCCAGACTCCTACGGGAGGCAGCAGTGGGGAATATTGCACAATGGGCGAAAGCCTGATGCAGCAACGCCGCGTGAGGGATGACGGCCTTCGGGTTGTAAACCTCTTTTAGTAGGGAAGAAGCGAAAGTGACGGTACCTGCAGAAAAAGCACCGGCTAACTACGTGCCAGCAGCCGCGGTAATACGTAGGGTGCAAGCGTTGTCCGGAATTATTGGGCGTAAAGAGCTCGTAGGCGGTTTGTCGCGTCTGCTGTGAAATCCCGAGGCTCAACCTCGGGCTTGCAGTGGGTACGGGCAGACTAGAGTGCGGTAGGGGGAGATTGGAATTCCTGGTGTAGCGGTGGAATGCGCAGATATCAGGAGGAACACCGATGGCGAAGGCAGATCTCTGGGCCGTAACTGACGCTGAGGAGCGAAAGCATGGGGAGCGAACAGGATTAGATACCCTGGTAGTCCATGCCGTAAACGTTGGGCGCTAGATGTAGGGACCTTTCCACGGTTTCTGTGTCGTAGCTAACGCATTAAGCGCCCCGCCTGGGGAGTACGGCCGCAAGGCTAAAACTCAAAGGAATTGACGGGGGCCCGCACAAGCGGCGGAGCATGCGGATTAATTCGATGCAACGCGAAGAACCTTACCAAGGCTTGACATACACCGGAAACGGCCAGAGATGGTCGCCCCCCTTGTGGTCGGTGTACAGGTGGTGCATGGTTGTCGTCAGCTCGTGTCGTGAGATGTTGGGTTAAGTCCCGCAACGAGCGCAACCCTCGTTCTATGTTGCCAGCGGGTTATGCCGGGGACTCATAGGAGACTGCCGGGGTCAACTCGGAGGAAGGTGGGGATGACGTCAAATCATCATGCCCCTTATGTCTTGGGCTTCACGCATGCTACAATGGCCGGTACAAAGGGCTGCGATACCGTAAGGTGGAGCGAATCCCAAAAAGCCGGTCTCAGTTCGGATTGAGGTCTGCAACTCGACCTCATGAAGTCGGAGTCGCTAGTAATCGCAGATCAGCAACGCTGCGGTGAATACGTTCCCGGGCCTTGTACACACCGCCCGTCAAGTCATGAAAGTCGGTAACACCCGAAGCCGGTGGCCTAACCCTTGTGGAAGGAGCCGTCGAAGGTGGGATCGGTGATTAGGACTAAGTCGTAACAAGGTAGCCGTACCGGAAGGTGCGGCTGGATCACCTCCTTTCTAAGGAGCATCTGGTCAGTGCTGCTCGCCGTCGTGGTGGGTTGGTTGCTGGTCCAGGCGCCCGGTTCGGACCGAACGTGTCCGACGGGTAGCTCATGGGTGGAACATTGACAGTGCAGTCGGGAGCGCGTCTTCTGGTCTCAGTATGCTCGGGTGTCTCTTTGTGAGGTGTCTGGGTTGGAACGGGTCGGGGGGGAAGCGGGTTGGCTGGTGCACGTTGTTGGGTCCTGAGGGACCAGGCTTCCTGATCGTCGGGTTGTCTCTTTTGGAGGCGGGTTCGGTGGTTGGGGGGTTGGGCCGCAAGGTCCTTCGGTGGGCTGCATGAGGTCAGGCGTTGTGTCTGGTGGAGTGTGGTGCCGATCGTATGTTGAGAACTACACAGTGGACGCGAGCATCTTTAGATTCGCGTCATCGATGATCGTCGGCTTTCGGGTTGGCGTGAAACATGGCGTTGGATCGCAATTTTAATCTTTGTGGTCAAGTTTCTAAGAGCAAACGGTGGATGCCTTGGCATCTGGAGCCGAAGAAGGACGTAGAAATCTGCGATAAGCCTCGGGGAGCTGATAATCGAGCTTCGATCCGAGGATTTCCGAATGGGGAAACCCCGCCAGGCGACTTGTCGACCTGGTGACTCCCGCCTGAATATATAGGGCGGGTAGAGGGAACGTGGGGAAGTGAAACATCTCAGTACCCACAGGAAGAGAAAACAACATGTGATTCCGTGAGTAGTGGCGAGCGAAAACGGATGAGGCTAAACCGATCTTGTGTGATAGCCGGCGGGCGTTGCATGGTCGGGGTTGTGGGACACGTCGCTCAGTTCTGCCGGACTGGGACGGTTACAGCGCATCATAGTCGAACCGGTTTGAAAGCCGGGCCGTAGTGGGTGCCAGCCCCGTAGACGAAATGGTGTTATGGCCGGATGTGTATCCCAAGTAGCACGGGGCCCGAGAAATCCCGTGTGAATCTGTCAGGACCACCTGATAAGCCTAAATACTCCCAGATGACCGATAGCGGACAAGTACCGTGAGGGAAAGGTGAAAAGTACCCCCGGGAGGGGAGTGAAATAGTACCTGAAACCGTTTGCTTACAAACCGTCGGAGCCTCCTTTGTAGGGGTGACGGCGTGCCTTTTGAAGAATGAGCCTGCGAGTTAGCGATATGTGGCGAGGTTAACCCGTGTGGGGTAGCCGTAGCGAAAGCGAGTCTGAATAGGGCGATTCAGTCGCATGTCCTAGACCCGAAGCGAAGTGATCTATCCATGGCCAGGTTGAAGCGACGGTAAGACGTCGTGGAGGACCGAACCCACTTCAGTTGAAAATGGAGGGGATGAGCTGTGGATAGGGGTGAAAGGCCAATCAAACTTCGTGATAGCTGGTTCTCTCCGAAATGCATTTAGGTGCAGCGTTGCGTGTTTCTCGCCGGAGGTAGAGCTACTGGATGGCCGATGGGCCTCAACAGGTTACTGACGTCAGCCAAACTCCGAATGCCGGTGAGTGAGAGCGCAGCAGTGAGACGGTGGGGGGATAAGCTTCATCGTCGAGAGGGAAACAACCCAGACTACCAACTAAGGCCCCTAAGCGTGTGCTAAGTGGGAAAGGATGTGGAGTTGCACAGACAACCAGGAGGTTGGCTTAGAAGCAGCCACCCTTGAAAGAGTGCGTAATAGCTCACTGGTCAAGTGATTCCGCGCCGACAATGTAACGGGGCTCAAGCACACCGCCGAAGTTGTAGATTTCGCACATGGACAAGCCTTCGTGGTTCAGTCGTGCGGAGTGGTAGGAGAGCGTCGTGTGGCGAGTGAAGCGGCGGAGTGATCCAGCCGTGGACGCCACACGAGTGAGAATGCAGGCATGAGTAGCGAAAGACGGGTGAGAAACCCGTCCTCCGAAAGACCAAGGGTTCCAGGGCCAGGTTAATCCGCCCTGGGTAAGTCGGGACCTAAGGCGAGGCCGACAGGCGTAGTCGATGGACAACGGGTTGATATTCCCGTACCGGCGAACAACCGCCCAAGCTAATCCAGTGGTGCTAAGAGTCCTAACCCGGCACTTGTTGATCCCTTCGGGGTGAGACGGGCCGGTCTAACGCTCGACCCCATGCTGGTGCGGTTAGCGTATGAACAGGTGTGACGCAGGAAGGTAGCTGAGCCAGGCGATGGTATCCGTAAGGTGAACCTGGTGTAAGGATGTAGGGCTGACGATAGGCAAATCCGTCGTCTGTACGCCTGAGATCCGACGCGTACCCGTTAAGGGGAAATCAGTGATCCTATGCTGCCGAGAAAAGCATCGACGCGAGGTTGCAGCCGCCCGTACCCGAAACCGACTCAGGTGGTCAGGTAGAGAATACCAAGGAGATCGAGATAATCGTGGTTAAGGAACTCGGCAAAATGCCCCCCGTAACTTCGGGAGAAGGGGGGGCCGGACACGTGACCGGATTTACTCCGTGAGCGTTGAAGGCCGCAGAGACCAGTGGGAAGCGACTGTTTACTAAAAACACAGGTCCGTGCGAAGTCGCAAGACGATGTATACGGACTGACGCCTGCCCGGTGCTGGAAGGTTAAGAGGAAGGGTCAGCCTCACGGCGAAGCTCTGAATTTAAGCCCCAGTAAACGGCGGTGGTAACTATAACCATCCTAAGGTAGCGAAATTCCTTGTCGGGTAAGTTCCGACCTGCACGAATGGCGTAACGACTTCCCAGCTGTCTCAACCGCGAACTCGGCGAAATTGCACTACGAGTAAAGATGCTCGTTACGCGCAGCAGGACGGAAAGACCCCGTGACCTTTACTATAGTTTGGTATTGGTGTTCGGAGTGGCTTGTGTAGGATAGGTGGGAGACTGTGAAGCGGGCACGCTAGTGTTCGTGGAGTCATTGTTGAAATACCACTCTGGTCACTTTGGATGTCTAACGTAGGACCCTGATCGGGTTCATGGACAGTGCCTGATGGGTAGTTTAACTGGGGCGGTTGCCTCCCAAAGAGTAACGGAGGCGCCCAAAGGTTCCCTCAACCTGGTTGGCAATCAGGTGGCGAGTGTAAGTGCACAAGGGAGCTTGACTGTGAGACTGACAGGTCGAGCAGGGACGAAAGTCGGGACTAGTGATCCGGCAGTGGCTTGTGGAAGCGCTGTCGCTCAACGGATAAAAGGTACCTCGGGGATAACAGGCTGATCTTGCCCAAGAGTCCATATCGACGGCATGGTTTGGCACCTCGATGTCGGCTCGTCGCATCCTGGGGCTGGAGTAGGTCCCAAGGGTTGGGCTGTTCGCCCATTAAAGCGGTACGCGAGCTGGGTTTAGAACGTCGTGAGACAGTTCGGTCCCTATCCGCTGCGCGCGTTGGAAATTTGAGAAGATCTATCCCTAGTACGAGAGGACCGGGATGGACGAACCTCTGGTGTGTCAGTTGTTCTGCCAAGGGCACCGCTGATTAGCTACGTTCGGACCGGATAACCGCTGAAAGCATCTAAGCGGGAAGCCGTCTTCGAGATGAGATTTCCATGCACCTTGAGTGTGAGAGGCTCCCAGCAGACTACTGGGTTGATAGGCCGGATGTGGAAGCGGGGACTAACGACCCGTGGAGCTGACCGGTACTAATAAGCCGAAGACTTGACACACACTTTTTACCCACACCCTTACGGGTGTGGGGCTCGCGTCCACTTTGTGGTTCCCGACAGACGATCGGGGACAACTGAAACTGAACACCGCGCATGCGCGGAACGGTTTCGAAGCTTCCTTGTTGGAGTGTCGAAATTGTTCCGGTGGTCATAGCGAGAGGGAAACGCCCGGTCACATTCCGAACCCGGAAGCTAAGCCTCTCAGCGCCGATGGTACTGCAAGGGGGGACCTTGTGGGAGAGTAGGACGCCGCCGGACTTCTTCTCAATGATCGAGCCCCTGACCGGGGTGAGCAGCAATGCTCACCCCGGTCAGGGGCTCTTTCGCGTCCCCACACGTCGGCTGAGCGGGCGGTGTCGTGCTCCGGGTAGACCGGAGACATGAAGGTCGTCGGAGTCGAAACGTTCGGAGGGCCTCGAGCCCTCGCCGTCCATGAAGTAGCCGAGGTGCACGCCGGTGCCGGTTCGGTCCGCATCGCCGTCCGAGCGTTCGCGGTCAACCCCACGGACACGGGGGTGCGGGCGGGGGGAGCGCGACAGTTCGAAGGCCACGGCTCCGTACGTGCCCGGGATGGATGCCGCGGGCGTCATCGACGAGGTGGGACCGGACGTCGAGGGGTGGTCCGTCGGTGACGAGGTCATGGCGATCGCCCTCCCGCTCACCGGGCACGGCGGGGCGTACGTCGAGTACCTCGTCGCCCCGGTCGGGTCGTTCACGCGGATCCCGCGCGGGACCACGATCGAGGCAGCATCCACCGTGCCGATGAACGGGCTCACCGCCATCCAGATGCTCGAGCTCGCCGGGCTCGAGCGGGGCCAGACACTCGCCGTGACCGGCGCCGCCGGGCTCCTCGGCAACTACGTCGTGCAGCTCGCGAAGGCCGCCGGCATCACCGTGATCGCGGACAGCTCCGAGAAGGACCAGGCCCTCGTCCGTTCGCTCGGGCCGGACCACATCGTGCCGCGCGGGGACGACTTCGCTGCCTCCGTGCGAGCCGTCGTGCCCGAGGGGGGTCGACGCCCTGTTCGACTGCGCCCTGCAGCGGGACACCGTCGTCCCGGCCATCCGCGAGGGTGGTGTGTTCGTCGACGTCCGCGGCTGGGAGGGCAACGGCGCACCCGGCATCCGGTTCGAGCGGGTGTCCGTGTTCAGTGAGTACCGGTCCTTCGACAAGCTCGAGCGGCTGCGCCACGGCGTTGAGAGCGGCACGATCGTGCCCCGGGTGGCCGAGGTCCTGCCGGCGGAGCGTGCCCCGGAGGCACACGAACGCCTCGAAGCTGGCGGGACGCGGGGTCGCTTCGTCCTCACCTGGTGACGCAACTGTCATGACCGATTGACGGACGGGAGGTCCGACACCAGCTGGTGCCGGGCCTCTCGTCCGTTCGTCGTGCGTCAGCGGAGGCGGGTCGCCGCGATGCAACCGTCGACGTCGAGCGTCGCACCGTGCATGCCGGAGCGTCGCAACTCTCGCGGGACTACCGGGAGGCGTACGGGCGGCCGTCGGCGGAGGACGCGACCGGGGCCCGGAAGGCGTTCGCCGCTGCGGGCTGGCAACTGGGCAGGGGTGTGGTGGCCGCTGCCGACCACCGCCTGTGATCCGGTGCCAGCGGTCGAGTACGGCCTCGATCGTGTCCGCGGCCGTCTGGACGTCGTCGTGTTCCCAGACGCGGATGACCCTCCAGCCCTCGCTGCGGAGGACGGCGTCGTGCCAGGCGTCACGCTGCCGGTTCGCGAGCAGCTTCGTGCGCCACAACTCGGCGTTCGCCTTCGGCAAGTGTGCGTGCTCCTCGCACCAGTGCCAGAAGCAGCCGTCCACGAACACCGCGACGCGGGCACGGGGGGAACACGAGGTCAGCACGCGCTCGTGTCCGGACGCTGATCCGGCGGTCGACGAAGAACCGACGGCCGCGGGCGTGGAGGGTGCGGCGCAGGGCGAGTTCCGGCGCGGTGTCACGGCGTCCGAACCGGGTCATGTGGCGGCTTCGCTCCTCGTCAGCGTCCCAGTGCTGCATGCCGCGACGCTACCGAGGGAGTGGTGCCCCTCGCGGCGCATCGGTGCGATCTGTGGAGTACTCCGGCGGTCAGCCCTCGAGTTCGGCGCGGAGGTACGGCGCCGTGCGGCTCGACGGGGAAGCAGCGACCTCGGCGGGCGTGCCCGAAGCGACGACCTGGCCGCCCTCGTCGCCGCCGGACGGCCCCATGTCGATCACGTGGTCGGCGGCAGCGACGACGGACATCGCGTGCTCGACCACGACGACCGTGTTGCCCGCGTCCGTCAAGCGGGACAGCTGCTCGGTGAGGCGCTCGACGTCGGCCGGGTGGAGGCCCGTGGTCGGCTCGTCGAGCAGGTACAGCGTGTGGCCGGAGCGGGCGCGCTGCAGCTCGGTCGCGAGCTTGATGCGCTGCGCCTCGCCGCCGGACAACTCCGGTGCGGGCTGCCCGAGTCGGAGGTAGCCGAGGCCGACCTGCTGCAGGGCGTTCAAGGCACGTGCGGCGGCGGGGAGGTCGGCGAGGAACGGTGCGGCCTCGTCCACGGTCATGCCGAGGACGTCGGCGATCGTCACGCCGTCGAGGCGGACCTCGAGCGTCTCGTCGTTGTAGCGGGAGCCGTGGCACTCCGGGCACGGCGCCCAACTGCCCGGCAGGAACAGCAGCTCGACCGACACCGAGCCCTCTCCCTGGCACACCTCGCACCGGCCGCCGACGACGTTGAACGAGAACCGGCCGGCCGTCCACCCGCGGGCCTTCGCGTCGTCGGTCGCGGCGAACGCGGCACGGACCGCGTCGAACAAGCCCGTGTACGTGGCGAGGTTCGAGCGGGGCGTGCGGCCGATCGGCTTCTGGTCGACCTCGACCACGCGGCTGACCTGCGGGTGCTCGGAGGCACGGTTCGCGAGGACGCCACCCACCAGCGACGACTTGCCCGACCCAGACACTCCGGTGACGGCGGTGAGGACGCCGAGCGGCACGTCGACGTCGAGGTCCCGGAGGTTGTGCTGCGTCACGCCCCGCAGTTCCAGGGTGCCGAACCGTTGTCGAGGAGGGCGGGCCTCCAGGCCGGAGGCGCGCGGTTGCAGGAAGCGGCGGGTGACGGACGCCTCGACGTCGGCCAGGCCGTCGACCGGGCCGCTGTAGAGGACCGTGCCGCCGGCGGAGCCGGCACCGGGGCCGACGTCGACGATCCAGTCGGCCTGGCGGACGATGCGCATGTCGTGCTCGACGACGAAGACGCTGTTGCCGCTGGCGCGGAGGTCCTCGAGGACCTGGACGAGCGGCTCGGCGTCGGCCGGGTGGAGGCCCGCGCTCGGCTCGTCGAGGACGTAGACGACACCGAAGAGGCCGCTCCGCAGCTGTGTGGCGATGCGGAGGCGCTGCATCTCACCGGGGGGAGAGCGTCGGGGTGGCGCGATCGAGGCTGAGGTAGCCGAGACCGAGGCCGGTGAGGACCTCGACCCGGCCGAGGAGGTCGCGCGCGATGGTGACCGCGACCTCGGTCCGCTCACCGGACGACGTGCGGGACGTGGCCGCCGTGGCGTCGGTGAGCTCGGCGACCGGACGGAGGACCTCGGCGACGCCGGACAGCGGCAGCGCGTTCAGCTCGGCGATCGTCCGGCCGCCGAACGTCACCGCGAGTGCAGCGCGCGTGAGACCCGTGCCGCCGCAGAGCGAACACGGGCCGGACTCGACGAACTGCAGGACCTTGTTCCGCTGCGTCTCGCTCTGCGAATCGGCGAGGGTGTGCAGCACGAACTGGCGGGCGCTCCAGAACCGGCCCTTGTACGGCTTCGCGACGCGGTCACGCTTCGGGTGCACCTCGACGACGGGCTGCTCCTCGGTGAAGAGGAGCCAGTCGCGGTCCTCCTGCGGGAGCTCCCGCCACGGCCGTTCGATGTCGTAGCCGAGGCCGGCCGTGACATCGCGGAGGTTCTTTCCCTGCCAAGCACCCGGCCACGCCGTGATCGCGCCGTCGCGGATGCTCAGCGACGGGTCGCGGACGGCGGAGGCCTCGGTCACCTCGTGGGCGACGCCGAGCCCGTGGCATCGCGGGCAGGCGCCGGCGACCGTGTTCGGCGAGAACGAGTCCGAGTACAGCTGCTCGGCGCCCTCCGGGTAGGTGCCGGCACGCGAGTAGAGCATGCGCGTCGAGTTGCTCAGCGTCGTGAGCGTCCCGACCGTCGACCGGGAGCTCGGGGCACCGCGGCGCTGCTGCAGGGCGACGGCCGGCGGGAGGCCCGTGATCGAGTCGACGTGCGGGGTCGAGCCCTGGGCGATGAGGCGGCGGGCGTAGGGGGGCGACGGACTCGAGGAAGCGGCGCTGGGCCTCGGCGAAGACCGTGCCGAACGCGAGGCTCGACTTGCCGGAGCCGGAGATGCCCGTGAAGGCGACGATGCGGTCGCGGGGGGATGTCGACGTCGACGTCGCGGAGGTTGTTCTCGCGGGCGCCGCGGACGCGGATGAAGCCGTCGCGCGTGGTGTCGTCGGGACTGCCAGTGGCGCCGGGACCGGCAGTGGCGCCGGGACCGGCAGTGGCGCCGGGACGGGCGGTGACTTCGGGTCCCGCAGCGGCGTCGTGGCCCGCGGTCTCGTCGGGGGGAGGTGGTCGAGGGGCGGGTCGTGCGGGGAGCGGGCATCCGTTCGAGCCTAGGCGGGTTGCGGCGGGGCGGTGATGGGGCAGGCCCGGTCGTGTCGGGTCGGGTCGGGTCGCCCTAGCATCGGGGGGCATGAGCAGCGACGTGATGCCCGGCCGGTACCGCCACTTCAAGGGCGGGGAGTACGAGGTCGTGCTCGTCGCCAAGGACGTGGAGACCGAGGAGCCGGTGGTCGTGTACCAGGCCCTGTACGGGGAGCGGGGGGTACTGGGTGCGGTCCCTCGCGGACTTCACGGCGCACGTCTCGCGTGACGGGTACGAGGGGGGCGCGGTTCGTGCCGATCGTGGACTGAAGCCTCGGTCACTGCCAGAACGACGCCGTGGCCGCAGGGGTCAGGGGAGGAGGCCGAGTTCCATCGCGCGGGTCACGGCGCGGGTGCGGTCGTTGACGCCGAGCTTCTCGAAGACGTGGCCGAGGTGGGTCTTCACCGTGGTCTCGCTGAGGAACAGGACGCGGCCGATCGCCGGGTTGCTGTTGCCCTGGGCGACGAGACGCAGGACGTCGAGCTCGCGCGGGGTCAAGGACGGGCCGATCGGTGCGACACCGACGGCACGGCGGACCAGGGCCGCTGCCGCTGACGGAGCGAGGGCGGTCTCGCCGCGGGCGGTGGCGCGGACGCCGGCGAGGATCTCGGACTCGGGAGCGGCCTTGAGCAGGTACCCGGTGGCACCCGCTTCGATGGCGGCGAGGATCTGGTCGTCGGACTCGTACGTGGTGAGGATGAGGACGCGGATGTCTGGTGCAGCGGCGAGGATCTGCGCTGTTGCAGCGTCACCGTCGAGGACCGGCATCCGGAGGTCCATGAGGACCACGTCGGGACGCTCGGCCAGCACGAGGGACACCGCCGCTGCGCCGTCCGCGGCCTGACCGACCACGTCGATGTCGTCGGCCGCCTGCAGGAGCGCGACGATCCCCGACCGGACGATGGGGTGGTCGTCCGCCACGACGACGCGGATCACCGGGTGACCGCCGTTGCGGCTGACGGTGCAGATCGAAGGTTCTGCTCTGTATCGCCACGGGGGGTCCGGTGCCGCGGTCGGGAGGGTCGCGGTCACGACCGTGCTACGCCCGGGTGCGCTCTCGATCGTGCAGGTGCCGCCGGCGAGGGCGAGCCGGTCGCGCAGACCACGCAGGCCGTGGCCGGCGGTCGGGACGGCGGGATCGAAGCCGACTCCGTCGTCGATCACCCGCAGGACGGTCCGCTCGGACTCGTGGAGCAGCTCGACACGCGCCGAAGCGGAGCCCGCGTGCGTTCGGACGTTGGCGAGGGCTTCCTGCGCGACGCGCAACAGCACGACCTGCGCATCGCGGTCGAGCGCGATCTCTGCTGCGGCGACGGCGACGGGCGTGCCGGTCTCGCGGGTGTGGCGCTCGCCGAGGCGGTGCAGCGCTCCGGCGAGGCTGTCGTGGGTGGCTCCGGCAGCGCCGGCCGCGACGAGGACGCGGGACTCCTCGAGGGCAGCACGGGCGGACTCCTCGAGGACCGTGAGCCGTTCCTCGAGGGCGTCGGGGCGGTCGTCGGCGAGGTCGTTCCGCGCCCGCTCGGTGAGCATGACGATGCCAGCGAGGTTCTGCGCCACGGTGTCGTGGATCTCGCGGGCCAGGCGCTCCCGTTCACTCGCGATGCCCGCGGCACGGTTCGCATCGGCAAGGGAGTCCTGCGTGGCATGGAGCTCGACGAGCAGTTGCCGGCGCTCTTCGGCGAGGGTAGCGACCCGGGTCATCCAGATGCCGATCGCGCAGGAGCCGACGACGCTGACGACCTCGATGAGGAGCGTGCCGGCCAAGGAATCGGGGCCGCCGGAGACCTGCAGGCCGATCCCGCTCGCGAGCCCGACCACCGCGGTGAGGGCGACGGCGACCCGCACGCGCATGACCTGGGTCCACACGAGCGGGAACACGATGCACTGCACGAAGGCCGTGGTCGGTACGACGGCAGGCAGCACGAACGCGGCCGCGATCGCGATCGGCAGGAACGCAGCCGCTGCCCGGGGTCGGTCGTACCCGCGCCAGCCGTAGGCGACGTACGCCACGGTGAGGACCGCCAGCGCAGCGAACGCCGGCCAGCGGGACGGCCACGGCGACCGCGCGGCGACCGCGATGACCGCGGTCAACACGACCGTGCCAGCGAAGAAGGCGTGCAGCCAGACGCTGTTGCGCGTCCGGGGGTGCGTGTCGGTCATGCCGACAGCCTCCCATGCCTCCGGCTGCGGAACCGGGTTGTCCACAGCCCTGCTGGCCGCCACCGTCAGCCGTCCTTCCGGTTCCACCGGAACGTCAGCGCGCAGACCACCAGGCCGAGGACCAGCCACGCTGCCAGGACGAGGGCTCCGAGTCCGAGTCGCCACGAGCCTCCCGGCTCGGCGGACGCGAACGCGTCCGGCAGGAAGACGGACCGCATGCCGGAGGCCATCCACCGGAGCGGGAACGCGCTCGCGATGCCCTGCAACCAGTCGGGCAGCTGCATGAAGGGCAGGTAGACGCCCGAGATGAACTGCAGCACCAGCACGATGGGGACGATCGTGGCGGTGGCGCGGCGACCCTCGCGGGGGGAGCGCGGAGATCGCGATCCCGAGGACGCTGCTGGTCGCGATGCCGAGGAGGAACACGCCGGCGAAGGTTCCCCAGCGGCTCGCGTCCGTCGGGAGTGTCACCCCGAACAGGAGGCTCGACACGGCGAGCGGGATCGCCGTCTGCACGAGCGTGGTCACCAGGACCATGCCGATCTTGCCGACGAAGTAGGACAGGACGGGGAGCGGGGTGCCGCCGAGGCGCTTCAGGGTGCCGTCACTGCGCTCGCCGGCGATGTCGACACCGAGCGCTTGTGTGCCGGAGAGGAGGATGCCGGTCGCGACGAGGCCGGGCAGGTAGTACGTGGCGTAGTCGACGCTCGCCGTCCCGGCCTGGATGTCGCTCGAGCTGGCGAACGCGACCGAGAACAGCGCGAGCATGACGACGGGGAACAGGAACGTGAAGAAGACGGAGTCGGGGGGCGCGGAAGTAGGAGCGGATCTCGTAGGCGATGCGGGAGGCGCCGATGGTCAGGGTGTTCGGGCTCGTCGTCATGGTTCAGGCGACCATCTCGAGGTAGACGTCCTCGAGGGACGGGCGGATGACCTCCAGGTCGTGCATCGGCGTGGTCGTGCTCCGGATGCGGTCCTGCGGGTGGTCGGTGCGTTCCTCATGCTGCGTGCCATCGGTGTCACGCCAGCGGATCTGGGGACGCCGCGCTTCCGGACCGCCGAGCTCATCGATCGGCGCGAGGGCGCGGAGTTCACCGTTCGCGATGACGGCGGCACGGTCGGCGAGGTGCGCGGCCTCGTCGAGGTAGTGGGTGGTCAGGAGGACCGTCGTTCCCTCCCGCTTGATGCCGTTGACGAGGTCCCAGAACTGGCGCCTGGCCTCCGGGTCGAAGCCCGTCGTCGGTTCGTCGAGGAACAGGACCTCCGGGCGGCCGATCACGCCGAGGGCGACGTCGACGCGGCGGCGCTGCCCGCCGGACAGGCGGCTGACCCGGGTGTTGCGCTGGGCCTCCAGTCCGGTGGCGGCGAGGAGCTCCTCGGTGCTGCGGCTGCGCGGGTAGAGCGAGCCGAAGTGCGTGAGCTGTTCGGCGACGGTGACGTTCGGGGACTCGGAACTGGTCTGCAGGACGATGCCGATGCGTGCCTTGTGCTCGCGGGTCGGGCTTGCCGGGTCGGTGCCGAGGACGCGGACCTCGCCGGAGGTGCGGGAGCGGAAGCCCTCGAGGATCTCGACCGTCGTCGACTTGCCGGCGCCGTTCGGGCCGAGCAGGGCGACGGTCTCGCCGCGGGCGATGGTGAGGGAGAGGTCGGAGACCGCGGTGTGGCCGGTGGGGTAGCGCTTGGTGAGGTTGCGGACCTCGATGGCGGGGGGTGTCGGGCATGGGTCCAGCCTCGCGGGAGGGCGGGGTTGGGGGGATCGGGGGGAGTGGGTGGAGCGGGGGTCCTCCGATCGGAGGATGCCTTCCGTGCTGGTCCTGGGCTGGCGGTCGGTCCGGACTCGGCGCTTCGGTCCAGGGCTCGGGTGGACGCCCCCTCGAACAGGAGGTCGCCACGGGTCGCCATCGCGGTGATGATGGTGCAGCGCCGCGCGGGACCGTTGCGCTGGGGAGGAGTGCACGATGCACAACGGCTACGCGGTGATCGACCTCGAGACGACCGGACTCGCTCCGTCCTACGGGCATCGCGTCATCGAGATCGGGATCGTCCACGTCACGCCGGACGGCGAGGTCGAGCAGACCTTCGAGACCGTCGTCAACCCGAACCGCGACCTCGGCCCCGTGCACATCCACCGCCTCCGTGGTGCCGACATGGCGGGTGCTCCGACCTTCGCGGACGTCGCCGGTGACCTGGCAGACCGTCTGCAGGGTCGCGTCGTCGTCGCGCACAACGCCTCGTTCGAGGCGCGGTTCCTGCACGCCGAGTTCGAACGGCTCGGACACCGCTCGCCACTGAAGCAGGCGAGCAGTGCGCTCTGCACGATGCGGCTCGCGCAGGAGTTCCTCCCCGGGTCCGGCCGGAAGCTCGCCGACTGCTGCAGCGCCTACGACATCGAGCTCGTCGACGCGCACGAGGCGCTCGCCGACGCGCACGCTACCGCCCGTCTGCTCGGCGCCTACATCGGATCGTCCCGCCGTGATCCGCGCTGGACGACCTGGGGCACCCTGGCCGGCGGGCAGCGCTGGCCCGGTGTCCCGCGCAGTGGTCGGGCGTGGACCGCGCGCAACCGCTCGACCGGAGCAGGGACCCGGACCCGCGTCGATGTGGCGACGGACCGACTGCCCGTCGTCGACGGCAGCGCGGAGGCCACGCTCTATGCGGCCGTCCTCGACCGTGCGGTGTCCGAGGACCTGCTCGCCGCGAGCGACGCTGATCAGCTCGGCGCGTACGCGACCGAGTTCGGGCTGGATGCGGCTGCCCGCACGGATCTGCACCGGCGGTACTTCGGCGACCTGGTCGAAGCGGTGTGGGCAGACGGCGTCTTGACCATCCAGGACCACATCCAGCTCGAGGGAGTCGCGCGGTTGCTCGGAGTGACGGACGACGAGCTCGAGCACGCGGTGCACAGCCGGCAGCCCGCCCGCATGGGTGCACGGTGGTTCTCCGCCGCGCAGCAGCCGACGTCGACCGCGGCAGCTGCCGAGCCGTCCATCGACCTGGGTGAGGGCAGCATCGTCACCCTCACCGGTGAGATGCGGCGGAGCCGGCCGGAGATCGAGGCGGACCTCGCGCGGCTCGGCATCAAGTCGGCTCCGAACGTCACGAAGAAGACCGCCGTGCTCATCGCGGCGGACGTCGACAGCCTGTCCGGCAAGGCGCGGAAGGCGCGGGAGTACCGCATCCCCATCATCGAAGAAGACGTCCTGGAGACGGCGCTCGCTGCCGCTCGGAAGTCGTGACCGCTCGCGCGTACCCGTACAGGCGGATACGTGCGAAGTGTCATGGGAGCGTGAGGGTCCCGATTTCAGTGCGGCGCAAGCGACTCGACGCAACGCCGGCGACTGTCGCTTCCGTCATCCGACCCAGCACGGCGCTGTTCATCCGTCTCCCCCCGAACAGAGCGTGGGTCTCGCGACGCAAGATGTCTTCCGCCAGACTTCCGTTCTCCCGCAGGACATGCCGCATCGCGTTGATGATCTCACGCAGACTGATGTTTTCCACCAGACGCTCTGCTGAACCGGGGGGAAGGGACGCGGAAGTCGTTCCACTGTTCGGGCGTCAGACCCACCGGCCAGATGAAGCGTTCGTCCGCGCTCCATCGGAACATAGGCGGAACGAGTTCAAGGATTGCCTGCTCTTCTTCTTCCGCCAATTCCGGCGCAACGAACGCTTCAGACACCGCCGTGACGAGAGCGCGCGCGGACACCGGTCCTTCAGCTTGCACGACTTCGTAGATGACGCTCTGCACCAGCGCTGCGTTGTCTGGCTGCCGGATGTCCCGCAGAACGACGCCGACACCAGCAGTGCGCCTTTCCCACGGAACGAACGGCTTCGCGCTTCCAACAAGAGCATCAGAGGGCCCTTGCGACTTGCCGCTCGGCTTCTCCAGGCCGGCATTAGCCGATTGCCGCAGAAGCCTTCGTGAAGTTGGCACAGCGTCAGCGAGTTGCGGCATCGATGGTCTTGCGGCGGCGTCCACCCGTTGGGATGAAGGCCGTCGATCGTCAACGTCCCCAGAAGTTGAAAGCCTCGGCGTGTCGCCGGTGACCAGCGCGGCCTCACTACCGGTGTCCGTCTCGGCGGGCGCCTTCTCATCGACGACGGCATCTCCGGCTTGTCGGGCGGTGTGTTCTACTGCGGCTGCGATGCGATCGAGGACCGCCTCCTGCGACGACAGCCACTCAGGAAGCCACACACGCTGCACGCTCGGCCAGTGCATGAGGCCCTGAAGGACTTCGGTCGGGAGGGCGTCGCGGTCAGCCACGGTGGCACGATCAGCCCAAGCCGCTGTGTCGAGGAGAACGGCCACGGTCGGTGCGTGCGGTGCGTTGGCGGAGGCAACGGCAATGTCGACCTTGAAGTCGGAAAGTCCGACGTCCGTGGTCACAGCGAGCCCACGTGCTCGAAGTGCCTTGGCGATCTCCTCCCTGTGGAGATCGGTGAGCGCGCTACTCGAGGGCGCGCTGAGCACTGCGTTGGGCCCTCGCTGCGCCAGTTCGAGGTAGGAACGCAGATGCTTGATGCCCACCGAATTCGTCTCCTCGGCGCGCAGGTCCTGCGGATCGAAGCTCGAGAACAGGATGACCTGACGCCGGGCACGTGTGATGGCGACGTTGAGCCGCCGCTCGCCGCCGGGGTTCGTGAGCGGCCCGAAATTCAGTGGTAGGACACCCTTGTCGTTCTTGCTGAACGCCGTCGAGAACAGGATCGTGTCGCGCTCGTCGCCCTGGACGTTCTCGAGGTTCTTGACGAAGAGCCCGTCGACAGCAGTGTCCAACGCTTCGCTGATCCGTTCGTCTCCAGACGACCGAAGCAATTCCTCGATCAGCGCGCGTTGCTGCGCATTGAACGTGACGACGCCGAGTGAGGGGAACGACTCGAGTGAGTGTGCGAATCTCGCTTGAATCTCCGCGACGATCGCTGCGGCTTCGACCGGATTCGTGCGGAGCGACTTGGTGGTCGCCCCGGCCCCTGCACGGATGAACGTGCCGTCGACACGGCGAAGTGAGACGCCGTGCCCGTCGATACCGTCATCGGCGGTGCCGAGCGCCGGTGCAGGGAAGGACGTCAATTGGTCCTCGTAGTAGTGCCGGTTGCTGAAGGCGATCAGCGACTCGTCCTGACTGCGGTAGTGCCAGGTCAGCTGGTACCGATCCACGCGTGCCTGCACGCACTCGGCGAGGATCGACTCCTCGTCCACCGCGACCGACTCCAACGGGCTTTCGTCGTCCTCGTCGTCGCCGAGGGCGGCTTCGGCGAACGACGTCGGCGGCATCTGCTTCGAGTCCCCGACGACCACCACCGCCCGAGCGCGGCCCATGGCGCCGATGGCGTCGGCGACGCGCACCTGCGACGCCTCGTCGAACACCACGAGGTCGAACAGCCCGCTCTTCGCCTCGAAGAACCGCGCGACCGAATCCGGGCTGACCAGGACACACGGCGTCAGTTCGGTGATGACCTCGCCGTAGGTCGACATCATCTCGCGGAGCTTCATTCGGCTGCGCTGCTTGCCGATCTCGGCTACCAGCCGGCCAGCGGGACCGGTTGCGTTCGTCGCCGTGAACGACCGCCGTGAGACGACCTGGTGTGGGATCTGCCGCGGCAGGTGGTCACGCACCTCGAGCGCCGCCGCCGTGTAGCGATCGATGTGTCGGACGTGTCCTGGGGCATCGAAGGACTCGAGACCCGTGGACTGCGCCCGCTCGCGGCGCATCGCCGCAGCGAGACCGCGCTCGAAGGCCTCGATCGCCTCTTCGGCAGGCACCGCCCCGATGAGCAGTGCGTCGTACGCGGCGGTCATGCCTGCCACTCGGAGCACCTGGAGAGCATGCCGCCACTGCAACCACGCGAGCGGCGTGACACCGGTCATCCGCGCGCCGTCGCGACCGGCTGCCGTCGCGGACCAGCGCTCGAGCAGCGGGATGTCCCGCAGCCAGCGTCGCCACGACTCGGGAGTCGCGTGGGGCATGTCGAGGAGATCACTGAGGGCTCCGGCGTACTCTTGGACGGCTGCGAGAACTGTGCCGTCGACTGGCCCTACGCGCGTCGCGCAGCGCTTGAGTGCTGCGCGGAACCGTCGATCCTCGTCAGAGGCGCTCGCGGTGTCCGTCGAACGGACGAGCTGCGTGAGATCGTCGACCTGCCGAGCGACGGAAACACGGTCGTGGTGCTCGAGCGGACTCCAGGCGGCGTCGACGTCGATGCCCGGAACGGACCGCACGCGACTGCCCAGCGATCGGGCGTGCTCCTGCATCTCAGCTGCACGGCGGGTCAGCGGTACTAGGCGCGCGTGATCGAGTTCGACGTCCGCCTGCAGGACGGATCCGAACTCCTGAGCGACGGCAGCGACGCGCTTCTTCCGGCCGAACATCCCCGATTCCTGAGCTGTCGCTGCGTCATGCGCGATCCGGGGGGAGGTCCATACGGAGCACGTCGGGCCGCAGGACGGAGAGGACGTCGGTGAAGCGGTCAGCGAAGCCGGCCGTCTCAGCGCCGAGCGAGTCCACGGCGCTTCGCCACCGCTCGGTCCGCGCCTCTTCGAGCACCGGGGCGTCCACAGGCGGAGCCTCCAAGACGGCGACCAGGAGCCGGGCGTCCGCTGTCGTCGGCGCCGTGAGCACGGCCTCCAGGACGACGTCGTCGGAGGGGAGGCCCGCGAGGGCCGCATCGAAGCGCGTCACCCGCCGCGCGAGGTCGGCGGCGTCTGCTGCCTCATCCGACGGGTCCACGAACGCCCAGCTGTGGTCCGGACGAGGCTTCGCCCGGAGCGCGAGGTCCGGGAGTTCGCGCAGGACGGTCCGGATCTCATGGAGCTGTGCGGACGTCACTGTCCCGGCCATCGGGAGCGGGACCTCGAGCTCGAACGTAGTGTCGCCGGTTGCGAGCTCTGCGTTCCGAGCTGAGTAGAACGAGCGGCCAGCGGCGTTCTCGGCGTGGAGCTGCACGGCGTACCGTGCCAGCCGTCCGCGCGAGACCGCGGCGTTGTCCGAGGCCCGGCGGAGGGCTTCGGTGTCGACGAGTGGGCGCTGTGCCAGGGCTTCCCGTAGCCGTGCCCGGACCTCGACCGGCTTGCTGCCTTTGTCGTGCAGATCGAGGGTGAAGGGCCCGAGCCCGACCTGTGCGAGTCGTCGCTGCACGACATCGAGGGCCGCGCGTTTCTCAGCGACGAACAGCACTCGGCGGCCGTCCGCGATTGCCTTAGCCAACAGGTTGGTGATCGTCTGGGACTTGCCCGTGCCGGGAGGTCCTTCGAGGACGAACGTGTGGCCCTCGCTGGCGGCGGCGACGGCCTGTAGCTGTGACGAGTCGGCGGACACCGGCAGCTCTCCGAGCAGCTCGTCGAGCGCGCTGTCCGGGGCAGTGACGTCGAGATCGACCGGAGCGCCGACGAACGGCTCGGTCGGCTGGTCGATGAGGTGCTTCACCAGTGGGTTCTCGGAAAGCTCGCGCCAGTTCTCGTCGAGGTCCTTCCAGAGGCGGAACTTCGCGAATTGCAGTACCGCGAGGTCGACGGTGGGCTCGATCGTCGCGGACACGCCGGCACCCATGATCGCCCGACGGGTGGCGGCGAAGACGGCGTTGACGTCGATGCCGGATGCGTCCTGCGCCGGTTCCGCGAGCTCGGGGATGCGCAGGCCGTATTCGGCATGGAGCTTCTCGAGCAGGCTGTAGTTCGGTGTCGACGCCCCGGCGTCGTCGAGGGTGATCCGGTAAGTCCCACCTCTGGCGCGCGTCTTCAGGGTGACCGGGACGAGGATGAGCGGCGACCGGACCTCCTTGCCCTTGATGCTCCACACGAGCGATCCGAGCGCGATGTACAGGTTGTTCGACCCGGTCTCCTCCACAACGGTCTTCGCCTTGTACGCGAGGGCTTGTAACTTCCGCGTGTAGTTCACCGTCGCGGCGTCCGCGAACAACTGCCGCTTGGTCCGGAACAGGGTGGTCCGGTCCGCGTCGGGGAGCTGCGATGCCCACTGCACGCCGCGTTCGCGGACGACCGCGGGCAGTGCGTCGGACGGCAGGAGTTCGATCGACTCTCCGGCGCTGAGGACGTCCTCGAACTCCGCGAGTCCGTCGGATGCGACGAACAACGGGAACTGCGCCGTCTTCGTGAAGTTGATGAGCCGGTTCCGCAGGCTGAGGTCGAGCAGGTTGTTCTTCCACTGCCGGACCCGAGGAGGCGTTTCGTCGTCCGCCCGTGCTGCGGAGCCGTCGAAGACGGGCGGTACGTACGCGGCCGGGTCCGTCCGTTCGACCTGGTACTCGACGACCGTCACGTGGCCGTCCTGCCGGGTGACGCGCGCAGGGAGCGGCAGGATCCGCGCGACCGAGCGGGCGAGGTACAGGTCGACGTACCCGAACAGCTCGCTCAGCCCGTACGCACGGATCTTGTCCACGGAGGCCCGACGGATGTCCTCGAAGGACGCGTCCTGATCCTCGTCGGTCAGCATGGTGGTCTCCAGGACTGAGATCTGTCCCTCGGCCAGCAGGTTCCGCAACACCGTGTGGTCGTCCATCACCACGTTCGGGAGCTGCTGCTCCACGCGCCAGTAGGCGAGGAAGGCATGCCCCGGTACGACGACGATCATCGAGCGCACGCCGACACGCTCCAGGGCAGCGGCGAGCGTCGTCGCGGTGTCGAGGCACGTGCCGAAGCGGTCGTCGAGGACTTCGGCCGGCGTTCGGACTTTCTGACCGACGTCCGACCAGCTCGCAGGCGGAACGCTGTAGCGGACGTGGCGCGCGCGGATCGCCGCGACCATGGCCTGGACCGTCCGGTCGACGCGTTCCTCGTCCTGTTGGTACCCGACAAAGGACCCGTCGCCGGTCATGGACCTGAGGCGGTTCGAGGCATCGTCCATGACCGGCGCGAGTGCCGGATGGTTCGGTTGCACGTGCGCGGCGAGCATTTCGAGGGAGAGCTCGACCTGGCTCGGGACGAGGAGCCACTGGCTCGCGGCGAGGACGTGCACGTCAGCGGCCGCTTCAGCGAGGACGTCGTCACCATCACGGAGCACGGCTCGCACGAGCCCTGGTCGCGAGTCTTCGACCCGCATCATCTGCGTCGGGTCGAGTGTCAAGCCGAGATCGGTCTTCGACACGGCCTCGCTCGACGGCTCGAGATCGAAGAAGTATTCCCGCGGCTCGCCGAGTTCAGACCCCGCCGACTCGATGCTCACCGTGAGTCGGGCGTTCCTGACCGCCGGGCCCCGGTGCTGGATCGTGACTCCGGGCAGCACACGGACACGGTTGTGGGCCATCGCGTAGCTGACGATGCTGGCCCCGACGAGCGTGATCTCCGTCGAACTCGGCGAGCGACCGGGGGGAGTCCGTCCGCTCGTCGGTCGGCGTCACCGATCGGGCGCTGTCGACGACCTGCGGCCGCCCAGCGGCCGACCCCACCATTGTCACTTGAAAGTCGCGCCGAAGTGACGCGGCCTGGTCAGCCTCTTCGACGGCGCTGAGGAGATCGAGGAGGCGGTAGACGCTGTCGAGTGCTCGGTAGGTGTCTGCGTCGTCGAACTCGACGTTGTGGGCCCAACGGTTCCGGACTTCACGGAGTTCTCCAGCGAGGCGACTCCCGTTCCGGTCGAGGAGCGCGTCGAAGGGACGCCCTAGACGGGGCAGCGTCTCAGTGACGATCCGGAGCAACACCTGCAGGTCGGCCTCGTCGTAGCGCCGTTCGCCGCCGCCCTTCTCGCGGTCCTTCACCGCCAGGATCTCGGTCCAGGACACGCCGGGACGCAGTCGCGGCTCCAGGGTCGATGCGACGACCGGCCGGAGACCCGCCGCGAGGGTCCGTAGTCCAGCAGCGACGTGGTCCGCGTTGTTCACCAGCGGTTCTCCCCAGTTCTCGTTGGTGGACGCCGTCGCGGTTGTGCCGCGCAGTCGTCCGACTGCCACATCGTGGCATGAGCCACCGTCAGGTGTGGACACTGGTGCGTTCCACGCACCCGTGGTTGCTCCCAAACGCTTCGGGCCCTCAGCGCTCAATGCGCGTTCGGCGTCGTGAGGTGGCGACCGATGTACCCGATGTAGATCATGCCCGAGCGATCCGAATCGTCGAAGTAGTGCATCCGCGGCGCGAATCGATCGCGATGGGTCGGCTTGAAGTGCGCCAGCATCGGTACCGCGCCGGACGCGTCCACGGACAACGGGACCGGCCGCACGCGCTCGGCGTGCATCTTCTTGTTGTTGATCACCGTCATGCTCTCCGTTGCGGCATGGCGATCCGGCGAACACTTGGTGCCCGCCTGGGCGTCGTCGTTGAGGTACATGTGAACATTGCCGGCATAGCCGTTCTTCTTCGCGTCGACGTAGTCGTACAGCACGCGCACGTACGACCAGAGGGCAGCTGCATACCGCCCCGTTCCGTCACGGTCGTCGACTTCGGCAGCGATGTCCTCGTCACCGGTGAAGACGACTCGATCACGAGCGTGATGAGCGTCGGTTCCCGCAGTGAGTCTTGCAACCAGCTCGCGGACGTCAACGGGAGCCTCCCACAGCGACTCGTCCCCGACAGGTGCGAAGCGGGCACGTTGATCTGCATCGAGGCTCCGCCGGAGCCAGTCCCGTTCACGCGCTGCCTTCCGGGCCTCATCTGCCTCGATCGCTGCCTCTACCTCGAGGTCTGCGATACGGGAGTTGAGGTCTTTGATCCTGTCGCTGAGATCCGACTCGCGGTCGCCAGCCTCAGCGAAAAGACGTTCGTACGTGTCCTTCTCGAGCGCCGCTGCCCCGATGAGCTTGTCGAGCTCGTCGAAGTGCTCCTCACGCGGGTCCGTGACCTTGAGCCAGCGAAGGACAAATGCACCGGCACGGTGCAGGAGTGTGGATGAAACGGCAGGGCGTTCGTCCGGTGCCCAGTCCATCGGGACGCGCAGAGCGCCCGTTCGCGCTGGTACGGGTTCGGAGAGGGCGGGCGCTGCCTCGCCGTGCTCCCCGTCGCTGTCGTCGCGGGCGTCTGAGCGCCGACCTTCAGCGGCCGTCGGAACGACCCCGCGGGCGCCCAGTTCCTCCGAGACGACTTCGTCGATCAGGGTGCCTCGCGCTCGTCGGGCTTCTTCTTCGAGCAACAGGCGCATCGTGCGCCGGACGTCCTTCGGCAGCTCGAGTTCGAGGAGCCGTCGCCGTATGCCGGACGCGTGCGTCGCTCGGAGTGCAACGTCTGCCTTGCCTCGCCGTATTGCCCGCGCGAAGGTCGAGGGCCCCAAGACCCTGTGTCGCACCGAATCGAAGGCCGCTTCCAGGTCGACGGAAGGCGCGAAGGTCCTGATGCGCCCAGGCTGCACAGCATGGGATGCCGGCATCAGCGAATTGAACTCGGCGACGGCGTCGTGCGTCATCACGTAGACGGACGCGACGCCGACGCTGTACTGCGTGAGGCTCTCGACGGTCTTCGCCCAGGCACTGTCTGTGTCAGCCCCGAGCGATGAAGCGACGATCACCGATGTCGAGCGGGCTTCGTCGGTCAGGACGTCGATGAGATCCCCGACTTCATCCTGCCGGACGACCTGCGGCGTGTTGGTCAGCCGAGCCGAGCCGTCACGCACTTCGACGCGGTCGAGGATCTGCCCGACGATCCGCGGTGGGGCGACCGTCAGAACCGAGTCCTCGGCTTTCTCGCTCACCCGACCGGTCTCGATCACGAGCGCTGATGTGGAGCTCCGGCCGGTCCCGCTTGTCAGCGCATAGACGGAGACGATCCACGAGCCGTTATTGCGCTCGACGAGCCGGATCAACTGCCGGCGTACTTGTCCGCGCTCGTCAGAGCGGTCGGTCACTGAGAGAACGGCCTGCGGCCCGAGTACGAAGTCACCCGACCCTTCCCAACCAGCAGTGTCGAGCGTTGCTGATCGGCGGGGACGGGTCTTGGTCAGAAGCCAAGCGCGCACCTCCTGCTCCGCCAGCTGCACTGCGTCGGTACCTACAGGCAATCGGAGCACAGCTCGGTAGCCGACCGACTGCTGCTGGGCGGCGCGCTGTGCCTCGAGAACCGCCGAACGGTCCGAGGAAGTCATCAGTCCACGCGTCTCATTCATCTTCAAGACCTTCCCGGTCAACCCACCTCACCGCACCCCGACCCAGAGCCCGTCCCGCGCCCGCGTCATCCCGACGTACAGCTCCCGGCGGTCGAGCTCACGCCGTTCCTTCGCCGACTCGGACTCCGTGAGCGGCGGGTCTGCGAGCAGCTTGGCCGGCACGTGCGGCAGGAGCACCTGCTTGAACTCGAGGCCCTTCGCCCGCTTGATCGTGCCGACACGGATCATGTCGGAACTCTTGCCGGCGTAGTTCTTCAGCGAGACGGTCGGCACCCCGGCGTCGGCGAGCAGCGCAATCACCTTGTCGGCCTGCGGGTTGGTCGCCGTCAGGATGCCGACGTCACCGCGTCCCGTGCCCACGAGACGAGAGACTTCTTCCACCCGGGCGAGCAACGCGTCGTCGTGTTCGGTCCGGCTGCGGAAGTGGTTGATGCCCGGCTGCGGTCCGGAGCGCGTCACAGCGGAGACCGAGTCGCCAGCGCCGTCGACGCCCTCGATGTCGACGAACTGGTCGTCGGCCACCATCTGCTTGGCGAACTCGAGGATCTCCGCCGTGTTGCGGTGGTTCACGTCGAGCACGACACCGCGTCCGGCGAGGCTGATGCCGACCTCTCCGAGTGTGTAGCCGCCCGGGTAGATGGTCTGCTGCCCATCGCCGATGAGGGTGAGCCCGTCGGAGCGGTCGCCGACGAGCGAGTGGAGGAGCGAGACCATCGCGCAGGACAGGTCCTGCGCTTCGTCGACGATCACCGCGTCGTACCGGTCGAGCGGGACCTCCCGCAGTGCGTCACGGGCGAGCAGGATCACGTCTTCCCAGTCGCAGCCGCCGCGCTCGCGGAGACCGGCTGAGTACGCCTCGTACAGGTCCCACACGGCCTGCCGGTCGTCAACGGTCAACCGGTGCTTCCGCCCGACGCGGGCGAGGTCCGCGTACTCATCGAAGTGGGTCAGCCCGCGTCCCTTGATGACGTGGCTGATCTCCTCCTCCCAGTAGCGACGCGTGAAGCGCGTCGCCTTCAACGGGCTGGAGGCGCTGATTGCGTTCCATGCATCGGCGAACGTGAGTTGGGCCTCCCGTCCGGGCGTGCGGAACGCGATCCCGCGTTCCTTGAGGAGGCGGGTGGCGAATGCGTGCACGTTGACGAAGTCGACGCGGCCGACCATCTCCGGCGCCAAGCGCTCGAGGAGCGACTCGAGCACTGCCGGCAGCGTGCGGATGTAGGTGGTGAAGAGGATGCGGCCACCCGTCGAACGGGCCAGGTAGGCAGCCCGGTGCAGTCCGACCACGGTCTTGCCCGTGCCGGCTGCCCCGCGGATACGGGCCGGGCCGTTGAAGCTGCGACGGACGAGCTTCGCCTGTGCGGGGTCGAGCGAGGCCATCCACTCCTCGATCGGCGCCTCGAGGATGCCGTCGAGGAGCTGACGGTCGAGCTCGTCCTGATCGACCGGCTCCGGTTGCGGCTCGGGTGCGCGAGGGACGACGGTCTGCGGGACGATCACTTGCTGGGTACTTGCGGCCGCGCCGTCCATCACCGGGAAGTGCGAGATGACGGCGGCGAGGACCTCGTCGACGCGCCTGGGGGGAGAGCCGAGCCTTCGGGCGGGTGATGTGTCCGATGAGGTCGTGCGTGCCGACGATGTCGACCGAGGCCACTCGCGCCTCGATGCCCTTCTTGCCTGCGAGGGCGACGACGGCATGCACCTCACCGGGAGCGAGGCCGACGTCGGCGAGAACCTTCTCGGTGTCCCACGCGAGGTCGGCGAGGCGAGCAACGTCGTCCGTGACGTCCTCCTGGCCGCGCCTGATGCGGTCGTTGTCGATCGCGACCTCGCGCCAGGCCTTCGTGTCGACGATCCAGACGCCGGAGTTGCCGACGACGACCATGTCGACGTTCGCGGTACTACTGCCGGGCCAGCGGCGGTCGGCGAGGAGGTGGTAGCCGATGCCGGCGAGGGGTGCGAGCGTGCGTGCTGTCTCGGCCTCGGTTCGGTGGGCGACCTCGAAGCGGCCGGCGCGCTGCTCGGCCTCGTCAGCCTGGCGGCGGAGCTCGCTTGCTCTGCCGCGCTGACGGCGTGCTTCGACGCCTGCCGATTCCCCTGCGATCGTCATCGTCGTGTGCCCCTCGGGGACGCGTCGAGACGGGCGCCGCCTGCGGTCCCCGGATTGGGCGGTGCTGACTCATCCTCGTGCGCGCGGGACCAACAGCGGGAGCACCACTTAGGGGGGACGAGTGGTGCGTTCCTCTTGCGGTCCGTCTTCAGTCGACGAAGTACGAGAGCGTCTTGTCTTCAGTGTCGAGTATCTGGTCGGCAGCGACACCGACGTGAGCAGCGAGCGCGATCGAGCCCTGGAGCGCAACCCCGAGGTCGGGAGAGAAAGCGAGGTCGAGCACCTCGATGTACCGAGCGGTACTGACACCGATGTGTTCGAGGAGCTGCTGGTGTTCGGCTGCGAGGTGCGCATCGAGCTGGATCTGCTCGTCGCGGAAGGCGGCGATCAACTCGGCCTCACGTCGGTCGAGCGATGACGCTGCGGCTCGGTACATGACCGATCCGATCGTGGTGCCGATCACCGCGCCCAGCAACGGCACCGGGATGAGTACCTGCCCGACCAAGGCCGACAGAGCGCCGACGGCACTCTCGAGACAGACGTACTCGGCGTTCTCGAGGAACTGTGCCTCCGTGATCTCGCCACTGCGCAACTTGTGTGCCTGCTCGGCGACGCTGATGGCAGCGGTGACGATCAAACTCGCGACCGCGTCGGACGTCGGGATCATGTTGGTGATCGCATAGACCCCCGCGCCGCGGACGCCACCCTTCGCGAAGGCGATACCGCTGCGGTCGCCGATCTCTTTCCAATCCTCGGCGGTGAAGTCCGCGAGTTTCGTACCTTGTCGTCGCTTGGCGATGACCGCGAACGCGAACGTGCTGCCGCCCTCGATCGCTGCAGCCACGAGCGTGGCTTGCGCCCCCTCGCGGAGCGACGGGCCGCTCTCCGCTCGCGCCCGATCTCGGAGCTTGCGATCGGTCCGGCGGAGCGAGTCCTCTTCGGCCTCCAACGAGGCACCGTAGACGCCTCGCTGCACGTCCTTGTAGTCAAGCGTCGAGGCTTCGAGTGCGTCGATGTCGAGCTCGTTCGTCGCGAAGAACGCGTGAACGCGCTTCCAGTCCCGGAAGGACGGGCCGTCTGCTGCGCCGGACACGAGCTTGCCTGCCTCTTCTCGGGGCATGGCGTGCAGTGTGCGGATGACCTCGTAGTGGTCAGCCGGGATCTGGTACCGCCCCCCATCCGCGACGAAAGACGGGTACCGCTCAAGGTGCTCGGCGATCGCTCCGAGACCGAGACGGCCACCAGCGGCGACGAACTTCTGCTGGATCGCCTGACCTCCGCGCAGCAGGTCCACCGGTCCGTTGTCGTTGACCCACTCGTACACGGCCTCCGCGCCGACCACTCGAGCTCGAGCGTTGCCGACGCCGACCTCAGCGACTTCGGCGATGAAACCGTGCATGCCCTTCGTACCGCCGCGGTTCGTCGCGACGACCTCGAGATCGATCTTCTGCAACGCCTCGTCGATGTGCGTGAGCGCGTCCGAAAGATTGACGTCCTGCTTGGTGAGTCGTTCGAGCAAGGCATCGAGGCGGACCTGATTGAGATGACCGACCCAAGCTGCGGTGGCCTGCTCCTGCATCGCCGATACCGGCTTACGCGTGTCAGACATCGACGTCCTCGCCGATGACGCGTTCGCTCAGGAGGGCTGCGCATGCCATTGCTGTGTTGACGAGCGCTGCCAGCCGCGTCCGGTCGGCCGTCGACAGTTCGAGGAAGTCCTGCGCGAACAACGCCTGCGACTCCGCGTAGCGGCTCCGGAGCAGTTCGCGCACGGAGACGGAGCGCTCGAGCAGGTGCTCGATCCTGGCCCGAAGCCGCGCCACCGCCGCGGTGTTCTCCTTGACCGCAGTGAGGGCCTTCTGCCTCGCCTCGCGGTTGTCGTGCTTCTTCTTCGTGAACAGCACGACCGACGTCAGGAGCGCCGCGCCCGCGACCGTCCAACCGATCGGACCTGCGAGGGCGAGGAGCGCGCTGCCGGCAGCAGTCCCACCGCCGCCGATCGCCACTGCTCCGCCGCCGAGCCACGCGAGCGAGGCGCTCGACGCCGCAGCACCGGACAGAGTGGAGATTGCTGTACCGGTGGAGGCGGCACCGAAGGTCGTCGCGATCCACATGGCTGCCGTCGGCGCAAGACTGGCCACGGCCGCGCCGGCGGTCAGGCCAGCGCCGGCACCTGCAGCTGACGCTCGCGCAGCAGCGAGATCCCGGCGAGCGAACTCCTCTGCGTCGAGGAACGCGGTTCGCTGGAGCTCGACGGCCTCGAAGGCAGTGGCGAAGTTCTTGGGGGGTGTTCGCGATGCTGTTGATCAGCAGTTCCACGAGTTCCAGGATGTCCGACGACCGTTCCCGTTGACGGAGGAGCGAGAGGCCGGAGTCGTTCATCGCGGTGAACGCAGCGTTGTAGGCGACAATTGCTTGCTCGTAGGAGGCCTCGTTGTCATCGCGCGCGGCGAGCTCTCCGACGGCTCGGACCGTCTTGTCTTTCGCCTCGGATGCCCGGTCGACCAGCAGCGCAGAGGTGTCGCGCGCAGCCCTACTGACGCTGCCCAAGGTCTTGGCGATGCCGTTCTTGACGGTCTCCGGGTTGCGCGGTTCCACCATTGACGTTCCTCCGTCGTGCCAGGCGAGTGGTGGGAAGCAAACTAGTCCGAACGAGCGACAGCCCACAGCCGGTTGTCCCATCCCTGGTCCATGGTCGAGGGTGTTCTGCTCGAGTCGCCCGGTTCCCAAGTAACGTGACCGATGGTCAAGGCAGAACCCCGCGCGGGGGAGACGCCTCCCGGACCACCCAGTCGGTCCGCTGGCCGCGAGACGCAGGAGAACAGCATGAGCCGTTCCGAGAACCGGATCAATCGGCTCCGAGAGGCCCTTCGTGTCCTCGACGAGCACGGTGGAATCGGAAGCCGCATCGACGTGTGGGAAGCCGCTCGTGCCCGAGTACCGCTGGAGGGCGTGGAGCTCGACGCGAACCAGAAGGGGAAGCCACAGGGCGAGTCCGACTTCTTCTGGGGGGTCCGCCGGTCTTGTGCAAGCCGGGTACCTGACGAAGCCCGTCCGCGGAGAGTGGCACCTCACGGATCAGGGCCGGCGTGCGTCGGGTGACGACGTTCCGTTCGAGCGCTTCCGCGACGAGCTCAACGAACGGCAACGCACCTTCCAGCGCACGCTCCGCGAAGACCGCCAAGCCCGACTCCAGTCAGAGATCGTGCCGCCCGACGCGCGTGCAGAGACCGTCAGGACGACAGGCCAACTCTTCGTCGAACGTGGCCTCCGCATGATGGACTCGGTGTTCGCTCCGGGCCGTCAGGTCTGGCGTTCGGAGGTGGTAGCGGAGGTCGTCGCCCGGTTCATCGGTCAACCGGACATCGCTGGGGACGACTTCGGCGCGAAGCTCGTCGGGCAGTTCGAGGGTGCCTCGGACGACGCGAAACTCCTGATGGCGGAACTGATCTGCTGGCAGGTCCTCCCACTTCAGAACCCAGGGGAACGCAAGAAGCGGCAACGGGTCACCCTCCTGCTCGAGACGATGACACACCCCGTTACGATCCCGTCCGAGATCGAAGACGCCTTCCGTGCCTGGTCCTTCAACCCTGGAACCGCGATGTCGGTCCAGCTCTTCCGAGCCATGTCGTTCGTCGTGAACTGCGCCCTCCGTTGGGCGTCCTTGTCCGACGAGGACCGCAGTCATGCCCTCGACGATCCGTGGGCATGGCGCGACTTCGTTGACACGTTGCCGGACAAGAGCTTCCCGACGCAACGGAATGAGTTGCTCTACCTCGTGCACCCCGGCGTCTTCGGAGAGGTTATCTCCGCCGATGCGCGGAGAGCGATCACCACGGCCTTCGTCGGAGAGATCGAGGGGCAAGCCGATGACGATCCCGACGCCGCATTCCAGCAGGTGACCATCGCCCTACAACAGAAGGCGAACGGGCCAGCACTCTTCTACGTCGAGCCTCTACTCGGCCGATGGCAGCCGCTGGCACCCGTCAAACAGCCTGAGGAGCACATCGTTCCGCCTGCGCCGATTCCTGCGCCGCGCTCGGAGCCGCGCGATCCGTTCCCGTCCGTGACATCGACGATGGCCAGCCGATTGCACATGCCCGAGTTGTGGCTGCAAGAGACCCTCGACCTCGTCGAGCGCCGCAAGCAGGTCATTCTCTACGGACCTCCCGGCACGGGCAAGACGTTCCTCGCGCAAGCGCTGTCGAAGCACGTGACGGACGGCACCGACGGCGAGACCACCATCGTGCAGTTCCACCCGACGTACTCGTACGAGGACTTCTTCGAGGGCTTCCGCCCCGTCGCCAATGACGACAGCGGCAACCTCGCCTTCACCCTCCGGAAGGGTCCGCTTCGGCGGCTTGCCGACGCGGCTGCGGCCAACCCTGAGGCGAACTACTTCCTGGTCATCGATGAGATCAACCGCGGCAACATAGCGAAGGTGTTCGGTGAGCTGTACTTCCTGCTGGAGTACCGGGACAGCGAGATCTCGCTGCTCTACAGCGATGAGCCGTTCACCCTGCCGAGCAACATCTTCGTCATCGGCACTATGAACACCGCCGACCGCTCGATCGCGATGCTCGACGCCGCGATGCGGCGCCGATTCGCGTTCGTCGAGTTGCACCCGGAACGCGAGCCCGTGCAGGACGTGTTGTCGCGCTGGGTGGTGACCCAGGGCCTCCAGGACGACCGTGCGGACCTGCTGACGCGACTCAACGCGCAGATCCAGGACCACGATGCGAAGGTGGGCCCGTCCTTCCTGATGCGAGACCTGGCCGGGACCGGCCTGCAGGACGTGTGGCGGTACGAGATCCTGCCGCTCCTGGCGGAGCACCACTACGGGGAAGGCGTTGACCTGGAGGCGCGGTACGGCCTGACGACGCTGCGTCGCCAGGCGACGCCCTCCGTGTCCGACGGGGCCGAAGGTGCTTTCGTCGACGATTGAGTTGCGGGAGGCGGACCAGCCGGTCGTGCACCGGCTCCCGCGGGCGGTGGCCGTCGGGCTCGCCGCCGCGAACATCGCGTCGGTCGCGCCGACGCTGGGCGCCGACGAGTACCGCGTCAGCGGTGTCCGGAAGGTGGGCGTCGTGCGGATCGCGGGGCACACCGTGTGGCTCAAGCCGAAGACGCCCGTCCGACGCCTGTTTGCGATGCTCGGCTACGCGCGTGCCGGGAGCGCGATCTGGACCGAGGACGACTTCGGGTTCGAGGAGGACGAGGACCTCGTGCCGGCACTCGCCCACGCGCTCGTGCGGCAGGCCTCACGGGCGCTCGCAGGCGGGCCGCTCCGCGGGTATGTCACGCGGGAGGACGCGCTGCCACTCGTGCGTGGGCGGTGGCGGATCGGCGACCAGCTGACGCAGCGGGGTGGGCAGCCGCTGCCGGTCGAGGTGTCGTTCGACGACTACGTCGAGGACATCGCGGAAAACCAGGTGCTGCTGACCGCTGCTACTCGGCTCCTCCGGCTGCCCGGGGTGCCGGCCGACGCCCTCGGGGCGTTGCAGCGGATCGTCCGGGTGCTCGACGGGGTGTCCCTGATCCCGGTCGGTGCTCCGGTACCAGTCGTCCGGCCGGATCGGCGGAACCAGCGGTACTCGTCGGCGCTGGCGTTGGCCTCGCTCGTGCTGTCCGGGTCGTCGATCGAGCAGCGGGCCGGTTCGGTCGTCGCCTCCGGGTTCCTCGTCGAGATGTGGTCGGTGTTCGAGGACTTCGTGTCGGCTGCGCTCCGCGAGGCGTTCAAGCCGTACGGGGGGAGTGCTCGTGTCGCAGTACCAGTCGACGCTCGATGTCGAGGGGACGGTGAAGATCGCGCCGGACCTCGTGTGGGTGGTCGATGGCGAGGTGCGGGCGTGCATCGACGTGAAGTACAAGGTGGAGAAGCACGGGCAGTACCCGAACGCTGATCTGTACCAGATGGCGGCGTACTGCCGGAGGTTCGGGTTGTCACGGGGTCACCTCCTGTACGCGGCGGGCGAGGACGAGCCGCGTCGCGTCGCCGTCATCAACGGACCGGAAGTGCGACAACACGCGCTCGACCTCGATCAGTCAGTCGTTCACATCACCCGTCAGTTGTCGTCGGTGTTCGCGCGGAGAGTACAAGCTCGGTGATCAGGACAGGGTCGGATGATCACGGATGAGGATGGCGACGACGTCGACCAGGCGTTGGTCGTCGTCGGCTAGCCCCGCGAGGACCTCTTCCAGGGTCACGTCCGTCTGCACGATGCGGTCGATCCCCGCTCCTGCTTGCCGCGTGACGAACACCTTCGAGTAGTCGGGCTCGCTCACGGGCTCTGGGGCTCGTTCGTTCTCCGTCACGGCGGTCGGCCCGAACTCCAGGAAGATGTTCGGCTTACTTCTCGGTGTCACGAGTGTCGAACACCACTCCCACTGCCCTTGGAAGTTCGCCGACACGGAGTGGACCGTGTCAGCACCGAGGAGCTCGTTCACCCGGGGACGGACCACGCGCACCGCGTGCTGGCGCAAGGTGCGTTTCACCGAGCCGAGGGTGCTACGGCTGTCCTCGAACTGCCGCTGAGCGTGCAGGGCGATCTGCGCCGCGAAGTCCTCCGCGATTGACGCGACGGGGCGCCGCCCGTACCGAGCGGACTCGCCGGTCTCGCACATCGTCTTGATGAACTCCAACTGTTCCTGCACTGTCATCGCCTGCGGTCCCTCCACGAATTGATCGATGAGCTCGTTGATGAACACGTCCTGGCGGGGGTTCGCGCCACGCCACCTGCGATCAGCATCGAGGTGCGCCCGAAGGTCATCGAGTACCTCGGCGTAGGTGACGACGACGGCATCCTCCCAGCCCATCGACAGGCGCTGGCGTTCACGACGGGCGCAGAGCATCACGACGACGCTCCGTCGCCCGTTCGCGCTGCCGTAGGCAAGGTAGCTCTCGTAGTCGTGCCCGTGGCCGTCGGATGACTCGAAGTTCTCGATCATCACCGCTGTGTCGTCGCGCAGCAGGACGATGTCGGCGATGTCCTCAACGGGATCGGTAGCGGTCGTCGTGTCGACCTCTTGAAGCACGCGGAATCCGGCGAGCGGCAGCTGCTCACCACGAGACAGAGCCGAGTTGATGCGGGCAAGCAGGATGCGTTGAAACGCGTCCCCGAGGTGGTGCGTGGCGTCGACCCTCAGGAGCCAGGCGAACACGTTCGACAACTGCTTCTCGTGTGTGCCGTGGTGCATCACTCGAAACACGTTGAACTGCTCGGCCAGGCTCCTCGCCATGGTCGGTACGAGCGCTGTGACCATCTTCGTGAGGGCGGCTTCATTCATCACGGCGAAGAGGTGCTCAGCGTGCAAGGAGCGGGGATGGCGCTCCTTGCCAGCTGACGACGAGCTCATCGCGAGCACGGCTGGCGGCGACGTACAGCAGTGATCGTTCCCTGAGTTCGGCGTCGCCTCGCTCTTCGGGCGCTGCATGTTGCAGGGCCAGCTTGTTCGGGACGACACCCTCGGAAACGTCGAACAGGACGACCCGGGAGAACTCGAGGCCCTTGGCGCTGTGCATCGTCATCACCCGGACCTTGCCGCGTGCGGACTTCTCCGTCGCGGGCACCTCCCGCGTGGCGAGCTGCTGAACCACGGTCTCGGTCGCGCTCTTCGTCCGGACGAGCACCGCCATCGACTCCACGTCGCTGGACTCGGCTCTCCAGTCCTCAAGCTGTTGCGCCAGCGCGTCGTACTGCGCCGCGGGCGTCTGATGTCCCCGGACGCGCACGTCGGGTCCGAGTCGCGCGGACCGGTAGCCCTGCTCGTCCTGGGGGGCTTCCCTCGCTGTCCGTGAACTCGCCGCCTCCGAGCACGCCGAGCGCGTACCGCAGGTTCTGCTGCGTCGTCCGGTAGTTGAGGGTGAGGCGCCGCGACCTGCCCACGATCTTGATGCCGAGACGCGACAGTACGACCCGCTGCCCGTAGATGCGCTGGTGCGAGTCCTCGGCGACGAACAGGTCGTTGCCGTGCTCGCCGACGAGCGCGCGGAGCATCGTCCAGTGGCTCGGCGTCAGGTCCTGGGCCTCATCGACGAGGACGTGGTCAGCGGGGCGCTCCTCGGGGTAAGCGTCGAGGTATGCGGCAGCCACGGACGAGAGCTCTGCCCACGAGAGCCGGCGATGGGCTCGCGCATTGCGCCGGAACTGTTCGATCACGGACCACACCTGAGCGCGCTTCGCCCGGTCGAGAGCCACCCCGCGGCCGGGGCGTCGGGCGGCGAAGTAGTCCGCCCGTGTGATCACACCGTTCGGTAGGACGACTTGGAGGTACTCGCTCTCCAGGAAAGCGGGCGACCGCAGCTCACCGGGAAGGTCGGGCTTGGCGTCGAAAATTGCCTCGTCCCATCCGATGCCGTTCGAGACCAGGGAGGTGGAACGCCCGGCGTCCCACCCGATGGCGTCGATCGATGCCTGCTCCCAGCCGGCCGGATCTGCGGCGTCCCGGACGGCGTGCGCGAGCTGGTCGATCCCCGCGGTGAGGATGCCGGTCTCGCCGAGCTGCGATGCGCGAGCGAGCTGAGGATCGAGACGTCGGAGGTCTCGGTCGAGCATCCCGGCGAGGGTCCTGGTGAACGTGGTGAGGACGATCCGCGCGTTCGTGTCCCCGGCGAGTTCTCGAGCTCGGTGCAGCAGGACCACCGTCTTGCCCGTGCCGGCACCTCCGGTCAAGCGGAAGGGTCCTTTGTAGGCGCGCGTCGCGTAGGCACGCTGTTCGGGGTGCAGGAACACCCGCCACGCTCCGAAGTCGCCACCCTCGATGACCCGGCGAAGTTCCTCATCATCATCGACGAACGTGAACTGCATCTGCGACGCGGGGCGCTTGAGTGATTCGAGCAGCTCCGAAGCCTCGGTCTCCTCCGGAGAGCCGCTGTGCGTCACCTCCGCGGGGCGGTCCATCGTCGCCGGAGCAGCTGTGTCCGGCTCCGTGTCACCAAGTCCGAGGGAGGTCTTGACCCCCCTCGATCGAGTCACCGACCGCGAGACCGAGCGCCGCGTTCTGCTGCCACTGGTTCGGCAACGACTCCGCGAAGGCCAGGAGTTCGTCCTCGGCGGCGAACGCGAGGAGTCGTTCGGCTGTCTCGAGGTCGAAGCCGAGCGAGCTGGTTAGGTCTTCAGCCGTGTACCCGAACTGGTCGAGGAACGGCTTCTGCGACGTCGGCGGCTCAGGAACCCACTGGGCCGCCTGGGCAGCGGGTGCCGGTGCAGGCGCTGCGATCAGCTCTGTCACCCCGTTGACCGGGTTGACCCGAAGCACCTGCGACTTCGCGATCTCGGTGCCCTCGTCGTGCTCGTACACACCCGCGCAGACGTAGGTCGTCGGCCCGGACGGCACCTCGATCTTGTAGAGCACCGCCCGCAGCTTCTGGTCGACACGACCGGTCCGGGCGCGCGGGTCTGCAGAGTTGACGATCGGCTCGATGTGCAACCCGGGCAGGGTGTCGTCGGTCTGCAATTTAGCCATGAAGGCGAAAAGCTTCAACTGGACAACCTTCTCGAGCTTCTGCTGCATGTTCGCCATGACGAGCAACGGCATGTCAGGAGTCCTTCCGGTTGCGCGGGATTCGGAGGAGAGCAGGGTCGTCCGAGGGCGAGACGAGCGACCATCCGTCACCGAGGAGTTCGTCCCGGTCTGCTTCGCTCAACAGTGCGTCGAGCGCTATGCGTTCCTCTGGCCACGCGATCGGGACGGGGATGCCGCTGCTCGTCTCATGGCCGAGGACGGGAACGACGACGCCGGCTTCCACGAGCTGTCGAAGGATCGACGTCTCTTCCGGCTCGGCCAACGCGATCAGCTCCTGCCACTCCGTCGTGAGATCTGCGCGGGACTCCTCGCGTACCGGCACCGTCGGAGCAACGGCGATGCCGGCGCTGGAGCTGGCCGTCGTGATGGTCACCGGCTTGACCAAGCGTGCTCCGAGCAGGTTCGACAGTCGGAGCCATCGCTGCCAAGCTTCCCGGAACCCTGGTGCGGTCAGCGCTTCCGGGCTGTCGTCGAGCACGAGCGCTGTCTCGGGCGGCGTCGCTCCCTGCGCGCCGACCGGGCGACGCGCGAGCATCGCGAGGTGTGCGGACCGGAGCGCCCAGGACGTCGGACCAGCCGTGACCGGTCCGCTACTGACAAGCGCGAGTGCGATCGCCTGCTCGACGATCGACCCGCTCTCGACGACCATCTTGCCCCTGGGGATCGCGAGCATCGGGAGCGCATCGGCGAGGCGCTCGGTCCGTGCTGCAGCATCCTCAGGGCTCTGGATCCAGCCCATCAGGGTCGTGATCGGGTTCTCGTTGAGCATCTTGACGTCCGCCGGGGTCAGCTGGAACGGCCCGGCGAACTTCAACGACATCGACGGGTCGTAGATGTCCAGATCAGGCTCCGCTTCGTCGTCCCGCAGACGGCGCAGGTCGTCCCACGTCAGCGCGACGACGCGGTAGCCGAGATCGCGCAGGCCCTGGCGCTTCATCGCGTCGTCTGCCAGTCGCAGATGCGCCGGCGACGCGTGGTAGGCGAACCCGTCCGTGTAGATCGCGACCGGTGGGACGTGGGCGCCCGATGCCTCGAGCACGAAGTCCGGCCGCGTGCCTCCGACGAGTTGCTGGGGCCGCAACGACCATGTCCGGTGCTGACCCGGCAGCGTGACCTGGATAGTCGACCCCCCACTCGCCCGGGATCTCCTTGAGGCTGGCGCCGAGCGCCGTCACCCGCTCCTTGAACACCTTCCGGAACCACTGCTCGAGGTGCGACTCCGGGTCTTGGACACCCGGGTCGACCTCGGTCGTGGACCAGTCCGACGCGCTCCCGTCGCGGTACTGCAGCAGCACCTGGAGGTTGTGGAGTGCGCTGGTGCGCGACACGCTTCCCACATCGCCCCCCGGGGCGAACGGCAGCAGACACTTGTCGCACGCTGCTCGGACCGGTTCGTTGGCACAGTCGCACCGCTCGAGGGCGGCGAGGGCCTGCTCGAACACCTCGCGGATGCGCGACGGGTCCGCGAGGTCGGCGAGGTAGCCGGTCCCACCGGGGACGGTGTCGTGGATCAGCAGCGCGAGGTTGTTGACGTCCTCGCCCGGAACGGGTTCGGCCATGGTGCTGAGCTGCAGGTGGTCGGGGTCACCACCGATCACCTCGCGCAGACCGAGCTGGATCGCGGCGGACAGGCTCGGCATGGACAACGCGTCACCGACGGTCATCGACGGCGGGACGCGCAGCACGATCGCCTGCGTCGTGAGCGTCCGCGTGAGCGCGATCGTGTCGGTGTGCTCGGACCGGTCCTTCCGGTAACGGCACCACACGCGGTGTTCCCACGCGTTGTTTGTGTCGCCTTCGCGGTCGAGCTTCCCGCAGCCCTTGCAGAGACGGAACAGGGGTGAAGCGTGTTCTGCGCCGGCGATGAACCGCGTCGCCCCGAGGCCCGCCCGACCGAGGTTCACCCAGCGCAAGGTCATCGCACGCGCGAACTTGCAGCCGAACCCGACTTCGTCCACGTACCACTGCGCCGAGACGTTCGCCTCGTCGAGGTCGGCAGCGAGCTGGACCGTGAAGCGAACCCGCTCGCGGTCCTCGCTGGAGTCGCTGATGCTCGACTCGTCGCGGCGGACCTCCGCCGAGACGTGCTCGATTTCGACGACGCGCAGTCGCTGGTCGACGTCCGCGATTGCGGTGCTCGAACACCGCGGACACGTCACGACGGCACCCTCTTCCAAGTCTCGGGCGAAACCGCAGTCGGGGCAGAAGGCCAGGGCACGAACGCGTTCGCCGTCGGTCCCGAGGTCGACGGCATCGATGGTCACGTCGAGCCCCTGCGCGTAGAAGTGCGCGCCGGGCGCGAACTCGCTGATCGCCCGGCTGCGTCCTCGCTCGTAGCTCCGCTGCTCTTCTGCGAACTCACCGGACTCCGGGTCGACCCAGGTGAGTCCGACGTCCAGCTGGACTCGGTCGTCGAGCAGCGTGTAGTTCGGGAGCACTCCGTACCGTTCGAGGGCCGCGACCCAGAACTCCGTCCGTCGCTGCCCGGCCTGCTTCTTCGCCAAGCGCAGCGAGGCCCGAGCCGCGTTGTGGGCCGACACGTCCTCGCTCTCCTTCGTCAGCTCCGCCATGCGCTTGAGCTCCGGCAACGACTCCTCGATCGCCTTCGTCCGGAGCCGGAGCCGCTCGAGCTCCTGGTTCCAGTGCAGGCTCGCGTCGAGCAACGTCCGAGCGAGCTGACTCGACCGAGCCTCTGACCCCACAGGCCGGGCCCAGTCAGAGAGCCCGCTGACCACTTCCTCGTTCAGCGAGTCGAAGGCGCCGGTGAAGCGTGCCAGGTGCTGGTCCACGTGCTGCTCGGCACTCGTGATGACCAGGTCGAGGAACGAGCCCGGTTCGGAGTCGTTCAAGACCTTCGGCGCGTACTGGGTCTCTGGCAACGCTCCGTCCGCGGCGAGCTGGTCGATGACGAACGCGGTGTACTGACGCTGCAGGATCTCGACCGCGTTCAGGTAGGTCGCCGGAGGCCGGACGGCTCCGTTGATGACCGACGACGGATCCCCGATCTTCGGGAGCTGGTCACCGCGTCCGAGGACGAACGCGAGGATGAAAGCGTTTCCCGTCAGCCGCCCGGCGCGACCGACCCGCTGCAGGTACGACGACACGGTGCGGGGGGAGCCCAGCGAGGAACACGGTCGAGAGGTCACCGATGTCGATGCCCATCTCGAGGGTCGGTGTCGCGACGAGCACGTTCGGCGCGTCCGGCCGCGCATCGCTGTTCTTGAACTGGGTCTCGTAGTCGAGCCGCAGCTTGTCCTCGAGCAGACTCGTGTGCTCGCGAGCGACGACCCGGCGCATCTGCCCGTTGTCGTACTGGTCCCGGTAGAAGTTCTCCGGCTTCGAGTCTTTGCGCAGGAGCGTTCCCGGGCACCGCGCCGTGGTGCACGGGCCACCGGCGAGCTGATCGGCGGTGATGTGAGCGGACGGCGTCTCGGTCTCGCACGTGTCGCACACGAGCGTTTGGCCGGCTCCGGCTCCGGCTCCGGAGACCGGTCCGATGATGATGCTGCTCGGCGCCAGGCCGTAGGCGCGGGTGTCACCGCCTGTGATCGGTCTCGACGTCACGATCCCTTCGCGGTCGAGTGTCTCGAAGAGCCGTCGAGCGAGCTTCTCGCCCGCCGACGGAACGACGCCGAGGCAGCGAGCAGTCCACCGTGCGTACCAGCTCTGCGAGGAGGTGACCGTGTCGAGCGCTGATTCGCGTGAACCGCTTGTCTTCTTGCCCACCCTTGCAAAAGCGGGCGCTTCGCGTCCGCGGGGGGAACGCAGGCATCCCCTCTTGGCGCGGACGGCCGCCCCAGACCCAATGGCGGTTGCCGTCGTTCTCGACGTACTTGTTCAGCCACGGATGGTCGATCGCGCCGCGTTCACGCAACCGTTCCAATGTGCCGCGCACCCATCGAACGACGGAAGCGGCGTCCATCAATCCGTCACGGGCATCGTCGAGTGACCAGTCGACCTCGAGACCTTCGACGGCAACGCGACCAACAGCCTCCAGTCGGGTGGCCGGCCCCGCTTCGACGTGCGCTGCCAGGCTGCCGGTCTCTTCGAGCGTCCGCCCGACCCGCGACTCGAGACCGAACTCGAGTGCGAGGTCGAACGCGAGCCGTCGCTGGACGCGCTTCCTGACGACTGCGGACGCTGCCTTCTCCGTGTCCCAGAACGCACGGAAGCCTTCGCGCTCAGCAAGGTCTGGCGGGAGGAGCCGGTACCGTTCGCTCGGCGTGTGGGCAGATGCCATCATCGCCGCCGGGATGTCGTCGAGCGTGGTCTCCTCTGCCACGGCTTGTCGCACGGCATTGCGCAGGTTGAAGACGCGCGCCCGACTCTGGATGAAGCCGGCTCGGTGCGCGGCGTCCTGCACGCTGTCGGTGAAGACCAGCGCCTTCTTCTCGCCGTCGTCGAGGTGCCGATCGCCGAAGAGGGTCGTGACGACGGTCGACAACTGCGTGGCGATCGCGGATCCGAGGAACCGGATGCCGTTCGTCTTGCCGCAGTTCGGGCAGACGTCGTCGCGTGACTCTTCGTCCGCGGCGTTACCCGTCAGGGTGAGGATCGGCACGGCGACGCCTTCGTCGTCCGCGCTCGGGCGCTCGCTGGTGATCTGCCGGTCGGCGACGCGGAACCACCACGGGCCGGTGGTCAGGCCGTCGTCGTCGCTCGCCCCAGCGAGGGCCAGTTCCCCTTCGCGGGGAGCGTGGATGAGTGCCCGGAACCGGCTCTTCGACTGCTTGTTGGCGTGGTTCCGACGGATGTTCGCATCGGTCTGAGACAGGTCCCAGCCGGTCGGCGCCAGCTCGACGCCCCAGCCGCTGCGACCGCAATGCCGGCAGTAGAGCGCGGGGGAAGGCGGGAGCGACCTCGGCGGCCGCGTCTCCGGCCCCCCACATCGGTGCGCAGCTCCCCATCGTCGGCCCAGCGGAAGTCCGGCAGCGACTGTGCCGCCCGGTCGACGCGTGTGAGCGCGCGGACCCAGAGATGGAGATCGACCGACACGGACCGGCGTCCGAACTCCTTACGGAGGTGGCTGAGCGCGGCGAGCACCATCACGATCGTGGTTCGGCGAGCGTCGTCACGGTCCGCGGGCCGCTCGCCGGCGACGAGTTCGTCGGGGAACAGCGTCCGCGCGAGCTCTGCGAGAGATGTTGCCCGCTCACTCGCGGTCACGAGCGCGCGGACGAAGGGATGAGCCAGCATGAGCGCGAACTCGAGTTCGAGCCGGTCTGCATCGTCCGTCGCCGAGGCAAGCGCGGCCTCATAGCGCTCCTGACCTTCCTCAGCCTCCATCGCGACGTAGAACAACTCGAGCACCGCGGCCGTGATCTCCTCCGGGCTGCGGCGTTGCCCGCCGAGTCGCTCCTGGAGCTGCGCCGCGCGTGCGTCGATCACCGGAACCGGCGCCAGGTGCAGCTTCTTGATCGACTCGATGGACTCACGAGACCACTCGTCAACGGACAGTCGCGTCTCGGTGACGACACTCGACGCATCGAACCGTCCGCCGAACACCGTGTTCGCGAACGCGACCATCGCGCTCGGGTCGCTGCCGTCACCGAGCGTCGCCGAGGTCGCGACTGGCACGATGACCCCGAGGGGGCGCTGCCGCGCCGCCTCATCGAAGTCGTCCTCGCCCCACCGCCCCCTTGAGTGCGAGACCGAGGCGCCGCAGCAGCATGGCCACGTCCGTCCCCTGCGCACCGTCGTACGTATGGAACTCGTCGAGGACCAGGTACTGGAGGCTCGTGGCGCTCTGGTCCCAGAGGGTCGCGTCAGACGGTCGCAGCAGGAGCTGGTCCAACATCTTGTAGTTGGTGAGCAGGATGTCCGGCGCTTGCTCACGCATGGCGGGACGTGAGGTGATCAGCCCGTCCTTCGTCACGGTCGAGCGCTGGGGGGCCTTCCTCACCGACGTAGAGCGCCGCGCGGATTCCGCCGAGTGCGGGGTCGGTCATGATCAGGTCGGTGATGCGGCGGGACTGGTCGTTCGCCAGCGCGTTCATCGGGTAGAGGATGAGCGCCTTGATCCCCCTCGATGCCCTGGCGCTTCGCGCGGAGGACGTGGTCGAGGATCGGGTAGAGGAACGCCTCGGTCTTGCCCGAACCGGTCCCGGTCGTCACCAGCGTCGGCTGCGGGCCGTCGTGCTCGGGCGTCCGCAAGCTCGAGAGCCGGGCGATCGCTTCCGCCTGGTGCCCGTATGGCGGAAACGGTGGAGTCCACTCGAGCGCCGACTCCCAGCCGGGATCCGCTGCACGGAACGGCAGCCGGAGCCGGACGTACGGGCCTCGGAAGATGCCGTCCTTCGGATCCTGCAAGAACTGCTCCAGCGTCGTCTGTGCTTCAGGCTCCGAGAGCGCGAACGTCGTGGTCAGGAAGTCGACGAGACCTTTGGTGATCTCGCCGGCCTGCACTGAGGGGAGCAGCTCGCTCATGCCTCGTCCTTCAGCAGCTTCTCGAAGTGGGCGTACGCCTGGCGCATGTCCGCTTCGCGGTCCAGCGTTCGGAACGGCAGCTCGTACGTGTAGGTGTTACCCGAGGCGTTCGTCGCCGTGCGCTCGTCCTCGCTGATCGCGTCCTGCTTCTGTCGCCACACCTTGAGTACCTCGTTCGGAACAAGCCGTCCGTTCGCGTCGTAGAAGTACACGTTGCGGTCGTAGCCGTACAGCACGGCGAACTGAGTCCGATAGATGGTGCACAGCTCGTCAGCCGTCAAGTCGAGAGACAGAGCGACGAGAGCGTCGATTTCAACCAGCGCCTGTCGCCGGTCCGCGGCCCTCCGTAGGGGGGACGCTCACCGTCCAATCTTGTGACCGACTTGCCAGCAGAACGTTGGAACGAGGCGAAACCCAGTTGTCGGTCTGCCATACGTCCTCGAACGCTCGTAGCCAAAGCGCGGAGTAAGCACTCGTCACACACTCCAAACGGGCTACGCGGTGACGGATAAGACTCGCAGGCTTGCCTTGTGCCAGGGGCAGTCGGACTAAACTCCCAGCTCGGATGTCGCCCTTGGGAACCGCCCTTGTCGCCGCATCGGACACGAGGCTTGCGAGTGATCCTGCCGCCAAGAGGAGATCCGATGCGTTCTCGGTGGCCGCGGAATAGATGCCATCAACGTGCGCCGAGCCGGGCGGAATGATGACTGGAATCAACGTGCGCTCGCCGGTATTAGCCGCCATTCTTCGCCATGCCACTCGGTAGAAGTCGCGAGCGGGGCGCTTCTCCTCGCCCCAGCGTGTGTAGGCGGTGTCGTAAACAGCACGATCCCCGGCTGGCTTGTATGCGGTAGTCGCCATCGCCTCAGGGGCGAGCGTCTCGAGGTCGATCGGGGACCAGTCCTGGTTGTGGAGCATCGTCTCGTTGGGCGACTTGTAGAATGGGTTGCCGACGAAGATGTGGGGGGCCCTGCAGAATCACTTCATCCCAGGTCGTGACCGGCCCCCCAGGACTTCTTGAACAAGCCGCGTTTGAAGTCGGTTGTCTCGTTCCAGCCGCCGGAGAACTCAAGTTGGAGGTCCCCGATGCGCTTGCTCTTCGAGAGTTTGTCGAGCACAGCAGCAGTCGAACGGTTCACCGCGTACACCATCCGCGACTGACGCACCGGCACCGACTCGTCCTCCAGGACCGCGTGCCACGTCGCGAGCGTTTCGTCGGTCACGGTGACGATCCTCGACTGGTGCGGACGAAGGTCCCACTTGCCCTCCCTGTTCTTCAGGCCGGGCTCTTCTCCCTCTCCACTGTGGCGCAGCGAGCCCGCGACCGTCTGCGGGTGGTAGAGGCTCGTCGCTTGCAGGAAGCCGACGGCGCCGTCTGCCGAGTAGACGTGCACACCGTACGACACGAGATGATGCACGTCGAAGAGCGTCAGCTCATTGACGAACTGCCAATGGCGCCGAAGGCGGGCATACGTAAGTGCGCGGAGAGACCCGGCCTTCTCATCCGTGAAGTGCGTCTCGGGATGGATCAGACCAATTGCGCCCGAGCGGCTGCTGTGTTTCCACGTGCACGCCATAAAGCATCGGTAGAGGTCTGGCCTGAGCCCCTCGAGCAGAGGGTATTCCGTGCGAGCCGAGACCGCGGACCTCGTCGCCAGAACAGCCGTCAGGCTGTCCAAAAATTCGCTTTTGAAGCTCGCCAGGGTAAGCGCTTCGGATCTCCGCCGTTCTGCCTCGGCCGTCGGAGGTTTCGGGTTCAGAGCCCACCAGGCATCGCCTTCCGCGAGCATCGCAGTCTCGTCCCAATCCGGCTTCACCCAAGGAGGATTACCCACCTGTAGGTCGAAGCCTCCGCGCTCGAACACGCTGGCGAAGTCGAGCTCCCAGTGGAAGAAACCCTGCTGATCAGCGAGGCGCTGCGTCGCCGCAAGCCACGGGTGGTCCTGGAGAACATCTGCGACATGTCGCGCGCTCGCGAAGTCGAGGTCGTCGCGCTCCTCGTCGTTGAGCGCCTCCCAACCGGACTGCGATGAGCCGAGGGTGACCTGACCCTGAGCGACCGCCTTCGGCTTCGCGACCGTCTGCTCTCCGAGGAGCTCGCGGAGGGTCGCGATCCACTCGTCGAGCGTCGGCGGCGTCGCCCCGTCGGTGAGTGCATTCGTGAGCGGCCAGAACCACATCGCGCACCACGCGTCCATCACCCGACGGAGTCGCTGGTAGGCGCCGTCCCGATCGTTCAGGGTCCGTTCGATCTCCTCGCGAGAGACGGCGGGCTTCCGCTCGGATCCCGGCTGTTCGCGGCCCCACAGCGGGATGTCGCGTCGGATCTCCTGCTCGGCGATGGTCAGCCGGCGTCGCGCGAGGTCCCACATGGTCTCGACGCGATAGCCGAGTGCGACGAGCTGGTCGAGCTGCTTCGTCGTCGGCTTCGCCAGGATGCCGCGACGCCACGTCTTCAACGCTGCGAGCGCTTCCGGCGCGAGTTCCTTCGCCTCCTTGGCATCGACCGCGCTGCCCCAGCCCTCGGCGGGCAGGAGGAAGTGGTGCACGGCACCAGCGGTCGACGCGCGGAGCTGCCCCTCGCCGAGTTCGACCTCGTTGAGGAGCGGAACGTCCCGCGGCACCTGCTTGAGCCACGCTTTGCTGGAGACCGACGATCGGTCGTAGACGGCACGGCGGGCACCGATCAGCGAGTTGCCGCGCCGGAGGTGCAGGCCGAACCACGGAGCCTCGAGTCCCTCCGACATGGTGTCGAGCCACAGCGTGATCTCGGCGAACTCGACGGCGGTCGCGTTGAGGTCGACGCCGTAGACTTGGTGGAGCGCGATCGCAGCCTTGATCTTCTGCAGCTGGCGTGGCCGGTCATCTGGGTCGACGCGCTCGCCGAGCTCCTCCTCGCGGCGCTTCAAGTACTGCTCCGCGAGCTGACGAACGGCTTCGATCGCGAACGCGCCGGAGCCGAGTGCGGGTTCACAGACCGTCAGCGCGAGGATGTCCTCCGCGCTCGTCCGCTGACCGTCCTGGTCGAGCAGCTCCTCGAGCGCCTGCGACACCGTGAACTGCGTCAGCACCTCCGGCGTGTAGTACGACGCCGACTGCTGGCGCTCTCGGCCGGCGAGACGGTAGACGAACGAGCCAGCGGGGTGACGCACCCGCTTCGGCTGGCCCGTCGTCGGGTCCTCCCGTGTCACGAAGTGGTGCGACTTGATGCCGTTCTCGCGTCCGACGGGGACGACCCACGAGCCCTTCGACGGATCGCCGTTCGGCGCCACCTCGAACAGGTCTTCCTCGGCGAAGAAGCCCGTGTAGGACATGAGGCCCTCGTAGACCGCACCGAGCTGATTGATCCCGAGGTCGGCGTAGCTGATGTAGCCCCGGTCCCGACCCTTCGCCTCCTTGCTCAGGAGCAATCGGCGCAGCACCTGCTGCAGATTTTGGTCACTGAGACCGACCTCGCCGATGAGCGCGATCGCCTCGGGCTTGAACAGGTCAGCACGCAGGCTCTCGAACTGGAGGCCCGGCTCGGCTCCGTCGTCATCCGTCGCCTTGGGCGCGTGCCCACGATCCACGAGGCGGAACAGCACGTCGAGCGACTGGTAGAGGTGCGTGGCACGCTCGCCCTGCGGGCTCTCGATCACCACAAGCGCGAGTTCCCGGAGTCGGTCGAGGCTGTAGCCGTTTTCGTACTCCGGCGCGTTCACCGGCAGGACGCCGAGCTGAGGGGAGGCCTCCGCGTAGAGCAGGAACAGGATGCGGTAGAGGAACCGCAGGGACTGCTTTGCCAGCGGCTGCGCCTGGTCCTTCGGCAGCGGCTCGAGCCCCTGCTCCCGTCGGCGCTGGACGACGTCGTTCGCGATGATCTCGATCGACTCGCGGACACCCTCACGCAGGTCCTCGGAGACACCGACGGTGTGCTTGACCGCGTCTTCGAGCGTCGAGGTCCACCACACGTCGCCGTCACTGTCGGGGGCGAGTGAGGCAGCTTCCACACATGTCAGGACGCGATCGATCTCGCCGCCTCGCTTGGTGTCGTTCCGCTCGCACGCGAGCTGCACGTCGAGCGCGAGGTAGCGACCCTCGTACCACCGGTCGCGTTCGGCCACCAGGAGCCAGCGGCCTGCGAAGACGAGTGCGAACTTCGCGGTCCCCTCGAACACGACCGAAAGCGCCCGGACGACCGAGGTCAGCGGCTTGGGGTCGTCGACGTCCGGCGTCCAAGCGGACAGCAGCGTGTCGCCGTCTTTGGCAAGCACGTCCTCGAGTTGTGCGACCGGCTTGGCGTCGATGAGCGCCAGCGGCGCCGCGTCTTCGAGCCCGTGAATGGCCACGTGTCGGACCGGACCTGCTTCATCGATGTGGAAGACGCCCTGGGCGTACCCGAGGACGGACCGCAGGTGCGTCGACAGGGCGTGCAGAGCCTCCTGGCCGTCAGCAGCGTCATCGACGCCGTCCGGGTTAACGGTGGCGAGGAAGTCCATCAGCTCGGCGCGCTTCGCGCTGAAGCGAGAGCGCGTCGACGCGCAGCCCTCCGCATCGTCGGCGTCCCAGGCTGCCCGGCGCTCGAGCACCCGGCTCTGGAAGGACTGCGACTTCGCGTCGGTGGTGAGGTAGTGCTCGCTGATCCAGTCTTCGCCGACGACGATCGCTTCCGAGGTCAGGGTTCCCACGCGTCAGTGCTCGCTTCCAGGGTGTTCTTCGGGGGCAGTGGGGCTGTCCGCAGGGGCGACGACGAGCAGGGGACGCACGAAGTGCTGGTTGGGCGTCATGCGCTCCACGAGCTTTGATTCGTCGTCCACGCGGTCGCGGTGTTCTCGGAGCCCGCGCAGTTGGGTCTGTTCGGCCGCTGCGCCCTGCCAGTCATCGATCCGCGCGGCCCACTGGTGCACGCGGCGGCGAATGTCGTCTGCCGTGGCCTCCATCTGCTGAACCGCTTGGTTGCGGGCGGCGTCGACTGCAGTCGGGATCAGGTCCTGCAGCGGCGCCGCATCGACCGCTCCTGGGTTCGTCTTCACCTCGGAGGTGAACCCGACGTGGGCCAGAGCGGCGCGTGCGTCCGCGTGCGACTGGGTGAAGTGGAACGAGTGCTCCGCGACGCCAGGGAAGTCGACGGTCAGGAACGACCCGGCGACGACCTGGCCGGCGCGGTTCGTCAGGGTGGCGTGGACGACGACGACGGGGTGGTCGACGGCGCCACGGACGGCGAACACGCGGTTTCGTCCGAGTCGGGAGAGAGCGCTGTCCGCAGCCCAGTCGAGGACGGGGTGCAGCGGTCCGAGGAAGTGCGCGTGTGGCCAGGTCGACGGGCTCGATTTGTTGTTGATCGCGCTGTCGACCTCGGCCTTGCCCTGGATCGGAGTGGTCGCCAGGAGCAGTCGCTCCGTGACGCGCCGGTCGCGGAGGTACGACTGCGGCAGGACTTCGAGCCGCTGTCGGAGATCGGCAGTGGGTTCGATCTGCGCGATGGCGTTGGTGCGGGACCAGGCGACACCGCCGTGGTCGACGTCGGCGGTCGGTGTGGTGAAGCGTTCGGCCAGCGCTGTGTCGAGGAACGAAACGAGGTCAGGGAACAGGCCGGTACCGATGTCAGTCTTGTCGCGCTGCTGACGGTTCGCGGTTTCGTTCTTCGGGGTGTCATCAGGTGCCCGTGTGGCGTCGTTCTCGCTCTCGCTCGCTTGTTCGGCGGCGAGTTCGGCCATGAGCCGCGTGATCTCGTCGCCGTCCTCGAGGGTTGCTTCGACGGTCGGGACTGCGTCGTCGAAGCTGCGCTGGCGGAGGAGCACGTCGCGGATCGCTGACTCCTCGGCGACAGCGGTGTACTCGCCCATCAGCGACGCGACGTCACCCAGCGCAGAGTGCGCCTCGGTCTCGCGCTCGAGGAGGTTCCTGAGCACGCGGACGTCGCCCGCGAACTCGTGGTCGTCGACGTCGAGCAGGAGGGTCGTGATGCGAGGGGAGTGCTTCTGGCCGTACCGGTCGATGCGGCCGTTGCGTTGCTCGATGCGGATGAGGCTCCACGGGATGTCGAAGTGCACGAGTTCGTGGCACTGGGAGTGGAGGTTCACTCCCTCGCTCGCGACGTCGCCGGTGATCAGCACGCGGATGGGGGAGGCGGATTGCTTGAAGCTGTCCACGAGCTCCTGCTGCTCCTGGTCCGTCAGACCTCCGTGCATCACGCGGATCTGCTTGTCCGACAGCTTGAGGTCCTTCGCGAGCTTCTGGCGCAGCCAGTGCAGGGTCGCAACGCGCTCCGAGAACACCACGAGGCGCTCCTCGGACTTCGGGCCGACACCTATGCTCCTGGCGTGCTGCAGGAGGGCGTCGTACTTCCCGGAGCTCGAGCTCAGCGCGGTGACGGTGAGCTGCTCGAGTCGCTCCAGCGCGTCGATCTCGCGCTGGACATCGCTGTCGGCATCGCCCTTCCGGAGCCGCTTCAGACGCTCGCGCACCGATTCGTCGAGGGCGCTCGGCGACGACAGGAACGCCTTCGCAAGGGTCCAGGGGAAGAGCGACGCGTTCTCGCCGGAATACGGCGACCGTCCGCCTTGCGGGTGAAGCCAGACCGTGGAGAGCTCCTCGGCGATCGCCGCCTCGGCAGGAGATGCAGGGACCAGGACGTTGTTCGGCTCCTGCCGTTCTGCCCAGTCGGCACCGACCTCCATCGCGACGGCAGGACTGTGCCGGTGCCGGCGGATGATCAGTCGCTTCACCTCATCCTCGATCAGATCGCCCTCAGGGGTCACCGCGGTCGGGTCGAGCAAGCGCACGAGCCGTGCGAACGAGTCCTTCTTGCCGTTGTGCGGCGTCGCAGACGCGAGGATGAGTGCATCGGTCTGCGGGGCGAGACGCGACGCGAGCTCGCCGTTCAACGTCGTGTTGTTCATGACGTTGTGCGCTTCGTCGATGACGACCGCATCCCAGCGCTGCTTCTCGAGGTGGATGCGGTACTGACTCTGCTTCAACGTGTCGACCGAGATGATCGCCCGCTTGTACATGCTGAACGGGTTGCGGGTCGCCGGCAGCTTCTGGCGCACGCGCTGGATACCGAGGGAGTCGAGCCGGACGAAGGGGAGTGCGAACTTCGTCCACATCTCCTGCTGCATCTGCTCGAGGACGTGCTTCGGCGTCACGATGAGGATGCGCTCGCCGCGGCCTCGACGCACGAGCTCGGACAGGATCATCCCGATCTCGACGGTCTTGCCGAGCCCGACAGCGTCGGCGATCAGGAGGCGCGGACGGAGGTTGTCGCGGTCGAGGGCCTTCCGCACCGCGGCGCGCTGGTAGTCGAGCGGGTCTGCGAGCATCTGAGTGCTCACGGTCAGGGCGTCCTCGTGCAGCGGCACCGGGGTCTTGCGGAGAGTCGCCTCGAGCCAGAGCTTTGCGCGGCGATAGCCGGACGATCCGTCTGCTTCGACCTTCGCCTGCGCAGGGTCAAGCGGCTCGATGTCGTCGAGATCGCTGTAGAAGGTGGCGGTGGTGTCCCGGACGAGTTCTGACAGGCCCTGCACGGTAACGAGGAGACCGGAGCCGGTCGGTGCCGTCGAGAGCACGAGCCACTCGGCGTCACGAACGAGCACGACGCTCCCCGGTGCGACGTTCGGCCATGCTCCTTCGACGGTTGACGAATCGACGTCGATCAACGACACGTGTTGTTACCTTTCACCCCTGTTTCACCCCTGCGCAGCCAGCCCTCGCCGCTGCGCTTCGTCTCAGCCTAATGTCGCCGCTGGCGCTCGCCCGCCGTGGCGAGCTTGCCGACCGCCGCTTCGACGTTGTCCTTCACGCGGTCGTGTTGAAGTACCGGGTCCGAAGCTCGTCGATGATCGCAGTCTCGAGCTTGTGCACCGAGCCGTCGATCTCGGCTGTCTTCATCGCAACGTCGATCAGGTCCGCCAGGTCGTCGTCTTCGCCATCGAGTCGGCGCCACACGTCGTCGATGTCGAGATCGATCTTGTTCGCGAACTGTTCGTCAGTCAGGTCGTGCTGGTCGTGGAGCTCCTCGACCAGCCTCCGCATGAAGAGTGCCTCGTCGTCGGTGATCTTGCCGTCGGCCAGCACGACCATCCACGCGACCCAGAGCAACGACCTCGGGTGCCTCGTCTTCTCGACGGCGGCTCCTGCGACCTCATGAACTCGGGCGTCGTTGCGGAAGACGGCCCTCGCGTGACGACCTGCAACGATCGTCGAGTAGTAGTTGAGAGCGACCGACAGCGGTACGCCCACGACCGGGATACCGATCTTGATGACGTTCCGCTGCAAGAGGAACCGACCGACGACCGGGAGCCCCTTGGCTGCATTGAGCACGCCCCGCGAGTAGAAGGTCTTCACGAGCGGTCGCACGAGAGCCGGCACCACTTTGGTTACACCCTCGCTCGCGGCCTGGGCGCTCCGGATGGTGAAGGCGACGCGGATCAGCTTCCAAAGGTCATCGGGGTCCTCCACGTCGACCGGGACGCGGTAGAGGATGGCAATGTCGTAGGCGAGGTGGAGCTGCAGGCGAGCGATGTACGCGACGTCGACGAGCAGAGTCACGCCCGCGGCGGGAAGAGTGAGCGGGGATGCTCCTCCTGCAGAGCCGAGGGTGGCCACCACCGCGGCCGTGTAAGCGCCCGCGGATAATCCACCCTCGATGGCCGCGTAGCGGGCGGCCATCTTGATCCGCTGGTCGACCACAGCGTCCGCGGGAACTCCCTTGTAGCGCGCCTGGAAGTACGCGGCGTCCACCTTCTCGGCATAGGTACCGAGGGCGTTGGAGAGGAGTTTCGAGAACCAGTTGCCACTCCTCAGGTCTTCCCCGCTGAGGCTCTTGACGAAGTCCTTCAGCTCCTCCCGCTCACGCTCGACTGCAGCACGCTCTTCGTCAGTGGCGTCGGACGGATCGGCTTTGGTCATTGATGGCTCCTGCTGCGTCGGGAAGAAGTAGGAATGCTGTGGCCCAATACTGACGCATTCTCGCAGCCTTCGGGCGCCCGGACGAGGTTGACGACGCTCATGCCCTTGTCGACGAAGTGGTTGGTGACGGCGGGCTACTGGTTCTCGGCTGCGGCTCTCCGCGACACCCTGCAAGCTCATCACAAGGAAACGTTTCCGCGGCGATCCGACGTGACGGTGTCCGGGTTGAGGCTTCCCGGCGGCCTCCTGCTGTCGGCGGGCGGCCCTAAGCTCGACCCGCACCAGACGAGGCGGGGAAGCGCATGCAGATCACCACCGACGGCCAGGTCTTGCTCAGCCCGAGCGACCTCAGCACGTGGGCATCCTGCGAGTGGGCGTTCCTCCGCCGCCTCGACGTCAAGCTCGGCCGCGGGGAGCCCCTGCCGGACGAGCACGACGACATGCTCGACCGAACGGCCCGCCTGGGGGGACCAGCACGAGCTCGACTACCTCGAGATCCTGAAGCAGACCCACGACGTGGTGGAGTTCGACCGCCCGGCCCCGCCGCAGTACGCCGAAGCCGCCGAACGAGCGCGGAACGCGATGCGGGACGGCGCGGACGTCCTCTTCCAACCGACGTTCCACGTCCCGGCGTCCACAGACGGCACAGGCTTCATCGGCTTCGCGGACTTCATCATCCGCAATGCCCGCGGCGAGTACGAGGTCTACGACACCAAGCTCGCCCGCCACGCCAAGATCAGCGCCCTGCTGCAGCTCGCGGCCTACGCCGAGCAGATGCGGGCGAACGACATCCCGACCGGGCAGCAGGTGCACCTGGTCCTCGGCGACCGCACGACGACCACACACGACCTGGCCGACATCGTCCCGGTGTACCGCACGCAGCGGGCCGAGCTGATCCGGGTGATCGCCGAGCGCTTGGCTGCCGACGAACCGATGCAGTGGGGGGGACCCGCGCTACTCCAGCTGCGGCCGGTGCTCTGCTTGCCAGCAGGAGGTGCAGCGACACCGCGACCTGGTCCTCGTCGCCGGCATGCGCCTCGACCAGCGGACGAAGCTGATCCGGCAGGGCGTCCGGTCGATCGACGACCTGGCGGTCCGGACCGCGCCGGTGGCGACCATGTCGAAGACGACGCTGGATCGTCTGGTGCGGCAGGCGAGCCTCCAGATCGAGACGGAGCGCGCAGCCAACCGCAGCGACGCTGCCAGCCCGAACCGCGGTCCAGCCTTCGACGTCCTGGATGCACGGGCACTCGACGCGATCCCGGCACCCGATCCTGGCGACGTCTTCTTCGACTTCGAGGGCGACCCGCTCCACACCGAGGACGGCGTGCACTGGGGCCTCGACTACCTGTTCGGCCTCGTCGATGACCAGGCCGACTTCCGCGCATTCTGGGCGCACACCATCCGCGACGAGCGCCAGGCGCTGCTGGACTTCCTCGCGTTCATCGCCGAGCGCCGCGAGCGGTACCCGGACATGCACATCTACCACTACGCCGCATACGAGCGGACGCACCTGCTGTCCCTCGCCGCCCGCCACGGGGTGGGGGGAGGACGCGGTGGACGACCTGCTGCGCGCCGGTGTCTTGGTCGACCTGTACCCGATCGTGCGGAAGGCCCTGGTGGTCGGCAGCCGCAGCTACTCGATCAAGAAGCTCGAGCCGCTGTACATGGGCGACGACCTGCGACTGAGCGACGTGACGAACGCGGCCGACAGCATCACTGCCTACGTCGACGCGATCGAGGAGCTCCGCAGCGGCGACCCCGCCGAGGGGCAGCGGCAGCTCGACCAGGTCGCCGACTACAACGCCTACGACTGCCGGTCGACACTGCGCCTCCGCGACTGGCTGCTCGGCCTCCGCGCCGAACACGCGCCGGACGCCACCACAACGACCGAGCTCGAAGGGCTGCCGCCCATCCCGGTCGAGCGCGAGCCGAACCCGGTGACCGTCGCGCTCACCGAGTACCTCGGCGACGTCGACGCCCTCGACCGCACGCCCGACCAGACCGCGTTGGCGCTCGCCGCGGCGGCGATCGACTACCACCGCCGCGAGGCGAAGACCTTCTGGCAGGACCACTTCGACCGGCTCCGCAACCCCGTCGACGAGTGGGCCGACACGCGGGACGTCCTGGTCGTCGAGCGCGCCTCCGTCGAGCGGGACTGGGCGACGCTGCCGCGCGCCCGCTCGCTGTCACGAGAGATCCGGTTGTCGGGGACGCTCGCGCCCGGCTCGCGGCTCCGGCCGGGAGGCTCGCCCCACCTCGTCTACGACGACCCACTCCCGGCGTCGATCACCGCCCCGGGGCCCGGTCCGAAGGGTGCGACGGACCGCGCCTCGATCCTGGAGGTGTGGGACAACGGCGACGCCACCGAGGTGCTGCTCCTCGAACGCATGCCGGTCGGCGGGGGAGAACCGCACGCGGACTTCCCGGTCGCGCTCGCGCCCTCGTCGCCACCCCGGGCGAAGCCGCAGCCCGACGCGATCGCGGAGTGGGGCGCCGAGGTGCTCGATGCCCTCCCGGAGATGCTGCCCGACCCGGCGCTCGACCTCCTCCGGCGGGTGCCGCCGCGCGGAACCCTCGAGCCGGTCGTCGGCGACGACACGGTGGGTGCCGTGGTGGCGACCCTGCTCGGACTGGACCGGTCGTACCTGGCGATCCAGGGGCCTCCCGGCACGGGTAAGACGTACGTCGGGTCGAACGTCGTCGCGACGCTCGTGCGCGAGCACGGGTGGCGGGTCGGCGTCGTCGGGCAGTCGCACGCGACGAGCGAGAACTTCCTCGACGCCGTCATCGCCGCGGGTGTGCCGGCGGAGCGGGTCGTGAAGCAGCCGAAGAGCGGTGCCGACGCCGAGGAGATCGAGGCGGCGGCGTGGACGCCAGTGAAGAACGGTGCGGCGATCGCGGCGTTCCTGCAGTCCTGCGCCGACACCGGTACCGGGGGGAGTCGTCGGCGGGACGGCGTGGACCTTCGCGAACGACGCGACCATCGGCCGGCGCTCCCTGGACCTGCTCGTCGTCGACGAGGCCGGGCAGTTCTCGCTCGCACCGACCATCGCCTCCGCGATCGCTGCCACTCGTCTGCTGCTGCTCGGCGATCCGCAGCAGTTGCCCCAGGTGTCGCAGGGCTCGCACCCCGAGCCCGTGGACGAGTCCGCGCTCGGCTGGTTGGCGGACGGGGAGCACGTGCTCCCGCCGGAGTTCGGGTACTTCCTCGCGCAGACCCGGCGGATGGAACCCGCCCTGACCGCGGCGGTGTCGGGGCTGTCCTACGACGGGCAGCTCGCGTCGATGGTTTCCGGGCGGCACCTGGACGGCGTCGCGGCCGGCGTGCATCCCGTCCCCGTCGTGCACGCGGGGAACACGACCTCGTCACCGGAGGAAGCGGCTCGGGTCGTCACCCTCGTGGCGGACGTCGTCGGGCGGACCTGGACGGACGACCGAGGCACGCGCGCGCTCACCGACGAGGACGTGATCGTCGTCGCGCCCTACAACGCGCAGGGTGCGGTCATCCGGGACGCGCTCGACCGTGCGGGCTTCAGCGGGACGCAGGTCGGGACTGTGGACCTGTTCCAGGGCCGGGAGGCGGTGGTCTCGATCACCTCGCTGGCCGCGTCCTCGGCAGCGGACATCCCGCGCGGGCTCGACTTCCTGCTCATGCCGAACCGGCTCAACGTGGCGCTGTCGCGGGCCAAGTGGGCGGCGTACCTCGTGCACTCGCCGGCGCTGACGACGGCGCTGCCGCCGTCGATCCCGGGGCTGGCGCTACTGTCGCGGTTCATCGAGCTGGTGGCGCCGCGGGGCTGACCGCCCGAGCGGCGGCCCGCCGAGGTCCGCCGGGCGCGCGGCGGATCACACCGCTCCTGCACCGCCTGTCGCCGCAGCCTGCGCCGCCAGGACCGACTTGACCGCCGGCGCGACCCAGTCACCCTCGGTGATGCGCCGGACGATGGCCCGGTCCACCTTGCCGAACTGCTTCCGGAGCGTGCCGGTGGCGTCGAGCAGGCCGATGAGGGCGGCGGTGAACGGCGTCGGGAGCAGCCTCCCTTCCAGCACGTCCGCGATCCCCGCGCGGAGGGCTTTCTCGGGGCCGCCGTCCCGTTCCGGGTAGACCGTCGACCGGAAGATGCCCAGGGCTCGTCGTTCTTCTCGGTCGAGGATGCCCCGCTCGGCCAGCCCCTCGAGGACGGCGATGCGGAGTGCGTTCTTGCCGAAGCGACCCACCCAGAACCCGGCCCGTCGCGACTTCGGTGTGGCGACGATCTCGGTGAACGGCCCGTCGAGCAGCGGATCGCCGGTCAGTGGTGCCTTCCGGGCGATGACGTGCGGGTGCTCGTACGTCAGGAGCCCGCGGAGCGCGAGCTCGCCGACGACCGCACCACCGAGCCCGACGGTGATGCCCTGCTCGGTCAGGCCGACCTTGCCGTCCGGGCGGACGAGCAGCAGCGCGAGCGCCTGCGGGAGGGTGAGTTGCTCAGCCATGTCCGAATGCTGCCACACGGAGGGACGCAGGACGACCGGGCCATCGCGCCGGTCACTCGCCTCCGCCGCCTCCTCCGCCGTCCCCGCCACCACCATCGCCGCCATCGGCGCCGTCGGCCCCACCGCCTGCCGACTGCGCCCGCTGCACGATGGTACGGACCGCCGCCGCGACCCAGTCGCCCTCGGTGATCCGGCGCAGCAGTGCCCGGTCCTGTGTCCCGAACAGGGGCCGCAGCGTCCGGGTCGCCTGCAGCAGGCCGATGAGCGCGGACGTGAACGGCGTCGGCTCGGCCTGCCCGCGCAGGACGGCCGAGACCTCGGCGCGCAAGGCCTTCGCGGGACCAGCGTCGCGCTCCGGCCACCGCACGGAGGGGAACACGGCGAGGAACCGTTTCTCCTCCCGCCCGAGGACGCCGCGAGCGACGAGTCCGTTCAGGACGGCCTCCCGGAAGCCGCGGTTCCCGAGCCGGGCGACCCAGCTGGTGGGTCGGCGCGGAGCCGGCGCTGTCTCGAGCAAGGTCAGGAACCCGTCGAGGGCGGGATCACCCGGAGGCGGGGCCTTGGCGACGATCACCCGGTTGTGATCGAGGGAGACCATGCCTCGGAGAGCGAGCTCGCCGAGCGCTGCTCCGGCGAGCCCGGCGTCGAGCACCTGTCCCGGGGGGGATCCTCCGCCCGTCGGACGCGACGAGCAGGAGCGCGAACGCCTGCGGCAGCGTGAGCGACGCGGGCATCAGGCGGGGTCGGACTCCGGGAGCTGACCGCCGCCGCGCATCCCTTCGCGCAGCCCGGCGATCACGTCGGCCTGCAGGAAGTTCGCCGCCTGGGCGCTCGTCGGGTCGACGACGATCCCGAACTCCTCCGGCAGCGCGGTGACGAGTTCGGCCATCGGCATGGCGCGTGCTTCCAGGCCCGGGAGGCTCGTCCGCAGTTCCGACGGGTCGGTGAAGACCGGGACGAACTGGCGCTCGCGGATGACGACGTGCGCGACGCTGCCGTCGGCGTCCTCGCCGTCGGTCTTCCACGGCACCCACGCGGCGCTGCCGAGGAAGCCCGCGGCCGACTCGCTCATGCGCCGTCGCAGCTCCCCGGCGTCGTTGGGTACCGCGTCCTCAGCACCCGGGCCGAAGCTCGACCCGGTCGTTCCGTTGGCGCTCATCGCGTTTCCCTCCACCGTCGTGTCACCGGCCATGGTGCCACGCAGGAGGGGCGGAACGGGTGGGGCGCGCCTCCCGTCAGGAAGGCGCGCCCCGGTGACCTGGACCGTGTGGGTCAGTACTTGGCGGACTGCCCACCGTCGATCGGGACGACCGCAGCGTTGATGTAGGACGCGTCGTCGAAGAGCAGGAAGGCGACGACCGCCGCGATCTCGGGGGGCCTCGCCGTAGCGCTTGGTGGGGTTGACCTGGATGAACTCCTCGGCGGCCTTGCGCGGGTTCTCGGCGTCGATCTGCTTCATCGAGTTCTCGACCATCGGCGTCCAGATCGCGCCCGGGGCGATGGCGTTGATGCGGATGCCGTACTGGCCGTACTCGACGGCGGAGTTCCGGGTGAGGCCGACGACGCCGTGCTTGGCCGCCGCGTAGCCGGACTGGTTGCCGACGCCGCGGATGCCACCGACGCTGGCGGTGTTGACGACCATGCCGGAGCCCTGTTCGCGCATCACGGCGAGGACCTTCTCGAGGCCGAGGAACACCCCGCGCAGGTTGATCGACACGACCTTGTCGAACTCGGCGGCGGTGAACGACTCGGTGAGGTTCTGCTTGCCCTCGATGCCGGCGTTGTTGAAGAAGCCGTCGATGCGGCCGAAGCGCTCGCGGGTGGCGGCGACGTACGCGTCGACCTGCGCCTCGTCAGCGACGTCGGCGATGGTGGTGAGGACCTCGGCGTCCGGAGCGGCTTCGACGACGGCGGCCTTCGTCGCCTCGAGGCCCTGCTCGGAGACGTCGACGAGGGCGAGCTTCGCGCCCTCGGTGGCGAGACGGACAGCGGTGGCGCGACCGAGGCCGGAGCCGCCGCCGGTGATGAGGACGACGCGGTCGCTGAAACGCGTGCTGGTGGAACTGGTGCTGGTCATGAGGGCCTCCTGCGGTCTTCGACGATGAAGGGCTCGGGGTCCGGAAGCGGTGCGCTGGTTCGCGGCACCGGGCGGCGAGTCCGGTCCGACGGGCGTCCGCCGGACCGGCTTTACGCTACAGGTGTTGTCTGACTGGGAGCGGTGCGACGAGGTCCCTCAGCAGGCGCTGAGCACCCGCTCCATCGCGTCACGCTCGGCCGGCACGACCCAGAGGCGGTACTCCGCCTTCACCGCGATCTGGTGCTCGACGTACTCGCAGCGGAACCCCTTCGCCGCGGGCAGCCAGGTCGCGGCGTCCGACGAGCGCTTCTGCGAGTTGGAGTGCCCGTCGACGGCGAACAGGTTCTCCGGGTCGTTCGCCAGCGCCTCGCGCTCGTCCTGCGTGAGCCGCTGCGCGCCCGTCCGCCATGCGTTCTCGAGGGCGACGACGTGATCGATCTGCACGAGGGTCGAGGTCGTGTTGCCCCGCACGAACGCGACCTCGCCGCCGGTGTAGGGGGGAGACGAGGTTCCCCGACATGACCTTGCACGGCCCCTGCCGGACGATGTCCGTCAGGTCGCGGGCCAGGACGTCGTTGCGGGTGTCGCAGCCGTTGTGGTCGACGTCGAGCCAGGCTGTGCCGAAGTCCGCCTCGCGGTCGTAGCCCGTCGCAGGTGCCTTCCCCTTCACGACGAGGGTGGCGAGGGTCGCACGGGCGGCAGCAGCCTCGGTGCTCCCGGCGTCGCCGCTGGCCGGACTGGAGGGTCGGCTCACTTCCGTCGGAGCGGCCGCCGGTGCCGAGGTGGTCGCTCCGGGCGCGGTCGGACGCGCCGTCGTCGTGATGGTCGGTTCGGCGCCGGTGCCGGTCCGGGTGCCGGTGCTCGTCGGCCCGCCTGCGGCGGCGTCGGTACCGCTTGCGAGGACTCCCGACGAGAGGAGCGCCCAGACGCCGAGGGCGACGACGAGGGTGACGATCGAGGACTGGACGGTGGTGCGGGTGCGGCGTCGGCGGGACGTCATGTGCGTGGTGCTCCTGGTGGTGCTCGTGGGACTCGTCGATCTTGGCGGAAGCCCCCGACACCTCCCGGCTCGCCGCTCCGCACACCTGGGTCCGGCCGTCGGCCGCGGGCGTAGCAAGGAACCATGACCGACTACGCACAACCGTCCGTGCCCGTCACCGGAGGGTCGATGCCGCTCCTCGGCTTCGGCACCTGGCAGATCGAGGAGCCCGACGCTCCCGCCGCGGTCACCGCCGCCCTCCAGGCTGGCTACCGCCACATCGACACCGCGACCGGCTACCGCAACCAGCGCGGTGTCGGGAAGGCGATCGCCGAGTCCGGCCTCGCCCGCGAGAACCTGTTCATCACCACGAAGCTCCCGCCGGACAACGCCGACCGTGTCCGGGAGACGATCGAGGAGAGCCTCGACCAGCTCGGCCTCGACCACCTCGACCTGTGGCTCGTGCACTGGCCGCCGAACGGGGAGGCCCGTCCGGACGTCTGGCAGCAGCTCGTCGAGGCGCAGCAGGCTGGCCTGACGAAGGCGATCGGCGTGAGCAACTACTCGCTCGACCAGATCGACGAGCTCATCGACGCGACCGGTGCGACCCCGGCCGTGAACCAGATCCGCTGGAGCCCGGTGGAGTTCGACCGTGCCGTGGCCGACGGCTTGCGCGACCGGGGTGTCGTCCTCGAGGGCTACAGCCCCTTCAAGGCGAGCAACCTGCAGGACCCGACGCTGGTCGAGATCGCCCAAGCGCACGACGCCGACGCCGCGCAGGTCATCGTGGCGTGGCACGTCGCCCACCAGTTCGTCGTCATCCCGAAGTCGTCGAACCCGGACCGCATCCGGTCGAACGCTGCCGGAGCGACGCTCGAGCTGAGCGCGGACGAGATCGCGCGGATCGACGGCCTCGGCAACTGACCGACCGCAGTACCGTCACCGGCCTGGTGGGACCCGCTCCCACCAGGCCGGTTCTCTGTCTGCCGCAGAGCCGGTGTCCGCGCCTCCGGACCCGACGTGCTCGGAGTCGAGGTCGTCGGCAGGTGCATCGACGACCGGGAAGTCCAGTCTCCGCGCGACGGCCGCGAGCTTCTTGTCGAGGGTCGCGATCGCGGAGCTCGCCCGCATCGCGACGGCCAGGACGGCCGCGTCCGGACCGCGTAACCCGTGCTCAGCGGTCAGGTGGGTCATCGTGCGCACCGCTTCGCCGTCGACGCCGATGAGGTGGACGCCCAACTCGGTCACGGCGGTGAGGCGGTCCTGGTACTCACCGTGCCGGGCGGCCCGGACCAGGACCTCCGCGAGGGTCATCGTGGACGTCGCGAATTCATCCCATTCGTGGGAGTCGAGGATGTCCACCGCAAGGGCATGACTGGCGTCTTTCCGGCTCAGCCAGGCGATCAAGATGTTGGCGTCGATCGTCAGCACTCGCCGGTCGTCCGCAGTCGCTCGAGGTAGCCCGGTGGGTAGTCTCCGGCGCCGTTGCCGGCGAAGAGACGGACGCGTCCTCCGTTCGTGAGGAGGATCTCGGTTGTGCCGGCGCCGAGGCGGCGGATACGTCCCGGGCCGGTGGTGGTAGCGAGGCGGTCTGCGGGCCAACGGTCGAGGTCGTCACCGACGCTGATGGCCTCTGTGGAAGGGCTTTCGAGCAGCATGGCGTGACGGTACCCATGCAGCACCGCCGTCGCCAAGAAGTACGAATGTCGTATTCCGGCCGCCTGTCACGCCAGCAGCGACCGGATGTCCTCCGCGCTCAACCCCTCGGCGAACAGCGCGTCGTCGTCGATCATCGTCGCGAACAGCTGCGCTTTCCGCTGCGCGAGCGCGAGCACCTTCTCCTCGATGGTGTCCTCCGCGATGAGCCGTGCGACCGTGACCGACCGGGTCTGTCCGATCCGGTGCGTCCGGTCGACGGCCTGGTTCTCGGCGGCCGGGTTCCACCACGGGTCGAGCACGAACACGGTGTCCGCTTCGGTCAGGGTGAGCCCGAAGCCGCCGGCCTTGAGCGAGATGAGGAACGCCGGGGCGGTGCCGTCCCGGAAGCGGTCGATGACGGCTCCGCGGCGCCGGGTGGACCCGTCGAGGTACTCGTACGCCACCCCGCGGTCGTCGAGGGCGGTCGCGACGATCTTGAGGAACGAGGTGAACTGGCTGAAGACGAGCGCCCGCCTCCCTTCCGCTGCGAGCTGTTCGAGTTCGTCGAGCAGCAGGTCGAGCTTGGCGCTCGGCACGTCGTCGTGGTCGTCGGACACGAGCGCGGGGGGAGAGCGCGAGCATCCGGAGCAGGGTGAGGGACCGGAAGACGATCATGCGGTTGCGGTCGAGGTCGTCGACCAGGTCGAGCACCTTGAGCCGCTCCCGGTTCAGCGTCGTCTCGTACAGGTCGCGGTGCGCCGGGTCGAGGGTGACGCGGACGACCTGTTCGACCTTCTCGGGCAGGTCCGCGGCGACGCTCTCCTTCGTCCGGCGGAGCATGAGCGGGCGGATCCGTCGTCGGAGCCGGTCGGTGAGCTCCTTCCGGGCGGCACCGCGGAGCTCGGGTGAGGCGAGGGGCTTCACGTAGTCCTCGCCGAACCGCGTCCACGACGACAGCAGTCCGGGCGCGACGATCGAGAACAGGGCCCAGAGGTCGGACAGCCCGTTCTCGAGCGGCGTCCCCGTCACGGCGATCTTGACCGGAGCGCGGAGTTCGGCGGCGACCCGGTGCGTCTGCGACTGCGGGTTCTTCACGAACTGCGCCTCGTCGAGCAGCAACGCCGACCAGTGCAGGTCGAGGTACGCGGCCGCGTCGAGCCGGAGCAGGGCGTACGAGGTCACGATGACGTCGGACGCGGCGGCCGCGCGTGCGACCCGGGCGGGGTCCTTCAGCGAGGTGGAGGCGATCGTCGTGACCCGCAGCGACGGCACGAACTTCGCCGCTTCGTCCGCCCAGTTCCCGACGACGGACGTGGGCGCGACGACGAGGAACGGGGGAGCCTCCGGTGCGGCTGCCCGACGCCCGGCGATCATCGCGAGTGCCTGCAACGTCTTGCCGAGGCCCATGTCGTCGGCGAGCACCCCGCCGACGCCGTGCTCGACGAGGAACGACAACCACGCGTACCCGTCACGCTGGTAGGGCCGGAGCTCGGCGTGGACGGTCTCCGGGACCGCGAGGTCGGCGGGCGCGGTCGCGTCGAGCAGGCGCCCGGCGATCTCCTGCCACCGCTCGTCGTGCTCGGTCTCGTCGGCGAGCTGGTCGAACTCCGCCCACAGCGCGGCCCGGTACGGCGTGACGGTGAGCGGCTGGTCGGGCTCCCACTCCTCGAGCTCGCGGGCCTCCTCGATGACCTCCTTGAGCCGGTCGAAGGCCGGATCCGCGAGCGACAGGTACGAGTTGTCGATCAGCTTGAGCCGCCGGTCCCGTTTCGCGAGCGCCCGGAGCAGCGGCGTGAACGGGATCTCCTTGCCGTTGACGCTGACGATGATCCCGAGGTCGAACCAGTCGTGCTTGTCCGACGGCATCGTCGTGACGCGGATGTGCGGTCGGCCGCTCAACCGCTCGTAGTCGACCCGCTCGCCCTGCACGACGACGCGGACGCCGTGGGCTGGCAGCGCGGGCAGCAGCTCGGTGGCGAGCACGGCGACGTCGGCGCCGTCGATCGTCCCGTCCTCGAACCAGCCGAGTCCGCCGCCGGGACCGGGTAGGCGCTCGGGGGGCATCGGTCTGTTCGGCGTGGTCCGCGTCCGGGACGGGAGGCCCGGACCGCTCCGCCGTGTCGTCGGACGTCCCCGACGTGGCCGGGTCCGACTCGTCCGCAGCAGGCGCCGTGGCCCGAGCCTCGTCGGCGGCGAGCACGCTGCCGAGGTCGGGCAGCGGTCCGTGCAGCGACACCGGGTCCTTCCGCCCGTCGACGCTCCACCGCCACTGCAGGTGGGCACGGTCGTCCGTCCGGGGAGCCCGCGCCGGCTCGAACGTCACCGTGAGCACGAGCTCCGGCGGGGTCCGTTCGGGCAGCTCGAGGGAGCCGTCCGAGCTGACGAGCCCGAGCGAGCCGCGGAGGCGCGGCGACCAGTCCGCCAGGAACTCGTCGACCTCGTCAGCGGGCACGGTGATCCGGGCAGCCTCGACGAGCATCCGCCGCTGGTCCTCGGGGACGGGCGACGGCGTCGGTGCGAGGGCGACGGAGAACTCCGGCGACTCCCGGAAGGCGTACACGCCGTGGTCCCCGACGACACGAGCGGCACCCTCGGCGACTGGTCGCCCGTCGATCACGGCGCTCGCGCCGATCACGAGCCCGTCGGCGGTGCGGACTGCGTCGAGCAGCACGCGGCCGTCCGTGCCGAGCTCGACCCCGCCCTCGCGCTTGCCGGTCACGAACGCGATGCCGAGGGGCCCGGCCTGCCGCAGCAACGGCCAGAGGAGCGGACTGCGGAAGTCGTCGAGGTGGATCCAGTCGCTCTCTCCGGGCAGACCGGCGAGCTGTCCGGCGCGGTGCAGCGCCGCGAACTGCATGAACCAGGCGTGCTGCTCGGGCTCGAGGCCGAGGCGGTTCATCGAGTAGGGGAGCGCACCCCAGGTCAGTTGTCCGCGCACCCAGTTGCCCGCCGCGCTCCGGCTCACCGGACGGACGCCGAGCCGCACCGCCCGCGAGGCGACCGGCAGGGTGCGGCCGGCTGCGCGGGCGCGGCCGGCGAGCCTGGCCGGGACCGCGTCGCGGAGTTCGAACTGGAGGCCCATCCCACCTGCCGCGCGAACGGTGCCGGACCCGACCGGGTCGTCGTCGTCGTCGCCGGCGAGGCGGGCGAGGTCGCGCCTCCAGTCCGGGGTCGGCGGGGTGGGCGCCTGTGTCCTCGGGCCGGCCTGCGCGGCGAGGGCCCGGGCGTTGATGGTGAGGAGCGCGGCGGCGACGTGCTTGCACTCGCCGCCGAGCGGGCACGTGCAGTGGCTGCGGACGGGGCGGACGAACTCGCCGCGGGCGATCGTCGTGTCGACCTGCACGTCGTAGGGGTCGTCGGCGCTGCCACTGACGGTCGCGGTGATCGAACCGTCCTCGTCGTGCCAGGTAGCGTCCTCGACGAGACCGGCGCGGACGACGTCGCGGGCCCGCCCGAACGTCTGCGGCCCCACGAAGCGGATGACGTCGACGGCGTCGATCATCGGAGCAGCTGGCACAGGGACATCGTGCCAGGCCCCGCCGACGCTCTGCCCCGTTCTGGGGACCTCACGGAGCCGCCGGAAACGAGAAGATGAATCATCATGCTGCAGTCACTCGTTTACATGAGCTCGGCCACCGAGCACTTCGACGGTCCCGCACTCGACGCCGTCCTGGAGCGCTCGCGTGTCCGGAACACCGAGGACGGGTTGACCGGCCTCCTCGTCTACCGCGAGGGTCGGTTCATGCAGCTCCTCGAGGGGCCGCACGACGCGGTGCTCTCGACGTACGGCCGGATCGTCGGTGACCCGCGTCACGACGAGGTCCGTCTGCTGGTGGAGGAGACCATCCACACCCGCCGGTTCCCCGAGTGGTCGATGGCCTTCAGCCGGGACACGGAGGTCGAACCACCCGAGGGCTTCAGTGACTTCCTCACCGGCGACACCAGCGCGGACGCGAGCAAGGCGCGTGAGCTGCTCCGGTGGTTCCGCAACCACCCGATGGCGGCGCCGACGGCCTCGCTGGGGAAGCACCGGCGCGACTGACACCGGCCGTCTGCGCCCCGACGACGAAGCCCGCCGGATTTGGTCCGGTGGGCTTCGTCGTCTGCTGTGCGGGTCCTGCAACCTGGCGGGCCGCCCGACGCGGTCCTGGTCCGATGGTTGTATCGGACCAGGACGGACGTCACTTGATGGACCACGCTCCGTCGGACTGGACCTGGATGACCGACGGTCCCTTGACCAGGGGTACGATCCCGGTCCACGGACCGATCTCGTTGACAACGAGGTTCGAGTAGCCCTGCGACAGCGGGGTCTGGAAGACACCGAAGTACCCCTCGCCGCGGTTGGTGATCCGGACGTTCCGCGCCTTCGCGCCGGACAGGTACACGTGGTCGCCGCGACCCGTCTTCGTGAGGAACGGCGCGCGGGACATCTGCTTGACGGTCAGGCTCCAGGCGCCGGTGCCCGTGACCCGGAATGCGCGGGTCGTCGTGAACGACTGGAGGCCGAACGCGGTCGTGCCGGAGTAGGCGCCGTAGTGGTAGACGGGCAGGTCGCCGTTCTGCTGGTTCGCGCTGTCCAGGCCCTCGATCGAGAACTCGGAGCTGCCACGGTAGGTCGCGATGATGATGCCGCTCTTCACCGCTGCGGGGGAGCTTGATGACCGTGCTGGTCTTCCCCTGTCTGGAGAAGCTCTCGAAGGTGCCGTAGGCCTTCTTGTACGGCGTGGTGTCCCCGGTGACTGCCTGGGCGGGACCGACGCCGACGACCGACGTGGTGATGACGGCGGCGACGATGCCGGCGATGAGCGCGAAACGGCGCATGGTTCTCCTTTGACAGATGCTCACCCGATTGTGGTGGGCGGTCTGTTGCCGGGGGAGTCCCCGTACGAGGGTGGGAGCCGGCCGCCGGTCAGCGCTGCTTCGCCAGCTCGCTGTGCTTCCGCGAGTAGCCGAAGTACACGCCGAGCCCGATCGCGAACCAGATCCCGAACCGCACCCACGTCTCCCACTGCAGGAACGAGACGAGCCACAGCGACGCCAGGACGCCGATCGCCGGGACGACCGGCATGAACGGCAGGCGGAACTGCCGGTCGAGGTCCGGCTGCCGGTAGCGGAGCACGATGACCGCGGTGCAGACGACCACGAACGCGAGCAGGATGCCGATGTTCGTCAGCTCGGCAACCACGCCGATGGGCAGCACGCCCGCCAGGACCGCCGACGCGATGCCGAGGATCCAGGTCACCCGGGTCGGGACGTGCCGCTTCGGGTCCGTCTTGGCGAACCACTTCGGCATGAGGCCGTCGCGGCTCATCGAGAACCAGACGCGCGAGGCACCGAGCATGAAGGTGACGAGGACCGTGACGATGCCGACGATCGCGCCGATCGCGATGACGTTCGCGATCCCGCCGAGGCCGACCGACGCGAACGCCGACGAGAAGCCGGACGCAGGGTCGATGTCCTTGTAGTCCTCCATCCCGGTCAGGACGAGCGTCGCGAGCACGTAGAGGACCATCGAGATCCCGAGGGAGAGCAGGATCGCCTTCGGCATGTGCTTCCGGGCGTCGGTGGACTCCTCGGCCGCGGTGGACATCGCGTCGTAGCCGAACACGGCGAAGAACACGGTCGCCGCCCCGGTCATGACGCCGCCGAAGCCGAACGGGAAGTACGGCGAGTAGTTCGCGCTGTCGATGTGGAAGACACCGAGCACCACGATGAGCACCACGAGTGCGACCTTGATCCCGACCGCGACGAACTCGAACCGGGCAGCGCTCCGGATGCCGCGGGTCAGGACGAACGCGGTGAGCAGGCAGAGCAGGATCGCGAAGACGTCGACGACGTGTCCGTCCCCGGTGCCCGGGGCGCCGAGCATCCACGCCGGCAGGTCGATGCCGAACTGGCCGACCAGGAAGCCCACGTAGCCGGAGATGCCGATCGCGACCACCGCCACGATCGCGGTGTACTCGAGCAGCAGGTCCCAGCCGATGAACCACCCGACGATCTCGCCGAGCACCGCGTAGCCGTACGTGTAGGCGCTGCCGGCCTTCGGGATGAGGCCGGCGAACTCGGCGTACGACAACGCGGCCGCAGCGCTGGCGACCCCGGCGACCAGGAAGCTGATGAGGACGGCGGGTCCGGCGACGCCGTTCGCGACCGTCCCCGCCAGCGTGAAGATGCCCGCGCCGATGATCCCGCCGATGCCGATCGCGGTGAGCTGCCACAGGCCGAGGTGGCGTTTCAGGCCGCCCTCGGCTCCGGCGTCGTCGTCGATCGTGTCGATCGGCTTCCGGCGGAACAGGGTGGAGGATCGCGGCGTCGGTGCCATGCCGCCATCCTGCACCCGCCGCGGCGGATCGGCACGCTCCTGGTGGACGCCGGGCGGGCGGCCCTCGCGACGCCGGCCGGGCCTCCCGTCAGCGCTGCGCGTACGGCCACCAGAACGGCGGCGGCAGCGCGCCGCCGGTGAGGATGACGAGTCCCTGGTAGGCGAGCATCCCCACGCCGAGCATCCCGAGGACGGCTGCGGCCCATGCCCACCGCCGAGCCGCGCGTCGGCGACGACCGATCCGGATCGCCCGCCACGCCGACAGCAGACCGAGTCCGCCGAACAGGAACCCGATCGCGAGGTGCCGTCCCACGTCCTCCGCCGGCAGGATCAGCCCCTGCAGGAAGGCGAACCCGGAGAGCAGCACGGCTGCGGTGGCGGGAGCGGCAGGGGGGTTCGTGGTCGCGCGCACGGGCCATGCCCCGACCGTAGCGGCAACGGGCGTCCCGTCGACGAGGCACGATGGACCCATGCGTTCCTCCGCCCGCGTGCTCCTGCGCCCCGTCCTCGTGCTCGCGGCCGCCCTGCGGTCGGTCCGCACGCGCCGCCGCCGATGACGTCGGGACACCCGGACGGCGGAGCCCGGCACGACGGCGCAGCCCAGGACGGCGCGGTCCTGGACGGCCGGGAGGCCCGGTCCGGTGGACGCCGCGGTCGTCGCGTCGCGGACGTGGTCGCCTCCGTCGTCCTGCTGGTGGTCGGGGCGCTCGCCGCGCTGACCGCCGGGTGGGGGGATCATGCTGCTCGCGCTCGGGTTCGGTTCGTGCGACGCACCGGGCAACCGCTGCAACGAGGGGCTCGGCGGGACGGTCGTGACGCTCGGGCCGGTGCTCGTCGCGCTGGTGTTCCTGGTGGCGGCCGTCGTCTGCGTGCTCCGGCTCGTCCGACGCCGGACGGCGTGGCCGGTCGCGCTGCTCGGCCTCGGGCTGGTCGTGGTGGTGTTCCTCGTGGCGCGGCTCGTCGTGGGCGGTACGGTGACGATCGGCATCTGAACGGGTTTTCCTGCACAGGGCCGTCGGACGTCGTGGTCGTCCACAGATCGGCCATCGGAGGGGTCCGTCGGCGGGTCGGACGGCGACGCTGAGGGCATGCCAGACACCGACGTGCTCGACCGACTCGAGCGAACCGCAGTCCGAACCGACGCCGACGTGGTGGACCTCGTCGTCGCCCTCCTCGACGCGCCCGTCCGGCGACAGTGCTGGGTGCTGTTCCTGGGCGAACGGGGCCTCCCCGTGCACCTGGTGATGCCGGTCGCCGACCTGCCCTACGAACCCGACGACCGGGTGCCGGACTTCGGCGCACTCGTCGAGGACGTGGTCGCGCAGGTCGGCGCCGCACAGGTGGTCCTCGCGTGGGAACGACCGGGGGGCGAGCGGGCTGTTCCCCGTCGACTGGGCGTGGGTCGACGCGATGGCCTGCACCCTCGCCGAGCACGGCGTCCGGCTGCGCGGGCAGGTCGTCGTGCACGAGGACGGGGCGTCGATGATCGAGCTCGACGACGACGAACCCGTCGACTCGGCCGCCTGACCTAGCCCTGGGGTGCGACGTCCGGCACGGTCTCGCCGGTCAGACCCTCGACCACGCGCTTCGCGGTCGGCCAGTACTTGGCGTAGTGGTCGGGGTCGGCGTTCACCTGCACCGCGTGCGCCATCTGCGTCGGCGTCATGGTCTTCCACCCGGGCACCTTGACGAGCTTCGCGTAGAACATCGACGCCGCCGTGTACGGGTCCATCCGCTGCTCGTACGTGCCCCACGCGCCGTTGTCGCGCTGCTGGAACAGTCCGCGGCTGTCCGGCCCGGCGGCGTCACCGTGGTCGATGTTCACGAGCCCGGACTCGCCGATCGCGGTCATCACGCCGACGGCCTGCGTGTGCGGTCCGATGCCGAGGGCGCGAGCGGCGCGGATGACCTCGGCGGCGTTCACCAGACGGTCCTGGCAGAACCCGCCGATCGGACCGGCCGGCACCACGACGCCGCCGACGGTCTTCGCCGGTGCTGCCGGGCAGGTGAGCGCCCGGGGCGTCGCCGAGGACGACGCCATCCCGGTCAGTGAGTTCACCGCGACGACGATCAGGACGATGACCCCGATGACGGCGGCGACGACACCGACGCCGAAGACCGACGCGAGTGCGATGCCGGCACGGCGCATGGGGTCGTTCCTCCGTCGGGGTGGGCGGGACGAGCGGCCGGGGAGCCGCTCACCACAGAGAGGCTAAGCGCTCCCGCTGGACGTGGGGCGTGCCGACATGCCCCCGGTTCGCGGCACTACCGTGGACAGCGGAGGGAACGATGGACACAGCGATGCAGGACCGGGCGCTCGGCGCCGTGCTGGCGAGTGCGTGCGGGGACGCGCTCGGAGCCCCGTACGAGTTCGGCCCGCCTCTGACCGCGGACCAGCCCGTCGAGATGCGCGGTGGTGGACCGTTCGGCTGGGAGCCGGGGGGAGTGGACCGACGACACGAGCATGGCGATCCCCGTCCTCGAGGCGGTCGCCAACGGTGCGCGCTGGAACGAGGCGAGGACCCACGGACGCCTCCTCGCGGCCTGGTCGGACTGGGCGCAGGACGCTCCCGACGTCGGCGCCCAGACCCGTGCCGTCCTCGGCCGGATGACCGCGAACACCGAGGAGGCCGCGAAGGCCGCCGCCCGCGCCGTGCACGAGCAACGCGGTCGGTCGGCGGGGAACGGTTCACTCATGCGGACGACGCCGCTCGTGCTCGGGTTCCTCGGCGACGGGGCCAAGCGCCCCCCTCGCCGTCGCCGCCCGTCGGGTGAGCGACCTGACGCACTACGAGGAGGACGCCGGTGACGCCTGCGTGCTCTGGACGGTGGCGATCCGGCACGCGGTCCGTCGTGGCCGGCTCGACGTCCGTCGCGGTGTGCCGCTGCTGCCGCGGGAGCGCCGGACCCTGTGGCTCGACCGGATCGCCGAGGCCGAGGCCTCCACGCCCGCGGACCACACTGAGCGCAACGGGTGGGTCGTCGCGTCGCTGCAGGCCGCGGTGGCGGCGATCACCTCCGGTGACGGCGTGGTCGACACCCTCGAACGTGCCGTCCGCGGTGGCGGGGACACCGACACCGTCGCGGCGATCACCGGCGGACTGGCCGGGGCGCTCGCCGGGGCGTCGGCGCTGCCCGAGCAGTGGACGGTCCTCGTGCACGGGTGGCCGGGCAAGCGCCTCGACTGGGTCCGGTCCCTCGCCGTCCGGGCGATCGACCGGACCCCCGGGCCGCTCGGCCTCCCCGCCCGCCGGAGCTGACCCCGGTACCGCGCGCGTCCCCGCTCGACGGGCCACCCTGGCCGTCGGGCGGGGACGCGCCTCGCCGCTCGGTCAGTGGTGGTCGTCGCGCGGGTCGCGCTGCACCGCGGTCGGCTCGGTCACGAGCCCCGTCGGCGCCTTGTCCGCGACCTTCCGCCCGTGGGTGAACCACGTCACGAGCCAGAGCACGACGCCGAGCGCGAGCAGTGCGCCGGCGATCTGGTACTGCTCCGCAGCACGACCGGACGAGAACGGCAGCACGAGCCACAGGCAGGCCACGACACCGATCACCGGGAGGACGACCCCCCGCCCGGAAGTGCTTGTGTCCGACCCGGTCCCGCCGCAGCACGAGCACCGAGGTGTTCACGACCGCGAAGACGGCGAGCAGCAGCAGCGAGGTCGTCCCGCCCAGGATCACGACGATCGGCGACTCCGGGTCGAGCGAGACCCATCCGATGAGCAGCAGCGAGATGACGGTCGTGAAGACGATCGCGGTCGACGGGGTCCGGCGGGTGGGGGGAGACCCGACCGAGGAAGCGCGGGAGCACGCCCTGCTTGCTCATGCCGTAGAGCAGCCGGGACGCCATCATCATGTTGATGAGTGCGGTGTTCGCGACGGCGAACATCGAGATGAACGGCAGGATCGACCCGATCGGGAAGTCCGGGGCCGCGGTCTGCACGACGGTCACCAGCGGCGTCTCGTTGCCGGCCAGCTCGCCGATCGGCACGACGGCCACGGCGCAGATCGACACGAGGACGTAGATGACGGCCGTGATGCCGAGCCCGGTCAGCATCACGCGGGGGGAAGATCCGCGACGGGTCCTTCGTCTCCTCGGCCATGTTCACCGAGTCCTCGAACCCGACCATCGCGAAGAACGCCAGCGAGGTCGCCGTCGAGACGCTGAGCAGCAGGCTCTTGTCCTCCGGCGTCTCGAACATCACGACCCGCGAGAAGTCCGCGTTGCCGCCGGCGATGGCGTAGAAGCCCACGAGGATGACGAGCACGAGGCCCGAGAGCTCGACGAGCGTGAGCACGACGTTCGTCTTCACGGACTCGCTGACACCGCGGAAGTTCACCGCCATGACGGCGAGCATGAAGGCCATCGCGATGAGCATCACCACGACGTTCGGCAGCTCGAGCCCGAACCCGACGCCGAGGTTCGCCGCGAAGGCACGGGACGCCGTCGACGCCGACGTGATCCCCGAGCACATCACGATGAAGGTGACGATGAACGTCACGAAGTGGATGCCGAACGCCTTGTGCACGTACAGCGCGGCACCGGCGGTCTGCGGGTACTTCGTGACGAGTTCCAGGTACGAGAACACCGTGAGCAACGCCACCGAGAAGGCGATGAGGAACGGGAGCCACGCGGCCCCGCCGACCTCTGCGGCCACCTGCCCGGTGAGCGCGTACACGCCGGTGCCGAGGATGTCGCCGACGATGAACAGCAGGAGGAGTTTCGGACCGATGACACGGCGGAGCTCGGTCTGATGCCCCGCGTCGTGTTCGGCCTTCGTGGTGGTCGCCATGCCCCACCCTGTTCCTGCTGACCGCTTCCTGTCCAGTCCCACAGGGAAATCAGCCGAGTCGGGCACGTGCAGCCGCCCCTCGGTACGCTCCCTGCATGGACGAGGAGTCGACGACCACCGAGGAACCCATCGAGTTCGCGGACTTCAACGCGAAGCTGCTCGTGCTCGACGCGCTCTGCTACGACCTGGACGTCATCGAGCCCTACGACGGGGACGACGACGAGGAGACGGTGGTGGACGAGGACGACGTTCCGGGACAGGACGACCGGGCGCGTGCGTACTACGACGACCTCGACCTGCTGCCGTCGCAGCTCGACCTGGTCACCGAGCTGACGGTCGACTCGGACCTCGAGGTCCTGCAGGACGTGCACCCCGGGTGGGACGGCTCCGACGACCGCTACGACCCGCAGAACTGGGACGACGTCATCGACCTGCCGGCCCTGCGCATCGTGTACGCCGCTGCTCCGCTCCCGGCGCACGTGTCCGAGGCGCTCGCCGCCAAGGGTGTGGACGTGCGCTCGGCGTAGTCCCTCAGCGGAGCTCGGCGAGCTGCGCGGTGAACTCTGCCGCGCCGCCCTGGGCGGGGTGCCGCACCGCGATCGCGTCGATGCCCGCGGCGGCCAGCGCACCCTGCGCCTTCCGACCGACCGCCACGAAGCGTCGTGCCCCGACGGCCTCGGCCAGGGCCAGTGCGACCGGAGCACCGTCCCGCACCTCGCTCGGACGCGGTGTGCGGTTCGTCAGCCGGTCCGGCGCGGCGAACGGGTGGTGCGGGAACACCGCCCAGAGCACCGGCAGGGGGCCGTGCCACCCGCGCAGGGCTGCGTGCACCACACGGGATGACGCCTCCCACGGTGCGGTCGGGTCCTCGGGCACCGCGAACGGGACGTCGGCGAAGAGCCCGTCCGGGTCCTGCAGTTCGCGCATGCTCGTGAAGGGCACACCGGTGTTCGTCATGCCGCGCCACCCGGGCGCCTCGGCGACCAGGATCGTGTCGGCCGCCGGGCCGAACCGCCGGAGGTAGCGGTCGAGGTTCGCCCGACGCAGCACCCCGGCCCCGCTCGCACCGGCACCAGCGCCGACGCGGTCACCCCCGCCCACGGCAGTCCCGCCCACGGCAGCCCCGGTGCCGTCGTCGAACAACCGCTCGGCGTCCGCCGCTGCCGGCACCGCGTCGAGCGCCGCCCAGAACGCGGCCAGGTCGATCGGTGCAGGCTCGGGCGTCACGTCGCCTCAGCGCCCGAGCACCCGCAGGTACACGCGCTCCAGGCCGACCGCCGATCGGTCCCAGCTCAGCCGCTCGGCGTGCTCACGACCCGCAGAGGACAGTGCGGCGGCGTACTCCGGCTCGGTCAGCACCCGCTGGATCTCCGCGGCCCACACCGCCGGGTCGCGGGACTCGAGCACGACCCCGGTCTCGCCGTCGAGCACCGCTTCGCGCAGCCCCCCGGCAGCGGCCGCGACGACCGGGACACCGGACGCCGAACCCTCGAGCGCCACGAGCCCGTACGTCTCCGAGTGGGACGGGACGAGCACGGCCGCTGCCCCGCGGAACAGGAAGGCGAGGTCGGCGCGCGACTGCGGCCCGATGAAGGTGACCCGGTCGGCGATGCCCCGCGACTCGGCGAGCCGACGCAGTTCGGCCACGTGGTCGCCGGCCTCGCTCGACGCGTCCCCGGCGATGACGAGGGTGGGACGGGCCTCCCGGTCGATGCCGGCGATGGCCTCGATCGCCAGGTCCAGGCCCTTGAGCGGTTGCACGCGTGCAGCGGCGACCACGTACGGCGCGGTCGCCCGGCGGGCACCGACGCCAGCCGGACGGAAGACCGACCCGTCCACGCCCGGCGGGACGATCCACACGCGCGACGCATCACCGCCGAGCCGTGTGCGGACGGTCTCGGCCTCCGCCTCGCTCACGACGACGACCGCGTCGGACTCCCGGGCCAGGCGCTGCTCGCCGGCCATCCGGCCGGCGGACTCGGGTCGTTCGCCCTCGGACAGCGGCGTCTCCGCGTCGGCGGCGATCGAGTGGAAGGACTGGACGTGCGGGACGCCGCGGTCACGGGCGACGGGGAGCGCTGCGGCACCGGAGAACCAGTGGTGCGAGTGGAGCACGTCGAACGGTCCGAGTGCGGCGAGCCCGTGTCGGAACGGTTCGATGAAGGCGTCGTGTTCGCCCTTCGGCACGGGCTGGGCGGGCCCGGCGGACAGGAACCGGAGGCACACGCCGGGGACGAGCGCGACCGAGTCCGGCTGCGTCGGCGACGAGCGTCGCGTGATGATGTCCACCTGGTGGCCGCGGTCGGCCAGGGCCTCGGCCTGGTGCCGGACGACGACGTTCATGCCGCCGACCTCGCCGGAACCGGGTTCGTCGCCGGGGGGAGGTGTGCAGCGAGACGAGCCCGATGCGCAGCGGTTCGGTCGTCGTGCTCACCGGACCAGCCTAGCGAGCGGGTCGCTGCGCCTCCCGCGCCGGTGCGACGAGGGCCGGCAGCCGTCCGGCGGTGTCGCGCGGGTCGGACGGGGAGCCGTCATCGCCTCCGAGCACCTGCACCCGTCGGTCGCCGTGCCGCTCCCAGAACGCCGCCGTCCAGGCGCAGAGGACGCCGTCCAGCAGGTCCTCCCGGTGCTTGTGCGTCGGTCCGTGCAGCACCGACGGCTCCGCCAGCGCCCGGGTGCGCGGATCGCCGTCGAGGTCGAGCGGCGGGTCGAGCGGCCTCGTGCGGACGCGCCGGACCAGTTCGTCGAACGCCTCGGCGCGGCGCTGACGGGCGACCGCCGGCGGCACCGACGGGGCGAGCCGCTTGTACCGGGGGCGTTCGTCGTCGTAGCCGAACTCCTCGACGCCGACGAGGGTCGTGTACGGGTAGCACTCGAAGACCGCCGGGCCGCTGCGGGCGCGCATGCTCGCGGTGTCGCTGACGTAGGTGATGCCGAGCGCGGTGAGCCGGTCGAGCAGGCGGGCGCCCGCGCTCGCGGCCGAGGCGAGGCTCGTCGGGTTCGCGGCGACCCTCCATCGGCCGTAGCGCTGGCCGACCTGCCGTTCCACCTGGCGCATGCCCGTCGGGTTCGTGACGACGAGGGAGGCGTCCACGGCGACGAGCGTGCGGGGGGCCGAGCCGCTCGGCGATCCAGGCGGTGACCGCGTCGACCCCGCGGGCCCAGCCGGCGTCGACCACCCGTCCCGCGTCGTCGACGGCGGCGAGGCCGGTCTCGTTCGGCGCCCGACGCTCGGTCCCGAGGCCCCACGCCAGGTCGACCCCGAGGTACGCGTTCACGGTGTCATCCTGCCCGTGCGGACGCGCGGCACGTACTCCGCGGGTGCTGGGGAGTAGGTTCCGCAGCATGGCGACACCGGCGACGACGCTGACCGTACCCGGACCCGAGGGCGACCGGGAGGTCCGGATCTCCAGCCCGGCACGCGTGCTGTGGCCGGACCTCGGCATCACGAAACTCGACCTGGCGCAGTACCTCGTCGACGTGGGGGGAGCCCTTCGTCCGGGCGAACGGCGACCGACCGATCTCGCTGCAGCGCTTCCCCGACGGTGTCGACGGCGAGCAGTTCTTCTCGAAGAACCCGCCGAAGGGTGCGCCCGACTACGTCCGCGCGGTGACGGTCACCTACCCGAGCGCCCGGAGCCACCCGCAGCTGGTGGTCGACGAGCCGGCCGTCGCGGTCTGGGCGGCGCAGATGAACACCGTCGTGTTCCACCCGTGGGCATCCCGTGCCGAGGACAGCGACCACCCGGACCAGCTCCGGATCGACCTGGACCCGCAACCGGGCACGGACTTCTCCGACGCGGTGCCCGCGGCTCACGAGCTGCGGAAGGTCCTGGCCGACGTCGGGCTCGAGGCGTGGGTGAAGACGAGCGGCAACCGCGGCCTGCACGTCTTCGCGCCGATCGAGCCGGCGTACGAGTTCCTCGACGTCCGGCACGCCGTGATCGCGGCGGCCCGGGAACTCGAGCGGCGGATGCCCGAGCAGGTGACGACCGCGTGGTGGAAGGAGGAGCGCGGGCAACGCGTCTTCGTCGACTTCAACCAGGCGAACCGCGACCGGACGATGGCCGGTGCCTACAGCCCCCGTGCGCTCCCGCACGCTGCCGTGTCGACCCCGCTCGCGTGGGAGGAGCTCGACACCGCGGACCCGACCGTGTTCACGATCCGCACCGTCCCCGGTCGGCTCGCCGCCACCGGCGATCCGTGGGAGACGATGTCCGCCGCGCCGCGGAGCATCGATCCACTACTGGAGTGGTGGGCTCGCGACCTGGAGCGTGGTGAGGGGGGAGCTGCCGTTCCCGCCGGACTTCCCGAAGATGCCCGGCGAGCCGCCGCGCGTCCAGCCGTCCCGGGCGAAGAAGGGCTGACGGGACCGCTGAGGCGCCCCCCTGGGACGGCGCCCCCCTGGGACGGCGCCCGCTCGGACGGGGCCTCAGACGAGCGAGGAGGCGTCCTCGGAGCGGAGTCCGTCGTCCTCGACGCGCGAGGTCTGCAGCGGCAGACCGACCGTGGCGGTGTGCAGGCGGGTGAGGCGCGACCACGTGCGGCGGTTGCCCTGCGTCACGCCGTCCAGGACGATCATGCGCCGAGTCCGATCGTGACGAAGGCGAGCGCGGCGGCGGTCACACCGGCGATGCCGCTGATGATCGCGCTGGTCTGGAGCGCACGCAGATGACGTGCTTCGCGGACCTCGCTGAAGGGGCTGCGCTGCGCCCGGCGAATGAGGATCTCGTTGCTCATGTCCACTCCGATCCGTGGTGTCGAGACGGTGTCCGACCACCGTTTCCCTGGTGCCTCAGATGTTTCCACAGTTTCACTAGTTCGGCTAACTACTGATCACTGCGGAGCGCGGATTGGACATCTGACCGGACGGACCGCGGTCGGATCAGGACAGGACGTCGCTGAGGTCGTACGCCGTCGGGACCTCGAGCTGGTCGAACCCGCACGAGCGCGCCTCGCGGTCCGGACGCCACCGCGCGAACTGCACGGTGTGCCGGAACCGGTCACCCTCCATCTGGTCGTACCGGACCTCCAGGACGCGCTCCGGTGCCAGCCGGACGAACGACGTGTCGCGACCGGACGAGAACCGTGAGCGCTCCCCGTCACCGGTGACGGGCCTCCCGTCCGCGTCCCGCTCGACGAGCGGTTCCAGCTCGTCGACGAGTTCCCGGCGCCGCTTGTCCGTGAAGGCGGAGACCCCGCCCACCATCCGCAGCTCGCCCGCGTCGTCGTAGAGCCCGAGCAGCAGCGACCCGACACCGGTCCCGCTCTTGTGGACCCGGTACCCGACGGCGACGACGTCCGCCTCGCGGTGGTGCTTCACCTTGAGCATCGTGCGCTTGTTCGGCTCGTACGGCTTCGACCGCGGTTTCGCCACGACCCCGTCGAGGCCGGCACCCTCGAACGTCGTGAGCCACTCGCGGGCGACCTCGACGTCGAGCGTGGTGCGGGTGACGAAGAGCGGGGCTGCGAGGTCGGCCCCGAGTTCCTCGAGCGCGGCACGGCGCTCGTCGAACGGCCGGCCGGTCAGGTCCTCGCCGTCGAGGTGCAGCAGGTCGAAGGCGACGAACTGCGCCGGCGTCTCGACCGAGAGCTTCGCGATCCGCGAGGCGGCGGGGTGGATCCGCTGCGACAGGGCTTCCCAGTCGAGCCGCTCGTTCCCCCGGTACCCCGGAGCGGACGACGACCTCACCATCGAGGACGACGGGGTGCTCCCGGCCGCCGAACCGGGCGCGGAACGCCTCGACGAGCTCCGGGAAGTACCGGGTCAGCGGCTTGGCGCCGCGGCTGCCGATCTCGACGTCGTCGCCGTCGATCGTCACGATGCCCCGGAAGCCGTCCCACTTCGGCTCGTACCGCAGGCCGCCCGCGACGCTGTCGGGGTCCGGCACGGTGGCGACGGCCTTGGCGAGCATGGGCGCGATGGTCTCCATGCGGCCTGTCTACCCGCCCGCTGCGGGACCGGCCTGGATGCCCGTCACGGCCCGGTCCGCCGGCACCGCCTGGTTAGGGTGGTCGCGTGTCGATCCCGCCGCCCGTCAGCACCGCGCAGGCCGAGGCGCTCGCCGCCGGTGCCCTCCCGCCCGTCGAGGAGGTCCGGCCCGGCATCTGGACCATCGCGGTCCCCTTCCGAGGCGGTGTGCCCGACGCCACGCTCGCGTACGTCATCGAGGGGAGCGACGGGGCGCTCGCGGTCATCGACCCCGGGTGGTCCGACGGCGGCTCCCTCGACGTGCTGTCCGACGGGTTCCGGACCATCGGCCGCCGGCTCGAGGACGTCACCCTCGTCGCCGTCACCCACCTGCACGCCGACCACCTCGGTGCCGCGGCCGCACTGCGGCGACGCTCCGGTGCCCCGGTCGCGATGCACGCCGCGGAGGTGCGCGCGCTCGAGCACGAGCGGGCCGACGCGGAGCAGAACGACCGCGACGTGCGGACCTGGGGCGTGCCCGCCGCGCTGCTCGACGGGGTCCTGGCCGCGTGGGGGGACCGGCCGCCGGATCGGGCAGGGGACGGCGGAGGCGCCGTTCGCCGACCTGCTGCTCGCAGACGGGGACGTGTTGCCGATCCCGGGGCGGACGATCAGCACACTGTGGACGCCGGGACACACCGGCGGTCACGTCTGCTTCGTCGACGAGCCGGACGGGCTCCTGTTCACCGGGGACCACGTCCTGCCGCGGATCAACCCCGGCGTCGGACTCGGCGGCCGGACCGGGACGAACCCGCTGCGTGACGCGCTCGGCTCGCTGGCGAGGCTCGACGGACACGGGCACCTCGAGGTCTGCCCCGGGCACGAGTACCGGTTCCGCGACGTCGTGTCCCGAGCCCGTGTGCTCATCGACCACCGGGACGAGCGGACCCGGCACGTCGCGGACGCGCTCGACGCACTCGACCGGCCGACGCTCTTCGAGGTCGCGTCCCGCGTGCCGTTCAGCGGCGGGATCGAATCGATGTCGGGCTTCCTGCTCGCGAGTGCCCTCAGCCAGACCGCGTTCCACGCCGACCTGCTCGGTCGCGCCGAGGAGATCCGCGGCGCCTGACGACCGGCGCGCCGTCGCGCCAACGGGCGGGCGGGAACGGAACGGCCCCGCCGATCCGTGGAGGAATCGACGGGGCCGCGGGAGGAGCCTCCCGTCCGGGTCAGCGACGGGCGCGACGGCGGACGGTACGCAGGCCCACCAGTGCCGCACCGGCGGCGAGCATGGCGAGCGCCCAGGGCAGGGCGTCGGTGCTGTCGGTGCCGGTGTAGGCGAGTCGGCCGTGCGCGGCGGTGCGGACCGGGACGGTGCCGATCGGCGCGGCTGCCGGCTGGGTCAGCACCGGGGGGAGCCGACACCGGGGGGCGTGGCGACCGGGGGGCGTGGTGCCCGGGGTGGTCGCGGTCGGGGTGACCACGACCGGGAACGACGTGGCGAACGCGTCGCCGGTGGCCGTCAGGGTGTGCGTCGAGGCTTCGGGGAAGGTCACGTCGACCGCGTTGTAGCCGCCGAACTCCTCGTCGATGGTGATCACGTCGGAGGCGACGTCGGAGGTGACGGTGAGCGCGGACGGCGTGCCCTCGTCATCGGTGACCTCGTTGCCGAACCGGTCGACGATCCCGCCGTCGACCAGCAGCGTGCCGTCCTGCTCCACGGTGGGGCGACCACCAGGCGTGAAGACGACGTCGAGGTCCCCGCCGTCAGCGCCGGTGCTCCAGTTCAGGTCGACGGTGTCGATGTCGCCGTCCTCGCCGATGATCCAGCTCCGGATGGTGCCCGAGTCCTCTTCCTCTGCTGCGGCAGCTCGGAGCTGGAAGCCGATGGACATCCCGTCGCCGAACAGCTCTTCGTAGTCAGCGCGGTCCGTGGCGATGACCTGCACGCCCGCGGGTGCTGCGGCGTCGACCGACAACTCGACGTACTGGGTCGTCGTGGCCGATCCGCTGGTCGCGGTCACGGCGAAGTCGTAGTACGAGGCGATCTCGGTCGTACCCGACAGGACGCCGGTGGCCGGGTCGAACGTGATGCCGTCGGGCAGCTGGCCCTCGGGGGGTGTCCTCCGGGTACTCGGGGTCGGCCTCGTAGCCGTCGTAGAACCAGGCGAGCGAGTACGTCGGTGCGGGGCTCCCGACCGCGCGGAAGGTGTACGAGAAGGCCTCACCTGCGGTGGTCTCGAGGGGGGAAGACGTCCTCGTCGGCGTCGGTGCCGCTCTCGATGGGCTTGCCGTTCTCGTCCACGAACACGGGGTCCTGGGTGACGACGGCGGTGTCCGCCGTCGCGGTCTCGTCCGTGTGCCCGAGGAGCGTGTTCTGCACGGTGACGGTGACGACCTTGCCCGCGTCGTCGGCGACGACGTCGTAGGTCGGGCCCTGGTCGCCGGTGGCCACACCGTCGACCGACCAGCTGTAGGAGAGCGCGGACGGGTCGGTGAAGCCCTTGGGCTTCGCGCGGAGCGTCTGGCCGACCTTCGCGGTGCCGGAGATCGTCACGGTTGCGGATGCCACCGCCGTGGGCGCGGCCTCGGCCGGGCTGGTGGCGCTCGGCTTCGCGGTGCTCGGGTTGGTCGGTGCCGGCGTCGCGCTGCCGGTGGTCGGAGCGGTCGGCGTGACGGCGCCGGTCCCGGCGGCGTCACCACCCGTGGTCGCGCCGGTGCCACCGGGGGCGCTGGTCACGCCGTCGGTCGGGAGGCTCGGCTCGGCCGGCGTGGTCGTCTCGCCCGGCGCCGTCGTCGCGTCGGTACCCGGCGTGGCGTCGGTGCCCGGAGCGGCGGGAGTGGTGACCGACGTGTCGGTCGTCGGTGCCTCGTCGGCGTAGGCGGTCGTCGCGGTCATGACGCCGAGACCGGTCGTGAGGCCGATGAGTGCTGTGGCAGTACCGACGGCGCACGCGCGTCGGACGAAGGAGGTGCTGCGATGCACGGGTTGTTCCCCCCATATTTCGAGTCCGGACGGGTGCCGGAACACAAGAGTTGGCCGAGAGTCCTCGGGTGATCGGAGCGTATTGGGATGGCGGGGTGTAGAGGCGCGCGCAACGGCAGAAGTGCCCCGAGTTGGGGGGTAGGCGTTCCAGATCGTGCGGTTTCCCGCACCGGTTCCTCTGCGTTCGTACAGACGTGAGCGCCCCCCGGGAGGGGCGCTCGCGTCTCCGCCGATCAGGCGCGACGACGGCGCAGGCGGGCCGTCAGGACCGCGGCCCCGGCGGCGAACAGCCCGCGTGCCCACGCGATCGGGCCGGACTCGTCGGCACCGATGGTCTCAGGAACGGGAGGTCGCCGCAGCCCGTTCCAGGGCGTCCCGGAGCGCTGCCACGGCGGGGGGACAGTGAACTCGCCGTCCGCTGCGCCGTGAAGATCGTCCGCTCGGCGTCCCCGGGCAGGTCGAGCAGCCGGCAGGTGGTCGACCGGCCGGCCCAGACCAGGTCCGGCATGAGCGCGACCGCGTTCCCGGACTCGATCAACCGGATCTGCGCCTGCAGGTCGGCGGTCTCGTACCGAACGTCGGGTTCGAAGCCCGAGCGCCGGCAGAGCTGCTCCGCGAAGTGCCGCGACGCCGTTCCTCGTGGCTCCATCACCCACGGCAGGTCGGCCGCGCCGGTGAGGGAGTCGACCGGCCACAGCGACGTGTCGACCGGCGGCAGCGCGAGCCGGACGGCGTCCGTCGTCAGCTCACGTCGGTCGAGGCCCGGGAAACGCGGGGCCGCGTGCGCCGGGTACTGCTCGGCGATCACCATGTCGAAGTCCCGAGCCCACGTCTCGTTGAGTGCGGTCTCCGGCTCGCGCTGGACCATCTCGACGCGGACGCCCGGGTGTTCGGTGACCATGATGCGCAGCGCGTTCGGCATGAGGGCGAGCGCAGCAGACTGGAAGACCGCGACCCGGACGCGTCCCTGCACGCTGGTCAGCGTCGCCTCGACGGCGGACTGCGCCCGCTCGAGCGTGTCGAGCACGTCGCCCGCCGCGGCCACGAGCACCTCGGCCTGCGGCGTGAGCTGGAGGCGCCGTCCGGCCCTCCGGAGGAGCTGCACACCGGCCTCACGCTCGAGGACCGCCAGCTGTTGCGAGACCGCCGACGGGGTGAAGTTCATCGCCTCGGCGACGGCGGCCACGGTGCCCCGGATCGACAGCTCCCGCAGGAGCACGAGGCGCCGGACGTCGAGCATGGGGAAACAGTAGTGCAGCTGAACGGAATGCATCAGGAAGAGTTGCTTCCGCTACCGGAAGCGCGAGCCCCACACTGAACCCATGACCGACGTCCAGCCGCGCGACGACGCAGCGACCACGACCGACGATGTGACCACCACCGACTCCGCCGGACTCGCCGACGAGTCCGTCGCGCTCGTCCAACAGTGGCTCGCCGAGGCAGAGACGTACCCGATCGACGGGTCCGCGAAGCAGCTCGCCGGCGTCCTCGCCGACCCGAAGGGCCTGGCCTTCGCCGTCGGGTTCGTCGACGGCGTCGTCCGCCCCGAGGACCTCGGCGTCGCTGCCCGCAAGCTCCGCGCCATCGCGCCGGACGCACCCGGCTTCCTGCCGGCCGCGCTCCGCGGCCTGGTGCGCCTCGGTGGCGGGATGGCACCGGGCCTCCCGGGGGGTCGTCGTCCCCGTCGCCCGACGGGTCCTCCGGAACATGGTCGGGCACCTCATCGTCGACGCCACCGACGCGAAGCTCGGTCCGGCGATCGCGAAGATCAAGCAGGACGGCATCCGCCTCAACGTGAACCTGCTCGGCGAGGCCGTGCTCGGTGAGCGCGAGGCCGCGCGCCGCCTCGCCGGCACGCACGCGCTGCTGAGCCGCGGCGACGTGGACTACGTGTCGATCAAGGTCTCCTCGACCGTGCACCCGCACTCGCCGTGGGCGTTCGACCACGCCGTCGAGGACATCGTCGGGCAGCTCCGGCCGCTGTTCGAGCGTGCGGCGGCGTCGACGCCGAAGAAGTTCATCAACCTCGACATGGAGGAGTACAAGGACCTCGACCTGACGATCGCGGTCTTCACGAAGCTCCTCGACGAGCCGCAGTTCACCGACCTCGAGGCGGGGATCGTGCTGCAGGCGTACCTGCCCGACGCGCTCGCCGCGATGGAACACCTGCAGGAGTGGTCCGCCGCCCGCCGTGCCCGCGGGGGGCGCCGACATCAAGGTGCGCCTGGTCAAGGGCGCGAACCTGCCGATGGAGCAGGTCGAGGCCTCGGTGCACGGCTGGCCGCTCGCGACCTGGCACACCAAGCAGGACTCGGACACCAACTACAAGCGCGTGCTCGACTGGGCGCTCACGCCCGAGCGCATCGCCAACGTGCGGGTCGGCGTCGCCGGGCACAACCTGTTCGACGTGGCACACGCGTGGCTCCTCGCCGGGGAGCGCGGTGTGCGGAACGGCATCGAGTTCGAGATGCTCCTCGGCATGGCGCAGGGCCAGGCGGCCGCGGTGAAGAAGACCGTCGGCTCGCTGCTCCTCTACACGCCGGTCGTGCACCCGGGGGGAGTTCGACGTCGCCATCGCCTACCTCATCCGTCGTCTCGAGGAGGGCGCGTCGCAGGACAACTTCATGTCCGCGGTGTTCTCCCTCGCCTCGTCCCCGACGCTGTTCGCCCGCGAGGAAGCCCGGTTCCGCGACTCCCTCGCCCCGCTCGCGCTGCCCGGCGGACTGGACGCCCCGGCGCCGCACCGTGTCGCCGACCGGTACGCGGCCGTCGACCGTCCCGTCCCCGGCCACTTCGAGAACACGCCGGACAGCGACCCGTCCGTCGGTGCCGTCCGCGAGTGGGGTGCCGCCATCACCGAGCGGATCGCCACCTCGACGCTCGGCGTCTCCGCCGTCCGGGAGGCCCGTATCACCTCCGCCACGACCCTCGAGTCCGCCCTGCAGCGCGTCCGCGCCGCGGGCACGACCTGGGGTTCGTGGTCGGGTGCCGCCCGCGGCGCGGTCCTGCACGCCGTCGGCGACGCCCTCGAAGCGAACCGCGCCGCCCTCATCGAGGTCATGGCGTCGGAAACCGGCAAGACGATCGACCAGGCCGACCCCGAGGTCTCCGAGGCCATCGACTTCGCGCACTTCTACGGCGAACTGGCCGCATCGCTCGACACCGTCGACGGTGCGTCGTTCACCCCGGCCGCGCTGACGCTCGTCACGCCGCCGTGGAACTTCCCCGTGGCGATCCCCGCCGGCTCGACCCTGGCCGCCCTCGCCGCCGGGTCCGCCGTCGTGCTGAAGCCCGCGCCGCCGGCCGCCCGCAGTGGTGCCGTCCTGGCGTCGGTCATCGAGACCGCCCTCGACGCGCACGGTGCACCGGCCGACGTCCTGGCGTTCCTCGACGTCGAGGAGTCCGAGCTCGGGAAGGACCTCATCGCGTCGCCGCTCGTCGACCGCGTGATCCTGACCGGCGCGTACGAGACCGCCGAGCTGTTCCGGTCCTTCCGCCCGGATCTGCCGCTGGTCGCCGAGACCTCCGGCAAGAACGCGGTCATCGTGACCCCGTCGGCGGACCTCGACCTGGCGGTGAAGGACGTCGTCGCCTCGGCCTTCGGTCACGCGGGGCAGAAGTGCTCGGCCGCGTCGCTGGTCGTCATGGTCGGCTCGGTCGCGAAGTCCAAGCGCTTCCGCAACCAGCTCCTCGACGCGGTGTCCTCGCTGACCGTCGGCTACCCGACCGACCCGACGACCCAGATGGGACCGATCATCGAACCGGCATCGGGCAAGCTGCTCGACGGCCTGACGACGCTCGGCGCCGGGGAGTCCTGGGCGATCGCACCGAAGCAGCTCGACGAGACCGGGAAGCTCTGGAGCCCCGGTGTCCGGCAGGGCGTCCGGCGCGGTTCGGAGTACCACCGCACGGAGTACTTCGGCCCGATCCTCGGCGTGATGGTGGCGGAGACCCTGGACGAGGCGATCGACATCGTCAACGAGGTCGACTACGGCCTGACCTCCGGCCTGCACTCGCTCGACCCGGGTGAGATCGGGACGTGGCTCCGGCGCATCCAGGCGGGCAACCTCTACGTGAACCGCAGCATCACGGGCGCGATCGTCCGCCGCCAGCCGTTCGGCGGGTGGAAGAAGTCCGCAGTCGGCGCGGGCACCAAGGCCGGCGGCGTGAACTACCTGGTCGGCCTCGGCTCCTGGGAGCCCGCCGTGGCCCGCGCTGGCTCGACGCCGTCGTCGGACGTTTCGGCCTTCGTCCGGGCGACCGGTGTGGCGTCCGAGTCGGTCGACCGTGCGGTTGCGTCCGACGAGCTCGCGTGGACCTCGGAGTTCGGGACCGCGGCCGACGTGTCCGCACTCTCCGCCGAGCGCAACGTCTTCCGCTACCTGCCGTTCCCGGGGGGTACACGTCCGCTTGGCTGCCGAGGGCACGACCGAGGACCTCGTGCGGGTCGTCGCCGCGGCGCTCCGTGCGGGCACCTCCGTCCAGGTCTCCACGGCCGTCGCGCTCCCGGAAGCGGTGGCCACCGCGCTCCGAGGCCTCTCGCTCGTCGAGTCCGTGCGGCAGACCGAGTCGGACGAGACGTTCGCCGCCCGGATCGCTGCCGGCCCGTCCACGCGCGTCCGACTCATCGCCGGGGACGCTGCCGCGCTCGCCGTCGGGACGGACGGGCGGCCGGACGTCGCCGTCTACGCGGAGCCCGTGACCGAGGCCGGGCGCATCGAGATGCTGCCGTTCCTCCGGGAGCAGGCGGTGTCCATCACGGCGCACCGCTTCGGGACGCCGAACCACCTGTCGGACGACCTCATCTGACGGCTGCTCGCCAGTACGACCCCTCCGGACGGACACGGCCCCTCGCTTCCACGCGGTGCCGTGTCCGTCCTGCAGTGTGGCGGATGATGCCCGGCCAGCCGGTGAGCGCTGTCCGGATCGGCCTTCGGCGACCCCTCGGTACAACAGGTTCATGTGTGAATCGGTGCAGTGCCTGGTGTGTGGGAAGGCGACATGGACCGGGTGCGGTGAGCACGTCCGTGAGGTCTTCCGCGGCGTCCGTCGTCGTGACCGGTGCGCGGGCCACGGTGTGCCGCGCTCCTTCCCCGACGACGACGGGTTCCGCTGAGCCGCTGACCCGCTGCTGTACCGGCCCGTCGGCCCGACCTGTCCGCTCGCCGCACGGTCGGTGCGCACAGTCAGGTGTCCGGCGTTGCCTCGGATCCACGTCGTACAGCGACGACGACCCGGCCACCCTGCCGGTACACCCGAGGAGCCCCACATGACCGACCCGATCGCTCGACCCATCGCACTGGCGCACGTCCGCGTGACCGTCACCGACATCGTCCGCAGCAAGGCGTTCTACCAGCAGCTGTTCGGCGTCGAGCCCGCGATGGACTTCAGCGAGCACGCCGGTGAGCCCGGGATCACCGAGGACCGTGAGCGGCTCTACGGCGGCTGCATCTTCCCGGTCGGGGACCAGCTCTTCGGCCTCCGCCCCGTCGCTCCGAGCGGCCAGCGGTTCGACCCGGACACGGTCGGTCTCGACCACGTGAGCTTCATGGTCGGATCGGTCGACGAGCTGCACGAGGCGGCCGCCCGGCTCGACGCCGCCGGTGTCGAGCACGGCGAGGTGACCGACCTCGGAGACGCCGGCATGGTGATCCTGTCCGTGCAGGACCCGGACGACATCAACCTGGAACTGGCGGCCGTCCGCAGCTGACCACCCGCGGCGGTCACCGCACAGGGCGCAGGATGTACTCGAACGTCGTGCGTGCCCGCTCGGGGTCCGGGGTCTCGCCGGAGATCAGGTCCGCGTAGGTGAACGACTCCGAGACGCGGACGAGCAGTCGACCGAGTTCCTCGGGGGGAGAGTGGCGCCGGGTCGAAGGCCCCCGACTCCTGCTCGGCGGCGACCAGGGTCGAGACCACGGCGACGAAGCGCCGCTGCACGTCGCTGTCGGTCGTCGTCAGGAGTCGCAGGGCCCGGGCCGGCTCGCGGGTCAGGAACGCGCGGAAGTACGGCGCCCGGATCAGGTCCGCGGTGAAGTGGTCGAGGACGTCGACGATGCGTGCCGCTCCCGACGGTGCCGCTGCTCGGCCGGCGGCGTCGAGCGTCGGGACGGCCAGTGACCAGAGGATCTCGGACAGCAGCTGGTCGCGGTTGCCGACCCAGCGGAACAGCGAGGTCCGGTCGACGCCGAGCGAGGACGCGAGGGCCTGCATGTCGACGCGTGCCCCGTCGATGAAGGCATGACGTGCGGAACGGAACGCGCGCTGGGCGTCGGGGTGGGCCTCCAGGCGCGTGGCGAGCGCGCTCGGGACGAGCGCCGACCCGAGGGCGCCGAGTGGCTGCTTGCTCACGGTTCCCCCCCGAAGTCGTCGACGTCGTCTTGCAACGTTTCCGAGAATGATGCATCGTTGGGTCCATGTCAACGACGGTCGCGGGAACGCCCCTGCTGGAATCCGACTTCTACCGGTTCCAGGAGCAGCTGACCGACCAGGAACGCGCCTCCCTCGGCGAGCTCCGCGAGTACCTCGAGCGCGACGTCGCGCCGATCGTGGACGAGTACTGGGCCCGCGCCGAGTTCCCGACGCAGGTCATCGCGCCGCTCGCCGAGCTCGGCATGTACGGCCCCGGCGTGCCGCTCGTCCGGCAGTTCGAGAACTCCGCGGTGTACCGCGGGTGGGCGGCCCTCGAACTCGGTCGGGTCGACGCCGGCGTCGCGACCTTCATCGGCGTGCAGTCCGGTCTCGCGATGAACTCGATCGCGGTCGCGGGCAGCGACGAGCAGCAGCGTGAGTGGTTGCCGCGCATGGCCTCCGGGGAGGTCGTCGGGGCGTTCGGACTGACCGAACCGCTCTCCGGCAGCGACTCCGCCCGCGGCCTCCGCACCACCGCCCGGCGCGAGGGGGGACACCTGGGTGCTCAACGGCTCGAAGCGCTGGATCGGCAACGCCACCTTCGCGGACGTCGTCGTCATCTGGGCGAAGGACGAGGCGGACAACCAGGTCAAGGGCTTCCTCGTCACCTCCGACACCCCGGGGTTCACCGCGACGAAGATCGAGGACAAGATCGCACTCCGGTCGGTGCAGAACGCCGACATCACCCTCGAGGACGTCCGCGTCCCGGAGGCCCGTCGCCTGCAGCGCGCCGACTCGTTCCGGTCCACGGCTGCGGTGCTCCGCCTGACCCGCACCGAGGTCGCCTGGCAGGCCGTCGGCATCTCGGTCGGCGCCTACGAGGCCGCCCTGCGCTACGCCCGGGAGCGCGAGCAGTTCGGCAAGCCGATCGCGTCGCACCAGCTCATCCAGGACCTGCTCGTGAAGTCCCTCATGAACATCACCGCGTCGATCGCCCTGTGCACCCAGGCGTCCGCGCTGCAGGACCAGGGCCTCGGCGGCGACGAGCACTCGGCGATGGCGAAGGCGTTCGCCACGGCGAAGATGCGCGAGACCGTCGGCTGGTGCCGCGAGGTCCAGGGCGGCAACGGCATCGTCCTCGACAAGGGCGTCGCCCGGTTCTTCGCCGACGCCGAGGCCATCTACTCGTACGAGGGCACCCGCGAGGTCAACACGCTCATCGTCGGCCGCGCCGTGACGGGGCAGGCCGCGTTCGTCTGACCTGCTGGACCAGGTGGCAGATGACCGCCGTCGCCCGGTCGTCGGCCCGGCGCCGGTCGCTCGTCGCCCGCTCGTCAGCTCAGGCCCAGAACGCGCCGATGCGCTCCGCCACCGGCTCGGCCTGCGCGCGTCCGGCCTCCGCCGACGGCCGCTGCGTCGACAGCGCCAGTGAGTTCGTTCCGAAGGCCCGCTGCGACGCCTCGTCCGCGACGAGGACCTCGACCCGCGAACCGGCGTCCCGCAACGAGGTGACCGCACGGTCGAGCCACGGCCCGAGCGGTGACGGCCCCTCGGGGCTGCAGGCGATCACGAGCACCCGCTCGTACCCGGCCGCGACGTCCGCGTTGGTCGCCGAGCGCATGCCGCCGTCGATGTACGGATGCTCGTCGATCCGCACCGGAGACCAGACCAGCGGGACAGAGCAGCTCGCGGCGACGGCACGTTCGAGCGGCACGCCGTCCTCGGCGCGGAGCACCCGGAAGGTCCCGTCGACGGCGTCCACCGCGGTCACCGCGTAGGGCCGGTCCGGCCACGCGGTCGTGGGCAGCGTGTCGCGGAAGGTCGCAACGCGTTCGTCGTCGCTCTGTCCGGAGGTGATCTGCTGCGCGGCGGCTCCGAGACGCGCACGGGCGTCCTGCTCCGAGGTGGCTCCCTGCAGTGCCGCCGCGAAGCGCTGCTCGAACTCGGCGGCATCGACGCGCGCGGGCTCTTCGTAGGTGGTCGGGAGCGGGCTCAGCTGCTGCTCGTAGGCACCGCGCACGCCGCCGCTGCGGAGGAAGGTGCCGACGACGCTGCCGGCGCTCGTGCCGACCACCAGGTCCGCCGCACCGAGGTCGACCCCGGCGTCCTCGAGGGCCGACAGGACGCCGAGCTCCCAGGCGATGCCGGCGACGCCACCACCTCCGAGGACGACTGCTCTGGTTCCGGGCGTGGGGGTGGGGGAGGGGCGCTGCGGCGTCGGTCATGCCTCCTGCTTACCAACCCCGCCGATGAACGCGTACTGCGTCGGTCCTGCCGGACCCGACCACGCGCCGGACGGGAGGCTCGGATCGCCACCGCCCCGCGCCTCCCGGACGCGCATGGCCCCGCCCGGACCCGCGCCGCGCCTCCCGGCCCCGCGCCTCCCGGCCCCGCGCCTCCCGCCGCCGCCCCGCGCCTCCCGGCGCCGCCCGGACCGGCACAACGAGAACCGGCTCGAACCGCGGACATCCGCGGTTCGAGCCGGTTCTCGTTGTGCAGCGCCGAAGGGCACCACGGGACGGGGTGCGGCGGCACCCCGCCGCGCGGTGCCTCCCGTCCGTCCCGGCGCGGCCTACTCCGCCGACTGCACGTCGATGAGCACCTTGCCGACCGCGTCGCCCTGCACCGCGTCGTGCGCTGCTGCGGTCTCCTCGAGCGGGAAGCGGATCAGCGCGAGCCCGGCCTCCTCGCCGACCGGCAGGACACCGTCGCGCAGCGCGGCGGTGATGTCCTCGGCAGCGGCGGCGAGGGCGGCGTCGCCGATCGTGTACAGCAGCAGGAACTGGTAGCGCGCGTTGATGCCCATGTTCGGCCGCACCGGGATCGATGCCGCGTCTCCGCCGTTGTCCGCGTACATCGAGACGACGCCGTGGTTCGCCAGGACCGCAGCGTCGAGGTCGGCGTTCGCCGGGATCGACACCTCGACGACGATGTCCACGCCGTCCGGGGCGATCGAGCGGATCCGGTCGGCGGCGCCGTCCTCGCGGTAGTTCACCGTGTGGTGGGCCCCGGCCGCCGTGGCGAGGGCCGCCTTGTCCTCCGAGCTGACCGTGGCGACGACGGTGGCGCCGGCCCAGCTGGCGAGCTGGATCGCGGCGTGTCCCACGGCCCCCGCGCCGCCGGCGACGAGCACGGTCTTGCCGGAAAGGGCACCGGGCGAGAGGCGGGTCGGGCCGTCCTCGTGCACGGTGAGCGCACGGTGCGCGGTCATCGCCGGCACGCCGAGGCTGGCACCGACGTCGAACGAGACGCCCTCCGGGAGCGGGACGACGCGGGCGGCGGGCACGACGGTGAACTCCTGCGCGGTGCCGGTCGGGCGGGACGCGGCGGCCATGAACAGCCAGACGCGGTCACCGACGGACAGGCCCTCGACGCCGTCGCCGACCGCGTCGACGACGCCGGCACCGTCCTGGTTCGGCGTGATCTCCGGGAACGGCAGGCCGTCGCCGTACGTGCCGCCCTGTCGTGCCTTCCAGTCGGTGGGGTTCACCCCGGAGACGACGACGCGGACGCGGACCTCACCGGCACCGGGCTCGGGGACCGGACGGTCGGCGAGGGAGAGGACGGCTGACGTTCCGGGCTGGGAGTAGACGATCGATCGCATGCCTCCACGCAACCACCCGCGGTCCGCGACGATTCCAGACCGGGCGCGGTCAGGAGCCGGAGTCGTACCCCGAGCGCGCTTCGGCGACGCCGTCCATGTGGTCGATCGCCCACTGTTCGAGCGGCACGAGCACGGCGCGGAGCGACCGGCCGGTGTCGGTGAGCTCGTACTCCACGTGCGGCGGGATCTCGGGGAAGACCGTCCGGGTGACGAAGCCGTCACGTTCCAGGGCCCGGAGCGTCTGCGTGAGCATCTTCTGCGACACACCCTGCACCCGGGTGGCGATGGCGGAGTACCGACGAGGCCCGTCCGCGAGGGCGCCGATCGTCAGCACGCTCCAGCGGTCCCCGATCCGGTCGAGGAGCTGCCGCGAGGGGCAGTCCGCCGCGTAGGGGCTGTACTCGAGCGCGCTCATCCCGACCTCCGTCACGCACCACGAGGTGCCTACTTACTTGAAGAGAGTAACACCCGTACAGTGAGTGGCACGGCGCGCGACCGCGTCGGCACCACCACCACGAAGGAGCTCGCATGTCCACCATCGTCGTCTTCGGAGGCACCGGGTACGCCGGGTCCGCCATCGTCCGCGAAGCCCTCTCCCGCGGGCACGAGGTCGTCGCCGTCGCGCGTGACACCACGAAGCTCGACGCCGCCGAGCACCTCACGCTCGCGCGGGGGGGACGCGTTCGACGCCGGTTTCGTCACCGAGGTCACGAAGGACGCGGACGTCGTCATCGTCGCCCTGCACGCGGTCCAGTCGGACGGCACCGAGCTGAAGGACCGGTTCCAGCACTTCGTCGACGCCGCGGCCGCTGCCGGTGCACGACTCGGCATCGTCGGCGGCGCCGGGTCGCTGCTCGTCGCCGAGGGCGGCCCGGCCCTCTACGACACGGCCGAGTTCCCCGACGCCTTCAAGGGCGAGGCGAAGAGCCACGGCCAGGTCCTCGAGGCACTCCGCGCGGGTGGCACCGACGTCGACTGGTTCTACGTCAGCCCCGCCGCCGCCTTCGGCAGCTACAACCCGGGGGGAGCGTCGCGGCACGTACCGCACCTCGGACGACGTGCTCCTCACCGACGCCGACGGCAACTCGGACATCTCGGGCGCCGACTACGCGATCGCGGTCGTCGACGAGGTCGAGGAGCCGAAGCACCACCAGGCGCGGTTCGGCGTCGCCTACTGAGCGCAGCTGCTCGCGTCACCCCGTGACGGACGGGAGGCCCGTGACCAGCTGGTCACGGGCCTTCCGTCCGTCACGGCGGCCCGGCCGCTGGCGCGCCGGTCCGGTTCCGGCGGCGTGGGCCCACCGTCCGTCGTGTCAGCGGTTGCCGACGATGGTCGGCAGCGGCAGGTGGTGACGCATCCGCATCTCCAGGTGCAGGCCGCCGCGTCGGGCGAGGACGAACGCGATCACCGTGGCGGCCGCGGCGGGCACGCCGCCCGCGACCATCATCCCGACGTGCGCGCCGAAGCGGTCGACGACCTGACCCATGACGGGGCCGCCGATCGCCTGACCACCGAGCAGCACGAGCACGTACAGCGACATCACCCGCCCACGGATCGCGACGTTCGAGGACAGCTGGACGAGCGAGTTCGACGCCGTCATGAAGAGCAGCTGCGACAGGCCGACCACGACGAGCAGGACGGTGAACGGCGCGATCGTCGGCGCCGACCCGGCCACCACGAGCAACAGCCCGGTCCAGAACACCCCGCCGACGATGGTGCGGAGCCGGACCACGGCACGCCGGGTGGAGAGGACTGCGCCGGTCAGGGCGCCGACCGCGACCGCGGAGTTGAACAGGCCGTAGCCGCCGGCCCCGACGCCGTACACGTCGGACGCGAAGGCGGACAGCAGCACGGGCATCGTCAGCGCGAAGACGGAGAAGAACGCGAGCAGGACGACGGGCACGATGATCGTCGGCTTCGCGGCGGCGTACCGCAGCCCCTCGACGAGCTGCCCCTTCGCCCGCGCGGCCGGCGGTGTGCGGTGGAGTTCGGAGACGCGGAGGAACCCCAGCGTCACGACCACCGCGACACAGGCGGCGGCGTTGATGCCGAACGACCACCCCGCCCCGACGGCGACGAGCAGGATGCCGGACAACGCCGGACCGATCATCCCGCCGAGCTGGAACACCGACGAGTTGACGCTGATCGCGTTGCGGAGGTGCTGGTGACCGACGATCTCGGTGACGAACACCTGCCGCGCCGGGTTGTCGATCACGGTGACCATGCCGACCAGGAACGCGATCACCCAGATGTGCCACGCCTCCACCACCCCGGCCAGGGTGAGGACGGCGAGCAGCAGGGACAGCACCGCGAAGGCGCCCTGCGTGATCATCATCAGCGCGCGCTTCGAGTACCGGTCGACGAAGACCCCGCCGAGCAGCCCGAACAGCAGCATCGGGGTGAACTGACAGGCGACCGTGATGCCGACCTGCGCGACCGAGCCGGTGAGCTGCAGCACGAGCCAGTCCTGCGCGATGCGCTGCATCCACCCCGCCGTCATCGCCACCAGGTTGGTGGCGGTGAAGAGCCGGAAGTTCGGCACCGACAGCGCGATGAAGGAACGCCGCCACGGAGGCGGTGTCGTGCTGATCGGGAGCGGCTCGGTGGGCGGGTGGACGGTCGTCGGTGACGGACGCACGGTGTGGGGGGACTCCGGCTGTCGAGGGCGGGAACGGTACCCGGTCGAAACTATCCGCTCCCGGTCCATTCGATCCTCCTATGATCGGCATCACTCCATTGCGATGTCGAATGAAGGGCCCACCGTGCTCGATCCCGTCCTGCTCCGGACCTTCCTCGCCGTCGCCGAGACGAGCAGCTTCACGCAGGCCGGCGTCCGTCTCGGCATCAGCCAACCGACCGTCTCGCAACACGTGCGCCGGCTCGAGTCAGCGGTCGCCCGGACCCTCGTCGCACGGGACACCCGCGGGGTCCGGCTCACCGACAACGGCGACGCGATGGCGGGGTTCGCCCGGACGATCCTGGCGGCGCACGCGACAGCGGACGCGTACTTCTCCGGGGTGGCGGCTCGTGGTCGCCTCCGGTTCGGCGCGGCCGACGACCTCGCGATCACGCAGCTGCCGCGCATCCTCCGGGACTTCCGGAAGCTGCACCCGCAGGTCGACCTCGAGCTGACGGTGAACCAGTCCGCGCCGCTCCTCCGACGGGTGCACGCTGGTCAACTCGACCTCGTGTTCATCAAGCGGACGGCGGGGGGAGTCCGCCGAGGGCACCCGGGTCGCCTCGGACCAGATGGTGTGGATGGCGCAGGACGGCATCGCCCTCGAGTCCGACGACCCGGTGCCGCTGATCGCGTACCAGGCGCCGAGCATCAGCCGGCAGATGGCGATCGACGCGCTCGAGGCCGCCGGGCGCACGTGGCGGATCACCTGCAACACCCGTGACGTGAACGGTGTGCTCGCCGCGGTGCGGGCGGGGATCGGCGTCGCGGTGTTCCCACACTCGCTCATCCCGGCCGACCTGGTGAAGGTGTCGCAGCGACTGTCGCTGCCGGACCTGCCCGCGGTCGACTACGTCCTCATCGCGAACCCGACCGTGCAGCGCGAGCCGATCGAGGCGCTGACGAACGCGATCCTCTCCCGGGGCGTCGTCCGCGCGGTGTGACGGGGGGTCGTCCCCGCCGTCAGCGGGAGGGTCAGGGCGCGATCGTCGGCGTGGCCCCCCGTGCCCGTCAGGTCCGGCAGCGGCGCACCGAGTGCGGACGCGACGGCCCAGAGCAACACGAGGGTCCCGACCGCGCCGAGCACGGTGCCGAGCAGGGCGACCGGCCGCTGCCAGGTGGACGCGGGGTTCCGCATCGTCACCACGGACACCACGACCGCGAGCACACCGAGCAGGACGCCGACGGCGTGCACGGTCGCCGGGGCCGTGAACCACCAGGCGGCGAGACCGAGCGTGGCGAGACCGGCCAGGGCACCGAGCACGGCACCCGGCGTCGCGCCGATCGGACGTCGAGCGCGCGTGGCGGACGCACCGGTTCCGGCCTGGAGGCCCGTGTCGGCTCCCGTCACCGGCGTCACCGGCGGAGCGGCTTGCGGCTGCGCGGTCGTCCCGGCGGCGACGGGGACCGCGGTGGACCGCGCCTTCGTCGGCTGGGCCGGACGACGCTTCGGCAGGAAGCCCCGACGGGTGTTCGCGCCGCGGCTGCGGTCGGCGTTCCGGTGCTCCCGGGCAGGGGTCGGGGCGTGGGTCGCCTCGCCGTCGGACGTGGCGGTCTCCGCCGGTTCCGCTGCGGCCGGCGCGACGGACGGCAGGGCCCGTGTGACCGCGGGGACGACCGGCGCCACGGCGTGCGGCTCGGACGCCGGACCGGGGAAGGGTGCGGCGGTGGTCGGCGCCGGGGTGGCGAGCACGGCGTCGAACGTCGGCGGAGCGGTGACCGCCGGCGGGATCACGCGCGCCTGCTGCCGGGCGAAGCGGGCGGGCGTGCGGTACCCGATGGGTCCGACGGCCTCGGGCTCGCCGCCCTCGACGACGACGTGTTCGAGTCCGGGCACCGAGAACCGCGGCTGTCCTGCTGCCGGCACGACGGGGAACGCGGGAGCCGGCGGGGCGGCCGGGGTCGCGGTGGTCGCGCCACGTCCGGCGGAGCGCGCTGCCGGCCCGGCCGTCGGAGCGGTCGGGACCCCGGCATCGGGGGGTCGCGGACCAGGACTGCGAGGCGACCGGTCCTGCCGGGGCGGGCACGGGCGCCGCGGACCGGGTGTCGCCGGTGTCCCCGAGCGCTCCGACGGGCGCTGCGGACGCATGCGCCGCGCCGACCACGGGAGCCGCGGGCATCGCCATCGCCCCGGCGGAGGCCTGGGCATCCGTTGCGCTCCGACGCGCTGCACCGTGTCGTGCTGTGGCGCGGGGATCGCCGGCGGCGGTGCGGTCCGCAGCAGGGTCCCGGGTGCCTGCCGGTGTGGCGGTCGCGTCGGCCGGTCCGAGCCCGGCGACGGTCGCACGCGCCTCCGCGACGGCCGAGAAGGGGGAGGGTGTCGACGTTCGGCGACGTCGGAGCCGGCGGCAGCAGCTCGGGGGGTCGGCGGGAAGTCGGGGACGACGGCGTTCGGGTCGAGCACCGGCGGGGCGGGGGTGGGGTGGGCCTCCAGGCCGGGCACGGCGTCGATGCCGGGTCGGGCGCGGTCAGCGACGGTGCCCGCGGGGACGACGCGGCTGGGGGGCAGGGGAACCGGCGTCCTCCGGAGGCGCGGTCACCCATGCGGGCACCGCCCGACGGGGTCGCTCGGACTCGGGCATGCGATGAGACGCCACGGCCGCTGTTCCTCTCCCTGGATTGATCCAGAGTCCGTTCTACCGGGCGGGAACAGCGGCCGAACGCCCCAGTCAGAGGGGGGTGGAACGGTCGGTGCAGGACCGTCACATGTCGCGGTACCGCTTCGCGGCGGCGAGGGCGTCGCGCAGTTCGTCCGCGGTCATGCGCGGGCCGTAGCCCGGGGTGTCGCGCTGGATGCGCCATCCCTCGGCGAGCGGTCCGGCGTCGACGACGTCGAAGCCGAACTCGTCGATGAGGTCGGCGACGGTGCGCTTCGCCGTCTCGTCGTCGCCCGCGACGACCAGGGCGCGGCGTCCCTCGGTGCCGCTGGGGGTGGCGTGTCCGGTCAGGTCCGCGGCGCCGATGTGGTTGAAGGCCTTGACCACGTGCGCGCCGACCAGGTGGTCCTGCAGCATCTCGGCCGTGGTGGTCGTCTCGTCGTCGAGGGCCACGATGTGCCCGTCGCGCTCCGGGTAGTAGTTGTCCGTGTCGATGACGACCTTGCCGACGAGCGGCTCGACGGGGATCGTCTCGACGGCGCCGAGCGGCACGGTCACGACGACGATGTCGCCCCGGGTGGCCGCGTCCTCGCGTGTGCCGGCGGTGGCGTGTTCGCCGAGCTCCGCGACGAGGTCCGTCAGCGTCTCCGGCCCGCGCGAGTTCGCGATCACGACCTGGTGGCCGTGCTGCACCGCGAGGCGTGCGAGCTGTGATCCGATGTTGCCTGCTCCGATGATCCCGATGGTCGTCATGTGGGGTGCAACAACCGTGGCCGGTGGTCATTCCGGCCTGACGACCGGGACGGTCGGACCGCCCGTCGGGGGGCGGGTCCACGCGTTCGCCGGAGGACGGGTGACCGTCATCCGCCGCGCGGTGCAGGATGGCGCCATGACACACGAGTTCCGCAACGAGGCCGACCGCGACCGCTACGCCATGTACGTCGACGGAGCCCTCGTGAGCGTGCTCGACTATCGCGTCAACGGTGACGCGATCGCCTTCCCGCACACGTACACGGTCCCGGCGCACCGCGGGCACGGGTACGCCGGGGAACTCGTGGAGCACGCCGTGGCCGACGTCGAGACGACGTCGACGAAGCGCATCGTCCCGATGTGCTGGTTCGTCAGCCAGTGGTTCGACGAACACCCCGACAAGGCAGACCTGCTCAGCCGCGGCGTCGCGGACTGAGCACCACCGAGAGGCGCCACCGTGCCCCGCATCGTCCCCTTCCTCTGGTTCGACGACCAGGCCCAGTCCGCGGCTGAGCACTACGTCGGGCTCTTCCCGGACGCACGTGTCGACGGGGTCGGCCGTGCCCCGGACGGGTCCGTGCTCGTCGTCGAGTTCACCCTGATGGGCCAGCCGTACCGTGCCATGAACGGCGGTCCCGGTCATCCCTTCACCGACGCCGTCTCGCTGCAGGTGGACGTCGACACGCAGGACGAGCTCGACCGGATCTGGGACGGGCTCCTCGCCGACGGCGGCCACCCGGTGGCGTGCGGGTGGCTCGTCGACCGCTGGGGCCTGTCGTGGCAGGTGACCCCGTCGATGATGGGCGAGCTCATGGCCGCCGGCGGTGACCCGGCACCGGGCGCGCGGGTGTTCCGCGCGATGCAGGACATGGTCAAGCTCGACATCGGGGCACTCCGGGCGGCGGCCTCCGACTGATCACCGACACCGGGCACGTCCGGCCCCGTCGCCGGACGGTCGCACCGGTCCCGACCCCGGGACCCGCCGGTCCCCGTTCCGGGGGGACCCGCGGTTATCGTGGGCCACACCGAGCGGCGCAGGGGACCACGGACGTGGGCGGCCGCCGGACCCGACGTCCCGACCAGGGGCGACCGACCACCGGCGCCACGCCGGACGACAGACTGGAACAGCATGGCCGACCCGAGGGGCCCCGGGATCCGTGAAGCGGACATCGGACGGGCGTACACCGAGCTCTCCCGCATCACCCGCCGCGCGAGCGTCCGGGCGCGGGGGGACCGCCGACGTGTTGAGCGTCGTCGACCAGTCCCTGGTCGACTTCGTCGTGCAGCACCCGGGGTGCATGGCGATCGACATCGCCCGGTACCTCCGGCTGAACCGGTCGACCATCTCGCGTCAGCTGTCCGGACTGCTCGCCGCGGGACTCGTCCGCACGGTCGACGGCGGCACCGGCAACGCGAAACCGCTCGAGGCGACCGAGGCCGGCCGGCGTGCCCTCGACCGATCGGTGCAGCTGCACCGCGATGCCCTGGTCGAGCGGCTGGCCGACTGGTCCGACGACGACGTCGCGCTGCTCGCCGGGCTGCTCGAACGGCTCGGAGCCGCGGACGAGGCCGAGCTGCCGATGCCGAGCAGGACGACCGAGCCGTGACCACGTCGCTCGTCCTGCTGTCGGACACGCACCTGCCGAAACGGGCGAAGGACCTGCCGCCGGAGCTGTGGGCGGACATCGACGCGGCAGACCTCGTCGTGCACGCGGGCGACTGGGTGGACCTGGCGACCGTGGACCTGCTGGAGGCCCGGTCCCGCGACCTCCTCGCCGTGCGCGGGAACAACGACCCGGGGTTCGAGGACCGGTTGCCGCTCGTCGCCTCACGCCGCGTCGAGGGACTGCGGTTCGCGGTCGTGCACGAGACCGGCGCGGCGACCGGGCGGGAGCGTCGGGCCGTCGCCGACCACCCGGACGTCGACGTGCTCGTGTTCGGGCACTCGCACATCCCGTGGGACTCGCTGGCGCCGAACGGCATGCGCCTGCTCAACCCCGGTTCGCCGACGGACCGTCGTCGGCAGCCGGACCACACGTGGATGCGCTGCACGGTCGACGGCGCCGACCTGCAGGTCACCCTGGTGCGGCGCGCCCCCCGGTGCGGACGGGGTCCGCACCGCGCCCTCACACCCGGCCTGACTCCGCACCCGCGGTCGGGCCCGAGTCGGGCCCACCGGCCGGGAGGCCCGCTGCGGCTCCGCCCCGCCGGGGACCGGGCAACTGCTCCGGCATCCGGAAGAACGCGAGCTCCTGCGCGACCGACTCCCGGAACGCGCGGGCCATCCGGCCCCGCAGCTCCGGGTCGGCGCGCACGGCGAGCTCCTCGACGAGGTCGGTCGCCCGCGCGCTCGACGCCGCGAAGCCCGGGTCCCCGTACGCCGCGATCCAGTCCGCGAACGGGTGCCCGACCGGCGCCGTGCCGAGCCGCTCCCCGACCCAGGCGTACACCCGGAAGCAGGGCAGGACGGCGGCGGCGAGCACCGAGACGTCCCCGGTGGCGGCGGCATCGTCGGCCGCCGCGGCCAGGTGCGCGAGGTAGCCGGCGCAGACCGGGTGCACGGGGTCGTCCGCGTGCGACCCGGCGAGTCTACGGTGGTGCAGGTCGCGGGCCTCGGCGGCGCAGCCCTCGCTCGCGGTCGTCCAGAACGCCGCGGCGTCGCCGGTCGAGCCGGCCGCGATCGCCCGGAGGTGCTGCTCGTACGCGCGGAGGTAGTGCACGTCCTGCGCGAGGTACCCGGCGAAGACCTCCGCGTCGAGCGTGCCGTCGGCGAGGCCCTGCAGGAACGCGCACGCGAGGGTCTCGTCGAGCACCGCGGCCGCGTCCGTCCACCAGAGGTCGGTCAGGCGGGGGGACCGGCAGGGCGGCCCGCACGGCGGCGTTGTGGTCGACCGGGCCGTGTCCGTGCCCGACCTGGAGGGCGTCGGCACCGCGGAGGGCCACGGTGAGCCACGCCTTCGCGGCACCGACGGCGAGCTCCCAGTCGCCGTGTCGGGCCACGAGCGTGGCGATCGCGCTCGAGAGCGAACAGCCCGTCCCGTGCGTGTTCGTCGTCGCGACCCGCGGGCCGGGGAACACCCGCACCGAGCCGTCCGGCGTCACGAGGGCGTCGTCCGAGGTGGGGCCGCCGTCGTGTCCGCCCTTCGCGAGCACGCGGACGTCGAAGCGTCGTGCCACCGCCAGGGCCGCGTCGAGGGGGGTCCGTCGCGTCGGAGCCGGCGAGGTCGGCGAGCACCCGCAGTTCGTCGCGGTTCGGGGTGACGAGGTCGGCGAGGGCGAACAGGTCGGTCATCGCCGCCTCGGCATCGGCGTCGAGCAGTCGGTCACCGCTCGTGGCGACCATCACGGGGTCGACGACCAGCCACCGCGGCCGGTGTGCCCGCAACGACTCCACGACGACCCGGACGACCTCGGCGGTGCCGAGCATGCCGGTCTTCACCGCGTCCACCGTGACGTCGTCCCAGACCGCGTCGAGCTGCTCGCGGAGGAAGTCCGTGTCGGGCACGTGCACCGAGCGCACGCCCCGGGTGTTCTGCGCGACCAGGGCCGTGACCACCGCCATGCCGTACCCGTCCTGGGCGGCGATCGACTTCAGGTCGGCCTGGATCCCCGCACCCCCGGTCGGGTCGGTCCCCGCGATGCTGAGCACCCTGGGCACCCGGCCGCTCGCAGCCGGCCCCGTCGTCGCGGTCACCGGCCCGCCCCGTTCCACGCCGCGACGAACGCGGCGGCCGCGGCACCCGGGTCGGGGGCCGCGCAGATGCCCGACACCACGGCGACCCCCCGCCGCCCCGGCAGCCCGCAGCGGCCCGACGTCCGCCAGTCCGACGCCGCCGATGCCCACGCACGGCACGGTGGTCGTCGCCGCGATCCGGGCGAACCCCGCGACGCCGAGCGCCGGCGGGTGGTCGGGCTTCGTGCTCGTCGGGTGCACGACCCCGACGCCGAGCAGGTCGACCGTGCCGTGCGGCATCGCGGCGACCTCGACCAGGTGCCGCGTCGTGTTCGCGGTCAGTCCGACGTGGGCGTCCGGGCCGAGCAGTGCACGCGCGGCGCTCGCCGGGACGTCCGACTGTCCGAGGTGCACGCCCGCCACCGCGTGCCCCTCGTGCCGTGCGGCCAGCGCCACGTCGAGCCGGTCGTCCACGACGACGAGTGCCCGGTCGCCGACCGCGTCCGCGACCGCGACCGTCAACGCGAGCAGGTCCCGGGCGGACGCCGTCTTGTCCCGGACCTGCACGATGCGGACCCCGGCGCCCACCGCCGCCCGGACGACGCCGAGGACCCCGTGCCCGTGCCGAGCGGCCAGGGCGGTGTCGGTGACGAGGTAGACGCCGAGCTCCTGCGCTCCCGGTACGCGTCCGGCGGTCCCGGCCACCGCAGCGGCAGCCGCGTCGGCGGTCACGATCCCGCTCCGATCGTCGTCGAGGCGGCCCGGGCACTCTGACCGTCGGCGGTGATCCGGGCCTCCCGGACCACGTCCTCCGGCGTCAGCGACGCGAGCCGGTCGAGGAACAGCGGCTGGAACGCGCCGGGCCCGCCGGCGTCCCGTGCGGCGAGCTCCGCCGCGATGGTGTGGACCGCGGTCGCGGCGACGGCCGCGTCGAGCGCACGCCCCGGCGCCACGGCCGCGAAGGCGGCGACGACGGCCCCGAGGGCGCAGCCGCCACCCGTGATCCGGGTGAGCAGCTCGGTCCCGTTCGCGACGCGGACCAGCCCCTCGGGCGCCACGAGCAGGTCCACCGCACCCGAGACCGCCACCGCCTGCGCGGTCCCGGCGTCCGCGGCGGCGACCGCGGCGTCGCGGGCGTCCTCCGTCCCGACCGTGCTGTCCACACCGCGACCGCCAGCCGAGGCGCCGAGGACCGCGAGCACCTCGGACGCGTTCCCGCGCAGCACCGTCGGGCGCATCGCCAGCAGGTCCCGCGCCAGGGCCGTCCGGACCGGCAGCGACCCGACCGCGACCGGGTCGAGCACCCACGGCGTCCCGGCTTCCGCCGCTGCGGCCGCGGCCTCGCGGGACGCGGTCGACGGCTCAGCGTGCGGGGTGCCGGTGTTGACGAGCAACCCGTCCGCGACGCCGGCGAACGGCCCCGCCTCGGTCGGCACGTCGACCATCGCGGCCGACGCCCCCCAGCGCGAGCAGCACGTTGGCGGTGACGTTCTGCACCACCGTGTTCGTGATGCACTGCACCAGGGGCGCCCGGGTCCGGACGGCCTCCAGCAGGTCGGCGGTACGGACGACCCAGTCGGTCGTCGGCGCAGCGTTCTCCATGGACGATCCCTTCGCGAGTACGAGCTCGAGCAGGTTCGACGGGTGTGATCTCAGCCGCTCGGATGCGGCACCCCGTGTCTCGGACGACACCGTACACGCATCGCCGCCGTCGTCCAGCGACACGTCCGGGACCGGTGTGGAAGGGTGGACCCGTGGACGACGAACGACGGACCGCGACCCCGGCGGGACCGCCACCCGGCCCCCCGGCAGGACCGCGCGACCCCGGCGACGCCTGGGCGGTCGGCCCGGACGGCACCAAGGCGTGGGGCCGCTTCGGCGCCGCGGGCCTGCTCGTCGACGACGGACGCGGACGGGTCCTCCTGCAGCACCGCGTCGAGTGGAGCCACCACGGCGGCACCTGGGGGGATCCCCGGCGGAGCGCGCCACCAGCACGAGGACCCGGTGACCGCCGCCCTCCGCGAGTCCGCCGAGGAGGCCGGCGTCCCCGAGGACGGCATCGACCTCCGGCACACCGCCGTCCTCGACCTCGGCTTCTGGACCTACACGACCGTCGTGGGACGCGCCTCCCGCCCGTTCGCCCCCGTCGTCGCCGACCGTGAGAGCCTGGCCCTGGCCTGGGTCCCCGTCGCCGACGTGCCGGACCTGCCGCTCCACCCCGGGTTCGGCGCCTCGTGGCCCGCGCTCCGGGCCACGCTCGACCGGACACCGCACGTCGTCGTCGACGCGGCGAACGTCGTCGGGAGCGTCCCGGACGGCTGGTGGAAGGACCGCGCGGGAGCGGCCTCCCGACTCGTCGCCCGGGTGAGCGCGCTCGCCGCGTCCGGCGTCGACGCCGCCGCGCTGGACCTGCCGTCCGCCACCTGGTGGCCGCGGTGGACCGTGGTGCTCGAGGGGGGAGGCCCGGGGTGCGACCCCGGTCGACGTCGCCGCCGACACCCGTCCCGGTCTCCCCGTGGTGACCGTCGAGCAGGCACCGGCCGCCGGGGACGACGCGATCGTCGCCGCCGTGCAGACCGCCGTCGCGGCCGGGGACGGCCCGGTCGTCGTCGTGACCGCGGACCGCGGCCTCCGTGACCGCGTGACCGCGGTCGGGGCGGACGTCCGCGGGCCGTCGTGGCTGCGGGAGCTCCTGCCCGACTGACGACCGGCTGCCGCCGCTGTGGTCGCCCCGGCGTCGCGTAGGTCCGTGCAGCGCGCCCTCCGGGTCCGTGCAGCGCGCCCTCCGGATGGTGAGGCGCGGAGCCGGGCGTCGACGGGACGGGAGCACTACAGTTGCGGACACGTCGACGACGACGTTCAGGAGGTTCCCGATGGAACGGATCACCAAGACCGACGACCGGGTGCACCGCCCCGCCGGGCCGTGGACACCGACGGTCCACCGGCTGCTCACGCACCTGCACGAGCAGGGCTTCGTGGCGGCCCCGGCTCCGATCTCGCTCGGGGACGCGCTCGAGACGGTGACGTTCGTCCCGGGAGTGGCCGGCGAGTACCCCTGGACCGAGGACGTCGCGAGCGAGGCCGCCCTCGTCACGAGTGCCCGGCTGCTCCGACAGCTGCACGACGCCGCGGCGAGCTTCCCCCTGGACGACTCCGTCGACGTGTGGTCCCAGGCCGCGCGGGTGCCGGTCGAGACCGTCGTGCACGGCGACTACGCCCCGTACAACGTCGTCTACGACGGCATCGCGGCGGTCGGCGTGATCGACTTCGACACCGCGCACCCCGGGCCCCGCGTCTGGGACGTCGCCAGTGCCGTCTACCGGTTCGCGCCCTTCACGACCGGAGCCGACGAGGGTCGACCCGTCCCGGCGCTCGAGGACCGGATCACCCGTGCCGCCGAGTTCTGCCGCGCCTACGGTCTCGACGACCGCTCGCGTGCCGTGCTCGTCGAGACGATCACCGCCGGCTTGGTGGCCCTGGTGACGACCCTCGAGACCGAGGCGGCCGCGGGCAACCCGAAGTTCGTGAGCGACCTCGCGCACGGGCACGCCGACCTGTACCGGGCCGACGTCGCGTGGCTCGAGGAGCACGGGGACCGGATCACCGCCGCGCTCCGCTGACGGGGCGCGCCGGGGACGAGGTCGCCGACCGCCCAGCGCGTGCCCAGCGCCCTCGCGGCGGACCTCGATCCTGCGTCCGGTAGCGTTCCAGGGCCATGACCGACAGCCCGGCGGACGCCACCCCGTACGAGGTCCTCGGCGTCCCCGCGACCGCCGACGACGACACCCTCCGACGCGCCTACCGTCGGGCCGCGCGTGAGAGCCACCCCGACCTCGGCGGGGACGCCCAGCGCTTCCGCCGGGTGCAGGTCGCCTGGGAGCGCATCGGGACGCCCTCGGCCCGGCGAGCCTACGACGCCGGGACCCTGCGCGCGGGGTCCTCGTCAGCGCCGTCCGGATCGGCCGCGTGGCGGTCGGACACCGGGCGTGACGCCTACGCACCCCCGTCCGCCCGACGTGACTCCCGCCCGCGGGCCCGGTCGTACGGGCACCCCGGCGGGCGCTCCCGCGAGGTCTTCCTCGCCGCAGAACGTGAGTGGGTGGGCCTCGGCGACCCGATCGAGGACCCGTACGACCCGGCACTCGTCCGGTCGGCACCCCGGCACGTCCGGCGTCTCCTGGGCGAGGCGCTGGCCGAGGAGGCGACGGCTGCGATCATCGCGGAGATGGGCATCGGCGTCACGGTGTGGCACGACCTCGACGCCGGTGCCGAGGGCAAGCTCGACCACGCGGTGCTGACGCCCACCGGACTCTGGGCACTCGAGTCGATCGACTGGGGCGGCCCGGTCGCGGTGGAGCACGGCGAGGTCGTCGGCGAGACGCTCGGCCCGGGGGAGCAGCCGGTGAAGGAGCTCGTCCGCGCGGCCCGTGCCGTGCAGAAGCAGACGCGGGTCCGGTTCACCGGCCGTGTCCTGGTGGTGCCGGACTCCGCGGTCGACGAGGACGTCCGACTCGTCGGGACCCCCCCGCAAGCCGACCGCGTTCATCGTCCGTCGGAGTGCGCTCGGGCAGGTGCTCTCCGGCGTCTGGTCGCCCGAGGGCTCCGTCGACGTCTTCGCGGTCCGCGACCGCCTGCAGCAGACCGTCCGGTTCGTCTGACCCGACCAGCAGCGCCGCCCGACCAGCAGCGCCGCCCGTCACGCGCCGCCGGCCGTCACGCACCGTCGGGGTCAGTACCCGCGGAGCTTCTCGAGGTCCCGGCGCTCCCGCTTGCTCGGCCGTCCGGCCCCGCGCTCCCGGATCGGGACGAAGCCGGCTTCCTCGCGGGGCAGGCGCGGCGGTGTGCGGTCCTCGAGGTGCTTCGCGGCCTCGGTCGCACCGACGCGCTTGAGGATGATGCTCTTCACGACGACGATCCGGTCGAAGCCGGCCTGGCGCACGCGGACCTCGTCCCCGGGACCGACCGGCTGGGACGGCTTCGCCCGCTCGCCGTTGACGCGGACGTGGCCGGCCTTGCACGCGGTCGTCGCCGCGGACCGGGTCTTGGTGATCCGGACCGCCCAGATCCAGCTGTCCACCCGGGCCTTGTCCATCCGGCCACCCTAGCCGCGCCGGTCCTGCGTCCCCCTCGACGTCCCCTCGACGTACGGTCGACCGGGCCCGCACGTCCGTGCGAGCCCGTAGCCTCGGAGCCATGACCGACCCCGACCCGCCGACCACGGTCCCGTCCCAGGCGGCGATCGCCCGCACCCGGGCCCTCGTCGTGCTCGACGGCGCGGCACTCGGTGACCGGCTCGTCGTGCGGGCGCACGACGGAGCCGGCGCGCGGGACGCGCTCGGCGAGCTGACCGGCCGGACCGCGGAGACGGTGACGATCGCCACCCGTCGCGGACCCGTCACCGTGCTCCGGTCCGACGTCGTGGCCGCGAAGCCGGTGCCGCCGCCCCCCGCCGCCCCGGGCACCCCGACGGCGTCCCGGCGCGGACGAGCCGGCCGCCTGACCGGACGATCCACCCCGTCCCGGCGAGCCGCCGACGGCACTCCGGGACCGCGCACGTAGCCTCGCTCCATGGCCGTCCCCGACCCACCCGCCGTCGCAGCCGGGACCACCGAGGACCGCACCGCCCGTGTCCGGTTCACCCGCCCGACCGGCTGGCGCGTCGAGGACGCCCCCCGGTGCCGACCTCCGCGTCCGCGGTGACGACGTCATGCTCACGGTCCGGTCGCGTCCCGGCGACCGGACGATCGGGGACGAGAACGCCTCGCTGCTGGAACGGCTGCCAGGGTCGGTCGACGGCCTGCTCCTGCTCGGCTGCGACGTGTGGACGACGGCCGGTGCCCCCCGCACGGCTCGTCGAGTACGTCCGCCCCGACGAAGAGGGCGACGTCGTCGGTGCGCACCTGCTGCTCGTCACGGGTCGGCACCGCGTGGACGTCACCGTGGAGCGTCCGCTGGCCCGGATGACCGCCACCGACGACCCGGTGTTCGCCGTCCTCGACTCCGTCCGGACGCTCGACCGCGTCACCGCCACCGAGTCCCGGACGCTCGAGGCGCTCCCGGTCCTGCTCGCCGGTTCGACGCTGACCGGGCCGTCCCTCGGCGCCGAGGCCGTCGCCACGCTGCAGGACCTCGCCGGCAAGCGCTGGAACCCGGCGCTGCTCCGCTCGGACGGCGGCCGGGAGTTGGTCGCCGCCGACCTCGTCGGTCGCTTCGGGACGGTGCCGCCGGACACCGCCGAGGTCCTCGCGCCCTGGGCGGACGGGGTGCCACCGACCACGCTGGACCAGCACGACGACGACGGGCGCGTCACGCGCCTCCGGGCCTGGGCCGGCACCGTCGTCGACACGGGGGGCCGACGGTCGGTCGGTCATCGCGTCCGTCCGGCCGGACCGGGTGGTCGGGCTGATGGCCGGGAGGCTCGGAGTGCGCCCGACGTGGACCTGGCCGTTCCGCACGCCGGTCCTGTCGAGCGACCTGCTCGACCGTCGTCTGGCGGGCGGCGCGTCCGCCCCGGCCCTGCCGGACGCCCTCGCCGATGCCGACCCGACGCTCGCGGCGTTCTGGGCGGCGCCGTGGACGGTGTCCTCGCTGCTGGCGCCCGGTCGGACCCGTCCCGTCGTGGTCGTGTCCGCGGCGGGGATCGGCTTCGCGCGGGTCGGCCGCGCCGAGGGCGGGGCGACGGCGTTCAGGGCCGAGGCGTCCGCCAACGTCTACCGGTCGCTCGTCCGCGCCGTGGTCGGCTGACCGCCGCCCGGTCGACACCGGACGGCGGACGACGGCACGACCCCGCGCGGACGGAGCGCGAGCGTCGTGCCGTGCTTGCGGGGCCGTCGGTGCGGGGCCGTCGGTGCGGGCCGCCGGTGCGGGGCCGCCGGTGCGGGGCCGTCGGTGGCGGGCCGCCGGTGCGCGCCCGGTCAGGCGGCCGGGCCGGCGGTCAGGGTGACGGTCGCCGTGGCCGCGGTGCCGTCGGCCGTCGTGTAGCCGACCGTGACCCGGTCGCCGACCGCGTGCCGAGCGACCGCCTCCGTCAGCTCGGATGCGCTCGTGACCGCGGTGCCGTCGATGCTCGTGATCGTGTCGCCGGCGGCGAGCCCGGCGGCCGCTGCCCCCGATCCCTCGACCGTCCCGGCGACGGGCACACCGGAGGTGGTCCCGGTCGCCGCGCTGCTGACCTGCACGCCCAGGAACGCCGGCAGCCCGATCGTGATGGTGTCCGAGGCCTCGCCCGCCAGGATGTGCGCGGCGATCGACTTCGCGGTGCTGATCGGGATCGCGTAGCCGGTGACGTCCGCCGAACCCGAGGACGCGGCGGTCGCCATGCCGATGACCTCGCCCTCGCTGTCCAGGACGGGACCGCCGGAGTCACCGGACACGATCTGCGCCGCGACCTCGATGAGCCCGGTCAGGGACTCGGTCCCGGTACCGGACTCGCTCTGCACCTGGATGTCCTGGTCGGTCGCGGTCACGGTGCCCTCGGCGGCGACCAGGTCACCCGTGCCCTCGGCGTTGCCGACGTCGGTCACGGTGTCGCCGGTCTGGACGCCGTCGTCGTCGAGCGCGACGGTGGACAGGCCGGACGCGTCCCGCAGCTGCAGCACCGCGACGTCGTTCGTCGCGTCGGTGCCCACGACGTCAGCGGTGTACTGCTCCCCGGTCGTCTCGTCGGTCACCGTGATCGAGGTCGCGCCCTGGACCACGTGGTTGTTCGTCAGGACGGTCCCGTCCGCGGTGAGGACCATGCCGGTCCCGGCGGCCTGCTGCGCGTCGTCGTAGCCGATCACGGTGTCGATCGTCACGACGCCCGCGGTCTGCGCGGCGGTCGCGGGTGTGGCTGCCGCCTGCGAGGTCCCACTGCCGCCGGCTCCCGTGCCGCCGGTGCCCGTGCCGCCGTCGGTACCCGTGCCGCCGTCCGACAGGCCGTCCGTCCCGCCCTGGTCCTGGCCGGGGACGGTGAAGCCGTCGATGCCGCTGCCCGCGGATCCGGGACCGGGGACGGTCGTCGTGCCCTGTGACCGGCTCGAGGTGGCCGTCGTGCCGTGCGACGACAGGCCGAGCGCCGTCCCGCCGGCGGCGCCCACGATCGCGAGTGCGGCGATGCCCGACCCGATCGCGAGCCCGACACGGCGACGACGACCCGTGGTCCCCGGAGCGGCCCCGGGGGGCGCCCGTCCAACCCTGCGGCGCCGAGGTGGCCCCGAGCGCTGCGCTCCCGACGCGGTACGGACCGCGACCGTCCGGGGAGTAGGCGTACGGACCGGACCCGTCGGGGGGCGAAGAGGTACGGACCCGAGCCGTCGAAGGCGTGCGCTGCGCGGAGCGTCGACGGGTCCGCGTGCGGCGGCTCCCACGCCGGTGCCTGCTGCTGTCCGGCATCGTCCGCGGCTGGGGTCGGGGTCTCGTTCATGGTGCTCTCCGGTCGTCCGCACGGCCCGGTCGGCCGTCGATGGGGACCAGTACAGGCCCGCTGCCCATGACCGTCCTATGAACCACCCGAGGCCCGGCCGAGCACCCGCTCGGGAGTCGCCGGACGCCGGTCTCCGCGGCATGCCGGCGATCGGTTAGGCTCGCCGCACCTCCCATGCGTCCCCGATCCGTCGTGCCTCCCGCACCCGCGCCCGCGTCCCGGCTCGTGCTGGCCGTCGTCCTCGCGGTCGTCGCGCTGGCCGTCGCCTGCGCCCTGAGCATCGCCGTCGGGAGCCGACCGATCCCGCTCGGCGTCGTCCTCGACACCCTCGCGCACCCGGGCCGCGACGACGAGACCGGCCTCATCGTGCTCGGCAACCGGCTGCCGCGGACCGTCGTCGGGCTCCTCGCCGGCGCCGCACTCGGGGTCGCCGGCGCCGTCATGCAGGGGGGTCACCCGCAACCCGCTCGCCGACCCGAGCATCCTCGGCATCAACGCGGGGGGCCGCCCTGGCCGTCGTCGTGGGCATCGCCGTGTTCGGTGTCAGCGGGACCGCCACGTACCTGCCGTTCGCGTTCGCCGGAGCCGCCCTCGCCGCCCTGCTCGTCTACGGCATCGCCGCGGTCGCCCGCGGTGGCCTCACCCCGGTCGGCCTCGCGCTGTCCGGCGCCGTCACCGCCGCCGCCCTCTCCTCGATCACCACCGCGGTGCTCGTGACGAACGCGTCCCTGCTCGACCAGCTGCGCTTCTGGCAGGTCGGCGCGCTCGCGGGCGGGGACCTCGGCACAGCGGGTGTGGTCGTCGCGCCGGTGGTCCTCGGGCTCGTCGTCGCGGTCGGGCTCGGTCGTTCGCTGAACACCCTCGCGCTCGGCGACGAACTCGCGGCCTCCCTGGGCCAACGCGTGGTGCTCGTGCGCGCGGTCGGGGCCATCGTGACGGTGCTGCTCGCCGGGTCCGCGGTCGCCGCAGCCGGACCGATCGCCTTCGTCGGCCTCGCCGTCCCGCACGCCGTCCGGCGCCTGTCCGGACCCGACCACCGCTGGACGATCCTCCTGTCCGCGGTCGTCGCGCCGGCCCTCCTGCTCGTCGCCGACGTCATCGGCAGGGTCGTCGCCTACCCGGGGGGAGCTCCAGGTCGGCATCGTCACGGCGCTCATCGGTGCGCCGGTCTTCATCGCGCTGGTCCGGTCGCGGGTGGTGCGGGGCCTGTGAGCACCACGCCGACCGAGAGTGCACCGGCCACCGGCGACGCCGTCCGCCGTCGGGGCGGGACCGCGCGGCGGGAGCTCCTCGTGCTCGTCGCCGCGCTCGTCGTGCTGCTCGGCCTCGTGCTCGTCGGCCTCGGTGTCGGCGAGATCCCGCTGTCGCCCGTGCAGGTCCTCGACGGTCTGCTCGGGCGGGGTGACGCGGTCTCGGACTTCGTGCTCGGACAGCTGCGCGGGCCGCGGGTCCTCGCCGCGCTGCTCGTCGGGGCGAGCCTCGGCACCGCCGGCGCGATCGTGCAGAGCGTCGTCCGCAACCCCATCGCGAGTCCGGACATCATCGGCATCACGTCCGGGGCGAGCGCCTCGGGTCTCGTCGCGATCGTGCTGTTCGGCGCCTCGGGTGTCGCCCTGTTCGGCGTCGTGCTCGTCGGCGCGGTCGCGGTCGCGGTGCTCATCGCCGTGCTCGCCTGGCGCCGGGGGGATCACCGGGAACCGGGTGGTCCTCGTCGGGGTCGGTGTCGGCGCGGTCGCCCTGAGCATCACCGGGTGGCTCCTGACGAGCGGGAGCGTGCAGCAGGCGGGGACGGCACTCCTGTGGCTCTCCGGCAGCCTCAACGCGGTCGACCGCACCGTCGTCGGTGCGCTGCTCGTCGGCTTCGTCGTCCTGATGGTGCTCGCGCTCCTGCAGTCGCCCCGTCTCGGTGTCCTCTCCCTCGGCGACGAGGTCGCGGCCTCGCTCGGCCTCCGACCCGACCGGGCCAAGGTGCTGCTGCTCCTCACCGCCGTCCTCCTCACCGCGGCGGCGGTCGCCACCGCCGGCCCGGTGTCGTTCGTCGCGCTCATGGCAGCGCCGATCGCCAGGAGGCTCGTCGGTGGCGGACGCCCCGCCCTCGGCCCGGCCGCCGCCGTCGGTGCGGTCGTGACCCTCGGCTCCGACCTGGTCGCGCAGTTCGCCCTGCCCGGGGTCACGCTGCCGGTCGGGGTCGTCACCGGGGTCGTCGGAGCGCCGTACCTGCTCTGGCTGCTCGCCCGCGGGCGCTGAGCCAGCGCACCCCGCACAGCTCGTCGGACGGGCGCGACCGAGCGTGTACCGCAGCGCTCCCGACGGACGTGCACCGGGCCTCCAGGCGGGGCGCAGGCGACGGTCGGACTCGCCGGGACCACCCCCCGGATGCGGGTCCGCGCGCACGCTTGCGGTATCCCGCAGAAGGGGGGTCAGAACCCCCCGTCCGGGGGGTCCGCTCCGGGCGCACGGTCGCCGTACCGTCGTCCACGAACACCGGACTCCCGACAGCGGCCACACCCGACGGCCACTGGTCCGGTACGAACGAAGGACAGCATGCCCGAACAGCTGGACGACGCCCCGATGCGCCGTCGACAGTGGGGGGGCCGAGCGGCGGACCCGGCCGCTCGACACCATCCACGCTCGCCCCTCCGACCGGAAGCTCGTCTCCGGCCGTGTCGCCATCATCCTGACGATCGCCTTCTGGCTCGCCTACCTCGTCTACACGGTGATCCGACAGTTCCTGGACTACGGCACCGAGAGCTTCCGGTTCACCACCGAGGCCGTTTCGTACTTAGTCGTCGTCACCTTCCTCACCTTCTCCGCCCTCATGCACCTGGTCGCCCGCCAGGGAGCCCTCGAGCGCTTCGCGACCCACGTCCGGGTCCCGCGTGCGGAACTCGACCGGCACTTCGCCGAGGGACACGGGTCGCCGCTGACCGTCCTCGTGCCGAGCTACGCCGAGGAGCCGGACGTCGTCGCGACCACCCTCTGGTCCGCCGCCCTGCAGGAGTACCCGTCCCTCCGCGTCGTCCTGCTCGTCGACGACGACCCGTTCCCCACCGACCCGGAGACCGCCGCGAAGCTCGAGCGCACTCGCGCCGTGGCGGCGTCCATCCAGGCGCAGCTCGCGGCCCCGTCCCACCGCTTCCGCGAAGCCCTGTTCTTCGCCGAGATCGAGGCCGAGCAGGCGCCGATGGCCTCCGTGGCGGCCCTCCGCACCCTGGTCGCGCACCACCGCTGGGCCGACGCCTGGCTCCGCCGGCACGCACGCGAGCACGGCATCGCCGACCACGTGGACCACTTCTTCCACGACCAGGTCCTCGTGGGCCTGGCCGACGAGTTCCGCCTGACCGCCGAAGCACTCGACGCCGCCATCACCGACGCCGGCGACCGCGAGGTCACCGACGTGACCTCGGCCCGTGCGGTCGAACTGCAGCGCCGGCTCACCTGGACGTTCACCGCCGAGATCACCACCTTCGAGCGGAAGCGCTACGCGAACCTCTCGCACGAGGCGAACAAGGCGATGAACCTGAACTCCTACCTCGGCCTGCTCGGCGGCGCCTACCGGTACGAGGAGACCGCATCGGGCACGGTCCTCCGCACCGTCGCGGACCCGGCCGAGGCCGACCTGGTCGTCCCCGCCTCCGACTACGTCCTGACGCTCGACGCCGACTCGGTGCTCCTGCGCGACTACTGCCTGCGCCTGGTCTACTTCCTCGAGCAGCCCGAGAACGCGAACGTCGCCGTCACCCAGACCCCGTACTCGTCGTTCCGCGGTGCGGCCACCCGCATCGAGCGCCTGGCCGGTGCCACGACCGACATCCAGCACATCCTGCACCAGGGCATGTCGAAGTACGGCGCCACCTTCTGGGTCGGCGCGAACGCCGTCATCCGCACCCGGGCCCTCCGCGACATCGAGGAGACCGAGACCGTCGGCGGCTTCGAGGTCAAGCGCTACGTGCAGGACCGCACGGTCATCGAGGACACCGAGTCGAGCGTCGACCTCGGCATGCACGGCTGGACGCTCGTGAACTACCCGGAGCGACTGTCCTACAGCGCCACCCCGCCGGACTTCGGCTCGCTCATCGTGCAGCGCCGCCGCTGGGCCAACGGCGGGCTGCTCATCCTGCCGAAGTACATCCGCCAGGTACGCGAGCGCAAGGCCCGCGGGGAGCGCGTCAGCGTGGTCGAGATGGCGCTCCGCGTGAACTACATGGCGTCGATCGCGTGGGGCTCGCTCGGGCTCATCTTCCTGCTGGCCTACCCGTACGACTCCCGGCTGCTCAGCCCGATGGTGCTCCTCGCCGCGCTGCCGTACTTCTGGCTCTTCGCGAGCGACCTGAAGTACTGCGGGTACAAGCGCACCGACATCCTCCGCATCTACGGGTTCAACCTCATCCTCATGCCGGTGAACGTCGCCGGGGTGCTCAAGAGCATCCAGCAGGCGCTCACCGCGAAGAAGATCCCGTTCGCCCGCACGCCGAAGGTCCGGGACCGCACGGCCTCGCCCGCGCTCTACGTCCTCGCGCCGTACGCGATCGTCGCCTTCTCGGTGTTCACCTTCGTCCGTGACTTCGGCGCCGAGAACTGGGGCAACGCCACGTTCGCCGCGTTCAACGCCCTGCTCGCCACGTACGCGATCGTCGCCTACATCGGTGTCTGGAACTCCGTGGTCGACGTCTTCCTCTGGGCGACCGGGTGGATGTTCTACGACCCGTCCGCCCGCGCCGCACGCCGGGCGGCCCGCAAGGAGGCCCGTCTCTCCGCGAAGGCGGCCCGGCGCGGCCTGGTCCCCGAGCCCGTGCCCGCGACCGAGGACTGGCGCTCGGTGCTGTACTTCGGCCAGCGCGGCACCACCATGCCGGAACACCTGGCGACCCGGCACGACACCGTGCACCACGACGAGAAGACGGCGGCCTGACCATGAGCACCACACGACGACTGTCCCCGATCCGCGTGACCGTGGCCGCCGCGGTGGCCCTCGCGGTCGCAGCCGGAGGCTACGCCGGGCTGGACCGCTGGCAGAGCGCCCAGGCCGCCGAGACGGTGAAGCCCTGGTTCGCCGCCTACACCGACGTCACCGTCACCCCGACGTTCCCGTTCGAGGACGTCAAGTCGACCGCGGGCCGCGACGTCATGCTGTCCTTCGTGGTCGCCGACCACGACGAGGCGTGCACGCCGACGTGGGGCGCGGCGTACGGACTGCAGGAAGCGGGCGACCAGCTCGACCTCGACCGGCGCATCGCCCGACTCGAGCAGCAGAAGGGCGCGGTCGCGGTGTCGTTCGGCGGGCTCGCCAACGACGAACTCGCGACGACCTGCACCGACCGGAGCAAGCTCGTCTCGGCGTACCAGAGCGTCGTGAAGCGGTACGACGTCTCGACCGTCGACTTCGACATCGAGAGCGACGACCTGACGAAGGCCGACGCCGGCAAGCGCCGTGCGGCAGCGGTCGCCGACCTGCAGGAGCAGCGCCGCGCCGCCGGGCACCCCCTCGCGGTGTGGCTGACGCTGCCGGCCGCACCCGGCGGGCTCACCGCGGACGGCACCCGGGCGGTCGCGCAGTTCCTGCGTGCCGGGGTCGACCTGGCCGGCGTCAACGCGATGACGATGGACTACGGCGCGAGCAAGGGCTCGAGCCAGAGCATGTACTCGGCATCGGTCGAGACGCTGCAGCAGGTCAAGCGGCAGCTCGGCATCCTCTACACGCGTGCCGGGACGCCGCTCGGCGACCGGACCCTGTGGCACAAGGTCGGCGCCACCCCGATGATCGGGCAGAACGACGTGCAGGACGAGGTCTTCTCGCTGACCGACGCCCGGAAGCTCAACGCCTGGGCGAAGCAGCAGGGCCTCGGACGGATGTCGATGTGGTCGCTGAACCGCGACACCACGTGCGGCTCGAACTACGTCAACCTCTCCACCGTGTCGAACTCCTGCTCGGGCGTGGACCAGGACGGTGTGCTCTTCGCCGACGTGCTCGGCAAGGGCTTCGGCGGCGGCATCGTCGCGGCCTCGGGCGACGTCACGAAGGCCGAGCCGTCCTCGACCGTGCAGCCGACCGACGACCCGTCGACGAGCCCGTACCCGGTGTGGGACGACGAGGCCTCCTACCTCGAGGGCACGAAGATCGTCTGGCACCGCAACGTCTACGAGGCGAAGTGGTGGACCTCGGGCGACCTGCCCGACGACGCCGTGCTCAGCGCGTACGAGACGCCGTGGCAGCTCGTCGGCCCGGTGCTCGCGGGGGGAGAAGCCGGTCGCACCGCTCACGCTGCCGAAGGGCACCTACGCGGGGTGGTCCGGGACAGCGGCGTACGACACGGGCGACCGGGTCCTGTTCGACGGCACGCCATACCAGGCCAAGTGGTGGAACACCGGCGAGAGCCCCGAGGCGTCCACGAGCGACCCGGACGGCTCGCCGTGGACCCGCCTGAAGGACGCCGAGGTGAAGGAGATCCTGCAGGACGTCCGCGCCGGGAAGGCAGCCCCGGAGGGCGCGACGCGCTGACGGGTCGCGGTCCGACAGTCACCGGACAGGAGGCTCCCCGCCGGTCGGCGGGGAGCCTCCTGTGTCCCCTGTGGACGGGGCTCTCGCCGACCGGCTGGTTTCCGATACGCTGGGCGACCAAGAGGAGGAGGTCCACGATGCCAGATCCAGTGGTCCCGCAGCCGGGACGACGAACCCCGGAGCAGCGGCTGGTCGACACCACGCTGACCTTCAGCATGGAGAACGCCGCGGCGCTCACGCCCGAGGCCGGAGTCTCCGCGGAAGAACGCGACGCGATCTCGGCGCTGCCGTCGGGGTCGGCGCTGCTCGTCGTCCGACGCGGTCCGAACGTCGGAGCACGGTTCCTCCTCGACTCCGACGTCACGACGGCCGGGCGGCACCCCGACGCCGACATCTTCCTCGACGACGTGACGGTGTCCCGCAAGCACGCGGACTTCATCCGCCGCGGGACGTCCTTCAGCGTGCAGGACCTCGGTTCCCTCAACGGGACGTACTTCGACGGTGTGCGCATCGACGAAGCGCTCCTCGTCGACGGGTCGGAAGTCCAGGTCGGCAAGTTCCGCCTGACGTTCTACGCCTCCCGGGTCGACCTGGCGCGCCTGGCGAACGCGTAGTGGCACCCCGCTCCGCTGCGGCGCGGGCGGTGTCGCCGGCACCGGACCTGCTCACGATCGGGCAGGTGCTGGCGCGGCTGAAGCCGGACTTCCCGGACCTGTCCAGCTCGAAGCTGCGGTTCCTCGAGGAACGCGAGCTGGTCACCCCGGTCCGGACGCAGAGCGGGTACCGGAAGTTCTCGCCGGCCGACGTCGACCGACTCCGGATCGTGCTCGGCCTGCAGCGGGACCACTACCTCCCGCTCAAGGTCATCAAGGAGTACCTCGCCGACCTCGACGCCGGCCGCGAGCCGACGCTGCCGGGCGGTGGGGACGTGCCCCGTCCGTCCATGCTCGGGCGGGAACGGCGGTACTCGCGCGACGAACTCCAGCGCGTGGCCGGAGCGTCCCCGATGCTCGTGGGGGGACGCGGTCTCGTCGTCCCTGCTCCCCCGCGGCGGACTCCTACGGGGAAGAGTCCGTCGGCGTCCTCAAGGCCCTCGTCGAGCTCCAGCGCTCCGGGATCGAGCCGCGACACCTGCGCACCTTCCGCGCGACCGCCGAGCGGGAGGTCGGGCTCATCGAGTCCGCACTCATGCCGGTGTCGCGGCGGGGTGACGCCACCTCGCGCGCCAAGGCGCTCGAACTCGCCCGGGAGATCGCCGGACACCTCGAGGTCATCCGTTCGTCACTCATCCGAGCGGCCATCGGTCGGCTCGACTCGTGAGCGCTCCGGAGCGGGTCGACCCTCGACGGCCGTCGGTGCCGGGGCATATCCTCGACACGCCGGACGCGCCGGAGCGGATGTCCCGCCTCCACGCCGCCCGACTCGCTACCGTGGACCTCGGAACAACTCTCAACCCGCTGTTGAAGCTTCGGGTGGGAGCTCGATCGTCGTGGAAGGCAAGCTGATGAGTGGGAACGATGTCCCCGGTACCCCGTCTGACATGACGCGGTACGACCTCGGGCTGCTGTTCACCGACGGCCTGCCCGAGCACGACGAACAGAACGGGTACCGCGGCACCGTCGCCGCCAAGGCAGCCGGCATCAGCTACCGGCAGCTCGACTACTGGGCCCGCACCGAACTCGTCCAGCCCACGATCCGCGGTGCTGCCGGTTCCGGGTCACAGCGCCTGTACGGCTTCCGCGACATCCTCGTGCTCAAGCTCGTCAAGCGCCTGCTCGACACCGGCATCTCCCTGCAGCAGATCCGCACCGCCGTGAACCAGCTCCGCGAAGCCGGCGTGAGCGACCTGGCGCAGACCACCCTGATGTCGGACGGTGCCTCGGTGTACCTGTGCACCTCCGACGACGAGGTCATCGACCTCGTGTCGCGCGGCCAGGGCGTCTTCGGCATCGCGGTCGGCAAGGTCCTGCGCGAGGTCGAGTCCTCGCTGGTCGAACTCGACGCCACCCCGGCCGAGGACCCGAGCGACGAGCTCGCCGCCCGCCGGGCGACGCGCGCCTCCTGACGCGCGGGGCGTTCGCCCGCTCGCGCCTTCACCGCCTCGGGGCTGACCGGCGGGATGCGCCGTCCGCCCCAGGTTCCGCAATTGCGGCATCTCGACGCTCCGGATGCCGGGAACCCGGAACCGCGACGAACGCGGGCGGCACGTCGTGGAACCTCGACACCACCGACCGCAGCCAGCGGGCGCGCAGACCGCGTCCCGCCGGCTCGTCGGCGTCCCGCGGGTTCGCCGAGCGGTCGCGGTCGAGCGCTTCGGCACGCTCGACCCGACGATCCGAGGCCGCTCGGCGACCTGAGTGGGCTGTCGTGACCGCTCGGCGACCTGACCGAGCTGGCGTCCGGTCCGGGAACGACGAAGGGCCACCCATCGGCGGCCCTTCACGACGTCCGACGCGGACTACTCCGCGCTGGCGCTCGCGCCGTCGGCGTACGGACCGATCTTGCCCGTGCGCATGATCCGCTCGAGCAGTTGGTCGAAGTTCCGCGCCATCTCCTGCGCGGACTCACCCGGCCACACGTGCAGGGGCTTCGCCGCACCCTGCGCCTGCTGGAGCGAGGTGCGCTCGGGCAGCTGCGGGGAGAGCACGAGCGGCCCGAACATGTCACGGAGTTCCTTGATGCGGAACTGGTGCTCGAGCGACTGCACGCGGGCGCGGTTGACGATGATGCCGAGGGGCTGGAGGCGCGGCGAGAGTCCGCGACGGATCTCCTCGATCGCGCGGAGGGCACGGTCGGCGGCGGCGACGGAGAACAGGCCGGGTTCGGTGACGACGGAGACGCGGTCCGACGCGGCCCAGGCGGTACGGGTCAGGGCGTTGAGCGACGGCGCGCAGTCGATGAGGACGAGGTCGTAGTCGGCTTCGACGTTCGCCAGGGCCTCCTCGAGCTTCCAGATGTCGCGGATCGACGGGTGCGGGCCGTCGAAGTTGATGGCCGAGGGCGATCCGACCATGACGTCGATCTTGCCCTGGGACCCCTTCGTCCAGCCGGAGGGGGGCGATCGCCTGACGGACGATCTTCTCCTTGGGGTTCTCGAGGACGTCGGCCACGTTGAGGTGGCCCGTCAGGTCGATGTCGAGTCCCGTCGACACGTCCGACTGGGGATCGAGGTCCACCACGAGGGTGCGCAGACCCTTGGCGAACGCTGCCGAGGTCAGGCCGAGTGTCACGGTCGTCTTGCCGACACCGCCCTTGAGCGAGCTCACGCTGAGTACATGCACGATGAGCAACGTTACCGCCAGTAGGGTTGTGAGACCTCAACCCGGGCTGAAAGGGACCTCGTGTTCGACAAGATCCTGGTCGCGAACCGTGGCGAGATCGCCATCCGGGCCTTCCGCGCGGCGTACGAGCTCGGTGCGCGCACCGTGGCGGTCTACCCGTACGAGGACCGCAACTCCCTGCACCGGCTGAAGGCCGACGAGGCGTACCTCATCGGGGAGCGTGGTCACCCGGTCCGTGCCTACCTGGACGTCTCCGAGATCATCCGCGTCGCCCGCGAGTCCGGTGCCGACGCGATCTACCCGGGCTACGGCTTCCTGTCCGAGAACCCCGAGCTCGCCGCGGCGGCCGCCGCCGCGGGCATCACCTTCATCGGTCCGGGTGAGCACGTGCTCGAGATGGCCGGCAACAAGGTCACCGCGAAGGAGCACGCGATCGCCGCCGGGGTCCCGGTCCTCGAGAGCACGCCGGCCAGCCGCGACGTCGACGAACTCGTCGCCGGCGCCGAGGCGATCGGGTTCCCGGTGTTCGCGAAGGCGGTCGCCGGTGGTGGCGGACGCGGCATGCGGCGGGTCGAGACGCCCGCGGAGCTCCGTCCGGCGCTCGAGGAGGCGATGCGCGAAGCCGACAGCGCCTTCGGTGACCCGACGATGTTCCTCGAGCAGGCGGTCCTGCGTCCACGGCACATCGAGGTGCAGATCCTCGCCGACGCGACCGGTGACGACGCGGGCACCATCCACCTGTTCGAGCGGGACTGCTCGGTGCAGCGGCGGAACCAGAAGGTCGTCGAGATCGCACCGGCGCCGAACCTGGACCCGTCGATCGCGGCGGCACTGCACCGCGACGCCGTGGCCTTCGCGCGCTCGATCGGCTACGTGAACGCGGGGACGGTCGAGTTCCTCCTCGACACCGTGGGGGGAGCGCGCCGGCCAGCACGTCTTCATCGAGATGAACCCGCGCATCCAGGTCGAGCACACCGTGACGGAAGAGGTCACCGACGTCGACCTCGTGCAGTCGCAGATGCGGATCGCCGCGGGGGGAGACGCTCGCCGATCTCGGTCTGTCGCAGGACGGCGTCGCGGTCCACGGCGCCGCGCTGCAGACCCGGATCACGACCGAGGACCCGACGCAGGGGTTCCGACCCGACACCGGCCGGATCACGACGTACCGCAGCCCGGGTGGCGCCGGCGTGCGGCTCGACGGCGGCACCGTCGCCACCGGCGCGCAGATCAGCCCGCACTTCGACTCGATGCTCGCGAAGATGACGTGCCGCGGTCGTGACTTCCCGGCGGCGGTCGCCCGCGCCCGTCGTGCCCTCGCCGAGTTCCGCATCCGCGGCGTCAGCACGAACATCCCCTTCCTGCAGGCCGTCCTCGAGGACCCGGACTTCGCCCGCGGGGACGTCTCGACCGCGTTCATCGGGGAACGCCCGCAGCTGTTCGACGGCCACGTGTCGAAGGACCGCGGTACGAAGGTGCTGAACTGGCTCGCGGACGTCACGGTCAACCGGCCGAACGGTTCGCCGGCCGCCCACGTGGTGGACCCGGCGCTGAAGCTCCCGGCCACGGACCTCGCTGCGCCGGTGCCGGCGGGGCAGCGCGACCTGCTGCTCCGGGTCGGCCCGGCCGCGTGGGCCGAGGCGCTGCGTGCGCAGACCGCCCTCGCCGTGACCGAGACGACGATGCGCGACGCGCACCAGTCGCTCCTCGCCACCCGCGTCCGTACCAAGGACCTCGTCGCGGTCGCCCCGCACGTCGCCAGGCTCACCCCGCAGCTGCTCAGCATGGAGGCGTGGGGCGGCGCGACCTACGACGTCGCGCTCCGGTTCCTCGGGGAGGACCCGTGGGAGCGCCTGACGGCGCTGCGCACGGCGATGCCGAACATCCCGATCCAGATGCTGCTGCGCGGACGCAACACCGTCGGGTACACGCCGTACCCGACGGAGGTGACCGACGCGTTCGTCGCCGAGGCCGCCGAGACCGGCGTCGACGTCTTCCGCGTGTTCGACGCGCTGAACGACGTGAGCCAGCTCCGCCCCGCCCTGGAGGCCGTGCTCGCCACGGGCACGGCGGTCGCCGAGGCGGCGCTCTGCTACACCGGCGACCTCCTGGACCCGGCGGAGGACCTGTACACGCTCGACTACTACCTCCGGTTGGCCGAGCAGATGGTCGAGGCCGGCGCGCACGTCATCGGGATCAAGGACATGGCGGGCCTCCTCCGCGCCGGGGCGGCCGAGCGGCTCGTCACCGCCCTGCGTGCGCGCTTCGACCAGCCCGTGCACGTGCACACGCACGACACCGCGGGCGGGCAGCTCGCGACCCTCATGGCGGCGTCCCGGGCCGGAGCGGACGCGGTCGACGTGGCCGCAGCCCCGATGGCGGGCACGACCAGCCAGCCGAGCATGTCGGCCCTGGTCGCGGCGCTCGCACACACCGAGCGGGACACGGGCATCGACCTCGGCGCCGTCGGCGACCTCGAGCCGTACTGGGAGGCGGTCCGCCGGGTGTACGCACCCTTCGAGTCCGGGCTCGCCGGCCCCACCGGCCGGGTCTACAAGCACGAGATCCCGGGCGGACAGTTGTCGAACCTCCGTCAGCAGGCCATCGCCCTCGGGCTCGGGGACCGCTTCGAGCAGGTCGAGGACTGGTACGCCGAGGCGAACCGGATCCTCGGTCGTCCGACGAAGGTCACGCCGTCCTCGAAGGTGGTCGGTGACCTCGCGCTGCAGCTCGCCGCGGTCGACGCCGACCCCGCGGACTTCGAGCAGCACCCGGAGAAGTACGACGTGCCGGACTCGGTGATCGGCTTCATGGCGGGGGGAGCTCGGTGACCTGCCCGGGGGGGTGGCCCGAGCCGTTCCGGTCGAAGGTCCTGGCCGGACGCGACGTCCGGATCGCCGTCACCCCGGTGCCGGAGCACGAGCGCGCCGCACTGGGCACCCCGGGCACCGTCCGGCAGCAGGCCCTGAACCGCCTGCTGTTCGAGCAGCCGACGCGCCGGTTCCAGGAGGTGCGGGACGAGTACGGTGACCTCTCCGTCGTGCCCACCGTCGACTACCTCTACGGCCTGCGCCAGGGGGAGGAGCACGTGGTGCCACTCGGCAAGGGCGTGAACCTGCTCGTCGGGCTCGAGGCGATCGGCGAGGTCGACGCCCAGGGCGTCCGGACCGTCATGGCGACCATGAACGGGCAGCTGCGGCCGGTGGCCGTGCGTGACCGCTCCGTCGTCGTCGAGACCAAGGCCGCCGAGCAGGCGGACCGGTCCGACCCGAAGCACGTCGCCGCCCCGTTCTCCGGGGTCGTGACGCTCAAGGTCGCCGTCGGTGACGTCGTCGAGGCCGGACAGGCCGTGGCGAGCATCGAGGCGATGAAGATGGAAGCGGCCATCACGGCCCCCGTCGCGGGGACCGTCGGCCGTCTCGCGATCCCGGTGACCCAGCAGGTGGACGCCGGCGACCTCTTGGTGGTGCTGCAGTAACGTGACCGTCCGTCCCATCCGCCTGTTCGGCGACCCCGTCCTCCGCTCGCCGGCCGATCCCGTCCGGATCGGTTCCGAGGGGATCCGCGAACTCGTCCAGGACCTCGTCGACACCGTCAAGGAGCCCGGTCGTGCCGGCGTCGCGGCGCCGCAGATCGGTGTCGGACTCCGTGCGTTCTCCTACAACGTCGACGGCGAGGTCGGGTACGTCCTCAACCCGGAGCTCGTCGAGACCGCGGGCGAGCCCGAACTCATGGACGAGGGGTGCCTGTCGGTGCCGGGTCTGGCGTACCCGACGCGACGGTTCCCCTACGCCAAGGTGCGCGGCGTCGATGTCGACGGTGCCGAGGTCGTGCTCGAGGGCACCGGCCTGATGGCGGAGGCCCTGCAGCACGAGTGCGACCACCTCGACGGCACGGTGTACGTCATGACGCTCGACCCGGAGACCCGGCGGCAGGCGCTGCGGGACATCCGCGCGCAGGACTGGTTCCACTGACCGCCGAACGCTGACCACCCCCCCCCCGAACTGGAGCGGGTTTGTCCGCTCAAGGGCGGACAGACCCCGGCGCCGGCGTTGTGTACGGTCACCTGGTACCGCCGCCGTGGCGGTCCAGGTCAGGGGATCAGCAGCATGCAGCAGCGTCACCGCGCGGCACGTCGTCGTACCGCGTCCATCGTCGTCCTCGCCGCCTTCGCGGCACTCGTCGGCACGACCATCAGCGTCGTCCCGGCACCCGAACGGGCAGCCGCAGCCACCCGTGAGGTCGAGTCACCCGACTTCGCCTCCGAGGTCTACGGCGACCCGTGGGACTACTCGAACACCGCCGACCAGAACACCGACGCCGTGGGCACCTCCGCATCGGTCTCCGGTGGCAACCTCCGGGTCGCGCTCCGCTCCGGGGACTCCGTCTCCCTCGTCGACACCGTGAGCGGCAGCCTGCCGTACGGCCGTGACGGCGCCTCGTTGCCGATCGACGCCTCGCGGTACAAGCGGCTGTCGTTCAAGATGAACCAGCCGTTCGACCGGCAGATCGGCGCGGTCTGGTGGTGGACCTGCCGCGAGAAGACCTCCGAGTGCGGTGGCGGCATCACCTTCCCGGTGACGCCGGGCACGAAGGTCTACGACCTGTCGCTGTCATCCGCGTCCACCCTGCAGTCGGGCCGCCCCTGGTCGGGGAAGATCGTCGCGCTCCGTCTCGACCCGGTCGTCCTGCCCGCGGGCAAGTCCGGCACGGCCCTCATCGACTGGACCCGCCTGCGCGGTGCGGGTGGCTCGCACGCCGCCTACCCGCCGGGGACCTACGGGGACGCCGTCGTCGCGCGCCGTCCGCGTCCGGTCGTCGACTCGCCGAACACGCGGCAGGGCGTCGACCTCGCCACCCGACAGCGCGGCAAGCCGTGGGTCTTCACGAGCGCGGGCAACGCGAGCGGCATCGGTGTGAAGTACGCCACGGTGCTCGGCTACGGCGCGGACGGGATGACCGCGCGGAACTCCGGCCAGTACCCCGGCGACTCGCAGCTCTCCCTGCCGGTGTCCCGCTTCAAGGCCGACTCGTACCACCACCTCTCCGTCGAGTACACGTACGACGGCCCGTTCTCGCTCGCGGGGACCCCGGGTGGCGGCAAGATGGCGCGGCTCATCTGGTGGGACCCGTCGTCGACCATCCCGCAGATCGGCAACGACATGCTCACCTGGTCGGGCGGCAACGCCCGTCGGATCGAGATCGACCTGAGTGCCCAGAACGACCTCGACGAGGACGCCCTGAACCCGAAGCTCGGGTGGAAGGGTCGCACCATCTCGCAGCTCCGGTTCGACCCGAACGAGGACCCGGGTGCGCTCACCTGGCACCTCAAGGCCCTGCACCTGCGGACCGACCCGAGCGCGAACGGCGCGACCCTCGTGAAGTTCCACGACGCGGCCTGGGTCTCCGGGGCCAAGGCGACCGTCTCGGTGGCCCGCAGCGGCTCCGGGACGTGGCACACGGTGGCGAAGAACGTCGCCGTCAAGAAGGGGACGAACTCGGTCCGCTGGGCACTGGGCAGCCTCCCCGAGGCCAAGTACCGCGTCCGCGTGTCGATCACACACCCGGGCGTCTCGACGGCCAGCGCGAAGTCGTCGGCCGTCATCGCGATGCGCCGCTGAGCACCCGACCGCGGCCCGTGCGCCGCGGTCGGGTGACACCCGGACGTGGGATTGTCGGTCCTCGTCGAGGACGGAGTACCGTACTCGGGTCGGTCACCCCACCGATGACGATCCCACGCACGAGGACGAGCACGATGGCACCTCAGAACGACGAGCTCAGCTCGCACCGCACCCGCACCAACCGCCGACCCGAACCGGTCTCGACGGGAGCCGCCGCGACGGCGGTCCTCGACCCGATCGACTCGCCGGAGGTCCCGCAGGCGTAGCGGCGCGACCCGACCGGTCCCCGCCGGTCCGGGCGCGCCAGGACCACCGGAGGCCCGTCACCGTTCCCACGGTGACGGGCCTCCGGTGCTCTCACGAGTCAGTGGCGACGGCGCTCCTGCACGACGGGCGTCGACGTCGTCTGCACCTTCGACCCCGAGTAGATGTGGTCGATGTCCGCGGCGAAGTCGCGCAGCACGACCGAGCGCTTCACGGTGAGCTTCGGCGTGAGGTGCCCGGAGGCCTCGGTCAGGTCAGCGTCGACGACCGAGAACGAGCGGATCGACTCCGCGCGCGAGACCCGGCCGTTCGCGGCGTCCACCGCCTCCTGCACGGCCTGCTGCACCCGCTCGTCGTGGACGGCCTGCCGGGGCGTCAGCGCGGGCTCGATCCCGCGCGCCGCACACCAGCCCGGGAGCATCTCGCGGTCGAGCGTGACGAGGGCCGCGACGAACGGCTTGCCCTCGCCCACGACCACGACCTGACCGACCACCGGGTGCTCGCGGACGGCGTCCTCGAGCGGCGCCGGCGCGACGTTCTTGCCGCTCGCGGTGACGATGAGCTCCTTCGCGCGCCCGGTCACGGTGAGGACCCCGTCGGCGTCCAGCCGGCCGAGGTCGCCGGTGCGGAACCAGCCGTCGCGGAACGCCGCCGCCGTCGCCTCCGGGTTCCGCCAGTAGCGGTCGAAGACGTCGACCCCGCGGATCAGGATCTCCTGGTCGTCCGCGATCCGGACCTCCACGCCCGGCAGGGCACGACCGACGGTGCCGATCCGCAGCTCCGTCGCACGGTTCACCGTCGCGGGCGCGGTCGTCTCCGTGAGGCCGTACCCCTCGAGGATGACGACGCCGATCGAGCGGAAGAAGTGGGACAGGCGCGGGGAGAGCGGTGCGGACCCGCTGATCGCGTAGCGGACCCGACCGCCGAGTGCGTCCCGGAGCTTCGCGTACACGAGCTTGTCGAAGAGCCGGAAGCGCAGCGTGAGGCCGAGCGGCACCCGACCGGCCGCGACGGCCTCGGAGTGCGCCACGGCGGTCGCGGCTGCCGCGCGGAAGACCCTGCCCTTGCCCCCGAGGTCGGCCTTCTGCTCGGACGAGTTGTAGATCTTCTCGAACACCCGGGGGGACCGCGAGCAGGAAGGTCGGCTTGAAGGTCGACACCGCCCTCAGCAGGTCCTTCGTGTCCGGTTCGTGGCCGACGAGCACGCCGGCGGAGACCGACATCGCGGCGATGAACCGGGCGAACACGTGGGCCATCGGGATGAAGAGCAGGGTGGAGGCGTCCCCGGCCACCACCTCCGACATCGCCTCGGTGGCGTTCTCCACGGTGGCGGTGAAGTTGTCGTGCCGGAGCACGCAGCCCTTCGGGCGCCCGGTCGTCCCGGAGGTGTAGATGATCGTGGCGTCGTCGCGCCCGGACACCGTGGCCGTCCGGCCGTCGAGCTCCTCGTCGCTGACGTCCTCACCGAGGCGGGTCAGGTCGTCGAGACCGCCGCCGTCGATCGTCCAGTGCTGGCCGAGGTGCGGCAGGTCGGCGGCGATGCCGGCGACCCGTCGGGCGTGCTCCTCCTGCTCGACGACGATCGCGACGGACTCGGAGTCGGCCAGGACGTGCCGGATCTGGTCCGGCGCGCTCGTCTCGTACACCGGGACGGACACGAGACCCGCGGTCCACACCGCGAAGTCGACGAGTGTCCACTCCATCCGCGTGCGCGAGAGGATCGCCACGTGGGCGCCGGGCTGCAGCCCCGCTGCGACGAAGCCCTTCGCGATGCCGCGGACGCGCGCGAGGACGTCGGCGGCGCTGATGCCGGTCCAGGTGTCGCCGGTGCGCTCGGCGAGGATCGGACGGTCGGGCGTGAGCTTCGCCCGGTCGGAGAGCAGGCGGGCCGCTGAACCGTGGTCCGGTGCGACCGGGCCGGCGCCGTGTTCGGCAGGGGACCCGCCCCTGCTGGTGGACGTGGTGCGGTCGGCACGCTGATCGGTCACGGCAACTCCCTCGTCGGCCGGTTCGATGTGAGTCCGCTCATCGTCGAGACGGCTCACACTCAGCATAGGACGACTCCTCCGGAGTTCGGTGAGCGTCCACCCGTTCGGTGCGCCGCCGCCGAACCGGTAGGCTGCGTGTTCGTGCATGCCATCGGAATCGACATCGGGGGGCACCAAGATCGCGGGAGCGGTCGTCACGGAGCTCGGCGAGATCCTCGCCGAGGACCGCGTCGCCACGAACGCTGCGGACCCGATCGCCATGCTCGACGACGTCGTGTCGATGGTCGAGCGCCTCAGCCTCCAGCACCAGGTCGGTGCGGTGGGGGGTCGCGGCGCCGGGCTTCATCGACGCATCGCAGTCGATCGTCTACTACACGCCGAACATCCGCTGGCGGAACGAACCCCTGCGCCAGAAGCTGCAGGAGCGTCTCGGCGACCTGCACATCACCGTCGACAACGACGCGAACGCCGCCGGGTGGGCCGAGTTCCGCTTCGGTGCCGGTCGCCTGGTGTCGGACATGACCATGCTGACCATCGGCACCGGTGTCGGGGGGCGCGATCGTCACCGAGGACCGCCTGTTCCGTGGCGGGTTCGGCACCGGCGGCGAGATCGGGCACCTCCGCATCGTCCCGAACGGCCTGCCCTGTGGGTGCGGCGCGCGCGGGTGCATCGAGCAGTACGGCTCGGGCCGCGCCCTCCAGCGGATGGCGAACGACGTCGCGGACGCCGGTGGCATCGGCGTGGCACTGGCCGAGGCCCGTGACGCGAACGGCGGCCACCTGGACGGCGCGGTCGTCGGGGACCTCATCCTGGCCGACGACCCCGGCGCCCTCGCCGCGCTGCGTCGGCTCGGACGGCACCTGGGCGAGGCGTGCGCGTCGTTGTCCGCGGTGCTCGACCCGCAGCTGTTCGTGTTCGGCGGCGGGGTCGCCAGCGCCGGGGACCGGCTGCTCGAGCCGATCAAGCAGGCGTACCTCAACAACCTCCCGGCCCGCGGCTACCACCCGGAGCCGGACTTCGTGATCGCCGAGCTCGTCAACGACGCGGGGGGTGGTCGGTGCCGCCGACCTCGCCCGCATCCACGCCCGCACGGCCTGACCACACCCCACCCGACGGAGTCGACGATGCTCTACTGGCTGCTGAAGAACTTCGTGCTCGGCCCGCTCATCCTGACGCTGTTCCGGCCGTGGGTGATCGGCCGCGAGAACGTCCCGCGGTCCGGGCCGGTCATCTTCGCGTCGAACCACGTGTCGTTCATCGACTCCGTGATCCTCCCCGCTGTGCTCGACCGGCGGATGTCGTTCCTCGCGAAGAGCGACTACTTCACCGGCCGCGGGCTGAAGGGCTGGGCGACGAAGACGTTCTTCAACGCGATCGGGCAGCTCCCCATCGACCGCTCCGGCGGCAAGGCATCGGAGGCCTCGCTCCGCACCGGGCTGCAGGTCCTGGCCCGCGGCGAGCAGCTCGGCATCTACCCGGAGGGCACGCGCAGCCCGGACGGCAAGCTCTACCGCGGCCGGACCGGCATCGCCCGGATGGTCCTGGAGGGCCGGGTCGTCGTCGTGCCCGTCGCGATGGTCGGCACCCGCGAGGTCCAGCAGATCGGCCAGAAGTTCCCGAAGTTCAAGCGCGTCGGCGTCGTCTTCGGCAAGCCGCTCGACTTCTCCCGCTTCGAGGGACTCGAGACCGACCGCTTCATCCTCCGCAGCGTCACGGACGAGATCATGCACGAGCTCCGCGGGCTGAGCCGGCAGCAGTACGAGGACGTCTACGCGACGAGCGTCAAGGAGCGCGCGACGACCGCCCGGGAGACCGTCATGCGGGAGCGTCGGGTCACACCCGGACGGTAGGCTCGGACAGTCCCGCAACCGTCGGGACGCCGTCCCGGCGACGGCCGCGTGCGACCAGAACACCGAGGTGCAGCCTTGTCCGAGTCGATCGACTCCCTCACCCTGCAGGACCCTGACGTGATCGCGGGGCTCGACCACTGGCGCACGCTCCCGATCAAGCAGCAGCCGACCTGGCCGGACCCCGCCGCTGCCGAGGCCGCCTCCGCGGAGATCGCCACGCTGCCGCCGCTCGTCTTCGCGGGCGAGGTCGACCAGCTGCGCGACCGCCTGGCCGCCGCCGCCCAGGGCAGGGCGTTCCTGCTGCAGGGCGGTGACTGCGCCGAGACCTTCGCCGGCGCCACCGCGGACTCGATCCGCGACCGCGTGAAGACCATCCTGCAGATGGCCGTCGTGCTCACCTACGGTGCGTCGACCCCGGTCATCAAGATGGGCCGCATGGCCGGGCAGTTCGCGAAGCCCCGGTCGAGCGACCTCGAGACCCGGGGGGGGACGTCACCCTGCCGGCCTACCGCGGTGACATCGTGAACGGGTACGACTTCACCCCGGAGTCCCGCCAGGCCGACCCGCGTCGGCTCGTGCAGGGCTACCACACGGCGGCGTCCACCCTGAACCTCGTCCGCGCCTTCACGCAGGGCGGGTTCGCCGACCTGCGCCAGGTGCACTCGTGGAACAAGGGCTTCGCGGCGAACCCGGCGAACGCCCGGTACGAGAACCTGGCGGCCGAGATCGACCGTGCCATCCAGTTCATGGCCGCGTGCGGCGCCGACTTCGAGGCGCTCAAGCACGTCGAGTTCTACGCCTCGCACGAGGGCCTGCTCATGGACTACGAGCGCCCGATGACCCGGATCGACTCCCGGTCGGGTCAGGCGTACGACACGTCCGGCCACTTCATCTGGATCGGGGAGCGCACTCGCGACCTCGACGGGGCGCACGTCGACTTCCTGTCCCGCGTGCGGAACCCGATCGGCGTCAAGCTCGGGCCGACGACGAGCGTCGACGACATGCGGGCCCTCATCGAGAAGCTCGACCCGGAGCGCGAGCCGGGCCGCCTGACCTTCATCACCCGGATGGGTGCCGGCCGGATCCGCGACGAGCTCCCGAAGCTGCTCGAGGCGGCCAAGGGCATGGACGCGAACCCGCTCTGGGTGACCGACCCGATGCACGGCAACGGGCTCACCACGCCGAACGGGTACAAGACCCGCCGGTTCGACGACGTCGTGGACGAGGTCCTCGGGTTCTTCGAGGTGCACCGCGCGGTCGGCACGTACCCGGGCGGCATGCACGTCGAGCTCACGGGCGACGACGTCACCGAGTGCCTGGGTGGCTCGGAGCACATCGACGAGGCGACCCTCGCCACCCGGTACGAGTCGCTCTGCGACCCGCGCCTCAACCACATGCAGTCGCTCGAGCTCGCCTTCCTGGTGGCCGAGGAGCTCCGCGCGCACCCGTCCGTCGCGCGCTGATCGACGCCGCCACCAGCGGCGGTCGCCCCGACGCACCCCGCTGACGGACAGGAGGCCCGACACCGGACCGGTGACGGGCCTCCCGTCCGTCCGGCCTCCCGTTCGCCCGGCCGTCCGGTCGTCCGAGGGCTACTGGTCGTAGGCCAGGGTGACGGTGTCGCCCTTGTGCACGGTGGTGCCCGGCGCCGGGTCGGTCGAGCGCACGGGGAGCTTGCTCTCCCAGTCGTAGAACCCGCAGAGGATGTTCGTGCAGTCGGGGTAGGTGACCTCGAGGCCGAGCGCCTCGAGCGTCGAGCGCGCCTCGTCGACGGTGTCGCCGGAGACGTCGGGGGAGGGCGATCGGCGCCGGTCCCTGCGAGACGACGACGTCCACGGCCGAGCCCTTCACCGCCGGGTCGTCGGTCACCGTCGCGGACATGACCTGGCCGGTCGGGACGTCCTCGCTGTACTGCTGCGTCTGGGCACCGAGTTCGAGGCCGACGGCGGCGAGGGCGGCCCTGGCGTCGTCGACGGTCTTCCCGGTGACGTCCGGGACGGCTCCGAGTGAGACGGTCAGGGTCACGGGTCCGCGTTCGGGGTAGTGCTCGACCGTGGTCAGGTCGACGGCGCCGGAGCCGTCCCGGCCGGTCGCGGCGATCACGGCGTCGGCGGGCACGTCGGCGGAGAACTCGTACCGCGGGTCCTGCAGCCGGAAGTCGTCGTCGAGGGCGGCCTGCGCGGTGGAGACGGACTGACCGACGATCGCCGGGAGGGCGATCATGCGGGGGGCCGCTCGAGACGACGATGCGGACCGCCGTGCCCTTCCGGACCTCGCGGTCCGTGGGCGGCTGGGTCGCGGTGACCAGGCCGGCCTCGACGGACAGGTCGGGACGGCTGGTCGTCGCGGCCGCGGCACGCAGGCCGGTCGACTCGAGGCTCTGGCGCACCTGCTGGACGGTCTTGCCGGCGACGGCGGGGATCCGGACGTTGCCGCCGGGGCCGGGGCCGTACCACGCGGCGATGCCCGCGCCGACGAGCGCGAGGACGACCACGACCACGAGGGCGATCCACCCGCGCTTCCGCCGCTTGACCGACTTGTCCGCGAGCCGCTGCCCGGCGGGGGGAGAGCGCGGCGGTGACGGCGCCGGTCCGTCGCGGCCCGGGCGCCGATCGGCCGCCGGGCCGACGCGGCGGGGTCTCCTGCGTCCCGCGGCGGTCGAGCACCGTGGTGTCGTGTTCGCTCGCGTCCTCGACGTCGTCGCCGGAGGTCGCTGCGCCGGCGCTGCCACCCGACGGGAGGATCGCGGTCGCGTTCTCGGGGCGGAGGACGGCCGTCCGGTACTGGCCGGTGGCACGCTGCTGCCCGCCGGCCATGTGGTCGAGCATCTCGCGGGCGTCACGGGGTCGGTCGCGGGGGGTCCCGTGCGGTGGCCCAGGCGACGAGGTCGTCGAGCTCCGCCGGGACGCCGGGCAGCGCGGCGCTCGGCGCCGGGACGGTGCCGTTGGCGTGCTGGTAGGCGATCTGCATCGGCTGCTCGCCCTTGTAGGGCTGCTCGCCGGTGAGCATCTCGTAGAGCATGATGCCGAGCGCGTAGATGTCGCTCCGCGAGTCCGCGGCGCCACGGGTGACGAGTTCGGGGGGAGAGGTACGCGATGGTCCCGAGCAGGGCCGCACCCGTGGCCGTGTTCGCGGTGGTGGCCCGGGCGAGCCCGAAGTCGCCGAGCTTGATCCGGCCGTCGTCGGCGAGCAGCACGTTCTCGGGCTTCAGGTCGCGGTGCACGATCCCGGCGCGGTGCGCGGACGCCAGCCCGGCGAGGACGGCCCGGAGGATGTCGGTCGCCTGCTCCGGCGTGAGGGCGCGGTGCTCCTGCAGGAGGTCGCGGAGCGTGATGCCCGGGATGTACTCCATGACGATGTAGACGCAGTCGTCCTCGGCACCCTGGTCGTAGACGCCGACGAGGTTGGGGTGGGAGAGGCGGGCGGCCGAACGGGCCTCCTGGATGAACCGCTCCCGGAACGCCTGGTCGTCCGCGAGGTGGCCGTGCATGATCTTGACGGCGACGCGGCGCTCGAGGCGGACGTCGGTGGCGAGGTACACGGTCGCCATGCCGCCCCGCGCGATGCGGGAGCGGACGCGGTACCGCTGATCGATCATGCGACCGATCATCGGGTCCGTGGCGGCGTTCGTGGTCATCTGCGGCATTCTACGAAGCGGTGCACCGGACGAGCACACCGGCGCACCGGTCGTTACACGATCTCGACCGGAGGGATGACCCGGGGATCGGAGTCAGGCCGGGGACGACCGGCTCAGAGCGAGCGGAGCCAGGCGGCCGCCGACTGCTCCCACTGGGCGTAGGCCTTCGGGTACGCGGACAGCTGGACGGCCTGGGCGGCCTCGGTGACGCTCATCGACGACCAGCCGGGGACGTCGAGGAGCCCCCCGGGTGACACCCGGGTTGGGGTTCCGCGAGCCGCCGAAGAACAGCTCCGAGGCGTACACGGTGTCCTGGAGCTGCGCGGGCGTCCCCCCAGCCCTGGCTCGGCCGCTGCTGGAACAGCCCGACCGAGTCGCGGTCGCCGTGCGCGAGGTTGCGGAGGCTCGACTCCTGCATCGCCGTCGCCAGCGCGATGACGAGCCCGCGGTCGGGCACCCCGAGCGACCGGCCGACGCGGACGATGGTCGCCGCGTTCGCGCGCTGTTCGCTGGACAGGGACGCCCCGCTCGTCGGGAGGACCAGGGTGCCGCCGGCGTAGATCGTGCTCGTGTAGGTCAGACCGTTCGCGGCGAGCAGGGACGCGACGGACACGCCGTGGGTCGTCGCGACCGATGCGATGGTGTCGCCGTCACCGATCGTGACCGAGCCGCCGCGGACGACGGCCGACGACGTGGTCGGGCCGGCGGACGGTGCCACGGGCCCGGCGGTGGTCGCGGTCTTCGTCGCGCTCGCGGTGCCGGCGGGGACGCGGAGGGTCTGGCCCGGGTAGATGACGCTGCGCTGGGACAGCTCGTTCGCGGTGAGGAGCGCGGCGGTCGAGACGCCGACCTTGGCGGCGATCCCCGAGACGGTGTCGCCCTGCTTGACGTGGTAGCTCGCGGTGCCGGACGCCGTGGACTGCGCGGCGCCGACCGGGGTCGATGCGAGGCGGAGCGTCTGCCCGGCGTGGATGATCGTGTTCCAGCCGAGGCCGTTGCGGACGAGGATCTCCTGCGCGGAGAGGCCGTACCGGGCCGCGATGCCGGAGACGGTGTCGCCCTGCTGCACCGTGTACGTCGTCGGCGCGGCGGTGCGCGTCGCGGCGACGGTGGTGGCGACCGGCGTCGCGGGGCGCGCCACGGCCGTGGCGAACACCGGGCGTGACCCGAGGTCCCGGTCCACGTGGACGTCCCGGTCCGCGTCGACGTGACGCTTCCCGGTGTCGTCGTCGTGGCGCTGCTCGGCGTGCGCGATCGGTCCGGTCAGCCCGGCGGTCACGGCGATCGTGCCGGCCAGGACGATCGGCATGGTGGCGAAGCGGGCGGAGCGGATGCGGCGCGCTGCCTCGTCTGCGGTCGTGTCCCTGTCCACGGTCGTTCTCCTGTCTCCGCACGTCGTCGGCACGGGGTGGCTCTGGCGGCCGTGCGCGCACGTCACGCACAGGTGACCACACGCTGACACGCCGGTGGTCCCAAGTCAACCAGAGAGTCGGGTGATGCGGGTGTGACTGCTGTGACTCAGCGGGGAATCGGCCGCCCGACACGACGCTGTTCACCGCCGTGGTGTGCTGCGCGAGCCCGCCCGGCTCTGGCACGATGGTCCCCGTGAGTGCCCTTCCCGGAGACGACGCCCTGTCCGAACGCTGGTTGACCGTGCCCGACCTGGTCGACCTGCTGGGGGGTGAGCCCCGGCCGTGTCCACCGTCTGTTCGAGGAGCGCACGCTGCTCCCCGCCCGCGTCGACGGCGTGCTCCGCGTCCCCGTCGAGTTCCTCGACGGCACCGAGCCGCTGCCCGCGTTGCGCGGCACCCTCATCGTCCTCGGCGACAACGGGCTCACCGACGACGAGGCCGTGCGGTGGATGCTGACGCACGACGACGCGATGGGGACGACGCCCGTCGCCGCCCTGCGCGCCAACCGCAAGGCGGAAGTGCGCCGCGCGGCCCAGGCACTGCTCTAGACGCGACCGCCCGACGGACGGGAGGCCCGGGTACCAGCTGGTACCCGGGCCTCCCGTCCGTCTGCGGTGCCGCGCGCGCCCGGTCAGGCGGAGCGGTTGCTGACGGTGTCGGCGAGGGCCGCGAGCTGGTCGCGCGCCGAAGGGGTGAGCGGTGCGGCGTCGAGGGCGGCCTTGGCACGCTGGACGTGCCGGTCGATCGAGCGTTCGACCGCGCTGACCGCACCCGACTCGGTGAGCGTCGCGCGGAGCATCTGCACCTGGTCGTCGTCGAGGTCCGGGTCACCGAGGAGCTCGTCGAGCAGCTGCCGTGCACCGACCGGCAGGGCCTTGCGGGCGGTGGCGACGAGGACGGTGCGCTTGCCCTCGCGGAGGTCGTCGCCGGCGGGCTTGCCGGTCACCTCGGGGTCACCGAAGACCCCGAGCATGTCGTCGCGCAGCTGGTAGGCCACGCCGAGGGGGGAGACCGAAGGACCGCAGGCCGTCGAGCTGGTTCGCACTCGCGCCGGCGATGAGCGCTCCGATGAGCAGCGGTGCCTCCACCGAGTACTTGGCGGACTTGAAGACGATCACCCGCTGCGCGCGGACGAGCTGTTCGGCGTCGTCCACGGTCGGCCAGGCGGTCTCCTCGTGGATGTCGAGGTACTGCCCGGCGGTGACCTCGAGCCGCATCGCGTGGAACTCCTGCCGCACGATGCGCGCCCGGACGGGGTCGAGGAGGGCGAGGGCCTCGTCGAACACGGCGTCGCTCAGCGAGAGCAGCAGGTCCCCGAGCAGCAGGGCCGCGTTCGTGCCGTAGAGCGCGCGGTCTCCGACCCAGCCGGACTCGGCGTGGAGCGACTCGTACCGGCGGTGGGCGGCGGGACGACCGCGACGGGTGTCCGACCGGTCCATGATGTCGTCGTGCACGAGGGCCGCGGCGTGGAAGACCTCGAGCGCGGCGGCGGCGGTGACGACGGCCTCGGCGGTCGTCTGGCGGGAGCCCTCGGACAGCGGGTCGAACGAGCCGGAGCGTCCGGCGACGGACTGCCAGCCCCAGTAGCAGAACAGGGCGCGGAAGCGCTTGCCGCCGCCGAGCAGGTCACGCGCGAACCTGTCGAAGGGGAGCAGGTCCGGACTGATCGCCGCGAGGCGGTCGCGCTGCTCGTCGAGAGCCCGATCGATCCGCGCCGAGACGAGGTCCACTAATCGCGTACTCTCAGCCACGGTCCTTACCTTAGTGGGTGGCCCGGTCGTAAGATCGATCCACCCCTTCCACCGCGTCGATCCCAGGAACAAGAGGGAACCAAGATGCCGCTCTCGGAGCAAGAGCAACGACTCCTCGAAGAGATGGAGCGGAGCCTCTACCAGAACGACTCCGACTTCGTGGCGCGCGTCAGTCGCCGCCAGGGCCGTCCGACGTACACCGCGATCACGATCGGCGTCCTGATCGGCCTCGTCGGCGTCGGGGTGATCGTGCTGGGCCTGGTCATCAAGCAGCCCCTGATCGGCGTGCTGGGCTTCGTCGTCATGCTCGGCGGGGTCCTCTTCGCCCTGCGCCCCGGTGGTCGTACCCCGACCGCTCGCCCGACCCGGACCGCGTCGTCCGGACCAGGAGCCCGCGGTGGGGCCCGTCCCGCACGGGGTTCATCCGGCGGCTCCTTCATCGACCGGATGAACGAGCGCTGGGACAAGCGCAACCAGCAGGACTAGCTCCTCCACATCCCTCCACGGGGTCGGCCTTCCGAGGCCGGCCCCGTTTTTCTGTGCCCTCCGAGCGGTCTCGGCACCCTTTTCCCGGGGATTCCCCCTCCACTCCGCTCCACCGGCGGCCGTCACGCCACGATCCGCGCAGATCCGGGGGGGCGCGGGCGTGGTCGGCGCACGCGGGAGACCTCCAGTAGGGGTGCCGGGGCATCTCAGTGGGGCGTGTGCACAGCGGAGTGGAGGGAAGTGGAGTACCGTGGGGGGATGACGACGACGAGTGGAGCTGAGGGGGAGGCCCCGACGTGCTGCTCGGTACCCATGCCCCGAAGCTCGACGAGAAGGGTCGCGTGATCCTCCCCGCCAAGTTCCGGGACGAACTGTCCGGGGGGACTCGTCATGACCCGCGGCCAGGAGCGGTGCGTGGTCGTCTTCAGTGCCAGGACCTTCGAGGAACTCCACGAACGGATCCGCCAGGCACCGATGACGTCGAAGCGCACTCGTGACTACATGCGCCTGTTCCTCTCCGGAGCGAGCGCGGAGCAGCCCGACAAGCAGAACCGCGTCACGATCCCGCAGAACCTCCGCGAGTACGCGGGGCTCGAGCGGGACCTGACGGTCATCGGCAGCGGTGACCGTGCCGAGATCTGGTCGACCAGCGCATGGGAGGCCTACTACGCCGAGGCCGAAGAGGCCTTCGCCGAGAACGACGAGGAGGTGATCCCGGGCATCTTCTGATCCGTGGATCGGGACTCCCAGCCGTGAAGCCCTGACACACCTTCCCCGGTGTCAGGTCGCATGGATGGGGATCCGGACCCGCGGCCCAGGAGGGCAGGGGCGCAGATGAGCACACCCGAACGGTTCCCGCACACCCCCCGTCATGCTCGAGCGCATCGTCGACCTCTTCACCCCGACCCTCGAGGGTCCGGGCAAGGTCGTCGTCGACGCGACGCTCGGCATGGGCGGACACTCGGCGGGCCTCCTCGAGCGGTTCCCCGACCTGACCCTGGTCGGCCTCGACCGCGACACCGACGCACTCGGCATCGCGGGGGGAGCGGTTGGCTCGTTTCGGCGACCGTGTGCACCTGGTGCACACCGTGTACGACGAACTCCCGGCCGCCCTCGACGGGCTCGGCATCGCGGAGGTCGACGGGGTCCTGTTCGACCTCGGCGTCTCGTCACTCCAGCTCGACCGGGCCGAGCGCGGCTTCGCCTACAGCCAGGACGCGCCGCTCGACATGCGGATGGACCGGACGCAGGGCATCACCGCGGCCGAGGTCCTCGCCGAGTACGACGAGCGCGAACTCCGGCGGATCTTCCAGCGCTACGGCGAGGAGAAGCTCGCCGGCCGCTACGCCAAGGCGATCGTCGAACGCCGGGCGACCACGCCCTTCACGATGTCCGGCGACCTCGTGCAGGTGCTCCACGACGCCACCCCCGTCGCGATCCAGCGCCAGGGGCACCCGGCCAAGCGCGTCTTCCAGGCGCTGCGGATCGAGGTCAACACCGAACTGAGCGTCCTCGAGCGCGCGATCCCCGCCGCGCTCGACCGCATCCGGGTCGGCGGCCGCCTGGTCGTCGAGTCCTACCAGTCCCTCGAGGACCGCATCGTGAAGCGGGCCCTCGTCGAGCGCACGACCTCGAACGCACCGGCCGACCTGCCGGTGGAGCTCCCCGAGCACGCGCCGACCTTCACCCTCGTCGTCAAGGGCGCGGAACAGGCCGACGAGGCGGAACGCGCCGCCAACCCCCCGAGCCACCCCCGTGCGCCTGCGCGCGGCCGAGCGGATCCGGAAGTGACATGAGCACGAACCTCGCACTCGTCGACCCTGTCGTCGCCCCGTCGCGTGCCCCGCGCCCGGACCGCGACCGCCGCCCGGAACTCGTCGAGGTCACCCCGACGAAGGCGCAGCGGCGTGCCCGCCCCCGGGTGGCCTACGCCGTGGTGGCCATCGCGGCGCTCGGCGTCCTGCTCCTCGCGCAGCTCGGGATCAGCATGGCGCTCAGCCAGGGCGCCTACACGCTCAGCTCCCTGAAGAGCGAGCAGACCGGGCTGACGCGGACCCAGGCGTCCCTGTCCGAGGACCTCAAGGTGCTCGAGTCGCCACAGAACCTGGCCCGGAACGCGCAGGCCCTCGGGATGATCGCGAACTCGACGCCGGTCTACCTCGACCCGAAGACGGGGACGGTGTACGGCACGCCGAAGCCCGCGACCCCGGAGGAAGCGACGGGGAACACCGCGAACCAGGTCCCGAACGCCCTGCTCGGTGACGTCCCCCCCTCGCAGCCCAGGCCGGGGACACCGCCACGAGCAAGGAGACCGGCGCCTCGGACACGGCACCGGCGGCCAGCAGCCAGGCCCCTGCCGCTCCGGCCGCCGCCGCTCCGGCACCGGCCGCCGACGCTGGGAACACCGGCGCGGCCAGCGCGTCGGACGAGGGTTCCGCGGGGTCCTCCGTAGAGTCCGACCCGAACCAGCTCCAGGCACCCACGACCCGGTGACCCGGGGCGCAGCTCCATCCCGGAAAGGCCGCTCGTGACGAAGACCCTCCGCTCCCGCCGCCTCCGCTACAGCGTCGTGATGCTCGCCGTCATCGCGCTCGTGGCGGTGTTCGTGGTCCGCCTCGTCGACATCCAGGTCGTGCAGGCCGCGGAACTCACGAAGGCCGCCGAGTCGAAGCGCAGCATCCCCGTGACCCTGTACGGCACGCGGGGCTCGATCGTCGACCGTGACGGCACCGCACTCGCCGAGAGCGTCGTCCGGTACAACATCACGACCTCGCCCCGGTTGGTCAAGGGGTTCGAGGGGGAAGCTCGGCGGCAGCCGCGTCAAGGACGTCACCGTCGAGCAGGCACTCGCCGCCGTCGCGCAGGCGTCGGGCGGCGACGTCGCCGAGATGCAGGCGGCCATCGCGGCCGACCCGAAGTCGGACTTCGCCTACCTGGTCAAGGGCATCGACGTGAAGCACTACGAGGCGGTCACCGCGCTCGGCATCCCCTGGGTCTACAAGGAGCAGCAGGCTTCGCGGACGTACCCGACCGCCGCGGCGACGGGCAACATCACCGGCTTCATGGGGACGGACGGCGCCCAGGCCGGCCTCGAGCTCGCGTACCAGAAGTGCCTCGCCGGCACGAACGGCTCCGAGACGTACGAGCGCGGCGAGGACGGGGTGCAGCTCCCGGGCAGCACCGTGACGAAGAAGCGGGCCAAGGACGGCGGCACGCTCGTCACCACCATCGACAGCGACCTGCAGTACATGGCGTCACAGGACATCGCCGACGCCGCACAGCAGCTCAAGGCGGAGTCGGCGACCGCCACCGTCGTCAACGCGAAGACGGGCGAGGTGCTCGCCGTCGCGGACTACCCGACGGTCGACCCGAACGACGTCGACGCGACGACCGACCCCGGTGCGTACGGCTCGCGCGCCCTCACCGCGGCCTACGAGCCCGGCTCCACGATCAAGGCCGCGATCGCCGCCGCGCTCATCGACAAGGGGCTCGCGACCCCGACGACGCAGGCCGTGGTGCCGTACTCCAGGACGTTCCCGTGGGGCGGCACCATCCACGACTCCGAGTTCCACCCGACCGAGAACCTGACGCTCACCGGCATCCTCCGCGACTCCTCGAACGTCGGGATCACCGACCTCGGCGCGAAGCTGTCGACCCAGCAGCGGTACGACGTCATGCGCGACTTCGGCCTCTTCGAGCCCGAGCCCGCCATCGACTACCCGGGCCAGCCGACGATGGACTACGGCGCGAGCCCGCAGTGGGACCAGCAGACCGACATCAACTCCATGTTCGGACAGGGCATCGTCACGACCGCCATGCAGGTGTCGAGCGTCTACCAGACCCTCGCCAACGACGGCGTCCGGATCCCGCTCCACATGGTGAAGGGCTGCGAGACCGCGGACGGCAGGACGATCGACGCGCCCGACGTGCAGGAGAAGCGGGTCGTCTCCGAGCAGGCGGCGTCGCAGACGGTCGACATGCTGCAGAGCGTCGTCACCGGCGGCACACTCGTCGGCATGAAGCCGATCTCCGGCTACAACATCGCCGCGAAGACCGGCACGGCCGAGGTCGCGGACGGCGCGAAGGGCTACGGCGCGGAGCGTGTGATCTCGGTGGCCGGAATGGCACCCGCCGAGGACCCCCCAGTATGTTGTCACGGTGACGTTCACGAAGCCGCAGACCACCAAGTGGTCGAGCGGAGCGGCTCCGGCGTTCCGCACACTCATGTCCCAGGTGCTCGAGAAGTACCGAGTCGCCCCCCTCCACGACAGAGGCGCGGACCTACCCGTCCACCTGGTAGCCGCACTGTCCACGTGGTGAGGAAGAAGGAGCACTTGTCAGCACGGATCCCCCCCGGTCCTCCGGCCCGAACACCCGACCCCGCGGCCGGTCGCCGAACTCGCGAACGCCTTCGGGCTCCGCGTCGTCGGATCGCTCGACGGCGTCGAGACGACCGGTGTCACCCTGAGCGCCGCCGAGGTGCAGCCCGGTGACCTGTTCGTCGGCGTGCACGGGGCGAACCGCCACGGTGCCGAGTTCGCCACGGACGCCGCCGAGCGCGGGGCCGTCGCCGTGCTCACCGACGCCGCCGGTGTCGCGATCGCCGAGGCCTCCGGGCTGCCGGTGCTCGAGGTCGAGGACCCCCCGGGCCGCGCTCGGTGACGTGTCGGCGTGGGTCTACCGCACGAACCCCGACGAGGCCGAGTTGCCGCAGCTCTTCGCCGTCACCGGGACGAACGGCAAGACGAGCACGTCGTACATCCTCGAAGGCGTCCTCAAGCAGCTCGGTCTGGTCACCGGGCTGAGCTCCACCGCCGAGCGCCACATCGGGTCGCTCAGCGTGACGAGCCGGCTCACCACGCCGGAGGCCAGCGAGATGCACGCCCTCCTCGCCCGGATGCGGGAGAGCGAGGTGCGCGCGGTGGCCGTCGAGGTCAGTGCCCAGGCCCTCAGCCGGCACCGGGTCGACGGCATCGTGTTCGACGTCGTCGCCTTCACGAACCTCAGCCACGACCACCTCGACGACTACGCCGACATGGAGGAGTACTTCCAGGCGAAGCTGCCGCTGTTCCAGCCGGAGCACGGCCGCCGCGGTGTCGTCTCACTCGACACCGACTGGGGCCACCGGGTCGTGCAGGACTCCCGCATCCCCGTGACGACCATCACGGTGCACCCGGACGTCGAGGCCGAGTGGCACGTCGACATCGTCGAGGCGCACGCGGCCTACACCGAGTTCCGCCTGACCGGACCGGAGGGCCGCGAGCTCACCACGCGCGTGCCGCTCATCGGCTGGCACATGGCCGCGAACGCCGCACTGGCGATCGTCATGCTCGTGGAGGGCGGGTTCGAGCTCGGTGCGATCGCTCAGGCGCTCGAGACGAACCACCGCCGCTACCCGGACGAGACCGACGGCACCGTGGTGAGCGCCATCGAGTGCTACCTGCCCGGCCGGACCGAGCGCGTCTCGGGCGACACCGGTCCGAGCGTCTACGTCGACTTCGGGCACAGCCCGGACGCGTTCCTCAACACCCTGGCGGCGGTCCGGCAGTTCACCCCCGGCAAGGTCGTCATGCTCTTCGGCGCCGACGGGGACCGCGACACCACGAAGCGCGCCGACATGGCCCGCGTCGCGGCGGAGGGCTCCGACGTCCTCGTCGTCACCGACCACCACCCGCGCTTCGAGGACGCCGCGTCGATCCGGAAGACCCTGGTCGACGCCGCCCGTGCCGCCTACCCGGACCACGAGATCCACGAGGTCAGCCCGCCCGAGGCGGCGATCCGTGCTGCGGTCGCGCTCGTCGGCGAGGGCGACTCGATCCTCTGGGCCGGCCCCGGGCACCAGGACTACCGCGACATCCAGGGTGTCCGCACGCCGTACTCGGCCCGTGACGAGGCCCGCGCCGCGCTCCGCGAAGCCGGTTGGGAACCGAACGCCGGCCCGACGGAGGACGCTCGATGATCGCGCTGACCCTCGCCGAGATCGCCGCAGCGGTCGACGGCGAGCTCGTCCGCGGTGCCGCCGACACGACCGTCACCGGTTCCGTCGAGACGGACTCGCGTCTGGTCGCGTCCGGCAGCGTCTTCTTCGCCCTGCTCGGCGAGGAGACCGACGGGCACCGCTTCGTCCCGGCCGCCGCCGACGCCGGCGCAGCGCTCGTCGTCACCGAACGCGCCGTCGACCTGCCGGACGACGCCCCGACCGCGCAGATCGTCGTCGCCGACGGCTACGCCGCCCTGGCGGCCCTCGCCCACGAGGTCGTCGCCCGCGTCCGTGCCGCCGGTGCCCTGCGCGTCGTCGGCATCACGGGCTCGAACGGCAAGACGAGCACGAAGAACATGCTCCGCACGATCCTGTCCCGCGTCGGCGAGACGGTCGCGCCCGAGGGCTCGTTCAACAACCACGTCGGCGCACCGGTCTCGATGCTCCGGGTCACCGCCGACACCCGGTTCCTCGTGGTCGAGATGGGCGCGAGCGGCATCGGCCACATCGCGAAGCTCGTCCGCATCGCGGAGCCGGACGTCGGTGTCGTCCTCAAGGTCGGCCTCGCGCACGCCGGCGAGTTCGGCGGGATCGAGGCGACCGAACGCGCCAAGTCGGAGATGGTCACCGACCTGCCGGCCACGGCCACGGCCCTCCTCAACGTCGACGACGACCGCGTCGCGCGGATGCGCGGGCGCACCGCCGCCCGCGTCGTCGGCTTCGGCACCTCCGCCGGTGCCGACTACCGCATCGGTGGTGTCACGACGGACCGCGACGGCACCCGGTTCACGCTCACCGCGCCTCCCGTCGAGTCGGCGGACGCCCTGCCGGGAGGCCCGTCCGAGGCACCCGAGACGGTCGACGTCCGTCTCGCCATCCTCGGCGAGCACCACGCCATGAACGCCGCCGCGGCGCTGTCCGTCGCGCACCTGTGGGGCGTGCCGCTGGCCGAGGGCGCCGCCGCGCTCGCGTCGATGACGCGCGCCGAGCGGTGGCGCATGGAGCTCCTGCAGGGGCCGGACGGCGTCACCGTGATCAACGACGCCTACAACGCGTCGCCCGACTCCACGGCGGCTGCGCTCCGCACGCTCGCGCAGGTCGCCCGTCCGGGGGGAGCGCACCGTCGCCGTCCTCGGCGAGATGGCCGAACTCGGCGAGTACTCCGTCGAGGAGCACGACCGGATCGGTCGTCTCGTGGTGCGGCTCGGCATCGGACAGCTCGTGGTCGTCGGCCGCGGCGCGATGGCCCTGCACCAGGCCGCCACCCTCGAGGGGTCGTGGGACGGCGAGTCCGTGTTCATCAAGGACGTCGACGACGCCGTCCGTGCCCTCCAGGAGATCGTGCGTCCGGGTGACGTCGTCCTGGTCAAGTCCTCGAAGTCGGCCGGGCTGCGGTTCGTCGGCGACCGCCTCGGAGGTGTCCCCGAATGATCGCGCTCCTCGTCGCCGGCGCCGTGTCGCTGGTGTTCACACTGCTGCTCACGCCGCTGTTCATCAAGCTGTTCCACCGGCTCGGGTGGGGGGCAGTTCATCCGTGACGACGGTCCGCAGTCGCACCACACCAAGCGCGGCACCGCGACCATGGGCGGCATCGTCCTCATCCTGGGCGCCGTGATCGGGTACTTCGTCGGGCACCTCGCCGGGCGCGACCCGGTGACGCTGTCCGGGCTGCTCGTGCTGTTCCTCATGGTGGGGCTCGGCGTGGTCGGCTTCGTCGACGACTTCCTCAAGGTGCGCCGACAGCGCAGCCTGGGGCTCGGCGGCTGGGCCAAGGTCCTCGGCCAGGTCATCGTCGGGGTCGTCTTCGCGACGATCGCCCTGGTGGTCCCGACCGGCAACGGGAAGCCGCCGGCGTCGACGATGATCTCCGCGATCCGCGACGTCCCGTGGCTCGACTTCATGGCGCTCGGCACGGTCATCGGGACCGTCCTGTTCCTGGCCTGGATCGTGTTGCTCACGGTCTCGACCTCGAACGGCGTCAACGTCGCGGACGGACTCGACGGGCTCGCGACCGGGTCGAGCATCCTCGCCATCGGCTCGTACGTCATCATCGGCTTCTGGCAGTCGAACCAGATCTGCGGCGGTGCCCGGATCGACGAGAGCACCCGGCACGCCTGCTACACCGTGACGGACCCGCTCGACCTCGCCGTCGTCGCGGCGGCGGTCTGCGGCGGCCTCATCGGCTTCCTCTGGTACAACACCTCGCCGGCGCAGATCTTCCTCGGTGACACCGGGTCGCTCGGCCTCGGCGGTGCCCTCGCCGGGCTCGCGATCCTCAGCCGCACCGAGCTCCTGCTCATCCTCATCGGCGGCCTGTTCTTCATCGTCACCGGGTCCGTCATCCTGCAGCGCGCGTACTTCAAGATCACGCACGGCAAGCGCATCTTCCGGATGAGCCCCCTGCACCACCACTTCGAGCTCAAGGGCTGGGCCGAGGTGACCGTCGTCGTCCGGTTCTGGATCATCGCGGGGCTCTGCGTCGCGGCCGGGGTCGGACTGTTCTACCTGGAATGGATCGCACGAGTCCAATGAGCGAACGCCTGAACGGTCTCGACAGCTGGTACGCCGGAGGCTGGAAGGGCCTGCGGGTGGCGGTGCTCGGCCTCGGCTCGACGGGGTTCTCGGTCGCCGACACGCTCGCGGAGCTCGGCAGCGAGGTCGTCGTCTACTCGACCGACGCTCCCGCCGACAGCGTCGAGCTGCTCGACGTCATCGGGGCGCGGTTCGTGCAGACGCCGCTCGACACCGTGCCCGCGGCGCTCGTCGAGCACGCCCCGGACCTGGTCGTCGTGTCGCCCGGGCTCCCGCCGCACAACCCCACCGTCGCCTGGGCTGTGGCGAACAGCACCGTGTGGGGCGACATCGAGCTCGCCTGGCGCGTGCGCGACAAGGTCGTGAAGGGGCCGGTCGCCGCGCCCTGGGTGACGATCACCGGCACGAACGGCAAGACCACGACGACGCAGCTCGCGACGGCGATGTACGCCGCCGGAGGACTCCGTGCCGTCGCCTGCGGGAACATCGGGGTGCCGGTGCTCGACGTCGTGCGGGACCCGGAGGGCTTCGACGTGCTCGTCGTCGAGCTCTCCAGCCACCAGCTCCACTACATGCCGACCACCGGGCCCGGCGCCGTGGTCCCGCTCGCGTCGGCGTGCCTGAACATCGCCGACGACCACCTGGAGTGGCACGGGTCGGCGGAGGCATACCGTGCCGCGAAGGCCAAGGTCTACGAGCGCACCGTGATGGCGTGCGTGTACAACACGGCGGACGAGGTCACCCGGCACATGGTCGAGGAGGCCGACGTGGTCGAGGGGTGCCGCGCCGTCGGGTTCTCGCTCGGCGTCCCCGCGCCCGGGGACGTCGGCGTCGTGGACGACGTGCTCTGCGACCGCGCCTTCACCGAGGACCGCCGCAACAGCGCGCTCGAGCTCGCGACCGTCGCGGACCTGGAGCTCGCCGGCCTGGACAGCCCGCACATGACCGCGAACGTGCTCGCGGCGGCCGCCCTGGCGCGTGCCGCGGCCGTGCAGCCGAGTGCCGTCCGTGCCGCCGTGCAGGCCTTCCGCGCCGACCACCACCGCACCGAGTCGGTCGCGACCGCGGACGGCATCGCCTGGGTCGACGACTCGAAGGCGACGAACCCGCACGCGGCGACGGCGTCCCTGTCCGCCTTCGACCCGGTCGTGTGGATCGTGGGCGGCCTGTTCAAGGGCGTGGACATCGACGGGCTCGTCGAGCGGTTCGGCCCCGGGGTGCGCGCCGTCGTCGTCATCGGGACCGACCGGGCTCCGGTGCTCGAGGCATTCGCACGACACGCGCCCACGGTCCCGGTGCTGCAGGTGGAAGCGACGGACACTGAGCAGGTCATGCCCGAGGCGGTCCGGCATGCCGCTTCGGTCGCGCGACCGGGCGACACGGTCCTCCTCGCCCCGGCGGCGGCGTCGTTCGACCAGTTCGGTTCCTACGCAGACCGGGGCGAGCGTTTCGCGGCTGCGGTCCACGAGCACCTGGGAGGCGACGCCGATGGCGACACCGACGGATCTTCCGACGAACGGCCGTAGCGCCCGAGCACGCGCCGGCGCGGCGGGCGCGGCCGCCTCCGCGCGCGTGGGTGCCGGGGTGGACGGTGCGCGTCGCCGGTCGAACGGGGCCGTCGTCGCGGTGAAGAACGTGTTCGTGGCCGAGTCCACGACGTTCTACACGATCCTCGGCGTCACGCTCTTCCTCGTCGTCTTCGGCGTGGTGATGGTGCTGTCGTCGTCGAGCGTCGAGGAGTACCGCTACAAGCACGGCTTCTTCGGCGCCTTCGCGAAGCAGGGCCTGTACGCGCTCATCGGCGTCCCGCTCATGCTCGTCGTGAGCCGGTTCCCCGGCGAGTTCTGGCGGCGGTGGGCGATGCGCATCCTCGGTGCCGGGCTCGTCCTGCAGCTCCTCGTGTTCACCCCGATGGGCATCGACATCCAGGGCAACCGGAACTGGATCGGCCTCGGTGCGTTCACCGCGCAGCCGTCCGAACTCCTCAAGCTCGCGCTCGTGCTCGGCATCGGCGCCGTGCTCTTCCGGAAGCGCGAGAAGCTGCACGACTGGCGCGAGGTCTTCATCCCGGTCGGGCTCGCGACCGCGGTGTCCATCGGCCTGGTGCTCCTCGGCGGGGACCAGGGGACCGCGATGATCATGATGATCCTGGTCTTCGGCAGTCTCTTCGTCGGTGGGGTGCGGCTGCGACACCTCGCGGTCGGCGTCGTCGCGATCGCGGTGATGCTGCCGGTCGTCACGATGGCCTCGAGCTCACGCCAGACGCGCATCAGTGCGTGGCTGTCCGGCTGCACCGACTCGAACCAGGCCCAGGACCTGTGCTGGCAGCCCGTGCACGGCATGTGGGCGCTGGCGTCCGGCGGGGTGTTCGGCGTGGGACTCGGCAACTCGAAGCTGAAGTGGTCGTGGCTGCCCGAGGCGGACAACGACTACATCTTCGCGATCGTCGGCGAGGAGCTCGGCCTGATCGGCGCCGTCGTCGTCCTCGCGCTGTTCGTGGTGCTCGCGATCGGCATGATCCGGGTCATCCGGCTCTCGCCGGACCCGTTCGTGCGGACCGTCACCGGTGGTGTGCTGGCGTGGGTGATCGGGCAGGCGCTCGTCAACATCGCCGTCGTCCTGGGGCTGCTCCCGGTGCTCGGCGTCCCGCTCCCGCTCATCTCGGCCGGTGGATCGGCCCTCATCATGACCCTCGTCGCGATCGGTGTCGTGCTGTCCTTCGCCCGTGACCTGCCGGCCCGCACCGGGTCGGGCGGTCCCGGTCGGAGCGGTGCGCCCGGACGCACCACCGTCCCGGCACCCGGGACGCAGAACGGAGCCCTGCGGTGAGCCGCTTCCTCTTCGCCGGCGGCGGGACCGCCGGCCACGTCAACCCGCTGCTCGCGGTGGCCGACCGGCTGACCCAGCGGTCGCCGGAGGACGAGGTCCTGGTGCTCGGCACCGCCGAGGGCCTGGAGTCCCGGCTCGTGCCGATGCGCGGGTACGAGCTCGTCACGATCCCGCGGCTGCCCTTCCCGCGGAAGCCGAACGCCGCCGCACTCCGGTTCCCGGGCGCGTTCTGGTCCGCCGTCCGCCGCACCGAGCGCATCATCCGCGAGCGCGAGATCGCCGTCGTCCTCGGCGTCGGCGGGTACGCGGCCGCCCCGGCGTACGTGGCGGCGAAGCGCACCGGGACGCCCGTCGTCGTGCACGAGCAGAACGCCAAGCCCGGGCTCGCGAACCGGATGGCGGCGGTGCTGACCACGCACGTCGGCGTGACGTTCTCGAACACCCGGCTGCCGCACTCGCAGGTCGTCGGCATGCCCCTGCGCCGCGAGATCGAGCGTCTGGACCGTCGTGCCGAGCGTGCCGCCGGGTTCGCGGAGTTCGGACTCGACCCGGACCGCCCCGTGCTGCTCGTCACCGGCGGGTCCTCGGGTGCCCGGAGCATCAACCGCACGGTGCATCGGGCCGCGGCGACGATCCTCGGCGCGGGCTGGCAGATCCTGCACGTGGTGGGCGCGGCGTCCGACATCGGGCCGAGCGACCTGGACGGCTACCACGTGCTGCCGTACTGCGACCGGATGGACCTGGCGTACGCCGCGGCCGACTTCGTGGTCTCGCGCTCCGGTGCCGGCATGGTCTGCGAGCTGACGGCGGTCGGCCTGCCGAGTGTGCTCGTGCCATACCCGGTCGGCAACGGCGAGCAGCGGCACAACGCGCGGGACGTCGTCGCCGCCGGGGGGAGCGCTGCTGGTCGACGACGCGGAATTCACGCCCGACTGGGTGACGTTGCAGCTCCTGACCGTCCTGGAGGACCGTGCCGGCATCGCCGACATGGCCGTCCGCGCCGGCAGCGTCGGACACCGCGACGGCGCGGACCGCATGACGGGACTCGTGCTCGCCGCCGCGGCCGGACGTCGCGGGAGCAGCACCGGCCGACCGACCGGCACCAGCACCACCAGCACCACGGAGGAACCATGACCATCAAGCCGGACCTCACCCAGCCGATCCCGGACGACCTCGGCAAGGTGCACTTCGTCGGCATCGGCGGGTCCGGCATGAGCGGCATCGCCCGGATGTTCCTGGCCGCGGGCCACCGGGTCTCGGGGAGCGACTCCCGCGAGACCGCGACGACGGGCCGGATGCGCGAACTCGGCGCGGACGTCCGGATCGGGCACGACGCCGCCAACCTGGGCGACGCCGACACCGTGGTCGTCACGAGCGCGCTGTGGCCGGACAACCCGGAACTGCTCGAGGCGAAGCGCCGCGGGCTCCCGGTCCTGCACCGCTCGCAGGCCCTCGCCGCCCTGATCTCCTCGCACCGCCTCGTGGCGGTCGCCGGCGCGCACGGCAAGACGACCTCGACGGGCATGGTCGTGACGGCGCTCGTCGAACTCGGGCTCGACCCGAGCTTCGTGAACGGCGGTGTGATCCAGTCCCTCGGCACGAGTTCGGCGCCGGGCAGCAGCGACCTGTTCGTCGTCGAGGCGGACGAGTCCGACGGCTCCTTCCTGCTCTACGACGTCGCCGTCGCGCTCATCACGAACGTCGACCCCGACCACCTGGACCACTACGGCAGCGAGCAGGCCTTCATCGACGCGTTCGTCGAGTTCGCGGCGAAGGCGCGGGAGCGGGTCGTCGTGTCGAGCGACGACGCCGGAGCGGTGCGGGTCACGGCGGGCCTCCGGGAGCGCGAGGACGCCCCCCGAGATCGTCACCTTCGGGGGAGGCCGAGGACGCCGACGTCCGGATCGAGCGCGTCGACGAGGGTGCCGGTGTCGGTGTGGACCTCCGCTGGGGCGGCGCCTCGTACCACCTGGCACTCCGGGTCCCTGGTCGCCACAACGCGGTGAACGCGGTCGGCGCGTTCGCCGTGCTCGTCGGCCTCGGCGTCGACCCGGCGGACGCGGTGCGCGGCATCGAGGCGTTCGGTGGCACCGAGCGTCGCTTCGAGCTGCACGGCGTCGAGCGCGGCGTGTCCGTGTACGACGACTACGCGCACCACCCGACCGAGGTCGCCGCGGCGCTCCGGGCCGCGCGTGACGTCGTCGGCGACGGTCGGATCATCGCGATCCACCAGCCGCACCTGTACTCGCGCACCCGGATGATGGCCGGGGAGTTCGCCAGCGTGTACGAGGAGCTCGCCGACCACACCGTCGTCCTCGACGTGTACGGCGCCCGCGAGGACCCGGAGCCCGGTGTCACGGGCGCCCTGGTGCAGGAGCGCTTCGCGGACCAGAGCCGTGTGGACTACCTGCCGGACTGGGCCGAGGCGTCGGCACGGGCCGCCGCCGTGGCACGGGACGGCGACATCGTGATGACCCTGAGCTGCGGGGACGTCTACCGCATCATCCCGCAGGTGCTCACCGCACTGCAGACCGGACCCGGGGCCGCGGGCCGGTGAAGCGACCCGAGGGCTTCGACGAGCACGCCGGGCTCGACGACCGCCACGCCGGGTCCGCCGCTCCTGCCGACGGCGCGTGGGAAGCCCGGCGTCCGTCCCGGACAGCGGGTCTCCGAGCCGCGTTGGACGGCGCCCGGGAGGCCCGACGCGCGTCCCGCACGCCGGCTGCGGACGAGCGCGCCGAACGTGGTGTGGGTCGCGACGCGGACGGCACCGCCGGACGCGTGACCGGCCTGCCGGACCTGCCGGAGGTGGACCTCACCGAGGACGAGCGGTCGACCGGGCCGGTCGACACGGGCACCACCCGACCGGGTCGGGCCTCCCGTCCGCGCGTCCGGGTGGCGACGGACGCCGACCGGGCCCCGTCCGCCGGCACGACCCCGGACAGCGGCACGACCCCGGACAGCGGCACGACCCCGGACAGCGGCACGGACCGGGCCGGCAGGTCGGCCGCGCTCGGCGGGACCGACGACGACCGTCACCTCGGACACGACGGCCCCGGCGCGCCGGACGTCGCGCCGCACGTCCCCTCGACGACCCCGATCGGCGCGCGCGTCCGTGCGGCGGAGACCGCACGAGAGGCCCGCGTCGCCCGCAAGCGCCGTCGGCTGCTCGAGCGGGCCGAGGTCCGGCGCTTCACGCGGCGGAGCCGACACCGACGTGCAGCGTGGCTCGCGGCGGGCGGTGTCGTCGTCGTCCTCGTCGCGTCCGTGCTCGTCGCCGTGTACTCGCCGCTCATGGCCCTCCGGACCATCGAGGTGAAGGGCACCGACCGCGTCGACGCCGCCGAGGTCCGGGCCGCGCTGTCCGGGCAGATCGGCACACCCCTGGCCCGGATCGACCTGGACGAGGTGCAGGAGCGGATCGCCGGCTTCCCGCTCATCGAGCGCTACGTGACCGAGGAGGAACCACCGCACACCCTCGTGGTCACGGTCACCGAGCGGACCCCGGTCGTCGCGGTGCAGTCCGGGAAGGGCTTCGACCTCGTCGACCCCGCCGGGATCGTCGTGCAGTCGTCGACGAAGCGGCCGGACGACATGCCACTGGCGGACATCGGTCGGGCGAAGCTCGGCTCGACGGTGTTCCGGACGATGACGGAGGTCGTCCTGGCGATGCCGACGGACGTCCGGAAGCAGGTCTCGGGCATCGCCGCCTCGACGTCGGACGACGTCACCCTGAGCATGCGGGACGGGTCCAGCGTGGTGTGGGGGGAGCCCGGACGAGTCCGCGGCGAAGGCCGACCTGCTCGCGGCACTCGTGGCGGACCACGCGCAGCGGTCGCCGGACACCGAGGTCGAGTTCGACGTGTCGGCTCCCGACAACGGGATCATCCGACCGCGGTCCTGACGGCGGCGGACAATTGCCGGGCGGCATCGACGACACGCGGCGTGGCGGGTCGTCACCGAGCGGACGGCACCCGTAGCGTCGGGACCAGCACCATTCGTAGCAGCTAGAACTCTGAACTTCAAGCACAGGTTGAGGGTTTTGACCGGAGGCCGGACAGACGTGACCACGAACCACAACTACCTCGCCGTCATCAAGGTGGTCGGCGTCGGCGGCGGCGGTGTCAACGCCGTCAACCGCATGATCGAACTCGGCCTCCGCGGCGTCGAGTTCATCGCCATCAACACCGACGCGCAGGCCCTGCTCCTGAGCGACGCCGACGTCAAGCTCGACGTGGGTCGCGAGATCACCCGCGGTCTCGGCGCCGGCGCCGACCCCGAGGTGGGCCGACGTGCCGCCGAGGACCACGCCGAGGAGATCGAGGAAGCCCTCGCCGGTGCGGACATGGTCTTCGTCACCGCCGGTGAGGGTGGTGGCACCGGGACCGGTGGCGCCCCCCGTCGTCGCCCGCATCGCGAAGTCCATCGGCGCCCTCACCATCGGTGTCGTCACGAAGCCGTTCGGCTTCGAGGGCAAGCGTCGCCAGTCCCAGGCCGAGAACGGCGTCGCGAGCCTCAAGGACGAGGTCGACACGCTCATCGTCGTGCCGAACGACCGTCTGCTCGAGATCTCCGACCGCGGCATCTCCATGGTCGAGGCGTTCGCCACGGCCGACCAGGTGCTCCTCGCCGGTGTCCAGGGCATCACGGACCTCATCACGACCCCGGGTCTCATCAACCTCGACTTCGCGGACGTCAAGAGCGTCATGCAGGGTGCCGGCTCGGCCCTGATGGGCATCGGGTCGTCCCGCGGGGCGGACCGGGCGATCAAGGCGGCCGAGCTCGCCGTCGCGTCGCCGCTGCTCGAGGCCTCGATCGACGGCGCACACGGTGTGCTGCTCTCGATCCAGGGTGGCTCGAACCTCGGCATCTTCGAGATCAACGACGCCGCCCGCCTGGTGCAGGAGGCCGTCCACCCCGAGGCGAACATCATCTTCGGTGCGGTCATCGACGACACCCTCGGCGACGAGGTCCGCGTGACCGTCATCGCCGCCGGCTTCGACGGCGGCGAGCCGTCGCAGCAGCAGCACCAGGAGCGCCGCTCGAGCTACGTCGACCCGGACGCCGGTGCCACCGTGCCCGTCGCCACCGGTTCGTCCAACCGCATCGAGGACTCCGGCCACACGACCCCGTCCTGGGCGTCGCAGGAGCACGAGCCGCCGGCGCAGCGCGCCGCCGACCCGGCCTTCGACGACGACGACGAACTCGACGTCCCCGACTTCCTGAAGTGAGTCGGCCCCGCGTGAGCACGAGCGCATCGTGACCGCTGGGCACCAGAGCGAGCCGAGCCTCCCGTCCCACGCCGGACTGGAGGCTCGGCTCGCGTCCGTCCGCGGCAGCATCGCCGAGGCGGCCCGGACCGCCGGGCGCTCGGTCGACGAGCTGACGCTCGTCGTCGTCACGAAGTACCACCCGGCGTCCCTGGTCCGCGAGCTCGCCGCGCTCGGCGTCACCGACGTGGGGGAGAACCGGCACCAGGAGGCCCAGGCGAAGGCGGCCGAGCTCGCCGACCTCGGCCTGACCTGGCACTTCGTCGGACAGCTGCAGTCGAAGAAGGCCCGGCAGGCGCGACGGTACGCCGACGTCGTGCAGTCGCTCGACCGGGCGAGCGTCGTCGACGCCTTCGCGCCGACGGACGCCGAACCGGACCCCCGCGTGCTCGACGGTTTCGTCCAGGTGAACCTGACCGACGATCCCGGACGCGGCGGTGTCGCACCCGAGGACGTCGACGCCCTGGCGGAACGGGTCCTGGCGACGGGGACCCTGCGGCTGCGCGGCGTGATGGCGGTCGCCCCGCTCGACGAGGAGCCCCGCGCCGCGTTCGCCCGGCTCCGGGCGGTCTCCGAGCGGGTCCGCGCGATCGAGCCCACCGCGACCGACATCTCGGCCGGCATGAGCGGCGACCACGCCGAGGCGATCGCCGAGGGCGCGACACACCTGCGGATCGGGACCGCAATCACCGGGAAACGGCCGGACGCGCCCTAGCCTCGACACAGGGCACCAACGAGCACGGACTTCCCGGAGGAACCATGGCCAACCCCCCTGAAGAAGACGATGGTCTACCTCGGCCTCGCCGACGAGGAACTCGAGTACGAGGACGAGCAGCAGGCTGCGCCGACGCAGGCGCGCCAGCCGTCCTCCACCCCCCGCGGCGCAGCAGGACGCCCCCCGCTGCCGCTGCCGCTGCCCCCCGCGGTCGCGACGGCCGCAGCCCCGGCCGCGTCGGCTCCGGCCGCCGTCGCCGTGAAGCCCACGCACACCTCCCAGCGCGGCGCGCAGGTCACCCCGCTCCGCCGCTCGCACACGACCGCACAGAAGGCGACCCCGGTCCAGGAAATGAACGAGATCCTCACCGTCCACCCGCGCGAGTACAAGGACGCCCAGTCCATCGCCGAGAGCTTCCGCGACGGCATCCCCGTGATCATCAACCTCTCGCAGATGACCGAGACGGACGCCCGTCGCATGATCGACTTCGCGAGCGGCCTGTCGCTCGGTCTCTACGGCAAGATCGAGCGCGTCACGAACAAGGTCTTCCTGCTGTCGCCCGCGCACATCGCAGTGAGCGGCGAGCCGGCTGAGGTAGAGTCCGACATCGAGGCGAACTTCTTCGCCCAGTCCTGAGCCGCCCGTGCGGTACCGGGGTCCGACGGGTCCCGGGACATCGCGCGGCACCCAGGCCCACCCGCCCCGTGACCGGCCCGTCCCGGTACCGGTCACACGAGACGAGCGAGCCGAAACGTGTTCATCTTCACGATCCTCTCCCTGGTCCTGACGCTCTACTTCTTCATCATGTGGGGGGCGTTTCATCCTCGACCTGGTCCAGTCGTTCAACCGCGGCTGGCGGCCGCAGCGCGTGCTGCTCGTCATCGCGGAGTTCGTCTACACGGTGACCGATCCGCCGATCAAGGCCGTCCGCCGCGTGCTGCCGCCGCTCCGACTCGGTCCGGTGATGCTCGACTTCGGGTGGACGATCGTGATGCTCGTCGTCATCATCCTGCGCGTCGTGGTCCAGTCCCTGGCCTACCGATTCGTCTGATCCCGATCGGTCCGACACGCGCCACGCGGCGATCCGGCGCGGTTCGGCCCCGCCCTCGGTGTACGGTGGTCGGGATCGATGCCCCGCCCCGGCGGGACATCCGCACCGGGAGTCCCGCTGGTAGGTTCAGCACGGACGGCCAGCAGGGCCCCGGTTCCACACGTTCAGCAGTTCTATTGAGGTGACGGCAATGGCTTTGACGCCGGAAGACGTAGTCAACAAGCGGTTCCAGCCGACCAAGTTCCGCGAGGGCTACGACCAGGACGAGGTCGACGACTTCCTCGACGAGATCGTGGCCGAGCTGCGTCGCCTGAACCAGGAGAACGAGGAGCTGCGCCAGCGCCTCGAGTCCGCCGGCTCCGCGCCGTCGCTCGCCAAGGACGACGAGCCCGCGCCGGCACCGACGCCCGAGCCGGCCCCGGTCGCCGCTGCTCCGGAGCCCGCCCCGGTCGCCGCCGCCGCACCGAGCACCACGGTCAACCCGGACGAGGACACCGAGGGCACCACGAACCTCCTGACGCTCGCTCGTCGTCTGCACGAGGAGCACGTGCGTGAAGGTGTCGAGAAGCGTGACGCCCTCATCGCCGAGGGCCAGGCGCAGGCCGCCCGCCTCGTCTCCGAGGCCGAAGCGAAGCAGCGCCAGATCATCGCCGAGACCGAGAACCAGAACCGTCAGCGTGTCGCGGTCCTCGACCAGGAGCGCACGCAGCTCGAGGGCAAGATCGACGAGCTCCGCACGTTCGAGCGCGACTACCGTGCGCAGCTCAAGAGCTACATCCAGGGCCAGCTCGCCGAGCTCGACTCGTCGGCCAGCACCGAGCAGTCCGGCTTCGCGCCGGCCCCGGCCTCGGCGCAGGGCTTCGGCAACTGACGTTGGACCGACCCGTCCCACGAGCGAAGGTCAGTGCACGCGCGATCGCGGCACTGGCCTTCGCCGCTGTCGTGGTGCTGGCCGCCGACCAGGTCACGAAGGCTCTCGTCGTCGCGGAGCTGCCGGAAGGCGTCGTCGTCCCGGTGCTCGGGGACGCCCTGCAGTTCCTCTCGGTCCGCAACCCGGGTGCCGCGTTCTCCTTCGCGGTCAACATGACGTGGGTGTTCTCGCTCATCTCGGCCGCGGTGGTCGTCGCGATCGTCGTGTACGCGCGTCGGATCCGGTCGATGTGGTGGGCACTCGTCCTCGGCATGCTCCTGGGCGGCGCTCTCGGTAACCTGACCGACCGGCTCTTCCGGGAGCCCGGCTTCGGACGCGGGCACGTCGTCGACTTCATCTCGACGCCGTGGATGATGCCCGCGATCTACAACGTCGCGGACTCGTTCATCTGCATCAGCATGGTGGTGTTCGTGCTGCTCGTGGTGTTCGGGGTGAACCTCGACGGGACGCGGTCGGTGTCGGAGAAGCAGGCGCGCCGGACGGCCGCGGCACAGGCCGACGCCACCGACACGACGGACGCGGGGCACGCGCCGGACGCGGGTCTGGCCTCCCGGCCCGACGGCAGCCGGCACGACGGTCGCACGCACGACGCCCTCGGGCACGACGCGACGTGACGCGGACAGCATGAGCGAGTCCCGCAGTCTGCCCGTGCCCGACGGGCTCGCCGGTGAGCGTGTCGACACCGCCATCGCGAAGCTCCTCGGCTTCAGCCGGTCCTTCGCCGCGGACGTCGTCGCGGCCGGCGGTGTCCGGGTCGACGGCGTCGTCGTCGACAAGTCCGACCGGTTGCACGCCGACACCTGGCTCGAGGTGGAGTGGCACCCGAAGGAACCGCCGCGCATCGTCCCGGCCGTCGTCCCGGGCATGACCGTCGTGCACGACGACGAGGACATCGTCGTCGTCGACAAGCCGATCGGCGTGGCAGCACATCCGTCCCCGGGCTGGGACGGTCCGACGGTGCCCGGTGGGCTCGCCGCCGCGGGCTTCACGATCGCGACCTCCGGCGCCGCCGAACGTGCGGGCATCGTGCACCGCCTCGACGTCGGCACGTCGGGCCTGATGGTCGTCGCGAAGACCGAACTCGCCTACACGCACCTGAAGCGGGCGTTCAAGGAGCGGACCGTCGAGAAGGTGTACCACGCGCTCGCGCAGGGCCACCCGGACCCGACGTCCGGCACGATCGACGCCCCGATCGGTCGGCACCCGTCGAGCGACTGGAAGTTCGCCGTCACCGCCGACGGCAAGCCGAGCGTCACGCACTACGAGACGCTCGAGGCGTTCCGGTCCGCGACCCTGCTCGAGGTGCACCTGGAGACCGGGCGCACCCACCAGATCCGCGTGCACATGGCCGCGACACGCCACCCGCTGGTCGGCGACACCATGTACGGCGCCGACCCGGTGCTGGCGGGGGGAGCTCGGCCTCACCCGGCAGTGGCTCGACGCCGTCCGGCTCGGCTTCGCGCACCCGCGGACCGGGGAGTGGGTGGAGTTCCAGGCGTCCTACCCGGACGACCTGCAGCAGGCGCTCGACCGGATCCGCGCGGCCTGACCGGGAACACGAGCAGCAGCACCGGCCGACCGCACGGCGTCCTCCGCGACACGCTCGGGATCGTCACCGGTCGCGGTTAGGCTGTCCCCACCCCGCAGCAGACCGTACGAACCGGAGGTTCCGTGTCGGATTCCGACTCCTTCGTCCACCTGCACGTGCACAGCGAGTACTCGATGCTCGACGGTGCCGCCAGGCTCTCCGACCTCGTGGCGGAGACCGCCGCGCAGGGCATGCCGGCCGTGGCGGTGACCGACCACGGCAACATGTTCGGGGCGTTCGAGTTCTGGAAGACCGCGAAGGCCGGCGGCGTCAAGCCGATCATCGGGACCGAGGCCTACATCACGCCGCGCACCCACCGGTCGGACAAGACCCGTGTGCGCTGGGGCGACGGTGGCGGTGACGACGTCTCGGGTGCCGGCTCGTACACGCACATGACGATGTTCGCCGAGAACACCACGGGCATGCACAACCTGTTCCGGTTGTCGTCGAAGGCGTCGCTCGAGGGGTACTACTTCAAGCCCCGCATGGACATCGAGCTCCTGCAGGAACACCACGAGGGCATCATCGCGACGACGGGATGCCCATCGGGCGAGATCCAGACGCGTCTGCGGCTCGGGCAGTACGACGAGGCCGTCCAGGCCGCCGCGGACTACCGCGACATCTTCGGCAAGGAGAACTACTTCGCCGAGGTCATGGACCACGGACTCGAGATCGAGCGCCGGATCATGAGCGACCTCATCCGCCTGGCGAAGGACCTCGACATCCCGCTGGTCGGCACGAACGACCTGCACTACACGCACGCGCACGACGCCACCTCGCACGCGGCGCTGCTCTGCGTGCAGTCGGGGTCGACGCTCAACGACCCGAACCGCTTCAAGTTCGACGCCGACGAGTTCTACCTGAAGACGCCGGCGCAGATGCGGCACGTCTTCCGCGACAACCTCGAGGCGTGCGACAACACGCTCCTCATCGCCGAGCGCTGCGACGTCGAGTTCGACACCTCCGCCAACTACATGCCGAAGTTCCCCGTGCCGGAGGGGGAGACCGAGCACTCCTGGTTCGAGAAGGAGGTGGCGAAGGGGCTGCAGTACCGCTACCCCGGCGGCATCCCGGCCGACGTCCAGGAGCGTGCCGACTACGAGGTCGGCATCATCAACCAGATGGGCTTCCCGGGGTACTTCCTGGTGGTCGCCGACTTCATCAACTGGTCGAAGAACAACGGCATCCGGGTCGGCCCGGGTCGCGGGTCCGGCGCCGGCTCGATGGTCGCCTACGCGATGCGCATCACCGACCTCGACCCCATCCGGCACGGTCTCATCTTCGAGCGGTTCCTCAACCCGGACCGCGTCTCGATGCCCGACTTCGACGTCGACTTCGACGACCGGCGCCGCGGTGAGGCGATCAAGTACGTCACCGAGAAGTACGGGTCGGAGCGCGTCGCGCAGATCGTCACGTACGGCACGATCAAGGCGAAGCAGGCCCTCAAGGACTCGTCGCGCGTGCTCGGGTTCCCCTTCGGGATGGGCGAGAAGCTCACGAAGGCGATGCCGCCGCCCGTGATGGGCAAGGACATCCCGCTCACCGGCATCTTCGACAAGGACCACCCGCGGTACAAGGAAGCCGTGGACGTCCGGACCGTCGTCGAGACCGACCCGGAGGCCAAGACGGTGTTCGACACCGCGCTGGGGCTCGAGGGGCTGAAGCGGCAGTGGGGCGTGCACGCCGCCGGCGTCATCATGTCGAGCGACCCGCTGATCGACATCATCCCGATCATGAAGCGGGAGCAGGACGGCCAGATCGTCACGCAGTTCGACTACCCGGCAGCGGAGTCGCTCGGCCTGATCAAGATGGACTTCCTGGGCCTCCGGAACCTCACGATCATCAGCGACGCCCTCGACAACATCAAGAGCAACCGCGGGATCGACCTCGACCTCGAGACCATGGGCCTCGAGGACCCCGAGGCCTACGCGCTCCTGCAGCGCGGCGACACGCTGGGCGTGTTCCAGCTCGACGGCGGCCCGATGCGCGGGCTCCTCCGCCTCATGAAGCCGGACAACTTCGAGGACATCTCCGCGCTCATCGCCCTGTACCGACCGGGGCCGATGGGTGCGAACTCGCACACGAACTACGCGCTGCGCAAGAACGGTGAGCAGGCGATCACCCCGATCCACCCCGAGCTCGAGGAGCCCCTGGCGGAGATCCTCGGCGGGACCTACGGCCTGATCATCTACCAGGAGCAGGTCATGGCCATCGCGCAGAAGGTCGCCGGGTTCTCCCTCGGCCAGGCGGACATCCTCCGCCGCGCGATGGGCAAGAAGAAGAAGTCCGAGCTGGACAAGCAGTACGCCGGGTTCCAGCAGGGCATGAAGGACAACGGGTACTCCGACGCGGCAATCAAAACGCTGTGGGACATCCTGCTGCCGTTCTCCGACTACGCCTTCAACAAGGCGCACTCGGCCGCGTACGGCGTCGTGTCGTTCTGGACCGCGTACCTCAAGGCGCACTACCCGGCCGAGTACATGGCGGCGCTGCTGACGAGCGTCGGCGACGCCCGTGACAAGCTCGCGCTCTACCTGAACGAGTGCCGCCGGATGGGCATCCGGGTCATGCCGCCGGACGTGAACGAGTCGATCGGGTTCTTCGCCGCCGTCGGGGACGACATCCGTTTCGGCATGGGAGCCATCCGCAACGTCGGGTTCAACGTCGTCGACGACATCGTCGCGGCGCGCACCGAGAAGGGCGCCTTCGAGTCCTTCCACGACTTCCTCCGCAAGATCCCGATCTCGTCGGCGAACAAGCGGACGGTCGAGTCGCTCATCAAGGCGGGCGCGTTCGACGGGTTCGGCGACAGCCGCCGTGCCCTGGTCGAGATCCACGAGGGCGCGGTCGAGGCCGCGGTGAAGGTCAAGCGCGACGAGGCCAACGGCAACGTCGGGTTCGACTTCGACTCCCTGTTCGCCGAGGTCGCGGAAGAGCAGCCGGCATCGCTCACGGTGTCCCAGGTGCCGGAGCGGCCGGAGTGGTCCAAGCGCGACAAGCTGGCGTTCGAGCGGGACATGCTCGGGCTCTACGTGTCGGACCACCCGCTCGCCGGGCTCGAGATCGAACTCGCGAAGCACCAGTCGATCACCATCGCCGACCTGCTCGGAGCGGACGACTCGGTGGAGGGCGAGACCGTCACGGTCGCCGGGCTCCTGACGAGCGTGCAGCACCGCGTGGCGAAGACGAGCGGCAACCCGTACGGGATCGTCGACATCGAGGACTTCGGCGGCCAGATCGGCGTGATGTTCCTCGGCAAGACGTACCAGGAGTTCGGGCCGTCGCTCGTCCCGGACTCGATCGTGGTCCTGCGCGGCCGCGTCAACGTCCGCGACGACGGCAAGGCCCTGCACGCCGTGAGCATGTTCCAGCCGAACGTCGGCGACGCGATGGGGTCCGGGCCGCTCACGCTGTCCCTGCCGGAGCGCCAGGCCACCACACAGACGGTGACCGAACTTGCGGCCGTGCTCGGTCGGCACCAGGGCGACACCGAGGTGCGGTTGAAGCTCCTCAAGGACGACGTCGCCCGGACGTTCGAGCTGCCGTTCCCGGTCGCGCTGACACCGGACCTGTTCGGCGAGCTGAAGAGCCTGCTCGGACCGCGCTGCCTGGTCTGACGGCTCCGGCCCCAACCGCGACCGAGCACCCCCGTCGTCCCCGGTCGACGGTGGTGCTCGGTACGCTGGGGGCCTCATGATGCAGCGAATCGACCTCCGCGGGGGGGCTCCCGCCCCGCGCCGAACTCCTCCGTCTCATGCCGCGTGCCGCCGGTGACGTCAGCAGCGCCACGGCCGCGGCCCGGGACCTCGTGGACGCCGTCCGCGAGCACGGCGCGGCCGCGCTGCACGAGCAGGCGGAACGCTTCGACGGTGGAGCGCCGGAGCACGTGCGGGTCCCGGCCGCCGAGATCGACGCGGCCGTCGCGGGCCTCGCGCCCGAGCTCCGGGTCGCCCTCGACGAGGCGATCCGCCGGGTCCGGGCCGCCAGCGCGGCGCAGGTGCCCACCGGGTCCGTGACCACGCTCGCCGACGGAGCCGAGGTGCACCAGCGGTGGCAGCCCATGCGTCGCGTCGGCCTCTACGTGCCCGGCGGCAAGGCCGTCTACCCGTCGAGCGTCGTCATGAACGTCGTCCCCGCGCAGGTCGCCGGCGTCGGGTCCATCGCCCTCGTCTCGCCGCCGCAGCGCGACCACGGGGGGACGCGTGCACCCGACGATCCTCGCCGCGGCCGGACTGCTCGGCGTGGACGAGGTCTACGCGATGGGTGGCGCCGGCGCGGTCGGCGCGCTGGCGTACGGCGTGCCCGAGATCGGTCTCGACCCGGTCGACCTGGTCACCGGCCCGGGGAACAACTACGTCGCCGCCGCAAAGCGCCTCGTCCGGGGCGTCGTCGGCATCGACTCCGAGGCCGGTGCCTCCGAGATCCTCGTGATCGCCGACGACACGGCGGACCCCGGGTACGTCGCCGCCGACCTCATCAGCCAGGCGGAGCACGACGAGCAGGCCGGCAGCGTGCTCGTGACGACCTCGGCCGCGTTCGCCGACGCGGTGGAGGCGGTGATCCCGGAGCGCACGGCGGTGCTCGGGACGGCCACGCGCCTCCAGGCCGCGCTCGACGGACCGCAGTCCGCGATCGTCCTGGTGGACTCGCTCACCGACGCCGCGACCGTGAGCAACGCGTACGGGCCGGAGCACCTCGAGATCCAGACCGCGGACGACGACGCCGTGCTCGCGGACATCGACGCCGCCGGCGCGGTGTTCGTCGGGCCGCACGCGCCCGTCAGCCTCGGTGACTACCTGGCCGGGTCGAACCACGTCCTGCCGACCGGCGGCCAGGCACGGTTCGGCTCCGGGCTGTCCGCGTCCACCTTCCTCCGGCCGCAGCAGGTGGTGCGGTACACCGCGCAGGCACTCGCCGAGGTGGTCCCGCACATCGTGGCGCTCTCGACCGAGGAACAGCTGCCGGCGCACGGTGCGGCCGTGTCGGAACGCACGAACCGCTAGCCTGGGGGGCGCCATGTTCTGCCCCTTCTGCCGCCACCCGGACTCCCGCGTCGTCGACTCCCGGACGAGCGACGACGGAACCTCCATCCGACGCCGCCGCCAGTGTCCGAACTGCGGGCGGCGGTTCTCGACGACCGAGACCGCGTCGCTCAGCGTCGTCAAGCGCAACGGCGTCCTCGAACCGTTCAGTCGCGAGAAGATCATCTCCGGCGTACGGAAGGCCTGCCAGGGGCGCCCGGTGACGGACTCCGACCTCGCGGTGCTCGCGCAGCGGGTAGAGGAGATCGTGCGGTCCTCCGGCGCGAGCCAGATCGAGGCGAACGACATCGGCCTGGCCATCCTCAGCCCGCTCCGCGAGCTCGACGAGGTCGCGTACCTCCGCTACGCGAGCGTGTACCAGGCGTTCGACTCGCTCGAGGACTTCGAGGACGCGATCGGGCAGCTGCGGATCGACCACCACGCCGGCCCCCCGGGAGCTCCGCGCCCCCCGACCGCAGCACGGACGGCGCCAGCGCGTGAGCGGCGTCGAGACGCTCGTCCGCGCCGGCTACGGCGTGGTGTTCCGCACGGTCTTCGCGAAGATGGACCCCGAACGGGCGCACCACCTCGCGTTCGCCGTCATCCGGTGGCTGCCGAAGGTGCCCGTCGTCGCCGGCGCCGTCGAGCGCTCGGCGCGGCCGTCCGCCGAGGACGGGATCACCACGATGGGCATCCACTTCCCGTCCCGGTTCGGGATGGCCGCCGGGTTCGACAAGGACGCCCGCGCGATCGCCGGACTCGGCGTGCTCGGGTTCGGGCACGTCGAGGTCGGCACCGTCACGGCGCGACCCCAGCCGGGCAACGAGCGTCCGCGGCTCTTCCGACTGATCGCCGACCGTGCGCTCATCAACCGGATGGGCTTCAACAACCACGGCGCCGTCAAGGCCGCCGGACGCCTCGAGCGTGCCCGCCGGAACCCGGGGCGCCCGGTCATCGGCGTGAACATCGGGAAGAGCCGGGTGGTCTCGGTCGAGGACGCCGTCGAGGACTACCTCGAATCGACGCGCCTGCTCGCGCCCTTCGCCGACTACCTGGCCGTGAACGTCAGCTCGCCGAACACGCCGGGCCTCCGCGGACTGCAGGAACTCGACCACCTCCGCCCGCTGCTCGCCGCCGTACACGAGGCCGCCGGTCGCACCCCGGTCCTCGTCAAGATCGCGCCGGACCTGACGGACGAGCAGATCGACGCCATCGCCGGACTCGCGGTCGACCTGGGCCTGGCCGGGGTCATCGCGACGAACACCACCGTCGAGCGCGGCGGACTGACGACCCCGGACGCCGACGTCCGGGCGATGGGTGCGGGCGGGCTGTCCGGTGCGCCGCTCGGGGAGCGCTCGCTCGCGGTGCTGCGACGCGTCCGTGCCGCCGTGCCCGCGGGGTTCTGCGTCATCGCGGTGGGCGGCGTCACGTCGGAGGCGGACGTCCAGGCGCGGATCGAGGCCGGTGCGACGCTCGTGCAGGGCTACACCGCGTTCCTCTACGAGGGGCCGACCTGGGCGATGCGGATCAACCGGCTCCGGCGGCGGCGACTGCGCCACAGCTGACGCGACTGCGCCGCAGCTGACGCGACTGCGCCGCAGCTGACGCGTCAACGGCTCCGCGGACGACGCAGTGCGTCGTGCTGCTCCGCTGACGACCCGTCCCATGCCGGACCGCGACCTGCGTCCCGCGTTGCGCACCGTCGGCCGGGAGGCGCGCGCCGGGCTGGTACCGGGCCTCCCGTCAGCGGGAGGTGCGCGTCGGGCTGGAACCGAGCCGCCCGTCAGCGGGAGGTGCGCGTCGGGCTGGCGCCGCGCCTCCCGGCCGCTCGCCCGACGCCATCGTCGCCCCCGGACGACGAGAGCGCCGCCGACCCGGGGGGTCGACGGCGCTCTCGTCCGCCAGCCGCCGGCGGACGGCCCTGTTCCAGAGCGTCGGGTCTGTGTCAGAGCGTCGAATCTGTGTCAGAGCGTCGGGTACTGCCCGCGCTTGACCTGCGGCTTGGGCAGGCGGAGGAACCGCAGCTGCCACCCGCGCGTGAGGATGTAGAGGAAGTTCCCGCGCTGGAAGGTCCGGCCGGCGGCGGCGAAGCGTCGACGCAGCATGAACCAGATGACCGTGCAGTCGAGCACGAAGAGCAGCACGAACGCCCAGATGAACAGCAGCGAGTACGAGGCCGCGGGCGTCTGCGCGGCGACGAAGCCGACGATCAGGAAGAGCACGAGGACGGGCATCATGACCTCGCCGACGTTCCAGCGGGCGTCGATGAAGTCGCGGATGAAGCGGCGCTCCTCGCCCCGGTCCTTCGCCGGGAGGTAGCGCTCCTCGCCGTTCGCCATGCCGACCCGCGCACGCTCGCGCTCGGTGTTCAGACGCGCCCGGGCGGCCTTCTTGTCCGCGGGGGGAGTTGCCGACGATCGGACGCCGGTTCGCGGCTTCCCGCTCGCGTCGCGAGGGCGTCGGGCGACCCTTGCCGTGTGCGACGAGGTCGTCGTCACCGGGGTTCACGGTCACGTTGGTCTTGGGGGGCTGCCTTCGCCACGGTGGTTCCTAACGGCGTTGTGCGGGCTGGACGTCCTCTAGATTACCGGCCATGACCGACTCCGAGAAGCACAGCCCCGACGCCGGGTCCCAGGCACCCGCGACCGACCCCGCCCTGCTCGAGGCGCTGCGCGAGCACGTGCATGGTGCACTGCCCACGACGATCGCCGACCTGTCCGCCCTGGTCCGCATCCCGTCGGTGTCGTGGTCCGCGTTCGACCCCGCCCAGGTGCAGCGCAGCGCGGAGGCGGTGGCCGATCTGGTGCGGTCGACCGGTGTGTTCGACGAGGTCCGCATCGTCCGCTCCGCCGTCGAGGGCGACACCCGGACCGACACTGCCGACACGGACACCGAACTCGGCCAGCCGGCGGTGCTCGCGGTGCGCCCTGCCCGCAACGGCAAGCCGACCGTGATGCTGTACGCGCACCACGACGTGCAGCCGCAGGGCGACGACGCGCTCTGGGAGACCCCGCCGTTCGAGCCGACGCTCCGCGGTGACCGCCTGTACGGGCGCGGCGCCTCGGACGACAAGGCCGGCGTGATGACCCACGTCGCGGCGCTCCGTGCCGTGCACGCCCAGTTCGGCGACGACCTGGACGTCGGCATCGTGCTGTTCGTCGAGGGCGAGGAGGAGTTCGGCTCCCGCTCGTTCCGTACCTTCCTGCGGGAGCAGCGTGACCACCTCGCCGCCGACGTCATCGTCGTCGCGGACAGCGACAACTGGTCGACCGAGGTGCCGGCGATCACGGTGTCCCTGCGCGGCAACACCACCTTCAAGCTCACCGTGACGACCCTCGAGCACGCGAGCCACAGCGGCATGTACGGGGGGAGCGGCGCCGGACGCCATGATGCCGATGGTGCGTCTGCTCGCCTCGCTGCACGACGACGACGGAGCGGTCGCGGTCGCGGGGCTGACCGCGCACGACGCGCCCGTGCCGGAGCGCTCCGAGGCGGACTTCGCGGCCGAGGCCGCCCTGGTCGACGGTGCGCGTCCCGTGGGCAGCGGTCCCGTGCTGTCCCGGATGTGGTTCCAGCCGTCGATCACCGTGACCGGTCTCGACGTCCCGAGCGTCGCGAACGCGTCGAACACGCTGCTGCCCACCGTCTCGGCGCGGGTGTCGGTGCGGGTCGCGCCCGGTCAGGCCGCCACCGAGGCGTTCGCCGCCGTGGAGGCCCACCTCCGCGACCGCGTCCCCTTCGGCGCCCGGATGGAGATCACGGAGGTCGACACCGGTGACGGTTTCCTGGTGGACGCGTCCGGCTGGGCGGTCCGCGAGGCCCGCACCGCGATGTCCGAGGGCTGGGGCACCGACCCGGTGGAGCAGGGCATCGGCGGGTCCATCCCGTTCGTCTCGGACCTGGCCGCGGAGTTCCCGGAGGCGCAGATCCTCGTGACCGGCGTCGAGGACCCGGACACCCGGGCGCACAGCCCCAACGAGTCGCAGCACCTCGGCGTGCTGCACCGTGCCGTCCTGTCCGAGGCCGTCCTGCTCGCCCGCCTGCAGGGCCGCGCATGAGGTGTCTCCTCCACAGGTGCTGGACCGGGGTCCCGGAGGTCGGTGCGCGTGCTTAGAATCGACGCGACGGCCGGTGAACGTCACCGCCAACGAGGGAGACGCCGATGAGCGACACCATCACGACCGAAGCAGCGACCGACGCCCCGTCGCACGGTGTGCTGCTGAGCGACGCGGCTTCGGCGAAGGTCGCCAGCCTGCTCGAGCAGGAAGGCCGCGACGACCTCCGCCTGCGCCTCGCCGTCCAGCCCGGCGGCTGCTCGGGCCTGATCTACCAGCTGTACTTCGACGAGCGGCTCCTCGACGGTGACGCCACCGCGGAGTTCGACGGGGTGGAGGTCGTCGTCGACAAGATGAGCGTCCCCTACCTCGACGGCGCCACGATCGACTTCGAGGACACCATCCAGAAGCAGGGCTTCACGATCGACAACCCGAACGCGCAGGGCAGCTGCGCGTGTGGCGACAGCTTCCACTGATCGTCCGACGATCCGACACGCGAACGGGGAGCGACCGACACGGTCGCTCCCCGTTCGCGTCCCCGGACCGGTTCCCCGACGTCGATGACCAGGGGAAACCGGCTTCCGCAGCCCTCGTTCCGTCCACAACGCGTGTCGGTTGTGCGCTCGGTGTCGACGGCTGCGAGTAAGCTAGGAGTGTTCCAACCAAGCTGGGAGCCACCCATGTGCCGGCCTCGTGCCGACCGCGGAGCTCGTCGACGGGATCCTCGTCGTCAGCCAGTCGACCACCGACTGGATCCGGCCCACGTCTTTCCGAGAGGTAACAGTGCGTTCGAATCGCCGTATACGTTGGGCGGCCGTCCCGGTGGCCGTCGGTCTGGTCATCGCACTGGCTGGTTGCTCGCAGCAGCAGCTGAACGGATGGCTCCCCGGCACGGAGGAGACGAAGGACGTCACCAACCACACGAGCCGCATCGTCGGCCTGTGGACGACGAGCTGGATCGTCCTGCTGGCGGTCGGTCTGATCGTGTGGGGCCTCGTGATCTGGGCCGCGATCGTCTACCGCCGCCGGAAGGGCCAGACCGGCCTGCCCGTGCAGATGCGGTACAACATGCCGCTCGAGATCTTCTACACGCTCGTGCCGCTCATCCTCGTGCTCGGCTTCTTCGCCTTCACCGCGAAGGACCAGGAAGCGATCGAGAAGCCCTTCGCGCAGCCGGACGCCACCGTGCACGTCTACGGCAAGCGCTGGGGCTGGGACTTCAACTACATCGACCAGAAGAACCCGAACGACAGCGTCTACTACCAGGGCATCCAGGCCCAGGAAGAAGAGAACGGCGGCGGGGCGGTCGACGAGTCGCTGCTCCCGACGCTGTACCTGCCGGTCGGCAAGAAGGTCGAGATCGAGCTCAGCTCGCGCGACGTCAACCACTCCTTCTGGGTCATCGACTTCCTCTACAAGAAGGACATGCTCCCGGGGAAGACGAACTACGAGTACTTCATCCCGGAGAAGGAAGGCACGTACCAGGGCAAGTGTGCCGAGCTCTGCGGTGAGTACCACTCGCTGATGCTCTTCCAGGTGAAGGTCGTGTCGCAGGCGGAGTACGACGACTACCTCCAGTCCCTCGCGGACGAGGGCAACGTCGGTCTGCTCGGCAACGAGTACGACACCAACACGAACCAGCCGAACAACGAGGCGCCTGCCGAGGCGTCGAGCGACAAGAAGTAAGGGCGCGTCTCAATGACAACGTCATTCGTCGGCCAGGCGACCACCAGGCCCTCTACGCCGGACTTCCAGGCATCGAAGGTCGGTCGCAAGGGCAACATCATCGTGCGGTGGGCGACGTCCACCGACCACAAGACGATCGGGTACATGTACCTGATCACCTCGTTCCTCTACTTCCTGCTCGCGGGCATCATGGCGCTCGTCATCCGCGCGCAGCTGTTCGAGCCGGGTCTCCAGGTCGTGCCGACCAAGGAGCAGTACAACCAGCTCTTCACGATGCACGGCACGATCATGCTGCTGATGTTCGCGACGCCGCTCTTCTCGGGCTTCGCGAACGCGATCATGCCGCTGCAGATCGGCGCACCGGACGTGGCGTTCCCGCGTCTGAACGGCCTGGCGTTCTGGATGTACTTCTTCGGCAGCGCCATCGCCGTCGGCGGCTTCCTCACCCCGCAGGGTGCAGCTTCGTTCGGGTGGTTCGCCTATGCGCCACTGAGTGACACGACGTTCACACCAGGGTTGGGTGGCACGTTGTGGGTCTTCGGTCTCGGCATGACCGGCTTCTCCACGATCCTCGGTGCGGTCAACTTCATCACCACGATCATCACGATGCGTGCCCCGGGCATGACGATGTTCCGCATGTCGATCTTCACCTGGAACGTCCTCGTGACGAGCCTCCTCGTGCTGATGGCCTTCCCGGTCCTCGCGGCGGCGCTGTTCGGCCTCGGTCTCGACCGCGTGTTCGACGCTCAGATCTTCAACCCGGCCAACGGTGGGGCACTGCTCTGGCAGCACCTGTTCTGGTTCTTCGGGCACCCCGAGGTGTACATCATCGCGCTGCCGTTCTTCGGCATCGTCTCCGAGGTCTTCCCGGTCTTCAGCCGCAAGCCGATCTTCGGGTACAAGACCCTCGTCTACGCGACCATCACCATCGCGGCCCTTTCGATCACGGTGTGGGCGCACCACATGTACGTCACCGGCGGCGTGCTGCTGCCGTGGTTCTCGCTCATGACGATGCTCATCGCGGTCCCGACCGGCGTGAAGATCTTCAACTGGGTCGGCACCATGTGGCGCGGCTCGGTGACGTTCGAGACCCCGATCCTCTGGGCGATCGGCTTCCTCGTCACCTTCACGTTCGGTGGCCTGACCGGTGTGATCCTCGCCTCGCCGCCGCTCGACTTCCACGTGTCCGACTCGTACTTCGTCGTCGCGCACTTCCACTACGTGGTCTTCGGCACCGTCGTGTTCGCGATGTTCTCCGGCTTCTACTTCTGGTGGCCGAAGTTCACCGGCAAGATGCTGAACGAGCGTCTCGGCAAGATCCACTTCTGGCTGCTCTTCGTCGGGTTCCACACGACGTTCCTCATCCAGCACTGGCTCGGTGTCGTGGGCATGCCCCGTCGGTACGCGACCTACCTGCCGGACGACAACTTCACGTGGATGAACCAGGTGTCCACGGTCGGCTCGATGATCCTCGGCATCTCGTTCCTGCCGTTCATCTTCAACGTCTACGTGACGGCTCGGAACGCGCCGAAGGTGGCCGTGAACGACCCGTGGGGCTACGGCCGCTCGCTCGAGTGGGCGACCTCCTGCCCGCCGCCGCGGCACAACTTCACGTCGATCCCGCGGATCCGTTCGGAGTCCCCGGCGTTCGACCTGAACCACCCGGAAGCCGGCGTGCCGGTCGGTGTGGGACCCGCGAAGGACGCTCCCGACGCTCCGACCTACGACGCCGCGAAGGGCGAGGTGAAGTAACACGCCATGCGCGCCAACACCAATCTGTTCTGGATCCTGTTCATCTTCTTCGTGATCGCGGACGCCGCGTACACGATCTGGTCGGTCATCTACTACGGCAACATCGAGTGGGTCGGTACCCTCTCGATCGGCCTGACCGGGATCATGTCCGCGTTCATCGCCTTCTACTTGGGCCGCGTCATGTCGGCACAGGGCGGGGTGTTGCCGGAGGACCGCCAGGACGCGAACATCGAGGACGGCGACGCCGAGCTCGGGCACTTCAGCCCGTGGTCGTGGTGGCCGATCTTCCTGGCCGCGGCCATCGCGGTCTGCTTCCTCGGCGTCGCCGCCGGTCTGTGGATCGTGCCGATCGGTCTCGCGCTCGTCGCGATCACCCTGGTCGGCTGGGTCTACGAGTACTACCGCGGCAACTTCGGGCACTGACCTCCACTCCACGCGCTTCGGGCGGCACCATCTCGGTGCCGCCCGAACTGCGTCCGGGGTGATCCGGGCCTCCACAGGAGAGCTCGACGCCCCGGTCATCCACATCACCCACTTCTCGACAACGGCCCGGGAACAACCCGGGCACGATGGGCCTTGGGTCCTGAGGACCGCATGCTCGCGGCCTGAGGTCCAGCGGACCGTCCACAAGCGAAAGGAGTCACCTCAGGTGACCGACAAGCGCACCCTCATCATCTTCGGCGCGACGGGCGACCTCGCCTCCCGCCTCCTCCTGCCCGGTCTCGGCACGTTCCTCCAGAGCGGCCGGTCGGTCCCGGTGCAGCTCATCGGCACGGGTCGCAGCGCCCGCAGCGAGGAGCAGTGGAAGGACATCGTCACGAAGTCGTTCGCGTCGCAGGACGTGACGGGCCCGGAGGTCGACGCGACCATCGAGTCGACGCAGTTCATCCAGGGCGACCCGACCGACCCGGAGCACCTGAAGGCGCTGCTCGCCGCGGCCGATGCCGAGCCGATCCTGTACTTCGCCCTCCCGCCGCAGATCGCCTCGGACATCTGCGAGGCCCTGCAGGGCGTCGAGCTCCCCGAGGGCACCACCCTCGCGTTCGAGAAGCCGTTCGGCACCGACGTCGCGTCGGCCGAGGCGCTCAACAAGACCGTGCTCGAGCTGGTGCCGGAGGAGCGGGTCCACCGCACCGACCACTTCCTCGGTCGCACGACGGTGCTCAACATCATCGGCCTGCGCTTCGCGAACCGCCTGTTCGAGCCGATCTGGAACGCCGAGAACATCGAGAAGGTCGACGTCTTCTACGACGAGACCCTCGGCCTCGAGAACCGCGCCCAGTACTACGACGAGGCAGGCGCCCTCGTCGACATGATCCAGTCGCACCTGCTGCAGATCCTGGCCCTCGTGACCATGGACGCACCGGCCGCGATCGACTCGGTCGAGTTCCGGTCCTCGTTGGCCCGTGTGCTCCGCTCCACCCGCCTCAAGGGCGACGACGCCACCATCGCCTCGCGTCGCGCGGTCTACACCGCCGGCACGATCGACGGCAAAGAGCTCCCCCTCGTACCAGGAGGAGGACGGCGTCGACGCGTCGCGCGCGACCGAGACGCTCGCCGAGATCGAGGTCGAGGTCGACACCGCCCGCTGGGCCGGCGTCCCCTTCACCCTCCGCTCGGGCAAGGCGCTCGGAGCGAGCCGCAAGGAGGTGCTCATCACCTTCAAGCCGGTCACCCGCCTGCCGTCCGGCCTGACCGGTCGCCCGAAGGCCGACACGCTGCGCATCGTCCTCAACCCGGACGAGATCGAGCTGTCGGTTTCGGCGAACGGCGGCGGCAACCCGTTCGAGATGGGGCAGGTCACCCTGTCGTCGTCCTTCGACGACGGCGAGCTGACGCCCTACGGCGAGGTGCTCAACGGCATCTTCCACGACGACCCGCTGCTCTCCATCCGCGGTGACGTGGCGGAGCGCTGCTGGGAGATCGTCGAGCCGGTCGTCACGGCGTGGAAGTCCGGAGCGGTCCCGCTCGAGGAGTACCGCGCCGGTTCCCGTGGGCCGGCCGAGTGGGTCAGCTCGTCCTGACGCACGGCACGACGTCCTGACAGGAGGCCCGGTACCAGTTGGTACCGGGCCTCCCGTCCGTTCCGGGCAGAGCCGGGCGCTGGTTACGGAGCGGACCGCTGGTTGCCGAGCGGGCCGCTGTTGCCGGGCCGGTGGGCTGGGGGGTGTGCTCGTCGAGGTTCCAGGACACGCCGTGCGCGCACGGCGGGGTTCCGCAGTTCCGGAACCTGGCCGCGCGGGGTCCCGACATCGCGGAACCTCGCCGAGCGGGGTTCCGACGTTGTCGAACCTCGCGGAGCGGGTCCCGCAGTTCCCGAACCTCGAGGGCCGACGGCGGAGCAGCCCGCCCGCGGGTCAGGCGGTGTTCCCCGCTCGCGCGCCGGCACCGGTGACGCTCGCCGTGCCGCCGCTGTGCTGCGCCGCGCGCGTCCGGTGCCCCGCGGCCGCGCCCTGCGCCCGCGCGATCGCGTCGGCCGCCGTGACGAGGGTGAGGTGCGACAGCGCCTGCGGGGTGTTGCCGATGTGGTGCCCCGTGGCGACGTCGACCTCCTCGGAGAGCATGCCGACGTCGTTCGCGTAGCCGACGAGCACGTCCATGAGCCGTTCGGCGTCGGCGAGGCGCCCGGTGCCGGCGTACTGCTCGACGAGCCAGAACGAGCAGGCGAGGAACGGGTGCTCCGTCCCGGTCAGTCCGTCGAAGCCGGAGGACGTCCGGTACCGCAGCACGAGGCCGTCGTCGCCGACGCGCAGGTCCTCCTCGATCGCCGCGACGGTCCCGAGCATCCGCGGGTCGTCCGGCCGGCAGTACCCGATCTGCGGCAGGACGAGCAGGCTGGCGTCGACCTCGTCGGTGTCGTAGTGCTGCCGGTAGGAGCCACGCTCGGCGTTCCAGCCGTGCTCCTCGATCTCGGCGCGCACCTGGTCGCGCAGGGACCGCCACCGTTCGACCGGTCCCTCGAGCCCGAACTCCTCGCAGGCGGCGACCCCCTCGGTCGAAGGCGGCCCAGATCATCGCCCGCGAGTGTGTGAAGTGCCGCCGCGGCCCACGCATCTCCCAGATCCCGTTGTCCGCGTCCTGCCAGTGCTCCTCGACGTGCGCGAGCAGGGCGCGTTGCAGCGACCACGAGGCCCCGCTCTCCTCGACGCCGAGCTCCCGGGCGTCGTGCAGCGCCGACAGCACCTCGCCGAACACGTCGCCCTGGTACTGCGTGTACGCGCCGTTGCCGACGCGGACCGGCGTCGAGTCGGCGTAGCCGGTCAGGTGTTCCAGGGTCCGTTCCGGCAGCTCGCGTTCGCCGGCGATGCCGTACATGATCTGCACGTCGTCCGGGTCCCCGGCGATCGCACGGAGCAACCACCTGCGCCAGTCGGCGGCTTCGTCGCGGTACCCGTGGGCGATGAGGGACGCGAGCGCCATGGACGCGTCGCGGAGCCACACGAAGCGGTAGTCCCAGTTGCGTTCGCCGCCGGGGTCCTCCGGGAGGCTCGTGGTCGCGGCCGCCACGACGCCGCCGGTCTCGGCGTGGGTCATCGCCCGCAGGTACATGAGCGAACTCCGGACGGCGGGCGCGTACGTGCCCTCGGCCCGCGTCCGGGACGTCCAGTCGTGCCACCAGTCGCGGGTCCGGTGGAGTGCATCGTCGACGTCGAACGGCTCCGGGGGTTCGCGGTGCGACGGGAACCAGGTGAGCGTGGTGTCGAGGACGTCACCGTCGTGGATGGTCGTCGTCACGACGTGCCGGTGGTCGTCCGCGCGGAACCGGGGCCCGCGGACGACGACCGCGTCCGGACCGGCCGTGGCGACGAGCACGGGCTCGTCGTCGTCCCCGACCTGGCGGATCCAGGGGAGGACGTCGCCGTAGCCGAACCGGATGCGGAGCACCTGTCGCACCTCGACGGAGCCGGTGAGGCCGCGCACCCGCCGGACGATCGAGGCGCGGTGCTCGTCGACCGGCATGAAGTCGGTGACCTCGACGACGCCGGTCGGGGTCGTCCACACCGTCGACAGCACGAGGGAGTCGCCGTCGTGTCGGCGGACGGGGGTCGCGGTGCCGTCGGTCGGGCGGAGCGACCACTGCCCGTCGTGCTCGTCGCCGAGCAGCGCGGCGAAGGTGGAGGCACTGTCGAACCGGGGCAGGCACGCCCAGTCGACGTCACCGTCCCGCGTCACGAGAGCAGCGGTGTGGCAGTCCCCGATGAGGGCGTGGTCCTCGATGCGCTGAGCCATGTCCTCGATCGAACCACCCGGTCCCCGTGGGCACCTGCGCTGAGGGTGCGTTCAGATCACACCCGGCATGACCTCGGGCGAAGCGGCGCGGTCCGGACGAGCAGGGCGGGCGGTCGGTCAGTCGACGTCGGCGATCCCGACCCGGCCGAGCTCCGTCCAGAGCCCGGCACCGTCGGGTGCGTAGACCCAGGGCTTCGTCGAGTCCCTCGTCCGCTCCTGCGCCCGGGAACGGCCACCGGCGAGCACGGCCTCGCTCGTGGAGAGCTGCCGGATGGCGACCGCGGCGACGTTGTCGGGGTGCTCGCGGACGAACTCGCCGTACAGGTGCTCGTCGTGCTGGCCGTCGTCGCCGACGAGGAGCCACTGCACGTCCGGGAAGTCCCGGGCGAGGCGCCGCAGGTTGTCCTGCTTGTGCTGCTGCCCGCTGCGGAAGAAGCGGTCGTGCGTCGGGCCCCAGTCGGTGAGCAGGAGCGTGCCGGACGGGTACATGTTGCGGGAGAGGAACCGCCCGAGGGTGGGCGCGACGTTCCAGGCACCGGTGGACAGGTAGACCGTCGGCGCGCCCGGGTGCTGCGCGAGGACGCGTTCGTAGAGGACCGACATGCCGGGCACCGGACGGCGGGCGTGCTCGGTCAGCACGAAGGAGTTCCACGCCGCCAGCATCGGACGGGGGGAGGCTCGTGACCATCACGGTGTCGTCGATGTCGGAGAGCAGGCCGAAGCGGGTGTCCGGGTGCACCACGAAGACGTCGGCGTCGACGTCGCGCATGCCGCCGGCGGACAGCCGGATCTTCTGCCAGCCCGGTTCGAGGTCGATCGGGACGATCGTGTCGACCACGCCGCCGCGGTCGCTCGTCACGGTGTGCGTCGAGCCCCCCCGCCGTGATCGTGACCTCGGCGTGGTCGACGGCGACGCTCGTGAAGCTGCGCCAGCCGCGGACCCCGGAGTACGACACGTCCGACGCCAGGCCGCGGCGGGTCAGGAGCACCCGGCAGAGCACGCGGACCCACCCCGGCGCGCCGTACCCCGTGTACGGGATCACGGTCGGGACCTGGCCGCGCTTCCGGGCGTGCTGCTCGCGGAACTCCTGCACGGCGTCCTCGATCCGGGCCGCGCGGTGCAGGATCGGCTCGGGGATCGCTGTCTCCCACTGCTGGATGCCCCACGGCGCCTGCTCACGACGGTCGTGTTCCCGTTCGACGGACCGGGCGTCACGCTGCGGGGGAGTGCTGGTGTCCCGGGGCGCAGCAGGGTCCGGAGGCGTCGTCTCGGGCATCGCACCATCATCCCATGCAGGGGTGTCCAGGAGGCCCGCCAGCGTCCGACACCCCGGGAATCGCAGCCAAGACCAAGGCGGTCTCTGTCAGAGTTGCCGTCTCAGTCATTCAGCCCGCGGTCACCGCGAGAAGGAGAACACGTGCTCGTCACCGAGGTTCCGAACGCTCTGCCAGGGGGGATCATCACTGCTCAGGAACGAGCCGGTCCAGGCACGGAGCTCGGCCCGCCTCGCAGGTCTGCTCGACGCCGCCGCGGCGGTGATCGACGAGATCGGGTTCGAGCGCCTGACGACCGCCATGGTCGCCGAACGTGCCGGAGCGTCCATCGGCACGGTCTACCGGTACTTCCCGGATCGGATCGCCGTCGTCGAGGCGCTCGCGATCCGCTGCACCCAGCGCCTCGCCGCTCGGTTCGTCGAGACGCTCGACGCGTCCGGCGCCACCACCTGGCAGGAGGGCTGCGACGCCCTCATCGAGATGACCGCCGAGATGTACCGCACCGAGCCCGGCTTCCGGGCGATCCGCTTCGCCGACATCGACACCACCTCCGGGGACGAGGACGCCGACCGGCTGGCGGCCCTGGGCGGTGCCGTCGGCGTCGTCATGCGGGAGCGCTTCGACCTGCCGCAGTCGGAGGCGCTGAGCCGCGCCTGGGTCGTGCTCGCCGAGTCGGCACACGCCGTCCTCGCCCGCGCGCACGTCGACCGCGAGAACCCGGACCACGCGCTCATCGACGCGTACCGCGCGATGAGCCGGCCCTACCTGGAGTCGGTGATCCGAGCCTCCTGACCGGTCGTTCGCCGGACCGAACCGCGACGCCCGTCCCTCCGAACACGAGGGGCGGGCGTCCGTGCGTCCGGACCTGTCCGGACTGCGCGGGAACCGCACCGATGTCCGCCAGGCGTCATGCGCCGACACGACCGGACCGGTATAGGCCCGGACCTGTACTGTCTCCGGAGTCGGGCTACCTCCACCAAGAAGGGCACCCATGATCGAGTTCCGCTCGGTGCGCAAGACCTACCCGGACGGCACGACCGCCGTCGAGTCGTTCGACCTCGTGATCCCCTCGCGGACCACGACGGTGTTCGTCGGATCGAGTGGATGCGGCAAGACCACGTTGCTCCGGATGATCAACCGGATGATCGACCCCACGGCGGGCTCCGTCCAGATCGACGGCGAGGGCATCGCCGGCGTCGACCCCGTGCAGCTCCGCCGCCGGATCGGCTACGTCATGCAGAACGCCGGCCTGCTGCCGCACCGGAAGGTCGCGGACAACATCGCCACGGTGCCGCTGCTGACCGGTGTCTCGAAGGCGGACGCGCGGGCGCGTGCCCTCGAGCTCATGGACACCGTCGGCCTCGACCGCTCCCTCGCGGACCGGTACCCCTCCCAACTCTCCGGCGGCCAACAGCAGCGGGTCGGTGTGGCCCGCGGGCTCGCGGTCGACCCGAACATCCTCCTGATGGACGAGCCGTTCGGTGCCGTCGACCCCCCTCGTGCGCAACGACCTGCAGGACGAGCTGATCCGGCTCCAGCGTGAGCTCGGGAAGACCGTCGTCTTCGTGACGCACGACATCGACGAGGCGTTCAAGCTCGGCGACCAGGTCGTCATCCTCAAGAAGGGCGGTGAGATCGCCCAGCTCGGCACCCCGGCGGAGATCCTGTCCGCGCCGGCCGACGACTTCGTCGCGAACTTCATCGGTGCCGGGCGCGGTCGTCGTGCCCTGCGGGTCGAGCAGACCCCGACCGGCCCGATCGTCGTGGACGGGGACGGCCGCGCCGCCGGCGTCCTGACCGGTCCCACGGGCGTCGTCGACGCCGCTGCCGCTGTCCGCTCCGAGGCCGGGACGCCCGCACGCGTCCCGGGTGCTGCGGCGCAGGGTGGGAGCACCCGGTGAAGTGGGTGCTGTCGAACCTCGACACGATCGGGGACGACACGCTGGCGCACCTGGCCATCGCCCTGCCGCCGATCGTGATCGCGTTCCTGGTGTCGATCCCGATCGGGTGGTTGGTCGTCCGACTCCGTCGTCCCGGCGCCGCGCGACTCAGCAGCGGGTTCGGCGGCGGCATCGTCACCGTCGCCGGGCTGCTCTACGCCGTGCCGTCCCTCCCGCTCTTCATCGCGCTGCCCGGCATCATCGGCACCGGGCTGCAGGACCCGGTCAACGTCGTCGTCGGGTTGACGCTGTACGGCCTGGCACTCATGGTGCGGTCGACCGTGGACGGGCTCGGGTCGGTCGACCCGGCCACCACGTCGGCGGCGACGGCGATGGGCTACTCCGGCGTGCAGCGCTTCTTCCGCGTCGACCTGCCGCTCGCCGGTCCGGTCCTGCTCGCCGGCCTCCGGGTCGTGTCGGTGTCGACCATCTCGCTCACCACGGTCGGCGCGGTGCTCGGCATCCGGAGTCTCGGTTCGCTGTTCACCGACGGCATCGGGCGGAACATCCCGGAGGAGATCGTGGCGGGCATCGTCATGGTCCTCGTCCTCGCGTTCGCGATCGACGGGCTGCTCGTGCTGATCGGCCGGATGGTGATGCCGTGGACGCGCGCGTCGACCGGGTCGAAGCGGGCCGCGCGGCGCGTGCTGCAGACCGCGGAGGTGTCCTCGTGATCATCGGACAGGCCTTCGCGTGGGTGCTCGACCCCGCCAACTACCCGGGCCCGAACGGCATCCCGGTCCGGCTGTGGGAGCACGTCTGGATCTCGTTGGTCGCCGTCGTCATCGCCGCGGTGATCGCCGTGCCGATCGGGTACCTCATCGGCCACACGGGCAGGGCGCGCGGCGTCGCGATCGCGCTCTCCGGCGGCGTCCGCGCGCTGCCGACCCTCGGCGTGCTGACACTGTTCGGCCTCCTGCTCGGCGTGAACCTGCAGGCGCCGCTGCTCGCGCTCGTCATCCTGGCGATCCCGTCGGTGCTCGCCGGTGCCTACGCCGGGATCGAGTCCGTCGACCCGGTCACCGTCGACGCGGCACGCGCACAGGGCATGACCGGGTGGCAGATCCTGACCAAGGTCGAGATCCCCCCTCGGGCTCCCACTGCTCGTCGGCGGCATCCGTGCCGCCGTGCTGCAGGTCGTCGCGACCGCCACCCTCGCCGCGTACGTCGGCTCCGGTGGCCTCGGCGGCTACGTGTTCCTCGGGCTCAAGACCCAGGACTACGCCATGATGCTCGGCGCCTCCGTCCTCGTGATCGTCCTGGCGATCGCGTTCGAAGTCGTCTTCGCCGTGCTCCAGCGGGCGGTGGTGCCCGCGGGCGTCACCGAGCGCGGGTCACGGCAACGCTCGGGATCGCGTGAGCGGCCCCGCAAACCCATCCCGGAAGGAACCCCCCCTCGTGATCACAGCACCCAAGCTCCGCGCCGGCGTCGCCGCAGCGGTCGCCCTGGGCGCGGCAGCGGCACTCGCCGGCTGCTCGTCCAGCAGCCCGCTCGACAGCGGCTCCAGCGCCCCGTCCGACTCGAAGACCATCGTCATCGGGTCGCAGGCCTACTACTCGAACGAGATCATCGCCGAGCTCTACGCGCAGGTCCTCGAGAAGGACGGCTTCACCGTCGAGCGCAACTACCAGATCGGACAGCGCGAGGTCTACCTGCCCCAGCTGCAGAAGGGCGCGATCGACGTGATGCCGGAGTACAGCGGCAACCTGCTGCAGTACTACGACAAGGACTCGACCGCGAAGAGCGAGTCGGACATCGCTGACGAGCTCGAGTCGGCGCTGCCGAAGGGCATCCGTGCCCTGGACGCCGCCGAGGCCACCGACCAGGACAGCTACACCGTGACGAAGGAGTTCTCCGAGGAGAACGACGTGACGAGCCTGGCCGACCTGAAGAACGTGAAGGAGAAGCTGACCGTCGGGGCGAACTCCGAGAACCAGACGCGGCCGTACGGCCCGAAGGGCCTCAAGTCCGTGTACGGCGTCGACGTCGAGTCGAAGGCGATCGAGGACTCGGGCGGCGCGCTCACGGTCAAGGCGCTCAAGGACGGCACCGTCCAGCTCGCCGACATCTACACCGCGGACCCGAGCATCAAGGCGAACGGCTTCGTCACGCTCAAGGACCCGGAGAACCTCATCGTGCCGCAGAACGTCACGCCGGTCGTGTCCGACAAGGTCGACGAGAAGGCCGCCGACGCGATCGACGAGGTCAGCGAGGTCCTGACGACCGAAGCGCTCATCGACCTGAACACGAAGAGCACGGTCGACAAGGAGAAGTCCGCGGACATCGCCAAGGAGTTCCTGACGGAGAAGGGTCTCCTCTAGGAGGCGGATCCTCGTTCGCGAAGACAGGCGTCGGGCCTCCAGCCCGGCGCCTGTCGCCGTTCCCGGGAGGGGTGTCGACGGGCACAGCTGTTCCGCACGGATGTGCCCCCGGAGTGACATGTGTTCCGCACGGTTGTGCCGTGCAGGAGCCGTGCACGTATGTGCAGGAGGGATCTCTACAACTTGTCGAAGTGGGGCGTCCAGCAGTACCGTCGAAGGGTCCCGACGACGTGACGGCAACGAGCAGAACCCCTTCCACAGGAAGCATCTCAACGTGCACGAACAGCGCGCGGCGATCCCGACGGGCCCGGCCGCATGAACGACCTCCTCGATCCGCTCCTCCTGTCGCGGTGGCAGTTCGGTCTGACGACGATCTACCACTTCCTCTTCGTCCCGCTGACGATCGGCATGGCGGTCGTCGTCGCGGTGTTCCAGACGGCCTGGGTCCGCACCGGTCGCGCGCACTACCTACAGCTGACCCGCTTCTTCGGGCGCATCTTCCTCATCAACTTCGCGATGGGTGTCGTCACCGGCATCGTGCAGGAGTTCCAGTTCGGGATGAACTGGTCGGACTACTCGCGGTTCGTCGGCGACGTCTTCGGTGCCCCGCTCGCGCTCGAGGGCATCCTGGCGTTCTTCTTCGAGGCGGCCTTCATCGGCGTCTGGATCTTCGGCTGGGACCGCCTGCCGAAGAAGCTCCACCTGGCGAGCATCTGGTGCGTCAGCGCGGGCACGATCATGTCGGCGTACTTCATCATCGCCGCCAACGCCTTCATGCAGCACCCGGTCGGGTACGCGCTGAACGAGGCCAAGGGCCGCGCGGAGCTCACCGACATCTGGGCCGTCCTCGGCAACAAGGTCGCCCTCGCCGCGTTCCCGCACACCGTCTTCGCGTGCTTCATGGTCGCGGCCGGCGTGATCATCTCGGTCGCCGCGTTCCACCTCTCGCGCAACCAGAACCTCGAGACGATGATGCCGGCGCTCAAGTTCGGGCTGTGGACGATGGTCGCGGCCGGGGCGCTCACCGTCCTCACCGGGGATCAGCTCGGCCTGACCATGGTCGAGACGCAGCCGATGAAGATGGCCGCGGCCGAGGCACTCTACGGCACCGCGACCGGCAAGGACGCCTCGTTCTCGGTCTTCACCCTCGGCACCCCCGACGGTGTCCGCGAGCTGTTCTCGATCCGCATCCCGTACCTGCTCTCCTTCCTGTCGACCCACACGTTCACCGGCACGGTCGAGGGCATCAACGACCTGCAGGCGCAGTACACGCAGGTGTACGGCCCCGGGGACTACAAGCCGGTCATCTGGGTGACCTACTGGTCCTTCCGCTGGATGATCGCCCTCGGCGTCGGCGCCGTGATGGTGTCGCTCGCCGGGCTGTGGCTCACCCGCAAGGGCCGCTTCCCGCAGCAGCGCTGGATGTGGCGCATCGCGATCTGGGCGGTCCCGCTGCCGATGGCCGCGATGATCGTCGGCTGGGTCTTCACCGAGATGGGTCGTCAGCCGTGGCTCGTGTTCGGACTGCTGAAGACCGCCGACGGCGTCTCCCCGAACGTGACCGGCCTCGAGGTGCTCATCTCGCTCGTCGTGTTCACGCTCATCTACGGATCCCTCGCGGTGGTCGAGTTCCGACTCATCAAGAAGGTCGCCCAGGAGGGCCCGGCCGCTCCGGCCGCGGTCGACGAGGAGACCGGCGAGGTCGAGCACGAAGTGACGGTGTACTGAGATGGACCTGCCTGTTCTCTGGTTCGCGATCGTCGGACTGTTCTTCGTCGGGTACTTCGTGCTCGACGGGTTCGACTTCGGTGTCGGGATGTCCCTGCCGTTCCTCGGCAAGGACGACACCGACCGACGCGTGCTCATCAACACCATCGGCCCCGTCTGGGACCTCAACGAGACCTGGGTCATCGTCGCCGGAGCGTGCCTGTTCGCGGCGTTCCCGGAGTGGTACGCGACGATGTTCTCCGGCTTCTACCTGGCGCTGCTGCTCATCCTGGCCGCGCTCATCGCCCGCGGGGTGTCGTTCGAGTACCGCCACCAGGACAAGCGCCTCGAGTGGAAGCGCCGCTTCGACCTCATGATCATCGTCGGCAGCGCGGTGCCGTCGTTCCTGTGGGGCGTCGCGTTCGGCAACGTCGTGCGGGGGGATCCCGATGGACGCCGGGCACGACTACACCGGCACCCTGTTCGACCTGCTCAACCCCTTCGCCCTGCTCACCGGCGTGACGACGCTCCTGGTGTTCTTCACGCACGGCGTCGTCTTCGTCGCGCTGAAGACCGAGGGGGGAGATGCGTGAGCGGGCCATCCGGCTGGCGAAGCGCTCCGGTGTCCTCACCATCGCGGTGGCCGCCGCGTTCCTCGTCACGATGGCGTCCGTCCGCGCCACCCCGGCGTCGCTCGTGCTGTCCGCCGTCGCCGCGGTCGCGCTGGTGGTCGCGGTCCTCTGCGCCGCCCGCGGGCGGGAGGGGCGAGCGTTCACGCTCATGGCCGTCACGATCGGCGCGGTCGTCCTGGCCATGTTCACCGCCGTGTTCCCCGACGTCATGCCGGCGTCGAACGACCCGGCGAACAGCCTCACCGTCGCGAACGCCTCCTCCGGCGACTACACGTTGACCGTGATGAGCTGGGTCGCGGTGGTGTTCCTGCCGCTCGTGCTCGCGTACCAGGCGTGGACGTACTGGGTCTTCCGCAAGCGGGTCTCGCGCGCGACCGTCGCGCAGGCCGCGCACTGACCAGGAGGCCCGGATGAAGCCGCTCGACCCCCGTCTGCTCCGGCTGTCCCGGACCGCGCGCGGGTTCGTCCTCGCCGCCGCCGGGACGGGCGTGGTGCGGACGACCGCCACCATCGGGATCGCCTGGGGCATCGCCACGGCGGTGACCCAGGTCGTCGACGCGGTCCGGGACGGGCAGGTGCCCGGGACGTTCCCGGCCACACTCGCGCTCCTCGGCGCGGCGTTCCTGCTCCGCGCGCTCGCGGCATGGGCCACCGACGACCTGGCGGCGCGCGCGGGGGGCCCGCGTGAAGAGCGAACTCCGCGCCGCCGTGCTCCGGCGCGCGGCCGAACGGGGCCCCGGGTGGCTCGCCGGTCGGTCGAGCGCCGGGTTCGCCACGACGCTCGGTCCGGGTCTCGACGCCCTCGACGCGTACTTCGGCCGCTACCTGCCGCAGCTCGCGCTCACGGCGGTCGCGACCCCGGTCCTCGTGGTCGCGATCGCGCTCGGGGACCTGACGAGCGCCGTCGTCATCGTGTGCGCGATGCCGGTCATCCCGGTCTTCATGGTCCTCATCGGTCTGGCCACGCAGACACTGCAGCGCCGTCAGGCGGACGCGCTCGCCCGACTCGGCGGGGCGTTCACGGAGGCGGTCGAGGGCCTGGCGACCCTCAAGGTGTTCGGACGGGCCCGGCGGCAGGTCGGTCGGATCGACCGGGTCACCGACGAGTACCGCCGCGGCACCCTGGGCGTGCTCCGACTGTCGTTCGTCAGCGGGTTCGCGCTCGAACTCGCCGCGAGCCTGTCCGTCGCCCTGGTCGCGGTGTCGATCGGCATCCGGCTCGTGGACGGGTCGCTCGGCCTCGGCGCGGCGATGTTCGTGCTCGTCCTCGCACCCGAGGCGTTCGCCCCGATCCGGCAGGTCGGCGCCGACTTCCACGCGGCCCAGGACGGGGTCGAGGCCTCGCAGGCCGTCCTCGACGTGCTCGCCGAGCCTCAGCACGCCGACCCGCAGCAGGCCGTCCCCGAGTCGTCGACGGTGCCCAGCCGGCCGACGGGGACCGGGGACGCCGGCGCGCTGGTCCTCAGCGGCGTGACCGTGCACCGGCCGGACGTCGTCATCGGCCCGGTCGACCTGACCGCTCCCGCCGGGACCGTGGTCGCGCTCGCCGGACCGAGCGGATCCGGCAAGTCGAGCCTCCTCGCCGCACTCCGCGGTGTGCTCCCGCACGAGGGCACGGTCGTCGTCCCCGGTCCGGCCGACGTGTCCGTGGCGGACCGGACCACCTGGGTGGACCAGCGGGCGCGGCTCGTCCGCGGCACCGTCGCCGAGAACGTGACCCTGTCCGCCGCCGGAGGCGACGCCGCACAGGTACGGAGCGCGCTCGGTGCGGTCGGGCTGGGCGTGGACCCGGGCCTGGCGGTCAGCTCCGGCGGTGCCGGACTGTCGGGCGGTGAGGCGCAACGCGTCGCCGTGGCGCGCGGGCTGTACCGGGCCGCGGCCGCCAGCACGCCGCTGGTGCTCCTCGACGAGCCGACGTCGGCGCTCGATGCCGAGTCCGAGGCGCTCGTGGTCGCCGCCGTGCGGCGGCTCGCGGACGGCGGCGCGGTCGTGGTCGTCGCCAGCCACCGTCCGGCCGTCGTCGCAGCGGCCGACGTCGTCGTGTCGACCACCCCCGACGGCTCGGTCGCCGTCCGGACCGCGCAGGCGGTGTCCGCATGAGCGCGCCCGACGGCACGACCGGGACCGCCCGGGAGGCCCGTCCTCCGTCGGTCCTCCGGCTCGCGATGCCCCGTGGTCGCGGATGGGCGAAGGCGGTCGCCGCCGGCGTGCTCAGCGCGTTGTGCGCCGTCGCGCTCCTCGCCGCGAGCGGGTACCTCATCACCCGGGCCGCCGAGCACCCGCCGATCCTGTACCTCACCCTCGTCATGGTCGGCGTCCGCGCCTTCGCGCTCGGCCGCGCCGCCCTCCGGTACGTCGACCGCCTGTCCGGTCACGACGCATCGTTCCGGCAACTCGCCGTCGTGCGCACCGAGATGTACCGCAGACTCGCCTCCGTCGCGCCGGCCGGACTCGGGTCGTCCGGTCGCGGCGACCTCCTGACACGGCTGGTCACCGACACCGACCGCCTGCAGGACCTGCCCATCCGGGTGGTCGGCCCGCTCGTCTCGGCCGGGGTCACGGCTCTGCTCTCCGTGGTCGCGGTCGCGTTCGTGTCCCCGCCGGCCGCCCTCGTGCTCCTGCTGGCGCTCGGCGTCGCCGCGCTCGTCGGCACGGTCGTCACGAGCGTCGTCGCGACCCGGTCGGACCGGGAGACCGCTGCGGACCGCGGGCACGTCGCCGACCTCGTGCTCGACACCGTGCGGACGCTCGACGTCTTCACCGCGTACGGCACCCTCGAGGAACGGCTCGCGCACATCGCGCGGCTGGACGACCGCGTCACGCGTGCCGTCCGTCGCCGCGGGGCGGTGGAGTCCCTCGTCGGCGCGCTCGTCGGGCTCGTCTGCGGTGCCGCCGTCCTCGGTGTCCTCGCCGTCGGTGCGCCCGCGGTGGTGTCGGGTGCCCTCGACGGTCCGCTCTGGGCGCTGGCGGTGTTCGTCCCGCTCGCCCTGTCCGAGGTCGTCGGCGTCGTGCCGCTGGCGGTCCTGACCCTGCGCCGTGTGCGCGCGGCCGCGGAGCGTGTCGAGCAGGTCGTGCCCGCCGAGCTACCCACCGGCCTGGTGCCGGAGCCGGACGCCGCGGCCTCCGCCGAGGAACTCGCCGCGCCCGCGACCGTGGCCGTCCGCGTGCGGGACCTCTCCGTCCGGTGGCCCGGTGCCGCGGCACCAGCGGTGGACGAGGTGTCGTTCGACCTCGAGCCCGGTGAGGTCGTCGTGCTGCGCGGGCCGAGCGGGTCGGGCAAGTCGTCCCTCGTCGACGCACTCGTCCGGTTCGTCGAGCACACGGGCAGCTACACGCTGGACGGCGTGGAGGCGCGGACGCTGCACCCCGACGCCGTCCGCGCCCGGGTGGGGTTCATCGAGCAGGACCCGTTCGTGTTCGACCAGTCGGTCCGCCAGAACCTGCTGTTCGCCAGGGACAGTGCGACGGACGAGGACCTGCTCGCGGTGCTCGACCGCGTCGGTCTCGGCGAGTGGGTGGCCCGTCGCGGTGGACTCGACGCGGGCGTGGGGGGAGCGCGGGGCGCTCGTGTCCGGCGGGCAGGCCCACCGACTGGCGCTCGCGCGGGCGCTCCTGCACGCGTTCCCGGTCCTCGTGCTCGACGAACCGACCGCCGACATCGACCCCGACCTCGGCGACGCCGTCCTGCGCGACCTGGTGTCGACGGCCCGCGCAGCGGGGCGCACGCTCCTCGTCGTCTCCCACGTGCCGGTGCCGGCCGACCTCGTCGACCGGACCCTCCGGATGGCGGACGGACGCCTGCTCGCGGCGTGAGCCGACCGGAGGACGCAGGAGGAGCCTCCCGGCTTGTATCGTTGTGGACCGTGACCATCGAGCAGCACGTCGAGGACCCGCACACCTACGACTTCCGGCGCATCCAGGAGAAGTGGCAGGCACGGTGGGAAGAGCTCGGCCTCTTCACCGCCGACCCCGACGACAAGCGCCCGCGCAAGTACATCCTCGAGATGTTCCCGTACCCGTCCGGTGACCTGCACATGGGGCACGCCGAGAACTGGGCGCTCGGCGACTTCGTGGCGCGGTACTGGCGGCAGCAGGGCTTCAACGTGCTCCACCCCATCGGCTGGGACTCGTTCGGGCTGCCCGCCGAGAACGCGGCGATCAAGCGGGGCGTCGACCCGAAGGACTGGACCTACGCGAACATCGCGCAGCAGAAGGCCTCCTTCAAACGCTACGCGCCGTCGTTCGACTGGTCGACCGAGATCCACACCTCGGACCCCGAGTACTACAAGTGGAACCAGTGGCTGTTCCTCAAGATGTACGAGAAGGGCCTGGCGTACCGGAAGGACAGCTGGGTCAACTGGGACCCGGTGGACCAGACCGTCCTGGCCAACGAGCAGGTCCTGCCCGACGGCACCTCGGACCGTTCCGGCGCCGTCGTCGTCAAGAAGAAGCTGACGCAGTGGTACTTCAAGATCACGGACTACGCGGACCGGCTGCTCGACGACCTCAACCAGCTCGAGGGACGGTGGCCGTCGAAGGTCATCGCGATGCAGCGCAACTGGATCGGCCGCTCGGTCGGCGCCGACGTCGACTTCGTCATCGAGGGTCGGGACGAGCCCGTCACGGTCTTCACCACGCGTCCGGACACCATCCACGGTGTGACCTTCCTGGTCGTGGCGCCCGACTCGGACCTGGCCGCGGAACTCGTCGCCGACCCGTCCGTCGACGACGCCACCCGCGCCGCCTTCCAGGAGTACCTGGTCGCCACGCAGAAGGCGTCGGACATCGACCGGCAGAACGCCGACCGCCCGAAGACGGGTGTGCCGCTCGGCCGCTCGGCGATCCACCCGCTCACCGGGGAGCGCCTGCCGCTCTGGGCTGCCGACTACGTCCTCGCCGACTACGGGCACGGAGCCGTCATGGCCGTCCCCGCCCACGACCAGCGCGACCTCGACTTCGCCCGCGCCTTCGACCTGCCCGTCAAGGTGGTCGTCGACACGAACCAGGCCGTCACCGGCGCGATCCCGGTCATCTCCGAGGGTGCGACGCTCGAGGACCTGCCGGCGCTCGACCCGGTCTCCACGGGGGGAGGCACTCACCGGGCAGGGCCGGATGATCAACTCCGGACCGCTCGACGGCATGAGCAAGCAGCACGCCATCACCGCGGCGATCGGCCTGCTCGAGGAGCGCGGCACCGGACGCGCCGCCAAGACGTACCGCCTGCGTGACTGGCTCATCTCCCGCCAGCGCTTCTGGGGCACCCCGATCCCGATCATCCACGGCGAGGACGGCACCCAGTACCCGGTGCCCGAGGACCAGCTGCCCGTGGTCCTGCCCGACACCGAGGGCCTCGACCTCAAGCCGAAGGGCACGTCGCCCCTCGGTGGCGCGACCGAGTGGGTCAACGTGCCGAACCCGGTGGACGGCAGTCCCGCCCGCCGCGACCCGGACACGATGGACACCTTCGTCGACTCGTCGTGGTACTTCCTGCGCTTCCTGTCCCCGCAGGACGCGACGCAGGCGTTCGACCCGGCGCTCGTCAACAAGTGGGCCCCGGTCGACCAGTACATCGGCGGCGTCGAGCACGCGATCCTGCACCTGCTCTACGCACGCTTCGTCACGAAGGTGCTCTTCGACCTCGGCTACCTCGACTTCACCGAGCCCTTCTCGGCGCTGCTCAACCAGGGCATGGTGCTCTCCGGTGGCTCGAAGATGTCGAAGTCGAAGGGCGGCGTCTCGCTCGGCGACGAGCTCGACACACACGGCGTCGACGCGATCCGTCTCGTGATGGGCTTCGCGGGACCGCCCGAGGACGACATCAACTGGGAGGACGTCTCGCCGGCGGCCTCCGCACGCTTCCTGGCCCGCGCGTACCGCATCGCCGTCGACGTCACCTCGACGCCCGACGCGGTGTGGTCCACCGGGGACCGTGGTGTCCGCCAGGCCACCCACCGTTTCCTGTCCGACGCCCCGGGCCTGATGGAGTCGTTCAAGTTCAACGTCGTGATCGCGCGGCTCATGGACCTGGTCAACGTCACCCGCAAGGCGATCGACAGCGGCCCCGGCGCCGCCGACCCCGCCGTGCGCGAGGCCGCGGAGACGATCGCCCTGGGCCTGAGCGTCTTCGCGCCGTACACCGGCGAGGAGATGTGGCAGACGCTCGGCTACGACTCGCCGGTCGCGACGTTCGGGTGGCGGAAGGCCGACCCGACGTTGCTCGTGCAGGAGACCCTGACCGCGGTCGTGCAGGTCAACGGCAAGGTGCGCGACTCGTTCGAGGTGTCGAAGTCGATCGAGGCGGACGAGCTCGAGCAGCTCGCCCGGGACTCGGCGGCTGTGCAGCGGTACATCGGGGACCGGGAGATCGTGAAGGTCATCGTGCGGGCGCCGAAGCTCGTGAACATCGCGATCAAGGGGTAGCAGCCGGGGCATGCCGTACGCCAGGCGTGCGCCCACCGCCTCCGGCGTCGTCGCCGTGTCCCGGCCGAGACCGAAGTCACGGCCAGGACCGACCAGCGCAGCGACCGGTACGGTACCGATGTGAAGCCACAGCGACCGTGGCCGCGGTGGTTCGCCCTGACCACGATGGTCTCGTCGAGCCTGCTGCTGCTCGTGGGCATCGTGAACGCGGTCCTCAACACGGCGAACATCGGCTCGTGGCTGTTGTTGGTCGTCGTGATGCCCATCACCCTGCGGCGAGCCGTGTGGAGCCTGCGGAACCAGGACGAGCGTTGAGACCGCAGGTCCGTCCCAGCGTGCCAGGCGTCGAGCAGAGGGCGTCCCTCCACATCTGACCGGGGAGCGGCGGTCGTCCACAGGCGCACCGTTCGGGCCGGATCCGGGAACCGGGCTCCGTAGCGTTCCGGCATGTCCCGCTTCGCGCTCTCGCCCCGTGCCGCCCTGGTGCTCGTCGGCGTCGTGGTGCTGGTCGCGGTCGGCGTGGTCTGGCTGGGCGGGGGCGCCGACGGCGACGGCAGCGTCGGCACGGGCGTGACGGTGGTGTCGGGCGCGCCGACGGTGGCCGCGTCCGACGACGGCGGAGCTGCCGCTGCGGGGGGCGACCGGGACACCGGTCGAGCCGAGCGTGCAGGCCTCGAGCGGTGCCGCGGGTGCGGGAGCGTCCGCGCCGGACACCGTCGCCGTCGTGTACGTGGTCGGGGCGGTGGCGCATCCCGGTGTGGTGCGGGTGGCCGCGAGTGACCGGGTCGCCGATGCACTCGACGCGGCCGGGGGGAGCCGCGGCGGACGCCGACCTCACCCGACTGAACCTGGCGCGGCCCGTCGTCGACGGTGAGCGGCTGTACGTCCCCCCGCGTCGGGGAGACCGAGGTGCCCGCCGAACTCCCGGCGGGCGGTGGCGGCGGAGGTGCGACCGGAACCGGAGCCGGGGTGGACGGGGGACCATCGGCGGACGCGGTCGTGGACCTCAACACCGCCGATGCCACGACGCTCGAGACGCTCCCCCGGGATCGGTCCGGCCATGGCCCAGCGCATCCTGACCTGGCGGGAGGAGCACGGCGGCTTCCAGGCCGTCGAGGACCTGCTCGAGGTCAGCGGCATCGGCGACGCGCGCTTCGCTGAGCTCCGGGACCGGGTGCGCGTGTGAACACGAGGACGACGGGTGCGAGCACGGGGTCGACGGGTGCGAGCACGGGGTCGACGGGGGTGCAGACGCCTCGGACGGCGCCGCACGAACCGCGCGCACGCGACCTCGACGTCCACGGTGCCGTCCCGGTCGCGGCTGGCCGGGGGCAGCGCGCCTCCGTGGCCGATCTCCGGCTCGCCGGGCCGGCCGCAGGCACGTGGGTCGTCGTCGCGCTCGTGGTCGGCGCTCCCCATGCAGCTGCTTGGATCGGTGCGGGGGGCGGCCGCTGTGGCAGTGGTGGCGCTCGTGACGGTCGTGCTCCGACGCCGGGAGGGACCGGCGCGGTCGGGCAGCCTCGCCGTCGACCGACGACCCTCCGGACCGGGTGTGACCGCCTCGGTGCGGGCAGTGGCGGCCCTGGTGCTCACGGCCGCGCTCCTCGTCGCTCTGGTGTCCGTGGCGGTCGCGGTGGGCCAGGGACGACGAGAGCCAGCGGCGGTCCGCGCCGTGTCCGGCCGGACCGTCCACGCGCAGGTGCGTCTCGACCGTGACCTCCCGCCCGCGGACCGGTCCGTGGTCGGGACGCTCCTGGCGGTCGGAGCGCGCACCCCGCGGCACGACGGCCTGCGCGTCCCGGTCCGGATCGTGCCCGCGCTCGACGAACCGCGTCGGGAGGCGCTCGCGGCCGGGTCGGTCGTCCAGGTGCGCGGTCAGCTCGAGGCCGACGAGCCCGGAGCGCCGACGGCGTTCGTCCTCTTCGTCCGTGGTGACCTCGGTCCGGCCGCACCGCCGCACGGCCTGCTCGGCGGCACCGCAGCCGCCCGGTCCGCCTTCGTCGCCGTCACCGCCGACCTGCCGGAACCCGGTGCCGCACTGCTCCGCGGGTTGGCCATCGGCGACCGGTCCGGACTCGACGCGGACACCGAGCGCGCCATGGAAGCCGCTGCCCTGACCCACCTCACTGCCGTCTCCGGGTCGAACTGCGCCGTCATCGTCGCGTTGGTGGTGCTGCTCGGACGGGCGGTCGGTGCTCCTCGTGCGGCGCGTGCCGGCGCTGCCGTCGTGGTGTTGCTCGGGTTCGTGGTGCTCGTGCGGCCGGACCCGTCCATCACCCGGGCATCAGTGATGGCCATCGTGGCGCTCGTCGTGCACGTGACCGGGCGGCCGGTACGCGGTGTGCCGCTCGTCGCGCTCGCGGCCATCGGGATGCTCGTCGCCGACCCGTGGGTGGCGCGGTCACCGGCGTTCATGCTCTCGGTCCTGGCGACCTCCGGGATCGTGGTCCTCGGCCCACCGCTGACGGAGCTGCTCACGCGGCGGTTCTGGCCCCCGGTGGCCGCCGCGGTCGCCGTGCCCGTCGCCGCACAGATCGCGTGCTGGCCCGTCACGGTCGCGCTGTCTCCCACGCTACCGACCTACGCCGTGCCGGCCAACCTGCTCGCCGAGGTGCTCGCACCGGTCGCGACCGTCGTGGGGCTCGTGGCGTGCCTCCTCGCCCCGCTGTGGCCGTCCGGAGCGCAGCTCCTCGCGACGGTCGGGTGGGTCCCCGCCGCCGGCATCGGGGAGATCGCGGACCGCGCCGCGGCACTGCCGGCGGCCTCGGCCCCGTGGCCGGCTGCCCCGGTCGGGGTCCTCCTCGCGACCGTGGTCTGCGCCGCGCTGGTGGTCGCGGTGCTCCGTCCAGGGCGGGTCCGACGGCTGGCCTGTGTCGGAGCGGCGGTGACGGTCGTCCTCGGTGTCGGTGCGGTCACCGTGCCCGACGTGCTCGTCCGCAGTACGGTGCCGACGGGCTGGACCACCGCGATGTGCGACGTCGGCCAGGGCGACGCGACCCTGCTCAGGAGCGACGGGCAGACGGCACTGGTCGACACCGGCGACGACCCTGAGCGACTCCGGGCGTGCCTCACCCTGCTCGGCGTCGAGCACATCGACCTGCTCGTCCTGACGCACTTCGACCGTGACCACGTCGGTGCGGTCGACGAGGTCGCGGGTGAGGTGGACATCGCCCTCGTCGGACCGGTCGGCCGGCCCGCGGACGTGCGCGTGGTGTCCGAGCTCCGCACGGCCGGTGTCGACGTCCGCCGCGCCGCCGACGGGACCGGGGGCGTGCTCGGCGACCTGCGGTGGCGGGTGACCTGGCCACCAGCGGGCGACGACCGTTCGGGCAACGCGGCGAGCATCGTCCTACGGATCGACCCGGCACCGGGCCGGCGCTGCCCGGGGTGCACGACGGCGCTGTTGCTCGGGGACCTGGGGGGAGGACGCGCAACGGCGGCTCCTGCGGACGGCGCCACCGGAGACCCTGTCCCCGGTGGACGTCGTGAAGGTCGCGCACCACGGATCCGCCGACCAGGATCCGGACCTCTACCGCGTGCTCGCCGCCCGTGTCGGATTGATCGGCGTCGGGGCGGACAACGACTACGGGCACCCGACGGAGCGGGCGCTGGAGATGCTCGTCGCTGCCGGCACCACCCCGTACCGGACGGACCGGTCGGGCACGATCGTCATCCGGGGCGGAGAGCCGACGGACGGGGGGCGACGGTGCCGATGACGGTGCTCCCGGCGGAAGCGCCGGTCCGGCCGGTCCTCGCCCGCTCGAGGTGTGGACCGAGCGCCACGATGACGACGACGGTCCGGACGAGGGCATCCGCCGCACCGGCAGCAGGCCCGCAGCCCCGGTCTCCGTCGTCGGCCCGGGCCGTCGGCTGACGCCCGTAGGATCGAGGCGACCCCGACCGCTGCCGACCGTGCAGCGGGAGGGCCGGCGTCGCCGCCCAGCACCACCGGAAGGACCCGCATGCCCGCCAAGAAGCCCGCGCGCGCCGCAGCGAAGATCGACCAGGTCCCGTGGTCGGCGATCCGTCCCGCCCCGGTCGTCCTGGTCACCGGTGCCGAGACCTTCCTGGCCGAGCGCTCGATCGGCATGCTGCGCGACCTGCTCGTCGGTGAGGACCCGGCACTCGAGGTCCACGACCTCGAGGCCGACCAGTACGCCCCGGGCCTGCTGGCGACCCTGGCGAGCCCGTCCCTGTTCGGCGAACCCCGTCTCGTGCGCGTCACGAACGTCGAGAAGTGCACGGACGCCTTCATCACCGAGAGCATCTCGTACCTCCAGGGTCCCGCCGACGACGTCACCCTGGTGCTCCGACACGGTGGGGGGAGTGCGGGGCAAGAAGCTCCTCGACACCATCCGCAGCGGGGTCGGTGGCGGCATCGAGGTCCAGTGCGACGAGATCAAGCGCGACACCGACCGGATCGACTTCGTCAACGCGGAGTTCCGCGCCGCCCGTCGGAAGATCGCGCCGTCGGCGGTGCGGACACTCGTCGCCGCGTTCGCCGACGACCTCGCCGAACTCGCCGCCGCGTGCCGGCAGCTCCTCGCCGACGAAGCCGACGAGATCACCGACCGCACGGTCGACAAGTACTACGGCGGCCGGGTCGAGACGAACGCGTTCAAGGTGGCGGACATCGCCCTCGCCGGTCGGTCCGCCCCGGCGATCGTCGAACTGCGGCACGCCCTCGCGACCGGTGAGGCACCGGTCCCGATCGTCGCCGCCTTCGCGAGCAAGATCCGCACGATGGCGAAGGTGAGTTCCTTCCGCGGCTCGAGCGGGCAGGCCGCTTCCGCGCTCGGCCTGGCGCCGTGGCAGGTGCAGCGCGCTCAACGGGACGTCGCCGGGTGGAGCGAAGCCGGCCTCGCGAACGCGATCACGAGCATCGCCGAGGCGGACGCCGCCGTGAAGGGCGGCTCCCGTGACGCGCACTTCGCCCTCGAGCTCATGGTCCGCACCATCGCCCGGCGCGGCGAGGCCCGCTGACGCTTCCGGGCCTCCCGGCCGAGCGTCGGCGCCGCCGCGTCTGCGCGCCGACCGCCGATGCCGCCGCGTCTGCGCGCCGACCCCGATGCCGCCGCATCTGCACGCCGACCGTCGATGCCGCGGCGCCTGCGCGCCGACCGACGGCGCCCCACGCGCCGACCTCGACCAGCCGCGGTTCCGTCCGGCTGCGCACAACGACTTCCCGTTCGAACCGCTGATCCCCGTGGTGTGGACCGGATCCGGCGGGCGGAAACCAGTTGACGCCGCGCGGCCGCACCGCACCGCACCGCACCGCACCGCACCGCACCGCACCGCACCGCACCGCACCGCGGCCGCGCCGCAGCACCCGGGAACGACGAAGGCCCCGCACCACCGGTGCAGGGCCTTCGGTCGTCAGCGACTCAGATCAGAGCGTGGAGACCTTCTTCGCGATGGCCGACTTGCGGTTCGCGGCCTGGTTCTTGTGGATGACACCCTTGCTCACGGCCTTGTCGAGCTTCTTCGCGGCGAGCGACAGGGCGGCGACGGCCTTGTCCTTGTCGCCCGAGGCGATGGCCTCGTTGGTGTGACGGATGTACGTCTTCAGCTCCGACTTGTACGCCTTGTTGCGGTCGGTGGCCTTCTGGTTGGTCTTGATGCGCTTGAGCTGCGACTTGATGTTCGCCATGCGTGTTGCTCCTGGTTTCGTCTCGGACGGGTGGTTGCGATCCCGGGTAGAGGGGCCCTTCGTCGCATCGCGTTCCACCCGTGGGCGACGGAACGCGTAAGCCAGCCAGCAACGTTACCAGGCCGACCCCGCGTCACCAAAGCGCAACACGTCGGACACGCGGCGGGATCGTGACGGGTTACGGTGACGGGATGCCGTCCCTCGCGCCCCGCATCGACACCGTCCCGCCCTCGGGCATCCGCCGGGTCTTCGAGCAGGCGTCACTCCTCGACGACGTGACGATGCTCGTGATCGGCGAGCCGGACGTCCCGGTCGCGAAGCACATCGGTGACGCCGCCCGCCGCGCATGGGCCGAGGACCGCACCGACTACGGCCCGAACGGCGGCATCCCGCAGCTGCGCCAGGCGATCCAGGAGAAGCTCCGGCGCGAGAACCGGGTGGACGTCGACCTCGAGCAGGTGTGGGTGACGGTCGGGGCGACGCAGGCGCTGTTCACCGCGATGACGCTCGTGCTCTCGCCCGGGGACGAGGTCCTCGTGCCGGATCCCGGGTACACGACCTTCACGATGAACGCGCACATCATCGGTGCCGACCCGGTGCCGTACCAGTTGTCGCCGGCGCACGGTTTCGAGCCCGACCTGGCCGCCCTGGAGGCGCGGATCACCGACCACACGCGCGCCATCGTCGTCAACTCGCCCTCCAACCCCCCTCGGCTCCGTCTTCGGCGAGCAGACGCTGCGGGACCTGCTGGCCCTCGCGAAGCGCCACGACCTGTGGGTGATCAGCGACGAGGTGTACGAGTACTTCACCTACGGCACCCGGCACGTCAGCCTGGCGTCGCTCGACGAGGACGACCGGGTGTTCTCAGCCTTCTCGCTGAGCAAGACGTACGCGATGACCGGCGTCCGGGTCGGGTACCTCGTGACCCCGAAGGGCCTCGGTCCGACGATGCGGACCGTGCAGGAGTCGATCATCAGCTGCGTGGCCGAACCCGACCAGTGGGCCGCCCTCGCGGCGATCGTCGGCGACCACTCGCCCGTGCAGGACGCCCGCGAGCACTACCGCCGGAACCTGGAGGTCGCGACCGGCGTGCTCGACGCCGCCGGCATCCGCTACAACGACCCGAAGGGCGCGTTCTACCTCTGGATCGACGTGTCGCACGCGACGGACGGGGACGTCGCCGAATGGGCGCTCGCGTTCCTGCAGCGTGAGCGGGTCGCCGTCGCACCGGGCAGCGCGTTCGGTCGGACCGGCGAGGGCTGGATCCGCGTCTGTCTCGCGGCGACGCCGGAGGACCTCCGTCGCGGTCTCGGGGCCCTGCCGACGCCCTGACCGTCCACGGACACCCGCACACTGCGCGCCGCCGAGGCGCGAGCATGGGACAATCGTCGGACCGTCCGACCCACCCCGAGGAACCGTGAGCCCACAAGCATCTGCGCCGCTCGAGCCCGCCTCGACGCCGGCCGCCGCGATCCGCAACTTCTGCATCATCGCGCACATCGACCACGGCAAGTCCACGCTGGCCGACCGCATGCTGTCGATCACCGGCATCGTCGAGGACCGGGCGATGCGTGCGCAGTACCTCGACCGGATGGACATCGAGCGCGAGCGCGGCATCACGATCAAGTCCCAGGCCGTCCGCATGCCGTGGGAGCTCGACGGCGAGACCTTCGCGCTGAACATGATCGACACGCCGGGCCACGTCGACTTCTCGTACGAGGTGTCCCGCTCCCTGGCCGCGTGCGAGGGCGCGATCCTGCTCGTCGACGCCGCACAGGGCATCGAGGCCCAGACGCTCGCGAACCTGTACCTGGCGCTCGAGAACGACCTCGAGATCATCCCGGTCCTCAACAAGATCGACCTGCCGGCCGCCGAGCCGGAGAAGTACGCCGCCGAGCTCGCGCAGCTCATCGGCGGGGAGCCGGAGGACGTGCTGCGGGTCTCCGGCAAGACCGGACAGGGCGTCGCGGAGCTGCTCGACCGCGTGGTGCGGACCGTCCCGGCGCCCGTCGGCACGGTCGACGCCGCACCCCGCGCGATGATCTTCGACTCCGTGTACGACAGCTACCGCGGTGTCGTGACGTACGTGCGCATGATCGACGGTTCGATCAAGCCGCGCGAGAAGGTCCAGATGATGTCGACCAAGTCGACGCACGAGATCCTCGAGATCGGGGTGTCGAACCCGGAGCCGACGCCCACCAAGGGGCTCTCCGTCGGCGAGGTCGGGTACCTCATCACCGGCGTGAAGGACGTCCGCCAGTCCAAGGTCGGTGACACGGTCACGAGCGCGCAGCGTCCGGCGACCGAGGCACTGTCCGGGTACACGGACCCGAAGCCGATGGTGTTCTCGGGCCTCTACCCGATCGACGGCAGCGACTACCCGGTGCTCCGTGAGGCGCTCGACAAGCTGAAGCTGTCCGACGCGGCGCTGGTCTACGAGCCGGAGACGTCGGTGGCCCTCGGCTTCGGCTTCCGCTGCGGCTTCCTCGGCCTGCTGCACCTCGAGATCATCACCGAGCGGCTGCGGCGCGAGTTCGACCTCGACCTCATCACGACCGCGCCGAGCGTGGTCTACGAGGTCACGACCGAGGACAACACCGTCACCGAGGTCACGAACCCGTCGGAGTTCCCGACCGGCCGCATCGTCGAGGTCCGCGAACCGATGGTCCGCGCGGCCATCCTCGCCCCGAAGGACTACGTCGGCGCGATCATGGACCTCTGCCAGCAGCGGCGCGGGTCGCTGCTCGGCATGGAGTACCTCGGCGAGGACCGGGTCGAGATCCGCTACGAGATCCCGCTCGGCGAGATCGTGTTCGACTTCTTCGACCAGCTGAAGAGCAAGACGCAGGGCTACGCCAGCCTCGACTACGAGCCCACCGGCGACCAGGCGGCCGACCTCGTGAAGGTCGACATTCTGCTGCAGGGCGACCAGGTCGACGCCTTCAGCGCGATCGTGCACCGTGAGAAGGCCTACGCGTACGGCACGCTGATGACCGAGCGCCTGCGGAAGCTCATCCCGCGCCAGCAGTTCGAGGTCCCGATCCAGGCCGCGATCGGCGCCCGCATCATCGCCCGCGAGAGCATCCGCGCGATGCGCAAGGACGTCCTGGCGAAGTGCTACGGCGGTGACATCACCCGGAAGCGCAAGCTCCTCGAGAAGCAGAAGGAGGGCAAGAAGCGCATGAAGACCATCGGTCGGGTCGAGGTGCCGCAGGAGGCCTTCATCGCGGCGCTCTCCGGCGACGTGGAAGAGAAGAAGAAGTGAGCCGCGGGCAGCACCGGACGGCGCTGACCTACGGCGCGGTCGGCGCCACCCAGGCCTCGGACCTGATGACCTACCCGCCGGAGGGCTTCACGCCCGCCGAGTCCCGCGCCCGCATCGGGCACGGTGACCAGCGCTTCGAGACCGCCGTGATGCAGGCGCTCACGTGGCAGATCCAGGAGCGCAGCGGCATGGGCGTGCGGGTCGAGGACGCGCCCGAGGACGACGAGGTGCGGTACAACCCGGTCACGTTCGACGAGCACGGCGTCCCGATCGCCCCGGCCTCCATCGGGTCGGCCCGGGTCGAGCGGACCGCGCCGGACGGCACACCGCTCGTGACGGCGGGCACGACGGCGACGCTGACGATGCACGCGTTCGGGCAGACGGTGCACGCACCGGTGCGGGTCGTGGCGATCATCGACGAGCGCGACCGGAAGGGCTTCGCCTACGGCACCCTCGAGGGGCACCCGCTGTCGGGCGAGGAGTCCTTCGTCGTCGAGCGCACGCCGGACGGGTCGGTGTGGCTGCAGGTCCGGCAGTTCTCGCAGCCGGCGAGCCGGAAGTGGCGTTTCGTGGCCCCCCCTGGTGCGCCGCCAGCAGCGCGTGATGGCCGAGAAGTACCTCGCCGCCCTGCGCGGCGACTGACCAGGCCGTCACCCACCCGGGCGACCCACCTGACGGACCGACGTCGGGCCTCCCGGCCTGGAGGCCCGCAGCGGGTCCGACGCTCCGGTCACCCCTCCCTAGGCCAGCGGCGCGAGACGCGCGATCGCGTCCTCGATGAGGCGTGCGTCCGCGACGCAGTCGCGGGCGACCGCCACAGCGCTCGTCGCCCGGAGTGCGTCGACGTCGTAGACGCCGGTCGCGACCGCGAGGAACGGGATCCCGACGGCGTCCGCGGCCTCGCCGTCGCGGGGCGTGTCGCCGACGATCACCGCCCGGGTCCCGCTGAGTGCGGCGGCCGCGAGGGCCGTCACCCCGGACCGCTCGACCTGCTCGTCCCCGAAGTACGAGTGGTCCCAGTCGAAGGCGTCGACGTCGAAGCCCGCGCCGAGCAGCTTGATCCGGGCACGGTGGGCGGAGTTGCCGGTGAGCAGGCCGTTCCGCCAGCCGATCGCGGCGAAGTGCCGGACGAGGTCGATCGCGCCCGGGGCGGGTGTGCGGCGGTCCCCGGACCGGTGACGCTCCTCCGACAGGTCGCGCAGGTGCCCGCTCACCGTCGGCACGAGCTCGTCCTCCAGGTGGTGCGCTCGGACGTGCTCGACGATGATGCCGGCGTCGGTCCGGCCGTGCTGGTGGCCGACGAGCAGCGGTAGGTCGCGACCGAGCGCCCGCTCGAGCGCCAGGTGGTACAGGTTGCCCGGTGACGCGGCGTTGCGCACGAGCGTGCCGTCGATGTCCCACAACACCGTGGTGGGGACGGGGGGCCGGGGGGAGTGACGGGCTGGTGCTCCATGCCGTCCATGATGACGGAGAATGGACCCCATGCCGAGTGCTCTCCCGATCGCCGACCCCGCTCCCGCGGACGGACTGGTCGAACCGGCCCCCGGGACCGGCGAGGTCCCCTTCGGCGTCTACGTCCACGTGCCGTTCTGCCGGGTGCGCTGCGGGTACTGCGACTTCAACACGTACACCGCGTCCGAGCTCCGCGGGGTGCGGCGTGACGACTACGCCGGGCACGCGCTGCGGGAGATTGCCTTCGCCGACCAGGTGCTCGAGCGCTCCGGCATCCCGCGCCGCCCGGTCTCGACGGTCTTCTTCGGCGGTGGCACCCCGACGATGCTGCCGGCGTCCGACCTGGCGATGATCCTCAGGGCGATCGAGGACACGTGGGGCATCGTCCCCGGGGCCGAGGTCACGACCGAGGCGAACCCGGACTCCGTCGACGCCGACTCGATCGCCACCCTGCAGCGGGCGGGCTTCACGCGGATGAGCTACGGCATGCAGTCCGCGGTCCCGCACGTGCTCGCGACCCTCGACCGCACGCACGACCCCGAGCGGGTGCCGGTCGTCGTCGACCTCGCGAAGCAGCAGGGTCTCGACGTCAGCCTCGACCTCATCTACTCGACGCCGGGGGAGTCCCTCGACGACTGGCGGACGTCGCTCGACGCCGCGATCGCCTGCGCGCCGGACCACGTCTCGGCGTACTCGCTCATCGTCGAGGACGGCACCGCGATGGGCCGCGCGGTCTCGCGGGGGGGAACTCCCCGCACCGGACGACGACCTCGCCGCGGACATGTACGAGCTCGCGGACCGGGTGCTCCGGGACGCCGGGTACGACTGGTACGAGGTCTCGAACTGGGCGCGCGGCCCGCAGCACGCGAGCCGGCACAACCTGTCCTACTGGAAGGGCCACGACTGGTGGGGCGTCGGCCCCGGTGCGCACTCGGCGGTCGCCGGGACGCGCTGGTGGAACGTCAAGCACCCGGCCGCGTACGCGAACCGGGTGTTGCAGGACGTGTCGCCGGCGGCCGGTCGCGAGACGCTGGACGCCGAGACACGGTACGTGGAGCGCGTGCTGCTCGCCGCGCGGGTGCGCGGTGAGCTGCGCATCGACGAACTCCGCCAGGAGGCCCGGAGCCGCGTCGCCGGGCTCATCGCACGTGGGCTCGTGGACGGTCGGGCTGCGCTCGGCGGCTCCCTGGAGCTGACGTTGCAGGGTCGCCTGCTGGCGGACGCCGTCGTGCGCGACCTGCTCGACTAGCTCCCGGACGAGGTCAGGGCTTGAAGAACTCGATCGAGAGCGGGTACTTGTAGAACTGGCCCTGGTTCGCGGCGATGGCCGCCATGATGCCGAACACGATCGACACGATCGCGGCGGCTGCGATGACGAGGAACCCGATGCCGAGCACGGACGTCAGGCCGCCGGCGAAGTAGGCGATGGCCATCGTGATGTGGAAGTTCAGTGCCACCCGGGTGTGCTCGCGGACGAACTGTCCGCGGTCCCGCAGCACGAGGTAGGCGACGAGCGGGACCAGGATGTTGAAGAAGATGCCGCCGACGTGCGTCAGGGTCGCCCAGAGGCGCTGGTCCTCGGGGGGTCATCGGCTGCGGCGGCTGGTACCCGGCCGGGTACTGCTGCCCGGGGCGCTCCCACCCGCCGTACTGCTGACCGTTGCCGGGCTGCTGCCCACCCGGGTACTGCCCTCCGGGGTACTGCCGTCCGTCGGGCTTGCCGTCCCGGTGCTGCTCGGGGCCGCCGGGCTCCTGTCCGTAGCTCATGCCCGCAGCGTACCGAGCCGCCTGTGCAGAAGTCCCGCGACGTCGGCGGTCAGGCGTAAGATCAGCACTCGACCGGTGAGAGTGCCAGCCGGTCGCAGGTCAGCACGAGCGGAAGGGGAACCGGTGGTCAGCGAACGCAGTCTCGAGGTCCTCAAGGCCATCGTGCGCGACTACGTCGCCTCCCGTGAGCCCGTCGGCTCGAAGACGATTGTCGAGCGGCACGCCTTCGGCGTGAGCGCGGCCACGATCCGGAACGACATGGCGCAGCTCGAGGACGAGCAACTCATCATCGCGCCGCACACCTCGTCGGGGCGGGTGCCCACCGACAAGGGCTACCGGGTGTTCGTCGACCACCTCGCGGCCGCACGACCGCTCTCAGGTGCCCAGCGTCAGGCGATCGAGACCTTCCTCGGTGCGTCGAACGACCTCGACGACGTCCTCACCCGGACGGTCCGGCTGCTGAGCCAGTTGACGAACCAGGTCGCGCTCGTGCAGTACCCCACGATGGGTCACGCCCGCGTGCAGCACGTCGAACTGGTCCGTCTCGCCGACACCCGGCTCATGGTGGTCCTCATCACCGACACTGCCCGGGTCGAGCAGCGCGTGATCGAGACCGACGTCCCGTTCGACGAGTCCGCCCTGACCGAGGTGCGGTCCGTCGTGAACGGTGCCACGGTGGGCCTGCCGCTGCAGGATGCACCGCACGCGCTCCGCGCCATCCCCGGTCAGCTCCGTCCGGAGGTCCAGCCGCTCGCCGGTGTGGTCGTGGCGAGCCTGGTCGAGCAGGTCGCGGCGAACCGTCAGGACCGCCTGCTGATGGCCGGCGCGGCGAACCTGGCCAAGAGCGAACAGGACTTCTCCGGCGGACTCTTCCCGGTGCTCGAGGCGATCGAGGAACAGGTCACCCTGCTCCGCTTGTTCGGGGAGATGCAGGTCGACGACATCGCGGTCGCGGCGAGCATCGGTGCCGAGAACGCGGAGTACGGTCTCGACGCGACGAGCATCGTCGCGGGCGGCTACCTCGCCGCGCGCGGCGAGATCGCCAGACTCGGCGTCCTCGGTCCGACCAGGATGGACTACGGCACGAACATGGCCGCTGTCCGAGCGGTCGCCCGCTACCTGTCGCGGCTGCTCGGCGAGAACTGACCGCCGCGTCCGTCACCACCCCCCGCCCACCCACGCACCCCCCCTGAGGAACACTTGGCAGACCACTACGACGTCCTCGGCGTCCCGCGCGACGCCTCCGATGCCGACATCAAGAAGGCGTACCGGCGGCTCGCGCGGGAACTCCACCCCGACGTGAACCCGAGCCCCGACGCGGCAGAGCGCTTCAAGGACGTCACGCACGCGTACGACGTCCTGAGCGACCCGGAACAGCGTCGTCGCTACGACGCCGGTGGGCAGGACAGCCCCTTCGGCGGTGGGGGGCGCCGGCTTCAGCGACATCTTCGACGCCTTCTTCGGGGGGCGGCGGCGGCGGTGGCGGCCGGGGGGACCGGTCCACGCAGTCGTGCCGAGCGCGGCGGCGACGCCCTGCTCCGGCTGGAGGTCGACCTCGACGAGGTCGTCTTCGGCACCCACAAAGACCTCGAGGTCGACACGGCGGTCCTCTGCGACACGTGCGGTGGCTCGTGCTGCGCGCCCGGGACGAGTCCGCAGACGTGTGACATCTGCGGCGGCTCCGGACACATCCAGCGCCAGGTCCGCTCGCTCCTCGGCAACGTCGTGACGAGCGCCCCCCTGCGGCACCTGCCGCGGCTACGGCACCGTGATCCCGAACCCCTGCCCGACCTGCCAGGGCCAGGGCCGTGTCCGGGCCCGTCGGACGGTGCCGGTGGACGTCCCCGCCGGCGTCGACACCGGTCTCCGGCTGCAGATGCCCGGCCAGGGCGAGGTCGGTCCCGCCGGTGGTCCCGCCGGTGACCTGTACCTCGAGGTCCGGGTGCGCCATCACGACGTGTTCAGCCGCGACGGCGACGACCTCCTCGCCACGCTCGAGGTGCCCATGACGGACGCGATCCTCGGCGCCACGACGACCATCGACGGGCTGGACGGTCCGGTGGAGCTCGAACTCCGTCCGGGCGTGCAGAGCGCCGACGTCCTGGTGATCAAGGACCGCGGCGTGACGAAGCTGCGCGGCTCTGGCCGTGGCGACCTGAAGGTCGGCGTGCACGTGGTCACCCCGACCAAGCTCTCGCACAAGGAGCGGCAGCTCGTCGAGCAGTTGGCGAAGACGCACAAGGCCGGCGCCCCGCAGCTGTCCCGCTTCCAGCAGGGCATGTTCGGCAAGCTCCGCGACCGGTTCTTCAACTTCTGATGGCCTCGCTCTACCTCGTCGACGCGCTCGACGACGTCGCCGTGGGCGCCCGGGTGTCGCTCGACGGCGCCGAGGGCCGGCACGCGGTGACGGTGTCGCGGGTCCGCGTCGGCGAGGAGCTCCGCCTGTCGGACGGCCGGGGCACGGTCGTCACGGGACCGGTGGCCTCGGTCGGCAAGGACTCGCTGGTCCTGACGGTCGAGGCGGTGGAGGTCGACGAGGCCCCGCGGCCGTCGCTGACCCTGGTGCAGGCCCTCGCGAAGGGCGGACGGGACGAGATGGCCGTGCAGGCCGCGACCGAGATCGGCGTCGACCGCGTCGTGCCGTGGGCGGCCGCCCGCAGCGTCTCGCGGTGGGACGGCGCGAAGATCGAGAAGGGCCGTGCCCGCTGGGCGGCCATCGCGCAGGAGGCGTCCAAGCAGGCGATCCGGTCACGGGTCCCGCAGGTGCTCGCTCCGGTGACCACGGCGCAGCTCGCCGGAGGGGCAGGAGCCGCTCCGGCGGCACCCGGACGGGAGGCGCGGCGCACGCTGGTCCTGCTGGAACCGACCGCGACGGTCCGGTTGGCCACCTGGGAACCACCGGCGGAGACGGACGAGATCGCGCTCGTCGTCGGCCCGGAGGGGGGGCATCGACCCGTCCGAACTCGAACGGCTCGAGACGGCCGGCGCCGTCCGGGTGCGCCTGGGCGACACGGTGCTGCGGACCTCCACCGCCGGACCGGCCGCCCTCGCGGTGCTGCAGGCACGGCTCGGACGCTGGTGAGCGGCCACCGCGTTGATCGGACCCGGCTCGGACGGCGGGAAGGCGTGGCATCGGTCGCGCGTTCTACGATGGTGCCATGACCAGCACCGAGCCCAGCGTCTTCACGAGGATCGTCGCGCGTGAGATCCCGGCCACGATCGTCGCCGAGGACGACCGTGTCATCGCCTTCGAGGACATCGCGCCGAAGGCCCCCGTCCACGTGCTCGTCGTCCCGAAGACCCAGGAGTACGCGACCGTGAGCGAGCTCGCGAGCGCGGACCCCGGACTGCTCGCCCACGTCGTGGCGACCGCCCAGCGCATCGCCGACGAGCGTGCGGGCGGTCAGTTCCGACTCGTGTTCAACTCCGGCGAAGCCGCCGGTCAGACCGTGTTCCACGTGCATGCGCACGTACTCGCAGGAGACCTGCAGGAAGGCACCCTTGCCAGCTGACGAACCAGCCACCACCGAGCCGGAGTCCGTCTCCGAGCCCGTGTCCGTCTCAGAGCTCACCGTCGACGGCATCGCCATGGTGCAGTTGCTCGGGCCGCAGGACCGCCTGCTGAAGACCGTCGAGCGCCAGTACCCGAGCGTGACCGTGCTCGTGCGCGGCAACCAGGTCTCGCTGTCCGGTCCGGAGCGTGACGTCACCCGCGCGCGGGCGCTCGTCGACGAACTCGTCGGCATGGTCCGGCGCGGGCAGGACATCGGCCAGTCGGACATCCCGAACTCGGCCCGCATCATCGACGCGGACCGCAGCCCGTCCGATGTGTTCGGCACGCCGATCGTGTCGAGCCGCGGCAAGTCGGTCCGTCCGAAGACGGACGGGCAGCGGGCGTACGTCGACGCGATCGACGAGAACACCATCACGTTCGGCATCGGGCCGGCCGGTACCGGCAAGACGTACCTGGCGATGGCGAAGGCCGTCCAGGCCCTGCAGCGCCGCGAGGTCTCCCGGATCATCCTCACCCGCCCCGCGGTCGAGGCCGGTGAGCGGCTCGGGTTCCTGCCGGGGACGCTGACCGACAAGATCGACCCGTACCTCCGCCCGCTGTACGACGCGCTCAACGAGATGATGGACCCGGAGCTCGTCCCGAAGCTCCTCGCCGCCGGCACGGTGGAGGTCGCACCGCTCGCCTACATGCGCGGGCGGACGCTCAACGACTCCTTCGTGGTGCTCGACGAGGCGCAGAACACCACGCCCGAGCAGATGAAGATGTTCCTCACCCGTCTGGGCTTCGGCTCGAAGATGGTGATCACGGGCGACATCACGCAGGTCGACCTGCCGGGCAACGTCTCGGGGCTGCGTCTCGTGACGCGGATCCTGCGGGACGTCGAGGACATCCACTTCGCCCGTCTCGGCAGCGAGGACGTGGTCCGCCACACCCTGGTCGGGAAGATCGTCGACGCCTACACGGTCCACGACGAGGAACGGCTCGCCGAGCAGGCCGCGAAGCGCTCCGAGCACCAGGACGACCGCCGAGGAGGCACCCGGTGAGCATCGAGCTCAACAACGAGTCCGGCGTCGCGGTGGACGAGGACACCGTGCAGCGCCTCGCCGCCTTCGCGCTCGACGCCATGCACGTGCACGCCGACGCCGAGCTCGCGATCGTCTTCGTCGACGAGGGCGCGATGGAGCAGCTGCACATCCGGTGGATGGACGAGCCCGGCCCCACCGACGTCCTGAGCTTCCCGATGGACGAGTTGCGTCCCGGCACCGAGGACGAGCCGACGCCGGCCGGGCTCCTCGGTGACATCGTCGTCTGCCCGCAGGTGGCCGAGGAGCAGGCGCGGACCGCGGGGCACTCCACCCTCGACGAGATCCTCCTGCTCACCTGCCACGGCATCCTCCACCTGCTCGGGTTCGACCACGCCGAGCCGGACGAGAAGGCCGAGATGTTCGGCCTGCAGGGCGAGATTCTCCGCGGTTTCGCCGCCCAGCGTCGGGGGGCGGTGACCGCAGTGCTCCTCGTCACCGGTCTGCTCGCGGTGGCGTTCGTGCTGGTGGTCCTCGGTGGACTGCTCGCGGCCGCCGACTCCGCGCTCTCCGTGCTGTCCCGCGCGGACCTCGAGGAGATCGCCCGCGGGAGCAAGCGCCGCCGTGCCGTCGAGGCGCTGGCGGACGACCCCGGCGCGCACGTCAACGCCCTCAACTTCTTCCGCGTCCTCGCCGAGACGGCCGCCGCGGTCCTCGTGACGATCGCCCTCGTCCGGGTGACCGACACGTGGTGGGTCGCGCTGATCCTGTCCGCGGCGATCATGACCGCGGTGTCCTTCGTGCTCGTCGGCTCGAGCCCGCGCAGTGTCGGTCGCGCGCACGCCGAGGGCATCATCGCCGCGACGGGCGGACTCGTCCGCGGTGTCCGCATCGTGCTCGGTCCGCTCGCCGGGCTCCTCGTGGCGATCGGCGACCGGGTGACACCGGGCCGGGTCCGGAGCGCCTCCAGTGTCTCGAGCGAGGAGCAGCTGCTGTCGCTCGTCGACGAGGCCACGGAGAGCAACGTGCTCGAGGCCGACGACCGCGAACTCATCCACTCGGTCTTCGCGTTCAGCGACACCCTGGTCCGCGAGGTGATGGTGCCGCGCACCGACATGGTGACGGCCGACGCACACGACACGGTCGCCGCCGTCATGGAGCAGTTCCTCGCTACGGGCGTGTCCCGGATGCCGGTGACCGGTCGCGACAGCGACGACGTGCTCGGCGTGGCGTACCTCCGCGACCTCGCCCGGGCCCTGTACGAACGGCCCGAGGTCGGGTCGCGGTCGGTCCGCACGATGCTCCGACCGGCGGAGTTCCTGCCGGAGTCGAAGCCCGCGGACGACACCTTGCGCCACATGCAGCTCGCGAAGAACCACCTCGTGCTCGTGGTCGACGAGTACGGCGGGGTCGCCGGCCTGGTGACGATGGAGGACCTCATCGAGGAGCTCGTCGGGGACATCTCGGACGAGTACGACCGTGCCGTGGTCGACCGCGCCGAGGTCGAGCCGGGGCGCTGGCGCATCTCGGCGCGGCTCCCGATCGACGAGCTCGGCGACCTGTTCGGCATCGAGCTCGACGACGACGACGTCGACACGGCCGGCGGTCTGCTCACGAAGGAGCTCGGTCACCTGCCGTCCGCGGGGGGACACCGTCACCGTGTCCGGCGTCGTGCTCACCGCCGACCGCGTCGAGGGCAAGCGGCGCCACCTCATCACGGTGCTCGCCGAGCGCACCACCGACCTCGCGTCGGCCGAGCAGGCCTTCGGCGACACCGACACCACCACGACGGGAACACGAACCACATGACGGACCCCGGAACCGACGCCGCCCCCGAGACGACCACCCCCTACCGTGCGGGGTTCGTCTCCTTCGTCGGCCGTCCGAACGTCGGCAAGTCCACGCTGACGAACGCCCTGGTCGGGCAGAAGGTCGCGATCACGTCCTCGAAGCCGCAGACGACGCGCCGCGCCATCCGCGGGATCGTGCACCGGCCGAACGGACAGGTCATCGTCGTCGACACCCCCCGGGGTGCACCGTCCGCGCACGCTGCTCGGTGAGCGGCTCAACGACCTCGTGCAGTCGACGCTCGGCGACGTCGACGTCATCGGCTTCTGCGTGCCGGCGAACGAGCCGATCGGCCCGGGCGACCGCTTCATCAACGACACCCTCGACCAGTACCCGCGCGCTCGGAAGGTCGCGATCGTCACGAAGATCGACCGTGCCGGCAAGGAGAAGGTCGCCGAGCAGCTGCTCGCGGTCTCGCGACTGCGCGAGTGGGACGCGATCATCCCCACGTCGGGCACCGAGGGCCTGCAGCTCGAGGACCTCCTCGACGAGGTCGTGTCGCTGCTGCCGGAGTCGCCGCAGCTGTACGACGACCAGGCCGTGACCGAGGAGACCGACGAGGAGCGCATCGGCGAGCTCATCCGGGAAGCCGCGCTCGAGGGCGTGCGGGACGAACTCCCGCACTCGCTCGCGGTCGTCATCGAGGACGTCGTCGAGCCGGACGCGGACGACGACCCGGACGGCCCGCTGCGGGTCTTCGCGAACCTGTTCGTCGAGCGGGACAGCCAGAAGGCCATCGTGATCGGTCACAAGGGCGGTCGGCTCAAGGACGTCGGCACTCGTGCGCGCGTCGAGATCGAGGGGCTCCTGGGGCGGCACGTCTACCTCAACATCCGCGTGAAGGTCGCCAAGGAGTGGCAGCGGGACCCGAAGCAGCTCGGACGCCTCGGGTTCTGACCCGGACCAGGCCGATGCGGACCGCGGAGCAGGGGTCATCCCGTCGTCGGACGCGCGCGACGCATCCCGCCGCCTACCGTGGTCAGGTGTTCCGTCCGATGCTCCGCAACCAGGTCGTGGTCGACGTCCTGATCGCCCTCTTCGCCGGCGGGGTCTTCGCCGTGCTGTCGGTCGGCGGGGTCGACCAGGTCGTCATCCTCGCGGCCATCGGCGGCTTCGTCGTCGCGCTCGCGCTGCGGCGGTCCGCTCCCGGTCTGGCGCTCGCGCTCGCGTGGCTGACCGCGGTGTTCCAGATGGTGACGGCGCAGCGCGGCAACCTCTTCGACATCATGATCGCGGGCGTCATGTACACGACGAGCGCGTACGGCGGTCGGAAGACCCGCGTCGCCGGGCTCGTGTCGGCCGTCCTCGGGAGCGTGGTCGCGGCGGTCTACTCGGCGGCCCAGGAGTGGGCCCGGCAGGTCGACTACGGGTCCTCGCAGGCCGACGCATGGGACCAGACGCTGAAGACGCTCCTGGCGTACCTCGTCATCGTCCTCGCCGTCCTCCTCCTGCCGTGGCTCGGTGGTGTCGTCGCCCGCGCCCGGCGTGCCGCGGGCATGAGCCGGGAGGCGCAGCTGCTCGCCGAGCGTGACGCCGCCCGGGCTGACCGCGCCGTGGCGATCGAGCAGGAACGGGTACGCATCGCCCGCGACATGCACGACATCGTGGCGCACTCACTCGCGGTGGTGATCGCCCAGGCCGACGGCGCACGGTACGCCCTGCGCGCCGACCCGTCCCTCGCCGACGAAGCACTCGGCACGATCGGGTCGACCGCACGTCGGGCCCTCGGGGACGTCCGCGAGCTGCTCGGAGCACTCCGCCACGAGCAGGGCACCGCGCCCACGCCGGACGTCGACGACATCGAACAGCTCGTCGGCCAGATGCGGGAGGTCGGCCTCGACGTGCAGGTCGAGCGCGAGGGCGACCCGTCCGCGCTGCCGACGACCACGCAGCTCGCCGTGTACCGCATCGTGCAGGAGAGCCTGACGAACGCGTACAAGCACGGCGCGCGCGGTGCACCCGTCCGGGCCAGACTGACCTACCGCCCGGACACGGTCGAGATCGCCGTCGTGAACCGCCGCGCCGAGGACGACCGACCGGGACCCGGCACCGGACACGGACTCGTCGGCATGCGCGAGCGTGCCACCATGTCCGGCGGGAGCATGACCGCGGGACCCCGAGGCGACGACTTCGCCGTCGAGGTCCGGATGCCCGCCCAACCCGCCACCGGGCAGATGCCCCGGGCCATGATCCCGTCCACCGATCAGGAGCGCAGCACGAGATGACCACCGCGGACAGCACGAGCAGCACCGAGCCGGCACGGATCCGCGTCGCCCTCGTCGACGACCAGGCACTCTTCCGCACCGGGATCCGGATGCTCATCGGGTCGCAGCCCGACCTGCAGTTCGTCGGCGAAGCGGGTGACGGCGCGGAGGGCGTGGAACTCGTCCGGCAGAGCCGTCCGGACGTCGTGCTCATGGACGTCCGGATGCCGGTCATGGACGGCATCACCGCCACGGCCCGGATCGTCGACAGCGCTGCGTCCGCCAAGGTGCTCGTCCTCACCACCTTCGACTTCGACGAAGCCGCCGCGAAGGCCATCCGGGCCGGTGCGAGCGGCTTCGTGCTGAAGGACGCCGACCCCGAGTTCCTGCTCGCGGCGATCCGGACGGTGCACGCGGGCACGACGGTGTTCGCGGCCTCGGCGACCCGCGAGCTCCTGCGTCGCTACGAGGACCCGGCAGAGCAGCGGCAGAGCGTGCCGCCCGCCTTCGCGGACCTGACGCCCCGCGAGCGCGAGATCTTCGACCTCGCGGCCCGGGGGGTTCAGCAACGCCGAGATCGCGAAGCACGAGTACGTCAGCGAGGCGACCGTGAAGACCCACATCTCGCGGGTCCTGACGAAGCTCGAACTGCGGGACCGCGTCCGCCTGGTCGTCTTCGCCCACGAGTACGGGCTCGTCACCAAGGGCGACTGAAACATCATCCGTCAGGCGGACCCGGACGGGGGGAACCGAGCCGAACGGATGACGGACGCGAGCCAGGCGACGGACGCGGGACGGTCCTCCCGGACGCGATCGTGGAGCCATGACCAACCACGCTCCGATCATCCGTCTCGACCACGTGTCCAAGCACTACGGTGACGCCTCGCGCCGGGTGACGGCGCTCGACGACGTCAGCGTCGACATCGGCGCGGGCGAGTTCACCGCCGTCATGGGCCCGTCCGGCTCCGGCAAGTCCACCCTCATGCACGTCGCCGCCGGACTCGACCAGGTGTCGTCCGGTCGCATCACCATCGACGGCACGGACATCACCGGCCTCGGCGACCGGGAACTCACCGAACTCCGTCGTCGCCGTCTCGGCTTCGTGTTCCAGTCCTTCAACCTCGTGCCGACGCTCGACGTCAGCGAGAACATCCGGCTGCCGTTCCTGCTCGGCGGCCACAAGCCGGACCGCGAGGAGTCGGCGTGGATCGACCGCCTCGTCGACATGCTCGGCCTCGGCAACCGTCTCACGCACCGACCCCACCAGCTCTCCGGCGGGCAGCAGCAGCGCGTCGCCATCGCCCGCGCGCTGGCCTCCCGACCCGCCGTCGTGGTCGCCGACGAGCCGACCGGCGCGCTCGACTCCCGCACCGGCCGTGACGTGCTCGCCATCCTGCGCGGTGCGGTCGCCGACTGGGGGGCAGAGCGTCGTGATGGTCACGCACGACCCCGTGGCGGCGGCGAACGCGGACCGGATCCTGTTCCTGGCCGACGGCCGGATCGTCGCCGACCGCCCCGCGATGGCAGCAGCGGACATCTCCGCCACGATGCTCGGGATGGAGGCCGCCGCGTGAACGGGCTCCGACAGTTCGCTCCGACCGTCCTCGTCGCGGCGCTCGGCACGACGTTCGGCTCCGCACTCGTCATCGCACCCGGCATCGTCACCGAGGCGATGGCGATGAGCCCGCTGGACGACGTCGCCACCGTCAAGGCGATCCTCTCGGTGATCGGGTGGCTCTTCCTCGGCATCGCCCTGTACGTCGGGGCGATCGTCACCGCCAACACGTGCGCGACCCTCATCGCCGGGCAGACCCGCGTCATCGCCCTGCAGCGGCTCGTCGGCGCCACGGGGGGCGTCCATCCGGTCCCGCATCACCCGCACCGGGCTGCTCGTCGGGCTGGTCGGCGGGGTCGTCGGCGCCCTGGTCGGCACGGGGCTGTCGGCGGTGTTCGTGACCGTCCTCCGCGGGAACGGCTTCCTGCCGGACCGCTCGTACACCCTCGTGCCGTGGGAGCTCGTCCTGCCGGTGGTCGCGGTGGTCCTCGCGACCTGGGGCGCCTTCGCCGCGGGGTCGCGCCGCGTGCTCACGGTCACCCCGCTCGAGGCCCTGTCGTCGAGCGTCGAGCCGAGCCACGACGACGTCCGGTCCGGCACAGCGCGCAAGGTCTGGGCGATCGTCCTCATGTCCGGCGGCGCGCTCCTCGCCGTCCTCGGGCTCGCGCTGAGCGCCGTCACCCCGCTCGCCGTCCTGCCGGCGGCGCTCGGCGGCTTCGTCTCCTTCGCCGGGGTCGCCGTCGGCGCGACGATCGTCATGCCCCCCGGTGCTGCAGGCGATCGGCCGGATCGGCGCGCACGACCCGGTGGTCCTGCTCGCCGGGCGCAACGCCATGCGTGCTCCGGCGCGGTCCGCCCGTGCCACCATCGGGCTCGTCATCGGCGTCACGCTGCTCGTGACCTTCGCCGTGGCGCTCGGCATCATGCAGCACGTCACCGAGTCGACCCTGTCCGGCGTGGACGGCATGACGCCCGCGATGCTCGAGGAGCAGCGGAGCTTCTTCGAGCAGCTCAACGCCGTCGTGAGCGTGATCGTCGGGTTCTCGGCCGTGATCGCCGCCGTCGGGGTCGTCAACGCACTCGCGCTCGGCGTCCTGCAGCGCCGTCGGGAGCTCGGGCTGCTCCGCGTGCTCGGACTGACCGGTGTGCAGGTCCGTCGGATGATCGTCACCGAGGCCGTGCAGATGGTGGTCGCCGCCGTCGTCACCGGGCTCGTGCTCGGCACCTTCTACGGGTGGCTCGGCGGGCAGACGCTGCTCGGCGTGCTCGGCTCGGTCGTCACGCCCGTCCTGCCGCCGTTGACGATCGCGATCGTCGTGGTCGGGGCACTCGTCCTCGCGGTCGTCGCGACGGTCGCGCCGGTGCGACGCGCGATGCGTGTGCCACCGACGGAGGCGCTCGCGGTCGACTGAGCGGCCGCCGGTCCGGTGCGACGCGCCAGCGGCGGGTCGGCCGTGCCGGACGGGAGGCCCACCACCGGACCGGTGGTGGGCCTCCCGTCCGTGCGCCTGCCGTCACACAGTGCGCCGGCGGCCACCTCCGGTGCTAGCGTGAACCCGATGTCCTCGGCACTCCTCCTCCTTCGTCGCCGCGACGAGGCCTGACAACCGGCCCACCTCGTCGCGGAGTCCGTCGTGGCCGCTCCTGAACCACACCGACGAAAGCGAACCGATGCAGAACACCCAGCAGCCCTCCGGGATGCCGATCCACAAGTACGTCCCGTTCCACGAGCAGATCAGCGTCGACCTGCCGGACCGCACCTGGCCCACGAAGCGCATCGACAAGGCGCCGCGCTGGTGTGCCGTCGACCTGCGTGACGGCAACCAGGCCCTCATCGACCCGATGGACGCCGAGCGCAAGCGGGCGATGTTCGACCTCCTCGTCCGGATGGGCTACAAGGAGATCGAGGTCGGGTTCCCGAGCGCCTCGCAGACCGACTTCGACTTCGTCCGGTCGCTGATCGACGAGGGCGCGATCCCTGACGACGTCACGATCCAGGTGCTGACCCAGGCGCGCGAGCACCTCATCCAGCGCACCTACGAGGCGATCGACGGCGCGAAGCAGGCCATCGTCCACCTGTACAACTCGACGAGCATCGTGCAGCGCGAGGTCGTCTTCCGCACCGACGTGCAGGGCGTCATCGACATCGCCGTCGCCGGGGCGCACATGTGCAAGGCGGCGGAGGCCCGGCTGCAGCACGGCACGACGGTCTACTACGAGTACTCGCCGGAGTCCTACACCGGCACCGAGCTCGAGGTCGCGGTGCAGATCTGCAACGCCGTGCTCGAGGTCTTCGAGCCGACCCCCCGAGCGCAAGGTCATCATCAACCTGCCCGCGACCGTCGAGATGGCGACGCCGAACGTCTACGCCGACTCGATCGAGTGGATGTCGCGCCACCTCGCCCACCGCGAGGACGTCATCTTGTCGCTGCACCCGCACAACGACCGCGGCACCGCCGTCGCCGCCGCCGAGCTCGGCTACATGGCCGGTGCCGACCGCATCGAGGGCTGCCTGTTCGGCAACGGGGAGCGCACCGGCAACGTCGACCTGGTCGCCCTCGGGATGAACCTGTTCACGCAGGGCATCGACCCGGAGGTCGACCTGTCGGACATCGACCAGGTGAAGCGCACGGTCGAGTACTGCAACCAGCTGCCGGTGCCGGAGCGCCAGCCGTGGGCGGGCGACCTCGTCTACACCGCGTTCAGCGGGTCGCACCAGGACGCGATCAAGAAGGGCCTCGAGGCGCTCGAGGCCCGTGCGGCCGCCGAGGGCGTCGGTGTCGACGACGTCGTCTGGGCCGTCCCGTACCTGCCGGTCGACCCGAAGGACATCGGCCGCTCGTACGAGGCCGTCATCCGGGTGAACTCGCAGTCCGGCAAGGGCGGTGTCGCGTACCTGCTGAAGACCGACCACGCGCTCGACCTGCCCCGCAAGCTGCAGATCGAGTTCTCCGGGGTCGTGCAGCGGCGGACCGACGCCGAGGGCGGCGAGTTCACGTCCGAGCGGATCTGGGAGCTGTTCTCCGACGAGTACCTGCCCGCGCACGTCGACGACGACAAGTGGGGCCGCTACGAGATCACGAAGACCGCGACCTCGAGCGACTTCGACGGAACCACGAAGCTGTCCGTCGCGATGCGCGTCGACGAGGGCTCGGTCACGTCCGAAGCGGTCGGCACGGGTCCGATCGACGCCTTCCTCTCCGTGATGGCGGAGCAGGGCGTCGCCGTCACGCTGTACGACTACTCCGAGCACACGATGAGCGCCTCCGGGGACGCGAAGGCGGCGTCGTACGTGGAACTCGACGTCGACGGCGTCCGGCTCTGGGGCGTCGGGATCGACGCCGACATCGCCACCGCGTCGCTCAAGGCGATCGTGTCCGCGGTGAACCGTGCCGTGCGCGCGGGTGCGGCCTCCGGCGCGCCGGAGCTCGTCTCCGCGTAGCACCGCGGCGGACGGGAGGCGCGGTGCGGGCCCGCCCCGCGCCTCCCGTCCGTCCGCCGGTCCCGTCCGTCCGCCCATCCCGTCCGTGCGCCGGTCCCGTCCGTCCGCCCATCCCGTCCGTGCGCCGAAGTCGCACGACCTGCCGCTCGGAGCGTGCCGGGCCGGCACGTCCTGCGACCTCGGCGATCTGCGCGCGGCGGGTCGTGCGACCGCGGCGACCAGCGGGCAGGTCGTGTCGGTCGGGCGGGGGGATACTGGGGTCATGCCGCTGTACCGGGACGAGTGCGTCGTGTTGCGCACCCACAAGCTCGGTGAGGCCGACCGCATCGTCACCATGCTCAGCCGGCAGCACGGCAAGATCCGGGCCGTCGCGAAGGGCGTCCGGCGCACCGCGTCGAAGTTCGGCTCGCGGCTCGAACCGTTCATGGTCGTCGACGCCCAGTTCTACGAGGGCCGGTCGCTCGACATCGTCACGCAGGCCGAGTCCCTGGGCGCGTACGGGGCCCGCATCGTCGCCGACTACGGCGCGTACACGGCGGCGAGTGCGATGGTCGAGACCGCCGACCGACTGAGCGAGGCGGACGCCGGGCTCCAGCAGTACCTGCTGCTCGTCGGTGCCCTGCGGTCGCTGTCGCGCGGGGAACACCAGCCGAGCGCGACCCTCGACTCGTACCTGCTCCGCGCGATGAGCATCGCGGGGTGGGCGCCGTCGTTCAGCGACTGCGCCGTCACCGGGGAGCCCGGGCCGCACTCGGCGTTCGTCGTGCAGCTCGGCGGGGTCGTGGCGGACTCGGCCGCGCCTCCCGGCACACCGCGCCTGGACCCCGCGACGCTCGACGTCCTCGGGTCGCTGCTCGCCGGTGACTGGGGGGACCGTCGACGCGACGGACGAGCGGACGAGATCCCGGGCCTCCGGCGTGGTCGCGGCGTACGCGCAGTGGCACCTGGAACGATCGCTCCGGTCGTTGCCGCACGTCGACCGCACCGAGCACCCGTCGCCCCTGGCCCCGCACCCGGGCGGGGTGCCGGCGGCGGTGGCAGCGGTGCCGGCGCCGCCGGTGCCGACGCCCGACCCGGCGGACCCCGACGCCGCCGGCGCCGTACCCGCACCGCCCGAACCCGAAGGAACCCGCGCATGAGCCCTCGCCGTCCCGCTGCCGAGCCGGAGTCCTTCCTGCCGGTCGACTGGACGGGCGAGCAGCCGCCCGCCATCCCGGGGCGCTTCGTCCCCGAGCACGTCGCGATCGTCATGGACGGCAACGGCCGGTGGGCGAACCAGCGCGGACTCACCCGCATCGAGGGACACAAGGCCGGCGAGGCCTCGCTGCTCGACGTGGTGGCCGGCGCGATCCAGATCGGCGTCACGCACGTGTCGGCGTACGCGTTCTCGACCGAGAACTGGAAGCGCTCACCGGAGGAGGTCCGGTTCCTCATGGGCTTCAACCGGGACGTCATCCGCCGTCGGCGCGACCAGCTGCACGAGTGGGGCGTCCGCGTCCGGTGGGCGGGTCGCACGCCGAGGCTGTGGCGGAGCGTCATCGACGAGCTGCAGACCGCCGAGGAGCTGACCGCGGGCAACGACGTCCTCACGCTCACGATGTGCGTCAACTACGGCGGACGCAACGAGATCGCCGACGCCGTGCGCTCGATCGCGGACGACGTCGCCGCCGGACGCCTCAAGCCGAGCCAGGTGACCGAGAAGACCCTGGCGAAGCGGCTGTACGTCCCCGAGCTGCCCGACGTGGACCTCTTCCTCCGGAGCTCGGGGGGAGCAGCGGACGAGCAACTTCCTGCTCTGGCAGTCGGCCTACGCCGAGATGGTGTTCCTCGACCGGCTGTGGCCCGACTTCCGTCGCTCCGACCTGTGGGGCGCGATCGAGGAGTACGCCCGCCGCGACCGTCGGTACGGCGGCGCGGTGGACACCCCGACGGCCTAGGCCGCCCGCGCAGCCGAGGCCGGTGCGTGTGGCCGCCCGGTCAAGCGAGGAGGTGTGCCGCCGACCGCACGGCGTCGAGCGCGGCCCGCACGCTCGGCACGCGCTCGGCGCCGCGGGCGACGACGACCTCGACGCGTCGGGCCAGGTCGTCGTCCACGGGGTCGATCGCGACACCGGCGGGGATGACCGTCGTCGCGAGCGCCAGCCGGGGGAGCAGCGCCACCCCGAGCCCGGCGGCGACGAGCCCCACCACCGCGGCCGCGTTGTCGGTCTCGAGGACGATGTCCGGCGTGAACCCCGCCGTGGCGCACGAGGCGAGCAGGTGGCCACGGCAGCGCGGGCAGCCGCCGATCCACCGGTCGTCCCGATGCGCCGCGAGGTCGACGACGGCGGCGGCGGTGCGGTCGGTGTCCGGGCCTCCCGGCCGACCCGCGTCGACCGGCGTCACCAGCGCGAGCGGGTCGCGTCCGAGCGCCCGGGTGACGAGCCCGGGGTCGGGGACGGCGCCGACCTCGTCCCCGACGTAGGTGAACGTGAGGGCGACGTCGACCTCGCCACTGCGGACCAGGTCGAGCGCCTCGGGCGGTTCGACCTCGACGTACGAGGTCCGCACGCCCGGCGCCGTCACCGCCAGCCGCGCGAGCACCGTGGGCACGAGGCCCGAGGAGGCGCTCGGGAACCCGGCCAGCCGCACCCGGCCGCGGGTGAGGCCGCCGACGGCGTCCAGGTCCTCGCGCGCGGCGGTCAGCGCCGCCTGCACGTGCAGGGCGTGGTCGGCGAGCACCTGCCCGGCGTGTGTGAGCGTGGCACCGCGGCCGCCGCGGAGGACGAGCGCGTGCCCGAGCCGCTGCTCCGCGCGGGTCAGCAGCTGGCTGACGGCGGGTTGGCTCGAGCCCAGGGAGGTCGCCGCACGCGTGATCGAACCGTGGTCCGCGACGGCGCGGAGGACCCGGAGCAGCTGCGGATCGATCTCGTCCATCACGTCATGTTACCGGTGGCACAAGCAGGATGGTCTGGCGTGATGGGTCGGTCGGGAGGACCCTGTCGGACATGGACTCGTTCCCCGACGGCCGCGGCTACCTCGCGGCGTGCACCGCAGGCCTCCCGTCGCTCGGCACCCTCGCCGCCCAGCGCGCCGACCTCGACGCGTGGTCGCGCGCCGAGACCTCCCCGGCCCGCTACGGCGCCCTCGTGGAGGAGGGGCGCGCCCTGTTCGCGTCCCTCGTCGGCGTCCCGGCGGCGCAGGTCGCGACCGGCTCCCAGACGTCCGTGATGGCGGCCGTCGTCGCCGACGCCCTGCCCGACGGCGCCGAGGTCGTCGTCCCCGACGGTGACTTCAGCTCGGTCGTGTTCCCCTTCCTGGCGCAGGCCCACCGCGGCGTCCGCGTGCGCAGCGTCCCGCTCGACCGACTCGCGGCGTCCGTCGGACCGGACACCGCGCTCGTCGTCTGGTCCGCCGTGCAGTCGGCGAGCGGCGTCGTTACCGACCCGGACCCGGTCGTCGCCGCGGCCCGCCGGGTGGGTGCGCTCACGCTCTGCGACCTGACGCAGGCGGCCGGGGTGCTGCCGGTCTCCGCCGCGCCCTTCGACGTGACGCTCACGCACGCCTACAAGTGGTTGTGCGCCCCGCGCGGCGTCGCGTTCATGACGCTCTCGGACGAGGCACTCGGTCGGCTGCGCCCCGTGCAGGCCGGGTGGTACGCGGGCGAGGACGTGTGGTCGTCCTGCTACGGCCCCGCCATGCGCCTGGCCGACGACGCACGCCGGTTCGACGTCTCCCCGGCCTGGCCGGCGTGGCCCGGCGCGGTGGCGGCGCTCCGGCACGCCGTGGCCCTCGACCAGCGCTCGACCTGGAGGCACGCCACCGCTCTGGCGGACCGGCTCTGCGACGCGCTCGGGTCGCCGCGGCAGGGGCGCGGTGTCGGTGCTGCGGCCGGCGGCGGTGCCGAGGGGCAGGCGATCGTCACGTTCCCGGACGCCGACGGGACGGCACTCCGGGCGGTGACCGCTGCGGGGCTCACCGCCTCGGGTCGGGCCGGCCGCCTCCGCATCGCGTTCCACCACTGGAACGACGAGGACGACGTGTCCGCCGTGGTCGCGGCGCTGGCGGGGGGAGGAGCCGGCCGCGTCGGAACCGTGACGAGCCGAGGAGGAGCCTGGGCGGGCCTCCCGGGCCGCTAGCATTGCCGGGTCCGCCCGCACACCGAGCACCCAGCTCGGCGAACACAGGAGCTCTCCGTGGCACAGCCCTCCCGTCTCGACAGCGTCATCGCCCTGGCCAAGCGCCGTGGCTTCGTCTTCCAGTCGGGGGGAGATCTACGGCGGATCCCGCTCCGCGTGGGACTACGGCCCCCCTCGGCGTGGAGCTCAAGGAGAACATCAAGCGCCAGTGGTGGCAGCGGTTCGTCCGCGGCCGCGGCGACATGGTCGGCCTCGACTCCGCCGTCATCCTGCCCCGCAAGGTGTGGGAGGCCTCCGGGCACGTCGCGACGTTCACCGACCCGCTCGTCGAGTGCCTGCACTGCCACCACCGCTTCCGCGAGGACCACCTGCTCGAGGCGTTCGAGGCGAAGAAGGGCCGCGCTCCCGAGGGCGGCATGGCCGAGGTCGCGTGCCCGAACTGCGGCACCCGCGGCGAGTGGACCGAGCCCCGTGAGTTCTCCGGCATGCTCAAGACGTACCTCGGCCCGGTCGAGTCCGAGGAGGGCCTGAACTTCCTCCGTCCCGAGACCGCGCAGGGCATCTTCGTCGACTTCGCGCAGGTCGTCACGACCAGCCGCATGAAGCCCCCGTTCGGCATCGGCCAGGTCGGCAAGGCGTTCCGCAACGAGATCACGCCGGGCAACTTCATCTTCCGCACCCGCGAGTTCGAGCAGATGGAGATCGAGTACTTCGTGCCGCCGGCCTCGGCCGAGGAGCACTACGAGCAGTGGATCGCGGACGCCGTCGCGTTCTACACCGACCTCGGCATCGACCCGGAGAACCTCCGCCGGTTCGACGTGCCGGACGGTGAGCGGGCGCACTACTCCGACGCCACCGCCGACATCGAGTACCGCTTCGGGTTCGCCGGCACCGAGTGGGGCGAGCTCATGGGCGTCGCGAACCGCACCGACTTCGACCTGAAGAACCACATCGAGGCGTCGGGCCAGGACCTCCGCTACTTCGACCAGGCCGCGAACGAGAAGTACGTCCCGTACGTCATCGAGCCGTCCTTCGGCTTGACCCGTGCCCTCATGGCGTTCCTGCTCGACTCGTACTCCGAGGACGAGGCCCCGAACGCGAAGGGCGGCGTCGACAAGCGCACGGTCCTGCGCCTCGACCCGCGCCTGGCACCCGTCAAGGCCGCGGTGCTCCCGCTGTCCCGCAACGAGCAGCTCTCGCCGGTCGCCCGCGGCCTGGCGGACGACCTCCGCAAGAACTGGAACGTCGACTTCGACGACGCCGGTGCGATCGGCCGCCGCTACCGCCGCCACGACGAGATCGGCACGCCGTTCTGCATCACGGTCGACTTCGACACGCTCGAGGACAAGGCCGTGACGGTGCGCGAGCGCGACACGATGGGCCAGGAGCGCGTCGGCCTCGATCGCCTGCAGGGGTACCTGGGGGGAGCGGCTGCTCGGCGCGTAGCACGCGGCCGGTGCCGTTCCGTCGGCCGGCGCCGATCGGACTCGCACGACCAAGACCGCCTCGAACCACGGGATCCGTCGGTTCGGGGCGGTCCTGGTTGTGCGGTGCCGAACGACGCCGGCGGGGCGGGAATGGGGAACGCCGGCTGGCGTTGGGGTGAGCATGAGCGACACTGTGAAGGTCGATGTCTGGTCGGACATCGCCTGCCCCTGGTGCTACATCGGCAAGCGCAAGTTCGAGGCGGGCGTCTCCGCGTTCGGTGGGCCGGTCGAGGTCGAGTACCACTCCTTCGAACTGAGCCCGGACACCCCCGTCGACTTCGAGGGCACCGAGGCCGAGTTCCTCTCGCAGCACAAGGGCCTGCCGGTGCAGCAGGCGCAGCAGATGATCGACCAGGTCGCCGGCATCGCCGCCCAGGTCGACCTGCACTACGACTACGACGCCCTACGGCACACGAACACCGTCAAGGCGCACCAGGTCATCCACGTGGCCAAGCAGCACGGCAAGCAGCTCGAGATGGTCGAGCGGCTCTTCACCGCCTACTTCGAGCGCGGCGAACACGTCGGGCAGGACGAATCGCTCGCCGACCTGGCCGCCGAGGTCGGACTCGACCGTGACGAGGTGCTCGCCACCCTCCGCGACGACGCCCAGCTCGCCGCGGTCCGTGCCGACCAGGCGCAGGCCCAGGCGTACGGCATCAACGGTGTCCCGTTCTTCGTCATCGACGGCAAGTACGGCGTCTCGGGTGCCCAGGACCCGGCGGCGTTCGAGCAGGTCCTCCGCCAGGTGGTCGCCCTCCGGGAGTCGACCCCCCGCCGAGATGGCCGAGGCCGCCCAGCGCGCCGAGGACGACGCGGCAGCGGACGCCGAGGTGACCCGATGACGGGCGCGACGGGCCCGCTGGGTGCCGGGTCGGGCCTCCCGGCCGGCCTGGGCCCACGCGAGCCGGTACCGACGCGTCGCGAAGCGGCGGGGCGGCCGAGCTCGTGGGGAGAGGGACGACCCGCCCTCCTGACGTTGGTCACGGCCGGCGGCGCCCCCGTCTGCGAGGGCGACTCGTGCTTCGTGCCGGGAGCCGAGGGGGGACTGGTCCGAGGTCCCGGACTGACGCGGGCTCCGTCAGGGGCGGGCGGGCTCCTCGTCGGTGATGTCCGCGATCGTCGCGCCGTAGGCGGCGACGAGTGCGTCGCCGTCGACGAACGCGCTCGCGCCCTGGCGACCCGCTCCCAGTGCGATCCGTCGGCCGAGCACCCGCTCGTCGGCGTACACCGGCAGGTCGCCGGTCGCGCCGATCGGGGTGATGGTGCCGCGCTCGTAGCCGCTGGCCTGGAGGGCCGTGGCCGCGTCGGGCATCGACAGCTTGTTCACGCCGACGACGGTGCGGAGCTTCTTCCAGGCGATGCTCCGGCCGCCGGGGACGAGGGCGAGCAGGAAGCCGCCGTCGTGCCGCTTCACCACGAGGGTCTTCACGATGTCGCCGGGGTCGATGCCGAGCAGGGCGGCGGCGCCCTCGAGCGAATCGGCCGCGGGACGCTCGACGACCTGGACGTCGAGGCCCCGGGCGGCAGCGTCGGCGTCGAAGCGGGAGACGGCATCGGGATCGGTCATGTGGAGAACGCTACCGGCGGCAGCCGACGTGGGAGAATGGGCGAGGTATGACGATCACACAAGCAGCAGCACCCCTGCGCATCGGCCCGATCCAGGTCGATGCGCCCGTCGTGCTCGCCCCGATGGCCGGCATCACGAACATGGCGTACCGCCGCCTCTGCCGCGAGTACGGCGCCGGGCTGTACGTGTGCGAGATGATCACCTCCCGTGCCCTGGTGGAGCGGACGCCCGAGTCGATGCGGCTGATCCGGCACCACGAGTCCGAGACCCCGCGGTCGATCCAGCTGTACGGCGTCGAACCGAACACCGTCGCCGAGGCCGCCACGATCCTGGTCGGCGAGGACCGCGCGGACCACATCGACCTCAACTTCGGGTGCCCGGTGCCGAAGGTCACGCGCAAGGGCGGCGGTGCGGCCCTGCCCTGGAAGCTCGACCTGTTCCGGGACCTCGTGACGAAGACCGTCGCGGCCGCGGGCGACGTGCCGGTCACCGTGAAGATGCGCAAGGGCATCGACGGTGACCACCTCACCTACCTCGACGCGGCGAAGATCGCGCGGGACGCCGGTGTCGCGAGCGTCGCCCTGCACGCTCGTACCGCCAACGAGCACTACTCGGGCCAGGCCGATTGGTCGGCGATCGCGACCCTCAAGGAGACGATCACCGACATCCCGGTGCTCGGCAACGGGGACATCTGGTCCGCGGCCGACGCCCTCCGGATGGTCGACGAAACCGGTTGCGACGGCGTCGTCGTCGGACGCGGCTGCCTCGGCCGACCGTGGCTGTTCGGCGACCTCGCCGCGGCGTTCCGGGGCGAGGACGTCCGCGCGGCACCGAGCCTCGGTGACGTCGCGGTCGCCTTCCGTCGGCACGCCGAGCTGCTCGTCGAGTTCTTCGAGTCCGAGGAGCACGGCTGCCGGGACATCCGGAAGCACGTGGCGTGGTACTTCAAGGGGTACCCGATCGGCGGAGAGGTCCGTTCCGGTCTCGCGATGGCGTCGAGCCTGCAGGAGATCGACGACCTGCTCGGCAAGCTCGACTGGAGCGCCCCCCTACCCGGGCGCCGACGTCGAGGGTCCGCGGGGCCGTGCCGGCCACGCCAAGCGCACCGCACTGCCCGACCGGTGGCTCGAGAGCCGTGATGTGGACGCGGAGTTCCGCAAGGTCCTCGCCGCCGCCGAGATGCACCACAGCGGCGGATGAGCGCCACCTCGTCGTACGGTCCGGCCGACGCCGACCGGTGGTTCCCCGAGCAGCACAGCAGCCGGCGGAGCGACTTCGCGCGTGACCGCGCCCGCCTGCTGCACTCCAGCGCGCTGCGCCGCCTCGCCGCGAAGACGCAGGTCCTCAGCCCGACCACCGGGCTCGACTTCGCCCGGAACCGCCTGACGCACTCGCTCGAGGTGGCGCAGGTCGGGCGCGAGCTCGCCGACAGCCTGGGCCTCGACCCGGACGTCGTCGACACGGCGTGCCTCGCGCACGACATCGGGCACCCGCCGTTCGGCCACAACGGCGAGACCGCGGTCAACGCCTGGGCCGCCGGCATCGGCGGGTTCGAGGGCAACGCGCAGACGCTGCGGTTGCTCACGCGGCTCGAGCCGAAGGTCTACGGCGACGACGGCCGGGCCTACGGGCTCAACCTGACCCGGGCCTCCCTCGACGCCAGCTGCAAGTACCCCTGGCCGGCGTCGCAGGGCGTCGGCGAGGCGTCGTCGGGACGGACCAAGTTCGGCTTCTACGACGACGACCACGAGGCCTTCGCCTGGCTCCGCGCCGGCGCACCGCGACGACAGCGGTGCATCGAGGCCCAGGTGATGGACCTGTCCGACGACATCGCGTACTCGGTGCACGACTTCGAGGACGCCGTCGTCGCGGGCTTCATCGACGTCGCTGCGCTCGGCGACCGCGTCGGTGAGAACGACATCGTCACCGCCATGCACGCCTGGGTCGGCGACGACCTGAGCCGCGACGAACTGCTCGAGGCGTTCGACCGCCTGCGCGGGATGTCGCTGTGGATGACCTCGTACGACGGCTCGCGGCAGGACCAGGCACGCCTGAAGAACCTGACGAGTCAGCTCATCGGCCGCTTCGCCCGGACCGCGACCACGGCGACTCGGGAGTCCTACGCCTCCGGCTCGCTCGTCCGGTTCGCCGCGAGCGTCGTCACGCCGCCGGAGATCATCGGCGAGATCGCGGTGCTCAAGGGCATCGTCGCGGCCTTCGTGATGACGCACGGCGACCGGCAGCCCGTGTACGAGGACCAGCGGCGCGTGTTGACCGAACTGCTCGACGCGATCGCCGCGCGAGAGGACTCCGCACTCGAGCCCGGGTTCGCCGCCGACTGGCGGGCCGCCGGGGACGACGCCGGACGGCTCCGGACCGTGGTGGACCAGGTGGCGAGCCTCACCGACCAGGGGGGCGCTCGCCTGGCACAAGCGGCTGGTGGTCGGGGAGCGCGAGACGGTCTCCATCGCCGTCTGACCGGAGCGGGTCCGTTGCCCGCGCGGACCGGTGTCCCGACGCGGGTGCACACGGTCCGCCGGCGTCGGCCCGCCGAACTAGAATCGTCGGGTGGCAGGCCTGATCGCGCGGAACGACATCGACGAGGTCCGCGCGCGCGTGAACATCGCCGACGTGGTCGGCGACTACGTCACGCTGAAGTCGGCGGGCGTCGGGTCACTGAAGGGCCTCTGCCCCTTCCACGACGAGCGGACGCCCTCGTTCCACGTCCGCCCGCAGGTCGGTCGCTACCACTGCTTCGGGTGCGGTGAGGACGGCGACGTCTTCAGCTTCCTGATGTCGCAGGACCACACGACGTTCCAGGAAGCCGTCGAGCGGATGGCCGCCAAGATCGGTTTCACACTCCACTACGAGGAGGGCGACGGGCCGCGGACCGACTACAACGCGCGCGCCCGGCTCATCGCCGCGAACGAGGCCGCGCAGGCGTTCTTCACCGCGCAGCTCACGACGGCCGCGGCCGAGCCGGCCCGCCGGTTCCTGGGCGAGCGCGGCTTCGACCCGGCGGCGGCGCAGCACTTCGGCGTCGGCTTCGCACCGAAGTCGTTCGACGCGCTCAAGGACCACCTGCGCGGCCTCCGGTTCAGCATCGACGAGATCGTCGCCGCCGGACTGGTCAGCCAGGGTGACCGGTCCCCGTACGACCGGTTCCGCGGACGCCTGATGTGGCCGATCCGGGACGTCACCGGGGCCACCATCGGCTTCGGCGCACGACGGCTGCTCGAGGACGACAAGGGGCCGAAGTACCTCAACACGCCGGAGACGCCGATCTACCACAAGAGCCAGGTGCTCTACGGGATCGACCTCGCCCGCAAGGAGATCGCGAAGGGCAAGCAGGTCGTCATCGTCGAGGGCTACACGGACGTCATGGCGTGCCACCTCGCCGGGATCACGACCGCGGTGGCCACCTGCGGGACGTCGTTCGGGGTCGACCACATCAAGGTCCTCCGACCGATGCTCGGCGACTCCGCCGCACAGCACGTCTCCCAGCTCGGGCAGATCGTCTTCACCTTCGACCCGGACGAGGCCGGGCAGCGCGCCGCCTCCCGTGCCTTCACCGAGGAGCAGCGGTTCGCGTCACAGACCTACGTCGCGGTCGCGCCGGGCGGGCTCGACCCCTGCGACCTGCGCCTGGCCCGCGGCGACGACGCCGTCCGCCGGCTCGTCGAGAACCGTCGACCGATGTTCGAGTTCATGATCCGCCGTCGGCTGGACGGCCACGACCTCGACACGGTGGAGGGGCGCGTCGCGGGACTCCGTGAATCGGCGCCGGTCATCTCCGAGATCCGGGACCGCGCGCTGGCCGACGGGTACATCCGGAACACCGCCGGCTGGCTCGGTATGGACATCGACGACGTCCGTCGCGCCGTCTCTGCGGCGCGGCGACGCCCGGCCGACAGCGGCGCGGAGACCCGGTCGCCAGGTCCGTCCGGCGCCGGTCACACCGGCTCGGGGAACGGCCACCCCGGTCACGGCGCCGGACCGAGCGTGCCCGAGGAGCCGCAGGCGAGCCTCCGGTCCCTGCCGGACGACCCGATCGCGCGGATGGAGCGCGACGCGGTGATGGCGATGGTGCAGCAGCCGCAGTCCGTCGGTGTGCCGCTGCTCGGCCTGGCGGCGTCCGCCACGTTCTCGGCACGGATGCTCTCGGTCGTCCGCGACGCTGTCGTCGCCAACATCGATGCCGTGGGGGGACCGGTCCTGGCTCGACAAGCTGCTCGCGGACGTGCCGGCGCCGTTCCGCTCGCTCGTGCAGGAACTCGCCCTGGCGCCGATCCCGGCGCGCTCTGACGAGGACCTGGCGATCTACTGCCGCGGCATCGTGGTGGCCCTGGTCGAGCGCGACCTGCTCGCCCGCAAGGCGTCGCTGCTCGGACAGCTGCAGCGCACCGACCCGTCCGACCAGGAGCGTCGGGCGGATGTGCAGCGGCAACTCGTCGACCTCGACGCCCAGCGGATGCGCCTCCGCGCGGACACCCCCCGGAGCCTGAGGCCGGGCCCTCCCGACCGGTCGTCGCGGTCCGTCGCCAGGTCCTGACTCCCGCGGAGTACTGCGGAATTGCCGGACGCAACAAGGCGTCCCGAGCGCAACGAAGATGCGCGCCGCGCCGGGCACACCGACTCCGATGCTGCCCTCGAAGCTGCGATCGTGCGTTACAGCGGTGTAAACAATCCGTTCCCGGAGCGCTCCGTTGTCTGGCAGGGTGTGACCATTGAACGTCCCTGCGACCGGTCACAGCCCGTTCCACCTCGGTCCCAGGACTCCTGCAACCACACCAGAGAGGCAATCGGACATGGCATCCGTTCCCACATGGGGCAAGCGCACCCTCGCGCTGGGCGCCGGCGCGGCAGTGACCGCGCTCGTGCTCACCGGCTGCGCAGGCGGCACCAGCGGCGGCACCGGCGACCTGGACGGCCTGATCATCGGCACGACCGACAAGATCACGTCGCTCGACCCGGCCGGCTCGTACGACAACGGCTCGTTCGCCGTGCAGAACCAGGTCTTCCCGTTCCTCATGAACACCCCGACGGGCAGCCCGGACGTCGAGCCGGACATCGCCACGAAGGCCGAGTTCACCGACCCGACCACGTACGAGGTGACCCTGAAGAAGGGCCTCCAGTTCGCGAACGGCAACGACCTCACCTCGAGCGACGTCAAGTTCTCGTTCGAGCGTGACCTGAAGATCAAGAACGACAACGGCCCGTGGTCGCTGCTCGCGAACCTCAAGAGCATCGAGACCCCGGACGACACCACGGTCGTGTTCCACCTCGACCACGCCGACCAGACCTGGCCCCAGGTGCTCTCGAGCCCCGCCGGTCCGATCGTCGACGAGGACGTCTTCTCGGCGACCGAGCTCACCAGCGCCGAGGACATCGTCAAGGGCAAGGCCTTCGCCGGCCAGTACACGATCACCTCCTACAAGGAGAACGACCTCATCGCCTACAAGGCGAACCCGAAGTACGACGGTGTCCTCGACAAGGCGAAGACCAAGGACGTCACCGCCCAGTACTTCACCAAGGAGACCGACCTCAAGCTCGCCGTCCAGCAGGGCGACGTCGACGTGGCGTACCGCTCTCTGACCCCGACCGACATCTCGTCGCTCCGCAAGGACGACGCGCTGCAGGTGATCGACGGCCCCGGCGGCGAGATCCGCTACGTGGTCTTCAACTTCAAGACCCAGCCCTTCGGGACCGGCCAGGACGACGCCGACGAGGCCAAGGCCCTCGCCGTGCGTCAGGCCGTGGCGGACGTCGTCGACCGTGACGAGCTCGCCAAGGAGGTCTACAACGACACCTACACGCCGGTCTACTCGATGGTGCCGGACGGCCTGACGGGTGCCGCGACGCCGTTCAAGTCGCTCTACGGCGACGGCAACGGTGCCCCGGACGTCGACAAGGCGAAGAAGACCCTCGCCGACGCGGGCGTCACGGGCAAGGTCGAGCTCGACATCCAGTACTCGCCGGACCACTACGGCTCGGCTTCGGACGACGAGTACGCGACGCTCAAGACGCAGCTCGAGGACTCGGGTCTGTTCACCGTCAACATCCAGTCGACGGTCTACACGACCTACGCCGTCGAGCGCACGAAGGACGCCTACCCGCTGTACCAGCTCGGCTGGTTCCCGGACTTCTCCGACGCCGACAACTACCTGTCGCCGTTCTTCACGAAGGACAACTTCGTGCAGAACCACTACGACGACCCGACCATCCAGGGTCTGATCGCCGACGAGCAGGAGGAGTCGGACGCGGACAAGCGCGCCGCGATCATCGAGAAGGCCCAGCAGCGTGAGGCCGAGCAGATCTCGACCCTCCCGCTCCTGCAGGGCAAGTCGGTCGCCGTGGCCGGCAAGGACGTCAAGGGCGTCACGCTCGACGCGTCGTTCAAGTTCCGCTACGGGACCATCACCAAGTAACCAGACGGACGACCGGGGGGTGCTCCCACGAGGGGCACCCCCCGGTCGCGTCATGCGAAAGGCACCCACCCCGTGACCCTCACGAACCCCGAGGCGATCGACACGGAGCCGACGAAGCCACAGGCACAGCGACGTGCCAGTGGCGGCGGCGGACTCGGTCGGTACGTCCTCGTCCGCTTCCTCCTGATCTTCCCGACGGTCTTCATCCTGGTGACGCTCGTCTTCTTCCTGATGCGCGTCGTCGGGAACCCGATCACCGCCTCCGTCGGTGGTCGCCTCACGCCGACCCAGCTGCAGGAACGCCTGCACGCCGCCGGCTACGACCGACCGGTGATCGTCCAGTACCTCGAGTACCTCGGCCAGATCGTCCGCGGCGACTTCGGCACGACGTCGACCGACAACCGGCCGGTCACCGAGATCATCCTGCAGTACGGCGGCGCGACCGCCGAGCTCGTCTTCTACGCGCTCATCGTCGCCCTCGTGCTCGGCATCCCGCTCGGCATGCTCGCCGCCTACCTGCGCGACAAGTGGCCCGACGTGCTCCTCCGCGCGCTCGCGATCCTGACCTACGCGACGCCGGTGTTCTTCGGCGGCCTGCTGCTCAAGCTCGTGTTCTCCGTGTGGCTCGGCTGGCTGCCCCTCGGCGACCGCGCGTCTACCCGCGCGCAGCTCATCCTCGACCGGATCGAGAACCCGACCGGCATCTACATCATCGACGCCCTGCGGACGGGCAACGGTCAGATCATCAGCGACGTGCTGCAGCACGCCGTCCTGCCGGCGCTGACCCTCGGCCTGCTCACCGCGGGCATCTTCCTGCGCCTGGTACGCGCGAACATGATCGGGTCGCTCGGGTCCGAGTACGTCGACGCGGCCCGGTCGCGCGGTGTCCGGGAGTCCCGCCTGGTCCGGACGCACGCGTTCCGACCGGCACTCGTGCCGATCATCACCGTGATGGGCCTGCAGATCGCCATGCTGCTCGGCGGCTCGGTGCTCACCGAGACGACCTTCGGCTGGCGTGGCCTGGGCTTCGAGCTCAACCAGTACCTGTCCGCCCGTGACTTCGTCGCCGTGCAGGGCATCGTCGCGATGCTGGCGGTGATCGTCGCCGTCACGAACTTCGTCGTCGACGTCATCGCGGCGCTCATCGACCCGAGAGTGAGGTTCTGACGATGTCCGACATCACCCTCGTCGACCGCCACGAGCCGCTGTGGAAGCGGCTCCCCGTCGTCGTCCAGCTCCGTCGGAGCACCGGATGGCAGCGCGCCATGCTCATCGTCGGCGTCGTCATCTGCGCGCTGTTCCTGCTCGTCGCGCTCTTCGCCCCGCTCATCGCCCCGTACGGCTTCGGCCAGCAGCAGGGCGCGGACGGCGTGAACTTCCCGCGCACGGCGGCGCCGAGTGCCGAGCACATCTGGGGCACGACCGTCGGCGGGCTCGACGTCTTCAGCCGCGTCCTCTTCGGCACGCGCACCGCGGTGCTCGTCGTCATCGTCGCCGTGATCGTCTCGATCACCATCGGCGTCCTGCTCGGCATGGTCTCCGGTTACATCGGTGGCTGGCTCGACCGGATCCTCGTGGTCGTCGCGGACGCGATCTACGCGTTCCCGTCGCTGCTGCTCGCGATCGTCGTCTCGATCGTCGTCTCCGGCGGCCGGTCGACCTACTGGGGCGGCATCATCGCCGCGGCGATCTCGATCACGGTCGTCTACATCCCGCAGTACTTCCGCGTGGTGCGTGCCGAGGCCGTCCGTCTGAAGAACGACGCGTTCGTCGAGTCGGCGCGCGTGATCGGCACGAACCCGTGGCGCATCATGACCCGGCACGTGCTCCGGAACTCCACCCGGTCGCTGCCGCTCATCCTCACCCTCAACGCGAGCGACGCCGTGCTGACCCTGGCCGGCCTCGGCTTCCTCGGGTTCGGCATCGGACCGACGCAGGGTGCGGAGTGGGGCTACGACCTCAGCCGTGCACTGTCCGACGTCGCCAGCGGCGTCTGGTGGACGGGCGTCTTCCCGGGTGTCGCCATCGTGCTGCTCGTCCTCGGTGTCACGTTCATCGGTGAGAGCCTCAACGACATCTCCGACCCGCGTCTCCGTGCGCGTCGTCGGCTGAAGCAGCTGGTCTCCACGCGTCGCGCGGCGGCCACGACGGAAGGAGCGGGCTCGTGAGCGACGTCCCCTCGGGCCTCCGGTCCGACACCGGCCGGACGGCAGCCGACCCGGTGGTCGTCGTCGACGACCTGACCGTCACCTTCGCGACCGACGGCGGCGCCGTCGACGCGGTGAAGGGCGTCAGCCTCGACGTCCGCCCGGGTGAGGTGCTCGCCCTGGTCGGCGAGTCGGGCTCCGGCAAGTCCGTGACGGCGCGGAGCATGCTCCGGCTCATGCCGGAGACCGCGACGCTCGGCGGCGCGGTGCTGCTCGACGGCACCGACGTCGTGTCGGTGGGCGCGCAGAAGCTCCGCGACCTGCGGGGCACGGCCGGCGCGATGGTGTTCCAGGAGCCCTCCACGGCCCTCAACCCGGTCTTCACGGTCGGCTGGCAGATCGCCGAGGGCCTCCGGGCGCACGGCGGGATGTCGAAGAAGGAGGCGCGCGCCAAGGCGATCGACTACCTCGGCCGCGTCGGCATCCCCGACCCGGAGACCCGCGTCGACCACTACCCGCACCAGTTCTCCGGCGGACAGAAGCAGCGCGTCGTCATCGCGAGCGCGCTGGCCCTCGAGCCGAGCGTCATCATCGCCGACGAGCCGACCACCGCGCTCGACGTCACCGTGCAGGCCGAGATCCTCGACCTGCTCCGCCGGTGCCGTGACGAGTTCGGTGCGGCGATCGTCGTCATCACGCACAACATGGGGGGTCGTGGCCGACCTGGCCGACCGGGTCGCCGTCATGTACCAGGGCGAGATCGTCGAGGAGGCGCCGGTGCACCAGCTCTTCGCGGCGCCCCAGGCCGACTACACGAAGCGCCTGCTCGCCGCGGTGCCCCGGCTCGAGGCGTCGACCGGCGTCGCCCGGCGTGCGGCGATCACCGAGGACGTGGAGCCCGTCGTGTCCGCGAAGGGCCTGGAGATCGTCTACCCGGGCCGGCTCGGCGCCGCGCCGTTCCGTGCCGTCAAGGGCGTCGACCTGTCGATCCGTCCCGGCGAGGTGCTCGGTCTGGTGGGGGGAGTCCGGATCGGGCAAGACCACCATCGGCCGCGCGATCGCCGGTCTGACGAAGATCACCGGCGGCTCGCTCGAGGTGCTCGGGACCGAGATGCTCGGGTACAAGGAGCGCGACTTCAAGCGGCTGCGGAAGGACATCGGGTTCGTCTTCCAGGACCCGGCGACGTCCTTCAACCCGCTGCTGACGATCGCCGAGGCCGTCGCCGAGCCGCTCGTCGTGCACGGAGTGGCCTCGTCGCCGCGCGCGGCCCGCAAGCAGGTCGACGAGCTCATGGAGGCCGTGCAGCTGCCCGCGGCGTACGGCGACCGGTACCCGCACGAGCTCTCCGGCGGACAGCGGCAGCGTGCGTCGCTCGCCCGGTCGCTCGCGCTCCGGCCGAAGCTGCTCATCGCCGACGAGCCCACCAGTGCGCTCGACGTGTCGGTGCAGGCCCGCGTGCTGGAACTGTTCCTCGAGTTGCAGCAGGACTTCGGCTTCGCGTCGCTGTTCATCAGCCACGACCTCGCCGTCGTCGGCGCGCTGTCCGACCGGATCGCGGTGCTGTACCGCGGCGACCTGGTCGAGACCGGCACCACCGCGCAGGTCCTCGGCGCGCCGCAGCACCCCTACACGCAGCGGCTGCTGGCCTCGCTGCCGGTGCCGGACCCGGAGGAGCAGGCCGAGCGACGGCGTACGCTGGAGCGACTGGAGCAGGCCGGAGCCTGACCGCTCGGTCAGGACCGACGGCAGCACGACCAGCCTGGAGGCCCGGCCCCCGTCCGCGACGCACGTCGCGTCGGCGGTGCGGCCGGGCCTCCCGACACGGTGCCGCAGCAGGGTGCGCGCGGCACGAGAAGGGGTTGCATGACCGGGGAGAACGGGCCGGCCGTCGTCGCGGACGACGTCAGCATCGAGTACCGGGGCGGTGCGGTCACCAGCCCGATCCGCGCCGTCGATGGCGTGAGCCTGTCACTCGGCTGGGGTGAGGTGCTCGCGGTCCTCGGTGCGTCCGGTTCCGGCAAGTCGACCTTCGCGGCGGCGGTCGCGGGTCAGCTCGGCACGAACGGCGAGGGCGAGGGTGCGCACCGGCGTCGGGTCATCGGCGGGGGAGCTCACCGTCCTCGGCGAGCGGATGCGCCGGATCCGGCCGTCCTCGCGACGCCACGCACGGCTGACCGGACAGATCGGCTACCTGCCGCAGGACGGCGCCGACCGCCTCCGCCCCGACCTGCTCGTCGGCGAGGCCATCGCCGAACCGATCTACGCGCGCGACCGCCGGTTCGACCGGAAGGAGGCCGGGCTCATCGTGGCGCGGCTCGTCGACGCCGTGCACCTGCCGCTCGGGGTCCTGCGGTTGAACACGTGGGAGCTCTCCAGCGGCCAGCGGCAGCGCGTGGCGCTGGCCCGTGCGCTCGTGCTCGAACCGCAGCTGCTCGTCGCCGACGAACCCGCGCGCGGTGTCGACGTCCTCGTCCGCCAGTCCGTGCTCGAGGCCCTGGTCGGCCTGCAGCGGAAGCGCGCGTTCTCGGCGATCGTGGTGTCGAGCGACCTGCGCGAGGCCCGGGCACTCGCGGACCGGGTGGCCGTCATGAACGAGGGCCGGCTCGTCGGGCTCGGGACCTTCGACGAGGTGCTCGACAACCCGCTCGACCCGTACGTCCGGACGCTCGCCGCGACGGCGTCGCGCCCGGTGAAGCGCAAGCCGGTCGCGGCCGGCCGAGGAGGGGTACGACAAGCATGAGCGAACAGCACCAGCAACGCGGACACCGGGCGGTCGTCACCGACGGCGGGCGTCCCCTGCCGGTCGGGCCGCCCACCCCGGGTGCCGTGACGGTCCTGCCGACGCCCACCGATCTGCACGAGGACGCCGTGCGGCAGGCGGGCGGGACGCTCGCCGACCTCGGCGGTGACACGCGGGGCATCGTCTGGCTCGACGCGAGCGACCCCGACGGCCTGCAGCAGGCGCTGACGACCGCCCCGGGGGGTGACGTGGGTGCAGCTGCCGTTCGCCGGCGTGGACGCGTTCGCCCACCTCATCGCGGAGCACGGCGACCGCGTGCTCTTCACCTCGGCCAAGGGCGCCTACGCCGAGCCGGTCGCCGAGCACGCCCTCGCGTTGACGCTCGCGACCCTGCGGGTGCTGCAGAAGCGCGCCCGCACGACGACCTGGGGCCGCGAACCGGAGGGCCTGTCGCTCTACGGCCGGCACGTCGTCCTCATCGGCGCCGGAGGGATCGCGCTCGAGTACCTGCGCCTCGTCGCGCCCTTCGACGTCCGGGTCACCGTCGTCCGCCGTTCCGCCGACGACGTCCCCGGCGCCGACCGCACCGTCACGACCGACCAGCTCGACGACGTGCTGCCGGACGCCGACGTCGTCGTGGTCGCCGCCGCGATGACGGCGGGGACGTCCGGCCTGCTCGGCGCGCACCAGTTCGCGCTCATGCCCGACCACGCCCGACTGGTGAACATCGCCCGTGGCGGGCTGGTCGACACCGACGCACTCGTGGACGCCCTGCGGTCCGGGAGCATCGCCGCCGCCGGACTCGACGTCACCGACCCGGAGCCGCTGCCCGACGGGCACCCGCTGTGGAGCGAGCCGGGCGCCCTCGTCACGCCGCACCAGGCGGACACCCCGGACATGGTCGCGCCGCTGCTGGCGGAGCGGGTCGGCACCAACGTGGCGGCGTTCCTCCGCGCCGACGGCACCGGCTTCATCGGCGTGGTCGACCCGGCCGCGGGGTACTGACGATCCGCCCCAGACCAGGGCTTCCCGTGCGGCACGCCCGGGATGCGCGACCGATGCGCGGGACGCTGGACGTTTGCTGCTATGCTGTTACCCGCTGTTCAACCGCTCTCCAGCGGAGGACACAGTGATCCTCGATAGCTCAATTGGCAGAGCAGCCGGCTGTTAACCGGCAGGTTGTTGGTTCGAGTCCAACTCGGGGAGCGACAGGCCCTCACCCTCCGGGGTGGGGGGCCTCTTGCGTTCCGGCCCGGCTCGCCCGTCCTGGCCCGACTCGTGTGCCGCACGGCGCGGGCCTGCGGTTCCCGGGCGCCGTGGTGCGCATCCTCAGCCGATCGTCCGCCCGATGCTGTTAACGTCCACAGGTGCCCCGTCGTCCCCGCCGCTCCGCGACCACCGTCGCCGTGCTGGCGCTCGGGCTCGCCGTGACGGCGCTCACCGGGTGCTCCTCGGCCGACGACCTGACAGACCGCGCGGTCGCGGAGGAACCGACGTCGTCCGCGAGTTCCGCGACGTCCGGCCCGAGCGGGTCGGCACCGATCGTGTTCGCCTTCACCTGCGCCGTCGGCGACGGACCGGAGACCGAGACCTACACGACCGCCGCGGCCGTCTGGGAGGACGGCAGGACCTCGTGCACGGCGGCACCGATCACGGGCACCGAGCCGTCGGAGCAGCAGCGGTCCGCCCTGGCCGCCACGGAGGGCGACGCGACGCTCGAACAGCTCGCGGCAGCGTGCGCCGTCAGCGGGACGGCGCCGTGGACGGGTGCCGTGACGAGCCGGTCGCAGGCGCACCTGGCGGCCGGGCTCGAGCGCTACTGCCCGGGGCACCCCGAGATCGGCCGGCTCCGGGACGCCCTGGACACGTACCGGGGCTGACGCCCGGCTGCCGGACGCGGTGTGCCGGTGGAGCGTTCAGCCCTCGGGGTGGTCCCGACCCGGCAGCCACGACTTCCCCGGACCGCCCCAGCTGTTCTTCCGCACGGCCTTCTGCGCCTGCTTCGCGTACGGGTGCACCAGCCGGTCCGCGTACAGCAGGCCGTCCAGGTGGTCGTACTCGTGTTGGAACACCCGGGCGAGCCACCCGTGCGCCTCGATCTCGAAGGGTTCGCCGTACTCGTCGACCGCGCGGAGGAGGGCGCCCTCCGACCGGCGCAGCGGGAAGCGCTCCCCCGGGGATCGACAGGCACCCCTCGGACTCCTCGTCCTCGTCGAGCTCCTCCACCGACTCCGGCAGCGGGGGGAGTCGTCCACAGCACCGGGTTGACCGCGACACCCCGCCACAGCACGCCGTCGTCGTCCGTCCACGAGTAGACGAACAGCCGCTTGCCGACACCGACCTGAGGACCGGCGAGGCCGACACCGGGAGCGAGGTCCATCGTCTCGACCATGTCGGCCACGAGTGCGCGGAGGGCATCGTCGAAGACGGTCACCTCGGTCGCGGGGGGTGTGCAGGACGGGGTCACCGGTGATCCGGATCGGCAGGACGGGCATGCTCCCAGGGTATCCGCGCGGGTCGGATAGCCTCGACCCGTGACACCGGACCTGCCGATCCCCGACGTGGTGCAGAACCTGACCCCGTTCCAGGCCCTGATGATCCCCGTGGCACTGGTCGGTGCGGTGTTCCTGTCGCTCGGTGCGCAGTTCCAGAGCCGCGGCGTCCAGCGCGTCGAGGCCCGGCTGGGGCAGCAGTCGAAGGGCCTGTCCGTCCGACACGTCCTGGCCCTGCTCGGCAGCGGCAACTGGGTGCTCGGCACGCTCATGCTCGGTGCCGCCATCGTGCTGCAGCTCGTCAGCATCACCTACGCGCCGCTCATCGTCGTCCAGCCCCTCGGTGCGGTCGCCCTGGTGGTGACGACGTGGTTCTCGTCCCGCAGCAGCGGCGTCCCGCTCGGCACCCGGGCACGTCGGGCGGTGTGGACGTGCATCGGCGGCGTCGGCCTGTTCGTGCTCATCGCCGCGCTGTACGGCCGGGAGAGCCCGATCGGGCGCGGGCAGCTCATCACCGTCCTCGTGGTCCTGGCGGTCGTGCTGGGGCTCGTCGTGGTGTCGTTCCGGCTCGTGGCCAAGCGGCGGAACGCGCTGTACTACATCATCGGCGCCGGGGTCCTGTACGGCTTCGTCGCGACGCTCGCCAAGGTCACGCTGAACCGCATCGTGAACGGCACGTTCGACTGGGTGACGGTGTTCGCGATCGTGGGGGGTCGTCGTCGCCTCGGCTGTCGGAGCGTACTTCGTGCAGAACGCGTACTCCAGCGGTTCGGCCGACCTGGTCATCGCCGGCCTCACGGTCGTCGACCCCATCGTCGCCGTCGGCATCGGCGTGATCGTCCTCGACGAGGCCGCCGGGGCGCCGGTCGGCGCCGGCATCGGCTTCCTCGTCGCCGGGGCGATCGCGATCACGGGCGTGTTCCTGCTCGCGAAGCACCACCCCGACACCCGCCGCTGACGGGCGGACGGGAGGCGTGCCTCCCGTCCGGCGCGACCCCGGGGGGATGACCCGGGTCAGCCGCGCGGCGGAGGCGGGCGGCCAGAGGGGTGCGGTAGCGTTCCGAACCGACCAGACCGGCCGTCCGTCAGGACGCGCGCCGGTGACCGCGACGAGAGGACGACCCCCCGCCGTGTCAGCAGACGCCAGGACCGAGACGACCGACACCACGGCCGCCACCGGGGGGGGCGACGGCCGCTGCGGGTGCTCATCGCCGCCGACACCTTCGCGCCCGACGTGAACGGTGCGGCGACCTTCACCGAGGAACTCGCGGTCGGGCTCGCGCAGCGCGGGCACGAGGTGCACGTCATCGCCCCGTCCTGGAACCGGACGCACCACGGCTCCTTCGACGAGGAGTACCGCGGCGTCACGCTGACCGTCCACCGGCTGGCCTCGTACCGCTGGCCGGCACACGCCTGGTACCGGTTCGCGTGGCCGTGGACGGTCCGCAAGCACACGGCCCCGGTCATCGACGCACTGCAGCCCGACGTCGTGCACATCCAGTCCCACATCGTGGTCGGCCGCGGCGTCGCCCGCGAGGCACACGACCGGGGCATCCGGATCATCGGCACGAACCACTTCATGCCCGAGAACCTGCTCGAGTACACGCCCTTCGGCAAGCGGACGACGCCCATCGCGCTCAAGATCGCCTGGCGGGACGCGGCGAAGACCTACCGGCTCGCCGAGGCGATCACGACGCCCACCGAGCTCGCCGCCGACTACCTGCGCGACGCGATCGCCGGGCAGCCGGTGCTCGCCATCTCGTGCGGGATCGACGCCACCCGGTACACGCCGGCGACCGGACGGCCCGCCGGCAACGACATCGTGTTCGTCGGCCGGGTCGCGCCCGAGAAGAACCTCGACGTCGTCATCCGTGCGCTGCCGCTCCTGCCCGCCGCGCTCGACGCCCGTTTCACGATCGTCGGCGACGGCGACATGATCCCGAAGCTCACCGCGCTCGCGCAGGAGCTCGGTGTCGAGGACCGGGTGCGCTTCCTCGGGTTCGTCCCCGACGAGGTCAAGCTCCGCACCCTGACCGAGGGCACCGTGTTCGTGATGCCGTCGACGGCCGAGCTGCAGAGCATCTCCTCGCTCGAGGCGATGGCCTCCGGGCTGCCCGTCGTCGCGGCGCACGCGATGGCGCTCCCGCACCTCGTCGACGGCAATGGCGCCCTGTTCGCGCCGGGCGACGAGCACGACCTCGCCGCGAAGCTCGCCGCGGTGCTCACCGCGCCCGACGACGAGTACGCCCGCATGCGCGCACGCAGCCTGACGATGATCGAGGCACACGACATCAACCGCACCCTCTCCACGTTCGAGGCGCTGTATCGTGGGGAGCCGGTGGCCGCTGGCCCCGAGGGGCGGTAGCCAAGCTGGTCAAGGCAGTCGGCTCATAACCGAACGATTCGCGGGTTCAAGTCCCGCCCGCCCTACGTGCACCTGCCGTCCAAGAAGCGCCCTCCCGAAGACACGAGTCACGCGCCCACCCCGAACGTGATGTTCGAGGTGAGCCGGGCCGGCACCGGTGTGCGCGTCAACGCCTTCCGCATCGGGTTCATGGGGGGCGATCGGTGTGCTCGTCGCACTGTTGGCCGGCACGCTCATCCACGAGCTGAGCACCGTCCTCGTCTACATCGGCGTCGCGCTGTTCATCGCGCTCGGCCTCGACCCACTCGTGACCCTGCTCGAGCGGTACATCCCGCGGTGGTCGGCGATCCTCGTCGTCGTCGTCGCGGTGCTCGGCGCGTTCGTCGGGGTCGTCTTCGCGATCGTGCCGCTGCTGGTGGAACAGGCCACGAACCTCGTCCAGAACTTCCCCGAGATCGTGGACGACATCTCACGACAGGGCTGGGTGCAGGACCTCTCGCGACAGTTCGAGGGGTCGTTCGACGTCGACCACGCACTGGAGTCCGCGCAGAAGTTCGTCGAGAACCCCGGCAACCTGCTCTCCCTCGGCGGCGGGATCCTCGCCGTCGGCAGTGGCATCCTCTCCGGCCTGACCGGTGCCCTCATCGTCATCATCCTGATGCTGTACTTCCTGGCGTCGATGCGCGGCCTGAAGACGATGGCGTACCGGTTCGTGCCGGCGTCCCGTCGGGAGAACTTCGTCGCGGTGAGCGAGGAGGTCACGTCGTCGGTGGGCCGCTACGTCGTCGGCCAGATCACCCAGGCCGGCATCAACGGTGTGCTGAGCATCATCTGGTTGCTCATCATCGGAGCGCCCCTGCCCGTGCTGCTGGCGACGTTCGCGTTCCTCGGGTCGCTCATCCCGCTCGTCGGCACGATCGGCGCCGCGGTGCTCATCTCGTTGCTCTGCCTGTTCGCCTCGCCGGCGACGGCACTGGCTGCGGCGATCTACTACCTCGTGTACATGCAGGTCGAGGCGTACATCATCTCGCCGCGCATCATGTCGCGGGCCGTGCAGGTCCCCGGGGCCCTCGTGGTCATCGCCGCGGTCGCCGGAGCGACGGTGGGCGGGGTGCTCGGCGCGCTCGTGGCCGTGCCGGCAGCAGCGTCGGTGATCATCATCGTGCAGAAGGTCATCTACCCGCGTCAGGAACTGGCGTAGGGGATCGGGCTCCACGGTCTTCGTCCGGGTGCTTGCCGTTCCCGGTCGGCAGCTGGCATGATGAGCTTGTCCTGCGGGACATCACAATCGCATACCGATGGTCCCGAACGGGTCCTCCGCAGTCCAGGTCGATGGGGAAGTCGCACCTGACGATCGGAGGAATCGTGACTGGGACAACGTCAGGAGTGCTCTACGTGCACTCCTCACCACGCGCGCTCTGCCCGCACGTCGAATGGGCGGCAGGTCGCGCGATGAACCGCGCCGTGAACTTCTCGTGGCTCGACCAGCCCGCGCTCGACGGCTCACGTCGCACCGAGTTCACCTGGTCCGGCCCCGTCGGGTCCGGCGCGGCGATCGCCTCCGCCCTGCGCGGTTGGGAGCACCTGCGGTTCGAGGTCACCGAGGACGCCACCGCTCATTCCGACGGCGGCCGGTGGATGCACACGCCGGACCTCGGCGTCTTCTACGCGCAGACCGACGTCACCGGCAACATGGTCGTCCCCGAGGACCGGGTCCGCTACGCCATGGAGGTCGCCGGCAGCAACGCCCTCGACCTGCACCGCGAACTGCGACTCGCGCTCGGTCAGGCATGGGACGACGAGCTCGAGCCCTTCCGGCACGCGGCCGAGGGCAACCCGGTCGTCTGGCTCCACCGCGTGGGGTAGTCCCGGGCCTGCTTCCTCCGATCGACGGCGTCGCCTCTGCCGAGGCGGCGCCGTCGTCTGCGTCGTGGGGCCGGGGTCCGACGCGCGCGGGCTCCTGCGCCGCGGTTCCGGAATCCGCCCATCTCGCGCGCCGAGAGCGGCACATCGTGGAACCACGACGGACGTGAGCGGCACGTCGTGCGACCGCGGGCGAGCGCGGGCGACCTCGGGCAGCGGGGGGGCCGACGGGCAGCCGGGAGGCGCGGCTCGCCCGGAGGCAGACGTCCAGGTTCCGGGATGTGCGGACCTCGCGCGTCGAGAGCCGCACATCGTGGGACCGCGGCGGACGTGAGCGGCACGTCGTGCGACCGCGGAGGGGTCCCGGGAGCGCGCCGACCGGCGGCGCACGCAGGACGACGGAGGCCCGCCCCGCGACGCGGGACGGGCCTCCAGGCCGACGGCGGATCAGACCGAACGGAACGCGACCACGGCGTTGTGCCCACCGAAGCCGAACGAGTTGCTCACCGCGAGCAGGTCGCCCGCCGGCAGCTCCCGCGGAGCGGTCGCGACGTCCATCACGATCTCCGGGTCCTGCTCGGTGAGGTTGATCGTCGGCGGTGCGAGACGGTTCTCGAGCGCGAGGACGGTGAAGACCGCCTCGATCGCGCCGGCACCGCCGAGCAGGTGCCCGGTCGACGCTTTCGTGGCGGACACGACGACCTGGTCGAGGTGGTCACCGAAGACCCGACGCATCGCGTGGTACTCGGCCACGTCGCCGACCGGGGTCGACGTCGCGTGCGCGTTGACGTGCGCGACGTCCGAACGGCTGGCGTCCGCGTGCTCGAGCGCCATGATGACCGCACGGGCGGCGGCGGAGCCCTCGGGGTCCGGAGCGGTGATGTGGAAGGCGTCGGACGTGATGCCGGAACCGGCGACCTCGGCGTAGATGTGCGCGCCGCGGGCCTCGGCGTGCTCCTTCGTCTCGAGGATGAGCGCGGCGGCGCCGTCGGCGAGCACGAAGCCGTCACGGGTGACGTCGTACGGACGGGACGCGGTCGCGGGGGAGTCGTTCCGACGCGAGAGCGCCTGCATCGCGGCGAACGCCGCGAGCGGCAGCGGGTGCAGCGCGGCCTCGGCACCACCGGCGATGACGATGTCGGCGTCACCGAAGGCGACGTGGCGATATGCCTCGGCCAGGGACTCCGTGGAGGAGGCGCAGGCGGAGAGGTAGGTGCGGGCGCCACCACGGGCGCCGAACTCCATCTCGATGGCGGCGGCCGGCCCGTTCGCCATGAGCATCGGGACGGTCATGGGCAGGACGCGTCGGGGACCGCGCTCCCGCAGGGTGTCCCATGCGTCGAGCAGCGTGTTGACGCCGCCGATGCCGGTCGCCCAGTCGACGATGAGCCGCTCCGGCACGACGGACTCGGCGTCGATGCCGGCGTCGGCCCAGGCTTCACGAGCCGCGATGAGCGACAGCTGCGAGGACGGGTCAAGTCGCTTCGCCTCCGGGCGGGTGAGCTGGTCGGTGACGAAGCGGCGCGCCTGACCGGCGAACTCCACGGGGAGCTCGAGCTCGGCGTAGCGCGTGTCCTCGATGCGGGTGATGCCGGACTCGCCGGCGAGCAGGGCCGCCCAGGATTCCTTGGCGGTCGCAGCGAGGGGACTGATCGCACCGATCCCGGTGACGACGACGGTTCTCTTGGTCATGGACGACGGTTCTTTCTGCGAGGGACAAGACGAGCGCCGCGGGCCACGACTCGAGGGTCAGCGGCCCGCGGCGCTCAGGAAGCTCGTTTCAGGCCTGGGCCTTGACGATGAAGTCGACGGCGTCGCCGACGGTCTTGAGGTTCTTGACCTCTTCGTCGGGGATCTTGACGTCGAACTTCTCTTCGGCGTTCACGACGATGGTCATCATCGAGATGGAGTCGATGTCCAGGTCGTCGGTGAACGACTTGTCAGCGGCGACGGTGTCGGTGGCGATACCGGTCTCGTCGTTGATCAGCTCGGCCAGGCCGGCGAGGACTTCTTCGTTGGACAGGGCCATGAGTGTTCTCCTTGAGGGGGGGTGTCGTTTGACCGTGGGACAGCCTAGGGCACGGGCACTGCCCGCGCCCGGAGGCGCGAGGGGACTAGGGGGAGGACGACCACCTGCGCGCCGAACACGAGTCCGGCGCCGAAGCCGATCTGCAGGGCGAGACCGCCCGACAGTTCCGGGTGCTCGGAGAGCAGGCGGTGCGTGGCGAGCGGGATGCTCGCGGCCGAGGTGTTGCCCGTCGTGGTGATGTCACGGGCGATGGCGACGGTGTCCGGGATCCCGAGCTGCTTGGCGAACTCGTCGATGATCCGGATGTTCGCCTGGTGCGGCACGAACGCCGCGAGCTGGTCGGCGCGGACACCGGCGGCCTCGAGCGCCTGGCGTGCGACCTTGACCATCTCCCAGACGGCCCAGCGGAACACGGTCTGCCCGGCCTGGCGCATCGTCGGGCGGGGGGCTCCCGCCGCCCACTCGTTGTAGGTCGCGGTCATGCCGATCGCGTCCCACTTCGAGCCGTCGGAGCCCCAGATGCTCGGCCCGATGCCGGCGGTGTCGCTCGGACCGACGACGGCCGCGCCCGCCCCGTCCCCGAGGAGGAACGAGATGGAGCGGTCGGTCGGGTCGACGACGTCGCTGAGCTTCTCGGCGCCGATGACGAGCACGTGGTCGGCGATGCCGGACTTGATGAACGAGTCCGCCTGCGCGATCCCGTACGCGTATCCGGCACACGCGGCGCTGATGTCGTACGCGGCGGCCGGTGCAGCACCGATCCGCTCGGCGAGCAGGGACGCCATCGACGGCGTCGCCACGGTGTGGGTGACGGTCGCGACGAGGACGACACCGATCTGGTCGGGGGTGAGCCCGGCCTTCTCGATCGCCTCGCGCGCGGCGGCCTCGGCGAGGTCGACGGCCTCGACGTCACGCCCGGCGCGCATGCGGGTCACGATGCCGGTGCGCTGGCGGATCCACTCGTCGGAGGAGTCGATCGGACCGACGAGGTCGTCGTTCGGGACGACGTTCTCGCCGCGCGCGGCGCCGAAGGCGAGGATCCGCGTGAACTCGTGGCCGCGTCGCTGGGAGAGGACCGGTCGGTCGCCGGCCTGGAGGCTCGGAGTCACGACAGTCCCGGCGGTCGCGTCCGTCCCGGCGGTCGCGTCCGTCCCGACGGCGGTGGTGCTGGCGTCGGTCATCGGGCGGCCTCCGTGGAGTCGTCGGTGGCGCTCTGGAGCAGCTCGACGGCAGCAGGCAGGTCGTCCGGGGTCTTGATCGCGACCGTCGGCGTGCCGCGCAACCCGCGCTTGGCGAGACCGACCAGGGCTCCGGCCGGCGCGAGTTCGATGATGCCGGTCACGCCGGCCTGCTGGAAGGACGTCATGACGGCGTCCCAGTGCACGGGGCTGGCGATCTGCCGGACCATGAGGTCGACGAAGCGGCGTCCGTCCTCGACCTGCGAGCCGTCGGCGTTCGTCCAGAGCGGGAGGGTCGGGTCCTGCACGGCCGCGGCCGCGGCGACGGGGGCGACCCGGTCGACGGCCGGGGCCATGAAGCGCGTGTGGAAGGCGCCGGCGACCGCGAGGGGGACCACACGGGCCTTCGCGGGCGGCTGCTCCGCCAGGCGGGCGATCGCGTCCACCGGACCAGCGACGACGGTCTGCCCGCCGCCGTTGTGGTTCGCGGCGGCGAGCTCGAGGGAGTCGAGCAGCGCGGCGAGCTCGTCGGCGTCGCCACCCAGGACCGCTGCCATCGAGGTCGGCTCGAGCGCAGCGGCGTCGGCCATGGCCCGGCCCCGCTCGGCGACGAGCGACACGGCGTCGGTCGGCGTGAGGACCCCGGCGACGGCTGCGGCGGTGAACTCGCCGACCGAGTGTCCGGCGACACCGCCGACGAGGGCGCGGCGGCCGTCGGCGAGCAACGCGTCGGCGGTGACGAGCCCGGCGGCGACGATGAGCGGCTGCGCGAGGGCGGTGTCCTTGATGGTGTCCGCGTCGGAGTCCGTCCCGTGGCTGGCGAGGTCGACGCCGATCGCTTCGGACCACTGTCCGACACGTTCACGGACGGCGGCGTCCTCGAGCCAGGGGGCGAGGAAGCCGGGGGGTCTGGGAGCCCTGTCCGGGCGCGACGACGACGATCACCGCTCAATGATGCCGGGCCGCCACCGTCGGGCTCGTGTGGACTCCCCACACGGATTGCCGGGATGCGTTGTAGGAACCCCACCCGGCGGTGTGCTCAGCGGCGTGTGGGGCGTCGGCGCGTGGAGGCCGCCTCGGACATCGCGCCGAGGATGAGCGCGGACTGCACGATGAGGGCGTCCCGCGCGTGCGTGGCGTCCCACCCGATGATGTCCGCGACGCGGCGGAGGCGGTAGCGGACGGTGTTCGGGTGCACGAAGAGCTCACGGGCCGTGGCCTCGAGCGACCGTCCGGTGTCGAGGTAGCACCACAGCGTCTGCAGGAGCTCGGTCGACTGGTCCTTGAGCGGCGTGTAGATCCGCTGCACCAGGGCCGAGCGCGCCAGGGGGGTCGCCCGCGAGTGCACGCTCCGGCAGCAGGTCGTCGGCGAGGGCCGGTCGGGGAGCGCCGCGCCAGGCCCGGGCCACGGCGAACCCGGCCAGGGCGGCCTTGGCGCTGGTCGAGGCGTCGACGACCCCGGGGACCTCGTTGCCGAGCACCAGGTGGCCCTCGCCGAACAACGGCTCGAGTTCCTGCGCGATCGACATGAACGACACGGGTTCCTCGCCCTCGGGCACGTCGTCCCGCGGGGTCGCCCGACCGATCACCACGACGAGTCGCGACCCCTGCACGCCGATGAGCACGTCGGCGTCCTGGTGGCGGGCAGTCCGACGGACCTGGTCGACCTCGAGCTGCTTCGGCGCCGTCCCGACCAGGACCGCGACCTCGCCGTGCCCGTGCCAGCCGAGGGCGGCGATGCGCGACGGCAGCTCGTCGTCGTACTCGCCCGACAGGATCGAGTCGACGACGAGGGCCTCGAGCCGGGCGTCCCACAGCCCGCGGGCCTCCGCCGCACGGGCGTAGACGTCGGCCGCCGCGAACGCGATGTCGCGCGAGTACTTGAGGATCGCCTCCTGCAGCATCTCGTCGTCGGCGGCGCGCTCCTCGACCACGGTCACCACGACACGGATGAGCTGCAGGGTCTGCTGCAGGCTCACCGAGCGCAGGAGTTCACGCGGAGCCGAGCCGAAGACGTCGGCGGCGGCGATCCACGGGGTGGAGGCGCTGCCCTCGAGCCACGAGATGAACGACGTGATGCCGGCCTGGGCCACCATGCCGACGGCCGAGCGACGGCCCGGGGGGCATCTCGCTGTACCAGGGCAGGGTGTCCTCGAGCCGCTTGATCGTCGCGGTCGAGAGTTCGCCCGACACCTGCCGGAGCCAGGAGAGCGCCCGTTGCCGGTCGTCCTCCCGGCCCGCGGCGGTGGCGGTGCGGGGTGTGGTCACGCGGAGATCAGCTCTCGCCGCCCGCGCTGCCGGTCGTGCCGGCGGTCACGTCGTGCAGGCGGTACTTGTCGATCGCCTGCTGGAGGACCGACGCGTCGAGCTTGCCCTGCCGGACCAGCTGCTGCAGCGTCCGCACGACGACCGAGGGACCGTCGATGTGGAAGAAGCGGCGCGCTGCCGGACGGGTGTCCGAGAAGCCGAAGCCGTCGGCACCGAGCGTGGCGTAGTCGGACGGGACGAACGGACGGATCTGCTCCTGCACGGCGTGCATGAAGTCGCTCACCGCGACGACCGGGCCCTCGGTCCCGAGCAGGCGCTCGGTGACGTACGGGGTGCGCGGCTCGTCGTTCGGGTTGAGGAACGCGTGCTGCTCGGCGTCCACCCCGTCGCGGTACAGCTCGCCCCAGCTCGTGACGCTCCAGACGTCGGCGGACACGCCCCAGTCCTCGGCCAGGAGCTGCTGCGCCTCGAGGATCCACGGCACGGCGACACCGGACGCGAGCAGCTGGGCCTTCGGGCCGTCGTGCTCGCTCGGCTTGAGCAGGTACATGCCCTTGACGATCCCCTCGACGTCGACGCCCTCCGGCTCGGCCGGCTGCACGAGCGGCTCGTTGTAGACCGTGAGGTAGTACATGACGTTCGGGTCGTCGTGGGACGGAGAGCCGTCCTCGTTCGTGCCGTACATCCGCTCGAGGCCGGTGCGGACGATGTGCCCGATCTCGTAGCCGTAGGCGGGGTCGTACGAGACGACGGCCGGGTTCGTCGCGGCCAGCAGCGGCGAGTGGCCGTCGGCGTGCTGGAGGCCCTCCCCGGTCAGGGTGGTGCGACCGGCGGTTGCGCCGATCATGAACCCGCGGGTCATCTGGTCGCCGGCGGCCCAGATCGCGTCGCCGGTGCGCTGGAACCCGAACTGCGAGTAGAAGACGTAGACCGGGATGAGCGGCTCGCCTTGCGTCGAGTACGAGGTGCCGACGGCGGTGAACGCCGCGAGGGCGCCCGCCTCGTTGATGCCGACGTGGATGATCTGGCCCTGCGGGCTCTCCTTGTACGCCAGGAGCAGCTCGCGGTCGACCGACGTGTAGTGCTGGCCGTTCGGGTTGTAGATCTTCGCTGTCGGGAAGTACGCGTCCATGCCGAACGTGCGGGCCTCGTCCGGGATGATCGGGACGACGCGGTTGCCGAAGTCGGGCGAGCGGAGCAGGTCCTTCAGCAGACGGGCGAACGCCATCGTCGTGGCGACCTCCTGCTTGCCGGAGCCCTTCTTGACGATCTGGTACTTCGACTCGTCGGGCAGGTTGACCTGCGTGTACTTCGACCGACGTTCCGGCACGTAGCCACCGAGCTCACGGCGGCGCTCGTGCATGTACTGGATCGCCTCGTCGTCGTTGCCCGGGTGGTAGTACGGCGGCGTGTAGGGGTTCTCCTCGAGTTGCGCGTCCGAGATCGGGATGCGCATCTCGTCGCGGAACTGCTTGAGGTTGTCGAGCGTGAGCTTCTTCATCTGGTGGGTCGCGTTGCGGCCCTCGAAGCTCGGGCCGAGGCCGTAGCCCTTGACCGTCTTCGCGAGGATGACGGTCGGCTGGCCCTTGTGCTCGGTCGCCGCCTTGAACGCCGCGTAGACCTTGCGGTAGTCGTGGCCGCCGCGCTTGAGGTTCCAGATCTGGTCGTCGGTGTAGTCCTTGACGAGCTCGAGCGCCTTCGGGTCGCGCCCGAAGAAGTTCTCGCGGACGTAGGCACCGTTCTCGGCCTTGTACGTCTGGTAGTCGCCGTCCGGCGTCGCGTTCATCAGGTTGAGGAGCGCACCCTCGGTGTCGCGGGCGAGCAGGTCGTCCCACTCGCGGCCCCAGACGACCTTGATGACGTTCCAGCCCGCGCCGCGGAAGAACGCCTCGAGCTCCTGGATGATCTTGCCGTTGCCGCGCACCGGGCCGTCGAGGCGCTGGAGGTTGCAGTTGATGACGAAGTTCAGGTTGTCGAGGCCGTCGTTCGCCGCGACCTGGAGTTGGCCGCGGGACTCGACCTCGTCCATCTCCCCGTCGCCGAGGAAGGCCCAGACCTGCTGCTCGGAGGCGTCCTTGATGCCGCGGTTCGACAGGTACTTGGCCTGCTGCGCCTGGTAGATCGCGTTGATCGGGCCGATGCCCATCGACACGGTCGGGAACTGCCAGAAGTGCGGCATGAGGCGCGGGTGCGGGTACGAGGACAGTCCGCCGCCGGCGTGGGACTTCTCCTGGCGGAAGCCGTCGAGCTGGTCCTCGCTCAGGCGGCCTTCCATGTAGGCGCGGGCGTACATGCCGGGGGGAGGCGTGGCCCTGGAAGAAGACCTGGTCCCCGCCGGACGGGTGGTCCTGCGCGCGGAAGAAGTGGTTGTAGCCGACCTCGTACATGGCGGCGCTCGACGCGTACGTCGAGATGTGGCCGCCGACGGCGATGCCGGGACGCTGCGCGCGGTGCACCGTGATGGCCGCGTTCCAACGGATCCAGCGGCGGTAGCGGCGCTCGAGTTCCTCGTCGCCGGGGAACGTCGGCTCGTCCTCGGGGGGCGATCGTGTTGACGTAGTCCGTCGTCGGGACCATCGGCACGCCGAGGTGCAGCTCGTTCGAGCGCTTCAGCAGGCTCTGCATGATCTCGCGGGCCCGCTGGTGCCCGTGGGTCGCGACGAGACCGTCGAGGGACTCACGCCACTCGGCGGTCTCCTCCGGGTCCTGGTCCTGCCCTGCGGTGCTGCGCGGGTCCTGGTCGTTCACCGTCACCGTTGACCTCGTTCGTTCTCGTGGTGGTGGACATGTCGAGCCGTCGGTGGTCGGATCACGACCGGGGACGGGCCGCGTCCACTCTAGGCCCACGCACCGACCGCGATGCTGATGACGACGCGGTCCGGACGGCACTTGCGTTCGCGGGCCGTCGGCGTAGCATGGCCGACCGTGCGTCCGCGACCGGTGGATGCGTGGAACCGACGGGCACACCCAACGCCCGGGGGAGAGAAGCACCACCACGATGGCACTGGAGATCGGCTCACTCGCGCCGGACTTCGAGCTCCCGAACCAGTTCGGTGAGCACGTCCGACTCAGCGACCACCGCGGCCACCGCCCGGTCGCCCTCGTCTTCTTCCCGCTCGCGTTCTCGTCCACCTGCACCGACGAGCTCTGCACGCTGCAGGACAACATCGCGATGTTCCAGGACCAGCGCATCGAGCTGATCGGCATCTCGGTCGACTCGAAGGCGACGCTCCGGTCCTTCGCCCAGGCGAACGGCTACGACTTCGAGCTGCTCGCCGACTTCTGGCCGCACGGTGCCGTGTCCAAGGAGTACGGCGTCTTCCTCGAGAAGAAGGGCTTCGCCACCCGCGCGACCTTCGTGATCGACGTGCAGGGACGCATCAAGGCGTCGATCATCACCGAGCCGGGCGTCGCCCGCGACGTGACCGAGTACCGGGCCGCCCTGGACCGCCTCGCCGCGTGCTCCGCGCCGGTCCCGGTCAGCTGACCCGGGCCTCCCGGCCGCTGCGCGCCCGCTGACGGACGCCCACCTGCCCTCCCCGGCACGGTCGGCTCCGAACCCCTGACGGTGCCCGAGCGCACCGGACTGGAGGCACGGTGACCGCCACCGACACCGGCTCGGCCCCGCAGGTCGGCGGGGTCCCGGACGGCCGCTACGCGCCGTACCCCGTGGTCGACGACCCGGCCCGCTGGGGTCTGACCACGACGACGACCGCGACGGACGCCGGCCCGGCCGTCGTCCACCACCGTCGCGGTGTGCGGCCGCTCCTGTTCCTGCACGGTGTCGCCGGCTCGTGGTCGACGTGGACGCCGCTCCTGGCAGCAGCCGACGGGCTGCCGGGCCGCGGCCTCGTGTTCGTCGACCTGCCCGGGTGGGGGGGGGGCGTCGCCCGCGCCGGAGGTCCCGCTCGACGTGGACGACTCCGCCCGGGTGCTCGTCGCGGTGCTCGACGCGCTCGGCCTCGACGACGTCGACGTGGTCGGGCACTCGATGGGGGCCTTCGTCGGCCTGCACCTCGCCGTCGACCGACCCGCTCGGGTGCGGTCCCTCGGGCTCGTCTCGGGGACGACGTTCGCGACCGCGGCGGCATCGCGACACCCCGTGCGGGCGCTGCGGTCCCTGCCGGCGTTCACCCTGTTGCGCGCCGGGCTCGCCGTGACCCGCGGGTCCGCGCACACCGTCCTGCGGGCGTTCGCCCGGGTCGGGCTGCTCCCGCTCCTCGCGGCACCCGTGTTCGCGGCCGTGCGCCGACTCGACCGCAGCGTCCTCGACGCCTTCGTCGAGGAGTTCCGGCCGGCCGGGTTCCTCGGCGCAGCCCGCTCCGCGGCACACTACGACACCCGTCGCTGGTCCGCCGTGCGGTGTCCGGTGGTGGCGGTCGCCGGGCGGCAGGACGTGTTCGCCCGGACCGACGACCTCGACCGGTTGCGGCGGACGCTGCCGGACGTGCGGACCGTGCTGCTCGAGGACTGCGGGCACTTCGCGCACGTGGAGCGGCCGGACGCGGTCGTCCGGGAGCTGCTCAGCTGAACTCGATCGGCGTCCCGATCGGCAGCCCGGCCAGGGCCTCGGTCATCGCCGCCGAGATGCGGACGCACCCGTGCGACGACCCGTTCGGGTCCGGGTAGTAGTGCAACGCGGTGAGGGCGGCGTTCCCGCCGTAGCCGGCGAGCGTCGCGGAGTGCGCGCCGGTCAGCGAGATCGGGTGCCCCTGCGTGTACGCCACCTGCGGGTCGACGTAGTTCGCCTCCATGTACGTCTTCGTGTCCGCCGGGGTCGGGTCCTGCGGGGTGCCGAGGCGCGCGGCCTCGCTCGTCTGCACCGAGCCGTCGCGACGGACGATCGCGATGGTCGACGCCTGGTTGTCCACCCGCACGACCCGGTCGACGCCGGTCAGGGTGAAGTCCGCGGCGCGGGCCCAGGCGAACGTCGCGCTCGGGGCCGTGGCGACCCCGCCGTCGCCCGGTGTCCGGTTCCGCGAGGGCGTCGAGACGAGCACCATCCCGCCGTCCCGCCCGGGTGCGCGGTCCCAGACGGCGGTCACCGTCGGGGTGTTCAGCGTGGACACCGAGGACGACAGCGTGGCGACGGGAGCGGCGTCGGCGTCGGGGGGAGGCGTAGAGGGGGGACGAGCGGGGTCTTCGGGGTCGCGGTCGTCCAGTGGTTCTCCGCGTCCACCTGAGAGCCGTCGAGGAGCCCGCCGATCACGGCGTCGTGGAACGCGAGCGGCAGGGCGGCGAGGGCGGCGTCCGACGGGCGCGCGGGCACGGCCGGCAGCGGCGTCCGTGACGGTGTCGGGGTGCGCGTGGCGGACGGTGCGGCCGCGACGGGCGTGGGGCGGGCCTCCTGGCCGGTGCCGGAGAGCGCCCAGGCGGTCGTCGCGGCTGCGACGACGACCGCGAGTGCCCCCCACGCCGACGATCCACCGTCGACGTGTCCCGCTCGCTGGTGCGTCCGGTCCCGGTGTGCTGGACGGATCCGTCATGGTGCTCCCACCCCCCTCCTCCCCAGCTTCCCAGACCGCGGCTGGGTCCGACAGCGGCGTGCGCGGGCGCCGCGCGCTCAGCGGTACTGCCGCGGCCAGTCGAACGGTGCCGGACGGTGCGGGACCTCGCCGATCGTCGTGACGGCCAGGGCGATCTCGCGCCGGTTCGTCAACGCGATCGAGCGGGGGGTTGCCGAGGAAGCGTTCCCCGTCCACCCACACGGTGAGCTCGCCTCGGAGTCCGCCGACGTGAGCCGGACCGAGGGAGACGCCCCACTCGTCGAAGAACTGCCCGAGGGTGAAGGTCTCGCGGGTCGGCGACTCCACGTGCAGGATGCCCGACCTGTCGTGCGTGTGGAGCTGCGCGGCGAAGTGCTCGGACGCCGAGTGGCCGACGTTCCCGGGCACGACGACCGGGGTGTCGCCGTCCGTGATCGACAGATGGGTGTGAACGTGTTCGGCCAGCCGTTCGCCCCAGACGTCCTTCAGCCCGGCCTCGTCGGCGCGGTGCTCCAGGTCCGTCGGGCGCGGCCACGGGGGGCGCCGTCGTGCTCGTGTCGGAGCCGGGCACCGAGCAGCCGGCGAGCAGGGTGCCGAGCAGGGTCACGAGCACGGTGGCGGTGACGACGGCGGGGGGAGCGACGGTGCATGAGCGCGAGCGTAGTCAGCGGCGCGGCACGGCTCTCGGCGCACCCGTAGGATGTGGGGTGCGCCGGCAGCGGCGCGCGAGGGCCTTTAGCTCAGCTGGTAGAGCGCCACGTTTACACCGTGGATGTCGTCGGTTCGATCCCGGCAGGGCCCACCGGAGGAGGCGTTTGCCAGTCGTCCTCACGCAGCCAGTCGACCTCGACGTCCGTCACGACGGCCCACGCGTTGACGGCGAGCTTGCCGGGCGTTGTGACGCCTCGCTCGTAGTTGCTGACCGTGGCACGGCTGATGCCGAGTTCGCGAGCGATGTCGGCCTGCTCGAGGTCGCGCCACTCGCGCGCGATGCGGAGTCGGTGCGCGAGGGTCACCGGCGGGACCTTGCGCGTGGCGGGAAGAATCGTCATGTGTCAAACGTACGCCCAATATCGACGCCTGCGCAACGTTTGACACACGAAAAGGGCGCGCCGCGAACGGGGCGCCCTTCCTTGTGATCGGTCAGATGAGTTCGAGGTCGACCACCATGTCGACGTCGTCGACGGTCAGGAGGATGTCGCCGTCCACGACCTCTGCGTTCTCGGCGCCCGGGTAGCTGTTGAGGTAGTCGGCGAGCTTCTTCTTGAGTTCGATCATCTGCTCTTCGGTCATGTCATCCTCCTGGATCGTTTGCGTCAAGTCTTTGACACACGCTAAGTGTGTACTACCTTTGACGCATGTCAACCCCTGAACTGATCGGAACCCGCGAGGCGTCCGAACGGCTCGGCGAGTCGATCCGGCAGACCATCCGCCGGGTCGAAGCCGGCACCCTCGAACCCGTAGCGAAGATGCCGGGTCTGCGAGGCGCCTACGTCTTCAACGCCGAGGACATCGCACGGCTCGCTGACGACCTGGCGGCTACTGCATGAGCTGGCAGGCCATGGACGCGATTGACCAGCTGCCCTACGACGCGTGCGGTCCGCTCGCGTTCCGCGTCCTCACGAAACTCGCGAACGTCGCCGCACAGGACGGCACGCGGGCGTGGCGCCTCGTCTACGAGATTGCTGACGAACTCGGCGTCAGCACCCGCAGCATCCAGCGCGCCACGCAGGAACTCGAGCGGGCGAACCTGATTCGAAAGGGCGACCAGCGCGCAGTGTCGCACTGGCAGGGCAACCGCCGTCCGATCGTCTGGGACATCGTCATGCACCCGAAGAGCACTCAGGCGCCGCTCCCGGTCGACCCGGATGACGACGAGTTCAGGGGTGACACGGTTATCCACAGCCCCGACGACACGCCGTCAGGGGTGACACCAGGGGTGACACCAGGGGCGACAACTGCTGTCGCGCATAGAGAACTAAGAGAACTAAGAGAACAACCTACTAAGACCCCGGTACGCAACCACAGAGCAGATGTCACCCCTGAGACTCGCTCGCGTTGCACTGGCCCCTCAGCTGTCGCCGGACAGCACCACTTTGACGAGTTGACGGGGTGGTGCACGAACGCGTGCGGACTCCGCGCTCCCGCACCGATCGGAGCATCCGCATGAGTATCAAGACGTTCGAGACCTACACGATTCTGTGCGACGAGCCAGGATGCGAAGCCGACTTCGTGGAGCAGTGGAGCGGTGGCGAATACAGCGGCATGGGGTCCGCGTCGGACCTCGACCTCACCGACATCGACTGGGTCGAGCGCGAGGGCAAGCACTACTGCGCGAGCCACGCTGACTTGCACCACCCACGTCCCGATGCGTTGCCGCAGCCCGAGAACGACCCCACGGCGCTGCCGCCCGCGATGTTCGACATGGATTCGATCGGAGCACGCGCATGATCACCGTCCTTGCCATCATCCTCACCGCCGCCGGCGTCTACTTCTGCGGTTGGTTCGACCGCGACGCCCAGGAGGCCGACCGTGGCTGACGTCGAACGCATCTGGCGCTACGGCTGCGTCATTTGTGGCTATCAGCGACCCAACCTCACGCTCCGCGAACTCACGCAGGTCACCGACGCCCACATGACCGTGCAGCATCCACGCGAGCACGCCGCTACGCGGCAGGGCGCTTCGCGCCAGGCTCTGGACAGCACGCAGACCACCACTCCCGAGGCGCAGCACCACATCGAGTCCCTGGGCGTCGCTATCAGCGTCCGACAGCTGACCCCGGCCTCGGCTGGCTACGCCGTCCGCATTGTCTCCGAGAGCCCGATCTGGCTCGACCCGAAGGACGCACATCTGCTCGCCCAGGCGATCGACGCAGCAGCGCTCGAGGCCGTGTACGCCGAACGCGCCGGACGCCGTGGGTAAGTACATGACGCCGGCCGAGGTCGCCGCGCTGCTCCAGGTCACCCCGGAGGCCCTGCGGAAGATGCGCGCACGGGGCCGTGGTCCGGTGTTCGTGCAGGACGGCCGGCTGATCCGGTACCACCCGAACGCTGTGGGCGCCTGGCTCGCGGCCTGCCAGCAGGGCGGCGACAGTGGGAGGCGCTAAGCGGGGCGGTAGCGCCTCAGCGGCGCTCACGCGGCGCGTGATCGAGTTCTACGGCGACCTGTGCTGGCTCCAGCTGCCCGGGTGTTCGTACAAGGCCACGACGAAGGACCACGTCGTGCCGTTCCACGAGGGCGGCACCGACGACATGGAGAACCTTCGCCCGGCGTGCAAGTCGTGCAACTCGAAGCGCCGCAACCTCGCCATGTCGGGCGCCGGCGGTCCGATCATCACCGTGCTGATCGGCCCGCCCGCCGGCGGGAAGTCCACGTACATCCGTGAGCACGCAAGCCCGATCGACGTCGCGATTGACCTGGACGAGATTGCTCGAGCCCTCATGCCGATCAAGCCGAGCACCACGCACGTCTACCCGCAGCACGTCCGCCACGTCGCGATCGGTGCACGGTCAGCAGCGATCCAGCGCGCACGCCGGCTCCAGGTGCCGTGCGGGGTGTGGATCATCCACAGCATGCCGACCGCTGACGACCTCGCCGAGTACCGGGCGCTGCACTACCGCGTCATCACCATCGACCCCGGCCGCGAGACGGTCGAGCGCCGAGCCCTAGCCGAGAGGCCCGAGGTCATGCGCCAGCACGTCGCGACCTGGTACGACATTGTGGCCCCAGCCCTGTCAGCAGCCGCACCACGGGCACGGCAGCACGAGCCCGAGGTCGAAGCGACCAAGACCGTGCGCGAGCCGGAGCGTGTCAACGCCGGCCCGCCCGATGGGGGCTGGTGGGGATGATCCGTTTTTCTGAGAACGGCGCGCACGACACCCAGCGTTCCCACCGCCGTGTTCTCCCTCAATCCGACCAGGAAAAGAAAAATCGGAGCGCCGGCCATGCCTGAAACAACGCCCGACATTCTCGCAAGTTTGGACATCGCGCCGGACTATTACGGGGAATCGCAGGAAGAATCAGCGGTTCGAAAAGCACTGGCCGAGATTGAGCAGAAAAACCCGCTAGTTGGTTCCCGGATTGCCCTCGCTCGCATGTGCCTGTCGCTCGCGAAGAACATCGCGAAGGGCAACGAAAAGGGGACGGGCCGTCGCGAACGAGGTCGCGACCCTCTCCCAGCTGATGGACCAACTCGACCCGCCCGTGATCGACGCCGACACGTCCGACCTCCCACCCGAACTCCGAAAGATCGCTGATGCACTCGCAACCGCCCCCCCGCCCCGGTGGCCCCACGGCAGATAACTCCCAGGAACTATGACCGTGCCACGTACGGGGCGCACGCCGCCGCAGTAGGTGCCGCGATGGGAAAGCCGTTCATTCCGTGGCAGCGCATCGGTGCGGACGTCGCCCTCGAAGTCGACTCGTTCGGCCGGTTCGTGTATTCGGACGTCGTGGTCACCGTCCAGCGTCAGTGCGGAAAAACCACGCTCGACCTGGGGACGAGCGTGCAAAACGCACTTATGGGTCCGGGGCGTCGTGCCTGGTACACGGCGCAATCCGGGCAGCACGCCACGGACAAGTGGCGCGAAATGGTGGAGGACGACTGGGCCGCGTCCGCTATCGCACCGCTTGCGAAGAAACCGCGACTGTCGAACGGGTCGGAATCGCTCAAGTTCTACAACGGTTCGACATTTCGACCGCACCCGCCGACCGTCGATTCGCTGCACTCGAAGCAGGTCGACCGGGCGTCGATTGACGAGGCGTGGGCGTTCTCGCAGACAGACGGGCAGGCGCTCGTGCAGGCGATCGCCGGCGCCGCCGGCTCTCGTTCCATGGTCACCGGCCAGCGCCCTCAGGTGTGGATCGAGAGCACCGAGGGGACCGTGGACTCGACGTTCCTCAACGCCGTCCTCGAACGTGCCCGCGCCGGCGACCCGACCGTCTGCCTGATCGACTACGGCATCGGCCCCGACGTCGACCCGACCGACCTCGACGCCGTCGCCCGAGCACACCCCGGCTACGGCTACCTGTTCGACATGCAGACCCTGGTCGACAACCTTCAACGGCTCGGCCCCGGCGAGTTCGCCCGCGCCTACGGAAACCGTCGCACCGGCGCGACCGAGCGCACCATCCCGCTCGAGGCGTGGAAGCGCGCCGCGTGGACCGACGACACGAAGCCGGACGGGCCGATCGCGTTCGGCGCCGCAGTCGGCGTCGACAACGTGGACGCCACGATCGTCGCCGCCGTCCGCGTCGCCGGCGACATCATCGTCACCGTCGTCCCCAACGGCCACGCCCCGGGGTCCGACTGGGTGCTCCCGCGGCTCCAGCAGCTGTGCGACGAGTTCGACGCATCGGCCGCGATCGACCGCGTCGGCCCGTCCGGCGCCCTGTTCGACGCCGCCGAGCGCGCGAAGCTCAACCTCGTCCCGCTCCAGACCTCCGCCGTCACTGCCGCCGCCTCGAACGTGCTCGCCTGGGTCACCGCCGAGCCCTCGCCGAAGTTCCGCTACCGCCCGCACGCCGCTCTCGACAACGCCGCCGAGCTTGCCACCCGCCGGTGGATCGGCGACGGCGCCTGGACGTGGGGCCGGCGCGCATCGGTCGGGTCGATCAGCGCTCTGGAGGCCGCGACCCTCGCCGCGTGGGCCGTAGACCACCTGCCGGAGAAGATCGGCATGCAGCTGTTCTGACCGTCCGCCTGTGGCCGCGCTGTCCGTCTGTGTCCGCGTGGGGCCGCTCAGAGTTGGTGCATGGCAGGAGCCCCCCTGGAGGGTTCCTGCCATGTCGTCGTTCTGGTCCCGCACCGCCGCCCTCTTCCGGGCCGGCGCACCGATCGACACGACGACGACGGACGGCTCGACCATGCCGAAAGCCCTCCGCCCGCCGGTCCGCACCGCCGCGGCGACTGTCACACAGGAGCGCGCGCTCACCCTCTCGACCGTGTTCCGCGCCGTGCAGATTCACTGCACCGCCGTCTCGCAACTCCCGCTCGTGGTCGAGCGCGGCGGGCAGACCCTCGCCGACACCCCGCTCATGGTCCAGCGGCCGGCCCTCGCAATGTCCCGATCGCGGTTCCTCGAAGAGATCACCGCGTGCCTGTACCTCGACGGCAACGCCTTCCTCCGCATCATCCGCCTCAACGGCGAGTGGGTCGACACCGAAGTCCTCGACCCGCGCAAGGTCGCACCGAGCAGCGACCCGAAGACCGGCCGGAAGACGTTCACCTACAACGGCCGCGCCGACTGGACGACCGACGACATCCAGCACCTGAAGTTCCTCAGCATCCCCGGCATGGACCGCGGGCTTGGCCCGATCACCGCCGCCCGCCTCGAAATCGCCGGCGCGATCGACGCCCGCGACTACGGGTCCGGCTGGTTCTCCGAGGGGTCCATGCCGAGCGGCATCCTCCAGACCGACCAGCCGCTCAACCGCGACGAGGCCGAACTCTACAAGCGCGTGTGGAAGGGCCTGGACGAGAACGGCGAGCACGTCGACGGGTGGAACCCGCACGACGTCAAGGTGCTCGGTAAGGGCCTCTCGTACGCGCCGCTGCTGCTCAAGCCGGCCGACGTCCAGTTCCTCGAATCGCAGCAGTTTTCGACCACGCAGATCGCCCGCCTGATGGGTGTCCCGGGCTCGCTGTTCCTCGCCGCCGTCCAGGGCGGCTCGCAGACCTACGCGAACGTCGAGCAGGACTGGATCGGCTACGTCCGGTTCTCGCTGATGAACGTCCTCCGCGAAATCGAAGAGGCCATCACCGAGGTCAGCGTCCGCGGCCAGACGGTCCGCTTCGCGATCGACGTCCTGCTCCGCACCGACACGAAGACCCGCTACGAGTCCTACAAGATCGCGCTCGACGGCGGCTGGCTCACCGAGGACGAGGTCCGCAAGCGCGAGAACCTGCCACCCCCTCACCGCCGCGCAGCGCACCAGCATCGCCGCCCGGAAGACCACTCCCGCCCCCCGCGACCCCGGAGAACACCGATGCCTGACCGCCTGCACCACCGCGCCGCCCCGGACGAGCAGCTGCACGTCCGCCAGATGCACGTCCGCGCCGTGGACGAAGAGTCCCGCACGGTGACCGGCATCGCCGTCCCGTGGGAGCAGCCGACGTCCATCCGTGACTGGTTCGGCGACTACACCGAGCAGTTCGCCCGCGGCGCCGTCCAGGACTCGGACGACGCGCTGCTCTACTGGCGGCACTCCGAGCCCATCGGCCGGATCGTGTCGCACCGCGACGCCGATGAGGGCTGGGAAGTTACCGCCCGAATCTCCCAGACCCCGCGCGGCGACGAGGCCTACACGCTGCTCCGCGACGGCGTCGTCTCGTCCATGTCGGTCGGGTTCCAGTCGATCACCACCGAAATCGACGACGAGACCGGTGACGTCACCCGGACCGCCGTCCGCGTTCGTGAGGTGTCCCTTGTCCCCATGCCCGCCTACGACGGCGCGACCGTCACGAGCGTCCGTCACCGCCAGCCCGGCCCCGACCACACACCCCAAGGAGACCCCGTGGACCCCGAAGAGTTCCAGCGCATGCTGGACACCGCGCTCGCGAACGAGCGCGCCGAGAACGCCCGTCAGTTCAACGCGCTGACGGCCCGCGTCGGTGAGGCCGGTGGCGTCGCCCCGGCCACCGACAACCGCAGCGCCGGCCAGTGGCTCCAGGCCCTCGTGCGCGGCGACTCCGACACGATCGAGGCGTACGAGAACCTGCTCGAGCGCGCGTACACGGGCGGCGTGCTCGCCGACGACGGCACGATCCGCCCCGCGTGGGTCGGCGACCTGACCCGGCTGATCGAGGACAACTCGGTCCTGTCCGGTCTGCTCTCCACCGGCACGCTGCCGGCCGAGGGGAACTCGATCGAGTTCGGCGAGCTGGACACCAACACCGTGCAGGTCGGCGTGCAGGCGAAGGAGGGCGACGACCTCGTCTACGGCAACGTCAAGGTCAAGACCCGCAACGCGCCGGTGCAGACGGTCGGTGGCTACACCACCCTCAGCCGTCAGGAGATCGAGCGCTCCAGCGTCAACATGCTGGACACCCACCTGCGCGCCCTCGCGATCGCCGCCGGCCGCAACAAGAACATCGCCCTGCGCGCGTTCGTCGCCGCCCTCCGCGCCAAGCGCGTCGCGGCCGACAAGCTCACCGCCCGCACGACCGTGACCGTGAGCGACTTCACGAAGTACACCGGGTGGGTCGGCGGCATCATCGACGCCGCGGGGCTCTACGAGGACCAGGGCCTCAGCCTCGACGTCCTGCTCGTGGACAAGGCCACGTTCAAGGTGCTGGCGAACATGAACGACACCACCGGGCGACCGCTGATGACCGTCTCCGGCGCCGGCGTCAACGCCGTCGGCACGATCAACGTCCCCGCGCTCACCGGCGACCTCGTCGGCGTCACGGTCCGCGTCGACCCGAAGCAGACGGACGGCACCCCGCAGTTCCTCAACAAGCTGGCCGTCCGGGCGTACAACAGCCCGCTCGCGCAGCTGACGGACGCGAACATCGTCAACCTCACCAACTCGTACTCCGTGTACTACTACACGGCCCTCGCCGACGAGGTCCCCGGCGGGCTCATCCCCGTCGTCAAGGCCGACCCGGCCGCGGGCGCCTGATCGTGGCGGGCACCGACGACGCGGACCGCGAGCACGTCACTCTCGCCGAGTACGTCGGTCTCGCCCGCACAGACGAACTCGGGGGGGAAGCTCTGCGACGATTCCGAGGAAGAGGCAACCGCGCTGGTGGACGAGCGGATCGGGGTCACGGCGTACGCCACGGTCCCGCCCGCCGTCCGCCGGCGCGCGATCCTCGAAGTCGGCGCCGACCTGTACTGGCGCAAGGCGTCCCGCAACGGCGTCGTCGGGTTCGAGGGTGCCGACGTCGCCCCGATCCGGCTCGCCCGTGACCCGATGAACACCGCGACGTCGATCCTGTCGCCGTGGATCGTGGGCCTCGCATGAGCCCCCGCACCGAGCGCGCGCAGCAGATCGCCGACCTGATCGACAACGCCGTTCGCACCGAGGGCATCGACGGCGTGCTCGTCACGATCAACGGCCTGGAGGTCCCGCAGGGCGCCCCGGACGGCGCCGTCATCATCCTCCCGCCCCGCCTGACGTTCCCGACCTACCACCAGACCGAAGCGACGTGGGAACTCTGCGTCACCGCCGGCCCCGTCGACAACCACATCGTCGCGTGGGATCGCATCGACTCGATCGTCGCGGCGATCGCCCCTGGGCTCGACGTCACCGTCGCCGAGCCGGCCTCGTTCCAGCCGAACGCCGGCGCCCCGCTCTCCGCCTACCTCCTCACCTACACCGACCCTGAATAGGAGCCAACATGGCGCCCAAGTCCCATGTCCTCGGCCCGGGCTCGCTCAAGCTCGGCGAGACCGCCAGCCAGCGCGAGACCGCGCAGCAGCTGACGAAGTTCAGCCTCGAACCGTCCAGCGACTTCGAGGACGACATCCCCGTCCTGTCCGGCGAGACCGTCGCCGGCGACGCCTCGACCGACTGGGCGCTCAAGGGCACCGCGAACCAGGACTACGACCTCGACTCGTTCGAGCTCTGGTGCTACCAGCACCGGCTCCAGGACGTCCCGTTCCTCTTCACCCCGTCGAACAACCTGGCCGTCAGCTGGTCCGGCGTCTGCACGATCGTCCCGCTCACGGTCGGCGGCGACGTCAAGAAGAAGAACACGTCCGACTTCGAGTTCCGCGTCATCGGCGAGCCCATCCCGGTCGACATCGACGGCTCCCCGCTCGTCCTCGCCTGATGGTCGACGCACTGGTGCAGGTGGACGGCGCGCGGCAACTCCGCGCGTCGCTCCGCCGCGCCGGCGACGACTTCACCGAACTCAAGGCCGCGCACAAGCACGCCGCGCAGATCGCGGCGAACGCCTCCGCCGACCTCGCCCCCCCGCCGCACCGGACGGCTGCAACAGACGATCCGAGCATCCGGCACGAAGACCGCCGGCATCATCCGCGCCGGCACCGCCCGCGTCCCGTACGCGGCCCCGATCCACTGGGGCTGGTCCCGCCGGCACATCACCGCCCAGCCGTTCCTCTCGGACGGCGCCCGCGACTCCGAAGGTCGCTGGCTGCCCGTCTACACCGACTACGTCCAACACACCCTCGACAGCATCCAAGGAGCCTGACCGTGTCCAACGCGACCCTCGTCATCACCACCCACGACGACCAGAAGCTCGAGGTCACGCCGAACATCGGCGACACCCTCGCGTTCGAGTCCACCCTCCGGAAGAACAAGGCGTGGGGCTCGCTCACCGACAACGCCATGCGGATGCAGTTCTTCCGCGCCTGGTCCGCCGCGAAGCGCGAGAACAAGACCGACCAGACCTGGGACGAGTTCTCGAGCGGTGAGCATGCCGCCGTCGACGTGTCGTTCAAGAAGGACGACGACGAGTCCGGCGACGACGACGCGGTCGTGAGCCTGGGGGGAATCCATCCCCCGAGGGTCAGCCCACGAGCTACTAGTAGCGCTCGCCCTCGAAACCGGCATCCCTGCCTCGGTCTGGCGCACCGAGCACCCCGACGACATCGCAACCATGGTCGACCTGATCGGCCGGAGAAACGAGGCCCACAGTGGCGGGTAAGACCGCGGTTCTCGCCGTCCGCATCCTCGGCGACGCCGCCGGCGCACAGCGCGCCGCACGCGACGCAGAGAAGGCGGTCGACGGCATCCAGGAGCACGCCGCGAAGGCCGCTGACGGGCTCAAGCTCGCCGGTGCCGCCGGCGGCGCCGCCCTCGCCGCGGGCGTCATCGGCGCGGTCGAGAACGCGCAGGTCGGGAACAAGCTGGCCGGGCAACTCGGCCTCGATCCGGCCGAGTCCGAACGACTCGGCCGGATCAACGGCGACCTCTTCGCCAACGCCTACGGCGACAGCATGGACCAGGTCGCCGAAGCGTCGCGACAGGTCATCGGCAACATCGAGGGGATGCGCTCGGCCAGCGACGAGTCCCTGTCTGGCATCACAGCGAAGACGCTCGACGTCGCGACTACCTTCGACCAGGACCTCGGCGGGGTGACCACCGCGGTCGGGCAGCTGATGCGGACCGGCATGGCGAAGGACGCCGACGAAGCGCTCGACATCATCACCGCGGGGCTCCAGGGCAACGCCCGCGCCAGCGAAGACCTGATCGACACGTTCACCGAGTACCCGGCGCTGTTCCAGGCGCTCGGCCTCGACGGGCAGACCGCGACCGGCCTGATCGACCAGGGGCTCGCCGCCGGCGCCCGCAACACGGACCTCGTCGCCGACGCGCTCAAGGAGTTCCAGATCCGCGCGACGGACGGGTCCGCAACCTCCGCCGCCGGATTCGAGGCACTCGGCCTCAACGCGAAGGAAGCCACCGCCCAGATCGCGGCCGGCGGCGACGGGGCAGCGCAGGGCCTCCAGACCGTCCTCGACGGGCTCCGCAACATGGAGGACCCCGTCGCCCGGAACGCCGCCGCCGTCGCCCTGTTCGGCACCCAGGCGGAAGACCTCGGCGGCGCCCTGTTCGCCCTCGACCCGTCGTCCGCCGTGCAGGCGATCGGCGACGTCACCGGCGCCGCTCAGAAGCTCGACGAGACAGTCGGTCAGGACCAGGGCCTCGTCAAACTCCAGCGCGCCGCCACGCAGACGTTCACCGACATCGGCGTCGCCGCCCTCCCGATCCTCGAACCGATCCTGACCCAGCTGCAGCAGTGGGCACCCGTGCTCGGCCCGCTCGCGATCGTCCTCACCGCCGTCGGCGGCGCCGTCGCGATCGTGTCCGGCGCCATGAAGGTGTTCGCCGCCGTGCAGGCAATCCAGACCGCTGCTCAGTGGGCCTCGAACGCCGCATGGCTCGCCAACCCGATCACCTGGATCATCCTCGCGATCATCGTCGCGATCGGCCTCGTCGTCGCCGCGATCGTGCTCGTCGTCACCCACTGGGACCAGTTCCGCGAGGCCGGCGCAACCGCCGTCGAGTGGGTCGGCGACAAGATCGGCGGATTCGTCGGCTGGATCAAGGACGCGATCGGCTGGGTCGGCAAGCTCGTCTCCGCGCTCTGGGACATCGCGACGTTCAACTTCGGGTCCGGCTTCGACAAGCTCACCAGCCTGTTCGGCGGCGGGGGGAGGCGCGAAGACCACCCGCACTGTCCAGCGTGCCGCCGCGCAGACGAGCGGCACGATGCGGTTCGCCCGCATGGCCGTCGCCAGCACCACCGCGGCCACCGTCAGCCCGACCGCCACCGGCGGGTGGAGCCCCACCGACTTCGGCCGGTCGTCCTCCGGACAGGCCAGCGGGGGGACCCGTCACACTCAATGTCAAGGTCGAGGCCGGCCCCCCTCGCCGACAAGACCGCGATCGGCCGCGAGGTCGTCAGCGCGATCCGCGAGTACCAGCGCACCACCGGCCTCAGCACGCCTGGGAGCGCCGTCTAGTGGCCGACTTCGGGGCGCGCGTCGCGATTCAGGGTCGAGTCATCCGCTCGACGTGGGACGGCCGGAACTCGGTCGCGCTCGACGGGCTGTCGATCGTGTGGGGCCGCGGCGACGCCTACGACGAGACCGAGCCCGGGACCCTGTCCGCGATCGTCATCGACCCCACGGGGGGAGTGGATCGGATCGGACACGTTCGGCGGTCAGGTCATCACCGTCACCCGCACGCACGCGACCCTGCCCGACATGGTCGTGTTCCGCGGTCGCATCGCCGCCGCGCGCCCGGAGCGCCGCGTCATCTTCAACCCCACGACGAAGACCTACGCGCCCGTGTGGCTCGTCGCGATCAGCGCCGGCGACACCCTCGCCGAAGCTGCCTCCACGGTCGTCCCCGGCGAGATGGGCGAGAAGAGCGTCGAGGGTCCCGGCGGGTGGGGTGAGCAGTACACCGACACCCGCATGGCGAACCTGTTCAACTTCGGCGCGAAGCGCATCTTCGACAGCTACGAGGGCGTCGCTCCCGAGGCGACCGCGGACGGGCAGGTGCTCCGCCGGATGCACGGGCAGGCCGCGTCCGACCAGCGCTCCGTGCTCGAGCTGATCGCTCAGGTGTACCGGCTCGTCCCGCTCGGCGTCGTGAACTACAACCCCGACACGAACCGAGTCCAGGTCGGCGGCTTCGCGACCGCGTCGAGCATCGTCCTCGACTTCGACGGCGAGACCATCCGCATCACCGTCCCGTCCGGCCGGCTCGTGCCCGCCACGCGTGTCGCAGTCCCGGACGGGCTCGTCGGCGAGACCACCTCGACCGACGCGATCGACGTCATTCAGATCGCCTACAACTGGTACGGCAAAGACCCGAACATGACCCCGGGCACCCAGAAGCGCGTCATCTACACCGGCGCCATCTTCCAGCGGAAAACCGCACGCGGGGACGCCACCGGCGGCAACCGGGTCCTCAAGATCGACACGCAATCGCAGTTCCGCGACCCCGACGAGTTCGAGCCCGGACCCGGCCCCGTCCAGTACGGCAACGCGTTCCCGCGGTGGCTCGCGAACCGCATCACCGAGATCGTCAACACCCTGAACGGGCAGATGCGGCTCCCGACCCTCCGACTGGACGACCGCCGGCTCCCGCTCACGCAGGGAACCTCCGACGCCCTCTACCGGCCGTACCAGACCGACGCCCCGCTCTACTTCCTCGGCTCCGTGTTCAACGGCCTGGACAACGCCGGCCCTGAGTACCAGATCATCGGCGGCACCCTCCGCTACGACGGCGGCTGGACCCACGACCTCACCGTGATCCCCGCCCGCTCGAACCGGACCAGCAACCTCACCCTCGCCGACCTGTTCGGCCAGTTCTCCAACGGACGAATCCGCGACTTCGATCCGGACATCCGCCTCACCGACCTGATCAACGTCACGAAGGGACTCTGACGATGCCCCGCTACACGCCGCTCTACGGCCTGCCGGCGCTCGCACCCACCGAACGCGCCCGCGACATCGCTGACGTCGACTGGGACAACGCGCTACTCGTGGAAGCGATCCTCGCCAAGCGCGGCGCCGTGCCGCTCGGCGCTGACCTCCAGGGCCTGCTCAAGCGGCTGACCCCGTACTCGTTCCGCGCGAGCGCCCGCGAGAGCGTCGCGATCAACGGCGTCACCCAGATCGGCGAGAGCATGCTCTACCGCTCCGGCGACAACATCGGCTCGACCGCATGGGACGACGGCGTGCTCACGATGCCGCCCGGTTCCGGCGGCGAGTACCTCGTCTCCGTGAGCATCCGCAACACGACGGGCGGTCGCGTCTGGCTGACGAAGAACGGCACCAGCGACGACACCCGGTTCGGATTCCAGGACGGCCTCAACGCCGTCAGCACCCTGACCGTCTCGCTCGACGCCGGCGACACGCTCCGCCCCTGGGCGACGTCCAGCGCCGCCAGCCTCAGCGACTCCACCGGAACCGTGTTCACCGTCCGCCGGCTGGTGGTGTGACGTGCTCGCACAGCAGGCCGCGTCCGCCGTCGTGTCGTTCTGGGACGACCCCGCCGGCCGCGCCACCACGATCCTGACCGGCGTCCTCGCCGCGCTCACCGCGCTCGGCTACGTGATCAAGAAGCTCCGCGAGGTCGTCCGCTGGATCGTCGCCCTCGCCCGCGACATCGCCGCGATCAAGCACGAGGTCAAGAACAACCACACCACCAACCTCCGCGAAGAGGCCGACGAGCGCCACGACGAGAACCGCGGCACCCTCGGCCGCGTCGACCGGAAGCTCGACCGGGTCCTCACGATCCTCGGCGAGCACGACGACCGGATCGAAGAACTCGAGCACACCCGAGACAGGAAGCCCGAATGAGCCTCACGCGCACCACCCGAGAAGCCGCCGCCGGCTACGCGCTCGGCCTCGCCGGCCAGTCCCGCGACCGCCTGCCCGTCCCGTGGACCGCGTCGCCGGTCATGGACGACTGCGCCGCGTTCTGTTCGCACGTCCTCTGGGGCGGCAAGCCCGGCCCGATCCTCTGGGTCGACAACTTCAAGACCGCCGGCGATGGCACCTACGCCGCCGGCGACGACGACCTCGCCCCCCTGGGACGTCCTCCTCTTCGACTGGGAGCACAACGGCGTCGGCAACCACGTCGAGTTCATGGTCGCCGACCTCGGCAACGGCTACGTCCAGACCTTCGGCGCGAACGGGTCCGACAGCCGCGAGGCCCGCTACCGCTCCCGCCCGAAGAGCTACATCCTCGGCCGCTTCCGCCCCGACTGGGCGCCTGACGAAGTGCGGCCGCACTTCCCGACCACCTCGATCGAGCACGACACCGCCAACCACGACGAACAGGACGACGACATGACCCCGGAACAGGACCGCCGACTCAAGAACATCGAGACGATGCTCGGCGGCGTGCAGAACGCCATCGGCGACCCGAAGCGCGGCCTCGCAACCCGCCTCGTCGCGGTGCTCGTCATCGCGCAGAAGCTCGCGAAGATCGCGAAGGTCAAGTGATGGGCGACCACGAGAAGCCGACGAAGGTCCGCGTCACGCTCGCCACCTGCCAGCAGTATGCGAAGACGATCGTCACCGGCGTCGGCGGGCTCACTTCGGTCGGGCTGCTGACGAACCTGCCCGAGCCGTACAACGTGTGGGTCGGCCTTGGCACGGCCCTGCTGACCACGTTCGCGACCTACAAGGTCCGGAACGCCCGCCCGCCGGCAGAGCAGACCTCCGCCGGCTACCCCGACGCGCTCAAGACCGAGCCCGACGACGCACTCGGATAGGACACCTCATGCAGTACGGAACCGTCACCGGCCGATTCCTCGCCGCAGTCGGCGACACGGCGACCGACACCGACCGCAACCCCGACGAGGTCCCACTCGTCGGGAAGGTCACGTTCACCGCCGATCTCCCGAAGGGACGCGCGCTCCAGGTCGTCGGCCAGAAGGCCACGATCCTGCCCGTCCCGATCACCTGCACGCTCGACACGCAGGGCTACCTCGTGCAGAACGGCGTGCGGTCGGTGAACCTCATCGCGACCGACACCGACGAGACCAACCCCCCGCGACTTCACCTACAAGGTGACGTTCACCGGCCTGACCTACGCCGGCACGCCGGTCTCGTACGGCCCGTTCTCGATCGCGGTCCCCGCCGGCCAGACGATTGACCTGTCCGTCGTCGCCCCGGTCACGTCGTCCAACGGCGTCCCGATCATCCGCGGTGAGGATGGACGCACGGGTGCCCCCCGGAGCCGATGGTCGAGACGGCCGCGACGGGAAGGACGGACTCCCGGGCGTCAACGCGATCGCGAACGACGACGCGAATGCCACCCTGATCGCGACTCCGGGAACGGCGACCAACTCCGCTCTCGCCAGCTTCGGCATGTCTGCTCCGCCGATCAGCAACCGGGCTCAGCTGATCACCTACGGGCACTCGTTCCTCGCAGAGCAGGGACTCGCAGACGCCTCCCGATACTGGGCGCGCCGGCTCGCGAAGGCGCTCGGTCTGACCTATCCGACGAGCGACGGCGGCGCCGCGAACGACCTCAAGCGCGCGATCGGCGGGTCCTCGATCGGCGACACCCTCGGCCGCGTCGGCGGCGCCACCGGGTTCGGCGACCCGCAGGTGCCGCGGTGGGTTCCTGGCACGAAAGCGCTCGTCGTGCTGCAGTGCCTCATGAACACGCTGCGCCTCCGCGGAGCAACCGATCTGGACCTCCGCAGCGCCACCAACTACGGCCGCGCGATGCTCGCGATCCTGAGCGCGTCCGAGATCATCGATGACAGCGACCCGCGGATCACGAAGTCGACTGGCACCGCGTGGGCGTCCCAGACCTCGGGATTCCCGCTCAACGGCTCAAGCTCGTACAACGCGACGAACGGCGCCTACTTCGAGTACACCGTGCCGAGCAACCGTGATGCCTACATCGTCACCCTGTCCCGTGGCGGTGGCACCGCCGGCGTGATCGTCGACATCACCGACCAGACCGCCGGCACGGTCCTCGTGTCCGGGCTCGACCTGTCGAACCAGACCATCTCGGCATCCGGCATCTACGCGTGGCGCACGCCGGCGTCCGCGAGGGGGGCACGTGGTCCGTTTCACCAAGACGGGGGGGGCAGCGCCCTGAACATCGACGCAGTGCTCCCTGTCAGCCTCACGCCACCGCCGGTGCTGTGGATGAAGGAGCCGTACCTCGCGAACTACGCCGCCTCGACGCAGTTCCCGAACGGCTCCGATGCCGCCGTGAACTCGTTCAACGCGATCGTTGACCTGCTCGCCGCGGAGTTCTCGAACGTGATCGTCGCCGACCCGAACCAGTTCGGATACTGGGACAAGACGACCGACATCCTCACGAGCGACCAGGTGCACCCGAACGAGAAGGGGCACTTTGACCTAGCTCGGACCGGTATCGACGCGATCCGCGCATGGCAGACCCGGAAGGCCCTCGCGCTGGTCTAGGTCACCAGCGCTCTGCCAGGCCCTCGAGGTAGTGCTCCGTCGAGCAGAAGGCGTTGCCGGTGGCCTCGTCGTGTACTCGGTCGGCTGGCGTCACCATCTGTCCGCACAGGGCGCACCTGCCGTCATCGGCGGAGCCGCGCACCGGCGGGAAGATCGCGCCCCACAGCGCCCGCAGATCAATCATCGGGGCAGCGTACCCGGTCCGGGGCCTGTTCGGGTCAGGTCCCGGACCGGGAGTCATGCGGCGACGCGGCGCCCGGAACGCTCCGGGATCGGCCGCGGCCGGAGTGCGTGCAGGCCCTCGCGCTTGCGGTGCTCACTGACGCCGGTGTAGATCTGCGTCGTCGCCAGGGACTCGTGCATCATCAGTTCCTGCACGACGCGGATGTCGACGCCCTCTTCGACCAGGTCGGTCCCGAAGCCGTGGCGGAGAGAGTGCGCGGTCAGCTTCGGGTCGGTGATGCCGGCGCGCCGCTTCGCGCGCGTGATCAGTTCCGAGACCGAGTGCCCGGACACATGGCCGTCCCGCCCTGCTCGAGCGGGGAACCACCAGCCGTCACGCGGCATGGTCTCGGCGAGCTCTGCGACGGTCGGGTGCAGCGGCAGGGTGCGATCCTTTCCACCCTTCCCGACCGTGCGGATCGTCATGCCGACCAGGTCGACGTCGTGCCCGTGCACCGCGGCGATCGACGACACCCGGAACCCCTGGTAGTAGCCGAGCAGGATCATGGCCCGCGTGCGCCGGTACGCGCCGGACGACAGCATGCGGTCGACCTGGTCCTGGGTGAACGGGCGCGGCTGCCCACGTGCGACCCGTACAGGCGCGAGCCGGCCTGTCGGGTCCTCGCACACGCCCTCGTCCGCGAGGAAGGCGTAGAACGCCCGCAGCGCCGAGCGGTACGTGCGCCGTGTGCCCGGGGTCAACCCGGGGGGAGCCGAGAAACCGGCGCAGGTCGAGGGTGGTGGCCTCGTGCAGCGGACCGCACGCGGCGGTCGCGGTGCGGAGGACTGAGGATCGGTTACGGATGGTGGTCAGGGCGAGGCCAGCAGCGCGCTGGTGGTCCTCGAAATCGTTGAGCAGGTGGTGGTGAGTCACGTCGCCGTCCGTGTCGGCCGGCGGGGCAACCGGCACCGGCCGCGTTGCCGGTCCACCATTCTGCCGACAAGCCTCTGACACCAGAGTCAAGTAGGCGCGCCGCGGAACGCTCACGTCAGGAACGGGCGCTTGTACTCGTTCCACCACTCGACGGCGTCGGGGTCCTGCGGGCACAGGTCCTCGGAGTCGAGCCACCGACAGTGCTCGCACCCCTCGATGTCGGCTTCGGGGCTCAGGCAGCTGTAGGAGTCCTCCGGGCAGACGCACGCCGACTCTGCGACCGATGCTGGGTACTGCATCACGCCACCGCCAGTTCGCGAACACGCGGCGCGCCTGCGGTGGAGCGCGGCACCAACCGCCGCACTTTCACCGTGGATGTCGTCGGTTCGATCCCGGCAGGGCCCACCGGAGGATCGTCGAGCGGGCCGGGCTGGATCCGGAAGCGTCGTCGGACCGGAGCCGCGGGGCCAGCCGGCGCCGCGCCTCCAGTCCGACAGGCGGTCGCGATGGCGCGTGCAACGCTGCGGAGGCGCGGGCCTCGGCGTGCACGACAGTCGAGCGCGAGTGCCGCCTCTTCGCGACCCGCCTCGGGACCGACGGGCCTCTGTCGCTTCCGCGATCGCGGCCATGTCCGTGCGGATCTCGAGCTCGCCGAACACGGCGCTGACACCGCAGCCGCGGAGACCGCGACGCACTGACGAACGCCCCGACCACGCGCAGTGGTCGGGGCGTTCGTCAGTCTGCTGTTACTCGACGGTCATCCCGACGGAGGAGGACGTCTTGCCCTCCCCCGGCAGCGTTCCTCGGGGTGATGTAGACGAACCCATCTCCGGCGGGAACGCCGGTGAGGGTCAGCGGGCTGGAGGTGCCCGTGACCTCCGTGTGGCTGTCGGAGAGGGTGTAGCTGGTGGGGAGTCCGCCGTTGTCCGGCGACGGCGTGAATGACACGGTGACTGTTCCGGGTCCGGAAGTCACAGCGGTGATGGTCGGCCGGCCCGGTGCCATCACGGTGACGGGTGCGGTTCCGAACCGGGCGGTGGCTGGCTTGCTGACGTTCCCAGCGGTGTCGACGCTGAACAGCAGCACCGTGTACTGCTGTCCGGAATGAACGGACGGGACTGTCGCTGTCGTGCCGGAGACGGTCAGCGGTATCCCACTCTGCGCAGTGGCACCTGCGCCGGTGCCCTGCACGAGCCGTGCGACGACGGACTTCGCGTCCCTCGAGGCGGAGGCCTTCCAGGTGACCTTCCGCGGTTTGGTCGCGGACACCTCCACAGCGGTCGGCGCCGCGGGCGCGGTGGCGTCGGAACGGGCCTGCCACTTCAGCGTCCCCGTCTGCGGGATCTTGTCGAAGCAGTACTGGGTGAAGGACATGTCGGCCGTGTCCGGAAGGCCGGTGACCGGGTCGAGCAGGAACTGCTTCACCGTCTCGGTACCCGTGGTGTCGCAGCCGCTTCCGTTGACGGTGGTGAGGACCTCGTAGTCTCCGGCGGCCGAGGTCGAGGTCGTCTTCCTGGTACCAACCGCGAGCGGCTTCCGGTAAGGGCCTTCGACGTGGACACTGACGACAGTGCCGGAGCCGTCGAGTCGGTCAGCGATGAACGTCCAGCCGTAACCGTCTTCGGTGACGAGCATGGCGGTGTTCGAGCTGTTGACGCTCGTCGTCTTCCCCTTGTTGACGATGTCCTTCCCCCGAGGACGTGATGCTGGTCGTGCCGAGGTACGCCGAACCAGTCAGCCGCACCGCTTTGTTCGCCGTGCCGATCTTCATCGCGACTTTCGCGGTCAGAGGACCGGCGGTCTTCGGCGCGAACCCGACCCTGAAGGTGCACGCCGCCCCGGCCGCGAGGGTGGTGCGGCAGGTGTTGCTCATGACGGAGAACGACGAAGCATCGGCGCCGGCGATCGATGGCTTCCCGAGCGCGACCGCCGTGGTCCCGGTGTTGTGCACTGTCTCGACCTGCTCCGCGTTCTTCTTCAGGCCGATGAACGTCTTCTTGAAGGAGAAGCTGTTCGCTCCGAGGAGGACCGACCCGGCCTTGTCTTCCCCGAATCGGAACTCGCCGATGCCGGGAACGACCGCGTCGAAGCGGGTGATGGTGCCGTTGGTCGGGTTGGAGGCAAGGTCGAGGATGTCGAATGCGCCGTACACGTAGTCGTCGTTGATCTTCAGCGTCGGAACCGATGCGAAGTCAGCCTGCTGCGACCCGACGAGCCGGTAGGAACCAGCGGCGAGGGGTTTCCCGTCCGGCGGCGTCAGCGTGAACGACGCGGTCGAAGTCGGTGAGCTCGTCATCCGAGCATCGATGCCGCGAGTGGTGTCCGCGACGAAGCGTCGCACGTTCGGCCCGTCGGCGAATTGTGGTGTTCCGCGGTCTGCGAGGTTCGGCGACAGGATCTGCAGCACCCCTCCGGTTCCGATCGGTGTCGGCGCCGCAGCTGACGCTGCGTGCGGTCCCGTGAGCCCCAGTCCGCTGGCGGTGAGAAGCGCGGCAGCTGTCATAGCTGCCGCGCGGGTGATGCGGTGCATGTGTCGTCCGTTCTGGTCCCCACGTCCGTCCCGACCCGGGACGACCGCCCTGACGCTACCCGGGCATCCGCTTTCCGGGTCCCCACAAGCGTGGACTCGCACGGCTCGACGTCGACGCTCTTCTCCACCTCGTCGAACAGGACGTCGACGAACTGGTAGCCGGCCTCCGGGTCGTCGCTCGTGGATGTCGTCGGTTCGATCCCGGCAGGGCCCACCACGGCACAACCGTCGGGTGCGGTGCGGCGGCCTCAGGTCGCCGGCGGTGCGGTGATCGTGATGGGGGAGCTCGGCGTCGATCAGGTCGCCGCTGTGGGTGTGCAGCGCGAGCACCGCGGGACCGACCGGGAGGTCCGCCGGGAGGTCGAAGGACTCGTCGACCGTGGACAGCGACCCCTGCGGTGTCGGCCGGCCGAGCAGGACCTCCTCACCGTCCGGGGGAGGGCGTGACGACGACGGTGACGTCCGACGCCGCGCGGCTGGTGCCTCCGGTGTCCTCGCACGTCTCCCAGACCGCGTCGACCTGGAGCTGGACCACCCCTCCGGGGTGCAGGGACGACTCGTGGAGCTCCATCGTCGGTATCGCGCAGGACGCAGCCGGTGTCCCGCTGCACCCGACTGCACCGAGTGCGATGCCCACCGCGATGACGACCGACATCGGCCCGCGTGTCCGGCTCTGCCCCATGCGGGTCAGTGAAGCACCGCGAGTCGCCGCCTACGGCACGAGCTGGACGAACGTGACCGGATCGTTGCCGCGCTGTCAGCGGCGGCGAGTCCGCGCGAGTGCAGCGACTGCCGCGAGTCCTCCGATGACCGCTGTGATCCACACGACCGCTGTCATGGTTCCCCTGTCGACGACGTCCTGCTCCGAACCTACCTGCCCCGTGGCGGACCGGCGCGGGCGCAGGGCAGGTCGACACGGATTTGGCGCGCCTCCGAGCATCCCCTACGGTGCTGATGTGAAAACGATTCTCATTCCAGCGGTGGCACTTGCTGCGCTCACCCTCGCCGGGTGTGCGAGCCCGACCGCCGCAGACCGTTCGGGTACCGACCCGTCGAGTGGGACCAGCCTGACCAGCTGTGGCATGCCGCTCACCGTGGCCGCGCCTCCCGAGCGTGCGGTGACCCTCGAGCAGGGCGCCACCGAGGTCATGCTCGCCCTCGGTCTGCAAGACCGCATGGTCGGCACGAGCTACCTCACGGACGCGGTCGCGCCGGAGTGGCGGAAGGCGTACGACGACGTGCCGGTCCTCGCCGACCAGTACCCGACGACCGAGCAGCTCCGCGAGGCGGATCCCGACTTCGTCTACTCGATGCGGGCCTCCGCGTTCGCCTCCGAGGCCGCGGGGAGCCGCCAGGAGCTCGTCGACCTCGGCGTGCCGGCCTACCTGTCGACGAACGACTGCGAGGACCCCGCCCTCGTCCCCGACGAGGTCGGCTTCGACGCGATCCTCGACGAGGTGACGGACATCGCCCGGGTGTTCGGGGTGGACCAGCGAGGTCGCGACCTCGTCGCCGAGCAGCGGGACACGCTCGAGCAGGTCACCGCAGCCGCGTCCGACACCGGGAAGCCCTCCGTCGCCTGGCTCTACTCCTCCGTGAACGGAGCGCCGGTCGTGGCTGGCGGGAACGGGCTCGCCGACACGATGGGACGCGTGGCCGGCGCGACGAACGCGTTCGAGGACCTCGACGCACAGTGGGGCGAGACCAGCTGGGACGAGATCGCCCAGCGTGACCCGGACGTGATCGTGGTCGCCGACCTGTCCCGTGGCCTGTCCGGTGACAGCGCCGACGACAAGATCGCGCAGCTGCGGTCCGACGCCGTGACGAAGGGGCTCAGCGCCGTCCGCGGGGACCACCTCGTCGCCGTCCCGGCCACCGAGCTCGACCCCTCGGTGCGGAGCATCGACGCCCTGCAGACCGTGTCCACCGCCCTGACCGCGTACGCCGAGGAACGATGATGACCACCACCGACGCCCCGACCACCGCCGAGACCGAGCGCGCGCTCGATCTCCTGTCCGCCTGGGACGCCCAGCAGGCGGCGTACATCACGCACCGCGAGCAACGCTTCACGATCATGCTCGACGTCGTGGACCACGTCGTCCCCGAGGGCGGTGTCGTGCTCGACCTCGCCAGCGGACCCGGGTCGATCAGCCAGCGGGTCCTCGCCCGCCGCCCCGACGTCACCTGCATCGCCGTCGACTTCGACCCCGTGCTCCTGGAACTCGGGCGGACGGCGCTCGCCGGGCAGCCGGTGCGCTTCGTCGACGCCGACCTGTGGGACCGCGACTGGACGGCCGGCCTCGACGGGGCGGTCCCCGACGCAGTGCTCAGCTCGACCGCACTGCACTGGTTGCCGTCGGACGTCCTGAGCCGCGTCTACAACGACCTCGGGGAGCTCCTTGCCCCCGGCGGTGTCGTGCTCAACGCCGACCACCTACGGCACCTCGACGGACGCACCCTGTTCGCCGAGCTCAGTGCCCGCGACGACGAGCGGACGCAGCAGACCGACCGTGCTGCGGGTGCGCTCGACTGGGAGCAGTGGTTCGCCGAGGTCACCGCGGTCGAACGGTACGGCCGTCTGGCAGCCGAGCGGGAGCGCCGGTTCGAGCACCGGCCGCCCAACCCGGAGCTCAGCCTCGCGTTCCACACGGCGGCGCTCGAGGTCGCCGGGTTCGCCGAGGTCGGGCCGGTCTGGCAGTACCTCGACGACTTCGTCGTGCTCGCCCGCCGGTGACCCCGACCGCCCTGCGCGGTGCCCTCGTCGTGCCGGTGCTGGCGGTGGCGCTCGTCGGCGTCGTCATCGCCGGCGTGACGCTGGCCGGAGGCTCGATCACGTGGGCGGAGACCGTGCGGTCGATCGGCACCCACCTGGGCCTGCCGCTCACGCCGCTGCCGCCGCTGGCCGACTCGGTCGTCTGGCAACTCCGGCTCCCGCGCGTCCTGCTCGCCGCCGCGGCCGGAGCGGGTCTGGCCGTGTGCGGATGCGTGCTGCAGGCGGTGACCCGCAACGTGCTCGCCGAGCCGTACCTGCTCGGCATCTCGTCCGGAGCCTCGACGGGGGGCGGTCCTCGTCCTCGTCCTCGGCCTCGGCGCCGGGTCCGTCACCCTCGCCGGGGGGAGCGTTGGTCGGCGGCCTCGTCTCGTTCGCGCTCGTCTTCGCGCTCATGGGGCGGGACACCGCGAGCACGAGTCGTGTCGTGCTGACCGGCGTCGTCGTCGGTCAGCTCTTCTCGGCCGTGACGTCGCTCGTGGTCACGGCCTGGGGCGACGCGGACGCCACCCGCGGCATCACCTACTGGTTGCTCGGCTCGCTCGCAGCAGCCCGCTGGTCCTCGGTCGTGGTGTGCACGGTCGTCGTCGTCCTCGCGACCGTCGTGTTCGTGGCCGTCGCGCCGGCGCTGGACGCGTTCGTCTTCGGGCACGACGCCGCCGTGGCGCTCGGCATCGACGTCCGAGTGCTCCGGATCGTGGTCCTCGTCGGCGCCGCGGCCACCACCGCTGCGGTCGTCGCCGCCGTCGGGGCGATCGGGTTCGTCGGACTCGTCGTCCCGCACGCGGCCCGCATGCTCGTCGGACCCGGACACCGGCTCCTGCTGCCGGTGTCCGCCCTCGCCGGCGCGGTGTTCCTCGTCGTCGCGGACCTCGCCGGACGTCTGGCGCTCGCACCGCACCAGATCCCGGTCGGCGTCGTCACGGCGCTCATCGGGGTGCCGACGTTCCTGGTCGTCCTCCGCCGGGGACAGCGCGCATGACCGCTGGGGACGGCTCCGGAGTGCTCGGCGCGCGTGACGTGGGGCGGTCCGTCCCGGGCGTCGACCTGCTGGACGGCGTCGACCTGCTCGCGCCGAGCGGGCTGATGACCGGGATCGTCGGACCCAACGGGTCCGGCAAGTCGACGCTCGCCCGCTGCCTCGCGGGCGTCACCGCACCCGACCGCGGCACCGTGACACTCGACGGCGCCGACCTCCGGACGCTCCCGCGCCGGTCGGTCGCCCGTCGGCTCGCCTTCGTCGAACAGCAGGCGCACACGGACATCGACCACCGGGTGCTCGACGTCGTCCGGCTCGGTCGGCTCCCGTGGCGGTCCCGGCTCGGGACGCTGGACGACGACGCCGACGACATCTGCCGGGAGGCGCTGACCGAAGTCGGCATGGCCGGGACTGAGCAACGGCGGTGGAGCGGTCTGTCGGGCGGCGAGCGGCAGCGGGTGCAGATCGCCCGCGCGCTCGCCCAGGAACCCGCGGTGCTCGTCCTCGACGAACCGTTGAACCACCTCGACGTGCACCACCAGTTCGAGCTCCTCGACCTGCTCGCCGCCGGCCCACGCACCGTCGTGGTCGTGCTGCATGACCTCGACCTCGCGGCGCGCTACTGCGACCACCTCGTGGTCCTGCACGGCGGACGGGTCGCCGCAGCTGGTGCCCCGGAGGACGTGCTCACGCCGGGTCTGCTCGCGGACGTGTTCCGCGTCCGTGGCAGGACGGTCCGGACGCCCGACGGCCTCCGCGTCGACCTGCACGGGACGACGTCCGCGGAGGTCAGCGGAGTCCGTCGGCCGGGTCCACCTCGTACGCCTCGAACCGATGGTCCCTGACGATCGCGTCCACGAGTCGTCGCGTCCCCGCGACCAGCGTCGAGTCGCAGTCGATCTCCGTCGCGAGGACCCACGCGTGGTCCTCCGGCCACAACAGCTGCGGCGTGTGCGCGAGCGGCACACCGTCCGCGATCTCCGCCCGCTCGGTCCACGCCGGGTCGGCCCAGTCCGCGACCGTCGTGTGCACCAGGAGGTGCTCGCGGTGTGTGAGGTGCAGTCGCGGCACGGCGAGTGCGCGGCGGACGGCGTCGAGTGCCGCCTGGTGCGCTGCGCGGAGGCGGGCGGCCTCCGCCTCGGCGCGGGCACGCTCCGTCGCATCGGGCGTCCCGTCCTGCCACCCGGACACGAGGGTGGAGCCGCCGCTCAGGTCCCCCCATCCGTCCCACACCGCCGCCACCAGGTCGAGCGGGGTCGCCGTCGAGGCACTGAGGTGCGAGGTGAGTGCGGCCAGCAGGCGCGGATCGAGCCAGCCTTCGACAGGCGGTTCGACCCGCCACCCGTCGTCGAACAGCACGTCCTCGTCGCGGCTGGCGCTGAGTGCGCTCCAGGAGACCCCGGCGTCCACCGTCCGCCCGGTCCTCGCTGCGACGTCGGACCACCGCCAGGTGCTCGTCTCGAGGACCGGAGCGTCGCCGTGCTCGTCGAGGACCGAGCGGTCCTCCCGGAAGGCCGCGAGCGGGTGCAGGACGCGGGCGTACCCGTCGAACCCGCCGCCGACGGTGCCGGCGACGGTCCCGGAGGCCTGGAGGCGTCGCACGAGCCAGTCGGCTCGACGCACGTCCGTGATCAGCTCCACCCGGCCGAGCGTACCGACGTCGGTCAGGCGCCGGCGTGCTCCTCCGGTCCGGGCACCGGCTCCGAGCCGAACCGCTCGACGAGGGCACGCTTGAGCACCTTGCCGCTCGGACCGAGGGGGGAGCGCGTCGACGACGTGGACGACCCGCGGGTACTTGTACGCGGCGATGGCGTCCGCGACGTACCGGACGAGCTCGTCGGAGGTGGTCGTGGCGCCGTCGGTGAGGACGACCGCCGCCGCGATCTCCTGACCGTGCACGTCGTGCGGAACCCCGAACACCGCGGCCATCGTGACGTCCTCGTGCGCGGCGAGCACCTCCTCGACCTCGCGCGGGTACACGTTGTAGCCGTTGCGGATGATCATGTCCTTCGTGCGGTCGACGATCGTCAGGAAGCCGTCGTCGTCCTTCGTCCCGAGGTCGCCCGTCCGGAACCACCCGTCGACCACGGCCGCGGCGGTCGCGTCGGGTCGGTTGCGGTAGCCGTTCATGAGGTTGTGGCCGCGGATGACCAGCTCGCCGATCGTGCCGCGCGGCAGCATCTCGATGCGGTCCTGTACGGCTGGGTCGGCGATCTCGACCTCGACGCCCCAGACGGGCGTCCCGATCGTGCCGGGACGGGGTGTCCGTCCGACGTGGTTGAAGCTCGCGACGGGTGAGGTCTCGGTGAGGCCGTAGCCCTCGTGGATCGGCGCGCCGTACACGGCCTCGAACCGTTCGAGCACGGCGAGCGGCAACGAGGCCCCGCCGGAGATCGCGTACCGGAGGTGCGGTCGGGCGTCGGTCCGGGTCGCTGCGTCGAGCAGACCCATGTACATCGTCGGAACGCCCATGAAGATGCCGCAGCCGTGCTCGACCATCGCGGCGAGTGCGGCGTCGCCGTCGAACTTCGGCAGCATGACGATGGTCGCGCCGGCGCGGAAGCCGGTGTTCATGGTGCAGGTCTGGCCGAAGGTGTGGAACAGCGGCAGCGCGCCGAGCAGCACGTCGCCCCGTCGCATGTCGAAGGTGCTCATGAGGAGCGTGTTCACCTGCTCGAGCAGGGCGAAGTGCGATCCCTCGGCGCCCTTGGGCTGCCCGGTGGTGCCGCTCGTGTACAGGATCGTCGCGGTGTCGAAGGGGTCGCGGGGCGTGAGGGTGGTGAGGGGCGCGCTCGACGCGGCGAGGGCCTCCAGGCTGGGCGGGGCGGAACCGTCGGCGTCGTCGGCCACGGGAGGCGCGAGGACGGTGACGACGTCGACCCCGGCGAGTGCGGCGCCCGCCGCACCCTCCGCGATGAGCGGTGCGGCGCAGACGAGCAGGGCCGCTCCGCTGTCGCGGAGCACGTACTCGATCTCGTGCCGCTTGAGGAGTGCGTGCACGGGAACGACGACGGCGCCGAGCGCGAGGGTCGCGTAGTAGACGCGGGGGGAAGTCGGGCACGTTCGGGATGAGCATCGCGACGCGGCTGCCCTCGGTGACACCGCGGGCGCGGAGAGCGCCCGCGTACGCGAGGGTCTGGTCCCACAGCTCGGCGTAGGTGATGCGCTGCTCGCCGACGACGACGGCGACGTCGTCCGGGTACCGGGCCGCTGACTCCGCGAGGATCGCGGCGACGGACGCGGTCGCGTGGTGGTGCGGATGGTCGGCAGCGGGGCGTCCGACGCTCGCTGCGTCCGCCGGTGCGGCGAGGTCAGTGGTGGTCATGCCGGGCTCCGTCTCCGTCGACGATGGGTGTCCGTCGATCGTACGGGTGGGAGCGCGGTGCGGTTCGCCGACCCGTCAGTGGATGCGGAGCTCCGAGACCATCGGGCAGGTGAAAGGGTCGCGGGCGGCCAGGCCGACGCGGTTGAGGTAGCGGACGACGATGCCGTACGAGCGCAGGAGCGTCGTCTCCGTGTAGGGGACGTCGAGCGTCTCGCAGTGCTGACGGACGAGCAGCCGGGCCTTCTTCAGGGCCGGTCGCGGCATCGACGGGAACAGGTGGTGCTCGACCTGGTAGTTCAGGCCGCCCATGAGGAACGACACCCACCAACCGCCGCGGATGTTGCGCGAGGTGCGCACCTGGCGCGAGAAGAAGTCGACCTTGGCGTCGTGCGCGATGGTCGGCATGCCCTTGTGGTTCGGGGCGAACGAGGCACCCATCATGACGCCGAAGACGGCGAGCTGCACACCGAGGAACGCGCACGCCATGCCGAACGGCAGGAACCAGAAGAGCACGGTCAGGTAGATGCCGAAGCGCAGGACGAGGAGCGTCGCCTCGAGCACGCGTGCCCGGACGTCGGCCTTGGTGTCGGCGCCGGTCAGCACGGTGTGCACGGCGGACCAGTGCAGGTTGATGCCCTCGAGCGTCAGGAGCGGGAAGAACAGCCACCCCTGGAACCGGGTGAAGACGCTCCGCGCACCCCGGGTCTCCGCTGCGTCCTCGGGCGTGAACCGGATGACGCCGGCGGCGATGTCCGGGTCCTTCCCGATCGTGTTCGGGTTGCCGTGGTGGCGGGTGTGCTTGGTCATCCACCACGAGTAGCTCAGGCCGACCAGGAACGTGCCGACGTAGCGGCCGGCGCGGTCGTTCCAGCGCTGTGAGGCGAACACCTGACGGTGCGCGGCCTCGTGCGACAGGAAGGCGAACTGGGTGAAGACCACGCCGAGCGCGCCGGCGACGATGAGCTGGAACCACGACTCGCCCAGCACGGCGAAGGCGATCCACGCGAGTGCGAGCGTGCCGACGAGCGAGCCGAACAGCGACCAGTAGAACCCGGTGCGGCGGCGGAGCAGGTCGTGCTGCTTGACCTGCGCGAGGACGGCCGAGTAGGTGGACGTGCTCGAGCCCCTGGGACCGGTTGCAGGCCGGGTGCGGGTGTAGCCGGGCTGGATCGGGGTGGTGGTCAACGCAGACCGACCTTCCGTCGCCGCCGGTCTGCACCGGCGTGGGCTGTTCGCGCGATCGCGCTGGTCGCCACGATAGGCGATGGAGATGCGGAGTCCTGTGAGTGCTCAGGAAGGACGGAGCATGTCGCTCGGCTCAGGCCGACGGCGAGCGGCGGTCATGCCGGACGGCACGGCGACGGGCGGCGGCGGCGGACAACGCGATCGCGGCTCCGGTGATCCACAGGCCGAGCGTCAGGAGTGCGCGGCCGACGCCGGCGCCGTCGAAGTAGCTGGCCGCCGTCACCGCCCCGAACGCCGCTCCGGGCGGCAGTGCGCCACCGACGGCGGACAGGAACGGCGGCAGGAGGTGTGTGCTCACCGTCGCGCCGCTGGTCGCGTTGCCGAGGGTGGTGAACACGAGCGTGGACACGACGACGCCCATCGGGCCGAGGAGGGCGGTGATGGCCAGGGTCGACAGCGAGACGGCCACCGCGAGCAGCGCCAGCACGCCGACGACGACAGCGGGGGGCCGCGGGGACGGCGCCGGCGACCGGTCCGGCGATGACGGCCACGACGACGGCCGCGGCGATGCTCCCGATGACGGTGACCGCTACGCGCACCCGCAGGCCGGCCAGGGTGCCGAGGGAGTTCATGATCTGGGCGAGGACGAAGGCGGCGAGCGTGGTGCCGAACACGAGGTAGAAGCCCGCGATGCCCTGCCCGTCCCCGGTCACGAGCGGGACGAGGTCCTGGGTGCGGGTCACCGGGACGCCGCCGGCCCGGGCGACACCGCTCAGCATGGCCGTCGCCGCACCGGTCGCGCTCCGCCCGTCCGCGCCGGCGACGGCGAGCGTCGATCCGCCGGCAGCGGGGACGAGCGCGGCGACGACGTCGTGTGAGCGGACGAGGGCGCGAGCGGCGGCTGCGGAGTCGACCGGACGGACGTCGGCGGAGTCACCGAGCGCCGTCGAGGCCGCGTCGGCGAGCTGTGCGCCGACGACCGCGACCGGCAGGTGGTGCGGCACGGGGGCCTTCTGCAGTCCGATGTAGAGGCCGGCGAACGCACCGGCGATGGCCATCGCGACGAGCACCTGTACGACGAGGACCGGGAGGACCCGGCGGAGCGGCGGGAGCGAGGGAACGGAGGAGCGTTGGTTAGTAATCGATTCATTACTCATGGAATCGGATGATACCCTCGGGGCATGACGACGGCAAGGGGTCCGGTCCCCAGGGCAGCGGAGCGCATGGCGGGCAGTCAGCGGCGGGAGGCGACCCTGGCCGCCGCGGCCGCCGTGTTCGCCCGCGAGGGGTACCACGGGGCGACCACCGAGCGGATCGCGAAGGCCGCCGGGATCAGCCAGCCCTACGTCGTCCGGATGTTCGGGTCGAAGGAGAACCTGTTCCTCGCGGTCATCGACGGCTGTCTCGAAGCGGTCCTCGACACGTTCCGTGCGGCGCTGGACGACGGGCAACCGGGCACGGTCGAGTCCCGACTCGGCGAGGCGTACCGGACGCTCGCGACCGAGGACGGCGTCCACCTCATCGTGATGCAGTCGTACATGCTCGGTGCGGACCCCGTGATCGGGCCGGTCGCGCGGGAGGGGTTCACGCGGATCCTCCGGTTCCTCGTCGACGACGCCCACCTCACGCCGTCGGCCGCCGAGACGTTCCTCGCCAAGGGGATGCTCATCAACACGTTGCTCGGCATGCGGCTGCACGAGCACGACGACGAGGATGCCCGTCGGTTCGTGGCGTCGGTCATCGGTCCGGGTCCCGGAGGACCCGGGCTGACCGAGGTCTGACGCCGCCTGCCGGGGCCCCGGGCCGGTCGGCGGCCCAGGGCCCGCCGGGTCACCGCTCGGCGGCGCTCGTGGCGCGGGTCACGCGGTCCACGAGCACGGCGATCGCGTCCCCGGCGCTCGGACGCTGCTCGTTCTCCTCGCGGAGCCGACGGGCCGCGGCGGCATGGCGCGACCCGGCGAGCACCGCGTGCACCGCCGGCCCGACGGCAGCGGGCTCGTCGACCACCACGGCGACGTCGGCCGCGGCAGCACGCTCGGCGTTGATGAACTGGTCGGCGCCCTGGGGGAGCAGCACCATCGGGACGCCGACACTCGCGGCCGCGAGCACCGTACCCGCTCCCGCAGCGCTCACCACGACGTCGACGCCGTCCAGCAGCTCTCGCATCGGCCGGAACGGCACGTGGTGGACGTGGTCGGTGTCCTCGAGGTGGTCCCCGATCACGCCGACCGTCGCGAGGACGTCCGCCTCGTCAGGGTGGAGGCCGTCGATGATCGCCGTCAGGAGTGCGGCGTCCCCGAACACCGTCCCGAGCGTGACGAGCACGCGCGGCCGCTCGGACGCCGGGAACGGCGGCAGCGGAGTGGTGTCGCCCGGACGGCTGTGCGGCTCCGCCCGGAACGGGACGGTCAGGGGGGTGCTGCGTCCACCCGGACGCCTGCAGGGACGCCGGCGTCGGGTCGAGCAGCGCCACCGGGGGGTGACGGCACCAGGCCCCGGCCCGCGTACCGGGGGGAGCACGAGCTCCGTCATCGGACGTCGGAACGCATCGGGCACCTCCGGTCCGAACGCGACGACGGCGTACGGGACGCCGAGCGTCGCCGCGACGAGCGGTCCCACCAGGTCGACCGCGTCGGCCACGACGACGTCCGGACCCCACGTCCTCGCTTCGCGGACGGCGTCGTCGACGGTGAGGTCGACCCGCGTCCCGGCGAAGAACTCGGCGACGGCCGCGGGTTCCGGTCGGTTCGCCGGGTCGCTGCCGGGGAGGCGCCGGGCCACCTCCGCGAACAGCTCGGGAGGCATGGGGCCCGCTGCCAGGACCGGTACCCCGGGCAGTTCGGCGGCGAGGGCGTCCCGCATGCCGCCGCTGGTGAGGACGGCGACGTCGTGCCCCGCCGTCGCGGCGGCGCGGACGAGGGGGACGAGGGGGGGAGCAGGTGTCCGAGTGCGGGGACACCGGAGAAGAGGATGCGCATGGTGCGTCCTTCCAGGGTTCGTGGGTTCGTGGGGATCGGGAGGGTGCGCCGGCCGGGCGGGCACGGCGGAGCAGCCTGTCCGGCCGGGAGGCCCGACACGGCCGTGGTGGACCGGGTTCAGTCCGCGGCGAGGACGAGCGGGATGCTGCGGTGGCGCCCGACGACGAGCGGGAGCGTGCTGGCGGCCACCATCAGGACGAGGCTCACCAGCGTGGCCGGGCCGGCCACACCCAGTCCGACGTCGGGCGACGTGCCGGGGACGGTGACCCCGAGGGCGATCGCCTGCGCGACGCCGCTCACCACCAGGACGACAGCCGACACGAGCACCGCGGTCCCGACGAGGACGACCGACTCCCAGGCGGCCCGGGCCAGGACGACCGACCGGGACCCGCCCGCGGCCTCGACGAGCGCGGCCTCCTGCTCACGGGTCCGCCCGGCCATGAGCACGGTCGCGGCGGCTCCGGACAGCGAGACGAGCAGCGGTCCGCCGAGCATGAGGAGGAGGCTCTGCGGATCGAGTCCGGGTCCGTCCCCGCCGGTGGACCGCCGGACGGCGTCGGCGGTGGTCGCGAACCCGCCCGTGATGCTGGCCGGGAGCGCGATCGTGAGGACGAGGGCACCGACCGTCGCGCTGCTCCGGCCGACCGCGGAGGCCGCGGCGTTCCGGGCCAGGAACCACGACGCCGACCAGTGCGCCGGCAGGACGGCGGTCCAGGCGCGCAGCACGACCGGGAACAGCGTCGGCCCGACGGCGACGGCGGCTGCGGTGAGGAACGGCCCGATGAGCAGGACCGAGGTGGACGCACGCACTCCACCGGCTGCGAGGCTCGACGTCAGCAGGGCGGCGAGCACGACGGCGACGCCCGCGAGCGTCCACCGTCCCCAGCTCGTCCGACCCGCCGCTGCGTCAGGGTCGCGGAGGACTTCGACGGGGCGGACCCGACCGGCGCGACGGGACGACCGGAGACTGCTGAGGACGACGACCGCCGTCACGGCGACGACGACGGCGACCCCGCCGACGACGTCGAAGCGCTCGTCGAGGTCGCGGAGCCCGTCCGAGGCCGAGAGCCCGAGGTGCAGGACGGCCGGCGCGACGGGCGCGACGACGAGGCACCCGAGGGTGCTCCCGACGATGGCGACCACGCCGAGCTGGATCCGGACGACGACCGTGACGGTCCGGGACGGGACGCCCGCTAGCTGCCAGAGCGCGTACCCCCGGCGCTGCAGGTCGATCGTCAGTCGGGTCACGCTGCCGAGCACCGCGGCCACCGCGACGACCGTGAGCACCACGACCAGCGTCGCCAGGGTGCCCAGGCCGGCTGCGCGCAGCAGGTCGAGTTCGTCACCCGAGGCGATCAGCGCGATCCCGGTCTCGACCATGGCCGCCGCGACCGCCAGGGCCACGGCCGTCGCCGCGCTGACGACCAGCGCCCCGACCCAGATCCCGGCGTTGTACCGGAGGTCGCTGAGGACGAGTCGGAGCATCGTCACGCCTCCTGGGCAGCGGCGGTGAGCGCGTCGAGGACCTGCCCCGCGCTCGGACGGACGAGTTCCCGGTGGATCGAGCCGTCCCGCAGCACGAGCACCCGGTCCGCGCGGGCGGCGGCCTCGAGGTCGTGCGTCACCATCACGACCGCGCGGTCGCCGGACGCCACCTGCCGCAGGAGCCCGAGCACCGCGTCACCGGCCGTGGTGTCGAGCGCGCCGGTGGGCTCGTCGGCGAAGACGACCTCCGGGCGGGACGCCAGGACCCGGGCGATCGCGACCCGCTGCTGCTGCCCGCCGGACAGGCTCCCCGGACGGTGGTCCCCACGGTCGGCGAGCCCGACCGATGCCAGTGCCGCGTCGACCTCGGCGGTGGAGACCGCACGGTGCGCGAGGCTGGCGGGGAGTGCGATGTTCTGCCGGGCCGTCAGCGAGGGGATGAGGTTGAACGACTGGAAGACGAAGCCGACGGTGGAGCGGCGCAGGGTCTGCAGTTGCTTCGGTCGCAGGGTCCCGAGTCGCTGCCCGGTGATGGACACCGACCCGCTGTCGTAGGGCTCGAGGGCGGACAGGCAGTAGAGGAGCGTCGACTTGCCGGAGCCGCTCGGCCCGACGATCGCGACGAACTCGCCCGGCAGCACGGCGAGGGAGACACCGCGCAACACCTCGACCCGACCCTGGTCCGGGCCGGGGAACGACTTGATGAGGTCCTCTGCATGGAGGAGTGGTTCGGTCATGGCGTCAGTCCACCTCGGTCTGGTCGTCCGGTCACGGGTGCAGGCACGAGACGGAGGGTGGAGCGCGCTCCACCTCCACGGGCAGCTCCGTGTCCTTCGCCCCGGGCCGTCCGACGAGCGTCGCAGGCGCACCGCCCTGTCGGCATCCGTCGACTGACGTAGGCGAGCCGGTCGGGCCTAGTCGGCGTGTCCGGTCGCGGCGAGCGCCTCCGCGAGTCCGGCGCGGCTGCTGACACCGAGCTTCGGGAAGACCTTGTACAGGTGGGTGCTCACCGTGCGGTGCGACAGGTAGATCCGGTCCGCGATCTCGCGGTTCGACATCCCCGCTGCCGCCAGCCGGGCGATCTGCAGCTCTTGCGGGGTGAGCGGGGCGCTCGCCGACGGCGCGCCGGAGGTGCCGTTGGGTGGGGCCTCACCGGCGGCGCGGAGTTCCGCGGCGGCCCGTGCGGCGAACCCGGCGGTGCCCGCGGCGACGAACTCGGCGAGCGCCTCCCGGAGGTGGGTGCGGGCCTCCACGACGCGGCGTTCCCGTCGGAGCCACTCGCCGAAGAGCAGGCGTGTGCGCGCGAGCTCGACGGGGGGACTCGCTCAGCTGGCCCGCCTCGACGGCCCGGACGAACCAGGACTCGGCACGGTCCGCCGGAGCGAGCAGCGCCCGGCTGCGGAGCACGAGGGCGGTGAGGTGCGCGGACCGGAAGGTGCTCGCCACGGCCTCGGCCTGGGCGAGTGTCTCGGTCACCGACTCCGGCCGACCGCCGTGCACGGCGGCCTCGGTGCGGTCCGCGATGGCCCAGAGCGAGCGTGTCGGGTGCACCGTCATGTGCGTGAACTCGATCTGCGCGTCCCGGTACCGGTGCTGCCCGAGCGCGACGAGGCCTGCCGCCCAGCGTGCGTCGGCACTGGCGAGCGCGAGCCGTCCGCCCAGGGAGCGGGCCGAGCCGTCCCGGAGCGCCTGCGCGGCGGCCTCGGCGTCGCCGAGCAGGGCGTGCGCCCGCGCGAGCGTTCCGTACGCCATCCCGGCGACGAGGGGGGAGGTGGCTCTCGCTGGCCATCCGGACGGCGTACTCGGCGTCGGCGACTGCATCGCGGATCCGCCCGCGGAGCAGGAGGACCGTGGCGCGCCCGCGGAGGGCCTGGGCCTCGTCGGCCACCGCGCCGAGCTCGTGCGCGCGCTCGTAGGCGAGTTCCCAGCACGTCAGCGCGGTCTCGAGGTCCTGCAGGGACTCGGCGGCGATCGCGAGGGAGGCCATGCCGAGGGGCGAGTCGGTGAGCTGTGGGACGAGGTGCGGGAGGTCCGCCCGGGCCGCGGGAGCCGTCCCGAACGGGTTGAGCAGGGCGAGTGCGACCGGCTTCAGCGGACTCGAGGAGGACAGGCTGCGCAGCTGTGTCTCGATCGCGTGCCACTCCGCGCGGGGCAGGTTCCGCCCGCGGACGCTCAGTGCCCAGACCCAGAGGACCTCCACGAGCCGGTCGGTGTGCTCGGCGCCGCCCAGCACGGACCGGACGCGGTCCGTCTCGATGCGGCCAGCGACGGGTGACCCCGTGGTGAGGCTGAGGACGGTGCGGGTCACGGCGGTGGCGGTCACGGTGTCCGGGTCGCCGGCCAGGGCGTCCACCTGCTCGAGGAGCTCGATCGCCTCGTTCGTCATGCCGGCGGCCCGCGCGGTCTCCGCGGCACGTCCGAGCCGACGGGCCCGCCCGACGTCCCCCCTGCGACAGGGTGGCCGCGCGTTCGTACGCGCGGACCGCCTCCGGCCGTGCGCCGCGCTGCTCGGCGCGTCGGGCGACCGTCTCGAGGTCGGCGGCGATGGTCTCGTCGCGCTCGAACGTGGCGGAGGCGCGGTGCCATGCGGCTCGGGTCTCGTCGCGGGCGACCGACGCGAGCGCGCGGTGCGCGGCGGCGAGTTCCGCGGCGGTCGCGCTCCCGAGGACGGCGGACCGGAGGAGCGGGTGCCGGAAGTGCAGGGCGGCCAGGTCCGTCCGGAGGAGTCCGCGGACCTCGAGCGGCCCGAGGTCGGCCAGCCCGAGGTCCATGGTCCGCGCCGCCGCCATGACGTCCTGGAGCACGGCATCGTCGGCGGCCGCCGCGAGGACCAACAGTGCCCGGCTGCCGGCCGGGACGGCGGAGAGCTGGTCGAGGAACGCCTGCTCGAGCCGACGGGTGGTCGGGAGCCGGGTGGCGAGGGAGGTCCCGGCGGCGCCGGTGGCGGCGAGCGCGGCCGGGAGCTCGCGGAGGGCCAGCGGGTTGCCGCCGGCCTCGGCGAGGATGCGCCGACGCGCGGTCTCGGACAGTCCGCCGGCGCGCTCGGCGAGGAGGGCCTCCGCGGCGTCCTCCGGCAGGGGGGCCGAGCTCGAGGCGGGCCGCGGAGCAGGGGAGGGTACCGGTGGGTTCGTGCCCGGTGCGTGCGGTCGCGATGACCACGATCGGCGCGTTCGAGAGCCGCAGCCCGATGAAGTCGAGCACCTCGGCGCTCGAGCGGTCCACCCAGTGCAGGTCCTCGACGCGGACGAGGACCGGTCGGTGCGCCGCGGCCTCCTCGAGCAGGCCGAGGGCCGCGGTGCTCACGAGGAGGCGGTCCGGCACGGGGCCGTCCTCGACGGCGAGGGCGGTGAGCAGGGCGGCGCGCTGCCGTCCCGGCAGGGCGTCGGCGTACGGGATCAGGGGGGTGGAGCAACTCGTGCAGACCGTCGAACCCGACGGCGTTCGACCCCTGGACGCCCGTGCACCGGAGGACGCGGTGTCCGGCATGGCGGGCGTGTGCCTCGACCGCGGCGACGAGGGCGGTCTTGCCCACGCCGGCTTCGCCCTCGACGAGTACGGCGGTGCCGCCTCCGCCCGACCGGTCGAGCAGGGCGGTCAGGGCGGCGAGCTCCTCGTCGCGACCGAGGAGCGGGCGCTGGTCGTCCGTGCGGAGGCGCAGGACGCCGTCGTCCGTCCCGCCCTGGAGGCTCGCAGCGAGTCCGTCTGCACCCATCGTCGGTCCTCCCCGCCGGTTTGCGTGATCTTTCACTCAAACGTACGGGGTGCGGTCCCGGTGGGCAAGCCGAGCGGTCGCTACGGGTGGTCCGCCGGCCGCGGGAGGGTGCCGTGGTCGATGACGGTCTCGTACACCCGCTCGAGGACGTCGGCGAAGCCCGGCAACTCCGCGCTGTCGAGCCCGCTGAAGAACATCTGCTTGACGAGTTCCGTGTGGGCGGGCGTCGCGTCGCGCAGGGCCTGCCAGCCGTCGTCCGTCAGCGCGACCGCGGTGCTCCGTCGGTCCTGTTCCCAGCGGCGGAGCTCGAGGAGGCCGCGCTCGGCGAGGCGCTTCGTGTGGTGGGAGGCACGGCTCCGCTCCCAGCCGATGCGCGTCGCGAGGGCGGTCATCGTCATCTCACCGCCGGGCTCGCTCGTGAGGGCGACCAGGACGTCGTAGTCGGCGAGCGAGATGTCGCTGTCCGCGCGGAGCTGCCGGTTCATCTCGTACCGGAGCCGGAGTTGCAGCTTCATCCAGGCGTACCAGACCCGGATCTGCTCGTCGGTGAGGAACGCGTACGGCGACTCCGGGGGGCACCTCGCCGTGGGCTGCCATCGTCCGTCACCTCCCGTCGCCCGACCGCCGGACGCCCGACCATCATGGCAGGGCGTCCGGCGGGGACTGGTCCGACCGTCAGGCGGGCGGTGCGCTCGTCAGCAGGGTGTACACCTTCGCGATGACGTCGCCCTCGATGAAGCAGATGTCCATCCCGGACACGACCGGCGGCTGGCCGTCGGGGCCGAAGTGCCAGGCGAGGTACCCCATGCCGTGGTTCTCGTACACGGGGCCGGCAGGCGAGAAGACGAAGCCGGGGGCCTCGTCGAGCAGCCGCTGGGCCTTGGCGTGCAGGGCCTCGTGCCCGACGACGACCTCGTCGGGGTCGAGGAAGGCGACGTCGGGTGCGTAGGTGCGCGCGATCGCCTGCCGTCGGCGCTCGGGGTCGCGTTCGCCGAACACGTCGAACAGGTTGGCGTGCATGAGGGACTCGAGGGGTTGGGACACAGCGGGCTCCGGACGGGTCGTGGGTGGTCGGGGATCAGGGGTGGGACGGTGCGCGGTCGGTCCAGTCGAACACCAGGTGTCGGACCGCGATCGCCCAGGCGCCGTCCACGCGGACGAAGCGGTCGAGGTAGCGGATCGACATCGTCAGGAGGGTCCGCTGCTCGCCCTCGTGCAGGACGTGGAAGGCGACGCAGTACGTCTCGCCCTCGGCTTCGTCGGCGCCGGTGAAGCGGATGGTCGACTGGCCGGTGAGGTAGGTCGTCACGTCGTACTGCTCGACGAGGCCGGCGAACGTCTCCTCGAGGCGTTCCCGCCCGCGGATCGTGTCGACCGGGTCGGAGGTCGACGGGTCGCCCTGGAAGAGGACGACGACGCCGTCGTCGGTGAACACGGACGCCTCGAGACGGGCGTCGCGGCGGTCGGCGCCGCGGGCGTAGGTCGCCAGCAGGGTCCGGATCTCCTCGCGGGCGACGAGGGTCTCGAGTGTCTCGGTCACGGCTGCTCCTCGGTGGTCGTGTTCGTGGTCCCGGTCGTGGTCCCGGTCGTGGTCGTGCGGACGGACGGACGGACGGACGGGCGCGGTGGGTCGGGTCTGGGACACCACCGCGCCCGCGGCCGTCAGGCCAGGGCCGCGCGCAGGGAGGCGGTGGCCAGCAGGAGCGCGTGCTTCGCGGCCTCGGTGTCGTGCAGCGAGTTGACCATCACGAAGTCGTGCGTGATGCCGCCGAAGCGGGCGTTCGTCGCCTTGACCCCTGCCTCACGCAAGCGTGCTGCGAAGGCCTCGCCTTCGTCGCGGAGCACGTCGGCCTCTGCCGTGATCACGAGCGTCTCGGGCAGCGTCGCGAGGGTCTCGAGCGGCGCGCGCAGCGGCGACACCGTCGGGAGTGCGCGGACCGTCTCGTCGGTCGTGTACTGGTCCCAGTACCACTGCATGCCGGCGCGGGTGAGGAAGTAGCCCTCGGCGAACTCCTGGTACGAGCCGGTGTCGAACGCGGCGTCGGTCACCGGGTAGAACGCCACGAGCTTGACGAACTCGACGTCCCCGCGCTCGGCGGCGAGCAGCGAGAGTGCGATCGCCATGTTGCCGCCGACGGAGTCGCCGGAGACGGCGAAGCGGGACGCGTCGAGGCCCTTGTCGCTGCCCTCGCGGACGACCCACTGCGCCGCTGCGTACGACTGCTCGAGGGCGACCGGGTGGCCGGCCTCCGGCGACCGGTCGTACTCGGGGAAGACGACGGCGGCGTTCGACCCGATCGCCAGGTCACGGACCAGCCGGTCGTGGGTGTGGGCGTCACCGAACACCCAGCCGGCGCCGTGCACGTAGAGGATGACGGGCAGGTTCGCCGTCGTGCCGGCCGGCTTCACGAGGCGGATCCGCACGGTGCCGGTCGGGCCGCCCTCGATCTCGAGCCACTCCTCGTCGACGTCGGGCTTGAAGATCGGGGTGTCCTGGACCGCGTCGACGGCCTTCCGGCCCTCCGCCGGCGGCAGCTCGTTGAGGAAGGGCGGGGTGGACGTCGCGTCGACGAACTCCTGCGCGGCGGGCTCGAGGGCGATGCCCTTCGGGTTTCCGGCCATGGTGTTGCTCCTTGTCGGGGTGTCGGTGGGATGGGTGGGGCGGTCCCCACGTTCGCAGCAGGGCCGACGGTGCGGCATCCGTCAGCTGACGTATCCGCTCAGAGCACGCTCGTGCCGAGCTCCCAGAGGCGGTCGGCGTTCCCCCCGGTCGAGGGCGTACCGGGCGACACCGCGGTCGTGACCCGTGCCGTCGTCGAGCACCGGGGCCTCCTGGTTGTCCTCGAAGTACCGCCCGGTCACGCCGGACACGGTCGGCGAGGCGACGAGCAGCGTCGAGGTCGCGGCCCCCTGCGCCGGGGTCTTGTAGAACGGTTGCTCGATGCGGTTGCCCGCCTCGTCCATCGCGCCCATGGCGCGCAGGGTGTCGTCGTCGAGGTGCCGTTGCAGCCCGGTCGTGATCCACCCCGGCATCAGGCTGTTCGCGACGACGCCGTCCGCCGCCCACCGTTCGGCGACGCCCACGGCGAGCAGGACGTCGGCCGTCTTCGACTGCGCGTACGCCGCCCACCGGTCGTAGGGACGCTCGTCGAACTGGGGGGTCCTCGAAGTGGAACGGCGACCGCAGATGGGCGGTGGAACTCACCGTGACGACGCGTCCGTCGCCGGCCTCGACGACGGCGTCGCGGAGCCCGAGGAGGAGCGCGAGGTGTCCGAGGTGGTTCGTCGCGAGCTGCAGCTCCCACCCGACGGCGGAGAGCTGTCGATCGGGCAGCGCCATCACGCCGGCGTTCGCGACGACCCCGTGGAGCGCACCGACCCCGTCGTCGGCCCAGGCGTCGGTGAACCGGCGGACCGAGGCGAGGTCGGCGAGGTCGAGCGGGCGCGCGTGGACCCGGTCCGCCGTCCGACCCGTGCGCTCGAGCGTGGCGGTGGCCCGGACGGGGTCGCGGACGCCCACGACGACCTCGGCGCCGGCACCCGCGAGGGCGAGCGCGGTCTCGGCGCCGATGCCGGACCCGCCGCCCGTGACGAGGTACCGCCGGCCGTGCAGGTCGACGTCGGCGAGGACGTCGGCTGCGGTGGCCGACGCCGGGAAGGGGGTGCTGAGCAGCTCGGTCACGATGGTCGTCCCTCCCCGTCAGGACCGACGTGCCGCAGCGAGCGCCGCGGTCATGCCGTCGCGGTCGTGTCGGACGCCGTACGCGGGCTGGTCGCGTTCGTACCGCCACCCCTCGCTGAGGGGCCCGACGTCGACGACGTCGAACCCGAAGCGGTCGAGCAGACCGGCCACGACCGCCTTGGCGTCGGCGTCGTCGCCCGCGACCGTCAGCGCCCGACGGCCAGGGGTGCCGGCCGGGGAACCGTCGGTGGTGACGTCGGCGGCGCCGAGGTTGTTGAGCGCCTTGACGACGGAGGCGCCGGGGAGCGCGCGTTGCAGCAGCTCGGAGGTCGTGGGGTGCGGGTCCCGCTCGAGCTCGGCGACCGTGCCGGAGTACTCGGGGTAGTAGTTGCCGGTGTCGACGACGACCTTGCCCGCGAAGGCGTCCGCGGGCAGCGCCGCGTAGCCGGTGACCGGGATCGCGACGACGACCACGTCGCCGGCCCTCGCCGCGTCGGCCACCGACGCGGCGCCGGCGAGCGGGGCGAGCTCGGCGATGAGCGTCTCGAGCGTCTCAGGACCGCGCGAGTTCGCGATGACGACGTCCAGGCCGGTCTCGGTGGCGCGTCGGGCGATGTGCGAGCCGACGTTGCCGGCGCCGACGATGCCGAGGGTCTGGACGGGGGTGGGGCTGGCCATGCGGGTGCTCCTGACGTGGTGGGTGCCGTGGTCCCTCCAGGTTCCGCGGTCCTGCCCGGCCGGGGCATCCGTCGGACGACGTAACCGCGCCGCGGTCGGACCGTCGCGACACGACTGCCCGACCGCGGCACGGCGTGCGCCCTGCGATCCGGTCCTGGCCTACCGGATCTCGAAGTCGTACACCGAGTAGCCGTACGGCGTCGCGCGCTCGACGCCGTGCAGGCGGACGTACCGCCACGAGCCGTGCAGGTCGAGCCGGTCGGTCCCGCCGTCACCGTCCGTCTCGGTCGCGAGCGTCGTCCACCCGTCGTCCGTCGCGTTCCGCGCTTCGATGCGGTAGGCGCGGCCGAACGCGTCCTCCCACCGCACGACGGCTCCGTGCAGCTCGTGCTCCGCGCCGAGGTCGACCGCGAGCCACTGGTCGTCGGTGTGCCCGCTCGCCCAGCGGGAGCCGGCGTCCCCGTCGACGGCGTTGCGGGCGGGGACGCCGTCACCTTCGTCGGCCGAGGACGACACGGCCGCACGGTGTGCGAGGTCGGGGGGTCGGGGCGCCCTCGGTCGAGAACACGCGGAGGGCCCACAGGGAGACGCCGTACGCCGTGTGGCGGCGGTCGGCGAGCAGGCGGACGTACCGCGCGGACACGTCCTCGAACGGGTGGGCCGCCGTGCCGCCGCTGCCGTGCTGCTCGCCGGCGACCGTCCGCCACTCGTCGTGCGGGTCGTCCCGGACCTGGATGCGGTAGGCCTCGGCCGAGGCGGCCTCCCAGTCGACCTGGACCTGGTCGACGGGCACGACGGCGCCGAGGTCGACGGCGATCCACTGGTCGTCACGGGCGGCGCTGGACCACCGCGTGGCCCCGTCCCCGTCCACCGCGTTGCGGCCGGCGAGGTCTCCGCGCTCGTCGGAGGACGTGGTCACCGGCTTGCCGATCGCGACGTCCCGCGACGGGCCGGGCAGGACCGCTCCGTCGTCGTCGGCGTGCTCGTCGAGGGTGGTCACCGCCGCCTGTGCGGAGGCCCGTCCGACGGTGGCGGTGACGGTCGCGGTGGCACCGCCGTCACGTCCGGCGGTCACGACGCCGTCGCCGTCGACGCTGCCCGTGCCGACGTCGTCCCCGCCCGCGACGGACCACGCCGGTCGGTCCGTGGCGAGGAGGCCGCCGTACCCGTCACGGTCGAAGCCGTACGCCCGGAGCCGGACGGTGTCGGCGGGACGGACGGTCGCCGACCGCGGTGCCAGGAGCACGTCCTCGACCTCGACGGCGGAGGCAGCCGGGGTGCCGGACACGTGCACCTCCCAGATCGAGTAGCCGTACCCGGTCAGCCGCTGCGTCATGTGCAGGCGGACGAACCGGGCACTCGTGCCGACCGCGACGGTGTCGGCGTCCGCGGTGGTCTTCTCGACCGTGCGGACGTCCCGCCAGTCGTCGTCCGCGGCGTCCTTCACCTGGACGACGTACTGCTCGGCGGCGGCGGCCTCCCAGTCGACCCGCACGGTGGTGACGTCGGTCATGCGCCCGAGGTCGATCGTGTAGTCGACGTCGTCGACCCCGTGCGCGCTCTCCCAGCGGGTGCTGCGGTCGCCGTCGACGGCCTTGCCGGCGGTGTTGCCGCCGTCCGACGAACTCGCGGTGACGTCGGCTCCGGCTGCGGCGTCCGGGATCGTCGTGACGGACGCCACGACGGCGGCGCCCTCGACGCCTGCGCCGGTGGCGACGACGTACCCGGAGCCGGCGGCGGTCGTCGTCACGGTGCCGTCGGCGGCGACCGTGCCGGACCCGGTGTAGGTCCAGCTGACGTCACCGGGCAGCGCGGCGGGGTCGCCGTACTGGTCGTGGCCGGCGGCGCGGAACCGCTGCGGCGTGCCGACGACGAGCCGCTCGGTGCCGGGGGGTGACGTCGATCCCGGTGAGGACCGGTGCCGGGGCGACGCGGAAGGCGACCGATCCGTGCACGTCGCCGACGGTCGCGGTGACGGTCGCCCGGTCCGACCGCTCGCCGGCGCGGAGGACGCCGGAGTCGCTGATCGTGCCGGCGTCGGTGGACCAGGTGACGTCGTCGAGGTCGACGGTCGCGCCGTACTGGTCGCGGCCGGTCGCCGTGAACGTGGTGGTCGTCCCCGGGACGACGGTCTTCGGGTCGCCGTCGGCGTGCACCTCGATCTCGGCCAGGTGGGCGTCGAGGTGCGAGGTGATCTGCGTCTGCGCGGGGACAGCGATCTGCCCGATGACCTCGGTGCCGTCGTACACGTCGTACGTGTGCTGCACGGTGTCGGGGTTGTCGAGCACGTAGCTGATCGTCCCGTCGGCCGCGCGGAACACCTGGCTGAGCGGGTCGGAGGTGTGCCGGTCGGTGACCTCGGTGCCGACGGTGCGGTTCGACATGGCCTGGTGGTAGACGAGTCCGGCCATCGACTGTCCGGTCACGGCCGGGTCCTCGGCGTCCCACAGTGCGGCATGGACGTCGGCGTAGGTGTCCGGGTCGTACTGGCCGAGGAAGCCGAGGACGACGTTGCCGAGCGCGTCACCCATGCCGCTGAAGACCCGCGCGGCGTGCGCGGTGTCCGGCCCGGGGGTGTGGTCGGTCAGGTCGACGCCGTACAACCCGTCGATGGTGGCGGTGTCGGCGCGGAAATCGTCGACGAGGAACGGCATGAGCGGCGACGGCACCGGCCAGTCCTCCGGCAGACGGTCGGCGGTGCGTCCGTCGAGCTGGGCGGGGACGAGCGACGCCGGGAGCGTCTCCGGGGTCCAGTACCGGTCCGGGAACACCACCCGTCCGTCGTCGTCGACCGAGACCAGCAGCGTGTCGGTGGCCTGGACGTACAGGGGGGTTCGCGGCGGTGCGCTGGGTGACGTACCCGGGGTGGTTCGTCTCGACGCTGCGGATCGCCTCCTGCAGTTCACCGATCGCAGCCGGGCGGTCGCGGCTGATCGTCGCGTCTCCGTAGGTCCCGACACCCCACCACTTCTTCGTGAGCATCTGGATCCGGCCGGCGTTGCCGTCGGTGACCCCGGCCTGGCCGAGCGCCCGGGGTCGGGCCGCCATCATCTCCCGCATCAGCGCCTTCGAGAAGTCGGGGTCCCACCCGAAGTAGTCGAACCAGGGTGCGGTCGGCATCCACTGGATCCCGGAGATCCAGGCCGGGTCGCCGGAGAAGTACGTGGCGTGGGCCTGGCCGGAGTCGAACAGGATCCCGGCCTGTCCGTGCCGGTACGCGTCAGGGAACGCGCCGTTGCCGTCGTACGAGGCCGAGGCGGGGTTGCCGCGGACGTTCTGCCAGTAGTCGCGGACGGCGGCCCGTTCGGTGACGTACTGCATCGCGCCGGTGGCCTGCATGTCCTCGTCGCCGAGGACGCTGCCGAGCAGGAACAGGCCGGCTTCGGACTGGATCGCCTCGGAGGACGACTCCTGGTTGTTGCCGCCCGGGGAGGACACCCCGCCCGCGTTGGACCGGCCCTCCCAGACGCCGAAGGTGCGCAGGTGCGGGAAGCGGGCGTCGTCACGGTCCCAGTTCGCGTACTGCTTGACCACGAGGGTCGCCATGCCCTCGTACCGGTCCGCCCAGGCGGGGTCGACGCGGCCGAGGAGGGCCGTCGCGACGGCGAAGTAGCCGTAGTGGAAGTGGTTGTCGTTGAACTGCGCGGAGCCGTACGAGTCGGCGAACCCGATGAGGGCCTTCCACGTCGGGTACATGGCGAAGAAGTGCTCCTTCTCGCCGTCCGTGTACGTGTACCAGTCGGTCAGGGCCGTCTCGAGCGTGTCCTGCAGCTTCCGGGCGTCCTCGGTGGCGCCGATCTGCCGGGCGATGGTCATGTACTCGGCGAGTTGCAGGACGTCCTTGCCGCCCCAGTACGTGTCGCCGCCGTAGGTGGTCTTCGCGGCGTAGTCGTGCAGGTACCGCCGCATGACGTCCTCGGAGTACGGGTCGTCCCCGATGGCCTCCGGCTTGCTGCCGATCGGCGTGATGCCCGTGAACCGGTAGTCGAGCGTCCACCCGTCGTGCCCGACCGTCGTCTTCATCGTGCCGCGCGGGGTCGCGTAGGTGGCGCCGGTGAAGCGCAGGTTCGTGGTGGCGTCGGCGTACTGGTGCTGCAGCCAACCCTGCACGGTGTCGTGGTCGTCGCCCTGGAGGGTCTCGGTGTCGACGGACCACTGCTGCCGGACGTTCGCGGCAGCGGGGTCGTAGGAGTACGTCATGGTCGTGTTGCGCGGCACGGCGAACGCGGTCCGGTGCAGGTCGTCCAGCGTGAGCCCGGCCTCGGGGACCGCGCTGAGGACCAGGTACGGCGTGCCGGAGGAGGCCTCGAGCGCGTTGCCGGTCCGGGTGAAGGTGGTGCGGTCGGGAGCGTGCACGCCGAAGACGTGCCCGTCCTGGCGGATCTCGAAGCGGTCCGTCGTCACCGGCAGCGTGAGGGGCCGTCCGTCGCCGTCGGTGACCTCGGCTCCGTCCTGCAGGGTGATGCGCGGCGTCATGCCGTGGAACTCGAACCACTCGTACGGCGAGCCCTGCATGCTCGTGACGTCCATGTACTGGCCGCCGGGGCCGTCCTGCGGCATGCGCCAGCTGACGTTCCAGTCGCCCCAGCGGAGCGCGTCGGCCTGCTCCGCGGAGAACGTCGTGGAGAACCGCTCGGCCAGGCCCTCCGGCGCGTCGGTGAGCAGGACCTGGTCGACGAGGACGTGGGCCCACCCGGCACGGAGGTCGTCGACGACGCGCACCTGCGCGGAGCGGCCCTGGAAGCGGGAGACGTCCCAGCTGTCCCACCGCAGCTGCTCGCTGTCGGTCCCGGTGCTGCTCGCCACGACGTCGCCGTCGACGAGCAGCTGCACGGCTTCGTGGTCGGGGTGGTTCCCGCCGCCGACGAGGAACGCGAGCGTGGACCGGTCGATCGTGAAGGACGGGGAGGTGAGCGTCCCGGTCGCGCCGTCGCCGTCGGCGTCGGTGAACGAGTCGAGGAACCGGTCACCGAGCCACCCGGCGACCTCGCTCTGCCCGGTGGCCGTGCCCGACGCGGTCCGGTCGAACGCGTTGCCCGTGGCGGTCCAGCCCTCGGGCAGGCCGTCCTCGAAGTCGGCGAGCACCCGGTCGGAGGCATCCGGGGTCGGCTCGACGGTCCCGCCGACCGTGACCGGCGCCTCGAGGCGCATCGCCGTGCCGTCGCTGTTCCAGCGCGTCGGGATGGTGACCTTCGTCCCGGCGGCGCTGTTCGACGAGACGAACGGGTACGCCCACATGTCGCCGGAGTACCTGCTGACGAGCAGGTCGGTCCACCACTGGTTCGTCGGGACCGGCTTGCCCGCCTGCGACGGGTCGATGTACAGCCGCTGGTCGAGCGTCTTCTGCACGTCGGCGCTGTCCGTGATGCTCGCCGGCGGGGTCGGGGCGTAGGACCCGTCACCGACCCGCACACCGTCGGCGGCCGGACCGACCGCCGGGGTCCCGGCGTCCTGCTCGCCGACGGCCGCGGTCACGCCGGCCGGAGACCGCGGGACGTCCACGGTGGCGGTGGCGGCCGCAGCGGGAGGGCCGACGAGCGCGAGCAGGGTGACCGCGGTCAGGGCGGAGGCGGTGACGGCGAGGACGGACCTCGTGCGGACGGCGGGACGCGGTGAGCTCACCGGGGACTCCTGTCGGAGGGGCGGGCCGGACACGGCGGACTCCGCGGTGCTCGGCTGGGGCTGTGGTGCGGGACCTGCACCCGGACTGATCGGCAGGGCTCGACGATCCGTCAGCGGTCCCACGTCCTGGATCCTGACGGCGTCCGGGGTCACGCACACGGGTGGGGGGCCGGACTCCCGTGGTGGAGCCGACTCCACCGTCGACCGGTCGCCGTCACCCTGGTGGTGGTGCGCCTCCGCGCCCTACCGTGGGCGGGTGACGAGCACGGACCGGACCGATCCACCGACGCGCACGGGCGCCCCGCCCCGTCGGACCGGGCCGTCGACCGGGCCGGCGTGGACCGTCCCGCCGTGGACGTTCCTCCTGTCGGGCACGCCGTGGCGAGCGCTGCTCGACGTCACCCTCACCGCGGCGCTCGGACTCGTCGTCGTCGCACCCGTCGTGGCCACCTGGTTCCTCGCCCCCGTCTGGGCCGTCACGGTCGCCCGGGTCGGTCGCCGCCTGCCGGTCGTGCTCGGACTGCCCCGCATCCCGGACCCCCCGGTCGTCCGGACGGGTCCGCCACACCACCCTGCGTGGACGGTTCCGCGACCCGCTCGCCTGGTCCGAACTCGGCTACCTGCCCGTGTTCCTCCTGGTCGCCGGGATCGGCTTCGCACTGGTCGTCCTGACCCTCGTCAGCGTCGGCGTCGCCGTGGGGGGCCGCCACCGGGGCGCGCCTGCAGGACGACGACGTCGTCCGGACCTGGCTCGACGGCCTCCGGCTCAGCCCACCCGTGGAGCTCGCGGGCGCCCTCGTCGTGCTCGTCGTCCTGCTGTACGCGGTCACCGCCCTCGCGACCGCACACGACCTGGTCGCCCGGGCACTCCTCGGCGACCGGACCGGCGAACTCGAACACCGCGTCGAGGAACTCACCGACTCGCGGCGGGCGCTCCTCGACGGGTTCGACGCCGAGCGGCGACGCATCGAACGCGACCTGCACGACGGCGCACAGCAGCAGCTGACGATCCTGTCGATGAACATCGGTCTGCTCGCGGTCGACCTCGACGCCGCCGAGCGGGACGGCCGGGACCTCGGCACCCTGCGGCAGGCCCTCGACCGCATCAGCGGCAACGTCGACGACGCCGTCGACGCCCTGCGCGCGACCATCCGCGGGATCCACCCCCCGCGTCCTCGTCGACCACGGTCTCGGCGCCGCCGTCGACGAACTCGCCGCGCGCTCCCCCGCTGGCCGTGCGCGTGGCCGTCGACCTGCCGGTCCGACCGCCCGCACGGGTCGAGACCGCGGCCTACTTCGTCGTGAGCGAGGCACTGACGAACGCCGGTCGACACGGCGGGGCGGCCACCGTGCAGGTGACCGCCGGGACCACCGACGACCGGTTCTGGCTCGAGGTCGCGGACGACGGCGTCGGGGGGAGCCGTGTCCTCGCCCGGAGGCGGCCTGGACGGACTCCGGGAACGCGCGGCCGTCCTCGGCGGGTCGTTCCACGTCGAGAGCCCCGTCGGCGGCCCGACCGTGCTGCGGTTCAGCGTGCCGACGCACGGCGAGCACCTGCGGGACCGTCCCGACGTGGTTCGATGGCGCTCGTGAAGATCTTCGTGGCGGAGGACGCCGTGCTCCTCCGGGAGGGCCTGGTCAGTCTGCTGGAGCGCTCCGGTCACACCGTGGTCGGCACCGCGGCGGACGCCGGCGCCCTGGTCCAGGGTGTCTCGGCGCTCGCCGCGGCGGGGGAGCGGCCGGACCTCGTGCTCACCGACGTCCGGATGCCGCCGTCCGGGACCGACGACGGCCTCCGCGCCGCGATCGCGCTCCGCCGCGAGCACCCCGACCTGCCCGTCGTCGTGCTGTCGCAGGTCGTCGCGGGCGCGTACGTGCAGGACCTGCTCGACGACGGACGCGGCGGGGTCGGGTACCTGCTCAAGGACCGCGTCGGGAAGGTCGCCGCCTTCCTCCGGTCGCTCGAGACGGTGGCGGACGGCGGGGTGGTCGTCGATCCGGACGTCGTGCGCCACCTCGCCCGTGGTCGGACGACCGACAGCCCGCTGGCCCGGTTGACGGCACGCGAGACCACGGTCCTGACGCTCATGGCCGAGGGAGCCGCGAACGCCGACATCGCCCGCGAGCTGCACCTGTCGGACGCCGCGGTCGCGAAGCACGTCGGCAACGTCTTCACCAAGCTCGACCTCGCACCGGACGACGCGAACCGACGGGTCCGTGCGGTGCTCACCTACTTGCGCGAGACGCGCTGACGTGCCCACGACCGAGGAGGCGTGACGTGACGACGATCGGTCTGCGGCGGATGGTCCCCCCGCGACCCGACCCAGCGGCACCGTGCCGCGAGCCCCCTGGAGCTGCTGTTCGACCTGGTGTTCGTGGTCGCGGTCGGCCTCGCGGCGACGGACCTGCACGAGATCGAGGCGGAGGGCGAGGTGACGTCGGCGGTCCTGTCGTACGGCCTGGTGTTCTTCTCGATCTGGTGGGCGTGGATGAACTTCACGTGGTTCGCCACCTCGTTCGACACCGACGACTGGCTGTACCGGGTGATGACGGTGGTCCAGATGGCGGGCGTGCTCGTCCTCGCCGCCGGGGTGCACGCCGTCATGGTCGACGGCGACTTCACGGTCGGGATCACCGGGTACGTGGTCATGCGGCTGGCGCTCGTCGGCCAGTGGGTCCGGGCCGCGGTGTCGTCGGCGCGCTACCGACCGAGCGCCGTCCGGTACGCCGTGGGCGTCACCGGCGTCCAGGTCCTCTGGGTCGCGTCGCTCGCCCTGCCGCACGACCTGCGGCCGTTCGCGGCGCCGTTGCTCATCCTCGGCGAACTGCTCGTGCCGGTCTGGGTCGAGTCGCGGTCGGAGACGACGCCGTGGCACACCCACCACCTGGCGGAGCGGTACTCGCTGTTCACGCTCATCGTCCTCGGCGAGGGGCTGCTCGCATCGGCGAACGCCGTGATCGACGCCATCGAGCACACCGAGCACCTCGGCTCCCTGCTCACCCTCGCGGGCTGCGGACTGGTCATCACCGTCGGGATGTGGTGGATCTACTTCTCGCGCGAGCAGCACGACCACATCCGTGACCTGCGGTCGGCGCTCGTGTTCGGCTACGGGCACTACCTCGTCTTCGCGGCCGCGGGTGCGTTGCCGGCGGGGATCGAGGTCGCGGTGCTCGCCGACGACGGTCGGGTGCACCTGAGCTCCGTCGCCGTCGCCGCGACCGTCGCCGTCCCGGTCGCGCTGTTCGTGCTGTCCATCTGGGCGCTCGCCATCCGACCGTCACTGCCGCAGCGGGCGAACACGGCCGTCGTCGTGCTGTCGGTCGCGGTGCTCGCCTCGATCGCGGTCCCGGCGGTGTCGCTGCCGGTCACCGCCCTGCTCGTCGCGGCCGTGGTGGTGACGCTCGAGGTCGCCTCTCCGCGGGGTGCCCGGGCGCAGAGCGTCCCCGTCGCCGCGCACTGACACGTCGACCGATCGGCGGCGGCCGCCAGGCGGCAGCGCGTGGGAGGAGGCCGCAGCCGCCCGGACCGGCGGTGCTCAGCGCACCCGCCGTCGCGCCAGCGCGAGCCGCCCGGCCCGGTACGCCAGGCCGACCGCCGTCACGGCCACACCGCCGACGATCGAGGTGAGCGGCAGCGCGGCGACGAGGACGACGCACCCCACCACGCCGACGACGGCCAGGAGGCGCGGGTACCGCCGGTCCTGCCGCTCCTGCGTCCACGCGGCCACGTTCGCGACGGCGTAGTACAGCAGGACGCCGAAGGACGAGAAGCCGATCGCCCCGCGCAGGTCGGTGACGGCGACGAGCACGCACACGGCGACGCCGATGGCGAGTTCCGCCCGTGCCGGCACCTGCCAGCGCGGGTGCACGGCGGCGAACCAGCCGGGCAGGTCCCGGTTCCGCGCCATCGCCAGACTGGTCCGGCCGACGCCGGCGATCATCGCGAGGAGCGCGCCGAGCGACGCGGCCGCCGCCCCGACCTGCACGACGACGCCCGGCCACGGCAGTCCGGCGGTGTCGACGACGGACCGGAGGGGCGCGGCGGAGGAGGCCGTGCCTCCCGGCCCGAGCGCGTGCACGGTCGCGACCGCGACGAGCGCGTAGACGACGAGCGTGATCGTCAACGCGGTCACCACGGCCCGCGGGATGGTCCGGGCGGGGTCGACGACCTCTTCCCCGAGCGTGGCGATGCGGGCGTAGCCGGCGAAGGCGAAGAACAGGAACCCGGCGGCCTGCAGGACGCCGAGCGGTGCCGCGGGCGTACCCGGGTCCGCCGCGGTCGACCCGGTCGAGGTCGTGCCGATCACGACCACGACGGTCAGCGCGACGAGCGAGACGCTGACGAGCACGCGCGTGAGCAGCGCCGTCCGCGTGATGCCGAACGTGTTCACGACCGTGAGCACCACGACCGCGGCGATCGCGACGGGCTTCTGCCACGGCTCCGGTACGACGTAGGCGGCGAAGGTGATCGCCATCGCCGCCGAACTCGCGGTCTTGCTGATCACGAAGCCCCATCCCGCGGCGAAGCCGGCCCACGGCCCGAGTCGCTCCCGCCCGGACACGTAGGCGCCGCCGGACGTCGGGTACCGGGCTGCCAGCTGCGCCGACGAGGTGGCGTTGCAGAAGGCGACGACGCCCGCCAGGACGAGGGCGGGGAACAGCCCCGTCCCGGCAGCGGCGGCCGCGGGGGGCGAACGCCGCGAACACGCCGGCGCCGATCATCGAGCCGAGACCGATCGTGACGGCGTCGGACAACCGGAGACGACGGGCCAGGGGGCCGGTCAGGGGAGCGTGGTGCACGTCCGTCACCGTGCCACAGCCGGGTGAACGGGGCGTTGCCCGGTGTCAGGCGGCGTGGCGTCCCAGCGAGACGGCCTCGAGCGGGGTGTCCTGCAACTGCCGACCGCGGAACCACCGGAGGAGCCAGTCCGCCGGTGACCCGGAGAGCCCGGCCGGCAGACCACCGCGTCGCTGCAGGAAGTCGCTGAAGCCGGGCTCGTCGCGGACCTCGACGTCGGAGGGGGTGCCGAAGGCCATCGACCAGCCGTCGAAGCGGCGCGTGTCGATCTCCTCGCGGCTGAGCGAACGGACGTCGGTGTGGCGGGGGGTCGCGCTGGATCGCGCCGAAGCGGTCCTCGACGCTCCACGCCGGCCCCTCGAGGACCTGCATGAAGCGTCCCTCCTTGGCGACGAGGAGCCCGGAGACGCCGAGCGCGTCGTTCTTCAGGCGGGCGTCCCGCAGCAGGTCGACGAGCTGCGCGTCGGTGAGGTCGTCGACGGCGACGGACATGTAGACGAGGGAGAGCATCGCTTCACTCTCGTGCACGACCTCCGGAGGGGTCAACCGGGCGTCCGTTTGATCGCCGGATCCCGCACCGAGCCGTCGGACGCGACCGCACCGACGGTCGCACGGTCCTGACCGGCACGGCGCGGACGCCGCCCGCGTCGCCTGCCGTTCACCCGTCCTGCCTACCGTCGCCGGTGATGCCCTCGCCGCAGCACGGACCCTTCCGCACCGACGTCCACGCGATCCGCGCCCTGGCCGTCGTGCTCGTGGTCGGCTACCACCTCGACGCCGGGGTGGTCCGGGGCGGGTTCGTGGGGGGTAGACGCCTTCTTCGTGGTGTCGGGCTTCCTGATCACCGGGCAGCTCGTCCGCGAACTGCAGGCCCGCGACGGCGTCGACCTGCCGGGCTTCTGGGCACGCCGGGCGCGTCGGCTCGTCCCGTCGGCGCTCGTCGTCCTCGCCGTCACCGCGCTGGCATCGTGGCTGCTGTCCCCGCGGGAGGACTGGCCGGGCCTCGGCCTGCACCTCGCCGCGAGCGTCGGGTACGTGGAGAACTGGGCACTCGCGGCGGCGAGCACCGACTACCTGGCCGCCGGCAGCCCCTCGACCCCGTTCGAGCACTTCTGGTCGCTCGGCGTCGAGGAACAGTTCTACGTCGTGTGGCCCCTCCTGCTGCTCGCCGCCTGGCGGGTCGTCCGCCTCGTGCGACGACGGCACCCCACCCCGCGACCGTCCGGCCGTCCGCAGCTGGCCGCCGTGGCGGTGGTCGTCACACTCGTGTCCGTCGCGTCGGCTGTCTGCTCCGTGGTGCTCACCGCGACGGACCCCGCCCCCGCCTACTTCTGGCCGCACACCCGCGCGTGGGAGTTCGGCGTCGGAGCGCTGCTCGCACTCGTCCCGGCACCCGGGCCGGCGTCCGCCAGAGCCCGGGTCCGGACCGGTCTCGCCACCACCGGGTGGCTCGGTCTGGTCGCCTGCGGGGTGTTCCTCCACCCGGACGTGCCCTACCCCGGCACCGTTGCCGTCCTGCCCGTCGCCGCCACCGCGATCGTCATCGTGACCCGCGCCGAGACCGGCGTCCTCGCCCGTCTCGCCGTGCTGCCGCCCGTCCGCTGGCTCGGACGGGTCTCCTACCCGCTGTACCTCTGGCACTGGCCCGTCGTCCTGCTGCTGCCACGCGCCCTCGAGCGCGTCGGGGTCGCCGACCCGCCGTCGCCGGTCCGTACCGCCGCGGTCGTCCTGCTGTCCGCGGGGCTCGCGCACGGCACCGCCGTCCTCGTGGAACGTCCGGTGACGGCCGGGAGGCTCGCCCGCCTCCGCCCACGGGCCACCTTCGCCGTCGTGGCGGTGGGCATGGCCCTGGTGCTGCTCGCGCCGACCGCCGGGTGGACCGTGCTGACCGGTCAGCTCCGCGAGGACCGTGCACTCGCCGCCGAGCTCGGCGGCGCCCCCCCGGATCCTCTCCGGGGACGACCTCCGGTCCCGCGACGGGGTCCTGCTGGGGAGCCGCCGCCATCGCACCGGGGAGCGGATGCGCCGTCGGCGGAGACCCGGACCGGGGGGACCACCCCTTCGACCATGACCGCCGCCTACGACATCGACCCCACGTGGGACGACTGCCAGGCGGAGGCGACCGCCGCCCGCAGCTGCGTCGTCGGAGTCCGCGGGGGGCACCCGGGTCGCGCTCGTGGGCGACTCGCACGCGCACCAGTGGTCGTCGGCCCTCATCGCCCTCGCCGATCGACGAGGGTGGGAACTGCACCTCATGGTCAAGGGTGGGTGCGAGTTCTCCCACGTGGTGTGGACCGACGTGTCCGATGACGAGCGCGCCCGGTGTGGGGCGTGGAACGACGCCGTCGACCGGTCCTTGGCGGCGGGAGCACCGTACGACCTCGTGTTCACCTCGTCCCGGGCTGACCTGCGGGGCACCCCCCGAGGGTCCCGAGCCGGCGCGGCGCGCGCTCGAGGGGTACCGGGCCTCCTGGCAGCCCCTCGTCGCACGGGGGACCACCGTCGTCGCGATCCCGGACACCCCGGCCGCCGGCAGCGGTGCCCAGCGCTGTGTCGACGAGCACCCCGACTCCCGCTGGACGTGTCGGATCAGCGCCGGACGGGCGTTCGCCGCCGGTGACCGGCTCGTCGACGCAGCGCGGGCGACGCCGGGCGTGGTCGTCGCCGACATGACACGGTGGTTCTGCGCGGACGGGTCCTGCCCAGCGGTGATCGGCAACGTGCTCGTCTACCGGGACTCGCAGCACCTGACGCGCACGTACGTGTCGACCCTCGTCGGGCCGCTCGGCCGGACCGTGGACGCAGCACTCCGCGGCCGCGCCTGACCTGCCCGGATGCGGGGCACGGCGTCCACCGGCAGCCTCGGCGGACGCCGACCGTCCCCGCTGCCAAGCTGGGCCCGTGGAACACGACGGGGACCGATGGGTGCAGCGACTGCGGGACGGCGAGGTCCCTTCGACCTGGCGGATCGTCCTCGTCACGGTGCTCGTCTCGGCGCTCGGCGCGTTCCTGCTCTGGCAGCAGTTCGCACACCCCGAGGCCACCCGCCGACTCTTCGAGGTGCAGGGCCGCGGGGCCTTCGTCACCGTCCTCGTGCCGGTCGTCCTGCTCCTCACCGGACCCGGAGTGGCGCTCGCCGCATGGTCATCCGGCCGACGCGACAGCCGCACCCTCGCCCGGATCCGCGCCGCCGGTGGCCGGCCGGTGTTCCACCTGCCGGTCGAGACAGCGGCCCCGGTCGCCGGCGAGGAGTTCGCCGACCCGAAGCCGGAGGTCTGGACCGTCGACGACGCCGGGCTGCACGGCTGGACACCCGACCACGCCCGGCCGGTGCACGCGCTGCCGTGGGAACGCATCCGCGCCTTCGGCCTCGCGAACACCGTGGTCAAGGGGGTGCGACAGGACTGCGGCATCTGGGTGAGCACCGCGAACGGTCACGTCGTGCTCGTTCCCCGGACGACGCTCGGCCGACCCTTCACCGCCGGTGGGCTGAAGCGACCCGTGCTGGTGCGGGTGCTGCGCTCGCTGCGCGCGGAGCTCGATCCCGCCGGCGCCGCCCGGACCACCGAGCGCCCGGGTGCGCGGCCGGGGGGACACGCCGCTCGGCTCCCCAGCAGCCCCGACCGGGTAGGGAAGAGCCATGGGTTCACGATTCCGCGGCAAGGTCGTCGTCATCACCGGAGCATCGAGCGGCATCGGCCGGGCTGCTGCGCACGAGTTCGCGAAGCAGGGCGCCACGCTCGTCCTCGCGGCGCGCGGCGAGCAGAGCCTGGAGGAAGCCGCCGCCGAGTGCCGCAAGCTCGGCGCCGAGGCCGTCGCCATCCCCACCGACGTCGCCGACGAGCGACAGGTGAACGACCTCGTCGGCACCGTCACCAGCCGCTTCGGCCGCATCGACGTCTTCGTCGGCAACGCCGCGCTGTTCGTCTACGGCCTGTTCGAGCAGACCCCGACCGAGGCGTTCAAGCGCGTCGTCGACACGAACCTGCACGGTCACGTCCACGCCGTGAAGGCGCTCCTGCCGCACTGGAAGCAGCGTGGTGAGGGCACGTACGTCCTCGTCGGCTCCATCCAGTCGCTGCTGTCCGCGCCGTACCAGTCGGCCTACGTGACGAGCAAGCACGCGGCCCTCGGGCTCATGGACGTGCTCGCCGACGAGCACCTGGGCACGCGCATCCGCTTCGGCGCCGTCCTGCCGTCGACGATCGACACCCCGATCTACCAGAACGGCGCGAACTACACCGAGAAGGCGTCGCACCCGCTGCCCCCCGACCGTCTCCGTGCAGCGTGCGGCGAAGGCCGTCGTCGCCGAGGCCCTGCACCCCAAGCGCAACCGCTACGTCGGGCGCATCCAGGCCGCGCTCGTGCCGGCCGAGTTCATCGTGCCGTGGCTGTTCCACCGCATCACTCGTCCGGCCGTCGAGGTCTTCGCCCTGCGCGGCAAGCAGGCGCCCACCGACGGGAACCTCTACGCACCGACCGATGCGGGCAACGCGACCGACGGCGGCTGGGTCGCGAAGCGGCGTCGCGTCACGCGGCCGCTGGTCTGGCTCGGCGTCGCCGGTGCCGCCGTGCTCTTCCTCCGCAGCGGCTCGCGCCGCTGACGCGGGCGTCCGTCGGACGGGAGGCCCGGTGCCAGCTGGCTCCGGGCCTCCCGTCCGTCCGCCGGGCGCACACCTCGGACCCGTAGAGTCCGTCTGTGCCACGGACCGGACCCAGTAGCTCTTCCTCCCGTCGCGTCGGAGGTTCCGCCCTCGCGCTGGCGGTCGTCCTCGCGGCGGTCGTCGCCGGTCCGGAGGCTGCTGCGCCCGCCTCGGCGCACTCTGCGCTCATCGGCAGCACCCCTGCGGACGGGGCCACGGTGACGACGGCCGTGCGGCAGGTCGACCTGACGTTCAGCGAGGCCCCGCTCGCGGGTCTCAACGCCGGACTCCGCATCGAGGTGCGGGACCAGACCGGCCAGGACGAGTCGACGGGCGAGGTCCGCGTCGAGGGGACGACGATGTCGAAGCGCGTCGACCTGTCGGCCGGCCCGCACACGGTGCTGTGGCGGTACGTCTCACCGGACGGCCACCCGGTCGACGGCCAGGTCGCGTTCACCGTCGAGGTCGCTCCGACCCCGTCGAGCGCCCCCACTCCGGTCTCCGCGCCGTCCGCCACCGCGAGCCGGGAGGCCCGGTTGGACACGTCCGCCACGGCGACGCCGACCCCTGCTGATGCCGCTGACCCGACCGCGACCAGTACCGGAGCGCCCGTGCTGCCGTGGGCGCTCGGCGGGGTGCTGCTCGTCGTCGCCGGTGTCGTCGTCCTCGCCGTCCGGCGGCGATCCTCCCGGGCCGGCGGGTGATCCAGGGCATGGGCCGGGTCCTCCGCAGGACCGCCCCGGACACCGCGTCGTCATGACCGACGAGGACGCCGTCGACCGCGCTCGCCGGGCGGTGGTGCGCCGGTTCCGGTGGCTCGACGGTGACGCGGACACCTGGGCGGTGCTCGCTGACCCGGACGCCCTCGCAACGGTCGTCGCGGGGCTCGCGGCGCTCGTCGCGGAGGACCGTGCTGACCTGGTCCTCGGCATCGAAGCGCGCGGATTCGTGCTCGGACCGGCCGTGGCCCTGGTGCTCGGCGTCGGGTTCGTCCCGGTCCGGAAGGACGGTGCCTTGTTCCCGGGTCCGCTCGTGCTTCACGTCACCGACCCCGACTACCGCGGACGCCGCTGGACGCTCGCCACCAGACCGGACCTCGTCCGCCCGGGACAGCGGGTCGTGCTCGTCGACGACTGGATCGAGACGGGCGGGCAGGCGGCGGCCGCCGCGGCGCTCGTCGACGCGTGCGGCGGGACGCTCGTCAGCGTCGCGGTCGTCGTCGACGAGGCGTCAGCGGCTGCACAGGACGGGCTACCGCCGATCCGGCACCTGGTCCGGGCCGCCGACCTCTGAGGAACTGCTGGCACGCGCCGGATCAGTTCGCCAGGTCGTCCAACCAGTTCGACCGCAGCCGGAGCGCCCGCTCGATGCTCCCCGCGACCGTCGCGACACCGGCGGCGATGTTGACCGCGAGGGGGGATCTCGATCGCCAGTTCGAATGCCCCGACCGCCTGCTGGACGGCCGGGATCGCCGTGATCCCCTCGAGCAGCTGCGGCACTGCGAGTCCGACACCTGCCAGCACGACCAGGGTCGATGTCGTCCCGATCGCCCGGCTCAGTCCGGGGCGCTCGGCCGCCAAGCGCGCTCGGCGGCCCTCGGCGCTCCCGGCCAGCGGCGTCAACTGGTGCACGGCGCCCGTGGCGGCGACGAAGTGACACCGGCGCAGTCCGAAGGTGCCGACGGCGACCTCGATGTGGCCGCCGGGGATCGGGAACCGCGCCGGGAGCGATGCGAGGGACAGCAGCCGGCCGTCCCGGTACAGTCGGGCACGGACCGCACCGTCGGCACGGTCGCCCAGGTGGTCGACGTCGACCGTGTAGGTCGCCGTGATCGTGGTGCCGGGGTCGGTCAGGTCGATGCGGAGGAGCGACCGCGTCGCGACCTGCCACCAGCGCAGCGGCGGAAGCGGCTCCCCGTTGCCCTTCCGCACGCGCCGTTGGCGTCGGCAGTCGCGCCACCCCTCGGTCCCCATCGGCCCCCGCCTCCGCCCGTGGCGCTCTCCGCGCCGCCGTCACCGGTGTCGGCCACGCGACTGCGGACCGACCGGCGCGACCAGTGTCGCAGGCCGGATCAGTGTGCGTCGAGGACCACGGCCACCGCCCCCCACCTCGACCAGCTGGTCGTCGTAGCCGAGGACGGTGACGCCGAGCAGGGTGCTCGGCACCTCGTGCTCGCCGAACGCGTCGCGGACGACCCGCCACGCAGTGACCAGGTCCGCTCGGCGAGCCGACGCCACGAGCACGCGGGTGCTGATGACGTCCGTCATGCGCGCCCCGGCGTCGGTCAGCGCCTGCCGCAGGTTCGCGACGCACTGCCCAGCCTGTGCCGCGTGGTCGCCCGGGGCGACGGTCGCTCCGTCCGCGTCGAGCGGGCACGACCCGGCGAGGAAGACGAGCCGGCCATGAGCCGGCGCTGTGGCGGCGTGCGCGTACTCAGCCGGGCTGAGCACGCTGGAGCGGATCAGTTCGACCGCGGTGGGTCGTCCGGTGGCCGTCACTCGAACATCTCCGCGAGCAGCGCCGACGGGTCCCCGTCCACGACGTGCGCGGAGCGCTGTTCCGGCCAGCGGAGGACACCGTCGTCGGGCCAGCACGGCACGACGTGGAGGTGCAGGTGCGGCATGCTCTGGCCCGCGTCCGCTCCGGTCGCACTGAGCACGACGACCCCGGTCGCACCGAGCGCGGCCCGCATGGCGCGCCCCACCCGCTGCGCGAGCAGTGCCGTCGCTCGCAGGGCGTCCGGGGCGACGTCCAGGAGGCCCGTGGCGTGCTCCCGCGGGACGACCAGCGTGTGCCCGGGCGCGAGTTCCGACTCCGGCAGCGGCCGGAACGCGACCGCGTCCGGCTCCCGCTCGATCCAGACGGTGTCCGGGTCGTCCGTCGCGATGATCCGGCAGAAGACGCAGTCGTCGGGGTCCACCGTCGTCACGGGCGCGACGCCCGGTGTGCCCGGAGTGCCTCGACCACGAGCGCGTGGTCGTCGTGCATCTCGAGGCCGCTGACGCCGACGGCGCCGATGAGCGACCCGCGCACCACGAGCGGGAAGCCCCCGCCCGCGGCCTGGTACTGCCGGGGGTCGAGTGCCGCGGCCTCGTCGAACGTCGAGCCGCCGACCTCGTACTGCGTCCGCACCGCGAGGGTGGAGTGGGCGAAGTGCCGCACCACCCGGAACTTCCGTTCCAACCAGGCGTCGTTCACCGCGCCGGAGCCCGGGGTCGCCGCGTGGAACACCCGCTGCTCGCCGAAGGACACCGCGAACCCGACGCCGAGCCCGCGCTCCAGGGCGGTCGCCCGCAACCAGGAGCCCACCGCCCAGGCGTCGTCGAGGTCGAACGAGTCGTGGTCGAGTTCGCGTTCCTCCGCGAGCAGGACGGCGAGCTTCTGCTCGGTCCCGAGTTCGCGGTACCGGGCTCCGGTGGTGGTGTCGGTGGTGTCGGGCATGGTGCTCCTCACAGGGACGGCGGTGTCGCTCGTCACGGTAGCGCGATCCTCCGTATGGTGAGCACGTGGAGTTCCCGGGGGGAGGCGGACGGCGCGCGTGACGCGTCGACCTCTCCGGGGTCACCCCGGGGTACGCAGGACCAGCAGCACCACACGCCCCGAGAGGCTCGGCGCGCTCCGCGCGCGCGACCTCACGGAGGCACCGACAGGTCCCCCCGGGAACCCCACGCCCGTCGAGGTGGTCGCGACCGCCCTCGCGGACGCCTTCCTCGCCGCCGACGCCTGGGACACCGGTCTGCTCACGGCCGCGGGCTTCGACGTCGTCGGACCGGAGCGCGCGTACGTGGGCCACGCCGTCCGCACCGCGCTCGAGACGTACCCACGGCCTCCCGTCGACGCACCCCGGCAACTCGCGGCGGTGATCGCGGCGTCACCGCAGCTGGTGCGACTGCACCGCACACGGTCCACCCGCCGTCCGGTCCGGGTGCTGGTGCGGCGGGCGGTCCCGGTGCGCGCGGTGCCGCGGGTGTCGAGCCGCCTGCTCGTCGACACCCTGCCCGAGCTCGCCCGCGAACTGGACCTGACGGTCGGCCGGCTCCTGTGGCTCGCCGACACGCGCGGGTGGAACCGCCGACCCGGCTCCGCCAGCCCGCTGCACCACCACCGGCACGAGTGGGTCCGCCGCCCGGGGCGCACGCCGCGCCTGCTCGAGAAACCGTTGGACATGCTCCGCCGGACGCAACGGACGGTCCTCGACGAACTCCTGGCGGTCCTGCCGGTGCACGACGCGGCACACGGCTTCGTCCCCGGCCGCAGCGTGGTCTCCGGCGCCGCGCTGCACGTCGGGCAACGCGTCGTCATCACCGCCGACCTCACCAGCTTCTTCGCGAGCGTCCGCGCACGGTCCGTGTACGGGGTGTTCCGGGCGGCCGGGTTCGCGGAACCCCTCGCCCACGTCCTCACCGGTCTCTGCACCCACCGCGTCCCGACCCACGTGCTCACCGCGATGCCGCCCGGCGGGGACGTCGACGACCTCACCTTCAGCGGCGACGACCGTCTCGCGCGACGCGCCGACGCCTTCCTCCGGGGTGTCGACCGCATCGTCACCGACCAGGGCCTCCGGCTCAACGCCCGCAAGACCCGGGTCCCACCCGCGAGCGTCCGCCAGAGCGTCACCGGCGTCGTCGTCAACGACCGCACCGCTCCCGGCCGCCGCGAGGTCGACCGCCTCCACGCCGTCCTCCACAACTGCGCCGAGCACGGACCGGAGTCGCAGAACCGCTCGGGTCATCCGGACTTCCGGGCGCACCTCCTCGGCCGCATCGGCTGGGTGAGCAGACCAACCCCGGACGAGCCGACCGCCTCCGCCAGGAGTTCGTCCGCATCACCTGGTGATCGAGCGCCGTCACCACCCGCGTGACGGACGGACGCCGGACGTCATCCGACGCAACACCCCGTCACGGACCGCAACCCACGCCCCGGTCCGGCGTCCGTCGCCGTAGCGTCGACGCACGCCCGATGCCCCGCATCCCGCATGCCGTGACCACCGACAGAGCCGAGGAACCCGTGCCCGACCGCATCACCCTCGTCACCGCGCTGCAGGGTGCCGGATGGCACCCGGCAGCCTGGCGGACCGACCCGGTCGCCGCGCGACGCCTGCCGACCCTGCAGCACTGGCGCGACGTCGTCGGCGAGCAGGACCGCCTCGGCGTCGACGCCGTCACGTTCGAGGACTCCTTCACCGCCGGCCCCGTGGACGCGACCGGTGACCTGGACACCAGCACGGTCGTCGGGCGCCTCGACGCACTGCTCGTCGCCGCCGCCGTCGCACCGGCCACCCGCCAGATCGGCCTCGTCCCGACCGTCTCGGTGACGCACACCGAACCCTTCCACGTCGCAACGGCCCTCCAGACCCTCGACCACGTGTCGACCGGCCGGGCCGGGTGGCGACTGCAGGTGAGTCCCACCGCCCGCGAGGCCGCGCTCTTCGGCCGCCGGACCCTGCCCGACGGAGCACCGGGACCGGGCACGGTCGAGCCGCTGCTCGACGAGGCGCGCGAGGTGGCCGAGGTCGTTGCGCGTCTCTGGGACAGCTGGGACGACGACGCCGTCATCCGCGACGTCGCCACCGGCCGCTTCATCGACCGCGACCGCATCCACGATGCCCGGTTCCGGGGCTCGTACCTGTCGGTGCACGGCGCGTCGATCGTCCCGCGGTCCCCGCAGGGTCGGCCGCCGGTCCTCGCACTGGCGCACCGCGAGGACACGGCCCGGTTCGCGGTCGACGCCGCGGACGTCGTGCTCGTCACGCCCGGCGCGGGCGGCCTGGAGGACCGGGGCGCGCTGGCCGTGGTGCGGGACGCCGAGCAGGCGGCCGGATCGGACCCGGAGCGCCCGGTGCTCGCGGACCTCGCGGTGCTCATCGGGTCGTCGTCGGCGGAGGCGGCGGACGCGCTGGCGGCGCTCGACGCGGCGGCGGGAACCGTGGCGGCGGGGCCTGCGGCAGCGGGTCCCTCCTGGTCGGACGCCGCCGTGCTCGCGACCACCGTGCCGGAACTCGTGTCCCGCATCGGCGACCTCCGTGCCCTCGGGTACGCCGGCGTCCGACTGCGCCCGCTGCGGATCCCGCTCGACAGCACCGCCGTCGCCCGACAGCTCGTCCCCGCGCTCGTCACCGCCGGGCTCCGCGCGGACGTCGCCTCGCGCCCCGTCGCCGACCTGCGGACGCGGTTCGGGCTGCGCCCCGCGCTCAGCCGGTACGCCACCACCACACCCGAGGGGGGTCCCCGCATGAGCACGAAGCGACAGGTGCACCTGGCCGCCCACTTCCCGGGCGTCAACAACACCACGGTCTGGAGCGACGACCGCGCGGAGAGCCAGATCGCGTTCTCGTCGTTCGAGCACTTCGCGCGGAACGCCGAGCGGGGCCGGCTCGACTTCCTGTTCCTCGCCGAGGGGCTGCGGCTCCGCGAGCAGAAGGGCCGCGTGCACGACCTCGACGTCGTCGGTCGTCCGAACACGCTCGCCGTCCTGGCCGCCCTCGCCGGGGTGACGTCCCACATCGGGCTCGTCGGCACGCTGTCGGCGACGTTCAACGAGCCGGTCGAGCTCGCGAAGCAGCTCGCCACGCTCGACCACCTCACCGAGGGCCGCGCCGGGTGGAACGTCGTGACGAGCTCGGACGCCTTCCACGGTGCCAACTTCCGACGCGGGGGCTTCCTCGACCACGCGGACCGGTACACGCGCGCCGCCGAGTTCGTCGAGCTCGCCCGCGAGCTGTGGGACTCGTGGCAGCCGGACGCCGTCGTCGCCGACGGGACCTCCGGCGTGTACGCGGAGCGCTCCCGCATCCGGGACGTCGACCACCACGGCCCGCAGTTCGACGTCACCGGCACGTTCCCGGTGCCGCGCAGCCCACAGCGTCACCCCGTGCTCGTGCAGGCCGGCGACTCCGACGAGGGCCGCGACCTCGCCGCCGCGCAGGCCGAGGTCGTCTTCTCGCTGCACACTGAGTTCGAGGACGCCCGCCGGTTCTCCGACGACCTGGCGGCACGGCTGGAACGGGTCGGACGTTCCCGGGACGAGCTGCTCGTCCTGCCCGGCGCGACCTTCACGCTCGGCGACACCCGGGCCGACGCCGAGGAACGCTCCCGGGCGATCCGTCGCGCGCAGGTCAGCTCGGCGACCGCGATCGCGTTCCTCGAGCAGGTCTGGAACCGGGACCTGTCGTCCTACGACGTCGACGGACCGCTGCCCGAGGTCGAACCCGACGTCGACGCGGACACGATCACCCGCGGCAGGGTCCGGCACGTCCGGGACCCCCCGGGCGGTCGTGCAGACGTGGCGCGAGCAGGCCGCGGCGGACCGGCTGTCCATCCGCGAGCTCGTCATCCGGGTGTCGACACGGGGCGGCTTCGTCGGCACGCCGTCGAGCATCGCCGCCGAGATCGACCGGTACGTGCAGGAACGGGCGACCGACGGGTTCGTCGTCGTCCCGCACACGAACCCGTACGGCCTGGACGAGTTCGTCGACAGCGTCGTCCCACTGCTGCAGGAGCGCGGTGTGTACCGGGAGCAGTACGAGGACGGGGCGACCCTGCGCGAGACCCTCGGGCTCTCCGGGCGGGTCCGTGACCGCCAGGGGGTGCTCGCGTGAGCGGCGTCGACCGCGGGGCGCCGGTGCCGCTCTCGGTGCTCGACCTCGTCCCCGTGCGCAGCGGTTCGTCCGCCACGGCGGCCCTGCACGAGACGATCGACCTCGCCGTCGTCACCGAGCGCGCCGGCTACGCCCGGTACTGGCTCGCCGAGCACCACCTCAACCCGGGCGTCGCGGGCAGTGCGCCGACCGTCGTCATGGGTGCCGTCGCCGGTGCCACCACGTCGATCCGGGTCGGCAGCGCAGCGACCCTGGTCGGGAACGTCCGCGGACTGCAGATCGCCGAGACCTTCGGCACCCTCACCGGGCTGTACGGGCCGCGGTTCGACCTCGGTCTCGGCCGCTCGGGCGCACCCGCTCCGGGCACCCCGAAGCCGCCCGCGCTCGCCCCGCGCGCGGACACCGAGGTGGACGGGCTGCTCCTGCCCGCGCCCTTCGACCTCCGCATCGCCCCCGGGAGCCGGTTCGCCCTGCAGGGGGAGCTCCTCGGCCGCGTGCCCGGTGACGTCGACCGGTTCGAGGACGAACTCGCCCTGGTCCGTGCCCTCTTCGCCGGCACCTGGGAGCGTGACGGCGCCGTCGTCGAGGCGCCACCGGCGACCGGTGCGGACGTCGAGCTCTGGGTCCACGGTTCGACCGGCGGCGAGAGCGCCCGGATCGCGGGGGGTGCTCGGTCTGCCCTACGGCGCGAACTACCACTCCACACCCGGCACCGTCCTGGCGTCCGTCGAGGCGTACCGCGCGGCCTTCCGCCCCGGCGTGCTCGACGAGCCGTACGTCATCGTGTCCGCGGACGTCGTCGTCGGCCGCTCGACCGCCGAGGCCGAGGAACTCGCGCACGGCTACGGGCAGTGGGTGCGCTCGATCCGCTCCGGCATCGGCGCGATCGCGTACCCGACGCCGGACGAGGCCCGCGCGACCCCGCTCGACGCAGCCGCCGCCGCGTCCGTCCGCGACCGCATCGCCGCCCGCTTCGTCGGGGACGCCGGGCACGTCGCGGACCGGCTCGAGGTGCTCCGCCGGGTCACCGGTGCGGACGAGCTCCTCGTCACGACGATCACGCACGAGCACGCCGCACGGGTGCGGTCCTACGAGCTGCTCGCCGCCGAGTGGGCCCGCCGCACCGCCGAGGCGGTCGTCGTCGCCTGAGGCCCGGCGTCGCTGAGGCCAGGCGTCGCTGAGGCCAGGCGTCGCTGAGGCCTGGCGTCGCCTGGAGCCCGGCGCGCCGCGCGACCCGGGTCGCGCCCGCTCGCGCGGGGTGCGGTCCTGCCGCCGGACGGGAGGCTCGGTGCCGGCGCACACCGCGCCTCCCGTCCGCCACCGTGCGTCCCGGCGGACCGTCGGCCCGTCGCCGCTGCGCGGACGACGGCGGCAACGCACGACGCGCCGCCCACCGGGGGAGGTGAGCGGCGCGTCGTGCCAGCGCGGGAGCCGTGCGTCAACTGTTGTCGAGCGGCAGTCCCTCGGGGTTGACCTCCGAGTGCTCGACGGCCTCGTTCGACAGGCCGTACGCCCGCAGCCACTCCGCGTAGGTGCCGTCCTCGATGAGCTCGTCGAGGGCGTCCGCGATCGGATCCGCGAGACCGCTGCCCTTCTTCGTCGTCGCCGCGATGAGCCCCTGCAGGTCCGCCCCGGCTCCGGAGTACGTGCCCGCCGTCTTCGTGGGGTGCGCCCCACCCGCGCTCTGCCTGTTCTGGTAGGCGATCGTCGGGTTCGGGCCGAAGTACCCGTCGATCTTCCCCGAGTCGAGGGCCAGCTTCACCGCGTTGCCGTCCGGGTAGTACTTGACCGTGACGGTCTTCCCGTCGGCCGCGAGCTGCTCCTGCCACTCGAGCAGGATCTTCTCCTGGTTCGTGCCCGAGCTCACGGCGATCGTCTCCCCGGCGAGGACGGACGGGTCGCCGTCGAAGGACAGGTCGCTGTCGGCCGGTACCTGCAGGGCGAGTTCGTCCTGCCGGTAGGACGCGAAGTCGTACTTCTCCTTGCGCTGCTCGGTCACGGTGATGTTCGAGAACCCGGCGTCGAACTTGCCGCCGTCGATGCCGACGAAGAGGTTGTCCCAGGTCGCGTTCGACACCTCCGCCCGGAGACCGAGCTTCGCGGCGACGAGGCGGCCGAGGTCCGGCTCCGAGCCGGTGAGCGTCTTCTGGTCGTCCCCGGTGAAGGCGAGCGGCGGGAACCCGGCGGGCAGGGCCCCGACGCCGATGACGAGCTTCCCCGAGGCCTGCACGTCGGCGGGGGAGGGCATCGTGCAGGGCGGGGTCGGCCGCGACGTCGAGCGTGGTCTCGGTCGCGGCACCGTTCGCGGCGGCGCCGATCGTGACCGAGCCGTCGTCCGCGCCGGCGGATTCGGCCGCGGCGTTCGCTGAGCAGCCGGCGAGTGCGACGACGACGCCGGCCGCGAGGACGAGGACGCCGGCACGGTGCCGCCGGCGGAGGGAGACGGGGTTCGAGGACATGGTGCTCCAGACGAGGGGATCGGGTGGGGACGGGGTGTGGGAGAGCCGCGCGGTCAGCGCACGCGGGCGAGGAAGTCGCGGGTGCGCGGGTGCGCCGGCGCATCGATGACCTGCGACGGCGGTCCCTGTTCGACGACGCGGCCGCGGTCGAGGAACACGACGTGGTCGGCGACCTCGCGGGCGAAGGCGACCTCGTGCGTGACGACGACGAGCGTGGTGCCGGACCGGGCGAGGTCCGCGATGACGGACAACACCTCGCCGACGAGCTCCGGATCGAGCGCCGACGTCGGCTCGTCGAGCAGCACCACCGAGGGCTCGAGCGCGAGCGCCCGGGCGATGGCGACGCGCTGCTGCTGGCCGCCGGACAGCTGCCGTGGTCGGCTGTCCGCGCGGTCACCGAGCCCGACCCGGTCGAGGAGCTGTCTGCCGCGTGCCCGGGCAGCGTCGGCGGGGACCCCGGCGGCGACCGGCCCCTCGACGACGTTCTCGAGCGCGGTGAGGTGCGGGAACAGGTTGAAGTGCTGGAACACGAACCCGATCCGGGAGCGCTGCCGCAGGATGATCCGTTCGGGCAGCTCCTCGAGGCGTTCACGGCCGTCGCGGCCGCGACGGACGCGGACCCCGACCGGCTCGCCACCGATGGTGACGACACCGCGGTCGAGCGGCTCCAGGTGGTTGATCGCGCGGAGGAGTGTCGACTTGCCCGACCCGGAGGGTCCGAGCACCGCCGTCACGCTCCCGGCGGGCAGGTCGAGGTCGACGCCGTCGACGACGACGTGGTCGCCGAACGCCTTCACGGCACTCCGGACGGAGACGGCGGCGGTCATCGGGTGCTCCTGACGGCGGTCGTCGCGACGGACGGGTCGGACGCCGTGGTCGTGGAACGGGTGGCGGCGGTGCGGCGGGCAGCCCGCAGCGCGGCACGGATCCGCTGCCAGGGGGGTCGGCGGCAGCTCGCGCACCGAGCCGCGGGCCGTCCACCGCTCGACGTGGTACTGCACGACCGACACGGCGCTGGTGAGTGCGAGGTACCAGAGCGTCGCGACGACGAGCAGCGGGATGACGTCCGTCGGGTAGGTGCTCGACAGGTTCTGCACCACCCCGAACAGGTCGAGCAGCGAGACGTAGAACAGCAGCGAGGACGCCTTGAGCAGCCCGATCAGCTGGTTGACGAACGCCGGCACGATCGAGCGGAGGGCCTGGGGCAGCACGATCCGCAGGAACTGTCGGTGACGGGGGGAGTCCGAGCGCCTGCGCCGCCTCACGCTGCCCGGTGTCGACGGCGAGGACCCCGGCGCGGACGATCTCCGACGCGTAGGCGATCTCGCTGAGGCTCAGCGCGAGCACCCCGATCGCCAGGTCGCCGAGCAGGTCGGTCGTCGGCACGGTGAACTGCGGCCCGAAGGGGATCCCGACGCCGATCGACGGGTACAGCGAGCCGAGGTTGTAGAGGAAGACGAGCACGAGGATGAGCGGCACCGACCGGAACAGCCAGACGTAGCCCCAGGCGAGCCCGGACAACACCGGGTTCGGCGACATCCGGGCGACCGCGACGAGGACTCCACCGGCGAAGCTGATCACCGCGCTCAACGCGGTCGCGACGAGGGTCAGCTGCAGTCCGGTGAGGATCGCCGGGCTGAACAGCCACGTCCCGACACGGGGCCACCCCCAGGACGGGTTGGTGAACAGCGTCTGCACCAGGTTCAGCACGAGCACGAGGACGACCGCGGCGGCGAGCCACCGCAGCGGGTGCCGGAGCGGCACGACAGGCCGGTCGAGCGCGGCGCGCCCCGCCAGGACGACGTCCGGGTCGGTCTCCGGACGGGAGGCCCGCTCCGCCTCCGCCTCGTCGAGCACCTTCTCGAAGGGGTGGATCCCGATCTCCTCCGGCGGCCGTCCGCGGTCGAACCGGGGGGGTGTACCCGGAGCGGAGGTAGAGCCGGACCGCCTCGGGCTGCCGCGGCCCGGTGGTCAGGTGGACGCGGCGGAACCCACGGCGGCGGGCTTCTGCCTCGAGTTCGGCGACGACGAGCCCGGCGAGCCCCCGCCCGCGTGCGGCCGGCGCGGTCCAGATGCGCTTGAGCTCGACGGTCTCCGCGTCGTACGGCTTGAACGCGCCGCCGGCGACGAGCTGGTCGTCCTCGAACAGCAGGACGAAGGCACCGCGGGGGGGCGACGAAGTCCTCCGCCGGCCAACGCCGGAGCTCGACCGAAGCCGGCTCGTCGGAGGAGTCGCCGTACCGGGTGTCGTACTCGTGTTCCAGGTCGGCGAGCAGCGGGGCGACGGCAGGGTCGTCGGGGTGCACCGTGCGGAACACGAGCGTGCGGGAGGAGGCGGTGTGCGCCGGGGCCGTGTCGGTCATCGGTGTCCCTCACGTCGGTGACCCGGCCGGCGGGTGCCGGTCGGTGGCCCGACGGTACGAGGGCTGCGCCCCGCTCACAACGGAGGACGAAACACGGCGGCACACTCCGCAACACGGCGCTACACGGCGCAACGCAGCGTCACATCGTGGCCCTCCCCCGGTGACCGAGCCGGTGCTCGCCCGCTGGCCGGTCGCCGTGGTCGCTCCGGTGTCAGCCGAACAGCTCCCGGAGCCGCGGCAGCGTGTCGGCGTCCTCGTGCGCCCCGCCGCCCTCGTGGCCGTTGTACTCCCAGACGGTGATCTCCTTCGGGCCACCCCAGGCGTTGTAGGCCGCGTAGACGGTCGAGGGCGGGCAGATCGGGTCCATCAGCGCGACCGAGAACCACGCCGGTGCGGTCGCACGGGCCGCGTGCAGGACGCCGTCGAAGTACGCGAGCGTGCCGAACACCTGCTCCGTGGCGGTGCGGTGCGTCGCCAGGTAGTCGACGACCTCGTGGTACGGGTAGGCGTCGGTGATCTGCGTGGCGTGCCGGTGGTCGCAGAGGAACGGCACGCGGGGGGAACACCCCGGCCAGTCCCTCCACCAGACCGGCGACGGCGATCGCCATCCCGCCGCCCTGGCTGCCGCCGAGCACCGCGACCCGTCGGCCGTCGACGAGGTCGATGTCGCGGACGGCGTCGACGGCGCGGACCGCGTCGGTGGTCAGGCGCCGGTAGTAGTACGTGTCGGGCGACTCGATGCCGCGGGTCATCACGCCGGGGATCGCCGGTCCGCTGCCGTCCGGGTCCGGGGTGTCGCCGGTCGCCCAACCGGAGCCCTGGCCGCGGGTGTCCATGAGCAGGTGCGCGACGCCCGACGACGCCCAGAGCAGGCGTTCGGTGGGCAGGCCGCGTCCACCGCCGTAGCCGAGGTACTCCACGACGGCGGGGAGCGGAGCGTCGGCGCTGCTGCCCGCGGGGACCGTCAGCCACGCGGCGACGCGCTGCCCGTCCCAGCCGGCGAACGAGACGTCGTAGGTGTCGACCGTCGTGAGGCCGGTGTCGACCCGCTCGGTCCGTACGGCGACGGGGTGCTCCCGCGCTGCCGCGAGGGTGCGTCGCCAGAAGTCGTCGAAGTCGTCCGGTTCGGCGACGCTGCCGCGGTACGAGGTGAGGTCCGGTCCGGTGATGTCGGTGTACACGGTCCGACCCTGGCACGGCACGGCGTCCCGGGGAAGGTCCGACGGGTCTGCCGGTCCGCCGGCGGACATCGGGGGGGACGAGCCCGTACGGTTGCCATGAGAACCGATCTCACGAAAGGACGGCACCATGACCGACACGACCGACCCCACCGTCGACGGACCCGCGGAGGGCGAGCACCGCGTCGCCGAACACGGCGTCGAGGAGCACGATCACGAGCGCGACGGCGGCGAGCACGAGACCGTCGAGCACGACGACCACGTCGACTTCGTCCACGACGGGCACCGTCACGCCCGTCACGAGGACCACTACGACGAGCACTGACACCCGCTGACGCGGGGTCGCCGGACGGGAGGCGCGGTGCCGGAAGCGCACCGCACCTCCCGTCCGGCGGTCGGGGGAGCGGAACCGGCAGGACGGGTTGACACGGTTGTCGCCCCGCGCGTAGCGTGTGGTTGACACGGTTGACGACAGGAGTCCGGCTTGGAATCGACACTGCACCGCTCGGCCACCCGCGGTGCGAGCGCTCAGCGCTCCGGCGCCACGGCCGACGCGGACCGCCGCGCGGGCCGGGGGCTCTCCGCCACCGAGACCGCACTGGTCGAGGCGGTCACCGACCTCGTCCGGCAGGGCCGGGCGGACGGCGCGCTCTCCGACTCTGCGGACGTCGACGCGCTGGCCGAACGCATGCTCGCCGCCCTGCCCGCAGTGAAGCACGAGGCGGACGCCCTCATCGGGCCGTTCTACGACACGACCTCGCTCGCGACCTGGCGTGGTGTGAGCCGGCAGGCGATCCACAAGGCGAGCCAGAAGCGCGACCTGCTCGGCCTGAAGATCGGGGACGGCACCCGCATCTTCCCGTCGTTCCAGTTCGGTGCCTCCGGCGCCCCGCTCCCGCACCTGCGGGAGGTCCTCGACCTGCTCGACCGCGACGGCATCGACCCGTGGGGCAGCGCGCTCTGGTTGAACACCGTCGCCGACGAGTTCGGCGGGACGACCGCCGCCCAGGCGCTCCGGGACGGTCGCGTGCAGCCCGTGCTCACTGCCGCCCGTCGCGCGGCGAACGCCTGGCACGCGGACGCCTGAGCCGCGCGCGATGACTCCGGCACACGAGCCCCGGCGCAGCGACGTCGCCCAGCAGCCCCCGGACGCGGGCGTCGACCTGTCGGCCTTCCCCCGCGGCGGAGTCGCGCGGCACCACCTTCTACCGGGCGAAGCGGCACGACCGCGGTGCCTGGTGGTTCGCCTCGACCCCGGCGGACGCGGACGGGATCGACGGCGGCCGCTTCGACCTCGCCGCTCCGCGGGGCACCTGCTACTGGGCGGACTCGGTGGAGGTCGCCGTGCGGGAGCGTCTCGCACACCACACCCTGACCACGAACACCGTGTTCGCGGCACGGGCTCGGGAGATGGTCGTCGTGGCCGCGCGCGCCTCCCGTGGCCGCCGTTTCGCCGACGTCACCGACCCGCTCGCGGTCCGGTCCGGCGTGGGGGGCGGAGCTGCAGACGATGGGCGACTACCGGGTGCCGCAGGCGTGGGCCCGGGCCTTCGACGCGGCGGGGTTCGCCGGTGTCCGGTACAGCACCCGCTTCACGAGCGCCGCGGCGGCGAACGCGTGGGCCGTCTTCGGCAGCGCCGGCGTCCCGAAGCGGCCTCGGCCGGAGCGCGTGCACCGCGACGGCATCACCGCCTGCCGCGAGTCCGGCATCCGCGTGCTCGACGACGGGTCCGACGCCGGTCCCGAGCGGTTCACGTTCGTCACCCCGCCGACCTGAGCGAAGCGGTCCCGGTCGGTGTCGGCGAGGGCCGATCCGGTCGGTGTCGGTGGCTCGTCCTACCGTGCCGCTCGTGGCCGAACCAGTCGATGCGTGGTGGCGCCGCCGACAGTGGTCGCGCGGCGTCCCGGTGCCCTACGCCGTGGGGGGAGTTCCGAGCCGAGTGGGCGTCGTGGCCGGTCCTCGTGCGGCAGTACCACCCGGAGTGGAACGCCGGTGTCGTCCTCACGCAGGTGCCGCCGGCCGCCGACGTCCTGCTGACGTGGGAGTGCGACGTCGGCCACGTGTTCGTCGCGACACCGTCCGAGCAGCGGTCCCGGCCGGGGCGTGAGCGCCGAAGGTCCGTGTGGTGCCCGGAGTGTGCGGTGCTCGCCCAGCCGCAGCGCTGGCCGGTCCTGCCGGAGGACTGGCCGAGCGGGGTCCCCGTCCCGCAGCGCGCCGTGCGGACGACCGGTCGGCAGACGCTGCCGGCCGCGCCCGCGCGCGGTGGTGCCCGCGCCGTCGCCACCGGGGCCTCCTCGTCCGCGGTGCCGAGCGGCGCGGTGGCGTCGACGCGCCGGGGGGAGCCGCCGCACCGGACGGACCGGCGGTGCCCGCTCGGCCGCACCCCGGACCATCTGCCCGAAGACCCCGCGCCTGCCGTCGGGGGGAGTCCTTCGTCAGTCGGTGTGCCCCGGCGCCGGCCTCGGCGGTCGAGGCGGAGCTCCGCGCAGCGCTGCGCGACCGGCTCGACCTGACGTTCGACCACACCGCGATCCGCCTGGACCGGCCGTTCCACGAGCACGTCGAGGTCTGGCCGGACATCGTGCTGCCCGAGCTCCGCGTCGCGATCGAGTACGACTCGACCGGGCGGCACGGGCTCGAGCACGTGGGCTCCCGCGAGGACTCCGACCGCCGGAAGGACCGCGCCACCCGTGCCGTCGGGTGGGAGGTCGTGCGCATCCGCACCGGGCGGCTGCCGGCACTCGGTCCGTGGGACCTCCAGGTGTCCGGCGTGTCCGGCCGGACGGTCGACCGGCTCGTCGACGTCCTGCGGGAGATCCGCGGCCCGCTCTTCGTCGACGCCTACGCCCGCTGACCGCGGTCGCCGCCGACCGCGTGCCAGGCGCGGGACGCCGGTCGCTGCCTCGGGTCCGGAGCGCCGCTCGCTGCCTCGGACCCCTCGCTGCCTCGGACCCCTCGCTGCCTCGGGACCAGAGCGCCGCTCGCTGCCTCAGGCCCGGAGCGCCGCTCGCTGCCTCAGACCCGGAGCGCCAGCGCCTCGCTGACCCACCGCGTGTGCAGCGCCCACGGGTCCGGGGCGCCCGCGGCGACCGTGCCCACGTGCGCCAGGAGCTCCGGCGTCACGCGGAACCACTCGGTGCCCGGGTAGCGCGAGGCCGCGAACTCGGCGTGTCGCCGTCGTTCGAGCGTCCGGTCGCCCCGCTCGAACCCGAGCAGGTCCTGGTGCGCGATCCGCCCGAGCCGTTGCCGCGGGTTCGCGGTCGTGCCGATCTTGACCCGGTCCCCGCTCTCGTCGCGCATCCGCAGGTAGTAGACGACGTCGACCCGCGGCGCACCGAGTTCGCCGTCCGGCACGTCGCCGAACCGCCACTCGCACACGGCACAGAGGATCCCGGTCGGGAAGCGCACGCCGATGCGTCCGCCGCACACGATGCACGGGCCGGGCAGCAGGTCCTCGACGCCGACGTGCTCCGCGGCGAAGTCGCCGACCAGGGTGACGTGTCCGAGGCACAGCGGCACGGGCACGCCGTCCGTGGTCGTGCGGTCGCAGCCGGGCACGCAGCAGCGCGGGACGTCTCGGGGCCGGACCATGCGCGGGACGCTACCGGCGACCACCGACGCGCGGCGGGCCTCCCGTCCGACCGGCCGGTGGCGGCAGCTCAGCCGGGGAAGACCACCCCGACGGGTTCGCGCTTCTCCTCCTGGAACCGGTCCTCGGCGCGCCCGAGCGCCCAGTAGGCCGACAGTGACATGTCCGTTTTCTCGAGTCCCCAGTCGTCCTGCAGGACCCGACGGATCGCCTTGATCGCGGCACGCTCGCCGTGCGCGAAGACCCGGACCGGCCGGGAGGCCCTGGGCAGCTCTCGGGTCGCCGCCAGCAGCAGCGTGCCGGGCTCGGCCCCGACCGCGTCGCGGTGCAGCCACCGCAGCGTGACGCCCGTCGGGTGCACGAGCGGCTGTTCGTCGGCGGGGCCGGCCACCTCGACCAGGGCGACACCCGTGGCGGTGGGGAGCATCGCCTCCAGGGCGGCACCGATCGCGGGCAGGGCGCTGTCGTCGCCGAGCAGCACGTGCGTGACGGTCGGGTCGGTCGGGGGGTGCGTACCCGCCGCCGGGACCGGACAGTGCGATGCGGTCCCCGGGCTGCGCGGCGACCGCCCAGGGCCCGGCGAGTCCGTCGTCGCCGTGCCCTGCCGACGAGTGCACGACGAAGTCGATCGCGATGGTCCGTGCGAGCGGGTCCACGGCGCGCACCGTGTACGTGCGGCGGGCGGGCAGGTCCGACTTCGGCATCGTCGCGCGGAGGGCCTCCAGGTCGTACGGCGGTCGCAGCCCGGAGCCCGGTTGCGGGAGCAGCAGCTTCACGTACTTGTCCGTCATCGCCAGGCGTTCCGGGTCGGCGTCGCCGACGAAGGCGTCGTACCCGGGTCCTCCGAGGTGCACGCGCACCATGTGCGGGGTGAGTCGTTCGGTCCGGACGACGACCAGGACGTGCTGCGGGCGGTTCGGCTTCGGGCTCATCGGGGACGAGCCTCCTTTCCTGGGTCTTCCCGTCGGTGCGTGACGACGGGCACCAAGTGAGGTTAGCCTCACCTCATGAGCACGAACGTCGTCCCGTTCTCCGAGGCGCTGCGGGCCCGGACCCGGCGCTCGCACGGCGTCTCGGCCGGGCACGGCTTCATGCACGACCTCGTCGAGGGGCGGTGCGACGTCGCCGACTACGCGGCACTGCTCGGGCAGTACGCGTTCGTGTACGACGCCCTCGAACGCGCGGCGGACCGGATGGCGGACCACCCCGTCGCGGCCCCGTTCGTGACGAGCCGACTGACCAGGATGCCGGGCATCCGCGCGGACCTCGAGTACCTGGTCGGGCCCGACTGGGACGAGCTGCTCACGCCGCTGCCGGCGACGACGGCGTACGTGCGACGGCTCAACGAGGTCGCGGCGACGTGGCCGGGCGGGTTCGTCGCACACCACTACACGCGGTACCTCGGCGACCTGACCGGCGGCCACGCGCTCGGCCGGTTGCTCGCCGACCAGTTCGGGTTCGAGACGAACGGCGTCCTGCTGTGGATCTTCGACCAGGTGGCCGATCCCGCCGCGTTCACGGACACCTACCGGGCGGAACTCGACGCGGCCCCGTGGACGGAGGACGAGCGGGAGCGGGTCATCGCCGAGGTCGAACTCGCGTACCGGCTCGACGCCGGGCTGCTCGCGGCGGTCGACGGCACGCGGCTGCCGTCCGTCCTCGCCGACCCGGCCTGACCCACCCTGCGGGCCGCCGCTGGTCCGCCCGTCCGGACGGTCGTCGTCACGAGGCTGCACTGGCCGGTACGCTGCTGCCACGCCGGGACAGCCCGGACCGACCCGGGCGGGACAGCCCGGACCGACCCGGGAAGGACCTCCATGACGACGATCGACGGCTCGACGCGCCACGGGCGGGCGCGTGACGACGTCAGCGGAGCGGTCGACAGCGACCTCCGCGCCGACGTCCGGTACCTCGGCAACCTGCTCGGCCGGGTGCTCAGCGAGACCGGCGGGCCCGACCTGCTGCGCGACGTCGAGGCGCTGCGCCAGGCGGTCATCCACGCGTACGAGAACACCGACGCCGACGGAGCCGCGCGGGCCGAGGCGGTCGTCGCGGGGTTCTCGGCGGAACGCGCCGAAGAGGTCGCACGCGCCTTCACCTCGTACTTCCACCTCGTCAACCTCGCCGAGGAGCACCACCGCGTCCGCGTGCTCCGGTCGCGCGGCGACGACGGCGGCCTGCCGGGCGACTCCTTCCCGGCCACGTTCGTCGAGCTCGTGGAGCAGGTCGGCGCCGACGAGGCCGCCGCCCGGCTCGAGGGGCTCCGGTTCCACCCGGTCCTCACCGCGCACCCGACCGAGGCCCGCCGTCGTGCGGTGACCACGGGTGTCCGTCGCATCACGGACCTCATCGACGAACGCGACCGCACGAAGAACGCCACCGCCCGTGCCGAGAACGAGCGACGTCTGCTCGAGGAGATCGCCACGCTGCTGCGCACCTCGCCGCTGCGGACGACCCGGCCCACCCCGTTGGACGAGGTCCGGACCGCGATGAGCGTGTTCGACCAGACGCTCTTCGAGATCGTGCCCCAGGTCTACCGACTGCTCGACGACCGGCTGCAGGGCGACGACGCCGGCCGCGCCCCGGTGCAGGCCCCGGCGTTCGTGCGCTTCGGCACGTGGATCGGCGGGGACCGCGACGGCAACCCGCACGTCACCGCCGACGTCACGCGCCAGGCCGCCGAGATCGCGGCCGAGCACATCCTGCTCGGTCTCACCCGCGCCGCCACCCGGATCGGCAGCGGCCTGACGCTCGACGCCGACCACACCCCCCGCGGACGCCGGCCTCACCGCCCTCGTCGCGGCGCAGGAGTCGCTCGACCCGGAGGTCGCCGAGCGCATCGGCATCCGCGCGCCGAACGAGACGCACCGTCGGGCACTGCTCTTCATCGCCGCCCGCATCGACGCCACCCGCCGCGACGACCGTCCGCTCGCGTACAGCGGTCCCGACGAGCTCCTCACGGACCTCCGCGTCGTGCAGGCCTCCCTGACCGCCGCCGGTGCCGTCCGGGCCGCGAACGGCGAGCTGCAGAACCTCGTGTGGCAGGTCGAGACCTTCGGCTTCCACCTCGCCGAACTCGAGGTCCGTCAGCACTCGCAGGTCCACCGCACCGCCCTCGCGGAGATCCGGGCCGGGGGGAGCACGCAGCGAGATGACGGAGGAGGTCCTCGCCGTCTTCCGGACCATCGCGGACCTGCAGCGTCGGTACGGCGTCCGTTCGGCGAGCCGGTACATCGTCTCGTTCACGCAGTCCGCGGCGGACCTGGCGAACGTGCACGAGCTCGCGGTCGCCGCGCTCGGCTCGGTCGAGGCCGCCCCGGTGCTCGACGTGATCCCGCTGTTCGAGACCTTCGCCGACCTGCACGCCAGTGTCGACATCCTCGACGAGGCCGTCCGGACCGAGCCGTTCCAGCGACGCCTCGCCGCGACCGGTCGGCGGCTCGAGGTCATGCTCGGCTACTCCGACTCGTCGAAGGACGTCGGCCCCGTGTCGGCGAACCTCGCGCTGTACGACGCCCAGGCGCGCATCGCGACGTGGGCCGCGGCGAACGACGTCGAACTGACGCTGTTCCACGGCCGCGGCGGCTCGCTCGGTCGCGGCGGCGGTCCCGCCAACGAGGCCGTGCTCGCGCAGCCGCCGGGGTCGATCGACGGCCGGCTCAAGCTCACCGAGCAGGGCGAGGTCATCTTCGCCCAGTACGGCGACCAGGACATCGCCGCCCGGCACCTCGAGCAGATGGCCTCCGCGACCCTGTTCGCGTCCTCGCCGTCGAACGAGTCCCGCACGGCGGCCGCAGCCGAGCGGTTCGCCGACCTGGCGCAGCAGCTCGACGACGTCTCCCGCGCCGCGTTCTACGACCTGGTCAAGGCGGACGGGTTCGCGCCGTGGTTCGCACGGGTCACGCCGATGGAGGAACTCGGGCTCCTGCCGCTCGGATCACGTCCGGCCCGTCGCGGCCTGAGCGTCGAGTCCCTCGAGGACCTGCGGGCGATCCCGTGGGTGTTCTCGTGGACGCAGGCGCGCATCAACCTCGCCGGGTGGTACGGCCTCGGGTCCGCGCTCGAGGCGGTCGGCGACCTCGAGCTGCTGCGCACCGCGGCTGCCGAGTGGCCGCTCTTCGCCGCCCTGCTGAAGAACGTCGAGATGTCGCTCGCGAAGACCGACGTCCAGATCGCCCGCCGCTACCTCGAACTCGCGGACCGCGGTGACCTCGGACAGAAGGTCCTCGCCGAGATGGACCGCACCCGCTCGTGGGTCCTGCGGATCAGCGGCGCCGAGGACGTCCTGCAGGACCGGCCGGTGCTCGCGCGTGCCGTGCGGCTCCGCTCTCCGTACGTCGACGCCCTGTCGCACCTGCAGCTCCGGGCGCTCCGCTCGATCCGCACCTCGGGCAGCACCGACACGACCGACGCGGACCACCGCCTGCTGCTGTTGACGGTCAACGGGATCGCCGCCGGACTGCAGAACACGGGCTGATCCCCCCCGGACCGGGGTCGCGGGAGTCAGCGCGTCCTGTTCCCCCCGGTCGTCGACAATCGGTAGCCTCGCTGGAAGGCACGCGCACGTTCTCGAGGAGGCCCCGGAGACAATGGACATCGTCGTACACGAAGCCGGCACGGAAGCGGCGGTGCTCGAGTGCTCGGGCCGCCTCAACATGGTGTCGGCCCCCCGCATTCCGCGAGACGGTCGCGTCCGTCATCGAGGGCGGTCGCCCCCGCGTCGCCGTGGAACTGTCGAAGGTCGAGTTCCTCGACTCGTCGGGTCTGGGCGCACTCGTGGGCGCACTGAAGACCGCGCGCCAGGCCGGCGGCGACCTCCGGATCGCCGCTCCCTCCGAGCAGGTCGCGATGGTCCTGAAGCTCTCGAACATCGACAAGATCCTCCGCAGCTACGCGGACGGCGACGAAGCCGTCAGCGAATGGGTCTGACCGGGGCCGTCGTGGGGGGAACACCGGCTCGACTTCGCGTCACCGCCCGACGACGTCTCGTCCGTGCACGACTTCCTCGCCGACGTCTGGACGTCGGAGCCCGCGATCAGCGTCGAGGACCGCATGGCCCTCGAGCTCGCGATCATCGAACTCGCGTCGAACGTCATCGAGCACGCCACCGCCGGCGTCCCGTTGACGTGCTCGCTGACGTTGGCCGTCGCGTCCGACGGGCTGGAGGCCCGGATCACCGACGACGGTCGTCCCGCGGCGGTCGACGTGGCCGGAGCGACCCTGCCCGACGAGTTCGCGGAGAGCGGCCGTGGGCTGGCCCTCGTGCAGATGGTCGTCGACGAGCTCCGCTACGACCGTCACGGCGACGAGAACCGGTGGACGGTGCGGAAGGCCACCCGCGCGGCGTGAGCCGTTTCCCGCACCCGGTCGATCCGGATTCATAGACTCGGTCCAAGCCGTGTCAGCATGCCCGTGATGTGCGTGCCACCCGACCCTCGGAACGTCGTCGAGATGACCGGGAACGACCTCGACGCCGCTCGGACCTTGTTCGAGGACGCGTACGACGCCTCGGGCTTCCTCCCCGAGCGATCGGAGCGACCGTTCGGGTACCGCTTCCGCACCGTCGGCGACGCGACGATGTCCTTCCGCTCGACCCGGTACGACGCACGGATGGTCGGCGAGGTCGCGTCCCCGGACGAGTTCGTCGTGACGTGGGTGAGCGACGGCGGCGGCGTGGTCGACGTCGGCCGCGACGAGGTCGCCCTCGTCCCGGGCCGTCCTGTCGTGTTCCCCTCGGACCGTCCGTTCCGCTTCGACCTGATGGACGTCCGGCAGAACCTCGTGCAGGTGGACCGTGCCGTCGTCGAGCGTGTCGCCGCCGAGGTCCACGGCGCCGAGCCCGGCACGGTCGTGCTCGACCACGCCGTGGCACCCGGGGTCGAGGCGGCCCGCGCCTGGAACCTGCACGTCCAGGAGTGGGCGCCGGTCGTCCTCGGGGCCGCTCCGATGTCCGTGCTCGCCCTCGCCGAGGTCGCACGGCGCACCGCCCTCGCCCTGCTCAGCACGTTCCCGCACCACGTCCTGACCCGCCAGGTCCCGGTCCCCGTCGGCGCCTCCGGACGCGTTCGTGCGGCCGTGGAGTACATGCACGCGGTCGCCCACACCCCGATCACCACCACGGACGTCGCCGAGCAGGTCGGCCTGAGCGTCCGCGGGCTGCAGCAGGCCTTCCAACGGCAGATCGGTGTCGCCCCGAACGCGATGCTGCGCGGAATCCGGCTGGACCGGGTCCGGGACGAACTCCGGGCAGCGTCGCCCCTCGACACCACCGTCGCGACCGTCGCCCTGCGGTGGGGGTTCGCGCACCTCGGCCGGTTCTCCGCGGCGTACGCGCGTCGCTTCGGCGAGTACCCCCCGCGACACGCTGCACGGCTGACCGAGCGGACCGTGTCGAACGACCGACACGCCGCTCACGTCCACCGCGACATGCCACCCGATCACGCGACACTCCGCGGATGTCCGCCGATCCGTACCGCGCGATATTCATACTCCTCACATGGAGACGCAGTCCGGTGCACGCACCCCTCTCGTCGACCCCTTCGGTCGGGAACTCGAGGAGTGGTTGCGCGACGCCCCGGCGACGCGCTCCCCGTACGTGGCCGACCTCGTCGTGCCCCCGGTCACCGGTCCCGTCCGACGCCCGGTGCTCCCCGCCGCCCCGGACGTCGTCGATCCCGCTGCGCATGCTCCGGTCGCCGACGCTCCGGTCGCCGACGCTCCGGTGGTGGACGCTCCCGTCGTGGACGCTCCGGTCGCCGACGAAGGTGCCGTCGTGGACCAGCGTGACGACCGCGCCTTCCGCCGTGACCGCGCGCGCCACGTCGCGGTCTGCGCCCCCCTCCTTCCCGGAACCGCCCGAGCGTCTCGCCCTCCGCCTCGACGACCTGGCCGTCGCCCTGAGCGCGACCAGCGGCCGCACCACGATCGAGCGCATCGACCTGCTCGAGGACGAGGTCCGTGTCCGCGACGAGGACCTCGCCCGTCTCGCTGCCTGGGAGGCCGTCGTCGCCGGACTGGCCGGTACCGATGTCTCGGCCGCCGAGATCGACGGGGCACGCGTCTTCGCCCGCGAGGTCTTCGCCGACCTCCTCGCCGACGCCGCCCTCGAGGCCGACCGCCGCGAGCGGGCCGCGCTCCGCCGTGCCGCGACCGCACCGGTCCTGGTCGGTGCCGTCCGCCCGTTGCTGCCGGCACCGCACCGCGCGGTGGCCGAGCCCGTCGCGCTCGACTTGCCCGCCGACCTCGACGGAGCCGACGACGCGGACGCACCCGCGCCGAGCGCTGCCACCGTGACCGCAGTCGGGCCGCGCACGGCCGTCCGCCCCGTGTCGGGCCTCCTGTCCGGTGCCCCGGTCTCACCGCCGCTGTCGGCGTCGGGCCGCCCCACCCCGCTGGTCCAGCCGGCCACCGGCCCGACCGTCGTCGACCGCGAGGCGTTCGCCGCGGTGCTGCGTGCCCACACGGGCGAGACGCCCGTGGTCTCGGTCGCCGTCCCGGCCGCACCGCCCGTCGTCACCGACGACACGGTCGATGGGCCGACGGACTCCGCGACCGACGTCGACGGGTCCGACCGGGAGGCCCGGGACGCCGCCGACACGACCGCCGGCCCCGGCTGGTGGTCGCGTCTCGTCGCTCGCGTGCTGCGCCTCGTCGGCCGCCGCTGACACCCGGAGCGGGCCCCGCGCCTCGGTACACTGACGGGATGCCGACGCTCCGAGAACTGCAGTCCGTCGTCGAGTCCCTGTGGCCGACCGCCGGAGCGGAGTCCTGGGACTCCGTCGGCCTCGTCTCCGGCGATCCGGACGCGGTGGTCGAGCACGTCCACCTCGCCGTCGACGCCGTCCCCGACACCGCGCGGGAAGCGGTCGCGGCCGGCGCGGACCTGCTCCTCACCCACCACCCGCTCCTGCTGCGTGGTGTGACGACGATCGACGAGTCCACGGTCAAGGGGTCCGTGCTCGCCACGCTGGTCCGTGGCGGCTGCGCGTTGCTCGCGGCCCACACGAACGCCGACGTCGTCACCACCGGGACCTCGGCGGTGCTCGCGGAGCGGATCGGGCTCGTCGACCAGCGCCCCATCGACCCGGCGGCGGACGGCATCACCGGGATCGGCCGCGTCGGCGTGCTGCCCGAGCCGATGCCCCTCGGCGCACTGGCCCGACGCATCGTCGACGTCCTGCCCGCCACCGCGACGGGCGTCCGCGTCTCCGGGGAGTACGACCACCCGGTCCGGACGGTCGCGCTCTGCGCCGGGGCGGGGGACTCGTACCTCGGGCACCCGGCCGTGCGGGCCGCCGACGTCTACGTGACGAGCGACCTCCGGCACCACCCCGCGTCCGAGTTCCGCGAACAGGCTCTGCTCGCCGACGGTCCGGCGCTCGTCGACACGTCCCACTGGGCGACCGAGTGGCTCTGGCTGGACGTCGCCGCCGAGCAGCTGCGTGCGGCCGCCGGTGTGCACGTGACCGTGAGCGACCTCCGTACCGACCCGTGGGACTTCGCCGTCCTGCCATCCGCACCCAACGAAGGAGCCTGACCATGAAGGCAGCACCCGAGGACCAGGCCACCCTGCTCGACCTGCAGCGACTCGACAACGACATCACGCGTCTGGCGCACCGGATCAGCTCCCTGCAGAAGGGCGAGCACCTCACCGAACTCGGCACCCGCGCCGCCGCCCTCCGCGCGCAGCTCGTCGTCGCCGTCGGCGAGGTCGAGGACGCCGAACGCGACCTCGCCCGGCTCGAGTCCGACACCGCGACCGCACAGGCCCGTGTCGAGCGGGACACGACCCTGCTCCAGAACGTCGGCAACGCGAAGGACGCCGCCGGGCTGCAGAACGAACTCGACTCGCTGAACCGGCGCATCGGTGACCTCGAGACGCAGGAGCTCGAGGTCATGGAGACGCTCGACCGCCTGCGCGCACGGGTCGGCGACGTCGAGGCGCAACTCGCTGAGCTCGACGGTGAGCGTGGACGGCTCATGGGCGTCCGCGACGACGGCATCGCCCGGTTCGAGAAGGACCGCGTCGCGGCCGTGCAGGCGCGGGCGGACGTGGCTGCTGCGGTCCCGGCGGACCTCCTCGCCCTCTACGAGCGGCAGCGTGCGCGGTACGGGTTCGGCGCGTCGCTCCTGCAGGGCGGCGTCTCGACGGCGTCCGGGGTGACGCTGACGAACTCCGACCTGGCGGCGATCCGAGCAGCGGCACCGGACGACGTCGTGCTCTGCCCGGACAGCGACGCGATCCTCGTGCGGACGGCGGAGTCCGGCCTCTGAGCCGACGACGACGGCCCCCGACACCTCGCGGTGTCGGGGGGCCGTGCTGTGTGGATCGAGGCGAACGGGCCGGCCGTACGCCGGGTTCTGTCCCGCGACTTCCGCCGCGGTGACGGCCATCTCTCTCGGACCGACGTTGCCGTCGGCCTCCAGCGGTCCACCCGAGGACTCGGCGAGCAGCCTCGACGTCCTCTGTCTGACCTTGCTCCGGGCGAGGTTTACCGAGCGGATCCGGTCACCCGGACCCCTGGTGGTCTCTTACACCACCGTTTCACCCTTACCGACGTCGCCGCCGGCGGTCTGCTTTCTGTGGCACTGTCTCGCGGATTGCTCCGGGTGGGTGTTACCCACCGCCCTGCTCTGTGGAGCCCGGACGTTCCTCGGCACTCCCGGGGGGAGTGACGCGACCGTCTCACCGACCCGTTCGCTCCGAGCAGTCTAGCCGTTGCTGCGCGCGGCCAGGGTCGCGGCTCCGATGATGCCGGCGTTGTTCCGGAGCGTCGCCGGGATGATCTCGGCCTGCAGGTCGAGCAACGGCAGGAACTCCTCGTGCTGCTTGGACACCCCGCCGCCGACGACGAACAGCTCGGGGGAGAGCAGGGCCTCGAGGCGCGAGTAGTACTTCTGCAGCCGCTTCGCCCAGTGCTTCCACGACAGGTCGTCGCGCTCCTTGGCGGCGAACGAGGCCTTCGTCTCGTAGTCGACGCCGTCGATCTCGAGGTGCCCGAGTTCGGCGTTGACGATGAGCACGCCGTCGTTGATGAGGGCGGTGCCGATGCCGGTGCCGAGGGTGGTCACGATGACGAGGCCGTCACGGCCCTTCGCGGCACCGAACTGCTGCTCGGCGAACCCGGCGGCGTCGGCGTCGTTGACGAAGTGGATCGAGCGACCGAGTTCCTTCTCGAAGAGCGCCTCGGCCTCGAAGCCGATCCACTTCTTCGACACGTTCGCCGCTGACATGGTCTTGCCGCCGCGCACGATCGCCGGGAAGCAGACACCGACGGCCACGTCCGACGCCGGCGACAGGTCGTCGAGGATCGACTTGGCCACGTCGACGATGTCCTGCGGCTTCCCGCCCTCGGGCGTCGCCTTCTTGATGCGGTCGGTCGTGAGCTGGCCGGACTCGGTGTCGACGATCGCGCCCTTGATGCCTGTACCGCCGATGTCGACGCCGACTGCGAGTGAGGTCATGAGGAACGGTGCCTTCCGGTAGACGTGCTGAGGGGTGGTGCGGTCAGGAGACGGTGAGGAGTTCGGCGCCGCGTTCGGTGACGACGAGCGTGTGCTCGAACTGCGCGGTCCACGACCGATCCCGCGTGGTCACGGTCCAGTCGTCGTCCCAGATGTCGGCGTCGATCGCGCCCAGCGTCAGCATGGGTTCGATCGTGAAGACCATGCCGGGCTCGATGACGGTGTCGTACCGGACGTCGTCGACGTGCGGGATGATCAGCCCGGAGTGGAACGCCCGGCCGACGCCGTGACCGGTGTAGTCGCGGACGACGCCGTAGCCGAAGCGCTTGGCGTACGACTCGATGGCGCGGCCGATGACGTTCACCTGCCGGCCGGGGGGCGACGGCGCGGATGCCGCGGCGCAGGGCCTCCTCCGTCCGGGTGACGAGGTCCTGGACCTCCTGCGACGCAGAGCCCACCACGAAGGTGCGGTTCGTGTCGCCGTGCATGCCGTCCTTGTACGCCGTGATGTCGATGTTCACGATGTCGCCGTCCTGCAGCACCGTGTCGTCCGGGATGCCGTGGCAGATGACCTCGTTGAGGGACGAGCAGAGCGACTTCGGGAAGCCGCGGTAGCCGAGCGTGGAGGGGTAGGCACCGTGGCCGACGACGAACTCGTGCCCGATCCGGTCGAGCTCGTCCGTCGTCACACCCGGGCGGATGGCGGCACCCACCGCGTCGATGGCCTGCGAGGCGATGCGCCCGGCGGTGCGGATGCGGTCGACCTCGTCGGGCGTGTAGATGTCACCGAGGCCGTGCTCGTGCGGTTCCACCTTGCCGACGTACTCGGGACGGTCGATGTCCTTCGGGACCGGTCGCTGCGGGGGAGATCCGGCCGGCGGTCAGGTGTCCGTGTTCGTCCCGGGGCATGCGCTCCACTCTAGCGGCGGGGGGGGGGGGGGGGCGCCCTGCCCGCGCCGTGCGGTCGGCGGGTACGGTCGGGCTCATGAGCGACGAACGCATCGAGTCCCAGTGGTGGTACAACGACAAGACCGGCGAGGTCGAACAGGGCCTCAAGTCGACGAACCGACACCACATCGGTCCGTTCGCCACCCGCGACGAGGCCGCGCACGCCCTCGACCGCATCCGCGCGAACAACGAGCGCGCGGACGCGGCCGACGCCGAGGGCTGACCCGCTACTCGGCGGAGCGGTCGCTGCCGTCCGCCGGGAGCTCGGGTTCGGTGCGGAAGCCGATGAGCTTGTGCGTGCCGTCGCAGTACGGCTTCAGCACCGACTTGCCGCACCGGCAGAGCGCCACGGTGCGGCGGCGCCGGGGCAGTTCCTGCCCGTCCGGCCCGAGCACCGCGACGTCCCCGCGGAGCAGGAACGGCCCGTCCGGGTAGGCGACGATCGACGGCTCGTCGGTCTGCTCACGCGACATCCGCGACACCGCCCGACGTGACGGTGGCGTCGTCGAGCGGACGGCGGAGCGAGCTGCGCCCGGCCTCCCAGCTCGAGAGCAGCTGGGCGCCGGCCATCCCCTCGACCGTCAGGCACGCCGCCGCCCCGAACATGACGTCGTCCAGGAGGGTCGGGTCGGCCTCCACCAGCCCGCCGGCGAGGTCGCGACCGGCGATCTGCTCGTGCACGGCGTCGGCCTCGACGTGCTCGTCGAAGTACCAGGTCGCGTCCTCGTCGAACCCGTTCCGGCGGAACCCGTCCCCGTAGAGCTTGCTCGGGATCGAGGACGTCATCTCGAACGCGGCGAGGTGTCCGACGATCGCGCCGCGCAGGCGCCGGTGCAGCCCGAACATGGTCATCATGTTGAGCGCGCCGAGCGTGATCGCCGGCAGGTGGTCGACGTAGGCACCGTACGAGTCGTCGAGCCCGGCGGCCCGGAGCGTCCGGGCGAAGATCGCCGAGTGCATGCGCTTGGGCCGTCCACCGCCGTACTCGTCCGACTGGATCTCGACGAGCGCGGCCTTCGCGCGTCCGGAGAGACGGGGGGATGGCCCAGCTGTGCGGGTCGGCCTCCTTCAGCGTGTACGCGGTCTTCTGCACGAGGAACTCGCGGATCTGCTCACGGTCGGCCTTGCGTGCCACCCATCGGGAGACACTCGGTCCGCTGTCGGCGGCGGTGAGGGCGAAGAGGGCTGCCGACACCGCCTCGGCCGTGGCCTCCGGCCGTTCCGGTACCGGGACGACGGCGCGCACGGCGGACTCGAGCGCCGTCTCGAGCACGGCGCGCGTCGCGAGCAGCGTCGTGTCCCACTCCAACCGGTCGTCGACCCCGTGGACCCCGCCGTGGTGGAGTTCGTACAGGACGAAGAGCGCGAGCTGGACGTCGTCGTCGTGCAGGACGTCGGACGCGGCGGCGACGGCGGCGGCCGCGGTGGTCGGCAGCGATTCCCCGGGCGCACCGGAGACCAGTGCGTCGAGGACGGCCGCGCTCAACGGGCCGCGCGGCTCCGGCCTAGGCATGGGGGTCTGGGTGAGGACTTCGGTGGCGTCGAGGACGGCCATGACGGTGCTCCTTCGCGGATCGGTACCACTCCGATACTGGTCGGTACCCCTGACAACAGGCCGCGCGGGACGTCGACCGCGCGCGTCCCGCCCACGACCAGCGGCCTGGGCACTAGCCTGTGAGCACGGTCGCGATGCGGCCTCCGGCGAGCCGCGACGCGGCCCGGCGAACACGGAAAGGTCGTGCATGGACAAGCAGACGGACTTCGTGCTCCGCACCATCGAGGAGCGCGGGATCAAGTTCATCCGACTCTGGTTCACCGACGTGATCGGCACGCTCAAGTCGGTCGCCATCGCACCGGCCGAGGTCGAGGGTGCGTTCGCCGAGGGCATCGGGTTCGACGGTTCGGCGATCGAGGGGCTCACCCGGTCGTACGAGGCCGACGTGCTCGCGCACCCGGACCCCTCGACCTTCCAGATCCTGCCGTGGCGCGGTGAGGTCGACCCCACCGCGCGGATGTTCTGCGACATCACGACGCCGGACGGGCAGCCCGCCGTGGCCGACCCGCGCAACGTCCTGAAGCGGACCCTCGCGAAGGCGAGCGACCGTGGCTTCACCTTCTACACGCACCCCGAGATCGAGTTCTACCTGCTGAAGAGCCGCGACTGGAAGGACGGCGGCCCGCAGCCCGTCGACCAGGCGGGTTACTTCGACAACGTCCCCGGCGGCAGCGCACACGACTTCCGTCGGCGCTCGGTCCGCATGCTCGAGGACCTCGGCATCTCGGTGGAGTTCAGCCACCACGAGGCCGGTCCCGGGCAGAACGAGATCGACCTGCGCTACGCCGACGCGCTGACGATGGCGGACAACATCATGACCTTCCGCACCGTGGTGAAGGAGGTCGCGATCGAGCAGGGCGTCTACGCCACCTTCATGCCGAAGCCCCTGTCCGGTCAGCCCGGGTCCGGCATGCACACGCACGTCTCGCTCTTCGAGGGCGACCAGAACGCGTTCTACGAGCCCGGCGGCGAGTACCAGCTCTCGCCGACGGCCAAGCAGTTCATCGCCGGTGTGCTCCGGCACGCGCCGGAGATCACCGCGGTGACGAACCAGTTCGTGAACTCGTACAAGCGGCTCTGGGGCGGCGACGAGGCCCCGTCCTTCGTCACCTGGGGCCACAACAACCGCTCGGCGCTCGTCCGGGTGCCGCTGTACAAGCCGAACAAGGGTCAGTCCGCCCGTGTCGAGTACCGCGGCATCGACTCCGCCGCGAACCCCTACCTGGCGTACTCGCTGCTGCTCGCCGCCGGCCTTAGGGGCATCGAGGAGGGCTACGAGCTCCCCGCCGAGGCCGAGGACAACGTCTGGAGCCTGTCCGACTCCGAGCGGAAGGCCCTCGGCTACAGCCAGCTGCCGGCGAGCCTCGACCACGCACTGTCGCTCATGGAGGACTCCGAGCTCGTCGCCGAGACCCTCGGTGAGCAGGTCTTCAACTTCGTCCTGCTGAACAAGCGCCAGGAGTGGAAGCGGTACCGCGACCAGGTGACGCCGTTCGAGCTGGACACGAACCTCGGCATGCTCTGATCCACCGGCAGCGCACCACGGGAGCACTCGCGAGATGACGGGCAGGACGGCGACGTCGCGGTCACAGCTGGCGCGGCTCGGCTTCGCCGACCTGTCCGGCACGCTCGAGCGGATCGGCGCCCTGGAGGCCCGCCCCGCGTCGGACCCCCGTGTCCCGATCGCGGATGCCGAGTCCGTCTGGGCCGCCACCGCGGACCCGGACGGTGCCCTGCTCGCGATCGAGCGTCTGGTCGAGGCGGTTCCGGACCGGCTGCGTCCCGTCCTCGCCGACCCGGCCGCCACCGAGCGTCTGGTCCGGCTGCTCGGCTCCTCGATCGGCCTCGCCGAGTTCCTGCAGCGACGCCCGGAGGAACTGACGCTGCTGCTCGACCCGGTCACCCCGCCGCAGTCCCAGGAGCGTTACACGGCCTCCCTGGCCGAGGCCGTCGACGGCAGCTCGGGCGAGACCGCGCGCCGCCGCCTCCGGGTCCGCTACCGCCGGCACCTCGCCCAGATCGCCCTGTTCGACGTCCTGCACCCGGTGCCGACCGAGGCGTTCCCGGCCGTGGCAGCCGGGCTCGCCGACCTGGCCGGCGCCGCGCTCGACGTCGCGGTCGCCGTGGCCCGTCGCGAGGTCCCGTTCCCCGCCGCCGAGGTCGCCGCGACCCCCCCCCTCGCGGTCATCGCGATGGGCAAGGCGGGCGCCCGCGAGCTGAACTACGTCAGCGACGTGGACGTCATCTACGTCACCGAACCGACCGAGCCGGCGGAGGGCGACGACGCGCCGTCGATCGGGACCGACCGCGCGGTCCTCATCGCGACCCGCCTCGCGATCGCGGCCACGCACGTCATCACCGACCTCGCCGCGGAGCCCGCGCTGTGGGAGGTCGACGCGAACCTCCGCCCGGAGGGCAAGGACGGCGCGCTCGTCCGGACGCTGGAGTCCCACGTGGCCTACTACGAGCGGTGGGCGAAGGGGTGGGAGTTCCAGGCGCTGCTCAAGGCGCGGGCGATCGCCGGGTCGATCGACCTGGGGGGAGCGGTACGTCGCCGCGGTGGCGCCCTTCGTGTGGGAGTCGTCGAAGCGCCCCGGGTTCGTCGAGTCCGTTCAGCGGATGCGGGAGCGGGTCACCGCGCACATCCCGGACGGTCAGGTGGACCGCCAGCTGAAGCTCGGCCCGGGTGGCCTGCGCGACGTCGAGTTCACGGTGCAGCTGCTCCAACTCGTGCACGGCCGGGACGACGAGTCCGTGCGGGGCCGGTCCACGCTCGAGGCCATGGACGCCCTGGCGGCCGCGGGCTACGTCGGACGTCCCGAAGCGGCTCGGTTCGGGCCGGACTACGCCCTGCTCCGGGTGCTCGAGCACCACATCCAGCTCCGACGGCTGCAGCGGACGCACCTCATGCCGAGCAACGAGGACGAACTCCGGGTGCTCGCCCGGTCGACGCGGCTGGCGTCCTCGGCGTCGGCGCTGCAGGACCGCTGGCGATCGGTGAAGCTCGAGGTGCGGGGGGCTGCACGAGCGGCTCTTCTACCGGCCGATGCTCTCGGCGGTGGCGGCGACCGACGGTGAGATCGTCCTGACGAGCGGACAGGTCCGCGACCGCCTGACCGCGATCGGGTTCCTCGACCCGGACGGCGCCGTCGCCCACATCCGTGCCCTGACGCAGGGGACCTCGCGCCGTGCGGCCATCCAGCGGAACCTGCTGCCGGTGCTCCTGCGGTGGATGGCGGAGGGACCGGCACCGGACCGCGCCCTCCTGGCCTTCCGGCGACTGAGCGACACCCTGGGGGGAGTCGAGCTGGTTCCTCCGGATGCTCCGCGACTCCTCGGGTGCCGCGCACAGCCTCACGACGGTGCTGTCGGAGTCGGCGTTCCTGTCCGGACTGCTCGAGCGCTTCCCGGAGGCCGTCGCCTGGCTCGACGAGCCGGAGACCCTGCTGCGCCCCCGACCGCTGCCGGCCCTGCTCGCGGAGACCGGAGCGACGACCGCCCGTCACGGCGACGCCGTGGACACGGCGGCGGCCCTCCTGCGCAGCGTCCGTCGGCGGGAGACGCTGCGCCTGGGCATGGCGGCGGTGCTCGGGCACCTCGACGTCGACGGGCTCGGTCCTGCGCTGAGCGACGTGACGGAGGCGACGCTGAGCGGCGCACTCGACCTGGCCCGTCGGGACGCCCCGGAGGGCCTGGAGTTCGGCGTCATCGCGATGGGGCGGTACGGCGGCCGCGAGCTCGGGTTCGGGTCCGACGCGGACGTCCTGTTCGTGTACCGGTCCGAGACGGTGCCGAACGAGGTCGCGTCGCGGGCGGCGCAGGTGGTCGTGCGCGAACTGAACCGGTTGACCGAGGACGCCCTGCACCCCTTCGAGCTCGACATCGGGCTGCGGCCGGAGGGCGGGAACGGCCCGGTCGTGCGCTCGTTCGACTCCTACGCCGCGTACTACGCCCGCTGGTCGCTCACGTGGGAGGCCCAGGCCCTGCTGCGGGCCCGCGGTGCGGTGGGGGGACCCGCAGCTCCTCCGCGACTTCGAGCACCTCGCCGACCGAACGCGGTACCCGGAGTCGATCGAGGAGCGCGAGGTCCGTGAGGTCCGGCGCATCAAGGCCCGCGTCGAGTCGGAGCGGTTGCCGCGCGGAGCCGACCCCGCACGGCACCTCAAGCTCGGACGTGGTTCCCTCAGCGACGTCGAGTGGTTCGTGCAACTCCTGCAGCTGCAGCACGGGCGTGCGCAGCCGTCGCTCCGGACCACCTCGACGCTCGAGGCCCTCGACGCCGCGACGGACGCCGGTTGGGTCACCGCGGAGGACGCCGAGAAGCTCGCGGCCGCCTGGCGGTTCGCCTCGCGCACGAGGAGCGCGCTCGTGCTCTGGTCCGGCCGCACGACCGACGTCCTGCCGGTCGAACGCACGCAGCTCGAGGGGATCGCGCGTCTGCTGGAGTACCCGCCGGGCTCGGCGTCGCAGCTCGAGGAGGACTACCTCGCCGTGACGCGTCGCGCGCGACAGGTGTTCGAACGCGAGTTCTACGGCACCTGAACACCCGGCGGGCCGCGCGACACGCCCGGGGTGCTCCGTTCGGGCGGAGGAGCGCGAGTTGTCTTCCGCAATTTCCACGACGCCGCCGCCGTACCCCGAGTGATGGAATACCGTACCCCGTTCGGTTCAGCCGCGGTACCGCTGTCAGCGTGCGACCAGGGTTTCGGAACACGCGCGGCCCACGCCGGAACGGCTGTCGGCGGTCACTGCCGATGTGCCTGCTGACCGGGGGGTTCCTCGTCTGCTGGTGCCGGGCCTCCCGGCCGGACTCCCCGTCGACGGCCGGGCCGCGAGCCGTGGGACCGGTCCACGGAACTGCTGTCAGCACCAGTGCGGACACGGCCTGTCCGGCGTGCAGTGGACGCCGGTGTACCCCGGGGCACAACGCCGTCACCCCCGGCCGAGGGGCACGTTGCGCGGCGCGTCTGCGTTCTGTCTGAATGAGGACACCCGAACCGACCCCCCGATTTCCCGATGGCGCGGAATCTCCCCTTCGAACGTTGCAGCAGGGATCGATGTTCACCTTCATCCTCCAGATCCGGCAGATGGTCGACGGCCACCCCGAGTTCTACCTCTTCACCGTGTACTCACTGGTGATCTGGTTGCTCTGGTTGCTCAAGGTCGTCCTCTCCGCCCGGTACCGCCCCTTCACCGGCACGTACACCGGGACGACCAGCGTGGTCGTCCCCGTCGTGGACGAGCCGCTCGACCTGTTCCGTGACGTCATCGGCCGCATGGTCGAGCAGCGTCCCGGCGAGATCATCGTCGTCATCAACGGCGCCCGGAACGAGGCACTCGAAGCGGTCTGCGACGAGTTCGCGCCGCTGGTCCGCTGGACCCACACGCCGATCCCCGGCAAGCGCAACGCCGTCAAGGTCGGCACCGAGATGTCCACCGGCGACATCACGGTGCTCGTCGACTCCGACACCGTCTGGACGCCCGGCACCCTCGTCGAACTCCTCCGGCCGTTCGCGGACGAGTCGGTCGGCGGCGTCACCACCCGCCAGCGCATCCTCGAGCCGACCCGCTCGTGGATCACCCGCTGGGCGGACTGGCTCGAGAACTCCCGCGCGCTGTACTCGATGCCCGCGCAGAGCGTGCTCGGGCAGATCGGCTGCCTGCCCGGTCGCACGATCGCGTTCCGCCGCAGCATCCTCGTCCGTGTGATGGACAAGTTCATGCACGAGGAGTTCATGGGCGTATTCCTCGAGGTGTCCGACGACCGGACGCTCACGAACCTGACGCTCAAGGAGGGCTACCGGACCGTCTACCAGTACACGTCGCTCGTGTACACGGACGCCCCGCTGCAGGTGAAGAAGCTGTTCAAGCAGCAGCTCCGTTGGGCCCGCGGGTCGCAGTACAACACGCTGCGGATGCTGCCCTGGATGCTCGGCCACGCGCCGGTCCTCGCCCTGTTCTTCCTGACCGACATCATCCTGCCGTTCATGCTCTTCGGCGTGATCGCCGGGTGGGTCTACCGGGCGCTCACCGGGCAGGGTCAGAACCTGTACGAGGGGATCCTGCACCAGTACGGCTTCTCGACGGGGTTCGTCTACGTGGCGGGGCTCATGGTCGTCTCGAGCGTGCTGAGCATGGCGATCCGGCAGATGCGGCACCTGGCCGAGAAGCCCTCCGACTTCTTCCGCCTGCCGATGTTCATCATCGTCTCGACGTTCTTCCTCATGCCGATCCGCCTCATCGGGTTCTTCCGTCTCGCCCACGCGAGCGGTTGGGGGACCCGTGCCGGTGCCTACGCCGGCGGTCCGGTCGAGGAGGACCCGGCGCAGCCGCAGCCCCGCGCCGCGGCCGTCCCGGGAAGTCCGGTCGACCACGACCCGTCCGCCCCCGTCGGCGGCACGGACGAGCAGGCCGCCGTCGACCGCGCGTTCGACGAGATCTTCGGTCCGGACGCCACCACGGCCTCCACCACGACCGTCCTCGCCACCCGCCGCGACGTCGCGACCGCGACCGAGCGACAGGCACAGCGCGCCCCGAAACCCTCCCGTCCCCGTCGTCTCAACCCCCTACGCGTCGATCCCCTACGTGATCGGGATCGCGGTCTTCGCTCTGGAGGCGTTCCTCATTGTCTGATCTCCCTCGCTCCACCGGCACCTGGTGGGCACCCTCGACCCGACACGCCAAGCGCACCGCCGTCGGCATGGCGGCCATCGTCGCCGTCCTCTCGCTCATCACCTGGTCGGTGTGGATCTCACCCTCCGGGCCGGTCTCCTCGGCCGTCAGCCGAGCGCTCGGCGTCCCGACCAAGCAGGAGCAACCGGCGGACGCCGAGGCGCTCGAAGCGAAGCTCACCGCAGCCCAGGAGCGGATCTGGAAGCTCGAGGGCAAGCTGCAGAGCACCACGGCGCAGGCCGGCTCCCGCGGCGACCAGCTCACGCAGCTCAAGGGCCAGATCGCGGACCTGCGGTCGCAACTCGCGCACGCCCGGTCGGCGTCCGGAGCGCACCACTCCTCGGGAGTCTCGTCCTCCTCCGGCACGTCGGCCTCCGGCGGCCACGCCGGCAGCTCCGGGTCCGGGTCCGGATCGGGGTCCGGATCGGGAGCGTCCGGGCAGGGCGGCGGTCCGACCGTCGTACCCGGCAAGGACGGCCCGTCGACGGACCCGGACCCCGCGGTCCCCGTCGACGTCCCGACCAAGGCCGAGGTGCTCGCACAGCAGTCCCGCTGGTACGGCCTGTACACGGCGCAGTCGCCCTTCAACTGGGCGGAGTACGACCAGGTGTCCCAGCAGGTCGGTACCGCCACGAACATGGTCGGCTACTTCCAGGGCTTCGACCAGGACTTCAACGCCGACGCCGTCCAGCGCTCCTGGACGAACGGGCGCGTCCCGATGCTCACCTGGGAGAGCCGTCCGTTGAAGACCGGCAACGACCAGAAGTACGTGCCCGGCTACACGAACGCCGACGTCACCGGCGGGGCGTTCGACCGCTACCTGACGCAGTACGCCGAGGCCCTCGTGACGAACGGCCAGCCCGTCGTCATCCGGCTCGACCACGAGATGAACGGCAGCTGGTACAACTGGGCCGACGGCACCGTCCAGCAGAACGCACCGGGTTCGTTCGTCGCGATGTGGCAGCACGTGCACGACGTCTTCGACCGTGCCGGCGCGAACGACTACGTCATCTGGAACTGGTCGCCGACGCGCATCGACGCCCTGGGCAACCCGAAGTACCAGACGCTCGACTACCTGAAGGCGTACTACCCGGGTGACGACTACGTCGACTGGGTCGGCATGAGCGGCTACTACCGGAAGGCGGCCGAGGCGCCGACGTTCGACACCACCTTCGCGAAGACCATCGAGCAGCTCCGGCAGATCGCGCCCGAGAAGCGGATCCTGCTCAGCGAGATCGGCGCGACCGAGACCGGTGCCACGGTCACGGACGGCCAGAAGGCGCGCTGGATCACCTCGCTCTTCGACGCCCTCGCCGACCCGGCGAACGCCGACGTCATCGGCTTCGCGTACTTCAGCGAGACCGCCACCACCATCGTCGACGGTGCCCGCACGACGAACGACTGGCGACTCAACTCCCGGGCCGACAGCATGGCGGCCTTCGCGGCCGGCATCGCCCGGAACGACATCGACTACGACCTGCAGGAGGTCAAGAAGTGACCACATCGCCATCCCGGGACCACGCCCGCCCCGCTCCCGTCATCAGCGTCATCGGCACCGGCTACCTCGGTGCCACGCACGCCGCCGCCATGGCCGAGATGGGCTTCGAGACCATCGGCGTGGACGTCGACCCGGCGAAGCTCGCGGCCCTGTCGGCCGGGCAGGTGCCGTTCTACGAGCCCGGACTGCCCGAACTCATCACGAAGCACGTCGCCACCGGGCGGCTCCGCTTCACCTCCTCGATCTCGGAAGCGGTCGCTGCGGCCGACGTGCACTTCGTCTGCGTCGGGACACCGCAGAAGGCCGGGTCGTACGCCGCGAACCTGTCCTACGTGGAGGCCGCCACCCGCGGTGTCGCCGAGCACCTCACCCACCCGGGGCTCATCGTCGGCAAGTCCACGGTCCCGGTCGGGACGGCAGCGCGCCTCCGCGGCATCGTCAGCGAGTTCACGCCCGCCGGCATCGACGCCGAACTCGTCTGGAACCCCGAGTTCCTGCGCGAGGGCAAGGCCGTCGAGGACACGCTCCACCCGGACCGCTTGGTCTGGGGCGGTGCGTCGGAGGCGGCGGACGCGGTGATCCGCGAGGTGTACGCCGCCCCGATCAGCGAGGGGACCCCGGTCATCACGACCGACCTCGCCACCGCCGAGCTCGTGAAGGTGAGCGCGAACGCGTTCCTCGCGACGAAGATCTCGTTCATCAACGCGATCTCGGAGATGTGCGCGATCACGGGCGCGGACGTCTCGACGCTCGCGGACGCCCTCGGGCACGACGCCCGCATCGGCCGGAAGTTCCTCAACGCCGGTCTCGGATTCGGGGGGCGGGTGCCTGCCGAAGGACATCCGGGCGCTCATGCACCGCGCGGCCGAACTCGGCGCCGGGCGGGTCGTCGGGCTCATGCAGCAGGTCGACGAGATCAACATGGGCCAGCGCCAGCGGGTCATCGACATGGCGATCGAGTCCGCCGGGGGGATCGGTGCTCAACCGCCGGATCGCCGTCGTCGGAGCGGCCTTCAAGCCCATGACCGACGACGTCCGGGACTCGCCGGCGCTCAACGTCGCGGCGGCGCTGCACCTCCGCGGCGCCCAGGTGACGCTGTGGGACCCCGAGGCGATGGAGACGGCACGGCGCTCGTTCCCGACCCTCACGTACGCCGGATCGATGACGGAGGCCATCGAGGGCGCCGACCTCGTGCTCGTCCTCACGGAGTGGGACGAGGTCGTCGAGGCCGACCCGGTCGCCCTCGCCGCCCTCGTCGGTCAGCGGGTCGTGATCGACGCGCGCAACTGCCTCCCGGCCGCACGGTGGGTCGGGGCGGGCTGGACCGTCCGCTCCCTCGGCCGACCGAGCCCGGCCGCTGCACCGGCCACGAGCGTCGCAGCCGGTGTGACGGACGCGCTGGTGACCGCGCGCTGAACAGACCGCGGTCGAGCGGGGCCCGTGCCGGCGACGGCGCGGGCCCCGCTCTCGTCTGCCGTGGCGCAGCGCAGCGCAGCGCAGTGCGGTGCGCTGCGCTGCGCTGCGCTGCGCGGCCCGGTGCCGGTCCGCCGGGCCGCCACCGGGCCTCCAGGCGGACGCGCACGGCGGTCCCGCCGCGGAAGCGACAGATCGGCGGGGAAGTACGGCCGCCATCTGTCGCTTCGGCGCAGGGGACGGCTCCCTGCTCTGCGGACGCGCACGCGACGAAGGGCCCCGCACCTGACGGTGCGGGGCCCTTCCTCGTGTGCGGAACTCAGACGCCGAAGTACAGCTCGTACTCGAACGGGTGGGGACGCTGCGCGAGGGGGGAGGATCTCCTTCTCACGCTTGTAGTCGATCCAGGTCTGGATGAGGTCCTCGGTGAAGACGTTGCCCTTCGTGAGGAACTCGTGGTCCGCCTCGAGCGCGTCGAGCGCCTGCGACAGGCCGGCCGGGACCTGGGGGGATGTTCTTGGCTTCCTCGGGCGGCAACTCGTAGAGGTCCTTGTCGACCGGCTCGTGCGGCTCGATGCGGTTCTGGATGCCGTCGAGGCCGGCCATGAGCTGCGCGGCGAAGGCGAGGTACGGGTTGCCGGACGCGTCGGGCGCGCGGAACTCGATGCGCTTGGCCTTCGGGTTCGTGCCCGTGATCGGGATGCGGATCGCAGCCGAACGGTTGCCCGCCGAGTAGACGAGGTTGACGGGGGCCTCGAAGCCCGGGACCAGGCGGTGGTACGAGTTCACCGTCGGGTTCGTGAAGGCGAGCAGGGCCGGGGCGTGCCGCAGGATGCCGCCGATGTACCAGCGCGCGACGTCGGACAGGCCTCCGTAGCCGTTCTCGTCGTAGAACAGCGGGGTGCCGTCCGACCAGAGCGACTGGTGGGTGTGCATGCCCGAACCGTTGTCACCGAACAGGGGCTTCGGCATGAACGTGGCGACCTTGCCCCACTGCTCGGCCGTGTTCTTGACGATGTACTTGAACTTGAGGATGTCGTCCGCGGCGTGGACCAGCGTGTCGAACTTGTAGTTGATCTCCTGCTGGCCGCCGGTGCCCACCTCGTGGTGCGCGCGCTCGAGCTCGAGGCCGGCGTCGATGAGCTTCAGCGAGATGTCGTCGCGCAGGTCCGCCGTCTTGTCGACCGGCGAGACGGGGAAGTAGCCGCCCTTGTACGGGGTCTTGTTGGCGAGGTTGCCGCCCTCTTCCTCGCGGCCGGTGTTCCACGCGCCCTCTTCCGAGTCGACGGAGAAGAACGACTCGTTCTGCGTGACCGAGTAGCGGACGTCGTCGAAGATGTAGAACTCGGCCTCGGGGGGCGAAGAACGCCGTGTCCGCGATGCCGGTCGAGGCGAGGTACTTCTCGGCCTTCTTGGCGACCTGGCGCGGGTCACGGCCGTAGATCTCGCCGTTGCGCGGGTTGTAGATGTCGAACACCATGATCAGCGTGCGCTCCGCGCGGAACGGATCCACGTAGGCGGTCGTCACGTCGGGGATGAGCTGCATGTCCGACTCGTGGATCGACGCGAAGCCGCGGATCGAGGAGCCGTCGAAGAGCTGACCGACGGCGAAGAAGTCCTCGTCGACCGTTGATGCGGGGATGTTGAAGTGCTGCTGGACCCCGGGGAGGTCCGTGAACCGGATGTCGAGGAACTTGACGTCCGTGTCCTTGATGAACGCGAGCACCTCGGAGGAATCACTGAACATGCGAGTCGGTCTCCTGTGGCGTTGGGTGGTGTCGAGGGAACCAGGAGGCACCCTCCGACGAGGCTAGAGACACCGGGTTTCCCGGACGTGACTGCGTTGTTTCCAGCGTGTTACGCACCCGGCGACCGCCTACGCTGGGGACATGGCCCGCTCCACTCCGTCCACCCCGCCCGCAGCCGGCTCCGGTCGGACCGAGTGGCCGGGCAAGGTCCTGGGGCTGCCGGAGTCGGGTCCGCGGAGCATGGGCAGCTTCGGCCGGCGGTTCCTCGGGCTGGTGATCGACTGGGCGCTGGCCTCGCTCGTCTCCCTCGTCATCGGCACGTACGGCGCGGCGGGCAACTTCATCACGCTGGGCATCTTCGCCGTGCTGCAGGTCCTGTTCATCGCGCTCGCGTCGGGGTCGTTCGGGCACCTCTGTGTCGGGCTGCGCGTGGTGCCGATCCGCGGGGGGCTACGTCGGTGTCTGGCGCCCGGCGGTCCGCGCCGTGCTGCTGTGCATCGTCGTCCCGGCGCTCATCCACGCGAAGGACGGCCGTCCGCTCCACGACGGCGCTGCCGGTACGGTGCTCGTCCGCCGCTGACGGCGCGGGTCCTCGTCCGCCGGTGCCGTCCGAGCCGGCCGGTGCCGGAGGACGACGATGCCCCCGACCAGGACGGCCGGGGGGCATCGGGACGCGGCGGTGACGGTCAGCGCGGGCGACCCGCTCGGACACGCGTGGGGTCGATGCCCTTCGGGATGGACGCGGCAGGACCGTGCGTCAGCGAGTCGAGTCGGTTCGACACCGCCAGCACCTCGTTCCGGTTCAGGGCCTTCTTGTGCTTGTTCATGGCCTTCGGCAGCTTGTGCAGCGTGACCTGGCCGTCACCGTCGCCGACGTTGACGACGTGGATCGGCACGTTCGGGACGATGCGGGCCACCTTGCGGCGCTCCTCCTCGACCTGGCGCGTGAGGTTGCCGACCTGACCCTCGGTGATGAGGATGACGCCCGGCGTCCCGACCGCGCGGTAGACCGCAGCCTGCGAGCGGCCGTGGACGGCGACCGGCATCTCGCTCGACCGCCACTGACGCCGCAGCGAGTTCGTCAGCACGGCGCCGACGGCACCGGGCTGCCCCTCGATCTGCGAGTACGCGGCCCGCTCGGCCAGACGCCCGAGCACGATGAGGAACAGCAGCACGCCGAGCAGGACGCCGGCGAGGATCCAGAGGACGATCGCGAGCCAGTTCTGACCCGGCAGGAGCAGCGCCAACAGGACGCCCGCCACGACCGGACCGAGGAAAGCGAGGGCGAACCACCAGACGGACGACGGGTCGGCCCGGCGCGTCATGGTGAAGACCTGGTACATCTGCTTGAGACGACCGGGCTCCTTCGCCGGGGTGCTTGAGGAACTGCTGCGTGCCATGCCGTCAAGGATACGGCCTGGCACGCGGATCGGAGACCGCCCGCCCTCAGGCTGTGGGCGAACGGGACGTCTCCACCGGTCCTGGTCGCGGACGGGAGGCCCGCCCCACCGCCGGCACGCTGGTCACCGTGGACCTGGAGCAACCGACCGACCGCTGTTGGCGGACCGCGACGCCCTCGGACGCCTTCTGGGAGTGGGTCGCGGACCGCAGTTGCCTGGCGCACGACCACCTCGTCGCCGTCGCGCAGGTGGGTCGTGACGAGACCGGGACGCTCGTCGTGCGGACGGCCGGCCCGTCCGGGCTGGCGCTGCCGACGGCACTGGACCGCATCGGGTCGCCGACACCGGGCGTCGCCGTGACGCTCACGCTCCCGCTGCTCGAGGTCGCGCTGCTGGCGGACGCCGGCGCGCTGCTGCTCGGCTCCGCCCGCGTGGAGGACGTCGTCGTCGACGACGCGGGCGCGGTCGTGCTCGTCGACCGCCCTCCGGGCGCGGACGGGCAGCAGCCCGCGGGGTCACTCCCCGGGGTCGAGGCGCTCGTGCTCGCGGTCCGTGCCGTCTGGGACCGTGTCGACGCCCGGGACGCCGGGATCGCGGGCCCGGGTGTGGACGGGATCGACGAACGGTGCTCCCTGGCGCGGACGCACGGCGGCGCGGCCCTCGTGGAGCTCGACCGCGCTGTCCGGGCGGCCGCACCACCGCGTCCCGTGCGGTGGGACCCGCCGCCGCTGCCCTACGCCTTCGAGACCGCAGACCGCCACGGCACGGCGACGGGCGGGCGTCCGGGAACGCAGGGAACGCTGCCGGTCGGCCGCCTGCTCGTGGCGTGTCGGGACGTCCTGACATCGGGCGTGCCGCTCGCCGGCCGACGGGTCGGTGTCCGTGCGGTCGTGACCGTGCTGGTGGTCGTGGCGGGTCTCGTCGTCGCCGTCACGCAGGGTCGGGGCCGATGACCGGGCCGGGGACGCGGAACGGCCCCGCCTCCCGGGTGGGAGACGGGGCCGTCGGCGTGGTGTCGGTCCGACCTGGGTGGTCAGTACCCGAGGTTCGGAGCGAAGTTGCCCTCTTCGAGGCGGTTCTTCACGGCCACCAGGTACCGGGACGCGTCCGCGCCGTCGATGATCCGGTGGTCGTAGGAGAGCGCCAGGTAGACGAACGAACGGATCGCGATGGCCTCCTGGCCGTCGACCTTCACCACGGCCGGACGCTTCGTCACGATGCCCGTGCCGAGGATCGCCGACTGCGGCAGGAAGACGACCGGGGTGTCGAACAGCGCGCCGCGCGAACCGGTGTTGGTCAGCGTGAACGTGCCGCCGGCGAGCTCGTCCGGCTTGAGCTGGTTGTTGCGCGTGCGCTCCGCGAGGTCCGCGATCGCCGTCGAGAACTGCGCGAGGTCGAGCGACGCCGCGTCCTTGATGACCGGGGTGAGCAGTCCGCGCTCGGTGTCGACCGCGATCGAGACGTTCTCGGTCTCCGGGTAGACGATCTCCTCGCCGTCGACGGTCGAGTTGATCTTCGGGTGCGCCTTGAGCGCCTCCGAGGCCGCGAGGGCGAAGAACGGCATGAAGGAGAGCTTCGAACCGGTCTTCTCGAGGAACTCGGCCTTGTGCGCGTCACGGAACTGCGCGACCTTCGTCACGTCGACCTCGACGACACTGGTGAGCTGCGCGGTCGAGGTCATCGACTGCACGGCCCGCTCGGCCACGACCTTGCGCAGGCGGGTCATCTTCTCCCGCGTCCCACGCAGCGGCGAGACCTCGGCGACGAAGGGACCGGACTGAGCCGGAGCGCTGGTCGACGCCGACGCCGACGCTGCCGGTGCGGCCGCCGCTGCCGAGGCCGCGGCGAGCACGTCCTCCTTGCGGATGCGGCCACCGACACCGGTGCCGGCGACGGTCGACAGGTCGACGCCCTGCTCGTTCGCGAGCTTGCGGACGAGCGGGGTGACGTACCCGGATGCCGCACCGTTGGTGGTGGGGTTCGGGACCTCGGCCGAGGGCGTCGACGCCGGGGCGGCCGCGGCGGGGACGGCCGCGGGAGCCGGGGCTGCCTTCGCCGGAGCGGGGACCGCGGCCGGCGGGGCGGCGGCGGGCGGCGGGACCGGAGCGGCCTGTGGCACGGGCGAGGCCGCCGGCGGCGCGGACGGAGCCTGCGGGGCCGCGGGCTGCGTCTGACCGGCCGGTGCGGGCTCGGGCTCGGTGGGCTCCGGGGCCTTGGCCTCGGTGTCCTGCTCCGTGCTCGGCGCGGTCTCCGGCTCGGACTCCTGTGCGACCGCCTCGGTCGCGTCGTCGGTGGACTCGGAACCGCCCTGGTCGGAGGAGTCGGCACCACCGGAACCGTCACCGATCTTCACGAGCGGGGTGCCGACCTCGACGGTCTCGTCCTCCTGGACGAGGATCTCCTCGATGACGCCGGCGACCGGCGACGGGATCTCGGTGTCGACCTTGTCGGTGGAGACCTCGAGCAGCGGCTCGTCGACCTCGATCCGGTCACCGACGTTCTTCAGCCATCGGGTGACCGTACCCTCGGTGACGCTCTCCCCGAGCGCCGGGAGGTTGACGGATTCGCTCATCGGGTGGACTCCTCTTCGCAGGCGTGGTTCGTGGTTGTGGTGTTCGTCGTGCGCACGTGCGTGTCGATCACAGCGCGTGCAGCGGCTTGCCCGCGAGGTGCAGGAAGGCCTCGCCGAGGGCTTCGTTCTGCGTGGGGTGGGCGTGCACGAGGGGAGCGACGTCCTCCGGGTGCGCTTCCCAGTTCACGGCGAGCTGGGCTTCACCGATGAGCTCGCCGACGCGCGCGCCGATCATGCTGACGCCGACGACCGGGCCGTCGATGACGCGGACGACCTTCACCGCACCGGCCGTACCGATGATGTGGCTGCGGCCGTTGCCGGCGAGGTTGTACTCGTAGGTGTCGACCTTGTCGGCGCCGTACTGCTCCTCGGCCTTTGCCTGGGAGAGCCCGACCGAGGCGACCTCGGGGTCGGAGTAGGTGACCTTCGGGATGTTCGTGTCGGAGATGACGACCGGGTTGAGACCGGCGATCTCCTCGGCGACGAAGATGCCCTGCTGGAAGCCGCGGTGGGCGAGCTGCAGGCCCGGGACGATGTCGCCGACGGCGTAGACGTTCGGCAGGTTGGTGAGGAGGCGCTCGTTCGTCGTGACGAACCCGCGCTCCATGGCCACGCCGACCTCGTCGTAGCCGACGTTCTGCGTGACCGGGCCACGGCCGACAGCGACCAGGAGGACGTCGCCCTCGTAGGTCGCGCCGTTCTCGAGCGTGACGACGACGCCGTTCTCGTGCTGGTCGACGTGGTCGAACCGGACTCCGAGCGAGAACTCGATGCCGCGCTTGCGGAACGCGCGTTCGAGCTGCTTGGACATCGACTCGTCCTCGGCGGGGATGAGGTGCGGCAGGCCCTCGACGATCGTGACCTCGGCGCCGAACGACTTCCACACGCTGGCGAACTCGACACCGATCACGCCGCCACCCAGGATGACGACCTTGTTCGGGACGTAGTCCATGCGGAGCGCGGTCTCGGAGGTGATGACCCGGCCGCCGATCTCGAGGCCCGGCAGCGACTTCGAGTAGGAGCCGGTGGCGAGGACGACGTTGCGACCGGTGACCGTCTGGTCGCCGACCTGCACCGTGTTCTGCGAGGTCAGCCGGCCCCACCCCTCGACGACGGTGATGCCGCGGGCCTTGATGAGCCCCTGCAGGCCCTTGTACTTCGAGTTGATGACGCCCTGCTGGTACTCGATGACCTTCGGCACGTCGACGCCGGTGAACTCGGCGATGACACCGTACTTCTCCGCGTCACGGGTACCGTCGGCGATCTCGGCCGAGTGCAGCAGTGCCTTCGTCGGGATGCAGCCGCGGTGCAGACACGTCCCTCCGAGCTTGTCTCCCTCGATGAGCGCGACGCTCATGCCGAGCTCGGCGGCCCGGAGCGCTGCGGCGTAGCCGCCGCTGCCGCCACCGAGGACCACGACGTCGTAAGTCTGTTCCGTCACCTGGTGCAACTCCCTCGTGCGTGTCAGGGGCGGCTTGGTGTCTCTTGGACGCCGTCCCGGTGGACACCGCGCGGCGGCGTCCGGCGGTCGGACCGTCTGTACCGGTCCCGTCCCGTCAGTTCCGGCGGGGAGCACGCTGACGCGGCGGCCCCGCCGGAACCAAACCTACTACTTGCCCTGCAGGTCTTCTGCGAGTGCGACCAGGGTCCGGACCATCACACCGGTCGCGCCCTTGCCGAGCCAGCCGTACCCGGCACCGCGGTTCTCGGAGGGGCCGGCGATGTCGAGGTGCGCCCACGGGATGGTCGTGCCGTCGGCGGTCGTGCCGACGAAGCGCTCGAGGAACTTGGCGGCGAGGAGCATGCCGCCCGCGGTCTGGCCGACGGTGGCGTTGACCATGTCGGCGACGTCGCTCGCGAGCCGGCCGTCGAGCTCCTCCGGCATCGGCATCGGCCAGACCGGTTCGGCGACGGCGTCGGCGACCGCGCGGACCTGCGCGACGAACGCGTCGCTGCCCATGAGACCGGTCGTCCGGTCGCCGAGGGCGACCATCTGCGCGCCGGTGAGCGTCGCGACGTCGACGATCGCGTCGGGCTGCTCGAGCGAGGCCGCCGCGATCCCGTCACCGAGGACGAGGCGTCCTTCGGCGTCGGTGTTGGTGACCTCCACGGTCTTCCCGTTCTTGAGGGTGAGGACGTCGCCGGGGCGGATCGCCGACCCGGACGGCATGTTCTCGGCGAGGCAGAGCCAGGCCGTGATCTTCGTGTCGAGACCCAGGCGTGCTGCGGCGACCGTCGCGGCGAGCACGGTCGCCGCGCCGGTCATGTCGGTCTTCATGCCGAGCATCGACGCGGCGGGCTTCAGCGAGAGGCCGCCGGTGTCGAACGTGATGCCCTTGCCCACGAGCGCGAGGTGCTTCGCCGCACCGGCCGGCTCGTACCGGACGACGACGAGTCGCGGCGGCCGCACCGAGCCCTGACCGACCCCGGCGATGCCGCCGAAGCCCTGCTGCTCGAGCTCCGTCTCGTCGAGGACCTCGACCGTGAGGGGCAGCTCCTCGGCGACCGCGGCCGCGACGTCGGCGACGTCCGACGGACCGAGGTCGCCGGCGGCGGTGTTCACGAGGTCGCGCACGAGCGATGCCGCCTCGGCCACGACGGCCGGACGCACGGTCGCGTCGGCGTCCACCGATGCGGGGGGCGAGGACCGTGATGCGCTGGTCGCCGCGGACCGGACCGGTGGTGCCGGTGCCCTTGTGCCGGGTGAAGGCGTACGAGCCGAGGGCCGCGCCCTCGAGTGCGGCGGCGACGGCGTCGTCGTCCTCGGTCGGCAGCGCGAGGGCGATCGAGCCGACGTGCGGGAGCTGCCGGACGGCGCTGCCCGCGGCGGAGCGGACGGTGGCGGTCCCGGTCGCACTCCCGAGCCCGACGAGGGCGACGCCGGCAGCGGCGACCCCGGCGGCGGCACCACCGGGGATGCGGACGAGCTGGTCCTTCGCGCCGGTGGCGCCCACGGCCTCCAGGTCGAGCTGTTCGAGGCCGGGGACGGGGCCGACGGCGGTCGGTGCGAGGGTGGCGGGGCCGCCGTCGGTGCCGGGGCGGACGCCCACGACGAGGACGTCGGCGTCGACGGAGGCGGGGGGAGGAGGAAGTGGTGGAGAGCGTCGGTCGGACCATCGCACCAGCCTACTGACGGTGCTCTGACGGCCTGTTCGCTGTCGGCGTGGGCGGCGGTCCGGGCCGCGTCGGCGTGCCCGCCTAGCATTGGCCGGGTGAACCACCCCGAGGACCTCTACACGCTCGACGAGTCCGCCCCGACGGTGCCCGCCGGGCTGCACCTCGTCGCCGCCCTCACGGGCTTCGCGGACGCGGGCTCGGCGGTGGCGCAGATCACGACGTCGATCACCGGCTCCCTCGAGTCGCAGCTCGTGGCCGAGTTCGACCCGGACGTCCTGCTCGACTGGCGCGCCCGCCGCCCGGTGATCACGTTCGAGCACGACCACATCACCGCCGTGGAGCCGCCCCGGCTCACCCTGCACCTCGTGCGCGACGAGCTGGGCCAGCAGTTCCTCTTCCTGTCGGGCTACGAACCCGACTTCCAGTGGAACCGCTTCGTCCGCGCCGTCGTCGACCTCGCGGAGGACCTGCAGGTCGCCGACACCACCTGGGTGCAGGCGATCCCGATGCCGGTGCCGCACACCCGGGCGATCGGCACCACCGTGTCCGGCACACGGGCGGACCTGGTCGAGTCGATGAGCGTCTGGAAGCCCGAGACGCAGGCGCCGGCGAACGTCCTGCACCTGGTGGAACACCGCCTCGCCGAGCTCGGGCAGCAGGTGACCGGGCTCGTCCTGCTCGTCCCGCACTACCTGGCGGACACCGAGTACCCCGACGCGGCCGTCGCCGCCCTGTCCGGGATCTCGGCCGCGACCGGGCTCATCTTCCCGACCGACGCCCTCCGCGAGGAGGGTCGGGAGTTCCTGTCCCGGGTCGACGAGCAGGTCGCCGGCAACGCCGAACTCCAGCGCCTGGTCGGCGCGCTCGAGCAGCGCCACGACACGTACATGGAGGGCAACCCGGTGGCCTCCCCGCTGACCGGCGCCGACGGTGAGGTGCCGACGGCGGACGCGATCGCCGCGGAACTCGAACGGTTCCTCGCGGACCGTCGCACCGCCGACGACGACTGACGTCGGCGCGGGGTCACGGTCCGCCCGCGCGGACGGTGCCCGCGTGGTGGCTAGCCTGGTCGGGTGAACTCCCGCCGCGCCTTCGTCGTCTGGGGCGTCGCCGTCCTGGCGTACGTCCTCGCGGTCGTGCAGCGGTCGTCCCTCGGGGTCTCCGGGGTCGACGCGCAGGACCGCTTCGCCGTGTCGGCCGCCGTGCTGTCGACGCTCGCGGTCGTGCAGATCGCCGTCTACGCCGGACTGCAGATCCCCGTCGGGATCGCGCTCGACCGCGTCGGTCCGCGCCGCCTGGTGCTCCTCGGGGCGGTGCTGCTCACGGTCGGGCAGGCCGTGGTCGCGGTGTCACCGACCATCGGCCCGGCCGTCATCGGGCGCGTGCTCGTCGGAGCGGGCGACGCGATGACGTTCATCTCGGTGATGCGACTGCTGCCGATGTGGTTCAGCGGGACGCTACTGCCGCAGATCTCGCAGTGGACGGGCAACCTCGGCCAGATCGGCCAGATCGTCTCCGCGTTCCCGTTCGCCTTGCTCCTACACTCGGTCGGGTGGGACGCGGCGTTCGGCGTCGCAGCCGTCGCCAGTGCCGTCGGCCTGGTCCTGGCGGTGGTCTTCGTCCGTGCGGGGCCGGTCGCGGTGCGCACGGACACGATCCCGATCCCGCACTCGTGGGGTGCGGCGTTCGCCACCTTCGGCCACGCCCTCCGCCGGCCGGGCACGCAGCTCGGGTTCTGGTCGCACTACGTGACGCAGTCCTCCGGCACCGTGTTCAGCCTGTTGTGGGGCGTCCCCATGCTGCGGGGGCTCGGGTACTCACCGACCGAGGCGGCGAGCTTCCTGACGGTCATCGTGGTGGTCGGCTTCGTCGCGGGGCCCGTCCTGGGACTCCTGTGCGCGCGCTTCCCGATGCGCCGGTCGAACCTGGTGCTCGGGATCGTCACCGCCCTGGGCGTCGTCTGGACCGCGGTGCTGCTCTGGCCGGGGCAGCCGCCGACGTGGCTGCTCGTCCTGCTCGTCGTGGCGATGGGCGTCGGTGGTCCGGGCTCCCTCATCGGCTTCGACTTCGCGCGGTCGTTCAACCCCGTCGGCTCGCTCGGATCGGCGAACGGCGTCGTGAACGTCGGCGGGTTCCTGGCGGCCTTCGTGATGATGTTCGCCATCGGGACGCTGCTCGACGTCCTCGCCTCGGCCTCCGGCACCGACACGTTCGCGTGGCAGAACTTCCGCGTCGCGATGACGGTGCAGTACGTCGTCGTCGGGTTCGGCGTCGTGATGCTCCTGTCCGCCCGTCGCCGGACCCGCGCCCGTCTGCACGCCGAGGACGGAATACGGGTGGGACCGCTGTGGGTTGCACTCGTTGCACGCCTGCGGAAACGGCGCGTGCAATAATGACCACGGACCCTTTCGGGTTCCCCGCGTCCGACGTCGGGGGGACTTGACATGGGTCCTAGTGCTGCCCGGAACGGTAGGACCAGACGACGTGGGGGACCGCGGCGGTGGCCCTGGGCGGCGAGGGAAGGCCACGACCCCAGGAACGTGGCACGACGAGGAAGGTGATCGCATGGCTGCCCGGAGCACGACGGTCGATCCCACGAAGGACACCACGCCCGACGGCGTCGTGGCGGAAGACGCCACGGAGACGGAGGGCACGGTCGCGCCGAAGAAGCGCGCCACCAGGACCACCACCGCCGCCAAGAAGGCCGCCCCGAAGAAGGCGGCCCCGAAGAAGGCCGCGGGCAAGAAGGCCACGGCCGCCGCCGCCGACGACGAGGACGGCGACGGCGAGGACGACGCCCCGGTGGAGGTCGTGGAGGACACGACCGACACCACCGACGAGGTCGCCGAGGACGCCGAGGACGAGTCGGCTGCGAAGCCCTCGACCGAAGCCGCCGCGGTCGCCGCGGGTGCGCTCGTCATCTCGCAGACCGACGACGACGAGGCGCCGGTCTACTCGACGACCATCACGGGTGCCACCGCGGACCCGGTGAAGGACTACCTCAAGCAGATCGGCAAGGTCGCGCTGCTGAACGCCGAGCAGGAGGTCGAGCTCGCGATGCGCATCGAGGCCGGCCTGTTCGCCGAGGACAAGCTGCAGCACTCGACCGGGCTCTCGAAGCCCGAGGAGCGCGAGCTCCGCTGGGTCGCGCGTGACGGTCAGCGTGCCAAGTCGCACCTGCTCGGGGCGAACCTCCGTCTCGTCGTCTCGCTCGCGAAGCGCTACACGGGCCGCGGCATGCAGTTCCTCGACCTCATCCAGGAGGGCAACCTGGGCCTGATCCGTGCGGTCGAGAAGTTCGACTACACGAAGGGCTTCAAGTTCTCGACCTACGCGACGTGGTGGATCCGTCAGGCCATCACCCGTGCCATGGCCGACCAGGCCCGCACCATCCGCATCCCGGTACACATGGTCGAGGTCATCAACAAGCTCGCCCGGGTGCAGCGGCAGATGCTGCAGGACCTCGGCCGCGAGCCCACGCCGGAAGAGCTCGCCCGCGAGCTCGACATGACGCCCGAGAAGGTCGTCGAGGTGCAGAAGTACGGCCGCGAGCCGATCTCGCTGCACACGCCGCTCGGCGAGGACGGTGACTCGGAGTTCGGTGACCTCATCGAGGACACCGAGGCGGTCGTCCCGGCCGACGCGGTGGGCTTCACCATGCTGCAGAAGCAGCTCGAGAGCCTGCTCGACTCCCTGTCCGAGCGCGAGGCCGGCGTGATCCGGATGCGCTTCGGCCTCGGTGACGGCCAGCCGAAGACGCTCGACCAGATCGGCGACACGTTCGGGGTCACGCGCGAGCGGATCCGTCAGATCGAGTCGAAGACGATGGCGAAGCTCCGCCACCCGTCCCGGTCGCAGTCGCTCCGCGACTACCTCGAGTAGGCCGCCCGTGCGTTTCGCGATCCCGATCCTGGTCGGGCGGATCCTCCGTGCCCTCGCTCGTGCGCGGGGCGGCGGATCCGCCTACCCGGGCTACGTCGTCCTCAAGCTCGTGCCGGACTTCCTGCAGCACGTCACCCGGCAGTTCCCGAACGGCGTCGTGTTCGTCCTCGGGTCGAACGGCAAGTCGACGACGACGCACATGATCTCGGAGATCGTGCGTGCGCACGGGCTCCGGGTCTTCACGAACCCGTCCGGGGCGAACCTGCCGCAGGGGATCGCGTCCGCGCTCCTGTCCGAGGTGTCGCTGACCGGCAAGCTCAAGGCGGACATCGGCATCCTCGAGGTGGACGAGGCCTTCGCCGTCGAACTGGCGGGCATCCTGTCGCCGTCGACGGTGACGATGCTCAACGTCCAGGTCGACCAGCTCTACCGGTTCTTCGAGACCGAGCGCGTCGCCACGATGATGCTCGACACCGCGGCGCTGTCGTCCGCGAACGTCATCACGAACCACGACGACCAGTTCCTGGACGCCTACACGCCCGTCGATGGTCAGCGCGTGCTCCGCTTCGGTGCGAGCTCCGAGGTCGTGGCCGCTGCGCCGAACGGCCTGCAGAACGCCGACGACTTCGTCGCCGGGACGGACCGTGCCCAGACGACGGCCGACGCCGAGGTCGTCGTGTTCACCGGCGACGGCGCGACCATCGCCTTCGACGGCGACGAGGTGCCGGTGCGCCTGCCGGCTCGCGGCCTGCACTACGCCGTCGACGCCGCGGCGGCGACCGCGACCGCGAGTGCCGCGCTCGGCGCCCAGTTCCGTGCCGACGCCGTGACGAAGGCGTTCCAGCGGATGAAGCCGGCGTACGGACGTGGTGAGCGTCTGCCGATCGCGGGCGAGTCCGCTGAGTTCACGATGTTCAAGAACGCCGCGAGTCTGCAGCTGAACCTGGACGCGCTGCCCGCGCACCCGGAACAGGTGCTCATGGCGATCGACGAGGGCACCCCGGACATCTCGTGGATCTACGACATCGACTTCTCGAAGCTCGACCACGTGGACGTCGTGTCGGGTGACAAGGCCTGGCAGATCGCGATCGCCCTCGAGCACGCCGGCGTCCGCATCGGCCGCGTCGAACCCGACGTCGAGTCCGCGATCCGGCACATGCAGGGCCTCGGGGCGACGACGACCGGCACGAAGAACTTCATCGTCAACTACGAGATCATGATGATCGCCCGGAAGGCCCTCGGCCACCCGGACCTGGAGAAGACCGCATGACGGCCGATCGCCTGACCATCCTGCACGTGTACCCGCGCCAGATGGGGGTCTCCGGGGACCGCGGCAACGTCGCGGCCCTCGTCCGTCGCGCCGCTGCGGCCGACATCGACATCGAGGTCGTGGAGTACGCCCCGGGCGACACGCTCCCCGCGTCCGCGGACGTCGTGCTGGTCGGCAACGGACCGCTCAGCGCGATGCGGTCGCTCGGTACCGACGTCGCCCGCGTCGGTGCGCCGCTGCGCGACTTCGCCGCCGCCGGTGTGCCGGTCGTCGCGGTCGGCGGCGGGTTCGACCTCGCGACGAACCAGGTCGTGCCGACCGAGGGCGCCCCGGTCGACGGGTTCGGGGTGTTCGACGCCCGCGCCGTCCGCGGTGCCGAGCGCCGGGTCAACTACTTCGTGCTCGAGACCCGGTACCCGCTGCTCCCCGGCGCCTCCACGCGCCTCGCGGGCTTCGAGGACCACGCCGCGCGCATCGAGCTGGCCGACGGCGTCGAACCGTTCGCGGACGTCGTGTCCGGTGGCGGCAACCAGGCCGGTGCACCGGTCGAGGGCGCGATCGCCGGCACGTCGTTCGGCACCCACACCCAGGGGCCGATCCTGCCGCTCAACCCGCAGCTCACGGATGCGGTCCTCGCCGCGGCGACCGCCCGCCTCGGACGGACGTACGCACCCGACGCCGAGCGCACCGCGACGATCGACCGGTACGCGCGCGAAGCTCGCGCCACGGTCGACCGCTACGTCGACAAGGCGTTCAAGCGCATCACCTGATCCCGCCGTCGGGCAGCGCCCGACGACCGGACGACGCACCGGAGGCCCGGTGCCGGTCTCGTGGACCGGCACCGGGCCTCCGGTGCGTCGCGGCGGTGCCGCCTACTTGGACTCGTGGAGTCGCGAAGACTCGTCGTGCCACTCGAGGGCGGTGGCTGCCAGCTTGTCCTTGAACTCGGCGCCGTGGTGGGCGCAGAACAGGAGTTCACCACTGGCCATGGTGGCGCGGATGTACGCCTGCGCACCGCAGCTGTCGCAGCGGTCGGCCGCGGTGAGCTGGTGGTTGTCGTTGAGTTCGTCGACGGAGAGGTCCTGCACGGTCTGGGTCATTGCTGTGCTCCTCACGGATCGCAGTACGGTGCGGTGAATGCACCCATTCCAACACGTCCCGCCTGGATGCCGTGCATCCTGACCGGCTCGTTCGCTGAGCGCGGAGCGCTTGTCCCCTCGCCGAGGCACACCGCTCGTGCGGCCCGCTGGTGTCGGTGCGGCTCGGTACCCTGATCACGTGAGCTCCGACTACTCCGCACGGCATCTCTCCGTCCTCGAAGGACTCGAGGCGGTCCGGAAGCGTCCCGGCATGTACATCGGCTCGACGGACTCCCGTGGGCTCATGCACTGCCTGTGGGAGGTCATCGACAACTCCGTGGACGAGGCCCTGGCCGGACACGGGGACGAGATCGGGGTGACCCTGCACGCCGACGGGTCGGTCGAGGTGTCCGACGTCGCGCGCGGCATCCCGGTGGACGTCGAGCCGAAGACGGGGCTGACCGGGGTCGAGGTCGTGTTCACGAAGCTGCACGCCGGCGGCAAGTTCGGCTCTGGGTCGTACGCGGCCTCGGGCGGCCTCCACGGCGTCGGCGCCTCGGTCGTCAACGCGCTGTCCGAACGACTCGACGTGCAGGTGGACCGCGGCGGCAAGACGTACGCCATGTCGTTCCACCGGGGCGAGCCGGGCGTGTTCGACGACTCCCGGGGCATCGGGCCGGACGCCCCGTTCGCACCCTTCACCTCGGGGAGCGAACTGCGGGTGGTCGGCAAGGTGAAGAAGGGCGTGACCGGGACGCGGGTGCGCTACTGGGCAGACCGACAGATCTTCACGAAGGACGCGGCCTTCAGCACCGGGGACCTCGTCAACCGCGCGCGGCAGACCGCGTTCCTCGTGCCGGGACTCGGGCTCACCATCACCGACGCTCGCCCGGCGTCGATCGCGGCGGCCGCCCAGCGTGCGGCCCTGGCGGTGTCGACTGCCGGCGCCGGGGCGTCCGGGACGACGGCCGACGCCACCGACGGGACCGGGACGGACGGGCCCGCGACCGACACCGCGCCGGCCCTGGCGGTCGAGCAGGGGCCGGTCGTCGAGCGCTTCCGCTACGAGGGCGGGATCGGCGAGTTCGTCGAGCACCTCGCCGTCGACGGGGCGAAGACCGACGTCTGGCGCATCCAGGGCTCCGGCACGTTCAAGGAGACCGTGCCGATGCTCGACGACAAGGGCCACATGGTGTCCACCGAGGTCGAGCGCACGTGCGAGGTCGACGTCGCCCTGCGGTGGGGCGACGGGTACGAGACGGTGTTCCGGAGCTTCGTGAACATCATCGCCACCCCGAAGGGCGGCACGCACCAGGCCGGGTTCGAGTCCGGTCTGGTCAAGGCCGTCCGTGCCCAGGTCGAGGCGAACGCGCGCAAGCTCAAGGTCGGGCAGGACAAGCTCGAGAAGGACGACGTGCTCGCGGGCCTCACCGCGGTGCTGACCGTCCGGCTGCCCGAGCCGCAGTTCGAGGGCCAGACGAAGGAGATCCTCGGCACGCCGGCCGTCCGCCGGATCGTCGACTCCGTGGTGGCCAAGCGCATGACGGAGATCCTCACCTCGACGCAGCGCACCGAGAAGGCGCAGGCCGCGGTCGTGCTCGAGAAGGTCGTCGCCGAGATGAAGACGCGCATCTCCGCCCGGGCGCACAAGGAGACGCAGCGGCGCAAGAACGCGCTCGAGAACTCGTCGCTCCCGACGAAGCTCGCCGACTGCCGCTCGAACGACGTCGACGGGACCGAGCTGTTCATCGTCGAGGGCGACTCGGCACTCGGCACCGCGAAGCTCGCCCGCAACAGCGAGTACCAGGCGCTCCTGCCCATCCGCGGGAAGATCCTCAACGTGCAGAAGGCGTCTGTTTCGGACATGCTCTCCAACGCCGAGTGCGCGTCGATCATCCAGGTCATCGGCGCCGGGTCCGGACGCACGTTCGAGCTCGACCAGGCCCGCTACGGCAAGATCATCATCATGTCCGACGCCGACGTCGACGGTGCCCACATCCGGACGCTGCTGCTGACGCTCTTCTTCCGGTACATGCGCCCGATGATCGAGCAGGGCCGGGTGTTCGCCGCCGTGCCGCCGTTGCACCGGGTCGTCGTGGTCAACCGCGGCAAGCCGAACGACACGCTGTACACCTACTCCGAGCAGGAGCTGACGACGCTCCTCAAGAAGCTCGAGCGCTCGAACAAGAAGTACCTCGAGCCGATCCAGCGCTACAAGGGCCTGGGCGAGATGGACGCCGACCAGCTGGCCGAGACCACGATGGACCGTGCGCACCGCACGCTGCGACGCGTCAACGTGTCGGACGCCGAGTCGGCGGCCAAGGTGTTCGAGCTGCTCATGGGGAACGACGTGGCCCCGCGCAAGGAGTTCATCCTCGCCGGTGAGGGTCTGGACCGCGAGCGCATCGACGCCTGACGGCGCCCTGCCGGACAGGAGGCGCGGGGCGGCCCGGCCCCGCGCCTCCTGTCCGTCCCGGTGCGGCCACGCTCTGTCCGTCCCGGTGCGGCCACGCTGGCGTGCGCCCTGCTGCGACGCTCGTGTGCGCTCAGCGCGCGTGAGGCTCAGGCCTCGCCGCGCGTCCCGTCGACGGCCGCCGCGCTCCCACCGATGGTCACGACCTCGGCGTCGAGCGGACTGCCGGAGCCGTCACGCTTCGACAGCCAGTCCGGCAGCGTCCGGGCAGCACCGTCCGCCCCGACCGCGTGCGGCGGAGCGACGCCCGCCCACGCCACGGTCAGACCGTCCTCGCCCTTCAGGAACGCGTGCGCCCGGACCCCCCTGGGTTCCGCGGCCCTTCGCCGGGAACTCGGTCAGCGCGGACACCTTCGCCCGTCCGGCGTCCGTCCCGGGCAGGGCGGTCGACGTCGTGGACACGGTGGCGACCACAGAGTCCTCGGTCAGCGCGACCGATCCGAACCAGATGACGGACGCGCCGGCGGCCAGGGACACCCCGGCGACACCGCCGGCCGGCAACCCCTGCGGGCGGACGGCGGCGGACGGGAAACGCAGCAGCTGCGCGGTTCGAGGTGATGAACACCAGGTCGTCCGACTCGGGTGCCTGGGTCGCACCGACGACGCGGTCGCCCGGCTTGAGCCCGATCGCGACGACCTCGGGCTTGTCCGGCCACGCGCCGGGCACCACGCGCTTCACGACGCCCTGCGCGGTCCCGATCGCGAGCGACTCGGTCACGGCGGCGTCGAGCGACACGAGTGCGACGACGGTCTCGGACTTCGGGATGCCCAGGTAGTCGGTGACGCGGACGCCGGCGTCGAGCCGCACGGACGCGGGCGGCACGGCGGGGACGTCGACGGGGGGAGAAGCGCAGCACACGGCCGGTCGAGGTGAGGGCGCCGACCTGCCCGCGCACGGTGCTCACCACCGTGGAGCGGACCGCGTCGTGCTTCGACCGCTTCGGGACGTGCACGATGCCGGACTCGGCCGCGGGGGATGTCGACGCGGACGAACCGCCCGGTCGTGGAGAGCAGCACGCGACAGGGAGCGTCGGCGACCTGGAGCGACTCGGGGTCGACCGCGGCCTTCCGGCCACCGCGGACGGGGGCGTCGGCCTCGGTCAGGAGGGTGCGCCGGGGCGTCGCGAACCGGTCGGACACCTCGCTCAGCTCGGTCGCGACCTGGCTGCGCAGGCGGTCGTCGGACGCCAGGAGTTCCTCGAGCGCGGCGATGTCGGCGAGCAGCTGGTCACGCTCGCCCTCGAGCTCCATGCGCGAGAACTTCGTGAGTCGTCGCAGGCGCAGTTCGAGGATGTACTCGGCCTGCACCTCCGACAGGTCGAACACGTCCCGCAGGCGACTGCGCGCGGCCTCGGAGTCGTCGGACGTCCGGATGACCTGGATGACCTCGTCGATGTCCAGGATCGCGATGAGCAACCCCTCGACCAGGTGCAGCCGTTCGCGACGACGGGCCAACCGGTACTCGGAGCGGCGGGTCACCACGGACAGGCGGTGCCGCACGTAGACGTCGAGCAGGTCGCGGAGGCCGAGCGTGCGCGGCGACCCGTCGACCAGGGCGACGTTGTTGATGCCGAAGTTCTCCTCGAGCGGGGTGTGCTTGTACAGCTGTTCGAGGACGGCCGTGGGGTTGAAGCCGGACTTGATGCCGATCACGAGCCGTAGACCGTGGTTGCGGTCGGTCAGGTCGTTGACGTCGGAGATGCCGACGAGCTTCTTCGCCTGGACCCCGTCCTTGATCTTCTCGATGACCCGTTCCGGACCCACCAGGTACGGCAGCTCGGTGACGACGAGCCCCGACTTGCGCGGCGTGAGGTTCTCGACCGAGACCTTGGCCCGCGTCCGGAAGCTACCGCGGCCCGTGGCGTACGCGTCCCGCACACCCGAGAGCCCGACGATCGTGCCGCCGGAGGGCAGGTCGGGGCCCGGGACGAACTCCATGAGCTCGTCGAGGGTGGCCTGCGGGTGCAGGAGGAGGTGCTTCGCGGCCTCGACGACCTCGCCGAGGTTGTGCGGCGCCATGTTCGTCGCCATGCCCACCGCGATGCCCGAGGCGCCGTTGACGAGCAGGTTCGGGAACGCCGCCGGCAGCACGCTCGGCTGCATGATCTGGTTGTCGTAGTTCGGCACGAAGTCGACGACGTCCTCGCCGAGCCCCTCGGTCATCACCATCGACGGCTCGGCGAGCCGGGCCTCGGTGTACCGCGCCGCGGCGGGGCCGTCGTCGAGGGACCCGAAGTTGCCGTGTCCGTCGACGAGCGGGACGCGCATCGTGAACGGTTGTGCGAGGCGCACGAGCGCGTCGTAGATGGCACCGTCGCCGTGCGGGTGCAGCTTGCCCATCACCTCGCCGGTGACGCGGGCACTCTTCACGTGGCCGCGGTCCGGCCGGAGACCCATCTCGGCCATCTGGTACAGGATCCGCCGCTGCACCGGCTTCAGGCCGTCGCGGGCGTCCGGGAGAGCGCGTGAGTAGATGACGGAGTACGCGTACTCCAGGAAGGAGCCCTGCATCTCCTCGGAGACGTCGACCTCCTCGATGCGCTCACCGTCGGGCAGTCCGACGACGTCCGTGCGTGCCATGGCACCTTTCTGGGAGAGTGGTGGGGGTGGCATCCAGCGTACCGACGGCCCCCCGACGACACCGCGAACCTCGCCGACGTGCTGCCGAGTTGCCTGGTCGCACTCGGCGCGGCCGACGACGACTGGCTCCGGGCGCGCGGCCTGGAGGCCCGGATCCCCCCCTCCGCCCCGCCCGTTCCGCGGTCGTCGTGCTCGTCGACGGCCTCGGCGCGAACGCCCTCGCCGCACGGGCCGGCCACGCACGCTTCCTGACGGCCACGAAGAAGCGTCTGCGGAGCGGGTTCCCGACGACGACCGCCGCGGCCCTGACGACCCTGACCACGGGCCGCCCGCCCGGGACCCACGGCGTCGTCGGCTACAGCGGCTGGGACCCCGACCGGCAGCGCGTGATGAACCTGCTCAGCGGGTGGGACGACGAGGTCCCCGCCGGGTGGCTCCGTTCCGAGACGCTGTTCACCGTGGCGGACGGACTCGGCGTCGAGCCCGTCGTGGTCGCCCCGGGGCGCTACCGGTCCTCCGGGATGACCGCCAACGTGCTCGGCGGCGCGCGCTTCGTGTCGGCGGACACCGTCCCCGCCCGGGTCGACGCGGCGATCGAGGCCACCGCCTCCGGTCGGCAGCTCGTCTACCTCTACGTGCCCGAACTCGACTCGATCGGCCACAAGCACGGCTGGCAGTCCGACCGGTGGACGGCGGCGCTCGAGCTGGTCGACGCCGAGGTCTCCCGGCTGGCGGCTCGCGTCGGACCCGACGTGGGTGTCCTGGTGACGGCGGACCACGGCGTGCTCGACGTGCCGCCGGAGGCGAACGTGTCGCTCGACCCGGACCTGCTGACGGACGTCGTCGGCGTCGCCGGGGACCCGCGCTGCCGACAGCTGACGGTCGCCCCCGGGACGGACGTGCCGGACCTGGTCGAGGCCTTCCGGGCCTCCCTCGGCAAGCGCGCGATCGTGGCGAGCCGGGACGAGGCGGTGGCAGCCGGGTGGTTCGGTGTGGTCGCGTCCGAGGTGCTCCCGCGCATCGGCGACGTCCTGCTCGTCGCCCGTGGCTCGTGGGCCTTCAACGACGACCGCGACGTCCGCGCCGGGACCGAACCGGGGCGGATGGTCGGCCAGCACGGCGCCATGAGCGACGACGAGTTGCTCGTACCGCTCCGGCTCGCCGGGGCGTTCGCCCAGCGGTAGCACCCGAGCGGACCCGGGCACGGGCACGGGCACGGGACGACGGGAGGCCCGCCCCACCGAGGTGGGACGGGCCTCCCGTCGGACGGCGGGCCGGGGTCAGACGGTGTCGTCGTCCGGACGGGTGCCGAAGACGATCTCGTCCCAGCTCGGCATCGCGCGGCGGTTGCGCTTGCGCCGGTCCTGGCGCGCGTCGCCGTCGCTCGTGGCGGCGGGACGGGCCTCGGGCTGCGGGGCGGTGTCGGAGTCGTCCGCGCCGTGCAGGGGGGATGTCGACCACGCCGACGGCCGGACCGCGCGGTGCGTCCTGCTGCTCGGGGAACGAGGCGGCTTCGCGCTCACCGCGGCGACGGCGGAGCGCCTCGAGCAGGTCGGCGGTCTCGTTGCCGGGCGCGCGTTCCTCGACGTAGGCGGTACCGATCCGGGGGGAGCGGCGGGCGGAGCGGAGCGCGCTCGGCGGGTTCCGCGGCCGTGGTCTCGTCCGCGGCGGCTGGCTCCTCGACGTGGAAGGCCCCGGAGTCGAAGCGGGTGCCGTCCTCGTCCTGGCGCTCGTACTCGACGGCGCGGAGTCGGGGAGCGATGCCCTCGTCCTCGGTGTGGGACAGCCGGTGGGCGTCCCCGTTGTCCGGCACGAGCGTCGCGGTCTTCGGGTCGAAGCGCCACTGCGCGTCGTGCTCGACCTCGGCCGCGGTGTACCGGACCTGGACCTGCCAGCCGTTCTCCACGTGCTTCCAGCTGGACCACGCGATGTCCGTGGCGTCGCCTGCTTCCAGCCGGGCGGTGATGGCCGGGCCGAAGGTGTCCGGCGATGCGTCGTCGACCGGGGTGACGCCGACACGTCGGGCGGCGTCGAGGATGAACGCGCGCTCGGCGAGGACGGGGCCCTCGAAGCGCCGGACGTAGTCGACCTCGACCCCGAGCGCGGCGGCCACGTCCGCGGCGTCGGCGCCACTGCGGATGCGCGCCTGCACGTCCTTCGGGGACACGCGCTTCTGCGGACCGGACTCGGGGTTCGCCTGCCGGACCTGACCCGCGAGGGACGCCGTGACCGGCAGCCGGAACTCGGTCCCGCCGTCGGTCGCGAGGAGGAGCGACCCGGATTCGACTCCGATGACTCTCACGTCTTGCATGGTTCCGCCTTCCGCTGCCTGCGTACGGTCGTGCGTCGTACCCGAGGAGTATGCAGGCCGTCCGGGCAGTTTCCGGGGGAGGCGCACGGCGTGCCGCGCGCAGGTCATCGACTCCGGGAATGGCGCAGACGTGCGCCGGGTTGCACGGCCAGAACGCACCGCCCCTCGCTCCGGTTTGCACTCGGACGGGCCGTGGTGCAAACTGTCGCCGCCGATTCCGGCGACGACCCTCTCGATACGAGAAATGGATGGGCATGGCCACCGATTACGACGCCCCTCGGAAGACCGACGACAACTCTGACTCGGAGTCGATCGAGGCCCTCAAGGAGCGCGTTCCCGACAAGATGTCGGGGGGTCGTCGACGACGATTCCGACAACCCCGGCAGTTTCGAACTCGCCGGGCAGGACCTCAGCGACGTCGACCTCGACGTCGTGGTCCTCCCCCCCGCAGGTCGACGAGTTCACGTGTGTGGAGTGCTTCCTCGTGAAGCACCGCTCGCAGCTCGACCACGAGACGAAGCTCGGCCCCGTGTGCATGGAGTGCGCCGCTCTGTAGGGCGACGAGCGCCGGCGCACGCTGCCGAGTGCAGGACGGCCCGCATCCAGTCGGATGCGGGCCGTCCTGCATGTCAGGAGGTCCTGCGCGTCGGCAGGTCCTGCGTCGGGCTGCTGGCGCCGCCCCGGCGAGGCGTCAGCGCCGGTCGCTGCCGGGGGGTGGCGGCGGAGCCGGTGAGTGCGCGGGTGACGGCATCCGGGTGCCGCACGCTCACGAGCCAGTAGGGCGTGGGGTCGGCGTCGTCGCGGACCTCGACCTTCACCACGCCGTGCACGTAGCCGCGGAAGAGCGTCCACGCCCGCGCGTCGAGCTGCGGGCCGCGCTGGCTCGTGGCGGCTGCGCCCGTGAAGCCCTCGACGGCACCCACCGCGGTGCGGGGCAGGTGTGCCCGGCCCGCACGGAACTCGGTCTCGGTCACCTCGATGACGGGGGGCCAGGACCCACAGCAGCACGAGCACGGCGAGTTCCATCCCGATCGCGACGACGACACCGGCCGTCACGCTGATGGGGAGGAACACGAGGAGGCTCGCGGGGACGACGAGCGCCGTCGCCAGGTACAGGGCGGGCGGCGCCCACAGTCGTTCGCGGTACACGGTCACCCCTCCATTCGACCATGCATCGCTGCGTGCTCCGAGCCAGGTCACGGATCGGTCACGGTCTGCACTACCCTCGACTCGTGACCGATGCAGTCGACGTGCTCTGGACCGGGGATGCCGCTCCCGTCTTCGCGAAACCCGGTGACGCCGGGGCCGACCTCGTCTCGGCCGAGGCGTTCGTCCTCGCGCCCGGACAGCGGCGCCTGGTGGGGACCGGTGTGGCGATCGCCCTCCCCGAGGGGCACGTCGGGTTCGTGGTGCCCCGGAGCGGGCTCGCGGCGAAGCACGGCATCACGATCGTCAACGCCCCCCGGCACGATCGACTCCGGCTACCGCGGCGAGGTCAAGGTGGCGCTGCTCAACACGGACGCCACCGAGCCCTACGCCGTCCAGGTCGGAGACCGGATCGCGCAGCTCGTGGTCCTCCCCGTCCCGCGGGTGACGTTCACACGGGTCGCCGACCTGCCGGAGAGCGTCCGCGGCCAGGACGGCTTCGGCTCGTCGGGCTACCGTGACGACCAGGGCGGGCACCCGGGCGTCTACGGCGTGGGGGGACGCCCGACGGGACGCGGGCACCGACGGACACGACGGCGCGGCGACGCCCGTCGACATGCACGAACAGGGTCGAGAAGGGACGCGGTCATGAGGATCGGACGACGCAAGCGCGACGAGGTCGAGGTCGCCGAGGCCGTGGTGGACGACGTCGAGGTGGCCGGGCCGACGCCCGAGATCGAACTCGCCGACGATGCCGACGCCGGGCTGGACGAGGTGCTCGCCACCGAGTCGACCGACAAGTCCGCCCCCCGCCGACCGCAGCGAGAACGGCCCGCTCGACGAGACCGAGGCGAACCTCGTGCGACCCTACGTGGACCTCGGCGGCGTGAAGATCCTGCCGCGCGAGGGCCTGCACCTCCGGCTCGAGGTGGAGGAGGACTCGAAGCGCGTCGTCGCGGTCGGGCTCGACTTCGACGAGTCCACCCTGCAGGTGCAGCCGTTCGCCGCCCCGCGGACCACCGGTCTCTGGCACGAGATCCGCGCGCAGATCGCCGAGCAGATCGAGCAGCAGGGCGGTGTCGTGACCGAGGTCGACGGCCCCTTCGGCCCCGAGCTCCGCGCACAGGTCCCCGTCGTCGGCGGCGCCGGCGTCACGGACGGCGTCCGCGCGGCCCGGTTCGTCGGCGTCGACGGCCCGCGCTGGTTCCTCCGCGGGGTGATCGCCGGCAAGGCAGCCGACCGACCCGAGGACTCCGCGGACATCGAGGAGCTGTTCCGCAGCGTCGTCGTCGTGCGGGGCACGACGCCGATGCCGCCGCGCGACCTCATCCCGCTGCACATGCCGAAGTCGACGCAGTCGACCATCTGACCCGGCCGCCGGCCGAACGCTCGACCCAGCCTGGAGGCCCGGTGACGGACCACGACGACCGCCCACGTCCGGACGGGGTCGCGCCCGAGCGCGACCCGTACGCCGAGGAGCGGGCGGAGCCGCTCTCGCTCCAGGCCCAGCTCCGGGACGCCGTACGGAGCGCCGGCATCGGGCAGGTCGCCCCGGGAGAGGCGCCGTCGGGCAGGGCCCTGCTGACCGCGGTCGGCGGGGTGCGCGGGCTCGCCGAGTCGGTGCTGCCCGGCTTCGCGTTCCTCATCGTCTACGCGGTGACGAAGGAGGTCGTGCCGAGCGTCGTCGTCCCGGTCGCGATCGGGCTCGTCTTCGTGGTGCTCCGTCTGGTGCAGCGGCAGTCGATCATGATGTCCTTCGCGGGCATCTTCGGTGTCGCGATCTCGGCGGGCCTCGCGCTGCTGACCGGCCGGGCGGAGAGCAACTTCATCCCGGGCATCGTCATCAACGCGGTGTTCCTCGCGGTGATCCTCGTGACCCTGGCGATCCGGCGACCGCTCATCGGCCTGGTCGTCGGTCTCCTCGTCCCGGGCGACGAGGACGGGCACGACTGGCGGGACGACCCGGCGAAGCGTCGGGTGCTCACGGTCGCGACGTGGATGTGGGCCGGACTGTTCGCCTTCCGCCTCGCCTTCGAGATCCCGCTCTGGCTGACCGCGCAGGTCGAGTTGCTCGCGGGCATCAAGCTCATCGCCGGCGTGCCCTTGTACGCCGCGCTGCTCTGGGTGACGTGGCTGCTCGTCCGGACCGTCTTCGTCCGGGACGAACCGGCCGCGGTGTAGAGTTGTCTCGACGTCAAGACACTTCCGCCCGGGCACGACGGCGTCCTCGGGTTTAGGTTCACCTTGCTGGTGGGACGTCCCGCGGCCCGCGAGGATGAGGGCACACCGATCAACTCAGGAGGCGGCACAGTGGCTGCAGTCAACAGCTTCGGATCGAAGGACACGCTCTCGGTTGGGGGTGTCGACTACGCGATCCACCGGATCGACCGGGTGCCCGGGCACGAGAAGCTGCCCTACAGCCTGAAGGTGCTGCTCGAGAACCTGCTCCGCACCGAGGACGGCGCGAACGTCACCGAGGGCCAGATCCGCGCGCTGGGCTCCTGGCGCCCCGAGGCCGAACCGGACACCGAGATCCAGTTCTCCCCGGCCCGCGTGGTCATGCAGGACTTCACCGGCGTCCCGTGCATCGTCGACCTCGCCACCATGCGCGAGGCGATGGCCGAGATCGGCGGCGACCCGAACAAGATCAACCCGCTCTCGCCGGCCGAGATGGTCATCGACCACTCCGTCATCGCGGACCTGTTCGGCAGCACCGACGCCCTCCAGCGCAACACCGACCTGGAGTACGAGCGCAACGGGGAGCGCTACCAGTTCCTCCGCTGGGGTCAGACGGCGTTCGAGGACTTCAAGGTCGTCCCGCCGGGCACCGGCATCGTCCACCAGGTGAACATCGAGTACCTGGCGAAGGTCACCTACACGCGCGACTTCGACGGCGAGACCTACGCCTACCCGGACACCCTCGTCGGCACCGACTCGCACACCACGATGGTCAACGGCCTCGGCGTGCTCGGCTGGGGCGTCGGCGGCATCGAGGCCGAGGCGGCGATGCTCGGCCAGCCCGTGTCGATGCTCATCCCGAAGGTCGTCGGCTTCAAGCTGTCCGGCGAGATCCCCGCCGGTGTGACCGCGACGGACGTGGTGCTCACGATCACCGAGCAGCTCCGGAAGCACGGCGTGGTCGGCAAGTTCGTCGAGTTCTACGGCGAGGGCGTCGGTGCGGTCCCGCTCGCGAACCGCGCGACCATCGGCAACATGAGCCCCGAGTTCGGTTCCACGGCGGCGATCTTCCCGGTCGACGACGTCACGCTCGACTACCTGCGCCTGACCGGTCGTGACGAGGCGCAGATCGCCCTCGTCGAGGCGTACTCGAAGACGCAGGGCCTCTGGCACGACCCCTCGGTCGAGCCCGTCTACTCCGAGTACATGGAGCTGGACCTCTCCACGGTCGTCCCGTCGATCTCCGGGCCGAAGCGCCCGCAGGACCGGATCGTCCTCACCGAGGCGAAGGACCAGTTCGAGGTCGACCTCGCCAACTACGCGAGCATCGACCACACCGAAGAGGACAAGGCCGTCGCGGACACGTTCCCGGCGTCCGACCCGGTCGCCGCGGCCCCGGGTGACGAGCACGCCGTCGACGACCTGCAGGACGCCCCGGCGTCCGAGGTGCCGGTGCACGCCTCCAGCGCTCCCGGCTCGGTCTCGAAGCCGACGTCCGTCGCGATCGCCGATGGCGACCCGTTCACGATCGACCACGGCGCCGTCGCCATCGCCGCGATCACGTCCTGCACGAACACGTCGAACCCGTCGGTGATGATGGCCGCGGGCATCCTCGCGCGCAACGCATCTCGGAAGGGCCTCAAGGCCAAGCCGTGGGTCAAGACGACCCTCGCGCCCGGCTCCAAGGTCGTCACCGACTACTACGAGAAGGCCGGCCTCACGACCTACCTCGAGGACCTCGGCTTCTACACGGTCGGCTACGGCTGCACCACCTGCATCGGCAACTCGGGCCCGCTTCCCGAGGAGATCTCGCAGGCCGTGCAGGACAACGACCTGGCCGTCACCGCCGTGCTCTCCGGCAACCGCAACTTCGAGGGGCGCATCAACCCCGACGTGAAGATGAACTACCTGGCTTCCCCGCCGCTGGTCATCGCGTACGCCCTCGCCGGGTCGATGCACTTCGACTTCGACACCGACGCGCTCGGTACCGACACCGAGGGCAACGACGTCTTCCTCAAGGACATCTGGCCCGACACGGCCGAGGTCCAGCAGGTCATCGACGCGTCGATCGACACCGACATGTTCACGCACGAGTACGGCTCCGTGTTCGAGGGCGACGACCGGTGGAAGAACCTGCCGACCCCGACGGGCGACACCTTCGAGTGGGACAGCGAGTCGACCTACGTGCGGAAGCCCCCGTACTTCGACGGCATGACGATGCAGCCGGACCCGGTCTCCGACATCTCGGGCGCCCGCGTGCTCGCGAAGCTCGGCGACTCCGTCACGACCGACCACATCTCGCCGGCCGGCTCCATCAAGGCCGACAGCCCGGCGGGGCGGTACCTCGCCGAGCACGACGTCGACCGCAAGGACTTCAACTCCTACGGCTCGCGTCGCGGCAACCACGAGGTGATGATCCGCGGCACCTTCGCGAACATCCGCCTCCGCAACCAGCTCCTCGACGGCGTGGAGGGCGGCTACACCCGCGACTTCACCACGCCCGACGGCGCGCAGTCGTTCATCTACGACGCGTCCGAGCACTACCAGGCGCAGGGCATCCCGCTCGTCGTCCTCGGTGGCAAGGAGTACGGCTCCGGGTCGTCCCGCGACTGGGCGGCGAAGGGGACGAGCCTCCTCGGCGTCAAGGCGGTCATCACCGAGAGCTTCGAGCGCATCCACCGCTCGAACCTCATCGGCATGGGCGTCGTCCCGCTGCAGTTCCCCGCTGGTGAGTCGATCGAGTCCCTCGGGCTCGACGGCACCGAGGTCATCTCGATCTCGGGGCTCACCGCGCTGAACGAGGGCACCACGCCGAAGACGGTGCACGTCACCGCCGAGCCGAGCGAGCACTCGCCCGCCGGCAAGCAGACGGTCGAGTTCGACGCGGTCGTCCGCATCGACACCCCGGGCGAGGCCGACTACTACCGCAACGGCGGCATCCTGCAGTACGTCCTCCGGTCGCTCGTCTGACATCCCGACGCGGTCGTCGACGCGAGCACGACACCTCCGGGAGGCCCGTCACCAGCTGGTGGCGGGCCGCCCGTCTGCTGTCGGGTCACGCGCATAGAGTGGGCCGACACCGCACGAAAGGATCGCCCGTGAGCCTGCTCGCCAGCATCACGTCGCCGCGCGACCTGAAGCGTCTCTCCGACGCGCAGATGACCGGCCTCGCAGCGGAGATCCGCAGCTTCCTGGTCGCCGAGGTCGCGAAGACCGGCGGGCACCTCGGGCCGAACCTCGGCGTCGTCGAGCTCACGCTCGCGATGCACCGCGTGTTCGACTCGCCGCACGACCCGATCGTGTTCGACACCGGGCACCAGTCCTACGTGCACAAGCTCGTCACCGGACGGCAGGACTTCTCGCACCTCCGCGAGCGTGGCGGGATCGCCGGGTACCCGCAGCGGAGCGAGTCGGAGCACGACATCGTGGAGTCCTCGCATGCGTCGTCGTCGCTGTCCTGGGCGGACGGGATCTCCCGCGCGTTCCAGCAGACGGGGCAGAGCGACCGCACGGTCGTCGCCGTCGTCGGCGACGGTGCCCTCACCGGCGGGATGACCTGGGAGGCGCTCAACAACATCTCCGACCAGAACGACCGTCGACTGGTCATCGTCGTCAACGACAACGGCCGGTCCTACGCGCCGACGATCGGCGGCATGGCCCGCTTCCTCAGCTCGGTGCGGACCCGTCGTGAGTACCGCACGCTGTACGAGAAGAGCCGTGCGGCGGCCGACCTCTTCGGGGCGCCCGGCCGAGCGGTGTACCGGGGACTCCGGGGTGGCCTGCACGGGTTCCTGTCCCGGTTCACGAACAACGAGGCGTTGTACTCGAACCTCGACATCAAGTACGTCGGCCCCGTCGACGGGCACGACCAGCAGGCGATGGAGGCGGCGCTCCGGCAGGCGAAGGGCTACGGGTCCCCGGTCATCGTGCACGCCATCACGGAGAAGGGCCACGGCTTCGCGCCGGCGCTCCGCGACCAGGCGGACCAGTTCCACGCCGTCGGGCACATCGACCCCGAGACCGGGGAGTCGCTCGACGTGTCGTCGGGTCCGTCGTGGACCTCGGTCTTCGCGACCACCCTCGCCGAGGTCGGGCACGAGGACCCCCCGCATCGTCGCGATCACGGCCGCGATGCTCCGGCCGACCGGCCTGCACCTCTTCGAGCAGGCGCACCCCGACCGTGTCTACGACGTCGGCATCGCCGAGCAGCACGCCGTGACGACCGCTGCAGGGCTCGCCTACGGCGGTCTGCACCCCGTCGTCGCCCTCTACGCGACGTTCCTCAACCGCGCGTTCGACCAGGTGCTCATGGACGTCGCCCTGCACCGGGCCGGCGTCACGTTCGTGCTCGACCGCGCGGGCATCACCGGCCCCGACGGTCCGTCGCACCACGGCATGTGGGACCTCGCGCTCCTGCAGGTCGTGCCCGGCATCCGGATCGCCGCCCCGCGCGACGCTGCGACCCTCCGCGAGGAGTTCCGGGAGGCCGTGGCCGTCGACGACGCCCCGACCGTGCTCCGGTGGTCGAAGGGCCAGGTCGGACCGGACATCCCCGCGGTCGAACGGCTGGCGGACGGGGTGGACGTGCTCCGGAGGCCCGCCGACGACCAGGAACCGGACGTCCTCGTCGTGGCCGTCGGGTCGATGGTGCCGACCGCGATCGAGGCGGCGGCGCTCCTCGAGGCGCAGGGCATCGGCGTGACCGTCGTCGACCCGCGTTGGGTCGTCCCGATCCCGGTGTCGCTCATCGACCTGTCCCGCGACCACCGACTCGTCATCACCATCGAGGACGGCGTCCGGGTCGGCGGTGTGGGCACCCGGCTGCGGCAGGACCTCCGCGCTGCCGGGGTCGACACCGGTGTGAACGAGCTCGGACTCCCGGACGAGTTCATCGACCACGCCAGCCGGACCCAGATCCTCGCTGACGCCGGGCTGACGGCGCAGGCCATCGCCCGCGACGTCATCGACCAGGTCGTCGGCACGAAGGTGCCCCAGGCGAAGCCGGCCCGCTCGCGGGAGTCCGCCGAGCGCTGAACGCCGGGCGCTGCCCGGGCGGACCCCGCCGACCCGCGCCCGCAGCCGCAGCCGTGGCGCACTTCGGCCGCGCACAACAGGAACCGCCTCGAACCACGGACGTCCGTGGTTCGAGGCGGTTCCTGTTGTGCGGGTCCGGCTGGCGCCGGGCTAGCGGCTCGCGGGGCCGACGATCCGCGGCTCGTGGAACGTGCCGCCGAAGACGCGCTCCGAGGCTCCGCTGCGGTCGAGGTACGGGCTGATGCCGCCGGCCTGGAACGGGTAGCCCGCGCCGAGGATGAGCCCGAGGTCGATCTCCTCGACGTGCTCGACCACGTGGTCCTCGAGCATGCGGTGCACCTCGTCGGCCAGGGCGTCCTCGAACCGGCGCTGCATCTCGGCAGCGTCGACCGGCTTCGCGTCCTTCTTCGACGGCGCGACGAGCTTCACGGCGGCGGGGTCGTACCCGGTCGCGTTGCCCTTCTTGTCGCGGGTCAGGATCGTGCCGTGCTCGGCGATCCGCTTCAGTCCGTCGCCCGGGTAGAAGCGCTCCGGCCACGCAGCGTGGTGCGAGTCGAGCACGTGCGCGCCCACGGGCAGGCCGACGAGCTCGAGCAGCTCGAACGGCGACATCGGCAGGCCCAGGGGAGCGGCCCCCCTCGGCGACGGTCTCGAAGGAGGTGCCCTCCTCGACGCCGCGCATGGCCTCGCCGAGCACCCGGGCGAGCACCCGGTTGACGACGAAGCCCGGCTGGTCGGCGGTGACGATCGCCGTCTTCTTCAGGGCCTTCGCGACCGCGAGCGCGGTGGCGAGTGCCTCGTCGGAGGTCTTCGCCGCCCGCACCACCTCGAGCAGCGGCATCACCGCGACCGGGTTGAAGAAGTGGAAGCCGACCAGACGCTCGGGGTTCGTCAGGACCGAGGCCATCTCGTCGACGGACAGCGACGACGTGTTCGTCGCGAGGATCGCGTCCGGCGCGATGACCTGCTCGATCTTGCGGAACACCTCCTGCTTGACGCTCATCTCCTCGAAGACCGCCTCGATGACCCAATCGGCGTCGGCGAACGCGTCGTAGGACACCGACCCGGAGACGAGCCCGGTGATGCGGTTCGCGTCGTCGGGGGGAGATGCGGCCCTTCTCGAGGAGCTTCGCGACCTCACCGGCGATCCGCGCCACGCCCGCGTCGACCCGCTCCTGCGACACGTCGGTGATGACGACGGGCACACCGAGACGGCGGGCGAAGAGCAGGGCGAACTGCGACGCCATGAGCCCGGCACCGAGGACGCCGACCTTCGTGGTCTTCTTCGCGTCGACGCCCTCGGGGGCACCGACGGGACGCTTGGCCCGCTTCTGCACGAGGTCGAACGCGTACATCGACGCGGCGAACTGGTCGCCGGCCAGGAGGTCGGCGAGGGCGTCGTCCTCGCCCGCGAACCGCTCGTCGAGCGATCCCGACTTCGCCGCTGCGACGAGGTCGAGCGCACGGAACGGGGACTTCGGGACCGTGCCGATCTTCGACGCGACCTGGCTGCGTGCGACCTTGACGACCGTGCCCCAGGCTGCCTTCTCGAGCATCCCGGGTTCGTTCTTCCGCGTGACCTTGGTCCGGCCCGCCACGACGCCGTCGGCCCAGGCGACCGCGGACGGCAGGAACGTCACCGACGGGATGAGCGCGTCGCCGATGCCGAGCTCGACCGCGGCCTTGCCGTCCATCAGGCGGTTGTTCTTCAGCGGGTTCTCCACGATGACCCGGAGGGCCTTCTCGGGACCGATGAGCCGGGGGGAGCAGCGTCGCGCCGCCCCAGCCGGGGATGATGCCGAGGAACACCTCGGGCAGCCCGATGCCCTGCGCGGCGGACGAGAACACGCGGTACGTGCAGTGCAGCGCGACCTCGAGCCCGCCGCCGAGCGCGATGCCGTTGACGAACGCGAACGACGGGACCCCGAGCTCGCTGAACTTGCGGAGGGTGGCGTGCCCGAGGACGCCGAGCTCGTGCGCGACCTCGCGCGAGGGCAGTGCGGCAGCCTGCGAGAGGTCGGCGCCCGCGGCGAAGCAGTACTCCTTGCCGGTGACGGCGACGGCCTGGATGTCGCCCGCCGCCGCCGAAGCGCGGAGCCCGTCGAGCACGTCGGACAGCTCACGCATCGTGCGCGGCCCGAGCGTCGAGGGTCGCTTGTAGTCCTTGCCGTTGTCGAGCGTGATGAGCGCGAGGGTGCCGCCGGAGGGCAGCGCGACGTGCTTGACGTACGAGTGGGTGACGACCTCGTCCTCGCTCAGGGCCGTCAACTGGTCGGTCGGTGCGATGGTCATGGTCAGGCCGCCTTCCGTGCCGCGCTCTTGCTGAAGTTCGGGTTCTCCCAGATGACCGTGCCGCCCTGGCCGAGCCCGATGCACATCGTCGTGATGCCGTACTTGACGTCCGGGCGCTCGGCGAACTGCGCTGCGAGCTGGGTCATCAGGCGGACGCCACTCGACGCGAGGGGGTGCCCGACGGCGATGGCGCCGCCCCAGGCGTTCACGTTCGGGGGAGTCCTGTGGGATGCCGTAGTTGTCGAGGAACGCGAGCACCTGCACGGCGAACGCCTCGTTGATCTCGAACAGACCGATGTCGTCGATCGACAGCCCGGCCTTCCGCAGCGCCTTGTCGGTCGCGGGCACTGGACCGACGCCCATGACCTCGGGCTCGACGCCGGCGAAGGCGAAGGACACCATGCGCATCTTGGTCGGCAGGCCGTGCTGCTTCGCGCCGTCCTCGGACGCGAGCAGGCTCATCGTCGCGCCGTCGTTCAGGCCCGCGGCGTTGCCGGCGGTGACCCGTCCATGCGGGCGGAACGGCGTCTTCAACGCAGCCAGGGCCTCCAGGGTGGTGCCCGGACGGGGCGGCTCGTCCTTCGAGACGATGTCCCAGCCCTGGCCGGTGTTCACCTCGACGGGGACGACGTCGGGCTGCAGCTTGCCGGCGCCCCAGGCGGCGGCGTAGCGCTGCTGGGACTGCACGGCGAAGGCGTCGGTGCGGTCCTTCGTGATCGCGGGGAAGCGGTCGTGCAGGCGCTCGGCGGTGTTGCCCATCACGAGCGCGTCCGGGGCGACCATGCGCTCCGCGACGAAGCGGGGGTTGGGGTCGGCGTTGAAGCCCATCGGGTGGCGGCCCATGTGCTCGACGCCGCCCGCGATGGCGACGTCGGCGGCGCCGAACGCGATCGCGCCGGCCAGGGTCGTGACGCTCGTCATCGCGCCGGCGCACATCCGGTCGATGGCGTAGCCGGGGACGGACTTCGGCAGACCGGCCAGCATGCCGACGGTGCGCCCGAGGGTCAGACCCTGGTCGCCCTGCTGGGTCGTCGCGGCGACCGCGACGTCGTCCACGGCGGCACCGTCCAGCGAGCTGTTCCGGTCGAGCAGGCCGCGCATCGCGTGCACCGCCAGGTCGTCGGCACGGGTGCGCCAGAAGACGCCCTTCTCACCGGCGCGGCCGAACGGTGTGCGGACACCGTCCACGAACACGACGTCTGATGTCTTCGGCAATGCGAGCCTCCAGATCCACAACGATCGGGCCGGGGGTCCTGTCGCCCCGACCTGGCCGGGCCTCGCCCGGCGACGCTCCGACGCTAGTACCCCCGGCTGAGCGGCGGCACGTCGGTTGGGCGGTTCCTACGAGCCGGTCGTCCCGGTGGCGGCGTCGGGCTGTCCGTCTGCGACAAGAGCGGCGTCACCCTGCTGAGCGGCGTCGAGCGCCGCGTCGTCCGGCTCGCCGTCCGGCCGGGAAACCGTGGTCGCGGTGACCACTGCCGCCGGGTCCGCGACGGACCGGTCCGCTGCCACCTCGAACGCGTGTGCGATGACCGACGCGGTCTCCTCGACCTGCCACGGCCGGGCGTCGTGCGACGCGAGCGTGGCACCGACGGTCTCCGTCGCGACGGTCGCCGGCGGGTTCCACGACACGAGACGGAGCGTCTCCGGGGTGAGCAGGTTCTCGACGGGCAGGTCGAGCTCGGCGGCCCGGGCCGTGACGGCGGCCCGCGCGGCGCGGTACCGACGGTCCGCGTCCGGGTTGCGGTCGGCCCAGGCGCGGGGCGGCGGGAGGCTCGGCTCACCCCCGCCACGCAGGCGCGGCAGGTCCTCGGTGGTCCGGCCTTCCTCGACCGCGGCCCACCAACGGTCGAGCTCCGACCGGCTGGCGCGGCCCGTGAAGGTCTTCAGTGCGCCGAGTTCCGCCCGCGAGGACGGAGCGGCGGCGGCAGCGGCGACGATGGCGGAGTCCGGGATGGTCCGGCCCGGCGCGATGTCGGTCTCCTGCGCGTAGGCGTCGCGTGCCTGCCACAGCGACCGTGCGATCGCGAGGGCACGGGCACCGCGGAGCACGTTCATCCCGGAGAGACGCCGCCACGGCTCGGCACGCGGGGGGCTTCGGGGCACGGGCGAGGACGGCGGCGAACTCCTCCTCCGCGATCCGGGTCTTGCCGGCCGCCTCCAGCACCTCGGCGAGGGAGTCGCGCAGGTCCGGGAGCAGTTCGACGTCGAGGGCGGCGTAGACGAGCCAAGCCTGCGGGAGCGGACGGGTCGACCAGTCCGCGGCGGAGTGGGCCTTCGCGAGCGTGATGCCGAGGAGCTGCTCGACGACCGCGCCGAGTCCGACACGCGGGAAGCCGGCGATCCGGGCACCGAGCTCGGTGTCGAAGATGCGGGTCGGGACGAGGCCGACCTCGCGGAGGCACGGCAGGTCCTGCGACGCGGCGTGGAACACCCACTCCTCGTCGACGATCGCGGCCTGCAGGTCGCTGAAGTCACCGATCGCGATGGGGTCGAACAGGAACGAGCCGGAGCCGCGGCGGAACACCTGGATCAGGTAGGCCCGCTGCGAGTAGCGGTAGCCGCTGGCACGCTCGGCGTCGACGGCGACCGGACCGGTGCCGGCGGCGATGCGCGCCACGGCGTCGAGGTACTCCTCGCGGCGCTCGATCACGTGGACGGTGGCGTGCGCGTCTTCGTAGGCGGGGTCGGCATCAGTCACGGGCGAGCCTCCGAGGGGCCAGGAGCGAGACGCCGTCCGAGGCCGGGGGGAGTCCGGCGAGCATCGCCACGATCTCCTCCCAGGCCTGCACGTGCGGCGTCAGGTCGTCGTCGAGGGGCGTCCACGACGCCCGGAGTTCCAGTTGAGCACCGTCGCCCTGGGTCGCGAGCTCGCCGTACCCGCGGGAGATGATCTTCGTCGCCGTGCCGGAGGCGTTGGCGTACCGGGCGCCGTGCGCGTCGAGGGCGTCGACGAGCCAGCTCCACGTCACGTCGGCCACGAACTCGTCGACGCCGATCTCCGGCTCGAGCGGGGCCTGCGCGAAGGTGACGATGCGGTACGCACCGCCCCACCCCTCCGGCTCGTCCGGGTCGTGCAGGGCGATGAAGCGTCCGGTGCCGAGGTCGGAGTCGACGCCGTGCACGACCCCGGACACGTCCGCCGCGAGGGCGATCGAGTACGGCGCGATGCGGCTCGGCGAGGGGATCTCGGTGACCGTGGTCTCGGTGCGGGTCCTGCCCGTCGACACGAACGCACGGAGACGCGCGAACGCCTCCGGTTCGGCGTCGGGGACTCGGGGTTCAGGCACGGATGCAGACTAGGCTCCGGATCGAGCACCGGTGCGGGCGGCACGCCGTCCGTCGCGCAGTCGTGCTGCCCGCAGTCGTCCTCTGCCTGGAGGCCCGCATGCTCCGCCGCCCCGCAGCCGTCCGTCCCACACGTCGGTCGCGGCCGGGCCTCGCTGGACGCACGGCGCGCTCGGCCGGCGTCGTCGCGCTCGGCACCGGTGTGGCCGCCGCCGCCGCCGGCGTGGCGGTCATCGCCGGCTCCGTCGTGGCCGTCGCCCGCGCCGTCGTCACCCCGGACCGCAAGCGCACCGAGCGGGTCCCGATCACCGCGGTCGACCCGGAGGCCCGGACCGTCACCCTGCGCCGCAGTCCCGACACGGAGCTGCAGGGCCGGTACAGCCTGTGGTTCGGCGCCGCCACCGGGCACATGCGGGTCGGCGAGGTCCTGGCCGTGACCGACACCACCGTCACCCGGCGGATCATCGCCGTGGACGCCGGCGACCCGACCGCAGCACGCCGCGGACGCTGGGGCGGCTGGTTCTACCTGACTCCGGGGGGAGCTCGGCGTCCCCGTCGAGGACGTCGACGTGCTCACCCCGAACGGTCCCGCGCCCGCCTGGGTCGTCCGCGCCGAGGACCCGGCCGCGCCCTGGGCGGTCCTCGTCCACGGTCGCGGCGTCACCCGTGCCGAGACGATCCGCGCCGTCCCGGTGTTCCGCGCGGCCGGGTACTCGGTGCTGCTGGTGTCGTGGCGCAACGACGGCGTCGCGCCCCCCGAGTGCGGACGGGCGCTACGGTCTCGGCTCGACCGAGTGGGAGGACGTCGACGCCGCGCTCGACTGGGTCGCGCAGCAGGGCGCCACGAGCGTCGTCCTCATGGGCTGGTCGATGGGCGGCGCCGTGGTCCTGCAGACCCTGGTCCGCTCCGGGCTCGCAGGACTGGTCACCGGCGTCGTCCTGGACTCGGCGGTCGTCGACTGGAACGCCGTCCTCAAGTCGCAGAGCCGCGCGCTCCGGCTGCCCCGGCCGGTCCGCAAGGTGGCGCAGTGGGTCCTCCGCACCGCGGTCGTGCACCGGATCGCCGGGCTCGAGCGGCCGATCGACCTGCGGGAACTCGACATGGTCGCCCGCGCCGACGAACTCCACGTCCCGATCCTGCTGCTGCACAGCGACGACGACGGCTTCGTCCCCTCGTCGGCGGCACGCGCCCTCGCCGCTGCACGACCGGACCTGGTGCAGCTCGAGGTCGCGCACGTCGCCCGGCACACGAAGCTCTGGAACCACGATGCCGACTGGTTCGACGCGCGGATCCTGGCGTGGCTCACCGACGTGGTCGAGCCGCGGCCGGCGGCGGACGTGCGGTGACCAGGGTCGGACGGGAGGCGCGGGACCAGCGGTGACGCGCCTCCCGTCCGACGGGTGGTCACCACCCCACCCGGGGTGGCCGCCCGCGCCCGCTTCAGCGCGCGGGGGAAGAGGTCGACGGAGCGCGGGGTGGAGCGGTAGCGGAGATGCTCGAAGTCCGGGTGCCAGTCGACGAGGCCGACCACGGCGCGGACGGCGATGTCGATGAAGTACGGCGAGACGAGCACGCGGCGGGGGACCGTCGTCGCCTCGATCTCGGTCGCGGGTCGGGAGCGGGACCCGTCGAAGTCCGTGACGTGCACGCCGTCGACGTCGGTGCCCCAGGTGTACGCGGGCAACAGACGGTCGGTGTCCGGGGCGACGGTGCCGACGACCTCCCACATGCCCGGCTGGAACCGTGCCGGCAGGGTGAGCCCGGCCACCACCGGCTGCGTGGCGAGCACGACGAGCGGGTCGGCCGGGCGGGGGAGGTCCTCGGGGCGCTGGAAGACCGCGACGTACACGGCATCGTGCAGCGTCGCGAGGACGTGCCCGAGCAGCACCCTGCCGCCACCGTCCGGGATGAGGAAGACGTCACCGGTCTCGGCCGTGAAGGGCTCGCGGCTGAGCGGGACCAGCTCGTCGGCGGAGGCATCGGCGCGTCCGGACGCGCGGTCTGCTGCTGCTTCCGTGGCCGGCGGACGTGACGCCGTCACACCGGAGCGTCGGAGTCGTTCGACCTGTTCGTCGAGGTCACGGCCGGGTCTGCCGCGGCCGACGATCTCGATGGTGAAGACCTTCTCCGGGTCAGCCCTGGTCTCGGCCAGGAGTTGCGCGAAGAGCTGCTGATCGCCGTCAGCATGGTGGAACTCGGAGCCCGATGGCTGGTCCCTCTTGCGCTTGCCGAACACGTCGTCCGTTCCCCTCGTCCGATGGCGCCCTCATCGTGGCACGGCTGGTCAGTCGGAGGTCGCTGGTGGTCCGAAGACCGCCAGGCCACCACCGGGCAGGGCGACGATCATCCGGCGCTCCGGTCCGCCGCCGTCGTACTGCCACGACTCGTACGAGTCGTCGGGCCAGGCCTCGAGGACCGTTCCGGATGCGAAGTGGAGCCGGAGGTCGGGGCCGTCGAGTGTCGCGTCCGTGACCGTGTCGCCGTGCAGGGCCAGGACGGGTGCGAGCGACGTCGGGTCCGTCGGGTCCACGATCCGGCGTTCCCCGTCCGGACCGGTGATCGCGAACTCGGCCTCGAACTGCATCGTCGTGCCGTTCGAGAACCCCAGGCTCGTCTCGAAGGTGAATCTGAGGACGTCCACCCGGGCGTCGGTGAACTCGAGTCGGTGGTCTTCGGTCACGGTGTCTCCTTCCTCGGCCGGTCGGGCGATCTGGTGATCGCCGATCGGTCGTACGCCGTGGCGGAGAGGAAGACCCGGTCAGCAGCACGGAGGAGGACGGTGACGATCTCCGACCCGGACTCGACCTGGCACACGAGGACGAGTGCGTCCCCGAGCGGCCCGAGTGGTTCGACCAGTGGCAGCAGGTTGGGTTCGTCCTGTGCGTAGCTGCGCCGGACGACCTCGGTGAAGGAGCGTGCCGGCACGTCGTAGGTGAGGACCTCGGCATCGTCGGCGACAGCGGACAACACCTCGTGCACCCGGCCCGGGACGAGCGGGTCGGACGCCGGTAGGCGTCGGCGCAGGTCGTCGACCGACAGGTCGTCCGTCATGACGCCGTTCCTCCCGGCAGTGTTCGAGCGACGACCTCGCCGCCGGTCAGGACGTCGATGTCCAGGCGCGCTCGTCCTGGTTCCGACCAGTGCCACGAGGGCCGGTCGCGGTGGGACCACCCCTCCAGCAACGCACCCGATGCGAAGCGGACGGCGATGCGGGCGCCGGTGACGGTACCGCGTTCCACCACCGTCGTGTGCAGGGCGAGGAGCGGCAGGAGCGAGGGTGGGTCGCCGGGCTCCATGAAGGTGTGCGTGCCGTCCGTCTCGGTGAGCGAGAAGGCGGTCTCGAACCGGAGGGTCGCCCCGCTCGAGAAGCGGACGGTGACGGCGGTGTCGATCGTGACGGCGTCGACCGTGTCGCCAGCGAGGTGCAACTGGATGGGAACCGACGTGGTGTTCGTCACGGTGTCCTCTCGCCGTCGCCGGCGTCTCGCCCTGCGGGGAAGACGAGCTGATCGAGACGCGGCAGTTCGGTCGGCATCGCGTCGGTGCACCACGGGAGCTCGACCATCTGCATCCTGCCGTCGTGCACCCAGATGAGCAACTCGCCCCCGGCTGCCTCGGCGTCGGTCTGGTACCTGGCGGCTTGCGGCAGTGGTCCGTCGGGGGAGGTCGACGCGGGGCGCGTCGTCGCGTTCGAGCGCGAGCGACCACGCGCGCGGCCCGGACGGCGTGACGTCGACCACTGCGTCGAGCTGGGTGAGGAGCGCCGGCGCCTCGTCGATCCGAGCGTTCTGGAGGCACGCCCGGACGAGTGCGCGGATCTGCTGACCGTCCCGTGCCTCCTGTGCGCGGCGCTGCTCGTCCGCGATCTCCTCGTCGCGGCTCCCGATGCCGGACGCGGGAACGCCGGGTCCGAGGAACAGGTCGAACTCCCAGGAGGTCCCGATCACCGAACGATCCAGGGTGACAGTGACCGTCGTGCTGTCGAAGAAGTCGATGCGGACCATGGCCTGCGACGCGTCATCGGCGGTGCTGTCGATCGGAGAGCCGAAGAACTCGCCATCGATCATCTGGTGGTTGTACCGGACGAAGCGCCGCATGTCGTCGTCGGTGATCCACAGTCCGGCGCCGCTGCTGTCGCGAACCTTCTGCTCCCACTCGAGGACGTTGATGTCCGAGTCCGGCAGCACCACCATGTTCAGGTCGGTGACGAGCCAGCGCAGCGGAGGGATGGTCATCCCGTTGACGATGTTGCGGAACGTCAGAACGCCGATCGGTTGCGAGCCGATCAGACAGTGGTAGGTGACGAATTCCGTCTCCGACCGCCGGGTGGCCGGGCGGCCTGATCTCCTGCGGAACGACATGATCTTCACTCACTCACTCGCACGGATCGCTCCTTACCGCCTCGTAGAGCGGTTCGCGAGTCTGCGGGAGCTTGTCAGACAACTCAATCACTTCGTCGAGGAGCGCGGGCGAGCGTTCATCTCGTGGGCGTGCGCGTCGGCCTCGGTCTTGTAGATCTCGCCCCATGCGATGCTCGGAGGCATGGCATGGACAGGCAGATCGACGTCAGGGAGACAGATCTGCACGAAGTGCGGGAAGGCGGGGAAGGTCCAGGGGTCTTCGTCTTCGAAGCGACTCCAGAGCAACAGCTCTCCGATGCCGGGTGGGTGGCCGAGTTCCTGTCCGTTCAGCGGCGGATCGCAGCTGACCATCAGTGCATGGTGACCGTTCGGGAGCTCGATCGGTCGTTCCACTTCGCACCGGAAGACAGACGAGAACCACTTGCTGTCCATGGACGAGAAGAAGACTTCTTGCATGTCACAACTCCGGGTTGATGCCGCTGACGCGATCGAGCTGGATCGCGCATGCTCCGTCCACCACATCAATGACGATGACGGCTTTGTCGAGCTGACCCACATCTGCTTCCTCGAAGCCGATGAACTCGCCCTGGATGAACTGCACCGTCGCTGCGACGAGACGAGTGAACGTGGCGTGGTCGAGCACCGGATCCGGAAGACCCGGCGTGCCGGACACTTGTTCGAGTTCACGAATCTCCAATCCGGAACCAGGGAGGACGTTGACGTCTGAGATCGACTCATTGCCGAGCAAGGTTCTCAGCAGGCATCAGTTCAAGACCCCGTGTCCAGGAGGGGCGGCGACCACAGACGTGAGTCAACGCAGCAGCACATTCCCCTACCTTCGCGGCCACGCTGGTCGCGCGAATCTGAACGGAACCCTCGATCAGGTGCTCGGCCCTTCGGGTGGCACATCGCCGCGGAGGAGAACAAAGCCATGCGTCTCGAAATGTTCGGGAAGCTCAGCCAGTTCCTCTGGCCACGCTTGCAAGAGACGTTTGATGTCCTCGACGATCCACATGGGAACAGTGAGGTTGCGCTCCGCGATGATCCCTGCTGCGATGCTCAGACCGAGAGGGGCTTCGTCGCATTCAACGAGATCGCGCGCATCTTCCAGCGCCTGAATTCCGAGCCGATCCTCGAGTTCGCTGATGATGCGGAGTGCCTGATTTCGGTAATTGCCAAGGTCGTTCATTGTGAGTTCTTCGATGTGTTGGTAAGGAATCCGGAAATGATCTCATCGTTTCTGATGACTACTCGAATCGCGACGCCGACTCGCATGCCATTCGCGATGAAGGTCGTCCCGGCCTCACCCTGCGGCACCCACTCGAGATCTGGGTCAGTCGCGACGTCAGAGATGTCGTGGATGATCCTGCCATCGCTCCAAGACGCAGGGAATTCCGACTTGCACGGGAACCCGGTGCCGTGCCGATGCCGGCCGCTGCCAGGGCTGCCGAGATCGAGGCGTCTAGCAGTGTGGCGGGTCCGGTGCCACCGCCCGCGGCCTCGAACTGCGCTGCGACGGTGACCGCCCAGACGGCGTCCTGCCCGTTCGCGGTCATCCAGTCGTTCACGGCGGTCACGAGCGACTGCGCGCTGAGCGTGCCCCAGCACGGGTTGCAGCCGGACTCGTAGTCGGTCAGCGCGTTGCGGAAGGTCGAGACTGCACCAGCGAGTGACTCGTCGCACGACCGGATACCGGACTGGAACGACCGGAGGTCCGCGGGCACCGCTGACGACGTGCCGCCGCCTCCGCCACCCCCACCGGCCGGGATGGTCCGGCCGCGCACCGTCACGGTATCGGCCTGGCGGTGCGGCTCGGGCTCCGGTTCTGGTGGCTTCGGGTCGTCGTCGGCGCCGAACCACGTCCCGACCTCGTGGGTGGCAGCGACGAAGAGGTTGTCCTCGCGCTCCTTCTTACGCGCCGCCCACGCCTTCGCTTTCGCCTTCGCCCGGCGATCGTCCTCCTGCTTCGCGGCCTCGCGCAGCTGCTCGACGAAGCCGGACAGGCTCTGCAGAGCGTGCCATGCGGACCGGTCGTTCCACCGGGACGTCCTGCGTGCGGATGGCGGGGGGACCACGGACGGGAGGCGCGGCACCAGCTGGCACCGCGCCTCCCGTCTTCCAGAAGCCGCTAGGCGGCGGCCGCCCGCACCTGCCGCTGCACCCGACCGAGCATGCCGACCATGCCGCGGATCCGCAGCGGGCTGACCGCCTCGTTCAGCCCGAGCGTCAGCGGGTAGTCCGCCGGCACGGCGAGCACCTGCTCGACGGTCAGGCCGGAGAGCCCCTGCGCCAGGATCGACGCGAAGCCGCGCGTGGTCGGTGCTTCACGCGGAGCCGTGGCGTGCATGCGGACGACGTCCGGGCCGTCGCCGTCCTCGCCCACAGTGACGGTGATGAAGACCGGCGACTGGCACTCCTCGACTCGTTCGAGTTCGTCCTCGTGGCCCTGCAGGCGGGGCGGGAGCGCCGGCAGTTCGTCGGAGAACTCGAGCAGGAGCTGCAGGCGGTCGTTCTGCGTCAGCGCGAGGAAGTCGTCGCGGATCTCGGCGAGGGGCTGGGGGGAGCGCTGCGTCCGTCATCGAGCAGGCAGCGTACCCGGCTCGGAGCCCACCACGATCGGGACGCGGACGGCGCTGCCCCACTCGGTCCAGGAGCCGTCGTAGTTCTTCACGTCCTCGATGCCGAGCAGGTGCTGCAGGACGAACCACGTGTGGCTCGACCGCTCGCCGATCCGGCAGTACGCGATGACCTCGTCCGCGTCGCCGATGCCGGCGCCCTCGCGGTACACGGCGTCGAGCTCCTCGCGCGACTTGAACGTGCCGTCGGCAGCGGCGGCGGACTTCCAGGGGATGTTGACGGCGGTCGGGATGTGCCCGGCGCGCAGCGCACCCTCCTCCGGGTAGTCCGGCGCGGTCGTGCGGTCGCCCGAGTACTCCGGGGCGCTGCGGACGTCCACGAGCGGCTTGCCCAGGTGTGCGAGGACGTCCTCCTTGAACGCGCGGACGGTGGCGTCGTCGCGCTCGACCGCGGGGTACTCCACCGCGTCGACCGACGTCCGGTCGGTGGTCATCGCCCGACCCTCGGCGATCCACTTCGCCCGGCCGCCGTCGAGCAGGCGGACGTCCTCGTGCCCGAAGAGCGTGAACACCCAGAGTGCGTACGCGGCCCACCAGTTGTCCTTGTCGCCGTGGATGACGACGGTGGTGTCGCGGCCGATGCCCTTGCCGCCGACGAGCCGGGCGAAGGCCTCGCCGTCGATGTAGTCGCGCTGCACCGGGTCGTTGAGGTCGGTGTGCCAGTCGATCTTCACCGAGCCCGGGATGTGCCCGGTCTCGTAGAGCAGGACGTCCTCGTCGGACTCGACCACGACGAGTTCGGGCGACCCCACGCCGGCGTCGAGTTGCTCCTGCAGCCACTCGGTGGACACCAGGCGCTCGGGGTGCGCGTAGGAGCGGAACTTCTCGGACGGGTCGACCGGTGCGGTCATCGGGGGGTACCTCCTGGGGATCGATGGCGCGCGGACTAGGATCGGTCCTTGCGCGTCACCCCCAACGGTACGCGGAAGCACCGTGTCGCAGCCGTGACGTGACACCAGACGACAGGCCGACGGAAGGTCCCGCACCGTGCCAGAACCGCGCCCCGCGCCGGAACACCTCGTCGACCGCGACCCGCAGGTCACCCCGCAGCAGATGGCCGCCGCGCTCGTGCCGCCGCCGCAGTTCGCCGAGGCGTCGTTCGCCTCGTACCGGCCCGACCCGGAGTACGCCTCGCAGGCCGAGGTGCGGGACGCGGTCGAGACCTTCGTCACGACGGTCCCCGAGCCGGCCAGGCGCGGGCTGTTCGGTCGGAAGCGCAAGGAGCCCGAGGTGCCCGCGAAGTCCGGTGTGTACCTGGACGGCGGGTTCGGCGTCGGCAAGACCCACCTGCTCGCCGCGGCCTACCACGCGGCCAGCGGACGGAAGACGTTCGGCACGTTCATCGAGTACACCGCGCTCGTCGGGGCGCTCGGTTTCCAGGGCACGGTCGACCTGCTCCGCGGGACCGCGCTCGTCTGCATCGACGAGTTCGAGCTCGACGACCCGGGCGACACGATGGTGATGACCCGCCTCATCAAGGAGCTCACCGAGACCGGCACGCGCTTCGCCGCGACGTCGAACACCCCGCCCGGGGCGCTCGGTGAGGGGCGCTTCGCCGCGCAGGACTTCCTCCGCGAGATCCAGGCGATGTCCGACCGGTTCGACACCATGCGCATCGACGGCCTGGACTTCCGTCGTCGTGCCGTCGACGAGTCGGCGTCGGTCGTCGACGACGTCCCCGCCGCGCTGGCGGCCCTGACCTCGTCGACGCCGTCCGGGACGGGAGGCCCGGCCCGCGTCACGCAGGACGACTTCCGGTCCGTCGTGGCCCACCTGGCGTCCGTGCACCCGTCCAGGTACGTCGCGCTCGTCGACGGGCTCGACGCCGTCGGGCTGACCGACGTGCAGGCGTTCACGGACCAGACCGACGCGCTCCGGTGGGTGGCGCTCGTCGACCGCCTCTACGACGCGCAGGTCCGGATCGTCGCCTCGGGCATCCCGCTCGACACGGTGTACCCCGACGTGATGCTCGAAGGCGGGTACCGCAAGAAGTACCTGCGTGCCGCGAGCCGCGTCGTCGCGCTGACCCGCGCGGAGGAGTCGCCCCGGGCCTCCTGAACGTCCCGGAACACCCCTGCCGGGTGCCGCTCGGGGCTGCGAAACACAGCGTTCACAGAACGCGCCGTGACGTTACCTCCGCGAAACAGAGCGCGCCTCCCGGTGAAACACGTCGTCGCCAGACTCGGTCGCACCCGAGGCGGACGGAGAGCCGCACAGCGACGAGAGGTGCACACATGCTTGATCAGGGCAACACGACGTTCGTGTTGGTCATGGCGGCGCTGGTGTTGTTCATGACACCCGGCCTGGCCTTCTTCTACGGCGGTCTGGTGAAGGCCAAGTCCGTCATCAGCATGATGATGATGTCCTTCGGGGCCATCGCGCTGGTGAGCGTCCTCTGGGTGCTCTACGGCTACGCGATCGCCTTCGCCAACCACGGGGACAACACGGCCGTGACGGGCATCGTCGGCTTCTTCAGCATCGACTGGAACCTGCTCGGCCTCGGCCAGGCGTTCGAGGAGGCGCAGTCGTCGGACATCCAGGCGGCCTACCCGTCGATGGCCTTCGTCGGCTTCCAGGCCACGTTCGCGATCATCACGGTCGCCCTCATCTCCGGTGCGATCGCCGACCGCGCGAAGTTCGGCGCGTGGATGGTCTTCGCCGGCATCTGGGTCACGGTCGTCTACTTCCCGGTCGCCTCGTGGGTGTTCAACCTGACGTCGGGATGGGCCGCCACGTGGGGCGTCATCGACTTCGCCGGTGGTACCGCGGTGCACATCAACGCCGGTGCCGCGGGCCTGGCCCTGGCGCTCGTGCTCGGCAAGCGCGTCGGCTTCGCCAAGGGTGCGCACAAGCCGCACAACCCGCCCTTCGTCCTGCTCGGTGCCGCGATCCTCTGGTTCGGCTGGTTCGGCTTCAACGCCGGGTCCGAGGGCGCTGCTGACGGCATCGCCGCGATCGCCTGGGTGAACACGCTCGCCGCCCCCGCCGCCGCGATCCTCGGGTGGCTGCTCATCGAGAAGCTCAAGGACGGCAAGGCCACCTCCGTCGGTGCCGCCTCGGGCGCCGTCACCGGCCTCGTCGCGATCACGCCGGCCTGCGCCAACCTGACGCCCGGCTGGGGCATCGTGCTCGGCTTCCTCGCCGGCATCGTCTGCTGCTTCGCGATCGACTGGAAGTACCGCCTGGGCTTCGACGACTCGCTCGACGTGGTCGGCGTGCACCTGGTCGGCGGTGTCTTCGGCACGCTGTTCCTCGGCTTCTTCGCCAACGACACCGGCCTGATCTACTCGGGCTCGTTCGAGCAGCTCGGCAAGCAGGCCGCCGCTGCCCTCGCCGTCGGGCTCTACTCCTTCGTCCTGGCCTTCGTGATCGGCTTCCTCATCGAGAAGACGATGGGCTTCCGCGTGAAGACCGAGGACGAGGTCGCCGGCATCGACACCGCGGTCCACGGCGAAGAGGGCTACGTCCTCTACGACCAGGAGGACAACAGCGCGGTCGGCGTGCGCTGACCGCTCCTGCCGCACACGACGACGGCCCCCGCTCACTCGGAGCGGGGGGCCGTCGTCGTGCGGCCGGCGATCAGTGCGTGTCGGCACCGTCCTCGCGCGAGCCGTCGGGGACCGCTTGGTCGTCGGTCTGGGTCCCGGTGGACGTGTCCCCGAGGTCGTCGCCGCCACCGACGAGGGCGTCACCTCCGCGGGCGTCGTTCCCGAGCGCGGCGAGCGCGGACTGTTCCTGGTCCCCACGGTCCTCCAGGTCGAGTCCGGAACGGTCGTCCTCGGCACGTGGTTGCTCCTCGGCCGACCCGGAGTCGCCGGTGGTGGCGGCTTCGTGCTGCAGCGCTTCGCCGAGCTCGGTGTTGCCGCCGTCCCCGCCGTGGTCGTTGGGCATGGAAGTGGTCATCGCGGTCGTCCTCTCGTCGGTGGTCCGGCTCCAGCGGGAGTCGTCGGTGCCCGGACCGGTGTGCGGTGCTACCAGGCGTAGTCCTCGGGTGCGGTCCGGTGGCCGGGGAACAGCTCGTCGAGGCGGTCGAGTGCGGCCTGGTCGAGGCGGATGTCGACCGCGCGGACGGCGGACTCCCACTGCTCCATGGTGCGCGGGCCGGTGATCGGCGCGGTGACGCCCGGCTGGTGCAGCAGCCACGCGAGGGCGAGTTCGCCCGGAGTGTGCCCGAGCTCCTGCGCGAACGACTCGTACGCGGTGAGCTGGTCGCGGTGGGCGTCGACGTACTCGGCGCTCCGCCCGGACAACCGGCGCGACCCGTTCTCGGTCTTCTCGATCACGCCGCCGAGCAGTCCGCCCTGCAGCGGCGACCACGGGATCACCCCGAGCCCGTAGTGCTGCGCGGCCGGCAGGACCTCGCGCTCGACGTCACGGACGACCAGGTTGTAGATCGACTGCTCGCTGACCAGACCGAGGAAGTTCCGGTGCCGTGCGGCCTCCTGCGCCTGCGCGATGTGCCACCCGGCGAAGTTCGACGACCCGACGTAGAGGACCTTGCCCTGGCCCACCGCGATCTCCATCGCCTGCCAGATCTCGTCCCGGGGTGTCGCCCGGTCGACGTGGTGCATCTGGTAGAGGTCGATGTGGTCGGTCTGCAGCCGCTGGAGCGACGCGTCGATCGACCGGCGGATGTTCAGCGCGCTCAGCTTGCCGCCGTTCGGCCAGTCGGTCATCTCGCCGTACACCTTCGTGGCGAGCACCGTCTTGTCGCGTCGTCCGCCGCCCTTGGCGAACCACCGGCCGATGATCTCCTCCGTGGCGCCCTTGCCCACCGAGCCGCCGTACGCGTTGGCCGTGTCGAAGAAGTTGACGCCGAGCTCGTGCGCCCGGTCCATGATCGCGTGCGAGTCGTCCTCGCTGGTCTCCGGTCCGAAGTTCATCGTGCCGAGCACTGCCCGTGACACCGACAGCCCTGTCCGTCCGAGGTGTGTGTAGTCCATGCACCAGGTCTACGCCCCCGGCTCGACGCGCTGTCAGGACCCGGGAGTACCCGTGGAGGCCTCGACGACCACGCGACGGAGGAACGACCATGCCCGACGACGACATCCCGAGCACGCTGCAGCGGTCCCCGGAGCACGCGCAGGACGTCTACCGCGCCACACTGCGGTCCGCCGAGGCCGAGTACGGCGAGGGGCAGCGCGCCGGCCGGACCGCGTGGGCCGCCGTGAAGCACGAGTACGAGAAGGTCGGCGACCACTGGGAGGAGAAGAACTCCGCCGGTCCATCGGACTCCGGTGCCGCCGGTACACGCGACTCCGGCACGACGCAGGAGGGTGTCGACGCGAACGCCTCGAAGGCGCACCTGCTCGAGGTCGCGAAGCGCCTCGAGGTGAGCGGCCGCTCGAGGATGACGAAGGACGAGCTCGTCGACGCGATCAAGAAGGCGAACCGCCGAGCGACGGCGAAGGCGCGCGACTGACCTGCGCCCACCCCATGCCGTGCCCGGCATGCGGCGTTGGACGACAGGCGTAGCGTTCGGGGGGGTGAACATCCCAGCACTCCGAGGCAGCCGGATCACCGGGTTCGGCCACCACCAGCCCGACCGGATCCTCACCAACGACGAACTGTCGACGATGGTCGACACGAACGACGAGTGGATCACGACACGCACCGGGATCAGGACCCGGCGCATCGCCGGCCCGGACGACAGCGTGACGTCCATGGCGACCGAGGCGGCGCGCAACGCCCTGGCGGACGCGGGCGTCGCGCCGACCGACGTCGACCTGGTCGTGGTCGCATCGACCACCCACCGGGACCGCTCGCCCTACACGGCCGGACGGGTGGCCGCAGCGCTCGGCATGTCGAACGGCCCGGCCCCCATCGACATCAACACCGCGTGCAGCGGCTTCGAGTACGCCATGGCCATCGCCGACCAGGCCATCCGCACCGGGTCCGCCGACACCGCGCTCGTCATCGGCTCCGAGACGCTCTCGCGCATCGCCGACTGGACCGACCGCTCGACCTGCGTGCTCGTGGGCGACGGCGCCGGCGCAGCGGTCCTGCAGGTCTCCGACGAGCCGCAGATCGGACCGGTGTCATGGGGGGAGCGTGCCGCACCTGCAGGACGCCGTCCGCGTCACGCACGACCCGGAGGTGTTCCAGCAGGAGGGCCGCTCCATCTACCGGTGGGCGATCACCGAGGCCGAGGGACACGCGCGCGCGGTCGTCGACCGGGCCGGCCTGACCCTCGACGACATCGGGGTGTTCGCCTTCCACCAGGCGAACCTGCGCATCATCGAGCCACTCGTCACGGCGCTCGGCGGCGAGGGCAAGTACGTCGTGCGCGACGTCGTCGAGTCCGGCAACACCTCCGCAGCGAGCGTGCCGCTCGGTCTGTCGAAGGCGTGGCACCGCGGGGAACTGCCGGAGGGCGTCCCGGCGCTGCTCTTCGGGTTCGGGGGGCGGGTTCGCGCACGCCGGACAGGTGGTCACCACGCCGGTCCGTCGCCGCTGACCGCGAGCGCCGGCCCGCCCGGGCGACGGACGGGAGGCTCCCCACCGGGTGGTGCCGGGCCTCCCGTCCGTCGGGCGCGTCAGCGGTCGAGCTTGCGCTGCTGCCGCTTGCTGAGGGGCTTCGCGGAGTCCGAGCCGACCGGCTCGGCGTCGACCACGACCGCGAAGTGCGCGGGCGGCGGACCGAATGCGCTGCGGGAGGACTGGACGACCTTGCGCCCGAGCGCGTGGTTGCCGAGGCCGCCGACGACGGCACCGATCCCGAACGGGATCGCGCGGCCGAGGACGGACGTGCCCTGGCGGGTCAGGAACCGCTTGACGAAGGTGTTGCGCAGCTTCCCGCCGATGCCGCTCACGGCCTGCTTCGGCAGCGACGACGTGACGAGCTCGCCCCAGAACGCGGTGCGACCCTTGCCGCCGCGGGCCTCGCCCGCGAGCTGCTGGACGAGCTGCGTCCCGGGCGCGCCGAGCATCATCGCCATCACGAGGGCGCGGGCGCGCTCCGGGTCCTCGACCGTGATGCCGTGCACCTCGGTGACGGACTGGGCGAAGAGCGCGCTGGCCTCGAGGAACCCGACCGTCTCGGCTCCGCTCAGGCCGAGGCTCGCGACCATCCCGACGCCGGGGATGACGGCGCTCGCGCCGACGGCGGCGCCGCCGGAGGTCACGGCGGTCAGGTACTGGCGCTCGAGGATCTCGATGACCTCGGCCGGGGAGGCGTCGGGGTGACGACGACGGACACGGGCGACGTGGGCGACGACGACGGGCCGCTGCACCGAGATCGCCCGGTCCAGCCATGCGGTCCAGCCCGAGGTGTCGTCGGACTGGACGCGCTGACCGTCGGCGGACGGGGCGGTCTGGACGGGTGCGGGGGGCATCGGCACGATCGCGTCGTGGCCCTTGGGGGTGCGGGACATGACGTCGACGCTACGCGGGGGGGTGCTCGGAGCGGCCGAGCGCGGTCGCTCTCCGGAGGGTCAGCTGTGGGCGAGCTCGGCCCGGATCGGCAGGTCCTGGTCCTCGAGGATGAACTGCGCGCCGACGGCGGTGCGGGCGTTGACGACGACCGGGGCGAGCAGGTTCACGGTGGTGCCGGCCGCGTCCGGGTTCGCGACGACGAGGAGCATGGCCTCCTCCGCACGCTCGAGCCCGATGCGGTCGGCCTGCTCGTCGGCGAGCACCGGCGCGTAGTCGGGCAGGTGCACGGCGGCGTCGAGCAGGTACAGCCGCGGGTCGGTCACGCCGGAGTCCGTCGTGCCGGTGCCCACCAGGGCGAACAGGCCGTCGGCGCCGTCGACGGGGTCGAGGGTGAACGACCGCAGCGGCTCGAGGCCGAACGGTGCGACGGTGAAGGTCAGGTCGATGCTCATCGGAGGTAGTCCATCAGGGTCGGCTGCAGGACCTTCGCGGTCACGGCGAGGGCTGCCTGGTAGTTGGTGCTCTGGACCTGCAGGTCGAGGACGGCCTGGGCGAGCGCCTTGTCCTCCACGCCGGAGCGGCGACCCTCGAGTGTGGTCGAGAGCGTCTTCAGCGCGTCCTGTGCGGACAGCGCCGCGGAGTGCCGCACACCGACGTCGGCCTGCGCACCGCGGACGGCGGCCTGCGCCGCGTCGATCTCGTTCAGTCGGGGGGTTCACGTTCGTCCCTGCCTGCAGGTCGGCGACGATGTCGTCGAGGAGTGCGAAGACCGACGCGTCGCCGGTCCCGAACACGGCGCTGCCGTCGGTGTCGACGCGGACCTCGTCGCCGGTGCCGACCGTCCGGGAGACGCTGGCGGACGGGGAGCCGGCCCACGTCGTGTCCGGCGCGTACGCGGCCGCGGCGGGGGGAGGACCCGGCGAAGACCGATCGCGTGCCGTACTTCGTGTTCGCCGAGCTGAGCAGGTCGGCCTTGAGGCCCTGGAGCTCGCTGATGAACGCCTGCCGGTCGGTGGTGCCCATCGTCCCGTCGCTCGCGGCCTGCACGGTGAGGTCCCGGACCTTGCCGAGCACCTTCGACACCCCGGCGAGGGCGCTGTCGGTCGTGGCGAGCCACCCGACGGCGTCGTCCGCGTTCCGGGCGTGCTGGGCGGCCTGCGCCTGCTCCTTGCGCACCTGCATGGCGGTCGCGGTGCCGGTCGGGTCGTCCGACGGCTTCCGGATCGCCTTGAGGCTCGTGGCCTGGTCGGTCAGGTCGGCGACCTTCGCGGCACCGGCCTGCAGACGCGACTGCGCGGCGGCCATGGTCATCTGGGTGGTCACACGGGTGATCACGGTCAGCTCCTCCCGACGAGGCCGAGGCGGTTGATGATGGTGTCGAGCATCTCGTCGACGGCGGTCAGGACGCGTGCCGCGCCCTGGTAGGCGTGCTGGTACGCGAGCAGGGACACGTTCTCCTCGTCCATGTCGACGCCGGCGCTCGACTGCTGCTGGGTGCGCGCGTTGGTGAGGGCGAGCCCGGTGAGCGTCGCCTCCGACGTCGCCGTCCGGGAGGCGCTGCCCACGCCCGTCACGAAGGTCGCCCAGGTCGCGTCGGGACCTCCGGCACGGTTGCCGACCGCCGCGATGGCCGTCAGCACCGAGGCGTCGAACTGCCCGGTGGCGCTCCGGGTGGCGAGTCCACTCGCGTCCGTCGGGACGACGGACAGCCCCTGGGCCGCGGGGACACCGGCGGCGAGGGCGAAGAACGGGCTGCCGGTGGCCCCGGACGGCGTGGTGCCGGTGGCGTGCAGGGCGTTCACCGACGTCGCGAGGTCCGTGGCGACGGCGTCGTACGCGGCGGCGGCCTCGGCGAGGGCACCACCCGTCCGTGCGCCGTTCGCGGGCGCGAGCAGGGACAGCCCACCCGCGATCGACCCGCCGTCGAGGGCGACCGGACCCGCGGAGCCGCCGACCCAGGACAGGGCCGGTGCGCCGGAACCGCTGCGGGTGTCGGCCAACGAGCCGGCACCGGCGAGGGCGACGGCGCGGGCGGAGGTGCCCTGCACCAGCGCGTTCCCGCCGATGACGACGTCGACCGTGCCGTCGCCGTTGTCGCGGACGGTGGCTCCGGTCAGCGTCGCGATCGACTCGGTGAGCTGGTCGCGTCGGTCGAGGAGTTCGTTCGCGTTCCCGCCCGACGCCACCGTCGACCGGATCTGCCCGTTGAGGTCGGCGACCTGCGCGGCGGCGTCGTTGAGCCGGGTGACCTGCGTGGCGACGGTGGACCGGGTCGCGGTCCACTGCGCGTCGACGCTCTTCGACCCGGCGGAGAGGGCCGTGGCGACGGTCTTCGCGGCGCCGAGCAGCGCGCTCGCGGCACCCGGGTCGTCGATGTGGGTCGCGAGGTCGCTCCAGGCGGACCAGAGCCCGTCGAGCTTCGCGGAGAGCCCGTCGGCGCCCGGCTCGTGCAGCCCGGTCTCGAGCTGGTCGAGGGCGGTCGCGCGGGTGTCGGCGGAGGCGGCGGCACCGGCGGAGAGCCGGACGCGGGTGTCGAGGGTGGCGGTCGCCAGGCGGGCGATGGCGTCGACCGACACGCCCTGGCCAGCGAGGGCCGCGGTGCCGCGGAGGAAGCCGGTCTGTGCCGGTGCGCCGACCTCGGTCTGCACGAGGCGCTGCCGGGTGTAGCCGGTCGTCCCGGCGTTGGCGATGTTCTGCCCGGTGACGTCGAGGCCGGCACGGGCAGCGGCGAGCCCGGAGTAGGCGGTCTGGAGCGATCCGAAGGTGCTCACCATGGTCAGAGGTTCCCGTCGAACAGGCGGGCGCCGTCCGGGTTCGCGCCCGAGGAGCCGGTCGCGTCGTACGTGTCCGCGTCGGCGACCGTGCCCGCGAGCGTCTCCTGCGTCGCCTGGGCGGCGATGCGGAGGAAGCGGTCGTTCTCGTCGCGCAGGGCGCCGATGCGCGTGGTCAGTTCGAGCATGGCGGCGAGGTGGGAGGCGAGGATCTCGCTCCAGGGTCCGGACGGCGCGGCGGCGACGACCTCGCGCAACGGTGCGTCCGAGGACACGCCCCACTCCTCGGCGACGGCGGCGCTCTGGGCGCTGCGTTCGAGGCCGGTGCTGCGTAGGCGGTCGAGGACCTGCTCGACCTCGCGGCTGGCGTGCGACACCCAGCGGGAGCGTCCGGCGGCGAGGATGAGCTGTTCCTCCTCGAGCTTGAACGTGAGCAGCTCGAGCAGTTCGCGTTCACGCCACAGGACGGCGGACAGGTCGTTCACGCTCATCAGCCCCCCTCCGGGATCGGATCGACCGCCGGGTGCGGTCTCCAGGGGTTATCGACGCCGTCGGTCCCGGCGTAAGCAGCGCGCACCCGGTCCGCCGATCGGGGGGACACGGACGGACCGTGTCCGCAGAAGGGCGGACCGGCGTGTGCGGCGCCCACCCCCCGCACTGGGTACGGACAGGCACTCGTTCAGCCCCTGCACAGCCGATAGGTTCGGAAGCAGCACCGGGGGGACAACCCCCAGGTCGCGCCCAGGGCGCGGGTGCACCGCGAGGACGGATCCGCGCGGTTCTTCGACGTACTCCGGCGGTCCCGACGCCGGTGGTCGTCATGCCCACGGACGGGTCAGCCGAACCAGGACGACCAGGGGAACACCATGGACCGGAACGCACGCAACGCGATGATCGTCGAGCACCTGCCGCTCGTCGGCTACATCGTCGCCGAGACCTGCGCACGCGCCACCCACCTCAGCCGCGACGACCTCGCACAGGTCGGCTCCGTCGCCCTCGTGCAGGCGGCCGACGCGTTCGACCCGACCCTCGGCGTCCCCTTCGGCGCCTACGCCCGGACCCGCATCACCGGCGCGATCGCCGACGACCTGCGCGCCGGCGACTGGGCCAGCCGTGGCACCCGCAAGCGCATCCGCGAGACGCTCGCGACGCAGGAGGCCCTCTCCGCCGGTCTCGGTCGGAGCGTCACGCCGCAGGAGATCGCCGATGCGATGGGCGTCGACCGGCAGACCGCGGTCGACGCGCTCACCGACGCGGCGCGGACGATCACCCCGATCGACGAGACGGTGCACGACACGGTCGCCGCCGACCTCCCGCTGCCGGGTGAGGACCTGCTCGAGGCCGAGAAGCGCCGGTACCTGCGCGCCGCCGTCCTGGCGCTGCCCGACCGCATGCGCCTCATCGTCGAGGCCGTCTACTTCGGCGACCGCACCGTCACGGACGTCGCCACCGAGCTCGGCATCACGCACTCCGCCGTCTCCCAGCAGCGGTCCGAGGCGATGCGGCTGCTCCGCGACGGACTCGCCGCGCACTACGGCGACGACGGAGTCACGCCCGAGCCCGCCTCGCGCACCACGGCCGCCCGCCGGAGCGCGTACCTCGCCCGCGTCGCCACGAACGCCGCCGCCGGGGTCGCCCGCGCGGTGCACGACGCCGCCCCGCTCGGCCGGGTCGCGGCCAGTTGACCGTCCGGCGGTCCGCCGGGGCGGGAAATCGTCCGACGGATCGCCTAACGCCTCCGGCCGATCGGTCGAGAGGAGCACATGTCAGCCCACGGACGGGCTGACGATCGGCCCAGTTTCACGGAGGAACACATCATGGGTATGTCCATCAACACCAACCTCTCGGCACTCAACACGTACCGGAACCTCAACGCGACGCAGAACGACCTGTCGAAGTCCCTCGAGAAGCTCTCGAGCGGCCTCCGCATCAACCGTGCTGCCGACGACGCTGCCGGTCTGTCGATCTCCGAGGGCCTGAAGTCGCAGGTCGGTGGCCTCACGGTCGCCGCCCGCAACGCGCAGGACGGCATCTCCGTCGTGCAGACCGCTGAAGGTGGCCTCACCGAGACCCACTCGATCCTCCAGCGCATGCGCGACCTGGCCGTCCAGGCCGGCAACGACTCGAACAACGACACGTCGCGTGCGGCGATCAAGACCGAGTCCGACCAGCTCCAGAAGGAGCTCGGCCGCATCGCGTCGTCCACCAACTTCAACGGCACCTCGCTGCTCAACAGCAACGCGACGCTGAAGTTCCAGGTCGGCGCGAACGCCGGCACCGACAGCCAGATCGCGGTCGACCTGTCCGGTGCCAACGTCCAGAACATCGTCGACAACCTGAACGGTGGCAGCACCGGTACCGGGACGAAGTTCGTCATCGCCGACGTGGCGGCCCTGGCCGGCGCGGCGACGTTCGAGGTCACGAAGGGCGGCGAGACGACCAGCGTCACCACGGGCAACCTCGGTGCCGCGGGCTCGTTCGACAGCGTGCAGGAGTACGCCGACGCCCTCAAGGCCGACACCGCCTTCGCGGCGAACTTCACCGTCACGGTGGACAAGGACGCGAACGGCGCCGGCACCGGCATCACGGTCACGGCGAACAACGGTGGCGCAGTCGCCGTCGCAGCGCCGGGCACGGGTGTCGCGGCGGGCACCGCTGGTGCGCCCGTCACCGGTGGCGTCGCCTTCGACACCGCCGACAAGGCCCAGGCGTCGATCAAGCTGATCGACGAGCAGATCGCCAAGGTCTCCTCGGCCCGCTCCAACCTCGGTGCGATCCAGAACCGCTTCGACCACGCCATCAACGTGACGAACGTGGCCAAGGAGAACCTCACCGCGGCGAAGTCCCGCATCACCGACGTCGACATGGCGGAGGAGATGGTCAAGTACACGCGCGACAACATCCTCAGCCAGGCCGGCACGTCGATGCTCGCGCAGGCGAACCAGAGCACGCAGGGCGTCCTGTCGCTGCTCCGCTAGTCGCACCGGTCGTCACCACCGAGGAGCCGTTCGGGTGCTCCTCGGTGGTGGCGCCCACCCCCCTCGGACTGACCGCGGTCGGTCCGCCACCACCTCGATCCGACGACCGCCGGGGAGCCCGCGATGTCCACCACGTCCGCGACGAGCACCTCGCTCGCGATCGACGGCCTGGTCTCCGGCCTGAAGACGTCCGAGCTCATCAACTCGCTCATGTCGATCGAGCAGGTCCCGCAGACCCTGCTCAAGGCGAAGGTCACGACGACCAACTCGTTCATCTCGTCCCTGCAGACGATCAACGGGCTCGTGCAGTCGCTCGCGACCAAGGCCTCCGCCGCGGCGAAGGCCGGCTCGCTCGACCTGTACACGGCGACGTCGAGCGCGACGAACGCCACCGTGTCGACGAGTGCGGCGGCCACGCCCGGTTCCGTCTCGTTCACCGTCGGGCAGACCGCCGCCGCGCAGGTGGGCGTCACCGCCGCGATGTCGTCCTGGGGGGGACACCGCGTCGCCGCTGACGTTCACGAAGCCCGACGGCACGACCACGACGGTCACGCCGAAGACGGGCTCGCTCGACGACACCGTGACGGCGATCAACGCCTCCACCGCCGGGGTCACCGCGACGAAGGTCGCCGCCGGCACCGACGCCGCCGGCACGAAGCTCTACCGCCTGCAACTGACGAGCACCGCCACCGGCGCGGCGAACGGCTTCACCCTGCACCGGGGGGACCGCCGCCGACGTCACGGCCGGGACCGCGACGGACGTGTTCGCCGAGACCGGCGCCGCCGTCGTGACCCGGGCCGCCGACGCCTCGGTCACGCTGTGGGCGGGCTCCGCCGCCGCCCAGACCGTGACCAGCGCGACGAACGCGTTCACCGACCTGCTGCCGGGTGTCAACGTCACCGTCTCGAAGACGTCCGCGGACCCCGTGACGATCACGGTGGCCCGCGACACGACGATGGCGCAGGGCGTGGCGTCCGGACTCGTCGACGCGCTGAACGCCGTCACGTCCTACTACGCCTCGAACACCGGCGTGACGAGCACCACCAGCCCGACGAACGGGACGACCACCACCACCGCCGGTGTCCTGCTGGGCGACGCGACCACCCGCTCGGCCGTGCAACGGCTGACGAGCGCGATGTCGACACCGGTGAACGGGAAGTCCCCGTCCTCCATCGGCATCGTCATCTCGAAGGACGGCGACTTCGACTTCGACGCAGCCGCCTTCCAGAAGGCCCTCGCGGCCGACCCCGCCGGGACCCAGGCGATCCTGTCCGGCGTCGCGGAGGCCGTCGCGGACGCCGCCACCACCGCCAGCGACAAGTACTCCGGCTCCATCACCACCGCGATCACGGGCAAGCAGTCCGTGGTCAAGGACCTCACCACGCAGATCGACTCGTGGACCGACCGCCTGACCATGCGTCGGGCGACGCTGCAGACCCAGTACGCCGCGCTCGAGACGAGCCTCAGCAAGCTGCAGTCGCAGTCGAGCTGGCTCGCCGGGCAGCTCGCGTCGATGTCCGCGAACTGAGCCGCAGGAGAACCGACATGAACGCCTACGACCTCAGCGGCGCGGCCGCCTTCCGGCAGGCAGCGACGCCACGTTCGGTGACCGAGCAGCGCCGTGCCCAGTACACGAACGAGGCGGTCCTGTCGGCGACCCCGGCGCAGCTCGTCACGATGCTCTACGACCGACTGCTGCTCGACCTGCACCGCGCCGAGACCGCACAGGTGGCGTCCGACTGGGACGCCGCCCGCGACCAGCTCATGCACGCGCAGGCGATCGTGGGGGGAGCTGTCGTCCACGCTGAAGATCGACATGTGGGACGGCGGCGAGGGACTGCTCGCGGTGTACAACTACGCGTCGACGTCCCTCATCACCGCGAACGTGCACCGGGACGTGCAGGCCACGCGTGACTGCATCCGGATCCTCGAGCCGCTCCGCCAGGCCTGGCACGACGCGGCCGCCTCGCTGCCGGCGACCCCGGCCGCACCGCAGCAGACCGCCGGCGGGGCCCTCGGTGTCGCCTGAGTCGGAGACCGACGCCGCGGGTCCGTTCGACGCGCACGGCGACTCGCGCGCCCGCTGGGAAGCGGTGCTCGACGCCCTCGAGGCGACGCTCGACGGTGGCGCGACCGCCGACGAGCCGTGGACCGAACCGACCGGGCTGGGACCGGTCCCGCGCGACCTGGTGGGCCGCGCCTCCCGGCTGCTCGCCGCGCAGCGCGACCGCATCGTCGCCGTCGAGGACGCCCGCCGCACCGCCCTCGACCACCTCGGCGCACTGCGCGCCGTCGACGCCACGCGGCTGCCGTCCGGCTCCGTGTACCTCGACGCCAGCGCCTGACGCACCCGTCGGCCCCCCCGTTCGGGGCGACGGCTTACACGGCTCGACGGACCCGCCGATAGGCCATCCCGAGCACGGATCGCTCGACGACAGGCCAGGGATCGGCCACCACCGCTTCGGCGACGTCCTCGGTGACGACGCCCGACGAGGGGACCCCTCCGTGTTCGACTCCGTGACGTCGGCTGCGCTGCAGAGCGCGCTCGACGGTCTCTCGATGCGTCAGCGTGTGATCGCCGACAACATCGCGAACATCAACACGACCGGCTACCGGGCGCAGAAGGTCCGGTTCGAGGACGCGCTCGCGAAGAGCATCGTCGACGGGGACGGCCACACCGCGCCGTCCGTCGCGCGGAGCCTCGAGCCGACCAACACGAACGGGAACAACGTCAACCTCGACGAGGAGACGCTCTCGAACGTCGACACCGTGCTCCGCTACCAGTTCGCCACGCAGGCGGTCGGCGGTGAGGCCACGAGCCTCCGCACGGCGATGCGGACCAACTCGTGACGACCTTCGACGCGATCGGCATCGCGAGCACCGGCATGACCGTGCACCGGAAGTGGCTCGACGCGATCTCCGACAACATCGCGAACGTCAACACCGTCCGGTCGATGGACGACTCCGCGTTCCAGGCCCGGTACGTCGAGGTCCAGGAGGGCAACGGCGTGTCCGGCGCGTACGTGAAGGGCGCTGCGTTCGGCAGCGCCGCCGGCCGCGTGACCTACGAGCCGGACAACCCGCTCGCGGACGCCGAGGGGTACGTCCGCATGCCGGACATCGACCTCGGGACGCAGATGGCGGACCTCATCATGGCCCAGCGCGGCTACCAGGCGAACGCCGCCGTGGTCGACCGTGCCAAGACCGCCTACGAGGCGGCACTGCAGATCGGGAAGAACTGATGCCCATCGACGCCGTGAACGGTGTGACCACCAACGCGATGACGAACGCCGCGACCAGCGTGTCCGGCACCACGAGCGACGGCGGCGACGGGTTCGCCGCGAGCCTCGGGTCCGCCGTCGACGGCCTGCAGCAGCTGCAGAGCGACTCGAAGACGCTCGCGCTCAAGGCGGTCACCGGCAACCTCGACGACATCCACGACGCCACCATCGCGTCCACCCGCGCGCAGGTCACCCTCGAACTCGTCGCCGCCGTCCGCAACAAGGGCGTCGACGCGTTCAACGAGATCATGCGGATGCAGGCCTGATGCCCGCGGGGATGCAGGGCGTGCTCGGCCGGCTCGGCGCGTACGTCAAGGGGTTCACCGCCGCGCAGCGGACCATCGCCGTCATCGGCATCGCCGCCCTCGTGCTCGGGGGCATCGCGCTGGCGTCCTGGCTCGGCAAGCCGTCCTACGCGCCGCTCTTCACCGGGCTGGCCGCCGCCGACGCGAGCTCGATCACCGACCAGCTCACCACCGACGGCGTCCCGTACCAGCTCACCGACGGCGGGGCGACGATCCTCGTGCCGCAGGACAAGGTGTACGGGGAGCGACTCGCGGCCGCGTCGAACGGGCTGCCGTCCTCGAACGAGGGCGGCTACTCGCTGCTCGACACGATGGGCGTGACGAGCTCCGAGTTCCAGCAGGACGTCACCTACAAGCGGGCGATCGAGGGCGAGCTCGCCAAGACCATCTCCGCGATGGACGGCGTGCAGACCGCGAGCGTCCAACTCGCCATCCCGGAGAAGTCCGTGTTCGTCGACGAGGAGAAGGACCCGACCGCGTCGGTGTTCATCGCGACGAAGAACGGCGCCGAGCTCGGCTCGGACCAGGTCCAGGCGATCGTGCACCTGACGAGCGCCGCCGTCGAGGGCATGCAGCCGACCGACGTGTCCGTGGTCGACCAGAAGGGGCAGACCCTGTCCGCGGTCGGCACCGGCGCGACCGGCTCGGGCACCGACCAGGCCGCCGACTACGACGCCGCCACGAGCAAGAAGATCCAGGACCTGCTCGACACGACGCTCGGCGCCGGCAACGCGAGCGTCGTCGTCTCCGCGACGATGAGCGACAACTCCGGCACCCGGACGACCGAGTCCTACACGACGCCGACGACCGGCCCCGTCGCGCTCAACGAGTCCTCCACGAAGGAGGAGTACGGCGCGGGCTCCGGTGCCGGCGCGAACGCCACCGGTGTCCTCGGTCCGGACAACATCGCCGTGCCGAACGGCACCGCGGGCGCCGGGACGGACGGCGGCTACCAGAACGAGTCGGCGACGAAGAACAACGCGGTCGACAAGACGACCGAGACCACCCAGATCCCGGCCGGGGCGATGGACCGCCAGACGATCTCGGTCGCGCTCAACTCCGGGGCGACGTCGGTGCAGGGCGTCAACCTGCAGAGCATCAACGACCTGGTCGCGAACGCCGCCGGCATCGACACGGCGCGGGGCGACCGGGTCGAGGTCGCGATGATGGACTTCGACACGAGCGCCGCGGACGACGCGGCGAAAGCGCTCGAGGCGCAGCAGGAGGCGGACGAGCAGGAAGCGCTCTGGTCGGCGATCCGCACAGCGGGCATCGTCGTCGGCGTCGTGCTGGCACTCGTCGCGGTGATGGTGTTCCTCGCCCGCCGCAGCCGGCGTCAGCAGCGTGAGCAGGTCGACATCGGCGAGCTCGACGCGTTCGGCGATGCGTTCCAGCTGCCGCTCGCCGTCGAACCGGCCGACCACCGCACGGGTCTGGACGCCGGGGACGCGCCGACCGTCGCCCTGCAGGCCCTGCCCGTCGAGGACGCCCCGACGGAGGTGCTCACCACCGACGAGATCACGGCCGAGCGTCGGCGCCAGGACATCTCCGCCCTCGCCGAGCGGGACCCGAAGCGCACGGCCGAGCTCCTCCGCGGGCTGCTCGACGACCGGGCGTCGGTGTGAGCGCCGTCGTCCCCGCGCCCGGCACCGACCGGCAGCTGACCGGCGCGCAGAAGGTGGCGCTCATCCTCATGCAGATGGAGACCGAGCGCGCCGCCGAGGTGATGAAGCAGTTCTCCGAACTCGAGGCCGAGGAGATCTCGGCCGAGATCGTGCGGATGCGTCGCGTCGACGACGAGACCGTCGACCGCACGCTCAGCGAGTTCCACCGCCTGACCCGCACCGGGCGCACCGGTCGCCGCGGCGGCAAGGACACCGCGCTCGGGCTGCTCGAGGCGTCCTTCGGGGCCGAGCGCGCCGCCGGCGTGATGGACCGTCTCGCCTCCAACCTGGCCGGTCAGTCGTTCGAGTTCCTCGACGACGCCGAGCCCGGGCAGGTGATCGCCCTGCTCGAGGGCGAGCTGCCGCAGACCATCGCCCTGGTCCTCGCGCACCTCAAGCCGGGGCAGGCCAGCGCCGTGCTCGCCGGCGTGGACGAGCGGGTCCGGACGGACGTCGCGCAGTCGTTCGCCACCATGGGCACCGCCACCCCGGAGTCGGTGGGCATCGTCGCCGGCGTCCTCCGTGCGCGTGCCGGTGCCGTCGTCTCGCCCCGCGAGAGCGTCGAGGTCGTCGGCGGCATCGCGCCGCTCGTCGAGATCATCAACCGTTCCGACGTCGCGACCGAGAAGGCCGTGCTCGACGGCCTGGAGGCCCGTGACCCGGAGCTCGCCGAGGACATCCGTTCCCGCATGCTCACCTTCGAGGACATCGTCAAGCTCGAGTCGCGCGACATCCAGCAGGTCCTGCGCGGCATCGACTCGAAGATCCTCGCCACCGCCATGAAGGGCGCCCCGGTCGCGGTCGTCGAGACGATCCGCGCCAACGTGTCCGAGCGCAACCGCGAGCTCCTGGACGACGAGGTGCAGTCGATGGGCCCGGTCCGGGTGTCGCAGGTCGAGGAGGCCCGCGCCGAGGTGGTCCGGTCCGTCCGCGAGCTCGAGGCCCAGGGCGTCATCACGGTGCACCGTGCCGAGGAGGACGAGCTCGTTGACTGACGCCTTCGCCCCGGTCGCGTTCCCGGTCATCACGGACGCCGCGGTCACCCGCCGCGCCGCGAGCGCCGACGTCCGTGGGCACGCTGCCGGCTACGCAGCCGGTCTCCGGGTCGCCCAGGTCGAGACGGAGGCGCTCCGTGCAGGGCTCGTCGCCGAGCACGAGGCGCGCCTCGCGGCCCTCGACGCCGTCGTCGCCGAACGGGTCGCCGTCCTCGACCGCGCCGCGGCAGCGCTGCAGGCCCGGGTCGCACCGGTGCTGGCGGCCGCCGAGGAGTCCGTCGCCGCCGCGGCCGTCGACCTCGCCGAGGCCGTCGTCGGGTCCGCGATCCGGGCCTCCCGTCCGGACGGCGACGGCAGCGGTCCGACCGGCCGACGCGCCGCCTCGGCCGAGGAGACCGTCCGACGCGCCCTCGCGGCCGCGGACACGCCGGTCGCGACGGCGGTGCGGCTGAGCCCGGCCGACGCGGCCGTGCTCGCCGACGTGACCCTGCCGGTCCCGGTGGTCGCCGACCCCGCGCTGCGGGACGGCGACGCCGTGGTCGACCTGCCGGACGGCGTCCTCGACGCCCGGATCGACGCAGCGCTCGCCCGCGCCCGCGTCGCGCTCGGGGTCCTCCGGTGACGGCGACCCTGCTCCGGCCACGCGGTCTGGACGTGGCCGTCGCCGCGGCCCGCCCGCAGCGCGTCGGGACCGTGACGAGCGCGGTCGGTCTCGGGCTGACGATCGCCGGGCTCGACGCCCGCGTCGGCGAGGTCATCACGGTCGGGGCCGAGGGCGCCGAGCAGACCGCCGTCGAGGTCGTCGCCACCGACGCGTCCGGCGTGCGCTGCATGCCCCTCGGACGGCTCACCGGCATCACCGCGGGCACACCGGCGCGGTCGACCGGGCGACCCGTCCTCGTCCCGACCGGGACCGGCCTGTTCGGGCGGGTGCTCGACGGGCTCGGACGGCCGATCGACGACCGGGGACCGCTGGACACCGACGCGTGGGTCCCGCTCGACCACGACACGCCGAACGCGATGGCGCGCACCCGGATCGACACCCCGCTGCAGCTCGGCGTCCGGGTGCTCGACACACTCACGACGGTCGGGCGGGGGCAGCGCATGGGGCTCTTCGCGGGCTCCGGCGTCGGCAAGTCCTCGTTGCTGTCGATGATCGCGCGGGGGGAGCGACGCCGCCGTCAACGTGATCGCCCTCGTCGGCGAGCGCGGCCGCGAGGTGCGCGAGTTCCTCGAGGACGACCTCGGCGCGGAGGGGCTCGCGCGGTCGATCGTCGTCGTGTCGACGTCCGACGAACCGGCCCTCATGCGGCTGCGCGCGGCCTTCGTCGCCACCCGGATCGCGGAGTCGTTCCGCGACGCCGGCCAGGACGTCGTCCTCATGATGGACTCGCTCACCCGCGTCGCGATGGCCCAGCGCGAGATCGGGCTGTCGGTCGGGGAACCCCCGGCCACCCGGGGCTACCCGCCGTCGACCTTCTCCGTGCTCGCCGGGTTGCTCGAGCGTGCCGGCACCGACCGGGTCGGCAGCGTCACCGGGCTGTACACCGTGCTCGTGGACGGCGACGACCACAACGAGCCGATCGCCGACGCGGCGCGCAGCATCCTGGACGGACACGTCGTGCTCGACCGCAAGCTCGCGGTCACCGGGCACTTCCCGTCCGTCGACGCGCTCGGGTCGATCTCGCGCGTGGCCTCGAAGGTGACGACCCCCCGAGCAGCGGGCGGTCGCGACCACCCTGCGGAAGGTCATGGCAGCGCGACGCAGCGCCCAGGACCTGCTCGACGTCGGTGCCTACCAGCGCGGGACGAACCCGCTCGTGGACGCCGCCGTGGACCACCAGGACGCCATCGACGGGTTCCTGCGGCAGGGCATGGCCGAGCAGGTCACCGCCGCGGGGTCCTGGGAGCGACTGGCCGGTCTCGTCCGCACGCTCGGCGTGTCCGGGGGGCGTGTCCTGATGGCGCGCCGGTTCCCGCTCGCCGGGCTCCTCCGCCTGCGGCACGCCGAACAGGACCGTGCCGCAGCGTCCCTCGCCGACGCGAACGGACGGGTCCGCGACGCCGCCGACGCCCGGATGGCCGCACGCCGCACCCTCGACGACGAGCCGCAGACGGTGACCGACGCAGCGACGCTCAGCGCCGTCGCGTCGGCCCGTGCCGCGACCCGGGGGGATGCTCGAGGAACTCGACGCCGTCGTCCGGTCCCGCCGTGCCGACGCCGAGCGGGCGCAGGAGACCTACAACGCCGCACGCCGGTCCGCCCTCGGGCTGGAGAAGCTCGAGGGGCAGCACACCAGCCGTGTCGCCGCCGAGGACCTGCGTGCCGAACAGACCGCGCTCGACGAGATCGCCGCGCGCCGCCGCACCGAAGGGGGGAAGCCGATGAGCATCGACGCCGTGCTCTCGCGGATCAGTGAGATCCGCAGCCGGATCGAGACGCTGCAGGGCGGTACCACCGTGCCGACGTCCGCCGCGTCCTCGTCCGCCTTCGCCGACGCCCTGGCCACCGCCACGGGTACCGGCACCGGCTCCGCCACGGCGGCGCCCGCCGCTCCGGCGAGCACGGCCGCCGCGTCCGCCGCCCCCCGCGACCTCCGTCGACGCCGGGCACGGCACCATCGCGACCGGCAGCGGCGCGACCGGGGACGACGTCGTCGCCGCCGCGAAGCAGTACCTCGGCGTCCCGTACGTATTCGGCGGCGAGACCCGGGCCGGCATGGACTGCTCCGGTCTCGTGCAGACCGTCTTCAAGGACCTCGGCGTGAGCATGCCCCGCGTCGTGCCGGACCAGGCCGACATGGGCGTCGCGGTGCCGTCGCTCGCGCAGGCGCAACCCGGTGACCTCATCATCCCGAAGGGCGAGGGGCACATCGTCATCTACCTGGGCGACGGCAAGGTCCTGCACGCGCCGCGGCCCGGCAAGGACGTCCGGATCGTCGACAACTGGTACTCGGACGGCGACATCGCCACCATCCGGCGCATCGTCCCCTCCGCCCAGGAGGCAGCAGCCGCTGCCGCCGCGAAGGCCGTCCCGACGGTCGGTGCAGCGGGGACGCCGAGCACGACCGACCTGCAGACCGCGGCACTCAAGTCGCTCCTCGCCGGGAGCGCCGCATGAACGCCGTGACCGCTCCGCCGTCCGGAGTCGCCCCGGGGGGTCGACGCGTCCCGTGGCCGGAGCACCAGCAGGCCGGACGCCGCTGCCGGCTTCGGACTGGCGTTGACGACCGCCGCCGCGCAGCTCGCCTCCGGGCGGTCCGACGAACGCGGTGTGGCCCGGGACGGCAGGACCTCGTCCGCGAGCCGGTCGTCGGCCGACACCGCCGCCCGACCGAGCGCCGACGCCGACGCCACAGCCCCCGCCGGCGACCCGTCGGTCGTCGACGCCGGTGTGGTCCCTCTCGGCGGGACCCTCCCGGTCGTGCCGACGAGTGGGACGGTGGCGTCGGGTACGCAGTCCGGTCCCGTATCCGCTGCGCCGGTCCCGGCGGCGAACGGTGGGACCCCGGGCGCTGCAGACCCGGGCGAGCCGACCACGGCCGGCCCGGAGACCGTCGCGGTGACGACCGGCGGTCCGTCCGCCGCCGTCGCTGCCGCTCCGACCGGCCTCGACACGGCGGGAGCACTCGCTCCCGCGTCCGGACCGTCCACTACCGCCGCCGACCGGTCCTCGACCGGCAGCGAGACCACTCGTGCCGCGGACGTCGTCACGGCCGACGGCGCCGGCGGGCCCTCGGGCCCCTCCGCACCGATCGTCGCCGTGGGATCCCCGGACGCCGGCGCCGCGGTCGCGACGGGCGCGGTCCCGGCCATCGCGGTCCCGGCAGCTGCCGCCACCGGTTCCCCGAGCGGCTCGACAGCGGGCGCGACGGGCAGCGGGGTCGGTACGCCGACACCGGTCGCCACGGCACCGTCGGCCACCGGGCAGTCCGCTCCCGCTCAGGCAGACCCGGCACCGGCCACTCCCGCCCTGTCCACTCCGGCGCTGTCCACCCCGCCGCTGTCCACCCCGCCGCTGGCGACCCCGGCGCTGGCGACCCCGGCCACGGCCGCTCCGACCACGGCCGGCGCGGCAGCCGGTGGCGCGCAGTCGGGCGCCGCTCGACCCGGCCACGCGGCGGGCGCAGCCGCTCCCGACCAGGGCGGGACGGGCCTCCCGGCCGTGACCGGAACAGACGCACCGGTCGTGCTCGCCGCCCCGGCGACCACCGGGTCGACCGCGTCGACCAGCGGCGCAACCGCACCCGCCGCCCCCCACCGGCACCGCAGCGCCGAACCAGCCCCTCACCCAGCAGCTCGCGCGACCGCTGTTCTCGCTCGCGGCCGCCGGTCCCGGTCAGCACGTCGTGACCGTGCAGCTGACGCCCGACGCGCTCGGTCCGGTCACGGTCCGTGCCCACGTCACGGGGCACGGCATGCACGTCGAGCTGTTCGCCGCCTCCGATGCCGGGCGCGATGCCGTCCGCCAGATCCTGCCCGACCTGCGCCGCGAGGCCGCGGGCGGCACGACCCTCGACCTGTCCGCCCAGAACCGGCCGGGCGGTGACCCGGCCGACGCCGGAGCCCGCGACGGCCGCCGGGGAGCAGGTCCGGACACGGTCCGCACCGACCCCCCGCCTGGCCGGCCGGGAGGCCCGCCTCACCGCTGCCTCCGACCGCCCCCTCCGCCTCGACCACCGTCCGCACCGCGGGACTCGACGTCCTCGCCTGACCGGCCACCACGACAAGGAACACGACATGCCACTCGACGGGATCACGGGCTCCGTGGACACCGCCACGCAGGCCGCCGCCCTCGCGGCCGACGCGGCGTCCTCGCGGTCGCAGACGATGGACTCCGAGGTCTTCATGAAGCTCCTCGTGACGCAACTCCGCAACCAGGACCCGTCGTCGCCGATGGACACGAACCAGATGATCAGCCAGCAGACGCAGCTCGCGATGATGGAGCAGATCACCAACCAGACCACGACGGCCAACGAGGGCTTCTCGTTGCAGATGCGCATGGCCGCCGCGAACCTCGTCGGGAAGCAGGTCAGCTACACCGACGCCACCTCGGGCAAGGCCGTCACCGGGACCGCGACCGCGGTGTCCTACGCCGAGAGCGTGCCGACCGTGACCGTGAACGGGAAGGAGGTCGATCTCGACGTGATCTCCGGTATCTCCACCGCCTCCGGCTCCTGACCCTCCCTCCTCCTCCTCCGCTTCCTCGTCCACGAAGGGACGCACCATGCTCCGCTCGCTCTACTCCGGCATCTCCGGCCTCCGCTCGCACCAGCAGATGCTCGACGTCACCGGCAACAACATCGCCAACGTGAACACCGTCGGGTTCAAGACCTCGACCACCGTGTTCCAGGACACCCTCTCCCAGATGACCCAGGGTGCCGGTGGTCCGCAGACCGGCATCGGCGGCACGAACCCCGCGCAGATCGGTCTCGGCGTGCAGGTCGCCGGTGTCTCGACCAACTTCGCCCAGGGCTCGGCGCAGGCCACCGGCAAGGCGACCGACCTGATGATCTCCGGTGATGGCTTCTTCGTCACCCGCCTCGGCAACGACACCGTCTACAGCCGCGCCGGCGCGTTCGACTTCGACGCCGACGGTCGCCTCGTCACCGCCGACGGCAAGATCGTGCAGGGCTACTCCGCCACCAACGGCGTCGTGAACGACGGCGGGCAGCTCACCGACATCACCCTGCCGCTGCAGGCCGCCGCACCCGCCACCGCGACGAGTGCCGCCACCGTGTCCGGCAACCTGCCGTCCGACACCGCGGTGGGGGGAGACCCTGAACCGCGACGCCACCGTCTTCGACCAGTACGGGACGAAGCACACCCTCTCGCTCGCCTACACGAAGACGGCCACCGGCTGGTCCGTCGCGGCCTCGAACGGGCAGGGCACCTCGGCCACCGGGACGATCGCCTTCGGCACCGACGGCAAGATCTCGCGCGGCGCCACCCTGCAGGTCGGTGGCATCGCGGTCGACATGACCCAGCTCACCGGCTTCGCGGCGCTGAACACCGCGTCGATCTCGTCGCAGAACGGCCACGAGGCGGGGTCGCTGCAGAGCTACTCCATCTCGAAGGACGGCACCGTGATGGGGACGTTCTCGAACGGCTCCTCGCTCGCCGTCGGACGGATCGCCCTCGCCACGTTCGCCAACCCGGCCGGCCTCGAGAAGACCGGGGCGTCGGGCTACCGCGCGACGGCGAACTCCGGCCAGGCGGCCGTCGGCGTCCCGGGGTCCGCGGGCGTGGGCTCCCTCGCGGCGGGCACGCTCGAGATGTCGAACGTCGACCTGTCGCAGGAGTTCACGAACCTCATCGTGGCGCAGCGCGGCTTCCAGGCGAACGCGCGCATCATCACCACCTCGGACGAGGTGCTGCAGGAGCTCACGAACCTGAAGCGCTGAGTCCACGGGGGCTCCGCCGGCTCCTGTCCAGGGGTGCTCCCGCAGTCCTGCGGGAGCACCCCTGTCCCCGTGGCGCGGCCTACGCGTCGTCGCTGGCGGGCCAGCGCGCGGGGAAGGCGGTGCGTCGGCCGACGAGCGTGAGCACGAACGCGACCACGCCGAGGACGGTCATCGTGGCGGGGAGCACGAGCCCGTCGAACGCCGTCAGGAGCAGGGCGCCGACGATGCCCGCGGCGAAGATCGCGACGTTGAAGGCGACGGGCAGGAACGCGCTGGCGACGTCCGCGTCATCACCGCCGGCGACGGTGAGGGCGGTCTGCAGTTGCGTCGACGCTCCTCCGAAACCGAGTCCCCAGAGCACCGCGGCGACGACGACCGCCGGAGCCGATGCGTGCACGGTGAGCAGGGTGACGGCGGCTGCGATGAAGACGAGGACGCTCGCGTGGAGGAGGGTCCGAGGGTGGCGGTCGATGACGGCTCCGGTGATCGCGACACCGAGGACGGAGGCGATGCCGTAGAGCAGCAGCAGCACGTCGACCCCGATGCCGTTCCCCGCGACGCGCAGGTACGGCTCGATGTACGTGTAGATGGTGTTGTGGCCGAGCATCCAGGCGGCGATGACGGCGAGCACGACCGCGACGCCGGGCTTGCTGATGACGCGTCGGACGGGAAGGCGCGAGGCGGCTGGTCGTCCCTCGACGTCGGGGACGACGACCACGATCAGCACCAGCACGATCATGCCGATGGCACTCAGGCCGCCGAATGACCACCGCCAGCCGAAGGCGGTGCCGAGTGCGGACCCGAGCGGTGTTCCGAGGGCGAACCCGAGCGGCGCACCCACGGACACGACGGCGAGCGAGAGGCCAGCACGGCTCGGTGGGCTGATCTTCCGGGCGTACGCGGCGAACATGCCCCAGACCACCCCGGAGGCGGCTCCTGCGAGCAGGCGGGATGCGAGCGAGAGCGCCACGACCCCGGACAGCGCGGTGAGGGTGTTCCCCAGCACCAGTACGGTGATCGCGGTGAGGAGCAGGGGCTTCCGGCGGAATCCGCGGGTGAGGGTGATCGCGGGGACCGTGACGACGATCGTGCCGAGGGCGTAGGCGCTGATCATCAGCCCGATGGTGCTCTCGCTGGTGCTGAGGCCGCTGGCCATCGCGGAGAGCAGCCCGGCCGGCATCGTCTCCATGGTGACGAGCACGAACCCCATGGCGGTGAGGAGGAACAGGCTGAGCCATGGCATGCGTTCCGGTGCGGCAGTCCCAGCAGGCGCCGCCGTCATCGCGTCGTTCGTCATGTCGTTCCTCTCGATCGGGGGGAAGAGGCGGCCCGGTGGGAGTGGTCCCGCCGGGCCGCTGGGATCAGCGGTAGTAGCTCGGTCGGCGCAGGGCGTCGTGCCGCTCGAGGGCGTGCACCTCGTCGTCGGTGAGCTCGATGTGCACGGCCGCTGCGGCGTCGGAGAGGTGGTGCTCCTTCGTCGCGCCGACGATGCGCTGTGCGGCGTCGCCACCAGCGATGAGCGCCGCCACGGTGACGAACCTGCGGTCCCTGGCAGCGAGGCCGGGCCGGTTCCAGACGTCGTCGAACAGCACGTCATCGGTGAGGGCGGCGAGCTTCGGGGCGATGTCGCCGATGGCGCGGCGACCACCGCCGACCTGGCGGGGCTGGTTGCTCATCGGGTGGTACCTGCGGACGTGTGCGCGGCCTGGTACTGCTCGTCGGTGACGGGCTCGAGCCAACGCGTGGGGTCGGAGCCGTCCTCGTTCACGTCCAGCAGGGCGAGGTGCGCCATCAGGGTGTCGTCGGCAGCACCGTGCCAGTGTTCTTCCCCAGGCGGGGGCCACACGGTCTCGCCCGCGCGGATCCGGACCACTCGCCCGTCGCGGGTGCCGACGAAGCCGCTGCCCTCGACGCCGTGCAACGTCTGTCCGACGTCGTGGGAGTGCCAGTTGGAGCGAGCTCCGGGCGTGAAGCGCACCAGCGCGGCAGTGAGTCGGGAGGGTGCGGTCGGCCCGGTGATGGGGGGTCACCCACACGTCACCGGTGAAGGTGGCGCCGGGGCCGTGCGCCGTGGGCGTCACTGATCTGTGTTCCATGATGATTCCTTCGGGATGCTGGTGGCCGGTCAGAGGGTGAGGAGCACCTTCGTGGCGCGACGCTCGTCCATGGCCTTGTAGCCCTCGGCGGCCTGGTCGAGCGGGAGGGTGAGGTCGAAGACCTTGCCCGGATCGATCTCCCGGTCCCAGATGAGCTGGATCAGCTCAGGCAGGAAGCGGCGCACCGGCGCGGGGCCACCGTGGATGCTCACACCGCACCCGAACAAGGTGTCGCCCGTGATGGTCAGGTCGTGGGAGACGCCGACGAAGCCGAGGTGCCCACCGGGGCGGGTGGCGCCGATGGCCTGGTCCATGGCGCCCTGCGTGCCGACGGCTTCGACCGTGCTGTGCGCGCCGAGTCCGTCGGTCAGTTCCTTCACCATGGCGATGAAGTCGTCGCCGCGCTCCTCGAGCACGTCGGTGGCGCCGAAGTCGCGGGCCAGCGCCTGCCGGTGCGCGTGACGGCTGGAGACGATGATCCGGTCAGTGCCCAGCTGCTTCGCCGCGATCACCGCGCAGAGTCCGACCGCGCCGTCGCCGACGATCGCGACGGTCTTGCCGGGGCCGACCTCGGCGGCGACGGCGGCGAACCAACCGGTGCCGAGCACGTCCGACGCAGCCATCAGCGACGGGATCAGGTCAGCGTCGGGCAGCCCGGGCGTCTTCACCAGGGTGCCGTCGGCGAGCGGAATGCGTGCCTTCGTGGACTGCGTGCCGATCGTACCCATCAGGACCCGGTGCGTGCAGAAGGACTGGTACCGGGCCTGACAGATCTCGCACGTGTTGTCGGAGGCCCAGAACGACCCGACGACGAAGTCGCCGGGCTGCACGGTCGTGATGTCGGCACCGATCTCCTCGACCACGCCGACGTATTCGTGGCCCATCGGCCAGTGGTCCACTGGCTCAGCGCCTCGGTACGGCCACAGGTCGGAACCACAGATGCACGTCGCTGCCAGCCGGATGACGGCGTCGGTGGGCTCGACGATCGTCGGGTCTTCGCGCTCTTCGACGGTGACGTCGCCGGGCGCGTTCATGACCACTCCACGCATGGGACTGCTCCTTGTTCGGGGACACGGCACCGGGCGGGGTGCCATGTCCTCCACTCAAGCGGTGGCTGCGCAGAAGAGGGAGTTCCTGGTGTGGGGTGTACGGAGAGAGGACCCCACACCGCCGAGGACGGATCGGGGACGGGAAGGATCAATCGGTGCGCGTCGCCGAGGCCGCGGTCCACGACGCGAGCAGCTCGAGGGCGTGCGCGGTCGGGGACCCGGGTTCGGCTGCGTAGATGGTCATCGACAGGCCGGGATCGGAGAGCATGTCGACGCTCTCGTACGCGAGGTCGAGGTCCCCGACGACGGCGTGGTGGAACAGCTTGCTGCCCGCGCCGTGGAGGCGTACGTCTTGGCGGCCCCACCGCTGCCGGAAATCGGCACTCCGCGTGGAGAGCTCCCCGACGAGGTCCTGCAACGCCTTGTCGTGCGGGTCGCGACCGGCCTCCGTCCGCAGGATCGCGACGGCGGTGTCCGCGGCGACGTCCCAGTTCGGGTAGAAGCCATGGCTGTCGTCGTGCAGGAAGGTGTAGCGGACGAAGTTCGGCGTCTCCCCCCGGGTAGGCGTCGTAGAGGGCGGCGTGCATGGCCTGACCCAAGTGGTTCGCTGCGAGCAAGTCCATGCGACCGTTCCGGATGATGGCCGGGGCAGTGATGCTGTCGAGCACCCACTGCAGCGCCGGGCGTGGCTTCCACTGCTTCGCGGGACGCCGCCGAGGCCGCATGGCGGCGGCGGTGCCGTCGGCGGCCTGAGCGAGGTGGAACAGGTGCGCACGCTCGGCGTCGTCCAACTGCAACGCACGAGCCAGGGCGTCGAGCACCGACGCGGAGACGCCGGCGAGTGCACCGCGCTCGAGTTTGGCGTAGTACTCAGGGCTGACCCCGGCGATGGTCGCGACCTCACCGCGTCGGAGACCCTGGACGCGACGCACACCGGACACCTGGATGCCGGCCTGCTCCGGGCTGATGCGGGCCCGGCGCGAGGAGAGGAACTGTGCAGCGTCAGCGTGGTCGTCCATGTCGAAGCACGATAGGCGATCGGCAACCGGGCAGGCACACCCTGCCGGTACACGTCGCGGCCCCTGTACGGGACCATGCCAGTGCCATCGCAGGGCACGCCGCCGTCCATCCGCCACCAGACCCGGCGCTCTGCGCTGCACTCGTCGCGGGCGGCAACGTGGATCATCTCCGGCTGGCGCTCCGACGTTCCGTCCGTGTAGGGTCACGATCACTGAGGTAAAAGGCGCTGCTCTGTGTGGCGCACCAGCACGCGGCATCGAACGAGTCGCCACTTCTTCTCGCGAAGGAGTGTGCCCCGTGTCGCCCAGCCCCTCTCGTCTCTCCGATGCCTGGGTTGCCCTGGCGGGTCTCTCGTCGGTGTTCCTGTTCGAGATGCTCGACAACTCCGTGCTCAACGTCGCCCTGCCGAGCATCGGCCGCGACCTGAGGTCGTCGACGACGGGCTTGCAGTGGGTGTCGGGCGCCTACTCGGTGGCGTTCGGCGGGCTCATGCTGCTCTTCGGCGCCGTGGCCGACCGTGTCGGCCGTCGCCGGGTGATGCTGTCCGGCCTCGTCCTGCTCGCGGTGGCGAGCTTCGCCACCGCAGCGGTCACGACGACCGGGCAGCTCATCGCCGTGCGGGTCGTGATGGGCATCGCCGCGGCGATGACCACCCCCGGGTCGATGGCGTTGGCGTTCCGGCTCTTCGACGACGAGGGGCTCCGCGTGCGGGCGCTCACCGTCATCTCGACCGCGGGGCTCGTCGGACTGGCCGTCGGCCCGACGGTGGGCGGGTTCGTCCTCGCCGTCGCCCCGTGGCAGGTGCTGCTGCTGGCCGACGTGCCGATCGCGCTGCTCGCCCTCGTCGGCATCCGACTCGGGGTCGCCCGTGACGAAGCGTCAGCCCTCCGGCGCGACCCGGTCGACGTCATCGGCGGGCTGCTGGGTACCGCCACCGTGACGGCAGCGCTCGTGACGCCCACCCTCCTCGTCCACCCGGGGGAGCACCTCCCCGTGGGGGGTGGACCACCCTCGCCCTGGCCGCGGTGGCAGCGGCGGGCTTCGTCGTCCGCGAACGGACGGCGCCGCACCCGCTGATCGACCTGCACCTGCTCGCCCGACCGCTGGTGTCCAGCGGTCTCGCGTTCAAGGCCGCGTCAGGACTCGCCGTGGCCGGGTTGTCGTACCTCGTGACGCTGCAGCTGCAGTTCGCCTGGGGGTGGCCGCCGGCACTGGCTGCGCTGGGGACCCTGCCGCAGGTCGTCGTCCTGCTGGCCGGCGGCAGGTTCGTCGGGCCGATCGTCCACCGGGTCGGCCTCGGCCGGGCTGCGTGGACGAGCGCAGCCGCGGTCGTGTCGGGCCTCGCCGTCTTCGGCGCCCTGAGCCGCCTCGGCTACGTGTGGGTGCTCATCGCGCTCGTGCTCGTCGCCGCCGGTATGCGGGTCGTCGGCGTCGTCGCCGGCGCTTCGGTGCTCTCGGGTCTGCCTGCGGACCGCACCTCGGTCGGTGCCGCTCTCGTCGACACCTCGAGTGAACTCGCCGGGGGGCGCCGCGGTCGCCGTGGCGGGGACCGTCGTCGCCGCCTTCGTCACCGGGAGCATCACCACGTCCGGGTGGACGGCCGTACGCTCGGGCGCGTTCCAGGACGGCCTCGCCGTCGCAGGGCTCGGGCTCGCCGCCGTCGCCGCCCTGCTCGTCGTCGTCGGGATGCTCCGGACACGGATCGGCGACCGACCGGAGGACGCCGGCGGCGTGGACACTCCAGACGACGGCACCGCCCCGTCCGCCCAGACCGCCCCGTCCGCCCAGACCGCCCCGTCCGCCCAGACCGCCCCGTCCGCCCAGACCGCCCCGACCGCCCCGTCCGCCCCGTCCGCCCAGACCGCCCCGACCGCCCCGACCCGTTCGACCACCCAGACCGAGGAGACCACCCGTGCCTGAGACCACCGCCCTGCCCCGCCCGCCGTTCGACCCCGAGTTCGTCCCGTTCCTGACGGCCATGGACGAACGCGGCCGGTTCCACCTCACCACCGCGATGCTGCCGCAGATGCGACAGCTCGACATGACGGAGGCGCAGCTCGACGAGGGACTGCGCGCCCGCGGCCTCGAACGGCGCAGCATCACGGTCCCCGGACACCTCGGCGAGCCGATCGCCCTCGCCGTCGTCCAACGGATCGGCCGGACCGGACCAGCCGCGTGCGCCTACGCGATCCACGGCGGCGGCATGGTGTTCGGCCACCACCTCGGCAACCTCGACTCCTACAACGAATGGCTGCTCGTGCACGACGTCGTCCTCGTCAGCCCCGACTACCGTCTCGCCCCCCGAGCACCCCGACCCCTACCCGGTCGAGGACTGCTACGCCGGCCTCGTCTGGACCGCCGAGCACGCCGACGACCTCGGCATCGACGCGGAGCGCATCGTCCTCGTCGGACAGAGCGCCGGCGCCGGGCTCGCCGCCGGCACCGCGATCCTCGCTCGTGACCGGCAGGGGCCGGGCGTGATCGGGCAGGTGCTCGTCAGTCCGATGCTCGACGACCGGGACGCCACCGTGTCGGCACACCAGTTCGACGGCGTGGGTGTCGCCGACCGGGAGATGACCGGGTTCGGCTGGGACGCGTACCTCGGCGACCGACGCGGTGGCGACGACGTGTCCGTCTCCGCCGCCCCCGGCCGCGCGACCGACCTCACCGGGCTGCCGCCGGCGTACGTCGACTGCGGCAGCGCCGAGGTGTTCCGGGACGAGACCGTGGCCTACGCGAGCACACTCTGGGCGGCGGGCGTACCGGCGGAGTTGCACGTGTGGCCGGGAGCGTTCCACGGGTCGACGAGCATGGTGCCGGAGGCGGTCCTGTCGCAGCGAGCCGTCCGTGCCCTGCGGGAGTGGACCGGACGCCTCCTGGGGACCACCGCCTGACGGGACCCGGGCGGGCGCGCCCCCCCTCGTCGGGGGGAGGACGGTCCCGGGCCGTCTCCGCCCGGGACCCGTAGGCTCGGTGGTGGATCCGCCGGTGCACGGGGCGCACGGCGGGAGGCAAGGGGGGAACCACATGTCCGTCACGTCCAGGATCACCACCGCAGCAGCGGCCGCCGTGCTCGTCGCCGTCGCACTGTCCGGCTGTGCCGGGAACGGGGGGCACAGCGCCGCGGGCCGAGCGGTCCGCCCCGACGACTCCGGCGTCGACGACACCGACACCGGTGTCGCCGACGCGCACACCGACGGCGGAGGCGGCACCGCCCACCGACCTGACCTTCGAGGACGGCGCCGGCCTCTCCGCCAGCACCCTGCCCGCGTTCAGCCTCGAGGTCTCGGGACTCGACGGGTGGGAGCAGACCGGCGAGGACCCGACCGCCGGGTCGCGGGAGTACACGAACGCGGACGGTTCGGTCGCCACGATCACGCAGCAGCGCATCACCGACCTCGACCCGGCCATGGGCGACCGGGCGGCCACGGTGCAGATGTTCACCGCGGCGGGCCTGCCGGCCGAGCAGCTCGAGGAACAGCTCCTGCCGACGATGACCGGTGGCACGGCTCAGTTCCTGTCGATCGCGGGGCAGGGCAGCGACGGGTCGTGGTCCGCGACGGTGGCGCGCGCGTTCGCGAAGCCCGGAGCGGCGCTCATCGTGAAGGTGCGGACGTCCTCGCAGGAGGCGCTCCGCCCGGACCTGCACGACGTCCTCGTGCACGCGCAGGTCGCCCTGACCTGACCTGATCGTCGTGCGCTCGACCGGGCCGGTCAGCACGACGTGGCCCGCCCGGACCTGCTCAGCTCGGGCGCAGGGCCGCGAGCCGTGCGAGGGTCCCGGGCTCGGGCGCCCACCCGAGGAGTTCCTCCGTCCCGCCCACGTCGTAGGTGCGCTCGAGACCGAGCTGCCGGACCGAGTACGGGGGAGATGCCCGACCGGCCCCGGGCGACCGCGGCGACGTGCCGAGCGGTGCGCATCGGCACGTGCACGACCCGCAGCGGCCGGCCGACGACGGCCCGGAACGCGTCCCCGATGGGGACCGGGTCGTCGTCCGTCACGTTCACCGCGTGCGTGCCGTCGACGTCGGCACGCAGTGCGGCGAGGACGGCGGCGGCGAGGTTGTCGACCCAGGTGAGCGCGTGGGGCGCGCGTCCGCCGAGCGGGAGCGGCAGCACCCCGTACCGCGACGCACGCAGCACGCGGGGGGAGCAGCGTGGCGTCGCCGGAACCGTAGACGGCGTGCGGGCGGAGGATGACCGCCGACGCGCGGCGGGCCGCCACGAGCTGCCCTTCGTTCGCGAACTTCGACTCACCGTAGGTGCCGTACCAGCGGTAGCGGCCCGTCGCCTCGGCCGGCTGGGCGCGGACGGACGGGCGAGCGAGGTTGTACACCGAGGACGAGCTGACGTGGACGACCCCGCCCGTCGTGAGGGCGAGCGCGGATTCCATGATCCGGGAGTTCCGGTCGAACATGCCCCGGTCGAACCCGTCCCGGACCTCCGCTGCGCAGTGGACGAGCGGCACGTCCCCGAGCCGCGGCACCCGGGCGCGACCGGCGGCGAGGTCGACGTGGACGTGCTCGTCGGCGCCGCCCCGACCGGGACGGCGCCCGAGGTCGATGACGTGGTGCCCCTCCCGCTTCAGGGCCGAGATGACCCGGCCCCCCGACGAACCCGCTCCCGCCGGTGACGGCGACGGTGCTCGTCACGGCGTGCGCTCCGCACGGACGACGAGCCGGCTGTAGGAGGCGGCCATCGTGCGCTGCTTCCGCACCCGTGACCGGACCCGGAGCGGACCGACCGCCGCGGCCGCACGGGCGAGCGCCGCCGCGAACACCTCCGCCTCGAGCGCGGCGAGCGGCATCCCGATGCAGAAGTGCGCTCCGGCGCCGAACCACAGCTGCCGCATCTCCTTCGGCACGGGGCGGGAGGGGTCGAAGTCGCCGGCCCGGGCACAGGCGAAGATGTTCGCGAGGATGATCCGCTCCCCGGCACGGACACGGACGCCGTCGACGCGGTGGTCGCGGAGCACGCTGCGGATCATGACGGGTGAGGGCACGGTGACGCGCATCGCCTCCGCGACGGCCGCGGGGACGTCCTCGGGGTGTCGGGCCAGGTGGTCGAGGTGGCCGGACTCGATGAGCAGGTTCGTGAAGCGCGGGACGAAGCTGACGATCGTCTCGGTCCCGGCCACGATCATCGCGGTGACGACCGACACGGTGTCCTCCTCGGTGATCCCCTCGGCGCGCATGAGCGCGGGGACCGTCCCGGGAGCGGCCGCTCGGTAGGCGGCGCGGGTGCTCGCGTTGAGGACGGCGAGCTTCTCGTGGACCACCGCGAGTTGCGCGTCCGAGAACTCCTTCGTCGTCAGGGTGACGAAGCCGAGGATCTCCCGGGCCCGGGCGAGCTGCGCCGCGGCGTCGTCCTCCGGGTACCCGGTCAAGCGACAGATGATGAGCGCGGCCGCGCGTTCGATGACGGCCACGACGTCGACGTCCTCGCGTCGGCCCATCGCGTCCTCGAACCGGTCCATCTCCGGGGTGAGCACCTCGTCGACGATGCTGCGGAGGAACCGCTGCGAGAACAGGGGGGTGAGCTTCCGGCGCAGGTGCGCGTGCTCCTCCCCGTCCATGTTGAGCAGGCCCCTCGGACCGATGATGGGCGTCCAGAGCCGGTCCGAGCCTCCCGGCCCGACCTTCGAGTAGGTGACCGGGTCGAGGAGGATCTGTCGCATCCGCGCCGCGTCGCTCACGACGACCCCGAGACCGGGGACCCGCACGACCCGGCCGAGCCGGGTGATCCCGCGGAGCGCCAGGTAGCCGGCACGGTGGGCGTGCAGGACGACGCGGCGGTCCTCCCGCGTGGCTCGTCGCGCGGCACGCGCGTCGATGCCGGTCACGGTCGGACGTCCACCGTGCTCGTGGACCGCGGGCGGTACCGGTGGCCGGCGTACCAGGCGAGCGACCGGACGATGCCCCACACGGCGATCCGGCGGACGGACATCGTGACGACCATCTCGCGGTGCAGGCCGTACCGGTCCGTCACCCGCCGGACGGCGTTGGTGAGGTCACGGTCCTCGTGCGTGTCCTCGATGGCGGTCCGCGGGAACCCGCCGACGCGCTCGTACAGCTCGCTGGTGATGGCGAGGTTGTTCCCGGCGACCATCACGTAGGGGCCCTGGTACTGCCTGCCGCGGTTCTCCGGCAGGAGGCGCCCACACCAGATCGCGACCTCGTTGACGACGCACAGGAACCGGTAGCGGAGCGGCCCGACCGGGAGGTCGTCGCGCCGTGGCAGCGTCAGGCCGCCGAAGAACAGGTGGTCCGTCTCGGCGAACAGGCGCTTGACGGTGGCGGTCCAGTCCGGTGCCGGGAGGCAGTCCGCATCCGTCCGGACGAGGTGCGTGCACCCGGCGGCGATCGCGACGCGGGCGGCGGTGTCCGATGCGGCACCGGTGCCCTTCTGCCGCTCGACGACGACCTGCCAGGACAGGTCGTGCCGACGGACGTGGTCGGCGACGATCCGCTCCGTGCCGTCGGTCGACCCGTTGTCGCAGACGACGACGGTGAAGTCCGGGTCGACCTGGTCGCGGAGCGCGTCGAGCAGACCGGGGACGAGGCGCGCCTCGTTCCAGGCGGGGACGATGACACCGAGACGGATGCCGGCGCTCGTCTCGGGTGTGTCGGACGGGACGGGACGGGACATGGTCGCTCTCCGGACTGACGGAACTCGTGCGCGCGGTGCCGCCGAGGCGGGGTCGTGCGCGGACGGCTCGTCAGGCGACGGAGGACATCCCTGCGGCACCGGAGGTCCCGGGGTGCGCTGCCCTCGAGATGCCCTCGGCGGTCGACCGTGCTGCGTCCATGTCGGCGACCGCGCGGTCCCCGATGGCCCGGTCCGGACGTCCCAGGTGCCCGAGGGCCCGACGTCGGCGGCGGTCCTGCAGCTCGAGGACGACGAGTGCGGACACGATGAGCACGGCCACGGCGGTGAGTGTCAGGACGACGATCACGGTGTTCCCCCCCTTCCCGGACGATGTCCGGTAGGGACAACCTAGCGGCCCGGGGACCGCTGCTGGGAACGGTCTCCTGGGAGTGTGTCGGATCGTCCCGGGGGGACTGCCGTCCCGGGGACTGCCGTCCCGGGGGGACTGCCGGTCAGGCGCCGTCCGGCGCGACGGTCGGCGGCCCGGGGACGGCGACCTGCACGGCACTGATCCGACCCGCGCGTGTCTGCGCGGTGGTGGCCGGGTCGTAGCTGTCCGCGGTGGCGAGGTACAGCGTCCGGCCCTCGGGTCCGCCGAGCGCGCAGTCGATCGCGCAGAGGCCGGGGGCGTCGATGCGGTCCGTGACCTCGCCGCCCTCGACGACGCGCAGGAACTCGCCCGTGTCGACCGAGCAGACCCAGATCGCCCCCCCTCGCTGTCCACCGTGCTCCCGTCCGGTGTGACTCCCTCCGGCAACGCCGCCCACTCGCGTCGTCCCGTCAGGCTGCCGTCCAGCTCGATGTCGAACGCGGTCAGACGGCCGCCCCAGGTCTCGCTGACCACCAGGGTCCGCGTCCCGGGCAGCACGTTCGCACTGTTCGGGAACACCAGTCCGTCCGCGGCGAGCCGGGAGGAGCCGTTCCGGTCGATCACGTACAGCGGGCCGGGGCGCAGCTCCTCGCCGCCGTACAGGTCGTACCCGAACGCGCCGATGTACGTGCGGCCGCTCTCCGGGTCGACGACCAGGTCGTTCAGGAGCGACGGCTCGGTGGCGGACAGGTCCGCGAAGACGCTCGTCGTCCCCACGGCGTCCACCGCCACGACCGTGCGGGACTCCATCGCGCTGACGACGAGCCGTCCGTCGGGCAACCACCCGAGCCCGGACGACTGGCCGTCCACGGTGGTCTCCAGACGCGGCCCGTCCTCCGTGCCGGGGTCGATCGAGAAGACCTCGCCCGTGTGCATGTCGGAGTACCAGAGCCGCCCGCGGTACCAGCGGTTCCCCTCGGGGAAGCGGATACCGGTGACGACGTCGGTCGCGGACTGCAGGGTGGTGTGCACACCGCCAGCCTGCCACCCAGCCCGGCGTCCGCGCACGGGGAAGACGTGTGCCGGACGACCGGGCTCAGGGCCCGATCGGCTTCTGGGTGAGCGTGAACGCGATGCCACTGAGGTCGATGGACTGCCCCTTGCCCGTCGTGACGTCCGACGACAGCCCGATCGTGAAGGTGACGTCGAGGACCGAGGTGCCGTCCGTCGGTGTCACGGTCCATGAGGTGCGGCCCGCGGGCGCGAGGCTCGAGCTGGTGGAGGCGAGCGACAGGGACTGCGTCGACGCGGCGATGAGTTCCGCGTCGCCCGTGATGCTCTGCGGCACCCAGGTCAGGTCCGCCGTCAGGTCGTCGCCGGTCGCCGTCACGTCCAGCGTCTGGTGGAACTGGTACGCGTTGCCGGGGACCATCCGCACCGTCGTGATGTCGACCACGTCCGACCGACCGTTCGTGATGTCCGTCCACACGCCGTCCGGGTTCGCGGACAGCGCGAGCGTGCCCGAGGAGACCGTCGCCGGACGGGTGGAGGCCTCGGCGTTCCAGAGCGCGAAGGTGCCCGCGCCGCCGAGGAGGAGAGTGAGGCCGCTGGCGCTGGCGACGACACCGGTGACGATCTTGTGCATGGGAGCCCGTTCGGGTCGGGTCGGTGGATGCCCCGACCGTACCGGTCCCCAGAAGTGCGGACACGGGACGCCCTCCGCTTCGTGCGGCCCCAGATCGAGGGGCACGCGCACCGCTGGTCAGACGGGAGCCGGCAGCTCCAGACCCGACAGCTCGCGCATCACCGAGTTGAGGTGCCACTGGTCGCGGAACAGCCCGTACCGGTCGCGGTCGGTGGTGACGATCTCGAGGTCGCGCCGCTTCTCGAGGATCGCGAAGTCCGCGTCCGTGACGGTGCGGACCATCGTCCACGGCAGTGGCTCGACCCGGACGGCGGTGCCGAACTCGGCCATCAGGCGTGAGGTGAGGACCTCGAGCTGCAGGGACCCGATGACACCGACCATCGGCGCCTGCGCGGTCCGGCGCTCGGAGTGCAGCAGCTGGACCACGCCCTCCCCGGCGAGCTGCTGCATGCCCTTCCGGAACTTCTTCGCCGTGCTCGGGTCGGTAGGGGCGACCGTCGCGAACATCTCGGGTGCGAAGCGGGGGAGCGGCTCGAACTCGACCGGTTCCTCGCTGAAGAGCGTGTCCCCGGGGTGCAGCATCGTCGCGTTGACCAGGCCGACGACGTCGCCGGGCCAGGCGAGGTCGACGGTGTCGCGCTCGCGTCCGAACACGCTCAGCGCGTGCTTCGTGTTGAACCGCCGACCGGACTGGGCGTGCGTCAGCATCATGCCGCGGTCGAACCGCCCGGAGCAGATCCGGACGAAGGCGACCTGGTCGTGGTGGGCGGGGTCCATGTTCGCCTGCACCTTGAACACCTGCGCGGCGAACGGTTCGGTCACCGGGCGGGCGGCACCGTCCGAGGTCCGGCGGGGCAGGGCGGCGGGTGCGGCGTCGCGGAGGAAGCGCAGCAGGTCGACGGTGCCGACGTGCTTGGTGGCGACGCCGAAGAACACCGGCATGCTCATCCGGTCGTGGAAGTCGCCCTGGTCGGGCAGGCCGCGGACCTCACGGGTGAGCTCGACCTCCTCGACGGCGGTCCGCCAGGCGGCACCGAGCAGCTCGGCCGCCTCGTCCGCCGACCGCTCGGTCGTGACCGGCAGATGCCCGCCGCCGCTCGACTCGAAGGTCGTCAGCGTCCCCGTCGCGGTGTCGACGAGGCCCTGCAGGTGCCCGGCCTCGCCGACGGGCCAGGTCACGGGCGTCGGGGTCCGACCGGTGCGCTCCTCGAGTTCGTCGAGCAGGTCGAGCGCCTCGCGTCCGGGCCGGTCCCACTTGTTGACGACCGCGATGACCGGGATGTCCCGCGTGCGGCAGACCTCGAACAGGCGGATCGTCTGCGCTTCCATGCCCTTGGCGGCGTCGATGAGCATGACGGCACAGTCGACGGCGGCCAGTGCGCGGTAGGTGTCCTCGGAGAAGTCGGCGTGACCGGGGGGTGTCGACGACGTTGATGAGCGTGCCGCCCGCGTCGAGCTGCACGACGGCGGAGCTGATGGAGATCCCGCGACTGCGCTCGATCTCCATCCAGTCGGAGACGGTCGCTCGGCGGGTCGCCTTCCCCTTGACCGCACCGGCTTCGTCGATGGCGTCAGCGGCGAGGGTCAGCGACTCGGTCAGGGTCGACTTGCCGGCGTCCGGGTGGGCGATGACGGCGACCGTGCGGCGGCGCTCCGCTTCCCGCTCGATGACCGTGGCCTCCGCCGTCATGCCGAGACCCGGCCGTGGCGTCGTCCGACGGTGTCCTCTGGGTGTTCCGGCATCTGCACCCGACGACGATACCGACTGCACCCGACACCAGACGAACGACGGGGGGTAGCCGTCGCCGGACGGGCGCCGGTATGACCGGTTGCAGCAGGACTGGCTCCTGGCGAGCGACATCGCGACCGTCCTCGTGGTGCCGCTCACGTCCGACACCGCCCTGGAGGCGTTCCGCGGCAACGTGTTCGTCCCACGTGAGACGTCCGGGTCGGAGAAGGACTCGGTGGCGGTCGTGTCCCAGATCGGTCCGGTGAGCCGCGAGTACCTCGACCCGTACCCGGCGGGCCGTCTGCCGACCTACCTGCTCCGCGAGGTCGGTGCAGGGGCCCGGCTCGTCACCGGGATCTGCAGCAGCACGCCGTCACCGGTCGAGCCGGACCACCGGCCCGGCGGCGGACTGCCCACCGGCAGCGGAACGCCCGTCAGGCCGCCGCCGCACCGACCGTCGACGGCTCCGTCCGGAGCGCCGGACAGTGCTCGGGTGTCGGGTGCTCGCTGATGTCGATGACCTCGTCGAGGCGGTCCCGCGCCGCCGTCAGCTCGGCGAGCTGGGCCGTGATCCGGTCGCGCTCGTCACCGGCTCGAACCGCGGCATCGGACGCCGCTTCGTCGAGCAGCTCATGGAGCGCGGCGCCACGAAGGTCTACGCGACCGCACGCCGTCCCGAACTCGTGGACGTCCCCGGCGTGACGGTCCTGCCCCTCGACATCACCGACCCCGCGTCGGTCGCGGCGGCAGCAGTCGCAGCGCCCGACGTCACGCTGCTGGTGAACAACGCGGGCATCTCCTCCTCCGGATCGCTCCTCACCGACGACCTCGCCGACGCCCGCCGCGCGGTGGACACGCACCTGTGGGGCACCCTCGAGGTGGTGCGTGCGTTCGCCCCCGTGATCGAGCGGAACGGCGGCGGTGCGATCGTCAACGTCCTGTCGGCGCTGTCCTGGTTCGCCGCCCCCGGCGCGGGCGGCTACTCCGTCGCGAAGGCCGCCGAGTGGAACATGACGAACGCCGTCCGCCTGGAGCTCGCGAGTCGCGGCGTGACGGTGCAGGGCCTCCACCTCGGCGCCGCGGACACCGACATGATGGCCGGCTACGACGGCCACATGACCGATCCGGCCGACGTCGCCCGCGCGTCGCTGGACGGTGTGCAGGCCGGCTCGGCCGAGGTCCTCGTCGACGACTGGAGCCGCATGGTCAAGGCGTCCCTCGCGGCCGACCCGACGCTGCTGACCGACCAGCTCGGCTGACCGGCCGCGGGCGGCACCGCCCGGGGCCGGACGCGGCCCGGGCCGGACGTGGCCCGAGGTGGACGGGAGGCCCGGCGCACGACGTGTGCAGCGCCTCCCGTCCGTCGATGCGGGAGGATGGGGACGTGGACGGACAGGGACAGCAGCCGCGCTGGCGGACGACGTGGTCGATGGTGCAGGTCGGGGTCCTCACCGCTGCGGTGGTCGGGTGCATCGTGCTGCTCCTGACCGGCGACGGGAGGCTCGACCGGGTCTACGCGGTCGCGCTCGTGTTCTTCGGGATCGCCCTGCTCGGCCACGTGACGTTCCTGGTCCTCACGAAGCGGGCCGAGCGGGGGGCGCTGAGCCGCTCCGGACGCGCTGTGGCCGCGCCGCTGCTCCGCGCCGTTGCTCCGCGCCGCTGCTCCGCGCCGCTGCTCCGCGCCGTTGCTCCGCGCCGCTGCTCTGGGGCGCGGTTCGCTGCGTGGACCAGGCGTGAGCGCGCACACCACCGCCCTGGCAAGCTGTGCTCCTCATGGAACTCATCGCACCCGAACTCGTCGTCGTGCTCGTGGTCGCGATCGCCGTCGCCACCGCCGTCTCGAACCGCCTGCGTGTCGCGCCCCCGGTCCTGCTGCTCGCCTTCGGTGCGGGGATCGCGTTCATCCCGGTGTTCCGCGAGGTCGAGCTGCCCGCGGACGCCGTGCTGCTGCTGTTCCTGCCGGCACTGCTGTACTGGGAGAGTCTGACGATCTCGCTCCGGGAGATCCGTGCGAACCTGCGCGGCATCGTCCTGATGGGGACCCTCCTCGTCGTGCTGACGGCCGGCGGGGTCGCGACGCTCCTGCACCTGCTCGGCATGCCGTGGGGTCCGGCCTGGGTGCTCGGTGCCGCGGTCGCCCCGACCGACGCGACCGCCGTCGGTGCGCTCACGCGGTCCCTGCCGCGGCGGAACACGACGGTCCTCCGGGCCGAGTCGCTCGTCAACGACGGCACCACGCTCGTGATCTACGGCATCGCGGTCGCGGTGACGGCGGGGGGAGCAGGAGCTCACCTTCTGGAACGTGTCCGGGATGCTCCTGCTGTCCTACGTCGGCGGGATCGCCGCGGGGCTGCTGACCTCGTGGCTCGGGATGCTCGTCCTCCGTCGGGTGCACGCGGTCGTGCTCGAGAACCTGCTGACGCTGCTCGTGCCGTTCGCCGCGTTCCTGGTCGCCGAGGCGGTGCACGCGTCCGGTGTGCTGGCGGTCGTCGTGGCGGGCCTGGTCGTCAGTCAGGTCGCTCCGAAGCTCGACCGGGCGGAGACCCGGCAGCAGGTGCGGTCGTTCTGGTCGTTCGCCACGTTCCTGCTGAACGGCGCGCTCTTCGTGCTCGTCGGCATCGAGGCGACGATCTCGGTCCGGGCCCTGACGGGCGGCGAGATCGCGGTCGGCCTCGGGCTGATCGGCGCCGTGTCGGTGGCCGTCGTCGTGCTCCGCTTCGCGTTCCTCAACCTCACCTGGGGCACGGTGCGGCTCGTGACGCTCCGAACGGGAGGCTCGCCCCGCGAAGGACACCGCGACCGGTTGGTGAGCGGGCTGACCGGGTTCCGCGGCGCGGTCTCGCTCGCGGCTGCGGTCGCCGTCCCCCCGGATGGTGGAGAGCGGCGCCGCGTTCCCGGACCGGGACCTCATCGTCTTCGTCACCGCCGGCGTCGTCGTGGTGACGATCGTCGGCCAGTCGCTCGTGCTGCCGGCGGTCGTCCGCTGGGCGGCGTTCGACGGCAGCAACGAGGTGGTCGAGGAGCGTCGGTCCGCGGAGCGCGTCGCGATCGAGGCGGCGCTCGACGCCCTGCCGAAGCTGGCGCGCCGCGTCGGCGCCGACGCCGAGATCGTCGACAGGATCCGCGAAGACTACGAGGGCCACCTCGCGCTCGTGAAGGCCGAGGAGAGCGACGACGACGACCACCCGTTGCTGCAGCAGCGCGGGACGGCGGTGGAGCTCGAACTGGCGCTCGTGCGACTCAAGGCGGCCACGGTGCTGCGGCTACGGGACGAGGGGGGAGATCGACGACCTCGTGCTCCGACAGGTCCGTGCCGAGTACGACGCCGAGGAGACCCGGCTGCTCCGCCTGGACCAGCGCGGCTGACCGGCTCGACCAGCGCGACCGACCGGCCACGCGGACTGTCCGGTGACTGCGCGGTCGCTCGCATCAGGTGAGGGTGCCGCGCTCGAGGGTGAGCACCCGGTCGGCTGCGGTGAGCGCCTCGGGGTCGTGGGCCGCGTGCACGACGACCGCACCCCGGCCGGCTTCGGCGGCGAGGGCGTCGAGGACCAGCCGGAGCGAGCGCGCGTCGACGCCGGCGGTCGGTTCGTCGACGAGCAGCACCGCGGCCTGCTGCGCGAGTCCCATCGCGACGAGTGCGCGCTGGCGCTGCCCACCGGACAGTGTGTCGAGCGGGCGGTCGGCCAGCCCGACGAGGTCGAGGCGCGCCAGTTGCTCGTCGACGACCGCGCGGTCGCGGGGCCGCAGGGGGGCGCCACCACGGCACGGATGCCCACCGGCCCATCGCCACGGCGGCACGCACGGTGAGCGGCGGGCCCGGGGTCGACACCGACTGCGCGACGTGCGCGACCGAGCGCGGCGACACGCCGCTGACGGTGCCCTCGGCCGTGGGGAGCACCCCGGCGACCGTCTCGAGCAGGGTGGACTTGCCGGAGCCGTTCGCGCCCGCGACGACCGTCACGGCGCCGGGCTCGAAGACCGCGTCGGCTCGGTGCAGGACCGCCCGCTCACCTCGTCGGACGGTCACGGAACGGAGCTGAACGGATCGGGGCGACACCTGAGCAGATTAGCAGTAAGGAGAATCATTCCCATGTAGCGTGGTCGCCCGTGACCTGGCTGACCGACCCGTTCTCCGTCGACTTCATGCTCCGTGCCCTCGTCGCCGGAGCCACGGCCGCGGTGCTCTGTGCCGTCGTCGGGACCTGGGTGCTCGTCCGGGGGGGATGGCGTTCCTCGGCGAGGCGCTCGCGCACGGCATGCTGCCCGGCGTCGCGGTCGCCACCCTGACCGGCGTCCCGGCCGTGCTCGGCGCCGCCGTGAGTGCCGGCGTGATGGTCGTCGGCGTGCAGGCGCTCCGTCGCCGTGGCGGCCTGTCGTACGACACGGCGATCGGCCTGCTCTTCGTCGGCATGCTCGCGCTCGGGGTCATCATCGTGTCCGGGTCCCGGTCCTTCGCCACCGACGTCACCGCGATCCTGTTCGGCGACGTGCTCGCGGTCACCACCGCCGACCTCGGCACGCTCGCGGTCGCAGCCGGTGCCGCCCTCGCCGTCGCCGCGGTGTTCCACCGACCCTTCACGGCCGCGGCGTTCGACCCGCGCAAGGCCGCGACGCTCGGCTTGCGGCCGCGCCTGGCCGAGGTCGTCCTCGTGGCGCTCGTGACCCTCGCCGTCGTCGCCTCCTACCGGGCCGTCGGGACGCTGCTGGTCGTCGGGCTGCTCCTGGCCCCCGCCGCGGCCGCCCGTGCGTGGACCCGCGGCACCGGCCCGACCATGGCGCTCGGCGCGGTGCTCGGGGTGGCCGCGGTCGCGACCGGCCTGCTCGTCTCCTGGCACGCCGGCACCGCCGCCGGCGCGAGCATCGCCCTCGTCGCGATCGTCGCCGTCGTCGTCTCGCACGGTCTCCGCCGTGCGACCCGTCTCCTCGTCCACCGTCCCCGGAAGGAACCATGCACCACCTCCGCACCCGACCAGCCCCGATCGCCGTCCCGGCAGCGCTCGGCGTCGCTGCCGCGCTCCTCCTGAGCTCCTGCTCCGCACCGGACACCGACCCGCCCGGCGCCTCCGGTGGACCGTCGTCCACCTCGGCGAAGCCGCACGGGTTCGTCGAGGGCGCGTCCGAGGCGTCCGAGCCCCAGCTCCGGCTGCTGCTCGCCGACGCCGACGGGAGCGTCGCCGTCCACGACCTGCTCGCCGCCGAGACCGAGTCGCTCGACGACGTCCCGGCTCCGGAGCACGCGGCGACCGACGGCCGGTTCCTCGCCACGAGCGACGGGGAGCGGACGACGATCGTCGACGGCGGCGCCTGGACCGTCGACCACGGCGACCACACGCACTACTACGACGCCGCGGCCCGGGTCGTCGGCAGCCTCGACGGCGCAGGGTCGGTCACGATCGCCTCCTCGGAGTCGACCACGACCCTCGCCTGGTCGGCGTCCGGCCGGGCGGTCGCCCTCGACCGCGACGCCCTCGGCCAGGGCGAGGTGCGGGAGACCGCGAGGGTCGACGACGCCGGCGTCCTCCTGCCGCTCGGCACGCTCCTCGTCTCCGGTGACGCCGCTGGCGACCGCGTCCGGGTGCTCGACGCCGCGGGGGGAGCCGACCGGCGTCGACGCCGCATGCGGCGACCCGGCCGGCGGCATCGTCACCCGTGTCGGCGCGGTCATCGGGTGCGCGGACGGCGCGGTGCTCGTCACCGAGGACCCGGACGGCGGCGACCCGGTCGTCGAGACGGTCGGCGTCCCTGCCGGATCGACGCTGCCGCGCGCGACCGACTTCGCGAACCGCACCGGTCGGCCGACCGTGGCCGCCCTCGCCGGGGACACCGGCTACTGGTTGCTCGACACCCGGGAGCGCTCCTGGCAGCACGTCCCGACCGACCGCCCCCCTGCGCCAGGTCGTCGCGGTCGACGACACCGACGAGCACGTGGTCGCGCTCGATGCGGACGGACGGGTCCTCGTGTGGTCCGAGGGGGGACTCCGCTCCCGTGACGACCGAGCCCCTCGTGTCGTCCGCTGCCGGTGCGACCCTGCAGCTCGACGCGCAGCGCGCCTACCTCTCCGACCCGGAGGAGTCCGTCGTGCACGAGGTCGACTTCGCCGACGACGCCCGGGTCGCCCGCTCCATCGACGTGCCGGTCCGGCCCGACGTGCTCGCCGAGGTCGGCCGGTGACCGGCGTCCGGCGGCTCGCGGTCGTGGCTGCCGTCGCGGTCGTGGCGCTCGGCACGACCGGCTGCTCCGCGGCGGAGCGTGACGACCGACCACTCGTCGCGGTCACGACGAACATCCTCGGCGACGTCGTCGAGCGTGTGGTCGGGGACAGTGCCGACGTCATGGTGCTCATGCCACGCGGTTCCGACCCGCACTCGTTCGAGGTCTCGGCGCAGGAGGCCGCCCGGCTGCGGACCGCGGACCTGGTCGTGGAGAACGGCCTCGGGCTCGAGGAGGGCGTCGCACGCCACGTCGCGGCAGCCGCGTCCGACGGGGTCCGGGTGTTCACGGCGGGGGGAGGCGGTCGACGTGCTCGAGTGGACGAGCGAGGACGCCAGCGGCCCCGATCCGCACTTCTGGACCGACCCGGCCCGCATGACCGCCGTCGTGGACGCGCTCGGCGAGGAGCTCCACGAGGTCCCCGGGCTGGACGACGGCGCGCTCGACAGGGCACTCGAGGGCTACCGGGACGACCTCGAGGCGCTCGACGGGGACATGACCGCCGCGTTCGCCGCGCTGCCGGAGGACCGCCGTGCCCTCGTGACGAACCACCACGTGTTCGGGTACCTCGCCGACCGGTTCGGCTTCCGCGTGGTCGGGGCCGTGATCCCGAGCGGCACCACCCTCGCCTCGCCGAGCGCCGCGGATCTCCGCGACCTCGCCGCGGCGATCGAGGACGCCGACGTGCCGACGATCTTCGTCGACGCGTCCCAGCCCGCCCGTCTCGCCGAGGTGCTCGCGGACGAGGTGGACGTGCACGTCGCGATCCGGTCCCTCGCCACCGAGTCCCTCACCGCCGAGGGTGAGGGCGCGGCGTCGTACCTGGAGATGATGCGCTCGAACACCGACGCCATCGTCGACGGCCTGTCGGTTGGCGGATGAGAATGAGAATCAATACAGTGTTGGTCATGACGAAGAAGACCCTCCTCGCCCCGGCCGTGCTGCTCGGCGCGTCCGCCCTCCTCCTGACCGGGTGCGCCGGCTCCGGGACCCCCGCCGCCAGCGACAGCGCGTCGCCCGGTCCGGACGCAGCGGGCGCCGACACCGGCCACCGCATCGCCCTCACCTACGACGGCGGCCTGCTCGTCCTCGACCGCGACCTGCAGGTCGTCGGTGACCACACCGTCGACGGCTTCACCCGCGTCAACCCGGCCGGCGACGACCGCCACGTGATGGTGACCGTCCCCGACGGCTTCCGCGTGCTCGACACCGCGGCCGGCACCAGCGCGGACTCCGCCCTGACCGACGTCACGTTCCCCGCCGACACCGGTGGGCACGTCGTCGTCCACGGCGACCGCACCGCGCTCTTCGCGGACGGTTCCGGCGACGTCACGACGTTCGACACCGCCGACCTGGCGAGCGCCGTCGAGGGCGGCGGACTGCCGGAGGTCGACACGACCGAGTCGGAGGCCGCACACCACGGCGTCGCGATCGAGCTCGAGGACGGCACCCTCCTCACCACCATCGGCACCGAGGAGTCGCGCTCCGGCGTCCGTGCCCTCGACGCCGACGGTCAGGAGACCGCCCGCTCCGAGGAGTGCCCCGACGTGCACGGCGAGGGCACGGTGGCCGACGAGGTCGCCGTCTTCGGTTGCTCGGACGGCGCGCTCGTGTACCGGGACGGCGTGTTCGAGAAGGTCGACGCCCCGACCGAGTACGGCCGCAGCGGGAACCTGTTCACGACCGAGTCGTCGAGCATCGCGGTCGGCGACTTCAACGACGACCCCGACTCCGAGGGCTACCTCCTCGACCAGATCGCCCTGATCGACGCCGCGACGGGCGACTACCGTGTCGCCGACATGCCGGACGGCGTCGGCTTCACCTTCCGTGACCTGGCCCGCGGGCCGGAGGACTCCGCGGTGGCGCTCGGCAGCGACGGCGCCCTGCACGTGTTCGACGAGGAGACCGGCGAGGAGCTCGACAGCTTCCCCGTCATCGACGAGTGGGAGGGCCCCGCCGAGTGGCAGGACGCCCACCCGGCGCTGAAGGTCGTCGACGACGTCGCGTACGTCACCGACCCGGCCGAGCGCACCGTCACGGCGGTCGACCTCACCAGCGGTGACGTCATCGCCACCAGCGACCGCCTGCCGGGCGTCCCGAACGAGATCGCGGTCGTCTGACCGGTCCGCCGCGACCCGACGGACGGGAGGCTCGCCACCAGCCGGTGACGAGCCTCCCGTCCGTCGTCCGGTCGCCCCGGGCGAACGCGCCTCGGCTTCGTCCGCACTTACGGGGACGCGCCGGGAGCCGATAGTGCGCACTGACCACCCACGGACGGGCGGTCGAACACCTGCCCCACGGACGGCGGCGGGTCGATCGAGAACCAGGACGGGCCATGATCGTCGTCACACGACTCAACGGCAGCGGATTCGCTGTCAACCCCGATCTCGTGGAGCGCATCCAGGAGACGCCGGACACGACGCTCATCATGGTCGACGGGGCGAAGTACATCGTCCGCGAGTCCCTGGCCGAGGTCATCGAGCGGATCGCCGCGTACCGCGCCCGGATCGTCAGCATGGCCTACGGGACGGACCTGCCGTCGGCGCGGGACCTGACCACCACCGGGCCGCAGCCCACGCTCGCCCCCGTGGCGACCCTCCGCTCGCAGGACGGGGGGGCGCTGAGATGGACATCGCGACCATCATCGGGATCCTCCTGGCCTTCGGCGCCCTGTTTGGCATGGCGCAGATGGAGCACGTCGAGATGGCGGGGCTCTTCCTGCCCGCACCGATGCTCCTCGTGTTCGTCGCCACCATCGGCTGCGGCGTCGCGAGCACGACCCTCAAGGACGCCCTCGCCGCCTTCAAGACCGTGCCCAAGGCGTTCACGGGCAAGGTGACGCCGCCGCAGACCGTCATCGACGACGTCGTCGGGCTCGCCGAGACGGCCCGCGCGAACGGCCTGCTCGCCCTCGAGCAGGAGGCCGACAAGCACGACGACCCGTTCATGAAGAAGGCCCTGCAGAACATCGCCGACGGCACGGACGGCGACGAGCTCCGGATCCTGCTCGAGGACGAGATCGAGTCGAACGCGGCGCCGATGCGGAGCGCGAGCGCGTTCTTCATGGGCCTCGGCGGCTTCGCCCCGACGGTCGGCATCATCGGCACCGTCGTCTCGCTCACCCACGTCCTCGCGAACCTCGGCAAGCCGGACGAGCTCGGGCCGCTCATCGCGAGTGCGTTCGTCGCCACGCTCTGGGGCCTGCTCACCGCGAACTTCCTCTGGCTGCCCTTCGGCGGCAAGCTCCGCAAGCTCGCGCAGCTCGAGTCCGACCGGCAGACGCTCCTCATGGAGGGCCTCCTCGCCGTGCAGGCCGGCAGCCAGCCTCGGCTCCTCGGGGGAGCGCCTCACCGCGATGGTGCCGCCGAGCGCCCGTGGCGCATCGGGCAAGGGCGGGAAGAACAAGTCCGACGCCGACGACCAGCAGCTGGCGGCCTGACCGTGAGCGCGAACCCCCGCGGTCGCGGACGCGGCCGGAAGAAGGGCGGCCACGACGAAGCCGAGCACCCCGACGAGCGCTGGATGGCCTCGTACATGGACATGATCACGGTGCTCATGTGCATGTTCCTCGTGCTGTTCGCGATGTCCTCCGTGGACCAGGACAAGTACATGGCCCTCAAGGAGTCGCTCGCCACCGGGTTCGGCGAGGTCGAGTCGCAGAAGATCGACACCGCCTCGGGGACCATCGTCACGAAGGACGAGGTCGAGGACGGCACGGGCTACTCGGTGGACAAAGCACAGGCCGACCACTCCACGGCGGCGTCCGGTGCCGAGGACACGAACGCCGACCCAGCGGCCGCCGTCGTGCCGGCATCGGCGACGAAGGCCGACCTCGCGGCGGCGAAGGAGGAGCTCGACGACCTGCAGGCCATCGAGCGGGCCATCTCGGGGAACCTCGAGAAGGCCGGGCAGGACGCCAACGTCCAGTTCCGCCTCGACTCCCGCGGCCTCACCGTCCGGCTCGTCGGCAGCGACACGTACTTCGGCACGAACAGCGCCGACCTCTCCGACCAGGCGAAGCAGATCATGGACGCCATCGCGCCGGTGTTGCGCGGTGCGGACCACGACGTCAGCGTCGAGGGGCACGCCGACAGCCGGAACTCCACCGCCCCGTACGCCACGAACTGGGAGCTCAGCTCGGCCCGCGCGACCGGGGTGCTGCGGGACCTCGTCGAACGCGGTCAGATGCCGGCCGAGCGCATCCAATCCGTCGGCTTCGGGTCGAGCCGCCCCCCTGGCCAAGGGGACCCGGGAGCAGGACCTCGCCCTGAACCGCCGCGTCGACATCGTCGTCCTGTCGAACGCCGACCAGGACGTCAGCGCCCTCATGCCGGCCCTCGCCTCCGCGCAGGACGGGGCCCGCACCGGGTAGCGCCACGTCGCCCCAGAAGAGGGGCCAGAGCTGACGGCCGCCCGCCGGTGGCCGAGAGTGCGCTTCGTGACCGAGACCCTGACCGCGCCCGAGGTGTACGACTTCGCGCGCCCGTCGACGCTCGCGCGTGAGCACGCCCGGGTCCTCGAGCTCGCCTTCGAGACCTTCGCCCGCCAGTGGGGCACGCAGCTGACCGCGAAGGTGCGCGTCCTCAGCCAGGTCACGTGCGAGCAGGTCGCGATGATGACCTACGACGAGTACGCTGCGTCGCTCCCCGCGCTCACCGGCATGGTGCTGCTGCCGATCGAGGACGTCGCCGCGAAGGGCGTCCTGCAGGTGCCGCTCGACGCCGCCCTGACCTGGGTGTCGCACTCGCTCGGTGCCTCGAAGCCGCTGCCGACGCCGGAACGCACCTTCACACCGATCGAACAGGCCCTCGTCCGCCGCCTCGTCGAGGACGCGCTGGACGACCTCCGCTACTCGCTCGGCGGGCTGCTCGAGCGCCCGGTGTCCGCCGGTGCCTTCCAGTTCAACAGCCAGTTCGCCCAGGCCGCGCAGAAGTCCGACCTGATGATCGTCGCGTCCTTCGAGATCCGTGTCGGCGACCGCATCGCCGACGGCACCCTCGCCCTCCCGGCCGAGGCCGTCCTCCCGCAGCTCGTCGACCGGCCCGCCGACGTCTCGACGGCCGACGCGAAGGCCCTCATCGACGCCCAGCTCGCCGCCGTGCCGGTGGGCGTCGCCCTGCGCTTCGCCCCCGCGACCGTGCTGCCGGCCCAGGTGCTCGGCCTCGCCGTCGGCGACGTCCTGCCCCTGCCGCACCCGCAGCACCGCCCGCTCACCATCTCCGTCGACGGTGAACCCGTCGGCACCGCCGCCGTCGGCGCGAACGGCTCGCGGCTCGCGGGCGTCGTCGTCACCACCACCGCATCGGAGCCGTCCGCATGACCGTCGTCACCTCCACGCTGCACACGACCGCCGCCGAGGCGCTCGCGAGCGCGTTGCCCACCCCCGTCCCGCTCGTCGCGACCGTCCAGCCGGGAGGCCCCACCCCCGACCTGCAGGCGCGCGCGGTCGACGCCGTGGTCGCCTCGTTCGTCGGCGGCGTGTCCGCGGACCTCGCGGTGGTCCTGCTCGACCTGGGCGGCATCACCGCCGCCGGTGGCGTCGACTCCGGGCTCGTCTCGGTGGCCGACGTGCTCCGCCCGTCGCTCGAGGCCGCGGTCGCACCGCTCGGCGCCGGCGTGCTCAGCGAGGGCCGCCGCGAGTCCGCCGCCGCGCTCGTCGCCGACCCGGAGACCGTCGTCTTCGCCCTCAGCGGTGCCGGGGCGCCGGCCGGCTGGATCGCCGTCCGGATCCGCGAGAACGGCACCGTCGCCGAGACCGTCAGCGCGGCGCCGACCCTGCCCGCCGGCAATCTCGGCCGCATCAACAGCGTCGAGATGACCCTGACCGTCGAGATCGGTCGCACCCGGATGTCCGTCCGCGACGTGCTCGGCATGGAGCCCGGCGCGGTCGTCGAACTCGACCGCTCGGCCGGGGCGCCCGCCGACGTCCTGCTCAACGGCCGCCTCATCGCCCACGGCGAGGTCGTCGTCGTCGACCAGGACTACGCGGTCCGCATCACCAAGATCCTCGACGTCGCCGAGACGGTCTGAGCCCGGTGGACACGCTCGTCATCGCGCTCCGCGTCGCGCTCTCCCTCGGCGTCGTGCTCGCCCTCATGTGGGTGCTGCACCGACGCATGCAGAAGGGGCAGTTCGGCGCCGCCCGCGCGCGCGGGCGTCGATCGGCCTCGGTCGAGGTCGTCGGCCGTCAGGCGATCGGCGGCAAGGCGAGCGTCGTCGTGGTCGACGTCGACGGTGAGCGGCTCGTCCTCGGCGTCGCCGAGCAGGGCGTGACGCTCCTCACGAGCGGGCAGGCGCCCGCACCGGAGCTGACGATCGTGACGGGTCCGGTCGCGCTGCCGACGGCCGACGCGTTCGGCGCGGAACTCGACCGGCAGGACCAGGCCGCACCGGGCCTCCCGGCCGTCGCGACCGCCCCGGCCGACGCCGAGGGACGCGTCACCGACCCACTGCCGCTCCGGCCGCGCGGCCGCCGTGCCCTCCGGACGGTCCGTGCGGCGGACACGCGGGTCGTCCCGACCGCGGCCCAGCTGCAGGGGTCGATCCTCTCGGCGGACACCTGGCGCCAGGCGGCGTCGGTCCTCCGCTCGCGGCGGACCGGGTGAGCGCCGCCCGCACGGGCAGGCTCCTGCTGTTCGTCCTCCTCGGGCTGACGGTGGTCGCCGGCTTCCTCATGCTCACGACCACCGGAGCGCACGCCGCCGGCGTCGTCGAGCCCTCCGCCCCCGCGGCGCCGTCCGCGCCCGCGACCCCGTCGACGGGTGGCTTCAGCGTCGACGTGAACGGGCCGGACGGCACCCCGTCGTCCGCCGTCGTCACGCTCATCGGGATCACGTTGCTCAGCGTCGCCCCGGCGCTGCTGCTCATGATGACGTCGTTCACGAAGATCTTCGTCGTCCTCGCGATGACCCGGAACGCCCTCGGCCTGCAGTCGATCCCGCCGAACCAGGTGATCGCCGGACTCGCGCTGTTCCTGTCCCTCTTCGTGATGGCACCGGTGATCGGCCACGTGAACGACGACGCCCTGCAGCCCTACCTCGCCGGGAAGATCGACTTCCAGCAGGCCGTCGACGCCGGGACCGCACCGCTGCGCACCTTCATGCTGCACCAGACCCGGGACGAGGACGTCGCCCTCATCACCCGCGCGGCCGGTCGGGACAACCCCGCGCGGATGGCCGACGTGCCGATGACCACGGTCATCCCGGCGTTCGTCATCTCCGAGCTGCGCAGCGCGTTCATCATCGGGTTCGTCATCTTCATCCCGTTCCTCGTCATCGACCTCGTCGTCTCCGCGGCCCTCATGTCGATGGGCATGATGATGCTCCCGCCGGTGATGATCTCGCTGCCGTTCAAGATCCTGCTGTTCGTCCTCGTCGACGGGTGGGGTCTCATCATCACGTCGCTCATCGAGAGCTACCACGTTGTCTAGCGCGGTCCGGCCCGGGAGGCACCCGTGAACCAGCAGGCGGTCATCGACCTCACCCTCCAGGCGCTCCTCGTCGCGGGGGAAGCTCGCCGCGCCCGTCCTCGTCACCTCGCTCGTGGTCGGGTTCGCGATCTCGCTGTTCCAGTCCGTGACGCAGATCCAGGAGGTCACGCTCTCGTTCGTGCCGAAGGCCCTCGCCGTCGCCGTCGCGCTCGTCGTCTGCGGCAACTGGATGATCTCCGAGATGGTCGCGTTCACGCACGTGGCGTTCGACATGATCCCGAAGCTGCTCGGGAGCGGCTGATGGAGCTGCTGTTCGACGCGGCCCGGCTCGAGGGCACGATGCTCGCCGGCGTCCGGCTCGTCGCGTTCTTCGTCGTGGCCCCGCCGTTCTCCTACCGCGCGTTCCCCGGCGTGGTGAAGGTCATCCTCGGCCTGGGGCTCGCGATCGGCGTCGCACCGAAGGTGACCGCCGGTTACGAGCAACTCGACACCGCGACCTTCCTCGTCGCGCTCGTGACGCAGCTGCTCGTCGGCCTCGTCCTCGGCTTCATGGTGTACCTCGTCTTCGCCGCGGTGCAGTCCGCCGGAGCCCTCATCGACCTGTTCGGCGGCTTCACGCTGGCGCAGGCGTTCGACCCGCAGTCGCAGGTGAACGGCGCGCAGTTCACCCGACTGTTCCAGATGGCGTCCCTCGCGCTGCTGTTCGCCTCCGGCGGGTACCAGCTCATCATCGGGGGGACTCGTCCGCTCGTTCGACGGGGTCCCGCTCGTGGACGGACGGTTCCCGATCGACGGCGTCGCCCCGATGCTCGTCGCGGCCTTCGGGCAGATGTTCCTCGCCGCGCTGCAGATCGCCGGGCCGCTCGTGGTCGTGCTCTTCCTGGCCGACGTCGGCCTCGGGCTGCTCACGCGTGTCGCCCCCCGCCCTCAACGCGTTCCAGATGGGCTTCCCGATCAAGATCGGGCTCACCGTCCTGTTCGCCGGCGCACTGTTCATGGCGCTGCCGAGTGTCGTGTCGTCCCTCACCGGCGACGCCGTGCAGGCCATCACGGGCAGGGGGTGACGGCATGTCGGACAGCGGAGAACGCTCCGAACAAGCGACCGCGAAGCGGATGCGCGAGGTGCGCCGGAAGGGGCAGCTCGGCCGGTCGCAGGACCTCAGCGCCTGGATCGGCATCGCCGCCGCCGCGCTGATGTTCCCCTCGCTCATCGGGCACGCGTCGGCCGCCGGACAGCAGCAGATGCGCGCCGTCGCGCTCGTCATCGCCGACCCCACCGTCGGCACCATGCGGCACGTGTTCGACGAGGCCCTCGGCTCGATCGGCGCGACGCTCGGTCCGATGCTCGGGGTCGTCGCGGTCGCCGTGCTCGCCACCTCGGTCGCGCAGGGCGGGGTGCACGTCAAGAAGCTCACGCCGGAGCCCGACCACTTCGACCCCGTCGCCGGCCTCAAGCGGGTGTTCGGGACGCAGGCGCTGTGGAACGGCGTCAAGGCACTGCTGAAGACCGCGGTGGTCGGCCTCGTGCTCTGGTTCGCGGTGCAGGGACTCGTGCCCGTCCTCATGTCGAGCGGGTCCCTGCCGCTGACCAGTGTCCTCGAGGCGGCCGGTGCCGGCGCGGGCACCCTCCTGCAGGCCGCCGTCGCCGCCGGACTCGTGCTCGCCGCCCTCGACGTGTTCGTCGTCATCCGCCGGAACCGCAAGCGCACGATGATGACGAAGCGCGAGGTCAAGGACGAGAACAAGCAGGCCGAGGGCGACCCGCTCGTGAAGTCGCAGCGCCGGTCCCGACAGCTCGCCGCCAGCCGCAACCGGATGATCGCGGCCATCGGCACCGCCGACGTCGTGATGACGAACCCCACGCACTACGCCGTGGCGATCAAGTACGAGGCCGGCAAGTCGGCACCCAAGGTCGTCGCGAAGGGGGCCGGCCCGGTCGCCGACGCCATCCGGCAGAAGGCCGAGGAGGAGCGCGTGCCGATGGTGCGGGACGTCCCACTCACCCGTGCGCTGCACGCGGCGTGCGAGCTCGGCCAGGAGATCCCGGTCGACCTCTACACCCCGGTCGCCCGCGTCCTGTCCTTCGTCATGACGCTCGCCGCGCACGGCGCCGCGAGCGGCACGCACACCCCGCCCCGCCCCACCACCCCGGAGGAGGTCGCCACCGTGCTCGACCCGACCACGCTCAGCGGCGACGTCCGCCCCCCGCAAGCTCCGGACACCGCGTCCCGCCACCGACCACGCTCCCGGAGAGGCCCTCCCCGCATGAAGCGCGCCGACCTGCCGAAGTTCGCCGTCCCGGTGCTCATCGTCGGCATCATCCTGCTGCTGATCCTGCCGGTGCCGCCGTTCCTGCTGGACGTCCTCATCATCTGCAACATCCTGCTGGCGCTGGTGATCCTGCTCACGACGCTCTTCGTGAAGAAGCCGCTCGACTTCTCGGTGTTCCCGTCGCTGCTGCTCGTCGCGACGCTGTTCCGGCTCGGGCTCAACGTCGCCTCGACCCGCCTCGTGCTCGCCCAGGGGTTCGCGGGCGACGTCATCCAGGCCTTCGGGCACGTCGCCGTCGCCGGCTCGGTCATCATCGGCGCGGTGATCTTCCTCATCCTCGTGGTGATCCAGTTCGTCGTCGTCACGAAGGGCGCCGAGCGCGTCGCCGAGGTCGGCGCCCGCTTCACCCTCGACGCCATGCCGGGCAAGCAGATGGCGATCGACGCGGACCTCAACGCCGGGCTCATCACGGACGTCCAGGCGAAGGAGCGCCGCGCGGCGGTGTCCGCCGAGGCCGACTTCTACGGCGCGATGGACGGTGCGTCGAAGTTCGTCAAGGGCGACGCGATCGCCGGCATCCTGATCCTCGTCATCAACCTGGTCGGCGGGATCGCCATCGGCATGCTGCAGAACGGCATGTCGATCACCGACGCGCTGTCGCACTACGGCATCCTCACCATCGGCGACGGCCTCGTGTCCCAGATCCCGGCGCTCCTCATGGCCGTGTCGACCGGCATGATCGTCACCCGCTCGGGCGCCGAGTCCGACATCGGCACGTCGGCGTCCGACCAGCTCTCGCAGTCCCGCACCGCGCTGATGATCGCCGGTGCGGCGGCGATCGCGATGGGGTTCATCCCCGGCATGCCGATCCTGCCCTTCCTGCTGATCGGCGCGGCTCTCCTCTTCACCGGGTGGCGGATCGGCCAGAACGCCAAGCGTGCCGCAGCGACGGCTGCCGAGCAGCAGGCCATCGCGGCCGCAGCACCCCCGAGCGACACCCCCCGAGGACCTGCTCGAGCAAATGCGCGTGCACGCGCTGGAGATCCTCCTGGCGCCGGACCTCGTCGACATGGTCTCCGGCGCGTCCGACGACCTGCTCGGCCGGGTCCGGGCCCTCCGCCGGAAGATCGCCGTCGACATGGGCATCGTCGTGCCGCCGGTCCGCACCCGGGACAGCATCGACCTGCCGCCGTCGACCTACGCGATCCGCATCGCCGGCGTCGAGGCCGGCCGTGGCACCGCCCCCGCGCGGAGCGTGCTGGCCCTCGGCGAGCAGCTCGACGGCCTGCCGGGCGACCCCACCGTCGAGCCGGTGTTCGGACTGGCCGGCAAGTGGGTGCCCGCGGAACTCCGGCACGCCGCCGAGATGACCGGCGCGACCGTGATCGACCGGGTCTCCGTGCTCGTCACGCACCTGCAGGCCGTGATCGGCGACAACGCCGCTCGTCTGCTCACCCGCGAGGACGTCAAGGTGCTCGCGGAGGGCGTCAAACAGGTGAACCCCGCTGCGGTCGAGGAACTCGTCCCCGGCATGCTCTCGATGGCCGAACTCCAGCGCGTGCTGCAGGGCCTGCTCGCCGAGCGCGTGCCGATCAACGACCTCGGGCGCATCTGCGAGGCGCTGACCCTCCGTGCGAAGGTCTCCACCGACCCGGAGGGTCTCGTCGAGTCCGCGCGGGCCGCGCTCGGTCCGGCCCTCGCCGCCCGCCACCTGGACGGCGCCGTGCTCCGTGTGATCATGATCGACCCGGTGCTCGAACAGGCGATGCTCGAGGGGCTCCGTCCCTCCGAGCAGGGGACCCAGATCCTCCTCGACGCGCACCGGATCGAGCAGGTGCTCGGTTCCGTGCGGGACTCGGTCCGCGCCGTCGAGGAGCAGGGGCTCTCCGCCGTCCTGGTCTGTGCCCCGCAACTCCGCCCGGCCGTGCACCGCATGGTGTCCGCGCAGGCCAACGGCCTGCCCGTGCTCTCGTACCAGGAGGCCACGGCAGCGGGGTCCACCATCGAGACCGTGGGAGTGGTCCGTGCCGCCGATCCGATCGCAGCGTAGCGGCGCCACGCTCGACGAGGTCCGTGCCGCGGTCCTCGCCGAGTTCGGACCCGCGGCCCGCATCGTCGCCGCCGAGCGGGTGACGACCGGTGGGGTCGCCGGACTGTTCCGCCGGGCGCACGTCGAGGCGACGGTCGAGTTCCCGGACCCCCCTCGACCCGCCGACGGCCCGCGTCACGATCGCCGCGTCACCCGCCAGGCGGATCGGCATCGCAGCGCTCCTCGCCGACGCCGAGGCGGCCGAGGCCCGGATCGCGGACACCGACGGGACCTCCACCACCCGGGCCGACGCCTTCGCCTCGGTGCTCGACGGCTTCACGGCCGACGGACTGGCCCCGCCGCGCCGGGCCGTCGCCGGTCCCGTGCCGGCCGAGCCGAGCCTCCAGGACGTCCCGTCCGGGGCGGCGTCCGCCGCGCCCGGTGCGTCGACCACATCGGTCGCGTCCGCCGTGACGGGAGGCCCGGACGCGGACCCGAGGGCCCCCGACCCGTGGGTCGCAGACCCGTCGGCCGCGGACCCGTGGGCCGACCTGCGTCCCGAGCTGCCCGCGGCCGCGGCTCCCGCGCCCGTCCGGACCCCCGCACCCGCGGTCTGCTCGGCCGACGGCGACCTCGTGCTCCTCGTCGGTCGGGCGGCCGACGTCGACGCCGCCGCCGGGGTCTTCGCCAGTCGGCACGGTCTGCGGGCGACACCGGCGTCCGACCGACGCAGCGGGATCCTCGCGCGCGCCGACGCGGTGCGGGACGGCGTGGCGCTGCTCGCGGTCGCGGCGTGGACCGACGTGGCGACGACCACCTCGCTCGCACCCGACCAGGTCTGGGTCGTGGTCGACGCCGGGCGCAAGCACGAGGACGCCCTCGCGATGCTCGCCGCGGTGGCGGACGCTCCGGTGCCGCTCGCCGGTGTGCTCGCGATCGGCACCGAGGAGACCGCGACGCCGGACAGCGTGTACCTGCTCGGTCTGCCCGTCCGGACGCTCTGACCGCCCGTCCTCGGGCCGCCGATGGCACCGGGCCGTGTCCCGGACGGGGGGCGGCGACGCGGAGTCGCTAGGCTTGCCGGGTGCTGGTACTCACGCGCAAGGTCGGCGAGCGGATCCTCATCGGTGACGACATCGTCATCACGGTGCTCGACTCCCGGGGCGACGGCGTCCGCATCGGCATCGACGCGCCCCGCGGTGTGAAGATCCAGCGCGAAGAGGTCGTCCGTGCCGTGGCCGAGGCGAACGTCGCCGCCGCTGCCGGAGCCGACGACGACGCCGAGGCGCGGCTGCGCGCAGCGCTCGGCGCCCCCCGTCCGCCCGTCGGCTGACGGGCGACGGCGTCGGTCAGACCCTCCGGATCAAGCCCAGCGGCTCGACCTGCTCGGCATCGAGCCGAGCGGCTTGATCGGCGACCTCCGGCCGGGTCCGGCGATCAGGGGCGGGGCTTCTTCTCCTGCTCCGGCAGCCGTCCGGCGGCGCGCTCGGCCTCGTACCACGCGCGGGCTTCGTCCTGTCGTGCCTGCTCCGCACCGCTCGCGATGGGGGGAGCGCACGTGCGACGGCTCGTACCCGAAGGACGCGATGAGCTGCGGCACCACCGGACGGAGTCGAGCGACCAGCCGGTCCACGTACGCCGACACGGCCCGGGCCCGCTGCGCCGAGATCCGCCCGTGCAGCAGGTGCCAGTCCAGGTGCTGCTCGACGAGCCCGAGCGCGAACAGGTCGCGGAGCCAGACGAGAACCGTGCGGGTGTCGCCCGGGGGGGACGTCGTCGATCGCCTCGGTGAACGCCTCCCACTGCATGAGTTCCGCGTGCGCCTTCGACGCCTCGATCAACTCGTGCTGCGAGCGGTTCAGCAGCACGGCGGCGCGGGCGCGGTCCTTACCGGCGGTGCGGAGGCGCATGCCGATCTCGGTGACCATCGTCTCGACCCGACCGACGAGCAGGGCGCGCTGCGTCTCCGGGTCCTGCAGGTCCGCGACCGAAGCCGCGAGGGACCCTCGGTCGGACACCGTCTGCCCGAGTCGGCGCAGACCGGTCGCGTCCGCCAGCTTCGACCCGACCTGCGCGGCGACGAACTTCGCCGTCGACGCCGCGTCGCGCGGCGCGGCCTTGCGGAAGTCCGTGAGCAGACGCTTGCCGACGAGCTGGAGGAGCACCGTGTTGTCGCCCTCGAACGTCACGTAGACGTCGAGGTCGGCACGGAGGCCCGTGATCCGGTTCTCGGCGAGGAAGCCCGCACCGCCGGTCGCCTCCCGGCACTCCTGCAGCGTGTCGAGGGCTGACCAGGTCGACATGGCCTTGAAGGCCGCAGCCTGCGTCTCGAGGTCCTCCCGGCGCTCCGGGGTGTCCTGCCGGCCGCTGAAGACGTCGTCGAACGTCTGCAGCAGCTTCTCGTGGGCGAACGACTGGGCGAACACCGTCGCCAGGCGGGGGGATGAGCCGGCGCTGGTGGCGGCCGTAGTCGAGCAGGACCCCCCTCCTGGCCGTCGCCGGTCGGGAACTGACGGCGCTCCATGGCGTAGGTCAGGGCGATCTGCAGCCCGATCTTCTGCGCCACGACCGCGGCGCCGTCGAGGGAGACCCGTCCCTGCACCAGGGTGCCGAGCATCGTGAAGAAGCGGCGCCCGGGAGAGTCGATCGGGGAGGAGTACGTGCCGTCCTCGGCGACGTCGCCGTAGCGGTTGAGCAGGTTCGTGCGCGGGACCCGGACGCGGTCGAACCAGAGCCGGCCGTTGTCGATCCCGTTCAGGCCGCCCTTGACGCCGTCGTCCTCGCCGCCGACGCCGGGCAGGAAGGCACCCTCGTCGTCGCGCAGGGGGGACGTAGAAGGCGTGCACGCCGTGGTCGACGCCCCGGGTGACGAGCTTGGCGAACACGACGGCGGCCTTGCCGTGCAGGGCGGCGTTGCCGATGTAGTCCTTCCACGCACCGCGGAACGGCGTGTGCACGACGAACTCCTGCGTCTCCGGGTCGTAGGTCGCGCTCGTGGCGATGTTCTGGACGTCCGAACCGTGGCCGGTCTCGGTCATCGCGAAGCACCCGGGCACGTCGAACTCGATGATGCCGGGCAGGAACTCGCGGTGGTTGCGCTCGGTGCCGAGGTGGTGCACCGCGGAGCCGAACAGACCCCACTGCACCCCGGCCTTGATCTGCAGCGACGGGTCCGCGACGGTGAGCTCCTCGAACGCCGCCAGGTTCCCGCCGTGGTTGTCCTGGCCGCCGAACTCCGGCGGGTACGGACGCTGGATCGCGCCGGCGTCGACGAGGATCCGCAGCTGCTCGAGCGTGCGCGCACGGTGCTCGGCGAGGGGCTGCCCCTCGATCTTGTGCAGCGCGGGGTCGCGGACGAGACGGCGGGAGATGCGGCGGTCCTCGGCCCAGCGGCCCAGCAGGTGCTCGGCGAGCAGGTCGACGTCGATGCGGACGTCGGTGTCGGTGCCGCCCGCGGGCGTCCCGGCTGCGGTGTCCCCGGTCGCGTCGGCCTTCGGCGCGCTGACCCCACCGGTGCTGGTGCGGATCGTGCTGCCGGCGCTGGTGCTGCTGGTGCGGCTCGGTGCGGTGTCGACCATCGGGTGCCTCCTGGACTGCGCGGTTCCGGACCGCGCCACTGCCACGGCGGTCCGACCTCACCAGCGTAAGCACCCGTGTTGCGCATGACATGACCGCCGTGCCGCCCCACAAACACCACCCGGCGTCGCCTCGTCCCGATGGTGGGAACCCTCCAACGCCCGGCGTCCGGCGTCCGGTAGCCTTGACGCAGCCACACCGGCCCCGGACCACGAGGAGTCACCCCATGCTCGAGCTCATCGCAGGCATCATCATCGGCATCGGCGTCATCGGTGGTGTGGGCACCTGCATGGCGGCCGCCGCGATGATGAAGGCCGGCTCCGAGGAGTACTGATCCTGCTGACCGGTCAGGACGCTCCGGCGTCCACCGGCTCGGTCACCGGGTCCATCGGGACCGGGACCAACTGACGACTCTGGACGGTCGCGCGCTCGAAGGGGCCGCGGCCGTCCGTCGTGTACGCGGGCTCGTCGAACTCGACGACCCACGCCACCCGGACCCCTGCGCCCGCGTACCCGGCGAGCTGGGCGCCGCCCGGCGCGACGATGAGCCCGATCGGCTCGTCCGCCCACTGCTCGCCCCGGTCCGACGGCACGACCCGCACGACGGCTCCGATGCCGAGCACGGGCAGGTCCGGCACGCCGGACGCGTCAGGGGCAGCGGGGCGGGGTTCACGACGTCCGAACACGCGACGACCCTACCGCCGCGTGCCCCGGAGGAGCCCGCCGGACCTGCGCCGACCCCGCCGGACCTCGGTCAGGCCCGCCGGATCTCGGTCACGGACGAGTACCCGGTGTCCGGGTGCTTCCGCATCGAGAGCAGGCGCTCCATGGACGGCTCGAGCGCCGTGACCTTGTCGAGCGGCGCGCTGACGACGAGCTGGAAGCCGAGCCGGAGCCATGCCGTCACCGCACGACCGGCGAACTCCGAGTCCGCCTTGATGAACGCCTCGTCGAGGAACACCGGGGCGAACCGGGGCCGGGGCCGGGTCTCGTCACCGAGCTGGTACCGCAGGGCCGCGCCCACGATGAACGCGACGAGCTCCTGCGTCTCACCGCCGGACTTGTCGCCGAGGGACGAGTACACGCCCAGGTCGTTGCCCTCGACGTCGTAGCGCACCGCGGTGATCTCCATGTGCCGCCGGACGTCGAGCACGGCGTCGCGCTGCGTCGTCCGGCCTCGGGGTGCTTCCGGGTCACGCCGGATGACGCCCATGAACCGCCGCAGTCGCCGGAAGCGGGTCTCGAGCACGTCGTCGGTCAGTTCGGCGTCGACCGAGGCCGACAGCGCGCGGAGCTCCTTGCGGAACTGCGTCACGTCCTCGCGGGTGACGCGGCGGATGACGATCTTCAGCCGGTCGCGGTTCGCCCCGAACGGCAGGTCGCGGAGGATCTCGTTCACGGGTTCGAGCCGCTCCTCGATCTCCACGACGGCGCGGTCGAACGCGCCGGAGAGCGGGACGAGGTCCTCGCCGCTCCACTGTGACAGCCGACGGCGCCACTCGCTCCGCCGGGCGTGGAGGCCCGTGGCGACGATCTGGTCGAGGATCGCGCGGTAGTCCGGGTACGAGGCCACCCCGGTCCCCAGGTTCGGGTCCGGCCAGGCGTCCTGGTACCGCTCGAACGTCGTGGTGAGCGCCACCGACGCCGTCGCGGCGCCGTCGAGCGCCTGTGCGAGTCGCTCCTCGAGGCGACGGCGGAGACGTCTGGTCGCGTCGTCGAACCCGTCCACCCCGTCGGGGGGCGCCGACCTCGTCGAACGCCTCGGCGAGCAGGCGTTCCTGCTGTTCGTCCGGCAGCCGGTCCGGTGCGTCGGCGAACCGTTCGAGGATCTCGGCGGCCGCGTCCTGGCCGTCCACGAGCACGGCGTGCCGTTCCTCCAGGCGCTTCACGCCGAGCCGCGCGGCGGACCGTCGGTCGGCGGCCTCGTCGAGCGCGGCGCGCAGGCGGGCGACGGACTCGCGGAGCGTCCGCAGGCCGTCGTCGGCGGCGAGCAGCGCGTGGCGCTCCTCCTCGAGGCGGGCGAGGGCGGCGTCGGCACCGGCGACGTCGACGGCGTCCCACGTGACGTCGACGCGGTGCTGGTGCGCTGCCCGGAGCACGTCGAGTGCGGCGAGGTCCTGCGCGACGTCGGTGCGCCGGGCCTCCAGGGCCGTCAGGTCCGCCGCGATCTCGGCGAGCTCGGTCTCCACGGCACGGACCCGCGACTCGTTCGTGAACCCGATGACGTTCGCCTGGCGTCGGTCGCCGTGTGCACCGCGACGGCCGTCGCGGAGCTGGCCGGACACGGTCACCCGACGGCCGCCGCCGCCGAGCTCGGCGGCGTCGGCGACGCAGCGGGCGTCGATCCGGTCGGACTCGATGCGCTCCCGCACCCACGTGCTGAACGGCGAGGCCTTGATCGCGAGCTTCCCGGACACCATGGCGCGGTCGCCGGGCAGGTCCAGGTGCGGGCCGAGCGGCACGCCCTCGAACTGCACACGCACGGGCAGACGGAGGCCGTCGATGGCGGCGCTGAAGTCGTCCAGCCGGTCCTCGTCGACGAGCAGGGTCCGGGCGACCGGGGCGAGCACGGACTCGATCGCGGTGCGCCACTGCTCCTCGGCCGGCAGCACGTCGAGGAGCTCGGCGACGAACGGCACGTCCGCCGGGTCGAGTCCGGCGGCCCGGGCCATCGCGACCCGAGCCTCGTGCATCGGCAGCGGCATGGCGCCCTGGCGGTGCTCGAGCGACCGGCGCTCCTGGCGCAGGGTCCGTTCGCGGTCGAGGAGCGGGTACTCCTCACGGGTCAGGGCGTCACGCCGGGCGTCGAGCTCGTCACGTCGTGCGGCGTAGGTGCCGAGGAACTCGTGGCTCGCCCGCTGCGCCTCGGTGAACGCCGACTCGGTGGTGACCGGTTCGTCGAGGGGTGCGGTGCGCTCGTCGAACACCTCGCGGGAGCGGGCGACGGCGGCACGCTCGCGGGTCCCGCGGTCGATGCGGTCCTCGAGCTGTGCGAGTGCGTTGCCGCCGGAGTCCCGGAGCCGCGCCTCGGCGTCGCGGAGCTCGACCTCCACGGCGGCGTGCCGGGCGGACGCCGCCTCGACCTCGGCGCGTGTGGCGGTCCGCTCGCGGGCGTTCCGCTCGACCTCGAGGTCGAGCAGTTCGCGCTTCCGCGACGCCGTCCAGTGCGCGAACGGCGAGACGTCGGCGCCGGTGGCGATGCCGTCGAGCGCTGCGGCCGCGGCCCGGGACCGCTCGATCTCGTCGTGCAGGTCGGTGATGGGGGGAGAGGATGCGGACCTTGCGTTCCTCGGTGTCCATCGCCTCGTAGGCCTCGTCGAGCGCCGCGAAGTGGGCGAGGGCACGGTCGGCTGCCTCGTAGGTGCCGGGCGTCTCGAGCACCAGGGACTTGTAGAGCGCGTCGACGGTCGGCATGTGCTGCCCGGCCTGGATCCGGGCGAGGAGACGCATCGCCCGGTTGCCGCCACCGGAGTCACCGATGCCCAGGCGCGTCTGCAGCGTGTACGCGAGCTCCTGGTACGTGTCGCGGATGACGAGCCCCGGGATCCGCCCGGTGAGTTCCAGGTGCGCGAACCGGGAGGGCACGAAGTCCTCGAGCCGCCGCAGGTCGAACACGTCGTCGACCGTCGCCATGGTCATCTGGATGTCGGCGACGCCCCGGGCACGACGCGGCACGATGTACGCGCGCAGGACCGTGAAGCGGCGCTCGTCGTCGTTCCGGAACGTGACCGCGACCGCGCCCCACGTGGTCTGCTCCTCGCCGCGCAGGGTGACGTCCTGCAGCGCACCCGTCTCCGGGTCGCGGCGGGTGTCGACCTTCCCGCGCAGGTACGTCAGCAGGTTGCGCTGGTCGGCGCTGCGGGCGCGTCCCGTCGTCGCGTCGTTCGAGGCACCGTTGAACGGCACGTCGGACGGCATCATCACCGCCAGGTACGCGTCCATGAGCGTCGACTTGCCGGTCCCGGACGCGCCGGAGATGAGCGTCGCCGTGCCGGACAGTTCGACGTGACGGTGGCCCTGGAAGCCGCCCCAGTTGACGACCTGCATGGACTCGGCCCGCCACTGGGCGACGGTGTCGAACAGCGCGGGGATCCCGGTGGTGTCGACGTCGACGGTGCTCACGCGCGGTCCTCCTCGTTGTCGTCGGCGTCCGTGCCGGCGTCGGTCTCGACGTCGCCGTCGCCGCTGACGTCCGCCCCCCGTCGGACCGGCCGGGAGGCTCGTCCCGGCCCCGTCGGTCGGCTCACCGCCGCCGGTGGCCGCGGTCCGCAGCCAGGTTTCGAGCTCGACGAGACGCTCCAGCGGGAGCAACACCTCGACGACGCTCGCGACCCGGAAGCGGTCCGGGTCGGTGGTCTTCAACAACACCCGAGCCGTGACCAGGCGCTCGATGGCCTTGGCGACGCGGGCCTCGTCACGGGTGCGGTCGGTCGCGGTCGCGGGGCGGAAGCCGGACACGTGCCCGAGGATCTCGGACCGGTCGACGACGACCTGGTCGGGCCCAGGACGGGCGTCGGCGCGCAGACGCATCCGCAGGTAGACGAGGACGATCGTCTCCTCGCGCGTGTACGGCGCGTCGCGGAGCAGGGTCGGGAAGCCACGACGGGTGCTCTCCGATCGGGCCTGCCGCTTGAAGGCCACCTCGCGGTCGCGGTCGACGTGGAGTTCGAGGAACAGGTCGTTGAGGCGGGAGCGGAGCTGGTGCTCCGCGTCGAGGACCGCACGCCACTCGTCGACGTGCGTCCGGGCGCTCACGTACGGGTGCCGGAGCAGCGCGACCAGGGCCCGACGCTGCGGTTCGTCGAGTCGGCCCTCGTCACCCTCGAAGAGGGCGAACGTGCTCTCGTCGCGCTCGGCGAGCTCGTCGACGAACACGCCGGAGGCGTCCTCGAACGCGACCTCGTCGTCGACGGGTGCTGGTGTCGTGTCGGTCACCGTGCCTCCTGGCCGGGTTCGTCGTCGGGGTGTGCCGTCCGGCCCCGGTGGGGCAGTGCGGCGGTCGGCATGTGGAAGGTGACTGGTCCGCCGTCCGGCCGCACCGTGCGGTGCGGTGCGGTCTCGGTGCCGGCCTCGAAGTCGTCGTGTCCGGTGAGCAGGTGCGCGAGCCCGAAGAGCTCGACGGGACGACGCTGGTCGGGTGGCAGCTCGTGGAACGCCCCGACGCTCGATCCGGCGGTGGAGGCGTCGAGGACCGACCGGAGCTCGGCGAGGAGCGGGCCGCCGTGGCGGCGCAGCGACTCGACGTCGATCTCCTCGAAGACGTCGTCGTCCGGCTCCTCGATCGGCGGCGGCACCGACTCGGCGTCCGGGTCGTAGAACTTCTCACGCAGCGTGCCGACGGCGGCGGACGGGGGCAGCAGGCCGAGCGGGACGCGGTCCCGGGCGGAACTGACGTCCATCCACGCCGCCAGGCCGCGGTTCACCGAGCGGAGCACCGCGTCGAGCTCGCGGTCCCGCACCACGTCGTGGGCGACGATCTGGTCACGGAGCGTCGCGGTGAGCATCCGACGCTGGGCGAGGACGTCCTCGATGCCCTGCCGGAGGATGCCGACCGTGCCGCGGAAGGTCCGGCGCTCGGTCGGACTGAGCGAGGCGGCGAACGGGTGCTCGAGGATCGTGGTGATGTCGTCGCGGAGCCGCAGGAGCAGGGCGTCGTCGCGGAGGAGCTCGAACGCGCCCTGGAACGCCCGGCCCTCCGGCGTCGACTCCATCAGGTTGTCCGTGCGCGCGAGGTAGTCGTCGAGGATCTCGCCGATCGGGCGGACCTCCTGCCGGAAGTCCTCGACGATCTCGCGGTGCATGGTCGCCACCGCCTCCTCGACCCGCTTGAAGTCGCTCGGCAGCTGCCGGATGAGGTCGGTGATGTTCGCGTAGCCGTCACGCATCCGGTCCTCGTCGACCGTGACCACCTCGTCGCCGCGGGCGAGACGGTCGCGCTCGGCCTGGAGTTCGGCGATCTGCGCGTCCAGGCGTCGCACCTGGGCGTCCCGGTCCGGTTCGGCCCGGTCCGCCCAGCGGTGCACGGCGTCGACGATCATCGCGAGACGGCTCTCGCTGATGAGGGCCCGCTCGGCGGACAGGGCGTCGATCAGGCTGAGCGCCTCGAGGGCGTGGCTCGTCAGGCTGTACTGCTCGTCGCCGTCCGAGGAGTTCGAGCGCACCAGCCACTGTGCGGCCACCCACTCGCGGCAGAGGGACCGACCGTTGGGCCGGGACACCTCGCCCTCGGGGGGAGTCGCTCGCCGGCACCCGCGCACCGGTCGCCTGCAGGCGGGCGACGTGCTCCTCGACCTGCAGGTGCATCCGCTCGGCAGGGACGTACTGCACGTCACGGTCGAACACCGTGCGGAAGACCGAGACCACGGCCGCGCTCGTCGGACGCGACATCAGTCGGAGCGTCGGCCGGTCGAGCACCTGCCTGACCCTGGCGAACTCGAGGTCGACGTCGGTCATGGTGCCCCTGGTGGTCGGACGGGTCGCGGGATGCGAAGAGGTCGTGGGATGCGAAGAGCCCGACGCGGTTGCGTCGGGCTCTTCGGGGTGTTCTTCCGGCCCTGGAGGGCACGTGGGCGATACCAGACTCGAACTGATGACCTCTTCGGTGTGAACGAAGCGCGCTACCAACTGCGCCAATCGCCCCCCTGCACTTGCGTGCGGATCGATAGTAGCGGATGTCGGGCCGTGCTCCGAACACTCGTCGCCGGTCGCGCGCGTCGCTCACGGCCAGACCGGCCGGGAGGCCCGTGGAGGCCCCGCCGATCCGCACCGCTCCGGGGGGACACGCCCGGTGGACGGAACCGGTTTTGGAGAAACAGCGTGATCTGGGTACAGTTTACGAGTCGCCGCGAGAGCGGGTCGGACAACACCGGTGTGACTCAGGTCAGACCATGCGGATGTGGCGCAGTGGTAGCGCATCACCTTGCCAAGGTGAGGGTCGCGAGTTCGAATCTCGTCATCCGCTCGAGGTGCCTGTCTTCTCCGGAAGACAGCAACTCTCCAGAAGAGGTATCCCACCGATCGGGTACTACGCCAGACGTGGACCTTGATGGTGGGGTGGCCGAGAGGCGAGGCAGCGGCCTGCAAAGCCGTCCACGCGGGTTCGAATCCCGTCCCCACCTCCAGTCCGCTCCGGCAGAACTCATCTGGGCGATTGGCGCAGCGGTAGCGCGCTTCCCTGACACGGAAGAGGTCACTGGTTCGATCCCAGTATCGCCCACCAGGACGAAAGCCCCCCGGGAGACCGGGGGCTTTCGTCGTTCTCGACAGCCGGCGCATGCTCGGTGCTCGGCACGGAGCACGCACGGGGCTGGTGATGATGGCCCGCCATCCGCTCCTGCGGACGTCGTCCGAGCCGGCTTCGGAGCAGGTGCAGGTGCAGGTGCAGGACGGTCACGCTCCCCGAACTCAGCCGACCCCGTCGACGCTGTAGATCGTCGGTGCCGGCACGAAGCGGAGCCACGGGGTGTGCGTTCGGAACCAGAACGAGCCGCCGCCGACCGTGAAGACGTGCGGGCCCTCCGTCCGGTTCAGCGTGCGGGCGACGGCGTCCTGATTCTCGGAGTCGACGCCGCGGGACAGTGTCAGCGGACCGCATTCGGACGTGTCGATTGCGACAGCCGGGTGGGACGAGCCGATGCCTCTCGTCGAGCGGTTCGACACCGTCACGGCTTCAGCCGCGGTGATGGTGCACGTCACCTGCTGTTTGTGTGCGTCGTCGTAGGCGACAGCGACCCACAAGCCGGGGAACATCAGCAGCGAGACGATGAAGAAGCCGACGATGAGCACCATCGTGAACAGGTGGTACACCGGCCGAGGTCGTGTCTGGACGGTGAGCTTGCTGAAGAAGTCGGAGAACTCCGCCCACGGCTCGGCCGCGTTCTGTTCCAACCATCCGACGAGCACGTCGTGGTGACGGTGGTAGCGGTCCGTCGTGAATCCGCGCCCGCGAGCGGTCACACCACTGATGACGGTGTTGCCCTTCCCCGAGGCGCGGAAGTGGACGAGCTCACCGGGCCTGATGACCTGCGTCCGGAAGATCCCACGGGTCACCTCGAGCCGGTCCGGGAACACCCGCACCCCGGCGAACAGCGCGCTGACAGACAACACGAGCGCCAACGTGCCGACGAGGAGCAGCATCCCGCTCGTCCACACATGGGTGAACACAGCTGCCCCGAACACGTCGCGGCTCCACGCCAGCCAGAGCCCCATCGCGAACACGCCTGCAGAGAGGGCCGTCCACGCGATCGGCGTGATCATGCTCCCGCGGACCGTCACCGGGCGCTCACCACGCACCACACTCGCTGCTTCCCCCCGTCACGAGTCGACCGTACCGAAGCGCACCGACCGCCGAGCGCCATCGGTCAGCCCTCCGGCAGTGTGCGGACCCAGTGTTCGAACGTCACGATGTCCTCGTCGACGATCACTGCGGCCGGGCGGGAATCGTCCTTCTCGTCGATGAGCACGAGGGTGTCGTCTGGCAGACCAGCTGTCGCCTCGCCGATGACGGAATCGGGCGCTGCGACGCCGACCCGGGTGAGGAACGTCAGCCGCTCTCCCGGGATGGACTCCACCGTGTCCGTCTCCTTGTCGAAGAACCCTGCGAGTTCGGAGACACGGAAGCGGGTGGCGCCGTCCCGGGTGGTGATGGTGACTGCGGGCACGGTGCGGCGTCCGAACGTGTGGGTGGTTGGCTCTGCGGTGACATCGGACCCTGACCACGGCTTCGCTGCCGCCAGCGGCACCTTGTCCACCTTCGACGGCTTGGTCTTCCGGGGGGAACGCAGCCGTCACCGCGAGGCCGCCGGCAATGACGGCCAAGAACCACGCCGGGCCGGAGACGACCTTCGTCCAGAGCAGGACCCAGAAGACGACGAGCCATCCGGCCCAGGTCAGGTTCGACAGCCACTTGGAGTCTCGCCGCGCGCCGAGGAACCACAACCCGGATCCGTACGCGAGCCCGGCCGCCGTCGGCAACCAGAACGCCACTGGATCGCTGCTCAGCACCGGCCGGTGCAGGACGGCCGAGGTGATGACCGCGACGACGGCGATGGTCCCGAGGAGGTACCGGTTGGCGCGGCGGTCTCGTTCCCGGGTGGTGAGTGTGGCCATCGGTGGTCCCCCCTGTGCTTCGTGGCGTGCTCGTCGGGCGGCAGATGCGGCACGACGTCCGGAATCCCGCTCGATGCTGCCCAGTCAAGCAGAACCCTGGAGTTCGATTCCGGCCTGCTCGCCCCGCCGGGATGACGTCGAGGCGTACTGTGAGTGGGACGTCGGCTCCGAACATGACTCCGGACGGAAACGACGTGCCGAGCATGGACAACGAGATCGGCTGATGATGCTGCGACGGCTGCTCACGGTGGGAGTGGTTTCCGCTGCTGCTGTCTTGCTTAGCGGGTGCGGCAACGGCACGTCCGCTGGTGACAGTGGAGGACAGACGGTGACTCCGGCGCCGCTGACGTCTGTTGGGCCGACTGGTGACCCGTCGTCGTCGTACTGGACAGATGAGCGGGTGGAATCCGTCGAACCGGAACGCATGCCGACCGTGGGCTGACGTCAGGGAAAGCACTGGTCGAGGCCGTCAACGAGTCCCCGGGAAACGGGACTCTTCGTCGTTCTCAGGACTGGCTGGACTCGCTGTCGTGCGGCGCCCACCCGAGTTCCGGCCCGAGTCGCTCGGCGATGTCCGAGACGATCTGCGCGTACTCGTCGGGCTCGAAGGAGAACGGCAGTGCGAACGCGACCTCGGTGGCGACCTGGTACCCCGCGTCGGCGCGGAGCCGGTCCGCGATCTCGACCGACGAGCCGACGAGGTCCGCGGCGAACAACAGTCCCGCCGGACCCGTCGGGACACCGACACGGCCGGCGCGGCGTTCGGCGTAGGCCCGGTACCGCGCCTCCTGCTCCCGTGTGGCGGTGTCCGTCGGGATCACCACGAGGCCCTGGGAGACGCGCGCGGTGCTCGGGTCGGGGTGTGCGTCGAGGTAGGCGTCGACCTGGGCGCGCTGGTTCGCGGCGAAGTCGGTCCCGATCTCGCTCCGCGTGACGCTCGAGGTGAGCAGGTGGAACCCGTTGCGGGCCGCCCAGACCGCGGACGCCGTGCTGCCCGTGCCGTACCAGAGCCGGTCGACGAGCCCCGGACTGTGCGGCTGGACTCCGGTGGCGAACTCCTCGAACCCGCGCCGCTCGGCGACGGGGACGACCGCGTCGCCGCGCACGAGGTCCCGGAAGCGCAGGAGCCGGGCGTTGCCGAGGTCCTCGTGCTCGGCGGTGTCCGGGTAGATCGCCTCGCGGTAGAGGTCGAAGTTCATCGGGGTCCCGACGGAGAAGCCCGGGTTGAGTCGTCCGTCGAGGAGCACGTCCACGGTGGCGAGGTCCTCGGCGAGACGGAACGGGTTCTCCGCGCCGATCGGGGTGACGGCCGTCCCGAGCGCGATGCGGCTGGTGCGCTGCGACGCGGCCGCCATCACCGCGACGGGGGGAGGAGACGCCGTGCTGCAGGTGCCGGTGCCGGAGCCACGCGCTGTCGAGGCCGAGCGCCTCGGCGCGTTCGATGACGCGGAGCGTGTCCTCGTGACCGGCAGCGGGGCGGGCCGGGTCGAAGGTCCCGATGGTCAGGAAGCCGAGGCGTGCGAGGGGTCGTCCGTCAGTGGGCATGCTCTGATCGTCCCAGACGGGTGCCACCACGGGGCAGGCCGACGGGATGACCGCGGCGCCCCAGCAGACCCGACGTGGTCCGCGCCAGGGTGAGGCGACCGCGGGCTGACGCGACCGCGGGGTGCCGGCATCCGCTAGGTTCTCCACCGTGCCCCGATCGGTTCCGCCCCGTCTCCTCGGGCTCCTCTCCGCCGTCCTCGTCAGCGCCACGGTCGCGACGGTGGCGGTCCTCCCGAACGGGACCGCACCCGACGCCACGCCGGCGGCCGCCCGTGCCACCGCTCCGGTGTCGTTCACGTTCGCCGGCGACAGCGTCACACAGGCGTCGAACACCTGGTCGTGGACGAAGTACGTGTCGACGAGCCGCGCGACGTCCGTCGGCGGCGTCGGGCGGGGCGGCGACACCTCGGCGACGGTGGCGGACCGGGTCACGCGGCAGGACGCCGACGTCCTCGTCGTCATGGTCGGCGTCGGTGACGTCCGGACCAGGGTCGGTCCGTCGACCGTGCGGAAGAACATCAGCACGATCGTCGGGAAGGTGCGCGCACGGCACGTGGTCGTCGCGGCGATCCCGCCGTGCGACGTCACGGACCAGGCGGGCAACCACGTCGACCGACGCGCGCAGGGCTTCGTCCTGAACCGGTCCCTGCAGGAGTACGCGTCCTCGCGTGGATGGGGATGGGTGGACCCGTTCTCGTCCGTGCGCCGCATCGACAACGGCTGGGTCGCCGGCACCGGGAAGGGCGACGGCGTGCACCCGAGCGTCGCGACGGCGAAGCGGTACCTCGGACCGCGCATGACGGTCGCGATCACGCAGGCGGTCGTCGGCGCGAAGCCGTAGGGCCCGTCTGACGCCCCCCGTGTCAGACCGGGGTCGACTTCAGCAGCCGGTTCACCGCGATCATCGCGCCGCCCACCACGGCGGGGACACCGCCGCCAGGGTGCACCGACGCGCCGACGCGCCACAGCCACGGCCGCCAGGGGTCGTTGTACGAGGGACGGTGGAACGGCCCGCTGAGCCACGGCGGACGCGCCGCGCCGTACAGCGCGCCGTGTGGTTCGCCGCCGCCGCCGTAGTACTGCGGATCGAGCACCGTCTGCTCGTCGATGAGGTCGGTGATCGGCCGGTCGAGCCCCATCGCGCGTGAGACGCGGTCGACCTCGCGCCGCACGAACGGGTGCTCGGCCGTGTAGTGACCGCCGTCGGCGGGGGGCGGTGAGCAGGATGCCGACGGTGCTGCGCGGGTTCGGGTAGACCTCGCCCGCGCGGTACTGGTTGACGAACACCATGGTCTCCGCCGGCTCGTCGCCCGCCTCGAGGCTGCGGTGGAGCGCGGCGGGCTTCGTCGGCAGCACCACGCTGTGCGTGGCGAGGTCCGCCGGCAGTTCCTCCCGCAGCACGCCGTACAGGGCGATGGCCGAGCAGGAGAGGGCGCGGGGGGCGCAGACGGGGGGAGCGTGGGGACCCGCGACGGACCCATCAGCGTGGTGAGCCGATCGGCGTCCAGGGCGCTGACGACGAGGTCGGCGGGGTGACGACCCACATCGGTCGTGACCGATCCACGCTCGATGCGGGTGACGGCCTCGCCGGTGCGGACGTCGACCCCGGCCGCCTCGGCCAGCCGACCCAGCGCGAGCACGATCTCGTAGACGCCACCGCGCGGCACCCATGCCCCGGTCTCCGCCATGATCGCCGGCATGCTCGCGTAGAGGGCCGGCGTGCGTGCGGGCGACACGCCAGCGTTGAGGGTGTGGATCGCGATCACCTCGCGCAGCCCGTCGGGCAGCCAGGGGAGGCCGTCGAGGTACGCGCGCGTGGTGAGGCGGGAGCCGTAGACGGCCAACAGTCTCCGGAGAGCGGGGGAGGGCGGCTCGGTCGAGGGGGGTCGGCGAGCAGCAACTCGGTCACGTCGTCCGCGAGGGGTGCGTGCAGGTCGGAGAACCGTCGCCAGGCGGCGTACCAGGGGTGACCGGGGGGCCACCGGCAGGGAGGTCTCGTCGTCGTTGAAGAAGTAGCGGCCCACCTCCGGCATCCGCACCAGGTCGAGGTGCCCGGCGTCGCGGGCGCGGTCGGCGGCGGGCCCGCCGTTGCCGAGCCGTCGAAGCAGCTCGTCCCACACCGCCGGGAACGTCATCAACGACGGCCCGGTGTCGATGCGGTCCTCGCCCAGCTGGATGCGTCGGCTCTTGCCGCCGAGCTCGGTGGAGGCCTCGAGCAGGGTGACGCGGTGGCCGGCGTGCGCGAGCAGCGCGGCGGCGGTGAGGCCGCCGATCCCGCCGCCGACGACGACTATGCGGCTCACGAGGCACCTCCCAGCACGATCCAGACCATGAGCAGTACGCCGGCGAACGACCCGGCGATGTACGGGAAGGCGACCGACAGACGGTAGAGGCGGTGCCCGGTCTCCGGCGTCGGGTCCCGGAACAGGCGCACCACGAGGATGCCGGCGATCAGGAGGTTGACGGCGGCCACCGGCACGCTCACCACGGCGAACAGCGCCGTCGAGACGATCCACCAGGCCCCGCTCCAGAGAGCCGTGCCGCGCGCGCCGAGCCGCACTGCGGTGGTGGCGATGCCCGCGTCACGGTCCTCGACGATGTCCTGGACCGCATCGAAGGCGTGCTTCGCCACGCTCCAGGCCATCAGACCGATGGCCGCGGGCCAGACCGGCGTCACCGCGAGGGCCGCGGGCACGATGACGAGTGGCAGTGCGTAGGCGGCGTTGCTCAGCGAGTCGAGGAACGGCCGCGCCTTGAAGCGCAGCGGCGGCGCCGAGTAGAAGACGAACACGCCGACGTAGAGCAGGATCGCCGCGTTCGCGAGGAGCGGCAGCGTCAGGAGGAAGCCGACGAGGAACGGGACGTTGACGACCGCGACCGCCCAGGCGATGAGTCGCACCTCGGACTGTCGGATCCTGGCACCCTCGATGGAGCCCTTGCGGGGGGTTGGCCGCGTCCGTGTCCTGGTCGTAGATGTCGTTGACGCCGTAGATGAGCAGGTTGAACGGCAGGGTGAGCCACAGGATGACCGGCAGTGCCCGCACGTCGAACAGCGCGCCGGTGAGCCACACGGCGACGAGCCCGGAGCCGATGGTGTTGATCCAGAGCACGGGGCGCGAGATGTGGACCAGTCGGCGCACGGCCGCGCCGATCTCCGACGGTGCTGTGCGCGACACCCGCTCACTGCCGTCAGTCACGCGACCGAGCGTACCCGGCCCGCCTCGACCTCGGTCAGCGGCGTCCCGGCCAGACTGGGGGGGATGCGCATGATGCTGCTGACCGCCGGCACCCGGGGCGACGTGGAGCCGTTCGCAGCCCTGGCGCGACTCGCCGCGTCCCGCGGTCACGAGGTCCGGCTCGCCCTGCCCGACGACGCGCCCGCGCCCGAGGGGGGTGGAGACCGTGGCCCTCGGTCTGGACGTGCAGCGGGTGCTCCGCCCGGCTGGTCGGACGCCCTGGGCTCTCGCGCACCACCTGCGTGCGGAGGTGCGGCCCGCGATGCGTCGGATGTTCGCGGCCGCGGTGCGGGAGACGGTCGCGTTCGGCCCCGACGTGGTGGTGCACCACCCGCTCGTCCTCAGCGCGCCGATGGTGGCGGACTCGCTCGCCGTGCCCCGCGTGCTGGTGGAGTTCGCGCCGGTGGCCACCCCGAGTGAGCGCTTCCCCGCCGCCGGTGGCCCGACGGCCACGCGCGACCTCGGCGCTCACAACCGGTCCACCTACGCCGTACCGCGCACCGTTGCACGGTTCTTCGACGCCGACGTGGCGCACGCCGCTGCCGGGCTGCCGGACGGTCGTCGTCCCGCCCGACGGTCGCCGTCACGTGCGACCCTCATGGCCGTGAGCCCGGAGTTGCTGCCGCGGCCCGACGACTGGCCGGAACGGGTGCACCAGACGGGGGCCTGGTACGACGAGGCCGGGACCGCGAGCCCGGACCGCGTCGTCAGCGCCTTCCTGACGGGCGGCCCCTACGTCGTCGCCTCGTTCGGCTCGATGGCGAGGGGGGGACGCAGCTGCTCGGGGAGGCGCGGTCGTCTCGGCGGCCCGCGCCCACGGGCTGCGGGTGCTGCTCGTCACCGGGTGGGGTGGACTGGCGCTGCCTCCCGAGTGCCACGGCCCGGATGTGCTGGCGGTGCGGTCGGCACCGTTCGACGCCGTGCTGCCGGGCGCGTCGCTCGCCGTGCACCACGGCGGAGCGGGCACCTCACACGCCGTCGCCCGAGCTGGCGTCCCCGCCGTCGTCGTCCCCGTCACCGCCGACCAGCCGTTCTGGGCTGCCCAGCTGCATCGACAGGGGATGGCCGCCGCTCCGATCCCACTGCGCCGCCTGTCCGCGAGCACCCTCGTGCCGGCGATGCTCGACGCCTCGTCCCGCCGGGAGCGTGCGACCGACGTGGGCCGGATCATGCGGCGGGAGCACGGGGTGCAGCGGGCGCTCGACGTGCTCGAGTCGCTCTGACACCCCGGTTCCGGTGGAGGACCGTCCCCGACACTGACGAGCCGCGACGAGCCGCCGATACCCCCCGGGTGAAGACGTCGGCCCGCAGGGGGGACCGACACGCTCCGACGGGAGGCGACCGCGATGCGTCTGCGCTCAGGGTTCCGGAAGGTGCTGCCCGCAGCGCTCCTCCTCGCGGTGGTGAGCACTGCGGTCGTCGCCGTGCCCGGCGTGACGTCGGCTGCCGCCGGTACCGCCGCCCGGGTGGACGTCACGTGGGAGAACACGTCGAGCTGGCGCACCGGCTTCCGCTCCACGGTCACGGTCGCGAACGGCGGCTCCGCGAAGCTGCGCGGGTGGCGTGTCCTGCTGTCGTACGAGTCGAAGGCCGTGGTGATCCGCGACGCCCGCAAGGTCGCGAGCACGAGCCGGTCGTTCACCGTCGCCGGTCCCACCCGACGCGTCGACCTCGCCGCGGGTGGTCGGGCGACGTTCCGGGTCGACTCGCGCAAGGTGTCCGGCGCGAAGCGCGTCCCCACGGCGTGCACCGTCGTCGGGGCGTCGGTGCCCTGCTCGGTGAACGGCGGTCCCGCGACACCCGGCACGGGAGGCCCGACCCCGGTGCCGACGGCGGCACCGGTCCCGACGCCCTCGACGACTCCGACGCCGACCGCGGGACCGCCCGTCGCGCACAAGGACGGCTCCGTCGTCGTCGGCTGGCGCACCGTCGACGCGTGGCCGTCCGGCTCCCAGTCCTCGGTGACCGTCACGAACCGGTCGTCCGTCCGCCTCGACCCCTGGCAGGTGCGGTTCGTGTACGCCGCGCGCGTCGCCGAGATCTGGGACGCCACCGCGACGACCACGAGCGACGGCTTCACCGCGACCGCTCCGTCCTGGGCCAGGGGCCTCGACCCGAGCGCCGCGACGTCCTTCGGGTTGACCTCGATCTCGACCCCCGGCGGGGGCCGGGTGCCGACGGGCTGCAGCATCGTGGGACTCCCCCGCGGGCCGGGACGTCGCCTGCACGGTCGCGAGCGAGTCCGACCCGACGGCAGGGCCCGGGTCCGCGCCGACCCCGACACCCAGCCCGACCGTACCGGCACCGGCACCGGTACCGACCCAGGTCCCGACCCCGGCCGCGCCGGCTCCGATGCCGCTCCCCGCGCCGCACGTCGGTGACACGCTGGTCGCACCGTACGTCGACATGGGCCTCTGGCCGACCGCCGATCTCCGGAGCTCCGCGGCCGCGACCGGCGTCCGCGCATTCACGCTCGCCTTCATCGTCTCGGACAACGGCGGCAGCCCCTGCACGCCCGCATGGGCCGGCTTCGACGCCTACCGGATCGGCGGCCCGCAGGACTTCGCGGGGAACATCGCCGCGTTCCAGCAGACCGGCGGTCGGGTGGTCGTGTCGTTCGGCGGCGCGGTCAACGACGAGCTCGCGCTGCGGTGCACGGACCCGGCGGAGCTGCAGGCGGCCTACCAGCAGGTGGTCGACCGGTTCGGCGTCGACCGCATCGACCTGGACATCGAGGGCGCTGCGCTGTCCGACACGGCTGCGAACGAGCGTCGCGCCGTGGCGGTCGCCGGGGTCGTCCGGGCCCAGGCGGCGAAGGGCCGCAGTCTCGAGGTGTCGCTGACCCTCCCCGTGATGCCGACCGGACTCACCCGCGAGGGCCTCGCCGCGGTCGCCGGGCTGGCGGCTGCGGGGGGTCCGGATCGCGGCGGTGAACGTCATGGCGATGGACTACGGCACCGGTCCGCAGCGCATGGCGACGGCGGCGCAGGACGCTGCGACGTCGACCGCCGCGCAGCTCGCCTCGGTGCCCGCGTACGCCGGGTGGACGGCCCAGGAGCGGCTGTCGGCGATCGGCATCACCCCGATGATCGGCCGCAACGACACCGGGGAGGTGTTCACACGGACGGACGCCGAGGACCTCGCCCGCTGGTCCGTCGCGCACGGGATCGAGGTGCTCGCATGGTGGGAGGTCACTCGCGACCAGCCGTGCACCCCGTCGATCCCCACGTACATGTGCTCGGGCGTGACCGACGCACCGTGGACCTTCGCCCGTGCCTTCGTCCGCGGGGCGACGGGTTAGTCGGGGAGCCGGTCAGTCCGGCCGACGCAGCGTCGCGACGCCGTCGTGCAACGGCTGTGTCTCCCACGCAGCCGTGACGGCCCCGTCGGCCAGGTCGACGCGGACGTGCAGCAGGTGCGGTGTCTCGACGAACCGCACGTCCACCGACACGACGTCCCCGGAGCGTGCCCCGCTCGTGGCGGTCGCACCCGCGACCAGCCACTCGCCGTCGCCGACAGGAGCCGTCACCTCGCCGGACGGGTCGACCAGGGTGAGCACCCAGTGGCCGGACGGGTCCTGGGACAGGTGCACGGCCTCCAGTCCGGAGTCGCCGTCCACCGGTGCCGGCGAGGACGGCGGGGTGGCGGGCAGGGTGCCGAGCGGCTCGCCGACGAGCGGCGGCAGCGCGAGCCCGGCGAGTCGGGCGCGCAGGCGGTCTTCCGAGTCCACTGCACCCGCGCGGTCGACCGCGGGCAGCAGGTGCTCCCACACCGCGTCCAGGACGGCCTGCATGTCGGTGCTCTGACCGGTCATCGCGACGACCACGTCCGACTCGGGGAGCACGACGCAGAACTGGCCGTAGGCACCGTCACCGCGGAAGCCGTGCCGGGCCATCCAGAACTGGAAGCCGTACCCCTGCGACCAGTCCGGGTCCGCCTCGTCCGGGTTCACCACCTGCACGCTCGTGGCCTGCTCGATCCAGTCCTCGTCGAGGACGCGTTCGCCGTCCCACACGCCGCGCTGCAGGTACAGCTGACCGAGTGCGGCGATCGCGTCCGTCGTCGTGTAGCCGCCGCTGTACCCGAGTTCCGCGCCGGTGTCGTCGCGGCGCCACGAGAAGTCGTCGATGCCGAGGGGGGGCGAAGAGCCGCGGCCGCAGGTACTCGAGCAGGGACGTCCCACTGGCCCGCCGAACGATCTCGGCGAGCGTGTACGTGCACGGCTGGTTGTAGGCGAAGACGCTGCCGGGTTCCTCGTCGAGAGGCAGGAGCAGGAACCCACGGACGGTGTTCGTCGGGTCGATCGCCTCGGCGTGGTCGATCGTCTCGCTCCGGTGGCCGCTCGCCATCGCGAGCAGGTGCCGCACGCGCATCCGCCGGGTCCGTTCGTCGGTGACCTCGGCGTCGAGTTCCGGGAAGTGACCGACCACGGGCGCGTCGAGGTCGACCAGTCCGGCGCGGACGGCGATCCCGACGGCGGCCGCGGTGAAGCTCTTGCTGAGCGAGTACAGCAGGTGCACCCGGTCCGGCGCGAAGGGGGGCCCACCACCCTCCGGCGGCGAGCTCGCCGTGCCGCAGGACCATCAGGCTGTGCGGCTCCACGCCGGGCGCGGCCTCGAGCGCGGAGACGAGCTGGTCGATGCCCGCGGCGTCGATGCCGAGGGCGGACGGGGAACTGCGTCGGAACGTCGTCGTCACCCGTCCGACCCTAGCCCGACCGGCCGTTCCGAGGTCCGGCACGCCCGACACGCGGACGGGAGGCCCGGATCACCCCGCCGGTCGGGTACAGTTGTCGACGTTGGCCACCCCGGTGGGCAGCGTGCGGATGTGGCGCAGTGGTAGCGCATCACCTTGCCAAGGTGAGGGTCGCGAGTTCGAATCTCGTCATCCGCTCGGAACAGCAGGACACGTGAACCCCTCGGCCGGGCGGCCGGGGGGTTCAGTCGTTCGCGACGGCTCGCGCGCCGGGGAGGGCGACCCAGTGCTGCGCCCCTGCGTCGACCACCGTCACGAGCACCGTGTCGCAGCCGCGGCAGCGGGCGACGCTGCCCATCGCGGTCCGGTACACCCGGGTCACCGCCAGACGGCCGGTCGTGTCGCAGCCCGAGCAGCGGAGCCGGGCCGAGGTGGCATCGACCCCGAGCACCTCGCCGAGGTCCCCGGCCAGGGCGTTGCCGTCGACGATCGTCATCAGGAGCCTCCGAACCGTTCCGCACGCACCCCGGTGGTGTCGTGTCCGAGTTCCCCGAGCCAGCGCAGGACCTGTTCGACGAACGGCGTCGATCCGCAGACGTAGACCTGTGCGTCGGCGTCCGGCGGCAGGACGGCGGCCGCGAGCCGGTCGCGCGTGAGTCGTCCGACCGGGGCCGTCGACCCCTCGGGAGCGCGTCGGCTGTACACGACGTCGAGGTCGAAGGGCGCGCGGTCTGCGGTGCGCAGGGCTGCGTCGAGCTCCGCGCGGAAGAAGACGTCCTCCGGGGTGCGGACGGCGTAGAGCAGCCGGAAGGGCGTCGGGTCCTCGGCGTCGGCGTGCGCGGCGACCATCGGCAGGAGCGGCACGACGCCGGACCCGCCGGCGATGAGCTGCACCGGGCGGGACGCCGGGTCGGCGCCCGGACGCCAGACGAACCAGCCGCCGAGGGGACCGTGCACCTCGAGCGCGTCACCGACCTCGACGGCGTCGACGAGGAACGGGGACACCTCGCCGTCCTCGACCCGGTCCACGGCGAGCGTCACGCGCGTGCCGTCCCCGGAGGACGCGATGGAGTAGGACCGCGTGGCCTGGTAGCCGTCCTCGGCCGTCAGCCGCAGGTCAAGGTGCTGCCCGGGGTCGTTGCCGGGCCATGACGGCACGTCGAGCACCAGCCGTCGGGCGTTCGGGGTCTCGGGGGGAGACCGCGGCGACGGTCGCCGGGTGCCACGCCGGGCGGCGGAGCGGACGGCCCGGCGTGACGGGACCGGTGCGTGCCTCCAGGCCGGGGGGCGCCGTCGGTGCTGGACAGGGTCACCAGTACCGCTCTTCCTTCCACGGGTCGCCGTGCATGTTGTAGCCGGCGTTCTCCCAGAAGCCGGGCTCGTCCTCGGCGTGCATCGTGATGCCCCGCACCCACTTCGCGCTCTTCCAGAAGTACAGGTGCGGCACGAGCAGCCGGGCCGGACCGCCGTGCTCCGGGCTGAGGGGCTCGCCGTCGGCCTCGAACGCGATCCACGCCTGACCCTCGAGGAGTTCGTCGAGGGGGGACGTTCGTCGTGTAGCCGCCGAAGCTGTGCACCATGCAGAAGTCGAGCGAGGTCTCGATGTCCGCGAAGAGCTTGTCGAGGGGGGACCCCGCGCCAGGCCATGCCGAGCTTCGTCCAGTGCGTGACGCAGTGGATGTCGACCGTGACGTCCTCGAGCCCGAGCGCCCGGACCTCGTCCCACGTCCAGGTGTGCAGGCCGGACTCGGTGCGGATCGAGAAGCTCCACTCGGAGGGCTCGATCTCGGGTGTGGCACCCGCCGAGAGCACCGGCCAGTCCTGCACCAGCGTCTGCCCGGGCGGGATGCGGCTGTCGTCGGCGTCCCGGCGGCGTCCGCCGAACCCGCGTGTGAAGGTGGCCATCGCGTCCTCGTTCCCATGGTCGTCGCCGGCCACGTCCGTGCCGCTGCGTCGATCCTGCCGCACGGCCGACCGCTTGTCAGCAGCCGCGCGGCGCTGGGCGTGGCGTGCCCGATCGGTCAGGTGCCCGGGTGCTGATCCGCGTGCTGCTGGTGCGCTTCGTGCGCGAAGACCACGTCCGGCGCGTCGACGGAGCGGTCCGTCACCGTGGTCGGGGCCTCGAGGTGCACGGCCCCGGACGGCACGATGCCGGCGCCGCCGAAGCGCTCCATCACCCGCCACTGGACGACCACGTCCTCGCCCGCGTGTCCGATCGGCAGGGTCTCCCAGAACCCGAAGCCGCCGACCGCCTCGAGCGCGGCCCGGTCGTACATTGCGCAGGCGCCGACCCACGCGACGCGGTACGGCAACCAGCCGCCCGGCTCGACGTCGAGCTCGGCCGCGACGTGGACCAGGTTCGCGGCGTTGTGCAGGGACCAGCGGTCGAACCCGGGCGTGCCGCGGCGCACCACCTCGGGGACGACCGGGCCGTCCCACAGCGCGAACGGTGCCGTCTCGTGCGGACGGCGGTCCTCGAGGTACGACAGCCCCTGGACCGCGCTCCCGACGAAGCCGGTGCCGAGCGAGCGCAGGGCGTCGAGCATCCGGTGCACGGACCCGGGTTCCAGCCAGACGTCGTCGTCGAGGAACAGGACGGCGTCCGCGGTGGCGTGCGCGAGCAGGAAGTGCCGGTGCTCGGCGAGTCCGCGCCGCTCCGGGTGGGTGAGCAGCGTGACGGGCCGGCCCTGGGCCTCCAGGACGCGGACCATGGCGGCGATCGCCGGCTGCGCGGCGGCGTCACCCGTCGCGGACTGGTCGCTGAGCACGAGACGGAAGGCGACGTCGGTCTGGGCCGCCAGGCCGGCGAGGGTCGCGGCGAGCTCCGCCGTGCGCCCGACGGTCGGGACGAGGACGTCGACGTCGACCGGGGTGCTCTCCACCGCCGGGTCCGCGGTCGGGCGACCCCACTCGCCGGACCACCGTGCCCCGCGCGTCATGCGTCCCCGGACACGGCGGTCGCTTCTCCCGTCGGCGCGCCGGTGCCGGCGGCGGTGCCGGTTCCGGCGGCGGTGCCGGTTCCGGCGGCGGTCTCACGGATGCGACGGACGACGGCGCTCGTCGAGTGCTCGGCGACGTAGTCGACCATGACGACCTCGCCGCCGTGGGCCCGCACGACCTCGGTCTCGCTGAGCATCTCGGGGGGAGTAGTCGCCGCCCTTGACGTAGACGTCCGGCCGGATGCGCTCGATGAGCGGGATCGGGGTGTCGGTCGCGAACACCGTCACCAGGTCGACGCAGGCCAGCGCGGCGAGGACGCCGGCGCGGTCCTCGGCGGTGTTGATCGGCCGCTCCGGACCCTTCAGTCGACGGACCGAGTCGTCGTCGTTCAGTGCGACGACGAGCAGGTCGCCGAGCTCGCTCGCCTGGCGGAGGTACGTGGTGTGCCCGCGGTGGACGACGTCGAAGCAGCCGTTCGTGAACACGATGCGGCGCCCGGTGCGACGGGCCTCCTCGACGGCGGCGGCGAGTTCGTCGTGGTCGACGACGGTCTCGGCCGGTGCGGACACCGAGGCCACGAGCGCATCGGCCGTGCAGACCGAGGTCCCGGCCTCGCGCACCACGACGTCGGCAGCCGCCTGGGCGAAGGAGACGGCCTCGCGGACCGGGGTCCCGACGGCGAGGGCGACCGAGGCCGCGGCGCAGAACGTGTCGCCGGCGCCGGACGCCTGCTGCTCGGACGCCGGCGTGGCACGCGTGCGGTGCACGTCCGACAGCGTGCTGTCCGCGCCGGCGGCCTCGAGCAGCACCGTCCCGTTGCGGTCGAGCGTGACGACCGCGTTGCGCGCGCCGGTGACGGCGAGGACCTCGTCGCGTGCGGCGACCACGGTCGTGGCCCGGTCGGCGCCCTGCCCGAGGTCGCGGCCGAGCAGCGCGGCGGCCTCGCCGGCGTTCGGCGTGACGAGGTCCGGACGAAGGGTCTGCCAGCGGCTGAGGTCGTGGGCGTCCACGACGACGGTCATGGGGCGGTCCTGTCCGAGGACCGGCACGATGGCGGTGGCGTCGACGCCGAGGTCGTAGTCGCAGACGACGACCGTGTCCGCACGGGCGTCGGTCGCCGTCCCGGGGGGCGTCCCCGGACGCGGTGCCGCGCACGGCTGCCGCCGTCGCCTCGGCGAGGAGGGCCGTGTCCGCCGCACTCGGCGGTCCGGCCAGGTCGTCGACCCGGACGACGACACGGTCACCCCCGACGATGCGGTCCTTGCAGGTGGTCGTCGCACCCGGGACCGCGACGAGCCAGCGCGTGTCCACCCCGGCGGCCTCGAGCCGGTCACGCAGGACCCGCCCGGTCTCGTCGTCGCCGATCAGGGCGACCATGCGGACGCGCGCACCCAGGGCGCGGGCGTTGACCGCGGTGTTCGCCGCGCCTCCCGGGACGGCGATGGTCTCGGTGACCCGGACGACGGGCGCGGGGGCCTCGCGCGAGACCCGTTCGGCGGCACCGACCGTCCAGCGGTCGAGGATGACGTCCCCGACCACCACGACGACGGGCTCCTGCGCCGCGACCGCGTCGACGACGCGACGGACCGAACGGACGTCGGCGCTCATCGGACGTCCTCGGCGGTGGCGGTGTCGGTGTCGTGGCTGCCCGCGGTCGCCGGGTCGACGGCGTCGGCGGTGCCGGCGGTGCCGCTCGTCCGACGCGGGGCGGCCTCGAGGTGCACGACCGTGGTGGTCGTCATCTCGTCGAGCAGGTGCGGGCCGTAGCCGAAGCCGGAGCCGGAGGCGCCGCGGGGCTCGGCGCTGCCGCCCGGTGCGCCGCCGAACACGGCGTTGATCTTCACGGTGCCGACGGGCAGCTCCGCGGCGGCACGGAGCGCGGTCGCGGTGTCGCCGGTCAGGACGGTCGCGGCCAGGCCGTACCGGTCCTCGGCGGCCAGGCGGAGCCCCTCGGCCATGTCGTCCACGACGCGGAGCGGGGCGATCGGACCGAAGGTCTCCTCGGTGAGCACGAGCATGTCGTCGGTGCAGTCGGTGAGGACGGTCGCGGGGTAGAACGTGCCGGCGCCCTCCGGCACCGAGCCGCCCGTCAGCACCCGTGCGCCGGCATCGACGGCCTGGTCGACGTGCTCCTGGACGGTCGTGCGCAGACGCTCGTCGACGAGGGGACCGAAGTCGGCGGCAGCCGAGGCGGTCTTCCGCTCCGCGGCGCGCACCAGGGCGGCGGTGAACTCATCGGCGATGTCGCGGTGCACGTAGACGCGCTCCACGCTCGTGCAGATCTGTCCGGTGTTCGCGAAGGCACCGAGGGCGACCTGTTCCGCCGCCCACACCGGGTCGACGTCGGCGTCCACGACCGCGGCGTCGTTGCCACCGTTCTCGCGGATCACGTGCGCGCGGGTGCGGAGCGCGGCCTCGGCCAGGCGGTCGCCCGTCGCCGTCGAGCCGACGTGCGCGTACACCGCGATGCCGTCCTCGGCGAGGAGCTGCTCACCGGTCGTCGCGTCGCCGTCGACGCCCACGAGCACGCCCTCGGGGAGCTCGGCGGCGAGCAGGCGGTTCAGGAGCGCGATCGTGCCCGGGCTCCGCTCGCTGCCCTTGTGCACGACCGTGTTGCCGGCGACGATCGCCGCTCCGAGGATCCCGCACGCGACGGCGACCGGGTCGTTCCACGGCGTCAGCGCGAGCACGACGCCGCGCGGGTGCGGGACGGCGAAGTCGGCGGCGCCGTGGTTCCCGCGGAGCGCCTCGCCCCGGTGCAGCGGGCCGAGCTCGGCGTACTGGATGAGCGTGTCGATGCCGGCCTCGACGCCGCCGAGGGCGTCGCCCGGGACCTTGCCGGTCTCGCGGGTGTTCATCGCGGCGAGCTCGTCGGCGTGCTCGCGGAGCCGCTCGGCCGCGGCGCGGAGGACCGCGCCGCGCTCACCGGGAGCGGTCCGGGCCCATCCCGTCGCCGCCGCCCGCGCACGCGCGACCGCGTCGCGCACCTCGTCCGCCGTGCTCCGGCGGGTCTCCGAGGCCACCTCGCCGGTCACGGGGTCGAGCACCGTGATCGTGTCCGCGGACGGGTCGTCCGTCGACGGGGCGGTGGTGGTGGGGGGCATCGAGCGTCATGTGCGTCCTCTCGTGGTGGTCCGGCGTCGTGGCACCGGCCCCTCCACGCTGCTCCTTCTCCGCTGGACACGCCCGGGGGGATGCGTGGGTGTGTCCACGGGACGCAGCGCCGAGCGCCGCTGCAGGGCTGCTGCACACCGGCCCGACCGCGGCCGGGTAGGAACGAAGGGATGCGGTCGGACGACCCGCCGCGTCGGACACGAGGAGGACGACGGGCGTGGTGCAGATCGGACGTGGCGGCGAACGGTTCGAGGGGGGGTCCGCGAGATCGCGGTGCTCCGCGGTGGGGGGACTCGGCGACCTGATGTTCGCGATGCCCGCGATCGAGGCCCTCGCGGCCGCGTACCCGGAGGCCCGCCTGACGCTGCTCGGGACCCCGATGGCGGCGGCGCTCCTGCCGGGGCGCACGGACGCCGTGCACGCCGTCGAGGAACTGCCCGTCTCGCCCGGTGTGCGTGACGGCGGTGACGGGGCACCGGACCTCGAGGACTTCTTCGCCCGGCTCACCGGCCGGTTCGACCTCGCCGTCCAACTACACGGCGGCGGGCGCAACTCGAACCCGTTCCTGCTCCGCCTCGGCGCCGCGCACTCGGTCGGCACCGCCACCGAGGACGCCACCCCGACCGAGCGCTGGGTGCGCTACGTCTACTACCAGCACGAGGTGCTGCGCGCGCTCGAGGTCGTCGGGCTGGCCGGTGCCGAACCGGTCACCCTGGACCCGAGGATCGTCGTCGGTGCCGACGAGCGCGCCGCGGTCCGGGACCGACTCGGGGTACGGGGCCGCCTGGTCGCGATGCACCCGGGCGCGACCGACCCGCGCCGCCGGTGGAGCCCCGAGCGCTTCGCCGCGGTGGCGATCGCCCGGCTCGAGGCAGGCGACGACGTCGTGCTCGTGGGCGACGACTCCGACCGACCGGCCGCGACGAGCATCCGGGCGTCCGTGTCCGAGGCGGTCGGGCCGGAGGTCGCCGCACGGCTGCACGACCTGACCGCCGCGCTGCCCCTGCGGGAGCTCCCCGCAGTGCTCGCCGCGGCCGACGTCATGGTCGGTGACGACTCCGGTCCCCGGCACCTCGCGGTCGCCGTCGGCACGCCGACCGTGGGCGTCTTCTGGTTCGGCAACGTCATCAACGCCGGTCCGCTCGACCGCGGCCGGCACCGCGTGCTCATGAGCTTCGTCACCCGTTGCCCGGTGTGCGACGTCGACGTCACCCAGGTGGGGTGGAGCGCCGAGCGCTGCGAGCACGACCCGTCCTTCGTCGACGAGGTCACGCCGGACCGAGTGCTGGCCGACGTCGAGGACCTGCTGGCCACGACCTGAGCGGTCGCGCCCGCGCGGCGCCACCGCAGACGGACGGGAGGCCCGGTACCAGCTGGTACCGGGCCTCCCGTCCGTCAGGCGCGTGCGACGGTCAGGGCCAGCTGGGCTCGGTCGCCGGCATGATCGACAGCTCGCGGATCTCGCAACCGGCCGGCTGGGAGAGGGCGAAGATGATCGAGTTCGCGACGTACTCCGGCTCGATGAGCTGCGCGTCCGGACCCGGCTTGTACTGCTCGGTGCGGTCGGCGAAGAAGTTCGTGCGCATGCCCGCCGGGATCACGTTCGTGACACCGATGCGGCCCGCGGTCTCGGCGGCGAGGGCCTGCGAGAACCCGCGGACGCCGAACTTCGACGCGGAGTAGGCGGTGCCGTGGCCGACGCCGCGCAGGGCGAGCGACGACGAGATCGTCACGACGCGGCCGTGCGAGGCCTCGAGCGCGGGCAGGGCGGCACGGACGGTCGACGCGGTGCCGATCAGGTTGACGCCGACGATCTTCTCCCAGTTGCCGGAGGAGATCGCGTCGATCGGGGCCGGGGTGTCGATGCCCGCGGCGGTCACGACGGCGTCGAGGCCCCCGTGGCGCTCGACCGCTTCCGTGACGGCGCGTTCGACGGCGTCGGTGTCCGAGACGTCCACGGCGACGGCGTCGACGCCCTCGGGGACCGCGTCGATCCGGAGGTCGAGGACGATCGGGGTACCGCCGGCCTCGGTGACGGCGGCGACGACGGCCGCGCCGAGTCCGGAGGCGCCGCCGGTGACGAGGACGCGGCCGATGGGGGTGGTGGGGACGGGCATGGATGTCCTTCGGTTCTGGTGCTGCGGTCGTGAGGTGGAGAGCGGGGGCTCAGCCGACGCGTTCGATCGCGGCGGCCAGGCGGGTGGTGGAGCGGCCCGGGTGGAACGGGACGGTGACGACCCGGCCGCCCCACTCGGCGAGGGTGACCGACTCGGGGGAGTTCGTCGGCCGTGTAGTCGCCGCCCTTCGCCCAGACGTCCGGCTTGAAGCGACGGAGAGCCTCGTCGGGGGGTCGACTCGTCGAACACGACGACGGCGTCGACGCAGTCGAGCGCGAGGAGGAGCTCCACGCGGTCGTCCTGCCCCATGATCGGGCGGTCCGGACCCTTCAGTCCGCGGACCGACTCGTCGGAGTTCAGGCAGACGACCAGGCAGTCACCGAGGGCGCGGGCAGCGGACAGGGTGCGGGCGTGCCCGGCGTGCAGCAGGTCGAAGCAACCGCCGGTCGCGACGACGACGCCGCCCGCGGCCCGGACGTCGTGCACGACCCGGAGGGCGTCCCGGTCGGCGCCCGGCACCGCGATCGGTGCGGGTGGTGCGCCCGCGACGAGCGAGGCGACGCCGCCGGCCGCGAGGTACGTGGAGGCGTCGGCGACCCCGGCGGTGACCGCGTCAGCGATCTCCGCGCCCGAGGCGAGCGCGACGGCGACGCCGGCGGCGAGACGGTCACCGGCACCGCAGGGGTCGCCGGCGGTGACGGAGGGTGCCGGGACGAACCGGGAGTCGAGGCCGCGCTCGGTGCGACGGCCGACGAGCGCGCCGCGTTCGCCCATGGTCACGGCGACGGCGTGCGCCGCCCACCGGGCGACGAGGTCGGCGGCGGCGTCGGTGGCGAACGCGACCCCGGTGCCGCCGAGCCCGGTGAAGCGCTGCGCCTCGCTCGCGTTCGGGGTGACCACGGTGACGCCGACCACGGGCGCCTCGCCCTTGGGGTGCGGGTCCCAGACCACCGGGGTGCGCTCGGCGACGGCGGTGAGCGCCGACCGCATGTCCTCGGCGGCGGTCAGCCCGCGACCGTAGTCGGCGACGACGACGGCGTCGGCGTCCTCCAGCGCGGCACGCATCTCAGCGGTGACCGCGGGGACGGGCGGGGTGTCGCACCCCTCGTCGATGCGGACGAGGGCGTGGTCCCCGACGCGCACCCGGGTCTTCACCGGGGTCGGTGCGCCGGAGGGGCCCTCGACGATCGTGACGCCCGGCAGGAGCGACCGCAGCCGCTCCGCGGGGGGCGTCGTCGCCCAGCACGGTCACGAGACGGACGTCGTGGCCGTCCTTCGCGAGCATGGTGGCGACGAGTCCGGCACCACCGGCCCGGCGCTGTTCCGAGCGGACGTCGAGCACGGGCACCGGGGCGTCAGGACTGAGCCGTTCGCTCGTGCCGCTGACGTCCACGTCGAGCAGGGTGTCGCCGACGACGACGATGCGGAGCTGACGGTCGGTCATCGGGTGCCTCCTCGGCGGAGCGCGGGCTCCATGGCGCGGCAGAGGGCGTGCACGAGGACGAGCTGCGCCTCCTGCACGTTGGCGGACGGGCCGTCGATGGCGATGACGTCGTCGACCGCGCTCGCGAGCGGGTTCGGGACGGGACCGGTCATGGCGACGGACCGGGCGCCGACGTCGCGAGCGGCGGCCGCGGCGGCGAGCAGGTTCGGGCTCTTGCCGCTCGTGCTGAGGAGGACGACGACGTCGCCGGCCCGGGCGTGCGCGCGCACCTGCCGGGCGAACACCTGCTCGAAGCCGTAGTCGTTCCCGATGGCGGTCACGGCGGAGGTCTCGGCGTGCAGCGCGATCGCGGAGTACGCCGGGCGGTCGCCGTCGAACCGGCCGGTGAGCTCCGAAGTCAGGTGCTGCGCCTCGGCCGCGGACCCGCCGTTGCCCGCCGCGAGGAGCCGACGTCCGGCGACCAGGCGGGCGGCGATGTCGTCCGCCCAGGCCGCGATGTGGTCGCCGTGGTCGACGAGCGACGCGATGACGGGCACCGACGCGGCGATGTGGTCGAGCACGACGCGCGTGCTCGTGCCCTCGGCGGGGCCGGCTGTGCCGGACTCGGTCGTGCCGATCCCGGTCTGCTCGATGGTCATCGGGCGTTCCTCTCGGTGATGGGTGCGGTGGCTCCGACGCGGCCGCCGGCGACCAGGCGCTCGTACACGCGCTGGGTGTCGGCGGCGACCTTCTGCCAGGTGTACTTGGCCTCGGCGCGGCGGCGACCGGCGTGCCCGTAGGCGGTCCGGCGCTCCGGGTCGTCCAGCAGCCCGCCGAGCGCGACCGCGAGGCCGTCCTCGTCGCGCGGCTCGACGTGCAGGCCGGTGGCGTCCTCGACGACGGTGTCGATGAGGCCGCCGACGCGGGAGGCGACGACGGGTACGCCGCACGCCATGGCCTCGAGCGGGACGATGCCGAACGGCTCGTACCAGGGCGCGCAGACGACGACGTCGGCGCTGCGGTACACGGCCCCCATCTCCTCCTGCGCGAGCTGCCCGCGGAAGGACACGTGGTCGCGGATCCCGAGGTCGCGGGCCAGGGAGTCGAGTCGCTGGTACTCGGGGTCGTCGGGCAGGTCGGCCCCGGCGACACCGGCACCGCCGACGACGACGAGCTCGACGTCGCGACCCTCGGCGACCAGGCGGGCGACGGCGGCGATGGTCGTGCCGACGCCCTTGCGCTGCACGAGCCGGGAGGCGGTCAGGACGCGGTGGGTCCGGCCGCGCTCCTCCACGGGGCCGTCCGGGCGGAACAGCTCGACGTCGACGCCGCAGGGCACGACCGAGATGGAGCGGAGGGGGACGCCGAGTGTCTTCAGCTCGAACGCCTCGTCCGAGCACGTCGCGACGACCTGGTCGGCACCGCGGCCGACGGCCGGTTCGAGCCACTCACGCTCGGGCGGGCTGGTGTCCGCCGAACCCTGGTGCCGACGCTTGACGACACCGAGGGCGTGGAAGGTCTGGACGACGGGGATGCGCGGCTCACCGGTGCGCAGCTGCACCTGGGTGACGGCCTCGAGGGCCGCGTGCCCGGACATCCAGAAGTGCCCGTGCACCACGTCGGGGCGCTCGGACAGCCACTCGGACGCCAGGACCTGGGCGAACGTGCCCATGTAGGGCAGCAGGTCGTCCTTCGGCACGTGCTCGGCGGGACCGGCGTCGACGTGCACGACGTCCACGCCGGGGCGGAGGGTGACACGGACGGGCAGGGCCGCGTCGTCGCGGCGTGTGTAGACCGTGACCGTGTGGCCGCGGTCGGCCAGGGCCGCGGAGAGGGCGGCGACGTGGACGTTCTGGCCGCCGGCGTCGACGCCGCCGAGCGTCGCGAGCGGGCTCGCGTGCTCGGAGACCATGGCGATCTGCATCTAGCTGCTCCTCCCACCGGCCGGCAGCGCTGCGGCTCCGGCGGTCTCCGTCTCCCGCTCCGGACGCGGCGTGCGCATCCGGGCGTGGTGCTCAGTGTGCACGTCGTCGAGCAGGGCGTCCCAGTCCGCGGTGAAGCGGGACAGCGCGTGTCGCGCGAGCACGGCCTCCCGGGCGACGAGACCGCGTCGGCGCGCCTCGTCCGGGTCCTCGAGGAGCGTCCGGGAGGCCCGGACGAGCTCGTCGACGTCCGTCGCGATCGCACCGGCCTCGGCGGGCACCGTGCGGGACGCGTCCGTGGTGGCGAGGACGAGCACCGGCATCGCCATGTGCATCGACTCGATGAGCGACAGCCCGAGCGAGGTCCAGCGGTTCGCGTGGACGTACGCGCGGCGCTGCGCGAGGGCCGCGTGCATCGGGTCGGGCTTCACGTCCCCGAGCCCGACGAGCAGGTCGCCGTGGCCGAGTCCGGCGAGCTTCTCGGTGCCCATGCCGAAGACGTCGACCGGGGCGACCGCACCGAAGCGGGGGGAGCAGGTCGGTGCCGACGACCCGGTTGCGGCGGACCGGCTCGTTGATGACGGCGCCGAAGCGCTCGAGCTCGCCGGTGTACAGAGCACCGGGGTCGACGACGCCGTGTTCGACGACGGTGGTCCGGGTCGAGCCGCAGTCCCACATCAGGGCGTTCCAGTGCGTCACGTGCGCGATCGTCACGTCGTCCCGGTCCCGGAACGGGTGCAGGCTGTCGGGTACGTCGACGCGTGGAGCGTTGTGCTCGACGAAGACGGTCGGGAAGTCCGTCCGCCCGAGGAGCCGCTGCGCGACCGCGAGTTCCTCCGGTCGCTGCAGGACCACCAGGTCCACGCCGGCGTCGGCGACGTCTTCGGGTGCGATCTCGACGGCGTTCGTCCCCCCAGTCCCGGCCACCACGGCCGAGGCCCCAACCGTCACGCTCCGGGGTGGTCGGGATGAGGTACTCGTGCGGGCCGCGGACGAAGGCGTCCATCCAGCCGCCGTGCACGTGCCACACGAGGATCCGCATGCACTGCCTTTCGGTCGCTGTCGATCAGGAGGAGGAGGAGAAGGAGGAGGAGGAGGAGCAGCAGTGCCGCACGCTACCGATCGGCGTCTGGCGGCGTTCGCAGGGACCCCTGGTTCGTCCGGAGAGCGCACCCGACGAGCCGTTCGTGGGCCGCGAGGACGTCGTCGACGCCGACACCGGCCAGACACGGGTGGCCGGGCACGGGGCAGTCGCGTGCCCGGCTGAGACGGCACGGCGCGCCCTGGTCGCCGAGCAGTTCCACGTGCGCCGCGTACGGCGCCCACTTCACGGCGGGGACCACGGGGGGAGAACAGACTCACGATCCGGGCCCCGACCGCTGCGGCGAGGTGGGCCGGCCCGGTGTTCCCGACGACGACGACCTCGGCGCCGGCGAGGACGGCGGCCAGCTCGGCCGGGCTGGTCCGACCGCCGAGGTCGATGCCGGTGCTGCCGGCGACCGCGGCGGTCAGCTCCCGCTCGCCCGGCGAGCCGGTGACGACCACCGGGACGCCGAGCCGGGCGTACTCCGCCACGAGCGCCCGGTGGGAGGACGGCGGCCAGGACCGCGCCTCCACACTGGCGCCGGGGTGGACGACGACGTACCGCTCCAGCGCGGCCACCACCGGGGGGCACCGCGACGTCCTCGCCGACGCGGACCCGGAGCAGTCCGTCGTCGCCCTCGGGCAGGGTGAAGCCCGCGGCCGCGGCGATGCGGAGCGCTCGTTCGGGTTCGGGGACGTCCTCGGGCAGGTCCTCCCCGGGTCGGAGCCGGACGTCGAGCAGCGAGCCCGGGTGGTCGACGGACGCACCGGAGACCCGCGGCACCCCGGCGAGCCGGAGCAGCATCGCGAGCGGCAGCGGGGACTGGTGGAAGGACGTCAGCACCACGGCCTCGTCCGGGCGTTCCGCGTCGACGAGGGCGCGGAACTCGGCCAGGACGCCGTCGTCGAGCGGTCGGGCGGTCTCCGTGACCCACGGCGCCGCCCACACCCGGAGCGTGTCCACCCCGGGCAGCAGCGCGCCGGCCGGGGCACCCTGCGGGCCGCACAGCAGCGTCACGTGGTCGGCGCCGGCCGCGACGGCACGGACCGCCGGCCCGGCGACCAGGACGTCGCCGAAGGAGTCGAGTCTGGCGACGAGCACCCGCCGACCGCCGGTGTCCCGGTCGCTCTCGGTGTCCACGGTGTCCGCGGCACGCACGGTGTCCGCGGCGCTCACGGTGTCACCGGTGCCGCCTGGGCGACGACGAGTGCGACCGCCTCCTCGATCGTCCGGGCGACGGTGGTCGCGCCGTCGACCTCGGCCGGCAGGGTGCGTGCGGTGGGCACGAGGACGCCTTGCCCGCCCGCTGCGGCCGCGGCACCGACGTCCGCGCCGATGTCCCCGATGACGACGAGGTCGGCCGGGTCGAGGCCGAGCCGTGCGGCCGCGGCGAGCACCATGCCGGGGCGGGGCTTGCGGCAGGCACAGTCGTCGGCGCGGTCGTGCGGGCAGACCTCCCACACGTCGAACGGCCCGACCAGCTCGTCCACCCGGGCGTTCGTCGCGTCGACCTGTTCGCGGGTCGCCATGCCCTTCGCGATGACCGACTGGTTCGTGACGACGCCCACCGCGAGTCCCGCTGCCCGGGCCGCGGCGACGGCGCGCGCGGCACCGGGGACCGGGACGACGAGGGCCGGGTCCGCGTTGTAGGGGACGTCGACCACCAGGGTGTCGTCACGGTCGAAGAGCACGCCGCGCAGCGGTCGGTCGGAGAGGGCCACACCCCTCTCTACCGGGCGGACGCCGGGCTCGCCCAACCGGGCGCTGTCCGGTGGCGCGCCGCGGACAACTCCCCGGGCGTGGCGGACGGGGCGGTCGGCGCCCGGTAGCGTCGGGCCACGTGACCGCCGTTCCCACCCTGCCCCCGTCCGACGGCCGCCCGGAGCTCGTGGTGCTCCGTGCGATCAAGCTCGGCGACCTGCTCGTCGCCGTCCCCGCGCTGCACGCCCTCCGGCGGGCGTTCCCCGGGCACCGGATCACGCTCGCGACGACGGCCTGGCTCGCGCCGGTCGTCGAGCTCGTCCCCGACGTGGACGTGCACCTCGCCCAGCACGGCCTCGACCACCCGATCGCGGTCCCAGCGGGTGTCGTGGACGTCGCGGTGAACCTGCACGGTGCCGGCCCGGAGTCCGGGCAGCTCATCGACGCGCTGCAGGCCCGCCGCGTCATCGGGCACGGCGCACCCGACGGGCCCGAGTGGCAGCACGACGTGCACGAGCGCGAGCGGTGGGCGGGTCTCATGACCGCGCACGGCATGCCCGCCGACCCCGACGACGTCACGATCGCGGTCCCGGCCGTCCCCGCCGTCGTCCAGGGCGCGGCGGTCGTGCACGTCGGCGCCTTCCACGGCGCCCGGCACTGGCCGGTCGACCGCTTCGCCGCCGTGGTGCGGGGGGCTCGTCGAGCGCGGCCACCAGGTCGTGCTGACGGGAGGCGCGGACGACGTCGAGCGCGCACTGGCCGTCGCGGAATCGGCAGGTCTGGACGACGCGGCGGTGCTCGCGGGCCGCCTCGACCTGCAGCCGTTCGCCGCGGTCGTGGCGGCAGCGAGCCTCCTCGTCACGGTGGACACGGGAGCGGCGCACCTGGCGTCGGCCTACGGGATCCCGTCCGTCGTGCTGTTCGGTCCGGCTCCGCCCGAGGCCTGGGGCCCGCCCGCGTCCGGCCCGCACGTGGTCCTCACCGACGCATCGGTCCGGCGCGGTGACGTCTTCGCGGAGGACCCGGACCCGGCGATCCTCGCGGTCGCCGCCGAGGACGTGCTCGCGGCCGTCGACGGGCTCGGGGTCGTGCCCGCCGTCCGCGCACCCAGCGCCGATCGGTAGCGTCGATCCGACGGCACGGAAGGTCCGGCCGTCGGAGGGAGTCGCCGTGTTCGAAGCAGCCAACATCCGGGACTGGATCGGTCTGCCGGTCGTCGACGACCAGGACGACAAGATCGGCACCCTCGAGAGCATCTACTACGACACCGCGACGTCGGAGCCGGCGTTCGGGTCGATCACGACCGGCGTCGTCGGGAAGAAGCTCGTCTTCGTCCCCCCTCGTCGGCGCGACCGTGACCCCGAAGCACCTCGTCGTGACCTTCGACAAGAAGGCCGTCAAGGACGCTCCGTCGATCGCGACGGACGGCGAACTCGACGCCGCGCTCGAGCCCGAGCTCTTCGCCCACTACGGTCTGCCGTACCAGCCCGGCGCGGGCGGCGAGCGTCGCCTCGGTCGTCGCTGACATCCCGGCGGCGGGAGTCGAGCCGGAGAACCCGACCGTGCCCGCTCGACCCCGCCCGTCGGGTCGCCCACCCACCCGAACCCGTTCCGGAGCCCACCCTGCGCCGCTCGACCGTCTCCCGCGTCCTCACCGCGCTCGTCGCGACCGTCCTGCTGGCGGGGACGGCGTCGGTCGGCGGGGTACCGGGCACACCGACCGCCCCCCGGTGCCGCCGTCGCCGCTCCGCTCTGGCCCGTCCCCCCAGCCCTTCCCGGCCACCGACGACCCGCCCGAGACGCTCGCCGGGCTGCCGCCGGGCAGTGCGTACGTCGCGCTCGGTGACTCGTACTCCGCCGGGTACGGGCTCGGGCACCCCACGGGGCTCCCGGTCCGGGCGTGCGCGCAGTCGGGCGAGGACTACCCGCACCGCATCGCCGCCCGCTTCGGATTCGACCTCACCGACGTCACCTGCGCGGGCGCGACGAGCGAGGACGTCCGGGACCGCGTGCAGTTCCGCGGCGCCCGGCCGCAACTCGAGGCGCTGTCCGCCGACACGCGGCTCGTGACACTGACGATCGGCGGCAACGACGCCGACCTGTTCGGCACCGCGGGCTCGTGCCTGGCACTGTCCGCCACCGGCCCGGTGTTCTCCGGCCAGAACGCCCCGTCCTGCCGGTCGACACTCGCGTCCGACGGGGTGGACACCCTCGGCGCGAAGATCCAGGGCCGCGTCGCCCTCGGCGTCGCCGAGACGCTCGCCGACGTCCGGGCCGCAGCGCCGAACGCCACGGTGATCGTGCTCGGGTACCCGGCGATCTTCCCCGACGCGGCACACACCCCGTCGTCGGGCTGCTTCCGCCCGGCCGTCGACCTGGGGACCCTGGCCGGGCGGTTCCCCCCGGGACACCTACCCGTTCACCGACGCCGACGTCCGCTGGCTGCACGGCGTGCAGGAGCAGCTGGACGACGTAACCCGGAACGCGGCGCAGGCCGCGGGCGCGACCTTCATCGAGGTGTTCGCCGAGACGCAGGCGCACTCGGCCTGCGCGCGGAAGGGCGCCTACGTCGAGGGGATCTCGCTCGAGTCGCTCGGCGGCCTGAGCCGGATCGACCTCCGTCCCGGCGCGCTCCACCCGAACCGCGCCGGCGTACGCTTCCTGACCGACCGGACCGCGGACGTGCTCCGGAGCAGGTTCGGCTGAGCCGACACGTCCGTCTCGGACGCGCGACCCGGTCCGGGTGCTCCGCGACCGCGGAGCGGGTCAGCGCAGCACCGCGGCGAGCCGGTCCAGGAGCACCGGGACCGCCGTCAGCGCCGAGATGTGTCCGTCCGCGGGCCGCTCCTCGTACGCCACGGCGGGGAGTGCCGCGGCGAGGCGCCGCCCGTGTGCGACCGGCACGACCCGGTCGCGGGCTCCGTGCACGACGGTCGTCGGGACGGTCACGGCGGACAGCGGGAACCCCCCAGTCGGTGACGAACGCCACGTCGTCGTCGGTCGCGCCCTGCAGGCCCGACCCACCCGCCGCCGTCGCGTCCTGCCCGAGCGCGGCCCAGTCCCCGTCCAGGGCCGCCCAGTCGCGGTCGACGAACTGGGACGGGTCGAACGTGGCGGTCGACGCCCAGGCGAGACGGGCCTCCCGTCCGGCGGCGGCCGACCGGAGGCCACCGTCGGCCGCCATGCCGTCCCACCACCCGGTCGTGTCGTCGAACGGCGCGGGCGAGGCGACGACGGCCGCGGCGGCGACCCGGCCGGGCAGCAGTGCCGCGGCGGCGAGCGCGTGCGGGCCACCACCGGACCCGCCGAGGACCGCGACGCGGGGGAGTCCCAGCGCGTCGAGGACCTGTTCGAGGTCGCGAGCGCCGTCCGCGACGCGTCGTCCGGGCAGGGGGTCGGCTCCGCCGTAGCCCGGTCGGGTCACCGCGACGAGACGGAGCCCGCGGGCCGCCGCCGCGCTGGTGAGCGGCTCGAAGAGGGCGCCCGTGTGCGGGGACTCGTGGTGCCACACCACGGTGGGCCGGACGGCGTCCGGTGCGGTGTCGTCGACGAGGACCGAGCGGCCGTCGCGGAGTCCGATGCTGCGCATGCGCGCGAGGGTAGTCTCCGACCGTGCCCCTCCGTTCCGCCGGTCTCCTGCTGCACCGGGGGGAGCGGTCCCGCGCTCGAGGTGTTCATCGCGCACATGGGTGGCCCGTTCTGGCGTCGGCGGCCGCGGGCGTGGACGATCCCGAAGGGCGAACCCGTCGCGGGCGAGGACACCCTGACCACGGCGCTGCGGGAGTTCACCGAGGAGATCGGCACAGCACCGCCGGACGGTGTCCCGCACCTGCTCGGCGACTTCCGGCAGGCCTCGGGCAAGGTCGTCACGGTCCACACGCTGCACGCACCGGACTTCTCCGTCGACGTGGTGCGCAGCAACACCGTCGCGCTCGAGCTGCCGCGCGGCTCCGGTCGGTTCGTCGAGGTGCCCGAGGTCGACGACGCGCGTTGGACGCCGGTCGACTCCGCGCGCGGGCTCGTCGTGGCGGGGCAGGTCGCCGCGCTCGACGCCCTCGCAGCGCGCACCTGACACCTCCCGTCTCCGCCGTCCGAGCACGACGGGGAAGGGCGAGCGTCGGGCGTGCGCGGAGCGCTACCGCTCGCCGACGGTCCCGACGGAGCCGGTCGCGGTGCGGATCGAGCCCGTCGCCGCCCGGTGGACCGTGGCGACGGAGCCCGTGATCGTCTGGATCGCACGGCTCACGGTCGGGATCGAACTCGTGACGACGGCCAGCGACGAGGTCAGGACCTCGATCGACGACGTGCTGAGGTGCGGCTGCGCGGTCGCGTGCACCGGGAACCCGCGGCGCGCGAGCACGACGACGGAGAGCCCGCCGAGGAGCACGACCGCCCCGGCGAACGGCAGCGTCTGCAGCCCGGAGAGCCCGAGCACCTGCCCCCCGAGCGCGGCACCACCCGCGATGCCGATGTTCGACGCGCCGTTCACCAGGGCGCCTGCGATCTCCGGGCTGACCCCGCCGGTGCGGATCGCGGCGGCCATGAAGAGCGTCCCGGTCGTGCCGTTCGCCGCCATCCAGACCCCGGCGACGAGCATCGTGCCGGCCAGGGACCCGTGCGTGAACGGCATCACGACGAAGGCGGCGGCCATCGCGGCGATCGACACGACCAGCGTCTGCCGTGGTGCGCGGTCGACGAACAGCCCGGCGAGCCAGAGTCCGACCACGCCGGTGCCGCCGAGCACGAGCAGCGCGCCGGACACCATGCCGGCGTCGAGCCCGGCGTCGACGACGTAGGGGCCGACGTACGTGTACACGACGTAGTGCCCGGCGAACAGCAGCAGGTCCGCGACGACGACGGAGAGCAGTCCGGTCCGGGCCCACGCCCTGGGGGGACCCGACGTGCGGGGACGCGGCCCCGCGGACGGAGGGGAGGAAGGCCGCCGCGACCACGGCGAGGACGGCGGCGCACGCGGCGACCCCGCCGACGGCCGGTCGCCAGCCGACCGTCTCGCCGACGCCGGTGGCGAGCGGCACGCCGATCACGAAGCCGAGCGAGCTCCCGGAGTAGACGAACGCGATGGCCCGGCCGGCCAGCCGCGGCGGCACGATCCGGGTGGCGTACGCGGACGCGACGGAGAAGAACAGGGCGTGCGCGATGCCGCCCACGACCCGGCCGGCGCAGACGACGGCGAACGAGGGCGCGAGGGCGACGAGCGCGTTCGACACCGTGTACCCGACGAGGGTGGCGACGAGCACGGTCTTGCGCGGCAGCTTCGCCGTGAGGGACGTCAACGGCAGCGCGAGCAGCGCGACGGCGGCCGCGTACACCGTGATGACGACGCCCATGGTCGACTCGGTCACGCCGAGGTCGCGGCTCATGGTCCCGAGCAGGCCGACCGGCATGAGTTCGGTCGTGATGGCGAAGAACGTGGCGAGCCCGAGCACGGCGATCCCGACCACCGACGACGTCGTGACGGTGATCGGCGTCGTGTACGGGTGGACGGTCTGGTTGCTGGTGGTGGACACGGCGGCTGACCTCCTCGAGGACGTGGAGGAGCGCGCGCGGACGACGGGTCGGCCGGGGAGAGCGCGCTCGGGTGGACGGGATGTGGAGACGGATTTCTTGCCACTCCACGGCGAGTGCGCCCGTCCAGTGTTGCACGCTCGATCCGGTTCGCGCGAGGGCACCCGGGTGGCTCTCAGGAGCGCTCCAACGCCGCGCGGGCAGGAGCCGTCAGTACATCCGACTCGTGGCGGTGCTCGTGACCGTGCCGCGTACCGCGCCGCCGACCAGGCGCACCCACAGCGTCCCGCTGGCCGACGTCGCGGAGAGCGAGACCGTGCCGTGGAGGGCGTCCTCGCGGGGGTAGCAGGCGCTCGTCCCCTCGATCCGGTCCGCCGTGGCGACGAGGCAGATGGTCGACGGGTCCCGTCCGACCGCCGCCCACACGTTCCACGGCGTGCCCGCCGCGTCGCCCGACAGCGAGCGGTTCGTGAAGACGAGCCGCGTCGAGCGCAGCGCGACCGGGGCCTCGATGGAGCCGGGGGAGTTGGTCGGCGAAGGTCTGCGGCAGGTCGAGCATCTGTTCGACGGTGACCGTGCCGGCCGCCGGGGTCACGGTGGCGCGACCGGGTTCCGCGGATCTCGCGCCGACCGAGAGTCCGACGCCGGTGCCGAGCACCAGTCCGACCACGACGGCGCCGGCACCGGACGCCCAGAGCACGGTCCGGTCGGTCCGGCGCGCCCGGTCGGCCAGCCGTCGGGCACCGGCGAGGAGGCCCGATCCGCCTCGGTCGGGCGCGTCGCGATCCGCGCCGCCGTCGTCCGCGCCGCCGACCGCGACGCCGCCCTCTCCGACCCCGTCCCCGCCGACCCGCTGGTCGTCGGTCCGGTGGTCGTCGGCCCGGTGCTCGCCGGGGTCGCGGACGTCGGCGTCCCCGCCGACGCCCGGGATGACCGCGTCGTCGTCGGTCGGGTCGCCCTCCGGACCGGCCGACCGGCCACGTCGCGACGCGGGGCGGGCCGCCGCCCGTCGACCGTCGGCGCCGGAGGACGTGGCGGGCGCGACGTCGGAGCGGGGGGCGCCTCCGGGCCTCCCGGTCGAGGTCCGCCAGCGCGATGCGGGCGCGGGCGGCCTCGGTGGGTGTCGACGCGGCGCCCCAGGCGATGCGTTCGAGACGGGCACGTGCTGCCGCGTCGTCGTCGGTCCGGCTCATGCGCGCTCCTCGTCGTCACGCCTGGGGCAAGACTGCCACCGCAGCGGTGTCGGCGCCCACCCAGACCGGGGGGAGTACGCCCGAGGGATGACCGACGCGCAGAACGACCAGTCGACCGACCCGGCGGTGCCCGCCGACGCCACCGGTTCCACACCGGCGGACGTCGACGAGGAGACCCTCGAACCGCTCAGCCACGACACCCAGTCCGGCGCGGCCGACTACGTCGCGACGAGCCCGGGCGGCAGCGGCACCGAACGCCACGTCCCGCTCCCCCGAGGAGGAACAGGGCCGCGACACCGAGTACGACCCGGTCGACCAGGGACCGCAGCAGGAGGGCCAGGGCGGCTGACCCGCGGCTCGTTCGGCCCCGCGCCCGCCGTCACCGCACGAGCCGGCGCAGGACCGCGCGCTCCGCGAGCGTCCACACGGCGCTCGTGACCAGGTACAGGGCGGCGGCGAGCGGCGCGACCGCGGCGAAGACGACCGAGACGAACGGGACCCACCGCGCGATCCCGGCCGTGACGGCCGCTCCCGGCACGGTGACGTCCGGAGCGGGGACAGGCGCCGGGTTCCAGTGCTGCTGTGCCCGACGCGTGTGCTCGACCGCGACGACGAGCACCGCGAGCAGCACGAGCACGAGCCAGCCGTGCACCCACAGCGGGGACGTCAGCACCGCGACGGCCGACTGCGCGAGCGGGATGCCGGCGAGGGACGCGCGGAGCAGGGTGTTGACCGTCCCGTCGATGCTCGCGTGCGTGAAGACCGTGTACAGCAGCGAGACCACGGGTGCCTGTGCGAGGACGGGCAGGCACCCGGCCAGCGGTGCCACCCGTTCGGCCGTGTACAGCTCCTGGAGTGACCGCTGGAACCGTGCGGTGTCGCGACCGGCACGTCGGCGGAGTTCCGCGATCCGCGGTGCGAGGCGGCGACGGTCCCGCTCCGCCCGGACCTGCAGCACGGACAGCGGGACGAGCAGGACGCGGACCGCGAGGGTCAGCACGACGACGGCGAGCGCCGCTGCTGCCGGTCCCGCGACCGGGGTGAGGGCGTCGGTGAGGACGGCGACGAGGTCCGCGCCGGCGTGCAGCACGGCGCTGAGGCCGGGCAGGGTGGTGATGTCCATGGATGGTCCTTCGATCGGAGGGGTCGGGCGCGAGCGCGGCCCGACACCGACCGGTGTCAGACCGCCGGGACGCCCCCCCGGAGCCCGTGACCGCACGTGCCCGTCCGCATCCGGGTCGCTCCAGGCGATCCGGGTGACGAGGTCCGGTGCCGTGGAGGGCACCGGGAGACGGTCCGCTCCGACCGCGGTGATGAGCAGGGCGACGAGCCGCAGCACGAGCGCGGCTGCGGCGAGCGCGGCGATCCCGGCGACGGTGACGCCCACGACGGTGACGCCGAGCACGGCGACCGCGAGGGCCGGTGGTGCACCAGGGACCCATGCGTGACCGAGCGCGGCGGGGCCCGGCGCGTGCAGCGCGGAGACCACGCGGAGCAGCACCTCGATGACCGTCATGGTGCGGCTCAGCGTACCGTCCGCGAGCCTCCGGAGACGTGCCGGGGACGCGGGGCAGGATCGGTGCATGAGCGCAGCTTCCCCGAGCACCCCGGCGACGGTCGCGCTGGAGCGGGCCGGCGTCCCCTACACGCCGCACGTCTACGAGCACCACGAGAGCGCGACGAACTTCGGCGAGGAAGCAGCGGCGGCACTCGGGCTCCGCGAGGAGCAGGTCTTCAAGACCCTCGTGGTGTCGGTCGACGGTGAACTCGCGGTGGCGATCGTCCCCGTGGCGGACCGGCTCGACCTCAAGGCCGTCGCGGCGGCCGTCGGCGGGAAGAAGGCGTCGCTCGCGGACCCCGCGCTCGCGGAACGCCGCACCGGGTACGTCGTCGGCGGGATCAGTCCGGTGGGACAGCGGACACGACTGCGCACCGTGCTGGACGCGTCGGCCGCCGACCACGCGACGATCTTCGTGTCCGGCGGGCGCCGCGGGTTCGACATCGAGGTGGTCCCCGCCGACCTGGTGCGCGTCACCGACGCGAGCACGGCGGCCATCACCCGGACCTGAGTCGACTCGCCGCAACTTCTTCCCGGACACGGGAATGACCGCGGCCCTCCTGCGTTGCATTGAGCCGAAGGCACTCAAGTTCCTCAGGAGGTCCCTTTGCCACAGACGTTCGGCCCGACCGGCGGCAACGACTCGTTCGACGAGTTCCTCGCACGACTGCTCGCGGCTTCGCAGAACCCCGGTCAGTCCCAGCGGTCCGTGCCGTTCGGACGGCCGGTCGACATCACCCGGCTCCTCAGCCGGCGCACCCACGAGCTGCTCCAGCAGACGGCCGCGTACGCCGTCGAGCAGGGGCAGCACGAGATCGACGCGCTGCACGTGCTGCACGTGCTCGTCGGCACCGAGCCCTTCGCGGCCGTCCTCCGGTCCGCGGGTGCCGACCCCGAGCGGTTCGCCGCCGAGGTCGAACAGCGCCTCCCGATGCCGTCGGGTGACCGTGTCGAGGGTCGCCCGGCCCTGACCCCGTCCGCGCAACGGATCCTGCTCGAGGCCACCCAGGCCGCGCGCGGGTTCGGCAGCACGTACACCGACCCCGAGCACGTCTTCTTCGCGCTCGTCACCGACCAGGACACCGTCGCGGGGCAACTCCTCGCGAGCGCCGGCGTCACCCCGCAGGTGATGCAGTCCTACGCGCACGACGCGGCCGAGGCCGCACGAGAGGGGCGACCCATGCCCGGCACCACCACCGCCGACCAGGACCAGCAGTCGGAGACCCCGACGCTCGACCAGTACGGCACCGACCTCACGGCACGCGCTCGTGACGGCCGCATCGACCCGGTGATCGGCCGCGCCGACGAGATCGAGCAGGCCGTCGAGATCCTGCTCCGCCGCACCAAGAACAACCCCGTCCTCATCGGCGAGCCCGGCGTCGGCAAGACCGCCATCGTCGAGGGACTCGCCCAGCGCATCGTCGACGGCGACGTCCCGGCCCTGCTGCAGGGCAAGCGCGTCGTCGCGCTCGACCTGCCCGGCATGCTCGCCGGCACCCGGTACCGCGGTGACTTCGAGGAGCGCCTGACCAAGGCGATGGACGAGATCGCCGCGCACGCGGACGAGCTCATCGTCTTCGTCGACGAGCTGCACACCGTCGTCGGCGCCGGTGGTGGCGGCGAGGGCGGTTCGATGGACGCCGGCAACATCCTCAAGCCGCGCCTCGCCCGCGGTGACCTGCACCTCGTCGGCGCGACGACGCTGAAGGAGTACCGCCGCATCGAGAAGGACGCCGCACTCGAGCGTCGCTTCCAGCCCGTGACGGTGGGGGGAGCCGAGCTTGGAGGACGCGGTCGCGATCCTCACCGGTCTCAGCCCCCCGCTACGCCGAGCACCACGGCGTGACGTACTCCGACGAGGCGCTCCGAGCGGCCGTCGAGCTCTCGCACCGCTACGTGACCGACCGGCACCTGCCGGACAAGGCCATCGACCTCATCGACCAAGCCGGTGCCCGCCGTCGCCTCGCCCGGTCGGGCGACGTCGACGTCGACGCGCTCCGGGCCGAGGTCGCCGACCTCACGGCCCGCAAGGACCGCGCCGTCGCCGAGGAGCAGTACGAGGAGGCGTCCGACCTCCGCGACGAGATCGCCGGACTGGAGGCCCGGATCACCGCCGCCGACACGGGCGAGGTCGCCCGGTCGTCCCGACCGCACGCCGCGGACGACGTCATCACCGAGGCGGACATCGCAGCCGTGGTGTCCCGCGCCACCGGGATCCCGGTGACCCGCCTCGGGTCGGCCGACAAGACCCGCCTCGCGGGCCTGGAGTCCGAGCTGCACGACCGCGTGGTCGGCCAGGACGACGCCGTGCGGGCGATCGCGAAGGCGGTCCGACGCAGTCGCACCGGGATGGGCGACCCGCGTCGCCCGGTCGGCAGCTTCCTGTTCCTCGGACCGACCGGTGTCGGCAAGACCGAGCTCGCCAAGGCGCTGGCCTCGTCGCTGTTCGGGGACGAGTCGGCGATGCTCCGCTTCGACATGAGCGAGTTCGGCGAACGCCACACGGTCTCGCGACTCGTCGGTGCCCCTCCGGGGTACGTCGGCTACGACGAGGCCGGGCAGCTGACCGAGCGCGTCCGTCGGAACCCGTACTCGGTGATCCTGCTCGACGAGGTCGAGAAGGCGCACCCGGACGTGTTCAACCTGCTCCTGCAGGTGCTCGACGACGGACGGCTCACCGACGGACAGGGCCGGACGGTCGACTTCCGGAACACCGTGGTCATCATGACCTCGAACATCGGGTCGGAGTTCCTCGCGTCCCGCTCGGGTGCGCTCGGCTTCTCGGTGGCGGCCGACGGCGGCTACGCCGAGGACGACCTCCGCAACCGCGTGATGGGCAGGCTGCGCGAGTCGATGCGGCCGGAGTTCATCAACCGGATCGACGAGATCGTGCTGTTCCGCAAGCTCGAGCGCGGGCAGCTGCGCTCGATCGTGTCGCTGCTCCTGCAGGACACGGCGCTCCGGCTGGCGGCGCAGGGCATGGTGCTCTCGGTGTCCGAGTCGGCGACCGACTGGCTCGCCGAGCACGGCTACGAGCCGGAGTACGGCGCCCGTCCGCTCCGTCGTCTCATCCAGCGCGAGGTCGACGACCGCATCGCGGAGCTGGTGGTCGAGGGCGCCACGGACGACGGCGTCACGGTCCGCATCGACGTCGTGGACGACGAGGTCGTCGCACTGGTCGACGCATCCGTCGCGGTCTAGCGACTCCCCACGACGAAGCCCCCGGCACCATCGGTGCCGGGGGCTTCGTCGTGTGTTCGGGAATGCAATTCCACGGAATGCCGGGGGGAAGGGTTGCGGAGTCCTCCTGCGTCTGGATAGTGTTCTCCCGACGCGAACGGAATTCCGACGCGTCGGGAATCCGAAGGTCCGAGCGACCGCAGAACCGTGCCGAAAGGGGGGCCGACATTGATCACCACACTCACGCCGTTCCGGGCATTCCGTGGAACCACCGGTCCCGTCTCCGGTTCCTGCTGACCGGACCGTCCTCCCGTCTGACGGGCTCGTACGCTGAGCCACTGCTCGTGCTCGATGCCCGGTCCGACCTCCTCGTGGATGTGCTGCTCCGGCGGCACTGACCGCCGGCGCTGACGAGCCGAGCAGGCCGACCGCCCCGTGCTGTCGGACCGGCTCGCTGGTCCGCAGTCGCCGGTCGCTCCTCCGAGGGGTGTCCCCGAGCCGAGCCCGGCACCGCCGTCGACGTCGTCGACGGTCGGCGCCGTCGAGTCGGTCCAGGTGACGGGACGGCGCGTTCGTTCCCGGACCTGCTGGCATCTCGCACGCATGCAGAAACGGATCCGCATGCATTGATCGAGGTGTTCCGTCGCGCCCTCCGGGGCATCGTCGACGAAATGCAGCAGGTCATTCCCCGACCCGTTTCCCGGGTCATTCCGTCGACCCTTCCTCCGGCAATCCCGTGGATCTCCGGCAATCCCCTGAAATGAGAACACCATGTCATCGAAGACCCTCCTCCGACCCGTCCGGCCGCCCACCGGCGCGCCCCGGCCGGTGTCACTGCCGGACCGTCTGGCGCTCCGGCTCGGACTCGCCCTCATCGTGTGGAGCCGCCGCACGCGGCGACAGCCCCACGAGATCGACCCGGCCGAGGAACTCCGCCGGCAGTGCGAGCACGAGGCGCGTCTCGTCCGTGAGGCCGAGTGGCTGCTCCTCGTCACCGGACCACGGCAGTGGCGCTGAGTCGCCCGGTGGCGACCAGCGGACGGGAGGCGCGGGACCGATCCGTCCCGCGCCTCCCGCCCGACTCCAGCCGGCCGGTCGGCGTCCTGGCCGCACCCCCGTTGGCCCGTACGGTTGACGGCATGAAGGAGACCGCCGCTGCCCTCGTCGAGCGCCTCACCCAGATCGTCCCCGACTTCCCGAAGCCGGGCGTGCTGTTCCGTGACGTGACGCCGGTGTTCGCCGATCCGATCGCCTTCGGGCGCGTCTGTGAGGCCCTCGCCGCACCGTTCGCGGTGGGTGCGGGTTTCGCGGCCGTCGCCGGCATCGAGGCGCGCGGGTTCGCCCTCGCCGGCGGCATCGCGGCGCAGCACCAGGTCGGCGTCCTGACCGTGCGCAAGGCCGGCAAGCTGCCCGGCGAGGTGCTCAGCGAGCAGTACGCGCTCGAGTACGGGGAGGCCGAACTCGAGTTGCGCCCCGGCCAGCTCGAACCCGGCACCCGGGTGCTCGTCGTCGACGACGTCCTCGCCACCGGGGGCACGGCGGCCGCGACCGTGACGCTGCTCGAGCGCGCGGGGTACGAGGCGATCGGGTTCGCCGCCCTGATCGAACTCGACGGGCTGTCCGGCCGCGAGCGGCTCGAACCGCGTCTGCCCGTCACCACCCTCGGCGCCGTGCCGGCCTGAGCCTCGGCGACGGACTCCGCGGGTCGGCGCCGGTGCCGTCCGGCGACCGCGCCCGCACTAGTCTTGACGCACCCAATCCGATCGAGGAGTCCCACCATCGTGACCGAGTCAGTCGCCGCAGAACCCGCCGAGCCCGCCGACGTGCCCCAGGCACCCGAGCCCCGCACCGCGACGACGACCACGACGGGCACCGATCTGTTCGACGGCGTCCGCGGTGTCGTCGCCGTCCGGGTGGCCGGTGTGCTCAAGGACCTGGCGGCCGAGGTGGCGGCCGGCGACGTCGTCGAGCCGGTGACCCTCGACGAGCAGGACGGCCTCGACATCCTCCGGCACTCCGCCGCGCACGTGCTCGCGCAGGCGGTGCAGCAGATCAACCCGGACGCGAGGCTCGGCATCGGGCCGCCGGTCACCGACGGCTTCTACTACGACTTCGACGTGGCCGAGCCCTTCACGCCCGAGGACCTCAAGGCGATCGAGAAGGGCATGGACCGCATCGTCAAGCAGGCCCAGCGCTTCCGCCGCCGGGTCGTGACGGACGGCGAGGCCCGCGAGCTCATGGCGGGGGGAGCCCTACAAGCAGGAGCTCATCGGCCTGAAGGGCGCCGCTGCCGATGGCGACTCGGGCGAGAGCGTCGAGGTCGGCGCGGGCGAGCTCACCGTGTACGAGAACGTCGACCCGAAGTCCGGCGAGGTCGTCTGGCAGGACCTCTGCCGCGGCCCGCACGTCCCGCACACCCGGTGGATCGGCAACGCGGCGAAGCTCATGCGCGTCGCCGCCGCCTACTGGCGCGGGTCGGAGAAGAACCCGCAGCTGCAGCGCGTGTACGGCACCGCCTGGCCCGACAAGGACCAGCTCAAGGCGTACCTCGTGCGCCTCGAGGAGGCGGCGAAGCGCGACCACCGCAAGCTCGGCGCCGAACTCGACCTGTTCTCGTTCCCCGACGAGATCGGCTCGGGCCTCGCGATCTTCCACCCCAAGGGCGGCATCATCCGCCGTGAGATGGAGGACTACTCGCGTCGTCGGCACGAGGAGAACGGCTACTCGTTCGTCTACACGCCGCACATCACCAAGGGCGACCTGTTCGAGCAGTCCGGTCACCTCGGGTGGTACAAGGACGGCATGTTCCCGCCCATGCACATGGACGAGGCGCGGGACGAGGACGGCAACGTCACCCGACAGGGCGCGGACTACTACCTCAAGCCCATGAACTGCCCGATGCACATCCTGGCGTACCGGTCGCAGGCCCGCTCCTACCGCGACCTGCCGCTGCGGATGTTCGAGTTCGGCACGGTCTACCGCAACGAGAAGTCCGGCGTCATCCACGGCCTCACCCGGGTCCGTGGCCTGACCCAGGACGACGCGCACATCTTCACCACGCAGGAGAAGATGAAGGAGGAGCTCACCACGACCCTCCAGTTCGTGCTGTCCCTGCTCCGCGACTACGGTCTCGACGACTTCTACCTCGAGCTCTCCACCAAGGACCCCGAGAAGTACGTCGGCGACGACGAGGTCTGGGAGGTCGCTACGAACACCCTGCGCGAGGTCGCCGAGGAGTCCGGGCTCGAACTCGTCGCCGACCCCGCCGGTGCGGCCTTCTACGGCCCGAAGATCTCCGTGCAGGCGCGCGACGCCATCGGCCGCACCTGGCAGATGTCCACCGTGCAGCTCGACTTCAACCTCCCCGAGCGGTTCGGCATCGAGTACACGGCTGCCGACGGCACCCGTCAGCGCCCGGTGATGATCCACCGTGCCCTGTTCGGGTCGATCGAGCGGTTCTTCGGCGTCCTGACCGAGCACTACGCGGGGGCGTTCCCGGTCTGGCTGTCCCCGGTGCAGGTCGTCGCGATCCCCGTCGCCGAGGAGTACGGCGACTACCTCGACGAGGTGGTCGCGAAGCTCCGTGCGAAGGGCGTGCGCGCCGAGGTCGACCACTCGGACGACCGCATGCAGAAGAAGATCCGAACGCACACCAAGGCGAAGGTGCCGTTCCAGCTCATCGCGGGCGGCGACGACCGCGACGCCGGGGCCGTCAGCTTCCGGTTCCGGGACGGCCGCCAGGACAACGGCGTGCCCGTGGACGAGGCCGTCGAGCGCATCACGACGGCCATCCGCGACCGCGTGCAGGTCTGATGTCCGGCCCGCTCGACGACGAGGGCGACCCGCTGGTGATCCGGGACGCCGCCACCCAGGCGGCGGTCCCGGACGCCTTCCAGCGCCTGTGGAACCCGCACCGGATGGCGTACATCGACGCCGGCCGGGCGGGCGAGGGTCGCGGGCACCGTGACGACTGCCCGTTCTGCGAGGCACCGCGGAAGTCCGATCGTGAAGCCCTCATCGTCGCGCGGGGCGAGCACGCGTACGTGCTGCTCAACCTGTACCCGTACAACAACGGCCACCTGCTCGTCTGCCCGTACCGACACGTCCCGCTCTACGACGAGGTGACGCCGGAGGAACTGCAGGAGATCGGCGAGCTGACCCAGACCGCGATGCGGGTCCTCCGCCGGGTCGCCCACTGCGACGGGTTCAACATCGGGATGAACCAGGGCGAGGTCGCCGGCGCCGGTGTTGCCGCACACCTGCACCAGCACATCGTGCCGCGGTGGCAGTCGGACGCCAACTTCTTCCCGATCATCGCCCGGACGAAGTCGCTCTCGCAGATGCTCGGCGAGACCCGTCGACTCGTCGCCGAGGGGTGGCCGGAGCACTAGACTGGGGGGGGATCATGAGCGACAGCACCCCCCAGCACCGTCACCGCCACTTCGACCACCGGGTCCTCACGCGTCAAGCGCGGCCTCGCGGAGATGCTCAAGGGCGGCGTCATCATGGACGTGATCGACGCCGACCAGGCCCGCATTGCCGAGGAAGCCGGCGCCACCGCCGTCATGGCCCTCGAGCGCGTCCCGGCCGACATCCGTGCGCAGGGTGGTGTCGCCCGCATGTCCGACCCGTCGATGATCGAGGAGATCATCGCCGCCGTGTCGATCCCGGTCATGGCGAAGGCCCGCATCGGCCACTTCGTCGAGGCCCAGGTGCTCCAGGAGCTCGGCGTCGACTACATCGACGAGTCCGAGGTGCTCTCGCCCGCCGACTACGTCAACCACATCGACAAGTGGGGCTTCACGACGCCCTTCGTCTGCGGTGCGACGAACCTCGGCGAGGCCCTCCGCCGCATCACCGAGGGCGCGGCCATGATCCGCTCCAAGGGCGAGGCCGGCACCGGCGACGTGTCCGAGGCCACGCGCCACATCCGCACCATCTCGAAGGAGATCGCGGCGCTGCGGAACCTCAAGGAGGACGAGCTCTACGTCGCCGCCAAGGAGCTGCAGGCCCCGTACGACGTCGTGAAGGAGGTCGCGCAGACCGGCTCACTCCCGGTGGTGCTCTTCACCGCCGGTGGTGTCGCCACCCCCGCCGACGCCGCGATGATGATGCAGCTCGGCGCGGACGGCGTGTTCGTCGGCTCCGGCATCTTCAAGTCCGGTGACCCGGCCAAGCGCGCCGCGGCGATCGTCAAGGCCGTGACCTTCCACGACGACCCGAAGGTCATCGCCGAGGTCTCGCGTGGGCTGGGCGAGGCGATGGTCGGCATCAACGTGGCCGACGTCCCCGCGCCGCACCGTCTCGCCGAGCGTGGCTGGTAACGCCGCGCCCCGGATCGGCGTCCTCGCCCTGCAGGGGGGACTTCCGCGAGCACATCTCGTCCCTCACGGAGCTCGGCGCCGACGTCGTGCCGCTCCGCCGTCCGGAGGAGTTGGCGGCGCTCGACGGCGTCGTCATCCCCGGCGGTGAGTCGAGCGTGATGGACAAGCTGTCCCGGACGTTCGGCCTTGCGGAACCGCTCGCCGATGCCATCCGCGGTGGCCTACCGGCCTACGGCACCTGCGCGGGCATGATCATGCTGAGCGCGCGGATCACCGACGGCATCGCCGGGCAGCACACGCTCGGGATCCTCGACACGACGGTCCGACGCAACGCCTTCGGCAACCAGAACGACTCGTTCGAGACGGACATCCCGATGCCGGAACTCGGCGCGGACCCCGTGCACGCGGTGTTCATCCGGGCGCCCGTGGTCGAGGAGCACGGCATCGACGTGCGCGTGCTCGGGGCGCTGACCGACGGGCAGGTCGTCGCGGTGCAGCAGGGCAACGTGCTGGCGAGCGCCTTCCACCCGGAGGTCGCGGGGGGAGGACCGCTTCCACCGGCGCTTCCTCGACCTGGTCCGTTCCGCCTGAGCCGGGCCGCCGGTTGGCCGCGCCAGCGAGGCGGAGGGCGGCCGAGCCTCCCGGGTCGGTAGACTGGACCGGATTTTCGGCTAGACGCAAGGAGAACCGTGTCCGGGCATTCCAAGTGGGCAACGACCAAGCACAAGAAGGCGGTCATCGACCAGCGCCGTGCGAAGTCGTTCGCCAAGCTCATCAAGAACATCGAGGTCGCCGCGAAGATGGGCGGCGCCGACATGTCGGGCAACCCGACGCTGGTCGACGCGGTCCAGAAGGCCAAGAAGACCTCGGTGCCGAACGACAACATCGACCGTGCCGTCAAGCGCGGCGCCGGCCTGACCGGTGAGTCGATCGAGTACACGACGATCATGTACGAGGGCTACGGCCCGAACGGCGTCGCGCTGCTCATCGAGTGCCTCACCGACAACAAGAACCGCGCTGCGGCTGAGGTCCGGACCGCGATGTCGCGCAACGGCGGCACCATGGCCGACCCGGGCAGTGTCGCCTACAACTTCAACCGCAAGGGTGTCATCTCGGTCACGAAGACCGACGGGCTCTCCGAGGACGACGTCATGACGGCCGTGCTCGACGCGGGTGTCGAGGACGTCATCGACCAGGGCGGCGGCTTCGAGGTCATCACCGAGGCGTCCGACCTCGTCCAGGCACGCACGGCCCTGCAGGACGCAGGGATCGACTACGACTCCGCCGACGCCGAGTTCGTGCCGAACCTCAAGGTCGAGGTCGACGCCGACACCGCCCGCAAGGTGTTCAAGCTCATCGACGCGCTCGAGGACTCGGACGACGTGCAGAACGTGTACGCGAACTTCGACGTGCCCGCCGACGTGCAGGCCGAGCTCGACGAGGACGAGGAATAAGACCGTGCTCCGCGTGCTCGGGGTGGACCCCGGGCTCACCCGGTGCGGGGTCGGCGTGGTCGAGGTCACGCCGGATCGGCGCGCCCGCCTCGTGCACGTGACGGTCGTCCGCACCCCGGCGGACATGGCCCTGGAACTGCGGTTGCTCGCGATCGCGGAGGGCATCGCGGAGCAGATCGACACGCACCGTCCGGACGCCGTCGCCGTGGAACGCGTCTTCGCCCAGGCGAACGTGCGCACCGTGATGGGGACCGCGCAGGCGTCCGGGCTCGCCCTGCACGCCGCAGCGGCGCGCGGGCTGCCGGTCGGGCTGCACACTCCGTCCGAGGTCAAGGCCGCCATCACCGGGTACGGCAACGCGGACAAGCGGCAGGTGCAGGCGATGGTCGCGCGGGTCCTCGGCCTGGCCGAGGCACCGAGGCCGGCGGACGCCGCGGACGCGCTCGCCCTCGCGGTGTGCCATGCCTGGAGGCTCGGCTCGCCGGACGCCGTCAGCACCGGCACGCAGACGCTCACGCCCGCGCAGCGCGCGTGGCGTGACGCGCAGGCCGGTGCAGCCGGGCGGAGCGCGGCGTCCCCGCTCGTGCGGAGCGGCGGTCCGAGGACGTCCGCGGTCCGCCCTAGGCTCGGGGCATGATCGCGAGTCTCCGGGGCACCTGCATCGACGTGGCCGGATCGACCGCCGTGGTCGAGGTCGGGGGGAGTCGGGTACGCGGTGACGGTCACGCCGGCGCACGCCCTGACCATGCGTCACGGCGCAGAGGTGTTCGTCCGCACGGCGCTCATCGTCCGGGACGACGCCTTCGAGCTGTTCGGCTTCGACTCGGTCGAGGCGCTCCGCGTGTTCGACCTGCTGCGCAGCGTCTCCGGCGTCGGGCCGAAGTCCGCCCTCGGCGTCCTCGGGCAGATGACCGCGGCACAGGTGGCGAACGCCGTCGCGAACGACGACGACGCCGCGTTCCGGAAGGTCTCCGGGATCGGTCCGAAGACGGCCAAGCTCATCATCGTCGCCCTCGCCGGCAAGCTCGCCGCGTTCGAGGCGCCGACCGCCTCGGCTGCCGCCGGTGCGGTCGCCGCGCACCCCGCCTCCGAGGACGTCGTCATCGCACTGGTCGGGCTCGGCTGGCGCGAGGAGGCCGCCCGGTCGGCCGTCGACGACGCCGTCGCGAACGAGCCCGGCGTCGCCCAGATGGGGACGCAGGCGCTCCTCCGCGCCGCGCTCGGCACGCTCCGACCGGCGGGTGCCGGTCGATGAGCGGCGGCATCACCGCGGCCGACGCCCAGTCGCCCGAGGAGCTCGCGTTCGAGGGAGCGCTCCGCCCGAAGTCCCTCGACGAGTTCGTCGGGCAGCGGAAGGTCCGCGGGCAGTTGGACCTGCTCCTCAAGGCCGCTGCCATGCAGGACCGGACGCCGGACCACATCCTGATGGCCGGACCGCCCGGACTCGGCAAGACGACGCTCGCGATGATCGTGGCGCACGAGTCGAACCGCCCCCCTGCGGATGTCGAGCGGCCCGGCGATCCAGCACGCAGGTGACCTCGCCGCCGTCCTCTCGTCGCTCATGCCCGGCGAGGTGCTGTTCATCGACGAGATCCACCGGATGGCCCGATCGGCCGAGGAGATGCTCTACCTCGCGATGGAGGACTTCCGCATCGACGTCATGGTCGGCAAGGGCGCCGGTGCGACGAGCATCCCGCTCGACCTCGCCCCGTTCACCCTCGTCGGTGCGACCACCCGGGCCGGACTCCTGCCGAACCCCCTGCGCGACCGCTTCGGCTTCACCGCGCACCTGGAGTTCTACGAGCGTGACGAGCTCGAGCAGGTCCTCATCCGCGCCGCCCACCTGCTGGAACTCGACTTCGACCGGTACGCCCTGCGGGAGATCGCCGGGCGCTCCCGCGGGACCCCGCGCATCGCGAACCGTCTGCTGCGACGGGTCCGCGACTTCGCGCTCGTGCACGGCACCCGGGACGGCATGGCCGCGGTCCAGGGCGCACTCGACCTGTACGACGTCGACGAGTACGGCCTGGACCGGCTCGACCGCGCCGTGCTCGAGACGATGCTCACCCGCTTCGACGGCGGCCCGGTCGGGCTCAACACGCTCGCGGTGTCCGTCGGCGAGGAGTCCGAGACGATCGAGTCGGTCGTCGAGCCGTTCCTCGTCCGCATCGGGCTCGTCACGCGGACCCCGCGCGGCCGCATCGCGACCCCGCAGGCCTGGCGGCACTTCGGGCTCACGCCCGGACAGGCCGCAGCACAGCCGGGGTTGTTCGACGCCGACGGTGCGTGAAGGACCGGACATCTGCGTGCTCTAGACTGCTCGCGCCCGAAACCGCTCGACCGACCGGAGGGTCCCCATGGACCAGTACTTCCTCATCATCATCATCGTGGCGTTCGCGGCCTTCATGTTCTACAGCAGCCGCAAGCGCAAGAAGCAGCAGTCGGAGACCGCCAGCCAGATGGTCCCCGGTGCCCGTGTCATGCTCTCGTTCGGCCTCTACGGCACGCTCGTGTCCGTCGACGACGAGAAGGTCACCGCAGACGTCGAGATCGCACCGGGCACCGTCGTCACGGTGCACCGCCAGACCCTGTCCCGCGTCGTGCCGGAGGAGACTCCCGAGGCCGTCGAGACGACCACCACGACCGAGCCCGCGGCGGACCACGTCACCGAGCTGAACGGCGAGCCGATCTACGGCGAGCGGGTCGAGGACGTCGACACCACGAAGCGCAAGACCGAAGACTGACCGACGACGCCGTCGGGACCACCCGACGGTGCGACACCATGGGCCCCGTGCGTTCCGACGTGCGGGGCTCACGACAGAAAGACGAGACGACCGGTGGCACGATCGACACCCGTCAAGAAGGCGCTCCGCTCGCTCACCTGGTTGGTGATCATCCTGGCGATCCTCGCGGGGCTGAACACCGCAGCGTCGATCCTCGCGAGCACGTCGAAGGACGCCTCCGACAAGTGGTACGACGGGGCGAGTTGGGTCCCGGAGCTCGCGCTCGACCTGCAGGGCGGGACCCAGATCACCCTCGCGGCACAGAGCACCGAGGGGTCGGCCGTCACCTCGGAGCAGCTGCAGCAGGCGGTGAACATCATCCGCCAGCGCATCGACGCCACCGGTGTCTCGGAGTCCGAGATCAACACCCAGGGCGCCAACAACATCGTCGTCTCGATCCCCGGCAAGCCCGACCAGGAGACCATCCAGCGCATCGAGGCCGCAGCGAAGCTGACCTTCCGTCCGGTGCTCTACACCGAGGCCGCGTCGGACAGCGCCGTCGGCGACGACGGCTCGCAGTCCGCGTCCCCGACGCCGTACTCGCCGCCCGCATCGCTCCAGGCCAGTCCGAGCGCCGAGCCGACCAACGGCAGCGACCTGGCCTGGGTGACGCCCAAGCTGCAGGACCTGTACACGAACTACAAGTGCTCCGCCCCGGACGACGTGACCGCCGCCCCGGACGACGAGCCGCTCGTGACGTGTGACGCCGACGGCACCGCGAAGTACATCCTCGGCCCGGTCGAGGTCTCCGGCGCGGACATCAGCAACGCCACCTCCGGCCTCGCCTCGAACTCGCAGGGCACGACGACGGGCGAGTGGGCCGTCAACCTGACCTTCAACGGCGCCGGCACCAAGGACTTCGCGACGGTCACGAACCGCCTCGTCTCGCTCGCGCAGCCGCAGAACCAGTTCGCCATCGTCCTGGACGGCACGGTCATCACGGCACCGTCGACGAACGCGGCGATCACGAACGGCAAGGCCCAGATCACCGGCGCGTTCACCGCGGACTCCTCGAAGACCCTCGCCGACCAGCTGAAGTACGGCGCACTGCCGATCAACTTCCAGGTGCAGTCGAACGAGGTCATCTCGGCCACGCTCGGCACCGCACAGCTCGTCGGCGGTCTCGTCGCCGGCCTCATCGGTCTCGTGCTGGTCATCATCTACTCGGTCATCCAGTACCGGGCGCTGGCGTTCGTCACGGTCCTGTCGCTCGGCGTCGCCGCAGCCCTGACGTACCTGGTCATCGCGATCATGTCCTGGCGGGTCGACTACCGGCTCTCGCTCGCGGGTGTCGCCGGCCTGATCGTCGCGATCGGCATCACGGCGGACTCGTTCATCGTCTACTTCGAGCGCATCCGTGACGAGCTCCGCGACGGTCGAGCCCTCGAGAGCGCGGTCGAGTCCGGTTGGAAGCGTGCGCTCCGCACGATCCTCGCCTCCGACTCGGTCAACTTCCTCGCCGCCGTGACGCTCTACGTGCTCGCGGTGAGCGACGTGAAGGGGTTCGCGTTCACGCTCCTCCTGACCACCCTCATCGACGTCGTCGTCGTGGCGCTGTTCACGCACCCGATGATGCAGCTCATCGCCCGCAGCCGGTTCTTCGGTGAGGGGCACACGTTCAGCGGTCTCGACCCGGCCGCCCTCGGCGCGGTCTACCGCGGCCGCGCGCAGTTCCGCGCACCCATCGTCGACGGCAAGCGGCAGCGCAGTGCGCGTGAGGCCGCCCGCCGCCAGACCATCGCCGAGCGCAAGGCATCCGGCAGCACGGGCAACGACACCGGCAACGGGAAGGACAGCTGATGGCGAGCTTCAGCCAGTTCGGCAGTGACCTCTACACGGGCAAGCGGTCCTACGACTTCGTGGGACGGCGGAAGACGTGGTACCTCATCGCGGTCGCCTGCATCGTGATCTCCCTCGCGGTGCCGTGGCTCCGTGGCGGGTACCAGCTCGGCATCGAGTTCACCGGCGGCTCCGAGTTCACGGTCTCGGACGCCGAGTCCACCGACCAGAACATCGCCACCGAGACCGTCGAGCGCGTGGTGTCGGACGAGGCACCGCGTGTCTCGCAGCTCGGGACCCACGGCATCCGCGTGCAGACCGGTCAGCTCACGAACGCGCAGACCGACGAGATCGCCTCGGACCTCGCGGCCGCGTACGACGTGCCGGAGTCCCAGGTCGCCGCGACCTTCATCGGAGCGACGTGGGGCGCGGACGTCCTGGCGCAGGCCATCCGCGGTCTCGTGATCTTCCTCGCCCTGGCCGCCGTGTTCATGGCGCTGTACTTCCGCACCTGGAAGATGTCGCTCGCGGCGATGACCGCGCTCGTCCACGACCTGCTCATCACGGCCGGCGTGTACGGCATCGTCGGTCTCGAGGTCACTCCCGCGGCCGTCATCGGCTTCCTGACGATCCTCGGCTACTCGCTCTACGACACGGTCGTGGTCTTCGACAAGGTCCGCGAGAACACGGCGATCGAGTCGCACCGGACGTTCAAGCAGTCCGTCAACCTCGCGATCAACCAGACGCTCGTCCGGTCGATCAACACCTCGGTCGTGGCGCTGCTGCCGGTCGCGGCGATCCTCTTCATCGGGTCGTACGTCCTCGGCGCCGGCACCCTGCGGGACATCTCCCTCGCGCTCTTCATCGGCATCATCGTCGGCACCTACTCGACGATCTTCCTGGCGGCGCCCATGTACGCGCACCTCCGCGAGAACGAGCCCAAGGTCCTCGCGAGCGACGCGAAGAAGGCGCAGGCGGCCGGGAAGCAGCGTCCCGTGCAGGCCGGGGCAGACGTCTGATGGGCCCGCAGGAGGTCGAACTGGCCGACGCGCTCCAGCGGATCGAGGACGGCGCGCCCCTGATCGACGTGCGCGAGCAGTCCGAGTGGGACGAGGTGCACGCACCGCAGGCGACGCTGCTGCCGATGTCGGAGCTGCAGGCGCGGTGGGCCGAGGTGCCCGCCGACGACGAGCACCCCGCGGTCGTCGTGTGCCACAGCGGGTACCGCTCGGCCCAGGTCGTCGCCGCGCTCGAGCGTGCCGGGGTCCCGGCGGTCAGTCTCGCCGGCGGGATGGTGGCGTGGGAGCAGTCCGGCGCCCCGGTGGTCCGCCCCGGACGGACTCCCGCCGCTGACGGCGAACGTGGTCACGAGCACTGACCCGACGCGCGTAGTGTTGTCGGATCGAGTCCCGGGAGGCGCAGCATGACCGACACGCGTGAGTCCTCGCAGCCGGATGCCGGTGCTGCTTCCCGGCCGTCCGACGGGTCGCGACCAGGGTCCGCTCCGCGCCCGTCGAGCCCGCCGCTCGGGTCGAACACGACCGGCAACATCGGGTCACTCCGGTCGCTGCTGCCGCGGCTGTTCTCCCGCGCACAGCCGGCCGGTGCCGTCGACACCCTGATCCGCACCGTCCGGTCGCACCACCCGAAGGCCGACACGACGCTGATCGAGCGGGCGTACTCGGTGGCGGAGCGCGCGCACGACGGCCAGAAGCGCAAGTCCGGCGAGCCCTACATCACGCACCCGGTCGCGGTCGCGCAGATCCTCGCCGACCTGGGCATCGGCACGATCACGATCGCCGCCGCGCTCCTGCACGACACCGTCGAGGACACGGACTACCAGCTCGACCAGCTGCGCGAGGACTTCGGTGACGAGATCGCGATGCTCGTCGACGGCGTCACGAAGCTCGACAAGGTCAAGTACGGCGACAGCGCGCAGGCAGAGACCGTCCGCAAGATGGTCATCGCCATGTCGAAGGACATCCGTGTCCTGGTCATCAAGCTCGCCGACCGCCTGCACAACGCCCGCACCTGGGGCTTCGTGGAGTCGGCCTCCGCCACGCGGAAGGCCAAGGAGACCCTCGAGATCTACGCGCCGCTCGCGCACCGCCTCGGCATCCAGATGATCAAGCTGGAGCTCGAGGACCTGTCGTTCGCGGTGCTGCACCCGAAGCTCTACGTCGAGATCGACAGCCTGGTCAAGGAACGACAGCCGAAGCGCGAGCAGTTCGTGCAGAACGTCACGGCGACGCTGAAGAAGGACCTCAAGGCCGCGAAGGTCCGCGGCGACGTGATGGGCCGCCCGAAGCAGTACTACTCGATCTACCAGAAGATGATCGTGCGCGGCCGCGAGTTCGACGAGATCTACGACCTGGTCGGGATCCGCGTGCTCGTCCCGACCGTGCGCGACTGCTACGCGATGCTCGGTGCCGTGCACGCGCGGTGGACGCCGCTGCCCGGCCGCTTCAAGGACTACATCGCGACGCCGAAGTTCAACCTGTACCAGTCGCTGCACACCACGGTGCTCGGGCCGCAGGGACGTGCGGTCGAGATCCAGATCCGCACGCACGAGATGCACCAGCGTGCCGAGTTCGGCGTCGCCGCGCACTGGAAGTACAAGCAGCGCGTCACCGGTCGTGATGCCGAGAGCACGTCACAGTCCGACCAGGACATGGCGTGGCTCGCCCACATCACCGACTGGCAGGCGGAGACGAGCGACCCGGCGGAGTTCCTCGACTCCCTGCGCTACGAGATCGGTGCCAAGGAGACCTACGTCTTCACACCGCAGGGCAAGGTGATCGGCCTGCCGGCCGGCGCGACCCCGGTCGACTTCGCCTACGCCGTGCACACCGAGATCGGGCACCGCACGATGGGCGCCAAGGTCAACGGTCGGCTCGTCCCGCTCGAGAGCCAGCTGTCCAGCGGGGACGTCGTGGAGATCTTCACCTCGAAGAACCCGGACTCCGGCCCCAGCCAGGACTGGCTCACCTTCGTCCGGAGCCCCCGGGCCCGGAACAAGATCAAGCAGTGGTTCACCAAGGAGCGCCGGGAAGAGGCGGTCGAACAGGGCCGTGACGCCATCGCCCGGGCGATGCGCAAGCAGAACCTGCCGCTCCAGCGCATCATGAGCCAGGACACCATCTCCGAGGTGGCGTCGGCGATGCGGTACGACGACGTCTCGGCGCTGTACGCGGCCGTCGGCGAGGGGCACGTCTCGAGCCAGTCGGTGATCGAGAAGGCGCTCGGCAGCATCCAGAACGAGACCGAGACGGACGAGCCGGAGCTCGCGTTCCCGCGGCACGTGACGAGCCGCCAGCTGCGGAACAGCGACAGCGGCGTGCTCGTCCGTGGGGCGCCGGACATCCTCGTGAAGCTCGCGAAGTGCTGCACGCCGGTGCCGGGCGACCAGATCGTCGGGTTCATCACCCGCGGTCAGGGTGTCTCGGTGCACCAGGCGTCGTGCACGAACGTGAAGTCCCTCATGAACGAGCCCGACCGGATGATCGAGGTCGAGTGGGCCCCGTCGTCCAAGTCGGTGTTCCTCGTGCAGATCCAGATCGAGGCGCTCGACCGCTCCGGCCTGCTCAGTGACGTGACCCGCGTGCTGACGGACCACCACGTGAACATCCTGTCCGCCACGGTGTCGACGTCGTCCGACCGGCTCGCCCTGTCCCGCTTCGTCTTCGAGATGGGTGACACGACGCACCTGGACCGCGTGCTCAACGCGGTGCGCCGGATCGACGCCGTGTACGACGTCTACCGCGTCAGCGCTGGCTGATCTCGGTCGGCTCAGCGGGACCCCGGGCCCGGGTCAGCGCAGCAGGCCGATCCCGGCGTCGCGGAAGCGGCGTTGCGCCTGGCGACCCATCGGCAGCCGCTCGGACGCCGTGAGCAGTGCCGCGAGGCGCGGCGGATCGACCAGTGCGGTCAGCACCAGACCGCGCAGCGCCTCGGCCTCCGCCGCCTCGAACCCGCGTCGGTCGCGCAGCAGGTCGAGCGCCGTCGCGTCGGGGCTGAGGACACGCACCCCCCGCCCGCAGCACGACGTCCTCCGGGCGGAGTGCGATCTCACGGACACCGGCCCAGGCCCCGCGGCGGCGGGACCGTTCACCGGCCGGCACACAACTGTCGTGGGGGGAGCGGCGGACGGGAACACGCGCCCCAGATCCACGCCGCGCTCCGCCCCGCTGCCACGAACTGCGCACCCGCGACGGACCACGCGTAGGACGCCGCCCGGAGCGCCGTGTCCTGCGGTTCGGCGACGGACGCCCAGCACGCGCCCACCGGGACGAGTTCGCCGGCGAGGACCGCGGCACGTGCCTCGGCCGCCGGCCAGTCGTCGGTGGTGACGAGGCGGGAGGAGGGCACACGGAGATGATGCCCGAACACACCACCCCGAGGCCGACGGTGTGGAGAAGGAGGGTCAGCGCAGGACGTCGGCGCGGTGCACGAGGGCGGCCGCTCCGATGAGGGGACCGTCCTGGGACAGGCCGGTGGGGACGATCCGGACCTTCGTCACGAACGGGAACTCGACCCGCTCGGCGACGGCCTGTCGTGCGTACTCGAACAGGTCGGGGGGAGACGTGCGAGAACCCGCCGCCGATGGCCACGACCTCGAGGTCGACCAGGCTCGTCGCCGCGGCGATCGCCTGCCCGAGGGCTCGTCCGCTCCGCTGCACCGCGGCCACCGCGACCTCGTCGCCGGCGGCGTAGGCGGCGGAGAGCTCCTCGCCGGTCGTCCCGGTGAAGCCCTGCCGTCGCGCCCACGCGACGGTCTTCGGTCCGCTGGCCACGGCCTCCAGGCAGCCGGTGCCGCCGCACGCGCACGGGTCGTCGTAGCCGCCGCACTCGACGTGGCCGATGTGCCCGGCGTTGCCGGTGGGGCCGCTGACGGTGCGTCCGTGCAGGATGAGGCCGCCGCCGACGCCGGTGGACACGATCATGCCCATCACGTGGTCGGAGCCCTGTGCCGCCCCGACCCAGTGCTCGGCGAGCGTGATCGCCAGCCCGTCCATGCGGAGGGTCACCGGCACGTCGTCCGGCACGTGGACCGCGACGCGGTCGCGGAGCGGGTACCCGCGCCAGACCGGCATGTTGAGCGGTGACACGAGCCCGTTCACCTCGTCGACCGGTCCGGCCGACCCGATGCCGACGCCGACCAGGCTCGCGTCGGTGGGGAGCGCCGCGAGCGCGGCGACCACGACCTCGTCGACCGCGGCCTGCAGCTCGTCCGAGGTCCGTCCGGGCCCGGTCGGGCTGCGGTGTCGCGTGCCCGGCAGGACGACGCCCTGGTCGGTGACGAGCGCGGCTTCGACCTTGGTGCCGCCGAGGTCGACGGCGAGGGCGAGGGACGAGGACGTGGTGCTGGACATGCGCACTCCGGTGTGGCGGTCGGGAGGCCCGGCAGCGGTCCGTGACGCTGACGTCGCGTCCGGCGCAGCCGACCCGGGGAGGGGATCGGGTGGGAGGTCAGGGGATGGAGCCCCGGAGCCGCGGCCCCCCACGGGGGCCGACGGCCGTCAGTAGGACGAGGTGTCGTCGCCGCGGTCGGAGGAGGAGCCGGTCGCGGCGCGGTGAGCGACCTCGTCGAGGATGCGTGCCGAGGCGCTCGTGCCGATCCGGTCCGCGCCGGCGCGGACCATCTCGAGCAGGGTGTCGAGTCCGCGGACGCCGCCCGAGGCCTTGACGCCGGTGTCGGCGCCGACGGTCTCGCGCATGAGGCGGATGTGCTCGGCCGTGGCACCGCCACCGGCGAAGCCCGTCGAGGTCTTCACGAACGACGCCCCGCCGGCGACCGCAGCGCGGCTGGCGGCGACGATCTCGTCCTCGGTGAGGTAGGCCGTCTCGAGGATGACCTTCACCACCGTGTCGCCGGCTGCCTCGACCACCGCGCGGACGTCCCGCTCGACCCGCTCCCAGTCGCCGGACTTGGCGGCGCCGATGTCCTGGACCATGTCGAGTTCGAAGGCGCCGTCGGCCAGGGCCTGCAGCGACTCGGCGACCTTCGTGGCGGTCGTCGTGGTGCCGTGCGGGAAGCCGATCACGGTGCCGACGCCGACCCCGGTGCCCTGGAGGCGCTCGACCGCGTGGCGGACGTCGCTCGGACGGACGCACACGCTGAACACGCGGTACGTGGCGGCCTCGTCGAGCTGTGCGTCGACGGCTGCGCGGTCCAGCTCGGGCTTGAGGATGGCGTGGTCGATGAGCCGACGGACGGCCTCGGCGGTGACGGGGAACGATGTGTTGTCCACCCGGCAAGCCTACTGGCAGGCGCACGGCGTACCGTTCCGGCCATGCGCGTCCTCGTCACCGGGGCCACCGGGTACATCGGTGGCCGACTGGTCCCCAGACTCCTCGACGCCGGACACGACGTCCGGGTCCTCGTCCGCAACCCGCAGAAGCTGCAGGACGTCCCGTGGAACGACCGGGTGGAGGTGTCCGAGGGGGGACCTGCAGGACGCCGACGCCGTCCGGTCGGCGGTGGACGGTATCGAGGCCGTGTACTACCTGGCGCACGCCATGGGCGCCGACGGCGACTTCGAGCAGGCCGAGCGCGACGCCGCCCGGACGATGGCGCGCGTGGCCCACGAGTCAGGGGTGCAGCGGTTCGTCTACCTGGGCGGCCTGCACCCGGACGGCGAGCTCAGCAAGCACCTGCGCAGCCGGAAGGAGGTCGGGGACGTCCTCCTCGGCTCCGGCGTGCCGACGGTCGCGCTGCAGGCCGGCGTCGTCATCGGCAGCGGGAGCACCTCGTTCGAGATGATCCGGCATCTCACCGACGTCCTGCCGTGGATGCCGGCGCCGCGGTGGGTCCGGAACCGGATCCAGCCGATCGCCGTCCGCGACGTCCTGTACTACCTGGTCGAGGCCCTGACCATCCCCGCCGACGTCAACCGCACCTTCGACATCGGCGGGCCGGACGTGCTCCGGTACGGCCAGATGCTCAACGGGTACGCGGTCGAGGCGAAGCTGCCGCAGCGTCCCATCTCCGTCCTGCCCGTGCTGACGCCCCGCCTGGCAGCGCACTGGTTCAACGTCGTCACGCCGATCCCGCGCAAGCTCGCGACCCCGATCATCGAGTCGCTGCAGTTCGAGTGCGTGCAACGTGAGCACGACATCGACGACGTCGTCCCGCAGCCCGAGGGCGGCCTCACGTCCTACCGGCGCGCGGTCCGGCTCGCCCTCGCGAAGATGCGGTCCGGCGAGGTCGAGACGAGCTGGCGCAACGCGACCCTGTCCAGCGGCTCTGCCGACCCGCTGCCGAGCGACCCCGACTGGGCCGGCCACACGGTCTACGTCGACGACCGCAAGCGGCACTCGTCCGCACCGCCCGAGGCCGTGTGGAGCGTCGTCGAGTCGATCGGCGGCGAGAACGGCTGGTACTCGTTCCCCCCTGGCCTGGGTCGCCCGTGGGTGGCTCGACAAGATCGCCGGTGGCGTCGGGCTGAACCGCGGCCGCCGCGACCCGAAACGCCTGGAGCAGGGCGACGCGCTCGACTGGTGGCGGGTCGAACGGCTCGTCCGGGGCCGGTACCTCCGGCTCCGCGCCGAGTTCAAGTCGCCCGGTCGTGCATGGCTCGAGATGACCGTCACGCCCGCGGACGACGGCGGCAGCGACTACCACCAGCGCGCGATCTACTTCCCGCAGGGCCTGGCCGGACGGCTGTACTGGTACGGGATCCTGCCGTTCCACGGCGTCATCTTCCCGGGCATGGTCGAGCGGATCACCGCCCGGGCCGAACGGGAGGCGCACCGCACCGATTCGACGCAGCGCAACTCCACGTACCAGGATGACGTCGCGCAGCCCGCGCACGAGGAGACGGCATGACCGACGACGGCACGGTACGAGGACGATGACGGCACGCAGGGGACGACCACCCATCGGTTCGTCGCAGCAGCACGGGTCGGCCCGTCCCCAGCCAGTGGCGCGGGCGGCCGGTGCACGCGACCAACGGGCCTCGTCCGCCTCCGGGCGCGGGGAGGACGGACTGCCGGCGTTCACCCGGCCGGCTCTGGCGCCCTCGTTGCTCGCCGCCGTCGTGCTGCTCGCCTGCGTCGCCTTCATCGACTCGTCCGCGTTCGTGTTCGCCCGTTGGTGCGTCACCGTGCTCGCGCTCATCGTGCTCGTCTTCGCCGTCCGCGGCCGCGTCTGGTGGGCGGCGGTCCTCACCGCCGCCGTGGCGGTCTGCTGGAACCCCGTCGTCACGCTGCCGCTGCCAGGTGAGCTGTGGGCGGGCCTCCAACTCGTGGCCGCTGCGCTCTTCATCGTCGTCGGCATCGCCGTGAAGGTCCCGCGCCCGCCGGAGTGAGCCTCCCGGTCGCCCCTCCGTCGGCGCGACCGGCGTCCGCGGGCCGACCGGCCGCGCGGACGGTAGGATCGGCGGTGCCGTGCACGGAGCACGGCAGTGCGACCTGGAAGGCGTGGATGAGCGACGAGACCGAGCCGGTGACCGAGAGTCCTCTGCTGACCCCTCGACCGTCCTCCGGCGGTCTCGACCGACCCGACGTCGTGCTCCGCAAGGGGCGGCTGACGCTCATCAACGGGCACCTGACACCGCAGCAGTCGATGATCGAGGACCTCCTGTTCCTCGACGACGCGCTCACGGCCGGCGACGTCGACCACCTGCTCATCCGCGGGAACGACCAGCGCCCGGTGATCGCCGTCGACGAGCGGGACCGCCAGCGCGCCGAGAGCGCCGTCATGGCCGCCGGCGCGGGGGGAGCCCTTCTACGCCAAGCCGCCGGGCAAGCCCGCCGTGCTCGTCCTCGACGACGGCTTCGGCTCGGTGGACGAACCGGTGCTCCGCGTGTTCCGTCCCCGGCTCGAGCCCATGGGCCGGCTCCGCTACGGAGCGGAGACGAGCGTGCAGCTCGAGTTCTGGCGGGTCACCGAGACCGAGGTCCTCGCGCCGGTCGAGAACGCCCTGATGCGCCGCAGCCTGCCGATCGAGGAGTTCGTCCTCGTCGACATCGACCGGTACGGCCGGTCCTGGAGCACGGTCGAGCACATGTTCGACGACCACGTGTCGGACATCCGGTTCCCGATCGACATCGTCTTCTCGTGGGTGGACGGCAACGCCATCGAGTACCAGCGTGCCCGCCAGGCCGCACAGGCGGACGCCGTGCTGGGAGAGGGCGACGACGCCCCGGCCCGGTTCCGACAGATCAACGAGCTGAAGTACGCGCTCCGGTCGGTGCACATCTTCGCGCCGTGGATCCGCACCATCTACATCGCGACGGACTCACCGGCGCCCTCGTGGCTCGCCGACCACCCGAAGGTCCGCATCGTCCGCAGCGAGGAGTTCTTCGCCGACCCGTCTGTCCTGCCGACGCACAACTCGCAGGCCGTCGAGTCACAGCTGCACCACATCCCGGGGCTCAGCGAGCACTTCATCTACTCGAACGACGACATGTTCTTCGGTCGGCTCATCGACCCGTCGGTGTTCTTCAGTCCGGGCTCGGTCACGAAGTTCATCCTCGCCGACACCCGGATCGGCCTCGGCGTGAACAACGCCGCGCGGAGCGGGTTCGAGAACTCGGCCCGTGTGAACCGGCGGCTCCTGCAGCAGCGCTTCGGCGCCGTGACGACGCGACACCTCGAGCACGCGGCCACCCCGCTGCGGAAGAGCATCATGACCGAGATGGAGCACGAGTTCGCCGACGAGTTCGCCGCGACCGCGGGTTCGCGGTTCCGTGCGGCGGACAACATCTCCGTCACGAACTCGCTGTACCACTACTACGCACTCCTCACCGGGCGCGCGATCATCCAGGAGAACGCCTCCGTCAGCTACATCGACACGACGATGCAGGCCGGGCTCCGGACGCTGGACGAACTGCTCAAGAAGCGCAACGTCGACTTCTTCTGCCTGAACGACGGCAGCTTCCCGGAGGTCAGCGACGAGGAACGCACCACCCGGGTGACCGACTTCCTCGAGCGCTACTTCCCGTTCCCGGCACCCTGGGAGCGTCCCGAGGCGTGACGGCCCGAGGCATGACGACCCGAGGCATGACGCCCGAGGCATGACGACCCGAGGCATGACGCCCGAGGCGTGCCGCCCCGAGCTTGATCCCCGCCGAACGGCGGACGGGAGGCCCGGTGCCGCTCGGCACCGCGCCTCCCGTCCTTCCATGGGTCAGCGCCGGATGGGCGAGACCGGGATCGTGTCGAGGGTGAAGACCGGCATCGACGCGGTGACAGGGGCCGGTTCGACCGCCGGGGGGGATCACGACGCCGGCTGCGGCGAGACGCGCTTCCGTCTCGACGGAGGAAACCGGCTCACCGACCGTGGCGTACGTCCCGATGGGGACCACGGAGTGGACGACCTGGTTGCCGTACACGTGCATGAGGTTGAACGACTGCGCGCCGTCACGCCCGCGGGTACCACGCTGGAACTCGTTGAGGTCCTGCGTGTAGCACGTGGCGCTGGCCACCGAGACGGGGATCCCGGCGAACACGGCGCTGGTCGAGTAGTGCAGGTGCCCGGCGATGATCGAGATGACGTCGCTCCCCTCGACCACCTCGGCGAGGGCCGCCTGGTCGCGGAGCTCGACGAGGACGGTCAGGTCCTGCACGCTCGGGACGGGCGGGTGGTGCATCGCGAGGATCGTGCCGTGCGGCGCGGGCTCGGACAGGACCTCGGCCAGCCAGTCCAGCTGCTCGGGGGGAGACCTCGCCGTGGTGGTGGCCCGGCACGCTCGTGTCGAGCGTGATGACGCGGAGTCCGTTGACGTCGTAGACGAAGTCGACGGGACGGTCGGTCGGCTGGAGCCCGAAGAGCTCTTGGCGGAACGCACCGCGCTCGTCGTGGTTGCCCATCGCCCAGATCACCTGGGCACCGATGCGTTCTGCAGCGGGCTCGATGATCGCGCGGACACGGGTGTACGCGCCGGGTTCGCCCTTGTCGGCGACGTCGCCGGTGACGACGATCGCTTCGGGTCGGGCACCTGACGCCTCGATCTCGGCGATGATCTGACCGAGACGTTCCGCCGAGTCGACCGCCCCGTACAGGGGACCGTCGCCGGCGAGGAGGTGGGTGTCGCTGAGGTGGAGCAGGAAGTGGTTCGGCCTGGGGTGTTCGGCCGTCCGGGCGTCCATCGGGTCTCTTCTTCCGTTGGCAGCGAGTGCGTGGTGCAACACGATGCCACACCGACTTCGACGATTCCAACACCGCGGTGTGAACGCCCCGTGAACTGGGGCGGCGTGTCCGATGTCCGCGGGATGACGCGATCGCTTGAGGCGAAACGCAACGCCCCCGACCACGGAGTGGACGAGGGCGTTGCGTTTCTTGCCGAGGAATACCTACTTCGTGCCGGCTCCGACCTGCGGGGCCTGGTGGGTCCCTTCGAGGTCAGGACCGTGGTGCGCGGCGTGCGCAGCCTCGAGCTCCGACTTCGACACCGGCTCGATGCGGTCCTCGAAGAAGAAGCGGGACACGCGCGCCCGGGCCTTCTGCATGGAGCTGATGCGACCACGAGCGTCGGGACGGATCATCAGCGGCTTGTAGTCGTTGAACTCCAGCAGGCGCCACCGCTCGTACTCGTCGAGCTGCTCGTGTACCTCGATGAACTCACCGTGCGGCAGGCGCACGATGCGGCCCGACTCGTACCCGTGCAGGACGATCTCGCGGTCCTTCTTCTGCAGGGCGAGGCACACCCGCTTCGTGATCCAGAACGCCACGAACGGACCGAGGACCGTCGCCGCCTGGAGCACGTGGATCACGTGGTTGATCGAGACCATGAAGTGCGTCGCGATGAGGTCGGAGGACGCCGCCGTGAACAGCGCACCGTACAGCGTGATGCCGGCGACACCGAGGGCAGTGCGGGTCGGGGCGTTGCGCGGACGGTCGGCGATGTGGTGCTCGCGCTTGTCGCCGGTGACCCACGCCTCGATGAACGGGTAGACGAAGATCGCGACGATCAGGCCACCCAGGACCGCGATCGGGACGAGGATGTTGAACGACACCGTGTACCCGAACCAGACGACCTCCCAGTGCGGCGGCACCAGACGGAGCGCGCCGTCCGCGAAGCCGATGTACCAGTCGGGCTGGGTTCCGGCGGACACAGGGGAGGGGTCGTACGGGCCGTAGTTCCAGATCGGGTTGATCGTGAACAGCGACGCGATGGCGGCGAGGATGCCGGCGACGATGAAGAAGAACCCGCCACCCTTCGCGGCGAACGCCGGGAGGATCGGAACGCCGACGACGTTCTCGTTCGTCTTGCCCGGACCCGCGTACTGCGTGTGCTTGTTGACGACGACGAGCACGAGGTGCACGCCGAGCACCGCGACCAGGATCGCCGGCAGCAGCAGGATGTGGAGCGTGTACAGGCGGCCGACGATGTCGGTGCCCGGGAACTCACCACCGAACAACAGGTAGGCGATCCAGACGCCGATCACCGGGATGCCCTCGATCATGCCGACGATGATGCGGAGACCGTTGCCGGAGAGCAGGTCGTCGGGGAGCGAGTAGCCGGTGAAGCCCTCGGCCATGGCGAGGATCCAGAGCACGAAGCCGAAGACCCAGTTGAGCTCACGCGGCTTGCGGAACGCGCCGGTGAAGAAGACGCGCGCCATGTGCAGCATGACCGAGGCCACGAACAGCAGTGCGGCCCAGTGGTGGATCTGTCGGACGAACAGCCCGCCGCGGATCTGGAACGAGATGTCCAGCGTCGACTGCAGGGCAACCGACATCTCGACGCCCTTCATCGGGACGTACGGACCGTTGTAGACGACCTCGGTCATCGACGCCTGGTAGAAGAACGTCAGGAAGGTCCCCGAGAGCAGGACGACGACGAAGCTGTAGAGCGCGACCTCGCCGAGCATGAAGCTCCAGTGGTCGGGGAAGATCTTGCGCCCGACCTCCTTCACCAGTCCGGAGAGGCTCGTGCGCTCGTCGATGTAGTTCGCGGTGTAGTTGATCAGCCGCGACCCACGGTCAGGAGTCGGCTTGTTCGACGACTCGGTGTTGGGGGTGGTTGTCGTTGTGCTGCTCATGAGCGGGCACGCTCCCAGAAGGACGGGCCGACCGGCTCGTGGAAGTCGCTCTGTGCGACCAGGTAGCCGTCGTCATCGACCGAGATCGGAAGTTGGGGGGAGGGGGGCGGGCCGCCGGTCCGAAGATGACCTCGCAGTTGTTCGAGACATCGAAGGTGGACTGGTGGCACGGGCACAGCAGGTGGTGCGTCTGCTGCTCGTAGAGCGCGACCGGGCAGCCGACGTGGGTGCAGATCTTGGAGTACGCGACGATGCCGTCGTAGCCCCAGTTCTCCTGGCCCTTGCCGGGGTTGAGGTCCTTCGGGTCCAGGCGCATCAGGAGGACGGCGGCCTTCGCCTTCTCCTCGAGCATGTGCTCGGAGTCGAGCATGCCCTCGGGGATGACGTGGAACACCGATCCGATGGTGACGTCGGACGCCTTGATCGGCAGACCCGTCGGGTCCTTGGTCAGGCGCAGGCCCGACTTCCAGAAGGTGTGACGGAGCAGCTCGTTCGGGTCTTCCTTCGGCGCGAGGTCGCGCACCAGGACGATGCCGGGGAGGGGGAACGCGACGAGGGCACCGATGAGGGAGTTGCGGATCAGCTTGCGACGGCTGAAGCCGGATTCCTTGTCGGCGAGCTGGAAGGCCTCGACCGCCTTGGCACGGGTCTCGTCCGAGCCGCGCGTGGTGTGGCGCATCTCGGTGAGCTCGCGGTCGGAGACCAGGGTCTTCGACCAGTACACGGCGCCGATGCCCAGCGCGAGCAGCGCGAGCGTGATCGAGAGCCCGAGGAAGAGGTTCGCCGAGCGGACGGACCCGAAGTCGTCCGCGTCGATCGGGAAGGCGATGTACGCCGCGATCGACAGGACGCTGCCGATGATCGACAGGTAGAAGAACGTGGCGACCTGACGCTCGGCCAGGCGCTGCTTCTTCGGGTCGACGTCGGTGCGCCGAGCGCGGTGCGGCGGCTCACCCGGGTTCTCGAACCGCTCCGCCGGCAGGACAGCGGTCCCGGCCGGCTGCGTCGCGCCGTGCTTCTCGACAGCCGAGGACGAGTTCAGCGCCTCGTCATCGTGCTCTGCCATGGTGTTCCCTTCAGTGTCGTGCGACACGGACGATCAGTTCTGCTTCGCGGTCAGCCAGACGGTCATCGCGACGACCGCGCCGAGCCCGAAGATCCAGATGAACAGACCCTCGGCGACCGGGCCGATGTCACCCAGGCCGAAGCCACCGGGCGACCGGTTGTCCTGCACGTACTTGAGGTACGTGATGATGTCGGCCTTCTGGTCCGGCGTGAGGTTCAGGTCGTTGAAGACCGGCATGTTCTGCGGCCCGGTCAGCATGGCCTCGTAGATGTGCTTGCCCGAGACGTCGCGCAGGTTCGGCGCGTACTTGCCCTCGGTCAGGGCGCCACCGGCGCCGGCGACGTTGTGGCACATGGCGCAGTTGATGCGGAACAGCTCCGCGCCTTCTGCGGCGTCGCCCTCGGAGCCGTTCGTGAGCTCCTTGCCGGGGACCGACGGGCCGGGGCCGAGCGAGGCGACGTAGGCGGCCATCGCGTCGACCTGCTGGTCGGTGAACTGCTCCGGCTTCTCTTCGCCCTGCGGGCCCTGCGCGGCGAGGGGCATGCGGCCCGTACCGACCTGGAAGTCCACCGACGCGGCGCCGACACCGATGAGGGACGGGCCCTCGCTCGTGCCCTGCGCCGACAGCCCGTGGCAGGTGGCGCAGTTCGACGCGAAGAGCTTCTCGCCCTCGTTCACCTGGGACTGGCTCGACTCGGCGACGGTGCTCGACGTGCTGTCCTCGGCGTTGGCCGAGGTGCTGAAGAGCGCGTACGCGCCGCCCGTCGTCATGAGCGCGACGGCGAGGAGGGACACGGTCGCCAGGGGGGGAGCGACGGCCCTTCTTGTTCTGCTTCGTTGTGTTGAACATGCTGTGGGGCTGCCTGATTCTCACTTGAGGAGGTAGATGACGGCGAAGAGACCGATCCACACGACGTCGACGAAGTGCCAGTAGTAGGACACGACGATCGCGGTGGTGGCTTCCTTGTGCCCGAAGTTCTTCGCGGCGAACCCACGGCCGAGCGTGAGGAGGAAGGCGATGAGGCCACCGGTCACGTGCAGGCCGTGGAAGCCGGTGGTCATGTAGAACGCGGAGCCGTAGGCGCTCGAGGAGAGCGTCATGCCCTCGTGCCAGAGGTTGGCGTACTCGAAGATCTGCCCACAGACGAAGATCGCACCCATGCAGTAGGTGACGAAGAACCACTCCGTCATGCCCCAGTCCTTGGGGTTCCAGCTGGTGCGGTGCACCTGGAACCGCTCGGCGGCGAAGACGGCGAACTGGCAGGCGAAGCTCGACAGCACCAGGATGATGGTGTTCACCGACGCGAACGGCACCTCGAGCTTGGCGGTCTCGGTCGCCCAGAGCTCGGGAGAGGTGCTGCGCAGCGTGAAGTAGATCGCGAACAGGCCGGCGAAGAACATGACCTCGCTGCCCAGCCACACGATCGTCCCCACGGCAACGGGGTTCGGCCTGTTCAGGACCGGACCGCTGACGGATCTGGAGAGAGGGGTGCTTGTCACGTCCTCCATTATGGCGGAATCCACCGACAGTGTTTTCGCAGGCAACTGGCGGGTCTTCGAGAATCAGTACGATCGAGCCATGTCTGACGCTCTCTCCTGGCCTGCGGTGATCAGCGCGCTCATGGCGCGCGAGGACCTCTCGATCAGGCAGTCCACATGGGCCATGGAGCAGATCGTCCAGGGTCGGGCCACCGACGCCCAGATCGCCGCGTTCGCCGTGGCGCTCCGCGCGAAGGGCGAGACGGTCGACGAGGTCGTCGGGTTCCGCGACGCGATCCTCGACGCCGCGGTCCCGCTCGACGTCGACCCGATGGCCCTCGACATCGTCGGGACCGGCGGCGACGTCGTCGGCACGGTGAACGTCTCGACCATGGCCGCCGTCGTCATCGCGGCCGCGGGCGTCCCCGTGGTCAAGCACGGGAACCGCGCGAGCTCGTCGAAGTCCGGCTCGAGCGACGTGCTCGCCGCACTGGGCCTCGACCTGACCATGGACGCCGCGCGTGTCGCCGAGACCTTCCAGCGTGTCGGTCTGACCTTCGCCTTCGCGAGCGCGTTCCACCCCGGGTTCGCCAACGCAGCCGCGGTCCGGCGGGAGATCGGGGTCCCGACGGTGTTCAACTTCCTCGGGCCCCTGGTCAACCCGGCGCGCTGCGAAGCGAACGCGGTGGGCGTGGCACAACTCGACCTCGTGCCGATCATCACGGGCGTGTTCCAGACGCGTGGGGCGACGGCGCTCGTGTTCCGCGGTGACGACGGGCTCGACGAGCTCACCACGACCGGGCACAGCCACATCTGGCAGGTGTCCGGCGGTCGCGTCACGGAGCACGACCTCGACCCGCGCGACCTCGGCATCGCCCGTGCCCGCACCGAGGACCTGCTCGGCGGCGAGCCGGCGGAGAACGCGGCCATCGTCCGCCGGGTGTTCGCGGGGGGAGTCCGGGCCCGTCCGGGACATCGTCCTGCTGAACGCGGCGGCGGGTCTGGTCGCCTTCCGGCTGGCGCAGGACCCGGACGAGGTCGACCGTCCGATCCTGCAGCGGTTCCGCGAGCAGCTCGTGGTCGCAGCGGACTCGATCGACTCCGGCGCCGCGACGCGCAAACTGGACGAGTGGGTGGGCGTGGCGCCCGCCGCCGTCTGACCCGTACCGCCCGCGGTCACCCTCGACGGACGCTGGGACCCGGTCCCGACGCAGCACGGACGCGACGACGGGAGGCCCGCACCGGTCCGTGGAACCGGTACGGGCCTCCCGTCCGTGTCAGGCGATCCGCGTCAGCGGACGTCCTCGTCGACCCAGTCGAAGGTCTTCGTGACGGCCTTCTTCCAGAGGCGGAGGGTGCGCTCGCGCTCGGCGGCGTCGAGCTGCGGCTCCCAGCGCTTGTCCTCCTGCCAGTTGGCACGGAGCTCGTCGAGGTTCGCCCAGAACCCGACCGCGAGACCGGCGGCGTAGGCGGCACCGAGGGCCGTCGTCTCGGCGACCACGGGCCGGACGACCGGCACGTCCAGGATGTCGGCCTGGAACTGCATGAGGGCGTCGTTCGCGGTCATGCCACCGTCGACCTTGAGCTCGGTGAGCGCGACACCCGAGTCGGCGTTGACGGCGTCGAGGACCTCGCGAGTCTGCAGCGCCGTCGCCTCGAGGGCGGCACGCGCGATGTGGCCCTTGTTGACGAAGCGGGTCAGGCCGACGAGGGCGCCGCGGGCGTCCGGGCGCCAGTACGGCGCGAACAGCCCGGAGAAGGCCGGGACGAAGTACACGCCACCGTTGTCCTCGACGGTCGTGGCGAGCGTCTCGACCTCCGGCGCGCTGCCGATGATGCCCAGGTTGTCGCGGAGCCACTGGATGAGCGAGCCCGTGACGGCGATCGATCCCTCGAGCGCGTAGTGCGTCTCCTGGTCGCCGAGCTTGTAGCCGACGGTGGTGAGCAGCCCGTTCTCGGAGCGGACGATGTCGGTGCCGGTGTTGAAGATGAGGAAATTACCGGTGCCGTAGGTGTTCTTCGACTCGCCCTGGTCGAACGCGGCCTGCCCGAAGGTGGCGGCCTGCTGGTCGCCGAGGATGCCGGCGATCGGGACCTCGCGGAGCAGGCTCGAGGACTCGACGTGGCCGTACACCTCGGAGGAGCTGACGATCTCCGGCAGCATCGACTTCGGCACACCGAAGTCGCCGAGGATGTCGTCGCGCCACTGCAGCGTCTCGAGGTCCATGAACAGCGTGCGGGACGCGTTCGTGACGTCGGTCTTGTGGACGCCGCCGTCGGTGCCACCGGTCAGGTTCCAGAGGACCCAGGTGTCGGTCGTGCCGAAGAGCAGGTCGCCGGCCTCGGCCTTCTCGCGTGCACCCTCGACGTTCTCGAGGATCCAGGCGATCTTCGTGCCCGAGAAGTAGGTCGCGAGCGGGAGTCCGACGATCGCCTTGTAGCGGTCGGTGTCGCCGTCGGCGAGCTTGTCGACGATGGCCTGCGTGCGGGTGTCCTGCCAGACGATGGCGTTGTAGACGGCCTTGCCGGTGGTCTTGTCCCAGACGACCGCGGTCTCGCGCTGGTTCGTGATGCCGACCGCCGCGACGTCGTGGCGGGTGATGTCGGCGCGCGACAGGGCCTGACCGATGACCTCACGGGTGTTGTCCCAGATCTCGGCCGGGTCGTGCTCGACCCAGCCCGCACGCGGGAAGATCTGCTCGTGTTCCTTCTGCCCGACGGAGACGATCGAACCGGAGTGGTCGAAGACGATCGCTCGCGTGCTGGTGGTTCCCTGGTCGATGGCGACGATGTAGTCGGCCATTGGTGCTCCTTACGACGGTGTTCGGTGCTGCGGCCGGGCCGGGTCGACCCGGCCGCGAGGGTGGTGCAGGTGGTGGGGAGCGCGTCGGACGCGCTGGTGGTGCGGGGGGTTCCCTGCGGTGCTAGGACACCATCGGGAGGAGCGCGCCGGAGACGACGGCGGCGAGGGCGCCACCGACGAGCGGGCCGACGACCGGCACCCAGGCGTAGGACCAGTCGCTCGTGCCCTTGCCCTTGATCGGCAGGATGGCGTGCGCGATGCGCGGGCCGAGGTCACGGGCCGGGTTGATCGCGTAGCCGGTCGGGCCACCGAGCGAGACACCGATCGCGATGACGAGGAAGGCGACGGGGATCGCGCCGAGCTCGGCCGGGGTCTGGCCGTTCGTGAACGCGATGACGACGAAGACGAGGACGAACGTGCCGATGATCTCCGTGACGACGTTCCAGCCGTAGCTGCGGATCGCCGGACCGGTGGAGAAGACGCCGAGCTTGGCGGCGGCGTCGGGCTCGGCGTCGAAGTGCTGCTTGTAGGCGAGCCAGACGATCACGGCACCGATGACCGCACCGATGAGCTGGGCGAGCCAGTAGAGGAACATCTCGCCGACCGTGATGTTGCCGAGGATCGCCTGCGCGAGGCTGACCGCGGGGTTCAGCTGGCCGCCCGACTTGTAGGAGACCGTGACACCGGCGAAGACCGCGAAGCCCCAACCGATCGTGACCATCAGGAAGCCGGCCCCGAAGCCCTTGGACTTGGTGAGCGAGACCGCGGCGACGACACCGCCACCCAGGATGATGAGCATCGCCGTCCCGACGAGCTCAGACATGAAATTGACGCCGATGCCGTCCATCGGTACCTCCGATTAGCTGTGTTCGGGGGGCCCGGCCTGAGCACCGGCACTCCCCGTCGAGTGATTGAGCCCGAGCATAGTGCTGGGCGTTTGCCCGATGTGGGGGACAGCGAGGCTGCTGCCGCGAAAGTGAGAGGACGTGCACGCACCCTGGTCACCCGGGTCCGCGCGGAGCAGCGACGGGGCCCCGCACCGTGAACGGATGTGCACCGGAACGGCACGGGTGCGCGGCCGTGCCCCTGGTGCGCGCACCTCCCGGCGGTACAGTGAGCCGACTCCGGACGACGTCGGCGGTGGACGACTGCGGACCGGTCTCTCACCCGTGTCACACCGTGGAGGCGCAGCATGAAGAAGCTCATCAACGACCCGCAGGCCGTGGTCATCGAGACCGTCCGCGGGTTCGCCCTCGCCCATGCCGAGCACGTCGTGCTCGTGGAGGACCCGGTCCACGTGGTCCGCCGCGACGCCCCCGTCCGCGGCAAGGTCGGCATCGTGAGCGGCGGTGGCAGCGGGCACGAACCGCTGCACGCCGGTTTCGTCGGACCCGGCATGCTCGACGCCGCCGTCCCGGGCCCGGTCTTCACGAGCCCCACCCCGGACCCCATCGTCGCCGCCACCAAGGCGGTGGACGGGGGAGCGGGCGTGCTGCACATCGTGAAGAACTACACCGGGGACGTCCTCAACTTCGAGACCGCGGCCGAACTCGCCGCCATGGAGGACATCCGCGTCGAGAGCGTCGTGGTCGACGACGACGTCGCCGTCCAGGACTCGCTGTTCACGGCGGGCCGACGCGGCGTCGCCGGCACCGTGGTCGTCGAGAAGTGCGCGGGCGCGGCGGCCGAGCGCGGTGACGACCTGGACGCCGTCACCGCCGTGGCCCGGCACGTCAACGAGGTCACGCGCTCGATGGGCCTCGCGCTCGCCTCCGGCACCGTCCCGCACGCCGGTGAGCCGTCGTTCACCCTGGCCGACGACGAGGTCGAGCTCGGCATCGGCATCCACGGCGAGCCCGGACGCGAACGGATCGCGATGGCACCCGCGGACGAGCTCGTCGACCGGGTCCTCGAGCCGATCCTCACCGACCTCGCCGCTCCGGCCGGCTCGCGGCTGCTCTTGTTCGTCAACGGGATGGGCGGCACCCCGCAGTCCGAGCTCTACATCGCCTACCGGCGCGCCGCGGAGGTGCTCACGGATCGCGGCCACGAGGTCGCGCGTAGCTTGGTCGGCAACTACGTCACCTCCCTCGAGATGCAGGGGTTCTCGATCACCGTCACGGTGCTCGACGACGACCTGATCGCCCTCTGGGACGCTCCGGTCGAGACCCCGGCACTGCGCTGGGGTCGCTGACACCGGGACCGCACGACACCACCAGCACGACGACACCGCTCACGACGCCGACCTGCTCGGCCGCACGAAGGGACACACCTTGTCGCTCGACACCGCATGGGCCATCGACTGGGTCCGCCGCACCGCCGCCACGATCGACCAGCACCGAGCGGAGCTCGTCACGCTGGACCGCGAGATCGGTGACGGTGACCACGGCGAGAACCTCGACCGTGGGTTCCGCGCGGTCGTCGAGTCGCTCGACACCGCAGCCCCGGAGACACCGGGGGCGGTGTTCAAGCTCGTCGCGACGAAGCTCATCTCGACCGTCGGCGGTGCCGCCGGTCCGCTGTTCGGCACCGCGTACCTCAAGGCGGCCCAGGCAGCCGGGGACGCGGCCGAACTCGACGCGGACACCCTGGTGGCCGTGCTCACGGCGGCCCGCGACGGCGTGGTCTCCCGTGGCAAGGCCGAGGTCGGCGACAAGACGATGGTGGACGCCTGGACGCCCGCCGTCGACGCCGCCGCAGCATCGGCAGCCGCGGGGGGAGACGCCCGAGCAGGTCCTGGCCGCCGCCGCCGCCGCCGCGGCCACCGGCGCCGAGTCGACCGACGCCCTCGTCGCGCGGAAGGGCCGCGCGAGCTACCTCGGCGAGCGTGCCGTCGGGCACCGCGACCCCGGCGCCCAGTCGAGCGCCTACGTCCTGCGCGCCGCGGTGGACGCGGCATGAGCGTCGGGATCCTGGTCGTCTCGCACAGTGCCGCCGTCGCGCAGGGCACGGTCGACATCGCCCGGCAGATGGCCGGTGACGTCCGGCTCGTCGCGGCGGGCGGCACCGACGACGGCGGGATCGGCACCTCGTTCGAGGCGATCTCGGCCGGGATCGAGGAACTCGCCGCCGCCGACGCCGTCGTGGTCCTGTGCGACCTCGGCTCCGCCTACCTGACGACCGACACGGCCCTCGACTTCCTCGACGAAGACCTCCGGGCACGCGTGCACGTCTCCGACGCGCCGCTGGTGGAGGGGACCGTGGCCGCGGCCGTCGCAGCGCAGACCGGTGGTGACGTCACGGCCGTGCTCGATGCGGCGTCCACCGCCGGTGGTACCGGGACGGCTGGTCCTGCCGACCGCACCGACGCGGCGGGCGGCGGGGGGAGCCTCCCGGCCGGGAGGCGCGGGACAGGCCGCCGACAGCGGCGACGCGGACGGGGCGGTCGCCACCGCCACCGCCACCGCCGAGCTCGTCAACGAGTCCGGCCTGCACGCGCGCCCCGCCGCCGAGTTCGTGAAGGCGGCCGCTCGGCACGAAGCCGTGGTCCGGGTGAACGGCGTCGACGCGAAGAGTCTCCTCGCGATCATGGCGCTCGCGCTGCCGAAGGGGGGCCTCGGTCACGGTCGAGGCGTCCGGGGCGGACGCGCAGGACGCGGTAGACGAACTCGTCGCGCTCGTCCGCTCGGGCTTCGGCGAGTAGCCCCGACCGGCCGGTGCGGCGGCAGGACCGGCCGGTCAGCCGCTCGTGACGACCGACTGCAGTCCGGTGACGCGCAGCAGGTCGAGCCGCGACGCGTCCTCGCTGCCGGGCACGACCGTGTAGACGACGATCCGCAGGTCGCTGCCCGGCACCGAGAGCGTGTCGCAGTCGACCTCGATCGGGCCGACCGGCGTCAGCAGGGTCTTCCGGCTCGTCCGGTGCTCGGCGATCCGGGCCTCGCCCCAGCGGCGCTCGAACTCCGGGCTCGTCGCGCGGAGGTCCCGGACGAGTTCGGCGAGGCGCCGGTCGTCCGGGTACCGCCCGAGCGCACCGCGCAGGTCGGCTGCCAGGTCGGACGCGAAGGCCTCGCCGTGCTCGTCGTCGAAGTCGACGCCCTCGTGGCCGTCGGTGAAGAACTGCCAGACGAGGTTCGCCGACCGCCCCTGCCACCGGTCGCCGTCACCGGATGCCGCAGCCCAGAGGTCGTTCCGGTACAGCAGGTCGTGGCTCGCGGTGAAGACGGCGAGCGGCACGTCGGCCAGCCGGTCGACGATCCGCTGCACACCGGGTGTGATGTGCCGGGGAACGACGCCGCGCGACGGGGGAGCTGCCCCGGCGACGCGGAACAGGTGGTCGCGCTCCTGCTCGGTCAGCCGGAGCGCGGTGGCGAGCGCGGAGAGGAGCTGCGGCGACGGGTTCAGTGCCCGCCCCTGCTCGAGCCGCACGACGTAGTCGACGCTGACACCGGCGAGTGCCGCGAGCTCCTCGCGCCGGAGGCCCGCCGCCCGCCGCCCCGGACCGGCGGGCAGACCGACCTCGGCCGGGCTCACCCGGTCGCGCCAGGACCGCAGGACGTCGGAGAACTCGCTCATGCGTCCATCCTCGCGCCGATCGACGGCCCGACCGTGGTACTCGCAGTCCCCCCCGTCGGCCAGGCAGCACGTCGAGGGGTGCCTGGGGGGAGCGGATCGGCAGCGCGCAGGATGGACCCATGACCACCACACTCATCACCGGGGCGAACCGCAGCCTCGGCCTCGAGACCGCCCGCCGCCTCATCGAAGCCGGCCACACCGTGATCGCCGGCGTCCGCGACCCCGACGACGCCGACGCCGTCCGCTCCCTCGGTGCCTCCGTCGTCCAGCTCGACGTCACCGACCAGGCGAGCGTCGACGCCGCGTTCGCGTCCGTCCCCGCCCTCGACGTCCTCGTCAACAACGCCGGGATCAGCGGCACCTCGTACGGGGTCGACGACCTGACCGCCGAGGCGATGACGGCCGTCCTGGAGGCGAACGTCACCGGCATCGTCCGCGTCACCCAGGCCGCCCTGCCGCTGCTCCGCGCGTCCGAGCACCCCGTCGTCGTCAACGTCGCCTCCGGCGTCGGCTGGCCGCGGTTCCTCAGCACGCCGGGTCACGACGAGTTCCCGGTGCCGATGATCCCGTACGCGGCCTCGAAGGCGGCCGTCATCGCCCTGACCGTGCAGTACGCGAAGAACCTGCCGACCTTCCGGGTCAACGTCAGCGACCCGGGCTACACGGCGACCGACTTCAACGGTCACTCCGGGCACCAGACGGTCTCCGAGGGCACCGACGCGACCGTCGCGCTGGCGCTCGTCGGCCCGGACGGCCCGACGGGGGGAGTTCCACAACCGGCACGGGCGCATCGACTACTGACGTCGACGCTGGGCTGGACGGACGGGAGGCGCGTGGCGGGCTCGCCGCGCGCCTCCCGTCCGTTGTCGGTCCAGCGGGACGTGTCGGACCGGACGGCGGCCTCAGCCGCCCCAGTGAATCGGCCGCTGGAAGCCGTCGTCGAGCCGTGTGTCGGCGTCACCTCGTGCCGCGTCCACCTGCATCTGGGTGAGGACGACCGCCCCGCGGAGGTCCGCACCGGACAGGTCGGCGTCCCGGAGGTCGGCACCGATGCACTCGCACGAGCGGAGATCTGCGCCGGTGAGGTCGGCCCCGATGAGCAGCGCGCCGCGGAGGCTCGCGCCCCGCAGGTCCGCCCGCCGCAGGTCGGCGCCCACCAGGTCGGCGCCCACCAGGTCGGCGCCGGGGCCGACCCGGAGGCGGCCGACGCGACGCTCGTCGGCTCCGGTGTCGCGGCCATCCCCGCCGCGGACCCGAGCCCGCGCGCTCCGACTCGCCGCGAGCAACAGCGGTCGTGCGGCGTCGTACTCCGCGTCGACGTCGATGCCGAGGATCGTGTCCGGGTCGGCGTCACTGAGCGCACAGACGCGCTCGAAGTCCCGTGTCAGCCGTTCGGCGTCCGTGTCGGCAGGGGTGATCGTGATGGCCTCGTCGAGGTACCGGAGCAGTTCGTGCAGCCGCCGCACGACCGGGAACGCCGCGAACATCGCCTGGCGGGTGGCGTCGTCGTCCCGCCAGGACCGACCCGCGAAGGTGTGCCGCGAGACCTTCTGCCCGGCGCCGGAGCAGTCGAAGACCGTGCAGCCGCGGAACCCCTCGGCCCGGAGGCGCGGATGGATCGTGCAGGCGTCGGCGCCGTCGAGGTTCGTGCACGGGTCGCCGGCGGGTTTGTCGACGGGGAAGTCGACCGACCGGGTGAAGGCCAGCGCGACGCAGCAGAGGCCGAAGCAGTTCGCGCAGTCGGCACCGAGGTCCTCGCGGCGGCCGAGGGTCACCCGGGTGCGTGTCGTCATCAGGGTCGAGGCTCCACAGCGATGTGAGCGGCGCCGTCCGCGGTGGTCAGCGCCGCGTCCGGAGCGCGTTCGTCGCCCAGAGCGCGACGGCGATCAGCACGGGCTGGAAGAGGAGTCGGACGAACCGCTTCGTGTCGGTGTCCAGCCCGAAGCCGTCCCGGTGGTGCAGCCACTGCGCGATGTTGCCGGGGAAGACCGCGGTGAAGAAGACCGCGGCCACCCAGCCGACGGTCGCCTGCCGGCGGACGAGCAGCATGAGCGCGGCGCCGAGAGAGATCTCCGCGACGCCGGACGCCAGGACGGTGACGTCCGGGTCGAGCGGCACGAACTCCGGGACCTGCGCCCGGAACTCCTGGCGGGCGACGGTGAGGTGACTGATGCCCGCCCACGTCATGGCCGCACCGAGCAGGATGCGGACGACCGTGCGAGGCGCGGTGGAGTGGACGAGACGGCGGCGGTCGATCTCTCGGTCAGTCATGTTGTGCACAACCTAACACGGAGCTCCGAACGGCAGGGGAGCCGAGGGAGGCGAATCCGTCACGCCTGCGCCTCGGTCAGTCTGAGCTGACATAATATGCATTATCGGCGCGCGATCACCGGCAACGCGAGTGCGGCACAATCACCTCATGAACACCGGAACGCCCGACCAGAAGCCCGCCGTCCTGTTCGTCTGCGTGCACAACGCCGGGCGGTCGCAGATGGCCGCGGGGTTCCTGCGTGCGATCGCCGGTGACCGCATCGACGTCTTCTCCGCCGGGTCCGAGCCGGCGGACCAGGTGAACCAGGTCGCCGTCGCCGCCATGCACGAGGTCGGCATCGACATCGTCGGTCAGACGCCGGCGATCCTGACGACCGACGCGGTCCGGAACGCCGACGTCGTCATCACCATGGGCTGCGGAGGCGCGTGTCCGGTGTTCCCCGGCAAACGCTACGAGGACTGGGAGCTCAGCGACCCGGCCGGCCTGCCGATCGAGGACGTCCGACCGATCCGCGACGACGTCCGCGGACGCGTCGAACGCCTGGTGGCGACGCTCGTCTGAGCGCCGCTGCCAGGCGTCCGCGGGTGCTGCCCTAGTTCGACGAGTCGTCGGACGAGGTCGGCACGTCCGAGCTGTCGATCTCGAGGGCTGCGTTCTCCTCGCCCTGCTCTTCGACGGTGTGGTCCGTGTCGGGCTGCTGGGGCTCGTCGGCCTGCGTGGTCTCTTCTGCCGGGTCCGGCTGGCTGTACGTCATGTCGGTGACGCTACGCCGCGGTCGCTCGATGGTCGCAGGGACCGCTCGTTCCCGGACAGACGGGAGGCCCGTGGCGAGTTCCGCCACGGGCCTCCCGTCGTTCGATCGCAGTGGTCAGAAGCCCAGCGCGGTGTTCATGTTCGCGGCCGCGTTGAAGAACGCGATCGACGAGAAGATGCCGATGACGAGCGACAGGACGGAGATGATGACACCGGCGATCGCCAGGCCGCGGCCGCGCTCCCCCCGTGCGCTTGATCTGCGACAGGGCGATGAGGCTGACGACGAGGCCCGCGATGTTGATGACGAAGGCGAGCACGAAGCCGACGATCGCGAGCGTGCTGAACTTCTGGCTGCTCTGCGCCGTGCTCTGGTACGGGTTGGTGGTGTTGGTCATGATGACTCCGGTGCGAGGATGACGTCAGGTCGCTGACGATTGGTCGACTCTGAACGTACTGACACGGCGGTCCGGTGTCCGGAAAGCGGCGCAGGCACCCACGAACTGGGGACACACCGATCGCGCGAGCGGCGGCACCGAGCGCTGCGTCAGCGCACGGACCGGCGCACCAGTTCCGGGAGCTCCGCTGGCTCGAACGGCTCGTCCGTCGCCTCGAGTTCGTCCGCCGTCCACCACCGGGCCGCCAGGATGTCGACACGTTCGTCGTCCGTCCACTCGGCGTCGGACAACGTGAAGCCCGCCGTACGGACGACGTAGAACTCCGCGTGCCCGCGGTCGTGGTCGGCCTGGTCCCACGTGACCGCGAAGTCCCAGGACCACACCGGCTCCCCCCGGGTCGGTGATGACGATGCCGGTCTCCTCGCGGAGCTCCCGGACCGCCGCGTCCCGGTGTGACTCCCCCCGGGTCGACGCCGCCGCCCGGGGTGATCCACCGGTGCGCGCCGTCGGAGGACGGCGCCTTCGTGTCCATGAGGAACACGCGTCCGTCAGGGTCGAGCAGGAGGATCCGGGAGGTCCGGCGCAGGCCGTGTGCAGCAGTCACGGCACCGACGCTAGCCGCCGGGTGCGACGCACGCGCCGCGCGACGGCGAGGGCCGACGGCTCAGCTCGTGAAGGAGCTGACGTCCCCGACGAGCTTCGTGTGGTCGGCGGGGATCGGCTCCACCGCGGCGAGGGCGATCTCGGCGGCGAACTCGGACACGCTGTAGAGCTTGCCGACCGCCTCGCGGCGACCCTCGATGGCGCCGGGGTTGATGCGGTTGAGCAGGGTCGCCGTGATGGTGCCCTCGATCATGTCGCCGGAGACGGTGACGAACTCGATGCCCGCGGCCTCGAGCTGCGGCAGGAGCTCACGCAGGGCGAGTTCGCCGGCGCGCTTGCTCTTCGCGACCGGGAGGTACTCGGGCAGCGTCTCGGCGGTCTCGACGAAGTGGGCCTGGTGGCTCGTGACGAAGACGACGCGGGACCCGGCGGGCATGTGCGGCACGGCGGTCTGCAGCATGTCGACCTGCGCGTCGCGGTTGAGTCGCAGCGCGTAGTCGTCGCCCATGCCGGACTCCATGCCGCCGGAGGCGTTGAGCACGAGCAGGTCGATGCCGCCCCACTCCTGCACGACCGCGTCGACCATCGCCTGCACGGAGTCGTGGTCGGTGAGGTCGGCCCCGAGGGCGAGCGCCGCTCCCCCGGCCGCGACGATCTTCTCTGCGATCTGCTCGGCACGACGCGCTTTGTTGCGGTAGTTCACGACGACCTTGGCGCCGGCCTCTGCCAGGTACCCGACCGTGTCCGCTCCGATGCCGCGGGAGGACCCGGTGACGAGGGCGCGCGTGCCGTCGAGGGATCCGGGGGGCGAGGGGGGCTGCTCACAGTGGTGTCTCCTGTCGTGGGGCGGCGCCGGTCCTGGTCGTCCCGGGCGGCATCGAGCCTACCAAGGCGCGGCGCGGCCAGCCCGGTACCCGCGCCGCCGTAGGGGCCACCAGTCGCCTCGCCGGAGGGCGCTGGTACGTTGGTCGGACAAAACCGGACGTCGCGACGCAGCGACCGCCGCGCGCGATGTACGGGGAGGGAGATCGCGTGGACGTCACGGAATGGACGCAGGTGATCGTGTGGATCGCACTGGTGCTCGTCCTGGGGGGTGGTCGAGGTGTTCACCCTCGACTTCGTCTTCATCATGCTCGCTGCCGGGGCAGCCGGCGGCCTGGTCGCCGCACTGCTCGACGCCGAGTGGTGGCTGTCGACGCTCATCGCCGCGGTGCTCGCGCTGCTGCTGCTCGCCGTCGTGCGTCCTCGGGTGCTCCGAGCGCTGAACCGCGGTGCCGACCCGCACCGGACCGGTATCGACGGCCTGGTCGGGATGAGCGGCACGGTCGCGCTCGCGTTCACGTCCTCCGGTCCCGGTCAGGTCCGCCTGGCCAACGGTGAGACCTGGAGCGCGCGCTTCGCTCCCGGCACCACCGACCGCACACCACCACTCGGCACCCGCGTGGTCGTCGAGTCCATCGAGGGCTCCACAGCCGTCGTCCGCACCGAACAGAAGGCTGGCCAATGACCCTGTCCACCGGGACGGTCGTCCTGATCGTCCTCATCGCCGTCGTCGTGGTCTTCGTGATCGTCGTCCTCGCCAAGGCCATCCGGATCGTCCCCCCAGGCCACCGCCGGCATCGTCGAACGGCTCGGCAAGTACCACAAGACCCTCAGCCCGGGGTTGAACCTGCTCGTGCCGTTCATCGACCGTCTCCGGCCGCTGCTCGACATGCGCGAGCAGGTCGTCTCGTTCCCGCCCCAGCCGGTGATCACCGAGGACAACCTCGTCGTCTCGATCGACACCGTCGTGTACTTCCAGGTCACCGACGCCCGCGCCGCCACGTACGAGATCGCGAACTACCTCGGCGCCGTCGAGCAGCTCACCACGACCACGCTCCGCAACGTCGTCGGTGGGCTCAACCTCGAAGAGGCCCTGACCAGCCGCGACAACATCAACGGGCAGCTCCGCGTCGTGCTCGACGAGGCGACCGGCAAGTGGGGCATCCGCGTCGGCCGTGTCGAGCTGAAGGCCATCGAGCCGCCCGTGTCCATCCAGGACGCGATGGAGCAGCAGCTGCGTGCCGAGCGGAGCCGTCGTGCCGCGATCCTGCAGGCCGAGGGCACGAAGCAGTCCCAGATCCTCGAGGCCGAGGGCCAGCGGCAGGCGGCGATCCTCGCGGCGGAGGGTGACGCGAAGGCCCAGGTCCTCCGCGCCGAGGGTGAGGCGCAGGCGATCGCGACGGTGTTCGACGCCATCCACACCGGAGACCCGGACGAGAAGCTGCTGTCCTACCAGTACCTCCAGATGCTGCCGAAGATCGCCGAGGGCACGTCGAACAAGCTCTGGATGATCCCGAGCGAGTTCACCGAGGCGCTCTCCGGCATCGCGAAGGGCTTCAGCGCCACGCGGACCGGCGGTGCGCCCGCAGCCGGCCCGGTGGGCAGCGGCGACTTCCTCGAGAAGATCTCCAAGCTCGCGGGCGAGAGCCTCGTGACCACCACCGCCGCGACGACCGGGAGCGGCACCGCGGCCCGGAGCGCGGACGCCACCGCGGCGGACATCGTGCCGGAGTCCGCGCTGGCGGACCGCCTCGCCGAGTCGGACCGGAGCGTCGACGAGAAGCTCGCGGCCGCCGCCGACGCGACCCGCGCCCAGTTCCGGACGGACGAGCAAGCCGGCTCGACCGACGGGCAGGCGCAGGGCGAGGACCGCTCCCCCCGCGGTCTGACCGACACACGACGACGGCCCGCTCCCATCAGGGAGCGGGCCGTCGTCGTGTGTGCCGCGCGACGCCTACGCGCCGCGGCGGGCACGGAGCACCTGCAGGCGTTCCTGCAGCAGCTCCTCGAGTTCTTCCCTGGAGCGCCGTTCGAGCAGCATGTCCCAGTGGGTCCTCGGCGCCTTGACGTCCTCTGCGGCGACCTCGACGGGGGTGCCGTCGTCGCCGAGCAGTCGTCCTTCCATCCCGGTGCGCGGGTCCGACCAGACGGCCGGGACCTCTGCCTCGGCGGAGAAGACGATGTCGAAGGTCTCTCCCGAGACCGCCTGGTAGACGGCACGCTTCCGCTCGGAGAGCTCGACACCGTCCTCGCTCTGGAGGCTCTGGCTCCCGAGCCGCATGCCTCGGAGACTCCGATCAGCCATGTCCGACTCCTCTCGCTCGTTCCTCCGGTCCAACCCACACCACCCGCCTTTCGTTCCGGAGGGGTGGCATTCACAGTCGGTTCCCAGTGCACGGCGCGGCCCCGGATGGCAGGTCAGCGGCGGCGGTGTCCCCACGGAGCGCAGGCGAGCAGGACGAGCAGACCGCCGAGCGACAGCGCGAGCGTGATGTTCCCCGACGCGACGGTCGCCGGCGTGGTCGACGTGCCGAGCGGGACGTCCGTCACCATCGAACTCGCGGTGTACGCCGGGACCCGGTCGATGGTCCGACCGCTCGGGTCGATGACCTGAGATGCGCCGACGGTGGAGATGTTCACGAGCGACCGTCCGGTCTCGACGGCCCGCATCCGGGCGATCTCGAGCTGCTGGAGGTTCTCGTCGGTCCCGTCGAAGTCGGCGTTGTTCGTCTGCGCCAGGATCACCTGCGCTCCCCCGTCCGCCAGGTCCGCCGTCAGGCCGTCATCCACCACGTCGAAGCAGATCATCACGCCGGCGCGGATGCCGGCGACCGGCAGCACGTTCGGCTTCGTCCCCGGGGTGTAGTCGCGCTGCAGGAGCCCGATCAGCGACGGGGCGAGCTTCGAGTAGAACCACCGGTCCGGGACGTACTCCCCGAACGGGACCGGCCGCTTCTTGTCGTACGAGGCCCCCCAGCCGTCGTCGTCCCACACGAACGAGGTGTTGTGCAGGACCCCGGACGCGGTCTGCGTCACACCGCCGGCGACCAGCGGGGCCCCGACGCTCCGCACGACGGCGTCGAGCGCGGACGCGATGACCGGTTCGCGACGGGGGGTCGTACTCCGCCGCCGCCTCCGGCCACACGACGAGGTCGACGCCGCGGGCCTCGACGTCGGTCGCCGCGACCTGCGACCGGAGGACGTCGCCGGGTTCGGCGCCGTCGAAGTAGCCGGCGGGCCCGTTGCCCTGGACGGCCTCGACCCGCACCGTGCCGTCGACCGCCGTCGGCCACGCGGGCACCGCCAGGACCACCGAGACGAGCAGGCCGGCGGTCGCGACGCGGACTGACAGGCGGAGCCCGCCGACGAGTCCGAGCGAGACCACGACGGCGACGCAGTAGACGACGATGAAGCTCAGTCCGAGGACGCCGACGTACGCGGCGAGGTGCGTGAACGGGCCCTGGGACTGGGACAGGCCGACCCGACCCCACGCGAACCCGCCGTAGGGCCAGCTGCCGGAGAACCACTCGCGCCCGGTCCAGAGCGCTGCGACCACGGCCGGGAGGCCCCACATGCGTCCGGCGGTGGAGGTCACGACGCGCCCCACCCACCGGTACGCGAGGGCGATCGCCACCGTGCCGAGGGCGAAGAGCGCCGCCTCGAGCAGCGCGAGCGCGAACCAGGGCACCGGTCCGAGGTACCGTCCGGCCCACGAGATCACCGGCACCCAGAACGCGACGCCGGCGACGAACCCGAGCCACGAGGCGCGGCGGGCCCGCTGCCCCATCGCGGCGAGCAGGAGGCACGCGACCGCCGGGTACGCGAGGAACCACCAGCCCGGGGACGGGAACGACAGGGCGAACAGGAGTCCGCCGACGACCGACAGCGGCAGCGCCTGCGCGAGGGGCAGGGCCGCGGTGAGCGCGTCGCCCGCCGTCCCGGGCCGCCACCGTTCGACGGACGCACGCACCGGACGCACGGGTGTGGCGAGGACCGTCACCGGGCCTCCCGTCAGACCGTCGCGTAGGCGACGATGCCGCGGCGCACCGCGTCCGTCGCACGACGAGCCGTGCGGGCGAGGTCCTCGTCGCCCGCGTTGCGGATCTGGTCGAGGAGGTCGATGACCTGCTTCGACCAGCGGACGAAGTCGCCCGCGGCGAGGTCGAGCGACCGCAGCACGTCGTCGAGCGGGGACCCGGAGGCCCACCGGAACATCCCGAGCGCGATCGCCGGTGTCGGCGGCTCGGAACCGGCGAGCCGGGCGTCGCGCTCGACGTCGTCCAGGCGGGCCCAGATCGTGAGCGTCTCGTCCAGAGCCGGCCGGAAGGCGCCGCGCGGCACGGCGTGCTCGGTGCCCGGCGCGTCCTCGCGGCGGGGCTGGTAGACGATGGTCGCCGCCATCCCGGCGAGCTGCGCGGGTGTGAGTTCCTTCCACACGCCGGCCTCGAGGCACTCGGCGACGAGCAGGTCGCGGTCCCCGTAGATGCGCTGCAGCCGCCGACCGCCGGCCGCCACCGTGACGTCCCCGGAGTCGTCCTGCACCAGGTACCCGAGTGCGAGCAGCACGTCGGTCACGCGGTCGAACGTCGTCGCGACCGCGCCCGTGCGGGACCGGATCTGCTGCACGAGCTTGTCGTTGCTGCGCTTGAGCTTGTACCAGCGCTCCGCCCAGCGGGCGTGGGCCTCGCGGTCCGGGCAGGCGTGGCACGGGTGCCGCTGGAGCTGCCGGCGGACCTCGGTGATCGCGGACTGGCGGTCCTGGCGGGCCCCGTGCGAGGCCTCGCGGCCGCCGGGCACGTTCGAGCGCTCGAGGTCCGACAGCCGTCGGCGGAGTGCCGCGTACTCCGTGAAGTCACCGAGGTGGCACTGCATGGCGTTCTGGTAGCCGTCCAGGGACTCCTGCTGCGACCGGACCTTGCGGGCGAGGTCGACGACGGACCGGTCCGCCTGGAACTGCGCGAACGAGGTCTCGAGCACCTCGCGCGTGCGGTCGCGGCCGAACTGCTCGATGAGGTTCACGGCCATGTTGTAGGTCGGCTTGAACGACGAGTTGAGCGGGTAGGTCCGACGGCTCGCGAGCGACGCGACGGCCTGCGGCTCGAGGCCGTCCGACCACTGCACGACCGAGTGGCCCTCGACGTCGATCCCCCCGACGCCCCGCACGACCGGTGAGCTGCGTGTACTCCCCCCGGCGTGATCGGGACCCGGGCCTCGCCGTTGAACTTCTCGAGCTTCTCGAGGACGACGGTGCGCGCCGGCATGTTCACCCCGAGGGCCAGGGTCTCGGTGGCGAAGACGACCTTGAGGAGCTTGCGCTGGAACAGGTCCTCGACGACCTCCTTGAACGCGGGCAGCAGCCCGGCGTGGTGTGCGGCGACCCCGCGCTCGAGCCCCTCCAACCACTCCCAGTAGCCGAGGACGGCGAGGTCCTCGTCGAGCAGGGTGCGGCAGTGGTACTCGGCCGTCTCGCGGATCTCACGCCGCTCGTCCGCGGTCGTCAGCGACAGCCCCGAGCGCACGACGTGCCGGACGCCCTGGTCGCAGCCGTTCCGGCTGAACACGAAGAAGATCGCCGGCAGGAGCATGCGCTCGTCGAGCATCTTCGCGATCTGCTCGCGGTGGGCCTTCTCCGCACGGGGACCACGGCGGTCCGGGTACACCGGGCGCCCGCGACGGCCGCGCGGACCGTTCGTGCCGTGACGGTTGGCGCCGCCGACGAGCCGGAGGAGCTCGGGGTTGACGCGGTTCGTCGCCGCGGCACCGGACGAGTCGAAGAGGTCGACCATCTTGTTCCCGACGAGCACGTGCTGCTCGAGCGGGACCGGGCGGTCCTCGGAGACGATGACGTCGGTGTCGCCGCGCACCGTCTGCAGCCAGTCGCCGAACTCCTCGGCGTTGCTGACGGTCGCGGAGAGCGACACCAGCCGGACCTCGGTCGGGAGGTGCAGGATGACCTCTTCCCAGACCGCGCCACGGAACCGGTCGGCGAGGTAGTGCACCTCGTCGAGCACCACCCACGCCAGGTCGTCGAGCAGGTCCGAGTCGGCGTAGATCATGTTCCGCAGGACCTCGGTCGTCATCACGACGACGCGGGCCCGGGGGTTGACGTTCGTGTCGCCGGTGAGCAGCCCGACCTCGGTCTCGCCGTACGCCTGCACGAGCTCGGCGTACTTCTGGTTGCTCAGCGCCTTCATCGGCGTCGTGTAGAACACCTTCGCGGTCGGCTGTCGCATCGCCAGCCAGATCGCGAACTCGGCCACGATCGTCTTGCCGGCGCCGGTCGGTGCGGCCACGAGCACGCTGTTGCCGCGGTCGACCGCGTCACAGGCCGCGAACTGGAACGGGTCGAGGTCGAAGCGGAGGTCGGTCCGGAACAACTCGAGGTTCCGCGAGCGACGGCGGACCTTCGCGGCGGCGAACCGCTCGGCGGGGCTCAGGCTGGTCTCGGTCACAGGCCGTACTCCTCGTCGAGCTTCGCCTGGCGCTTCGCCAGACGGCGGTCGTGCACCCACGTCACCAGGCAGGCGGCGAAGTAGAGCACGACCATCGGGATGGCCAGGATGAACATGGACAGCACGTCCGCCGACGGCGTGACGAGCGCGGTGAAGACGAGGATCAGCACGATCGCGACCCGCCACGACCGGACGATCGCCGCGGCCGTCAGGACCCCGACGAAGTTGAGCAGGACGAGGAAGACCGGCAGCACGAAGGCGATGCCGACCGCGACGATGAGCTTGATGACGAAGTCGTAGTACGCCTTCGCGTCGACGATCGACGTGTCCTGCGCCGAGACGAAGCTGCCGAGGATGCCGACGACGTGCGGCAGGACGTACCACCCGAAGGCGCACCCGGCGAAGAACAGCGGGATCGCCGAACCGAGGAAGCCCCACACGTACTGCTTCTCGCGACGGACCAGGGCCGGGACGATGAAGGCCCAGATCTGGTACAGCCAGACCGGGCTCGCGATGACGACGCCGATCGTGACCGCGATCTGCAGGCGGAGGTCGAACGCCCCCGTGATCATCGGGAAGTTCAGCTCCGCGGTGTGCCCGCCGACCCGGGCCAGCTGCGTGACCGGGGAGCGGAGCGCGTCGAGCACGAACGGTGTGAGGAACCAGCCGCCGACCGCCGCCACCAGGACCGCGACGACGGCCTTGAACAGGCGGTTGCGCAGCTCGATCAGGTGTTGACCGAGGGACATGCGGCCTTCGGGTTCCTTCGGTCGGCGCCCGTGCCGCTTCTCTCGCCCGCCCGCGGTCGTCGAAGCCATGCACCGATCCTACGGCAGCGGTCTCTCAGTGGACGTCGAGAGCGGCCGCCGCGAACGCGCGCACGGCCTCCCGGGCGGCGGGTGGGTCGATCACCACGGCGCGGCCGGGCAGCCCGGCGACGAGCCGGACGACCCCGTCGAACCCGGCCGACGCCGCGAGCCGGATGCGCACCCGCCCGTCGGCGTCCGGCGCATCCGCGGTGTCGGCGAGGAAGTCGGCGACGAGCGGCAGGGACGAGGCGTCGAGCTCGACCGTGACGATGACGTCCTGGGCGCTCTGCTGGAACAGCGTGTCGGGCAGGACGACGTCCTCGATGGTCCGTTCGGCGGGCCGGTCGTCCACGCGCACGCCGGACATCCGGTCGAGGCGGAAGGTGCGGATGGCCGCGCGGTCGAGGTCCCAGGCGCGCAGGTACCAGTCGGCGTCGATCGACTCGACGCGGAGCGGGTCGACGCGACGCGTGCCGCCCTGCGTCCGCGGTCCCGCGTACTCGAACAGGAGTCCACGTCGCTCGGACATCGCCTGACGGATGACGGTCAGGGACGCGTCGTGCAGGTCCTGGCCGACGGCCACGTTCCCCGCCGCGCCACCCGCACCGCGCGACAGTTTCGCCATCAGTGCCCGGATGGCGTCCGTGTCGGCGGCCTCGGGCAGGGCGGACAGGTACTGGAGGCCCGCGATGAGTGCCGACGCCTCGCGCGCCGACAGCCGCGGGGCGTCGTCGATCGCCACGAGGTTCGTCAGCACGATCATGTCGTTCTGGTCGAAGTCGTCCCAGGCGATGTCGAACAGGTCGCCGTGCTGGTACTGCATGGTCTCGCCCGGGACGCCGGACACCGCGATGAGCTCGACGGCACGCCGGATGCGGGACTCGGGGACCCCGAAGTGCCGGGCGGCCTCGGCGACGGAGACGCGTTCCCGGTCGATGAGGTACGGCACGAGTGCCAGCAGGAAGGCGAGCTTGTCCTGCGCTTGCAGGGGCTGGGCGTCAGCCACGGTCGGGTCCGTCCTCGGGCAGGCGGCGACCGTCCTCGGCGCCGCGGTGGTCGGCGGTCCGCTCGGGCGGCCCGGAGTGGTCGGCGACGAGCACGCGGAGGCGGTCGACCACGCGCTGCCGCAGGTCCTCCGGTTCGACGACCCACACCTCGGGGCCGAACGCGGCGAGTTCCTCGGCCAGGATCTGCGGGTCGACGTGGTGGACCACCAGTTCGCCGTCCGTCGTCGCGGTGGTGTCCCGCCGACGGGCCAGACGGCGTTCGGCGTCCGACCCCGGGACGACGTGCACGGTCGCGGTGCGCTCCGCCCAGACCCGGTCCAGGCCGGCCAGCGCCCGCTCCCCCCGCGTCCGCCGGTGCCGGGTGCTGACCGACCTCGAACAGGGTCACCGGACCGACGATCCGGGACAGCAGGTAGTTCTTCTCGGACCGCGTCGCGAACTCGTGCGCGGCGAGCATCCACCGGCCGCCGTGCTGGACGAGCGCGAGCGGCGCGAGCTCGCGGACGCGGGCCTCGTGGTGGCCCGGCGTGATGTACGCGAACCGGACGGCGGCGCCCCGGTCGAGAGCCGACCGCAGGGGTTCGAACGCGGTGTCCCGGGTGCGCAGCCGCGGGGCGTAGGCACCGATCGCGGTCGCACCGTCGCCGCTCTCGTGCTCCGAGCCGTCGTCCTCGGACCCGGCGGAGCGCACCTTGAGCAGTCCGCGCCTGGAGTCGGCCGACAGGGCGCCCTCGCGCCACGCCATCGCGGCGAGCGACAGCAGGGCGGACTCGTCGGGCGTGAACCGGACGTCGAGCGGCAGGTCGTACTCGCCCTTCGGGATCCGGTAGCGCAGCGTCTGGTTGTTCCCCGCGGCACCCGGCGTCTCGATCGTCTCGAGCGGGATCCCGAGCTCGCGGACGTCGTCCTTGTCGCGCTCGAACTGCCGCTCGAGCGAGGCGTTGTCACCGCCGGGCGCGTACCGCTGCCGGTACCCCTGGACGTTCGCCAGGATCTCGGACTTCGTCAGCCCGGACTCCGTCGAGAGCAGTGCGAGCACGAGGCTGAACAGCCGTTCCTCAGCGGGCACACGGGGAGCACGGGTGGTGGGCACGTGCCGATCCTACGCAGCCGCGGGTCAGCGCGGCATCGCGCCGAGCACGTCGATGACGTACGCGTACGCGGCACCCTGCTGGTGGACGATCGCGAGGACCTGGTCCCCGACGTGCCGGCCGATCAGGGCGTTCCGGATGCCGTCGACGACCTGGCCCTCGGCCAGCGGGAGCGGCTGCGCGCCGGACCCGTCGGTCCAGCTCGAGCCCGCGACGGTGGAGTCGGTCGTGCTGCTCCCCCCACGTGACGGCGGTGTACTTGACGACCGCGGTGTCCTCCGCGGTCAGCGTCGCGCCGTCGCCCTTGCGGAGCAGGTGCTGCTCGTCCTTCTCCGGCGCCGGCCACGAGGGGATGGTGATGCCGGGTGCGCCGTCCGGTGCGAGCACGACGGCGGGCATGCCGTCGCCCGCGAGCTGGGGCGAGCCAGTGGCGCGGGCGGCGAACGCACGCTGCACGTCGACGACGAAGACGGCCGCGTCCTCGGCCTTCCCCGTCGAGCGGGAGGGGGGCGGTCCCCGAGAGTGCCGACTTGGGCATCGCGACGGCGAGTCGGTCGCCGACCTGGGCGCACTCGAGGGCCTCGCCGAGCGCACCGGCGTTGGTCGAACCGGCCGTGATCGGGTTCGAGGAACCGGTGTAGCCGCTGGTCTGGGCGACCTCGCCGGTCGCGCCGTCGACGAGCGTGTACTCGAGGACGACCGGTGTGCCGTCCCCGATCGTGCGGCCGTCGCCCTGGCGGAGGACGGAGACCTGGGTGCCGGTGGCGGTGAGACCGGCGGGCACCGTGACGTCCGGCTGCGAACCGAACGCGCCCCTGGCCGAGACGGCCTCCGACGCGGCTCCGGACGGCGCGCACGTGCTCGACGATCCCGCACCGGGAGCGGCGCACGCCGTCAGTGACGCGACGAGACCGATGGTGACCACGAGTGCGGGGATGGTGCGCACGGATCCTCTTTCCGTTCGATGCAGGACGGGCACGGAGGTCAGCTTAGTGGGCGTCGTCGTCGGGTCCGGACGCCGCCGAGCCACCGTCCTCGCCCGCCTCGGCCGCCGCGACCTTGCGGGCCTGGGCGGCCGCCTGACGCGCGACCTTGCGGAGCTTCTTGTCGCTGGCGCCACGCTCGCCGACGGCGCCGGGGGGTCCAGGCCTCGACGTCCTCGTCCGAGAACTCCGCCTTGCCGGCACGACGCTTCAGGTTCGGCAGGACGACCCCGTCCGCCAGGCGACGTGCGGTGACCAGGAAGCCGGTGTGCGCCACCATCCGGTGGTCCGGTCGCACGGCGAGCCCCTCCACGTGCCACGTGCGCACGAGCGTCTCGCTCGACTGCGGGTCCGTGAAGCGCCCGGTGTCACGGAGGGCCTCGGCGGTGCGCGACAGCTGCGTGACCGTCGCGACGTAGCAGACGATGAGCCCGCCGGGCACGAGGGCGTCGGCGGCCTCGTCGACGCACTCCCACGGAGCCAGCATGTCGAGCACCACGCGGTCGATGCTCTGCGGCTCGACGGCCTGCGGGAGCTCCTCGACGAGGTCCCCGACGGTCACCGACCAGTTGTCCGGGACCGCCCCGAGGAAGGTGCCGACGTTGCCGCGGGCGATCGCGGCGAACTCGTCGCGGCGCTCGAACGACTGCAGGCTGCCGGTCGGGCCGATCGCCCGGAGGAGCCACAGCGAGAGTGCGCCGGAACCGACCCCGGCCTCGACGACCCGTGCGCCGGGGAAGACGTCCGCGAACGCGACGATCTGGGCCGCGTCCTTCGGGTACACGATCGCGGCACCGCGCGGCATCGACATGACGTAGTCGTTGAGCAGGGGACGCAGCGCCAGGTACTCGTCCCCGGAGCTCGCCCGGATGACCGAGCCGTCCGGCTGCCCGATGACGTCGTCGTGCGCGAGCATGCCGCGGTGCGTGTGGTAGACCACGCCGCGCTCGAGCGACAGCGTGGTGAGCTTCCCCTTCGGGCCCGTGAGCTGGACGCGGTCACCGGCACGGAACGGCCCGCGCGGCGGGGTGTGCGGCGCACCCCCGACCGTGTGCGGCAGCTCCACCGCGTCCTGCGCGGTCGGCTCGCCAGGGGTGGTGGGCTCGTCGGTCGTGGCGTCGCTCATCGCGCGTCCCCTTCGGTGACGGGGGCCGACGCCGTGACGGAGGCCGGGCCTCCCTGGCGGTCGGTGGCACGGGCCGCCAGGGCCGGGCCGGTGAGTTCGAGCAGGCGGTCGACGGTCACGCCGTCCAGGGTGTCGAGGAGGACGTCGCAGGCACCCTCGGCGAGCGGGACGATGTGCTCGACGCCCACCGTCACCGCGCCGGACGCGACCGCCGAGGCGACGCCGGTCGCGGAGTCCTCGATCGCGATGCACGTGGTCGGGTCGACCCCGAGCTGCGCGGCCGCGCTCAGGTAGGCGTCCGGGTACGGCTTCGGGCGCTCGACGTCGTCACCGGCGACGACGACCCGGAAGCCGCGTGCGCCGAACGCCTCGGCGGTGACCAGGGCCATCGTGCGGCGCGACATCGTGACGAGTGCGGTCGGGACCCCGCGGTCGTGCAGTTCCTCGACGAGCTCACGGGCACCGGGACGCCACGGCAGGTCGTCCCCGTGCAGGCGCTCGACCACGAAGTCGGTCATCCACGCGACGATCTGCTCGACCTCCATGTCGACGCCCTTGGCACGGAGGATCTCGCCGGACCGCTCGAGGCCGCTGCCGACGAGCGACAGGCCGTCCTCGTGCGTCCACTCGGCGCCGAAGCGCGCGGTGAGCACGACCTGCGACTCCTGCCAGATGGGCTCGGTGTCGATGATCGTGCCGTCCATGTCCCACAGCACGGCTGCGGGCAGCACCGGGTCGGGCCGGACGGTGGTGGGGGGGTTGCGCGGTCACGGGCGACGAGTCTACCGGCGGCGTCGGCGACCCCCGGGCCGGGGACGCCCGCCCGGGGGGCAGCGGGTCTATCGTGGATGCCTGATCGTGCTCCGGTCCGACGCGCGCGACTGCGGGTGCGTCGACCCGCTCCACAACCAGGAGGCCCCTGCCGTGCCACAGCACTCCCCCCTTCAGCGACGGACGACTCCTCGTCGTCGCGTTCGAGGGCTGGAACGACGCCGGCGAGGCCGCGAGCGGACTCGCTCGTCGCATCGTCGACGCCCTCGAGCTCGATGAACTCCGCGAGATCGACGGGGAGCGGTACGTCGACTACCAGTTCAACCGTCCCGAGGTCGGCTTCGACGACGAGGGCGAGCGGGCCGTCACCTGGCCGCGCATCGTCCTGCACGGCCCGAGTGCCGAGGGCCGACCGGTGATCGGGGCGACCGGCGCACCGACCGAGCGGGACGTGTTCGTGCTCGTCGGCCCCGAGCCGTCGCGAACCTGGCGCGCCTTCTGCGCCGAGGTCATCGACCTGGCGGACGTGTACTCGATCGACGCCGTGGTCTTCGTCGGGGCGATGCTCGCCGACGTCCCGCACACCCGGCCCATCTCGGTCTTCGTGTCGAGCGAGAACGCCGGCGTGCGTGCGGCGTTCGACGTGGACAAGTCGACGTACGAGGGCCCGACGGGCATCCTCGGGGTCCTCGCAGACGCGATGGACAAGGCCGGGCTGACCACGCTGTCGCTCTGGGCGTCCGTGCCGCACTACGTGCACAACGCCCCGTCGCCGAAGGCCACCCTGTCGCTGCTCGACAAGATGGAGGAGTTGACGGACGTCACCGTGCCGCGCGGCACCCTGCTCGACGACGCCGCGCAGTGGGAGGAGGGCATCGACGCCCTCGCCGCGGACGACGAGGACATGGCCTCCTACATCGGCCAGCTGGAACAGGCGCGCGACACGGTCGACTCCCCCCGAGGCGTCCGGCGACGCCATCGCGCAGGAGTTCGAGCAGTACCTGCGGCGCCGGGAGCACAAGGACGGCAAGGACGGCGGCGGGGCGGCGGGCGAGGGCCCGTGGCGGCCGCCGCAGCCGCCGCAGTAGACGCGGGCGTGTGACGGACGGGAGGTCCGGTACCAGCTGGTACCGGACCTCCCGTTCGTCTCGGGGTGGCAGCGTCCGCCGCCACGGCGGTCAGGCGATGCGGATGCCGAGCAGGGCGTCGACGAGGTCGACGAGCTCGGGGGGTCGCCGCCGTCCCGCCGGCGATCGCGGTGTCGACCACCGCGACCGCGCCCGGCGTGTCGAGGTCGTCCGCGACCCGGGCCCGGAGCCGCGCCACGACGGCGTCGGCGTCCTGCTCGGAGCCGGAGCCGGAGCGCACCCACGTGTCCCAGGCAGCGAGGCGGCGGCCCGCGTCGTCGAGGTCGCCGTCGGTCCACTCCCAGTCGTCGGAGTACCGGTGCGAGAGCAGGGCCAGGCGGATCGCCCGCGGATCGGCGCCACCGTCGAGGAGCCCGCGCACCGTCACCAGGTTGCCGAGCGACTTGGAGATCTTCGCCCCCCTGGTAGGCGACCATCCCGGTGTGCACGAAGGCGTTCGCCAGCGGCTGGGAGGCCAGGGCCGCGGCGTGCCCGGCGCTCATCTCGTGGTGCGGGAAGACGAGGTCGCTGCCGCCGCCCTGCACGCTGATCGGCAGGCCGAGCTTGTCGCCGGCGATGACGCTGCACTCGATGTGCCAGCCCGGGCGTCCGGGGCCGATCTCGGTGTCCCAGCTCGGTTCGCCCTCGCGCTCGGCACGCCAGAGCAGCGGGTCGAGCCGGTCGCGCTTGCCGGGCCGGTCGGGGTCGCCGCCGCGCTCGGCGGAGAGGGCGAGCATCGTCTCGCGATCGAGACGACTCTCGTCGCCGAGCGTCCAGGCGTCGCTCGGGCGGCTGACGTCGAAGTAGAGGTCCTCGCCGTCGGAGTCCGGCGTCGGCACCGTGTAGGCGTAGCCCGTCTCCTCCAGGTAGGCCACGGCCTCGGCGACGCGCTCGACCTCGTCGGTGACGGCCACGTAGTCGTCCGGCGGCAGGACGCGCAGGGCCTCCATGTCGCGGCGGAACAGGTCGATCTGCGAGGCGGCGAGCTCCCGCCAGTCCACGCCGTCACGCGTCGCCCGCTCGAGGAGCGGGTCGTCGACGTCGGTCGTGTTCTGCGCGTACCGCACCGGCAACCCGGCGTCCCGCCACGCCCGGCCGAGCGTGTCGAAGGCCAGGTACGTCGCGGCGTGCCCGAGGTGCGTGGCGTCGTACGGGGTGATCCCGCAGACGTAGAGCGACGCGTCGTCGTTACCACGCGTCGGGTCGACGGGCTTGCCGGTCGCGGTGTCGTGGACGAGCGGACGGGGGGCCGGCCCCCGGGACCTCGGGGACGCTCGGTGCCTGCCAGGCCCTCACGGCTCGACCACCCCGAGGGAGAGCAGCACGATGAGGACGACACCGAGGAGGATGCGGTAGACCACGAACGGCATGAAGCTCCGCTTGCTGATGTAGTTCATGAACGCGGCGATGACGACGAACCCGACGACGAAGGCCACGACGGTCGCGATCAGGGTGTCCGCCACGCCGAACGGCGCTCCGGTGTCGCCGAGGCTCGTCGCGGCCTCGTACAGCCCGGACAGGAACACCGCGGGGATCGCGAGGAGGAAGGCGAAGCGCGCGGCCGCCGGACGGGTGTACCCGAGGGCGAGCCCCATCGAGACCGTCGCACCGGACCGGGAGACGCCCGGGACGAGCGCGAGGACCTGCGCGAGCCCGATGAGGATGCCGCCCTTGAAGGTCATGTGCTCGATCCGCCGGACCTTCCGTCCGACCCGGTCGAGCACGCCCAGGACGACGCCGAAGACGATGAGCACGATCGCCACGATCCAGAGCGACCGGAACGTGGTCTCGATGCTGTCCTGGAGCAGCAGGCCGACCACGCCGATCGGGATCGTGCCGAGGATGACGAGCCACCCGAGGCGGACGTCCGGGTCGTTCCGCGGGACCTTGCCACCGAGCGCGCCGAACCACCGCCCGATGATCCGGGTGATGTCCTTCCAGAAGTAGATGAGCACGGCGGTCTCGGTACCGAGCTGCGTCACCGCGGTGAAGGCCGCACCGGGGTCCTCCGCATCCGGCAGGAACAGCCCGACGATGCGCAGGTGCGCGCTGGAGGAGACCGGCAGGAACTCGGTCAGACCCTGGACGAAGCCGAGGAAGATCGCCTCGAAGATGTGCACGTGTGCGGCCTTTCGCCGGTGCTGGACTCGGTCGCCGTTCCCGACGACGACCATGCACGGTATCAGTAGGTCGCGAAGAGGTCTCCGAGGACGCGGCGGCCGAACGCCAGCGACTCGAGCGGGACCCGCTCGTCGACGCCGTGGAACATCGCCGGGAAGTCCACCCCGGCGGGCAGCTGCAGCGGCACGAAGCCGTACCCGGCGATGCCGAGACGGGACAGCGCCTTGTTGTCGGTGCCGCCGGAGAGCAGGTACGGCAGGACCGGGGCGCCCGGGTCGTGCCGCTCGAGGACGTCCCGGACGGCGTCGACGAGCGGACCGCCGAAGTCCTGCTCGAGGCCGACGTCCTGGTGCGTCATGGTGACCTCGACGTCCTCGCCGGCGAGTTCCCGCACGCGGGCCAGGACGGTCTCCTCGTCACCGGGCAGGCAGCGGATGTCGACGAGCGCGGTGGCCTCGTCCGGGATCACGTTGTGCTTGTACCCGGCGTGCAGGACGGTCGGGTTCGTGGTGGTGTGCAACGCCGCGTGGATGAACCGCGCCGCGGAGCCGGTGGCCAGGGCGACCTCGTCCGGACCGGTGGCGACCGGGTCGACGCCGAGGAAGCGGGCGACCTCGGCGACCATCGCCTCGGTCGTGTCCGAGAGCCGGACCGGCCACTCCTCGCCGCCGATCCGGCCGACGGCGGCGGCGAGCTTCGTGACGGCGTTGTCGCGGATGACGTGCGAGCCGTGCGCCGCGGTCCCGTGGGTGGTCAGCTTCACCCACATGAGCGCCTTCTCACCGGTCTGGAGCAGGTAGGCGCGACGGTCGCCGAGCGTGATCGAGTAGCCGCCGACCTCGCTGATGGCAGCGGTCGCCCCGGCGAAGACCTCGGGATGCGTGTCCACGACGTGGTGGGCGCCGAGGATGCCCCCGGCCTCCTCGTCCGCGAAGTACGCGATGACGAGGTCGCGCTCGGGAGCGCCCTGGCGTTCGACCACGTCGGCCAACGCCGTGAGCATCATCGCGTCCATGTTCTTCATGTCCACGGCGCCACGACCCCAGAGCGACCCGTCGCGCACCTCGCCGCCGAACGGGTCGACGGACCAGTTCGCCGGGTCGGCCGGGACGACGTCGAGGTGCCCGTGCACGACGAGGCCCGGCTTGCTGCGGTCCCGGCCGGGGACGCGGGCGACGACGCTGACCCGGTCCGGCTCGGACTCGAACAGCTGCGGGGTCAGGCCCAGGTCCTGCAGCGCTGCCTCGACGTAGTGCGCTGCCTCGGTCTCACCCCGGGACTTCCCCTCACCCCAGTTCGTGGTGTCGATCCGGATGAGGTCCCGCGCGATCGCCGCGGTGCGTTCCAGCTCGGACGTCATGCGACAACGCTACCGGCGACACCACCGAGCACCGCGATACGGTCGCGCCGCGCCCGGGATGCGCACCCGTGTTCAGCGTGCGTTCACAGCCGTGCTAGTGTCTTCTCTCGGCAGGAAGGCCGGGGAAACCCGGTCGGACAGCCCGGTGCGAGAGCACCACACCCAGTCCGGGTGGCGGAATTGGTAGACGCGCTAGCTTGAGGTGCTAGTGCCCGTATTAGGGCGTGGGGGGTTCAAGTCCCCCCCTCGGACACGCAGTACCTGGTCTCCGGACCACGTGCTCGGACACTTGTGTTGAGACAAGCGGCGAACGGCCCTCCTTCGGGAGGGCCGTTCGTTTTTCCGCGCCCAGAGCGCGGTGCTGTTCTCGGTCAGCGCCGGGCGCGCCGCACCACCCAGACGGCCACGCCGCCGATGAGCAGGTACGGCCAGGTCGCGACGACGGGGTCGAGCACTCCGTGCCGCCAGTCCCGCCGCGCCGTCCCGAGCCGCGCGCCGACCGGGTCGTCCGCCCGTTCGGCGGCGATCCCGGTTTCCTTGACGAGCCGGTCCGGCCGGCCGCGGAGCGCGTCCGTGACCCGGTGCGTGGCGACGTCGAGGCGGTCGCCGACGACCAGGAGCATCCAGTGGGCCAGCCGTCCCTCGCTGAAGCGGCGGTAGGCGTACCGCTTCACGACGCCGGCGATGCCGGACAGGGGCTGCGCGGTGCCGAACACCGGCGTGACGTGCGCGTGCTCGATCGACCGCTCGCGGCCCTCCCCACCGGGCTGCTGCTCCGGTCGGTCCCAGTGCGCGTTCGTCGCCGAGCCGGCCTCGCGGGACAGCTTCGGGACGCTCGGCCGGTCGGCGAGGTCCAGGTCGCTCCCCCCATCCGGGGATCCGCGCGCGGAGTTCGTCCGCGGACGGCAGGTCGCGCGGCTTGTCCGCCACGTACGCGATGTGGTCGTCGGCGCCGTGGCCGTCCGGTGTGGTGCGCATGCTCTGGTCTCCGTTCTCGCTCACGGCACGATCACCGGCTTGATGCAGCCGTCGAGCTTCGCCGAGAACAGGTGGTACGCCTCGTCGATGTGCTCGAGCGGGATCCGGTGCGTGATGACGTCGCTCGGCTTGAGGTGCCCGGCCTGGATGTGCTCGAGCAGCCGCGGCCACTGGCGCTTCACCGGCGCCTGGTTCATGTGGATGGTGACGCCCTTGTTGAGCGCGTCGCCGAACTTGACGGCGCTCGGGATCGGGCCGTAGGCGCCCATCACCGACACGGTGCCGCCCTTGCGGACACCGTCGATCGCCCAGTTCAGCGCGATGGGCGAGCCGCCCTGCAGCTTGAGCTTCGAGCTCGTCACGTGCTGCAGGTAGTTGCCGTCGGCCTCCGCACCGACCGCGTCGATCACGCTGTCGGCGCCGAGGAAGTCGGTCTGCTTCTTCATCTCGACGACGATGTCGTCCACCTCGGCGAAGTTGATCGTCTCGGCCTGCGCGAACTCGCGGGCCTTCGCCAGGCGGTACTCGAGCTGGTCGACGACGATCACACGGCCGGCGCCCATGAACCACGCGGACTTCGCCGCGTACAGGCCGACCGGGCCGGCGCCGAGCACCACGACGGTGTCGCCTTCGCGGATCGACGCGAGCTGGGCACCGAAGTACCCGGTGCCGAGTGCATCCGTCATCATCAGGGCGTCCTCGGCGTCGAGCCAGTCCGGGATGACCTGCGGGCCGACGTCGGCGAACGGGACGCGGACGCGCTCCGCCTGCCCGCCGTCGTAGCCGCCGGTGGTGTGCGAGTACCCGAAGATGCCGCCGACCGCGGTCGCGTTCGGGTTGACGTTGTGGCAGTTGGTGAACAGGCCGCGGGCGCAGAACCAGCAGGTGCCGCAGGAGATGTGGAACGGGACCATCACCCGGTCGCCGACGCTGAGCGTCTCGACGGACGACCCGACCTCCTCGACGACGCCGATGAACTCGTGACCGAAGGTGTGGCCGACGCGGGTGTCCGGCATCATGCCGTGGTACAGGTGCAGGTCCGACCCGCAGATCGCGGCGCGTTCGACACGGATGACCGCGTCGTTCGGGTGCTCGATCCGGGGGGTCGGGCTTGTCCTCGACGCGGACCCGGTAGGGGCCGCGGTAGGTCATGGCGCGCATGGCGCTCCTCTCGCTCGTACCGTCCACGCTGACGGACGGCGGATGGGAGGCGGCCCAGGCTCGCGTTCGACGCACAGCCGCCACGCGGACGGACGGGAGGCCCGGTACCAGCTGGTACCGGGCCTCCCGTCTGCAGGCAGTCGCGTGCTAGCTCTTCGCGGCGTCCACGAAGTTCTGCCGCGGGTCGGTCTCCTTGATGAGGGACGTCGCGTCGCGGCCGGAGACCGCACCGGTCACCCAGCCGATGACGATGCGCGCCTTGCGGTTCAGCGTCGGCATCGCGTACACGTGGTACGAGCGGTGCGCCATCCACGCCAGCAGGTTCGTCATCTTGATGCCCTTGATGTTCGCCGCGCCCTTGGCGACACCGTACGAGGCGACCGTGCCGATGGACGGGTGGCGGTACTCCACGAGGGGCTTGCCCGTGATCGAGGCGACGATGTTGTCCGCGACGACGACGGCCTGCCGGACGGCGTTCTGGGCGTTCGGCGGGTAGTACGCCGGCTGCTTCTCGGCCGTCAGGTCCGGGACCTGGGCGACGTCGCCGAGGCCCCAGACGCCCGGGACGACCTCGTGCGTGTCCTCGGACTCGACCTGGAGCTTCGCGTTGGCGGCGAGGTGCCCCTTCGGCCCGCGCGGCAGGTCGGTGGCGTCGAGGAGCGGGTTCGGCTTGACGCCGGCCGTCCAGACGAGCAGGCCGGTGGCGAACTCGTCACCGTCGGAGAGCTTGACGATCCCGCCCTCGCAGCTCGGCATGGTGGTCTTGAGGCGGACGTCGATGCCGCGGGCACGGAGGGACTCGAGGGTCCACTTCGACAGCTCGGGGCCGACCTCGGGGGGCGACCCGGTCGAGGGCGTCGATGAGCACCCAGCGCGGCTGTTCGCCGGCGAGCGACGGGTACGTGGCGATCGCGGCCTGGGAGACGTCGAACAGCTCACCGATCGCCTCGACGCCGGTGTAGCCGCCGCCGATGAAGATGCTCGTGAGCAGGCGACGACGCTCGTCCTCGTCGCGCGTGGCGGCGGCCTTCGCGATGTTGTCGAGGAGCTTGGCGCGGACGTACGCGGCCTCCTCGACCGTCTTGAAGCCGACGCCGACCTCGTCGAGGCCGGGCGTCGGGAAGGTACGGGTGACCGAGCCGAGTGCCACCACGAGGTGGTCGTACTCGAAGGACCGGTCGTCACCACCGGCCGTCGCGACGGAGACCGTCTTGTCGGCCGAGGAGATCCCGGTGACCTTGCCCTGGATGACCCGGGTCTTGCGGAGCGCACGTCGGAGTTCGACGGTGACGTCCTTCGGGGCGATGTGACCGCCGGCGACCTCGGGCAGGAACGGCAGGTACGTGTAGTACGTGTTCTGGTCCACGAGGGTGATGCGCATGGGCACCGAGGCGGCGTGCTTCTGGAGCTGCTTGACCGCGGTGTAGCCGGCCGAGCCGCCGCCGAGGACGAGGACGTGGGGGGATGGAGTCTGCCATTCCTCCGGTCTACCCGATCCGGCCCCTCCCCGTCATCAGCGCCGCACCTGTGCGGCCGATCCGGTCCCGATCCGGATCGTCCACGGGTCAGCTGCGGCCGTCGCGGAGGCGCCACCACGCCGTCTCGGCGACCTCGCGGCCGGTGTACACGCCGTGCTGCGTGCGACGGGACTCGTGCAGGGAGAACCGCCGGAGCCGGTAGCCGCCCCCCGAAGCGGTCGATGATCGCCTCGGGTGAGGAGTCCGCGTCGCGCTTGACGTACCAGGTGCGGTCGTCGTCGACCGGCTCGATCACGCGCGGGTCACCGTCGGCCGCCGATGCGGGAGCGGAGGATGTCGATGCGCTTCTGGATCTGCTCGATGCTCGCCTGCGCGACGGCCGGACCACCGCTGATCCGACGGAGCTCGGCGTGGATCGACCCGTGCGGTTCGTTCGCGTGCCGGGACCAGATCGAGACGAGGCGCTGCAGTTCCGACCGCTGCTCCTTGATCGTCATGTACATCGGCCGGTCCGCCGGCTCGGGCGCCTTGGGCGTCCCGTCCTTCGGGACGCGGCCCTTCGAGCGCTTGGCCTGGGTCGCCTGCCGGGCGCGGAGGAGGTCCCGCACCTGGTCGGGCTCGAGCAGCCCGGGGATGCCGATGAAGTCGAGTTCCTCGAGCGACCCGACCTCGCCGCCGGTGCCGAACTCGCCGCCGTCGTAGAGGACCCGGTCGAACGACGCCTGCGAGTCGAGCGCCTCGAACGGCTGCACGTCGAGCAGGCTCTCGGAGGCCCGGTCCTCCTTGTTCGCCTCCGCCACCATGGCGTCCTCGGGGTTGTACATGCCGTCCTCGGCGTCCTTCGGGCGGTCGAGGGCGTGGTCGCGCTCCAGCTCGAGGCTGGCGGCCAGCGCCATCAGCCCGGGCACGCTCGGCAGGAAGACCGACGCGGTCTCGCCGCGACGTCGGGCGCGCACGAAGCGGCCGATGACCTGGGCGAAGAACAGCGGCGTGCTCGCGCTCGTGGCGTAGACGCCGACGCAGAGCCGCGGCACGTCGACGCCCTCGGACACCATCCGGACGGCGACCATCCACCGCGAGGTGTCCTCGGCGAAGGACTGGATCCGGCTCGACCCGGCGGCCTCGTCGGACAGGACCACGGTCGGCCGCTCCCCCCGTGATGCGCTGCAGGATCCGCGCGTACGCCCGGGCGGTCGTGGTGTCGGTCGCGATCACCAGCCCGCCGGCGTCCGGCACGCCACGGCGCACCTCGGTGAGGCGCTTGTCCGCCGCCGAGAGCACGGCGGGCATCCACTCGCCCTCCGGCGACAGCGCGGTGCGCCAGGCCTGCGCGGTGATGTCCTTCGTGACGGGGTCGCCGAGCGAGGCGGCCATCTCGTCGCCCATCCGGGTCTTCCAGCGCATCTGCCCGGCGTAGGCCATGAACAGCACCGGGCGGACGACGCCGTCCTTGAGTGCCCGGCCGTAGCCGTAGTTGTAGTCCGAGATCGAGGTGCGGATCCCCTGCTCGTCCGGGGCGTACTGGACGAACGGGATCGGCGCCGTGTCCGACCGGAACGGCGTGCCGGACAGCGACAGTCGGCGCGTGGCCTTCGTGAACGCCTGCCGGATGCCGTCGCCCCACGTCAGCGCGTCGCCGCCGTGGTGCACCTCGTCGAGGATCACGAGGGTCTTGCCGCCCGCGGTGATCCGCTCGTGCACCTCGGGGTTCATGCCGACCTGCGCGTAGGTGATCGCGACGCCCTGGTAGTGCCGGCCGAACATGCCGTCGCCGTTCTTGAACATCGGGTCGAGCCGGATGTTCACGCGGTCGGCGGCGTCGGCCCACTGCCGCTTCAGGTGCTCGGTGGGCGCGACGACGACCAGGCGGTCGACGGTGCCGCGGGCGAGGAGCTCGGTCGCGAGGCGCAGCGCGAAGGTGGTCTTGCCGGCGCCGGGGGTCGCCGCGGCGAGGAAGTCGCGCGGTTCCTTCTCGAAGTACTTCGTGAGCGCTTCGACCTGCCAGGCGCGGAGCTTCGAGGCGGTGCCCCATGCGGCACGTTCGGGGGAAGGCGGGCGACAGGTGCTCGGCCGCCGCGTTGCCCGCGACCTCGGCGATCGCCGCCGGTCCGGTGGGGCGGTGGTCGTCGGACAGCCCGTCGATCGGGAGTTCGGCGGGTTCCTGGTGCTCGATGTTCTCCGCTGCGCTCACTCCACCCGAGTGTACCGGCACGCGGTCGCCCGACACGTGTCAGTCCTGCCGGGCGTGCGGCACCCGCGGCGTGCTCGGGCCGGGACCGCCGCCGGACCCGCGCACGAGTGACGCGGGACGCAGGACACCGGCACCGAAGCGCGCGGTGACCGCGTCCACGGTCGTCTCGGTCTCCCGCCACGGCGCGTCGTCGTCCCACAGCGCGTTGCTCGCGGCCGCCGGCACGAGGTTCTCGCCGCGGACGCCGATGAGCCGGATCCGGTTGCCCGGACGGTGCAGGACGTCGTACAGCTCGACGGCCTCCCGGTGGATCCGCTTGGCGACGTCGCTCGGCTCGGCGAGGGTGCGGGAGCGGGTGAGCGTCGTGAAGTCGGTGTACCGCACCTTGAGCGCGACGGTCCGGGCCTGGACCTCGGCGCGTCGGAGCCGGACCGCGACCTTCTCGGCGAGTCGGAGGAGTTCCCGCGCCACGTCGTCCCGCTCGGTGAGGTCACGGCCGAACGTGACCTCGTGCCCGATCGACTTCTCACCGACCCCGGCCTCCACCGTGCGCGGGTCCCGGCCCCACGCCAGGTCGTGCAACCGCTGTCCACCGGCCGGACCGAGCAGCGACACCAGGGACGGCAGCGGGGTCGTCGCGAGGTCCCGCACGGTGTGGATCCCCCCGACGCTCGAGCGTCTCCTGCGTCTTGCCCCCCGACGCCCCACAGGGCCGAGACCGGCTGCGGGTGCAGGAAGGCGACGGTGTCGGCGTGCGGGACGACGAGCAGGCCGTCCGGCTTGGCGCGGCTCGAGGCGAGCTTCGCGACGAACTTCGTCGACGCGGCACCCACCGAGCAGTGCAGGCCCGTCTCGGCGAACACGGTGCGGCGGATCTCGGCGCCGATCTGCCACGGCGTGCCGTACAGGCGGAGGGCCCCGGCGACGTCCAGGAACGCCTCGTCGATGCCGAGCCGCTCGACCCGCGGGGTGAAGCGGTCGAAGATCCGCATGACCTGCGCGGAGCGGGCGCTGTACTTCTCGAAGTGCGGCTCGACGATGACGGCGGCGGGACACCGCCGTTTCGCGACCGCCATCGGCATCGCCGAGTTGATGCCGTACCGGCGGGCCTCGTAGGTGGCGGCCGTGACGACGGAGCGGTCGGAGTCGTGCCCGACGATCACCGGCAGGCCGACGAGGTCCGGGCGGTCGAGCAGTTCGACGGAGGCGAAGAAGGCGTCCATGTCGACGTGCAGGACCGTCGCCGAGCGGTCGTCGACGGGCGTGTCGGAGACGATCCGGTTGCGTCCGTCCTGCTTGCTCACCGGGTCATGGTCGCACGGACCGCCGACACCGCAGCTGCCGGTTCACCGCGGCAGCAGACCGAGTTCGGCCGCCGCGATCGTCCGCATCGCCGAGTCCCGTGTCGACGGGTGGTACTGGCCGGCGCGGACGTCCCGGGCCAGGCGGGCGAGTTCGTCGGTCGACCGGAAGGCCGACCCGCCGACGACGCGCATCGCCTCGTCCACCGCGTGCTGCGCGGTGTCCACGGCACGGGCCTTCGTCCCGACGAGCAGCGGGAACCAGCGGTCGGAGTCCACCAGGTCGTCGACGTCGCGCGCCAGTGCGTCGACCTGCAGGTGCACGGCGTCGGTCGCGCTCCGCATCGCGGCCACGGCACGACGGACGTCCAGGTCGGCAGAGCGGGCCGTCCCGTCCGCCGCGGTGCGGGCGGCCACCCGCTCGACCGCGAGCGTCACCGCACGCGAGGCGATGCCGACGTACACGGACGCGACGAGCAGCTCGAACGCGGCGAAGACACCGAAGACCAGCGGATCGGCCACGGGTCCGACGGGCAGGACGCGCACGATCCGGTCGGCGGGTACGTGCAGCCCCTCGAGCAGGGTCGTCCGGCTCTGCGTGGCCCGCATGCCGAGGGTGTCCCAGTCGTCGAGGTGCCGCACGCCACCGTCGCCGCGCAGCGCGAAGCCGTGCACGAGCCGGGGCTCCGGGCCGGACGTGTCCTTGCCGAACACGCTCAGCACGTCCCACGCGGGCGCCAGGGACGTCGAGACCTTCGTGCCTCTGAAGCGGTAGCCGCCGGCGCCGTCCGGCTCGGCCACGGTGCGCGAGTCGAACAGGACCGCGTCGTTGCCGGGCTCGCTCACGCCGAACGCGAGGAGTCGGTCCGCTGCAGCGGCGTCGGTGACGGTGTCGAGGAACGACCCGCCCCTGGCGGACACGGCGCGGGCGGCCTGCACCCACACCTGGTGCATCCCGAGCCCGAGGGCCGTCGCCGGTGCCGCCTCGGCGAGCGTCCGCTGGACCGCTGCGGTCGCCCGGAGACCCAGCCCCGAGCCTCCGTCCCGGACGGGCACGCCGATCCGCAGGTAGCCGGCCCGTCGGAGTTCGTCGAGGTCCTCGACGCAGAACGCGTTGTCCGCGTCGTACCGGGGAGCACGGTCGGCGATGCGGGCGAGGAGCTCGTCCGGCACGGACCAGGGACGCTGCTCGAGCGGGGTGGACGAGGTCATGGGACGAGAGTACGGTCGCCAGGCGTGTCAGACCGTCATCCCTGGACCAGGTTCGTCGCCATCGGTGACTCCTTCACCGAGGGCATCGGCGACCCGGACCCGTCGTCCGTCGGCGGGCACCGCGGGTGGGCCGACCGCGTGGCGGACGCGCTCGCGGACGGCACGGACGAGGACTTCGCGTACGCCAACCTCGCGGTGCGGGGGGCGCCTGCTCCGGCAGATCGTCGACGAGCAGGTGGAGGCGGCGCTCGCCCTCGGACCGGACCTCGTCACGGTGTCCGCGGGCGGGAACGACGTCATCCGTCCCGGTTCCGACCCGGACGAGCTCGCCGAACGGTACGACGGGATGGTGGAGCAGCTCCGCCGGGACGGTGCGACCGTGGTGCTCTTCACCGGACCGGACGTCGGGACCACGCCGGTGCTCGGCATGGTCCGCGGGAAGACCGCGGTCTACAACGAGCACCTGCACGCCATCGCACTCAAGCACGGCGCACTCGTGACGAACCTCTGGGCGCTCCGGGTCCTCCGGGACCCGCGGATGTGGGCGCCGGACCGGCTGCACCACTCGCCGCTCGGGCACGCGACCGTCGCGGCCGCCGTGCTCGACACGCTCGGTGTCCCGCACGCACTCGGACCGTCGGTGCCGGAGCCGCTCGCCGCCCGACCGTGGCGGGAGGCGCGGGTCGAGGACCTGGGTTGGGCGAAGGAGTACCTCGTGCCCTGGGTCGTGCGACGCGTGCGCGGGACGTCCTCCGGTGACGGCGTCACGGCGAAGCGGACCACCCTGCAGCCGGTCACCCGGCGCGACTGAGCACCGAGGCCGACGGTCCCACCCGGACCGCGTGCCCGGCGTGGTCTCCGCGCACGCCGACGCTGCCGCTCAGGCCGGGGTCGCCCGCTTCGGCCACACGGTGTAGCCGAGCGCCCAGAGCAGTTCGACGGCCACGACGACGCCGAGCACCGGGAACCAGGCGACGAGCGGCTCGATCCCCGGCGTCCCCGGTCCACCCCAGGCGATCAGCCCCGCGAGCACGGCCGCGGACAGCGCGGCGGCGATCACCGTGCGCACGACGTCGGCCCAGCACTTCCGCGTGTACGCCCAGCCGAGTGGCTTCGCGGGGGAGTGCCTGCCCGGTCCGGAGGCGTGCGAGGTGCCGGTCCGCCCAGCGCATCATGCGGTGCCCGTAGGTGACCGAGAAGCCGATGTAGAGCGCGGCGAGTCCGTGCTCCCACGTGGCCGATCCCCCCGGCGCGGAGGTCGATCGCGGTGACGACCAGGAGCACGGCGTCGAGCACGGGCGCGAGCACGAGGACCGCGGCGCCGAGCCGCGGCATCCCGGCCACCGACCGCAGGGTCAGGCCGCCGAGGACCGCGATCCAGAAGCCCACCTCGCAGGCGACGATGACGGCGATCACGGGGCGACCAGTGTTGTTGTTGGTACGAGTGTGTTCACACTGGTCATGGTAGTACGACTGTGTACGATCGGCACGTGCCCCGCCTCATCGACCACGACGAACGTGACGCCGTCATCGCCGCCGCCGCCTGGCGTGTCCTCGCCCGCGACGGGCTCCCGGGGTTCTCCGTCCGTCGGGTCGCCGAGGAGGCCGGCCTCGCCACCGCGTCCCTCCGGCGCGCCTTCCCGACGCAGGTGGCACTGCGGACGTACTGCCTCCGGCTCGTCGGCGAACGGGTCCAGGCACGGATGGACGCCGTCACCGTCGACCCCGCCGTCGACCCGCGAGCGTTCGTGCTCGCCTGCTTGGCCGAGCTGCTGCCCCTCGACGCCGACCGACGCTCCGAGACGGAGGTGTGGCTCACCCTCGGGTCACTCGCCCTGACCGACCCGGACGCTCGCGCCGCCCATGCCGAGACGGAACGAGCCCTGGCCCGGGCGTGCCGGTCGCTGCTCGCACTCCTGACACCGGAGGCCGACCCGGACGAGCTGGACACCGCGGCCCGCCGGCTGCACGCCCTGGTCGACGGCCTCGCGCTGCACCTCGTCCATGCTCCGCCGACCGCGGACACCGGGTGGGCGCTCGAGACGCTCGAGTCCGCGGTGCCGACCGCCGCACCGTCGTCGGACCGGCCGGGCCCGCACGACGGCGGACGACCGGCCGCGGGACCCGCCCGTTAGCCCGCCAGCGCGCCCGGGTCGAGCTCCACGCCGCGGAACGGGTTCGTCCACCGCCACCAGACGCCGGGGTCCTCGATCGACCCGTCGAGCTCGAGCGGCACCGTGACCGGGTCGTGGTGCTCGACGGTGAACCGCACGCGGCCGACGCGCTCGCCCGCCGCACCGAGCGTCACCGGTTCGAGCGTCGTCTCCGCCGACACGGTCGTGCTCCCCCCACACCAGGACGGACGCCGCCCGGCTCGCGGTCGCGTCGACCTCGTCCTGCCACGGTGCCGTGTACGTGCCGAACGTCTGTCCCTCGTTCGTCAGGGTCACCACGTGGAAGTCGTCCGCGACCGAGTGCAGCAGCCGCCGGACGTCGGCGTCGAGGGCGTCGTGGTCGACCCCGCCGAGCATGGCGCCGACGACGGTCACCGGTCGGCCGCCACGCTCGTAAGTGGCGGCGAAGAGCAGGCACGCACCCGCTTCGTCGAGGGTGCCGGTCTTGATCCCCTCGACACCGTCCATGCCGAGCAGCTTGTTCGAGTTCTCGATCTCGCCGACACCCGGGACCGTCACCGACGCCGTGCCGACGACCTCCTTGACCACCGGCTCCGCGAGCGCGAGCTGCCCGAGGTCCACCAGGTCGGTCGCCGTCGACCGGTTCCGTGGGTCGAGGCCGGTCGGTTCGACGATCGTGGTGTCGTCCAGCCCGTGGTCGTCGAGCCACGTCGCGGCTGCGGCACGGTAGGCGTCCATCGACCCGAACGCCCAGAGGGCGAGTGACCCCGCGTAGTTGTTCGCCGACTCCATGAGCGCCACCTGCAGCACCCGGTACTCGGACATCCGCCCGTCGGCCGGCAGCGGGGCGACCTCGCCGTTCAGCGCCGCGTACTCCGCGTACAACGCCTCCATCGCCGGCGTGAACCGGACCGACGGCCCCTGCTTCCCGACCGGGAGGGGCTTCTCCTCGAGCACGACGAGCGCCGTCACGATCTTCGAGATGCTCGCGATCGACCGCTGCTGCCGGTCCCCGCTGGTCGTGAGACTCTCCGGGAACCCCTCGGCCTCGACAGCGGTGGCACCGTAGTCCGGGAACCGGAGCTCCGGCGCGCGCACCCTGGGTGCCTCGTAGGTCGCGGTGCTCGCGGTTGCCGGGGCGAACGGCACGAGGGCGGCCGCGGCCAGGAACGCGGCGACCAGCAGGAGGACGGCGACCACGCCGAGCGTCACGGGCCTCCGGAGCGCGGAGCGGGGGCGGCGGACGACGTTCGGCACGAGACCGGATCGTACTGGAGGCCCGGGGCGCGTCCCTGGGACCCGCCGCCGTCGGCGTGTGGCTGGTCCGTGCCTCCCGACGGTCCTGGCGAGACCGTCCGGCGGCCGGGCCGGGCCAGGCCAGGCCGGGCCAGGCCGGGCCAAACCGGTCAGGTCTGGTCTGGTCTGGGCCGGTCAGCGCGAGCGCTGCGCGTGCGCGACCGCCCAGAGACCGACGGCGCTCGCCGCGGCCACGTTCAACGAGTCCACCCCGTGGTGCATCGGGATCCGCACGGTGGTGTCCGCGGCGGCGACCGCCGCGGGCGTCAGGCCCTGGCCCTCCGTGCCCATCACGAGCGCGACGCGCTCGGGGACGTCCGCGACGAAGGCCTCCAGGTCGACGGAGCGGTCGGTGAGCGCCATCGCGGCCACGTGGAAGCCCTGGGCGCGGAGGTCCTCGCCCGCCGCCGGCCACTCCCCGATGCGTGTCCACGGCACCTGCAGCACGGTGCCCATGCTCACCCGGACGCTCCGCCGGTACAGGGGGTCGGCGCACCGCGGGCTGACGAGCACCGCGTCGGCACCGAGCCCGGCGACGCTGCGGAACACCGCGCCGACGTTCGTGTGGTCGACGACGTCCTCGAGGACCACCACGAGGCGTGCGTCGCGGACGACGTCGGCCACGGACGGCAGCGAAGGGCGGTGCATCGCGGCGATCGCCCCGCGGTGCATCCGGAAGCCGGTCAGCTCCTCGAGGAGGGCGTCCGACCCGACGAACACCGGGCCGTCGTGCCCGTCGACCAGGGGCAGGACGCTGTCGAGCCACTTCTCCTGTACGAGCACGCTCCGCGGGACGTGACCGGCCCGGACCGCGCGCTCGATGACGGTGTTCGACTCGGCGATGTACAGGCCACCCTCGGGCTCGGTGACCCGTCGGAGCGCGACGTCGGTCAGGCGCGCGAAGTCGTCGAGGCGCGGGTCGTCGAGGGAGTCGATGCGGACGGGGTGCACGGTGCTCGTTCCGGTCGGGAGGGCGGTGGTGGTCCGGCTCGGGCCCGGCGGCGCGGGTCCCGGTCCGGGGCGGCGCCCGCACGGGGAAGGCCCGGGGACGCTCGGCGGTTGAGGGTACCGTGGACACGATGGCGACGAGCGACGGCACTGCGGACGACACCGCGGGGGGACGACACCGCGACGGACGACAGCGCGACGGACGACACCGCGACGACCGGTGCGACCGCTGCCGCGTTCGAGCAGGCGGTCGCGGTCCTGCAGGGCAAGCGCATCGCCGTGCTCACCGGCGCGGGTGTCAGCACCGACTCCGGGATCCCGGACTACCGCGGAGCAGGCCGGGTGGTCCGCAAGCCGATGACCTTCCAGGAGTTCCTCGCCGATCCCGCCAAGCGGCAGCGCTACTGGGCCGGGTCGCACCTCGGCTGGCGGACCTTCGCCGCGGCACGCCCGAACGACGGGCACCGCGCGCTCGCGGAGCTCGAACAGGCCGGCGTGGTGAGCGGCATCGTCACCCAGAACGTCGACGGGCTGCACCTGCGCGCCGGATCGCGTCGGGTGGTCGAGGTGCACGGCTCGATGGACCGGGCGGTGTGCCTGACGTGCGGGCAGGTCTTCTCCCGCGCCGACCTCGCCGCGGTGCTCGACCGTGACAACCCCTGGATCGACGAGCCCGGGACGGTGCAGCTGCAGCCGGACGGGGACGTCGAGATCACCGACGTCGAGCGGTTCCGCGTGCCGGACTGCACGGTGTGCGGCGGCGTGCTCAAGCCCGACGTGGTGTTCTTCGGCGAGTTCGTGCCCGCCGAGAAGTTCCGCGAGGCCGTGTCCATCGTCGCCGAGGCGGACGCGCTCCTCGTCGTCGGGTCGTCGCTCACCGTGAACTCCGGCGTCCGGCTCCTCGACCACGCGACGCGGCGCAGGCGACCGGTCGTCATCGTCAACCGGGGCGCCACGCGGAGCGACCGTCGTGCCGCGGTGAAGCTCGACGCCGGGACGACCGAGACCCTCGTCGAGCTCGCGGCCCGGCTCACCGCGTCTGCGATGATCGACGGGTGACGACCCTCCTCTGCCTGGTCCGACACGGCGAGACCGACTGGAACCGGCAACGGCGCATCCAGGGGTCGACGGACGTGCCCCTCAACGACACCGGGCGACGGCAGGCGGCCGAGACCGCCGCGCTCCTGGCACGCCGGTCGTTCGACGCCGTCGTCTCGTCGCCCCTGTCCCGGGCCCTCGAGACCGGGACGATCATCGCCGACCACCTCGGGTTGGCCGCCCCGGCGGCGTACGACGGTCTCCGGGAACGCTCCTACGGCGAGGCGGAGGGTCTGACCCACGTCGAGATCGCGGAGCGCTGGCCGCACGACGCCGTCCCCGGGCGCGAGTCCCGCGCGGCGCTCCTCGACCGGGTGACCGAGACGCTCGCCGAGATCGCCGTGCGCTACGACGGCGGCGCGGTCGTCGTCGCGACCCACGGCGCGGTGATCCGGACCGTCGTCGACGCCGCTGCACCCGGGACGGTCGAGCGGTCGACGGTCCCGATCCGCAACGGGTCGGTGCACACCTTCCGGTGGGACCCCGAGCGCTTCCGTGCCGAACTGGTCCGCTCCGACGACCCCATCGACGACCTGTCGGACGCCCCGGGCCGGTACGCGTTCGAGTACCAGAACCCGCTCGAGCGCCGAGGCTGACGCCGCCCATCCGGGGAGCGTGCCGGGCGGCGTCGGACTAGCCTCCGGTGCACGGCGGCCCGACGACCGGGACGCCGCTGCGAGGTGAGGCAGTGAACGCAGGTGGACGGCATGCCGGCGACCGCTCCCGGGAGGGCGACGCCCTCCGTCGCGATCCGTGGGGCGACGACGACGACCTCGATGCCACGTTCGGGCCGGACACGGCCTCCGTCCGGACCCGCACGGGCGGCGAACGGCTCCGGGCCGGGACCCTGGTGGTCGTCGGCGTGGTCGTGGTGGCCGCGGTCCTCGTCCTGGTGCTCGGGGTCATCCTCGGCCAGGTCCAGCGTGGGGTCGGCGGCGTGTTCCCGCAGCCCGACGCGGACGGGCGCCGCTTCGTGACCGCTGCCGCCGCGCTGCCGGGCGTCGCCGCCGTGGACGCGCCCCGGACGGAGAAGACCTCGTTCGCGGGCTACGACGTCACCGCGGTGGTGCACGCCGAGCCCGACCTCCCCGCCACCGACCGACGGGCGCTCGTGACCGCCCTGAGCACCGCGTCCGCCGACTCCTCCGGCTCGGGCGTCCGCATCTGGGCGACGCTCGACCTCGGTGCCGTGCGGGTCGGGGTCTCGGACTCCCCCCGAGACGAGCCAACGGCGACTCGAGCTCGCCGACGGCCTCGCGGCGATCGGCGGCGTGCTCACGGTGACCTGCGTCTTCGCCGACGCGACCGACGGTCGGTCGGACGCCCCCGCCGCACAGGACGTGGTCGTCACCACGCACGGCCAGGGCGTGGGCTTCGCCGCGGTCGCCGCCGCTGCCGAGGCGGTCGGGGACGACGTGTTCCCGGGCGTCCAGGTCCGCACCCGTCACCCCTGACAGGTCGGACCGTCCGGTCTCCTCCGCCGTCCCGTCCGCTCCGCCGTGCCGTCCGGCGTGCCGCCAGCGGTCCGGCCGCGCCCTCAGCTCCGCCGACGCCGCGACCGGTCGGCCACGGCCCGCTCGACCGCCTGCGTGACGCGCTCGGCGGAGTCCTGCCACCGGAACCGGGAAGCCTGCGCGACGGAGGCCGACGACGCCGCGTCCCAGCGGGCCTCCAGGCGGCGGACGGCGGCCGCGACGGCGGACGGTGACGACGGGTCGAAGTACTCCGCCGCGTCGCCGCCGATCTCGCGGAAGATCGGGACGTCGCTGACGACGACCGGTGTACCGACGCCCATCGCCTCGACGAGCGGGATGCCGAACCCCTCGTCGAACGAGGCGGTCGCGAGCGCCGTGGCGGAGCGGAGGACGGCGAGGTACTCGTCGTCGGTCGCTCCGTCGTGGAACACGAGCGCGCCGGCGGGGGCGAGCCGCTGCAACCGCGTGCGGTCGGCGGCGGTGACACGGGACATGCAGTGCAGCGTCCAGTCCGGACCGAGCAGGGGCAGCGCCGCGGCGAGCGTCTCGACGTTCTTGTACGGCATGAACGAGCCCATGTACACGAGCGACTTCGTCCGTCCACCGTCGGCGGCCCGTGGCTCGGCCGGGTCGGCCGCGTTGTACGCGACGGTGACCGGGCGGGTCGTGAGACGGTGCTCGGCGATGAGGCCCGCCGTCGTCCCGGAGACGGTCACGACACCGTCGGCCCCGTTCAGCAGGAGGCGCTGCGGCCACCACGCCAGGTGGAACGCCCGCCAGCCGAGACGCAGCGGCCACGCGAACTCCCGCGGTGGCGTCCGGTTCCGGTAGTAGATGAGGTCGTGCAGGGTCAGCACGAGCGCGTACCGGCGCCCGCGTGAGCCCATCGTCTGCATGGGCGAGAAGACCGCGTCGAGGCCGAGCCGGTTGACGTGCCGCGCGACGAGGGGCTCGCCGGGGTCGGTCGGCGCCGGGATGCGTTCCCACGGCACTCCCCCGGGCAGCGAGGCCAGCTGGCGTTCGTCGGACACGAGCAGGACGTGGTCGTGTCGGTCGGGCAGGTGCGCGGCGATCCCCGCGGTGAAGCGGCTGATCCCGTCGTGTCGACCGATCCGGACGTACCGGCAGTCGATGCCGATGCGCAGGCGCGTCACGAGGGGTCGCCTCCCGTCCGGCGAGTGCGGTCCGCAGCGCCACCGTTCGGTCCCTCGGGAGCGTTCGGTCCCTCCGGCGCGGTCGGTCGGCGCGTGGCGCTCGCCCGGCGCGGGGTGCTCGCCCGCTTCCGTCGGCCGGGAGCGCCCGGGGCGGGGTCCGCCATCCGGCGCAGGACCGCCGCGGCCGCCGCGGCCGGCGTCTCGTAGTGCACGAGGTGACCGACCTCCGGCACGACGACGAGCTCGGCGTCGCGGAGTCGCGACGCGAGGGCACGCTGCTCCGGCACGGCCGTGATGTCGTCACGCTCGGCGGCGACCATGAGCACCGGCACCGCGATCCGGTCGGCGAACTGCGAGACGTCGGAGGTGACCGAGGTCCGGAACGCCTCGAGGACGCTGGTCCGGTTCGCGAACGCCGAGAAGTACCGGTCGTGCTGGTCGTGCACCCAGCGGCGGACCGTCGGGTCGGCGGACTTCAGCATCGCGATGCTCATCGCGCGGACGATCCCGCGGTTGCGCAGCAGCCCGAGGCCGAGCGCGCGGGGCAGCCGGGCGCCGAGCCGGTAGTACGCGATCGCGACGGCCGTACCGATCGCCCGTGGACCCTGCAGGGCCGGGGCGGCGATGGGGTTGACGAGGACGAGCAGGCGCGTGTCGAGCCCGGCGGCCACCGACGCGGCGACGACGATCGAGCCGAACGAGTGCCCGAGGACGACGGTGTCGCCGTCGAGTCCGAGCGCGGAGTGGAAGCCGTCGAGCCAGGCGACGTACGCGTCGAGGTCCGCGGTCGGGAGCGGGTCCGACGTGCCGAAGCCGGGCAGGTCGGGCACGATGACGCGCACGCCCGACGGGTGCCCGGCCACGAGGTGCGCCGCGACGGACTCGAGCCCGTGGTGGTCCCCACGGAAGCCGTGCACCGCGAGCACGGTCGCCGGAGGTGCGTTGCGGGCACGGCCCTCGGCGCCGACCGCCGGCCCGTACTCCCAGTAGTGCGTGGTCCGGCCGTCGACCTGGACCGCGCGGTGCACGACGGGGGGTCGCCGCCAGGAGCGACTGGTACGGGGACAGCACGGGCGGTTGCATCCGCGCCAGTCTAGGGAAGCCCTCCGGCGTGCGCCGTGACCCGTCCTGCGGGTCCCGCCGTGTCGGTGCGGTTGGCTAGCCTGGCCGCGTGACCTCCCCCCGCTGCCGCCGTCGACCCGTCGACCCGGCCCCCCGCAGGACCTGACGACCCGACCGTGGTGGCACGCGCTGGGCGTCTTCGACCTCGAGACCACCGGCATCGACGTCGAGACCGCCCGCATCGTCACCGCCCACGTCGGGCTGATCGACATGACCGGGCGCTCCATCGTCGAGGGTGCGTGGCTCGCCGACCCCGGTGTCGCGATCCCGGAGCAGGCGTCCGCGGTGCACGGGATCACGACCGAACGTGCACGGGCAGAGGGCCGACCGGCCGGCGAGGTCGTCGCCGAGATCGTCGCCGCGGTCGAGGCCGTGTTCGCCCGCGGGATCCCCCCTGGTCATCTACAACGCCCCGTACGACCTCACCGTCCTCGACCGGGAGGCGAAACGGCACGGCATCGCCTCCCCCCGTGATCGGCAACGTCGTCGACCCGCTCGTCATGGACAAGGCGCTCGACACCTACCGCAAGGGCAAGCGCACGCTCGAGGCCGCGTCGGCGTGCTACGGGGTCCGGCTCGACGACGCGCACGACGCCGGCGCGGACGCCATCGCCGCCGGACGGGTCGCGCAGGCCATCGCCGCGAAGTACCCCGACGACCTCGCGATCAGCGCCGAGGAGCTCCACCGCAAGCAGGTCGCCTGGTGCTCGGAGCAGGCGACCTCGTTCCAGGAGTACATGCGGGCGAAGCGTGACCCGACGTTCACCGCGGACGGCCGGTGGCCCCGTCGCCACTCGGTCCCGGGCATGTAGCATTCCGAACGGGGCGTGCTCGACCGTGCCGTCCCCCCTGACGACGCACCACGCACCATGGGGAGATCTGCGCACGTGTTCCTGAAGACCTTCGGGTGGTCCCTGGCCATCACCGTGATCGCCCTGGCCGTGGCGCTCGTGTACGGCGGGTGGAGCGCGGTCATCATCACCGCCATCCTCGGCGTGCTCGAGATCAGCCTCAGCTTCGACAACGCGGTCGTCAACGCCCGCATCCTCGAGCGGATGAACCCGTTCTGGCAGAAGATGTTCCTCACCGTGGGCATCGTCATCGCCGTCTTCGGCATGCGCGTGCTCTTCCCGCTGCTGATCGTCGGGGTCACGGCGTCGCTCAACCCCGTCGAGGCCGTCCAGCTCGCGCTCGAGAAGGGCCCGATCGACGAGCCCGGTACGTACGCATACCTGCTGCACGAGGCACACCCGCAGATCGCCGCGTTCGGCGGCATGTTCCTCCTCATGATCTTCCTCGACTTCATGTTCGAGGAACGCGAGATCCTGTGGCTGAAGTGGCTCGAGGCACCGCTGCTGTTCATCGGCAAGCTCCCGATGGTCAACGTCGTCGTGGCCCTCGTGGTCCTCGCGATCGCGGGCACCACCGCCGGCGACCACCAGTCGATCGTCCTCGTCTCCGGGATCGCCGGACTCGTCACCTACTTCCTCGTGACCGGTCTCGGCGGGCTGTTCGACGTCGACGACCCGGAGGACGACGGCAACTCGTTCGAGAACACCGGCGAGATGGTGGCCGAGGCGAACCGGATCAGCGGCAAGCGCAAGGTCGGCACAGTCGCCGGCAAGGCCGCGTTCCTGCTGTTCCTCTACCTCGAGGTCATCGACGCGTCGTTCTCGTTCGACGGCGTCATCGGCGCCTTCGCGATCACCGCCGACCCGATCATCATCGCGCTCGGCCTCGGCCTCATCGGTGCCCTGTTCGTCCGGTCTCTCACCGTCTTCCTGGTCCGACAGGGCACGCTGGACGAGTTCGAGTACCTCGACCACGGTGCGCACTGGGCGATCGGTGCCCTCGCGGCGATCCTGCTCATCACGATCACCACCGAGGTGAACGAGGTCGTCACCGGCCTGATCGGCGTCGTGTTCATCATCGCCGCGTTCATCTCCTCGGTGGTCCGCAACAAGCACAAGACCGGCGAGCACCAGCCCGCCGACCAGCACGTCCCCGTCGCCTCCTGACACCAGGGGCGACCGCTCCACCGCAACCACACGAAGGGTTCACCGCCATGGGTCTCAGCCTCCAGAAGGGCCAAGCGCTCTCGCTCACGAAGAACGACGGGAGCGCACTGACCCGCGTCCGGCTCGGTCTCGGGTGGGACGCCGTCACGACCAAGCGCGGCCTGTTCGGTCGCAAGGCAGCCGACGTCGACCTCGACGCCTCTGCGATCTTCTTCGGTGCCGACGGCCAGCCGGTGGACTACGTGTGGTTCAACCAGCTCCGGAGCAAAGACGGCTCCGCGCAGCACACCGGCGACAACCTGACCGGCGACGGTGACGGCGACGACGAGGTCATCCGGATCGACCTCAGCGCGGTGCACGGTGCCGTCCAGCAGATCGTGTTCGTCATCAGCAGCTACAGCCGGCAGACGTTCGACAACGTGCAGAACGCGTTCTGCCGGGTGGTCGACGACTCGACGGCCGGCGCTCCCGAGGTCGCCCGCTACCAGCTCACCGACTCCGGGCAGCACACCGCGATGGTCATGGCGAAGGTGTCCCGCACGGGAGCAGGATGGACCTTCACCGCGATCGGTGAGCGGGCCGACGGCCGGACCGTGCAGGACCTCGTCGGTCCGGCGGCAGCCGCACTCTGACCCGCCCGGACACCGCAGCACCGCACCGACGGAAGGACGATCGATGGCGACCCTCTCGCTCTCGAAGGGCAACAACCTCTCGCTGACCAAGACCGACCCGGGCCTGCGCCGGGCGATGATCGGCCTCGGATGGGACCCGCGCACGACCGCGGGCGAGCAGTTCGACCTCGACGCCTCGGCTCTCCTCGTCGGCGCGAACGGCAAGGTCCGCTCGAACGACGACTTCATCTTCTACAACCAGCTGCAGTCGGTCGACGGCTCCGTGGTGCACCAGGGCGACAACCGCACCGGTGAGGGCGACGGGGACGACGAGCAGATCCTCATCGACCTCGACCTCGTGGCCGCGGACGTCGCGCGCGTCGTCATCGTCGTCACCATCGACCAGGCCGACGCCCGGCACCAGAACTTCGGGCAGGTCCGTGGTGCGTTCTGCCGCGTGGTGAACGACGAGACCGGCAACGAGGTCGTCCGCTTCGACCTCACCGAGGACGCGGCCTCGGAGACCGGCATGATCTTCGCCGAGATCTACCGGTACGACGGCGAGTGGAAGTTCCGCGCCGTCGGCCAGGGCTACGCCACCGGACTCCGCGGCGTCGCGACCGACTACGGCGTCGTGCTCGACTGACGCTCCCCTCCAACCCGAAAGGACCGATCATGGCCGGACTCTCCCTCAGCAAGGGCGGCAACCTCTCCCTCACGAAGACGAGCCCGGGACTCACCGTCGCCACCGTCGGCCTCGGCTGGGACCCGCGCACCACCGCCGGCGAGGCCTTCGACCTCGACGCCTCGGCCCTGCTCGTCGGCGCCGACGGCAAGGTGCGCTCGGACGCCGACTTCATCTTCTACAACCAGCCCCGCAGCGCGGACGGTTCCGTCGAGCACAAGGGCGACAACCGCACCGGCCAGGGCGACGGTGACGACGAGCAGATCGTCATCGACCTGCAGAGCCTGCCGGCCGACGTCGACCGCGTGGTCGTCGTGGTGTCGATCGACCAGGGTGAGGCCCGCCGCCAGAACTTCGGACAGGTGCGCAGCGCGTACTCACGGGTGCTCGACCAGGACGGCACGGAGATCGTGCGCTTCGACCTGTCCGAGGACGCCGCTCCGGAGACCGCGATGATCTTCTCGGAGATCTACCGCAACGGCGCCGAGTGGAAGTTCCGTGCGGTCGGCCAGGGCTACCAGTCCGGGCTCGCCGGCGTCGCGACCGACTTCGGCGTCAACCTCAGCTGACCCGCCGGGCCACCACACTCGCCAGCTCTGCACCACCCCGTCCTCCCACCACGTCACAGGAGACCACCGATGCCCGGACCGCTCGCTCCGCCGGAGCCCACCGACCCGTCCCAGGACGCACTCGTCCTCCGCGCTGCCGACGCCGCCGAGGTCGTCACGCCGGATGACGCTCCGGGGATGGTGCCGGTGGACGCCGGTCGTCAGGCGCAGATCGCGGCCCAGGCCCGTGAGTTCGTGGACGAGGTCGCGGGCCTCGACCCGCGGTCGCCGGCGTTCACCGAGAAGGTCGACGGCATCAACGCCATCGCGAGCTCGGAGATCGCCCGGTCGGGCGGCTTCTCGTCCCGCATGCTGGAGCGCTCGCAGTCCTCGGTGGCGGGCGCCAAGCGCACCGGCGACGGCGCCCAGGTGAAGGTCGCGACGACCCTCGGTGACCTGCGCTCCACCGTCGAGGACCTCACGCCGAACCAGGCCGACCTCAGCACGGGCCGGAAGATCCTCGGCATGATCCCCGGCGGCAACAAGCTGGCGAAGTACTTCCAGCGCTACGAGTCGGCGCAGACCCAGCTCGACAAGATCATCAAGTCGCTCATGGCGGGGCAGGACGAACTCCGCAAGGACAACGCGACCCTCGCTGACGAGAAGGTCCAGCTGTGGGAGACCATGCAGCAGCTGAGCGAGTACGCCGTGTTCGCGAAGGCCCTCGACGCGGCCACCGTGTCGAAGATCGAGAGCCTGCGGAACGGCGGTCGGGTCGACGAGGCGCAGAAGCTCGAGTCCGACGTGCTGTTCCCCGTGCGCCAGCGGCACCAGGACATCCTGACGCAGCTCGCCGTGTCCGTGCAGGGCTACCTGGCCATGGACCTCGTGCGGAAGAACAACACGGAGCTCATCAAGGGCGTCGAGCGCGCCCGCACCACGACCATCGCGGCGCTCCGCACGGCCGTCGTCGTGGCGCAGGCCCTCGCGAACCAGAAGATGGTGCTCGACCAGATCGACGCGGTGAACAACACCACGAACGCGATGATCCTGCAGACCAGCGAGATGCTCCGCGACCAGACCACGCGGATCCACGAGCAGGCGACGAACTCCGGTGTGAGCGTCGAGACGCTGCAGAAGGCGTTCGACAACGTGTTCCAGACCATGGACGCGATCGACTCGTTCCGCTCGCAGGCCGCGCAGAACATGTCGTCGACCGTCTCGGCGCTCGAGTCGGGCATCCAGCGCGCGAAGCCGTACCTGGAGCGGGCCCGCCAGGGCGACGACGACCAGCGATCGGTCACGCGATGACGACCGCGGTCGACTCCCGTGCGTGACCGTCTCCGCGCACTGTTCGGCCGCGACGACGACGACCAGGACCGCCGTGTCGCCGACCCCGATGCCGAGACACCCGCGTCGGCGGCGGCCGCTGCTGCGGCACGCATCGACGTCCGCGGATCGGGTGGGGCCGCCGACGACGCGACCGCGGCTGCCGGCCTCGACGACCTCCGTGCCTTCGTGCGCGCCGCCGGGGCCGACCTCCCGACCGTCGTGTCCTCGCGGGTGCGCCACGTGGAGGACCTGCTGCGCGACGCCGCCGGGACCGTGATCGCCCGGGGCGCGTCGACGGAGCAGCGGTACCTGTTCCAGGCCGTCGTCGACGACTACCTGCCCACGCCCGTCCGCACGTACCGGTCCCTGCCCCCCGTCGGACCGCACCCCGGACAGCACCGCCACGGCGACCCTCGCCGGCCAACTCGACGTCGTCGCGGAGACGGTGGAGGACATGCACGATCAGATCAGGAGCGGCGCGATCGCCGAACTCTCCTCGCACGGCCGGTTCCTCCGGGACCGCCTCGGTGACGGTGACGAGGGTCTGCGTCTGCGTGGAGCGGACTCGTGAGCGGGCGGCTCGTCCCGGGAGCGAACGCCGCCGTCACGGCTGAGAACCCCGGGCTCACGGCCGTGGTCGTCGGCATCTCGTGGGACCAGATCGCGAGCCGCGGCCCGTCCGCGGAACTCGTCCCGGTCGCGATCGTGTGCGGGCCCGACGGACGGGTGCTGTCGGACGACGACCTGGTGTTCTTCAACCAGCTCGAGAACGCGGACGCCTCGGTGCGGTACCTCGACGAGTCCGACCAGGAGGAGATCGACGTCGACCTCGCCTCGGTCCCGGACACGGTCGACAAGATCGTCTTCGCGGTCTACCTCGACCCGGACCCGCGGTCACCGAAGGACCTCGGCTCGGTGCGCTCGATGTCCGTCCGGGTGAGCACACCGGACGGTCGGGAACTCCTCGTCTTCCCGCTGCCGTCCGAACGCAACCACATGATCGACGCGGTCATCCTCGGCGAGCTGTACCGCCACCGGTCGGAGTGGAAGTTCCGCGCCGTCGGCCAGGGGTACACGACGGGGCTGACGGGTCTGCGCGCCGACCACGGCATCGGCCGCTCGCGATGACGGCAGGGCACCCGTTCCTCCGCCGGCGCGTCCGTCCCACCCCGCCCGGCCAGGAGGCCCGTCCCGGCGCCGCAACGCCTGGTGCGTCGCATGCGTCGCCCGCTCTCGGCACCGCGGGCACCGGCTCTCCCGTCGGACGGCCGCCGGCCCCGCCGCCACACGTGTCCCCGGCGTCGAGCGGGCAGTCGCAGGCGAGCGGTTCCGGTTCCGGGCTCAGCCTGTCCTTCGGCCGACCGGCACCGACGTCCGGTGGGGGGGAACGCGGCTCCCGCCCCGCCGACGACCGGCCACTCGGTCCCCGGTTCGGCGACGACGGCCACCCCGTCGAACCGGTCCACGCACGCCTCCACCCCGGTGTCCGGTACGACCCGCTCGGACCGTGTCGCCCGTCGCCTGGCCGAGCGCGCCTCCCGGATCCGTCCCTTCCCGGCACCGGACCCCCGTGACGTCCGCGTCCTCGGACCGGACGAGCCCGTCGCCCGCATCGACCGTCGCCGGTCCGCCGTGGGGGGCGCTGCGCATCACCGGGTCCACGAGCGTCGCCTGGGAGTCCGTCGACCGCGTCGTCGGCGCCACCACGGTGGACGGCGCCACCGCCGGACGGGCTGTGCAGACGTCCGGCAACCGACCGCTCGTCGGGTACGACGGTCGCGACGTCCTCGTCTCCCTCCGGCACGTCCGCGACCTCCGGCGTGCCCTCGTGATGTGCCGGGGGGCAGGAGCGTCTCGTCGTGGCCCTGCACGACGGCACGACCCTGGCCGTCGACCCCGGCGACGCGGACACCACGGTGATCCTGGCGCTCTCCGTCATCGACGGTGAACTCGAGCTCCGCGCCGAGCCGTTCCCCCCGGGCGTCCCACGACGGGGACGTCTTCGCCGCATTCGGGTTCGTCCTGTCCGCCCCGACAGTCGGAGTCTGATCCGTGCGCCACTTCGCCGCCGTTCCCGACCAGGAACAGCTGTTCCTCCGCCCGCCCGAGGACGTCACCCGGGACAGCGACCAGGACCTCCGCGCGGTGGCCCTCGGTGCGACGCTGTACACGCCGGGGATCCGCCCCGACCTCGTCCGCGACGTCCGCCGGCAGACCGAGCTCGGTGCCGGGTCGATCGTGCTCTGCCTCGAGGACTCCGTCGGCGACGACGACCTGCCGCGCGCCGAGGCGAACGTGGAGGCGGCACTCCGGACCCTGACCGAGGACGCCGACCCGGCCACGCTGCCGCAGCTGTTCCTGCGCGTCCGGACACCCGAACACCTCACCCGGCTCGTGGACCGGCTCGGCGACCGTGCGCTCGACGTGCTCAGCGGCATCGTCCTGCCGAAGTTCGAGAACAGCGACGGCGTCGGAGCCCGGTGGTTCGACGTGCTCGACGCGGCGAACGCCGGGCGCGGGTCCGACCGTCGGTTGCTCGTCATGCCGATCCTGGAGTCGCCGGCGATCATGCACCGCGAGTCCCGGACGGACGCCCTCGCCGACGTGCACGACCTCCTGCTCGCCCGCCGCCGGGACGTGCTCGCCGTGCGCATCGGCGCCACCGACCTGTCGAGCGTGTACGGCCTCCGGCGCCCCTCGCACCTGACCGTGTACGACGTGCAGGTGCTCGCGTCCGTGATCGGCGACGTGGTGAACGTCCTCGGCCGCGCGCGGGACGGCTTCGTCGTCGCCGGGCCGGTGTGGGAGCACTACCCGGACTCCGACCGCGTGTTCCGCACGCAGCTCCGGGCGTCGCCCTTCCAGGAGGCCGGCGACCTGGCGCTCCGCCGGCAGCTGCTCCTCGAGGGGTTCGACGGGCTCCTCCGCGAGGTCACCCTCGACCAGGCGAACGGTCTCACCGGCAAGACCGTCATCCACCCGCGGCACGTGCCGCTCGTGCACGCCATGTCGGTGGTCAGCGACGAGGAGTTCTCCGACGCGTCGGACGTGCTCGCGAACGCCTCGGGCGGGGTCGCCGCGTCGAGGTACGGCAACAAGATGAACGAGATGAAGCCGCACCACGCCTGGGCGGAACGCACCATGCTGCGGGCCCGGGCGTTCGGTGTGACCACCCCGGACGTGACCTACGTCGACCTGCTCGAGCGGAGCCTCCCGTGACCACGACCACGCTGCCGACCCCCGCCGACCTCGGTGTCGAGCTCGTCGACGACCGGACGGCCCCGGGCGACACGACCGTCCCGCTGTCGTCGCTCGTGCGGCTCGCGCTCCGCCGCAACCCGAAGCGGGCGCACCTGCTCGTCTCGACGGTGCTCGCGAAGCACGTCCCGACGGTGCCGGCGGTCGCGCTCCTGGCCGGCGAGGCGCTCGGCGCACGCGTGGCCGACGTGCTCGACGGCGGCGCGCGCTTCGACGCCGGCGCCGCGGGCCGCTTCCGCGCGGTGCTCGACGCGCAGGCCTCGGCGGGCGACGCCGCAGCACACGACGCGCTGCACCGGACCGCGACGACGCTGCGGACGGACCTCGCGGCCTCCCGTCCGGCCCATCCCGAGGCCCTGGTCCTCGGCTTCGCGGAGACCGCGACCGCGCTCGGCGCCATGGTCGCCGAGTCGCTCGGTGCCGCGACCCTGCACTCCACCCGACACGAGCTCCCCCGGTGTGGCCGCGGCAGCGGGCTTCGACGAGGCGCACTCGCACGCCACCGCGCACCGGCTGCTCCCGGCGCACGACGACTGGTTGCCGACCGACGGCACGGTCGTCCTCGTCGACGACGAGCTCAGCACGGGTGCGACGGCGCGCGCCACCATCCGCGCCCTGCACGCCCTCGCACCGCAGCGGCAGTGGGTGGTGGCCGCACTCGTCGACCTCCGCTCCGACGCCGACGTCGCCGCGACCGAGGCCCTCGCCGTCGAACTCGGGGCCCCCGTGGCCGTGGTCGCGCTCGGTCGCGGGCACGTGACGCTCCCCCGCGGACCTCCCCGCGACGGCCGCGGAGGTCGTCGCGGCCCTCGCCACCCCGCTCGGCGCACCCGGTCCGCTCGACGCCGGCAGCCCGGAGGGCCACGACGTCGCGCCGGACGGCGGCGGGACCGCGGACGGGAGGCCCGTCCCGGACCCGGCACGCGCCTCCCGTCCCGACGCGGTCACCGTGGTGACCGCCGCGCCCACCGCGGTCGACCGGACCGGCACGCCCGCGTCCCGCGTCCGCACCCCGCGCACCGACGTCGAGGGCACCGCCGCCGACCTCGCGACCGTCCTCGGCGAGGCGCCGGGCCGGGTCCTCGTGCTCGGCACCGAGGAGCACATGGCGACCCCGCTCGCGGTGGCCGATGCCCTCCGCCGTCGGACGGGTGCCGACGTCCTGTCCTCCACGAGCACCCGCTCACCCGTCGCCGTCCTCGACGACCCCGCGTGGCCCATCCGGTCCGGGATCCGCCACCGCTCGCACGACGACACCGTCGACGGTCCCGGTGAGCGCTGTGCGTACAACGTGCGCGGGTTCGACGCGGTCGTCGTGGTGCCGGAGCCGGGCACCGAACCGGCCCGGTTGGAGGGTCCGGACGGGCTGCTCCCGGCCCTCGCCGCCGTGACCCCCCCGCGTCGTGCTCGTGACGAGCGCGCTCGCGGACGCCGACGACCGAGCGCAGCGCGACGGTGGGACACCTCCCCGCCCGCTCACCGGGCCGTCCTTCGGCTCCTACGAGCCCGACGACGTCACCTGGCTGCTGCAGGACCTGGCGGACGCCGCCCTCGAGGCGGACACCGCCGACCGGGAGCGTGCGATCCAGCTCGAGGGCGCGAACTACGCCGAGTCGTTGCCGGTCGAGTACGTGCCGACCGAGGCGTACGAGGAGCTGTACCGCGACGCCCTCGGCCGCTCGGCCGACCGCATCGCGGAAGCGGTCGGCATCGTCACCGACCTCGTGCTCCGCGACCGGCCGCACGCCGTGCTCGTGTCCCTCGCGCGCGCCGGCACCCCGGTCGGGATCCTCATGCGCCGGTGGGCCGCAGAACAGCGCGGTGTCCGGCTCCAGCACTACACGGCGAGCATCGTCCGCGGGGTCGGCATCGACGAGACCGCGCTCCGCTGGCTCGCGGCGCACCACGACCCGGCGCAGGTCGTCTTCGTCGACGGGTGGACCGGGAAGGGCGCCATCACGCGCGAACTCACGGACGCGCTCGACCGGTTCGCGGCGACCGACGGCGTGCGGTTCGGCGACGAGCTGGCCGTCCTCGCCGACCCGGCCGGGTGCACCCCGCTGCACGGGACCCGTGACGACTACCTCGTGCCCTCCGCGTGTCTCAACTCGACGGTCTCCGGACTCGTGTCCCGGACCGTGTTCAACCGGTCCTGGACGCCCGAGGGGACGCTGCACGGTGCGAAGCAGTACCGCGAGCTCGCCGGCCGTGACCACTCCCGGTCCTTCGTCGCGACGATCGCCGCCCGGTTCGCTGCGGTCCGCTCCCGGGTGGACGCGGCCGTGGCCGCGGACGGCGGACCGACGGCCCGTGCCGTCGACTGGCGCGGCATGCGGACGGTCGAGGCGATCGGCGCCGAGTACGGCATCGAGGACCTGCACCTCGTCAAGCCCGGCGTCGGCGAGACCACCCGCGTGCTGCTCCGGCGGGTGCCGTGGCAGGTGCTCGTGCGCGATCCCGACGACGTCGACATCGCGCACGTCGTCGCCCTCGCCCGGGAGCGTGGCGTCCCGGTCGTGACCCGGCCCGACCTGTCCTACAGCTGCGTCGGGCTCATCCACCCGCTCGGCAGCCGCGTGACCGGGTCCGCCGCCACGACCACTGGAGCCGACGCATGACCGCCCTCGTCGGGTTCGACCTCGACCGCACCGTGGTCTACTCGTCCGCCGCGCTGATGCTCGACGGTCCGGACGAGGCGGCACCCTCCCTCGTCGTCACCGAGGTGTACCAGGGCCTGCCGCTGTCTTTCATGACCCGCGCGGCGGAGCGTGCCCTGTCGGAGCTCGCCGCGGCCGCCGTCGTCGTGCCGGTGACCACCCGGACGGTCGCACAGTACCGGCGGATCCGCCTGCCGCTGCCGCCCACGGGCTGGGCGGTGACCACGAACGGTGCGGTCGTCCTGCACGACGGGGAGCCGGACCCGGCGTGGACCGAGACGCTCCGCGATGAGATGGCAGCGACGTCGGCGCCGCTGCCGGAGGTCGAGCAGCGCCTCGCGACCGATCTGCCGACCGGGGCGGTCCTCCGCACCCGTCGCGCCGAGGACGTGTTCGTGTACGCCATCGTCGAGCGCTCGGAGCTGCCGGACGCGGCGGTCGAGTCGTTCGCCGCCGACCTCGCCGGGCTGGGCTGGCGGGTGTCCGTGCAGGGCCGGAAGCTCTACGCGGTCCCGGCGCCGATCCGGAAGGAACGAGCCCTGGCCGCCGTCGCCGAGCGGATCGGTGCGACCCGGACCGTCGCCGCCGGGGACTCGCTCCTCGACCGGGAGATGCTCGCCTGGGCGGACGTCGCGATCCGCCCCGCACACGGCGAACTGCACGCCGTCGGTTGGTCGGCGCCGAACCTCGTCGTCACCGCGGCGCAGGGCGTGCTCGCGGGCGAGGAGCTCATCGGGCTCGCGGCTGCGGCGGTGGCGGACGTGCCGGCGTCCGTCTGAGGCCGCGTCCGTCCGCGTCCGCCTCTGCTGCGTCAGCCCCTGCTGTGTCCGCCTCTGCTGCGTCAGCCCCCCGGACGACGAACGGGCGGCCCTCCCTGAGGAGGACCGCCCGTCCGGCGCTGGGAGGCTGCTTACTTGCTGAAGCCCTTGAAGCGCTGGTTGAACTTCTCGACGCGGCCGGCCGAGTCGAGGATGCGCTGCTTGCCCGTGTAGAAGGGGTGCGAGGCGGACGAGATCTCGACGTCGATGACCGGGTAGGTCGCACCGTCGAGCTCGATGGTCTTGTCGCTGTTCGCGGTCGAACGCGTCAGGAACGTCTCACCGGAAGCCAGGTCACGGAAGACGATGGCGCGGTACTCGGGGTGGGTGTCGGTCTTCATGGGGATTCCTCGGTGGATCGCGATGACGGAAGATGGGAAGTCGTTGGCGGACGCCAGCCGTCCACGTTACCAGAACGCGGGACGGATCGGGAGCGCCGCCGTCGGGTGTGTCAGACCGCGCGGGCGGTCCAGCGCCCGGCGTCCTTCGAGACGGTGAGCTCGACGCCGAACGCGGTGGTCAGCGTCTCGGCGGTCAGGACCTCGTCGATCGGGCCCGCGGCCTGCACGTGACCGTCCGACAGGACCAGGGCGTGCGTGAAGCCCGCCGGGATCTCCTCGACGTGGTGGGTGACGATGACGATCGCGGGCGAGTCCTCGCTCTGCGCGTAGCCGCCGAGGGTGCGCACGAGGCTCTCGCGGGCCCCGAGGTCGAGCGAGGCGGCCGGCTCGTCGAGGAACAGCACCTCGGGGTCGGTCATCACGGCGCGGGCGATCTGGACCCGCTTCTGCTCGCCGTCGCTCAGCTCGCCGAAGGTCCGGTCGGTGAAGGCGCCGAGGCCCCACTCCTCGAGCACGCGCTGCGCACGACGGACGTCGAGCTCCTCGTACTCCTCGTTCCAGCGGCCCGTGACCGAGTACGCGGCGGTGAGCACGACGTCGATGACCTTCTCCGTCACCGGGATGCGGCGCGCCAGGGCGGTCGACGCGAAGCCGATCCGCGGGCGGAGGTCGAACAGGTCGGCGCCGCCGAGCTCGGTGCCGAGGACCTCGACGTCACCCGACGTCGGGAAGGTCTGCGCGCCGGCGACCTGCAGCAGCGTGGTCTTGCCGGCACCGTTCGCACCGAGCACCACCCAGCGCTCGTCGTCCCGCACCTCCCACGAGATCCCGTCGAGGATGGTGGCCCCGTTGCGGACCACGGAGACGTCTGACAAGCGCACGACCGAGGGCATGCACCCAGCCTACGCGAGCGGGCTCCGCTCCCCCCGTCAGCGCCGCGCTCGACGGGCAGGAGCCGCGACGGACGGGAGGCCCGGTGCCGGTCACGGGGACCGGCACCGGGCCTCCAGGCCGGCGCGTCAGCGACCGGCGAGGACCTGGTCGTAGACCGCGCGCGTCTTCGTGGCGATGGCGCCCCAGGTGAACTCGCTCTCGACCCGCAGGCGACCGGCGCGGCCCATGAGCTTCGCGAGCCCGAGGTCGCCGAGCACCTCGTTGAGGGTCGCGGCGAGGTCGGCGACGTACCGATCCGGGTCGGTCGGGGTGCCGGTGCCGTCGGTCGCCTGGTCGATCGGCACGATCCGACCGGTCAGCCCGTCGGCGACGACCTCGGGGATCCCGCCGGTCTTCGTGCCGACGACGGGGATGCCGCATGCCATGGCCTCGAGGTTGACGATCCCGAGCGGTTCGTAGATCGAAGGGCAGACGAACACCGTCGCGCTCGACAGCACGTGCACGATCTCGCGGTGCTCGAGCATCCGGTCGATCCAGACGACGCCGCTGCGACGGGTCCGGAGGTCCTCGACGAGTCCGGTGACCTCGGCGAGGATCTCGGGTGTGTCGGGCGCGCCGGCACAGAGCACGACCTGGACGTCCTCGGGCAGCGAGGCCACCGCGCGGAGCAGGTACGGCAGGCCCTTCTGCCGGGTGATGCGGCCGACGAAGACGACGCTCGGGCGGTCCGGGTCGATGCCGAGCGCGCGGACGGCGTCGTCGTCGCGTTCGGGCTTCCAGTCGTCGATGTCGATGCCGTTGTAGACGACCTTGACGCGGTCCGGGTCGATCGACGGGTACGAGCGGAGGATGTCCGCGCGCATCGCCTTCGACACCGCGACGACGCCGTCGGCGTTCGTGAACGCCTCGCGCTCCATCCAGCTCGACAGGCGGTACCCGCCGCCGAGCTGCTCGGCCTTCCACGGGCGGAGCGGCTCCAGGCTGTGCGCGGTCACGACGTGCGGGATGCCGTGCGTCAACTGCGCCAACCGGCCCGCGGAGTTCGCGTACCAGGTGTGGGAGTGCACGAGGTCGGCACCCTCGACGTCCGCCGCGATCTGCACGTCGGTGCCGAGCGCCTGGAGCGCGCCGTTCGCCTGTTCGAGCCCTGCAGGGGTGCGGTACGCCCACACCCCCCTCCTCGTCGCGGAACCCGCCGAACGCCCGGACACGGACGTCGGTGTCCGTCCCGGACCGCAGCGCCGCGGTCAGCTGGGCAACGTGGACACCGGCTCCGCCGTACACCTCTGGCGGATACTCCCTGGTCAGTAGATCGACTCGCACGCGTTCACGGTAACGGTTTCCCAGTGCTGACGCCTACTGTGAACGACATGGCAACGAAGAAGGTATTCGGCATCGTCCTCGCCGGCGGCGAGGGCAAACGACTCATGCCGCTCACCGCGGACCGTGCGAAGCCGGCCGTGCCGTTCGGTGGGAACTTCCGCCTCGTGGACTTCGCGCTGTCGAACCTGGTCAACTCCGGGCTCCAGCGCATCGTCGTCCTGACGCAGTACAAGTCGCACTCACTGGACCGGCACGTCTCGCAGACCTGGCGCATGGAGGGGCTGCTCGGCTCCTACGTGGCCTCGGTCCCCGCGCAGCAGCGGCTCGGCAAGCGCTGGTTCGCCGGCTCGGCCGACGCGATCCTGCAGTCCCTCAACCTGATGCGCGACGAGCGGCCCGACATCGTCGTCGTGGTCGGCGCCGACCACGTGTACCGGATGGACTTCTCGCAGATGGTGGAGGCCCACATCGCCTCCGGTCGCAGCGCCACCGTCGCCGCGATCCGGCAGCCGATCGAGCTCGCCGACCAGTTCGGCGTCATCAAGGTCGACGACGCGGACCCGACCCGCATCGAGGCCTTCCTCGAGAAGCCGAAGGACGCCACCGGCCTGCCGGACTCCCCGGGCGAGGTGCTCGCGTCGATGGGCAACTACGTGTTCGACGCCGACGCCCTCGTCGACGCGGTCCTGCGGGACGGCCAGATCGAGACATCGAACCACGACATGGGTGGCGACATCATCCCGGACTTCGTCGCGCGCGGCGACGCCGGCGTCTACGACCTGCAGCGCAACGAGGTGCCCGGGTCGAACGACCGCGACAAGTACTACTGGCGGGACGTGGGCACGATCGACTCGTTCTTCGACGCGCACATGGACCTCATCGCACCCGTGCCCGTCTTCAACCTGTACAACCAGGACTGGCCGATCTTCAACCAGCAGACGAACCTGCCCCCGGCCAAGTTCGTGCGCGACGCGAACGGCAACACCGGCGCGACGGTCGACTCGATCGTCTCCCTCGGGTGCCTGCTCTCCGGCGCCCAGGTCGAACGCAGCGTCATCGGCCCGTGGGCGACCATCGACTCGCAGGCGCGGGTCCTCGACTCGATCGTCTTCGAACGGGCGACCATCGGGGCGGGTGCCGTGGTGAACCGCGCGATCCTCGACAAGGACGTCGTCCTCGCCCCCCGGTGCCTCGGTCGGTCTCGACCGCGAGGCCGACGAGGCCCGCGGGTTCACCGTGACCGACTCCGGGATCACCGTCGTCGGCAAGGGCGTCCGCGTCGAGGCCTGAGCCACCGTCCGACCCGACGAGGACCCCGTCGCCCGCTCCGGGTGGCGGGGTCCTCGTCGTCGGCCGTGACGCCGGCCACCGTCACACGACCGGGCGTCCCGGTAGCGTGGTCGGGTGCCGCGCTTCCTCGTCGTCCTCGATGCCGACTCCACCCTGCTCGAGGACGAGGTCATCGAACTCCTCGCCGACGCCGCCGGGACCCGGCCACGTGTCCAGGCTGTCACGGAGCGGGCCATGCGCGGCGAGATCGACTTCGCGGCGAGCCTCCGGGAGCGGGTCGCGACGCTGGCGGGCCTCCCGGTCGGGGTGTTCGCCGAGGCGCAGCAGGCCGTCCGGGTCACGGACGGTGCGCGCGAGCTCGTCGAGGGCGTCCACGCCGCCGGTGGGACGGTCGGCGTCGTGTCGGGCGGGTTCCACGAGGTCCTCGACCCGTTCGCCGACGCACTCGGGCTGGACCACTGCCGGGCGAACCGCCTCGAGGTGCGCGACGGCGTGCTGACCGGCCAGGTGCTCGGGGCCGTCGTCGACGCACGGGCGAAGGCGGACTCGCTGCTCGCCTGGGGCGCGGCGGACGGGGTCGACCCGGCACGCACGGTGGCGGTGGGCGACGGCGCGAACGACCTCGGGATGATGGCCGTCGCGGGGCTCGCCGTCGCGTTCGACGCGAAGCCCCGGGTCCGCGCCGAGGCCGACGTGGCCGTGGTCGACCGCGACCTGTCGGTCGTCCTCGCGGCGCTCGGCCTGCGCGGCTGAGGCCAGCCACCGGGGCGTCGCCGGGCGGCGCGCTGCCTGCGACGGACCCGGAGGCGCAGCCCGTCAGTGGCCCATGCCGAGGCCGCCGTCGACCGGGATGACCGCGCCCGAGATGTAGCCGGCACCGTCGCCGGCGAGGAACAGCGTCGCGTCCGCGACGTCGTCCACGCTGCCGTAGCGCGCGGCCGGGATCGCCTTCTTGAACTCGGCCTGCAGCTCCTCCGAGAGGGCAGCGGTCATGTCCGTCTGGATGAACCCGGGAGCGACGACGTTCGCGGTGATGCCGCGTGACCCGAGCTCGCGCGTGATGGAGCGGGCCATGCCGACCAGGGCGGCCTTCGACGACGCGTAGTTGACCTGCCCGATCTGACCGTAGGCGCCGACGACGCTCGACATGAGGACGATCCGGCCGAACTTCGCCTTCATCATCCCCTTCGTCGCGCGCTTGACCACGCGGAAGGTCCCGGTGAGGTTCGTGTCGACCACGCTCGTGAAGTCCTCCTCCGACATGCGGAGCAGGAGCTGGTCGTTCGTGATGCCGGCGTTCGCGACGAGCACCTCGACCGGGCCGAGCGCGGCTTCGACCTCGGTGAAGGCCCGGTCGACCGATGCGGTGTCGGTGATGTCCGCCTGCACGGTGAGCGCACCCTCGGGGCCGCCCTGGCCGTTCCGCGACGTGACCGCGACGCGGTGCCCCGCGGCGACGAACCGGACCGCGAGCGCGTGGCCGATGCCGCGGTTGCCGCCGGTGATGAGGACGGTACGGGGGGGTGGTCATGGGCGCTCCGTTCGTTGGTGGTCGATGGCGGTCGCGGACGCCGGGCCCGGACACGCCCGCACGAGCCTAGCGGTGCGCTCCGGGCGAACGGCCGGTCCCCGCACGGGCCCGCCGTTGTCGTACCCCGGGCGTAAACTGGAGGCCGGCAGACGGAGACCCCACCGCATGAACCGCAAGACGCAGAGCACGCAGCGCATCCAGCTCCAGCGCACGACCCCGGAGCACGTCACCGCGCGCCCGACGGCCGCGCAGAACGTCACGACCCTCCCCGACAACCCGGAGATCGACCGCGCCCACCGGCTCTCCCGCTACGTCTGGCAGATGGCGTTCCGCGTCCTCTGCTTCGTGGCGGCGGTGCTCATCTGGAGCGCCTGGCACAGCTGGATCGCGGTCGTGCCCATCGTCGCGGCAGCGATCGTGCCCTGGGTGGCCGTCGTCCTCGCGAACGCGGGCAACCGGACCGGCGGCGACGTCGTCCGCCCCGGCGGAGCGGTCGAGCTGTACGCCGCTGACACCCGCCTCCGCGACGAGCAGGAAGAAGCCCGCGCCCAGGCGTACCGTTCCGAGCAGGAGCGGCTCCGCGACGCCGCGCAGCGCGCGCAGGAGGACTGGCAGCGCAACGGCGACCGGTCACGGGTGTGGCCGACGCGCAACGGCGGCCGCCGCTGATGGGAGCGACGTTCGACCTGTTCACCGAGCCCGGGGCGACGCCGGTCTGCTCGCGGGCCGGGTGCTCGTCGACGGCGGCCTGGCGTGTGAACTGGCGCAACCCGCGCATCCACGCTGCCGACCGGGTGAAGATCTGGGCGGCGTGTGACGAACACCGCGGCTTCCTCGCGGACTACCTCCGGTCCCGGTCCTTCCCCGTGCGGGTGACCGGCATCGACGAGGACGTGGACGACCTCGACGACACCGCGGCCCGCGCCGCGGGTGACGGGCGATGACGGACGGCTTCGACCCCGGATCCCGGTACGGTCGCCGCCATGCAGAGCGGCTCCGCCGGGCCGCCGCGCGTCCCGCCGCGGACACGGACGACCACAGCGACGGCACCGGGAGACCGGGCGAGCCGTTCGTCGGGTGGCGCTTCGTCCGGAGCCGCCGGTGGCTCGGGTACTTCGCGATCGCCGTCGCCTTCGCGGTCGTGTGCGCCCTGTTCGGCATGTGGCAGTGGGACCGTCGGAACGAGGCGGTCCGACAGAACGCCCAGATCGCCGCGAACTACGACCACGCTCCGGTCCCCCCTCGACGACGTCCTCCCCCCGCGCCGACACGTGGCGCGAGGACCTCACCTGGCTCCGGGTCAGCGTCACCGGCCGGTACGACACCGACCACCAGATGCTCGTCCGGAACCGGGTGCACAACGGTCAGCCCGGGTTCGAGGTGCTCACCCCGCTCGTCACCGCCGACGGCCGGGCGTTCGTCGTGGACCGCGGCTGGGTGCCGACGGGGAACCGCCAGGACAGCCCGGACGACGTCCCCGCCCCGCCGAGCGGGACCGTGAGCGTCGTCGTGCGGTTGCAGGAGTCCGAGCCACGCATCCCCGGCCGCAGCGACCCGGCGGGCTCCGACCAGGTGCAGTCGGTCACGCTCGCCGACGTCGCGGACAAGGCGGGACACCCCATCTGGACCGGTGCCTACGGGCAGCTCGACAGCGAGTCCCCGGCGCCGGCCGAGGCCCGACCGCTCGGGTGGGAACGCCCGAGCGCCGACACCGGCCTGCACTTCAGCTACTTCATCCAGTGGTTCCTGTTCGCGGTCGGCGGGTTCGGCTTCCTCGGCTACGTCATGCTGCAGGAGTACCGGAAGCTCAACCAGGACGACCCCGAGGAGCGGGAACGCGCGCTCGACCGGCAGCGTCGCAAGGAGACGAAGCCGAAGTCGGACGCCGAGATCGAGGACGAGCTCCTCGAGTCGCGGCGCTGAGCCGGCCGGTCACCGCGCTCGGCCGCGCATCCGCCGCGCCACTACGCGAGCTCGATGAGCTCCGCGTACTCCTTGTTCCAGTGGTCCTCGGTGCCGTCCGGGAGCAGCAGGACACGCTCCGGGTTGAGCGCCTCCACCGCGCCGGCGTCGTGCGACACGAGGACGACGGCGCCCTCGAAGCCGGCCAGGGCACCCAGGATCTCCTCGCGCGACGCCGGGTCGAGGTTGTTCGTCGGCTCGTCGAGCAGCAGCACGTTCGCGCCCGAGACCACGATCATCGCGAGCGACAGGCGGGTCTTCTCGCCGCCGGAGAGCACGCCGGCCTTCTTGTAGCCGTCGTCACCCGTGAACAGGAACGAGCCGAGCACCCGACGGGCCTCGGTCTCGTTGAGGTCGGTCGACGCGGAGACCATGTTCTCGATCACCGTGCGGTTGACGTCGATGTTCTCGTGCTCCTGGGCGTAGTAGCCGATGCGCAGGCCGTGGCCGGGCTGGATCTGCCCCGTGTCCGGCTGGTCCGCGCCGGCCAGGATGCGCAGGAGGGTGGTCTTGCCGGCGCCGTTGAAGCCTAGGATGACCACGCGCGAACCGCGGTCGATCGCCAGGTCGACACCCGCGAAGATCTCCAGCGACCCGTAGGACTTCGACAGCCCCTCGGCCATCAGCGGCGTCCGGCCGCAGGGAGCCGGCGTGGGGAACCGGATCTTGGCCACCCGGTCTGCGACACGCTCGTCCTCGAGACCGGCGAGCAGCTTCTCGGCACGAGCGACCATCTGGTGCGCTGCCGCCGCCTTCGACGCCTTCGCACCGAAGCGGGCGGCCTGGTCCTTGAGCGTCGCCGCCTTCTTCTCGGCACCGGCGCGCTCCTTGCGGCGACGCTCCTCGTCGGCGACGCGCTGCCGCTGGTACAGCTTCCAGCCCATGTTGTAGATGTCGATGGTCTGGCGGTTGGCGTCCAGGTAGAACACGCGGTTGACGACCTCTTCGACGAGCTCGACGTCGTGCGAGATCACGATGACGCCGCCGGGGTAGGTCTTGAGGTGCTCGCGCAGCCAGACGACCGAGTCCGCGTCGAGGTGGTTGGTCGGCTCGTCGAGGATCATCGTGTCCGCGTCGGAGAACAGGATGCGCGCGAGCTCGATGCGGCGGCGCTGCCCACCGGACAGCGTCTTCAGCTGCTGGTCGAGGATGCGGTCCGGCAACTTCAGGTTCGAGGCGATCGACGCCGCTTCCGCCTCGGCTGCGTACCCGCCCAGGGCGTTGAACTCGTCGTCGAGTCGCGAGTAGCGCTTCATCGCCTTCTCGGCGACCGCCGCGTCCTCACTGGCCATGTCGATCGTCGCCTTGCGGATCCCGTCGACGAGCTCGCCGAGACCGCGGGCATCGAGGATGCGCTTCCGCGCCGTGTCCTCCGGGTTGCCGGACCGAGGGTCCTGCGGCAGGTAGCCGATCTCGCCGGAGCGGTCGATCTTGCCGTCGGTCGGGGCGGTCTCCCCCGCCAGCGCCTTGGTCATCGTGGTCTTGCCGGCGCCGTTGCGGCCGACGAGGCCGATCTTGTCCCCCCGCTCGACGCGGAAGGACACGTTCTCCATCAGGAGGCGAGCCCCGACGCGGATCTCGAGGTCGTGCACGGCAAGCACAGAGGTCGTCCAATCAGTTGGTGGATGTGCACAACGGTGTGTGCGGGAGGTGCACCGCTACGCTGACGGGACCGATGGTCCGAAACGGACCAGCAGTCCATTCTAGGAGAATCCATGACGAACGCCACCGGGTTCGCTCCCCGCGCAGTCCTCGCCGACCGTCTGCGCACGCACGGCCTCGCCACCGACGCCGCGCTCGTCGCGGGCGGCGCGCTGTTCACCGCCGCGCTCGCGCAGGTCGAGGTGCCGATGTGGCCGGTCCCCGTCACGGGGCAGACCCTGGCCGTCGTCCTCGTCGGCGCGACCCTCGGAGCCCGCCGCGGTGTGCTCTCGATGCTCGTCTACGCGATCGCCGGGCTCGCCGGTGCGCCGTTCTTCGCCGACGCCCAGGGCGGCCTGCAGGCCCTCACCCTGCCGAGCTTCGGGTACGTCATCGGCTTCATCCCCGCGGCCGGCCTCATCGGGTGGCTCGCGCGCCGCAACTGGGACCGCGGGGTCGGTCGCGCCGCAGCGGCCATGCTGCTCGCGAGTGCGGTTCCCTTCGTCACCGGCCTGCCCTACCTCGCGGTGGCCCTCGGCGCCCTCGGTGCTCCGAACGACCTGCAGTCCGTCCTCGCGGCGGGTCTCTACCCCTTCATCGTCGGCGGCATCGCGAAGGCGCTCATCGCCGCTGGCCTGCTGCCCCTCGCCTGGAAGGCGCTCGGCCGCCGCTGATCGCGCTCCGGACCACGTCCGGACAGGAGGCCCGGTACCAGTCGGTACCGGGCCTCCTGTCGTGCGTGCTGGTCGGCTAGATCGAGAAGCCGAGCGCGCGCATCATCTCGCGACCGTCGTCGGTGATCCGCTCCGGACCCCACGGCGGCATCCAGACCCAGTTGATCCGGAAGGCGTCGACGATGCCGTCGAGGGCGTTGGCCGTGTCGTTCTCGATGACGTCGGTCAACGGGCACCCCGCACTCGTCAGCGTCATGCTGATGATGAGGGCGCTCGCTTCGTCGTCCCAGGCGAGGTCGTAGATGAGCCCGAGGTCGACGATGTTCACGCCGAGCTCCGGGTCCTGGACCTCCTTCAGGCCCTCGACGACCTCGTCGAACTTCTCGGGGGCGAGTGTCGTGATCATCGTCACTCCGCCGTGGCCGCAGCGGCCTGCACGTAGCGGTCGTAGCCCTCGTTCTCGAGACGCTCGGCCAGCTCCGGACCGCCCTGCTCCGCGACCTTGCCCGCGACGAACACGTGCACGAAGTCCGGCGTGATGTAGCGGAGGATGCGCGTGTAGTGGGTGATGAGCAGCACGCCGAGCCCGGTCGCGGCCTTCGCGCGGTTGACGCCCTCCGACACGATCTTCAGGGCATCGACGTCGAGGCCGGAGTCGGTCTCGTCGAGCACGGCGAACTTCGGCTTGAGGAGTTCGAGCTGCATGATCTCGTGACGCTTCTTCTCACCACCGGAGAAGCCCTCGTTGACGTTGCGCTCCGCGAAGGACGGGTCCATCTTGAGGTCGGCCATCGACGAGCGGAGGTCCTTGACCCAACCGCGGAGCGCGGGCGCCTCGCCGTCGATCGCGGTCTTCGCCGTGCGGAGGAAGTTCGACACCGTGACGCCGGGGATCTCCACCGGGTACTGCATGGCGAGGAACATGCCCGCTCGGGCGCGCTCGTCGACGCTCATCGCGAGGACGTCCTGCCCGTCGAGCGTGATCGATCCACCGGTCACGTGGTAGCGCGGGTGCCCGGCGATCGTGTAGGCGAGGGTCGACTTGCCGGAGCCGTTCGGACCCATGATCGCGTGGATCTCGCCCTCGTTGATCGTCAGGTCGACGCCCTTGAGGATCTCCTTGGTGCCCTGGTCGGTGTCGATCGAGACCTGCAGGTCGCGGATTTCGAGAGTGGACATTGCGTTCCTTCGGTCGTGGCTGTGGTGCGGCGTCAGCCGCGGAAGAAGTGGACGGGTCAGTCGACCGGGACCGGGTCGTGGACGTCGACGTAGACGTCGCCGTCCCGGACCTCGACCCGGAAGACCGGGACCGGCTCGTACGCCGGGAAGTTCTTCGGCTTGCCGGTCGTCAGGGAGAACTGCGAGCCGTGCGCCCAGCACTCGAGCGAGTCGTCCTCGACGAAGCCCTCGGACAGCGAGATCTCCCCGTGGGTGCAGGTGTCGCCGATGGCGTGCACGGTCCCAGCGGAGTCCTTGACGATCGCGACCGCCGTGCCGTCGACGACGACCCGCATGGGGCTGTCGACGGCGATGTCGCCCTCGGCGCAGACCTTCTCGGCCATCAGGCGTCGGCCCCGGTCGTCCCGGCACCGGTCGACTCGGCGCCGACCAGGTCCGCGGCAGGCCCGGCGAGGACCGTCCGGCCCTCGGCGAGCTCCTGCTCGACCGCGGCGACCAGACGTTCCTCGAGCGCGGGCGCGCCGATCTTCTGGATGACCTCGACGAGGAAGCCGAGGACGACGAGACGCCGTGCCTCCTCCTCGGGGATGCCGCGGGCCTGCAGGTAGAAGAGCTGCTCGTCGTCGAAGCGGCCGGTGGCGCTGGCGTGCCCGGCACCCTCGATGTCCCCGGTCTCGATCTCGAGGTTCGGGATGCTGTCCGCGCGCGTGCCGTCGGTGAGCACGAGGTTCCGGTTCTGCTCGTACGAGTCGGTGCCCGGAGCGGTCCGCCCGATCAGGACGTCCCCGATCCACACCGTGTGCGCGCCGGCGCCCTGCAACGCACCCTTGTAGTTGACGCGGCTGCGGGTGTTCGGTGCGTCGTGGTCGACGTACACCTGCTGCTCGATGTACTGCCCGGCGTCCGCGAAGTACACCCCGTACATCTCCGCGTCGGCGCCCTGCGCGCCGAGGTGCGTCGACGGGTTGACGCGGACGACGTCGCCGCCGAGCGAGACCACCACGTGCTTGAGGAACGCATCGCGGCCGACCTCGGCGAAGTGGGTCGACACGTGCACGGCGTCGTCGTCCCAGTCCTGCACGGTGACGACGGTCAGTCGTGCGCCGTCCCGGACCACGATCTCGAGGTTCTCGCTGAGGAGCGCGGACCCACGGTTGTCGATCACGACGATGCCCTCGGCGTGCTGCTCGGCCGTGATCACGGTGTGCGCGGCACGCGCGTGCGTCCCGAAGTCCGATCGCGTCACGGTCATGGACTCGTGTTCACCGGTCGCCTTCACGGTGATCGCGAGGACGGCGTCACGGGCGCTCCAGGCAGCGGCGGCCGCCCGGTCCTCCGGCAGTCCGGCACCACCGACGCGCGGGTCGTCGCTGCGACCCCATTCGACGTCGGCGCCGGCGGACTGGGTCGCGAGGAAGGGGTACGCCGAGCCGTCCAGCGTGCCCTCGAGGAGCGGCCGGATCTTGTCGAGCGGCGCGAACTTCCAGTTGACCTCTCGGCCGGTCACGGCGGGGAAGGCGCCGACGTCTCCCGAGCGGAACCGCTCGGAACGCGTCTGCACCGGCACCTTGGTGTCCCAGCCGCCGTCGGAGTGCGCCCGGGCGCCGTGCTGGTCCGTACCGCCCGACGTGAGCGTGCTCGCGGGCTCCGTCGGCTGGTCGATGTGGGGAGGAGGGGTGGAGCTGGACATCTAGCCGACGGATCCTTCCATGCTCATCTCGATGAGCTTGTTGAGTTCGAGTGCGTACTCCATCGGGAGCTCGCGAGCGATCGGCTCGATGAACCCGCGCACGATCATCGCCATGGCCTCGTCCTCGGGCATGCCACGCGACATGAGGTAGAACAGCTGCTCCTCGCTGACGCGGGAGACCGTGGCCTCGTGTCCGAGCTGCACGTCGTCCACGCGGATGTCGATCGCCGGGTACGTGTCGCTGCGCGAGACCGTGTCCACGAGCAGCGCGTCACAGCGGACGGTGTTCGCCGAGTGGTGCGCCGCAGGGTCCACGCGGACCTCGCCGCGGTACCCGGCACGACCGCCACCACGGGCGATCGACTTCGAGACGATCGACGACGTCGTGTACGGCGCCATGTGGATCATCTTCGCGCCGGCGTCCTGGTGCTGACCCGGGCCCGCGAAGGCGACCGAGAGGGTCTCGCCCTTGGCGTGCTCGCCGGCCAGGTAGATCGACGGGTACTTCATCGTCACCTTCGAGCCGATGTTGCCGTCGATCCACTCCATGGTGGCGCCCTCGTGCGCGATCGCACGCTTCGTCACGAGGTTGTAGACGTTGTTCGACCAGTTCTGGATCGTTGTGTAGCGCACGCGTGCGTTCTTCTTCACGATGATCTCGACGACGGCGGAGTGCAGGGAGTCCGACTTGTAGATCGGGGCGGTGCAGCCCTCGATGTAGTGGATGTAGGAGTCCTCGTCCGCGATGATCAGCGTCCGCTCGAACTGGCCCATGTTCTCCGTGTTGATGCGGAAGTACGCCTGCAGCGGGATCTCGACGTGGACGCCCTTCGGGACGTAGACGAACGAGCCACCCGACCAGACGGCCGTGTTCAGCGCGGCGAACTTGTTGTCACCGGACGGGATCACGGTGCCGAAGTACTCCTGGAACAGCTCCGGGTGCTCACGCAGCGCCGTGTCGGTGTCCATGAAGATGACACCCTGCTGCTCCAGGTCCTCGCGGATCTGGTGGTAGACGACCTCGGACTCGTACTGCGCGGCGACGCCGGCGACGAGACGCTGACGCTCGGCCTCCGGGATGCCCAGACGCTCGTAGGTCGTCCGGATGTCCTCGGGGAGGTCCTCCCACGACTCGGCCTGGTTCTCCGTCGACTTCACGAAGTACTTGATGTTGTCGAAGTCGATGTCCGACAGGTCCGCACCCCAGGAGGGCATCGGCTTGCGGTCGAAGATCTTCAGCGCCTTGAGGCGGTTCGCCCGCATCCACTCCGGTTCGCCCTTGCGCTCGGAGATGTCGGTGACGACCTCGTCCGAGAGCCCGCGGCGGGCGGAGGCGCCGGCCGCGTCGGAGTCGGCCCAGCCGAATTCGTACTGGCCGAGCCCTTCGAGTTCTGGACGGTCGATGAGCACGTCGGACATGGTCTCCTCGTTTCCTTCTCGCAACAGCGTCTCCGTACAACCCGGTGGTGTCGGACACCATTCCACCGCGGACCGCCGACACGACGGACCGGGTGTTGCTGCCTCGCAACGTCGATGCTTCCACGCAGTCCTGGCATCGAGCGGCGATCTCGGCCCTTTCGGAGCCGGCGCCTGCCTAGACTTGACTGCTGCTGAACCCTCGAATCCTACAGGTCCAGGGCCCGGAACAACAGGAAGGCACCACCCTCGTGACTCGCGTCGCACCGTCCGTCGAGCAGGACACCCCGACCTCGACCCGCTGGTGGTCGCTCCCCCCGGGCCGTGGACCGCCGCGTCGTCGTCCTCGCCTGGGCCTCGTTCGTCGTCGAGGTCGTCCTCATCGGCACGGGCGGACTCGTCCGGCTGACGGCGTCCGGTCTCGGGTGCCCCACCTGGCCGAAGTGCACGACGGACTCCCTCGTCTCGACGCCGGAGATGGGCATCCACGGGGTCATCGAGTTCGGCAACCGTCTGCTGACCTTCGTGCTCGTCATCGTCGCGATCGCGATGTTCCTGGCCGTCGTCCGCATGCGCAAGACCCGGCCGGAACTGTTCTGGCTGGCGTTCGCCCAGGGCGCAGCGATCCCGGTCCAGGCCGTGATCGGCGGCGTGTCGGTCATCACGAACCTCAACCCGTACGTGGTCGGGCTGCACTTCGTCGTCTCCGCGGTGCTCACGAGCGTCACCGCCGCACTGGTCTACCGATCGGTCAACGGCCCGCGGGTGCGCGACCGGATCGTCCCCTCGTGGTACTTCGGCGTCGTCCGAGGTGCAGTGGTCGCCGTCGCCGTGACGGTCCTCGTCGGGATCCTCACGACCGGCAGCGGACCGCACGCCGGGGCGAGCGAGCGCGTCGACGGCGGCGCACTGCACCGGACCGGCTTCGACACCGAGCTCCTGCAGCACCTCCACGCGATCCCCGCCTACGTCACGTTCGCGCTCACCCTCGTCCTGGTCATCGGTGCGGTGCGGCTGCGGATGTCGAGCCGGACTCCGCTCCTGCTCCTCGTCGTCGAGTTCGTCCAGATCGCCGTCGGGCTCACCCAGGCGAAGACCGGGCTCCCGGTCGGGCTGGTCGGCGCCCACATGGTCCTCGCCGGGCTGCTCGTGGCGGCGATGACCGCCGTGGTGCTCTCGACGCGGTCGAGTGCCGGACGGCAGGCCGTCCGCGCCTGACGGTCGGCGCCGGGCAGGACGTCCTCCGCGGGACGATCCCGGGGCCCGAGCCGGACGGGAGGCCCGTACCGGTCCCAGCGACGGCTCCCGTCTCGAGTCAGGTGGCGGCGTCGGCGCGCAGCGCCCGTCCCGAGCCGGACCGACGGCACCCTCGAACCCATCCGCGCCTGCCGTCCTGAGCCGGACCGCTGACACGCTCCGGGCCGACCCGTGCGTCCCGCCCTGAGCCGGACGGGTGGCGTGCTCCTGCCTGGCCCGTGCCTCCCGTCCTGAGCGGGACGGTCGTGATCCTGGCCGTCGCGTGCCTCCTGTCCTCACCCTGACGGAATCCGGACGCGGGCCGACCCGCGGGTCCGGACCGAGCCTGGCCGGGCCGGACCGAGCCGGGATGGACGAACCGCGTGCGAACGGGCCGCACCCCCTGGCCCCGCAGACCCGGACCGTGCCACCGTCTCCCTCGTGGAGAGTGGCGCGGACCTGCGTGCAGCTCGAGGGTCCTTCCCCCCGCCCCGCCGGCGCCGGTCCACGACGGCCCCGGTCTCCGAGGAGACCGGGGCCGTCGTGACGCGCCTCAGATCGTGAAGGTGAAGACCTGCGGCAGCAGCGGGTCGATGCCCACGGCGATGAAGAGCAACGTCAGGTAGGTGATCGAGCTGCGGAACACGCGCATCGGCTGCACCTGCTCCATGTGCTGGATCGCCCGGTTGTACAGCATGTGCGACTCGACGACGAACCAGATGCCGGCCGCGAGGGCGACCACGGTGTACAGCGGGCCCATGGCCGCCACGGGGACGAGCAGCAGCGAGCAGACCAGCGTCGCCCACGCGTACAGCACGACCTGGAGCCCGACGACCGTGCGGCCGCGGACGACGGCGAGCATCGGGACGTCGGCGGCGTCGTAGTCGTCGCGGTACTTCATCGAGAGCGGCCAGTAGTGCGGCGGCGTCCAGAGGAAGATGACCATGAACAGGATGACCGGTGCCCACGTCAGCGACCCGGTGACGGCGGCCCAGCCGATGAGCACGGGCATGCACCCGGCGGAACCGCCCCAGACGATGTTCTGCGGGGTGCGGCGCTTGAGCCAGAGCGTGTAGACGAAGACGTAGATGAGGATCGCGGCGATGCTGAGGGCGGCGGCGAGCCAGTTCACGAAGACGACGAGGACCACCGTCGACGCGATGCCGAGTGCCCACGAGAAGACCAGTGCCTCGCGGTCGGAGAGCTCGCCGGTCACCAGCGGGCGGGTGCTCGTCCGCTTCATCAGCCGGTCGATGTCGCGGTCGATGTAGCAGTTGAAGGCCGAGGCCGAGCCCGCCGACATCGCGCCGCCGAGCATCGTCCAGAAGACGAGCCACAGGTCGGGCACACCCCGTTCCGCGAGGAACATCGTGGGTGCGGTCGTGACGAGCAGCAACTCCATGACGCGCGGCTTGGTGAGCGAGACGTACGCCCGGACCTTGCGGGACAGCATCGACCGACGAACGGTGTCTGGCCTGGTCACGGTGGCAGTCGGCAAGGGAACCTCAGTCTGTTTCGCTGCAGTCCGCACGCTCGGGTGGACGGCACCGTCGGCGTCCGGGCATGCGTGTCCGCGGAATGGTCGCGGCTCACCGACAGTTTACGCGATCGACGGCGCCACGACGATGTCCCGCCGCCGCCCGTCCCGATCCCGCCATCCACTACCCCGACGGCCGGACACGCCCGGTCGTCGGTCCGGAGCCCGATGACCATCCAGCCTCGCCGGTCACCTGGACACCTTCTGAGTGCCGGTTCACTATGCTGGAGAGGCCCTCCCGCAGCGTGCCCCGATGACGTCGGCCGCGTTCGAGCCGGTCGGCTGCCGGCAACGGCACCGCGACGGAGCCCCGGGTCGGCAACATGTCCGTGCGATGGCACGAGCCCTCGCACATGTCGCATCAATGAAGGGTCAACATCCAAGTGGCTGAATTCACCTGGGACGCCATCGACCGGAAGGCCGTCGACACGGCCCGCGTCCTCGCCGCCGACTCTGTCGAGGCGGCCGGCAACGGTCACCCCGGCACCGCGATGAGCCTCGCGCCGCTGGCTCACCTCCTGTTCCAGAAGGTGATGCGCCGCGACCCGAGCGACTCCACGTGGATCGGCCGCGACCGCTTCATCCTCTCGGCAGGCCACGCCTCGATCCTCCAGTACGTGCAGTTCTACTTGCACGGCTACGGCCTCGAGCTCGACGACCTGCAGCACCTGCGCAAGTGGGGCTCGAAGACCCCGGGCCACCCGGAGTACGGCCACACCGACGGCGTCGAGATCACGACCGGCCCGCTCGGCCAGGGCCTCGCCTCCTCCGTGGGCTTCGCCTACGCGCAGCGCTTCGAGCGCGGCCTGTTCGACCCGGAGACCCCGGCCGGCCAGTCGCCGTTCGACCACTACACCTACGTGATCGCCGGAGACGGTGACATGCAGGAGGGCGTCACGAACGAGGCCGCCAGCCTCGCGGGCCGCCAGCAGCTCGGCAACCTCATCGCCTTCTACGACTCGAACCAGATCTCGATCGAGGACGACACCGACATCGCGTTCTCCGAGGACGTCCACGCCCGCTACGAGGCGCTCGGCTGGCACGTCCAGGTCGTCGACTGGAAGAAGACCGGCGAGTACAGCGAGGACGCCGAAGCGCTCCACGCCGCCGTCGAGGCCGCGAAGCAGGTCCACGACAAGCCGTCGCTCATCGTCCTCAAGACGATCATCGGTTGGCCGTCGCCGACCAAGCAGAACTCCGGCAAGATCCACGGCTCCGCACTCGGCGCCGACGAGCTCAAGGGCCTCAAGGAGGTCCTGGGCTTCGACCCCGAGAAGACCTTCGACGTCGACCCCGAGGTCCTCGACTACACCCGTGGTGCGATCGCCAAGGGCCAGGCCGAGCACGCCGAGTGGCAGAAGTCCTTCGACGCGTGGGCCGCGGCCAACGCCGACAAGAAGGCGCTCTTCGACCGCGTCCAGGCGAAGGAGCTCCCGGAGGGCCTCGAGGCCGCACTGCCGGTCTTCAGCTCCGAGAAGGCCGTCTCGACCCGTGCCGCCTCGGGCAAGGTCATCAACGCCATCGCGCCGCTCATGCCCGAGTTCTGGGGCGGTTCGGCCGACCTGGCCGAGTCGAACCTGACCACGATCGAGGACGGCAAGTCCTTCGGTCCGGCCGAGGCCACGACGAAGACCTGGACCACCGACCCGTTCGGCCGCGTCCTGCACTTCGGCATCCGCGAGCACGCCATGGGCTCGATCCTCAACGGCATCGTCCTGCACGGGAACACCCGTCCCTTCGGCGGCACGTTCCTCATCTTCAGCGACTACATGCGTCCGGCGGTCCGTCTCGCCGCGCTCATGAAGGCGCCGGCGATCTACGTCTGGACGCACGACTCCATCGCCCTCGGCGAGGACGGCCCGACGCACCAGCCGATCGAGCAGATCAGCGCCCTCCGTGCGATCCCGGGTCTCGACGTCGTCCGCCCCGCTGACGCCAACGAGGTCGCGTACGCCTGGCTCGAGATGCTCAAGCACCAGGACCGCCCGGCCGGCATCGCGCTGAGCCGTCAGAACCTCCCGGTCTTCGAGCGTGGTGAGGGCGACGCCTCCGGCGAGACGCTCGCCTCCGCGAAGAACGTCGCCAAGGGCGCCTACGTCCTGGCCGAGGCCCCGAACGGCACGCCGGACGTCATCCTCATCGGCACCGGTTCCGAGGTGCAGATCGCGCTCGACGCGCGTGAGCAGCTCAAGGGCGAGGGCATCAACGCCCGCGTCGTCTCGGCTCCGTCGCTCGAGTGGTTCCACGAGCAGGACGAGGCGTACCGCGAGTCGGTCCTGCCGAAGGCCGTCAAGGCCCGCGTCTCGGTCGAGGCCGGGATCGCGATGAGCTGGCGCGACATCGTCGGTGACGCCGGTCGCAGCGTGTCGATCGAGCACTTCGGTGCCTCGGCCGACTACCAGAAGCTGTTCGAGGAGTTCGGCTTCACCACCGAGCACGTCGTCTCGGCGGCCAAGGAATCGATCGCAGCAGCCTCCTGACCCCCTGGGCCGGGCCCGGACTCCGGGCCCGGCCCTTCCGTACGGGAGGCCCGCGGCGACTCCGCCACGGACCTCCCGTCCCGGGGGGCACGTCCCCCCGCACAGACCCCGGCTCGAGCAGCCGACGAACGAAACGAAGAAGAGAAGAAGCGAATGACTGACACCACTCCCACCGAAGCCCTCTCCGCCGTCGGCGTGAGCATCTGGCTCGACGACCTGTCCCGCGAGCTCCTCGAGACCGGCCGTCTCGAGAACCTCATCGCGGACCGCAACGTCGTCGGCGTCACCACCAACCCGACGATCTTCGCCTCGGCCCTCGCCAAGGGCGAGCGCTACGACGCGCAGGTCAAGGAGCTGGCCGCGGCCGGTACCGACGTGACCAACGCGATCTTCGAGATCACGACGCGTGACGTCGCCGACGCGTCGGACATCTTCGCCCCGATCTACGCCTCCTCGAACGGCTTCGACGGCCGCGTCTCGATCGAGGTCGAGCCGGGTCTCGCGCACGACACGGCGAAGACCATCGAGCAGGCGAAGTTCCTGTTCGACAAGGTCGGCAAGGAGAACGTCCTCATCAAGATCCCGGCGACGGTCGACGGCCTCGAGGCCATCACCGAGGTCATCGGCGCGGGCATCTCGGTCAACGTCACCCTGATCTTCTCGCTCGAGCGCTACCGCGCCGTCATCGACGCCTACCTCGGCGGGCTCGAGAAGGCCAAGGCCGCCGGCCACGACCTGTCGAAGATCCACTCGGTCGCGTCGTTCTTCGTGTCGCGCGTCGACTCCGAGATCGACAAGCGTCTCGACGCCATCGGCTCCGACGAGGCCACCGCGCTCAAGTCCAAGGCGGGCATCGCCAACGCCCAGCTCGCCTACCAGGTCTGGACCCAGGCCTTCGCGACCGAGCGTGCCCTCGGCCTGCTCGAGTCCGGCGCGAACACGCAGCGCCCGCTGTGGGCCTCGACCGGCGTCAAGGACCCGTCGCTGCCCGACACGCTCTACGTGACCGAGCTCGCCGCCCCGAACACCGTCAACACGATGCCGGGCAAGACCCTCGAGGCGACGTTCGACCACGGCGAGGTCCACGGCGACGCGATCGCCGGCACCTTCGACGACGCGAACCAGGTCATGGACCAGCTCGCTGCCGTCGGTGTCGACTACGACGACGTCGTCGCGCTGCTCGAGAAGGAAGCCGTCGAGAAGTTCAACGTCTCGTGGGGCGAGCTCGTCGACACGGTCCAGACCGCGCTCGAGAACGCCAAGTAGGAGTGACCGTCTCCATCGCCGCCAGCGGTGACGCGGCGCGGGCCATCGACACGGTGGTCCCGCGCCTCGTCACCGACCTGGTGGCGTCCGGGATCACGGCGCAGGACGCCGCCCTGTGGGGCCCCGCCGCGGAAGCCGAGGCGTCGAAGCGCCTCGGCTGGGTGGAGGCGGTCTCCGTCTCCCGTCCGCTCGTCGCCGAGGTCGCCGCGCTGCGCGAGCAGTTGCTCGCCCAGGGCGTGGACCGGGTGGTGCTCGCCGGCATGGGCGGCTCGTCGCTCGCGCCAGAGGTCATCACCCGCACGGCCGGGGTCCCGCTCGTCGTCCTCGACTCCACCGATCCCGCGCAGGTCCGCGCCGCGCTGACCGACCTCGAGCGCACGGTGCTCGTCGTGTCGTCGAAGTCCGGTTCGACGGTGGAGACGGACTCGCAGCGCCGGGTGTTCGAGCAGGCGTTCCAGGACGCCGGGATCAACCCCGCCGGACGGATCGTCGTCGTCACCGACCCGGGCTCCGCGCTCGAGGCGACGGCACTCGAGGCCGGTCACCGGGTCTTCACCGCCGATCCTACGGTCGGCGGTCGGTACTCCGCGCTCACCGCGTTCGGGCTCGTCCCCGCCGGTCTGGCCGGAGCCGACATCGCCGAACTACTCGACGAGGCCGACGCCATCTCGGTGCTCCTCGCGGTCGACACCGACGAGAACCCCGGGCTCGTGCTCGGAGCAGTCCTCGGCGGGACGGCTCCCCTCCGGGACAAGATCGGGATCGTCGCGGACGGGACGCACATCCTCGGCTTCGGCGACTGGGTCGAACAGCTCATCGCCGAGTCCACCGGCAAGGACGGCCGCGGGCTGCTGCCGGTCGTCCTCGACGTCGACTCCCCCCGAGGTGACCGCGGGTCTGCCCGACCTGCAGGTCGTCCGGCTGGTGGGCTCCCGGGAGGACGAACGACACGTCGCCGCCGGCGAGGTCGAGATCACGGGCACGCTCGGCGGGCAGTTCCTCGTCTGGGAGTACGCGGTCGCGGTCGCCGGGCGCCTGCTCGGGATCAACCCGTTCGACCAGCCCGACGTCGAGGCCGCCAAGGTCGCGGCCCGGGCGCTGCTCGACGCGCCCGCCGCCGAGACGACGGCCCCCCTCGTTCGAGGACGACGGCATCGCGGTCTCCGCGACCGGCGGACTCGAGACCGGCGCGACGCTCACCCAGGCCGTGTCGAGCCTCCTGGCCGCGGTCGGCGAGGACGGCTACCTGGCGGTGCAGGCGTACGTTGACCGTTCGGCCGGCCACGGCCTGGAGGCCCTCCGCGACCTCCTCGCCGAGCGCACGGGCCGTCCCGTCACCTTCGGGTACGGGCCCCGGTTCCTGCACTCGACCGGCCAGTACCACAAGGGCGGTCCCGCGAACGGCGTCTTCCTGCAGATCGTCTCCGACGAGCAGGACGACCTGGCCGTCCCCGGCCGCCCCTTCACCTTCGGTCGGCTCATCCGAGCCCAGGCCGCCGGCGACGCGAGTGTCCTCGCCGAACACGGCCGCCCGGTGCTGACCCTGTCGACGCGGGACCTCCCCGCAGCGACGGCGGTCATCACGGCTGCAGTCACCACCTGATCAAAGGAGTTCACCGACATGTCACCGGTGGCGATCACCCCGGAGCACAACCCGCTCCGGCTGCCCACGGACCGTCGACTGAACCGGATCGCGGGTCCCAGCACCCTCATCATCTTCGGAGTCACGGGAGACCTCTCCCGCAAGAAGCTGATGCCCGCGGTCTACGACCTCGCCAACCGGGGGGCTACTGCCGCCCGGCTTCGCGCTGGTCGGGTTCGCTCGGCGTGACTGGGAGGACCAGGACTTCTCCCAGCTCGTCCACGACGCCGTCAAGGAGCACTCGCGGACCCCGTTCGACGAGGACGTCTGGCGTCAGCTCGAACAGGGCATCCGCTTCGTCCAGGGGTCCTTCGACGACCCCGAGGCGTTCACGCTCCTCAAGGAGACGGTCGACACCCTGGACGCCGAACGCGGGACCCTCGGGAACCACGCGTTCTACCTGTCCATCCCGCCGAAGATGTTCCCGGTCGTCACCGAGCAGCTCAAGCTGTCCGGGCTGACCGAGAAGCGCGACGGGTCGTGGAGCCGGGTCGTGGTCGAGAAGCCCTTCGGTTCGGACCTCCGCACGGCCCGCGAACTGAACGCGATCGTCGAGAGCGTCTTCGCGCCGGACGACGTGTTCCGCATCGACCACTACCTCGGCAAGGAGACCGTCCAGAACCTCCTGACGCTCCGGTTCGCGAACCAGATGTACGAACCCATCTGGAACTCGAACTACGTCGACCACGTGCAGATCACGATGGCCGAGGACATCGGCGTGGCCGGACGTGCCGCCTACTACGACGGCATCGGTGCGGCGCGGGACGTCATCCAGAACCACCTGCTACAGCTCCTCGCCCTCACGGCGATGGAGGAGCCCGTCTCGTTCAAGGCCGGACACCTCCGTGCCGAGAAGGAGAAGGTGCTCTCCGCGGTCCGCCTGCCCGAGGACCTGTCCACGGCGACCAGCCGCGGGCAGTACGCCGGCGGGTGGCAGGGCGGCGAGAAGGTGCTCGGGTTCCTCGAGGAAGCGGGCATGAACCCCGAGTCCACGACCGAGACCTTCGCGGCCATCCGTCTCGACATCGCGACCCGCCGCTGGCAGGGGGGTTCCGTTCTACCTGCGTGCCGGCAAGCGACTCGGCCGCCGCGTCACCGAGATCGCGATCGTGTTCAAGCGCGTGCCCGAGGACGTGTTCGGCATCGAGCAGTCGCCCCTCGGCCAGAACGCGCTCGTCATCCGCGTGCAGCCGGACGAGGGCGTCACGCTCCGCTTCGGCTCGAAGGTCCCCGGCGTCGGGACGCAGGTCCGCGACGTCACGATGGACTTCGGCTACGGCCACGCGTTCACCGAGGCCTCCCCCCGAGGCCTACGAACGGCTCATCCTCGACGTGCTCCTCGGTGACCCGCCGCTGTTCCCGCGGCACCAGGAGGTCGAGCTGTCCTGGAAGATCCTCGACCCGATCGAGGAGTTCTGGCGGACACAGGGCCAGCCCGAACAGTACCGTCCCGGCACGTGGGGCCCGGCTTCGGCCGACGAGCTCCTCGCACGCGACGGTCGGACCTGGAGGCGTCCATGAAGATCGACCTGCCGAACACCACGGTCTCGAAGATCCAGAAGACCCTGGTGCACATCCGCGAGGAGGGCGGCGCCGTCGCACTCGGTCGCGTGCTCACCCTCGTCGTCTCGACCGCTCTCGGCCGCGAGGAAGAGGCGATCGAGGCCGCGAACCAGGCGTCCCGCGAGCACCCGATGCGCGTCGTCATCGTGTCGAAGAACGAGGGCGACATCGCATCCCCCGGCCGTCTCGACGCGCAGATCCGCGTCGGCAGTGACGCGGGTGCCAGCGAGGTCATCGTCCTCCGCGCCTACGGCGAGACCGCTGCGGACGAGGAGAGCCTGGTCACCGGGCTCCTCCTGCCCGACGCGCCCGTCGTGGCGTGGTGGCCGGAAGCCGCGCCGGAGAAGCCGTCGGTCTCGCCGCTCGGCCGGATCGCCCAGCGCCGGATCACCGACGCCGCGGCGCAGAAGGACCCGAACGGCGCGATCATGGCGCTCGCGGACTCCTACGCGCCCGGCGACACGGACTTCGCCTGGACCCGCCTCACGCTGTGGCGGAACCAGCTGGCCGCAGCACTCGACCAGCCGCCGTTCGAGCCGATCACCGCGGTGGAGGTCTCCGGCGCGTTCGACAGCCCGTCGACGGTGCTCCTCGCCGCCTGGCTCGGGCTGCAGCTCAAGGTGCCGGTCGACGTCACGACCTCGCCGCGGGCCACGGGTTCGAGCGGCATCCACGGCGTGAAGCTCGTGCGCGACTCCGGCACCATCGAACTCGAGCGCTCGCTGGTCGACGTGGCGACGCTCTCGATGCCCGGCCAGCCGACGCACGACCTGTCCCTGCCGCGCCGCAATCTGCGCGACTGCCTGGCCGAGGAACTCCGTAGACTCGACCCGGACGTCCTCTTCGGAGACGTCGTCAAGCACGGGGTGGCCAAGCTCCGCGAACGCATCGCGGACTGACCACCGCCACGGTCCGACCGTCCGTCCTCCCCCCGCCCTGCCCGTCAGGTCGGCAGGTCGGACGGCCGGCCGGACCGACCGCGGTCACACCGGTGACCGCACCACGAACACGGGAGTCACGTGACCAACGAACGGCGGGTGCTGGTGCACCCCGACAAGCAGGCCCTCGGCGCCTCCGTCGCCGCACGCTTCATCACGAAGCTCATCGACGTGCTCGACGAGCAGGGACGGGCCGACATCGCGATCAGCGGTGGTTCGGTCTCCACGCTCGTCCTCGCGGCGATCGGGCAGTCGCAGGCGCAGGAGAGCGTCGACTGGTCGAAGGTCCACGTCTGGTGGGTCGACGAGCGCTGGGTGCCCGCGGGTGACGCGGACCGGAACGACGCCGGCACGCAGACGGACTTCCTCGACCACGTGAGCATCCCGGCCGAGAACATCCACCCGATGGCGTCGTCGGACGCCGGCCTCACCATCGACGAGGCCGCGACGCAGTACGAGCGCGAGCTGCACGACGCCGCTCCCGACTCCGCCGACGCGCCCCGCTTCGACATCACGCTGCTCGGGGTCGGTCCGGACGGGCACACCGCGTCGCTGTTCCCGGAGTTCCCGCAGCTCCGCGTGACCGACCGCATGGTCGTGCCCGTCGACGACTCGCCCAAGCCCCCGGCACAGCGCCTGACGCTCACCTACCCGGTGATCAACGCGTCGCAGCGCGTCTGGGTGATCCTGTCCGGCGCCGAGAAGGCATCCGTGCTCGGCCTCGCCCTCGCCGGTGCCGCCGTGGACGAGGTCCCGGTCGGCGGCGTGCAGGGCCGCAAGCGCACCGTCTTCTTCGTCGACCAGGACGCTGCACGCGACGTCCCGGAGAACCTCATCGCGTCGACGTACTGACGCACCGCACGACGGACGGGAGGCCCGGTACCAGCTGGTACCGGGCCTCCCGTCCGTCGCGGGGTCGCCACCGGCGGAGCGGGCTGGTGGCCGCTCGTCGAGGTCGCATGAACTGCCGCGCCATGCGCCCGTAGGCGGCACGCTGTGCGACCTCGGCGGACGGCGCGCGGCATGTCATACGACCTCGACGGGGCCCGAACCGACGAGGACGACCGCGGCGACCTCCCCTGACGACGAAGGCCCCCGCTCCTGACGGAGTGGGGGGCCTTCGGACGTCTGCTGTTACTTGGCGGCGGTGCCGCGGCGCTGACGGAGCTGCTGCAGCGCGTCCTCGAGGAGCTGCGCTGCCTCTTCCTCGGTGCGACGCTCCTTCACGTACGCGAGGTGCGTCTTGTAGGGCTCGGTCTTCGCGACCTGCGGCGGGTTCTCCTTGTCGCGACCGGCCGGGAGACCGGTGGACGGCGAGTCGACCGTCTCCGGGATTTCCTCGTCGGGGGAGGTTCGCGGCGAAGTACCGCACGACCTCGTTGCCCATCGCGTCCCAGTACGAGATCGCGACGCGCTCGGCCTGGACGCCACGGTCCTGCTCGCCCATCGGGCCGGCGCCGACGCGCGACCCACGGATAGCGCTTCCTCCGGATGCCATGTCAGCTCCCTGCCGTGAACTTGTTGATGAGACCGAGCACGATGATGCTCGAGATCCAGAGGAGCCCGAGGATCACGGTGATGCGGTTCAGGTTGCGCTCGGCGACGCCGGATGCCCCGAGGTTGCTCGTCACACCACCGCCGAACATGTCGGAGAGGCCGCCACCGCGACCCTTGTGCAGGAGGATGAGGAGCGTGAGCAGGAGGCTCGTGATCGCGAGCAGGACCTGCAGCACGACGGAGAGTATCGCCACGACGTACCTTTCGTGTCAGTCAGCCATCCGAGTATACCGGTCACGCGAGCTGCGCTCCGGACCCGGACGGGGTGTGTGCACAGCACGAGGCGCGACGGGCGGACCCGTCGCGCCTCCTGCGGTCGTTCTAGAGACCCACGTGCTGCTGGAAGCGCGCGATCGCCGCGAACTCCTGCACGTCGAGCGATGCGCCACCGACGAGTGCGCCGTCGATGTCGGGCTCACGGAGGAAGCCGGCGATGTTGCCCGACTTCACCGAGCCGCCGTAGAGGACGCGGGTGTCGGCTGCGGCCTGGTCGCCCCACGCCGCTGCGATCCCACGGCGCAGTGCGGCGCACTCGTCCTGGGCCTGCTCGGCCGTGGCCGCCTGGCCGGAGCCGATCGCCCAGACCGGTTCGTACGCCACGACGATCTCGGCGGGCTGCACCGCACCGAGGACGACCCCGAGCTGCTCGACCGGCACGACACCGGCGCCGCGCTGTTCGCGCTGCTCACCGGTCTCGCCGACGCACACCACCGGGACGAGGCCGTGCTTGACCGCCGCCGCCGTCTTCGCCGCGACGACCTCGTCCGTCTCACCGTGCATGGTGCGACGTTCGGAGTGCCCGACGATGACGTATTGCGCATCGAGCGCGGCGAGGAACGCGCCGGACACGTCGCCGGTGTACGCGCCGGAGTCGTACTGTGACAGGTCCTGCGCGCCGAAGGCGATCGGCAGCTTGTCGGCCGAGATGAGCGTCTGCACGCTCCGCAGGTCCGTGAACGGTGGGAAGACCGCCACCTCGACGTCGGCGTGGTCGTGCCGAGCGTCCTTCAGCGTCCACGCGAGCTTCTGCACTGTGGCGATGGCCTGGAGGTGGTCCAGGTTCATCTTCCAGTTGCCGGCGATGAACGGCGTGCGGGTCATGCCGTCCACCCCAGCGCTTCGAGGCCGGGGAGCGACTTGCCCTCGAGGAACTCGAGACTCGCTCCGCCGCCGGTGGAGATGTGCCCGAACTGGTCGTCGCGGAACCCGAGCGAGCGGACGGCAGCTGCCGAGTCGCCGCCACCGACGACGCCGAGGCCGTCGACCTCGGTCAGCGCCTGCGCGACGGTCTTCGTACCCGCTGCGAAGGCGGGGGAACTCGAACACGCCCATCGGGCCGTTCCAGAACACCGTCTTCGACGAGGAGACCGCTGCGGCGAACCGTTCCGCGGTCTCGGGGCCGATGTCGAGGCCGATGCCGTCGGTACCGAAGGACGAGGACTCGATCGCGTCGGCCGCGACCGTCTCGTGCTCGGCGTCCGCGGCGAACCCGGAGGCCACCACGACGTCCGTCGGCAGGTCGATCGTCACGCCGAGCTCGGTCGCGCGCGAGAGGTACTCGCGCACGGTGTCGAGCTGGTCCTGCTCGAGCAACGACTTCGCGACCCCGTGGCCCTGCGCCGCGAGGAAGGTGAAGAGCATGCCGCCACCGATGCAGATGGTGTCGACGCGGGGCAGCAGGTGGTCGATGACGCCGAGCTTGTCGCTGACCTTCGACCCGCCGAGCACGACCGTGTACGGGCGCTCCGGGTCCTTCGTCAGACGCTCGAGCACGGTGAGCTCCTGCTCGATGAGCTGTCCTGCCGCGCTCGGGAGCGCAGCGGCCAGCTCGTACACCGAGGCCTGCTTGCGGTGCACGACGCCGAAGCCGTCGGAGACGAACGCATCACCGAGTGCGGCGATGCGGTCGGCGAAGGCGGCGCGTTCGGCGGCGTCCTTCGAGGTCTCCTCCGGGTTGAACCGGAGGTTCTCGAGCAGCAGGACGTCACCGTCCTCGAGGGCCTCGGCGGCCGCGGTCGCCTCGTCGCCGACGGTCTCGCCGACGAAGGTGACCGGCTTCGCCAGCAGTTCGGACAGCCGCTGGGCGACCGGCGCGAGCGAGTACTCGGGGGGCCGGAGTGCCGTCGGGTCGACCGAGGTGCGACACGACGATCACACGCGCACCGGCGGTGATCAGCGTGTTCAGCGTGGTGAGCGACGCCCGCACGCGGCCGTCGTCCGTGATCGTGCCGTCCTTGAGCGGGACGTTCAGGTCACAGCGGACGACGACGCGCTTGCCGGCGAGGTCGCCGAGGTCCTCGAGGGTGCGGAGAGCCATCAGGTCAGAGCTTCTCGCCCACGAACTCGGTCAGGTCGACCAGGCGGTTCGAGTAGCCCCACTCGTTGTCGTACCACGAGGTGATCTTGACGAGGTTGCCCATGACCTTGGTCAGGCCGGAGTCGTAGATCGAGGAGTGCGGGTCCGTCGTGATGTCGGTCGACACCAGCGGGTCCTCGCTGTAGAGCAGGATGCCCTTCAGCGGGCCCTCGGCGGCGGCCTTGTAGACGGCGTTGATCTCGTCGACCGTGACGTCCGACTTGGTCTCGAGCGTGAGGTCCGTGATCGAACCGGTCGGGACCGGCACGCGGAGCGCGAAGCCGTCGAGCTTGCCGGCGAGCTCCGGGAGGACCAGGCCGATGGCCTTCGCCGCACCGGTGGAGGTCGGGACGATGTTCAGGGCCGCGGCACGTGCACGACGCGGGTCCTTGTGCGGGCCGTCCTGCAGGTTCTGGTCGGCGGTGTAGGCGTGGACCGTGGTCATGAGACCGCGCTCGATGCCGAACGCGTCGTGGAACACCTTGGCGAGCGGCGCGAGGCTGTTCGTGGTGCACGAGGCGTTGGAGATGATGTGGTGGTTCGCCGCGTCGTAGGTGTCCTCGTTCACGCCGAGGACGATGGTGACGTCGTCACCGGTCGCCGGGGCGGAGATGATGACCTTCTTGGCGCCCGCGTCGATGTGCTTCTGTGCGTCGGCGGCCTTGGTGAAGAACCCGGTCGACTCGATGACGATGTCGACACCGAGCTCACCCCAGGGGAGGTTGGCGGGGTCGCGCTCGGCGAGCACCTTGATGGCCTTGCCGTCGACGACGATGTTGTCGCCGTCGAGCTCGACGGAGACGCCGAGCTTGCCGGTGATCGAGTCGTACTTGAGCAGGTTCGCGAGCGCGGCGTTGTCGGTGAGGTCGTTCACCGCCACGATCTCGAGGTCGCTGCCCTTGGCCAGAGCGGCCCGGAAGAAGTTACGGCCGATCCGGCCGAAGCCGTTGATACCGATCTTGACGGTCAATGGAGCTCCTGTTGGGTGTGGAGCGCCTCGGGAGGCGCTGCTTTTCGGAGTGTGGAGGCGTCGTCGGGGACGACGGCCGGCCCACGTGTGGTGGACGATACGCCCCGTAACGTCGCCGGAACGACCCTAGCAGTCGGACCCCCTCGGACCACCTGCATGACGTCGACCCGTGCGGGTCGGTGTCCGGTGGCCGAGGGGGTCCGGAGGACGACCGGGCTCAGGCGCCTTCGAGCTCCTCGGGCACGCTCGCCTCGGTGCCGGGCACGCCGAGGTCGGACGCGCGCTTGTCGGCCATCGCGAGCAGTCGGCGGATCCGGCCGGCGATCGCGTCCTTGGTCATGGGCGGGTCCGCGTGCTGGCCGAGCTCGTCGAGCGAGGCGTCACGGTGCTCGAGCCGGAGGGTCCCGGCGTACTGCAGGTGGTCGGGCACGTCGTCGCCGAGGATCTCGAGGGCACGCTCGACGCGGGCGCAGGCGGCGACGGCGGCCTGCGCCGAGCGGCGGAGGTTCGCGTCGTCGAAGTTCACGAGCCGGTTGGCGGTGGCACGGACCTCGCGGCGCTGGCGCATCTCCTCCCAGTCGGCGGTCGTCCGGGCGGCGCCCATCGCGGTGAGCATCTGGCCGATGGCCTCGCCGTCACGGATGACGACCCGGTGCACGCCCCGGACCTCCCGGCCCTTCGCGGCGATCCCGAGGCGGGAGGCGGCACCGACGAGCGCCATCGCGGCCTCGTTGCCCGGGCAGGTGACCTCGAGCGCGGCGGCCCGGCCCGGGTCGGTGAGGGTGCCGGAGGCGAGGAAGGCGCCGCGCCAGATGGCGGCGAGGTCCTCGCGGGTGCCGGTGGTCAGGCGGTTCGGCAGGCCGCGGACCGGGCGACGGCGGGCGTCCATGAGTCCGGTCTGGCGGGCGAGCGTCTCGCCGGCCTCGAGGACGCGGACGAGGTAGCGGGTGCCGCGTCGGGACGAGGCGGTCGACCCGACGGAGGCCTCGCTGCGCACGCCGTACAGCTCGGCGAGGTCCTTCCGGACACGGTGCACGATGATCCGGGTGTCGAGTTCGACCTCGACCGCGATCCGGCCGGAGATGACGTGCAGCCCTCCCGCGAACCGGAGGACGGTCGCGAGCTCGGCGGCGCGGACCGTGTTCCGGTTGACGACGACCCTGGCCAGCTCGTCCTTCACCTCGGCAGTCAACGGCACGGCATCATTCCTTACGTTCTTCGGGGTGGGGTTCCGCGGCCCCGGGGCGCACGCGTGTGGAGACAGCCGGTGGGACGGTCACTCCCGGCCGAGATCTCGGTTCTTCACACGCACGGCGACGTTGGGCATCCCGCGGAGGAGGCTCGCCAGCTCGGCGACGATGGCGACCGAACGGTGCTTGCCGCCGGTACAGCCGATGGCGATCGTAGCGTGTCTTTTGTTCTCCCGCTGGTACCCCTCGAACACCGGCTCGAGCACGGAGGCGTAGCGCTCGACGAACGAGCGGGCTCCCGGCTGCTCGAGGACGTAGTCGGAGACGGGCGCGTCGAGGCCGGTGTGCGGCCGGAGTTCCGGGACCCAGTACGGGTTCGGGATGAAGCGCACGTCGGCCACCATGTCGGCGTCCGCGGGCAGACCGTACTTGAACCCGAAGCTCATCAGGGTGACCTGGACACCGACGAACCGGTCCTCGGCGAACCGCTCCGTGACCGCGTTCGCGAGCTGGTGGATGTTCAGGTCGGAGGTGTCGATGACCATGTCCGACGCTTCCCGCAGCCCGAGCAGCCGCGCCCGTTCCCGGGCGATGCCGTCGAGCAGGGTGTCCTCGCCCTGCAGCGGGTGCGGGCGGCGGACCTGCTCGAACCGTCGGACCAGGACCTCGTCGGTGGCCTCGAGGAACAGCACGCGGACCCGCGCACTGGTGCTCTCGCGGACCTGCTGGACGGCGTGCTCCGGTTCGGTGAAGAAGCGGCCGCCACGCACGTCGACCACGGTCGCGATCTTGGGGATCGACTCCCCCCGCGCGGTCGGCGAGGTCCGTGAGCGGTCCGAGCATCTGGGTGGGCAGGTTGTCGACCACGTACCAGCCGAGGTCCTCGAGCGCCTTCCCCACGGTGGACCGGCCGGCACCGGACATGCCGGTGACGATGAGCACGTCGTGCTGCTGCTGGGAGGTGGTGTCGGTCATCTGCGAAGGAGCTCCGTCGTGGTCGGGCCGGGCGGGTCGCCCGGCCGGTGCGAGCGCCGGCCCAGGTCGGAGACCAGGCTACCGTCCGGCCGGGAGGCCCGTGCGGACGTCATGCGGGCCGCTGCGGCCCGTCGGGCCCCGCGTCGGGGACGCGCACCGGGCCTCCCGACCGGGCGCCGACCGGTTCGGCACCTGTGTCCGGTGCGCTGGCCGTGGTGGGAGCACTGGCCGGGGTGGGAGCACTGGCCGGGGTGGGAGCACTGGCCGACTCCGGGGCGCTCACCGGGACGGTGGCGAGCTTGCGCACCACGGCGGCCGCGGTCGCGGGCCCGACACCGGGCACCTCGCCGACCTCCTCCGCGGTGGCCTGCCGCAACCGGGTGACCGAGCCGAAGTGCTTCAGCAGCGCCGCGACACGGCTCGGCCCGAGCCCGGGGATCTCCGACAGCTGCGACTTGACGTCCCGCTTGCGCCGCGTGCGCTGGTGCGTGATCGCGAAGCGGTGGGCCTCGTCTCGCAGGCGCTGGATGAGGAAGAGCGCCTCGGAGTTGCGGGGCAGGATGACCGGGAAGTCGTCGTCGGGCAGCCAGAGCTCCTCGAGCCGCTTCGCGATCCCGACGAGCGCGATGTCGGTCACCCCGGCCTCGTCCAGCGCGCGCTTCGCCGCCGCGACCTGCGGCTGCCCACCGTCCACCACGAGGAGCTGCGGCCGGTACGCGAAGCGCTTCGTCGGCTTCGTGCCGTCGACCACGTCGTCCACGGTCGCATCGGGGACGTCGGGCAGGGCCGCGTCCTCGTCGAGGCGGGCGAGCCGCCGTGTGAGGACCTGGTACATGCTGTCCGTGTCGTCGGTCGTCTCGGCGATCGTGTACCGGCGGTACTGGTCCTTGCGGGGCAGCCCGTCCTCGAAGACGACCATCGAGGCGACGACGTTGGTGCCTTGCAGGTGCGAGATGTCGTAGCACTCCATCCGCAGCGGCGCCTCGGTCATGCCGAGGGCCTCCTGGATGTCGGCGAGGGCCGCAGCACGGGTCGTGTAGTCGGCCGAGCGCTTGGTCTTGTAGAGCATGAGCGCCTGCTGGGCGTTCTGCGAGGCGGTCCGGGCCAGACCGGCACGGTCCCCGCGCTGGGCGGTGCTGAGCTTCGTGCCACGACCACCCCGGCGGTCGCTGAGCCACTGCTGCAGGGCGTCGGCGTCGTCGGGCAGGACCGGCACCACGACCTCGCGCGGCGGTTCCTCACCACCGGCACCGGCGGGCAGGTCCGTCCCGGCGTACACGCCCTGGACGATCTGCTCGACGAGGTCCCCGGTGCTGATGTCGAGTTCCTTGTCGACCACCCAACCGCGCACACCGCGGATCCGGCCGCCCCGCACCGAGAACAGCTGCACGGCGGCGGCGAGCTCGTCCTCGGCGATGCCGAACAGGTCGAGGTCCACCGAGTCCTTGAGCACCACGGCGGACTTCTCGAGCACGGCTTCGAGGGCCTCGACCTGGTCCCGGTAGCGCGCCGCCTGCTCGTACTGCATGGCGTCGGCCGAGGCGGCCATGCGCTGCCGCAGCTGCGTGATCACACGCCGGTCGTAGCTGCCCATGAAGCGGACGAACTCCTCGACCAGCGCCCGGTGCTCCTCGATCGTGACCCGCTGCGAACACGGTCCGCCGCACTTGCCGATCTGCCCCGGGAAGCACGGCTTGCCGGTCTGCATCGCGCGCTTGTACGACGACTCCGAGCAGGTGCGGATCGGGAACACCTTGATCATGAGGTCGATCGTGTCGTGCACCGCCCAGATCTTCGGGTAGGGCCCGAAGTACTTCGCGCCCTTGATCTTGCGGTTGCGCGTGACCATCACCCGCGGCGCCTCGTCCGCCATCGTGATCGCCATGTACGGGTAGGACTTGTCGTCGCGGAACTTGACGTTGAAGGGCGGGTCGAACTCCTTGATCCAGGTGTACTCGAGCTGGAGCGCCTCGATCTCGGAACCGACCGTGGTCCACTCGACGCTGCGCGCCGTCAGCACCATGCGCCGGGTGCGCTCGTGCAGCGTCGGCAACGGCGCGAAGTAGTTGCTCAGCCGCGCGCGGAGGTTCTTCGCCTTGCCGACGTAGAGCACCCGGCCGGCCTCGTCGCGCCACCGGTACACGCCCGGGTCGGTCGGGATCTCACCGGCCTTCGGACGCCATGCGACGGTGTCCGCCACCTACCGAGCACCCGCCTTCGCCGCCGCGGCGCCGCGCACCTCGCCCTGTCGGCCCTGCACGGACCGCTGCTTGCCGACGCGGGCGTCCTGGGCGTCGAGGATCTCCCGCAGGAAGACCCCGGTGTGGCTCTCGGGGACGTCGGCGACGTGCTCCGGCGTACCGGTCGCGAGCACCGTACCGCCGCCGGACCCGCCCTCGGGCCCCATGTCGATGAGCCAGTCGGCGGACTTGATGACGTCGAGGTTGTGTTCGATCGTGATCACCGTGTTGCCCTTGTCGACCAGGCTCTGCAGCACGAGGAGCAGCTTGCGGACGTCCTCGAAGTGCAGACCCGTGGTCGGCTCGTCGAGCACGTACACCGTGCGGCCGTTCGAACGGCGCTGGAGCTCGGTGGCGAGCTTCACGCGCTGGGCCTCGCCGCCGGAGAGCGTCGTGGCGCTCTGCCCGAGCCGGACGTACCCGAGGCCCACGTCGACGAGCGTCGCCATGTAGCGGTGGATCGCGGAGATCGGCTCGAAGAACTCGGCCGCCTCGCTGATCGGCATGTCGAGCACCTCGGAGATGTTCTTGCCCTTGTAGTGCACCTGCAGCGTCTCGCGGTTGTACCGGGCACCGCCGCAGACCTCGCACGCGACGTAGACGTCGGGCAGGAAGTTCATCTCGATCTTGATCGTGCCGTCGCCGGAGCAGTTCTCGCAGCGACCGCCCTTGACGTTGAAGCTGAAGCGCCCGGGCTGGTACCCGCGGGTCTTCGCCTCCTGCGTCTCGGCGAACAGCTGCCGGATGCGGTCGAACACGCCCGTGTAGGTCGCCGGGTTGGACCGCGGCGTCCGGCCGATCGGCGCCTGGTCGACGTGCACGACCTTGTCGAGCTGGTCGAGGCCCTTCACACGGGTGTGCTTGCCGGCGATGTGCCGGGCACCGTTGAGCTGGTTGGCGAGCACCTTGTAGAGGATGTCGTTGACCAGCGTCGACTTGCCCGAGCCGCTCACGCCCGTGACCGCCGTGAACACGCCGAGCGGGAAGTCGACGTCCACGTCCTTGAGGTTGTTCGCCCGCGCACCCTGCACGCTGATGACGCGCTTGCGGTTCACCTTGCGGCGCTCGGACGGCATCTCGATCGCCCGACGTCCGGCCAGGTAGTCACCCGTGATCGACTCGCGGTTCTCGATCATGTCCGCGTAGGAGCCCGAGTGCACGACGTTGCCGCCGTTGACGCCCGCGCCAGGACCGATGTCGACGACCCAGTCCGCGGTGCGGATCGTGTCCTCGTCGTGCTCGACGACGATGAGGGTGTTGCCGAGGTCCTTGAGCTTGACCAGGGTGTCGATGAGCCGGCGGTTGTCGCGCTGGTGCAGCCCGATGCTCGGCTCGTCGAGGACGTACAGCACGCCCGTCAGACCGGACCCGATCTGGGTCGCGAGCCGGATGCGCTGTGCTTCGCCGCCGGAGAGACCGCCGGCTCCGCGCGCCAGGGTCAGGTAGTTGAGGCCGACCTCGAGCAGGAACTCGAGCCGCGCCCGGATCTCGCGCAGCACGGCGGCGGCGATGTGCGCCTCCCGCGCGGTGAGCGTGATGTCGGCCATGAAGCCGTAGGCCTCGTCGAGCGCCATGTCCGTGACGTCGGCGATGCTGCGGCCGTCCACCGTCACCGCGAGGACCTCCGGCTTGAGGCGGGTGCCGTCGCACACGGGGCACGGCACCTCGCGCAGGTAGCCCTGGAACCGCTGGCGCTGCGAGTCGGTCTCGGCCTCGGCGAACTTGCGCTCGATGTAGGGCATGACGCCCTCGAACCCGCTCGTGTACCGCATCTCGCGGCCGAAGCGGTTCTTCCAGGACACCGAGACCTCGAAGTCCTTGCCGGTGAGGATGGCGGCCTGCACCGACGCGGGCAGCTGGTTCCACGGCGTGTCCAGGCGGAAGCCGAGCTCCTTGCCGAGACCGGCGAGCAGCTTCTCGAAGTAGGAGTACAGGCCGCTCGTCCCGGTCCAGGGCAGCAGGACGCCGTCGGCCAGGGAGGCCTCGGGGTCGCCGAGGACGAGGTCCGGGTCGACCGACATCCGCGTGCCGAGGCCGGAGCACTCGGGGCAGGCGCCGAACGGCGCGTTGAAGGAGAACGTCCGCGGCTCGATCTCGGTGAGCGCGAGCGGGTGGTTGTTCGGGCACGAGAGGTTCTCGGAGTAGGTGCGGACCGCGCCGGGGCCCTCGTGGTCGACGAGGTCGATCGCGACGGTGCCGTTCGTGAGCCGCAGCGCCGTCTCGAGGGAGTCGGTCAGCCGGCCGAGGATGTCGTCGCTCGCCACCAGCCGGTCGATGATGACCGAGATGTCGTGCTTGACCTGCTTCTTGAGCGTCGGCGGGTTGCTCAGCTGGATGCGCTCCCCGTCGACGATCGCGCGCGCGTAGCCGGACGCGGCGAGCTCCTGGAAGAGGTCGACGAACTCGCCCTTCTTCTTCGACACGATCGGCGCGAGCACCTGGAACCGGGTGCCGGTCTCCTGCGTCATGAGCTGGTCGGCGATCTGCTGCACGCTCTGCTTGCTGATCACCTCACCGCAGACGGGGCAGTGCGGGATGCCGATGCGCGCCCAGAGCAGACGCATGTAGTCGTAGACCTCGGTGATGGTGCCCACCGTGGACCGCGGGTTGCGGTTCGTCGACTTCTGGTCGATCGACACCGCGGGCGACAGGCCCTCGATGAAGTCGACGTCCGGCCGGTCGACCTGGCCGAGGAACTGGCGCGCGTACGCGGACAGCGACTCCACGTACCGCCGCTGCCCCTCGGCGAAGATCGTGTCGAACGCCAGCGAGGACTTGCCGGAGCCGGACAGTCCGGTGAAGACGACGAGCGAGTCGCGCGGGATCTCGAGGTCGACGTCGCGGAGGTTGTGCACGCGTGCGCCACGGACGCTCAGCGTCGACGTGTCGTGCGGAGCCGTCCCACCGGGCAGGTGCAGGTCCGACGGCTCGTCGAAGTCATCCGGGTCGGACATGGCGGTTCCGCGGTCAGAGGTGATGGTCATCGCAGACGATTCTACGAAGCCGCTCCGACAATCGTCCGCCGGTGCGGATCAGCCGAGTGCGTCGAGAGCGAACGCGACCCCGGAGGCGTCTTCGCTCGCGGCCCACAGCCGCGCCGCTTCGCCGCGGTCGTGTGCGCGCGGCTCGGCGGGGACGACGGCCGCAGGCCCGCGGAGCTGGAACCAGCCGGCCGGACCCCAGTACTGGCCGGACCGGACGTCGGTGCCGACGGCGGCGTGGACGAGCGGCACCGCACCGGCGTCCTTGCCCTGCGCGATCCAGCGCTGGCCCGGCCCGATCCAGGCGGGCTCGGCGCCCGAGGACACAGGACCCGGTGTCCCGACGCCGTGGGCACCCGGACGGCCGGTCGCCGTGCGCCGTCCGGTCAACGAGTCGAGCGCGAGGCCGGGGTGCGCCACGACGCTCGTCACGCGCGACCCGGCGTCGGCGAGCCGCTGCGCGAGTTCGAACCCGAAGAGCATCGCAGCGAGCTTGCTCCGCGCGTACTGCCGGTAGCCGTTGTAGTGCCCGGCTCCGAGCGGGTCGTGGCGGTCGAGTGTCACCCAGCGGTGCGAGATCGACCCGAGGTGGACGACCCGACCACCCGTGGCGGTGAGCAGCGGGAGCACGAGACCGGTCCACGCGAAGTGGCCGAGGTGGTTCGTGCCGATCTGCAGCTCGTGGCCCTCGGTGGTGGAGCGTCGCTCGCGCGAGCCGACCACCCCGGCGTTGTTGAGGACCGCGTGCACGGGTCCGAGCGCCGCGAGCGAGTCGGCCGCGGACCGTACGGAGCCGAGGTCGGCGAGGTCGAGGTGCACGTGCTCGAGCGTTGCGTCGGGCACCACCGCCCGGATGCTCCGCTCCGCCGCGGTCGCCTTCTCGGGGTTCCGGGTCGCGAGGACGACCCGGTGTCCGGCGGCGGCCAGCTGCTCGGCGGCCTGGTACCCCAGGCCCGCGCTGGCGCCCGTCACCACCACCGTGCGACGGGCGTCGTCCGACGCCGACGGCTCCCCCCGGCTCAGACGACATGGCCTGCGGACTCCATCTGCCGCAGCGCCTTCTTGAGGTCCTGCACCTCGTCGCGGAGCCGGGCCGCGAGCTCGAACTTCAGTTCGGCCGCGGCCTGCAGCATCTGGTCGTTCAGGTCGGCGATCGTCGCCTCGAGCTGGGTCGCGCCCTCGCCCGCGATGCCCTCGCGACGGAGGGACGGCGTGGGGGCACGTCGACCGTCCCGCACGCCGCCACCGCGACGCTCGAGGAGCTCGCGGGTGTCGTCGTTCTCGCGGTTCAGGACCTCGGTGATGTCCGCGATCTTCTTGCGGAGCGGCTGCGGGTCGATGCCGTGCTCGAGGTTGTAGGCGACCTGCTTCTCACGCCGCCGGTCGGTCTCCTCGATGGCCTGCTTCATCGAGTCGGTCATCTTGTCGGCGTACATGAGCACCTGACCCGACACGTTGCGGGCCGCGCGACCGATCGTCTGGATGAGCGACGTCGACGACCGCAGGAACCCCTCCTTGTCGGCGTCGAGGATCGCGACGAGGGAGACCTCGGGCAGGTCGAGACCCTCGCGGAGCAGGTTGATGCCGATGAGGACGTCGTACACGCCCTGGCGCAGCTCGGTCAGGAGCTCCACGCGCTTCAGGGTGTCCACGTCCGAGTGCAGGTACCGCACACGCACGCCGGCGTTCCCGAGGAAGTCGGTCAGTTCCTCCGCCATCCGCTTGGTGAGGGTGGTGACGAGGACGCGTTCGTCCTTCTCGGTCCGCTGCTTGATCTCCTCGAGCAGGTCGTCGATCTGGCCGTCGCTCGGCTTGATGACGATCTCGGGGTCGACCAGGCCGGTCGGACGGATGATCTGCTCGACGACGCTGTCCGTGATGCCGAGCTCGTACTTGCCCGGGGTGGCGGACAGGAAGACCTTCTGCCCGACACGGTCGAGGAACTCCTCCCACTTCAGCGGGCGGTTGTCCATCGCGCTCGGCAGCCGGAACCCGTGCTCCACGAGGGTGCGCTTGCGGGAGGCGTCGCCCTCGTACATCGCGCCGATCTGCGGCACGGTGACGTGCGACTCGTCGATGACGAGGAGGAAGTCGTCCGGGAAGTAGTCGATGAGACAGTGCGGCGCTTCCCCGGGGCCGCGGCCCTCCATGTGCCGGGAGTAGTTCTCGATGCCCGAGCAGAAGCCGATCTGCTCCATCATCTCGATGTCGAACGTCGTGCGCATCCGGAGCCGCTGGGCCTCGAGCAGCTTCCCCTGGCCCTCGAGCTCGGCGAGTCGTTCGGCGAGTTCCTCCTTGATGGAGCTGATCGCCCGGTGCATGACGTCGGTGTCCGCGACGTAGTGCGACGCCGGGAAGATCGACACGGCCGGCAGGTCGTCGATGACGTTGCCCGTCAGCGGGTGGAGCGAGGACAGTGCCTCGATCTCGTCCCCGAACATCTCGATGCGGATCGCGTGCTCTTCGTACATCGGGATGATCTCGAGCGTGTCGCCGCGGACCCGGAAGGTGCCACGGGCGAAGTCGACGTCGTTGCGCTGGTACTGCATGCTGACGAACTTCCGCACGAGCTGGTCGCGCGAGATGGTCTGGCCGATGTGCAGCGCCACCGAGGCGTTCATGTACTGCTCCGGCGTGCCGAGGCCGTAGATGCACGAGACGGTGGACACCACGACGGAGTCCCGTCGGCTGAGGAGCGAGTTCGTCGTCGAGTGCCGGAGCCGCTCGACCTCGGCGTTGACGGAGGAGTCCTTCTCGATGAAGGTGTCGGTCTGCGGGACGTACGCCTCGGGCTGGTAGTAGTCGTAGTACGACACGAAGTACTCGACGGCGTTGTTCGGCATGAGCCCACGGAACTCGTTCGCGAGCTGCGCGGCCAGCGTCTTGTTGTGCGCGAGCACGAGTGTCGGCCGCTGCACCTGCTCGATCAGCCACGCCGTCGTCGCCGACTTGCCGGTACCCGTGGCGCCGAGCAGCACCACGTCCGTCTCACCGGCGTTGATGCGGCCCGCGAGCTCGGCGATCGCCGCGGGCTGGTCACCGCTCGGCGAGTACTCACTGACGACCTCGAACGGACGGATGGCACGCGTGGGCTTGACGGCGACTCCCATGCTGTCCACAGTAGGCGCGGCTGACGACATCGGACGGTTCTGCTCGCCCACGGCGTACTGTCACCTGATAGCGGACTCCGAGGGTCCTGATCGGCGACGGTCGTAGCCTCCGGTCCGTTCAGCAACCCGACCGAAGAGGCCCCATGACCACGGCCCCCGCTGCGGCGCCAGCACCGATCCCGACGAAGGGCACCCCGTTCCGCGGACGCATCCGCGGCCGGGTGCTCGTCCTGCTCTGCTTCATGTACGCGATCTCGTACATCGACCGGACGAACATCTCCACGGCCCTGCCGCACATCACCGAGGAGTTCGGGCTCACCGAGTCCGCCGCCGGGTACGTCGTGGCGGCCTTCTCACTCCCCCTACGCGCTGCTCCAGGTGTTCGGCGGGACGATCAGCGAGAAGGCGGGTCCGCGCCGCGCGCTCTTCGTCATCACCGTGGTGTGGGGCGTCGCGACGCTCTGGACCGGTCTCGCGGTCGGGTTCTGGACGCTGCTCGCCGCACGGCTCCTCCTCGGCCTCAGCGAAGCGGCCGCCTTCCCGTCCGCGACCCAGGCGATGAGCCGGTGGATCCCGCGCGACCGGAACGGTTTCGCGCAGGGCGTCGTGCACTCGGCCGCCCGCCTCGGCAACGCCCTCGCGCCCCTCCTCGTGGCGTACTTCATCGCGATCAGCGGATGGCGACTCGCCTTCTTCGCCACGGCCCTCCTGTCCGTCGCCTGGGGCATCGTCTGGTTCGTCGCCTTCCGGGACCGCCCCGAGGACGCCCGCGGGATCACCGGGACCGAGTTGGCGGAGCTCCCGCCCGTGGAGACCCGGGCGACCCGGCCGCCGGTCCCGTGGCGGGCCCTCGCGAAGCAGATCCTGCCGGTCTCCTTCGTCGACTTCGGCTACGGCTGGACGCTCTGGGTGTTCCTGACCTGGATCCCGACCTTCCTCAGCGACGAGTACGACCTCGAGATCACCGCCTTCGCGTGGTTCACCACCGCGGTGCTGCTCGCCGGCGTCGTCGGCGACACCGTCGGCGGCATGCTGAGCGACCGGATCATCCACCGCGGCGGGGACAGCCGTCACGCGCGCCGGGTGGTCCTGGTCGTCGGGCTCGGCGGGTCGCTCGTGTGCCTGCTGCCCCTGCTTGTCGCCGGACAGAGCCTCACCGTGGCCACGGTGTCGCTCGCGCTGTCGTTCTTCTTCCTCGAGCTCTGCAACGCGAACCTGTGGGCGATCCCGATGGACGTCGCGCCGCAGTGGTCGGGCACCGCGTCCGGCTTCATGAACACCGGCTTCGGCGTGGCGGGCGTCGTCTCGCCCATCGTCTTCGGCACGCTCATCGAGGCCTCCGGCTGGCAGATCCCGTTCGGGATCTCCTGCGCCCTCCTCGCGGCCGCCGCCGTCGTGGCGTGGGTGATGAAGCCCCAGCGGCTCACCATGACGGACGGGGTGCTCGAGACCGGTGTCCCGGCAGCGGAGCGCGGCGGGACCCCCCTGACCGCACGGCCGGGAGGCCCACAGCACCCCGGACCGGCAGGGCTGCTCAGGCGGCGGTGCGCGCGACGCGGCGTCGTGCGCGCGACGGGCGGCCGGTGAGCGGCACGCTGAGCGGCGTCCACCGGAACACCTCGGTCACCGCGACCGACAGCACGAGGACGAGCACGACGGTCACGAGCGTCAGCCACGGCTTCGGCACCACGGCTTCGAGCCAGCTGTCCCCGTACAGCAGGATCCAGATCACGAACGGGTGGCTGAGGAAGATCCCGAACGACCGGTCCGAGGCGTAGTCGACGACCCGGGCCAGTGGGCTGTCGGCGCGGCGGCGGTCCGCCCACGCGGCGCCGATCGTCAGGAACCCGACGAAGACCGCGGTGCTCCACAGCACCTGGACGGGCTGCAGCGGAGTACCGGCGGCGTAGAGGGACTGCCCGAGGCCGACCTGCACCCACCAGACCCCGAGCGTGACGGCACCGGCCCCGGCGAACGCCCACAGGACGGCCCGTCGGTGCTCGCGGATGAAGCGCAGGAACGCATCGGCGTGGTCCGCGGCGACGGCACCCGCCACGATGAAGAACACGTACGAGAAGAAGAACTGCTTCTGGTAGCCGTGCAACCAGTCGATCGAGTGCGGCTCGTACTTGTAGGCGGCGAAGACGGCCAGCTGGACGACGAACGAGACCACCAGGAGCGTGACGTGGTGCCGCCGGGTGACCCTGACCAACCAGACGATCACCGGCAGGAGCAGGTACACCTGCATCGTCACGAGCAGGAAGTACAGGTGGTACCAGGCCGTCCCGGTGACGATCCCCTCGGCTGCGGTCGTCACGAGTGCCGGGACGTCCCCCCCGGGTCGTCCCGTCGATGAGCCAGGCCGCCACGACGTACACGAACGACCAGGCCAGGTACGGCACGCCGACGAGCAGGAACCGGCGGGGCCAGAACTGCGCGAGCGGCCGTGGGCGGAGGGACCAGCTGTACACCAGGACGAACGCGGTCAGCGAGAAGAAGACCAGCCGGGTGAAGTGCAGCAGGCCGAGCACGGCGTAGAGCCCGACGTCGTCGGAGGCGACCGTGTGGCTCGTCGTGTGGACGCCGATGACGCAGGCGAAGGTGAGGATGCGCAGGACGTCGACCTCGTACAGGTGGCGCGGGCGCCCGGACGCCGTCCGCGTCGGCGTCTGCACGCCCGTCGTCGTGCCCGTGGTGCCGGCCACAGTGGCGCCGGCTGCAGTGGTGCCGGCCGCATCGGTGGCGGTCGCACTCGTGCCGGTCGTTGCGCTCGCGGCGTCGTGCCCGGTCGGTGTGGGACGCGCGCTCACCGTGACTCGGCCATGGCTCGGACGCGGGCCCGCTGGACCTTGCCGGTGGGGGGCGCGCGGGAGGTCGGGCACCAGGGAGATCTCGGCCGGCCGACGGAACCGGGTCAGGGCGGACTCCGCCAGCGCCGCGAGGTCCTCGAGCAGGCCCGCGGTGTCGACGTCCTCCTGCGCGATGACGTAGGCCACGGGGACGGCACCGAGCACGTCGTCCGGCCGCCCGACCACGACGGCCTCGAGCACGCGAGGGTCACGCAGCAGGACGTCCTCCACCTCCGACGGGTAGACCTTCTCGCCGCCGCGGTTGATGACGTCGTCGGAGCGGCCCGCGAGGGACACCCAGCCGTCCGGTGCGACCGACCCGAGGTCCCCGGTCGACAGCCACCCGTCGGCGTCGAACCGGTCGGCCGCGCGTCCACCCAGGTACGACCGGACGATGCCCGGTCCCCGTACCCAGAGCGCACCGATCTCGCCGGCCGGCAGCACCGCACCGTCCTCGCCGCGGACCTGCACCTCGGAACCGACGGGCAGTCCGACGGACCCGGGTCGCGCCGGTGCGCCGAGCGGCGTCGCGGTGATCTGGCTGGCTCCCTCGGTCATGCCCCAACTCACGACGAGCGGGACGTTCCCGAGGGCGGCGCGCACCGTGTCGGGCAGCGGGGCCGACGCGCTCCGGACGAAGCGGAGCGTCTCCGGGAACGCCAACGGACCGGTCTTGGCGAGGACCGCGAGGACCGCGGGCACCGCGTTGAGCCAGGTGATCCGGCGCTCCTCGAGCAGTTCCCAGAAGTCGGTCCGTCGGAACCGGCGGTCGAGCACGAGCGTCGCGCCGGCGACGAGGGTGGCGAGGAGGCCCACGACCTCGGCGTTGACGTGGAACAGCGGCAGCGAGTTGAACCCGCGGTCGTACTCGGTCAGCCGGTTGTGCTCCGCCACGGCGCGGGCGACGGCGAGCAACTGTGACTCCGGCAGCTCGACGCCCTTCGGCGTCCCGGTCGACCCGGAGGTGAACAGGACGACCGAGCCCTGTCCGGGAGCGTCCGGCACACCCTCCGCCACGTCGCCGTCACGCACCCCGGTCGGGAGGTACGTGGCCGCGTCCACACCGGCGGCCGGCGCTCCGGCGACGGTCGCGTCCTCCGGACGGTCGGAGACGACCATGACCGCACCCCCCCAGGAGGGCTGCGAGCCGAGCGGGTTCGGTGGCCGGCTGGCCGGTGTCGACCGGGACCGACCGCCGACCGGAGGCGACCGCGGCGAGGTGGACGACGGCGAAGGCGAGCGGGTCGCCGACGTCGACGAGGACACCGCCGGAGGCCGGCATCCCGATCGCGTCGAAGGTGCGCGACCAGGCGGTCACGGCGTCGTGCAGCGCACGGTACGTGAGGACGCGGTCCGAACGGGCGTCCTCGAGGTACGAGCGGTCGCCGTCCTGCTCGGCTCGGCGGCGGACGAGGTCGGCGAGCCCGGGCAGCGTCGGCGGTCCACCGACCGCGGTCGCCGGGTCGTCCCCGCTGTCGGGGACGCCCGGGGGAGGTGGGAGAGGAGGGATCGCCGTCGTGCTGCACCGTCCCATCGTATTTCCGGCGCCTATGACCGCGCGGAGGGAACGACGGGCGTGGGGAACCGGTGCAGCAACCACTGCCACAACGCGAGCATGTGCGGGTCGCCGTGCTCGTCGAGCGGGGTCGTGTCCTTGACCACCCGGGAGTGCGCGTGGCGGGCATCACCGCCGGGCAGCCTGGTCAGGATCGCGTGCGGGTCGGCCCCGGGACGTGGCGGAGCGGTCCGGGTCCGCCAGGGCCCGCCCGTGCCACCGGCGCCGCCCCGTCCCTCGAGTCCGAGCGCCGTCCACGAACCGGTGATCCTCGGTCGGTAGGAGTCGCGGACGTCGTCGAGCGCGTACATGCGGGTCGCCGGGGTCCGGCCGGGGCGGTCCATCCAGGCCGCGTGGACCGGACCGACGGACTCCACCGGCGCGGCGAACATCAGGGCACCGAGGACGGGCCGGATGTGGGCGATGTACGCGGCCTCGCCTCCGCCCTGTGAGTGGCCGGCGACGACGATGTCCCCCCCAGGTGATGTCCTCGTCGGCCTGCACGAACCGCCCCCCAGCCGCCGTCGGGGTCCACCTCGTCCAGGTGTGCCACCGCGTCCCGGAACCGCGACACGATCGAGCCCGCCGGGGTGACGCTGCTGTACTCCGAACTCCGGGTGCCGTCGAACCGGTTCCGCTGGACCTGTCCGTAGCAGCGCGCATCGGCCTCGCACGTCGCGGACAGTGTCTTGCCGAGGTTCCAGTAGTCGAGTCCGAGCACGTGGTACCCGTCGCCCAGCGCCGTCGTCAGGAAGCGCTGGTACTCGGCCGGCTTCGACCGCGTGGCCGGCAGGAACAGCAGCAGCGGACCGTCCGGTGTGGTCCGGGCGGCGAAGTCGTTCCGGTTCGGTGACAACCGCTCGCCGTCGATGGAGCCCAGACGGAAGCGGTGGAAGACGTCGTGCGGCGTCTCCTCGGGGCCGAGCGTCCGGTGCGGCAGCCCCGGACGCCCGCCCTCGGCGACCCGCTGCCCGCCGAGCACGTTCGCGCCGACGAGCGAGGCCAGACCGATCGCGACCAGGACGAGGACCGCGACGACGAGCAGGCGGTGGTGAGCCCTCATCGGACGAGTCGGGCCCAGACCTCGTCCGCCGAGCGGATCGTGTCCTCGACCGAGCGGGTCGCGTCGACGACGTGGTCGGCGAGGGCGAGACGGTCCGCGTCCGACGCCTGGGCGGCGACCCGCCGCTCGGCGTCCGCACGCGCCATGCCACGGTGCGCGACGAGCCGCTCGACCCGGACCGCGGCCGGGGCGTCGACGACCACGACGGCGTCGAAGCGCAGGGGGCGTGCGCCGGCCGCCTCGGCCAGGAGCGGCACGTCGTAGACGACGACCGCGTCGGGGTCCGCGGCCCCGGCGGCGTCGAACCGCTCCTGCGCGAGACGCCACACCTCCGGGTGGGTGATGCCCTCCAGGTCCTTCCGGGCGGCGGCGTCCGCGAACACGATCGCGCCGAGCGCCGGACGGTCGAGCTCGCCCTCCTCCGTCACGACCGCGGGGCCGAACCGCTCCCGCACCGCGGCGAGGCCAGCGCTGCCCGGAGCGACGGCGTCCCGCGCGAGCTGGTCGGCGTCCACCACCACCGCGCCGTGTTCGGCGAACCGCCTGGAGACCGTCGACTTGCCCGCGGCGATGCCGCCCGTGAGTCCGATGATGCGCACGACGACAGCGTGGCACGGACGGCTCCACGAACGCCGGAAGCCCGGCCCGACCGCCCCGTGCGGGACGATCAGGACCGGGCTCCGGTCAGTGCGACTCGATCAGTCGATCGAGCGGTGCTCAGTTGGTCGAGCTGAGCTTCTCACGGAGTGCCGCGAGGGACGCGTCGTCGGCGAGGGTGCCGGCGCCGGTCGTCTCGCTCGTGAACGACGACGAGGCAGCGGCCGGGAGGTCGAAGCCACCCTGCGCCTCTTCGGTGAGCGACTTGGCGACCTGGGCCTTGTGGGCCTCCCAACGGGCCTGGGCCGCAGCGTACTGACGCTCCCACTCCTCGCGCTGGGTGTCGTAGCCCTCGAGCCACTCGTTCGTCTCCGGGTCGAAGCCCTCGGGGTACTTGTAGTCACCCTTGTCGTCGTACTCGGTCGGCATGCCGTAGAGCGCCGGGTCGAACTCGGTGCTCTCCGGGTCGACGCCCTCGTTGGCCTGCTTGAGGCTGAGCGAGATGCGGCGACGGTCGAGGTCGATGTCGATGATCTTGACGAACACCTCGTCGCCCACGGACACGACCTGCTCGGCGAGCTCGACGTGCTTGTTCGAGAGCTCCGAGATGTGCACGAGACCCTCGATGCCGTCCGCGACGCGGACGAACGCACCGAACGGCACGAGCTTCGTGACCTTGCCCGGCGCGATCTGACCGATCGCGTGGGTGCGGGCGAAGACCTGCCACGGGTCTTCCTGCGTGGCCTTGAGCGAGAGCGACACGCGCTCGCGGTCCAGGTCCACCTCGAGGATCTCGACGGTGACTTCCTGACCGACCTCGACGACCTCGCTGGCGTGCTCGATGTGCTTCCAGCTGAGCTCGGAGACGTGGACGAGACCGTCGACGCCGCCGAGGTCGACGAACGCACCGAAGTTGACGATCGACGAGACGACGCCCTTGCGGACCTGGCCCTTGTGGAGGTTGTTGAGGAACGTGGTGCGCGACTCGGACTGCGTCTGCTCGAGCAGGGCGCGGCGCGAGAGGACCACGTTGTTGCGGTTCTTGTCGAGCTCGAGGATCTTCGCCTCGAGCTCCTGACCGAGGTACGGCGTCAGGTCGCGGACACGGCGCAGCTCGATGAGCGAGGCCGGGAGGAAGCCGCGGAGGCCGATGTCGACGATGAGACCGCCCTTGACGACCTCGATGACCGTACCGGTCACGACACCGTCGGACTCCTTGATCTTCTCGACGTCGCCCCATGCACGCTCGTACTGTGCACGCTTCTTCGACAGGATCAGGCGGCCTTCCTTGTCCTCCTTCTGGAGGACCAGGGCCTCGACCTCGTCACCGACGTTGACGACCTCGTTGGGGTCGACGTCGTGCTTGATCGAGAGCTCGCGCGAGGGGATGACACCCTCGGTCTTGTACCCGACGTCGAGGAGGACCTCGTCGCGGTCGATCTTCACGACGGTGCCGGAGATGAGGTCTCCGTCGTTGAAGAACTTCAGGGTCTTCTCGACCTCGGCCAGGAAGTCATCAGCCGAGCCGATGTCGTTGATGGCGACCTGCTTGGGAGCCTTGGTCGTGGTGGTTGTCATGTAGAGATTGCTCCGAACGGACATGAGTCGGGCCAGGCGGCGAGGGAGCGACCCCCCGGTCCGCGATCCGGTCCTGCAGGTCGTGCGACCTGTCGGACCCGGTGCGAGCCACCGTGGCGGTGTGTGTTGTTGGCGCGGATTGCGCCGCACAAGTCTATCCAGCGGGACCGGCGCCCACAACCGGGCGTGTCACGGTCAGCCGACGAGCGCACTCCGCAGCGTGTCGAGCCCGACGCCGCCGAGTGCCAGGGCGCGGTGGTGGAACGCCTTGAGGTCGAAGGACGACCCCTCGCGGGCGGCCACGTCGTCCCGGATCGACTCCCAGACCCGCTGCCCGACCTTGTACGACGGGGCCTGACCCGGCCACCCGAAGTAGCGCGCGACCTCGAACTGCACGAACGCGGGGTCCATGTTGACGTTCCGCCCCATGAAGTCGAGCGCGTACTCCCACGTCCAGCCGCCGCCGTCCGGGTTGGTCTTCTGCAGGTGCACCCCGATGTCGAGGACCACGCGGGCCGCGCGCATCCGCTGACCGTCGAGCATGCCGAGGCGGTCGCCGTCGTCGTCGAGGAACCCGAGCTGCTCCATCAACCGCTCGGCGTACAGCGCCCAGCCCTCGACGTGTCCCGACGGACCGGCGAGTTGGCGCCGCCAGGTGTTGAGCTCGCCGCGGTTGTACACGGCCTGGCTGATCTGCAGGTGGTGCCCCGGGACGCCCTCGTGGTAGACCGTCGTCTTCTCCCGCCAGGTGCCGAACTCCGTGACGCCCTGCGGGACGGACCACCACATCCGCCCGGCGCGCGAGAAGTCGTCCGACGGGCCGGTGTAGTAGATCCCGCCCTCCTGGGTGGGCGCGATCCGGCACTCCAGGCGCTTGATCGGGTCGGCGATGTCGAAGTACCGGCCGTCCATCGCCCGGATCGACTCGTCGCTGGTCTCCTGCATCCAGGCGCGGAGGGCGTCCGTGCCGTGCAGGACCCGCGACGGATCGGCGTCGAGGACCTCGATCGCGCGGGCGACGCTCGCGCCGGACTCGATGCGGTCCGCGATCCGCTCCTGCTCGTCGCGCATCCGGGCGAGTTCCTCGATGCCCCACTCGTACGTCTCGTCCAGGTCGACCACGGCGCCGAGGAACCGGCGGGAGTGCAGGGCGTAGTCGTCGCGACCGACCGCGTCGACCGGGGTCGAGAGCGGCAGGACGTCGTGCTGCAGGAAGGCGCCGAAGGACCGGTAGGCGGCCGCGGCGACCTCGGCCCCGCGCGTCAGTTCGGCGCGCAGCTGCTCCGGGACCGGCGCCCCGCCCTCGAGCGCGGCGCCGTCGACGAGCTGCCGGAAGAACCCGTCCGGTGCGCCGTTCCGGCCGGCCTGTTCGGCGATGAGCTCGACCTGGCGCTTCGCGGCGGTGACGCCCTCGCGGGTGCCCTCGAGCAGCGTCTCCCGGTACCCCTCGAGGGCGTCCGGGAGGGCCTGCAGACGTCCGGCGACGTCCTGCCAGTCGTCCGTCGTGGCGGTCGGCATGAGGTCGAACACGTCCCGGAGGGACTGCGCGGGGCTCTGGATGACGTTGAGGTCCCGGAGGTGCAGCCTCCGCTCGTACGACTCGACGGTCAGGTCGAGCTCGGATCCGAGGTCGGCCTTCGTGACCCGGTCGACGTCGTCGCGGGCGTCGGCGGCGTCCAGTGCACGGCGGGCGGCGCGAGCGGCGTCGGCGAGGGCCGCGGCACCCGCCGGGGACGTGTCGCCGTAGGAGTCGGTGCGCCCGGGCACACCGATGTACGTGGCGACCGTCGGGTCGAGCTCGACGAGCGTGGTGACCCACTGCTCGGCGACCTGGTCGACGGCGGACGGCTGGCGGACGGGACGGTCATCGCTCATGTCGTCGACCCTACCCAGCCCCGCTCCCCCCGGTCACCGGAGGCGAGCGGCGAGGCGGACGGGAGGCGTGCCTCCCGTCCGTCCCGCCGCTCGCGTCGGGCGGTCCGACGGGCAGTGCGCCACGGTCAGTGCGCCGCGGACTCCCAGTTCCGGCCGACGCCGACCGACACGTCGAGCGGCACGCTCAGCTCGGCGGCACCGCCCATGCGGGTCCGGAGGATCTCCTCGACGCGCTCCTGCTCGCCCGGCGCGACCTCGAGGATGAGTTCGTCGTGCACCTGCAGCAGCAGCCGGGAGCCGAGGTCGCCGTCGCGCAGGTCCGCGTCGACCCCGAGCATCGCGATCTTCATGATGTCCGCCGCAGATCCCTGGATCGGCGCGTTCAGGGCGGCACGCTCGGCGTTCTCGCGAAGCACCCGGTTCGGGCTCTTCAGGTCCGGGAACGGTCGGCGACGGCCGAAGATCGTCTCGGTGTACCCGTCCTCGCGCGCCTGCTCGACCACGTTCCGGAGGTAGTCCCGTACGGCGCCGAAGCGGGCGAAGTACTCCGTCATGAGCGTGCGGGCCTCGCTCTGCTCGATGCGGAGCTGCTTCGACAGCCCGAACGCGCTGAGACCGTACGCCAGGCCGTAGGACATCGCCTTGACCTTGGTGCGCATCTCGGGGCTGACGTCGGACGGTTCGACGCCGAAGACGCGGGCGCCGACGAACCGGTGCAGGTCCTCGCCCTCGTTGAACGCCTGGATCAGGCCGGCGTCCCCGGACAGGTGCGCCATGATCCGCATCTCGATCTGCGAGTAGTCGGCCGTGAGCAGTGTCGTGTACGGCTCGGCGACGGCGAACGCGGACCGGATGCGGCGCCCGACGGCGGTCTTCACCGGGATGTTCTGCAGGTTCGGGTCCGTGGAGGAGACCCGTCCGGTGCTCGTGCCGGTCTGCTCGTACCGGGTGTGGATGCGACCGTCGACGACCGCGGCGTCGAGGGTGTCGACGATCTGCCGGAGCTTCGTGGCGTCGCGGTGCTGCAGCAGCAGTCCGAGGAACGGGTGCGGGTGCTGCTCCTGCAGGTCGGCCAGGCTCGCGGCGTCCGTGGAGAACCCGGTCTTCGTCTTCCGGGTCTTCGGCATCGCGAGCTCGGTGAACAGGACCTCCTGCAGCTGCTTCGGCGACCCGAGGTTGACCTCGTGCCCGATCTCCGCGAAGGCCTGCTGCGCGAGGTCGGCGGCGCGCTCCCCCCCAGCTCGTGGGAGAGCCCGGTGAGCACCGGCCGGTCGATCCCGACACCGGTGGTCTCCATCCGCGCGAGCACCGCCGTCAGCGGGAGCTCGATGTCGTCGAGCACCGTCAGCGAGCTCGGGTCGATGCGGGCACGCAGGGCCGTGGTGACGCGGAGCACGTACCAGGCGTGCACGCCGACGTTGACCGGCTCCGTCTCGGGGACGAGCTGGTTCGGGTCGGCGGTCGGCAGCTCCTCGCCCAGTTCCTGGTACACGAGGTCCGCGAGGGGCTGCCCCTGCTTGCCGGGGTTCGCGAGCCAACCGGTGATGCGGGCGTCCCCTGCGACGCCCGCGACCGTGAACCCCGCGGTCCCGAGCGCCTTGATCGCGGCCTTCGCGTCGTGGAAGTGCTTCGGGGCGTCCGAGGCGAACCACGTGGCCAACTGCTCGTAGTCGAGCGCCCCGCTGCCGCCCGGCACGAGGACGGCGTCGTCGTGGGTGGCGATGCCGATCGCGCTCAGACGACCGTCGATGACCTCGACCGCGACGCCGTACCCGTTCTCGGCGTCCGCGGCGTCCTTCCGCTCGAGCCAGTGACCGAGTTCCTCGTCGATGAGGGTCTTCACCGGCGGCGGCGTGGGACCGGCGTCCTCGACGGTACCGTCGGTGGTGACGGCGTCGGCCGCGTCCCCGCCGCCCACCACCTTGAAGACGCGGTCGAGCAGCGTGCGGAACTGCAGGGTCGCGAACAGCTCGCGGACCGCGGCTTCGTCGAGCGGTCGGAGGGCGACGTCGGCGGGACCGACCGGCAACTCGACGTCGGTGACGAGCCGGTTCAGCTTCCGGTCCCGGATCGCCCGGTCCTTCTGCTCGCGCAGGTTGTTGCCGACGACGCCCTTGATCTCGTCGGCGTGCTCGAGCACGCCGTCGAGCGACCCGTACTGGGTGATCCACTTGACGGCGGTCTTCTCGCCGACCTTGTCGATGCCGATCAGGTTGTCGCTCGTCTCACCGACGAGGGCGGCGATGTCCGGGTACTGGTGCGGCTCGATGCCGTAGCGCTCGTACACCTTGTCGCGGTCGTAGCGGGTGAGCTCGGAGACCCCGCGCACGGACGGGTACAGCAGCGTGACGTCGTCGTTCACGAGCTGGATCGAGTCGCGGTCGCCGGACACGACGTACACCTGGAACCCCTGGTCGGCGCCCTGCTTCGAGAGGGTCGCGAGGATGTCGTCGGCCTCGAAGTCCTCCTTCGTGACGGTGGTGATGCCCATCGCCTCGAGCGCCTGCTGCAGGAGGGGGGATCTGGCCCTTGAACTCCGCGGGGGGTCTCGGAGCGCGTGCCCTTGTAGTCCTCGTACTCCCGTGTGCGGAACGAGAACCGGGAGATGTCGAACGCGACCGCCAGGTGCGTCGGCTTCTCGCGCTGGAGGAGCATGAGCAGCATCGAGATGAAGCCGTGGATGGCGTTCGTGTGCTGCCCCTCGCGGTTCACGAAACTGTCGACCGGGAGGGCGTAGAACGCCCGGAACGCGAGCGAGTGGCCGTCGATGACCATGAGGGTAGGCTTTGCGGAGTCCGACACCCGGACAGCCTACCGACGGCCCCCGACGGCCGGCCCCGGGCCGGCTCCGAGGACGGCGGGCAGGACCACCGCCCGAGGAGCACGCATGACCGACGCGACCACCACCACCGGCTCCCCCCGAGGGCCTCGCCGAGTACGCCGACCGCGGCATGGGCGAACTCGCGGAGAAGATGGGCATGGTGTTCACCGAGCTCTCCGCCGAGCGTGCCGTCGCGAGCATCCCCGTCGAGGGCAACCGCCAGCCGGTCGGGCTCCTGCACGGTGGCGCGTACGTCGTCCTCGCAGAGAGCCTCGGCTCGATGGCGGCGAACATCCACGCCGGCCCGGGTCGGTACGCCATGGGCATCGAGCTGAGCGCCTCGCACTCCCGCAGCGCGACGAGCGGCCGTGTGACCGGCACGTGCACCGCGATCCACCTCGGCGGCACCCTCACGACGCACGAGATCGTCCTCACCGACGACGAGGGCCGTCGTTGCTCGACGGTGCGCATCACGAACATCATCCGCGACGCTCGCTGACCCCCGCGGTCGGTCAGCCCTCGGGCGGCGCCTGGAGCAGCAGTCGGGCGTCCCCGAACCCGAGCCGCCGGTACAGCGTCTCGCCGGCGACGCTCGAGTGCACCGTCGTCCGCTCCGCCCCGACCTCCTCGGCGAGGTCGAGTGCCGCACGGACCAGCCGCTGCGCGACACCGCGGCCCCTGGCCTCGGGTGCGACGTACACCGTCTGCACGTCCGCGGTGCACCGCTCCGGGCGGTCCGGGGTCGGTGGTCGGGCGACGATCGCGAGCCAGGCCATGCCGACGACGACCCCGTCGAGCTCGGCGACCACGCACCGGTGCGTCTCCGGGTGCGCGAGCGCGAAGGCCGCCATGGCCTCGCGGAACGCCTCGGGCGTCCCGGCCGGGGCCGTGCCGTCCTCGTCCACCCGCCACCGCCACCGCAGGTCGGCCACCGTCGCCATGTCCTCCGACCGGGAGGCCCGGATCACCACGTCGTCCATGTGCCCAGCCTGCCAGCTGGTGGCGCCGGAACGAGGACCGCACGACGCCGGACGCACGGAAGGCGCCGTCCGCTCCGGACGGCGCCTTCCGTGGGGTGGCTGGTGGGACTACTTCTTGGCGCTGAGCTGCTCGATGATCGCCTTGGCGACGTCGTGCATCGTGAGCCGGCGGTCCATGGACGCCTTCTGGATCCAGCGGAACGCCTCGGGCTCGGTGAGGCCCATCTTCTCGTTGAGCAGGCCCTTGGCGCGGTCGACGAGCTTGCGGGTCTCGAAGCGCTCGACGAGGTCCGCGACCTCGGCCTCGAGCGTGATGATCTGCTGGTACCGCGAGAGGGCGATCTCGATCGCGGGGAGCAGGTCGTTCGGGGTGAAGGGCTTCACCACGTAGGCCAGCGCGCCGGCCTCGGTCGCACGCTCGACGAGTTCCTTCTGGCTGAACGCCGTGAGCAGGACGACCGGGGCGATGTGGTTCTTCGACAGCTTCTCGGCCGCGGAGATGCCGTCGAGCTGCGGCATCTTGACGTCCATGATCACGAGGTCGGGACGCAGGTCGGTGGCGAGCTGCACCGCGGTCTCGCCGTCTCCGGCCTCACCGACCACGTCGAACCCGTTGTCGCGGAGGATCTCGACGATGTCGAGACGGATGAGCGACTCGTCCTCGGCGACGACGACGCGACGGGGTGCGGCTGCGGTTGCTTCTGTGTCACTCACGACGAAGAGCCTACTAGACGCGCGATCGGACGGCGGCATCCGGACGCGATCCCCAGCGGGTCCGATCGGGCACCTGACGGAACCGGCCGAGCGGACCGAGTACGAGTGGCGGGACTCGAACCCGCACGCCAGAGGCAGAGCATTTTGAGTGCCCCGTGTCTACCATTCCACCACACTCGCGAGCGGAGCCAGCGTAGCAGCCACCGCGACGACGCCCCGCCCGGACCGACGCCCTCCCCGCACGGTACGGTCGGAGGTCCGGCAGTCCAGTCAGGAGGAGCCACGGTGGATTCACGCGCCGTCCGCACGTTCCGGGCGTTCGTCATCGTCACCGGCGCCGTCGCGATCGTCGCCGGCATCGTCGCCGTCGTGTGGCCGCGGCCGACACTGGTGCTCGTCGCGCTGCTCTTCGGGGTGTACCTCGTCGTCTCCGGGGCCATGCGGGTCTTCGCGGCCGCGCGGGGACACGGCACGTCGACCGTCTGGCGCTGGACCTCCGGCGTCGTCGGGTCCCTCGTCGGGGTCGCCGGACTCGTCACGCTCGTCGACCCCGCGGTACCGCTCGTCGTCTACGCGGTCCTGGCCGGGGTCGGGTTCCTCGTCGAGGGCGTCGCGGCGCTCGTCGGTGCCCTCGTCGGGCACCCCGGTTCCTCCCGGGTGCCGTCCGTCGTGAGCGGGCTGCTGTCGCTGCTCTGCGGCGTCGCGGTGCTGCTCGCCCCGACGCTCGCCCTCGAGGTCTTCACCGTCCTGGCCGGCATCGCCCTCGTCGGCGTCGGCAGCGCGGCGCTGCTCCTCCTGCCCGCGCGCGCCTCCGCCCGGCGCTGAACCGGATCGACGCAGCCCGGCGGCGGGGCTGCGTCAGGCCGACCCGGTCCCGAAGAGCAGACCGAGGACGTACGTCACGGCGGCGGCGCCGAAGCCGATCCCCAGCTGTCGGAGCGCCCGCCGGAGCGGCGACGCTCCGCTGAGCACACCGACCACGGCACCGGTGCCGAGCAGCGCGAGGCCGACGAGCGCCGAGGCCACCCCGATCGCGGCCCAGCCGTCGAGCCCGACCAGGTACGGCAGGACCGGGATGACCGCACCGGAGGCGAAGAAGCAGAAGCTGGAGAGCGCAGCGCTCGTGCCGGTGCCGACCGCCTCGTGCTCGTCGGCCCCCCCTCCGTGCCGACCGGGCGGGGCAGCGCAGAGCGGCTCCGCACCACCGGCACCCCGCCGGTCGCGGGGCCGGCCAGCAGGGCGGCGAGGACCTCGTCGGCGTGGGCTGCGGCCTCGTCCTCGGACATCCCGCGCGCCCGGTAGACCAGCGCGAGCTCGTTGGCGTCCACGTCGAGGTCGGCGACCGCGCGCTGTGCTTCGGGATGCGGGGTCGATGCGTCGAGGAGCTCCCGCTGTGACCGGACGGACACGTACTCCCCCCGCCCCCATGGACAGCGCGCCGGCCAGCAGGCCCGCGATGCCGCTGAGCAGGACGAAGTGCCGGTCCGCCCCGGAGGCGCTCACACCGATGATGAGCGCGAGGTTCGACACCAGTCCGTCGTTGGCGCCGAACACCGCCGCGCGGAAGGTGCCGGACAGGCGCATCCGCCCGCGGTTCGCCAGCCCGCGGACGACTTCGCCGTGGATCCGCTCGTCGGCCGCCATCTGCGCGGTCGCGTCGGCGTCGTCCGCGTACGGCGAGCGGTCCTCCGCGCGCTGCATGAGCGCGAGCACGAAGACCGAACCGAACCGCGCCGCCAGCGCGGCGAGCACCCGGGTACGGAGGCTCCCCCCGCAGCGGTCGTCCGACGTCGTCCCCGAGCAGGTCGCGCCAGTGCTGCTCGTGACGCCCCCTCGGCCTCGGCCAGGGCGACGAGGATCTCGCGCTCCTCGCCGGTGCGTCGCGAGGCGAGGTTCCGGTAGACGGCCGCCTCGGCACGCTCGTCGGCGAGGTACCGGCGCCACCGCTGCACGTCGGCGCGGGACCGGGACGCGGTGTCGGTCCGGAGGCTCGGATCACCCATGCGACGCTCCTCGCGTACTCGTGCCGGTCGGTGTGGACGGGACCACGGTACCCGCGTGCGGACCGCGCCCGACGGGTGTCGTGCCTCCCGGCCGGGACGGCGGAGGCCGCCACCCTGGTGGGTGACGGCCTTCCGGGTCGTGTCGGTCACGGACCGACGCGACCGTGCTCAGTCGCGGACGTAGGCGGGTGCCGCCTCGGCGTGCGCGTCGCCCACCCGGTGCACGCGCAGGTCGTTCGTCGAGCCCTCGAGTCCGGGAGGCGAGCCGGCCGTGACGATGACCCGGTCGCCGGGGACGGCGAGGCCGTTGCCGATGAGGACGTCGTCCACCTGGGAGAAGAGCTCGTCGGTGTGGGTCTTCCGGTCCACCAGGTAGGACCGCACGCCCCACGTCATCGCCAGACGACGACGCGTCGTCTCGTTCGGGGTGAAGGCGATGATCGGCAGCCCGTGGCGCAGGCGGGACATGCGGCGGGCCGAGTCACCGGACTCGGTGAACACGCAGAGGTACGACGCCTCGGTGAACTCCGCGATCTCGACCGCTGCGAGGGTGATCGCGCCACCGAGCGTGCGGGGCTTCGTGCCGAGCGGGGCGATGCGCTCGAGGCCGTGGTCCTCCGTCGACTCGACGATGCGGGCCATCGTGCGCACGGTCTCCACCGGGTACTCACCGACGCTCGTCTCACCGGAGAGCATGACGGCGTCGGCACCGTCGAGGACGGCGTTCGCGACGTCGGACGTCTCGGCGCGTGTCGGGATCGGGGACGAGATCATCGACTCGAGCATCTGGGTCGCGACGATGACCGGCTTGGCCATGCGGCGGGACAGCTCGACCGCGCGCTTCTGCACGATCGGGACGGCCTCCAACGGGAGCTCGACGCCGAGGTCACCACGGGCGACCATGATCGAGTCGAACGCGTCGATGATCTCCTCGAGCGCGTCGACGGCCTGCGGCTTCTCGACCTTGGCGATCACCGGGAGGCGCTTGCCCTCCTCGTCCATGATCTGGTGCGCACGCTCGACGTCGGCGGCGTTGCGGACGAACGAGAGCGCGATGAGGTCCGCGCCCATGCGGATGCCCCAACGGAGGTCGGCTTCGTCCTTCTCGCTCAGCGCGGGCACGTTCACCGCGACACCGGGCAGGTTGATGCCCTTGTTGTTCGAGACGGTGCCGGCGACGACGACCTCCGTGCGGACGCGCACGCCGTCGGTGTCGAGGACGCGGAGGCGCACACGGCCGTCGTCGATGAGCAGCGGGTCGCCCGGCTTGACGTCCTGCGGCAGCCCCTTGAACGTGGTCCCGCAGACGTCCTTCGTGCCCGGCACGTCCTCCGTCGTGATCGTGAAGACGTCGCCGACGGCGAGCTCGTGCGGGCCGTCGGCGAACTTCGCCAGACGGATCTTCGGGCCCTGCAGGTCGACGAGGATCGCGACGGGCTTGCCCAGCTCCTCGGCGGCGCGACGCACGTTCTCGTAGTTGACCTCGTGCACGCTGTAGTCACCGTGGCTGAGGTTCAGGCGGGCGACGTCGACCCCGGCCTGGATGATCTGCTTGACGACCTCGTAGTCGGAGGTGGCAGGTCCGAGCGTCGAAACGATCTTTGCGCGTCTCAATGGATTCCTTCGTGTGGTGGAGGTGGCTTCGCGGAACGACGAGAGGCCACCAGCACCCTATCGAGTGCCGGTGGCCTCCCGTCTACGAGGTGGGGACCATCAGACCGAGATCGCCCGGTCCGTCGCCTTGACCGGAGCCGGCAGGATCGTCGACCCCTCGAGGTACTCGTCGACCTTCGCCGCGGCGGCACGCCCCTCGGCGATCGCCCAGACGATCAGGGACTGCCCACGACCGGCGTCGCCGGCGACGAACACGCCCGGCTCGTTCGTGGTGTAGTCCGCCTGGCGGGACACCGCGCCCGACACGGTGGTCGGGAGCCCCAGCTGCGGCTCGATCGTGTCGGTCTCCGGACCGGTGAAGCCCATCGCGATGAGCACGAGGTCCGCGGGGATCTCACGCTCGGTGCCGGCCTTCGGGACACGGCGGCCGTCGACGTACTCGGTCTCGGCGACGCGGAGCGCACGGACCTCGCCGGCCTCGTTCGCCAGGAACTCGACCGTGGTGGCCAGGAACATGCGCTCCCCGCCCTCCTCGTGCGCGCTCGTGACCTCGAACACCGTGGCGAACATCGGCCACGGCTGGTCCGACGGGCGCTCCAGCGGCGGCTGCTTGCCGATCGCCAGGTTCGTCACGCTGAGCGCACCCTGGCGGTGGGCGGTGCCGATGCAGTCCGCGCCGGTGTCACCGCCGCCGATGACGACGACGTGCTTGCCCTCGGCCGTGACCTGGTTGTCGACCACGGTGCCCGCGTTCGCCTTGTTCTGCTGGACGAGGTAGTCCATGGCGAAGTGCACGCCGGCGAGGTCACGACCCGGGATCGGGAGGTCGCGCGGCACGGTCGCCCCGGTGGCGACCACGACCGCGTCGTACCGCGACTTCAGGTCGTCCCAGGTGATGTCCCGGCCGATCTCGACACCGGCACGGAAGCGGGTGCCCTCGGCCTGCATCTGCGCGAGGCGGGCGTCGATCTGCCGCTTCTCCATCTTGAAGTCCGGGATGCCGTAGCGGAGCAGACCACCGATGCGGTCGTCCCGCTCGTACACGGCGACCGTGTGCCCGGCGCGGGTCAGCTGCTGCGCGGCGGCGAGCCCTGCGGGACCGGAACCGACGACCGCGACGGTCTTGCCGGTGAGGCGCTCCGGCGGGTGCGGCGTGACCCATCCGTTCTGGTACGCCTCGTCGATGATCGAGACCTCGACCTGCTTGATCGTCACCGGCGGCTGGTTGATGCCGAGCACGCAGGACGCCTCGCATGGAGCCGGGCACAGTCGCCCCGTGAACTCCGGGAAGTTGTTCGTCGCGTGCAGACGCTCGATGGCCTGGCGACCCTCGCCGCGCCACGTGAGGTCGTTCCACTCCGGGATGAGGTTGCCGAGCGGGCAGCCCTGGTGGCAGAACGGCACGCCGCAGTCCATGCAGCGCCCGGCCTGTCGCTTGAGCGCGCCGGACTCCTGCTGCTCGTAGACCTCTTTCCAGTCCATGAGCCGCAGCGGGACGGGACGGCGGGCCGGCAGTTCACGTTCCTGGACCTTCAGGAACCCCTTGGGGTCAGCCACGGGTCACCTCCTGGGTGAGGGTGCGGGTCGAGCGGGAGTGGAGGCGGGTGCGCGCGTGGTCAGCCACCGGTGACCTCCAGGATGCGGTTCCAGACGACGGTGCCGTCCGGGTCGAGGCCCTCGTCGACGGCCTGCTGACGCGTCTGGAGCACCGCCGCGTAGTCACGCGGGAGCACCTTGACGAACTCGGACAGGTCGCCCGAGTCGAGCAGCCCGGCGGCGATCGTCGAGCCGGTCTCGTCGGCGTGCCGGCGGAGCAGGTCGGTGACGATCGCGACGTCGGCGCTGTCGAGCGGTTCCAGGCGGAGCTCACCGGACGTGAGCGCATCGGTGTTGACGAGCTCGCGACGGAGTCCGCGGACGTAGGCCGTGCCTCCCGACATGCCCGCGCCGAGGTTCCGGCCGGTCTCGCCCAGGATGAGCGCGAGCCCGCCGGTCATGTACTCGAGTGCGTGGTCACCCACGCCCTCGACGACCGCGGTGGCACCGGAGTTGCGGACCAGGAAGCGCTCCCCCCACGATGCCGCGGATGAACATGCTGCCCTGGGTCGCGCCGTAGCCGATGACGTTGCCGGCGATGACGTTCTCCGACGGGTCGAAGCCCGCGTCCGCCGCCGGGCGGACGACGATCTCGCCACCGGACAGCCCCTTGCCGACGTAGTCGTTGCTGTCGCCCACGAGCCGCAGGGTGATGCCGGCCGGCAGGAACGCGCCGAGCGACTGACCCGCGGAACCGCGGAGGGTGATGTCGATCGAACCGGTCGGCAGGCCGTTCTCCCCGTGCCGGAGCGTCACCTCGTGGCCGAGCATCGTCCCGACCGCGCGTTCCGTGTTGCGGATCGGCAGGTCGAGCGTCAGCGTGCCGCCGTGCTCGAGCACGTCGGACGCCTCGGCGATGAGCCGGTTGTCGAAGTGCTGCTCGAGCTCGTGGTCCTGCGCGCGGCGCCGGGTGCGCGGCTCGTCCGCCCCGAAGTCCGGCCCCTTGAGGACGGGTTCGAGGTCGAGTCCGGACGCCTTCCAGTGCGCAACCGCACGGTCCACGTCGAGCACGTCGGCGCGTCCGATGGCCTCGTCGAGGCTGCGGAACCCGAGCTCGGCGAGCAGTTCGCGCACCTCTTGCGCGATGAACTCGAAGAAGTTCACGACGAACTCGGGCTTGCCCGAGAACCGCGCCCGGAGCTCCGGGTTCTGGGTGGCGACGCCCACCGGGCAGGTGTCGAGGTGGCAGACGCGCATCATGATGCAGCCCTCGACGATGAGCGGCGCCGTCGCGAAGCCGTACTCCTCGGCACCGAGCAGGGCCGCCACGAGCACGTCGCGCCCGGTCTTCATCTGGCCGTCGACCTGCACCGTGACACGGTCGCGCATGCCGTTGAGCATGAGCGTCTGCTGGGTCTCGGCCAGACCGATCTCCCACGGGGTACCCGCGTGCTTGAGCGAGTTGAGCGGGCTCGCGCCGGTGCCGCCGTCGTGACCCGAGACGAGCACGACGTCGGCCAGTGCCTTCGTCACGCCCGCTGCGACCGCGCCGATGCCGGACTGGCTGACGAGCTTGACGTGCACGCGGGCCGAGGGGTTGGCGCGCTTGACGTCGAAGATCAGCTGCTTGAGGTCCTCGATCGAGTAGATGTCGTGGTGCGGCGGCGGCGAGATGAGGCCGACGCCCGCCGTGGCGTGCCGCGTCCGGGCCACCCACGGGTAGACCTTCTGCGGCGGCAGCTGCCCGCCCTCGCCGGGCTTCGCGCCCTGCGCCATCTTGAGCTGGATGTCGGTGGCGTGGGTCAGGTACATGCTCGTCACGCCGAACCGGCCGGACGCGACCTGCTTGATGGCGCTGCGCCGCTCGGGGTCGAGCAGACGCTCGACGTCCTCGCCGCCCTCGCCCGTGTTCGAGCGACCGCCGAGGCGGTTCATGGCGATCGCGAGCGTCTCGTGTGCTTCCTGCGAGATCGACCCGTACGACATCGCGCCGGTGTTGAACCGCTTGACGATCTCCGCGATCGGCTCGACCTCGTCGAGCGGTACGGGCTTGCGCGTGCCGTGCGAGAACCCGAACAGGCCGCGCAGCGTCACGAGCTGCTCGGACTGGTCGTCGACGGCCTTCGAGTACTCGCGGAACACGTCGTACCGGCGGGCTCGCGTGGCGTGCTGCAGCCGGAAGACGGTGTCCGGGTTGAAGAGGTGCGGCGGGCCCTCACGGCGCCACTGGTACTCGCCGCCGGTCTGCAGTCGCTCGTGCGAGAGCACGGCGCCGTCCTGCGGATACGCCTGGGCGTGTCGCTCAGCGTTCTCCGCGGCGATCACGTCGACGTCGACTCCACCGAGGATCGACGACGTGCCGGTGAAGTACCGGTCGACGACCTCCTGGCTGAGACCGACCGCCTCGAACGCCTGGGCGCCGGCGTAGCTCGACACCGTCGAGATGCCCATCTTCGACATGATCTTCAGGACGCCCTTGCCGAGCGCCTTGATCACGTTCTTGACGGCCTGCTCCGGCGTGAGCCCGGTGATCATGCCCGAGCGCACGAGGTTCTCGCACGTCTCCATCGCCAGGTACGGGTTGATCGCGGACGCGCCGTAGCCGATGAGCGTCGCGACGTGGTGCACCTCGCGGACGTCGCCGGCCTCGACGATCAGACCGACCTTCATGCGCTGCTCGGTGCGGATGAGGTGGTGGTGCACGGCGGCGAGCAGCAGCAGGCTCGGGATCGGCGCGTACTCGGCGTTGCCGTCACGGTCCGACAGGACGATGAACTGCTTGCCGGACTCGATCGCCGCGTCGACCTCGTCGCACACGGCGGTGATGCGCTGCTCCATGGCCGTCTCGCCGGCGTCCACGCGGTAGAGCCCGCGGATCGTCACGGTGAGGTGCCGCCCGGACGCCGTCTCGAAGTGCTGGATCTTCGCGAGCTCGTCGTTGTCGATCACCGGGAAGTCGAGCACGATCTGCTTCGCGTGCTCGGGCCCGGCGGTGAGCAGGTTGCGCTCCGGCCCGAGGCCGAGCCCCATCGAGGTGATGACCTGCTCGCGGATCGAGTCGAGCGGCGGGTTCGTCACCTGGGCGAACTGCTGCGTGAAGTAGTCGAACAGCAGTCGCGGACGCTGCGACAGGACCGCGATCGGGGTGTCGGAGCCCATCGCGCCGAGCGGCTCGGCCCCGGTCTGCGCCATCGGGCGGAGCAGGATCCGGACCTCTTCCTCGGTGTACCCGAAGGCGCGCTGCCGCCGGGTGACCGAGGCCGGGGTGTGCACGATGTGCTCGCGCTCGGGCAGGTCGGCCAGGTTGATGCGACCGGACTCGAGCCACTCGGACCAGGGTCCGGACGCGGCGAGCTCGCGCTTGACCTCGTCGTCCTCGATGATCCGGCCGTTCTCGGTGTCGACGAGGAACATCCGGCCCGGGCGCAGACGGCCCTTGCGGACCACCTTCGACGCGGGCACGTCGATGACGCCCGTCTCGCTGCCCATCACGATGAGCCCGTCGTCGGTCACCAGGAAGCGTCCGGGACGCAGGCCGTTGCGGTCGAGCGTGGCGCCGACGAGCGTGCCGTCGGTGAACGTGATCGCGGCGGGGCCGTCCCACGGCTCCATGAGCATCGAGTGGTACTCGTAGAAGGCGCGGAGTTCGGGGTCCATGTCGACCTGGTTCTCCCAGGCCTCCGGCACCATCATCGACATCGCGTGCGGGAGGGACCGACCGGTCAGGGTGAGGAGTTCGAGCACCTCGTCGAACGACGCGGAGTCGCTCGCACCCGGGCTCACGATCGGCAGCAGCGGTGCCATGTCGCCGAGGAGCTCGCTCTCGAGCTGCGACTGGCGGGCCCGCATCCAGTTCCGGTTGCCGCGCACGGTGTTGATCTCACCGTTGTGGGCGAGGGAGCGGAACGGCTGCGCGAGCGGCCACGACGGGAAGGTGTTCGTCGAGTAGCGCGAGTGCACGATCGCCAGACGCGACGCGAAGCGCTCGTCGCTGAGGTCGGGGTAGAACGGCTCGAGCTGGAGCGTCGTGACCATGCCCTTGTAGACCATGGTGCGGCTCGACAGCGACATGAAGTAGAGCTCGCTGTCCTGCTCCGCACGCTTCCGGAGTCGGAACGCCTGGCGGTCGAGCTCGATGCCGGAACGCGGCGCGCCGTGCTCGTCCGTGTGCGTGGACACGACGAAGACCTGCTCGAAGGCGGGCATCGCCGCACGCGCCAGGGTGCCGAGGACCTCGGGCCGGACCGGCACCTCACGCCAGCCGAGCACGCGGAGCCCCTCGTCCGCCGCGAGTGCCTCGACGGTCGCCTTCACGGTGGCGCGGGCGTCGACGTCGAGCGGCAGGTAGGCGGTGCCGACCGCGTACTGGCCGGCGTCCGGCAGGGCGAACGGCGCGACCTCGCGGAAGAACGCGTCCGGGACCTGACAGAGGATGCCCGCGCCGTCACCGGTGCCGGCGTCCGAGCCCACGGCACCGCGGTGCTCGAGGTTCCGGAGCGCGCCGAGCGCGGCGTCGACGATGTCGTGCCCGGGCGTCCCGCGGAGCGTCGCGACCATCGCGAGACCACAGGCGTCCTTCTCGTTCGCCGGGTCGTACATCCCGGCGGCGTCGGGGACCGCCGAGAAACGTCGGTGCGGCGAGCGGAGCCCGGTCCGGGACGACGAGTCCGTCGCGCCGTTCGGGACTGCAGAGGGCTGAGATGGCAGGAGCGCCATGGGGAACCGTCCTCACGAGGAAGTGGAACAGGGACAGCGGTGGCCCGGTGGTGCGTTCCGCCCGAGCGGGCGGGACTGGTGCCCGTGCTCGCCGCCAGGAGGTGTCCGGGCGGCGTGCGAGGAGTGGGGCCCGCTTGTGGCGGACCGCGATCGCGGTGTGGTGCTGGGTTCGGGAGAGGTCGGGACCTCAGTGTCGGTCGGCTGCGCTGGCGACCGGCTCCGGATCGGCGACACCGGTCGTGGTGTCGTGCTCCGAGTAGGTGTCGTCCGAGTCTACATCGGACTTCGAGCGGGGCTCGCGACCCGGCAGGTACGGGCTCGGCTCCTTGCCGAGGTGACGACGGGACTGCACCCAGAAGACCAGCAGGCCCAGCAGGATCGCGGCGAAGGACATCCAGACGTTGGTCCGGACGCCGCCGAAGGTCTCGCTCGTGTCCACGCGGATCGACTCGAGGACGGAGCGGCCGACGCCGTACCAGATGAGGTACAGGGCCATCACACGACCCCACTGCAGGCGGAACTTCCGGTCGAGGAGCAGGATGACCACGGCACCGACGACGTTCCAGATGATCTCGTACAGGAAGGTCGGGTGGAACAGGACGCCCTCGGGCAGGCCGGCCGGGTACGCCGGGTTGGTCGCCTCGATCTGCAGGCCCCACGGCAGGCTCGTCGGCATGCCGAACAGCTCGTGGTTGAAGTAGTTGCCGAGACGGCCGGCGGCCTGGGCGAGCAGGACGCCGGGCGCGGCGGCGTCGATGAACGCCGAGAACCGCAGGCCGGTCTGCCGGCAGCCGATCCAGGCGCCGAGCGACCCGAGGATCAGCGCGCCGAAGATCGCGAGTCCGCCCTCCCACACGTAGAACACCGAGAGCGGGTCGATCCCGGGACCGAAGTAGTCGTCGACGTGCGTGAGCACGTGGAACAGGCGGCCGCCGATGATGCCCGCCGGCACCGCCCAGATGGCGATGTCGATGATGACCCAGCGCTCGGCACCGCGCGCGTTCAGCCGGGAGTTCGTGAGCAGCACCGCGATGACGATCCCGACGAGGATGCAGATCGCGTACGCGTGGATCCGGAAGTCCAGCGGCATCGAGATGCCGAACGTGCTCTGCAGCCAGGCGGTCAGGTCGAAGTACTGCCACGCCGTGCTCGGGCTCGGGATGCTCAGGAGGGACATGTGGGTGCTGTCGCCTTTCACGGGGCTGGTGGTCGCCGGTCCTGGTGGTGCCGGGGGCCGGTCGGCCCCGATCACTGTAGCGCGGGTCGACCCGGCTCAGCGCCGCGCGGAACCCGACGACAGGTCGGCGGCACGCTCCGCGACGCCGGTGACCCCGAGGTCCGCCAGTGCCCGGACGAACGCGGAGCCGATGATCGCGCCGTCCGCGTACTCGAGCACCTCGGCGACCTGGTCGGCGGTCGAGATGCCGAGGCCGACGCACGTGCGCTCGACACCGGCGTCGCGGAGCCGCGAGACGACGGTGCGGGCCGCGCTGTCGACGCCGGATCGGGCACCGGTGACGCCCATCGTCGAGACGGCGTAGACGAAGCCGCGGCTCCGGTCCACGGCCTGCTTCATCCGGGCGTCCGTGGAGGACGGGGCCGCGAGGAACACCCGGTCGAGCCCGGTGCGCTCCGAGGCGTCGATCCACTGCCGGCCCTCGTCCGGGATCAGGTCCGGCGTGATGAGGCCGGCCGCCCCGGCCGCGACGAGGTCGTCCGCGAACCGGTCCACGCCGTACCGCAGCACGGGGTTCCAGTACGTCATCACGAGGACGGGGGTGTCGACGCCCTCGGTTATCGCGTGCACCGCGTCGAAGACCTGCGCGACCTTGAAGCCGTTCGCCAGGCTCTCCTCCGCGGCGCGCTGGATGACCGGTCCGTCCATCACGGGGTCGGAGTACGGCAGCCCGAGCTCGATGACGTCGACGCCGTTCTCGGCGAGGGCCACGGCGGCGTCGATGCTCGTCTGCAGGTCCGGGTAGCCCGCCGGGAGGTACCCGACGACGGCACCGGCGCGCTCGTCGTTCGCGCGGTCGATGGTCGCGGCGACGGTCTTGTTCGTGCTCACGACTGCACCGCCGTCTCGTCGAGGATGCCGAAGTACCGACTGGCGGAGGCCACGTCCTTGTCGCCGCGGCCGGACAGGTTCACGAGGACGACGCCGTCGGGGCCGAGCTCCTTGCCGAGCTTGATCGCCCCGGCCAGGGCGTGGGACGACTCGATCGCGGGGATGATGCCCTCGGTCCGGCTCAACAGGCGGAAGGCCTCCATCGCCTCGGTGTCCGTGATCGGCTCGTACGTCGCCCGACCGATCGAGGCCAGGTAGGCGTGCTCCGGTCCGACGCTCGGGTAGTCGAGCCCGGCCGAGATGCTGTGGCTCTCGATCGTCTGCCCGTCCTCGTCCTGCATCAGGTAGGACTTCGCACCCTGCAGGACGCCCTCGCGACCGAGGGTGATGCTCGCGGCGTGCCGACCCGTCTCCACCCCGTCGCCCCCGGCCTCGAAGCCGTACAGCCGGACGGACTCGTCGTCGAGGAAGGCCTCGAAGATGCCCATGGCGTTCGACCCACCGCCGACGCAGGCGGCGACGACGTCCGGCAGGCGCCCGACGCGGTCGAGGACCTGCTGACGCGCCTCTTCGCCGATCACCTTGTGGAACTGTCGCACCATCTCCGGGAACGGGTGCGGACCGGCGACGGTCCCGAGCAGGTAGTGCGTCGAATCGACGTTCGCGACCCAGTCCCGCAGGGCCTCGTTGATGGCGTCCTTCAGCGTGCGCGAGCCGGTCTCCACCGGGATGACCTGCGCGCCGAGGAGCCGCATGCGGGCCACGTTGAGCGCCTGTCGCTCGGTGTCGACGGCGCCCATGTACACGACGCAGTCCATGCCGAAGAGGGCCGCCGCCGTCGCGGTCGCGACGCCGTGCTGTCCCGCTCCGGTCTCCGCGATCAGGCGGGTCTTGCCGAGCCGGCGCGCGACGAGCGCCTGCCCGAGGACGTTGTTGATCTTGTGCGAGCCGGTGTGGTTGAGGTCCTCGCGCTTCAGGACCACCCGGGCACCACCGGCGTGCTTCGCGAACCGCGGCACCTCGGTGATGATCGACGGCCGCCCGGTGTACTCGCGGTGGAGCGTGTCGAGCTCGTCCCGGAAGGACTGGTCGGCCCAGGCCTCCCGGAAGGCGGCTTCGAGCTCGTCGAGCGCCAGGACGAGCGACTCGGGGACGAACCGCCCGCCGAAGTCGCCGAAGTACGGGCCTTGCAGGTCACGGAGTGAGGTCACGGTGGTGCTCCCGGGAGTGCCCGGCACGGGGCCGGACGGGTTGTCAGCCGTCGATGAACGACGCGAGCGTGGCGGCGGGGTCGGCGCCGGTGACGAGCGCCTCCCCGACGAGGACGACGTCCGCCCCGGCGGACCGGTAGTGGGCGACGTCGGCGGGGGGTCTTCACGGCGGACTCGGCGACGCGCACGACCCCGTCGGGGATGCGGTCGGCGAGCGAGCCGAACAGGTCACGGTCGAGCGAGAAGTCGGTGAGGTCGCGGGCGTTGACACCCAGGATGCGAGCACCGGCGTCCAGCCCACGGGAGACCTCGTCCGCCGAGTGCGCCTCGACCAGGACGCGCATACCGAGCTCCTCGGCGAGGCCGTGCAGCTCGCCCAGGGCGGGCTGCTCGAGTGCGGCGACGATCAGCAGGACGAGGTCGGCCCCCCGCCGCACGCGCTTCCAGCACCTGGTACGGGTCGGCGATGAAGTCCTTGCGGAGCACCGGCACCGACACCCGGGCCTTGACCGCCTCGAGGTCGGCGAGCGACCCGAGGAACCTGCGCCCTTCGGTCAGGACGCTGATCGCCGAGGCTCCGCCGCGCTCGTAGTCGGCGGCGAGCGACGCCGGGTCCTCGATGGGCGCCATCGACCCACGGGACGGGCTGGCCCGCTTGACCTCGGCGAGGACCTTGACGCGGTCCCCCGGCGTGAGGAACGTGAGGGCGTCGAGCGGGGACGCGACCCGGTCGAGGTCACGCTCGACGTCCGCGTACGGCCGGTCCAGGCGACGGGCCGCGGCGTCCTCGAGCGCGCCGGCGACGAGGGTCAGGAGGAGGTTCTCGGAGGGCGCGGCAGGCACGCGCTCACTCGCCGTGGTGCTTGGGGACGAACTTCGGGCCGTTCACGCCGTAGCCGGCCTTGCCCATGACCGCGCCGACGACGAGACCGATGACCACGACGGCGGCGGATGCCCACACGCCCCAGGCCATGTCGAACCAGAAGAAGAGCGTCCCGGCGGCGAAGCCGATCAGCATGATGACGACGGCCGTCCAGGCCGCCGGCGAGTGGCCTTCGCCGAGTTCTGCGGGCTCAGTGTTGCTCACGGTGCTCCTCGTTGTCGCTGGCGCCGCCGGTCGGGCGACGCTCCGACGATCCTACCGCGTCCGTGGTCCGGACCCGCCCGTCGGCGGCGTCCCCCCGCGGTCGGGTCGAGACCCGCGCTCAGGTCGTCCCAGTCGACGACGGCGTCGCGGACGACGGGCGCCCGGGACCCGGTCCGGGAGGCGCCGGTCCCGTCTGACGTGCCGGCGCCGTCCGACGTGCCGGTGCCGTCCGACGCATGGGAGCCGGAGACGTCCGCTGCCGACCCGGGCGTGGCGGCGTCGCCGTACTTCCGGCTCGGACCGGGCCAGGACCGCTGCAGGACGAGCACGGCGACGCCGAGGAGGGCTGCGAGCACGCCGCCGGTGATCCCCACCACGGGCCAGATGCTGACGTCGACGCGCGTGACGACCTGCCGGACGGCGCCGATGTCGCTCACGCCGGCGACGGACCCCACGGCGCTGCGTGCGGCGGCCACCGGGTCGGACAGTGCGGAGATCCCGGTCACCACGACGGCCACGCCGAGCAGGACCTGCACGACCGCGAGCACGACCCGGACGACACGACCGGCGATCGTCAACGCGAGGAACAGCGCGAGGCTCGCGATCGCGACCGCGGTGTACTGCGGCACGACCGTCGCGCCGTCGGCGGCCACGGTCTTCACGACCGCCGCGGAGTGGTCGAGGTGCACGGTGAACCAGGTCTGCGTCCACGCGAGCATCACGAGGCCCGCGACCGCGAGCCCGACGACGACCACGAGCGGTCGGGAGCGCTTCACCGGAGCACCCCGGTCATCCGGTTCGCGGTCGCGACGGCACGCAGCGGCGCCGCGGCCTTGTTGACCGACTCGAGGTGCTCGCTCGTCGGGTCGGAGTCGGCGACGAGCCCGGCCCCGGCCTGCACCCGGGCGACGCCGTCCTGGATCAGGGCGGTGCGGATCGCGATCGCGACGTCGGCGTCCCCGGCGAAGTCGAAGTACCCGACGACGCCCGCGTAGGCACCGCGCGCCGCCGGTTCGAGCTCGTCGATGATCTGCAGTGCCCGCGGCTTCGGTGCCCCGGAGAGCGTGCCGGCCGGGAAGGTCGCGCGGAACACGTCGATCGCGGACGCCCCGGGCCGGACGGCCCCCTCGACGCTCGACACGAGGTGCATGACGTGGCTGAACCGTTCGACCGTCATGAACTCGGTCACCGCGACCGTGCCCGGCTCGCACACCTTCTGCAGGTCGTTGCGGGCCAGGTCGACGAGCATGAGGTGCTCGGCCCGTTCCTTCGGGTCCTGCAGCAGTTCCTCGCCCAGGCGGACGTCCTCCTCCGTGGTGGCACCGCGGGGTCGGGAGCCGGCGATCGGGTGCGTCATGGCCCGGCCGTCCTGGACCTTCACGAGCGCCTCCGGCGACGCGCCGACGATCCAGAAGGGCTCGCCATCGGTGCCCGCCAGGGACAGGAAGTACATGTACGGGCTCGGGTTGAGCGTCCGCAGCACGCGGTAGACGTCCAGCGGGTCGGCCGTCACGTCGTGGTCGAACCGCTGCGAGATGACCACCTGGAAGACGTCGCCGTCGCGGATGTACCGCTTCGACCGCTCGATCGCCGCCGCGTACTCCTCCGGGGTGGACCGGGAGCGTGCGGTCGGTTCGGCGATGTCGAACGCCTCGGCGACGGTGGCGACGCTCGGCTGCACGAGGTCGGCCTGCATCCGGTCGAGTCGGGTCTGGGCGTCGGACCACAGCGTGTCGGCGTCGTCCGTGCCGTCGTGCAGGGCGCTCGCGACGAGCAGCACGAGCCCGGTGCGGTGGTCGAGCGCGGCCAGCTCGGCGACGAAGGACAGCGCCTGGCCGGGCACGTCGAAGTCCGCCGGCGGCGCGTCGGGCAGGTGCTCGAGCTGGCGGACGGCCTCCCACCCGATGAACCCCACCGTGCCGCCGACGAGCGGCGGGGTCCCGGGCACGCGGGGTGTGGCCCACCGCTCGTGCAGTCGGGCGAGGACCTCCAGCGGAGCGCCGTCGAGGGACCCGACGGCACGTTCCGCCGACAGGCCGGTGTCGATCCAGGCCGCCCGGTCACCCTCCTGCGTCAGGACGCCGAAGCTCCGCACGCCGACGAAGGACCAGCGCGACCACAGCCCACCCTGTCCGGCGGACTCGAGCAGGAACGACCCGGGGCGTCCGTCGGCGAGCTTCCGGTAGACACCGACGGGCGTCTCGCTGTCGGCGAAGAGCGCACGGACGACGGGGACGACGCGGTGCCCCTCGGCGACCAGCCGGTCGAAGTCGGCACGGCTGGTGGTGCGGGGTGCGTCGCTCACCGGTCGGACCCCGCCGCGGGCTCGGCGGCGTCGCCGGGGCCGGTCTGCGCGTCGGCCGGTGCGGACGCCGTCACCGGGTCGAGCGGGTCGACGTCGAAGCAGCTGCGCGCACCGGTGTGGCAGGCCGCCCCCCACCTGGTGCACCGTCACGAGCAGGGTGTCGTCGTCGCAGTCGAGGGCCGCACCGCGGACGTACTGGGCGTGCCCGGACGTGTCGCCCTTGCGCCAGTACTCGCGCCGGGACCGCGACCAGAAGGTCACCCGACCCTCGGTCAGGGTGCGGCGGAGGGCCTCCCGGTCCATGTAGCCGAGCATGAGGACGTCCTTCGACGATTCCTCCTGCACGATGGCGGGGAGCAGTCCGTCCGCACCGAAGCGCGCGCGGTCGAGGACCGCTCCGGTGCTGGTGCTGGTGCTGTCGGTCATGAGACCACCAGCCTACGGCCCGGCGCGGTCGGCGACCGGCGCGGCGGTCCGACCCGGCCGGGAGGCCCGTCCCGCGCGGTCCGGCCGGCTCAGCGGACGACGTGCCCGGTGGCGCGCAGCGCGTCCTTGACGTCGCCGACGGTCATCTCGCCACGGTGGAAGACGCTCGCCGCGAGGACCGCGTCGGCTCCCGCGTCGATGGCCGGTGCGAAGTGCTCGACGCGTCCTGCGCCTCCCGAGGCGATGACCGGCACCGAGGACACCGCGCGGACCGCGGTGACGAGCTCGAGGTCGAACCCGTTCTTCGTGCCGTCCGCGTCGATCGAGTTGACGAGGAGCTCGCCCGCGCCGCGCTCAACAGCATCGCGCGCCCAGGCGATCGCGTCGATGTCGGTCTCGGTGCGGCCGCCGTGGGTCGTGACGACGAAGCCCGAGGCGGTGCGGGCGGAGCGCTTGACGTCGAGCGAGAGCACGACCGCCTGCGAGCCGAACCGGTCGGCGATCTCGGTGACGAGCTCGGGCCGGGCGATCGCGGCGCTGTTCACGCCGATCTTGTCCGCACCGCACTGCTGCAGCCGCGAGACGTCGTCGACGCTCCGGACACCACCCCCGACGGTGAGCGGGATGAACACCTGCTCGGCGGTGCGGGTGACGGTGTCCCACATCGTCGCGCGGTTCTCGACCGTCGCCCCGACGTCCAGGAAGGTCAGTTCGTCCGCGCCCTGCTCGTAGTAGCGGGCGGCCAGCTCGACCGGGTCGCCGGCGTCCTGCAGGTCGAGGAAGTTGACGCCCTTGACGACCCGGCCGCCGGACACGTCCAGGCACGGGATGACACGGACGGACACGCCGCCGAGGGCGGTCGCGACGGGCGCGTCGGTCACAGGCGTGCGGCGTGGATCGGGCTGACGAGGATGGCCCGCGCGCCGAGGTCGTAGAGCGCGTCCATGATGAGGTTCGCGTCCTCGCGCGGGATCATCACCCGGACCGCGGACCAGTCGCGGTCGTGCAGCGGTGAGACGGTCGGTGACTCGATGCCCGAGGCGATCGCCGTCGCCCGTTCGAGCAGCTCGGACGGGATGTCGTAGTCGAGCATGACGTACCCGCGGGCGACCAGCACGCCCTGCAGGCGGCGGCGGAGGACGTCGATCCCGGCGATGCTCTCGTCCGTGGTGATGAGGACCGCGGTGGACTCGAGGATGACCGGACCGAAGATCTCGAGGCCCGCGGCGCGGAGCGTGCTGCCGGTGGACACGACGTCCGCGACCGCGTCGGCGACACCGAGGCGGACCGCGCTCTCCACGGCGCCGTCGAGCTTCACGAGCGTCGCGGTCACGCCGTGCCGCGCGAGGAACTCGCCGACGAGTCCGGGGTAGCTCGTCGCGACCCGGACGCCCTCGAGGTCCTGCAGCGTGGCGTAGCGACCGGGGGCCCCGGCGAACCGGAAGGTGGAGTCGGCGAACCCGAGCGCGTCGACCTCGTGCGCGGCCGAGCCGGAGTCGAGCAGCAGGTCACGGCCGGTGACGCCGACGTCGAGCGCGCCCGAGCCGACGTAGGTCGCGATGTCGCGCGGCCGCAGGAAGAAGAACTCCACCCCGTTGCGCTCGTCGAGCAGGTGCAGCGCCTTCGGGTCACGGCGACCGGCGTACCCGGCCTCCCGGAGCATCTCGGAGGCGGTCTCGGACAGGGAGCCCTTGTTGGGCACGGCGATGCGGAGCATCAGGGGTCTGCTTCCTGGAGGAGGGTCGGTGACGGGTCTGCGGTGCGCTGGACCAGCGCTCCCTACAGATGTCGCCAGACGTCCGCCGGGGTGAGGCCCTTCGCGACCATGAGCACCTGCAGGTGGTACACGAGCTGCGAGATCTCCTCTGAGGTGCGCTCGTCGCCCTCGTACTCGGCCGCCATCCAGACCTCGGCGGCCTCTTCCACGATCTTCTTGCCGATCTGGTGCACGCCGGCATCCAGTTCGGCGACGGTGCCGGAGCCCTCCGGGCGCGTCCGCGCCTTCTCGGTCAGCTCCGCGAACAGGTCGTCGAACGTCTTCACGCTCCCAGGCTACCGGTCCGCGAGGGCACGCTGCGCCGCCGCCCGGAGATCGGCGATGCGCGCTGCCGGCTCCCCGCCGTACACCGCGGAGCCGGCGACCAGGGTGTCGGCGCCGCTCCGCACGGCCTGGGGTACGGTGTCGACCGCGATGCCGCCGTCGACCTCGAGCCAGACGTCGAGCCCCGACGCGTCGACCGCCGCCCGGGCGTCGGCGAGCTTCGGCATCACCTCGGGCATGAACGACTGCCCGCCGAACCCCGGCTCGACGGTCATGAGCAGGACCATGTCGTAGGCGTCGAGGTGGTGCAGCACCTGGGTCACCGGCGTGCCGGGCTTCAGGGCGACGGCGGCACGGGCCCCGTTCGACCGGATCGCCGCGGCGGTGGCCACGGGGTCGGTCGCCGCCTCGAAGTGGAACGTCACGCTGGCCGCGCCGGTCTCGGCGTACTTCGGTGCCTCGGTGTCGGCGTCGGTGATCATGAGGTGGACGTCGAGCGGGACCGGCGAGACCTGCTGCAGGCGCTGCACGATCGGCAGCCCGAGCGTCAGGTTCGGCACGAAGTGGTTGTCCATGACGTCGACGTGCACCATGTCGGCGGTGTCGATGCGCTGGAGCTCGCGCTCGAGGTTCGCGAAGTCGGCGGACAGGATGCTCGGCGAGATGCGGATCGTCACCCGTCGAGCCTACCGGCCGCGGTTCAGGCCGTTCGGCGCACGAGTGCGATGAACATCGCGTCGGTGCCGATGCGGTGCGGCCAGAGCTGCACCGTCCGGCCGTCCGCGACCCGGGGGGTCACGAGCGGCCACCGACCGGACCACGGACGCCGTGTCGAGCTGCTCGAGCTCGTGCCCGTGGCGGCGCATCAGGGCGTCGACCTGTCCGCGGGTCTCCGCCAGGTGCGGCGAGCACGTCACGTAGGCGAGCGTGCCGCCCGGTACGAGGACCCGGACCGCGGCCTCGAGCAGTTCCTCCTGCAGGACGGCCAGCTCCGCGACGTCCTCGGGCTGCTTCCGCCAGCGGGCCTCCGGACGACGGCGCAGCGCACCGAGCCCGGTGCACGGCGCGTCGAGCAGGATGCGGTCGAACCGCACGCCGGAGCCGTCCTGTCCGAAGCGACGGCCGTCGCCCTCGACCACCGTGACGGTGTCGCGGAAGTCCCGGAGGGCCTCCCGGACGAGTCCCACCCGGGCCGGGACGAGCTCGTTCGCGACGAGGGTCGCCCCGGCCTGCGCGGCCTCGGCCGCCAGGAGCGCCGCCTTGCCGCCGGGACCGGCGCAGAGGTCGAGCCACCGCTCGCCGGGACGGACCTCGGAGGACCGGGAGAGCGCGAGGGCGGCGAGCTGCGAGCCCTCGTCCTGCACCCGGAGGCGCCCGGCCGCGACGCCGGGGACGCGTGCCGGGTCGCCGGCGACCCCGCGGATGCCGACCGGTGAGACGGGCAGGTCGGGCGCGACCGGTGCGGTCGCGGGCGCGGTGTCGCCACCGGCGGTGTCGGCGGCGGCGGCGTCGTCGCCGACAGCGCGGTCGCCGGTCGTGTCGTCGTCGGCGGGACCGACGGGAGGCTCGTCACCGGAGGCGTCGTCGTCACCCGTGGCGCGCGCGGTCGCCTGCTCGACGTCCTCCGCGGTGGCGACGCCGGGCAGTGCCGCGAGCTGGACCCGGGGCGCCTCGTTGTCGGCCGCCAGGAGTGCGACGAGTTCGTCGCGGGAGCGCTCGGCGGCGAGGGCGTCACGGAACGCCGACACGACCCAGACCGGGTGCGACCACCGCGTCGCGAGCAGTGCCTCGCCACCGAGGCCCGCCGTCACCAGGGCGTCCCACTCCTCCGGGGTCTTCGCGGCGACCTTCCGCATCACGGCGTTGACGAAGCCGGTGGCCCGGGCGACCCCGACCTCTCGGGCGAGTTCGACCGTGGCGGACACGGCCGCGTGGGTCGGTGTCCGCATGGCGAGCAGCTGGTGGACGCCGAGGCGCATCACGTCGAGCACGTCGGCCTCGACGAGGTCCGCGCGACGTCCGGAGGCCAGGGCGACGACGGCGTCGTACCGGCCGATCATCCGGATGGTGCCGTAGGTCAGCTCGGTCGCGAAGCCGGCGTCGCGGGCGCTCAACCCGGCGCGGCGGATGCGGGTCGGCAGCAGGAGGTTCGCGTAGGCGTCGTCGACCTGCACGGCACGGAGCACGTCGAACGCGACCCGGCGGGCGCTGACCTGGCGGGCTGCCTGGGGACGACCGCCGGTCCGACGACCGCCGACACCGGGTCCGCCGCTGCGCCGGCCCTCGTCGCCGCTCCCCTGTCGGCCCCGCGGCCGTGCCTGTCCCGCGCTCATGCGAGCACCTTCCCGTCGAGCGGACCGAGCCCGCGGGCCCAGGCCGCGGCGTCCATCGCCTTCTTGCCGGCCGGCTGCACCTCGCGCAGCACGAGCGGCTCGTCCGCCGTGCCGACCAGCAGCACACCGTCCACCAGTCGGAGCGCACCGGGGGGCGGGACGCGGGGCGGCCTCCCCCCGCGCCTCCCGGTCCGACCCGGCCCGCCCGGAGCAGCTTGACCCGGGTCTCGCCGAGCAGCGCGAACGCGCCGGGCTCGGGGGGTGACCCCGCGGAGTCGTGCGTGCACGACGGCGGCGGGGGGCGGCGAAGTCGGTGCGGCCGTCCTCGAGCGTCAGCTTCGGCGCCGTCGTCGGCTCGCCGACCTGGTCGGCGGCGACCGCGGTCCCGGCGGCGAGGTCGTCGACGACCCGGACGACGAGCTCCGCGCCGCGCTCGGCCATCGCGCTGAGGACGTCGCCCGACGTCGCCTCGGGATCGATCGTGAACGGCTCGGTCGCGAAGACCGGGCCGGCGTCCAGGGCCTCGACGAGCTGGAACACCGTCGCCGCGGTGGTCGTCTCACCGGCCATCACGGCGCGCTGCACCGGGGCGGCGCCGCGGTACGCGGGAAGGTCCGAGAAGTGCAGGTTCACCCATCCGAGCCGCGGGGCGTCGAGGGCCGGACGGCGGAGCAGCGCCCCGTACGCGACGATCACGCCGAGGTCGACGTCCAGGTCCGCGATCCGGGCGGTCACCTCGTCGTCCACGCGGGCGGCCTCGATCACCGGGAGCCCGAGCTCCGACGCGACCTGCGCGACCGGCGTGGGGGGTGAGCACGCGCTTCCGTCCCTGCGGCGTCGGCGGCCGGGTGAGCACCGCCGCGATCTCGTGGTCGGACGCCGCCAGAGCGCGGAGGGTGGGGACCGCGGCAGCGGGGCTGCCGGCGACGACGAGACGCATCGGACCAGTCTCCCACGAGACCCGGACGGGACGGGCGGCCGAGGTCGCGCTCGGTCCGCGCCGGGACTGGGTGTGTGCGGAGGCGGTCCTGCCTACGGTCGCTGGCACCTCGACGGAAGGACCACCATGACCAGCGACGCACTGCCCCTGCCCGACTTCGACCACCTCCCGCTCGGCAACCTCGCCGAACACGTCCGCCCGCTCGACCGCGACCAACTGCAGACCCTGCTCGACCACGAACGGGGCCACGGCGACCGACTGCCGGTCGTGCAGGTGCTGACCTCCCGCATCGCAGCCCTCGACGCCGGCGCCGAGCCGACCGGGACGGTCCCCGAGCACCTGCCCGAGGTCCAGCAGGGCACCGCCTCGCCCGCCGTCACGCCAGCGACCTCCGGCCCGGTGGTCAACCCGCCGTCGCACGGCGACCCGACCAACCCCGCCCAGCCGCGCTGAGCCCGGCAGCCGGAGGTTCCGTCGGCCGCTCCGTCCCCGGGACGAGGGCCCGCGGCACCTCCGGACGTCCCCGTCGTCGCACGGGTACGGTCACAGGCAATCCGCTGAAAGGAACGACCATGTCAGACCGACTGTCCACCCCCCGCTCCCACCAGCTTCGCCGAGACGCCCGTCCAGAAGGGCGCCCTCGTCGTCGGGATCGTCTTCCTGCTCGTCGGCCTCGCCGGCTTCGTCCCCGGCCTCACGACCGGTGACCTGGGCGGCGCCGGCAACGACTCCATGGGCATGCTGCTCGGCATCTTCCAGGTGTCGGTGCTGCACAACATCGTCCACCTGCTGTTCGGTGTCGTCGGGGTCCTCGCAGCACGTCGTGCCAGCGGGTCCCGGTTCTACCTGGTGATCGGCGGCGTCGTGTACTTCGTCCTCTGGATCTACGGCCTCTTCACCGCGAACAGCGACAGCGCGGCGAACTTCGTGCCGCTCAACTCGGCCGACAACTGGCTGCACCTCGTCCTCGCGATCGGCATGGTCGCGCTCGGCGTCGTGCTGTCCCGCGGCCGTCGCGCACCGGTCGGTGCGGAGCGCACTGCTCGCTGATCCGCGTCGGTGACGGACGGGAGGCCCGTGGCGGGATCGCCACGGGCCTCCCGTCCGTCCGGGCGGCACAGCGCGGGGGGCGCGTACAGCGCGGGGCCCGTGGAGCGCCGGGCGCGTACAGCGCGGGGCCCGTGCAGCGCGGGTCAGACCTCGGAGAAGGGTTCGGCGTCGTCCATCCGGACCCGGAGCGCCGGGGCCGCCCGCCGCTTCGTGCCACCGGCGACGACCCGTCGCGTCGAGGAGCGCCGGATCACCTCCGCCTTGAGCGTCGCCGCGACCTCGGCGCCGTGTCCGTACGGGAACCGCACGATCGCGCGGACCGTGCCCGGCGTCGGGTCCTCCACCGGGACGGGCCCGAGGACGGGCCCCACCGGAGCGTCGCCGAGTGCCTCGACCGCGCCGGTGACGGCCTCGTCGGTGCCGGTGAGGGTCGCGACCCGGACGGCCGGCGGGAAGAACAGCTCGCGGCGGTCGGTCAACTCGTCGTGCGCAGGCAGGTCGAGCCGCCAGAGTGCCATCGCGTTCGCGAGCTTCCCGCCGATCCCGACCAGGTAGACCGGAGCACCGGGCGCGCCCTTGGCCGCGGCGTTCGCCCACACGCGCAGGACGTCCTCCTGCACCCGGAGCCCCTCCCGCGCCAGCATCCGCTCGCCGTCGAGGAGCAGGACGCACGCGTACCCGCCGGCGACGTCCGGCTCGGCTCCGCGGGTCGCGACGACGACCGCGGGACGCGCCGGGACCTCGTCGATCGGGCGGGACCCGTCGGCGACGACGATGCGGGTGTTCGGGAAGGCCCGGCCGAGTTCGTCGGCGGTGCGCTGTGCCCCCTGGCCGACCGGCTTGAGCGTGCCGTTGCCGCACGTCGGGCAGCGGTAGCCGGCGGCGAGGGCACCGCAGAACCGGCACTGCGGGGTCGACCCCGCGTGTGGACTGCCGAGCGGGCCGCCGCAGACCCGGCAGTGCGCGCGCTCCCCGCACTCGGAGCAGACCAGTCCCGTCCCGAACCCGGGGTTCGACACCTGGACGAGGACCGGACCCTCACGACTCGCCTCGCGGGCGGCCCGCCACGCGCTGCTCGGGATCCGGGCCTGCGCGGCGTACCCGTCGGCGTTCGTCTGGTGCGCCGTCGGCACGACCTTCGGCACCCGGACCCGGTGCGGAGCGAGCTCCTGCAACCAGCCGAGCTCGACGAGCCGCTGCACGTCGGTGCTCCGGGCGTGCGAGAGCATGAGCAGCGCCGCGCCCGACTGCGCGGTCCGCACGAGGGCGACGTCCCGGGTGTGCACGTACGGTGCACGCTGCTCGGCGAAGGACGGGTCGCCGTCGTCCCACAGCGCGATGAGCCCGAGGTCGGCGGCCGGGGCGTACACGGCGGCCCGGCTGCCGATCGCCACCACGGGGTGGGTCCGGGCGGTCAGGAGCGCGCGGGCCCGCTGCCCGTTCGTCTGCTTGGCGTCGAAGCGGACGACCCGCTCCGGCGGCACGAGGACGTGCAGCGCACGCTCGAGGTCGGCGACGTCCCGGAAGTCGGGGACGGCGAGCACGGCGGAGCGCTCGCCCGCCAGGGTGTGCGCCGCGGCCTGGGCCAGGGTGGCGGCCCAGCCCGGCACCCAGACGCCGTCGGGCGCGTCTGCGGCGACCGGCTGCGGACCGCCGTCGGCGGGAGCAGGGCCGTCCGCTGTCGGGTCGGCGTCAGCGCCGGCGTCAGCGTCAGCGTCAGCGTCAGCGTCGACGTCTGGCTCCGTCGCGGGCGTCGGTGCCGGTGCCGGTGCCGGTGCCGGTGCCGCGAGCAGCACCGGGTGCGGGACGGCACTGACCGCCGCACGGCCACCGGCGTCGATGACGGCCTCGAGCGCGCCGTCCGCGTACCCGGTGACCGGGACCGCCTCGACCGCCGGCGGTACGTGCTCCGGGTCCCGCTCGAGCCAGGCCTTCTCGGGCCGGACCTGCCGGGTCGGCACCGCGAGCCGCAGCACGTCACTCGCGACCCCGGCGGCACGGTCGGCCACGGCCCGCGCGAGTCGCCAGACCTCGGGCGCGAGCACCGGCACCGGGCTCACGAGTTCCTCGATGACGCTGAGTTCCCCCCGGGAAGTCGTGTTCCGGGGACAGGGCGTCGTCCGACACGACCTCGACCACGTAGGCGTCGGTCATGCGCGCACCGGAGCGCAGCGGCACCTTCACGCGGACCCCCGGCACGCAGTCGTCCTCGAACTCGGCCGGCACCCGGTAGTCGAACAGACGGTCGAGCTGCGGGAGCGGCGAGTCGAGGACGACGCGCGCGACGGTGGCCACGGAGGGCCTCAGGCGGTGGCGGGGACGAGTCCTGCCGCGGTGCGGAGCTCCTCGACGCGGTCGAGCTGCTCCCAGGTGAATCCGGGCAGGTCGCGACCGAAGTGCCCGTAGGTCGCCGTCTTCGCGTACTTCGGCGTGAGCAGGTCGAGGTCGCGGATGATCGCGGCCGGTCGGAGGTCGAACACCTCGGTGATCGCGGCTTCGATCGTGGCGTCGTCGACGTGGCCGGTGCCGAAGGACTCGACGTACAGACCGACCGGCTTGGCGCGACCGATCGCGTAGGCGACCTGCACCTCGAGCCGGTCGGCGAGTCCCGCCGCGACGGCGTTCTTGGCGACCCAGCGCAGGGCGTACGCCGCCGAGCGGTCCACCTTCGAGGGGTCCTTGCCGCTGAACGCGCCACCGCCGTGCCGCGAGGCCCCACCGTAGGTGTCGACGATCACCTTGCGCCCGGTCAGGCCGGCGTCGCCCTGGGGCCCGCCGATCTCGAACCGACCGGTCGGGTTCACGATGACGTCCACCCGGGACGAGTCGAGGTCCACCAGGTCGAGGACCGGACGGATGACGTGCTCGGTGATGTCGGCCGTCAGCTGCTCGAGCGTGACGCTCGGCGCGTGCTGCGTCGACAGCACCACGGTCTCGACGGTCTTCGGCGTGATGCCGTCGTACCCGACCGTGACCTGGGTCTTGCCGTCCGGGCGCAGGTACGTCAGCTCACCGGACTTGCGGACCGCTGCGAGCTTCTCCGCCAGGCGGTGTGCGAGCCAGATGGCGACGGGCATGTACTCGGGCGTCTCGTTCGTCGCGAAGCCGAACATGATGCCCTGGTCGCCCGCGCCCTGGCGGTCGAGCGGGTCCACCCCGGCACCCGAGCGGGTGTCGAGCGACTCGTCGACGCCCTGCGCGATGTCGGGCGACTGCGCTCCGATCGAGATCTCGACGCCACAGGTACGGCCGTCGAAGCTCACGTCGGAGGAGTCGTAGCCGATGCCCGTGATGACGTCACGGACCAGCTGCGGGATCTCGACGTAGCCGGAGGTGGTGACCTCGCCGGCGACGTGCACGAGCCCGGTCGTCACCATCGTCTCGACGGCGACCCGGGCGTGCGGGTCGACCGTGAGGAGGGCGTCCAGGATGGCGTCCGAGATCTGGTCGCAGATCTTGTCGGGGTGGCCTTCGGTCACCGATTCCGACGTGAAGAGACGGAGTGCGCTCGTCACCGGGATCAGACGGTGGGCTGCTGCTGCTTGGTGACGGTCAGCTTGTCCTCGTTGATCTCGTGGAGCGCGACCGAGAGCGGCTTGTCGTCGATCGTCGAGTCGACGAGCGGACCGACGTTGTCGAAGAGCGAGCCCTCGTGCAGGTCGGCGTAGTAGTCGTTGATCTGGCGGGCGCGCTTGGAGGCGAAGATCACGAGCGCGTACTTCGACTCGACCTTGCTGAGCAGGTCGTCGATGGGCGGGTCGATGATGCCCTGGGGGTTGGCCATGGGGTTGCTCCTCGTCGTCGGTGCACCCGTCAGGGCGCAGAGAACAAGTCTACGACCTCGCGTGCCGCCGTGCTGACATCCGAGTTCACGATCCGCACGTCGAACTCGTCCTGCGCGGCGAGCTCCACCTTCGCGGTCTCGAGCCGCCGGGCCTGCTCCTCGGCGGACTCGGTGCCGCGGCCGATGAGCCGTCGGACGAGTTCGTCCCAGGTCGGCGGCAGCAGGAACACGAGCACCGCCTCGGGCATGGCGTCCCGCACCTGCCGGGCACCCTGCAGGTCGATCTCGAGCATGACCTTCTCGCCGGCGTCGAGCGCACGGTCGATCGGCGGCCGCGGGGTGCCGTACCGGTACGAGTTGTGCACGGTGGCGTACTCGAGCAGTTCGCGGTCGCGGATCATCCGGTCGAACTCGGCGTCGTCGACGAAGTAGTAGTGCACGCCGTCGACCTCGCCCGGGCGGGGCTTGCGGGTCGTCGCGGACACGCTGAGGTTCACCTCGGGGTACTGCTCGCGGATGTGCGCACTGACGGTGCCCTTCCCGACCGCGGTCGGCCCCGCGAGCACGACGAGCTTCGAGGCCCCCCGCTTGCGCCCACGTGCCGCCAACCAGTCCGCGAGCTCGGTGCGCTGTCGACTGCCGAGGCCACCCAGGCGCTTGGACGGCGCGATGCGGAGGGCGCCCATCACGGCCTCGGCCCGGGCCGGACCGACACCGGGCAGGCTCGTGAGGAGGTCCCGCACCCGGAGCGACCGCTCGGCGGCGGTCGCCGCGACGACCGACTCGTCCTCCGACCACGCGGCCTTGGCGACCTCGAGCGGCGACCGCTCCCCCGACGCCACCGCGGCCTTGACGGCGGCACGTGCTCGTCGTGCGGCGACGGCGGCCTTCGCGGCCGCGACACGGTCGACCTCCGGCGGGTTCCGGTGCGCGGGGAGCTCGGCGCGGTCGTCCGTGGACGTGTCGGGCGCTGCCCCGGTCTGCTCGGTCACGCGGCCACCGCCAGGGCGCGCGCGATCCGCTCCGCGCGGTCCGCCACCAGGCCGGCGACGGCGTCCGGACCGTCGACGAGCAGGCCGCGCGACTCGTTCACCAGGACCTGCTCGGCACGGCTGCCGTACAGCCCGCGGAGGTCCCCGATGCGTGCGCCCTGCGCGCCGAACCCGGGCGCGAGCACCGGCGCCGCGCCGATGTCGTCGGCGGTGATGCCGAAGTCGTCGAGGTCGAGCGTCGCGCCGAGCACGAGCCCGACGTCCCCCCAGGGCCTGGTCGGCCGTCGTCCGGTTCTCGTCTGCCACGTCCACGACGATACCGGCCGCCACGGTCCGACCGGCACGCGGCCCCTCGGCCACCACCGCCGTCTGGAGCACGCGTGCCTCCGGGTTGCTCGTCGCGGCGAGCACGAACACACCCGCTCCGTGCGCACGGGCGACGCGGATCGTCCCGGCGAGCGAGGCGTACCCCAGGTACGGCGACACGGTCATCGCGTCCGCCGCGAACGGCCCGTCGCGGTCCAGCCAGGCGAGCGCGTAGTCGTCCCCGGTGGACCCGATGTCGCCGCGCTTCACGTCGGCCACGACCAGGAGGCCCGCGTCCCGCGCCCGACGGATCGTCGCCTCGAGCGCCCGGAACCCGGCCGCCCCGGCGGCCTCGAAGAACGCGACCTGCGGCTTCACGACGGCCGCACGGCCCGCGGCCGCGTCGACGAGGGTGGCGCCGAACGCCGTGAGGCCCTCCTCGTCGCGGCCGAGCCCCCACGCCGCCAGGGTGGCGGCGTGGGGGGTCGATCCCGACGCACAGGGCCGAGCGCGCGTCGATGGCGGCCGCGAGCCGGACGCCGAACGGCGTCACCACCCGGCTCGCTCGAGCGCGTAGTCCTGCAGGCTCCGGACGCTGTGCGGCGTCCCGATCGTCTCGATCGCCGCGACCGCCGCGCCGAGCTGCGAGATCGTCGTGAACAGCGGCTTGTCGGCCGCCACGGTGGCCGCACGGATCTCGTACCCGTCCGCACGACCCGAGGCACCGCTCGGCGTGTTGATGACGATGTCGACCTCGTTGCGGGCGAGCAGGTCGACGACGCTCTCCTGCCCCTGGCTGTACTTGCCGACCGTGCCGACCAGGATTCCGTTGCGGCGGAGCACCTCGGCGGTGCCCTCGGTCGCGATGATCCGGAACCCGAGCTGCTGCAGGCGGTGCACCGGCAGGACGATGGCGCGCTTGTCCGTGTCGGCGACGCTCACGAAGACCGTGCCGCTGGTCGGGAGCCCGCCGTACGCGGCCTCCTGGCTCTTCAGGAACGCCCGCGGGAAGTCGCGGTCGATGCCCATGACCTCGCCGGTCGAGCGCATCTCCGGGCTGAGCACGGAGTCGACGACCTGCCCGTCGGCGGTGCGGAAGCGCCGGAACGGGAGCACGGCCTCCTTGACGGCGACCGGCGCCTGCGCCGGGACGAACGCGCCGTCGCGGGCGGGCAGCATCCCCTCGTCGACCAACCCGTCGATCGTCGAGCCGGTCATGATGCGCGCGGCGGCCTTCGCCAGGGCGATGCCCAGTGCCTTCGACACGAACGGCACCGTGCGGCTGGCACGCGGGTTCGCCTCGAGGACGTAGAGCACGCCCGCACCGATCGCGAACTGCACGTTGAGCAGACCGCGGACGCCGACGCCCCGCGCGATCTCCTCGGTCGCGTCCACGACGGCCTGGATCTCGGCTCGACCGAGGCCGACCGGGGGCAGGGTGCAGGACGAGTCACCGGAGTGGATCCCGGCCTCTTCGATGTGCTCCATGATGCCGCCGACGTACAGCCGCTCGCCGTCGTACAGGGCGTCGATGTCGATCTCCACCGCGTCGTCGAGGAAGCGGTCCACCAGCAGCGGCAGGTCCGGGCCGATGATCGCCTGGTCGGCCATCCGGTCGAAGTAGTCGGCGAGGGCGGCGGAGTCGTAGACGATCTCCATGCCGCGCCCACCGAGCACGAAGGACGGGCGGACGAGCACCGGGTAGCCGATGCCCTCGGCGACGGTGGTCGCGCTCGCCAGGTCGTGGGCGGTGCCGTTCTTCGGGGCGAGGAGGCCGGCGTCGTCGAGGATGCGGGAGAAGGCCCCGCGCTCCTCGGCGAGGTCGATGGCGTCCGGGCTCGTGCCGAGGATCGGGATGCCCGCGGCCTCGAGCGGCTTCGCCAGGCCCAGCGCGGTCTGCCCGCCGAGCTGCACGACGACGCCCACCACCTGCCCGGACGCCTGCTCGGCCTCGATGACCTCGAGGACGTCCTCGGCCGTGAGCGGCTCGAAGTACAGGCGGTCCGAGGTGTCGTAGTCGGTCGAGACCGTCTCCGGGTTGCAGTTCACCATGATCGTCTCGAACCCGGCGTCGCTCAGCGCGAAGGACGCGTGCACGCAGGAGTAGTCGAACTCGACGCCCTGGCCGATGCGGTTCGGGCCGGAGCCGAGGATGACGACCTTCTTGCGGTCGCTCGGGGCGACCTCGGTCTCGGTGTCGTAGGACGAGTAGTGGTACGGCGTCAGGGCGGGGAACTCGCCCGCGCAGGTGTCGACGGTCTTGAACACCGGCCGGATGCCGAGCGCGTGCCGCTGGTCGCGGGCCTCCTGCTCGGTGATGCCCCGGAGCGCGGCGATCTGCACGTCGCTGAAGCCGTGCTCCTTCGCCCAGCGGACCGTGTCGGCGTCGAGCGTCGCGGCGTCCCGGACCTCGGCCGCGACCTCGTTGATGAGGACGATCTGGTCGATGAACCAGGGGTCGATGCCGGTGGCGTCGAAGACCTCCGCCGTGGTGGCGCCGGCGACGAGGGCCTGCTGGACCGTGACGATCCGGCCGTCCGTCGGGACGCGCGACTTCTCGAGCAGGGCGGCCTTGTCGAGCTGGTCCGCCGGGACGTCCCAGTGGAAGCTCGACCCGCGCTTCTCGAGCGACCGGAGCGACTTCTGCAGCGCGGTGGCGTAGTTGCGGCCGATGGCCATCGCCTCGCCGACGCTCTTCATCGTCGTGGTGAGCGTCGCGTCGGCGGCGGGGAACTTCTCGAACGCGAAGCGCGGGGTCTTCACGACGACGTAGTCCAGCGTCGGCTCGAAGCTCGCCGGGGTGACCTGCGTGATGTCGTTCTGGATCTCGTCGAGCCGGTACCCGATGGCGAGCTTCGCGGCGATCTTGGCGATCGGGAAGCCCGTCGCCTTCGACGCGAGGGCCGACGAGCGGGAGACGCGCGGGTTCATCTCGATGACGATCACGCGACCGTTCGAGGGGTCGACCGCGAACTGGATGTTGCAGCCGCCGGTGTCGACGCCCACCCGACGGATGATGTCGATGCCGATGTTCCGCATGTTCTGGTACTCGCGGTCGGTCAGCGTGAGCGCGGGGGGCGACCGTGATCGAGTCACCGGTGTGCACGCCGACCGGGTCGACGTTCTCGATCGAGCAGATGACGACGGTGTTGTCCGCGTTGTCCCGCATCAGCTCGAGCTCGTACTCCTTCCAGCCGAGGATCGACTCCTCGAGCAGGACCTCCGTCGTCGGGGACGACTGCAGGCCGTCGCCGACGAAGCGGACGAGCTCCTCCTCGTTGTAGGCGAAGCCCGAGCCGAGCCCGCCCATCGTGAAGGAGGGCCGGACCACGAGCGGGTAGCCGAGGTCCTGCGCGAACTCCTTCGCCTCCTCGAGCGTGTGCGCGATGTGGCTGCGGGCGACGTCCGCGCCCGACTCGAGGACGAGCTCCTTGAAGAGCTGTCGGTCCTCACCGCGCTGGATGGCGTCGACCTTCGCGCCGATGAGCTCGACGCCGTGCTTCTCGAGGATGCCGGCCTCGTCGAGCGCGATCGCGGCGTTCAGGGCGGTCTGCCCGCCGAGTGTCGGCAGGACCGCGTCGGGCTGCTCGATGCGGATGATCTCCTCGAGCGACGCGTTCGTGATCGGCTCGATGTACGTCGCGTCGGCGAAGTCCGGGTCGGTCATGATCGTCGCCGGGTTCGGGTTCACGAGGATGACCCGGACGCCCTCGGCGCGCAGGACGCGGCACGCCTGGGTGCCGGAGTAGTCGAACTCGGCGGCCTGCCCGATGACGATCGGACCGGAGCCGATGACCAGGACGGAGCTGATGTCGGAGCGCTTGGGCATCAGTTGCCCTCCTTCGTGGTGTCGGCGGTCGTGACGTCGGCGGCGGGGGGTGGTCGCGTCGGCGGTGGCCGCGTCGAGCGGCTCCCCCTGTCGTCGGGCGAGGACCATGTCCCGGAAGCGGTCGAACAGGTACATGCTGTCGTGCGGTCCGGCGGCCGCCTCGGGGTGGTACTGCACGCTGAACGCGGGCATGTCGAGCGCGCGGAGGCCCTCGACGACGTTGTCGTTCAGCGAGTAGTGCGACACCTCGACCCGGCCGAAACCGACCGGCGACTCGAGGGTCTCCCCGACCGGGGCGTCGACCGCGAAGCCGTGGTTCTGACTCGTGATCTCCACCTTGCCCGTCGTGGTGTCGAGCACCGGCTGGTTGATCCCGCGGTGGCCGAACGGCAGCTTGTAGGTGCCGAAGCCGAGCGCGCGGCCGAGCAGCTGGTTGCCGAAGCAGATGCCGAAGAACGGTCGGCCGTCGCGCAGGCTGTCCTGCAGGAGCGACACCTGGGCGTCGGAGGCGGCCGGGTCGCCGGGGCCGTTCGAGTAGAACAGCGCGTCGGGGTCGAGCTCGCGTAGCCGCTCGACGGTGACGTCCTGCGGCAGCACGTGCACCTCGAAGCCGCGCTCGGACAGGTACCGCGTGGTGGACGCCTTGACGCCGAGGTCGAGGACGGCCAGCGTGCCGATCCGCTCCCCGACCGGCGCGACCACGTACTCCTCGGCCGTGGAGACCTCGGCGGACAGGTTCCTGCCCGTCATGCCGGTCTGCTCGGTGACGATCCGGAGCTGCTCGTCGGCGTCGAGCGTCGCGTCGGCCCCGCTGAAGACACCGCCCTTCATCGCGCCGGCGTCGCGGATGCGCCGGGTCAGGGCCCGGGTGTCGATCCCGGAGATGCCGACGATGCCGTCGCGCACGAGGTGCTCGTCGAGCGAGGCGTTGGCCCGGTGGTTCGACACCACCCGGCTGGGGTCGCGCACGACGTACCCGGCGACCCAGATGCGCCGGGACTCGGGGTCCTCGTCGTTCACCCCCCGTGTTGCCGATGTGCGGTGCCGTCTGCACCACGATCTGGCCCGCGTACGACGGGTCGGTGAGCGTCTCCTGGTAGCCGGTCATGCCGGTCGCGAAGACCACCTCGCCGAGCGTGCGCCCGCGGGCGCCGTAGGCCCAGCCGTCGTACCGGGTGCCGTCCTCGAGGACCAGTACGGCCCGTTCGCGTGTCATCAGTTCGTCCCTTCGCCCGCGGTGTGCGGGGGAGTCGTTCGTCATCGCCGGTCCCTGCAGCGCGCGGAGCGCGTCCGCGTCGCCCTGGGGGGAACCGGAAGTAGGTGTCGAGGTCCGTCGCAGCTGCGGCGCCGGTCGCCGTCCATCGCAGTCGGACCAGTCCCCCGGGCTCGACCACCCGGTCGATGGCCCACGTGGCCCGGTCGGCACCGCGCACCGCGCTCCGGGCGATCCAGCGGTCGTCCGTGCCGGCGTGGTGCAGCACGACGCCGGACCGGTGGACCGTCACACCGCCGCGGCCGCGGAACCCGAGGCCGCCGGCCGTGATGCGTTCGAGCGGCTCGTCGGCGCGGGTCGTCGCGACGGTGAACCCGTCCCACGACCCGACCACGGGCCCGGGGTCCGCTGGGACCGGGACGGGAGGCACGGCCTCCGCCTGCCGTCGGCTGCGCGTCCGCCACGTGCGGGCCATCACGACGAACAGCGCCGCCACCGCGAGCAGGATCACCCCGCCGAGCAGCCAGCGCGCCGTGTCACCGCTCATGCGGTCGCCGCCCGCTCGTGCGCGGCCCGTGCCGCGACCGTCCCGGCGTCGAGCAGTTCACCGTCGAGGACGGTGGGCATGCCGTGGTGGAACGTGGCGACCACCCGGCCGGGCAGGCGCATGCCGAGGTACGGCGAGTTCTGCGACTGTCCGTGCAGGTCGTCGACCGAGAACGTGCGCACGGCGGCCGGGTCGTACAACGTGACCTCGGCCGGTGCCCCCCTCGGCGATCGCGTGCCCGTGGCCGGCGACCTGGCCGATCCGGGCCGGCGCGCTCGAGAGCACCCGGGCGACGTCGGCCCAGTCGAGGCGACCGTCGGCCACCACGGCGGCGTGCACGACGCTGAGCGCCGACTCGAGCCCGACCATCCCGTTCGCGGCGGCCGGCCACTCGCAGTGCTTCGCCTCGGCCGGGTGCGGCGCGTGGTCGGTGGCGACGATGTCGATCGTGCCGTCGGCGAGGGCCGCGCGGAGCGCGTCGACGTCCTCACGACTGCGGAGGGGCGGGTTGACCTTGTAGCGGGCGTCGTACCCGGGCGCACCGTCGTGGCCCGCGATGAGGTCCTCGGTCAGGACGAGGTGGTGCGGGGTGACCTCCGCCGTCACGTCGATCCCGCGGGACTTGGCCCAATGGATCACCTCGACGCTGCCCGCAGTCGAGACGTGGCAGACGTGCAGCCGGGCACCGACGTGGTCGGCGAGCAGGACGTCGCGCGCGATGATCGACTCCTCGGCCACGGCGGGCCATCCGGCGAGGCCGAGCTCGGAGGACAGCCGGCCCTCGTTCATCTGCGCGCCGATGGTCAGACGGGGTTCCTGGGCGTGCTGCGCGAGCACCCCGCCGAAGCCCTTGATGTACTCGAGCGCGCGCCGCATGAGCAGCGGGTCGGCGACGCACGAGCCGTCGTCGGAGAACACCCGGACGGCCGCGCGCGAGGTCGCCATCGCGCCGATCTCGGACAGGTGCGTGCCCTGCAGGCCCTGCGACACGGCGCCGATCGGCCGGACCGTGACGTAGCCGGCGTCGTCCCCGAGCGCCTGCACCTGCTCGACCACCCCGGCGGTGTCGGCGACCGGCGAGGAGTTCGCCATCGCGTTGACCGCGGTGAACCCGCCGGCGGCGGCGGCCCGTGAGCCGGACAGCACGGTCTCGGACTCCTCGTGGCCGGGTTCGCGGAGGTGGGTGTGCAGGTCGACGAGACCGGGCAGGGCGAGCAGCCCGTCGGCGTCGACGACCGTGGCACCGGCCGTGTCGAGACCGGACCCGACCGCGGTGACGAGCCGACCCTCCAGGCGGATGTCGGCCCGGGTGCCGTCGACCAGCTGCGCGCCGCGGATGAGGTGTGCGGTCATGCGACGGTCTCCTTCTGGTGGTCACCGGTGAGGGCGAGGTAGAGCACGGCCATCCGGACCGAGACGCCGTTCGCGACCTGCTCGACCACGGTGGAGCGGGCGTCGTCGGCGGCCACGCCGGCGATCTCGAGCCCGCGGTTCATCGGGCCGGGGTGCATCACGAGCGTGCGCTCGGGCAGCCGGGCGAAGCGCGCGGCGGTGAGCCCGAAGTGGCGGGTGTACTCGCGCGGGTTCGGGAAGAAGGCGTCGTTCATCCGCTCCTGCTGGATGCGCAGGGTCATCACGACGTCCGGGTCCTCGGCCAGTGCGGCGTCGAGGTCGTGCTGGACCGCGGCACCGAAGGGGCGGTCCACCGCGGGCAGCAGCGTCGGCGGCGCGGCGAACGTGACGTGGGCGCCGAGGGTCCGGAGCAGCCAGGCGTTGCTGCGGGCCACGCGGCTGTGCAGGACGTCGCCGACGATGAGCACGCGGACGCCGTCGAGGCCCTGCCCGCGGCTCGCCGTGCCGTGCAGCCGGCGGCGCATCGTGAACGCGTCGAGGAGCGCCTGCGTGGGGTGCTCGTGGGTACCGTCGCCGGCGTTCACGACCGGCACATCGATCCAGTCGGCCTCGGCCAGGACGCGCGGGGCGCCGGACGCCCCGTGGCGGATGACGATGCCGTCGATGCCCATCGCGTCGAGGGTCTGCACGGTGTCCTTGAGCGACTCGCCCTTCGAGACGCTCGAGCCCTTCGCGGCGAAGTTGATGACGTCCGCGGAGAGGCGCTTGGCGGCCGCCTCGAACGAGATCCGCGTGCGGGTCGAGTCCTCGAAGAACAGGTTGACGACCGTCCGGCCGCGCAGCGCCGGCAGCTTCCGGACCTCGCGCGTGTTCACCTCCGCCATCTCCTCGGCGACGTCGAGGATGCGGACGGCTTCCTCCCGCGACAGGTCCGCGGTCGAGAGCAGGTGCCTCATGCCGCACCGCCCTGCTCGATGACGACCTCGTCGACGCCGTCGGTCTCGGTCAGGTGCAGCGAGACCCGCTCGTCGCCCGCGGTCGGCAGGTTCTTGCCGACGTGGTCGGCCCGGATCGGCAGCTCGCGGTGGCCCCGGTCGACGAGGACCGCCAGGCGGACGGCGCGTGGGCGGCCGATGCCCTGCAGGGCGTCGAGCGCCGCGCGGACCGTCCGGCCGGAGTAGAGGACGTCGTCGACGAGGACGACGACCTTGCCGTCGACGCCGCCGGCGGGGATGACCGTCCGGTGCGGGGACCGACCGATGCCCCGACCGAGGTCGTCGCGGTACATCGTCACGTCGAGTGCTCCGACGCGCTCGGTGCCGATGCCGCCGGACGCGGACTCCCACCCGGGCTCGATGTCGGCGAGGACCCGACCCAGGCGCTCGGCGAGGACGGCCCCGCGGGTCGGGATGCCGAGCAGCACGAGGTCCGAGCCGCCGTGGTTGGCCTCGAGGATCTCGTGTGAGATGCGTGTCAGGGCACGCGTGATGTCGGACTGCTGCAGGACCGTTCTGGTGCCCACGCCGACCTCCTTCCTCGTCTCTCTGGACGACCCCCGCCTCACTGGACGGCATCAAAGGATGCTGGTTGCGTTCGAGCCTAGCGGGACTCCCGGTCCTCCGCGACAGTCCGACCGGACGGTCCACGGCCCTCCGCGACGGCGCCGAGGACGCCGTTCACGAAGCCGGCCGAGTCGTCGGTGGACAGCGACTGGGCGAGCTCGACGGCCTCCGCGATCGCCACGGCGTCCGGGACCTCCGGGTTGAACCGGATCTCCCACACGCCCATGCGCAGGATGCAGCGGTCGAGGACCGGCATCCGGGCGATCGCCCAGCCCTGCGCGTGGTCGGAGATGACGCCGTCGATCTCGTACCGGGCCTCGTCGACGCCCGTCACGATCTGCCGCGCGTAGTCCCAGCTGGAGGCGCGCTCCGGCTGGTCGAGGTGGCGGACCGTCTCGGTCGCGAGGACGTCCGCGATCGGCAGCTCGCGCACCTCGGCCACGTACAGCATGTCGAGGGCGCGCTTGCGGGCCTTCGAACGAGCACTCATACGGTCAGCGCCTAGTCGTTGACGCGGCCGAGGTAGTTGCCGTCGCGGGTGTCGACCTTGACCTTGGTGCCGGACTCGAGGAAGAGCGGGACCTGGATCTGGTACCCCGTGACGATCGTCGCCGGCTTCGTGCCGCCGGAGGAGCGGTCGCCCTGCAGGCCGGGCTCGGTCTCGATCGTGGTGACGATCGAGGTCGGGAGCTCGACGTAGAGCGGGTTGCCCTCGTTCATCGCGATGGTGACCTGCGCGGACTCGAGCAGGAAGTTGCGCGCGTCACCGACGACGGCCGCCGGGACGTTGACCTGGTCGTAGGTGTCCTGGTCCATGAAGACGTACGAGTCGCCGTCCTCGTAGAGGTACTGGAAGTCGCGACGGTCCACCGTGGCGGTCTCGATCTTCGCGCCGGCGTTGAAGGTGCGGTCGACGACCTTGCCGGAGACGACCTGCTTGAGCTTGGTGCGCACGAAGGCGCCGCCCTTGCCCGGCTTCACGTGCTGGAACTCGACGACCGACCAGAGCTGCCCGTCGATGATGAGAACGGCGCCGTTCTTGATGTCAGTGGTACTCGCCATGGGTCTTCCGTTCGATGGTGTTGTGAAGGTGTCCAGGCTCGTGGAGCCCCGGACGAGTGTAGCGGACGGGGCCCGGCGTGCCGGGACCGGACCGCCGGCCTACTGCCGTCTCCGCGCCAGCCACGCGTCGACGGCCGCCCACGCGAGCAGCACGACACAGGTGCCGCCGAGCAACGCCCCGGCCACGAGCGTGCTGATCACGGCCGTCGGCCGGGCCGGCGCGGCCAGGTAGACCACGGCCAGGAGGCCCGCCCCGGCTCCCAGGAGCACGAGCAACACCCGGCGGATCATGCCGGAGACGGTCTGGCGGTCACGCCGGTCGCTGAGCAGCCGGATGTTCACCGACAGCCGCCCCGCCTCGACCGCCTCGGTGATCTTGTCGATGCGGCGCGGCAGCCGCCGCGCCGAGGTCACCAGCCCGAAGAGCTCGCGGACGAGGACGCTCCGCACCGCGGCGGGCCGGAGCTGGTCGCGGATCTGCTCCGCCGCGAGGCCGCGCGACTCCTCGAGCAGGTCGAACGACGGCGCGAGCGTGCGGAGCGTCCCCTCGAAGATCGCCAGCGCGCGGGCGGCCGCCACGAAGTCGGCCGGAGCACGCAGCCGGTAGCGACCGAACACCTCGACCGCGTCGTCCACCGTCTCGACGCCGATCCGCGCGCCCGGACCGAGTTCCTCGGCGACGAACCGCGCCATGTCGCGCCGGAAGTCCGCTTCGTCCTCGGGGTCGCGGACCGGCGCCATCCGGAGGACCGCGTCCGCGATGCGTGAGGTGTCGTCCTGCAGGTAGGCGGCGAGCAGTTCCTGGACCGTGTCCCGGAGACCCGGGTCGAGCCTCCCGACCGATCCGAAGTCGATGAGCGCGGGCCGTCCGTCGGGCAGGAGCAGGACGTTCCCCGGGTGCAGGTCCGCGTGGTAGACGCCGTCGAAGACGACCTGACGGAGGAACGCGCGGAGGACCGAGCGCATCGGCTCGTCGAGGTCGCGGTCCGAGCGCTCGGCTCGGATCGCGCTGAGCGTGTCGCCCTCCAGGAACTCCATCACGAGCACGCGTCGCGTCGACAGGTCGCGGTACGGCTCCGGGAACCGCACCTCGTCGGGACGCGCGCTCCGGGCCTGGGCCGCGCGGAGCGACTCGAGGTTCCGCAGCTCCGCGGTGAAGTCGACCTGTCGGACGAGGTCGGCGCCGTACTGCTCGGCCACCTCGACCACGCCGAGCTGCCGCGCCTGCGCGGACGTCCGGGTCAGGAAGCGCACGAGCCGCAGGGCGATGTCGACGTCCCGCCGGACCGCGGCGTCGATGCCCGGCCGCTGCACCTTGACCGCGACCGCGGTGCCGTCGGCGAGCCGTGCGCGGTGCACCTGCGCGATGGAGGCCGCGGCGACGGGCTCCGGGTCGAAGGACGCGAACACCCCGGCCACCGGCGCGCCGAGCTCGGCCTCGAGCAGCGCGGCGACCTCGTCGGGCGCGGCGGGACGCACGCTCCCCTGCAGGAGCGCGAGGCGCTCCGTCCACTCGTCGGGCAGCAGGTCGTCGCGTGTGGACAAGACCTGGCCCATCTTCACGAAGCCACCGCCGGCCTCCTCGAGCGCCAGGCGCAGGTGGTCGGCCTGGTCCCGGCGGAGGTCGGCCGTGGCCGGCTCCCGCGAGAAGTCGAGCCGACGGATCGGCAGGAGCCCGTGGCGCCGTGCGATCCCGAGCACCTCGGCGAACCGACGGGCCCGACCGCGGGCGGTCCCCGCGTCCGGACGCTGCTGGGTGGAGAAGTCGCTGAGACGGGGCGGGTTCGGCACGTCCTCAGTCTGCTCCGTGGGCCTGGGGCGGACCGGGGTGCCGGGACCCGTCGGACCTCAGGCGCCGACCTCCTGGTATGCGGTGAAGAGCAGGTGGTCCTCCGGGCCCTCGAGCGTCACCGGCTTGCCGATCCCGTCGAGGATGATGAACCGGAGCATGCCGGCGCGTGCCTTCTTGTCCCGACGCATGGTCGCGAGGAGGCTCTGCCACCGTCCGAGCGGGTAGGTGGTGGGGAGCGAGAGCGAGTCCAGCACCGCCCGGTGTCGGTCCACGGTGGCGTCGTCCAAGTGCCCGGTCAGGCGTGCGAGTTCGGCGGCGAAGACCATCCCGACGGAGACCGCAGCGCCGTGTCGCCACTGGTACCGCTCGGCGTGCTCGATCGCGTGACCGAGGGTGTGCCCGTAGTTGAGCACCTCGCGACGGCCCTGCTCCGTGAAGTCGTCCGACACGACCTGCGCCTTGAGACCGATCGCGAGTTCGACGACGCGACGGAACTCGGGCGTCGTCGGGTCGGTGACGCGATCGACGTCCGCCTCGATGACGTCGAGGATCTCCGGGACCGCGATGAAGCCGGCCTTGACGATCTCGGCGAAGCCCGCGAGGACCTCGTTCCGCGGCAGGGTCCGGAGGAGGTCCAGGTCGGCGACCACCGCGCGCGGGGCGGCGAAGGCGCCGACGAGGTTCTTGCCCTCGTTCGTGTTGATGCCGGTCTTGCCGCCGACGCTCGCGTCGACCATGCCGAGCACCGTGGTGGGCATCGACAGGTACGGCACGCCGCGCAGCCACGTGGCGGCGACGAACCCGGCGAGGTCGGTGACGGCGCCGCCGCCGAGCCCGATCACGGCGTCGGTGCGGGTGAAGTCGGACTGGCCCATGACCTGCCAGCAGAACGAGGCGACCTCGATCCGCTTCGCGGCCTCGGCGTCGGGGACCTCCGCGATGAGGGCCTCGAGCCCCGCGTCGACGAGCAACTGCCGGAGGTCCTCGGCCCGGGCCCCGAGTGTCGGTGCGTGCACGATGAGGACCTTGGCGACGCGCGGGCCGAGCAACGCGGGGACGGCCCCGAGCAGGCCGTTCCCGACCGCGACGACGTAGCCGTCGTCGCCGCCGACGCGGATCTCGGTGGTGCCCTCGGGCAGGGTCGACTCGGTCACGGTGCTCCTTCGTCGGAGGTGGTGGGGCTGCTGGGTCGGCCGTCGGTCCGGCCATCGGTCCGGGCGCTCGACGGTGCCGTGCGCCGGACCCACGCGACGACGTCCTCCGCCACGCGGGACATCGGCCGCCGCGAGGTGTCGAGCACCAGGTCGGCCAGCCGCTCGTACGTCGGTGCCCGCTCGTCGAGGATCGACTGCCACGCCGTGATGCCGCCGGTCGCGATGAGCGGCCGGTCGCTACCGAGGATCCGGGGCGCGACCGCCTCGGCCGAGACGGTCAACAGGACGACGTGCGCGTCCGCGATCGCCGCGCGCGTGCCCTCGTGCATGACGGCTCCCCCCGCCGAGGGACACGACGCCACCCGTCTCGACCGCTCGTCGGACCGCCTCGGCCTCGAGCTCGCGGAACACGGGCTCGCCGCGCTCGGCGAACAGCCGCGGGATCGGGCCGTGCTCGCGGGCGATCACCCGGTCGGTGTCGGTGAACGGGACGCCGAGTGCCTTGGCCACCCGGCGGCCGACGCTCGACTTCCCCCGCGCCCATCGGTCCGATGACGACCACAGGCCGGGGCACGGCCACGTTCACCGTGCTGGCGTCGGCGCGGTCGGGTCGCTCCGGCGCGTCCGGAGCGTCTCCGGGATCGCGGCGAGGTAGCCCTCGAGGTTCCGCTTCGTCTCGGCCACGCTGTCACCGCCGAACTTCTCGAGCACGGCGTCGGCGAGCACCAGGGCCACCATCGCCTCGGCGACGACGCCGGACGCCGGCACCGCGCAGACGTCGGAGCGCTGGTGGTGCGCACTCGCATCCTCGCCCGTCGCGACGTCGATGGTCTGCAGCGCGTGCGGGACGGTGGCGATCGGCTTCATCGCGGCACGGACGCGGAGGACCGTACCGGTGGACATGCCGCCCTCGGTGCCGCCCGCACGGTCGCTCGTGCGCACGATCGCACCGTCGGCGCGCTGCAGTTCGTCGTGCGCGGCGGACCCGCGGCGGGCCGCGGTCGCGAAGCCGTCACCGACCTCGACGCCCTTGATCGCCTGGATGCCCATGATCGCCGCTGCCAGGCGCGCGTCGAGCCGACGGTCCCACTGCACGTGCGACCCGAGTCCCGGCGGGACCCCGTAGAAGAGCACCTCGACCACGCCGCCGAGGGTGTCGCCGTCCTTCTTCGCGGCCTCGACCTCGGTCACCATGCGGGCGGAGGTCGCGGGGTCGGCGCAGCGGAGCTGGTCGTCGTCGAGGCGGTCGACGTCGGCGGGCACGGGCAGTGCGGCGTCCTCTGGCACGCGGACCGTACCGACCTGCAGCGTGTGCGCGACCGAGGTCATCCCGAGTTCGGCGAGGAAGGACTTCGCCACGGCGCCGAGCGCGACCCGGGCCGCGGTCTCACGGGCGGACGCGCGCTCGAGGATCGGTCGGGCCTCGTCGAAGCCGTACTTCTGCATCCCGACCAGGTCCGCGTGCCCGGGGCGCGGGCGCGTCAGCGGGGCACCGCGGCCGCGGGAGGCGTCGGTCTGCTCGACGGGCTCGGGGTTCATCACCTCGACCCACTTCGGCCACTCGGTGTTGCCGATGCGGATCGCGATCGGGCTGCCCATCGAGAGACCGTGGCGGACGCCACCGGACAGGTGCAGCTCGTCCTGCTCGAACTTCATGCGGGACCCACGGCCGTAGCCGAGCTTGCGGCGCGCGAGGTCGGCGCGGATGGACTCGTACGACACCGGGACGCCGGCCGGGAGGCCTTCCATCATGGCGATGAGTTCGGGTCCGTGGGACTCTCCAGCGGTCAACCAACGAAGCATGGAGCCATCCTCCCACAGCGCACGGCCGTGCGACGTGCCGTGCGCTGCGGGAGGGACTACTGGTACTCCGGGTGCGCCCGCAGCCAGCTGCGGAAGCGCTCGACCGCGACGAGGTGCTGGTCGTACGTGTCCGAGAACACGGTCTCGCCGGTCTCGAGGTCGACCGTGACGAAGTACAGCCAGTTGCCCGTCGCCTGGTGCACGACCGCGTCGATCGCGATGTCACCGGGGTTCGAGATCGGCGCCGGCGGCAGTCCGTCGTGCTGGTAGGTGTTGTACTCGTTCGACGCGTCCGCACGCTCGGCGTCCGTGGTCGTCACGGTGTGCGTGTTCCCGGTGCCGTAGGCGACGGTCGCGTCGGACTGCAGCCGCATGCCGTCGTCCAGCCGGTTCTGGAACACCCGCGCCACCTTCGGGTAGTCCGCGGCGAGACCGGCCTCCTTCTGCACGAGCGAGGCGAACACCACGACGCGCTCCTGGTCGGCCTCGGCGACGCCGGCCTTCTCGAGCCGCTGCTTCATCGTGTCGACCATGGCCTGGAAGTACTGCTTCGCGGTCCAGTCGGGCTTGATCGGGTAGGTCGCCGGGAACAGCCAGCCCTCGAGGGTCGTGACGCCCGCCGGGAGACCGTACGCCGAGACGTCCTCCGCCGCGGCGGCGACCTCGGCCTTGCTCAGGCCGGCCTTCGAGACCATGCCGGCCTCGATGTCCTGCAGGGCCGTCCCCTCCGGGATGACGAGTGACGGGTCCTCGACGCGGTTCGCCTTGTCCTGCAGCGCCGAGAGCGCGGCCTTCGAGCTCATCTTCTTCTTGAGCGCGTAGGAGCCCGGCTGGAACTGGACCTCGGGCGACGCGAGCAGCAGTTCGTAGAACGCGCTCGAGGTCTTCACCACGCCGCTGCGTTGCAACGTGGCGGCGACGTCCTCGCCGATGTCGCCCTCCTTGATCGTGATGGTCACCTTCGAGGTGCCGTCACCGGTGTAGTCGTCGGTCTCCTTCGCGCCGGAGATCGCGCTCATCACCGCCTGGACCTTCGGTGCGGCGAACGCGTAGGCACCGCCGGCGGCGGCGAGCACCAGCGCGACGATGACGATCCCCGCGATGAGCGGACCCTTGCGACGGGCGGGACGGTCGTCCCGCGGCGGACGGGAGGCTCCCCCCGCGTCCGCCCCGTCGGCCGCCGTCGTCCCCGCCCGCGCCACCGCGTCCGGCACCGCCGCGGGGCCCGTCGCCACCGGATCCGTCGGCACCGGACGCGTCGTCGTCCGTGGCGCCGCTGCCCGTGCCGGTGGACCCGACCGGAGCTGCTGCGACGGTGCGTGCGGCAGGAGCGACGCCGTCGTCGGCGCCGACCCCTTGCCAGGTCCCGCGACGGCGGACCGGGGTCTCGTCGTCCGCCTCGTCGCGCGTTCCTCGACCGGCGGCAGCCGGCACGTGACCGCTGTGCAGGGTGCCGCCGAGCAGGGCGTGCACGTCGGGGTGGACGTCGTCACCCGCCGGGGCGGTGCCGACGCTGCGACGCGGGCCGGGCCTCCCGGGCTCGCCCGCCGACTGCTCGGCCGGTGCCGCTGTCGGCTGATCGCGCTGCGTCGCCGCCGACGCGGCCTCCTGTCGCTCTCGTGCCGCACGGGCGGCTCGGCGCGAGAGCGGCGCGTGGCCGCTGCTCTGGCCGGAGCCGTCCGTCGGGGTCCCGGTGCGCTCACGGCGCTCGGCGTCGTTGCCGGTCGCGATGATCGCGTTCCAGTCCAGATCGTCTGCCAACGGTCCTCGGTCTCTCGGTCGGGAACTCCGCGGCTCCGGGCCGCGGGTGCGACGTCGGGAGGGCAGCCGATCAGGGGGAGCTCGGCCCCGGGTGGGGCGCCGGATGCGCGCTCGTGGTCGAGCGCATGTTGCAGAATGATAACAGCGGCCGCTTGGTCGATCACGGCGCGCGACTTCTTCGTGTTCTTGCCGGCCTGGTGCAGGCCCCGCTGGGCGGTGACGGTGGAGAGTCGCTCGTCCACGAGCCGGACCGGCCGGTGCGCGGCGATGCGGCCGGCGAAGTCGCGCGCGTCGGCGGTGGAGGCGGTCTCCCCGCCCGACATCGACAGCGGGAGCCCGACGACGACCTCGAGCACGTCGTACTCCTCCGCGATCGCCAGGATCCGTCGGAGGTCGGACGAGTCGTCCCGTCGCACGGTCGCCACCGGGGTCGCGAGCAGACCGTCGCGGTCGCACACCGCGACCCCGATCCGGGCACGGCCGACGTCGACGCCGAGCCGCCGCCCGGAGCGGATCGCCACGATCAGGCCGCGATGCGGTCGGTCACCGCACGGAGCGCAGCGGGGAGGGCCGACGCGTCGGTCCCGCCGCCCTGCGCCAGGTCCGGCTTGCCGCCGCCGCCACCACCGAGCACGCCGGCGGCCTCCTTCGCGAGGGGGCCGGCCTGCACGCCCGCGGCGCGGGCCGCGTCGTTCGTGGCGACGATCACGACGGGCTTCCCGCCGACGACGGCGCCGAGGACCACGACGGCCGCATCCGAGCCGAGCTGACCGCGGACGCCGGTGGCGAGGGAGCGGAGGTCGTCGCTCGACGTCAGCCCCTCGACCACCTGCGCGACGACCGAGACGCTCCCGGTGCGCTGGGCCGTGCGGGCGATCGACGGCACGCGCTGCTGCAGGTTCGCCGACTCGAACTCGGCGATCCGCTTCTGTGCGGTCTTGAGGTCCTCGAGCAGCGCCTGCACGCGGCCCGGCAGGTCGTCACGCTGTGCCTTGAGGGCGCTCGAGAGCTGCGAGACGATCGTCCGCTCCACGGCGAGCTCGCGGAAGCCCTCGAGTCCGACGAGCGCCTCGACGCGGCGGTTCGTCGATCCGACGCTCGCCTCGCCGACGAGGTTGACGAGGCCGACCTGCGCGCTCGACGCGACGTGGATGCCACCGCAGAGCTCGCGGGACCACGGGCCGCCGATGTCGACCATGCGGACCTCGGCGCCGTACTTCTCGCCGAACAGCGCCTGCGCGCCGAGTGCCTTCGCCTCGTCGATCGGCAGGATGCGGGTCGACACCTCGAGGTCGGAGCGGATCGCCGTGTTCACGACCTCCTCGATCTCGGAGCGGGTCTCGAGCGACACCGGCTGGCTCCAGGAGAAGTCCAGGCGCATGTAGCCGGCCTTGTTGTACGAGCCGGCCTGGAGCGCCTCCGGACCGAGCACGTCCCGGAGCGCCGCGTTCACGAGGTGCGTCGCCGAGTGCGCCTGCGTCGCGCCGCGGCGGTACTCGGCGTCCACGACCGTGGTGGCGGGGTCGCCCACGCCGACCTCGCCCGAACGCACCTGCACCGTGTGGCTCCACAGCCCGGAGACCGGGCGCTGCACGTCGAGGACCTCGAGGTCGAACCCGTTGCCGACGATCGAGCCCTGGTCGGCGTCCTGCCCACCGGACTCGGCGTACAGCGACGTCTCGCCCAGGATGACCTCGGCGATGTCCCCGGCGACCGCGCGGTCGACGCTGCGCCCGTCGACGATGAGGCCGAGCACGCGGCTCTCGGCCTGGAGGGCGTCGTAGCCGAGGAACACGGTCTCACCCGCGGCCCGGAAGGCGCTGTAGACGCTGAGGTCCGCGAGCGCGGTCTTCTTGCTCTTGGCGTCGGCCTTCGCGCGGGCGCGCTGCTCCGACATGAGCGTCTCGAAGGCGGAGCGGTCGACGTGGACGCCGGCCTCCTCCGCCATCTCCATGGTCAGGTCGATGGGGAACCCGAAGGTGTCGTGCAGCAGGAACGCGGTGTCGCCGCCGATCGCCTGCCGGCCGTCCTGCTTGGCTCGGTCGACCGCGACGTCGAGGATCGTCGTGCCCTGTGCGAGCGTGCGGAGGAAGGTCTCCTCCTCGGCGTAGGCGATGCGGGCGATGCGGTCGTACTGCTCACCGACCTCCGGGTAGGCGTCGCGCATGGCGTCGCGGGAGGCCGGGAAGAGCTGCGGGAAGGTCGCGCCCTCGACGCCGAGCAGGCGCATCGCACGGACCGTGCGACGGAGCAGCCGACGGAGGATGTACCCGCGGCCCTCGTTCGACGGCGTGACGCCGTCGGTGATGAGCATGAGCGCCGACCGCACGTGGTCCGCGACGATGCGCATCCGGACGTCGTCCTCGTGGTCGGCACCGTAGCGCCGTCCGGAGACCTCGGCAGCCTTGTCGAGCACCGGGCGGACCTGGTCGATCTCGTACATGTTGTCGACGCCCTGCTTGATGAAGGCGACGCGCTCGAGCCCCATGCCGGTGTCGATGTTCTTGCTCGGCAGCTCGCCGGTGATCTCGAAGTCGACCTTCGACCGCACGTCGGCGATCTGGTACTGCATGAAGACCAGGTTCCAGATCTCGACGTAGCGGTCGTCGTCGGTGGCCGGACCGCCGTCGACGCCGTACTCGGGACCGCGGTCGAAGAAGATCTCCGAGCAGGGCCCGGCCGGCCCGGGCTGGCCGGTGGACCAGTAGTTCGTGTCCTTGCCGAGCTTCTGGATGCGGTCGTCGGGCAGCGTCGAGTGGCGCTTCCAGAACGCGATCGCCTCGTCGTCCTCTTCGTACACGGTCACCCAGAGGTCGTCGGCGGAGAACCCGAGCCCGCCGTCGGACTCCGGGTCCGTCAGGAACTGCCAGGCGTACTGGATCGCCTGCTCCTTGAAGTAGTCCCCGAACGAGAAGTTGCCGTTCATCTGGAAGAACGTGCCGTGCCGGGGGGGTCTTGCCGACCTCTTCGATGTCGTTCGTGCGGATGCACTTCTGCACGCTCGTGGCACGGGGGGTACGGCGCCGGGATGAGCCCGGTCAGGTACGGGATGAACGGCACCATGCCGGCCACCGTGAACAGCAGCGACGGGTCGTCCGAGACGAGCGACGCGGACGGGACGACGGTGTGGCCGCGGTCACCGAAGAACTGGAGCCAACGGCGGCGGATCTCTGCGGTCTGCATGGTGCTTCCTGTAGGGCGTGTGGCGGGGACGGGAGGCTCGGGGCCGGTGGAACGGGACCGCGCGTCCTGAGGGGACGGTGCGGCTGAGGGGACGGTGCGGTGGTGTGGGAGGGCGTCAGTCGTCGACGCCGTGGCCGGTGGGACGCAGCTCGGCCTCGCGCGAGCGGTACCCCTCGGCCACGGCGCCCGTGAAGGCCTTCGCCCGGGCGTCGACCTGGGCGAGGAGGTGCGCGGCGGAGGGCGTCCGGCTGACGCGCTGTGCGGCGACGAACCCGATGACCACGCCGACGGCGACGAAGAACAGCTGCTTCACGGTGCCTCCCTCTCGCGCACGCCGGAGCGCGCGTCCGACAAGCGTATCGCGGCACCCCGACGGCCCGGGTCCCGCGACGGCACGGTCTGCGCGCCCGCGGGGCCCGGGAACGCAGAACGGCGGGCCGCCCTCCGGAGAGGACGACCCGCCGTTGCCACCGACGCTGGGGTCAGCGGGCTGCGTAGTACTCGACGACGAGCTGCACTTCACAGGTCACGGGGACCTCGGCGCGCTTCGGACGACGGACCAGGCGCGCCTGGAGCTTGTCGATCTCGACGTCCAGGTAGCCCGGGACCTTCGGGAGGACTTCCTGGTGACCACCGGCAGCGGCGACCTGGAAGGGCTCGAGCGACTCGGAGCGCTGCTTGACGTGGATCAGCTGGCCCTCCTTGACGCGGAAGGAGGGACGGTCGACGAGCTTGCCGTCGACGAGGATGTGACGGTGCACGATCAGCTGGCGGGCCTGCGCGGTCGTCCGGGCGAAGCCGGCACGGAGCACGAGGGCGTCCAGGCGGGTCTCGAGGAGCTCGACGAGGTTCTCACCGGTCAGACCGGCCGACTTGCGGGCCTCTTCGAAGACGATGCGGAGCTGCTTCTCGCGGATGCCGTACTGGGCGCGCAGACGCTGCTTCTCACGGAGACGGACGGCGTAGTCGCTGTCCGCACGACGGCGCGTGCGGCCGTGCTCACCGGGCCCGTAGGGGCGCTTCTCGAGGTAACGGGCCGCCTTCGGCGTCAGCGGGATGCCGAGCGCGCGCGAGAGGCGGGTCTTGCTGCGGGTGCGGGACTTGGTAGACACAGGGTCCTTTTCTCTGTACTGAACTGAAGATGTCACGGGTCTCGGAGCGCGCACGCACCGACGGACCCCGTGACGGGATCCAGAGGGATGAGCCTGTGGGATCGGACGGCTACAGTCCGAACCTCTGCCCCCGTGCCGGGCTGTTGGACCACACGAGGTGGTCCGACCGCTCCGGCACTGTGTCCTCGACGCAGCCGCACGCGAGGACCAGGACGTAGGCCCGTCAACGATAGCAGCACGACGGCCCCGCGCACAGCCTCCATCCGGTGTCGGCGCGTCGGCGTTCAGTCGCCGCGGATGATGCCGCGCAGGCGGTCGAGCCGGGGGGCCGATCTCGCGCTCGAACCCGTTCGCCGTCGGTGTGTAGTACTCGGTGCCGTCGATGGCGTCCGGCAGGTACTGCTGGGTGGCGACGCCGTGCTCGGCGTCGTGCGAGTACACGTACCCCTTGCCGTGCCCGAGCCGCTTCGCCCCGGCGTAGTGCGCGTCCCGGAGGTGGTTCGGCACGACGCCCATCCGCCCGGCCTTGACGTCGGCGATCGCCTGGTTCACACCGTTGTACGCCGCGTTCGACTTCGGCGCGGTCGCGAGGTAGACGACGGCCTCGGCGAGCGGGATCCGCCCCTCCGGCATGCCGATCAGCTGCACGGCCTGCGCCGCGGCGACCGCGATCGGCAGGGCCTGCGGATCGGCCATGCCGATGTCCTCCGACGCCGAGATGATGATCCGGCGGGCGATGAACCGCGGGTCCTCCCCCCGCCTCGATCATCCGGGCGAGGTAGTGCAGTGCGGCGTCGACGTCGCTCCCCCCGCACCGACTTGATGAACGCGCTGATGACGTCGTAGTGCTCGTCGCCGGCCCGGTCGTAGCGGAGCAGTGCACGGTCGACCGCGGCCGCGACCGTCTCGGCGTCCACGACCGGTGCCGTGCCGTCCTCGCGCTCGTCGTCGTCCTGGCCGGCGACCGCCGACGCCGCGGCTGCCTCGAGCGCGGTCAGGGCCCGGCGGGCGTCCCCCCGACGCGAGCCGGACGATCGCGGCGCGGGCTTCGTCGCCGAGGACCACGGCGCCGCCGAGGCCGCGTGCGTCCTCCACCGCGCGGTCCACGAGCATGCCCAGGTCGGCGTCGGTCAACGGCTTCAGGGTGAGCAGGAGCGACCGGGACAGGAGCGGCGAGATGACGGAGAAGGACGGGTTCTCGGTCGTCGCGGCGATGAGGATGACCCAGCCGTTCTCGACACCGGGCAACAGGGCGTCCTGCTGCGCCTTGCTGAAGCGGTGGATCTCGTCGAGGAACAGCACCGTCGTCGAGCCGTAGAGGTCCCGGTGCGCGAGGGCCTTCTCCATGACCTCGCGCACGTCCTTGACGCCGGCGGTCACGGCGGAGAGCTCGACGAACTCACGGCCGGACTGCCGGGCGATCGCCTGCGCGAGGGTCGTCTTGCCGGTGCCCGGGGGGACCCCAGAGGATCACGGAGACCCCGCCCGGGTGCTCCCGCGTGCCCGTCGCCAGCTGCACGAGCGGGGACCCGCGACCGAGCAGGTGCTGCTGTCCCGCCACCTCGTCCAGGCTCGTCGGACGCATGCGGACCGCCAGCGGCACGGAACCCTGCGCGAGACCGGCCCGCCCACCCGTCGTCGGCGCGTTCATCCCCGAGCGGTCTGGTGCCATGCCTCGATGGTAGGCGTCCACACCGACGTGCTCGCCACCGCACGGCACCGACCCGGGCCCGAGGGGGGCGACCCGGTACGCTCGCAACCGACACCGCGACGAGAGGTCAGAAGAGCACCGTGGCACCGAAGAACCAGAGCCGTGAAGCCCGCGAGCGACTCCGTCTCTACCAGGCCAGACAGGGCCTCCACGAGCGTCAGCGACGTCGTCGGGTCCGCGACGACGTCGTCTGGGCCGGGGCCCTCGTGCTGGTCGCCGCGCTCGCGACCGGTTCCCAGTTGGTGTACGCGGCGACGCAGGACGACGACCGCGCCACCGCGTCGGCCAGCGCGACCGGCACCGCCACCCCCCACGCCGTCACCCAGCGCGACCGCGGCGGGCACCGGTGACGTGCCGAGCAAGGACATCGCGGCGGGGTCGACCTGGACCGGCTCCCTGACGCTCAACGACGACGTCCGGCTCGGCATCGAGCTCGACGGCGCAGCGGCACCGCAGGCCACCAGCGTCGAGATCGACCTCATCCGCAAGCGGTTCTACCAGGGCACGACCTGCCACCGCCTCGCCGACAGCGACGACTTCCACTTCCTGCAGTGCGGGTCCGCGAACGGGGACGGCACGGGGGGACGCCGGCTTCCAGTACGGTCCGCTCGAGAACGTGCCCGAGGACGGCCGGTACGCGGCGGGCACCATCGCCATCGCCCGCGGGTCGTCGCCCGCGTCACAGACCACGCAGTTCTTCATCGTGACGGACGACACCACGCTCGACCCCTCGTCGGGTGGGTACACGGTCGTCGGGAAGGTCACGAGCGGCCTGTCGGACCTCGTGTCGCAGGTGACGTCGAAGGGCATCGCGGACCCCGGCGCCGACGGCTCCGGGAAGCCGGAGGTGCCGACGGAGATCACCGGCGCCACGATCGCCCGGGAGAAGTAGTCCACGGCGAAAGCGCACACGCCCGTCGCACGGCCCGACCGTGCAATAGGCTGACGACCTGACCGTGCCGACGGCGACGTCGGTGATGCACGACCACGATCGAGGCGAGACCTGTGGCATCTGACGAAGCAACGACCTGGGGCAGGGTCGACGAGAGCGGGACGGTCTACGTCCGGTACGAGGACTCGGAACGGGTCGTCGGCGAGTACCCGGACGCGTCCGCCGAGGAAGCCCTCGCCTACTTCGCCCGGAAGTACGCCGATCTCGAGGGCCAGGTGAAGATCGCCGAGCAGCGCGTCAAGGGCGGCGCGTCGGCCGGTGACGTCGCCCGCACCGTCGAGCACCTGCGGAGCCTGGTGGCGGACGCGCGGGTCGTCGGGGACATCAAGTCGCTCGAGGACCGCATCGGCGCACTCACCGACCAGGTGGGCTCCCTGACCAAGGAGCAGGCCGCGCAGGCGCAGCAGGCCCTGACCGAGGCGCTCGCGTACCGCACCGCGCTGGTGGAGGAGGCCGAGGCACTCGCCGCGGTCGACCCCGCCCGGGCGCAGTGGAAGCAGGTGACCGCGCAGCTCGACGACGTCTTCGCCCGCTGGCAGCAGCACCAGCACGACGGCCCGCGCATCCCGAAGAACGACGCGAACGACCTGTGGAAGCGGTTCCGGACCGCGCGCTCGACGGTCGACCAGCACCGACGCGCCTTCTACTCGGAGCTGGACTCGCAGCACCGCGATGCCCGAGCCCGCAAGCAGGAACTCGTGCAGCAGGCCGAGGCGCTCGCACCGCGCGGCTCGGACGCGATCCCCGCGTACCGCCAGCTGTTGGACGAGTGGAAGGGTGCCGGGCGCGCCGGCAAGCGTCACGACGACGCGCTCTGGGCTCGCTTCAAGGCCGCCGGCGACGTCCTCTTCGAACAGCGGCACGCCGAGGCGTCCGCCGAGAACGAGGAGTACTCGGCGAACCTCGAGGCGAAGCTGGCGTTGCTCACCGAGGCAGAACCGATCCTGCAGATGCAGGACCGCGCTGCGGCACGCAAGGCGCTGACGGACGTCCAGCGTCGCTGGGACGAGATCGGCCGCGTCCCGCGCGCCGACGTCCGCCGCGTCGAGGACCGCATCCGCGCGGTGGAGGACCACGTCCGTGGCCTCGAGGACCAGCACTGGAAGCAGTCCGACCCGGAGCGCAAGGCACGGCAGACCGGGCTCGCGAGCCAGCTCGAGGGCGCGATCGCGAAGCTCGAGGGCGAGCTCGCCGACGCCGAGGCGAGCGGGGACGCGCGCCGGATCAAGGACGCACGCGAAGCGCTCGACGCCCGCAAGATCTGGCTCGACGCGCTGGGCGGCTGAGCGCTCGACCGACGACGGACGGATGCCCCGTGGCCGATCGGCCACGGGGCATCCGTCTGTCACGTCCCGTCAGGCGGAGACGGGCATGCCCAGCAACGCCCGGATGGCGAGGTCGTCCTGGCGCATCTGCGCGGCGAGCTCGTCCATCCCACCGAAGGCGACCATCCCGCGGACGTAGGCGACGAACAGCACCGAGATCGTCTCGTCGTACAGGTCGATGTCCACGTCGAGCAGGTGCGCCTCGATCTGCTTCTCCGGGACGCCCTCGAACGTCGGGTTGTTGCCGACCGACACAGCGGCCGGGTACGTCACCCCGTCGTACACGACGCGCGCGGCGTACACCCCGTCGGCCGGGACGAATCCCTCGCAGTGCGGGTCGAGGTTCGCGGTGGGGTAGCCCATCTCGCGCCCTCGCTGGTTGCCCCGCACGACCGTGCTCCGGACGGCGTGCTCGCGGCCGAGCAACCGTGCGGCCTCGGCGACGCGACCGACGCCGAGGAGTTCGCGGATCCAGGTGGAGGACACGCGTCGCTCTCCCGCGGGACGGACGTCGTCGACCAGGCCGACGTCGTCGATGAGCTCGACGAGGAACCCGTGCCGCTCACCGAGCTCCCGGAGCAGGGCGACGTCCCCGGCACCGTGTGCCCCGAACCGGAAGTCGCTCCCGACGAACACCAGACGCGCGTGCAGCGTGCCCACGAGGATCTCCGACACGAACGACTCGGCGGACTTCGCCTGCAGTTCGGGGTCGAACCGGAGCAGGAGGGTGGCGTCGACGCCGACGTCCGCGAGGAGTTCGCGCCGCTGTGCCGTGCTCGTCAGCGGCGGCGGCACCCGCTGCGGGTCGATCACGTTGAGCGGGTGCTGGTCGAAGGTGACGACGGTCGAGGTGAGACCGCGCGCGCGGGCCGCCTGCTCGAGGTGGGCGATCACGGCGCGGTGCCCGACGTGCACACCGTCGAACTTGCCGATGGTGACGGCACTCGGGCCGAAGTCCGTCGGCACGGCTGCCGGGTCGTCGTAGAACTGCATGCTGGCGTCCCTCCCCGTCACTCGGCGGACCCGAGGTGCTGGTCCGCGGCGGCCGCTGCGGGCGTCGTGCCGCGCTCGAGGGCTGCGCGGTGGTGCTTCCGGAGCCACCACAGGCCCGCGATCGGCAGCACGAGCGGCGCGAACGCGTACCCCATGCCGTAGTAGGACCAGATCGTCAGGTCCGGGAACAGCTGGCGGTCGAGCAGCGAGAGCGTCCCGACGACGAGCACGCCGGTCATCTCGAAGACGATGGTCACGCAGGCCACCCGGTACCAGGTCCGGCCGGGCACGATGAGGGCGACCATGGCGAGGATGTAGACCACGGCGGCGATGGCGCTCAGCGTGTACGAGAACGGCGCGAAGGAGAAGTCCTCCGCGATCTGCACGACGCTCCGACCGGTGGCGGCCAGGGCGAGGATGCCGTAGACCGCGATGAGGACCCGGCCGACACCGGTGGCCAACGAGGACACCCTCGGTGCCGAGGTGCGCTCGGCCGCGGTGCTCGCCGAGGAGGATCCACCTGCAGAGGACTTGGTCGCCATTGCACCGATCCTACCGACCACCCGGGACACCCGGGCACGGTGACGCGGGGAGCACGGCCGTCGCGTGCAGCACCGTTCCCGTCAGTTCAGCGCGAACCAGATCTGGTACATCCGGTACACCATGACCGCGGCGGTGAACGCACCGGCGCCGAGCACGACGGTGCTCCAGCGCGTGCGGTCGATGAGGGCCCAGACGATGGTGGCGGGCGGTACCAGGACCACCGAGACGGCGTAGACCCAGAACTCGAGCACGTTGCCCTGCGGCGGGTTGCCGACGGCCGGGGCGATGAGCGCCACCACGAACTGGACCAGGAGCAGGAGCTCGACGAGGGCCAGTGCGCCGACGGTGGCGTCGTCCGGCTTCCGGCCGACGAGGCCGAGGACGACGGCCGCCACCCCGATGACGCAGGCGATCGCGAACTGCACCCACATGAACCACTCGATCACGCGTTCGCTCCTGCCGCTGTGGGGAAGTTCGTGATGACGCGGAGCTGTCCGCGGCGGACGGCGACGAGCCCGACGAGTCGGTCCCCACCGGTGGCGATGGCGGCCACGGGTCCCTCCGAGTCCGGGTGCTCGACGCTGATCCGCTTGCCGTCACCCAGGTCCTTCGCCTGGTGCCCGTCCAGCTGCACGACCGGGAAGAGTCGCCGTGCCACGTCCGCCGGTCGGGCGAGCGCCCCGTGGACGTCCACGGCGTCGTCCTCGAGGTCGACGGCGTCGTCGACCGTGAAGGGACCGACGACGGTCCGACGGAGCGCGGTGAGGTGTGCGCCGGTGCCGAGCGTGACGCCGACGTCACGGGCGAGTGCCCGGATGTAGGTGCCGGACGAGCAGGACACGACGACGTCGAGGTCGATGACGGAGACGTCGGCTCCGTCGACCGACACGACCCGGTCGACCCGGCCGAGGACCTCGAACCGGTCGACGGTCACGCGCCGGGCGCGGAGTGTGACCGCTTCACCCTTGCGGGCCAGGTCGTAGGCCCGGCGCCCGTCGACCTTGATGGCGCTGACGGTGGACGGGACCTGGTCGATCGGACCGCGGAGCGCGGCGACGGCGGCCTCGATCGCCTGGTCCGAGACGCTGTCCGCAGCCGCACCGACCGACGACACCGGCTCGCCGTCGGCGTCGTCCGAGTCGGTGCCGACGCCGAGCCGGATCGTCGCCGTGTAGGTCTTGCCCAGTCCGACCAGGTGCGTCAGGAGCCGGGTGGAGGGGCCGACGCCGAGCAGGAGCAGCCCGGTCGCCATCGGGTCGAGGGTGCCCGCGTGGCCGATCTTCTTGAGGCCGAGTCGTCGGCGGGCGATCGAGACCACGCGGTGGCTCGAGATGCCCTGCGGCTTGTCGACGAGGATGATGCCGTCGGGCGGGGTCACGAGCACCGCAGCAGCGTAGCAGCGGGACCGCCCGCCGTCGCGTCCGCTCGTCCCGACGTGCGACCCGGACGGCCCACCGGTCGCGGCGGGCTCAGCAGGCGTCGTTCCACTCGCGGCGCGGGTGCTCGGGGTCGGTCACGTCGAGCACGGCCGATGCGGCGATCTTCACGTCCGCTCGGCGCTCGAGCCGCCCGGCCTCCTGCTCCACCCAGAGGGACCAGCGCCACAGCGACCGTGTCCCCGGCGCGAGGAGCCCGGCTCCGTGCACGACGAGCACGCCGTCGCCCGCGCCGGTGGTCCGGAACGGGGTCACGAGGTCGGCGCGGAGCGTGTCGGCGTCGGTCGAGGGAGCAGCGGCCGCCATCGCGTGGACGCCGTGCCGCTCGAAGCCGGCGACGAGTGCAGCCGCCACACGTTCGAGGTCGAGGCCGTCCTGTCCGTCGACGGCGACCACGGTGCGGTTCGTCCCGACCTGCGCGATCACCTCGCTCGCGATCGCGGCCATCGTGTCGGTCTCCTGCGGTGCCCAGCGTGCCATGCCACCACCGTAGGCTGTCGTGGTGAACGCGGGCCGAGCCTCCAGTCCGTCGGTGGACGACACCGGCCTCCACACGCGATCCGCCTTCCTGTCCCCCCGTGCTCGACTGGTTCCGCCGGGAGGCGCGCGACCTGCCCTGGCGGCGGCCCGGGTTCCCGGCATGGGGCACGCTGGTGAGCGAGGTCATGCTGCAGCAGACGCAGGTCGCCCGCGTCGTCCCCCCGGCTGGAGGCGTGGCTCACGCGCTGGCCGACCCCCGCGGACCTCGCGGCGTCGCCGCCCGCGGAGGCCGTACGGGCCTGGGACCGGCTCGGGTACCCGCGCCGTGCGCTGGCGCTGCACGCGGCGGCCACCGCCATCGCGGAACGACACGGGAACGTCGTGCCGCGGGACGTCGACGAGCTCCTGGCCCTGCCCGGCATCGGCGACTACACGGCCCGCGCGGTCGCGGTGTTCGCGTACGGCGACCGGCACCCTGTCGTGGACGTGAACGTGCGGCGGGTGCTCGCCCGGGCCGTGCTCGGGCAGGGCGAGCCCGGACCGGCCAAGGCGAAGCAGGACCTGCCGCTCATGGAGTCCGTGCTCCCGGTCGAGCGCGACGCCGCGGCCGCCACGAACGCGGCCGTCATGGAACTCGGGGCGCTCGTCTGCGTCGCCCGGGCGCCGGCGTGCGACGCGTGCCCGATCGCCGACCGCTGCGCCTGGCGGGCCGCCGGGTACCCGGACCACGACGGCCCACGCGCACCGAAGCAGGCGCGCTTCGCCGGCAGCGACCGTCAGGTGCGGGGCCTGCTCATGGCGGAACTGCGCGCCAGCGACGTGCCGGTCACGACGGACGAGATCGCGCTGGTCTGGCCGGACGCCGAGCAGCGGGACCGGGCGCTCGCCTCGCTGCTGCGCGACGGACTGGCCGAGGGCGACGATGCCGAGGGGTACCGGCTGCCACGTGGCTGAGACGCACGGAGCGCCCGCCACCGACCGGTGACGGGCGCTCCGTGTGCCGGATGCGGTCAGGTCCGGGCAGCGTCCGACGCCTCGTCGTCCGACGCGTCGTCGTCCTCGTCCTCGTCCTCGTCGTGCTTGTACGGGTCGGCCTCGCCGGCGTACGTGGCGCCGACCGCCGCGGCCTTGACCTGCTGGTCGCGCATCTGCGCCTGCGCGAGCAGGTCCTCGAGGTGCGCCGAGGTGTCGGGCAGGGCGTCGGCGATGAACTCGAGCGACGGCGTCAGCCGGGCCGTGATGTTCTTGCCGACCTCGGTCCGGAGCATGCCGGTCGCGGCCTTGAGCGCGGCGGCCGAGTCGGCACGCTCCTCGTCGGTGCCGTACACCGTGTAGAAGACGGACGCGTGCTGCAGGTCACCGGTCACGCGGACGTCGGTGATGGTGACGAAGCCGAGTCGCGGGTCCCGCAGGCCCTTGTCGAGCCGACGAGCGACGACTTCCTTGATGCGGTCCGCCATCTTGCGTGCGCGCTGCGGATCAGCCATGGGTTCCTCCTTGCGGAACGGGGTGAGGCCCCGCCCCTCCGGTCGGAGAGGCGGGGCCCAGGGTACTCAGTGCGATCAGTCGCGCGGCTTCTCGACGAGCTCGGTGGTCTCGATCTCGTCGCCGACCTGGATGTCGTTGAACTTGCCCAGACCGATACCGGCTTCGAAGTCCGTCCGGACCTCGGTGACGTCGTCCTTGAAGCGACGCAGGGACTCGATGGCGAGCCCGTCCGCGACCACGACGCCGTCACGGATGACGCGCGCCTTGGCGTTGCGCGTGATCGTGCCGGACCGGACGATGACACCGGCGATGTTGCCGAACTTGGAGGAACGGAACACCTCGCGGATCTCCGCCACACCCGACTGGACCTCTTCGTACTCGGGCTTGAGCATGCCCTTGAGCGAGTTCTCGATGTCCTCGAGTGCGTTGTAGATGACCGAGTAGAAGCGCACGTCGATGCCTTCACGGGCAGCGCGCTCGCGGGCCTTGACGTCCGGACGGACGTTGAAGCCGACGACGATCGCGTTGTCGATCGTGGCGAGGTCGATGTCCGACTCCGTGATCGCACCCACACCGCGGTGCAGGATGCGCAGCTGGACGCTGTCGTCCACCTCGATGTCGAGGAGCGACTGCTCGAGTGCCTCGACGGCACCGGAGACGTCACCCTTGATGATGAGGTTGAGCGAGTCGACCTTGCCCTCTTCGAGTGCACGGGTGAAGTCCTCGAGCGAGATGCGCTTGCGGGCCTTGGCCAGCTGGGCGTTGCGCTGCGCGGCTTCACGCTTCTCGGCGATCTGACGAGCGGTGCGGTCGTCCTCGGTGACAAGGAACGTGTCACCGGCGCGCGGCACCGACGACAGACCCTGCACCTGGACCGGACGGGCCGGCGTCGCGGCGTCGACCGCGTTGCCGTTCTCGTCCGCCATCGCCCGGACACGGCCGTACGCCGTGCCGGCGACGATCGCGTCACCGACGTGCAGCGTGCCGGACTGGATGAGGACGGTCGCCACCGCACCGCGGCCCTTGTCGAGCCGTGCTTCGATCGCGACGCCTCGGGCGTCCTTGTCGGGGTTGGCACGCAGGTCGAGCCCGGCGTCAGCGGTCAGCAGCACCGCGTCCAGGAGGTCCTGGATGCCGATGTTGTTGCGCGCGGAGACGTCGACGAACATGACGTCGCCGCCGTACTCCTCGGCCACCAGGTTGTACTCGGTGAGCTGCTGGCGGACCTTCGCCGGGTTGGCGCCGTCCTTGTCGATCTTGTTGACCGCGACCACGATCGGCACACCGGCCGACTGCGCGTGGTTCAGCGCCTCGATCGTCTGCGGCATGATGCCGTCGTCCGCCGCGACCACGAGGATCGCGATGTCCGTCACCTGGGCACCACGGGCACGCATGGCCGTGAAGGCCTCGTGACCCGGGGTGTCGATGAAGGTGATCGGGCGCTCGATGCCCTCGTGCTCGGTGACGATCTGGTACGCACCGATGTGCTGCGTGATGCCGCCGGCTTCGCCCTCGACGACCTTCGAGTTCCGGATCGCGTCGAGCAGTCGGGTCTTACCGTGGTCGACGTGACCCATCACGGTGACGACCGGGGGGGACGCTGCTGCAGGACGGAGTCGTCCTCGTCGGCGTACTCGGCGTCGATGTCGATGTCGAAGCCCTCGAGGAGCTCCTTGTCCTCGTCCTCGGGCGAGACGACCTGGATCTTGTAGCCGAGCTCCTCGCCGAGGACCTCGAAGGTGGCCTCGTCCAGGGACTCGGTCGCGGTCGCCATCTCACCGAGGTGGAACAGCACCGTCACCAGGTTGCCGGGGCTCGCGTCGATCTTGTCCGCGAAGTCCGAGATGCTCGCACCGCGACGGAGGCGGATGACCGTGTTGCCGTCACCGCGCGGGACCTGCACGCCGCCGAGCGACGGCGCCTGCCGCATCTCGTACTCGGCGCGCTTCGTCCGCTTCGACTTGCGGGCACGGCTCTTGCCGCCACCACGGCCGAACGCACCAGCGGTACCACCGCCGGGGCCACGACCACGGCCGCCACCACCTGCGGGGCGCGGACCCGTGAACGCGGGACGGGCGAAGCCGCCACCGGCGCCGGCACCGGCACCACCGGGACGGTTGAACCCGCCACCGGCGCCACCACGACCGCCACCGCCCTGACCCGGGCGCTGCCCGAAGCCGTTCGGTCGGTTGTTCTGGCCGGGACCACCGGGACGCGGGGCACCCGGGCGGGGCGCACCGGGACGCGGCGGCTGAGGACGGGGGGATGCCGTTCCCGCCACCCGCACCGGCGGCCGGGCGCTGGCCCATGCCCTGGTTCGAGGCGAACGGGTTGTTGCCGGGGCGCGGCGGACGTGCACCCATGCCCTGGCTCGACGCGTAGGGGTTGTTTCCGGGACGTGCGCCGGGCTTCGGGCCACCCGGCTTCGGGGCGGCACCGGAGGGCTTCGAGGCACCGGGCTTCACGGCGTCGCTCGGCCCGGAGTCCTTCGGGGCGTCACCGCCCTGCTGGCCCTTCTGCTCGGCGGCCTTCTGCTCCGCGGCGGCCTTGCGTGCGGCCTCGGCCTCGGCCTGGCGCTGCGCGACCGACTTCGGTGCAGCGGGCACCGGCGCGCCGTCGACGGCGGGGGCAGCGGGTGCTGCCTCGACGACGGGCTCGGGCTCGGGGGGCGGGTGCCGGACGCTTCGGGCCGGGCTTGGGGCCACCGGGCTTCGGGGCACCGGAACGCGGTGCCGCGGGGGGCCTTGGCGGCGGGGGCTGCGGGCGTCGACGACGCGGACGCGCCCTCGGCCTGCAGGGCTGCACGGAGCTTCCGTGCGACGGGGGGGCTCGATGCTCGAGCTCGGGCCCTTGACGAACTCGCCGAGCTGCTTGAGCTTCTCGAGTGCGGTCTTGCTGTCGACGCCGAGCTCGCTTGCGATCTCGTGTACGCGTGGTTTAGCCACTGTTCTCCTTCACGGGTCCCACCCCGTCAAGGGGCAGGACTCACTGGATGACGGGTCTCATTTCGAGCCGCTCATCAGTTGTCCATAAGCCGTTCAGCCTGTTCTGTCATGTCCGGGTGCTCGGGTTCCGTGCCGTTCGGGCTCTGCAGCCCGGCGAGGTACTCGCGCACCGCGGACGTGTCGGGATCACGCTCCAGCCGGAGCGCACGGCGGAATGCCCTGCGCTTGACGGCCAGTTCGTACGCTTCGACGGTCGGTGTGAGCCATGCCCCCCCGGCCCGGCATGACTGCCTTCGGATCCGCCACGACGGAACCGTCGCTCAGGGCGACGACTCGGAGGAGGGAGGATCGGGTTGCACGACGACGACTGCCGATGCACGTTCTGACGGCGTCCACTCTACTCCTTGACTCCGACGACCGCGATCCGGCGCGCCCGAGGCCTCTCGCCACGAGCGAACCGGACCGCGTCGATGGGGATGTCGCTCAGTCGTCGCCGTCGAGGATCGAGTCCGGCTGGATGTCGATCCGGGCGCCGGTGAGCTTCGCGGCGAGGCGGGCGTTCTGCCCTTCCTTGCCGATGGCGAGCGACAGCTGGTAGTCCGGCACGAGGGCCCGGACGGCCTTGGTCGAGGCGTCGAGCACGAACGCGCTCGTCACCTTCGCCGGTGACAGGGCGCTCGCGACGAAGGTCGAGAGGTCCGAGGACCAGTCGACGATGTCGATCTTCTCGGCGCCGAGCTCGTTGGTGACCGAGCGCACGCGGGCTCCGAGCTCGCCGATGCAGGCCCCCCTTGGCGTTGACCCCGGGCTCGTTCGCCTTGACCGCCATCTTCGTGCGGTGTCCGGCCTCGCGCGCCAGGGAGGTGATCTCCACGACGCCCGACGCGATCTCGGGGACCTCGAGTGCGAAGAGCTTGCGCACGAGGCCCGGGTGCGTGCGGGACACGGTGATCTGCGGACCCTTGTTGCCGCGGCCGACGCTCGTCACGTACACACGGAGTCGCATGCCGTGCGTGTAGGTCTCCCCCGGGACCTGTTCCTCCGGGGGGCAGGATCGCCTCGACGGTGCCGAGGTCGACCATGACCATCTTCGGGTTCGGGCCCTGCTGCACGATGCCGGCGACGATGTCGCCCTCCTTGCCGCGGAACTCGCCGAGGATCTTGTCGTCGCCGATGTCGCGGAGACGCTGGTTGATGACCTGCTTGGCCGCGAAGGCCGCGATCCGACCGAAGTCGCTCGGCTGGTCCACGGACTCGCCGATGACGTTGTCGTCCTCGTCACGTTCGGGGACGAACACCGAGACCTCGCCGGACTTCCGGTCGAGCTCGACACGGGCCTGGGCGTCGACGGGTTCGTCGTTTTCGGCGCGGTGCTTCTGGTAGGCGGTCAGGATGGCAGATTCGATGATCTGGACGAGCTCGTCGAACGGGATCTCCCGTTCACGCTCCATGAGTCGCAGGACTGCGAGGTCGATCTTCACCGAGGTGCCTCCGTATTCAGATGAGTCGCTCCCGCGGATGGGACCACGCGGAAGCCGTCGTCGATCGTACCGCAGGAACGACGCAAGGCCCGTGGCGCATCCGCCACGGGCCTTGCGTCGGACGCCCGGCTCGACGCCGGGCGCTCAGATCGCGCGGACGGCCTCCAGCAGATCCGCGACGGGGACCTCCCGGCGGTCGCCGGTCGCCCGGTCCCAGAGTTCGACGATGCCGTCGGCGGCGTTCCGGCCCGCGACGACGACGACCGGCATGCCGAGCAGCTCGGCGTCCCGGAGCTTCACGCCGGGCGAGACCTTCGGGCGGTCGTCGTACACGACCTCGTATCGTTCGGCCTCGAGCTGCGCGACGATCGATTCGGCCAGGTCGAATGCGGTCGCGTCCTTGCCGGTCGCGACGACGTGCACGTCGAACGGTGCGACGTGCTTCGGCCAGGCCAGGCCCTTCTCGTCGTTGTGTGCCTCGGCCAGGATCGCCAGGATGCGCGTCACGCCGATGCCGTACGAGCCCATCGTGACGGTGGCGAGCTTGCCGTTCTCGTCCTGCACCTTGAGACCGAGCGCCTCGGCGTACTTGCGCCCGAGCTGGAAGACGTGGCCGATCTCCATGCCGCGGGCGGTCTCGAGCGGGCCGGAACCGTCGGGGGGCCGGGTCGCCGGCGCGGACGTCGGACACCTCGGCGACACCGTCGGCGACGAAGTCACGCCCGGCGACGAGGCCGGAGACGTGCACACCGCGCTCGTTCGCGCCCGTGACCCAGCTCGTACCGTCGACCACGCGCGGGTCGACGAAGTAGCGCAGGTCGGTCGCGCTGTCGGCGCCAAGGACCTGCGGGCCGATGTAGCCCTTCACGAGGCCGCGGTGCTTCCGGAAGTCGTCGTCACCGGCGGCCTCGACCTCGGCCGGGGCGAACGCGACCTCGGCGCGCTTGAGGTCGACGTCGCGGTCCCCGGGGGAGTCCGACGACCACGACCTCGCGCGTGCCGTCCAGGTGCGTCAGTGCGAGCACGACGTTCTTGAGCGTGTCCGCCGCGGTCCAGGGCGCACCGGCACGCGGGGCGACCTCGTTGGCGTGCGCGACGAGCGACTCGATCGTCGGGGTGTCCGCCGCGGGCAGGAGCACGGGCTCCGGGAGCCCCTCGGTCGACCGCGCCTCGGGCACCGGGGTCACGTAGGCCTCGACGTTGGCCGCGTAGCCACCGGCGCTCCGGACGAACGTGTCCTCGCCGACCGCGATCGGGTGCAGGAACTCCTCGGACTTCGACCCGCCCATCGCGCCGGCGTCCGCCTTCACGATGACGTACTCGAGGCCGAGCCGGGTGAAGATCCGCTCGTAGGCGTCGCGCATCACCTGGTAGCTGCGCTCCAGGCCGGCGTCGTCGAGGTCGAACGAGTACGCGTCCTTCATGGTGAACTCGCGCCCACGCAGCAGACCGGCGCGGGGCCGGGCCTCGTCGCGGTACTTGTCCTGGATCTGGAACAGCGTGACCGGCAGGTCCTTGTAGGAGGAGTACAGGTCCTTCACCAGGAGCGCGAACATCTCCTCGTGCGTGGGCGCGAGGAGGTAGTCGGAGCCCTTGCGGTCCTGCAGGCGGAACATGCCGTCGCCGTACTCGGTCCAGCGGTTCGTCGCCTCGTAGGGCTCGCGCGGCAGCAGCGCCGGCAGCAGGACCTCCTGCGCCCCGGCGGCGACCATCTCGTCGCGGATGATGCCCTCGATCTTCGCGCGGACCTTCAGGCCCAGCGGCAGCCAGGCGAAGATGCCCGGCGACTGGCGGCGGACGTAGCCGGCGCGGACGAGCAGCTTGTGGCTCGTCACCTCGGCGTCGGAGGGGTCGTCGCGGAGCGTGCGGAGGAAGAGGTGAGAGAGCCGTGTGACCACGCCGCAAGCCTAGCGGCGCGCGGTCGCGGTCCGCCGCGCCTGTGGACGGGAGGCTCCCCGCCGCCGGTTCCGGGCCGTGCGTCCGGAACGGGGCCGGGACCTAGGAGGTGACGACGAGCGGCTTGCCGGTGCCCGCCGCCGGTCCCATCTCCGCGGCGAGGCGGTTCGCCTCGTCGATGAGGGTCGCGACGATCTCGGCCTCGGGGACGGTCTTGATGACCTGGCCCTTCACGAAGATCTGCCCCTTGCCGTTGCCGGAGGCGACACCGAGGTCGGCCTCACGTGCCTCGCCCGGACCGTTCACGACGCACCCCATGACGGCGACGCGGAGCGGGACGGTCATGCCCTCGAGCCCGGACGTGACGTCGTTCGCGAGCTGGTAGACGTCCACCTGCGCACGGCCACAGCTCGGGCAGGAGACGATCTCGAGCTTGCGCTCGCGGAGGTTGAGCGACTGCAGGATCTGCAGCCCGACCTTCACCTCCTGGGCGGGCGGAGCCGACAGCGACACGCGGATGGTGTCGCCGATGCCCTCGCCGAGCAGGATGCCGAACGCGGTGGCGCTCTTGATCGTGCCCTGGAACTCCGGGCCGGCCTCGGTCACGCCGAGGTGCAGCGGCCAGTCGCCGCGCTCCGCGAGCTGCCGGTACGCCTTCACCATGATGATCGGGTCGTTGTGCTTGACCGAGATCTTGAAGTCGTGGAAGTCGTGCTCCTCGAACAGGCTGGCCTCCCACACGGCGGACTCGACGAGCGCCTCCGGCGTGGCCTTCCCGTACTTCTGCAGCAGGCTCGGCTCGAGCGACCCGGCGTTGACGCCGATCCGCAGGCTCACACCCGCGTCCTTCGCGGCCTTGGCGATCGCACCGACCTGGTCGTCGAACTTCCGGATGTTGCCCGGGTTCACGCGCACCGCGGCACACCCGGCGTCGATGGCCTGGAAGACGTACTTGGGCTGGAAGTGGATGTCCGCGATCACCGGGATCTGCGACTTCTTCGCGATGATCGGCAGCGCGTCGGCGTCGTCCTGGCTCGGCACGGCCACGCGGACGATGTCGCACCCGGACGCGGTGAGCTCGGCGATCTGCTGGAGGGTCGCGTTGATGTTCGTGGTCGGCGTCGTGGTCATCGACTGCACGGACACCGGGGCGTCACCACCGACCAGGACCTTGCCGACCCGGATCTGCCGGGACTTGCGACGCGGGGCCAGGGTTTCGGGGGCCTTCGGCATTCCGAGGTTCACTGCGGGCACGGTGGGAACTCTACGCGCTCGTCCACGGAACGCGGTGCGGCCTGCTCACAGGGAGTCGACGACGGTGACGAGCGGGGCGTACAGGCGCATCGCATCGAGCGCGCGGGCGTGGTCGTCGTCGCTCGCGCCGGCGCACGCCTCGGCCACGACCGTGACGCGGACGCCGGCGTCGGCCGCAGCGAGCGCGGTCGACAGCACACAGCAGTCCGTGGAGACCCCGGTGAGCACGAGGTGCGGCTGCTCCCCCCGTCACCCGTCGGAGGTCCGTCCCCCCACTTCCCGAAGGTCGGCACGGTGACGACCGAGGCGCCACCCGCCGCGAGTGCTGCGAACGGCTCCGTGAGCGCGTACAACGGGTCGGCGTCGGGCACGAGGGCGAAGGGCCAGTCGCGGTAGTACGGCTGCCACGCGCCGGACGGGTGCTCCGGGGCGACGAACCGGGTGAGCACCGTGCGGTCGCGGAAGCGCGGGAGGAGCCGCTCGACCGCCGCGGACGCCTCGGCGTAGCGCGGTGCCGCCCAGGGGCTGTCACCCGTGAAGACGTGCTGCATGTCGATGACGACGAGCCACGCGTCGGCGGTGTCGGGTGCGTCGGACGTGCCCGTTGCGTCGGCGGCGCCCGGACCGTCGGGAGCCGCTGCGCCCGCGCGTGCCGGTCCGGCCGTCACGGGCGCAGCTCGTCCGCGGGGACGCGGGACACCGGCTCGGTGACGGGCAGCGCCTCCTGGCGGCGGATCGCGCGTCGGCCGAGCAACACCGTCCCGAGGAACCCGACGAGCAGCGCGACGAGGACGCCGAGGTTCGCGTAGGCCCAGGCGCCGTCACGTCCCCCCGAGGCCGAACGGGCCGAGCAGGAAGCCCTGCCAGTTGAGCCAGGCCGGGACGCCGTAGGTGTTCGTGACGAGCCCCCACCCGAGCACGGTGCCGACGACCACCAGCGCGATCGCGGTCCAGCGGACGTCGCCGTAGCGGCCGCGCGGGGTGTCGAGCTCGTCCTCCGCGTACGCCCGCCGCCGGAGCAGCACGTCTGCGACGAACACACCGCACCAGGCTGCGACGGGCACACCGAGCGTCACGAGGAAGGCCTGGAACGGCTGGATGAAGCTCGTCGCGAAGAACACCACGTAGACCGCGCCCGCGATCATGAACACGCCGTCGACGCCGGCTGCGACCGGTCGCGGGATCCGCACACCCGCGCTGAGCAGGGCGAGACCCGACGAGTAGATGTCGAGGACGGCACCACCGACGAGACCGAGGATCGCGACCACCGCGAAGGGGACGAGGAACCAGACCGGCAGCAGGGTCGTCAGCGCGCCGATCGGGTCGGCACCGATCGCGGCGTCCAGGTCCGGCGACGAGCCGGCGAGCATGACGCCGATGACGACGAGGACCGCGGGGGCCAGCGCGCCACCGAACGTCGTCCAGCCGACGACGCCGCGCGTCGAGGCGGACCGCGGCAGGTACCGGGAGTAGTCGGCGGCCGCGTTCACCCAGCCGAGCCCGAAGCCGGTCATCACGAGCACCAGGGCGCCGATGACGTTCTGGGCGCTGCCGGACGGCAGGTCGGCGAGGGTCCCGAGGTCGATCGACGGCGCGGCCAACACCACGTAGACCACCGTCAGCACCGCGGTGACGACCGTGATCCACGTCTGCAGGCGCATGATCACGTCGAACCCGGCGATCCCCGCCCCGATGACGAGTGCCGCGACCACCACCAGGGCGACCGCCTTCGTGACGACGCCGTCGTCCCACCCGAGCTCGCGGAACACCGTGGACGTCGCGAGGACCGCCAGCGAGGCGAGGGCGGTCTCCCACCCGACGGTGAGGACCCAGCTGAGGAAGGACGGCAACCGGTTGCCCCGGACGCCGAACGCCGCGCGGCTCAGCACCATCGTCGGGGCGGACCCGCGCTTGCCGGCGATCGCGACGATGCCACAGAGCAGGAACGAGAACACGACGCCGATGACCGACACCACCGTCGCCTGCGCGAGCGAGATGCCGAAGCCGAGGACGAACGAGCCGTAGGCCAGTCCGAGCACCGAGATGTTCGCGGCGAACCACGGCCAGAAGAGGCCGCGGGGACGGCCCTTCCGCTCGGCCTCACCGATGACGTCGGTGCCCTGCTGTTCGACGGTCCGGGTCCGCCCGGCGGTCGACGCCTTCGACGGCTCCGGTCGGGCGACGGGTTCTGCGCTCATGCGCGCCAGCGTAGTGGTCCGACGCGCGGCCCCGGCGCTACCCGAACAGGTCCACCGGTCGGACCAGGTCGGCGTAGATGAGCAGCGCGCTCATGCCGGCGAGCAGGACGACCACGACCATCGTGAGCGGCATCGTCTTCGCCAGGTCGATCGGCCCCGGGTCGGCCTTGCCGAACAGCCGGAAGGCACGACGCTTGACCGCTTCCCAGATGGCGCCGGCGATGTGGCCGCCGTCCAGCGGGAGCAGCGGCACCATGTTCAGCACGAACAGCCCGATGTTGAGCGAGGCCAGCAGCCCCAGGATCGTGTACACCTTGTCGACCACGGGCACGCCGCTCATCGAGGACACCGTGCCGATCGCCCGGCCGACGCCGACGACCGACACCGGACTGTCCTGGGAGCGCTCCTGCGCCCCGAACGCGGCGTTCCAGACGGCGACGAGCCGCTGCGGCAGGTCGACGATGAGGTGCGCCGAGGCAGCGATCTGTGCACCGGTCGCGGGGAGCACCGCGGCGGGCGACTGCCGGACGAGCGTCTGTCCGATGCTCACCCCGACGACGCCGACTCGCTCGGTCTTCGTGGTCCCGTCGCTGTCCTTCGCGACCGACCCGTCCTCCGTGTACACATCGCGGGTGGCGAGCTGCGGGGTGACCTGCAGGGTGCGCTCGGTGCCGTCCCGCTCGACGACCACGGTGACCTGCTCGCCCGCGGAGCGCTGGAAGAGGTCGGAGACCTGGGTGATCGTGGGGTTGCGTCGGCCGTCGACGGCGACCACCACGTCGCCCGCTCGGATGCCGGCCTCCTTCGCCGGGGACACCGCGTCGCCGTCGGCGCAGGTCGTCCGGGCACTCGTGGGCAGGACGCAGTCGACACTCGAGGTGAACGTCGTGGTCGGTGCACCGAAGCCGACGAGCAGCACCCCGAACAGCAGGATCCCGATCACCAGGTTCATCGCCGGCCCGGCGACCATCACGATGATCCGCTTCCAGGGGGGTGAGCCGGTAGAAGGCCCGGGAGTCGTCGCCGCCGGACTCCGCGATCTGCTCGGCACTCGCGGCCCGGGCGTCCTGCACGAACGCCGAGTACATGCCCGTGTTCGTGATCTCCCGTCCGGAGGCACGCGGCTTGAGCATGCCGACCATGGAGATGTACCCGCCGAGCAGGATCGGCCGGATGCCGTACTCGGTCTCACCACGCCGGAAGGACCAGATCGCCTTGCCGAACCCGAGCGAGTACTGGGTCACCTTGACGTTGAAGAGCTTCGCGAAGGCCAGGTGGCCGAGCTCGTGGAGGCCGATCGACACCAGCAGCCCGATGACGAAGACGACGACGCCGAGGACGAAGAGCAGGACGGTTCCGACGGTCACCGGGAAAGGGTACGGGACGCTCGCCATGACGAAAGCCGTGAGCGACCTGGGTGGTGCTGCGTGCCTCCCGGTCGGAGCGACCGACGGGAGGCCCGGCGCGCGTCAGCGGGCGAGGATGCGGTCGGCCTGCTGGCGGGCCCACCGCTCCGCGGCGAGGACGCCGTCGAGCGACGGCTCCCCCCGCCGTGTGGTCGTCGACGACCCGCGCCACCGTGTCGACGATGTCGAGGAACCCGATCGCCCCCCGCGTGGAAGGCGGCGACGGCCTGCTCGTTGGCGGCGTTGAACACGGCGGGGAAGGTGCCGCCGAGCGAGCCCACCCGCTTGGCGAGGTCGACGGCGCCGAAGGCGGCGGCGTCGAGCGGCTCGAACGTCCACGTGCTCGCGGTCGTCCAGTCCAGCGGCACGCCGACGTGCGGGACCCGGTGGGGCCAGGCGAGGCCGAGGGCGATCGGCAGCCGCATGTCCGGCGGAGACGCCTGCGCGATGGTCGAGCCGTCGACGAACTCCACCATCGAGTGCACGACCGACTGCGCGTGCACGGTGACGTCGATGCGGTCGTAGGGGACGCCGAAGAGCAGGTGCGCCTCGATGACCTCGAGGCCCTTGTTCACCAGGGTCGCCGAGTTCGTGGTCACCACGAGGCCCATGTCCCACGTCGGGTGGGCGAGCGCCTGCGCCGGTGTGACGTCCACGAGGTCGTTCCGCGAGCGCCCGCGGAACGGACCGCCGCTCGCGGTGAGGACGAGCCGACGGACCTCGGCGTCGGTGCCCGATCGGAGTGCCTGGGCGATCGCGGAGTGCTCGCTGTCGACCGGGACGATCTGCCCGGGTGCCGCGGCGGCCTGCACGAGCGGGCCCCCCGACGATGAGGCTCTCCTTGTTCGCCAGCGCGAGCGTCGCGCCGGTCTCGAGGACCGCGAGGGTCGGACCGAGCCCGACGGATCCGGTGATCCCGTTGAGCACGACGTCGGCCTCGACGCTGCGGACGAGTCGTTCCGCGTCGGCGGCCCCGAGCGCGGTGTCGCGGACCCCGTACCGGTCGGCCTGCTCGGCGAGGGTGGCGGTGTCCGTGCCCGCGGTCAGGCCGACGAGCTCGAAGCGGTCGGGGTTCCGCTCGATGACGTCGAGCGCCTGCGTGCCGATCGACCCCGTGCTGCCGAGGAGGACGACCCGGCGGCGGCCCGACACCGGGCTCAGCCCTTGGCCAGCAGGTCGACGACGAACACGAGGGTCGCGTTCGCGGGGATGCCCGAGCCCTCCGGCGGGTTGGCGCCGTAGCCGTCCTCCGGCGTGACGACGATCATGACCTGCGAGCCGATCTTCTGCCCGACCAGTCCCTTGACGAACCCGGGGATGAGCCCGCTGTTCGAGATCGTGAAGGTCGTCGGCGAGCCCTTCGACCACGAGGAGTCGAACTCCTTGCCGCCCTTGTACGCGACGCCCTTGTACTGCACGAGCGCGGTGTCGCCGTCCTCGATGACGTCACCGTCGCCCTGCTTGATGACCTCGGCCGTGGTCTTCGTGGGTGCGTCGGTGTCCGGGATGGTGATCTCGGGCTCGCCGTCCGCCTTGTCCTCGACCGTGGGGAGCGCCGGGTCCTGGTCCTGCGGCGTGCCGGTCGACTTGGTCGGGGTCTGCTCGACGACGTCCGCGACGACGACGATCGACCCGCTCGTGTTGAAGCCCAGTGCGGCTGCCTGACCGACGACGGCGACGCGGTCACCGACGTGCGCACAGGCGAGGAGGGCGCCGAAGCCGGTGCCGCCCACGGAGAGGACCTGGGGGGTTCCCCTGGTCGAAGCCGACGGTCACGAGGTTCTTCGCGTCCTTCGCGTCGTACGCGGAGTACGCGACCTGGACGAAGTCGCCCTCGGCGAGTGCGGCGCCCGTGCCCTTCACGGTGCGGGTCGCCTGCGGCGGGTCGGCGGTGAGGCCGTCGTCGAACGTCACCTTCGGCGCCCGGGATCCGCCGACGTCACCCGTGGCGTCGATCGAGTCCGACGCTCCGCCCGGCTTCGGGCACGACGTGATCGGCGCGGCCGTGGCCTTCGGGGTGGACGATGCGGAGGCCGAGGCGTCCGAGGAGCCGGACCCCGAGCAAGCGGCGAGGCCGAGGATCACGGCGGGCACGAGGGCGATCGGGAGCAGGCGGAGACGCTTCACACGGGTCATCCTGCCGTACCCACCGATGCGTCGGCTCCGAGGACGACGATCTCGGGCTCGTGGTGGACGGGGAACGCGACGGACCGCGCGATGAAGCACAGCCGGTTCGCTTCGGCGTGTGCCGCCCGTGCATCCGCCACCCGGTCCGCCTCGCGGATCGTCACGACGGGACGGAGGACCGCACCGGTGAGTTCGCCCGAGCCGTCGCGGTGGAGGTCGAGACCGGCCGTGGCACGGTCCTCGTACGCGACCACCGTGAAGCCCGTGGTCACGGCGACGTGCAGGTAGCTGAGCATGTGGCACTGGCTCAGGGCGGCGAGGACGAGCTCCTCGGGGTTCCACCGGTCGCGGTCCCCGCGGAACGTCGGGTCGGCACTGCCGAGGACGTCCGGCTTGCCCGCGGCGCTGACGACGTGCTCGCGTCCGTAGTCGCGGTGCCCGATCGTGCCGGTCCCCCCGGTCGCCGGTCCAGTGGACGGAGACCTCGTAGGAGTGGTCGTTCATCGCGGTCCTCTCGTCGTGTGGGTCGTCGGTAGGATCGCGCCATGCGCACGGCCACCAGCACCGACCGTCATCCTCTCACCGCCGACGGCTCGGTCGAGCTGGCCGTCCTCGAACGGTCCGGCTTCGACGAGAGCCGTCACGTCGGCGCGGGGGGTCGTCGTCGGCGCGGACGGCACCGTGCTCGACGCCGTCGGCGACGTGGGCGCCAGCATCTACCCCCGATCGACGATGAAGCCCCTGCAGGCGCTGGCGGTCCGACGCGCCGGGGCGCTCTTCTCGGGCGCGGAGCTGGTGATGACGACGGCGAGTCACGCCGGGACACCGTCCCACCAGTCCCTCGCGATGCGGATGCTCGAGCGCTTCGACCACGTCGAGGAGGACCTCGGGTGCCCGCCCGACCTGCCGTTCGACCGGGACACCGCCCGGAGCATGACGGGTCCCCGTCGGCTGGCGATGAACTGCTCGGGCAAGCACGCCGGCATGCTCGCCGCGTGCCGGGTGCACGGGTGGGACGAGGCGACGTACCTCGACATCGAGCACCCGCTGCAGCAGGCGGTCCGGAGCACGGTGGAGGACGCCACCGGCGAGGTCGTCGACGTCGTCGGGACCGACGGCTGCGGCGCACCGGTGTTCCCGCTCACCCTCACCGGACTGGCGCAGGGCATCGCCGGGGTCGTGGCGCGTGCCGACGAGGACTCCGCCGCCCTGACCGACGCGGTCCTGGCGGATCCGTGGGCGATCGACGGCGTCGGCCGGGCGAACACCGTCACCATCGAACGACTCGGTCTCCTCGCGAAGCTCGGGGCGGAGGGCGTCATGGTGATGGGTGTGCCGGGCGGGCCGGCCGTCGCCGTCAAGGTGCTCGACGGAGCCCTCCGTGCCGGGACGCTCGCGGCCCTGACGTTGCTCGTCCGCAACGACCTGGTCGACGCCGTCGCCGCGGACGAGGTGCTGCAGGCGACCGGCGAGCGTGTCCTCGGTGGCGGTCTGCCGGTCGGCACGGTCCGCGTCGGAGCGGGTCTCCGCTGAGCTGACCGGGGGGCGACGAGACCGGCCCTCCGGACGCACCGTGCCGGATGGACACGTCCCGGACCCGACCGGGGAAGCCGATGCCCTCTCGGTCCCCCCGCCCGTGCCCGCTGTGGTCGTCGGCGAGGGACGAGCGCTCGTCCGCGGAGAGCACGAGGAGCGGCAGCGTCGGCATGATGACCGTCCCGACGTCGTCGTCCCCGGCGGTGTCCGCGGTGCCCCCCGACCCGGTGTCTCCCGGTCAGCCGGCACCCGTAGCGCGTCACGTCCACGACGGCACCCGTCCGGCGCGGGGTGGCCGCGAGCCCGGGGACCAGGACGACGGTCCCGAGCAGGGCACCGTCGTCGGCGACCGCCGCCGCCGCCGCGTGCCCCTCGGGGAGCCCGGCGCGGGCGGCGCGGCGGCCGAGCACGCCCGTGTCCGCCGCGACACGGAGCTCTGCGCCGGGCACGTCCGGTCCGGCGCGCGGCACGAGGCCCTCGAGCTGGTCGACGAGGGCTTCGAAGACGGCGAGGGCCAGCGCGCCGCGACCACGCACGACGACTCCGCCGGCAGCGCCGACCGTGACGATCCGGCCCGCGGGGTCCCGCCCGACGACCAGTTCCCCACCCGGCGTCGGCGGGAACGCGCAGACGTCCGCGTCTGGCCCGGTCCCGCCGCACCGGTCGTCCGCGGGACCGGCCGCCGATGCCTCGCCGCCGCACCGGTCGTCCGCGGGACCGGCCGCCGGGCCTGGCGGGACGACGACCGTCGGTGCTCGCGGAGAACCGTCAGCCGGTCGCGCCGCGAGACCGAGCACCGCGACGACGGCCGCCGCCACGAGCAGCACCGTCCGGTCGTCGCCGGTGGACACGACGGCCCAGACCGTCACGAGGATGGCGACGGCCGAGGCGACGCTCCGAGCGGTCCGCGGGTCCATGCGCCCATCGCACCGCACCTGACCGTTGCGCGGCGCCTGCTCCGGGCCGCTGTGGAGAACCGGCGCGGAGCAGGTCGGTCGTGGACGAGCGGCCCCGCCACGAGGCGGTGCTGCGCGCGCACCGGCCCGACCTCACTGGACGAGGAAGAACTGCTCCCCGATGTCGACGCGTGCGCCGCGCTCGACGCGGTACCGCCGTCCGGGCTCGCACCGCCGGATCGACCCGTCGATGTGCCGGATCATCGTGCCGTTGCCCGAGTAGCGGTCGGAGACCCAGAGGTCGTCACCGTCCCGCCCGAGTTCCAGGTGGGTCTTCGAGACGGACTTGCCCGGGTCGCGGATCGTCAGCAGGCCGTCGAACTGCTCGTCGGCTTCGGGGCGCGGGAGTCGGCCGAGCAGCGCGGACCCGTGCACGCCGAGGCGCTCGCCCGTGCTGAAGTGCAGCAGGAACGGAGCCTGCGCGGGTGCGCGGGACACGATCCGGGTCTCCTCGACGTCCTCGTCCGGGCCCGCGTCGTGGTCCGTCGGAACGGCGGCACCGGTCGCCTCGGTCGCACCGGACCGCGGCGGGGCGACCGGCGGGAGCGGGGCGGCGACCGGTGGGACGGGAGCACCGTCGGACGTGAGCCGGGGGGCTCGTGCCGGGCAGGGCCTCCGCGCCGGGTCCGTCGGCACGGTCGACGGACGGCGCACCGACCGACTCATCGGGTTGTGCGTCGGACGCTCCAACCGGACGGGCCGCACCGTGGTCGTCGGCGTCGTCGTCCGGCACGACGGCCGTCGTCCCGTCGGTCCCGGCCTGGCCGGCGCCGTCATCGTGACCAGCGCCGTCATCGTGACCAGCGCCGTCGTCGTGACCGGCGGCGCCGTCGTCGTGAGCGTCGTCGGAGGTGGAGGAGGGGCGACCAGCCGCATCCGAGTCCGCGGCGGCAGGGGCCCCCGGGGTGCTCGTGCTCACCGGACCGCTGTCCGGACCGCGGTCGTCGAGGTCCTCGTGGCCGTCGCGGTCCGCCGACGCGTCCTGGTCGTCGGACGGTTCCCCAGCACCGGGCGCATCGGGAGCGACGGGTGCCACGGCGCCGTCGCGCCCACCAGGGGCGACGTCGTCCCGGCCGTCCGCGTCCGGACCGCTGCGGGCGGCGTCGTCGTCCGCGTCGGGGAGCTCGCCGGAGTCCGCGTCCGGCAGTCCGTCCGACTCCTCGGTCAGGTCGTGGGCGTCGGAGACGGCGCTGCGGAGGGCGTCCTCGTCGGCGGCCCAGTCCGGGCGGGCGAGCGGGAGGGGCATCACCGGCCCCGTGAAGGCGGCGGTCACGGCGGGGCGGACCGATCCGCACTCCTCACAGAAGATGTCGTCCGGCTCGAGGGTGTGGCCGCAGACGTGGCAGACCGTGCTCTGGCTGCCCGGGGCGACGAGCGGTGTGGGGCGCGGAGCCCGGCGCTCGGCCGGCAGCTGGAAGACCGCGGTGTCGCCCGGCCGCGGCGCATCGTCCGTCCGCTGCACGACCGCGTCGTCGCCGGTCCCCCCCGGGAGTCGTCTGCTCGCTCGTCGCCTCGGCGGACGGGGCGCGACCGATCCACCAGGACGGTCCGGTCGGAGGGGCGGCGGGCGTCGGCGGCGGTGACCAGACCGGCTCGACGACGGCCGACCCGGCCCCTGTCGACGGGGGCGTGTCCCCCCTGGTCCGCCGCTCCGCGCTCGTCCCAGGCGTCGGCGCGCTGGACCTCCGGGTCGTCCTGCGGCGCGAGCGTCTCGGCGGGGAAGGCATCGGGGTCGAGCGTCGGTTCGACGGGTTCCGCTCCCGGGCCCTCGATCGAGCGACCGGTCCAGTCGCCGAGACCGGTCCCGGAACCGTGCACGTGCGACGGCGCGCTCCGCGGGGCGAGGTCGTCCGCTGTGGGAGTGCCCCGATCGACGGAGGCGGCTGGCTGCCCGGAGCCCGCTCGCGGGGGAGGCGTTAGCGTCGTGGTCCTGGTGCTCCGTCCCGGTCCGGTCCTGGCGACCCGCCGTCGTGGCGTCCGCGACCGGGGACGCGCCGTGGTCGGCACCGGTCAGCCATGCGCGCGTGGCCGGGTCGAGAGTGGACTCGGGCAGCCAGCCGTCGGCAGCGGGATCGACCCCGCGTCCGGGGACGCCGGGCTGCTGCAACGGGGGGCGGGGTGCCACGGTCGACGGCTTCCGCGGGTGCGGTGCGACGCGCTGCCGAGGTCGTGACGGCTCGTCCGCACTCACCGCAGAAGATCGCTCCGTCCGGGAGCGTCGATCCGCAGTGTTCGCATCTGATCACAGGGTGCCTCTGTCCTCGTCCGACCGTCCGTCAGGTGGTTCCGGCCTCCGGACATCGTAGTCACCGCCGCTCCGAGCGCCCTCCGCTCGTCCGGAGTCGGCGGACCCAGCGGCCGGAGCGGAGTGAACGCAACGAGACGGCGGCGCGGAACCGCTCCCGCCGCGTCCGCCCGGACCGCAGCTCGGCCACGGCCGCGTCGGTCGCGTCCCACATCCGGTCCGCCGTCCGGTCGTCGACGTCCGACGGGCCGAAGACCGCCCGGTCCGCCAGGGCCGAGAGGCCGGTCGCTGCGTCTCCCGGTGCCGCCACCGCGACCTCGCGCCGGGTGGCGGTGGCGGCGACCGCATGACCGTTGTCGAGCAGGGCGTCCCGGTACTCGTCCCAGGCGCCGACGACCCGGGCCCGTGCGGCCGGGGCACGGCGGCGACGACGACGGCGGAGGCGCTTCAGGACGAGCACGACGACGATCGGCAAGAGCACGAGCGCCGCGACCCCGAGCACGCCCAGCGCCCACGGCAGCACCGCGAGGAGCAGCTGCAGCCAGAACGGGCGCGCGGGCGGGGCGTCCGGGTCGGCCTGCGGCGGCGTCTGCTGCTCCTGCACCTGGGGTTCCGCGGGCGGCGGCGGGACGATGGTCTCGGGACGGGTGACGGGCTGCGGCGTCTGGTCGGACTCCTCGGGGATCTCCCGGACGACGGGGTTCGGGTCGAGCAGGACCCACCCGTACTCGGCCGTGTCCACCTCGATGCGTGCCGTGACGTCACTCCCCCCGGAACGTCGTGCGGCCACCGGCACCGGTGGCGGGCGTCGTCCCGGAGTCACCGCCCGCCGTGAACCCCATGACGACCCGCGCCGGGAAGCCGATCTGCTGCGCCATGAGCGCGGCCGCGACGGCGTACTGCTCCTGGTCCCCCCACCACGGGCTGGCCGGTGAGCAGCTCCTCGATGCGGTCGGCCCCGTGCCCGGACCGGCTCGCGCGGTCGTCGCCGACGCCGTGGCTCACGTACCCGGTGCGGGCCAGGGCCGAGAGCGCTGCGACGAGTCGGGCCCCGTCGGACGCGCCGGGCTCGGACACGGCCTGCACGGCGTCCCGGACCGCGTCCGGCACGGCCCGTGGCGTCGGCACCGAGGCCGTCCCGGGGCGGGCCGCCGTGAGTTGGCGCTCGGACGGCTGGGCGGGCAGGACCGCGGAGAGCGTGTAGCGGGTGCCCGCGGAGACGCCGCCGACGAGCGCACCCGTGCTGGTCGCGCGGTCGTAGAAGAACCCGGTGCGGTCCCGGTCCGCGGTGCGTCCCTGGAAGGTCACCGTCTCGAGGTCGCCGACGGTGGGCAGCCAGACGTCCCGGTACCCGTCGACCGTGACGCCCACCCTGACGCGCGTGCCGCGGACACCGGACACGTCGACCGAGGTCGGGACGCGCTCGAACGTCCCGGACGCGGTGGCGCCGTCCGGGCCACCCACGCGGTAGACGACGCCGTCGTAGGTGTCGAGGGTCGCGATCCGGACGAAGCCGCCGCGCGGCAGGCCGGTGACGGTGAGCTGCGGGACGTCGACCTGGTCGTCCTCCTGGTAGGCGCGGAAGCCGCTCAGCGGGCTGACGTGGTCGCGCGGGTCGAACGGCCGCACGACGTCGGTCCGTGCCACGGTCCGGCCCGTCGACGGCGGGACGAGGAGCCCGAGCCCGGTCGCGACGAGGGCCGCCGCCGCGATCGTCGCGGTCCCGACGAGCGCCGGCCGCACGACCGCCCGGAGCACCGGGACGGGCTGGCCGACGGTCTCGGCGACCGTCGTGGCCCGCCGGACGTGCCGGACGCTGAGCGCCCAGACCAGCGCGGCACCCACGAGCGCGACCGCCAGGGCGACCGAGGTGGCCAACCGGGTCGGTCCGACCGCCACCCCCCGCGGCGAAGACCACGAGCGGTGCCAGCCCCGCCACCTCCGGACGGGAGGCCCGGGTCGCGACCGTCACGCCCACCACCGTCGCGAGGAGGGCCGTCACGAAGTACGGCACGAGCAGCGCCTCGTAGGACCCGACCGGCAGGCTGACGGTCACGAGCTGCCGCCACCCGAGCGCGACGCCGGCGAGGAGGTCCACGACACCCGGTCCGGTCGGGAGGACCCCGTCCGCGCGGTCCGGGACGGCCGCGGGCACCCCGGTCACGACGAAGCCGACGACGGTGAGCACCGCCACCGCGGCCGCCGGCAGCCGGAGGACGAAGCCGAGGACCGCCACGAGGGTCCCGACCACCACGGCCGTCGTGCCGGCGACGACCATCGCGCCGTCGCGGTGCACGGGCCACCAGGCGACGCTCGCCAGGGCGACGAGGACCCAGACGGCCGCGGTGCCCGCGACGAGGCGCACGACGGGACGACGACGACGCGCCGGCGGTCGACGTGCGGCGCCGCGGGGCCGTTCACGGAGGGGCGTCGTCGTCATGCGGCAGCCGACCGGTGCAGCGCGTGCCGGAGGTCCTCGAGGTACCCGATCGTCAGCACGGTCAGTCCGGCGACCCGGACCGAGCGCGGGACGGCCTCGGGCTCGCACACGACGGCGACGACCTCGACCCCGACCGGGAACCGCGTCGCCGCGAGGCGGAGGGCGGGCAGGCCGACCGCGCTGCCGACGACCAGGAAGGCGACCGAGATGCCTGCCGCGTCCCGCCCGACGAGTCGCGCGACCTCGGCGACCGGCAGGCATGCCTCGGCGAGGCGGACGCTCGCGAAGGCGTCGAGCAGCCGCGTCGGCGTGACGGTCGGCAGTGACTCGAGCGCGTACACCGGGCGCTTCGCGAACTCGGGGGGTGCGTTCGGACACCACGACGGTGACCTCGCGGCCGTCCCGGACCGCTCGAGTGCCGAGCGAGGCGGCGGCGCTGACGGCCAGCTCGAACTCGTCCTCGTCGCGGTACTCGGTGTCCGAGACACCGAGGGCGACGACGAGGTGCGACCGACGCGTGTCCTCGAACTGCCGCACCATGAACGCACCGGTCTTCGCCGTCGACTTCCAGTGGATGGTGCGCGGGTCGTCCCCGGGCATGTACTCGCGGACGGCGTGGAAGGCGATGTCGGCCGGGGACAGGTCGTTCGTCGCCTGCCCCTCGAGGTCCCGTACCAGGCCGGTGCTCGTGGAGGGGATCGCGACCGTGCGCGGGTGGACGATGACCTGTTCCTGCTCGGCCCAGACGAGCTCCCGTCGGACGAGCCCGACCGGGTCGGCACGGACGCCGGTGACCGGACCGACGTCGAGGACACCGCGGCGCGTGGTCGGCACCGGCACCCGGCGGACGTGGGTCCCGTGCGGCGCGACGACCGGCACCGCCACGTCGACGAGCCCGTTGCCGACCGGCAGTTCGAGCGTCGTGGGCACGGACGGGAGGCGCGTGGGGTTCTCGGCGGTGACGGTCACCTCGGCGGGGTCGCCGACCGCGACGCGGTGCTGCGGGAGGGTCATGCCCACGACGAGGCGCGACCGCCCGACGAGCGCCACCGCCGCCACGACGGCGAGGACCGCGCCGGCCCACCCGACGACGACGACCTCGCGGAGGCCGAACCGGTACCCGACGACGAACGCGACGACGGTCAGTGCGAGCACGGTCCAGCCGAGCCCGGTGACGACGGCGGCGACCTCGTCCCGGACACGCGTGACGAGCCTCCCGGCCGTGCGCCACACGCGGACGACACCGACGACCGCCTCGGCGGCGACGCCGTCGCGGTCACCGACCAGACGGGTCCGGACGTTCGTCATGCCGGCGACCGTCCCGGTGCGACCGTCGACCGTGGCACGACGCGACCGCGTCGCGGACGGGCGACGCGAGCGCGTGGCGACGGGCCGGCGGTCGGTCACCGCGGCGTCCGGTCCGCGGGCGGCGGCGTCTCGACGAGGATCTGTCCGATGACGCTCGACGCGCTGACGCCGTCGAACTCCGCCTCGGCGTCCAGGACGAGGCGGTGGGCGAGCACCGGCTCGGCCAACGCCTTGACGTCGTCCGGTGTGACGTAGTGGCGCCCCTGCACCGCGGCGTAGACGCGTGCGGCGCGGACGAGGCCCATGGCACCGCGGACGCTGACGCCGAGTCGGACCTCGCCGGCTGCGCGGGTCGCGTCGACCAGACGAGCGACGTAGTCGGCGATGACCGGGTCGACGTGCACGGTGCGGGCGAGCGCGGCGAGCTCGGTGACGCTGGCGGCGGGGACGACGCTCGCGAGCGGGACGGCGGCGGACGGCGCCGAGGACGTCTCGAGGATGCGGACGGTCGCAGCGTGGTCCGGGTAGCCGATCGAGGTCTTCATGAGGAAGCGGTCGAGCTGCGCCTCGGGGAGCCGGTACGTGCCGGCCTGCTCGACCGGGTTCTGCGTGGCGATCACCATGAACGGCGCGCCGAGGCGGTGGCTGACGCCGTCGACCGTGACGGCGGACTCCTCCATCGCCTCGAGGAGTGCGGACTGGGTCTTCGGGCTGGCGCGGTTGATCTCGTCCGCGAGGACGACGTTGGCGAAGACGGGCCCGCGGTGGAACTCGAACTCCTGCGCGCGCTGGTCGTAGACGCTGATGCCGGTGATGTCGCCGGGCAGCAGGTCGGGCGTGAACTGGATGCGGCTCGTCACGCCCTGCACGCTCTGGGCGAGGGCTCGGGCGAGGCTCGTCTTGCCGGTGCCCGGGACGTCCTCGAGCAGCAGGTGCCCCTCGCTGAGCATCGCGGTGACGGCCAGGCGGATCACGAAGGCCTTGCCGAGGAGCACCTGCTCGACGTTCGTCACGATGCGGGCGGCGACGTCGGCGAAGCGGGTGGCCTGCTCCGGGGTCATGGTCATGCGGGTCGTTCCTCGTCGGGTCGGGCGGGGTGCGGGCTGGCGGGGTGCGGACTGGCGGAGTGCGGTTGGCGGGGTGCTGCGGGCCGGGTCGGTGGGGTCTGGGTCGTCGCGGTCTGGATCGTCGCGGCCTGGCGGGGCACGGCTGACGAGCCGTGTCTGCCCGCGGGGCGGCCCGGCGGTCAGCCGGACGCGCCCTGGCCGGGCGGGTCGCCCGTCCCCGGTGGGTCGCCCTGTCCCGGGATCGGTGCGGGGTCGGGCGCGGGTGCGTCCGGGTCGGGGCCGACGTCGACGGGGTCGGAGTCGGTGCCTGTACGGGTCAGGTCCGCGTCGAACGACGTGGTCACGGACGCCCGGACCGACACCGTCGAGGCGTCCGTCGGCGGGGTGGGCCCGACGCTGGACCCGTCCCACGGGTTGCCGTCGCCCGCGGGCAGGACCGTGCCGTCCGCGTCGTACCAGGTGGCGGTGTAGCGGACCGATCCGACGGCGCTGCCGTCCGGGCCGCTCACCACGATCGGGTGCCCGTGCGCCGCCGTCGTCACGGACGCGGACAGGTCGAGGGCGCCCGCGGTCGCGGAGGTCCGGTCCGAGCAGAACGCGTCACCAGGGGCACCGCACGCCTGCAGGGCGACCTTCACGGCGGTGTTGCGCGACCCGGCACCGGGGACACCGGTCCAGGAGTCACCGGGCGCCAGGTCGACCGTCCCGCTCCCGGTGTCGAGGCGGTAGTGGTCGACCTTCGTGGTCGGGGCCGTGACGCGCGCGTCGACGCGGTCCGGCTGGCCTGACGCGACGAGGCCGACCGACGGAGCGACCGGAGCCGCGGGCCGTTCGTAGGCGACCGTGTCCGTGACGGCCACGCTGCAGAACAGGCCGTTGTCGGCGACGACCGCGTACCGCGTCACGCCGGCCGGCACGCCCCGGTCGACGGAGCCGGACGCCGTCCCGACGGGCGTCTCCCCGGCGAGGCTCCGGCAGGTCGGCGTCGAGCCCGCCGCGATCCGGTACGCGGCGTACGACGGCCCGCTGCCGCCCCGGCCGTCCGCCGCGCCCCAGGTCACGGTCACGGTGGACCGCCCGTCGGTGTCGGGCGTGCTGCCGGTCGAGGCGCTGAGGGCGGTGACCGTCCCGGGCGTCCCGACCGCGGCGCCCGTCGCGGAACCGGTGTTCCACTGCACGGCGGTGCCGTCGCGGGCCGCGTCGTTCCGTGCCGAGACCGTGACCGCGTACGTCGCACCGCTGAGGGCGCCGTCGAAGGTCGTGGCGGTGGCACCGCGGACGGTCTTCGTGGTGCTGAGCCCCGGCCCGGCGACGGTGACCACGTACTGGTCGACGAGGCTCCCCCCGCGACGGACGCGGCACGGCGTCCCAGCGGACGTCGAGCCGGTTCGGCGTGGTGCGGTCCGGGGCGACCGTCGTGCCGGTCGGTGCCGCGGGCACGAAGTCCGCGCTCATCGCGGCCGACTGCGCGGACGGGTCCGACCGACCGACGGCGTTCGCGGCGGTGACGGAGAACCGGTACGACGCCGTCGGGTCGAGCCCCGTGACCGTGCAGACGGTCGCGGTGCCGCAGTCCTGTGAGACGCCGTTCGTCCCCGTCACCCGGTAGCCGGTGATCGCCGAGTTGTTCGCCCGCGGGGTCGACCAGGAGAGCGTCACGCGGCCGCCCTCGGACGACCCGGTCCGGGTCGGGGTCCCGGGCGCGTCGGGCACGTCCTGCACGGAGATCGTGACGTCGCCCCACACGGACCGTGCCGTGTCCCCCCGTGACGTCGGCGACACGGTACTGCAGGTGCGCGTCGACCGGCCTCGCGTCCCGCGCGACCGTCACGCGGAGGCGCGAGCGGTCGGCAGTCGGGGTCACCGAGACGCCGGACGGCAGCCCGCCGCCGAGCCCGCGGATGTCGGTCACGCGGAGCGGCTCGCCGGGGAACGGGTTCGTCGGCCGGTCGTTCGCCAGGACGTCGACCGTCGTGGTCGTGCCACGGGCGACGACGGCGCTGTCCGGCGCGGGCTGCACGAGCGGTCGGGTCGAGGTCACGACGTCGACGACGATCCGGCCCGCGCGACCGGCGTTGGTCGCGTCCGCGACGCCGACGCCGACGGAGGTGCTCGTCCCGGTCCGTGCGGACTCCGGCACCCGCACGGTGAGGCGCTGCCCGGTCACCGAGGCGGTGGTGCCGCCACCCGGTCGGTCGACCACCGAGTACCGCAGCTCCGGCAGGTCGGCCGGGTACGGGTAGTCGGTGAGCTTCGTGAGGTCGAGTGTGCGGGTGTCGCCCGGCTGGAGCTCGAGCGTGGTCCCGCTCAGCGACGGCGGCTGGTTCGACCGGGGCGTGACGGTGATCGGCAGGACCAGGGTCGCGACCCGCCCCTTGCCGCCGTCGGCGTCCGAGCCGTCGGTGACCTCGAACGAGATCGACGCGTTGCCGTAGTACAGCTCGGCGGAGGTGAACTGCAGCGTCGAGCTGTCGACCACGAGCGAGCCGCCGCTGGCGTGGGTGGCCTTCACGGCACCGCGGTCGGTCAGCGTGGCGGTGCGGCCGGTGGCGGTCACGACGTAGCGGTCGAGCGGGATCCGCACCGTCGACTCGCTCCGCACCGTGACGGCGGGCGCGGACCGGTCGACCTGGGGCAGGGCGTCGTCGGTGCCGGGCACGTGGACGAAGCCGAGCGAGACGACGTCCGGCTGGTCGCGCAGGGCCACCGAGAACGGGATCACCTGCGACCGTGCCGTGATCCGCACCGCGATCCGGTCGTCGTCGGTGACGCGGGCGCCGCTCCGGTGGCCACCGACGAGGCCGACCCGGAGGTCCGCGCGCGTGCCCTCGGCCGCGAACACGTTCCGGAGCACGTCGACCGTGACGGAGTCGCGCCCGAGGACGTCCTGCAGGTCGAGCACGGTGTCGTCGACCTCGGGCCGGAGCGGCGACGCGTCGGGGTCCACCGTGACGGTGAGGAAGGCGGTGCTGGACCCGGCCCGCTCGTTCGTCACGGTGTACAGGACGGCGAAGTCACCCGCGCGCGCGGACGCGGGCGGCGTGACGCGCACCGTCTCGCCGCCGAGGACCCGGGCCCGCACGCCCGACCCCGTCGGCTCGGCGGACGCGACGCGGAGCCGCCCGCCCTCGGGGTCCGAGTCGTTCTGCAGGACCCGGACCGTCACGGTGCCACCGGGCCGGATCGTGACGCGGTCGGCCTGCGCGACCGGGTCCGACGCCTGGTCGGCACGCGGCGCGATGCCGACGCGGACCGTTCCGGTGGCGCGGGCGCCGAGAGCGTCGACCACCGTGTACGTGAACTCGTCCGTGCCGGCGGAGTAGTCGCCGGCCTCGTACGTCAGCGCATCCGTCGTGACCTCCGTGACAGCGCCCTTCTCCGGGTTCGACCCGACGCCGACGAGCTGTACGGAGTCGCCGTCCGGGTCGGTGTCGGCGAGGGGCACCGCGATCCGGACCGTCTGCCCGGCGACGACGCGGGCCGTCACCGTCTGGGGCACCGGGGCGCTGTTCGTCGTCCGGTCGCGGTCGCGGACCGAGATGGAGACGGTCGCGTCGGCGGTCTGCCCGTCCGGGCCGGCGACACGGTAGGCCGCCGTGTACGTGCCCGGCGTGGTCGGTGCGAGGTACCGGAGCCGGTCGCCCGACACGAACAGCAGGCCGCTGCCGCCCGGGACGTCCTGCACCAGGTCGGGCAGCAGCGTCAGCGAGCCGCCCTCGGGCTGGGTGTCGTTCGCGAGGACGTCGATGTCCGTCACGTCCCCGACGCGGACCGTCGCCGTGTCCGGCTGGGCCACCGGCGGCTGGATGCGGTCCGGCTCCGGGATCTCGACGACGGTCACCGTGCCGGTCGCCGAGGCCAGTCCGTTCGACACCGTGTACCGGAAGGACACCGGGCCGGCCAGCGGGGCGGTCAGCGTCACGCGGACCACGTGCTGGTCGAGGACGCTCGCCTGCACGCCCGATCCGTCCGCGGGGCCGTCGAGCCCGGTCACGAGGAGGACGCCGCCGGACGGGTCGGAGTCGGTCGCCGTGACGTCGGTGTCCTTCGTGCCGAGGGTGTTGACGAACACGGTCTTCGGCGTCGTGACCGGGGCGCTCGAGGCGTCGGGCGGCGCGAGCACCGTGACCCGGACGACGCCGCTCGTGGTCTTGACGCCGTCGGTGACCGTGTACTCGAGTTGGGCGTCGCCGGCGGCCCGCGCGACGACCCGGAAGGTGCCGGCGTCGTAGGACGGGGTGATGGTCAGGCCGGACGCCGACGACACGCTCGTCAGCGTCACCGTGCCGTTCCCGCCGCGGACGTGCTCGAGCGGGTCGACCGTGAAGGGCTTGCCGGCGTACCCGGAGACGGGGAACGAGTCGGCGCGGAGCGGGACGTCCCCGGGCGCGGCGACGTCGACCGTGACCGAGCCCCGACCCTGGTCGCGGCCGTCGCTCACGACGACCAGCTGCGTCCGCTCGCCGGTGCGGCCGCTGTCGTTGCGGTAGTCGAGCAGCCCGTCCGGCGTCGTCGAGGCCGCGTCCCCGTCGGACGGCGTCGCCGAGCGGAGGAACACGGGGTCGCCGTCGGGGTCGATCCAGTCCCCGAGGACGTTCGTCGTGACGTGGCCGCCGCGCACGACGTCGGCCCGCGTGTCCCGGACCTGCCGCGGCGGCTCGTTGACCGAGTCGGAGCGGACCGTGACGCGCACGGCGGCCGTGTCCGAGCCTCCGTTGCCGTCCGTGATCGTGTACGGGAAGGTCAGGACGCCGGACGCGTCGTCGGGCAGGGTGACCTGCAGCCGCTGCCCGTCGGACACGATCGCGACGGTGCCGCGAGCCGCCGGGACCGTGCCGACCTCGCTCACGACGAGCGGGTCGCCGTTCGGGTCGTGGTCGTTGAGGAGGACCGGGAGGGTCGTGGTGCGTCCGGGACGCGCCCCGAGGTCGTCGTCGACGGCGACCGGCGGCGCCTGGTCCTCCTGCACCTCGGGGTCGTCCTCGGCGATGCGCTCCTGCTGGCGGTCGTCCGCGCGGTCGACCAGGTCCGCCCAGTTGTCGATGAGCTGCCCGCTCCGCCCGACCGCCCACGTCCGGCCGCTTTCCGGGTCGTTCGCGACCACCGCGGCGCCGTTGTGCACGATCCGGAGGGCGGCACCCCCCCGGGACGCGGTCGAGGTCCTGCACGGCCCGGCCGGCGCACGTGTCGACGGCCTGACCACCGTTCCAGGCACCGTACGTGCACGAGCCGCTGACGAGGGGTCGTGCGGCCCGCCCGGAGACGGCGAGCGGGACGGCGTCGACGGAACCCGACGGCCCGACCCGGACGAGGCCGGTCGCACCGGCGACGGTGACGCTCGCACCACCGTCCGACGACCGCTGGAGCGCGGGTGCCGCGCCGACACGGCTCGCGAGGTCGACCCGGCGCCCGTCCACCGCGAGCACACCGTCGGTCTGGTCGAGCACGGCGACGTGGTCGCCGAACGCGGCGACCTGTAGGTCGTGCGTGCGGTCCATCCGGACCGTCCACCGGTGCGCGACGGTCGGCGTGGCACCGAGGTCGACGAGGGACGCGGTCGACGTGCGGGGCGAGTAGACGGCGACGCGGTCGTCGGCGGCGTCGAACACCGCGTCGGCGCCGAGCGTCAGGTCGGCCTTCGTCGAGGCGTCGAAGTCCTCGAGCGCGGACGCGGGCGTGGTCCAGAGCTCGCCGGTGTCGCCGTTCCCGACGACCGCGGTGCGCCCCGCGAAGAAGACGTCCGGGCTGCCCGCGGGCAGCGTGACGGCGTCACCCAGGGTGGCGTCCGCGACGTCGACCCGTGCGACCGTCCCCTTCGTCCGGTCGACGCTGTACACGGTCGACCCGTGCTGCAGGACGTCGACGGCGTCGGAGGACGTCGACACCGCGGTGTTGAGCTCGAGCACCCCGGGGTTCGCGCGACCGACCGCGCCGTACTCCGCGGACGGCACCCAGACCGTGCCGTCACCGAGGTCGACACGCTGCGTGTGGTACCCGGTCGACACGAGAGCCGTCCCGGTGACGACCGCGCCGACGACGACGGCGACCACGGACGTCAGCGCCGCCGACCGGTGCGCGCGGAACAGCCGCCGGATCACGAGGCGCCGCCGATCGTCGCGCACCGCTGGTCGCTCACGGCCCCGGTACGCCCGTCCCGGTTCACCGCGACGGTGACGCACTCCTCGACACCCGAGCGTCCGGTGACCACGAAGGACGTGCCGGACTGCTGGCTCGTCGACCCGCCCGAGGTGACGACGTACGTGTCCCCGGGGCGCAGGCCCGGGTCGTCCCAGCGGAACGTGACCGACGACCCGGTCGTGCTCGTGCTGATCCCGGCCACGGTGGGGATGGACGCGTCGGCGTCGCGGGTGACGACCACGACGGCCGTCACCGCCAGTGCGGCGACGACGACGGCGGACGCCACGGAGGCCCACACGACGGTCGTGCGCGGGCCGCGTCGGGCGCGGGCGGACGAGCCGGTGCGGTGCACCGTCCCGACGCTCCGCGAACCGGTGCCGTCGACGCCACCGAGGACGGCTCGGCGTCGACGCCGTCGGCGACCGGCACGGACGGGAGGCTGGAGGGCGCGGACCACGGTCCGGTCACCCTCTGCCGTCGGTGTCGTCACGGCCCAGCTCTCCACGGCGACGTCGGCATGCGTCTGCGGGAGGCCGAGCTCGGCCTCGACCTGCTGGAACCCACGCACGAGGTCGAGGACGGTCGCGGGGCGGTCCGCGGGACGACGGGCCATGCCGGCGGCGAGGACGCGCTCGAGGGTCGGGGGGGACGTCCGGCCGTCCGGTGGGGCGTGGGCCGCCCTTGTCGATGCGGGCCATCAGGTCGGCGGCGCCGTTCGCACCGCCGGGGACCTCGAACGGGCTCCGCCCGGCGAGCAGGGTCGAGATCGTGGCCGCCAGCGAGTAGACCTCGGACTGGATCGACCCGCGGGACTCGTCGGACAGCACCTCGGGTGCCGACCACGGGATGGACATGCCGATCGGCTCGTCGGGGTCGGCCTCACCGAGGGACGCGGCGATGCCGAAGTCGCTGAGGACCGGGTTGCCGTAGGCCGTCATGAGGATGTTCGACGGCTTGACGTCCCGGTGCAGCACGCCCTCGCGGTGCGCGGTCTCGAGCGCGGCACCGATGCGCACACCGATCGAGAGGACCTGCGACACCGGGACCGGCTCGCGCCGGTAGCGGTCGCTCAGCGACGACGAGCACAGCTCCATGACGAGGTAGGGCCGTCCGTCCGCCGCGACGCTCGCCTGGAAGACGGTGAGGATCGAGGGGTGGGTGCTCAGCCGGGCCATGAGGTTGGCCTCGAGCTGGAACATCTGGCGGACGCGGTCGTCGACGACCTCGTCGAGGAGGACCTTCACCGCGACCTGTCGACGCGGCATGTCCTGCTCGTAGAGGAAGACGTCGGCGAAGCCGCCCGACCCGAGCACGTGCACGGCGGTGAAGCCGGGCAGGACGGGAGGGCTCGACGGCAGCCGGCGGGCCATGGTCGCTCCTTCCCGGCCGGACGGCCTGCTCTCGACACGGTCAGGACAGTCTACGAAGCAGCGGTGACGGCTCGGGGCCGGTCGCCGGAGGCGGACACGCGCCGGACCCCCCAGTTCGGGGGGCCTGCGTGACCGGACGGGGCGCACCCGGGCCCTCGCGGCTCAGTGGCGCGGGAGGGTGTCGTCCACGTCGTCCGGGCCCGCCGGTGCAGCGTCGACCTGCAGCACGACGACCGTGACGTTGTCACGCCCGCCCGCGATGACCGCGTCGCCCACCAGGCGCTCGGCGAGCTCCTGCGGGTCCGCGACCTTCGCGGCGATGCGCGAGATGCCGACGTCGCCGATCTCCTTGGTCAGGCCGTCCGAGCACACCAGGTACCGGTCGCCGGTCCGCAGCGGGATCGTCCACCAGTCCGGCTCCGGCGGCTCGCCGAACCCGACGGCCCGCGTGATGACGTTGCTGTCGGGGTGCGACTCGGCGTCCTCGGCGCGGAGCACGCCGGCGTCGACCATCTCCTGCACGACCGAGTGGTCGACCGTCAGACGACGCAACGGCCCTCCGGCCTCGCTCCGGTAGGTGCGGGAGTCCCCCCACGTTGAAGACGAGCGCCGCGGGCTGCCCCTGGCCGGCGACGAGTGCGACACCGGTCACCGTCGTCCCCGCCCCGAGGGCGTTCCCGCCCGCTGCGCGCTCGATGTCCGCCGTCGCGAGCAGCAGCGCGTGCTGGATCGTCTGGCGCGATGCGAACGACTCGTCGGTCGACGCACCGAGCCGTCGGACGACGGCGTCACTGGCGCGGTCCCCCCGCGAGGTGCCCGCCCATGCCGTCCGCGACGACGAAGAACGGCGCTGCGACGATGTAGCTGTCCTCGTTGTGGTCCCGGCGTCGACCGACGTCGGTCGCCGCACCCCAGGAGAGCGTGAGGGTCTCACCCCCGGCACCGGGGACGTCGATCGCGTGGGCGGAGGCTGCTCGGCCGAGTTCGGTCACGGTTCAGGATCGCTCTCTGGTGTTCGGGACGGACCGGGGTCCGGGGAGGGACCGGGGGGACGACGTGTCGGACGGCCACCGGTCGGACGGGCGTGCGACGACGGGCGGCACCGCCCGCGTGAACGGCGACAGCACCTCGATCCCGTTGCCGTCACCGATGTCGACAACCGTACCGGTCAGCACGACCATCGAGGCGCCGGACGGCATCCGGTGCGGCGGAGCGCCCGCGGGCCGGATGACCGTGCCGTTGGTCGACCCGAGGTCGTCGACGACCGTGGAGGTCCCGGCGGCGGAGAAGCGCACGTGCGACGACGAGACGAGGCCGGTCGGCGACGCCACCGTGACGAGCTCCGGCGCCGCGCCCGGGACCACGCGCGGCGATGCCGGGCGTCGCCCGACGACCACCGGTCGGTCGAGGCGGTGCACGCGGTCGCCGATGCGGACGGCGGGCACCGGGACGGACGGCGTCCACCGAGCTGCCGGGCCCGACGTCTGGGCGGACGCGGACGCCGATGCTCCGTCCGACCCGGCCGCCGATGCTCCGTCGGACCCGGCCGGCGCACCGGGGGAGTCCGCTGCCGACGCTCCCCCCAGGTGCCCGCAGCCGGGCGGGCAGCGCTGCCGACGGTGTCACCGAGGTCGTCCGGCTCCGCATCCCGCCGGCGCGCAGGACGGAGCACGGTGTCGTCGAGGTCGTCCTCGTCGTGCACGTGCGGCTCCTCCCGTCGGCACCCCCCACCGTAGACGATGCGGTGCACCGGGGCTTCACCTCCGCCACGCCGCGCGGGCGCCGGCGCGACAGGTCCGCAGCACGAGCCCGGCGAGCGGGTCGTCCGCCCGGACCGCGAGGGCGTGGCGCGCCCGGGTCGTCGCCCGGAGCTCGGAGCCGAGGGCCCACGAACACCAGGCTCCGAGTGCGAGGGCACCGGCGACACCGATCTCGGACAGCCCGGAGTCCGATGACCGCGTCCACCGACGCCACGCCTCGACGCACCGGTCCCCCCGCGGTCCGCACCCGGTCCCGATCCGGTTCCGGACCCGAACCGTGCAGCGCCGACGGCGTCGGCTCGCTGAACGGGTCGAGCGGCCGGACGTCCGCGGCGTCCATCGGACCCGGATCGGCGAGGAACCGGACGAGGGCGAGCCGGGTCGCGAGCGCCCCGCAGGCGGTCGTGACCGCGACTGCTCCCGACGCACTGAGGTCCTCCGGAGCGACGAGGGCACGGGCGGCTGCCGGCAGGGTCACGGCAGCGGCGATCTCGCGGGTGTGTCGTGTGTACGGGTCGGTCGTGGTGCTGATCGTGGTGGTCTCCATGCCGACAGCCTGCCGACCGGCGACCACCGCATCGTCACTCCCGGCCCGACCCGTGGACGTGCCTGCCGCGTCCGCACCCTGTGGACGAACGGTCGGGACGGCAGGGGACGGCGGTCAGGCCGTCGCCGGCTCGAGGCTCTCTGCGACGAGGTCCCATGCGTCCCCGCGGCGTTCGAGGTCGACCCCGTTCCCCGCTGCCCAGTCGACGAGGTCCGCCGTCGACGAGACCGCTGCACCGGTCCGACCGAGCAGCGCGACGAGCCGTCCCTTCGCGGTCTTGTTCCAGTGGTTCAGCGCCTTCCGCCGCCCGTCCGCGGTGACGGACACCACCCGCAGGACCACGGCGCCCTCGACCGGCCCGAGTGCCCGGTACCCCTCCGAGCGGAGGTCGAGCACGAGCCCCCCCGGTGCGGCCCGTCAGGGCAGCACCCGCCGGGGCCGGCCAGTGCGTCGCGAGCCGGAGGCCCGGCAGTCGGGAGTCGTGCGACAACCGGTACGCCGGCACCGGGTCCGCTGCCCCGACCGGCCCGAACATCGCCGACTGCACGACGACGTGTTCCGCCCACCACGCACGCGTGGTGGCGTCGGCCGCCGGCACGTCGAGCGGGTCGTAGAGCACGCCCGTGTAGCGCTCGATCGCCGGCATCGTCGGACTCTCGTGCAGCACGAGGTTCCGGAGCCGTTCCGCGACCGACCTCGGTCCGAGCTTGAGCGCCGCCCGCGCGGTGGACTCCTCGGAACTGACGGAGCGGGCCGCGGTGATCACCGCGGCCCGCTCTGTGGCCAGTTCCGGGAAGGAGAGCGCCCTCAGGTCGAGGGTGCGCTCCGGGTCCCCGCCCTCCCGCTTCGTCTCGGACGGCGGGAGGAGGACGGTCAGTCCGGTCAGGACGCGAGCGCGGCCTGCCGCGCCACGATCGTGACCGTGTCGTGCTCGACGGAGAGGAAGCCGTCCTCCGCGTCGACCGCGACGGTCGAGCCGTCGGCCCGCGTGATGCGGACCTGACCCTGCGCGAGGGTGGCGAGCATCGGCTCGTGTCCCGCGAGGATGCCGATCTGGCCCTCCGTCGTCCGTGCGACGACCATGGTGGTGTCGCCCGACCAGACCTCGCGGTCAGCCGAGACGACACTCACGGTGAGACCCGCCATCTCAGCGGTTCTCCTTCTGGATCTGTGCCCACTTCTCTTCGACGTCGTTGATGCCACCGACGTTGAAGAACGCCTGCGTCGCAACGTGGTCGAACTGGCCGTCGGCGATGGCGCGGAAGGACTCGATCGTGTCCTTCAGCGGGACGGTCGAACCCTCGACGCCCGTGAACTTCTTCGCCATGTACGTGTTCTGCGAGAGGAACTGCTGGATCCGGCGAGCACGCTCGACGGTGATCTTGTCCTCTTCGGAGAGCTCGTCCACACCGAGGATCGCGATGATCTCCTGCAGTTCCTTGTTCTTCTGCAGGATCGCCTTGACGCGGGTCGCGGTCTCGTAGTGGTCAGCACCCAGGTACCGGGGGGTCCATGATCCGCGAGGTCGACGTCAGCGGGTCGATCGCCGGGTACAGACCCTGCGACGCGATCTCACGCGACAGCTCGGTCGTGGCGTCGAGGTGCGCGAACGTCGTGGCCGGCGCCGGGTCGGTGTAGTCGTCGGCCGGCACGTAGATCGCCTGCAGCGAGGTGATCGAGTGACCACGCGTCGAGGTGATGCGCTCCTGGAGCACACCCATCTCGTCGGCGAGGTTCGGCTGGTAGCCCACCGCGGACGGCATGCGACCGAGCAGCGTGGAGACCTCGGAACCGGCCTGCGTGAAGCGGAAGATGTTGTCGATGAAGAGCAGGACGTCCTGCTTCTGCACGTCGCGGAAGTACTCCGCCATCGTCAGCGCCGACAGGGCCACGCGGAGGCGCGTTCCCGGCGGCTCGTCCATCTGGCCGAACACGAGGGCCGTCTTGTCGAAGACCCCCGCCTCTTCCATCTCACCGATGAGGTCGTTGCCCTCACGGGTGCGCTCACCGACACCGGCGAACACCGACACACCACCGTGGTCCTGCGCGACGCGCTGGATCATCTCCTGGATGAGGACGGTCTTGCCGACGCCCGCACCACCGAAGAGGCCGATCTTGCCACCCTGCACGTACGGCGTGAGGAGGTCGATCGACTTGATGCCGGTCTCGAACATCGAGGTCTTGGACTCGAGCTGGTCGAAGGCCGGGGCCTTGCGGTGGATCGGCCAGCGCTCGGTGATCTCGAGCTTCTCGTCCGTGTTCAGCACGTTGCCGAGCACGTCGAAGACCTTGCCCTTGGTCACGTCGCCCACGGGCACCGAGATCGGAGCGCCGGAGTCGCGGACTTCCTGGCCGCGGACGAGACCGTCGGTCGGCTTCAGCGAGATCGCACGGACGAGGTCGTCACCGAGGTGCTGCGCGACCTCGAGACCGATCTCCTGCGACGAGTCACCGATGGTGATCGTCGTGAACAGGAGGTTGTACATCTCGGGGATGGCGTCGTGCGGGAACTCGATGTCGACGACGGGACCCGTGACACGGGCGATCCGGCCGACACCGGGCGCCGACGACGTCTCGACCGCGGTGGTGGCGGTGTCGGTCATGGCTGGTGCCTTCCTGAGGGTGGGTTCTGTCCGCGAGCTGCGCGGACCACTACTTCTTCTTCGACGAGAGTGCGTCGGCGCCGCCGACGATCTCGGAGATCTGCTGCGTGATCTCGGCCTGACGCGCGTTGTTGGCGAGTCGGGTGAAGTCGCGGATCAGCGAGTCGGCGTTGTCGCTCGCCGACTTCATCGCCTTCTGGCGGGCGGCGTGCTCGGAAGCGGCCGACTGCAGCATGGCGTTGAAGATGCGGCTCTCGATGTAGACCGGGAGCAGGGCGTCGAGGACTGCGTCCGCGTCCGGCTCGAACTCGTACAGCGGGAGGGGCTCGTCGTTCGACGGGGCTTCCACCCCGTCGACGACCTCGAGCGGGAGCAACCGGACGACCTGCGGCTCCTGCGTGGCGAGGCTGAGGAAGCGGTTGAACACGATGTGGATCTCGTCCACGCCGCCCTCAGCCGTGTCCTGGAGGAACTTCGACACGACCGCGTCGCCGATCTCCTTCGCCGTCGAGAACTCCGGCTGGTCGGTGTTGCCGACCCACTGGCGCTCGGACGGACGCTCGCGGAACGCGAAGTACCCGACGGACTTGCGTCCGACCAGGTAGAAGACGACGTCCTTGCCCTCGCTGCGGAGCAGGGAGGCGAGCTCCTCGCCCTGCTTGAGGACGTTCGTGCTGAACGCGCCGTTCAGGCCCCGGTCCGACGTGAACAGCACCACGGCTGCACGCGTCGACGTCGCCGGCTCGGTGGTCAGCACGTGGTCGACGTTCGAGAACGTCGCCACGGCCGACACCGCCCGCGTCACGGCCCGCGAGTACGGGCCGGACGCGGCCATGCGGGCCTGGGCCTTCTGGATCCGCGACGCCGAGATCAACTCCATCGCGCGGGTGACCTTCTTGGTGGTCTTCGCCGACTTGATGCGCTGTCGGTAGACCCGGACCTGTGCCGCCATCTAGCGACGACCCTTGACGATCTGCTCCTGGTCGACGTCATCGGCCGAAGCGGACTCGACGTTCTCGGAGCCCAGGGTCTTGCCGTCGCTGGTCTGGAAGCCCTTCGTGAAGGCGTCGATCTGCTTCGACATCTCGGCGACGGTCTCGTCGCTGAGCTGGTTCGTCTCACGCAGCGTGGTGAGCACGTCCGAGTTGCGACGCAGGTGCTCGAGCAGCTCGCCCTCGAAGCGCAGCACGTCGGAGACGGGGACCTCGTCGAGCTTGCCGTTGGTGCCGGCCCAGATCGAGACGACCTGCTCCTCGACGGGGTACGGCGAGTACTGCGGCTGCTTGAGCAGCTCGGTCAGACGCGCACCACGGTCGAGCTGACGGCGCGACGCCTGGTCGAGGTCGGACGCGAACATCGCGAATGCCTCGAGCGAGCGGTACTGCGCCAGCTCGAGCTTCAGCGTGCCGGAGACCTTCTTGATCGACTTCACCTGCGCGTCACCACCGACGCGGGACACCGAGATGCCCACGTCGACGGCCGGACGCTGGTTCGCGTTGAACAGGTCCGACTGCAGGAAGATCTGGCCGTCGGTGATCGAGATCACGTTGGTGGGGATGTACGCCGAGACGTCGTTCGCCTTGGTCTCGATGATCGGGAGGCCCGTCATCGAACCGGCGCCGAGCTCGTCGGACAGCTTGGCGCAACGCTCCAGCAGGCGGGAGTGCAGGTAGAAGACGTCGCCCGGGTAGGCCTCGCGTCCCGGCGGACGACGGAGGAGGAGGGACACGGCTCGGTACGCCTCGGCCTGCTTGGACAGGTCGTCGAAGATGATCAGGACGTGCTTGCCCTGGTACATCCAGTGCTGACCGATGGCGGAACCGGTGTACGGGGCGAGGTACTTGAAGCCGGCCGGGTCGGATGCCGGGGCGGCGACGATGGTGGTGTACTCCATCGCGCCGGCGTCCTCGAGCGCACCCTTGACGGACGCGATCGTCGAGCCCTTCTGGCCGATCGCGACGTAGATGCAGCGGACCTGCTTGTCGACGTCGCCGGACTCCCAGTTGGCCTTCTGGTTGATGATCGTGTCGATCGCGATGGCCGTCTTGCCGGTCTGGCGGTCGCCGATGATCAGCTGACGCTGACCGCGGCCGACGGGGATCATCGCGTCGATCGCCTTGATGCCGGTCTGGAGCGGCTCGTGCACCGACTTGCGGGACATGACGCCCGGGGCCTGGAGCTCGAGGGCGCGACGGCCTTCCGCAGCGATCTCGCCGAGACCGTCGATCGGAGCGCCGAGCGGGTCGACCACGCGGCCGAGGAAGGCGTCGCCGACGGGCGCGGAGAGGACCTCGCCGGTGCGGGTGACCTCCTGGCCCTCCTCGACGCCGCCGAACTCGCCGAGCACGATGGCGCCGATCTCGTCCTCGTCCAGGTTCTGCGCCAGGCCGAGCGTGCCGTCCGCGAAGCGGATGAGCTCGTTGGCCATGACGCCGGGGAGGCCTTCGACGTGGGCGATTCCGTCACCGGCGTCGGTGACGTGCCCGACCTCGGCCGTGGAGGCCTTCGTCGGCTCGTAGTTCGAGACGAAGTCCTTCAGGGCATCACGGATCTCATCGGGGCTGATGGTGATGTCTGCCATGGGATTTTCCTTGTGGTTTTCCGGGGCCCTTCGGCTCCGAGAGGGTGATGCTGCCGCGGACGACAGTTCCCGTTGTGGACTTGGGTGGGGCGTCTTCGACCGTACGCTCAGCGCGCGAGCTGGAGACGGAGGTCGGCGAGCCGGGACGTGACGGTGCCGTCGATGACGTCGCCGCCGACCTGCACCCGGACCCCGCCGAGGACGGTGGGGTCGACGACCTGGTTGACGCTGATGTCCCGGCCGTACCGCTCGCCGATGCCGCGGGCGACGCGAGCCGCCTGCTCGTCGGACAGCGGGGCTGCCGTGATGACCGTGGCGACGAGCTTGTCCGCCTGGTCGGCGACGATCCGCGAGGCGTCACGGACGATCTCACCGATGCGGCGGCCGCGGGGCTGCTGCACGAGGTTCGACACGATCGTGATCGTCTGCACGGAGACCTTGCCGCCCAGGAGACGCTCGGCCAGCGAACCCTTCTGGTCGGGGCTGCCGAGCTTGGTCCCGAGCGCGAGCTCGAGGCCGGCGTCCGAACGGACCGCGGTCTCGAAGGCGAACAGTTCGGCCTCGATGGCGGTCGACTGGTCCGCCGTCGCTGCCACGGCCCGGACGGCCGCGTCCTCGATGCCGGCGAGCAGGTCCCCCCTGGGAGGACCAGCGCGATCCGGCCACCGCGCTCAGGACGGCGCGCGAGGCGTCGCTCTGACCGGCGAAGACGCGGTCGATGAGGACCTTCTTGCCGGCGGTGTCGGCGGTCGGGTCCGCGAGCAGGTTGAGCAGCTGCGGCGCACGGGCGATCGCACGCCCTGCGGCGAAGATCTCCGTCCCGACCGTGAGGTCGACGGCGCCGCCGAGGTCTGCGAGGGCCGCCCGGGTGGACGACATCGCTTCGCGGGTGGCGCTACGCATGCTCAGTGCTCCGTTCCGGCAGCCGTCTGGGCGCCCTTCGACGACTCGAGGTCGGCGAGGAAGCGGTCGACGACGGCGGTCGCCTTGGCGTCGTCCCGGAGGGACTCGCCGATGACACCCGACGCGAGGTCGAGTGCGAGCGTGCCGACCTCGGTGCGGAGCGACTGGAGCGCGCTCTGGCGCTCGGCCTCGATCTGCGCCTGGGCGTTCGCGGTGATGCGTGCGGCATCGGCCGTGGCCTGCTCGCGGACCTCGTTGCCGATCGCGGTCGCGTCGGCACGGGCCTGCTCACGGATGCGCGACGCCTCGGCACGCGCGTCCGCCAGCTGCTTGTTGTACTCGTCGAGCGCAGCAGCGGCCTGTTGCTGGGCGGCTTCGGCCTTCTTGATGCCGCCCTCGATGGCCTCGGTGCGCTCATCGAGCATCTTCGTGATGCGCGGTGTGACGACACGCCACATCACGATGAAGATGATGACGAAGGCCACCGCGGACCACACGATGTCGTACACCGGTGGGATCAGCGGATTGTGGGTCTCCTCCGCCGCGATGATGAGTGCAGTCTGCATCGAGATGCCTTACTGGGCGGTGAAGATGAAGTACGTCGCGATGCCGATGAAGGCAAGGGCCTCGGTGAAGGCGATACCGATGTACATGAGGGTGGTGAGGCGACCCTGGAGTTCGGGCTGGCGGGCCACGGACTCGATGGTCTTGCCGACGACGATGCCGACGCCGATGGCCGGGCCGATCGCAGCGAGGCCGTAGCCAACCGTCGCGATGTTGCCGTTGATCTCCGCGAGAACGGTCGTTGCGTCCACGTGTTTTCCTTTCGAGGTGCGAGTCCGACGAGTGTCGGTCCCGTAGGGGGTCAGAAGGGTGTCAGTGCTCGTCAGCCAGCGCGAGCTGGATGTAGACGGCCGTCAGCAGCATGAAGACGTACGCCTGGAGCAATCCGACGAGGACTTCGAAGAAGCTGAAGGCGATGCCGAACGCGAGCGTCCCGACACCGAACAACTTGAAGAGGCTCTCCGCGTCGAAGAAGAAGAACCAGGTCGCCGAGAAGAACAGGACGAGGAGCAGGTGCCCGACGACCATGTTCATCAGGAGTCGCAGCGTCAGCGTGATCGGACGGAGCACGAAGGTCGACACGATCTCGATCGGCGTCACGATGATGTACAGGAACCACGGCACCCCGGGCGGGAAGAGCGAGTTCCGGAGGAACGTGCCCGGGTGCTTGCGGAGGCCCGCGTAGATGAAGGCGACGTACGCGACGATCGCGAGGATCATCGGCATCGCGATGCGGCTGGTACCGGCGATGTTCATGAACGGGACGAGTCCCGTGAGGTTCATGAACAGGACGCCGAAGAAGATCGTCGCGAGGAGCGGCAGGAAGCGCTTGCCGTCCTTCTCACCCAGGTTGTCGAAGGTGTTGCGACGGACGACGTCGAAGGCGTACTCGATGAAGGCCTGTCCACGGTTGGGGACCAGCTTGAGCGCGCGGGTTCCGGCGAACGCGAAGACGAGGAGCACGGCCACCGCGAAGAAGCGGATGAGGACGATGCGGTCCATCTCGAACGCAGTACCGGCGAAGAAGATCGGGTCCGGGAAGAACTCGTTGATCGACGGACCATGGAACTCGGCGGCCTTGCTGCTCCCCGCCGCGACGGGGTTACCCGCAGCGATGAGGGACAGGGGAAGAGCGTGGGATAGCAGCGCTGTCTCCTGTGTCGGGGCGCGCACGCATGGCACGCGGAGGTGGACTGAAGTGGAGGCTTGCCCGTCCGAGCTCGTGCTCCGGCAGCGGGCTCCAGAAGCGTATCAGGTGTGCGCGGCTTCTCGGGCTCTCAGGCAGCCGGGTCGCGATCCCCAGCGTCTGTGCGGTCTCCGGGGGAGGGACACCCCGATCGGGACCCGGGACCGCGCGATGACCGTGACGTCGATCACGAGCGACCCGATGACGCCGACGATGATCGCGACGGCCAACACCGGGGTGTCCACCCAGTCCCGGTCCTTGAGCGCGACGAGGACGACGATGAAGAGCACGAACTTGACCAGGAACGTCCCCATGATCGTGCCGAAGAACGCACCAGAGACCATCTGTCCGCCCGAGAACCGGATCGCGAGGAGGACGCTCACCGCGGTCAGACCGCAGAAGACGACGCTCATCACGGCGCCGATGAGCCCGCCGGTCAGGCCGGGGCCACCGGCGACGAACCACCCGACGACACCGCCGACGAGCGCGAGGGCGGCGGCGAGGCCGGCACCCTGCACGAGGATGCGGCGGAACACCGGCCGGACGTGGTCGAGCGCGTTCGGTGCGGTCACGATGGGTCTCCAGGGGTCGAGCGGGGCCGGGGCCGCGGTCGCGGGTCCCGGACGGCGGCGGCACGGTCGAGCGGGTCGTAGCTGGCGTCGAACGGCGCACCGGCGGACGCGGTGGTCTGCGCCGCGATCTCGACCCGCTTCCGGCCGAGTGGGGCGAACGTCACGATGGCACACACCGTGAACCCGACCGCGACGAACGCCGCGACCCACCACCAGTTCACGAAGAGGAAGAGCAGGCAGCCGAAGGCGACCACTGCCGTCCACGCGTAGAAGATGAGCACCGCGTGGAAGTGCGAGTGCCCCATGTCGAGCAGGCGGTGGTGCAGGTGCTTCCGGTCCGCGGAGAACGGCGACTTCCCGGCGCTCACCCGTCGGATCACGGCCAGGCCGAAGTCGAGGATCGGCACGACGAGGATGGCGAACGGCAGCAGGATCGGGATGAACGCCGGCAGCAGGTCGGTCCGGGTCCGGACGGCTGCGGGGTCGATGTTGCCCGTGATCGACACCGCGCTCGTCGCCATCAGGAACCCGACCAGCAGCGCGCCGGCGTCCCCCCATGAAGAGCTTCGCGGGGTGCCAGTTGAGCACGAGGAACCCGGCGCAGGCGCCGACGAGCACCGCGGTGAGCAGCGACGGCAGGTTGAAGAAGAACTCCGTCTCCACGACCACGCGGTTGATGAAGAACGTGTAGAGGAAGAACACCCCGCCCGCGATGATCGCGACCCCGGCCACGAGTCCGTCGAGCCCGTCGATGAAGTTCACCGCGTTCATGACGAGCACGACCGCGAGCACCGTGAAGATGAGGCTCATGTAGGACGAGCCGACGCCGAGCGTGTTGCCGATCGGCAGCGAGACGATCGCGACGCCCTGCCAGGCGAGGATCCCCGCGGCGATGATCTGTCCGGCGAGCTTCGTCATCCAGTCGAGGTCCCAGATGTCGTCCGCGACGCCGAGCACGACGATGATGGTCGCGCCCGCCAGGACGGCGATCACCCGCCCCGGCTCGCCGAAGACGAGCCGGAAGTAGTCCTGTCCCGCGATCGCCGGGAAGAGGAACCACGCGCAGAGCAGGGAGACGATCACGCCGAGGAACATCGCGATGCCCCCCGAGACGCGGGGTGGGCGTCCGGTGCACGTCCCGCTCACGGACCTTCGGGTACCACTTGTACTTGATCCCGAGCTTCCACACGAGCCAACTGACGAGGAAGCTCACGACCGCCGAGATGACCCCCCGCGAGCAGGTAGAACTTCACCGGACGAGGTCGTCCCCGACGACCCGTCTGATCTCGTCGTCCGGGATCACACCGTGGCGGACGATGCGGAGGCCCTCCCCCCGCGGACAGACCGGTCGCGTCCACGATGGTGGAACCGGTCGACGCTGCAGCACCGTCGTGCGGCGCCAGCGCTCCGCCGTCGAGGTAGACCGCGACGCTGTCACCGAGCATGCGCTCGGCGTCGTCGACGTCCATCGCGGCCGGGTCGCCGGTGGAGTTCGCCGAGGAGACCGCGAGCGGACCGACCTCGCGCAGGAGCTCGAGGGCGATGCGCGAGTCCGGCATCCGGAGCGCGACGGTCCCCCGCGTCTCACCGAGGTCCCAGTCGAGCGACGGCTGCGCACGGAGGATCACGGTGAGACCACCGGGCCAGAACGCATCGACGAGCTGGCGCACCGGCTCGGGGACCTCGCTGGCGAGCGCGTCGAGCGTCGCGACGCCCGGGATGAGCACCGGCGGCGGCGACTGCCGCGTCCGGCCCTTCGCGTCGAGCAGGCGCTGCACGGCCGAGGCGCTGAACGCGTCCGCCGCGACGCCGTAGACGGTGTCGGTGGGCACGACGACGAGTTCGCCCCGACCGAGGGCGGTCCGTGCGAGCCGCATGCCGGTCAGGAGCCCGTCGGGGTCGGAACAGTCGTATCGGGAAGCCATGACCTGCACGATGATAGTGCGCGAGGATAGGAGGCATCGTGAACGAGACGCCCGCGCCCCCCACTCCTGTTCCTCTTCGACATGGACGACGTCCTCGTCCGCTACGACTGGACGACCCGGATGGCCGGGCTGACCGAGCTGACCGGGCACGACTTCACCGAGCTCCGCCGCCGCTGGTGGGACACCGGGAACGAGCAGCGGGCCGAGGCCGGGCACTTCGCGGACGCCGACGCCTACCTCGCCGCCTTCGAGCAGGCCATGGGGTGCCCGGTCCCCGAGACGGAGTGGGCACGCATCCGCGGAGCGGCGATGACCGAGCTGCCGGACCGGCTCGAGGCGGTGCGGATCGCCAAGCAGCACGGTCGGGTCGCGCTGCTCACGAACAACGGCCCGCTCGCCGGTCGGTGGCTGCACGAATGGGTCCCGTCGCTGCCGCCGCTGTTCGAGGAGCACCTGGACACCACGAGCGCGTTCGGCGCACGGAAGCCCGATCCGGAGGTGTTCCGGCGCGTGCTCGCCCACCACGGTGTCCCGGCCGAGCGCACCTTCTTCGCCGACGACATGCCCGAGAACGTCGCCGGGGCACGGAGCGTCGGCATCACCGCCGTGCTCGTCGAGCACGACACCGACCTGCGGGGTGCGGTGCGGACGTTCGTCGCGGCCCACGAGACGGCACCGGTCGTCTAGGAGCCGCCGCCCGGCACACGCCGGTCAGCGCGTCGCGGTGGTCGTGCGGTCGCGTCCGGTGAGGTCGACGTGCGTCTCCGGGGACCGGAAGCCCCGGTCGGCGAGCACCGCGCGGACGCCGGCGCCCTGCTGCTCGGCGTGCTCGACGACGAGCAGTCCGCCGGGCACGAGCAGGCGCCACGCGGTCTCGGTCAGGGCCCGCACGGCGTCGAGCCCGTCCGGTCCGCCGTACAGCGCGAGCGCCGGGTCGTGGTCGCGGACCTCGGGGTCGATCGGGACCGCGTCGTCGGGCACGTACGGCGGGTTCGACACGACGACCGACACCCGGCCGTCGAGCTCCGGCAGCGCGTCGGCGAGGTCGCCCTCGACGAGGTGCACCGTCCCGCCGTGTGCGTCCACGTTGCGACGCGTCCACGGCAGGGCCTCGGGCGAGCGTTCGACCGCGTACACCACGGCGTTCGGCACCTCGGTGTCCATCGCGATGGCGATCGCACCGCTCCCGGACCCGAGGTCGACGGCGATCGGCTCGGGCACCGCGGTCGACCGGAGCGCGTCGATGCCGAACTGGACGACCGACTCGGTCTCCGGCCGCGGGACGAACACGCCCGGTCCGACCGACAGGGTCAGCGCGCGGAAGTGCGCCTCGCCGGTGACGTGCTGGAGTGGTTCACGGGTGACGCGACGGGCGACGGCGTGCCGGAAGCGCTCGACGTGTCCCTCGGCGATCGCTCCCCCCGGTCATCGCACGCGCCTGCACGGCACCCCGCGAGGTGTCCGTCGCCCAGGCCAGCAGGAGTTCCGCGTCGACCTGTGGCGTCGGGACGCCTGCCGCGGCCAGGGCAACTGCCGCCTCGCGCAGGAGCCGGTCGGCGGCGAAGGCGGGCCGGGGACCCGAGGTGGGGCGGGCCTCCCGGCCGGACACGCCGATCAGGCGTCCTGGTCGCCGAGGGCGGCCAGGCGCGCCTCTTCGTCGGCCTGGATGGCGGACTGCACGACCGGTTCGAGTGCGCCGTTCATGACACGGTCGAGGTCGTACGCCTTGTAGCCGGTGCGGTGGTCCGCGATCCGGTTCTCCGGGAAGTTGTACGTCCGGATGCGCTCCGAACGGTCCATCCCGCGGATCTGCGACTTGCGGGCGTCGGAGGCGATCGCGTCACGCTCCTCCTGCTGGCGCGCGAGGATGCGGGCCCGCAGGACGCGCATGCCGGCCTCGCGGTTCTGCAGCTGCGACTTCTCGTTCTGCATCGCGACCGTGATCCCCGTCGGGAGGTGCGTGATGCGGACCGCGGAGTCCGTCGTGTTGACCGACTGTCCGCCGGGACCGGAGGAGCGGTACACGTCGATCTTCAGGTCGTTCTGGTTGATCTCGACCTCCTCCGGCTCGTCCACCTCGGGGAAGACGAGCACGCCGGTCGTCGACGTGTGGATGCGCCCCTGCGACTCGGTCGCCGGGACGCGCTGGACGCGGTGCACACCGCCCTCGTACTTGAGGTGTGCCCACACGCCCTGCGACGGGTCGGTCGCGTTCGACTTGATCGCGACCTGCACGTCCTTGTAGCCACCGAGGTCGGACTCGGTGCGCTCGAGCATCTCGACCTTCCAGCCCTTGCCCTCGGCGTAGTGCGAGTACATGCGGAGCAGGTCGGCCGCGAACAGCGCGGACTCCTCGCCGCCCTCGCCGCCCTTGATCTCCATGATGACGTCACGGCCGTCGTCGGGGTCGCGCGGGATGAGGAGCCGGCGGAGGCGCTCCTGGCGCTCCGCCAGCTGCTCCTCGAGCCCCGGGACCTCGTCCGCGAACGCCTCGTCCTCGCGCGCGAGCTCGCGGGCGGCGGCGAGGTCATCCCCCCGCCGCCTGCCAGCCCTCGTACGCGGCCTTGATCTGGCTCAGCTCGGCGTACCGCCGGTTGACCTTCTTGGCGCGGGCCGGGTCGGCGTGGAGCGCGGGGTCCGACAGCTGCTGCGTCAGTTCCTCGTGTTCCGCCAGCAGCCCTGCCACCGACTCGAACACGCGTTACTCCTGGTGGCCGCTGCCGTGGTGACCGTTGGTCGCCGGCACCGACTTCTGGATCTGGACGAGGAACTCCACGTTCGACTGCGTCTCCTTGAGGTTCCGGAGGACGACGTCGAGCGCCTGCTGCGGGTCGAGCCCGGCGAGGGCCCGACGGAGACGCCAGGTGATCGCGACCTCGTCGGCGGAGAGCAGCTGCTCCTCGCGACGGGTGCCGGACGCGTTGATGTCGACGGCCGGGAAGATCCGCTTGTCGGCGAGGTGCCGGTTGAGGCGGAGCTCCATGTTGCCGGTGCCCTTGAACTCCTCGAAGATCACCTCGTCCATCTTCGACCCGGTCTCGACGAGCGCCGTGGCGAGGATGGTCAGCGAGCCGCCGTTCTCGATGTTGCGGGCGGCGCCGAAGAAGCGCTTGACGGGGTAGAGCGCGGCGGAGTCGACGCCACCGGAGAGCACGCGACCCGACGGCGGCGTGGCCAGGTTGTACGCGCGGCCCAGTCGGGTGATCGAGTCGAGCAGCACGACGACGTCGTGGCCCAGCTCGACGAGGCGCTTCGCACGCTCGATGGCGAGCTCGGCGACCGTGGTGTGGTCCTCGGCGGGACGGTCGAAGGTCGAGGCGATGACCTCGCCCTTCACCGTGCGCTGCATGTCGGTGACCTCTTCGGGACGCTCGTCCACCAGGACGACCATGAGGTGCGCCTCGGGGTTGTTCTTCGAGACGGCGTTCGCGATCGCCTGCAGGACGACGGTCTTGCCGGCCTTCGGCGGGGAGACGATGAGACCGCGCTGGCCCTTGCCGATCGGCGACACGAGGTCGATGATGCGGGTCGAGATCTTCGCGGGCTCCGTCTCGAGGCGCAGGCGCTCGTTCGGGTACAGCGGGGTGAGGTCCTGGAAGTCGACCCGGGCCGCGGCCTCGTCGGCGGTCTGACCGTTGATCGTGTCGATCTTGACGAGCGCGTTGTACTTCTGACGGCTCTGCTGCTCGTCGTTCCGCGGCTGCTTGATCGCGCCGACGACCGCGTCGCCCTTGCGCAGGTGGTACTTCTTCACCTGACCGAGGGAGACGTAGACGTCCTCCGGCCCCGGCAGGTAGCCGGTGGTGCGCACGAACGCGTAGTTGTCGAGGACGTCGAGGATGCCGGCGATCGGGATGAGGACGTCGTCCTCGGTGACCTCGGGCTCGAACTCGTCGTTCTGGCCGCCGCGACCACGCTTGCGGTCACGCTGGCGACGGGTCCGACCGTTCTCGGCCTCCTGCTCGGCGGCGCGCTGCTGGTCGGCACGCTGCTGGTCGCCGCGCTGCTGGTCGCCACGCTGCTGCTCGGCCTGCTTCTGCTGGCCGTTCTGCTTCTGCTCGCCCTTGTCGGCGTTCTGCTGCTTGCCGTTCTGCTGCTGCTTCGGCTCGGCCTTGTCCGACTCGGGCTGCTGGCCGTTCTGCTCGGCCTGGTCGCCGTTCTGACCGCGACCACGACCGCGACCGCGACTGCGACGGCCGCGACGAGCGCCGCCCTCGGCCTGGTCGCCCTGGTCGGACTGGTCGGCCTGCTGGCCGTCGTTCTGCTGCGCGACGTCCTGGTCGCCCTGCTCGGCGGCGTCCGCGGCCGGGACCTGGACCTCCGCGGTGGCGCCCCGGGCCTCCTGGCCGTCGGCCTGCTGCGCCTGGCGGTCGCGACCGCGACCACGACGCTGACCGGTCTGGGCGGCCTCCTGCGCGTCCTTCTCGGCGCGGACCTGGTCCAGCCCGGCGAGGAGGTCCTCGGTGCCGGTGTGGCCGGCGTTCGTGTGCGAGGCCGCGGCGGTCGGCTCGGCGCTGACGGTGCCACCGGAGGAGGCACGGCGGTTGCGGCGACCGCGGGCCGGGGCCTCGGCGACCGGTGCGGCGGGCTGCTCGTCGCGCTCCGCCGGCGCCTGCTGCACGGGCTCCGCGGCAGCGACCTGCTCGGTGGTGTCCGCGACCGGGGTGCCGGTGCCGGCACCGTCGAGGGTCGGCGTGACCGTGGCGGGCGCCTCGGCCGGACGCTTGTCCTCGATCGAGGCGATGAGGTCGCCCTTGCGGAGCTTCGAGAGCCCGGTGATGCCGAGGGACGAGGCGATGCGCTGGAGCTCCGGGAGACGGAGCGCGCGCAGGTCAGTGGGGATCTCCACCGAACCGGTGGAGGTGGTGACGTCGGTCACGATGCTGATGGTTCCTTCCGACCGCAGAACGCGGAGAGTTTCCACCGTTCCCGTCGCGGATGTGCAACGGCCGTCGTTCAGACGACGGACCGGGAACGGTGATCTGGAGAGAGTGCCCCACGCACCGGATCAGCGTGGCGGTCGACCTGGGGTGGTCGACGCCTCCGCGAGTTCGGCTTCGAGCGTCGGGTGCGGCTTCACTGTAGCACCACCGAGGTCGACGGCCAGCATGAGCGCACGCCAGGTGGACTCGGCGTGTCGCTCGACCAGTCCGGCCGCCGCGAGCCGCTGTGCCGGGTCGCTCCCCATCACCAGGAGGCTCGGCCCGGCGCCCGAGACGACGGCCGCCAGACCGTGCTGCCGGAGGAGCCCGATCAGGGCGTCCGTCTCGGGCATCGCGCTCGCGCGGTAGGCCTGGTGGAGCCGGTCCTCGGTGGCCGCGAGCAGCAGTTCCGGGCTCTGGATGAGCGCCGCCACGAGCAGCGCCGACCGCGAGACGTTGAAGGCGGCGTCCTCGTGCGGCACCGTCATCGGCTGCAGGGACCGCGCGAGCTTCGTCGAGAGCGTCGACGTCGGGACGAAGACGACGGGCGACACCCCGCGGTGCACGAGCAACCGCTTGTACGCCGGGCCGTCGGCGGTCATCCACGCGATCGTCAGACCACCGAAGAGCGCGGGGGGCGACGTTGTCCGGGTGCCCCTCCATCTCGGTGGCGAGGCTCAGCAGCGTGGACGCGTCGAGGTCGACCACGCCGGCGAGGAGCCCACGCGCGGCCATCAGCCCGGCGACGATCGCGGCGGCGGACGACCCCATGCCGCGGCCGTGCGGGATCGCGTTCGTGGCGTGCAGCTCGAGCCCGGGCTGCGGGACGCCGGCGTGCTCGAAGCCACGGCGGACGGCCCGGACGACCAGGTTCGTGTCGTCGGTCGGCACCTCACCGGCGCCGACGCCGTCGATCGTCACGGTCGCGCCCGGCTCGGGCCGGACGCGGACGTCGACCTCGTCGTAGAGCGACAGCGCGAGTCCGAGGGAGTCGAACCCCGGGCCGAGGTTCGCGGAGGTCGCCGGGACGCGCACCCGGACCGCCCGTCCGGCCGGTACAGCCTCCAGGGCGGTCGCGCCCTCCCCCGGTCCGGACGAGCGGTCGACGCTCACCGCGCGCTGACCAGTCCGAGCACGTCCGCGATCGCGGCGGTGTCCACGGGCACGCTGGTCGGGGCGACCTCGCCGCCGTCCTGCGTGCGGAGCGCCCACTGCGGGTCCTTCAGGCCGTGGCCCGTCACCGTGATGACGACGGTCGCGCCCTTCGGGACGACGCCCGCGTCGGCGCGCTCGAGGAGTCCGGCGACGCCGATGGCCGACGCCGGCTCGACGAACACGCCGACCTCTGCCGAGAGGATGTGGTGCGCAGCGAGGATCGCGTCGTCGGAGATCGCACCGAAGTAGCCGTCGGTCTCGTCCCGGGCCTCGAGCGCAGGCTGCCACGACGCCGGGTTGCCGATCCGGATCGCCGAGGCGATGGTCTCCGGGTGCCGGACGACCTCACCGTGCACGATCGGGGCCGAGCCGGCTGCCTGGAAGCCGAACATCCGCGGCATCCGCGACGAACGGCCCGAGGCGACGTCCTCGCGGTACCCGCGCGAGTACGCGGTGTAGTTGCCCGCGTTGCCGACCGGCAGGAAGTGGAAGTCCGGCGCGTCCCCCCAGGACGTCGACGACCTCGAACGCGGCGGTCTTCTGCCCCTCGATGCGGTCGTTGTTGACCGAGTTGACCAGGTGCACCGGGTAGTTCGCCGACAGGTCCCGCGCGATGTCGAGGCAGTCGTCGAAGTTGCCCTGCACCTGCAGCAGCTGCGCGTCGTGCGCCACGGCCTGGCTCAGCTTGCCCATCGCGATCTTGCCCTCGGGCACGAGCACCGCGGCGGTGATGCCGGCGTGCGTGGCGTACGCGGCCGCCGAGGCGCTCGTGTTGCCGGTGGAGGCGCAGATGACGGCCTTCGCCCCGTGCTCGACGGCCTTCGAGATCGCCATCGTCATGCCGCGGTCCTTGAAGGAGCCGGTCGGGTTCATGCCCTCGTACTTCACGTACACCTGGGCGCCGGTGCGCTCGGAGAGTCGTCGCGCCGGGATGAGCGGGGTGCCGCCCTCACCGAGCGTCACGATCGGGGTCGCGTCGGTCACGTCGAGTCGGTCGGCGTACTCGCGCAGGACTCCCTGCCACTGGTGGGCCATCAGGCTTCTCTCTCTGTCCGGTGGGGCGGTCTGGTCTGGGTCGGCTGGTCGGTCGGGAGGCTCGGGGTCGCGTCAGGCGCCGACGACACGCAGCACGCTGGTCACGTCGATGACGACGTCCTCGCCGCGGAGCGCGACGACGGTGTCTGCCAGGTCGGCCTCACGCGCGAGGTGCGTGCGGATGACGAGCGTCGCGGTCCCCTCGACGGCCCCCGTGGTGGTCTGCTCGACGGTCTCGACGCTGACGCCGTTCGCCGCGAGCACCCCGGCGACGGTCGACAGCACGCCGGGGGGCGTCCGTCACGTGCAGCGCGATCTGGTAGCGGGTCCGCACCGTCCCGATCGGGAAGACGGGCAGTGCCGACTGCGTCGACTCCGCGACACCCGGCCCGCCGATGACGTGGCGACGGGCGGCGGACACGAGGTCACCGAGGACCGCGGAGGCCGTCTCCACCCCGCCGGCGCCGGCACCGTAGAACATGAGGTCGCCGGCGGCCTCGGCCTCGACGAACACCGCGTTCTTCGCCCCGTGCACGCTCGCGAGCGGGTGCGACTCGGGCACGAGCGCGGGGTAGACGCGGGCGCTGACGCCCTCGCGACCCTCGGCGTCGGTGAGGCGCTCGCACGTGGCGAGGATCTTCACGACGTAGCCGGCCTTGCGGGCGGCGCGGACCTGCTCGATGGTCACCGAGGTGATGCCCTCGCGGTGCACGGCGGCGAGCGGGACCGAGGTGTGGAACGCGAGCGACGCGAGGATCGCCGCCTTCTGCGCGGCGTCGTAGCCCTCGACGTCGGCGGTCGGGTCGGCCTCGGCGTACCCGAGCTCCGTCGCGGTCGCCAGTGCGTCGTCGAAGGTCGCGCCCTCGCGGTCCATCAGGTCGAGGATGAAGTTGGTCGTGCCGTTGACGATGCCCATGATCCGCTCGATGCGGTCCCCCGCGAGCGAGTCGTGCAGCGGTCGGATGATCGGGATCGCGCCGGCGACGGCGGCCTCGTAGTAGAGCTGTGCGCCGACCTGCTCGGCGGCGGCGAAGAGCTCCGGGCCGTGCGTGGCGAGCAGCGCCTTGTTGCCGGTGACGACGTCCGCCCCGGACTGCAGCGCCTGCAGCACGAGGGTGCGCGCCGGCTCGATGCCGCCGATGAGCTCGACCACGATGTCGGCCCCGAGGATGAGCGACTCCGCGTCCGTCGTGAAGAGGTCACGCGGCAGGTCGACGTCCCGCTGCACCTCGACGTCGCGGACGGCGATCCCGACCAGCTCCAGACCGGCGCCGGCCCGGGTCGCGAGCTCCTCGCCGTGCTCGAGCAGGAGTCGGGCGACCTGGGAACCGACCGAGCCGGCTCCCAGCAGCGCGACGCGGACGTTGCGGTATTCGATCATCGGGTGGGTGTCTCTCCGGGTCGGGTGGTCAGCGTGCGGCACCGGTGTCGGGCACCGGCGCGACGCCGGTGTCACGGGCGAGGAGGTCGTCGACGGTCTCGCCACGCACGAGGATACGGGCCGTGCCGTCCGCCACCGCGACGACCGGCGGACGACCGACGTGGTTGTAGTTGCTCGCGAGACTCCAGCAGTAGGCACCGGTCGCGGCCACCGCGAGCAGGTCGTCCCGCTGCACGTCGCCGGGCAGGTACTCGTCGTGGACCACGACGTCACCGCTCTCGCAGTGCTTCCCGACGACGCGGGTCAGCACCGGGTCGGCGTCCGACGTCCGGGCGAGGCGTGCCGTGTAGTCCGCGCCGTACAGCGCCGGCCGCACGTTGTCGCTCATGCCGCCGTCGACCGACACGTAGGTGCGCGTCGCCGACGTGCCCTCGTCCGTCTCGACCGTGACGGGCTTGATCGTGCCGACGCGGTACAGCGTGACGCCGGGCGGGCCGACGATGTAGCGGCCGGGCTCCACCGCGATCTCCGGCACCGGGATGCCGCGGGACGCGCACTCCTCGGCGACGATCGCGGCGAGGGCGTCCGCGACGTCCTCGGGCGCGAGGGCCGCGTCCGCCTCGGTGTAGTCGATGCCCCAGCCGCCGCCGAGGTTGAGTTCCGGCACCGGACCGGTGGCGACGAGCGTGGCGTGCACGTCCATCAGCCGGCGGGCGGCCTCGCGGAAACCGCTGTCGTCGAAGATCTGCGACCCGATGTGCGAGTGCAGCCCCACGAACGCCAGGGACGGCTCGGCACGGACGGCCGTCGCCGCCTGCACGGCCTCGGACAGCGGGATGCCGAACTTCTGGTCCTCGCGCGCGGTGGCCAGGAACTCGTGGGTCGAGGCGTGCACCCCGCTGTTGATCCGGATGCGCACGCGCTGCACGACACCGGCCTCGGCGGCGATGCGGGCGACGCGGCCGATCTCCTCGTGGCTGTCGAGCACGACCGTGCCGAGCCCGATCGACACCGCGCGCTCGAGTTCTGCGTCGGACTTGTCGTTGCCGTGGAAGCCCATCAGCGCCGGGTCGACGCCCGCGGCCAGCGCGACGGCGATCTCCCCCATCGTGCAGACGTCGAGACGGAGGTCGGCGTCGGCCATCCACCGGGCGACGTGCGTCGTCCAGAAGGCCTTGGCCGCGTAGTAGACGTGCGCCCGGGTCCCGATCCGCGAGAAGGCGTCGGTGAAGGCGTTCCGTACGCGGACGGCGCGCGACTGGACGTCACGCTCGTCGACGACGTACAGGGGTGAGCCGTACTGCGCCACGAGTGCGTCCGCGGCGACACCGCCGATCGCCAGCATGCCGTCGTCGGTCCGCGTCGCGGAGGCGGGCCAGATGCGGTCGACGAGTTCGGACGCGTCCGTCGGGAACCGCAGCCGCGGCGGCGCAAGGGGGGTTCTCGCTCACGGGACCCGATCCTATCCGGCCGGGACGAGCCTCCCGGCGCATGTGACGCTCGTCGCCCGCGGGGTCCTCAGCAGCGGCCGGTGGTGCGCAGGCCGTCCTCGCTGAGCGGGAGTTCGTCCGCGGTGACGCGCACCGTCGCCGCCGACTCCGTCACCCGGAGCGACCGGACCCGGAGCTGCTCCGGCAGGAACTGCGCCGTGCAGACCGGGACGGGCACGTCCGAGACGCCCGGGATGTCGTCGAGGTCCAACCCGAGCGAGGAGTTGGTGATGCGGACGGTCTCGGGCGTGATCGTGACGCCCCGACCGTCGGACTGCACCGCGACCGAGCCGTCCGCCGCGTAGCCGATGTCGAAGCCGAGCACCGAGGTGGTGCCCCGCAGCTCGACGCCGCCGTCGATGAGCCGGAGTCGTTCGAACAGCGGTGAGTAGGCCGCCAGGTCCTTGACCGCCCCGGCCGCGAGCCGGACCGTGCCGTCGACGTCGTGCACGGCGCCCTGGCCGTCCACCGGCAGGTCGCGCGCGGTCACGTCCGCCGCGAGCGGGATGCCCGCCACCGTCAACCGGTCCGAGGAGATGTGCACCCGGTCGAAGGTCCCGCCGACCAGCTGCGGGATGACGACGCCGTCCACGTGCGCGTCCACCGTCCCGGTCGTGCCGTCGGGCAGCGACTGCTCGACCTGGTCCGCGATCGTCCGGTCGACGACCCCGCGGAGGACGAACTCGGCGACCACGACGACGACCGCCAGGAGCAGGAGCACGACGACCAGCACGATCGCCAGCGTCCGGCCCCGACGCGTCCGGCCCCGACGCTTCCGGCCCCGACGCTCCCGACCCCGACCGGTGGCGGGTGCGGACGTCACCGCTACATCCGTTCGGGCGCGCTGACGCCGAGCAGACCGAGGCCGTTCCGGACCACCTGGCCCGTGGCGTCGTTCACCCAGAGACGGGTGCGGTGCAGGTCCGACACCGGCTCGTCACCGAGCGGCGTGACGCGGCAGGAGTCGTACCAGCGGTGGTACAGGCCGGCGAGCTGCTCGATGTACCGGGCGATCCGGTGCGGTTCCCGGAGTTCCGCGGCCTGGCGGACCACCCGCGGGTACTCCGCGATCGCGCCGAGGAGGGCGCTCTCGGACTCGTGGGTGAGCAGCGACGCGTCGAACACCGAGCGGTCCACGCCGGACGCCGCGGCGTTCCGGGCGACGGACTGCGTCCGGGCGTGGGCGTACTGGACGTAGAACACCGGGTTGTCGTTCGTGCGCTTGGTCAGCAGGTCGAGGTCGATGTCGATCGCCGTGTCGCTCGCGAACCGCACGAGCGCGTACCGGCCGGCGTCCACGCCCACGGCGTCGACGAGGTCCTCCATCGTCACGACGGTGCCGTTGCGCTTCGACATCCGGAGCGGCTGGCCGTCCTTGAGCAGGTTCACCAGCTGGCCGATGAGGATCTCGAGGTTCACGCCCGGCTCGTCACCGAACGCCGCACACATGGCCATCATCCGGCCGACGTAGCCGTGGTGGTCCGCGCCGAGCATGATGAGGTTCCGCTCGAAGCCGCGCTCGCGCTTGTCGAGGTAGTAGGCGAGGTCGCCGGCGATGTACGCGGGTTCGCCGTCCGACTTGATGACCACGCGGTCGCGGTCGTCGCCGAAGTCGGTCGTCCGGAGCCAGAGGGCGCCGTCCGCCTCGTACATCCGGCCCTGCTCCTGCAGCCGGGCGATCGCGCGGTCGACCGCCTTCGACTCGTGCAGCGAGTTCTCGTGGAAGAAGACGTCGAAGTCGACGCCGAAGTCGTGCAGCGAGCGCTTGATGTCCGTGAACATGAACTCGACGCCCTCGCGCCGGAACAGCTCCTGCGCTTCGTCGCGCGGCATGCCCGTGACGTCGACACCCGGCTCGAGCGTCGCGAGCACGCGGGCCGCGATCTCGCCGATGTACGCGCCGCCGTAGCCGTCCTCGGGCGTCGGCTCCCCCCAGCGCGGACGCCAGGAGGGAGCGGGCGAACCGGTCGATCTGGTTGCCGTGGTCGTTGAAGTAGTACTCGCGGGTGACGAGGCCGCCCTGCGCCTGGAACACGCGCGCCAGGCTGTCGCCCACCGCGGCCCACCGCACGCCGCCCATGTGGATGGGTCCGGTCGGGTTCGCCGACACGAACTCGAGGTCGATGCGGACCCCGTCGTAGAGGTCGCCGTGCCCGAAGGTCACGCCCTGGTCGACCACGGTGCGTGCGACCTCGCCGGCCGCGGCGGCCTCGAGCGTGATGTTGATGAAGCCCGGCCCGGCGATGTCGACCGAGTCCACGCCGTCGAGCTCGGTCAGCTCGCCGGCGATCTCCGTCGCGAGCTCGCGCGGGTTGGACCCGAGGCGCTTCGCGAGCTGCATGGCCGCGTTCGACGCCCAGTCGCCGTGCGCCCGGTTCTTCGGCCGTTCCAGGGCCACGTGGGACTCCTGGACCGTCACGGTGTCGGCAGCGCCTCGGCGCTCGACGATGCCCGTGAGGATCGACAGGTACGCGGCGGAGAGTTCGGCAGGAGTCACGGCGATCGAGTCTACCGGGACACCCGGCGACCACCCGGACCACGCCGGGAGGGATGCAGCATCATGGTCCGTCATGACCTCCCGCAGCCTCCGGGCGTCCGGCCTCGCCGCACTCGTCGTCCCCGCCGCGCTCGTGCTCGCGGCCTGCTCGGGCACGGGCGGTGGTGCCCCTTCCGCCTCCCCCCACCACCGGGAGCGTCGGCCGTCCGGTGCCGCAGGACTGCGACGAGCTCGTGCCGGCGACGACGTTCACCGTCTACGGGCGGGATTTCGAGCGGGTGCGGACACCGCGTCCCGCATCGGGTTCGGCCGTCGCGCAGATCGCCGGCCAGGACGGTCGCGTGTGCACCTGGCGGTCCACCGCGGACGAGGACGTCACCGTGACCGTCGCCGTGGCACACCTGCCCGCGGCGCAGATCACACAGCTCGAGGACGCCCTCTTCGCGCAGGGCGGGTCCGTCCCCACGTACACGGTGGAGGGCTACTACTCCCTCCGCTCCGGCACCGGTCGCGCCGACGCCTTCGCCGGTCCGTACTGGATCCACACCAACTCGACGCTCTTCACCGAGCCCGGGACCGCCCAGCCCGTCGTCGACGCCGTCCGGCACGCGGTCGCGCCGGACGCGACCGCGCCGACCGGGTCACCGACGCCCTGACCGGCGCCACGGCGGACGGGAGGCCCGTGTCGGACCGGTGCGGAGCCTCCCGTCCGACACGGCACGCCCGGGGGAGGCGCACCGGCGTTCAGGAGGCGGGCGCGGACCTGCTACGGTTGGTGACACCCCCGGGCCCCCCATAGCTCAGGGGATAGAGCACTGCCCTCCGGAGGCAGGGGCGGAGGTTCGAATCCTCCTGGGGGGCACAGTCACATCCCCGCGCAAGCTGTCGTCCTCGCTGCGCTCGGTCGGCAGCGCGCGACGTCGCCTGCGGCGACCTTCCCCCCGTGGGCACCAGCGCGACGTCCGCCGCGGCGACCCTCCGGCTCGCGGCCACGTGCGTTCCCGAGCAGGACACCTCCGGGCCCTAGGATCACGCGGCGTGACGACCTCCACGCAGCAGGAACTCGACCGCGGGGACCGCGCCGCACCGGCCAGGACCCTGCTCGACGTCCTCACCGCCACCGCCGAGGCACACCCCGACGCCCTCGCCCTCGAGACGCCGGAGGGTGCGCTCGACTACCGCGGCCTCCTCGCCCTCGTGCAGGAGCGCGCCGCCGACCTCGCCCGCCACGGCGTCCGACGCGGCGACCGGGTCGGGATCCGCATCCCCTCCGGTGGCCGGGACCTGTCCGTGTCGATCCTCGCCGTCCTCGCCGCCGGCGCCGCCTACGTCCCCGTCGACGCCGACGACCCCGAGGAACGCGCCACCCTCGTCTTCGGCGAAGCACGGGTGGTCGGCGTCATCGGTGCCGGCGGTGTGCTCCGCGACCGCCGGGGCGCTCCGCTGCCGGTCACCGACCCCGCGGCGAGCGCCGAGGCGCCCACGACCGAGGACGACGCGTGGGTCATCTTCACGTCGGGGTCCACCGGCGTGCCGAAGGGCGTGGCCGTCACCCACCGCTCCGCCGCGGCCTTCGTCGACGCCGAGGCCCGGATGTTCCTGCAGGCCGCGCCGCTCGGTCCGGACGACCGGGTGCTCGCGGGCCTCAGCGTGGCGTTCGACGCCTCGTGCGAGGAGATGTGGCTCGCCTGGGGACACGGTGCCTGCCTCGTGCCGGCGCCCCGGTCGCTCGTGAAGAGCGGGGTCGACCTCGGCCCGTGGCTCATCGCGCACGGCATCACCGTCGTCTCGACCGTCCCCACGCTCGCGGCACTGTGGCCCGACGACGCGCTCGAGTCCGTGCGGCTGGTGATCTTCGGCGGTGAGGCCTGCCCGCCGGAGCTCGCCGCCCGCATCGCGTCCCGGGACCGCGAGGTGTGGAACACGTACGGCCCGACCGAGGCGACGGTCGTCGCGTGTGGTGCCCTGCTCGACGGCAGCACCCCGGTCCGGATCGGCCTGCCGCTCGACGGGTGGGACCTCGCGGTCGTCGACGCCGAGGGGCAGCGCGTCGCGCCGGGGCAGGTCGGCGAACTCGTCATCGGGGGGCGTCGGCCTCGGCCGGTACCTCGACCCGGCGAAGGACGCCGAGAAGTACGCGCCCTTCCCGCAGCTCGGGTGGGAGCGGGCGTACCGGAGCGGCGACCTGGTCCGGTACGACCCCGAGGGGCTCGTCTTCCAGGGTCGCGCCGACGACCAGGTGAAGCTGGGCGGCCGGCGCATCGAACTCGGCGAGATCGACGCGGCCCTGCAGTCCCTCGACGACGTCGCTGCGGGGGCCGCGGTCGTGCAGCGCACCCCGGCGGGCAACCAGGTGCTCGTCGGCTACGTCGCCCCGGTCGCCGGCGCGGTCGTCGACACGGCCGCGGCGAACACCCGTCTCCGCGAGGAACTGCCCGCCGCGCTCGTGCCGCTCCTCACCGTCGTCGACTCCCTGCCGACGCGGACGTCCGGCAAGGTCGACCGGGCGGCGCTGCCGTGGCCCCTCGAGGGCGCGATCGGGACGGACCTCCCGCCGACCGTCGCATGGATCGCCGAGCGGTGGTCGGCGATCCTCGGTGTCCCGGTCGCCGACGTCGACGACGACTTCTTCGCGCACGGCGGCGGTTCCCTGACCGCCGCGCAGCTCGTGTCGGCGGTCCGCGAGCGCTACCCCACGACCACCGTGGCCGACGTCTACGACCACCCGCGGATCGGCGCACTCGCGGCAGCGCTCGACGCGTCCGGGCCGGTGGCGGCGGCACGACGGGACGTCCGGCCGGTGCCGCCGCGCACCGGGCTGCTCCTGACGGTGCTCGGCCTGCCGCTCCAGGTGCTCCGTGGGCTGCGCCTGCTGAGCTGGACGGCACTCGTCGCGGCGGTGCTGCACGCCACCACGATGCCGTTCCTGCCCGTGCTGCCGTGGCCGCTCCTGGTGATCGCCCTCGTGCTGTTCGTCACCCCGGCCGGCAAGATGACGATCACGGTCGTCGCCGCCCGCCTGCTCCTGGCCGGGGTCCGTCCCGGCGACCACCCGCGCGGCGGCTCGGTGCACATCCGGGTCTGGCTCGCGGAACGGATCGCGGAGGCCGTGGACGGTCCGTCGACCGCGGGTGCCCCGTGGATCAGCTACTACGCCCGGGCCCTCGGTGCGAGGATCGGCCGGGACGTCGACCTGCACACGCTGCCGCCGGTCACCGGGATGCTCACGATCGGGAAGCGGGCCGCAGTGGAGCCCGAGGTGGACCTCGCCGGACACTGGGTGGACGGCGACGTGTTCCGCCTGGGTCCCGTGCACGTCGGCACGGACGCGGTCGTGCACAGCCGCTCGACCCTGATGCCCGGAGCACACGTGGGCGACGGCGCCGAGGTCGAGGCCGGCTCGGCGGTGGCCGGCGCGGTCCCGGCGGGTGAGCGCTGGGCGGGCTCGCCGGCCGAGCGCGTCGGGTCGGCACGCCACGGCCGGGAGGCCCGCCCCGCGTCCCCGAAGCGGTGGCTGCTCGCGTACGGGGCCGGGTCGGTCGCCGTCGCCGGGCTCCCCGTCGTCGGCGTCACTGCCGGACTGGCCGTCGCGGCGCTCGTCGTCGGGCGCCCGACCTCGCTCGGGGCCGCGGTCGGCCCCACGCTGCTGAGCGTGCCGCTCGCCACGGTCGTCGCGGGCCTCGTGTACGCGGGCCTCGTCGTCGCCGCGGTCCGGCTGCTCGGGCTCGGGCTCGTCGAGGGTCGGCACCCCGTGCGGTCCCGGACCGGGTGGCAGGTGTGGTGCACCGAGCGGGTCCTCGACGCTGCCCGCACCCTGCTGTTCCCGCTGTACGCGAGCCTCGTCACCCCGCTCTGGCTCCGCCTGCTCGGCGCGCGGGTCGGCCGGGACACCGAGATCTCCACGGTGCTGCTCATCCCCGCGCTGACACAGATCGCGTCCGGGGCGTTCCTGGCCGACGACACCATGGTCGCCACCTACGAGCTCGGCGGCGGTCGGGTGAGGATCGGTCGGTCGAAGGTGGGCCGCCGGGCGTTCCTCGGCAACAGCGGCATGACCGGCGCCGGTCGGTCGGTGCCGCGCGAGGCCCTCGTCGCGGTGCTGTCCGCCGTGCCGAAGAAGGCCAAGCGCGGGTCCTCGTGGCTCGGCAGTCCCCCCGGTCCGGCTCCGACGGGCGGCGGCGCAGTTCGACGAGGAGCGCACGTTCCGGCCGCCGACCCGGCTGAAGGTCGCCCGCGGCGCGTGGGAGGTGCTGCGTCTCGTGGCACCCATGGTGTCCGCCGCGATCGGGGTGGCCGTCGCCGCTACCTTCCTGGCCCTGTGGACCACGGTGGGACTCGGCTGGACGGTGCTGCTCGCCGGCCCGGTCCTCATCGCCGCCGGTGCGGTCGCGGCGGCCGTCTCGACCGTGGCGAAGTGGGCCTTCGTCGGGCGCATCACCGCCACCGAGCACCCGCTCTGGTCGTCGTTCGTCTGGCGCAACGAGGTGCAGGACACCTTCGTCGAGTCCGTCGCACGCCCCTGGTTCGCCGAGCAGGCCATCGGCACCCCGGCCCTGGCGGCGTGGTTGCGGAGCCTCGGCGCGACGATCGGCCGCGGTGTCTGGTGCGAGACCTACTGGCTGCCGGAGGCCGACCTCGTCACGATCGGCGACGGGGCGACCGTCGCCCGCGGCACCGTGGTGCAGACGCACCTGTTCCACGACCGCGTCATGCAGCTCGACACCGTGACGCTCGACGCCGGCGCGACGCTCGGGCCGCACGGTGTGGTCCTGCCCGCTGCCGGCATCGGCCCGGGAGCGACCGTCGGGCCCGCCTCGCTCGTGATGCGCGGCGAGCAGGTCCCGGGCGGCACGCTCTGGGCCGGCAACCCGATCGGCCCGTGGGAGCACCCGCCGTGGCGCACCGCGGCGTCCACCTCCGGGCACGACGGGGCGAGCGGGTCCGGCGACGCCGACGGACCACGCGACGCCAGTGGGTCCGGCGAGCGCGCCGAGCACCCGGGGCCGGTCGGCGCCGTGGCAGACTGACCGGCACCGTGAAGCAGACCGACCCCACCGCCGACCCGTACGCCCCGCACAGCGGCGACCGGCGGTGGACGACCCGCCACCACGACCTGCGACTCGACTACCGCGTCGCCACGAACCGGCTCGACGCGACCGCGACGATCAGCGCGACCGCCGACGAGCCGCTCGAGAAGGTCGTGCTCGACCTGCACGGGCTGAGCGTCGACCGGGTCGACGTCGACGGCGTGCGCGCGAAGAAGGTCTCGGTCGGGACCCACAAGACGACCGTGACACCCGCCGCACCGATCGCTGCGGGCGACGAGTTCACGGTGCACGTGCGGTACCGCGGCGCACCCCGACCACTCCGGAGCCCCTGGGGCACGCTCGGCTGGGAGGAACTGACCGACGGCGTGATCGTCGCGAGCCAGCCCGTCGGCGCACCGTCGTGGTTCCCCTGCAACGACCGCCCCGACGACAAGGCGACGTACCGCATCGAGGTGACGTGCGAAGCGGGGTACGAGGTCATCGCGAACGGCGCGCTGCTCGGCCGGGAGCGCACTGCTCGTGGCACGCGCTGGACCTACGCCGTCACCGAGCCGATGGCGACCTACCTGGCCACCGTGCAGATCGGTCGGTACCGCGCGACGAAGCTGCGCGGCGGTGCGGTGCCGGTCACCGTGCACCACCCGTCCGACCTGACCGCCGCCGTGAGGACGGACTTCGGCCAGGTGCCCGACATGATCGCCCTGTTCACCGACCGGTTCGGGCCGTACCCGTTCGCCGAGTACGGCGTCGTGGTGACCGACGACGAGCTCGAGATCCCGCTCGAGGCGCACGGCCTCGCGGTCTTCGGGCGGAACCACGTCGACGGGGAGCACGGCACCGACCGGCTCATCGCCCACGAGCTGGCGCACCAGTGGTTCGGCAACTCGGTGACGCTCGGCGTGTGGCGCGACATCTGGCTGCACGAGGGCTTCGCCTGCTACGCCGAGTGGCTCTGGTCCGAGCACCGCGGCGGCCCCACCGCGGACGACCTGGCGGCGACGTACCGTGCCGGGCTGCTCGACCAGCCGGAGGACCTCGTCGTCGCGGACCCCGGCGCCCGGGACATGTTCGACGACCGCGTCTACAAGCGCGGCGCGCTCGCCCTGCACGCCCTGCGACGGACGATCGGCGACGCTGCCTTCACCGACGGTCTCCGCACGGTGACCGGACGGCACCACCACGGCACGGTGACGACGCCGGACGTCGTGGGCGCGTTCGCGACGGCCGCCGGTACCGACCCCGCGCACGTGCTGCGCGCGCTCGGACCCTGGATCGACGAACCGGGCGTCCCCCCCGCTGCCCTAGCCCCGGCGCCGCCCTGACACGGCGCCGCCCTGGCGCCCGTGCCGTCGCGGCGTCGGCGTCGTCCCGGTGTCCCCGCCGTCCTGGGGTCCCGGTCCACGGAGGTCCTCGACCCGGACCGGAGTACCGCCCGCGGCGACGGCCACGACCAGGTCCGCGTCGAGCACGACGACCGTGACGAGCTGCTCCATCCCGTCGAACCGCGCGCGGTCCACCTGCCCGTCGCCGACTCGTCCGAGGACGGCCTCCACGCGTGCGGGATCGACCCGGAGCCCCCCGTCCGTCACGCTTCAGCACCGCCTCCTTCACCGTCCAGCACGAGGTGAGGTGCACCCCCCGCGCACTCCGGTCCGGACGCGGCCGCGCGGTGCCGCTCCCCCCGCGGTGAAGGCGTCGAGCGGGGCCGCCGTCACCCGGGACGCCCGCTCGACGTCGACACCGAGCGACGCCGGCCCGACGGCGAGGACGACGATCCCCGAGGTCCGCGCCAGACCGAGGCCGACCGGACGACCGTCGACCCGGGCTCCCGGCCGACCGTGGTCCGCAGCACCGCAGTGGGGACAGCGCTGCTGCACGGAGACCAGGGCCGGGTCCGATCGGGTGACCTCGGCGACGAACGCGACCAGGGCCTCCCGGTCGGCCGTTCGCGACGCCCCTGCGGCGGCCACCCGCACCGACACGGTCTGGAGGCCCGACTCACCCACGCGAGCAGCCTACGGTCCGCAGTGGGACGGCCGGTGCGGGCACGACGACGGCCCCGGTCGGGACCGACCGGGGCCGTGCTGTCGTCCTGCGGGTCAGGCGTGGGTGAGGGCGATGAGTGCGACGTTCATCGTCGCGTACCGGCCCTCGGACCGGGTCGCCTGACGCACGCGTCCGCGGAGGACCTCGTACCGTCCGTCGCGCTCACGCACGAACCCGATCACGCCGCTCGCCGGCGTGGACACGCGGTGGTACCCGTCCTCGAGTGGGACGACTTCTGCGGTGGTCGCTCGCTCCATTGCTGCTCCCCTTCCTTCATTGGCTCGACATCACTCTACCCCGTTTCGGGGGGACATGCCCGCAGCACTGTCCACTGTGTGCGGGCCCCGGGCGATCCCGGTGGGGTACAACCGGCGCCGGCCCGCCCTCCCGCTCCACAGCCCCGGCCCGTCCAGGAGGTGCCTGGCTAGACTCCGGACGACGGCCACGGACCAGCTGGACGAGGGCCACGGACGGAGGACGGATGCGCACGGTCGAGGTCAGGACGGACTCCGGGTCGACGGGGGTGCCTGCCCGGGGCGACGCGGCGCCACGTCCCCTGCTCGCGCGTCTGCTGGCAGGCGCGACCGCCGCCACCGTCGCCGCGCTGCTCGTCGTCGCCCCGGTCCCGGCCGCGCACGCCACCGAGCCGGTCGACCTCAGCGGCGCGTACGTCCTCGACGACGCTGACGCCCTCACCGACGCCCAGCAGGCCGACGTCGAGCAGGCCGTGCAGGACCTGTACCAGGAGACGCAGACACAGCTGTTCGTCGTCTTCGTGCCGTCCTTCACCGACCCGAGCGACCACACCGCCTGGGGTGCCGCGACCATGCAGCAGAACCAGATCGAGACGGACAGCATCCTGCTCTCCGTCGCGGTCGACGAGCGGAACTACGACGTCCAGCAGACCAACGAGACGGCGATCACCTCGAGCGACGTCGAGCGCGCGGTCGACGGCGACCTGCTCCCCCGCCTCAAGCAGGGCGACTGGGCCGCCGCGGCGACGGCCTTCGCCGGCGGACTCCAGCAGAGCCAGCAGCCCGCCGACCTCACCTGGCTGTGGGTGCTGCTCGGTGTCGCCGTCCTGGCCGCGGTCGTCGCCGTCCTCGTCATCCGGGCCCGCAACCGGCGGCGCACCGTCGCGGCCCGGCGCGAGCAGGAGCAGTCCCTCGCCGAACTCCAGCGACGCGCCGGTGGGGCACTCGTCACGATCGACGACGAACTGCGCACGGCCGAACAAGAGGTCGGCTTCGCGGCGGCGCAGTTCGGCGAGGACGCCGCCGCCCCGTTCGCCGAGACCGTGTCGATCGCCAAGCGCGAGGTCCGCAAGGCCTTCGCCCTCCAGCAGCAGCTCGACGACGAGGTCCCGGACACGCCGCAGGAGCGCGCCGATTGGGCGAACCAGATCATCGCCATCTGCGAGCAGGCGCACGCGGCCATCGAGTCGCAGACCGAGTCGTTCGACCAGCTGCGCTCGCTCGAAGCGGGCGTCGACACCGCCGCCGCCGAGCTGACCGCCGCCCTCGGGACCGCTCCCGCCGCCGTGGCCGTGGCCCGTGCGGCGCTGGAGCGCGTCCGGACGGCGTACACCGGTCGGACGCTCGCGACCGTCGCCGACAACGTCGACCAGGCCGAGCAGGTGCTCGCGTACGCCGACGAGCGTGCCGGTGCCGCTCGGACGGCGCTCGCCGCGGGCGACCGGGGCGAGGCCGTCGTCGCGGTCCGGGACGGGCAGCACGCGCTGGCCCAGGTGCAGCAGCTCACCGGCGCCGTCACGGCAGCGGAGCGCACCTTCGCCGACGCCGCCGAGCGTGCCGAGGCGATGCGCGCCGACATCGAGGGCGACATCGCCGCGGCCGCCACCCTCCGCACCGGCGGCCCCGACCTCGCGGCCACGGTCGCGCGGGCGCAGCGGGTCCTCCGTGCCGACGTCGACCCGCGTGACCCCGTCGGGGCGGTCGACGCGCTCACGAAGGCGAACACGGACATCGACGCCGCCCTCGCGACCGCCCGCACCGCCGAGGAGCAGCACCGTCGCGCGACCCAGGCCCTCGACGCCGCCCTCCGGGACGCCCGTTCCCGGATCGGCCAGGCGCGCGAGTTCATCACCGTGCACCGCGGAGCCGTCGGCCCCGCCGCACGCACCCGCCTGTCCGAGGCCGAGCGGGCCTTCGACGACGCGCTCGACCTCGCCACCACCGACCCGCAGCGGGCGCTGCAGGCCGCCCGTGCCGCGGAGCAGTACGCGGCGGCGGCCATCGACGAGGCGAACGACGACACCACCGGGTGGCCCGGCGGCGGCATGGGCGGGATGGGCGGCGGTCGCGGCGGCCCGCAGCTCGGCGGGCTCGTCACCGGTCTCGTCCTCGGCGGGCTGCTCGGCGGTCGCGGCGGGAGCTACGGCGGCGGCAGCTTCGGCGGGGGCGGCTTCGGCGGCGGGTCGTTCGGCGGCGGGGGGTGGCTTCGGCGGCGGGGGGTGGCTTCGGCGGCGGGGGGCGGCGGGGGGTGGCGGCGGCTTCTCCGGCGGCGGCCGCTTCTGACCGGTCAGACCCACCCAGACAACCAACCACGAAAGGGACACAGCAATGGCAAAGCAGACCATCTTCGGCCGGATCTCCTCGCTCGTCCGGGCGAACATCAACCAGATCATCGACGACGCCGAGGACCCGCAGCTGATGCTCGACCAGCTCGTCCGCGACTACTCGAACAACATCGCCGACGCCAAGAGCGCCATCGCGCAGACGATCGGCAACCTCCGCCTGCTCGAGCAGGACAACGAGGAGGACGTCCGCGCCGCCCAGGAGTGGGGCCAGAAGGCGGGCAACGCCTCCGCCGCAGCGGACAAGTACCGCGCCGAGGGCAAGACGGCCGAGGCCGACAAGTTCGACAACCTCGCCAAGATCGCCATCGGCAAGCAGATCGCCGCCGAGCAGGAGGTCAAGGACAACGCCGCACCGCTCGCCACGCAGAACGAGCAGGTCGAGAAGCTCAAGCAGGGCCTCGCCGGCATGGAGCAGAAGCTCGAGGAGCTCCGCGCCAAGCGCAACAGCCTCGTCGCCCGCGCCAAGACCGCGGAGGCGCAGTCGAAGGTGAACGACGCCATCGGCACGATCGACATCACCGACCCGACGAGCGACCTCGCGCGCTTCGAGGAGAAGGTCCGTCGCGAAGAGGCGAAGGTCATCGGCCAGCAGGAGCTGCAGGCGTCGAGCCTCGACGCGCAGTTCGAGAGCCTCGAGGACGTCGGCCGCGACGCCGAGGTGGAGGCCCGTCTCGCAGCCCTCAAGTCCGGCGGGACGTCCGCGGTCTGACACCGCGCACCACCGGCAGCTCCGGACGACGTCGGACCCGGCTGACAGACTGACAGGATGCGCTTCCTCGTGGTCGGTCAGTGGCAGGGTTCGGCGTCGTCTCGCGCCATGCGGCTCGCGGACGGAGCCGCCGCCGTCGCCGCGGACCTCCCCCCGAGCCGCGACGACCACGATCGCCGTCCCACCCGGTGCGGGCGACCGGCTCGACACCGCGGTCGCCCGCTACACCTCGGTCCTCTCCGTCTCCGGGTCCGTCGCCGAGGAGTGCGCCGTCGCGAGCGAACCCGTGCTCGTCATCGGCGGGGACGGCTCGACCGTCCTCGGTGCCTCGGTCCTCGTCGGCCCCGACACCACCGTCGTCCGGTTGTCCGGCTCGAGCGGCTACCGAGCGCTGAACCGCGCGCAGCCGGTCGCCGCCGAGACGGCCGCGCTGCGCCTGCTGGTCGACCGCCCGGCAGACCTGTTCCCGGAGCTCCCGGTCGTCCCCGCCGCGTCCGTCGTCGTCGCGGGCACCCGCGGGACCGAGGGGGCCGAGGCGGCCGCCCTCGAGCGCGCCGGCGTCGCACACCTCGACGTGGACGCGGCCACGCCCGACGCGCTCGCAGCCGCCGTCGAGCGGACCGGGGCCACCGGGGTCTTCGTCCACGTCGACCTCGACGTGCTCGACCCCTCCGAGGTCGACGGCCTGCTGGAACCCGTGCCGTTCGGACTCGACGGCGCCGCCCTGGTCGCCCTCGTCCAGGCGGCCACCGCCGGCCGACGGCTCGTCGGCGCCGCACTCACCGGCTTCGCACCCGTCGACCCGGAGCGGGCGGTCGACGACCTCGGCGTGATCCTCCGGATCGTCGGCGCACTCTCCACCGCAGCACGGGCCTCCTGACCCGCCCGTCCACACCGGACGCTCCACACAGCGCAGCGCTCCCGGCCGGGACCCCACCCCGGGCGGCTACGCTCGGCCCCATGACGGACTACGACCTCATCGTGATCGGAGCCGGCGCTGTCGGCGAGAACGTGGCGGACTACGCCCACAAGCGCGGCCTGTCGGTCGCGGTCGTCGAAGCCGAGCTCGTGGGCGGTGAGTGCTCGTACTGGGCCTGCATGCCGTCCAAGGCCCTCCTGCGCAGCAGCCACGCGGTCGCCGCGGCCAAGCGCCTCGGCGGAGCGGAGGAAGCCGTCACCGGCACCGTCGACGCTGCCGCCGTCCTGGCCCGTCGCAACTCGTTCACGAGCAACTGGGACGACGCGTCGCAGGTGCAGTGGCTCGAGTCGTCCGACATCGCGCTGATCCGCGGGTACGCGAAGTTCACCGGCGCGAAGACCATCGAGGTCGACGGGACCTCGTACTCGGCCGGGGCCGTCGCCGTCGCGACCGGCTCGCTGCACACGCTGCCGCCGGTCCCCGGACTCGAAGCGGCGAAGCCCTGGGGCACGCGCGAGGGCACGAGTGCGCAGGAGGTCCCGGAGAGCCTGCTCGTCATCGGCGGCGGTGTCGCCGGGTCCGAGCTCGCCACCGCGTGGGCGGCGCTCGGCGCGAAGGTGACACTCGTCGCCCGCCACGGCCTGCTCGGCGGGATGGAACCGTTCGCCGGTGAACTCGTCGGCGACGCCATGCGCGAGGCCGGCATCGACGTCCGCACCGGCGTCAACCCGACGCGCGTGGACCGCGACGAGCACGGCCTCGTCACGACGACCTTCGACGACGGCACGACGCTCGTCACGAGCGAGGTCCTCGCCGCGACGGGCCGCGCCCCGGGCACCGGCAACCTCGGGCTCGAGGCCGTCGGACTCACCCCGGGCGAGTGGCTCGAGGTCGACGACACCATGCTCGTCACCGGCACCGACTGGCTCTACGGCGTCGGTGACGTGAACCACCGCGCCCTCCTCACCCACCAGGGCAAGTACCAGGCCCGCGCCGCCGGTGAGGCGATCGCCGCCCGCCTCCAGGGGAAGCCCGTGCACGCGGAACCGTGGGGCGCCCACGTCGCCACGGCCGACCACGCCGCGGTCCCCCCAGGTGACCTTCACCGACCCCGAGGTCGCGAGCGTCGGCCTCACCGAGGAGCAGGCCCGGCAGCAGGGCATCGACGTCCGTGCGGTCGAGTACGACCTCGGCGCCGTCGCCGGCTCGGCACTGCAGGCCGACGGCTACACCGGGCGCGCCAAGATGGTCGTCGACGAGTCCCGCGGGGTCGTCGTCGGCGTGACCTTCGTCGGGCAGGACGTCGCCGAGATGCTGCAGGCCGCGACGGTCGCCGTGGTCGGCGAGGTCCCCGTGCACCGACTCTGGCACGCCGTGCCCGCCTACCCGACGATGAACGAGATCTGGCTCCGCCTGCTCGAGACGTACGGCCGACCCGAGTAGCCGGTGCTGAACCCGCTCGTCGACTCGCCGGTGTCCCGCGCCGGGTGGGCGTTCGCGACGGCCGTCGGCCTCGCGATCGGCCTGACGCTGTCGACGGGGCCCGTGCGGGTCGTCGACGGGCTCGTCGTCTGCCGGGGCCTGCCCCGCTGGGTCTTCCGGCGTGGCGGGACCTGCGTCGGCTCGGTGTAACTCACCCGGGACAACGACGGCGACCGGGTCCTGCGGCACGAGCGGGTGCACGTCGACCAGTGGCGGCGGTACGGCATGCTCATGCCGCTGCTGTACGCGCTGGCGGGGCGCGACCCGCTGCACAACCGCTTCGAGATCGAGGCCGGACTCGAGGACGGCGGCTACCGCTGAGCGCCGAGCGCCTGCCCGCGCCCGGCTCGGCGTCGGCCGCGGCGTCCGCCGGTCACGCACAACGGAAACCGGCTCGAACCACGGACTCCCGTGGTTCGAGCCGGTTTCCGTTGTGCGGCGCCGGACCGCGCCGGCGCCGGACCGCGTCGGCCCCGTCGGACCCGGATCGCGCCGGCCCCGTCGGACCCGGACCGCGCCGATGCGCGCAGCGCGCAGCGCGCCCGTCAGCGCGCGCGACGCGGCACGACGAGCGGCGTGCCGGTCTCCGGGTCCGGCACGACCACGCACGGCAGGCCGAAGACGTCCTCGACGAGCTCCGCGGTCACGACCGTCGCCGGCGGCCCCTGCGCCACGATCACCCCGTCCCGCATCGCGATCATGTGCGTCGCGTACCGGGCAGCCTGGTTGAGGTCGTGCAGGACGGCCACGACCGTGCGACCGGCCGCGTGCAGCGTGGACGCGAGCTCGAGCACGTCGTACTGGTGCGCGATGTCGAGGAACGTGGTGGGTTCGTCGAGCAGCACGATGTCGGTCTCCTGCGCGAGCACCATCGCGATCCAGACGCGCTGCCGCTGGCCACCGGACAGCTCGTCGACGCCGCGGTCGGCGAGGCCCACGATGTCCGTCTGCGCCAGGGCGGCCTGCACGACCTGCCGGTCGGTGCCGCTCGAGGGGTGCAGCAGGTCCTGGTGCGGGAAGCGTCCGCGGGACACGAGGTCGCGCACGCTGATGCCGTCCGGGGCGATCGGCGTTTGCGGCAGCATCGCGACGCGCCGGGCCACGGCCTTCGGGCGATAGGACGTGATCGGACGGCCGTCCAGGTAGACCGTCCCGGCGGTGGGCTTGAGCGTCCGCGCCAGCGCCTTGAGGAGCGTCGACTTCCCGCAGGCGTTCGGACCCACGATCACGGTGAGCTCACCGTCCGGCACGTCGACGTCGAGCCCGTCGACGACCACGCGGTCGTCGTAGCCGAGCCGCAACCCGCGGGCGCCGAGTGCGGTGACGGGCGCCTCGGGGGGTGAGGACGCTGGCAGGGGTCAACACTCCGCCTTGCCGTGGCGCCAGTAGCCCATGAACGCGACCTGCTTCCGGTCCAGCCCGACTCCGCGCACGAGGTGGCGTCGGAGTTCCTTGACGCAGCCGGCCTCCCCCCGCGATCCAGGCGTAGACGGGCAGGTCGTCGTCCTCGCGCGGGACGTCCCAGAGCACCTGGTGGTCCACGTCGACGTCCGCGAGTTCCACCGGCACCGCCGCGCGCCCATCGGTCAGGACGGGAGCCGGCACCGCGACCGTCGATGCCCAGGCCTGCACGTGGTCGGTCATGCGGACGCCGTGCGACGCGCCGTTGCGGGCGATCCACCGCACCTCGACGCCGGCGGGCGCGGAGACGGGCAGGCGGTCGGCGTCGGTCGGGACCTCGATGAACACGTGTCCGACGGCCGAGACGTCGAGGGCCTCGAGGATCGCGCAGATCGCGGGAGCGGCCGTCTCATCGCCCGCGAGGAGGATCCGGTTCGCCGACCCGGGCGCGAACTCGGCCGCGCCGGACGGCAGGTCCTCGGGCGACTCCGGGACGCGGGGGGCCGACGATCCGCAGTTCGTCGCCGACACGGCACGCGGACACCCAGCGCGAGGCCGGCCCGCCGTCCCCGTGGGCGACGAAGTCGATGTCGAGCTCGTGCGCGTCCGGACGGAAGGAGCGGACGGTGTACGTGCGGATCGGGTTCCGGGTGGCGTCCGGCAGTGCGCGCCACGCCGCGAACCAGTCCTCGCCCTCGGGCAGGTCGGAGAACCCGTGGCCGTCGAGCGGCAGGAGCACCTTGATGCGCTGGTCCAGCCCGACGGCGGAGAACTCCGCGAGTTCGGCACCGGTCAGCGTCACGCGGACGAAGTGCGGGGTGAGCGAGGTGACGGCCGCCACGCGGACGGAGAAGACGCGGTACCGGGCAGCCACACATCGAGTATGGCATGCCTTACCTAACGAGAGAAGGACGGTTCATGTCGCAGCCCGCGTCGGCTGCGACACTGGGACGGTGTCCGTGCACGATGACGAGTTCTCCGACGTCCCCGCCCTGGCCGCCGCGAGCGGCGTGACGGAGCCGCTCCGCGCCTCCCGGCAGGTGGTGCCGACCGTCCCCGGTGGTGACGTGTCGGCGATCCGTTGGTCGCGCACCGGTCCGCCGGTCCCCGCTCGGGAGGCCCGGATCACCTACCTGCACGGGCTCGGCATCGACGCGCACAGCTTCGACCAGACCGCGATCGCCGTCGACGAGCCGGCCGTCGCGCTCGACCTGCCCGGGCACGGGCGGTCCGCGTGGCGTGCAGACGCCGACTACGCCGCCACCACCACGGCCCCCCACCGTCCTCGCCGCGCTCGACGCCCTGGACGTCCCGCCGGGCATCGTCGTCGGGCACTCCCTCGGCGCGATCCTGTCCGCCCGCCTCGCCGCCCTCGCACCGGAGCGTGTCACCGGTCTCGTGCTGGTCGACATGTCGCCGGACTTCGCGCAGCGCGCCGTCGACCGGATCGCCCGCGCACTGGAGGCCGAGGAACCGTTCTCGGACCTCGACGAGGTCGTCGACCGGGCGATCGCGGCCCGCGTCGGCGACGACCGACCCACGCTGCTCCGCGAGGCCCGGCACACCACGCGGCTCGGTGCCGACGGTCGGCTGGTGCGACGCCACCACTTCCCGCACCTCGGCGTCGGACGGTCGGCCTCGGTCGGGCGCTTCGCCGACGCCTGGCCGGACCTGGAGCAGCTGGACGTACCGCTGCTGCTCGTGCGCGGGGACCGCGGGTACGTCTCCCCCCAAGCTGCACCAGTCCTTCGCCGAACGGCTCCCGGATGCCACGATCGTCACGGTCGCGTCCCGGCACGCGGTGCAGACGCAGGCGCCCCTGCCCCTCGCCGCTGCCATCCGGTCCTGGGCGACCACGCACGGTTTGTCGGACGGCGTCGAAGAACCCCCCCTCGACTTCGTCGGAGCCCTGACACCGCCGGTGCGACGCATCCCGGTAGCCTCGTCCGAGCGCCGCTGACGACCGTCGTCGCGCCGCCCTCGTTCCGGACCCTGCGTGGCCCGGCTCCGGGAAGGAACCCAGCATGCGTCCGCTCCACCGCACCGCACTCGCCGCGACAGCACTCGTCGTCGCGACCTCGGTCGCCCTGGCCGGCTGCTCCGGCGGCCCCGACGAGACCCGTGGCGGTCCCGACGCGACGGTCCGGGTCGGCCTGGTGCTCGAACCGACGAGCCTCGACATCCGCACCCAGTCCGGCAACGCGCTCGACCAGGTCCTCATCGACAACGTCTACCAGGGGCTCGTCGGCCGGACCGCCGACGGCGGGATCCGCGACGTGCTGGCGTCCTCGCACGAGGTCTCGGACGACGGCCTGACGTACACGTTCACGCTCCGCGAGGGCGTCACCTTCCAGGACGGCGAGCCGCTCACGGCGGACGACGTCGTGTCCTCGCTCGAGGACGTCAAGGCGAACGACTCCTACGTCGACGCGGACGACCTCGCCTCGGTCGACACCGTGACGGCGACCGGCGACGACCAGGTGCAGCTCCGGCTCACCCGGCCCGACTCCGAACTCCTGTGGAACCTGACCGGACGCGCCGGGCTCGTGCTCGAGCAGGGCGCTGACGGCGACCGGACGAAGACCGCGAACGGCACCGGGCCGTTCGAGGTCGCGAACTGGAAGCAGGGCGACTCGCTCACCTTCAAGCGGAACCCGGACTACTGGGGTCCGAAGGCGAAGGTCGGCACGGTCGTCTTCCGGTACATCACCGACCCGTCCACGGCCGTCAACGCGATGGCCGGCGGGGACCTCGACGTCCAGACCGCGGTGGACGGCACGCTGAAGGGGCAGCTGGAGGGCACCTCCGGCATCACCCTGCACACCGGCAAGACCACCGACAAGTACACGCTCGCCTTCAACGACCGGAAGGCGCCCTTCGACGACGTCCGCGTGCGCAAGGCGATCCGGCAGGCGATCGACCCCAAGGCGGTCATCACGGCCATCGGCGGCGGCGGCGTCGAGCAGGGCGGCCCCATCCCGGCGCTCGACCCCGGCTACCAGGACCTGACCGACATCGACGCGTACGACCCCGCGTCGGCGCGGAAGCTCCTGCGGCAGGCCGGCGTCACGAAGCCCACGCTCACCCTCACGTACGCGAACGTCTACCCGACGGCCATCGGCGACGTCCTGACCTCGCAGCTCGCCGAGGTCGGCATCACGCTGAAGGTGCGGCGCGTGGACTTCGCCACCTGGCTCGACACGGTGTTCACGAAGAAGGACTTCGACCTCAGCATGGTCAACCACACCGAGGCGCGGGACTTCGGCAACTGGGCGGACCCGGACTACTACTTCGGCTACGACAACGCACAGGTGCAACGGCTGTACGCCGCGGCCCTCGCCACCACCGACCAAGACGAGAAGGTCCAGGCGCTGCGACAGGCCGCCCGGATCGTCAGCGAGGACGCCGCTGCCGAGTGGCTGTACACCGCGACGACGACGACCGCGGTCCGTGACGGCGTCTCGGGCTTCCCGTTCGACAGCACCACGACCCGGCTGGACCTGGCGGACCTCGCGGTCTCGTAGCATCGCACCGTGACCCGATTCCTCGTCGGGCGGGTGCTCCTGCTCGCCGTCGGCCTGCTCGTGGCGAGCCTGATCGTCTTCGCGACGCTGCGCGTGCTCCCCGGGGACGTCGCACAGGTCGTCGCCGGGGCCGAGGCGACGCCCGCGCAGGTCGCAGCGCTCCGGGAGCAGCTCGGGCTCGACCGTCCGGTCGTCCTGCAGTACCTCGACTGGATCGGCGGGCTGTTCCACGGCGACCTCGGGAACTCGCTCGTGACCCGCGGGCCGGTCGCACCGGAGATCGCGGAGAAGCTCGCGGTCACGCTGCCGCTGGCCGGCATGTCCCTGGCCGCCGCCCTCGTGGTCGGCGTCCCGCTCGGGGTCCTCGCCGCGGTCCTCCGCCGCCGTCCGGGTGGGGCGGTGATCTCGTTCGCCGCACAGGCCGTCGCGGCGGTCCCGGTGGTCTGGGCCGGGCTGCTCCTGGTCGCGCTGTTCGCCGTGACGCTGCACTGGCTGCCGGTGCAGGGCTTCCCGCTCGACGGCTGGCGGGCGCCGGGCCGGGCGTTCGCCGCGCTCGTCCTCCCCGCGCTGACGATCGGTGCGGTCGAGGGCGCCGTCATCCTGCGCTTCACCCGCTCGGCGACGCTGTCCGTCCTCGACGCCGACCACGTCCGGACCGCCGCAGCGGTCGGGCTCACGAAGACCCGCGCTCTGCTCCGGCACGGCCTGCCCAGCGTCGCCCTGACCGTGCTCGCCGTCCTCGGGGTGCAGATCGCCGGGCTGCTCGTCGGAGCGGTCGTCGTCGAACAGGTCTTCTCGCTCCCGGGCGTCGGCCGGATGCTCGTCACCGACGTCGGCCGGCGGGACATCACGAAGGTGCAGTCCGAACTCCTCGTCCTCACCGGTCTCGTGCTGCTCGTCGGGTTCGCCGTCGACGTGCTCCACCGTGCGCTCGACCCCCCGGCAGCGGGAGGCCGCCTCGTGACCGTGCTCCGTCGTCTGCTCCGCACCCCGACCGGGCTCTTCGCCGTGGTCGTCCTCGGGCTGCTCGTCGTCCTCGCAGCCGTGTCGCTCGTCTGGACACCGCAGGACCCGTTCCGCACCGACCCCGCGGCGCAGTGGGGTCGACCGAGTGCCGCGCACTGGTTCGGCACCGACGCCGTCGGCCGCGACATCGCCAGCTACCTGCTCGCCGGGACCCGCACCACGCTCGTCGTCGCGGTCGGCTCCGGCGTCATCGCGAGCGTCGTCGGCGTCGTCCTCACCGCGATCGGGTCGCTCACCGCGCGCTGGGTCCGCGAGGGGACGGCCGTGCTGCTCGACGTGCTCGTCGCCTTCCCCACCCTGCTCACGGCGATGCTCCTCACCGCGGTGTACGGCGGCTCCCTCGGCGTCGTCGTCGTGTCCGTCGGACTCGCCTCCGGTGTGACGATCGCCCGCGTCGCCCGCGGGGAGATCCGCCGCATCGCCCGGAGCGACTACGTCGTCGCAGCGCGGGCCTCCGGCGTCGGTCCGGCCGGCGTGCTCTTCCGGCACCTCGTCCCGAACGCCGCGCCCCTGTTCACCGTGCAGCTGTCCCTCGCGATGGCGACGGCGGTCCTCGCCGAGGCCGGCCTGTCCTACCTGGGCTACGGCGCCGATGCGGGCACGGCCTCGTGGGGACGGTTGCTGTCCGACCTGCAGACCTACATCGGTGTCCACCCCTGGAGTGCGACCTGGCCGGGTGCCGCGATCGCGGTCGTCGTCGCGGCGCTCTCCCTCCTCGGTGACGCCGTCCGCGACGCGACCGACCCCCGGCTCGGCACCGGCCGACGGGACGGCGACGACCGCGGTGCCCGCCCTGCTGACGGGGTCCCGGGCGTCACCGGGTCGGAGGGCATCGCATGACCGCCGACGCCCCCACCTCGCGTGGTCTGGACGTCCGCGGCCTGACGGTCCGGATCGCCGACCGGACGGTGCTCGACGACGTGACGTTCGCCGTGCCTCCCGGCCGTCGCGTCGGCGTGATCGGCGCGTCCGGGTCCGGCAAGTCCATGACGGCGCTCGCGCTGATGGGTCTGGAACCGGCGGGTGCGGCCGTCACCGGCAGCATCCGTCTGGACGGGCGTGAGCTCGTCGGGCTGCCGGACCGCGAGCGCGCGCGGACCCGCGGCGCCGCGATCGGCATGGTGTTCCAGGAGCCCGGCACCGCACTCGACCCGCTCCGCCGGGTGGGGAAGCAGATCGCCGAACCGCTGCGCCTGCACCGCGGGCTCGACCGCCGGGCGGCCGCCGAGGCCGCCGTCGGCCTCGCGCGCGACGTCGGCCTGCCCGACCCCGAGCTGCTCCTCCGCCAGTACCCGCACCAGCTGTCCGGCGGCCAACGGCAGCGTGTCTGCATCGCGATGGCGATGGCGGGGGGAACCGGACCTGCTGGTCGCCGACGAGCCGACCACCGCCCTGGACGTCACCACGCAGGCCCGGATCCTCGACCTCTTCGAGTCGCTCACCGCCTCCAGGGGGGGCCGGCATGCTCTTCGTGACGCACGACCTGGCGGTGCTGTCCCGGATCGCCGACACCGCGGTCGTGCTGGAGGCCGGACGTGTCGTCGAGCAGGGCCGGGTCGCCGACCTGCTCGCCGCGCCCCGGCACCCCGCCACCGCGGCGCTCGTCGACGCGGCCCGCGCCACCGCCAGGAGGACCCCGTGACCGACCTCCCAGCACCGGCCACTGCGGGCGCACCGGCACTCGCCGCCGCCGACCTGCACCGCACCTACCGACTCCCCCCCGCCGCGGACCGTTCGAACCCGGCGCGCTCCGCACCGCCGTCGACGGCGTCGACCTCACCGTCGCCGCCGGTTCCCGGCTCGGCATCGTCGGTGAGTCCGGGTCCGGCAAGTCGACCCTCGTCCGTCTGCTGGCCGGACTGGAGGCCCCCCTCCACCGGCACCGTGCACGCCTCCGGCCGCTCCGTGGACGCCCGCGCTTCGGCCGCCGCCGGCAGGTGGTACCGGCGGGAGACCGGCATCGTCCTCCAGGACCCGGTCGCCTCGCTCGACCCGCGGATGCGCGTCGGGGCCGTCGTCGCCGAGCCCCTCCGGGCGCTGCGGATCGAAGGCGACCACCGGGCGATGGTCGCCGCCGTGCTCGAACGGGTCGACCTGCCCGCCGATGCCGCGGACCGGTACCCGCACGAGTTCTCCGGCGGGCAGCGGCAGCGCATCGCGATCGCGCGGGCGGTGGTGCACCGTCCGCGGATCCTGTTCGGGGACGAACCGATGAGCGCCCTCGACGTGGTGGTCCGGGCGCGCGTGATCGACCTGTTCCGCTCGTTCGTCGACGACCTCGGCGCGACGGTCGTGCTCGTCTCGCACGACATCGGCGTCGTCCAGCGGCTGTGCGACACCGTCGCCGTGATGAGCGCCGGGCGCATCGTCGAGCACGGGCCGGTGTCCCTGCTCGACGCTCCTGCCCACGAGGTCACGCGGGCGCTGGTCGCGGCGGCACCGACGCTGCCGTAGCGGCGCGCTCCTCCCCCGGGTTCCAGAACCGCGGCATCTCGCGCCGCCAGATGTGACGATCGTGGAACCTGGACGGTGAGCGAGCGGCGAATCGTGGAACCGCGACGGGCGGCGCAGGGCACTCGGCGCTCGGGCGTCGACGGCGCTACCAGCCGGCCGGGTGCCTCCGCTGCCAGCGCAGCCGCCGTTCGAGCTGCGCCCCGATCGCCAACAGGATCCGCTCGCCACCCGGGCGCCCGATCAGCTGCACGCCCATCGGCAGGCCCGCGCCGTCCGGGTGTCCCTCGGCGGTGACCCCGACGGGCAACGTGATCGCGGGCAGCCCCGACACGTTCGCCATCGACGTCCACGGCGAGTACGCGCACTGGCGGCGGAAGTCCTCCTCCGGGTCGTCGCCGTACCAGCCGAGGGGCCGCGGGGTCATCGCGAGGGTCGGCGTGAGGACCGCGTCGAACCGGTCGAACGCCCGGATCAGGGCGATCGAGAACGCGTCGAGCCCGGCCATCGCATCGAGGACCTGCGTGCTCGTCACCGCCCGCCCGCGCTCCACCAGCCAGGCGACGAGGGGCGTCAGAGCACGCAGGTCGATGCCCGGGATCCGGGCGATCCCAGCACCGGAGGACTCCCAGGCGACCCGGAACGGCTCGGCGTACGGCGCGCACGGCATCGCCACGTCCTCGACCCCGTGCCCGACCTCGCCGAGGACCCGCACGGCCGTGTCGACCGCCTCGCGCGCGGCCGGGTCGACGACCACGTCGACGGAGTCGTCCCACGGCGAGCCCTCGAGCACGCCCACGACGAACCGCCCCTCGCCCCGGACGGCGGCCGCGGTGAAGGGGCCGTCGCCGACGTCGGGCGTCACGAGCGCGTACGGCTGGCGCTCCGGCAGCCCGGTCGGTGCCACGAGCGCGTCGAGGAGCATCCCGGCGTCGGCGACCGTCCGGGTGAGCGGTCCGGCGACGGCCAGTCCGCCCAGCCCGGCGCGTCCGGGCATGGACGGCACCCGGCCGCGACTCGGCTTGAGCCCCACCAGGCCGGTGGCCGCCGCCGGGATCCGCACCGAGCCTCCGCCGTCGGACCCGACGGCCGCCGGCAGCAGCCCGGCTGCCACGGCGACGGCGGCACCGCTCGACGACCCACCCGGGGCGCGGGTGGTGTCGTAGGGGTTCCGCGTCGTGCCGAACCGCGTCTCCGACGAGGACGACATCCCGAACTCGGGCGTGGCCGTCTTGCCGAGGCTGATCGCCCCGGCGGCGTCGAGCGCGGTGACGAGCGGGTGGTCGGCCTCCGCCGGGTCTCCCGGCAGGGCGGCGGTGCCCGACCGGGTGGGGACGCCGCGACGGTCCGTCAGGTCCTTGTCCCCGGACGGGAGGCCCCACAGCGGTCGTGACGTCGGCACCAGGTCGCCGAGGTGGTCGGCCCGGGCACGTGCAGCATCGGCGGTGACCGTGACGAAGGCGCCGAGCTCCGCGTCGAGCCGGTCGATCCGGGCGAGGTAGTGGTCGGTGACCTCGCGGGCGGTGGCGTCGCCGCGGCGGATCCAGTCCCAGAGTTCCTGCGCGGACAGGTGGTGGAGTTCGAACACGGACCGAGCCTAGGCGGACGCGGTCGGACCCGGTCCTTGACCGTGCCGTGGTCCGGGGCCAGGCTCGCCGTATGGACTTCGGCGGAGTGCTCGGCGCGGACGCTCCTGACCCCGAGCTCGAGCAGCGGGCCGCGGTCCGTGCGCTCGGGTTCGACGTCGCCGGTCTCGTGGCGCAGCGGCACCTCGAGGACTCCGGCTCCCTCGGCGTGCAGACCAGCGAGTCCGACGGTGTGCTCGTCGGTAGGACCGTGTCCCGGCAGTACACGCTCTGGCGGAACCCCGACGACCGCGACGACCCGGTGAACCTGGCGGTGCTGGACGACGAGCGGCGGCGGTCGCTCGAGGAGGTCCCGCCGTGGCCGCGCCCGGACTGGCTCGTCGCGACCGTCGAGCGCCTGCGGTACCCGATGCTCTGGGAGGCGGTCCAGACGCACTGGTCCGCACCCGGTCCGACCCGTCCCACGGCGGCGGAGACCCTCGTCCAGCACGTGCAGAACGTCCTCGTCAACCAGTACCGCGACGAACACGCCCTCCCCGACCTGACCGCCGAGCACACCTGGCCCACCCTGGTCGACGAGCGGAGCGTCCAGTCCGGGCACCCCCCTCCTGGTCGACGGCGCCGAACGCCCGGGACTGCTCCTCGACACGGACCCGTTCGTGCTCGGCCTGGCCGCGGAGCTCGACGACGGCCGTCTCCTGACCGCGGTGCTCCCGCGCGACGAGCTGTCCCTGCTCACCATCGCCTTCGACGCGGCGGTGCAGCTCGACCGCATCGCTGCAGACCGACCCGGCAGCATCGCACCCGACCGGCCTGGCGGCACCGCAGCGGGCTAGTCCGCCCGAAGCGCCTCGAGCACCCGCAGTTCCTCGTCCGCCGTCAGCCCCGACCGCCGGACCCGTCCGACCCCGCGGGCACGCTCGTCGTCGACGACGCGTCGCACCGTGTCGACGAGCGGCCGAGGTGTCCCGCCTGCAGCGAGGAACGCCCGACCGGCCCGCCGCGCGAAGCCGACCTCGCTGACCGGGATCCAGAGCGGTAGGGACATGGGACCGGCCCAGTAGCCGACCCCCCTGCGCCAGGAGGGAGTCGTCGTCGCCTGCCACGAGCCTCCCGTCGAACCCGGTCACGTCCGCCACCGCGTCGACGAAGGTCCGCATCGACGTGCTCGACCCCACGGCGTCCACCGTGCCGACCGTGCCCGTCCGTCCTGCCCGGACGATCCACGCCGCGAGGTCCGCGACGTCGACGACCTGCACCGCCCGGTCGTCGAGGACCGGCGTCAGCACTTCGCCGCCGCGGAGGAGCCGAGCGGGCCAGTACCCGAACCGATCGCTGGGGTCACCCGGTCCGACGACGAGGCCGGGTCGGACCACGAGCGCATCCGTGCCCCGTACACGACGGGTGGCGCGCTCGCCGGTGGCCTTCGCATCGGGGTACTGCGTCACGTCCGCTGGCTCGACGACCGGGGCGTCCTCGTCATCACCGGCCCGGTCGGTCCGCGCGTACACGGAGACCGTCGACACGAACGACCAGTGTGCAGCCGCCGACGAGAGCGCCTCGAGCGCGCCCTCGACGTGCGCCGGGTCGGTCGCGAGCTCGACGACTGCGTCCCAGTCCCCGAGCACGTGCTCGTACGCGCCGGTGTCCGAGCGGTCGGACCGGACGAAGCGTGCACCGGTCGGCGGCGCCCCGGACGCACCACGGGCGAGGCAGGTCACCTCCGCGCCGTCCCGCAGAGCGGCCTCGGCGATCGCCCGCCCGAGCCATCCGGTCCCACCCAGCACCAGCACGCGTCGCATGCGGTCAGTCTGGCAGCGTGGGGACCGGACGGGAGGCACAGGACGGGCGCGCACCGCGCCTCCCGTCCGGTCGGTGGCCGGCCCGACGAGGTGGGACGATGGACGGATGACCGCCACGCTCGTCGCCAAGGGGCTCGCCGGCGGCTACGCCGCCCGCACGCTGTTCGACTCCCTCGACCTCACGGTCGCACCCGGTGACGTGATCGGCGTCGTCGGGGTGAACGGGGCCGGGAAGTCGACGCTGCTGCGCCTGCTCGCCGGGGGGCGACGAGCCGCTGGCCGGGACCGTCTCGCTGTCACCGACCGACGCGTTCGTGGGGTGGCTGCCGCAGGAGCACGAGCGCGTGCCCGGCGAGACGGTCGCGGCCTACGTCGCACGACGGACCGGCTGTGCGGCGGCGGCGGCGGAGATGGACGCGACGGCCCTGGCGCTCGGCGAGCCGGACGCCGGCGATGCCGCGGCGGACCGGTACTCGGTCGCGCTCGAGCGCTGGTTGGCCTCGGGCGCCGCCGACCTCGACGAGCGGATGCCGGTGGTGCTCGCCGACCTCGGTCTGACGCTCGACGCGCGTGACGGCTCGGTCACGGCGGACTCGCTCATGACGTCGCTGTCCGGTGGGCAGGCGGCACGGGTCGGCCTCGCGGCACTGCTGCTCTCACGCTTCGACATCGTGCTGCTCGACGAGCCGACGAACGACCTCGACCTGGACGGCCTCGACCGGCTCGAGGAGTTCGTCCGCGGCCTCCGCGGCGGGGTCGTGCTCGTCAGCCACGACCGGGAGTTCCTCGCCCGCTCGGTGACGGCCGTCCTGGAACTCGACCTCGCGCAGTCCTCGAACCGGCTGTTCGGCGGCGGGTACGACGCGTACCTCGAGGAGCGCGAGATCGCCCGCCAGCACAAGCGCGACGCGTACGACGAGTACGCCGCGACGAAGGCCGACCTGGTGTCCCGTGCGCGGACGCAGCGCGAGTGGTCCAGCCAGGGCGTGCGCAACGCGATGAAGAAGGCGCCCGACAACGACAAGATCCGCCGCAAGGCCGCGAGCGAGTCGAGCGAGAAGCAGGCGCAGAAGGTCCGGCAGATGGAGTCGCGCATCGCCCGGCTGGACGAGGTGGAGGAGCCGCGCAAGGAGTGGCAGCTCGCGTTCACCATCGGCCAGGCCCCGCGGTCCTCCGCCGTCGTGGCGACCCTGTCGGACGCCACGTACGTGCAGGGCGACTTCACGCTCGGGCCGGTGTCGCTGCAGGTGAACGGCGGCGACCGGATCGGCATCACGGGGCCGAACGGCGCCGGCAAGTCGACCCTGCTCCGCGCGTTGCTCGGGCGCCAGGAGCCGACGACGGGCACCGCGTCCACCGGGTCGAGCGTCGCGATCGGCGAGGTCGACCAGGCCCGGTCGCTGTTCACGGGGACCGAGTCGCTCGCGGCCGTGTTCGAGGGCCTCGTGCCGGAGATGAACACCGCGGACGTCCGGACCCTGCTCGCGAAGTTCGGGCTGAAGGCGGACCACGTCGGCCGTGCCGCCGGTGAGCTCTCCCCCGGCGAGCGCACCCGCGCCGGACTCGCGCTGCTGCAGGCCCGCGGGGTGAACGTCCTCGTGCTCGACGAACCCACGAACCACCTGGACCTCGTCGCCATCGAACAGCTCGAGCAGGCGCTCGAGTCCTACGAGGGCACGCTGCTGCTCGTCACGCACGACCGGCGGATGCTCGACACGGTGCAGCTCGACCGGCAGTGGCGGGTCGAGGCGGGGCGGGTCACCGAGGGCTGAGACCCGCCCTACTGTGGGCTCATGGACCTCGCGGAGTGGGAAGAGCGCGTCGACGCCCTGTGGGCGGACACGCAGGTCGACGACGAGGGCCGGATCCGGCGCATGCGTGCCCTCGCGGCGACGGCACCGCACCCGGCGCTCGGCGCGTTCGAGCTCGGTGGCGCCCACGACTCCGGTGGGCAGGAGGCCGAGGCGGACGTCGAGTACTCCCGCGCCACGGCAGCGGGCCTCGACACCGTCGACCCGACCCTTGCTGCACAGATGGTGATCCAGCACGCCTCGACGCTGCGGAACCTCGGTCGGACGGACGAGGCGATCGCCATGCTCCGGGCCGCACCGGCACACCCGGCCGTCGGCGATGCGCCGGCGGTGTTCCTCGCTCTGGCCCTGCACAGCGCAGGACGGAGCGACGAGGCGCTGCGGCTCGCCCTCGAGACCATCGAACCGACGCTGCCGCGCTACAACCGGTCGGTCCGCGCGTACGCGGCGGCGCTCACCGGCGACTGACCGGGCAGCGCCACACCGCGGTCAGTGTCCGCCGACACGGTGGAACGGGCAGCCGCCCGACCGGGTCGCGCCGCCGTGGGACCGGGAGGCCCGCACCTTCCCTCCGGACGCCGGCTTGGTGGGCAGACGGCGCCGGTTGACCCCGAGGCCCTCGTCGAGCACGGTCAGTCGCGGGTCACTGAGGGTCGCCACCGCAGCTGCGAGCCCCGCGATCGCGAGCTTCTCCCCGGGGCACCGGTGGCCGGTCGCCGGGTCCGCTCCGCCGTGCGGGATGAAGGTCCGGATCGCCTCGTAGTCGTCGACGCCGAGGAATCGCGTCGGGTCGAACCGCTCCGGCTCCGCCCAGGACGCCTCGTCCGTGTCGGTCCCGAGGATGTCGAGGACGACCCGACCGCCCGCCGCCAGGTGCTCGCCGTCGAGCTCGACGTCCTCGCTCGCCCAGCCGGGCAGCATCGGGACGAAGGGCGCCGTCCGTCGGATCTCCTGCGCGAACGCGGTCGCCAGCGGGCCGTCCACGAGGGATCCGCGGGTGCGGGCCTCCTCGGCGAGGCGCTCGCGCCACTCCGGGCGGTCGTGTAGCTCCGCGGCGGCGAACGCGACGAACCGGGCGACGGCGATCATCGGGCGGATGCTGTTCTGCAGCTCGATGCCGGCGGTCGCAGCGGGCAGGAGCAGCGCGGAGCGGTCGCGGTGCCACGCCCACTCGTACAGCGCAGTGCCCTCCGCGGGCTCGAGCTCGCCGGCCCGGACCGCGCGGATGAGTCGCTCGGCGTGCCGGTCGGACCACCAGCGGTTGGCCGCGGCGAGCAGGTACTCCGGCGAGTACGGTGCACCGAACCCGTCGACGATCTGCGCGAGGCGGGCGGCCCAGCGGGTCTTCGCATCGGCGGTCCCGGGCAGTCCCGCCCACCGCATCGACGCACGGCCGAAGGCGCCCACCGCGGCGTCGTAGGCGGACCGGCGCCCACCGGCGAGCCAGTCGTCGAGTTCGCGCTGCCACTCCTCCGCGAAGAGCTGGGTCAGCCGCGCGACCTGCTCGTCCTCGTACGCGACGTCGAGGAACGTGGCCTTGCGGTGCCGGTGCTCGTCCCCGTCGAGGCTGTGCACCGACCCGTCACCGAACAGGGTCTGCTGGACGATCGCGGGCATCGCGCCGTGGCGGGCGATCCGGTCACCGTCGTAGAAGAGGTCGACGGCCTCGCTCCCGCGGACGAGCAGGGCGTCCTTGAACAGGAACCGCATCGGCACCGCCCGGGCGCCGTCGGACGCACGGCGCCAGATGTGGGCGCCGAAGCCGTAGCCGCGGGTGAGCAGGGACACGGAGTCGTCGATCGCCATGCGCCCATGCTGCCGGGAGCCGCCCGGCCGTCCTCCCAAGGGCCGCCGCGGGAACCGTGACCGTTGGGGTACGGCAGACTGCAGAGACCAACTCCAGGAGTGTTCTTCATGTTCGTGCTCGCCATCCTCTTCCTCGTCGTCGCGCTCGCTGCGCTGTGGTTCCGCACACGGACCTACACCACCCCGGCCCGACCGGCGACGCCGGGTCGAGAGGCCCAGGAAGCGGCACCCACCCGTCGCCCGAACCGCGTCGCCGCCTGGTTCGCCGTCGGGGCAGGCTTCCTGTTCGCCGTCTGCACGCTCGCGAGCACCCTCTACGCGCAGGACACCGGCGAGTCGAAGGTCCAGGTGGACATCTCCGGCAACATCGTCGGGCAGACGACCGACTCCGGCTTCCACTTCACGGCGCCGTGGGCGACGCTGCACACGTTCAACATCCGCAACCAGACGGTGACGTACATCAACGCGGTCAACGGCTCGGACTCGGACAACAACGGCAACGTCCGCTCCGGCCCGTACGTCACCGTCCAGGACCGGGACGGCGTCTCGTCGAACATCAGCCTGAACCTGCAGTACAGCATCGACGCGAAGGCCGTCACGGACATCTACCGGTCGTACAAGACCGAGGAGAACTTCAAGACGCAGTTCATCGGCAACTCCGTGCGGAGCGTCGTGCGCCAGGTCCCGAACGACTTCACCACGATCGCCCTCATCACCAAGCGCGGGGCGGTCGAGAAGTCCATGATCCAGGCGCTCGAACGACGGTGGCAGGGCTCGGGCGTGCACGTCGACAACTTCGCACTCCAGGAGATCACGCCCCCCGAAGTCGGTCACGGACTCGTACGCGGCCGCGCAGCAGGCACAGATCCAGGTGACGAAGGAGCGCGCGCTGCTCGACGCCAAGAAGGTCCAGGCGCAGCAGCAGGTCGCCGAGGCGCAGGGGCAGGCCGACGCGAACAAGGTGCTCAACGGCCAGCCGCTGTCGGACGCCGCGCTGAAGCAGCGGGAGATCGAGGCCCTGAAGAGCGCCGGTGACAACGGCTCGCTCATCGTCGTCCCGCAGGGCAGCGACAACATCCTCAGCCTGCCCGGCACGCGCGGCGGCTCGGAGTGACGGGCGGACCGGTCAGCGCGTGCCGGAGCGCCCGCTGCTCACGCGGCCCGGAGCGCCAGCGCCCGCAGCACCTCGGCGCACTCCTCGGCAGGGGTACGGTCGGCCGCGACGGTGACGTGGACCTCGTCCGCCTGCGGCGGCTCGAGCGTCGCCAGCTGTGAGTCGAGCAACGACGTCGGCATGAAGTGCCCGGACCGTGACGACATGCGCTGTCCGAGGAGCGCCCGGTCCCCCCGCGACGTGCACGAAGACCACCCCGGAGGCCCGGAGCACGTCCCGGTAGGACCGCTTGAGTGCGGAGCAGGTCACCACCCCGTTCGTACCGGCGGCGAGGTGTCCGCGGATCCATCCGGCCACGACGTCGAGCCACGGCCACCGGTCCTCGTCGCTCAGGGGTGTCCCGGCCTGCATCTTCGCGACGTTGGTCGCGGGGTGCATGTCGTCGCCCTCGGCGAAGGCCCATCCGAGCTCCTCGGCGAGCATCGCGGCGACCGTCGACTTGCCCGAACCGGACACGCCCATGACCACGAGCACCCGTGCGTCGAGCGGTACCGGCTGCTGGTCGGTCGCGTGTCCGCTCATCGGATGAAGACCCCCCGCGACGAGCACACCGACCAGCCCGGTGACCGAGATGAGGCACTCGAGCACCGACCACGTCTTGAAGGTCTGCCCGACGGTCGTGTTGAGGTAGCCCTTGACGAGCCAGAACCCGGCGTCGTTCACGTGCGACAGGAAGACCGACCCGGCACCGATGGCGAGCACGAGCAGCGAGGTCATCGGGGACGAGAGGTCCTGCGCGATCGGGGCCATGATGCCCGCGGCGGTGACCGTCGCGACGGTCGCGGACCCGGTGGCGACCCGGACGAGCGCGGACACCACCCAGGCGACGAGCAGCACCGACACGCCGGACTCCTGGACGGCGTCGGCGATCACGCCGCCGATGCCCGTGTCGATGAGCACCTGCTTGAAGCCGCCGCCCGCGCCGACGATGAGCAGGACGCCGGCCACCGGCGGCAGGGCGCTCTCGAGGGACTTCGCGACGGCCGACCGGTCCATGCCACCGCCGACCGCGAAGAACACCATCGCGTAGACGGTGGCGATGCCGATCGCGATCATCGGCGTGCCGAGGAAGTCGAGCACGCCGACCCACGCGCCGCCGGCGTCCGGCACCGTGGCCTCGCGGATCGCCTGCGCGAGCATGAGCACGACGGGCAGCAGGATGCCGACGAGGGCGACCGCGAAGGACGGGCTGCGCGGTTCGCTGATGACCCGGGTGAAGTCGCTCTTCCCGTTCGGCAGGGACGCCGTGTCCTGCGTGGCGGAGCCGCGGCGTGCCTCCCGGCCGGAGTGCGCGGGGTCCGCGTCCCGTGAGCCGAACATGTCCGGAGCGGGGACGTCGACCCAGCGTGCCGCGAAGCGGGCGAACACCGGACCGGCGACGACGATGACGGGGACCGCGAGCACGATGCCGAAGGCGAGCGTCGTCCCGAGGTCTGCGCCGACCGTCGAGACGGCCACGAGCGGACCGGGGTGCGGTGGGACGAACGCGTGCATGGTCGACAGGCCGGCGAGGGCCGGGATCGCGATCTTCATGATCGGGACGCTGCTGCGCTTCGCGACGAGCACGATGATCGGGATGAGGAGCACGAGGCCGACCTCGAAGAACATCGGCAGGCCGATGAGCGCGCCGATGAGCGCCATCGTCCAGGGCAGGGCGGCGGCCGAGGACCGGCGGACCAGCGTGTCGACGACCCGGTCGGCGGCGCCGGAGTCGACGAGCAGCTTGCCGAACATCGACCCGAGCCCGACGAGGATGCCGACGCTCGTCATGGTCGCGCCGAAGCCGTTGCCGAAGCTCGTGACCGTCTGTTCCGGGGCGAGACCCGCGCCGAGACCGACGCCGAGCGCGCCGATCGTCAGGGCGACGAACGGGTGCACCTTGAGCCAGGTGATGAGCGCGATGATCACCACGATGCCGACGAGGGCAGCGATGACGAGCTGTGGGATCGTGCCCGACGGTTCGACCGGCTCGGGGCCCGCCGCGAGCAGGGTGCCCGCCGCCGAGGTCTGGAGGTGAGGCATCTGCGCCCCTTCCTGGTGCAGCTCCTGCGCTGCGCCGTCCTGCTGCTGGTGGCTGGTTCGTGCCGGTCACTGTCCATCCCGACCGTCGAACCAATAATCTGATTAATCAGACTACATCGTCGACGCCCGCGCGCCAGCTCGTCCTGCGCGCAGTCTGCCGCTGCAATGGGGTCCGCGTCACACACCCGTACCCGACGGTCCGACCAGGAGGAACGATGCCGACACCCCGCGGCCTGCACGCCCACGTGCTCGACACGCTCGGGCAGCGCATCGTCGACGGCGCGGTCGCCCCGGGGACGGTGCTCCGACCGGAGGACGTCGCCGCCGAGTTCGGCGTCTCACGATCGGTCGTCCGCGAGGCACTCCGCGTGCTCCAGTCGCTCAGCATGGTCCGGCCACGCCAACGGGTGGGCACCCAGGTGCTGCCGTCGTCGGACTGGGAGCTCCTCGCCCCCCTCGGTGATCCGCTGGCGCGGGGCCTCGGACGCGTACTTCACCCAGCAACGCGAACTGCTCGAACTCCGGCTCGGGATCGAGCCGGTCGCCGCCACCCTCACCGCGGACCGGGGCGGTCCGGCCGCCGACGCCGTGCTCGTCGCGGCCCGCGAGATGGTCGAGGCCGTCGGACGCGGGGACGGACATGCCTACCTCGAGGCGGACGTGCGCTTCCACCGTGCCCTGCTCACCGGATCCGGCAACACGGTCTTCGCGCACTTCGCGCACACGGTCGAGGCGCTCCTCCGCACCCGGACGAGCGAGTCCCGCGACACCATCACCCGATGGACCGCCGAGGCCGCCGCCCGACACGAGGCCGTCGGCCGGGCGGTCGTCGACCGGGAGGCCCGACTCGCGTCCGACGCGGCCGCCGCCCTGGTGCGCACCACGCGCGACGAGTTCGTCGCCGAGGCCCGCTGACCGGTGCTCGCTGAGCGGTGCTCGCTCAGCGCCCGCCGGAGGGCCGCCTGCGCAGACCGCGGAGCCGCAGGCGCATCGTCACCGTGCCGAGCCACCGGTCGTACTTGAAGCCGACCCGTCCCATCCGGCCGATCTCCTCGAACCCGAGCCGCTCGTGCAACCGGATCGAGGCGTCCGCGGACCGGTCGGCGATCACGGCGATGACCTCGCGCACGCCGGCCGCCCGGCACGCCTCGAGCAGTGCCTCCATGAGTGCCCGGCCGAGGCCCTTCCCGCCCGAGGCCGCCCCGAGGTAGATCGAGTCCTCGACCACGTGGTTCGACCGGTCCCGCGGGTTCCAGGGCTCGACGAGCGCGTAGCCGAGCACCTGCCCGGACGGTGCCTGCGCCACCAGGAACGGCAGCTTCCGCCGCTGGAGGTCGTCGTACCGGCGCTTCCACGCGGCGAAGGTGAAGGCCGCCGCGTCGAACGTCACGGAGGAGTTCCGGACGTAGTGCGTGTGGATCTCGCGCACCTCGGGCAGGTCCGCGGTCGTCGCCGGTCGGATCGCGTACGTGAAGACCGGTTCCGGCGGGGCCGGGGCACGCAGGTGTCGCGGCAGGGTCCGCCGCTGCTGGTATTCCTCCTCGAGCACGGTCCGAGCCTACGGGAGGCCCGTCACGGCTCGGTCGGCAGGGTCCAGTCGACGGGGTCCGCGCCCTGGGCGGCGAGCAGGTCGTCGACCGCGGAGAACGGTCGGCTGCCGAAGAACCCGCGGGACGCGCTCAACGGACTCGGGTGTGCCGACGCGACGACCGGGGTGTCGCCGAGGAACGGCCGGACCGACGCCGCCTGCGCACCCCAGAGCACGGCGACGAGGGGACGGTCGCGGGCGACGAGGGCCCGGACGGCCTGCTCGGTGACCGCTTCCCAGCCCTTGCCGCGGTGACTGGCGGGCGCGCCCACGCCGACGGTGAGCACCCGGTTGAGCAACAGCACGCCCTGCCGGGACCACGCCCGCAGGTCGCCGTGCGGTGGGGGGCGTCACGCCGAGGTCGTCAGCGAGCTCCCGGTAGACGTTCTGCAGGCTCCGCGGGACCGGGCGCACGTGCGGGGCGACGGCGAAGGACAGGCCGATCGGGTGTCCGGGGGGTCGGGTACGGGTCCTGCCCGACGACGAGCACCTTCACGCGGTCGAACGGGTCCTCGAAGGCACGGAGGACCGCCGGTCCGGCGGGCAGGTACGGTCGGCCCGCCTCGTGTTCGGCCCGGAGCCACGCACCGATCCGGTGGACCTCGTCCTCGACCGAGGCGAGCGCCTCGGCCCAGCCGGGGTCGACGAGCTCCGCGAGGGGCTTCGGCTGCACGCTAGGCGCCCATGGTGGCGACCGAGACGGACTCCTCGCCCGCCATCACCCGCCAGACGCTCCCGGTGCCGCGGACCTCGAGCGCACCTTCGCCGACGACGAGCGCGGTGTCCTCGTCGATGGCGAGACCCGCGGTGACGAACTCGGCCTCGGCGCTCGCGACGAGGCGGGCGAGGGTGCCGGCCTGCGCGGCGTGCACGTCGATGGTGAGGTCGACGAGTCCGAGTCCCTCGCGGAGCTCGACCTCGTCCAGGCCCTCGGAGGCGTCCTCGGGGCAGACCTCGACGCCGCCGATCCGGTGTCCGCCGACCAGGGCGCGGTCCGCGGCGATCATCGCACCGGCGGAGTACCCGAGGTACGGCAGACCGTCCGACACGAGCAGGCGGATCTGGTCGACGAGCGGCGTGACGGCGTCCAGGTAGTCCGGGGTCCGGCCGCCGCTGACGACCAGGGCGTCGACGTCGCTGAGGACCGTCGTGTCGAAGACCCCGCCGGCGGGGACCTCGGTGACGAGGACCTCGGCCGCGCGGGCACCGCCGAGGACCTCGGCGATGTCGGCGGTCGAGCCGGGCGACCTGCCGTCGGCACCGGCGACGGACAGCAGCGCGATGCGGGGGGACGGTGCGCCCGACCGCGGCGGAGCGAGCGGTGGCCTCGGCGGTGAAGGCAGCGGCGACGTCCGCGGCGACGAAGGGGCCGCCGCCGACCAGGTGGATGCTCACGACTCGGCCGTCACCGGCGCGAGGGCGCTCCACGGGAACGTGATCCAGCCGTCGACCCGGCGCCACACGTGGTCGGGCTCGAGCACCGTGCCGGGCTTGGAGTAGAGGCAGGCGCTGCGGACGTCGGCACCGGCGTTCCGGATGATGTCGACCACGAGCGCGAGGGTGCGGCCGGAGTCCGACACGTCGTCGACGACCAGGACCCGCTTGCCGGCGAGGCTCGGCGCGTCGAGGGCCGGCGCGAGCACGACCGGCTCCTCGAGGCGCTGCTCGACGTCGGTGTAGAACTCGACGTTGATCGAGCCGCACTCCTTGGTGCCGAGCGCGTAGGCCACGGCACCGGCGATGATGAGTCCGCCGCGAGCGACGGCCACGACCACCTCGGGCTCGAACCCGGCGGACAGGACGTCCTTGGCGAGCAGGCGTGCGGCGTCGCCGAACTCGAGCCAGCCGAGCACCTCCGGTCCGCTCGTCACGGTCACGGTCGACGAGGCGGACGGCTCCGCTGGTTCGCTGCTGATCGGCATCCGCCCACGGTACCGGCAGGGGTGCGCCGCCCGCGACCCGTCGTCACCGCCCGGGCGCTGCGGCCTGCCCCTTGGGCGTGAGCGGCCCGCGGGCGAGCTTGTGCTGCGCCGACTGCGCCACCGGACGGACCGTCACGAGGTCGAGGTTGACGTGCGGCGGCAGCTCCACGGCGTGCACGATCGCCTCGGCGACGTCGTCCGCCACGAGCGGCGCCTCGACCCCGTCGTAGACGGCCGCGGCCGCCGCGGTGTCGCCGCCGAACCGCACGACGGAGAACTCCTCGGTCTTCACCATGCCGGGGGGCGATCTCCACGACGCGGATCGGCTCGCCGTTGAGCTCGAGCCTGAGCACACCGACGAGGGCGTGCTCGGCGTGCTTCGCGGCCACGTAGCCGCCGCCGTTCTCGTAGGTGACGAACCCGGCCGTGCTCGTCACGGTGACGACGTCCGCACCGCCCGTCGCCGCGGCACGGCGGCGCAGCGCCGGCAGCAGCGCCGCGGTGACCCGCTTCGTGCCGAGGACGTTCACCTCGAACATCGCGCGCCAGTCCTCGACATCGGACTCCTCCACGGACGCCGAGCCGAACGCTCCCCCCGGCGTTGTTGACGAGCACGTCCGCCCCGCCGAGCTCGTCCACGCGGGCGGCGAGCGCCGACACGTCCGCGTCCGAGGTGACGTCGACGACGAGCGTGTCCGCACCGGTCTCCGCGGCGAGCGCCTCGAGCCGGTCGGCCCGGCGCGCGACCGCGAGGACGTCCCACCCGTGCTGGCGGAAGCGCCGGACGGTGGCGGCCCCGATCCCCGAACTGGCTCCGGTGACGACGGCTCGACGGTTGCTCATGGTGCTCCTCGTGGTGGTCGGTGGTGCGGGGTGTCGTCAACGCTACCGACACGCCGGGGGGCCGCCGGACGGTAACGTGCGGGAGATGACGACGGACGCCGCTCCTCCCGCGCCTTCGGTCCCGGCCGCTCCGCTCGAGGCGGGCCGGTCGAAGCGCCGCATCCCCCCTGTGGGACACCTCGCGGTTCGTCGCGGTGACCCTCGTGGTGATCGGGCACGCGATCCAGCGGCAGACGACGGGCAGCGAGCACGCTCTGGCGCTGTACACGTTCATCTACGCCTTCCACATGCCGGCGTTCGGCGTGATCAGCGGGTACTTCTCGTCGGCGGACACCCCGACCGCGCAGCGCATGCGGCGGACGTTCACGGACATCGTCGTGCCGTACATCGTCATGCAGACGATCTGGACCGTGGTGCAGGCGATCGTCGAGGGCGGCAAGGAGTTCAACCCGACGAAGCCGACGTGGACGCTGTGGTTCCTGCTCGCGCTGGGGATCTTCCGGCTGATCCTGCCGTACCTCGCGCAGCTGCGGTGGCCGCTGTTCTGGGCGGTGGTGCTGAGCATCGGCGTCGGGTACTTCGACAACGTCGACTCGACGCTCTCGCTGTCGCGCGCGATCAGCCTGCTGCCGTTCTTCCTGCTCGGGTGGCAGGTCAAGCAGTGGGGCGTGTTCGACCGCTGGTACGAGGCGCCCCGCCGGGTCGTGGTCCGGGTGCGGGTCGTCGCGGCGCTGCTCTTCGCCGCGTGGGCGGCAGCGTGCGTGCTGTTCACCCCGCAGTTCGAGCAGTTCGACCTGCACCACTGGTTCTTCTACGACGACTCGTACTCCGGGCTCGGCGAGGACACGTGGTGGGCCGGTGGCGTCCGCTTCGGGCTGATGCTGTTCGCGGCGCTGCTCACGGCGGCGTTCCTGCTGCTCGTGCCCCGCCGGACGGTCTGGCTGACCCGGTTCGGTGCGGCGACGATGTACGTCTACCTCCTGCACACCTTCGTGCTCTACCCCATCCGCGAGTCCGGGATCCTGGCCGGGGAGCACTCGGCGTGGCCGTACGTGCTGCTCATGGTGCTGCTCGCGTGCGCGGTGAGCCTGTTCCTCGCGCAGCCGTTCGTCCGGCGCGGGATGCGGTGGCTGCTCGAGCCGAAGGTCGACTGGTTGTTCCGCCGCGACCCGGTGTGACGCGCGGTCAGGACCGGAGCGTGTCGTTCGGACGTTCGCCGAACCGCTCGGCGTAGTAGCCGGCGAAGCGGCCGAGGTGGACGAAGCCGTGCGCCCGTGCCACCGCTGCGACGCTGTCCTCGCCGACGCGCCCGTCGGCGAGCGCCGTGCGGACCCGTCGGAGTCTGGCTTCGCGGAGGGCCTCGAGCGGTGTCGGGAGGTCGTTGCGGGCGAACGCCTGCTGGAGTCCGCGCTGGCTGAGGCCGGCGGCACCGGCGATGTCGGCGGCGGTGACCGGCTCACCGAGGTGCTCCTCGATGTACTCGAGCGCTCGGGAGACGTTGCGCGGGTGTCCGGCGTGGTGCGGTGCCGCCGGAGCAGGGACGAAGGCGTCGAGCATGCGACGGCTCAGGGCGTCCACGTGTCGAGCACGCTCCAGGCGGTCGGCGGCGGGGTCGAGGAGGACGGGGGCCGAGGCGGAGAGCACGGCGCGCAGGGCGGCGAGGCCCTCGGCGTCCGGGCGTCGGGCGATCGTGAGCGGTCGGGGGGGCGGTGCCGGTGCGGGCGGCGTGCAGGTCCTCGAGGGCGCGCGCGTCGACGTCGATGGTGTGCAGCGTGATGCCGGCGGGCGCCTCGATCGTGAAGGGGCGGCCGGTCGGGTACACCGCCGGCACTCCCGCGTGGGCGACGAGCTCCTGGTCCGCCCCGGCGTCGAAGGCGAGCTGTCCGTCGTGCGCCCACGCCACGAGGATGCGACCGACGGGTTCGATGCGGCCCCAGCGGTCGGCGCTGAGGGCGGAGCTGCGGAGGCGGAGTCGGTCGTCACCCACGGCACGGAACCGGAACCCGAACGGCCGCGACTCGTCCTGCGTGAGCCGGACCTCGTGGGCGTCGTGCACCCGCTCGTAGAACCTCGTCGCTTCGTCCACGTCCCGCCCGGCCACGTCGTCCCGGCGCACGGCGGCGTGCCCGGGTCCGTGCTGCGGTCCGCGGTCCGGCGGCGTCGGCGGGGGAGGTCATGACGGCAGAACTGTAGGCCATCCGCCGCCTGACCGCCCTCGCCCCGGACGGGATGCGCATCCTGCGTCGCGCGAGCGCGTTACGCCCGACGACGCCCGCGCTGGTAGCAGCCCCGCCATCTGCGTAGCGTGAGGCGTGACGGACAGACGCGGCGGTCCTCCCGGCCCGCGTCCGTGTCGACCCGACGACCACGGTGACGGACAGGAGCTCCCGATGACCACGAACGACGCAGCCGCCTGGCGGTTCGAGACCACGCAGGTGCACGCGGGTGCCGCTCCGGACCCGACGACGGGTGCCCGGGCGACGCCGATCTACAAGACGACCTCGTACGTGTTCGAGAACTCGGACCACGCCCGCGACCTGTTCGCGCTGGCGCAGCCGGGCAACATCTACTCGCGGATCATGAACCCGACGAACGACGTCGTCGAGCAGCGGGTCGCGGCACTCGAGGGCGGCACCGGCGCCCTCCTCGTGTCGAGCGGCCAGGCGGCGGAGACATACGCGGTGCTCAACATCGCGGGCGCGGGCGACCACATCGTCTCGTCGTCGTCGATCTACGGCGGCACGTACAACCTGTTCAAGTACACGCTCGCCAAGCTCGGCATCGAGACGACGTTCGTCGAGGACCAGGACGACCCCGAGGAGTGGCGTCGCGCGGTCCGCCCGAACACGAAGCTGTTCTTCGCCGAGACGATCGGCAACCCGCGGATCAACGTGCTCGACATCGAGACCGTCGCGGGCGTCGCGCACGAGTCCGGGGTGCCGCTCATCGTCGACAACACGATCGCGACGCCGTACCTCATCCGGCCGTTCGAGCACGGGGCGGACATCGTCGTGCACTCGGCGACGAAGTTCCTCGGCGGGCACGGCACGGTCATCGGCGGGCTCATCGTGGACGGCGGCACGTTCGCCTGGTCCGAGCACGCCGAGCGGTTCCCGGAGTTCAGCACCCCGGACCCGTCGTACCACGGGGCGGTGTTCTCGCAGGTCGTCGGCGACGCGGTCGCGTACATCGTCAAGGCGCGGGTGCAGCTGCTCCGTGACCTCGGCGCGTCGAACTCCCCCCGACACCGCCTTCGCACTCCTGCAGGGCATCGAGACGCTCAGCCTCCGGATGGAGCGCCACGTCGCGAACGCGCAGGAGATCGCCGAGTGGCTCGACCGGCACCCGGACGTCGCGACGGTGGCGTACGCGGGCCTGCCGACCAGCCCCTGGTACCCCGCCGCGACGAAGTACGCGCCGCGCGGTGTCGGTGCGGTGCTGTCCTTCGAGCTCAAGGGCGGTGTGGACGCGGGCCGCGCGCTCGTCGACGAGCTGCAGCTGTTCTCGCACCTGGCGAACATCGGCGACGTCCGCTCCCTCGTCATCCACCCGGCGTCGACGACGCACTCGCAGCTCACGCCCGAACAGCAGCTCACGACCGGTGTGACGCCGGGGCTCGTCCGCCTGTCGGTCGGGATCGAGAACGTCGAGGACCTCAAGGCCGACCTGGAGGCCGGGCTCGCCGCCGCACGGGCCGTCGCCCAGGCGGGCCTGCGCGCCTAGCCCCGCCGCACGGAACGTGGGCGGTTCCCCGCAGCGGTCCACCGCTGCGCGGACCCGCCCACGTCGCGTTCCGCGGCCCGTCGCGACGTAACACGGCGACGGTGCGGCGGGCCTCCCGGCAGACTGGACCCCACGATGGACTGGCAGACGACCCCCCGAGGACTCCGTGCCGTCCACCCTGGTGCCCGGCGCCGAACTCCGCACGCTCGGCAAACCGCCCGTGACCGGTGCGTGGCGACCGGGTGACCCGCCCGGGGCACGCCGGTTCGAGGACCTCGGCGAGCAGACCGTCCGCGGCGGGCTCGTCCCCGCCGTCCGCGTGGCGTACGAGACCTGGGGGGACGCTCTCCCCCGCGCGGGACAACGCCGTCCTGGTGCTGCACGCCCTGACCGGCGACTCGCACGTCACCGGACCCGCCGGCCCCGGCCACCGCACCGCCGGCTGGTGGGGCGACGTCGTCGGGCCGGGGCGGGCGATCGACACCGACCGGTTCTTCGTCGTCGCGCCGAACATGCTCGGCGGGTGCCAGGGCACGACCGGCCCCTCATCGCTGGCACCGGACGGCGTCGAGTGGGGCTCCCGCTTCCCGTTCGTCACCGCCCGCGACCAGGTGGCGACGCAGCTGCGGCTGGCGGACCGGCTCGGCATCGACCGGTTCGCGGCCGTCGTCGGCGGCTCGATGGGCGGCATGCACGCGCTGGAACTCGCGGTCACCGCCCCGGAGCGGGTGGCGCGCCTCGCCGTGCTCGCGACGACCGCGCAGACGACCGCGGACCAGATCGCCGCGAACTCCCTGCAGCGGGCGGCGATCCAGATGGACCCGGGCTTCGCCGGCGGCGACCACCACGACGCCGAACCCGGCGAGGGGCCGCACCGGGGGCTGGCGCTCGCGCGACGCATGGCGATGATGACCTACCGCGCCTCGGACGAGCTCAACGGCCGGTTCGCCCGGACGTGGCAGAGCGACGTCTCCCCGCTCGGCGACGACGGCCGGTTCTCGGTGGAGAGCTACCTCGACTTCCACGGCAACAAGTTCACCCGGCGGTTCGACGCGGCCTCGTACGTCGCGCTCACACACGCGATGGACTCGCACGACGTCGGGGCCGGCCGCGGTGGGGTCGCCGCGGCCCTGGCCCGTGTGACCGCACGGACCCTCGTCGTCGGCGTCTCGAGCGACCGTCTGTTCCCGGTCGAGGACCAGCACCGCATCGCCGCCGGGGTGCCCGACACGCTCGACGGTGACCGGGCCGCGGTGATCACGAGCGAGTTCGGCCACGACGGCTTCCTCATCGAGTCCGAGGCCGTCGGCGCGCATCTCCGGCGCCTGCTCGTCTGATCGGGGTGCAGCGCGTGTCCTCGGAAGACGGGACACCCGCAGACCGATCCGTCGACCCCCCGCGCGCCGAACACCCCACAACGAGTGTCGCCCGTGGAATGATGCAGAGTGCACGGTCTCGACCAGTGCTCGGTTTCCCAAGACCAACCAGTTTCCCGAACCAGGAACAGCCAGGACCAACGATGGAACTCCTCGCGCAGGAACGCGACCGCCTCCTCCGGTCGACGACGCGTGTCGTGGGCATCGTCTGCGCGCTCGTCAGCGTCGTCGCCGTGGCCACGTCGCTCGCCGTGCCCGCGCTGCCGCTCGTGGTCGGGTTCACGTGCATCGCCGTCATGATCGGTGCACTCGTCGCCTTCGGGTGGAACGGGTCGACCTGGTGGACCGCCCTCACGGTGCTGAGCGGTCTCGGCGCCGTCGCGGTCCTCGCCACCGCCGTCGCCCCCCGATGACCGCGGAGTCATCGCGAGCGCGCTCGTGCCGCTCGCCGGCGGCGGACTGGCCTCGCTCCTCATGGCGCAGCGCGGACACCCCGTCGGCCTCGGCATCGCGGCCGCCGCCGGTGTCGTCTCGGTCACCGTGATGTCGCGGGCGAGCGGCACGGTCCTCTCCCTGCCCGTCAGCGGTGTCCTGCTCGGCTGGGTGCTCGTCGCCGTCGTCGCGGTGTGGATCAGCCGGAGCATCCCCCGCGTGGCGCGACGCATCTACACGATCGGGACAGCGCACCGCGCCGAACGGCAGGCCAGCGAGACCGAGGCGCAGCGGCGGCAGGGAGCACGCCTGCTGCACGACACCGTCCTCGCGACCCTGACCCTCCTCGCGCACAGCGGTGTCGGCGTCTCCGAGCACGCGATGCGCGAGCAGGCCGCCGAGGACGCCCGCCTCCTCCGCCACCTCCGCCTCGGCGCGACCCCGCAGCCGCAGCAGTCCGGGGACTACTCGCTCACCCGCACCGAGGAGTCCCCGCTCGGGCAGACCCTCGAGTCGGTCAAGCAGCGGTTCGGCCGGATGGGGCTCGAGGTCGCCTGGCACGGCACCGGACAGGTCCTCCTGCCGACCCACGTCCTCGACGCCTTCCTGCTCGCGCTCGGCGAGTGCCTCGAGAACGTCCGTCGGCACGCCGGGGTCCCCGAGGCACACGTCACGATCGTGCACGACGAGGCGATGGTCCGCGCCATGGTCACCGACTCCGGCGTCGGCTTCGAACTCGACGCCGTCAGCTCCGAACGACTCGGCTTCAAGGAGAGCGTCGTGAACCGTCTCCGTGAGGTCGGCGGCGACGCCCGGCTCTTCTCCGCGCCGGGCTCCGGCACCACGGTCGTGTTGGAGGCACCGCGGTGAGCCGCATCCCCGAGGACACCATCAGCCGGGGGGCTCACCGGTGACCAGGACGCACCCCGTACCCGCCGGGAGGCCCGGGAACGGTACCGGGGCACCGAGCGTCGGCAGGCGCGCGGCCTCCCCTCCACGTCGACCGGTGCACGTTCGCTCCGCCAGGCCGCCCAGCCCGGCGCCTCCCTCGGAGCCGGCCACCTCGGGCTCGGTGCGGCCGTCCTGACCGGTCTCGAGGCACTCGGCGGCATCGTCTTCTTCCTCGTGCACTGGGAGGACTACGGCAACCCCTGGTTCACCGCCAGCGCGTGGCTCCTCTTCGTGGCCGCCGCGACCTGCGTCATCGCCATCGTCCTCACCTACGGCGAGCGGTTGACCGGTCTCGCGTTCGGCCTCATCTGCGTCGTGCTCGCCAGCGTCGTCGCGCTCGACTTCATCGGCATCTGGTCCCAGCACGACCTCGGGCACACCTCGACCGCGTCGATGGCGGCCGGGTTCGCCCTCCTGCCGATCACGACCCTCCGGCCCGCGCGCGAGGTCATCGCGGCGATCGTCGGCCTCGGTCTGGCCTTCGTCGTCTACGCGGTCGTCTCGACGCCGATCAACCCCGAGACGCTCCCCGGCCTCGTGACGCTCCTGTCCGTGACGGTCGTGCCGCCGTCGCTCGCGCTCTTCGTCGTGCACCGGTTCCGCCAGCTCGTGCAGCGCGAACTCGACCGGGTCCTCGTGCAGAGCAACGTCGGTGCGCCGCAGTTCGCCGTCGGGATGCTCGCGTCGGACGAACTCGCCCGGCTCGACCTCGCAGCCGAGAAGCTCCTCGACGCCGTCGCGAACGGATCCGACCCGTTGCCGCTGTCGGACGCGTCCGCCTCCGTCGCCGCCTCCCTCGCGACCGAACTCCGCCTGCACCTCATCGAGGGGGCGTCGCGAGACGTGGCTGTACCACGCCATCACGGAGTCGGACCGGCTGGGTCGCGCCGTCGCCGTCGCCGACCCCGGTGCCCTGGCCGGACACCTGTCCCCGGCGCAGCGCGACGGTCTGCTCCAGGCCCTCTGGCTGATGGTCGGCGACGGCCGGAGCCAGCAACCCGGCGCCCCCCGTCGTGTCGGTCACCCTCGGACCGGTCGGGACCGACGGCCACCCGGTCAGCGACGACCGAATGGACGTCCCCGTCGTCATCGAGTCCCGCGGGGTCCCCCGTCGGCGCCTCGGGCCCGCAGCGTGGGCCGCCCTCCAGCGCATCGGCCCGTACACCGACAGCGTGCGGGACGGCGTGCTGCACGTCACCGCGCACTGCGTCGTCGACCGGCACCCGCAGATGTGACGCACCCCGCGCCTCCCGGCACCGTCGACGTGCGTCATGCGGACAACCAGGCCAGCCTCCCCAGACCGGACCACCGACCCTCCTAGGATCGGCAGGCCCCGGACGGACACCACGAGAAAGGACGCCGAGCATGGCGACTCCAGCGGAACCGATCAGACTCGCACTCGTCGACGACCACCGGATGCTCCTCAGCGCCCTGACCGAGTGGATCCGCAACGCCGCGGACGACATCCAGATGGTCACCGCGGTCACCACGTGGCCCGAGCTGCTCACCAGCCCGGGGTTCCCGGTCGACGTCGTGCTCCTCGACCTCGACCTCAAGGACTCCATCCCGGTCTCGCTGAAGATCTCGACGCTGAAGACCGCCGGCGTGAAGACCGTCGTGATGAGCACGTACTCGGAGCCGAACGTCGTCCGCGAGGCCCTCGGCGCCGGCGCCCTCGGCTACCTCGTCAAGAGCGAGGACGCGGCCATGATCGTCGAGGCGATCCGGACGGCGCAGCGCGGCGAGCAGTACGTCTCCGCCGAACTCGACCTGGCCATCAACTCCGGTGACGTCGGCGGCGTCCCGAAGCTCAGCGCGCAGGAGCGTCGCGTGATGGCGCTCTACGGCGGTGGCGAGCCCGTGAAGAGCGTGGCGTACCAGCTCGGCATCTCCGAGGAGACCGCGAAGAGCTACCTCAAGCGCATCCGCGAGAAGTACCGCGTCGCCGGCTTCGACGTGGGCACGAAGGTGGCGCTCCGGAAGCGGGCGATCACCGACGGCATCATCCTGCAGGACGGGTCCCCGCACGGGCTGTAGCAGCGCGCCGACCCGCCGCGCCCTGCCGCGCCCCGCCAGGTTCCGGAATCTCGGCATCTCGAGCGTCGAGATGCCGCAATCGTGGAACCGGAACGGTGCACACGCGGCGCGTCGTGGAACCGCGACGACAGCAGCCGGATGCGTCGACAGCGCTGTGCGCACGGGAGGCGCGGCACCAGTCAGCGCGCCCCGTCGAGCCCGACGGACGCCGGGTGGGGCCGGACGCGTCAGTGCGTGGACACGACCTCGCGGATCGGGCCGGTGCTCGCACCCGCCGTCCGGAGCGCCGCTGCGCGACGCTTCGAGCGGCCCTCCACCGCGTAGCTGATCACCGCGACGACGACGCCGAGCAGCGCCAGACCGATGCCGAGCCAGCCCGGCGCGAGGAACCCGAAGCCGGCCGCGATGACTGCCCCGCCGAGGGCCGCACCGAGCGAGTTGCCGAGGTTGAATGCCGAGTGGTTGAGCGCTGCCGCGATGGTCCGGGCGTCGCCGGCGATGTCCATCAGGCGGGACTGCACCGCCGGCGGGATCGCGGACGAGGTCGCTCCGAGCAGGAACGCGCCGACGAAGAGCCCGACGACCCACTGCGCGGTGAGCACCGTCACGAGCAGCGCGCCGATCAGGGCGAAGAGCCCCACGAAGATGGTGGCCTTCACGCTGTGGTCGGCCAGGAACCCACCGAGCAGGCCGCCGACGACCATCCCGAGCCCGACGACGACGAGCACCAGGGGAACGGTGGACTCGGACAATCCGGTGACGTTCTGCACGAGCGGCGAGATGTACGAGTAGACGGCGAAGAACCCGCCGAACCCGACCGCGCCGAGGCTCATCACGATCCACGCCTGCGGCAGGCGGAAGACCCGGAGCTCACGGCCGATGGTCGCGTGGACATCCCGGGCGCTGCGGGGCACGAACGCGGAGACCGCGAGGAAGGTCAGGGCGAACAGGGCGGCGACGACGCCGTAAGCGACACGCCAGCTCGCGACCTGCCCGATCCACGTCACCGCGGGCACGCCGACGACGTTCGCGACGGAGAGGCCGAGCAGCACGAGCGCGATGCCCTTGCCCCGCTTGCCCGGGCCCATGATGTCGCCGGCGACGATCGAGGCGATGCCGAAGTACGCGCCGTGCGGGAGTCCGGCGACGAAGCGTGCGACGACGACGAGCCCGAAGGACGGCAACACCGCGCTGGCGACCGTCGCGACCGCGAACCCGATCAGCAGCACCATGAGCAGGCCCTTGCGGGGGGAACCGGGCCGACATCGCGGCGATCGTCGGCGCTCCGACGACCACACCGAGGGCGTATGCGCTCACGAGCCATCCCGCGTGCGCGACGCCGCCCTCCGGGTCGGCCGCGTACTGCCCGGGCAGGAGCGCCTCGGCGATGTTCGGCAGCAGACCCATCGCGACGAACTCGGTCGTGCCGATGGCGAACCCACCGAGCGCGAGGGCGAGGATGGCGAGCGTGCGGCGGGCCGGCGTGAGCTGCGACATGGGACCTGTTCTCGTGCCGGAGCACGGTGGGATCGGAGGCGGTGGACGACCGAGGTCGCGGCTGGAACAGTGTAGACCGCTCCAACACCGCGGCGGAAGGAACTGGTCGCATCGATTCGATCCGCTGGCAGGAGCGGACGACGACGAGGGGACAGAACGCGGCCCTGCCGACCGGGATTCCCGATCGGCAGGGCCGCGGACACGGGCGCCTCAGGCTGCGCGCTGCTCCGGCGCACGGGAGGCGGTGCGCGCCTCCGGCAGCTCGTCGCGGTGCACCCAGCCGGTGCCGCACTCGGTGCAGCTCGCCCAGGCGTTGTCGCCCTGGTCGTCGACGTCGATCACGGCCGAGCGGAGGTCACAGTCCGGGCACCAACCGTCGTGCATCATGAGCGGGCTCCTTCCGTCGTGGTGCCGGTGCTCGTGCACCGGCTGATGGAGACAGCACACACCCGACCGCCGACATCACGGCGATGTCAGCGGCGTGTCGGGCGGACCCACACCAGCCGGTCGGGCGGGGCTCAGTCCCCGAGCGCCGCCTCGAGCCGCTCGAGCTTCCCGTCGATCTCCCCCCGTGTGCCCCGGCCGGATGTCCGCCTTGAGCACGAGCGAGACACGGGTGCCGAACGGTGCGACGGCCTCGGTCGCCCGCTTGACGACGTCGAACACCTCGTCCCACTCCCCCCTCGATCTCGGTGAACATCGACGAGGTGCGGTTCGGCAGTCCGGACTCGCGGACGACCCGGACGGCCGCGGCGACGGCGTCGTGCACGGAACCGTCCTCGTTCGCAGCGGGTCCGCCGGACGGGGCGATGGAGAAGGCGACGATCATGCGCCCATCCTGCCCCGCTCATGGTCCGCGTGCGCGGGTCCGGTGGCCGGACGGGAGGCCCGTGGCTCGATCCCGTCCCGACACATCCGGACCAGGACGACGACCGTCCAGACGAGCACCGCGACCTCCAGCAGGTTCCGCAGCGACAGCACGACGAGGATCCACGGCTGCACGCCGAGCACCTGGTCGTAGTACGCCGGGTAGACGAGCTGCGTCAGGAAGGCCATCGGCAGCATCGCCCCGGCGACCGGCAGGAACCGCCACGCACTGCCGCGCCCGGCGACGAGCCCCCAGACCACCGGCACGGCGAACCAGCCGATGTACTGCGGTGACCCGACCTTGTTCGTCGCGATGAGCGCCGCCACGAACAGCAGCGCGAGGACCGGTGCCACCCGTGCCCGCTGCGCGCCGGTGCGGACGGCGAGCAGGGCGAGGACGACGCCCACCACGACGACGACGGCCATGAGCGGGGTCGAGAGCGCTGCGACGACCTCCGTCCCGGCACCGGACACCTCGAAGGTCAGGATCTCCTGGTCGTAGAACACCGCGGCGCCCGGCACCCGCGCCGCTGCCGCCCACAGGTACGGCGTCGCGAGCGGTGACTCGATCTGCAGGCCGCGCCCGGTCTGTTCACCGATGAACGAGAACAGGTGCGCGGCGCCGCCGAACAGCACGTCAACGAGCACCACGAGCGCGGTCACGGTGAGCGCTCCCGCGACCACCTCGACACGACGCCCGCGACGGAGGACGACGAGCACGCCGACGAGCGCCGCCGGCCAGACCTTGACCCAGGCGGCGACGGTGAACACCGCGGCGGCGATCCCCGGACGGGCCGCGACGGACGCGACCCCGACGAGCGCGACCGCGGTGGCGACGGTGTCGACGCGTCCGAGGCCGATCGGCCCGAGCGCGAGCAGGAACGCCAGCCACCACCAGACGACCCGGACGCCGAACGCCCGGTAGCGCCAGAGCACCGCGCAGACGACCGCGTGCAGCAGCACCATGAGCAGCAGCCAACCGGTGCCGATCGCCGCGGTCCCGCCGAGCGATGCGGCCGCCATCGGCACGATCGCCAGGATCGGGTACACCCACGGGGCGTCGATCCCCACCCAGAAGTGCGAGGCGTGCCCGGACTCGATCCAGCGACGGTACGTGATCGTCACGTCGCCGATCGGCTGGTTCGGGACGACGAGGGTCAGGGTCCAGAGCAGCGCGTGCACCGCGGCGAACGCGACCACGAACGCGACGATCTCCGGCCACGGGTTCCTGCGCACCGGACGAGCGTACCGAGTCGGGACGGGCCGACCGCCGCTGTCCACAGGGCCGGTGACGCTGCCACCGCCGTCCGGGCACCACGGCGGCCCTGGCCCACAGCCGATCCGGATCGACAGCCGATCCGTATCCACAGCCGACCCGGATCCACAGCCGATCCGGAGAGTGACGTGTCACCGTCCTCCTGTGACCCCAGCACCGGACCGTCCCGCGCCCCGCCGCCCGCGCCGCCGTCTCCTGACGTGGCTCGTCATCGCCGTCGTCGTCCTGGCCGTCGCGGTCGTCGCCGTCGTGGTCGGCACCCGCGCCTACACGTCCACCGAGAACGCGAAGGCCTCGGCCACACCCAGCGTCGCCGCCACCCGCGCGCCCTCCACGCTCGAGCCGGAGGACCTGTCCGGCGAGTGGACGATCGGCGACGGGTCCGAGGCGGGCTACCGCGTGCACGAGGTCCTGAACGGCTCCGACGTCACCGTCACGGGTCGTACGTCGAGCGTCACCGGCACGGCGACCGTCGACGGGACGACGATCAGCGCGGCCACGATCACGGTGCAGGTCGGCGACATCGCCACCGACTCGGAGCAGCGCGACTCGTACTTCCGCGACTCGGCGCTCGACACCCAGGCGTTCCCGACCGCCACCTTCACGCTCACGGAGCCGATCGAGGACGCGGTCCCGTCGGGCGACGCCACCACCGAGGTGCGGGCCACCGGCACGCTCGACCTGCACGGCGTCACGAAGCCGGTCACCGCGACGCTGCAGGTCGGACTCAGCGGTGACGGCGTCGACGTCTCCGGCTCGGTCCCGATCACGTTCTCGGACTACTCGGTGCAGGCCCCGGACCTCGGGTTCGTCAAGGTCGACGACGCAGGCGCGGTCGAGTTCCTCGTGCACGCCACGCCCGCCTCCTGACCACCCGTCCGGAAGGTCGCGACGCGGCCACCTGACGGCCGGGAGGCGCGGCACCGGTCGGCACCGCGCCTCCCGTCGGTCCCTCGGTCCAGACCGGCGGCCCGTCAGTCCGCCTGCGCGTCGCCCCGCACCGCGAGGTCCCGCACCACACCCGGCAGCTGCTCCACGAGTCCCGTCATCGGGAACGGGCCACCACGCGACGCCCGACGTGCCGCGACCCCGTGCACGACCGCAGCGGCGGCGGCGAGGTGCGCCAGCTCCTCCGACCCGACCTCGCTCGTCCCGGCCCGCGCTGCGACGAGGGCTCCGAGCACCCCGCCGAGGACGTCCCCAGCACCGGCCGCGGCGAGCCACGGCGTCGCCGAGGACGCCACCAGCCGGACCCCGCCGTCGGGCGTGACGACGTGCGTGTCCGCACCCTTGAGCAGCACGACGCTGCCGGTGCGCTCCGCCGCACGCAGCGCAGCACCCTGCGGGTCCCCCTCGACCTCGTCACGGGAGACCCCGAGCAGGGACGCGGCCTCGCCGGCGTGCGGGGTGAGGACCGCGAGCGGCCCGAGGTCGACGAGCGGGATCGCACCGGCGTCGACGACGACCGGCACGCCGTCCTCGGACGCGCGCGCGAAGCCGTCGCGGGTCGTCGCGTCGAGCTCGTCCAGCGAGGCCGCCGAGATGCCCGACCCGACGAGCCACGCCTGCACGCGGCCGCCCCCGGCGACGATCTCCGGCCGTCGGGCCAGCACGAAGTCGGTGGCACGGTCGGGTCCGACGTACCGGACCATGCCGAGCCCGGTGTGCACGGCGGCGTCGACGCCCATGACCGCGGCACCCGGGTAGGCGGCGGAGCCGGTGGCGACCCCGAGGACCCCGCGCCGGTACTTCGAGGTGTCCCCGGTGGGCACGGTGATCCAGGCGGCGGCGTCGGCGGGTCGGACGGAGACGAAGTCGTTCATCGTCCCCACGGTACGGTGACGGGCATGAGCCTGTCCCTGCCCGGCCGTGTCGTCGTCTTCGACTACGGCGAGGTGATCAGCCGCACCCCGCACGCCGCCCGTGCCGCACTGCTCGAGGCGACGCGGCTCGAGGCCGACGAGCTGTTCCCCGTGTACCAGGAGCTCCGGAACGACCTGGACCGTGGCGACCTGTCTGTGCTCGCCTACTGGCGGGCGATCGGCGAACGGACCGGACGGTCCTGGTCGGTGACCGAGATCCACCGGTTCTGGGCGCTCGACTACACCGGGTGGTTCGACGTCGACCCCGAGGTCCTGGCGCTCGTCGAGGAACTGCACGACGCCGGCACGCGCCTGGCGCTCCTGTCGAACGCGGGGTTCGACTTCGGCGACCCCTACCGGTACTCGCCGATGGGCTCGATGTTCGAGACCGTCGTGGTGAGCGCGGAGGAGCACGTGCTCAAGCCGGACGCGTCCATCTACCGCGACACGTGCGACCGCCTCGGGATCGAGCCCGCCGCGATGGTGTTCGTCGACAACCGTGCGGAGAACGCCGCCGGCGCGGACGCGGTCGGCGCGGTCGGCGTGCACTTCACCTCGGCGGCGGCCCTGCGGTCGGCGCTCGAGGAGCTCGCCGCCCCGACGGGGTGACGGCGACCGACGGCGTGACGGCGGGCCGGGATCGGTCGGGAGGCCCGGCGCACCGTCCGGGCGCCTCCTCGGTTCCTCCGAGCGAGCGCCCGGTACGATTCCCTCATTGTGGACGACCCTCCTAGTTGCGCTGACCATCACATGCCCGCCGCTCACACAGTGAGCTGCCCGACTTCGAGGTGTGCCTCGTGAGCCCCGTCGACGTCCTCATGCTGATCGGCGGCATCCTGCTGACGCTCGGCACCGGGGTCTTCGTGGCCTCCGAGTTCTCGCTCGTGAACCTCGACCGCGCCGACGTCGAAGCCCGCCGCGACCGCGGCGAATCCGGCCTGAGCCCCGTGATCGGTGCGCTGAAGGTCACGTCGACGCACCTGTCGAGCGCCCAGCTCGGCATCACCCTGACGACCCTGCTCACCGGGTACCTGCTCGAACCGTCGATCGCGAAGCTGCTCGAGGCACCGTTCCTCGCGATGGACCTGCCCGAGGGGGGGTCGTCGAGACCGTCGGGTCGATCGTCGCCCTCGTCATCGCCACCCTGCTGTCGATGATCCTCGGCGAGCTCGTGCCGAAGAACTTCGCCCTCGCGCTGCCGCTCCAGACCGCGAAGCTCGTCGTGCCGCTCCAGGTGGGCTTCACGACGGTGTTCAAGCCCGCGGTCGCCGTGCTCAACGGCACCGCGAACGCCGTGCTCCGCTCGATCGGCATCGAGCCGCAGGAGGAGCTGTCCGGCGCCCGGAGCGCCGAGGAGCTCACCTCGCTGCTCCGCCGTTCGGCGTCCGAGGGGTCGCTGGAACAGGACACCGCGACGCTCCTCGAGCGGACGCTGGCGTTCTCCGAGCTCAACGCGAGCGACGTCATGACGCCCCGGCCGCGACTGTCGACGATCCGTGTGTCCGACAGCGCCGACGCCGTGATCGCCCTCGCCCGCCGGACCGGCTTCAGCCGCTTCCCGGTGATCGAGGAGGACGCGGACGACGTCGTCGGACTCGTGCACGTCAAGCAGGCCGTCTCGGTCCCGCGCGAGAAGCGCGCCGAGGTCCCGGTCGGCGCGCTGATGACCGACGCCGAGCGCGTCCCCGAGACCATGCCCGGCGACACGCTGCTGACCGAGGTCCGCGGCCGTGGGTACCAGATGGTCATCGTCGTGGACGAGTACGGCGGGACGGCCGGTGTCGTCACGCTCGAGGACCTGGTCGAGGAGATCGTCGGCGAGGTGTCGGACGAGCACGACCGCGCCCGCATCGACGTCGTGCGCAGCCGCGGCTGGCTCACCTTCCCCGGGCTGCTCCGTCCGGACGAACTCGAGGACCGCGCGAGCGTCACGGTGCCCGAGGACGGCCCGTACGAGACCGTCGGCGGGTTCCTCATGCAGGAGCTCGGACGGCTCCCGGTGGTCGGTGACGAGGTCGCGATCGACTCGGGCGTGTTCCGCGTCGAGCGCCTCGACGGCCGTCGGATCGACCGCATCCGCTACACGCCGAACCCGGTCGACTCCCCCCAACGGAAGCGCCCCCCACCCCGACGGGGAGCACCACGAAGACGACGAGCACGACGACGACCGACACCGCGGAGGCCGACCGATGAGTTCCGACTGGTGGGGCATCTTCTGGCTCTTCGTCCTCCTCGGGGGGCAACGCGTTCTTCGTCGCCGCCGAGTTCGCCGTCATCTCGGCACGCCGCTCGCAGATCGAGCCGCGGGCCGAGCAGGGCTCCCGTGCCGCGCAGATGACGCTGTGGGCGATGGAGCACGCGACCCGCATGCTCGCGACCACGCAGCTCGGCATCACGGTCTGCTCGCTGCTCATCCTGAACGTGTCCGAGCCGGCGATCCACCACCTGCTCGAGGTCCCGCTGCACCTGACCGGGGGGGAGCGCCGAGGTCATCGGCGTCGTGGCGTTCGTGTTCACGCTGCTGCTCGTGTCGTTCCTGCACGTCGTGTTCGGCGAGATGGTCCCGAAGAACATCTCGTTCTCGATGCCGGACCGGGCCGCGCTCATGCTCGTCCCGACGCTCTGGTACATCGGCCACGGCCTGCACTGGGTGGTCGTCGGCCTCAACGAGGTCGCGAACGGCGTCCTGCGGCTCTTCAAGGTGGAGCCGAAGGACGAGGCGGTCAGCGCCTACACGGTCGACGAGGTGCAGACGATCGTCGAGCAGTCCCGGCGCGAGGGCACCCTCGCCGACGACTCGGGCACGCTCCGGATGGCGTTCGAGTTCACCGAGAAGAAGGTCAAGGACGTCGCCGTGCCGATGTCCGGGCTCGTGACGCTGCACGAGGACGCCACCCCGGCGGACGTCGAGCGGATGGTCTCGCAGCGCGGGTTCTCGCGCTACGTGCTCGTCGACGACGCTGGTGACCCGACCGGGTACGTGCACGTCAAGGACGTCATCGACCTGCGGCCGGACGAGTTCGACGACCCCGTGCCGCCGAAGCGCATCCGCCAGCTCATCTCGCTGTACACGGAGATGGACCTCGAGGACGCGCTCGCCACCATGCGCGGGGCCGGGCGCCACGTGGCCCGGGCGTTCGACGCCGAGGGGCGGACGACGGGCGTGCTCTTCCTCGAGGACATCCTCGAGGAGCTCATCGGCACCGTCGAGGACGCCACCCGGCGTCGCTGACGCCGGTCGCTCCCGCGACCCGGGACGGACGGGAGGGGCCCACCTCCCGTCCGTCGTGGCGCCGGCGGCGCGACCGCGCTACCAGCTGACCGGCAGGGGCTTGCCCTCCTCGTACCCGGCGGCGGACTGGATGCCGACCAGCGCGCGGTCCGAGAACTCGGCCAGGCTCGTCGCGCCCGCGTACGTGGCGGAACTGCGGAGCCCCGTCGTGATCATGTCGAGCAGGTCCTCGACGCTCGGACGCTCCGGGTCGAGGAAGATCGTCGACGACGAGATCCCCTCGGCGAACAGCGCCTTGCGAGCACGCTCGTACGGGTCGAGCCGCTCGAACCGCTCCCGCACGGCCTTCGCGGACGCCATCCCCCCAGCTCTCCTTGTAGGCGCGACCGGCTGGGTCGCGGCGGAGCACGCCGGGCGCCTCGAGCGTGCCGGCGAACCACGAGCCGATCATCACGGCGGACGCCCCGGCGGCCAGCGCGAGCGCGACGTCACGCGGGTAGCGGACGCCGCCGTCGGCCCAGACGTGCGCGCCGAGCGACCGGGCGGCCGCGGCGGTCTCGAGCACCGCGGAGAACTGCGGGCGCCCGACGGCGGTCATCATGCGCGTCGTGCACATGGCACCGGGGCCGACACCGACCTTGATGATCGACGCGCCGGCGGCGACCAGGTGCGCGACGGCGTCGGCGGTGACGACGTTGCCGGCGACGAGCGGGATGCCGAGCTGCAGGGCCGACACGGCACGGAGCGCGCGGAGCATGCCCTCCTGGTGGCCGTGGGCGGTGTCGAGGACGAGCACGTCGACCCCGGCGTCGGCGAGGGCCGAGGCCTTCGCGGCGACGTCGCCGTTGATGCCGACGGCCGCCGCCACCCGGAGCCGACCGGACGCGTCCACGGCCGGTCGGTAGATGTCGGAGCGGATGGCGCTCGTCGGGCTCGTCGTGCCGACGACCTTGCCGTGCCGCACGACGGGAGCGAAGTCCACGCCGGCCGCGGTCAGCACGTCGTACACGTGCCGCGGGGTGCCGGCGTCCTCGGCGTCGATCGCGACCGTCGCGCCGTGCAGCAGGTCGCCGAGGACGGCGTCCGCGCCGGCGGTCGCGAGCCGGGTCGCCGGCACGCAGCCGAGGTACTCGCCCGCCGGGTCGCGCACGACGATGCCACGGCCCTCGACCGGCAGGAGCTGCTCGAGCGCCTCGGCCACGGTCGCGTCGGCGCCGAGCTCGAGTGCGGAGTCGTACGCGACCGGCTGCGCCTTCACCCAGCGGATCGCCTCGGCGAGGTCCTGCAGGTGCATGTCCTGCGGCAGCACACCGAGACCACCGCGTCGGGCGAGCGTCGCGGCGAGGCGGGGACCGGTCACCGAGTTCATGTTCGCGCTGACGATCGGGATGGTCGCGCCGGTGCCGTCGTCCGTCGCGAGGTCCACGTCGAAGCGGCTCGTCACGCTCGACCGACTCGGGACGAGGAAGACGTCGGAGTAGGTCAGGTCGTGGGTCGGCCGCGTCTCGTAGAACCTCATGGGGCCAATCGTACGGCGGGCAGCGTACGGCCCGCCCTGGAGGCCCAGGACGCCCGCCGGGAGGCCCGACTCGCCCGACGTCTCCCACCTCGCGGCCACGGAGGAGCGGCTAGGGTTGACGGCGTGCAGGACAGGGTTGCCCCGCACGACACACACGAGCATCAATCGACGGAGAGTGGGCGATCGGCTGTGTCGAGCCATCTGACCGGAACGGACGAGACCGCGGGCGATTTCGGCGCGAACGAGTGGCTGGTGGACGAGCTCTACGAGCAGTTCGTGGCCGACAGGAACAGCGTCGACGAGTCCTGGTGGCCCGTCCTCGAGAGCTACCACCGGACGCAGGCCGCCACGACGGACGCCGCCTCCGGCAGCCCGGTCGACACCGGCTCGGGCACCCCGGCCGCCGCCGACTCGAGCACCCCCCGCCCGGGCACAGGCAGCCGCCGCGCAGGACGCCCCCCGCCGGTCAACCCGCCGCCGCCTCCGGCCCCTCCTCCACGCAGCAGCCCGCCACAGGAGAGGCGAAGACCCCGCTCCAGGCCCGCACCACCTCGCGCCAGCCGTCCCCGCAGCCGATCCCCGCCGAGGCGAACGACGCGGCGGACGACCACGAGGAGACCCACGAGGACGTCGCCACCCCGCTGCGCGGCATGGCGAAGACCCTCGCGTCGAACATGGACGCGTCGCTCACCGTCCCGACCGCGACCAGCGTCCGGACCATCCCGGCGAAGCTGATGATCGACAACCGGATCGTCATCAACAACCACCTGCGGCGTGCCCGCGGCGGCAAGATCTCCTTCACGCACCTGATCGGCTGGGCCATGGTGCAGACGTTGAAGGAGTTCCCGAGCCAGAACGTCTCGTACGAGGAGCGCGACGGCAAGCCCTTCCTCGTCACCCCGGCGCACGTCAATCTCGGCATCGCGATCGACGTCCCGAAGAAGGACGGCACGCGCTCCCTGCTCGTCCCGAGCATCAAGCGCGCCGAGGCCCTGACGTTCGGCCAGTTCCTCTCCGTGTACGAGGACGTCGTCAAGCGCGCCCGGGACAACAAGCTCACCCCGTCGGACTTCCAGGGCACGACGATCTCCCTCACGAACCCGGGCGGCATCGGCACCGAGCACTCGGTCCCGCGTCTCACGAAGGGGCAGGGCTGCATCGTCGGCGCCGGCGCCCTCGAGTACCCGGCGCAGTTCCAGGGGTCGGCGCCGAAGACCCTCATCGAGCTCGGCGTCGGCAAGACCATCACGCTGACGAGCACGTACGACCACCGTGTCATCCAGGGCGCCGGGTCGGGTGAGTTCCTCAAGAAGGTGCACGAGCGGCTCATCGGCCAGCACGGCTTCTACGACGACATCTTCGCCGCGCTCCGGATCCCCTACAAGCCGATCCAGTGGGCGAACGACATCAACGTCGACCTGGCGCACCGGGTGAACAAGACCGCGCGCGTGCAGGAGCTCATCAACAGCTACCGCGTCCGCGGGCACCTGATGGCCGACATCGACCCGCTCGAGTACCGGCAGCGCACGCACCCCGACCTCGAGATCGAGAGCCACGGGCTGACCTTCTGGGACCTCGACCGGGAGTTCGTCACGGGCGGGCTCGCCGGCACGACGACCGCTCCCCTGCGCGACGTCCTCGGGATCCTCCGCGACGCCTACTGCCGCACGGTCGGCATCGAGTACATGCACATCCAGGACCCGGAGCAGCGTCGCTGGGTGCAGGAGCGCATCGAGGTCCCGTACTCGAAGCCGTCGAAGGACGAGCAGCTCCGCGTCCTCGGCAAGCTCAACGAGGCCGAGGCCTTCGAGACCTTCCTGCAGACGAAGTACGTCGGCCAGAAGCGGTTCTCGCTCGAGGGCGGCGAGTCGACCATCGCGTTCCTCGACACGCTCATCCAGCACGCCGCCGTGGACGGTCTCGACGAGGTCGCGATCGGCATGGCGCACCGCGGCCGCCTCAACGTGCTGACGAACATCGCCGGCAAGACCTACGGCCAGATCTTCCGCGAGTTCGAGGGCACCCAGCTCCCGGGCACGGTCTCCGGTCAGGGTTCCGGCGACGTCAAGTACCACGTCGGCACCGAGGGCGTGTTCCGCGCCTCCGACGGGTCCCGCATCCCCGTCACGATCGCCGCCAACCCGTCCCACCTCGAGGCCGTCGACGGGGTGCTCGAGGGCATCGTCCGCGCGAAGCAGGACCGGAAGCCCGCCGGCACGTTCGGCACGCTCCCCGTGCTCGTGCACGGCGACGCGGCGATGGCCGGCCAGGGCGTGGTCGTCGAGACCCTGCAGATGTCGCAGCTGCGGGGCTACCGCACCGGCGGCACCGTGCACCTCGTCATCAACAACCAGGTCGGCTTCACGACGCCGCCCGAGTCGGCGCGCACCTCGGTGTACTCGACCGACGTCGCGAAGACGATCCAGGCGCCGGTCTTCCACGTGAACGGCGACGACCCGGAGGCCGTGGCCCGCGTCGCGGACCTGGCCTACGCGTACCGCGAGGAGTTCCACCGCGACGTCGTCATCGACCTGGTCTGCTACCGCCGCCGCGGTCACAACGAGGGCGACGACCCCTCGATGACGCAGCCGCTCATGTACAACCTCATCGAGGCGAAGCGCTCGGTCCGCACGCTGTACACCGAGGCCCTCGTCGGCCGCGGTGACATCACGCAGCAGGAGTACGACGACGCGCACCGCGACTTCCAGGACCGCCTCGAGCGTGCCTTCGCGGAGACGCACGAGGCGCAGACGGGCTCGGTGTCGACGCCCGCCACGGACGACTCCGGTGCCGTGAACGGCCTCGAGCGCCCGACCTCACAACGCGACGACTCCGAGCTCGAGGTGCACGACACCGCGGTCTCGCAGGAGCTCGTCGAACTCATCGGCGACGCGCACGGCAACCCGCCGTCGGGCTTCTCGATCCACCCGAAGCTGCAGCAGCTCCTCACCAAGCGCCGCGAGATGACCCGGACCGGCGGGATCGACTGGGCCATGGCCGAGCTGATGGCGATCGGCTCGGTCCTGACCGAGGGCAAGCCGGTGCGGCTCGCCGGGCAGGACGCCCGTCGTGGCACGTTCGTCCAGCGCCAGGCGGTCTTCCACGACCGGACCAACGGCCAGGAGTGGCTGCCGCTCGCGAACCTCACCGAGGACCAGGCACGCTTCTTCATCTACGACTCGCTCCTGAGCGAGTACGCGGCGATGGCGTTCGAGTACGGGTACTCGGTCGAGCGTCCCGAGGCCCTCGTGCTCTGGGAGGCGCAGTTCGGCGACTTCGCGAACGGCGCCCAGACCGTGATCGACGAGTTCATCTCGTCCGCCGAGCAGAAGTGGGGCCAGCGCTCCGGCCTGGTGCTCCTGCTCCCGCACGGCTACGAGGGTCAGGGGCCGGACCACTCCTCCGGGCGCATCGAGCGCTACCTGCAGCTGTGCGCGCAGGACAACATGGTGGTGGCGCGCCCGTCGACCCCGGCGTCGTACTTCCACCTGCTCCGGCGCCAGGCGTGGGCGAAGCCGCAGAAGCCGCTCATCGTGTTCTCCCCGAAGGCGATGCTCCGCCTGCGACAGGCGACGAGCGCGGTGACGGACTTCACCTCCGGCACGTTCCAGGAGGTCCTGGACGACGACCGCCTGCAGGCGAACGGTGTCGACCGCGGGTCGGTGCGCCGGGTGGTCCTGCACTCGGGCAAGATCCACCACGACCTGCGTGCCGAGGCGGAGAAGCGCGGCGTGACCGACGTGGCACTGGTCCGGCTGGAGCAGCTCGCCCCGCTCCCGCTCGACCGCATCCTCGAGGTCATCGCGGGCTACCCCGAGGCCGAGGTCGTGTTCGCCCAGGAGGAGCCCGAGAACCAGGGCGCCTGGCCGTTCGTCTGCATGAACCTGTCCCCGCACCTGGACGGTCGGCCGCTGTCCGTCGCGGCCCGGTCCGCGAGTGCGGCGCCGGCGACCGGCTCGTCGAAGCGCTCCGCCGCCGAGGCGGCCGAGGTCATCGACCGGGCGTTGAGGGCATGAGCGCTTGAGCGCGTCGGCCTGATGACGAGGGAGCGCCTCGTGCAGGAGTCCGTGGGACTCCAGCACGAGGCGCTCCGACGTCCGCGAGGGATCAGTACAGTTCAAACCAGCCTGGTGTAGCGGACGCCCGCCTCGTGGTAGCCGCGGCGCTGGTAGAACCGGTGCGCGCTGTCCGTCGCGGCGGCGCTCACGGCGCTCAGCTGGCGCGCGCCCTGCTCGACGGCCCACGTCTCGAAGGTGCCCAGGAGCGCAGAGCCCGTGCCGTGCCTCCTGGCCGTGGGGTCCACGACGAGGAGGAGCAACTGCGCGGTCGGCGCATCCCCGGCGTACGTCCACGTGAGCTGCGCCCCGGCGACCGCGACGGGCCGACCGTCGTCCCCGCGCACGACCCACGTACGGTGCCCGGCCTCGGCGGTGAGCCGGTCGAGGCGCGAGCGCATCGACGCGGGCTCGACCTGGTGGCCGAGCAGGCGCACCAACTCGGTCACCGCGACGACGTCGGGTTCGGTCCAGGTGCTGATCGGCTCGGCGTCGGTCATGCCCGCACCCTACCCGCTCGCGGCGCCGCGGCCGCCGGTGTGACGCGGCCGGGTGCCGTCAGTGTGTGGACTGCACTGCGCGGAGCCGGGCGAGGACCTCGCCGCGGAGCTGCTCGGGAGCGGTCTCCTGGCAGGCGCGCTTCACGGTCTCCATGAGCACCACGCCGACGCGGTGTTCCGTCAGGCAGTCCTCGCAGCCGTCCATGTGCTCGCGGATGTCCGCGGCGTCCTCGTGACGGAGCTCGTCGTGGAGGAACTCCTCGAGTTCCGCCTTCGCCTTCGAGCAGTCGCACCCGCTCATCGTGCGTCCTTCCGGGTCGTGCGGGCACCGGCCGTCGTGGCCGCCCGCGTACCTGCACCACGGCCTCGCCCGCGCATCGTCGCCGTCGACGCTGCGTCCGGGACGACACCGGTCTCGCGTGCGTGGTCCGCCAGCAGCCCACGCAGGAGCCGGCGACCACGGTGGAGGCGGCTCATGACCGTCCCCACGGGGGTCTTCATGATGTCGGCGATCTCCTGGTAGGAGAACCCCTCGACATCGGCGAAGTAGACCGCCATCCGGAAGTCCTCCGGGATGGCCTGCAGCGCGTCCTTCACGGCGGAGGACGGCAGGTGGTCGATGGCGTCGGCCTCGGCGGACCGGGCAGAGATCGACTGCGTCACGCTCTCCGCGCCGCCGAGCTGCCAGTCCTCGAGCTCGTCGATGGTGCCCTGGTACGGGTTCCGCTGGTTCTTGCGGTACGTGTTGATGAACGTGTTCGTCAGGATCCGGTACAGCCACGCCTTGAGGTTCGTGCCCTGGCGGAACTGCCGGAACGCGGCGAACGCCTTGACGAACGTCTCCTGCACGAGGTCCGAGGCGTCGGCGGGGTTGCGCGTCATCCGCATCGCCGCGCCGTACAGCTGGTCCATGAACGGCAGCGCCTGGTCCTCGAACAGGCGGCGCAGCTCGTGCTCCGAGACCGTCTTCGCGTCGACCGGCTCGTCGTCGGCGGTCGGGTCGTCCGACTCGTCCACCGTGTCCGACGCGGCGAGGTCCTCGTCCTCGACGGCGTCGAGCTGCGCCTCGGTCTCCTCGACCAGGTCGTCCGGTGCGTGCTGCGGTTCGTCGGTCGTCATCGCCCGCCAGTCTAGGCGGACGAGGACGTCCGGGCCCTGCGGCTCGGTCAACGTCGTGACGACCGTCGGCAGCTGGTCCGCGGCGGCCGGTCGTGACGGTGCGAGTGCGATCACCGTGCTCCTCCCGATGGGTTCAGTAGTGTGGTGAACCGATGGCAGCCACGACGCATTCCCGCCCCTGGACCGCCCCCGTCGCGCCGGGCCCGCTCGCCGGGGACGTCGCCCTGCCCGGGTCGAAGTCGCTGACGAACCGCGAGCTCGTCCTCGCCGCGCTCGCCGACGGCCCCTCCACGATCCGGCTGCCCCTGCACTCCCGGGACTCCGCCCTCATGACGACCGCGCTCCGCCAGCTCGGCGTCGGCATCGACGAGGTCGAGCCGGTCGCGGGTGACCCGGCGAACCCGTACGGACCGGACCTCCGCGTGGCGCCCGCCGCCATGCACGGCGGTGTCCGTGTCGACTGCGGCCTCGCGGGCACCGTCATGCGCTTCCTGCCGCCCCTGGCGGCACTGGCCGAGGGACCGGTCACGATCGACGGTGACCCCTACGCCCGCAAGCGACCGATGGCTGCGATCATCCGCGCGCTCGTCGACCTCGGCGTGGACGTCACCGACGACGGCGGCGGCGCGATGCCCTTCACCTTCGTCGGCAGCGGTTCGGTCCGGGGTGGGACGCTCGAGATCGACGCCTCGGCGTCCTCCCAGTTCGTCTCCGGCCTGCTGCTCTCCGCGCCCCGCTTCGACGAGGGCCTGCACCTGCGGCACGTCGGCGACCGGCTGCCGAGCATGCCGCACATCGCGATGACGGTCGCGGTCCTCCGTGCCCGCGGCGTCCGCGTCGACGAGCCGGGCGTCGGCGAGTGGGTCGTGCACCCCGGACCCATCGCGGCACGGGACGTGACGATCGAACCGGACCTCTCGAACGCCGCACCCTTCGCGGTCGCCGCACTCGTCGCCGGTGGGACGGTCCGGATCCGGACCTGGCCGACCGGGACGACGCAGGTCGGTGCCGACCTCGAGACGCTCCTGCCGCTGTGGGGCGCGACCGTGACGCGGGACGGTGCGGACCTGGTGTTCGACGGCGGCGTCGGGGTCCGGGGTGGCGCCTCCCTGCCGGGTCTGGAGCTGGACCTGACCCGCGGCGGCGAGCTCGCCCCGGCACTCGTCGCGCTGGCGGCCCTGGCCAGCGGCCCGAGCGAGGTCTCCGGGATCGGGCACCTGCGCGGGCACGAGACGGACCGGCTCGCGGCGCTCGCGGCGGACCTCAACGGGCTCGGAGGCGCGGTCACCGAGCGCGAGGAGGGCCTCCGGATCGAACCGGCGCGGCTCTCGGGCGGTGACTGGGCTGCGTACGAGGACCACCGGATGGCCACCGCAGGTGCCGTCGTCGGTCTGGTGACCGAGGGCGTCGCGGTCGACGACATCGGCTCCACCGCGAAGACGTTGCCGCAGTTCCCGGAGCTGTGGGCCGACCTGGTCGCCACGGCGGGCCGGACCGCTCCGGCAGACCGGGACACCGACGTCGCGGGAGCAGCGGGCGCGGCCGAGACAGCAGAGGGGGGCGCCGGCATGAGCTGGTGGGACGACACCGACGGCGGCGACGAGGACGAGCCGTACGGCCAGTACGACGAGTCGAGCGTCCGCGTCCGGCCGAACCCGAAGGGCAACCGACCCCGGACGAAGACCCGACCGACGTACGAGGACGCGCCGTCGGGCTGGGTCACCAACGTCGACCGCGGACGCTTCGGCGTGCTCGTCACCGACGCGGACGGGGAGCACGTCATCACCGCGACGAAGGCCCGCGAGCTCGGCCGGAAGTCGGTCGTCACCGGCGACCACGTCTCGCTCACCGGCGACGTCTCCGGCAGCGAGGGCTCCCTGGCCCGCATCGTCCGGGTGGCCGAGCGGACGACCCTGCTCCGGCGGAGTGCGGACGACTCGGACGAGGTCGAGCGTGTCATCGTGGCGAACGCCGACCAGATGCTCATCGTCGTGGCCTCGGCGGACCCGGAACCCCGGCCGCGTCTCATCGACCGGTACCTCGTCGCGGCGTTCGACGCCGGCCTCGACCCGGTCCTCTGCATCACGAAGACCGACCTCGCCGACCCGGCGCCGTTCCTGGCGCACTTCGCCTGCCTCGACCTGCGCATCGTGACGAGCCGGGCCGACGACGTGCCGTTCGAGGCACTGCACGAGCTCCTCGACGGCAAGGTGACGGTCACCGTCGGCCACTCCGGCGTCGGCAAGTCCACCCTGGTCAACGCGCTGACCGGCTCCACGCGGGCGATCGGCGTCGTCAACTCGGTCACCGGGCGCGGCCGCCACACGTCCTCGTCGTCCGTCGCCCTCCGGGTGCGGGACGGCGGGTGGGTCATCGACACCCCCCGGCGTCCGGTCGTTCGGCCTCGGGCACGTGCAGCCGGAGAACGTGTTCCGCGCGTTCGCCTCGCACGCGGTGCCGGTGCAGGACGCCCCGGACGGCATCCCGCTGCACCAGGCGCACGACTGGGAGATCGTCGACCGGGTCGCGGGCGGCGAGCTCGGGCCGACCGGGATCGAGCGGCTCGACTCGTTCCGGGCGCTCCTCACCGGGATGGGCGCGGAGGACCCCGGCACGGCGTGAGCTACCCCGCGCGGCGTTCCCCGACGTCGGGTGGACCCGCTCGGCCCAGTCCGCGTGGGGGTCCGCCGGACCGCCGCTACGCTCGACCCGTGGACCTCAGCGCCGACCTGGCATTCGCCCGTTCCCTCGCCGACACCGCCGACGCGATCAGCCTCGACCGGTTCCGCGCCGCCGACCTGCACGTCACGGAGAAGGCCGACCACACCGCGGTCACCGACGCCGACCAGGCCGTCGAGCGCGCTCTCCGCGAGCGGCTCGCCGCGGAGCGCCCGGAGGACGCCTTCCTCGGCGAGGAGACCACGGCGGACACCGGCGAGGAGGCCGTGAGCGCCGGACACCGCCAGTGGGTCGTCGATCCGATCGACGGCACCGCCAACTACCTGCGCGGCGTGCCGGTGTGGGCGACGCTCATCGCGCTCGCGGTGGACGGCCGTCCCGTCCTCGGGGTGGTCAGCGCACCGGCCCTCGGCAAGCGCTGGTGGGCGGCGGCGGGCCTCGGCGCCCACTCGTTCGACGGACCGCTGCACGTGTCCGGCGTCGCCGCCCTCGGGGACGCGAGCCTGAGCTACAACTCGCTGCAGCAGTGGGACGACGACGACCGACTCGACGCCCTCGTCACGCTGTCGCGCCGGGTCTGGCGCACCCGCGCCTACGGCGACATGTGGTCGTACATGATGGTCGCGGAAGGGGTCCTCGACGTCGCCGGGGAACCGGACCTCAAGCCGTGGGACATCGCCGCCCTCGTCCCGATCGTGGAGGAGGCCGGCGGCCGCCTCACCTCGCTCGACGGCGACCCCGGTCCGTGGCACGGCAGTGCGCTCGCCTCGAACGGCCTCGTGCACGACGCCGTCGTCGAGGTGATCCGCCGGGCCTGACCGCTGACGGGGCACCTGCGACGCTGCTCGCCCCAGCGCCGCCGTCACCCCCCCCCCGTTCTGGGGGGCACGCCTATCGGCGCATCGGACTGACGGTTCCTCCAGCACGACCGATGGTGGGTTACCGTTCTCGTGGCGGCAGGTCAGTACTCGTCGGGATCCCTAGTCCCGGTCACCACGGACCCACCGTCATCTCGTCCGACTGCCCTAACCCGAGGGGTGACCACGACGATGGATTCATCGTTCCCGAGCGGGACCGAGCCCACCCAGGCTCGTCGTCCGCGATCCGTCCACACATCGACCCTGCCAGTGTCCCGGGCCACCCACCCGATGCACACCGGCACCTCCCACCGCGGGGCCACCCACCCCGCCGCGGGATCCCCCCGCCGTCGGCTCCCCCGGCCGACCCGTCCTGCTCCCCCCGTCCCTGGCGCCGGAGGCCGGTGAGTCCGCATGGAACTCACCGGCCGACGCACTGAGGTCGACCGGATCACGACCCTCGCCGTACTCCCCCCGGGAGTCCGCGCTGGTCGTCGTCGGCGACCCCGGCTCCGGACGCACGAGCGTCCTCGACGCGGCCAGTGGCCGCGTCCCCGTCCCCGTCGTCCGCATCGGCGTCAACGGGACCGAGTCCCGTTGGCCGCTCAGCGGCGTGACGACCCTCTTCGGCGCACTCGACGACCCCCGGGCCGCCGCGCACGTGACACGGATCCTCGCGACGGTCCGCGACGCGGACCCGTCCCGGGCGATCGTCGTGGCGCACGAACTCCTCGCGACGCTGCGTGTGCTGCAGCTCCCGCCGACGCTCGTCCTCATCGACGACCTCGACCGGATGGACGCGGCGAGCCAGACGCTCATCGCGTTCCTCGCCGGTCGGCTGGTCGGCACGTCGCTGCGGATCGTGGCGACGGTGGCGAGCCTCCCGTCCGACGGGCCGCTGACGGCACTGCCGTCGATGCGCCTGGAGGCCCTGCCCGCGGACGAGACGCTGCTGCTCGCCCGCAGCATGGTCGCCGAGGACGCGAACGACGGCGTGCTGGCGGTCGTCGCCGAGCAGACCGCCGGCAACCCCGGCGTGCTCCGCGAACAGCTCGACGTGCTCAGTCGGGACCAGCTGCTCGGCTCCGAGCCGCTCGTGCTGCCGTTGCGACCCACCGACACCACCGGCCGGATCGCCGCCGCGGCCGTCGCCGGGACCGGCACCCGCGACCTCGAGGTCCTGGCCCGCCTGGCCCTGGTGCCCGTCACCCGCGCGGTCGGGCCGGAGTGGGACCGGGACGTCGTGGAGGACCTCGCCGCACTCGGTCTCGTCACGGTCCGCGGGCAGTCGATCGCCGTCCGTTCGCCGCTCGTGCGGTCCTGGCTGCACTGGCAGATGCCCGCCCGTGACCGTCGTGCTGCCCACGCCGGGCTGGCTGCGTCCGCCGACACCTCGGACCCGCGTGCCGCTGCCTGGCACCGGAGCTTCACCGCGGACGAGCCCGACGCCGTGGCGCTCCTGCACGCAGCGCGCGAGTACGCGGCCGACGGTGAACCCGGCGCCGCGGTCACGCTCACCGAACGGGCCCTCCACGTCGGGACGCGCTCGGAGCCGGAACACCTGGCGCTCCTGGCCGTCGCGGAGGTGCTGCTCACGCGCCGTCTCCTCGGCTACGCGGCGCGGTACCTCGCCGCGATCGAGCCGTTCGCCTCCCGCTTCGACGACGTCCGCCGCCTCCGCCTGCACTACTCGGTGCAGTACCTCAGCGGCGAAGCAGTGGTGGCCGACGAGCTCATCGTCCCGGCCGACGCCGGCGACCACGACGAGGCCCTGGCCGTGACGGGCCTCGTGGCCATGGTCGCGAGCTTCCGGGCCGAGGCGTGGGAGCTCGACCAGGCCCGTGAACTCCTGGAGCGCGCCGAACCGTACGAGCACGACCTCCCCACACCGACCGCACAGGTCCTCCAGGCCGCCCGCACCATGGTGGCCGCGATCGCCGGTCACCTGCCGGCCGACCGGGACCTGCACGACGGACTCGCGACGCCGAGCCTGCTCGCGCTGTCCGACCCGGCGCTGCTCATGCTCGCGCACGCGCTGAGCCTGTCCGATCGGCACCGGAGCGCCCGCCGTGTGTTCGCCCTGGTCCTCACCCGGTCCACGCACACCGCGCCGGTGTGGCTCGAGGCCGCGCGGTACCTCTCCGCGGAGAACGAGGTGCGGTCCGGCGACTTCCGCCTCGCGCACCGGGCCATCGACGCGTGGGAGTCCGGGTCGAGCGTGGTCGAGCGCCTCCGGGAGCCGTCGCGGGCGATCGCGATCGCGTGGCGGCACTTCCTCGAAGGACATCCCTCCGCGGCCCTCGACGTCCTCGACCGGTGCCTCGCGGACCGGTCCACGAGCGGGCTCTGGGGTGCGACGGCGAAGCTGCACGCGTTCCGCGGGCGGGTCCTGCTGTCCGAGGACCGGCCGGACGAGGCGGTCACCGCGCTCGAGACCGCGGACGCGATCGGTCGGACGCTGCGGAACCCGACGGTCCTCCGTCACCTCGGCGACCTCGTCGAGACGTACGTCCGGCTCGGCCGGACCGAGGACGCGCGGTCGACGACCGCTCGGCTCGCGGCCGATCACCGTGCGCACCCGTCGCGCTGGGGCGCGCTCGTGCTGGCGAGGAGCCTCGCGCTCGTCGCCGACGAGGACACGCGTGACGCCGCACGGTACCGGGCGCTCGAGCTGTTCGAGCCGACGGACCCGCAGTACGAGCGTGGCCGCACGCTGGCCGCGCTCGCTGCGACGAGCACCGGCCCGGACCGCGCCCGACTCGGTACGACCGCTGCGGCTGCCTTCGAGGCCGCGGGGCTGCGGCGTCCGCTCGTCGCACCGCAGGGCGACGTCGCGATGCCCCCGGTCCACGCCGTCGTCGTGGACGGCGTCGGGGTGCACGCGGAGGCGAGCGGTACGGCGCCGGTCAGTGCGACCCGGTTCCGCACCGCTCCGTCGCCGACCACGCCCCGGAGCGCCCCGGACGCCGTCCCGGTCCTCCCCCCTGCTCACCGCGGAGGAGCGTGCCGTCGTGCAGAAGGTGACCGAGGGGTACCGCAACCGCGAGATCGCCTCGTCGCTGTACATGTCGCAGCGGACGGTCGAACTGCGCCTCACGCAGATCTACCGGAAGGTGGGCGCCCGGTCACGCTCGCACCTGGTGGCACTGCTGGGGTGACGCCGGACTCCCAGTGAACACCAGCGGGCGGTCTGGGACGATGGCGCCTTGACCGCCCTGCCCGCCTCCGCCGTGTCCGGCGCCCTGCTCATCGGCGCCGTGCTCCCCCCTCCTGCCGTTCCTCGGCCGGATCGCGCGCCTCGCCGCGACGATCGCCCACGAGGTGGGCCACTGCGTCGTCGTCGTGCCGTTCGGCGGTCGCATCCGGCGCATCGACCTGCACGCGGACGGCTCGGGTGAGGCGTGGGTGTCGCTGGGCCGGGTCCCGGGGGCCGTGCGGTGGCTCGTCCGGGTGCTCAACCTCTTCGCCGGGTACAGCGCACCGCTCTGGGCGGGGGGCACTGCTCGTCACCGGCGCGGTGGTGGGCACGCCCTGGCTCCCGGTCGTCGTGCTCGGCGTCGTCGGTCTCGTCGCCCTGGCGTTCGTCCGGAACTGGTTCGGCCTGCTCGTCGTCGTCGGGTTCGACGCCCTCGCCCTCTGGGTGGCGCTCCGCCCCTCCGACCTCACCCTGCTCGTCGTCGCGGCCCTCGGCGCCGCGTTCCTCGTCGACGGACTCCGCTCGCTGCTCCAGGTGTTCCGCTGGCTGCTGACCGGGGCCCGCGTCCAGACGGACTTCCACATCGCCGCCGCCGAGTTGCGCCTGCCCGCCGTCGTCTGGTTCGTGCTGTTCCTCGGCGTCAACGGCGTCGCGGTGTGGGCCGCCCGCGGACCGCTGCTCGCCGTGTGGGACACCGTCGTGGTGGGCGTCCGGGCGGTCGTCGGGGCGTAGCCGGACACCCGGACCGACGGACGCCGCACCCGGGATGCCGTAACGCGACGTCGTGTTCGCTCCCCCCGGCGCCGGGGCCTGCGAGAGTACCGCCCACAGCAGACCCGAGAGCGCGGGGCGGCAGCACGGAGGTGGACGGATGACGGACGAGCGACCCGGGTTCGCGACGGAGCAGGTGCACGGCGGGTTCCTCCCGGACACCGGACACGGGGCGCGCGTCCCCGCGATCCACATGTCCTCGGGCTTCCTGTTCGACGACGCCGCGCAGGCTCGCGACCGCTTCGCCGGCACCGACGACGGCTACACGTACACGCGGCTCGGCAACCCGACGAACGGGGACGTCGAGCGGCGCATCGCCCTCCTCGAACACGGCACCGAGGCCGTCCTCGTCGGCAGCGGACAGGCGGCGGCGACGGTCGCGTTCCTCGGGCTGCTCGCCGCCGGGGACCACGTGGTCAGCGCGTCGAGCATCTACGAGGGCACCCGCGGACTGCTGCTGCAGAACCTCGGACGACTCGGGATCGAGGTCGACTTCGTCACCGACGCGCGTGACCTCGACGCGTGGGCCGCCGCGGTCCGCCCGGAGACGAAGCTCTTCTTCGCGGAGACCATCCCGAACCCGAAGAACGACGTCCTCGACATCGCGGGCGTCGCGGAGGTCGCGCACCGAGCCGGCGTCCCGCTCGTCGTCGACAACACCCTCGCGACCCCGTACCTCGTGCAGCCGGTCGACCACGGCGCCGACGTCGTGATCCACTCCGCGTCGAAGTTCCTCTCCGGCCACGGCGCCGGGCTCGGCGGTGTCGTCGTGGACGGCGGCCGTTTCGACTGGACGGTGACCCCCCGAGCGCTGGCCGCACCTGACCCGGTCGGACCGTGCCCTCGGCGGTGCGAGCCACACCGACCGGTACGGACGCGGCGCGTTCATCGCCTACGCCCGGGACGTCGTCGCCGCCCGCATCGGCCCCACACCGTCGCCGTTCAACGCGTTCCTCCTCCGCCAGGGCATCGAGACCCTGTCGCTGCGCGTCGAACGCCACGTCGCGAACGCGCTCGCCGTGGCGACCTGGCTCGAGGCGCAGCCGGAGGTGACGAGCGTGGACCACGCGGGGCTCGCCTCCAGTCCGTACCACGACCTCGCCCGTCGCTACCTGCCGCGCGGTGCCGGGTCGGTGTTCGCCTTCACGCTCGCCGGCGGCGAGGTCGCCGCGCACGCCCTCATCGACGCGGTCCGGCTCTTCAGCCGGATGACCCACCTCGGCGACGTCCGGTCGCTCGTGCTGCACCCCGCGTCGACGACGCACGCCGGACGGACCCCGGAGGAGCGCGCGGCGCAGGGCATCCACGACGGGCTCGTCCGCCTGTCGGTGGGGATCGAGGACGTCACGGACCTCATCCGCGACCTGGAGCGCGGGTTCGCGGCCGTCCGTGCGCTCGCCGAACCCGGCCGGGAGGCTCGCCCCGACCCCGCGACGGACGGCGCGACGGTCGGCGTCCCGGCCCCGGCAGGCGTGCGCTGATGGCCCGGATGCAGCACATCGGCTACTTCTTCTCGCGGGGCTTCGGGCCGCAGGCGTGGGGTCGGCCGGACTGGCACTGGGGGGCACGACTGGACGAAGCCGGACCTGTACCAGCAGTCCGTCCGGGCGCTCGAGGACGCCGGGTTCGACCTCGTCATCGCGGAGGACGCGATCTCGCTCGGGAACCCCGCGACGCTCGACCTCCGGATCCGCCAGGCGTACGGCGGCCCGAAGCACGACCCGCTCCTCCTCGCGCCGTGGCTGTTCGCGGCGACCCGGCACATCGGCATCGCCCCGACCGTGAACGCCGGGGTGACGCCGCCGTACCTGGCCGCCCGGCAGCTCGCGACCCTCGCGCACCTGTCCTCCGACCGGCTCGGGGTCAACGTGGTCACCGACGTCGGCAGCGCCCGGCACGCCGGCCTCGACCCGGTGCCGCACGACGTCGCCTACGACCGCGCCGAGGAGTGGACCGGTCTGCTCCGCCGCCTCTGGCACTCGTGGGGCGACGGGTACGTCGGGTCCGAGGCCGACTGGCACTTCGCGGACGGCGACCGCCTCGACGCGTTCAGCCACGCGGGCGAGCACTTCCGCACCGCCGGGCCGTTGAACGCCCTCCCGCTCGCCACGGACCCGGTCGTGGTCTCCCCCGGCGGGTCCGGACGCGGGCTCGGCTTCGCGGGGACGCACTCCGACGTGCAGCTCGCCCTCGCCCCGCTCTCCGCGGCGGCGGTGTCGGCGTACCGGCGGACGGTGCACGACGCGGCCGCCCGCGCCGGTCGCGGCCCGGACGACGTGCGGGTCCTCTTCGTCCTGAAGCCCGTCGTGGTGTCCTCGGCGGCCGAGGCCGACCGTGTCGTCGAGGCCTCGCGGCACCCCTCGGACGACGACCTCCGCGCCGCCGCCCTGGCCTGGTCGAGCGACGCGGAGACCGACCTGCTCGCGCTCGACCTCGACGCGCCGATCCCGGAGGGCACGTTCGCCGACCACGTGTCCGCCGGCACGGTCCGCGGACTCGTCGGGGACACCCCGGACGCACCGCTCCGGGAACTGCTCACCCGGAAGGCCCGGCTCGGCCGCGTCGCCGACCGGTCCGGGTTCGTCGGGACGGCGGAGGAGTTCGCGGACTTCATCGAGGAACTCGGGTCGGACGCGGACAACGACGGCGTGATCCTGTCGGGCGACCTGCACCCGGCGCAGGTGTACCGCATGCTCGGGGACCTGGTGCCGGTGCTCCGGCAGCGCGGGGTGCTGCGCCGGGAGTACGGCGACGGTGGGCTCCGGTCGAACCTGTTCGACTTCTGACCCCCCGCGGAACGGGCTACTTCTTCTTCTTCGAGGCCTTCTTGTCGGACTTCTCCTTCCCGTCCGACTTCTTCTTCCCGCTGTCCTTCCCGCCCGACTTCTTCTTCCCGCTCACCTTCTTGTCCGACTTCTTCCCGCCCGACTTCTTCTTCCCGCCGGGCTTCTGCGCGTCGGCATCGGGAGCGTCGGCACCGGAACCGTCGACACCGGAACCGTCGACACCGGGACCGTCGACACCGTCGACCGGTTCGACCACGACCGAGGCACCGGTGTCCGTGATGGTCCCGACGGCCCGCCCTTCGACCTCGGTCGCGAGCGCGTCCTCGATCCGCTCGACGACGATCTCGGCGCCGGACCCGGCGAGACGCACCAGGGCCTGGGCGGCACGGAGCCGCGTCGTCGACCGGCGGGCCAGGGCGTCCGCACGTGCCCCTTCGAGGAAGGTCCGCAGCGCACGCTCCGGCTGGCTCCGGCCACGCGGCGCCGCGCGGTCGAGACGGTCGAGCGCGCCGGCCGTCCCCGCCATGTCGTCCTCGACGTGCTCGTGCCGCACGGTCTCGACGAGCGCCGCGACCGCTGCCGCCGCCTGCTCGACCGCGGGGCTCCGCTGGTCCATCACGACGAGCATCTCGAAGACCGCGCCGTACGACATCGTCTCGAGCCGCACCGGCTCCGCGCCGCGCCCGCGCAACACCAGACGGGCCTCCGGCGTCGGCAGCCACGCGACCACGGCCGCGACCGAGGCAACGGACCCCACGATGCGCTCGTACTCGGCCAGACCCAGACGGTCCTGCTCTCGCAGACGGACTCGGATCGCGATCTCCTGCACGGCGTACCTCTCGCTCGGGGACGGCACCGCGGACGCGGAACCGTGCCCTCGAACGTAGTCCTCACACCCGGCAGCTCCGGGGGGCGCGCGCCCGCGCCTGCGCAACGGGCCCGGACACGCAGAACGCCCCGCTCCGTCCTAGGACGGTGCGGGGCGGTCAGTGGCGACTCACGTGACAGTGGTCCGACGATCGGCAGGTGGTGGAGATGGGGGGGAATCGAACCCCCCGTCCATCGCTGCAATTCGACGTCTTCTACGGGCGTATCCGGATGTTCGTTCTGCTCGGCCCCGTCCGTTGCTACCGGCTTCTCGGACGACAGGCCCAGTCTCAGTGCACGTCCCGCACGGCCCTGAGGCACAACCGCGCAGCAAGTCCCCTTGATGACGCCGGACTCAGGTTAGGGAACGATCACCTGGCCGACGGACTTCATGTGCTGGGCTGCTTACGCAGCGAGAGCGAAGTCAGTGCGCTTGGAATTGGCACTTGTTGTTTTCCACGGATCGTTGACGAGATGACCGTGGGTCCTCGGCCCGCTTCCCGTCGGCACACAGGCGATGTCGAAACCGATCATCCCCATGCAGGCCGTCGTGCGGACCACTGTCACGCTGTTGAGTTGCCAAGCCCGTCCCCGGAGACCTCCGGGTCAGGCAGCTGTTCAGTCTACCGACCGGACAGCATCAACGCTAGTCGACCCGGCTGGTCACTCGCCGAGTCGGTTGCGCGACCGCATGGCCCGCTCGGCCTCGCGCTTGTCGGTCTTCTCGCGCAGCGCCTGGCGCTTGTCGAACTCGCGCTTGCCCTTCGCGACCGCGATCTCGACCTTGGCCCGGCCGTCCGAGAAGTAGATCTTCATCGGCACGAGCGTGTACCCGCCCTGCGCGGTCTTGTGCGAGATCTTCACGATCTCCTGCTTGTGCAGGAGCAGCTTGCGCTTCCGCCGCGGTGCGTGGTTGTTCCACGTGCCCTCGGTGTACTCGGGGATGTGCACGGCGTCGAGCCACGCCTCCCCCCGCGTCGACGAACGCGTACCCGTCAACGAGCGACGCTCGGCCTTCCCGCAGCGACTTCACCTCGGTCCCGCTGAGCACCATGCCGGCCTCGTACGTGTCCTCGATGAGGTAGTCGTGGCGCGCACGACGGTTCGTCGCGACGACCTTCTCCCCGCGCTCCTTCGCCATGCCCGGCTCCTTCTCGATGGTGTGCACTCGCCCGTGCGAGCCGCCCAGCATATCGAACACGGACGGGCCCGCGCACCTTCCCGGTGCGCGGGCCCGTCCGGGGTCCGCGGGCGTCGCCCGATCAGACCTTGAGGTAGCGGCGGATCGCGATCGACGCCGACAGCGCCGCCAGGACGACCCCGATGACGATCACCGCCGGGACCACGACCGCCGCGTCGTCCATGCCGATGAACGCGGTGCCCGAGAAGCGTTTCGTCAGGTAGTTCCGGACGAAGAACCAGACCACCGCCAGGATCGCGCCGCCGGCCAGGACCGCTCCCACCGCAGCGGCGATCACGCCCTCGAGCACGAACGGCGTCTGGATGAACCGGTTCGACGCCCCCCACCAACCGCATGATCCCGAGCTCGCGGCGTCTCGAGAACGCGGACAAGCGGATCGTCGTCGCGATGAGCAGCACCGCGGCGACGAGCATCAGGGACGCGATGCCGATGGCCGTGTAGGACGAGGCGTTGAGCAGGTTGAAGATCGGCTGCAGGTACCCGCGTTGGTCGACGACGCTCTGCACGCCCGCGACCTTCGACAGGCTCTCCACGAGCACGTCCGCCTGCGACGGGTTCTTCAGGTTCACCCAGAAGGTCTCGTTGAGGTACTCGGGCTTGACGAACTCCGTGGCCGGGGAGTCCTTGAACTGCTGCTTGAACCGCGTGTACGCGTCCTGCTGGTCCTCGAAGTAGGACTTCTCGATGTACGGCTGGAGCGTGGACGAGTCGAGCTGCTGCTTGATCTGGTCCCGCTGGTCGGCGGTCGCCTTCGCGCCGGTGCAGTTGCCGGTCGTGTCGGTGTCGGTGCACAGGTACACCGCCACCTGGGCCCGGTCGTACCAGTAGCCCTTCATCTGGTTGATCTGCATCTGGAGCAGGATCGCGGTGCCGACGAAGGTCAGCGAGATGAAGGTCACGAGGACGACCGACACCACCATCGAGGCGTTCCGTCGGAGACCGGAACCGACCTCGGCCATGACGAGTCCGAGCCTCATCGGATGAGCCCCGGGATCGTCTGGATGCCGGTCGTGTTCGAGACACCGCCGCGCTGGATCGGCAGGGCCTGGGTCTGGTACCCGCCGGCCTGCTCGTCACGGAGGACCGTGCCGCCGGAGAGCTCGATGACCCGCCGCTGCATCTGGTTCACGATGCTCGCGTCGTGCGTCGCCATCAGGATCGTCGTGCCTCCCTGGTTGATGCGTTCGAGGAGCGCCATGATGCCCGCCGAGGTCGTCGGGTCGAGGTTGCCGGTCGGTTCGTCGGCCAGCAGGACCGCGGGCTTGTTGACGACGGCACGGGCGATCGCGACGCGCTGCTGCTCACCGCCGGAGAGCTCGTGCGGCATCCGGGTCGCCTTGCCGGAGAGCCCGACGAGCTTGAGCACGTCCGTGACGGACTCGCTGATGAAGCCCTTGCTCTTGCCGATCACCTGCAGCGAGAACGCGACGTTGTCGAACACGTTCTTGTTCGGGAGCAGCCGGAAGTCCTGGAACACCACGCCGAGGTTGCGGCGGAAGTACGGGACCTTGCGGGACGAGAGCGCGCCGAGACGCTGTCCGAGGACGTGGATCTGCCCGCGGGAGGGCTTCTCCTCCTTGAGGACGAGCCGGAGGAAGCTCGACTTCCCGGAGCCGGACGCACCGACGAGGAAGACGAACTCACCCTTGAGGATCTCGAGGGTGACGTTGTCGAGAGCGGGACTCGGGTTGCCCGAGTACACCTTGGTGACCTGGTCGAATTTGATCATGACCGGATCAGGGTAGGTCGCGATCCGGTGATCCTGCTCCAGGCGCGCGGCTCACGACCCCGTGGACTCGTGCAGGTCAGTCCTCGTCCGGGCGCTTGCGCCAGCGGATCCCGGCGTTGATGAAGCCGTCGAGGTCGCCGTCGAACACCGCCGAGGGGTTGTTGACCTCGTAGTCGGTGCGCAGGTCCTTGACCATCTGGTACGGGGCCAGCACGTAGTTGCGGATCTGGTCGCCCCAGCTGGCCGTGATCGTGCCCGCGAGTTCCTTCTTCTTCGCGTTCTCCTCTTCCTTCTTCAGGAGCAGGAGGCGCGACTGCAGCACGCGCATGGCGGCGGCACGGTTCTGGATCTGCGACTTCTCGTTCTGCATCGAGACGACGGTGCCGGTCGGGATGTGGGTCAGGCGCACGGCCGAGTCGGTCGTGTTGACGGACTGCCCGCCGGGGCCGGAGGACCGGAACACGTCGACGCGGATGTCGTTCTCCGGGATGTCGATGACGGCGGTCTCCGGCATGAGCGGGATGACCTCCACCGCGGCGAAGGACGTCTGGCGCTTGCCGGCGGCACCGAACGGCGACATCCGGACGAGGCGGTGCGTGCCGGCCTCGACCGACAGCGTGCCGAACGCGTGCGGACCGTCGACCTCGAACGTGGCGGACTTGATGCCCGCTTCCTCCGCGTAGGAGGTGTCCATCACGGTGACCTTCTGGTCGTGCTGCTCGGCGTACCGCAGGTACATGCGCATGAGCATCTCGGCGAAGTCCGCGGCGTCGACACCGCCGGCGCCGGCACGGATGGTGATGACGGCGGGACGGTCGTCGTACTCGCCGTCCAGGAGGGTCTGCACCTCGAGCTCGCCCATGGTCTTGGTGATCGCGGCGAGTTCGGCGAGCGCCTCGTCGGCGGACTCCTGGTCCTCCGCCTCGTTCGCCATCTCGACCAGGACCTCGAGGTCGTCGAGGCGCTGCTCGGTGGCCGTGAGCTTCTTCAGCTCGGCCTGCCGGTGCGCGAGCGCGCTCGTCACCTGCTGCGCGTGGTCGGTGTCCTCCCACAGGTCGGGCGCGCCGGCCTGCTCGCTGAGCTCCGCGATCTCACGCTCGAGGCGGTCCACGTCGACCACCGAGCGGATGTTCCCGAAGGTCACGCGGAGGGCGTTGACCTGTTCGGCGATGTCCAGTTCGACCATGGTCCCCGATCCTACCGGCGCTTCCCGGCCGGGAGGACCGGGCCGGCTCCGTCCCGTCGCCCGCGGAACCGGGTGGGCCGGTCAGCGTCCGAGCGACGGTTCCCGGGACGCCATGCCGGCGGCACCCGCGCGCGCCACCGCGGCGGGCAGCGCCGCCAGGAACGCGTCGACGTCGTCGTCCGTCGAGGTGTGTCCGAGCGTGATGCGGAGCGCACCGCGCGCGTCGTCCTCGCTGAGCCCCATCGCGAGCAGCACGTGCGAGGCCTCCGGGACCCCGGCCTGACACGCGGACCCGGTGGAGACGGCCACGCCGGCGGCGTCGAGCAGGAAGAGCAGCGAGTCCCCCCCTCGCAGCCGGGGAAGGTGAAGTGCGCGTTGCCCGGGAGCCGGTCGTCCGGGTCCCCCCATGAGCACCGCGGTGGGGACCGCGCTGCGGACCCCGGCGACGAGCCGGTCACGGAGGTGCCGGACGTCGGCGTGCGGCGTGGCGGCGGCCACCCCGAAGGCGGCGGCCGCCGGCGCGTCCTGCGTCCCGCTCCGCACCTGCCGCTGCTGGCCCCCGCCGTGGATGAGCGGCTCGACGACGGCGCGACGCCCGAGCACGAGGGCCCCGACGCCGACCGGTCCGCCGATCTTGTGGGCCGACACGCTCAGCGCGTCGAGCCCGGACGCGGCGAAGTCCACCGGGACCTGGCCGTAGGCGGCGACCGCGTCGCTGTGCACCGGCACGCCGGCGTCGTGCGCGAGCGCGACGATGCGCTCGACCGGCTGGATGGTGCCGACCTCGTTGTTCGCCCACAGGAACGTCACCAGGGCGACGTCGTCCGCGGCGGCGAGTCGGGCCTCCAGTGCGGCCAGGTCGACCCGACCCTGCGCGTCCAGCGGGACGACGTCGACGACGGCGCCCTCGTGGCGCTCCAGCCAGTCGACGGTGTCCACCGTGGCGTGGTGCTCGCCGGCCGGGACCACGATGCGGGGTCGCCGTCGGTCCCGCTGGCGCGCCCAGAACAGGCCCTTCACGGCGAGGTTGATGCTCTCGGTGCCGCCGGAGGTGAAGACGACCTCCACCGGGTCGGCGCCGAGCGACGCGGCGACCCTCGCTCGTCCGTCCTCGAGCAGCATGCGGGCGTGCTGGCCGGCGCTGTGGATGGACGACGGGTTCCCCACGGTGCGCAACGCATCGGTGAACGCGGCGAGCGCCTCGGGCAGGATCGGCGTCGTGGCGGCGTGGTCGAGGTAGACGGGCACGGGGTACCCCTTTCTGGAGCGTTTTCAGGATACCCGGGTGTCCTCGTACCCTGGGGTCGTGTACCAGACGGCGATCGACACCATCCCGGGCTTCCGGCTCGACGACGGCGACCCGCGCTTCGCGCTCCGGTCGGCGACGGCGACGGCCGCGGCGGTGGTCGTCGACGGCCGCGGACGCTTCGACCTCACCCGGCAGGGCGACTCCGACCTGTGGACCGCGGTCACCCCCGGCGTCCGAGCGGGTGACACCTACCACCTCCTCGTCGACGGGCCGACGGGGCCGCGGCACGGGTTCGACCCGGCGCTGCCGCTCCTCGACCCGTACGCGCGGGGCATCGTCCCCACCGGGCACGACCCGGTGGACGGCGCCGACACGGACGGCCACCCCCCGGTGGACGAGCGTCGTCGTGGACGGTGCGTTCGACTGGGGCGGTGTCGGCAAGCCCGAGGTGCCCCGCGACCGCGTGGTCGTGTACGAGGCGAACGTCCGCACCCTGACCGCGGCGAACCCCGCCGTGCCGGAGGACCTCCGCGGCACGTACGCGGGCGTCGCGCACGAGAGCACCATCGCGCACCTCCAGCGGATCGGCGTGACGACGCTCGAACTCCTCCCCGTGCAGGCGTTCGACACGGAACGCTGGCTCCGCGAGGCCGGGCGCGAGAACGCATGGGGCTACAACACGCTCGGGTTCTTCGCCCCGCACGCCGGGCACGCCTCCGCCGCCGCACGGGCAGCGGGTGCGGACGCGGTGCTCCGCGAGTTCAAGGGCATGGTGCGACTGCTCCACGAGGCCGGCATCCAGGTCGTGCTCGACGTCGTTTACAACCACACGGCGGAGGAGGGCCTCGGCGGCCCGACCACGTCGCTGCGCGGCATCGACGGCGCGAACCGCTACCGGTGGTCCGACACGGACACCTACTACGACACGACGGGCTGCGGCAACACGCTCGACACCTCGGTGGAGGCGACCGCCGACCTGGTCCTCGACAGCCTGCGCTACTGGGCGCGCGAGGTGCAGGTCGACGGGTTCCGCTTCGACCTGATGGCCGCGCTCGCCCGGGACGCCGACCACCGGTTCGACCCCGAGCACCCGCTGCTCGACCGCATCCGCAGCCACCCTGACCTGCAGGACACCCTCGTCATCGCCGAGCCGTGGGACGTCGGCCCGGACGGTTGGCGCACCGGGTCCTTCGGTGCCGGGACCCTCGAGTGGAACGACGGCTTCCGGGACACCGTCCGGAAGTTCTGGCTCGGGGACGTCGCCGACGAACGCCGGCACGGATCACCCGACACCGGGATCGGCGGCCTCGCCGGCGCACTGACCGGGTCGCAGCACCTGTTCGGGAGCCGCGGGCCGCTCTCCGGCGTCAACTTCGTCACCGCCCATGACGGGTTCACCCTGCACGACCTGGTGTCGTACGACGCCAAGCACAACGCGGCGAACGGCGAGGACGGCCGCGACGGCTCGAACGACAACCGCTCGTTCAACCACGGCGTCGAGGGCCCGACGGCGGACCGCGGCGTCCGCGCTGCCCGTGGTCGGTCGATGCGGAACCTCATGGCGACCGTGCTGCTGTCCGCGGGCGTCCCGATGATCACCGCGGGCGACGAACGCAGCCGCACCCAGCACGGCAACAACAACGCGTACGTCGTCTCCGAGGACCTGACCCCGGTGGACTGGTCCGACGACGAGGACGCCGAGTCGATGACCGAGACGGTCGCGGCCCTCACCCGCCTCCGCGCCGCACACCCGGCGCTCCGTCCGTCACGCTTCGGCGTCCCCGGGCAGACCACGCCGTCGGCGTCCCGGATGACCTGGTACGGCCCGGACGGTCTGCCGATGACCGCCGAGGGCTGGGACCAGCCGATCCACCGCGCGCTGCAGTACTTCGTCGAGTCCACCCCGGAGCACGAGCCGTACGACCGCGTCCTCGTCGTCGTGCACGGCAGCGGCCGCACCCGCGACCTCACGCTGCCGTCCCGCGAGGACGTCTTCGCGTACCGGCTGGCGTGGTCGAGTGAGAAGCACCGGGACCACGAGCGGCACCGCCCCGCCGGCACCGTGTTCACAGCCTACGGACCGGGCATCCACGTCTTCGAGGTCGTCTGACGATCCGTCGCGCCGCAGCCGGTCCGCCGGGCCCGACACACCAAACGGGGAACACGGACGGCCCGGCCGGGTAGCGTCTGCTCCGTGGCCTCCGTAGACCGACCCCGGCGTCCGAAGATCGGGCGCATCCCGATCACCGAACTCGCCCCGACGACGCCGAACGGCTTCCCGGGCAAGGGCTTCGACGGGGAGGTGATCACGTTCGGCGCGACCGTCTTCCGAGAGGGACACGGTGTCATCGGCGCCGACCTCGTCCTCGTCCGGCCCGACGGCGCGACACGCACCGTCCCGCTGACCCTCGTCGCACCCGGGACCGACCGGTACGAAACGACCGTGCAGGTCGAGGGCGTCGGCGTCTGGGAGTGGCACATCGAGTCCTACGCCGACGACTGGGCGAGCTGGGTGCACGGCGCACGGCTGAAGATCGCCGCCGGCGTCGACACCGACGCGACCCTGCTCGACGGCGCCGCGCTCCTCGAGCGACTCGCCGCCGAGACCGACTCGACCACGGCTGCCCGCGCAGCGGCCCGCCTGCAGGACGAGGACCTCGACCCGGCCGAGCGCCTCGCCGCCGTGGACGACCCCCGTGTCGTCGCCGAGCTCGCCGAGTCGCCGCTCACCTCGCTCCGGACGCGTTCCGCGACGCAGCTGCTCGACGTCGAGCGCACGCGCGCCGGAGTCGGTGCCTGGTACGAGTTCTTCCCCCCGCAGCGAGGGCGCCAAGCGGAATCCGGACGGTTCGTGGAAGAGCGGCGACTTCCGTACCGCGGCACGTCGTCTGCCCGCCGTCGCCCGGATGGGCTTCGACGTCGTCTACCTGCCGCCGATCCACCCGATCGGCACGACGGCCCGCAAGGGACCGAACAACACCCTGACCGCCGGCCCCGACGACCCCGGCAGCCCCTGGGCCATCGGTGGCCCCGAGGGCGGCCACGACGCCATCCACCCCGACCTCGGCACCGAGGACGACTTCCGGGACTTCGTCGAGACGGCGAAGAACACCGGGATGGAGGTCGCGCTCGACTTCGCCCTGCAGTGCTCCCCCCGACCACCCCTGGGTCACCGAGCACCCGGAGTGGTTCACGGTCCGCGCCGACGGGTCGATCGCCACGGCCGAAAACCCGCCGAAGCGCTACCAGGACATCTACCCCATCCAGTTCGACACCGACCCCGAGGGCCTGGTCGCCGAGGTCCTGCGGGTCCTGCGGCACTGGATCGCGTTCGGTGTCCGGATCTTCCGCGTCGACAACCCGCACACCAAGCCGCTCTGGTTCTGGGAGCGGGTCATCCGCGAGGTCCGCGACGAGCACCCCGACATCGTCTTCCTCGCCGAGGCGTTCACCCGCCCGGCGATGATGCGGGCGCTCGCCGAGACCGGGTTCCAGCAGTCGTACTCGTACTTCACGTGGCGGAACACGAAGGAGGAGATCGAGACCTACTTCGACGAGCTGTCCCACGAGACGAGCGCCTACCTGCGCCCGAACCTCTTCGTGAACACGCCGGACATCCTCACCGAGTTCCTGCAGTACGGCGGTCGCGCCGGGTACAAGGTGCGTGCCGCCCTCGCCGCCACCGGCGCCCCGACCTGGGGCATGTACTCCGGGTACGAGCTCTTCGAGGACGTCGCCCGGCCGGGTTCCGAGGAGAACATCGACAACGAGAAGTACGAGTACAAGCCGCGTGACTTCGCGCTCGCCGAGGCCGAGGGCGCGAGCCTGGCCCCGTACGTGACGATGCTCAACCGCCTCCGGTCGGCGCACCCCGCGCTCCGCCAGCTCCGGAACACGACGATCCACTCCGCCGAGGACGACGCGATCGTCGTGTACTCGAAGCACCTGCCCGGGCAGTACAACCGATCGGGCCGTGACGACACCGTCATCGTCGTGGCGAACGTCGACCCGCACTCCTCGCGGGAGACCACCGTGCACCTCGACCTCACCGCCCTCGGGCTCGAGCCCGGCACCCTGTTCGACGTCCGCGACGTCGTCACCGGTGCCCGCTGGACCTGGGGCTCCGCCAACTACGTGCGCCTGGATGCCTTCCAGGAGCCCGTGCACCTGCTCGTCGTGGAAGGACCGCACCGATGACCGACCCGAACACCACACCCGAGCAGAAGCCGTCCACGTCGGCCCCCCGCGGCGGGCACGCCCGGCACCGGCCCCGGCCTGCCCCCGGTCCCGCCGCCGCCGCCCGCGCTCCCCCCGTCGGTCGGAGCAGCCCCGGACCGAGCGCGTCGAGCCGAACACCTCGGCACCCGGCGAGGACCTGCCCGGCGCGCCCGCCGCGCAGCCCGAGTCGCCCTCCCGGGACGTCCCGGAGTCGGCGACGCTCGCCGGCGGGCTGACCAGCGACGCGCCTGTCGCTCCGGAGGCGACCCCCCGCCTCCCGGACGGAGGTCCCGCCGCAGACCACGACGGCGTCCGCGACGGCCACCGAGCCGGTCCCCGCACCGGTCGACGAGTGGATCCGCCAGCAGGTCGCCGAAGGCCGTTGGTCGCAGCCGCACGACGTCCTCGGCCCGCACCCGGTCGAGGGCGGAACGAGCGTCCGCGTCGTCCGCCACCTGGCCACGGCGGTCCGGATCGTCCGTCCGGACGGCGACGACGTCGAGCTCCGACACGAGGGCGAGGGCGTCTGGGCCGGTGCCACCACCGGCGAGCTCGGCCGCTACCGCGTCGAGGCGGACTACGAAGACGACGCCACCTGGACCACCGACGACGCGTACCGGTTCGCCCCGACGCTCGGCGAGCTCGACCTGCACCTGTTCGGCGAGGGCCGCGACGAGCAGCTCTGGCACCACCTCGGCGCACACGTGCAGACCGTCGACGACGTCGAGGGCGTCGCTTTCGCCGTCTGGGCACCCCGCGCCACCGCCGTCCGTGTGATCGGCGACTTCGAGGGGTGGGAGGGCCGCACGACCGCGATGCGCCGTCTCAACGACCTCGGCGTCTGGGAGCTGTTCTGGCCCGGCGCCCTCGAGGGCCAGCGGTACAAGTTCCAGATCCTCACCGACAGCGGTTGGGTGGAGCGGGCGGACCCGTTCGCCCGACGCACCGAGGTCCCGCCGCTCACCGCATCCGTCATCACGAGCGCCCACCACACCTGGTCCGAGGGCGACGACCGGTGGATGGCCGAGCGTGCCGCGTCGACGACGCACGACCGGCCGATGAGCATCTACGAGGTGCACCTCGGCTCGTGGCGCCCCGGCCTGAGCTACCGCGAGGTCGCGGACGACCTCATCGGGCACGTCCAGTACACCGGCTTCACCCACGTGGAGTTCCTGCCCCTCGCCGAGCACCCGTTCGGCGGCTCGTGGGGCTACCAGGTCACCGGGTACTACTCGCCGACCGCGCGCTTCGGCTCCCCCCGACGACCTCCGCTACCTCATCGACCGGCTGCACTCGGCCGGCATCGGCGTCATCATGGACTGGGTCCCCGGGCACTTCCCGAAGGACGAGTGGGCGCTGGCGAAGTTCGACGGCTACGCACTGTTCGAGCACCCGGATCCCCGTCGCGGCGAGCAGCTCGACTGGGGCACCTACGTGTTCGACTTCGGGCAGCCGCAGGTGCGGAACTTCCTCGTCGCGAACGCGCTGTACTGGCTGGAGGAGTTCCACATCGACGGCCTCCGCGTCGACGCCGTGGCCTCGATGCTGTACCTCGACTACTCCCGCACCGAGTGGCTGCCGAACATCCACGGCGGCCGCGAGAACCTCGAGGCGATCACACTCCTGCAGGAGACGAACGCCACCGCGTACAAGCGCTACCCCGGCATCGTGATGATCGCCGAGGAGTCGACCTCGTGGCCCGGTGTCACGCAGCCGACGAGTGCGGGCGGGCTCGGGTTCGGCCAGAAGTGGAACATGGGCTGGATGCACGACACGCTCCAGTACGTCGAGCGCGACCCGGCGTACCGCTCCTACCACCACGACGAGATCACGTTCTCGTTCGTCTACGCGTTCAGCGAGCAGTTCACGCTGCCGATCAGCCACGACGAGGTCGTGCACGGCAAGGGCTCGCTCTACGGCAAGATGCCCGGCGACGAGTGGCAGAAGCTCGCGAACGTCCGTGCCTACCTGGCGTTCATGTGGGCGCACCCGGGCAAGCAGCTGCTGTTCATGGGACAGGAGTTCGCGCAGCCCAGCGAGTGGAGCGAGGCGAACGGTCTCGACTGGTGGCTCCTCGACGACCCGGGACACCGCGGTGTCCAGGACCTGGTCGCCGAGCTGAACCGTGTCTACAAGGAGAACCCGGCGTTCTGGACGCACGACGCCACGCAGGACGGCTTCGAGTGGCTCGAGGGCGGCGACGCACCGCACTCCACGCTCGGTTTCCTCCGCAAGGCCGGTGACGAGCGCATCGCCGTGTTCGTCAACTTCTCGGGCGTCCCCGTCGAGCACCGCTTCGGTCTGCCGACCGCGGGGACGTGGAACGAGGTGCTGAACACCGACGCGTCGGCCTACGGCGGCTCCGGTGTCGGCAACCTCGGCGCCGTGCAGGCCGAGGACGTCCCGTGGGCCGGCCGGCCCGCCTCGGCGAACCTCGTGGTGCCGCCGCTCGGCGCGGTCTGGCTGCGCCTGGCGGACTAGCGCACCGACGCGACGACGGACGGGAGGCCCGGTACCAGCTGGTACCGGGCCTCCCGTCCGTCGTGGGCCGCTCCGCGGCGGCTGCTCAGTACAGCGCGTTGGCGAGCCGCCGTCGCGCCGCGACGACGCGCGGGTCCTCGGAGCCGATGAGCTCGAAGTACTCGACCAGACGGACCCGGAGTGCCTCGCGGTCCTCGCCGAAGACCGTGGGCACGAGGTCGAGCAGGCGCCCGAAGGCGTCCTCGACGTGCCCGCCGCTGATGTCGAGGTCGGCGACCGCGAGCTGTGCGGCGACGTCGCGCTGGTCGGCTCCCGCGGCGGCGCGGATCTCGTCCGCGGTCCGTCCGGACAGCCGGTCGAGGAGCGACACCTGCGCCAGCCCGGCGACGGCCATCTGGTCGTGCGGGTCCTGCAGGATCGCGGTCCGGTACTCCGCGATCGCGGCGGCGTAGTCCCCGCGCTCGATCGCGTCGTACGCGGCCTGGTGGTGCGGGGGGCAGCGGCTCGGGCTCCGGCTCACCCTGCTCGGCGCCCTCGGGCACGTCCGCAGCGCCGTCGACCTGCACGCGGCCCGCGACGCCGTTCTGCTCGGCGGCCTGGAGCACCTGCTCGAAGACGTCGCGGACCTCGGCCTCCGGCAGTGCACCGACGAACAGTCCGAGCGGACGTCCACCGATGACCGCGGCCACCGTGGGGATCGACTGCGCCTGGAAGGCCTGCACGAGCTGCGGGTTCGTGTCGGCATCGACCTTGGCGAGCACGAGACGGCCGGCGTACTCCTCGGTCAGACGTTCGAGCACCGGGGGAGAGCTGCTTGCACGGCCCGCACCACTCGGCCCAGATGTCCACGATGACCGGGACGACCGTCGACAGCTGCACGACGTCCTGGAAGCTCTGGTCCGTGACGTCCATGACCAGCGACGGGACGCTCAGGACGCCGTCGGGCTGTCCCGCACCGGTCGGCGCGGGCGTACCGGCACCGGTGGTCGCGGGGGCGGTCTGCGGCCGCTGTGCGCGGTCGACGAGGGACGAGAGGTCGACCGCTCCGCGCAGGCTGGACGGGGTCGGGGGGGGGACGTTGGTCATTGCACCTCACTAGCTGCGATCAGGCCCTGGGTGAACCCGAGGAGTTCTATCTTGTCGTCCGAGCCCACCGGGGGGCACGGAGAAGAGCAGCTGGACGCCGTACGTCGCCCGCACGCCCTTCGTGCTCGAGTCGACGCCCGACAGCGCCTTCACGGCGCCCTCGGTGTTGACCTTCGCCCCAGTGGCCGTCGGCGTGACCTCCTCGACCTCGTCGAGGTCCACGGAGACGAGCGCACCCGCGGTGTTCGTGGCGAGTGCCAGCGGGGTGTCGTCCGGGATCTCCGACGAGAACGCGATCTCGGCCGTGTCGTCCAGCGACTTCGCCTTCTCGTCCTTGTAGGACTTGCCGATCCGGGTGCGGAGGTCGTCGCCGTCACCCGCGAACAGGTCCGCGGAGGGGCTCTCGGCGTCCTTGGACAGGATGTCCGCGTAGGCCGCCGCCACCTCGTCCGGAGCGAGCGCGAGGAGCTTCGAGTCCGGGGCGAGCTGCGCGGCACCGATCGCGGTTGGGGCGAGCGAGGGCAGCTGCGCGTCCGCCTCGAGCGAGACGGCGTACTCCACCTTGTAGTCGGAACGGGCGTCCTGCTGCACGAGCGTCAACGCCTGCGGGGCGGTCTGCTCGTCGGAGCAGTCCGCGGCGACGACTGCGAAGACCGTCCGCGGCCAGGAGTCCGTCTGCTGCGGGAGCGCCACGCAGACGTCGTCCGCCGCGATCGCCGGCAGCGGCTTCGCCTCTGCATCGGCGTCCCGGATCGCGTAGTTGGCCTTCCGGAGCTCCAGGGCCGGTCCGGCGAACCGGGTACCGGCGAGGTCGGCGTCCTTGTCCGCGTCCGCCTGCTCGGCGACGTCGGCGACGCGGGAGACGATCCGCGAGATCTGCTGCTTCGTGGCGGCCGTGGCCGGGGCAGGTGCGGCACCGCCGGTCGCCGTGGCGGTCGGTGTGGGCGTCGCGCCCGCGTCGCCGCCCTGGGGCCAGTACTCGGATGAACAACCGCTCAGCACGAGCGCACCGGCGACGAGCACCGGCACGGCCACGAAGGACCGACGACCGCGTCGGCTCCGTGCCGGGACCTGTGCCCCGGCAGCGGCGGCACGACGGGAGGCACGGACACGCGGCGGTCGTCCGCCCCCCGCTCCGACGACGCGGACCACGGGACCGACGCTGGTGCAGGAACGCCCAGACCAGCAGGACGACCCCACCGAGGACGAACAACCCGCCGACGGTCAGGAGCGGACCGACGGACGGTGTCGCGGTGTCGCGGGGCCACGTGACGGAGACGTCCGACGGGGCCGGCGCCGACCCGTCGGAGGCGACCACGAGGGACACGTCCGCGGGCAGCCGCACGGTGAACTGCCGGGCGTCGTCGTACTCCTGGTACCAGAGGTCGCTGCCCCGCGGGTCCGGCACCTCCGTCGCGGTCCCGGTGGTGCGCGCCGTGAGCTTGCCCGCTGCGGCGTCGTAGCGCAGGGTCGTGTGTGCGGCATCGCCGACCCAGGCGTCGACGTCCGACGTCCTGCCGTAGGCCGCGAACACCTTCCCCGTGCCGGAGACGCTGATGCGCTGGTAGCCGGGGTTGGCGTTGAGCACGCTCCCCGGGATCACGGTCACCGGGGCGGACGTCGTACCGCTGGTCGCGGCGACGATCGAGGACGGGGGCGCGAACACCGTGCGCTGCCCGACGCCGAGACCGACGAGGAGCACCCCGATGACGAAACTGACGATCGCCAGGACGAACCGCACGGACTCTCTCCCTCCGCGCCGGGGTGGGGTGGACGGCGCGCGAAACAACGGTCCAGGGTACCCAGGACAGCTGTGAGGCGCATCCCCCCGGGCCTGGTCCACGCCTCCAGGGGCCGACCTGGACGCACCACTACACTCGGGGTCCGGACCGCACGGGGTGGTCCGGGACGACCGCAGGGAGCGACGCGTGGCGAACGACGAGGCAGAGTTCGGGACCGAACTGCGGGGGGTACCGCAAGGACGAGGTCGACCGTGCTCTGAACGACCTCCGCCGCGAGCTCATCAAGTCGAACACCGACCGGGCCGAGGCGGCGAAGGAGATCCGCCTGCTGCAGTCCCGCGTCTCCGACCTGCAGGGCGAACTGGACGAGGCCGGCACGCCGACGTACAGCGGCCTCGGTACCCGCCTGGAGTCGACGCTCCGCGTGGCCGAGGAACAGTCGACGCGGCTCATCAGCCAGGCCGACATCGACGCCCAGCGGCTCCGTGCCACCAGCCGGACCGAGGCGGAGCGCGTCCTGCGCGAAGCACGCGACGAAGCGCACGACACGCTCGAGGACGCGCGGACCCGGGCGACGAACGAGCTCTCCCGCGCCCGGGCAGAGTCGGCCGACACGGTGGAGCGCGCGCGTGCCGAAGCCGGGATCCTCGTGCAGGACGCCCGGAACGAGGCCGCCGCCGTCCGCGGGGCCGCCGTGACCGAAGCAGCCGAGGTGCGGTCGGTCGCGATCCGTGAGACGAACGCGCTGCGCGCCCAGGTCGAGCACGAGGTCGCCGAACTCCGTGAGGTCGCGCAGCGGGAGTCGGCAGCCGCCCGCCGTGCCGCCGCCGACCTCGAGCGCGAGACGGAGCACCGTCGCAGCGTCTTCGAAGCCGACCAGACCCGCCGACTCGAGGACCTCGACCGCGAGGAGAGCACCCGCCGCGAAGCCCTCGAGCGCACCCTCACCGAGGCGCGCACGGCCTGGGAGCGCGAACACGGCGCAGCCCGACAGGCCCTGGACCTCGAGGTCGAGAGCGCGCGCGCGGAGCTCGCCGCCGAGGTCGACCGCCGCCGCGCCGAACTCGCAGCCGAGGTCGACGACCGCCGCCGACAGCTCGACGAGGACCTCGCCGCCGCCCGGGCCACGTGGGAACGCGAACTCGCCGGGGCGCGGACCGCGCTCGAGCAGGAGATCGAGGCCGCGCACGCGCAGCTCCGTGTCGACACCGAGCAGACCGCCGCCGAGAACGCCCGCCGCGTCCAGGAGACCACGGAACGGATCGAGCGCGAGACGGCCGACCACCTCGACCGCATCCAGCGGGAGCGCGAGGCCGCCGAAGCCGCAGCCGAGCGGGCTGCACGGGAGCACGAGAACGAACTCGCCGCACGCCGGGAGCGCGAGCACGCCGAGGTCGACACCGAGATCGCCGATCGACGGAGCGCCGAGCTCGACGCCCTGTTCGCCGAGCGGACCGCCCTGCGACAGGAGATCGACACGGCACGCGCCGCCCTCGCGCAGGAGCGTGACGAAGCCCGGGCGACCGTCGAACGCGAACGGGAGGACGCTCGGGCCGCCCTCGAGACGGAGTTGGCCGCCCGACGGGACGACGCCGAGCAGGAGTACCTGGAACGCCACCGCGCCACCGTGACCGAGACGCAGAAGTACCTCGACGAGGCGAACCTGCAGCTCGCCGAGGCGACGCGGCGCGCCGCCGCCGCCCGGGAGATCGCCGACCGCCTCGAGCGGGAGGCCGCCGACGTCGCACGACAGCAGGAGTCCGACGCCCGGGAACGAGCCGCGGACCTCGTCCGCGACGCCCAGGAACGTGCGCACCGACTCGTGGCCGACGCCGAGGAGCGGACGGCGCTCCTGCTGGCCGAGGCCGAGGACCGTCTCGGCGCCATCCGCACCGAGCGGGAGGCCGTGGCCGGCTACCTGGAGAACCTGCGGGGCGTGCTCACGCACGCGGCAGGCGTCATCGAGGAGCAGGGCGCCGCTCGTCCCGCCACGGTCGGCGCGGACGACGCGGACCAGTCCCGGCTCGAGACGGACGGCGACGCGGCTCGCTGACCGGTCGCCCGGGGCCGGCGCTGGTCGGGCTAGGCCTGCGTCGGCCAGTGCGTGGGCAGCGGAGCGCTGCCCGGCACGACGAGGTCCGCGACGGCGTCGAGGACGACCCGCACGTACTTCTCCCCCACCCACAGGTGCTTCGCGCCGGCGACGGGCACGACCCGGACGTCCGGTGCGACGGCGAACCGGCGGACCGCATCGTCCGGCACGAGGAAGTCGTCGTGCTCGGGGACGAGGGCGACCACCGGCACGCCCACGCCCGACCACCGGGCGAGCTCCTCGTCCGTGGTCCGGTGCAGCGGTGGCGACAGCAGGACGACCCCGGCGACGTTCCCGGCCTCGACGTGCTCGAGCGCGTGCTTCAGGATGACCTCCGTCCCGAAGGACCACCCGACGAGCCACGGCGTCGGCAGGCCCCGCACGACGACCTCGTCGACGGCGGCCCGGAGGTCGAAGCCCTCGGACACCCCGTCGCCGAAGACACCCTCGGACGTCCCGCGCGGTGAGGTGACGGAGCGGAAGTTGAACCGCAGGACGGCCAGGTCGGCCAGCGCGGGGAGCCGGGCCGCGGCCTTCTTCAGGACGTGCGAGTCCATGAAGCCCTGCGCGGTGGGCAGCGGGTGCAGCGTGACGAGTGTCCCCCCGTGCCGGTCGGTCCAGCGGCTCGGCCAACTCCCCCCACCAGCGTCAGGTGGTCGTCGGTGACGAGCTCCACGTCCGTCCGCCGAGCAGGCAGCACGGTGCCGGAACGGATCTCCTCGCCGGGCGCAACCGGCTCGCGGGTCTGTCCCTCGGGGCGTTCGGTCGTCATGCGATGCTCCAGCAGTGATGGTGCCAATGACGGCGCGCAGCGAGGTCGGCGGCGTCGCCGAGCACCCCGTCCGCACGCCACACGACGACGTGCGCGGTCCCGGGTTCGATCGTCAGGCCGCAGCCCGGGCAGAGGTACTCCTTCTGCGCCGATGCTGCCGAGATCGGTTGCACCGACCACTCGCGGCCACGACGGACTTCGGTCCGGCGCCAACCGCCCGTCAGTCGCTCGAGTCCGGCCCCCCTCAGGGACGTCATCGTGGCCACGACCACGCGGGCGACGCGGCCGGTTGCTCCGCGGCACCGCGATCGCCGATCAGTACCAGTTGTACGAGACGCTGTGCGCCCAGGCGCCGCAGGGCGTGCCGTAGACACCGGTGATGTAGTTGAGTCCCCAGGTGATCTGCGTGGCGGGGTTCGTCTGCCAGTCGGCACCGGCGGAGGCCATCTTGCTGCCCGGGAGGGACTGCGGGATGCCGTACGCACCGCTCGGGTTGTAGGCGTTCACCCGCCAGCCGGACTCCTTGTTCCAGAGCGAGACCAGGCAGCTGTACTGGTCGTTGCCCCACCCGCGGGCGGCGACCATCTGCTGCGCGATCGCCTGGGCGCTACCAGGGTCCGGCGTCGCTGCGGTGGCGGCCAGGGGCGTGCTCGCGGCGGGCTGCGCTGCGGTGGCGTCGTCCTCGGTCGACGCGGTGTCGCTCGACGCACTGTCGGTCCCCGCGGGCGTGGCGGTCGGAGTCGGCGTGGGAGTCGGCTTGGGCGCGGGCTTGACGACGTCGAACCCGTCGCGGGCCGCGTCGAAGTCCCCGTACGTGCCGTGCGCCGAGAACTGCTGGGGCGTCGAGATCGGAGCCGGGGCGAGCACGGGCGCGGCCGTGGCGGCGTCGGTCTGCATCGGGTTGAACAGCGATCCACCGACGAAGGCCGACACGGCGAGGAACGACATCGCCGGGATCGTCGAACGCTGCCGCACGAACCCGTTGAAGGACCGCGGGGTCGACGGCTTCGACGGCGCGACGGACCGCGCGCGGGACCGGCGGACGATCCGGGCGGCGGGAGCGGTCACGACAGCTGCGGCCCGCGTGGCCTCGGCGTCGGAGACGCGGTTCGCTGCGACGGACACCGGCGCGATGACGGGAGCGACGGGCTGCTCCTGCTGGGCCGGGGTGGGACGGACGACCGAGGTCTCCGCCGTGCGCGTTCGGTTCTTCGCCGCTCGTCGCTCGCTGACGATCGCGTGATCGTGCAGTTCGCGGTTCGCGCGGTCGGATCGAGTGTCTGCCGTGTGCCTGCCCATGAGTCCGACCAGGATAACGGAACGATCACGGAAAGCGAAGCACCTGGGGACGGCGATTCGGCAGACGCCGATGCGGCCCGTTGCGCCCGTCCGTCAGCGCACGGCGAGCATGACCTCGACGACGGCGTCGAGGAGGGCGTCGACCTGGGCTTCGCGGTACCCGCCGTGCTTCGGACGGAACACGATCGACCGGACCTCGGTCAGGCTCAGCGGCTTGCCGTCCTTGAAGTAGCCGTGCAGCCGGCGCGAGAACGCGTCGACGTCCTTCGGGTGGTAGCCGGTCGTCAGGACGCTCACGCGCTGGAACCGCTGCCCGTCGGGTCGGCCGAGTCGCGCGACCACGTCGGACGCCTTGCTCCGGGCCTCCGCGTACCAGGCCTTCTGGCCGACGTCGGCGATCTCCCGCTCACGCTCACGTGCGGCGAACGCGTCCTCGAGTCGTTCCAGCGCGGCGTCGACGTGTTGCGTCGAGTAGCCGCCCTTCTTCATCGAGAAGGCGGTCGCGCGGATCTTCGCCGCCTCGATCCCGGGGGGCGCTGTCGTTCGCGGTGTAGGCACGCCGAGCGTCCTCGAGGAAACGCTCGACCTCGTCGGCGTCGTAGCCGAGGACCGAGCGGGGGGGCAGTCGGGAACGTCGAAGGCACGGCGCCATTGTGCCAGGCCTGTGTCGGAGCACTTCCTGGACGCGCGGGGACAGCGTGCGCGGAGCCCCGTCCGGAGTGTGGTCAGCGCACGATGACGAGGTACATCAGGTACGCGATGGCCGCCGACGGCAGGATGCTGTCGATCCGGTCGAGCAGCCCGCCGTGGCCCGGCAGGAACGAAGAGATGTCCTTGATCCCGAGGTCGCGCTTGATCATCGACTCGGTGAGGTCCCCGAGCGTGGCCGATCCGGAGATGAGCACCCCGAGGATGATCCCGGTCCACCAGGGCAGTCCGAGCATCAGCCACGTGACGAGGATGCCGACGAGGATGCTCGCCGCGACCGATCCCCCCGAAGCCCTCCCACGTCTTCTTCGGGCTGATGCGCGGCGCCATCGGGTGCTTGCCGAGGTTGATGCCCGTCGCGTACGCCCCGGTGTCCACCGCGACGACCACGAGGATGAACGCGATCACCCAGCGTTCGCCGTGGTCCTGCGCGGACAGGAGCACCACGCAGGCACCGAGCAGCGTCACGTACGCCTGGACGAACAACCCGTTCGTGAGGTCGCGGACGACGTTCTGCGCCGACGGCTTCGTGCGGGCGAAGGCGACCTCCACGAGGCGCCACACCGAGATGACGACGACGCCGCCGAGCAGCGTCGACAGCGCCCAGTCCTGCCCGCCGAGGAAGGCGGCCGGGACGGTCGCGACCGCGACTGCGACGCTCGGGATCCTCGGGACGTCACGACCCGCGAACCGCATCGCACTCGCGAGCTCGTAGACGCCGACGCCGAGCAGGAACGCGGCGACGAGCATGAACACCGGTTTGAAGACCAGGAGCGACGCGAGCATGACCACCGCGAACGCGAGTGCGATCGCGATCGCCGCCGGCAGGTTCCGCCCGGTGCGGGCGGTCAGTGCTTCGTTGCGCACACCGAACTCGGCACGACGTTGCCGGATCTGCGCCTCGAAGTCGCTCCGGGCCGCCCTCGCCCGCGCGTCGAAGTCCTGTCGGAACCCCGTCATGCGGCGGTCATCTGATGTGGGGCGGTCGTCGCCCTGGTCCGGACGGCGCATCAGACCTCGAGGAGTTCGGCTTCCTTCTTCTTCAGCGCCTCGTCGATCTGGTCGACGTGCTTCTTCGTCAGCGCGTCGAGCTCCTTGTCGCTGCGGGCGATGTCGTCGTCGGACACCTCGCCCTTCAGCGCGTCGAGGTCGTCCTTGGCCTTGCGGCGGATGTTGCGGAGGACGACCTTGTGGTCCTCGCCCTTCCCCTTGACGATCTTCACGAACTCCTTGCGGCGCTCGGCCGAGAGCTCGGGGATCGTCACGCGGACGATCTCGCCGTCGTTCGTCGGGCTGGCCCCGAGGTTCGGGAAGGTCGCGATCGCACGCTCGATCTCCTTGAGCGCCGACTTGTCGTACGGCGTCACGATGAGGGTGCGGGCCTCCGGCGTCTGGAGGGGACGCGAGCTGCGCGAGCGGGGTCGGCGAACCGTAGTACTCGACCGGGATCTTCTGGAAGAGCGCGGCGTTGATGCGGCCGGTGCGGACGGTGGCGAAGTCGTCCCTCGCGACGTCGACGGCCTTCGCCATCTTCTCGGTCGCCTCGGTCATGACGTCACTGATCACGGTGGTTCTCCTTCGGTACGGGTCGAGTCTAGTCAGTCGGCGGTCGGGACCCGGTCAGTTGCTGACGACGGTCCCGATGCGCTCGCCCTGGATCGCGGCGCGGACGTTGCCCTCGCCCTCCATGCCGAACACGTGCATCGGCATGCCGTTGTCCATGCAGAGCGAGAACGCGGTGGCGTCGACGACCTTGAGCCCCTTGAGGAGTGCGTCCTGGTAGGTGACGTGGTGCAGCTTCTCGGCGGTCGGGTCCTTCTTCGGGTCGGCGGAGTACACGCCGTCGACGCCGTTCTTGGCGACGAGCACCTCGTCCGCACCGATCTCGAGCGCACGCTGCGCGGCGACGGTGTCGGTCGAGAAGTAGGGCAGGCCGGCGCCCGCACCGAAGATGACGACGCGGCCCTTCTCGAGGTGCCGCTCGGCGCGACGCGGGATGTACTGCTCGGCGACCTGGGTCATGCTGATCGCCGACTGCACACGGGTGGCGGCGCCGGCCTGCTCGAGGAAGTCCTGGAGGGCGAGGGCGTTCATGACGGTACCGAGCATGCCCATGTAGTCCGCGCGGCCCCGGTCCATGCCGCGCTGCGACAGCTCGGCACCGCGGAAGAAGTTCCCCCCCACCGACGACCACGGCCACCTCGACCTCGCGAGCGGCGTTCGCGATCTCCTTCGCGATGGAGCTGATGACGTCGGGGTTCACGCCCAGGGAACCGGCGCCGAACGCCTCTCCCGAGAGCTTCAGCAGGACCCGTCGGCGTCCGGTCTTCTCGTCGGTCATGTGTCAAGCACCCTTCGTCGTGGTCTCGTGGAAATGTACTCGGTGCGCCGGGGCGCACGACAACGGGGCCAGGAACCGGTTGGTTCCTGGCCCCGTCATGGGTTCGTTACGCGCCGACCTTGACGCGGGCGAAGCCCTGGATCGTGATGCCGGCGTTCTCGGCGGCCTTCGCGACGGAGATCTTGTTGTCCTTCGCGTAGTCCTGGTCGAGGAGCGAGATGCCCTTGATGAAGGCGTTGACGCGACCCTCGACGATCTTCGGGAGGGCGGCCTCGGGCTTGCCCTCCTCGCGCGTGATCGCCTCGACGGTGGCGCGCTCCTTCTCGATCGCGTCGGCCGGGACCTCGTCGCGCGTGAGGTACGACGGGTTCGCGAACGCGACGTGCTGCGCGATGGAACGGGCCTCGGCGGCGTTGTCACCCTCGTAGGCGACGACGACGGCGATCTGCGGCGGCAGGTCCTGGCTCGTCTTGTGCAGGTAGATCTCGAAGGCCGAGCCCTCGACACGGCGGACCGTGCGGACCTCGAGCTTCTCGCCGAGCGCCGCTGCGCTCTCGTTGACGACCTCGAGGACGGTCTTGCCGTCGAGCGGGGCCGCGTTCGCCGAGGCGACGTCGGTGGCACCGGCAGCGGCGACCGCACCGAGCACCTTGTCGGCGAGGGTCGTGAACTTCTCGTTCTTCGCGACGAAGTCGGTCTCGCTGGCGAGCTCGACGACGGTGGCGGCACCGTTGTCGGCCGATGCGACGACGACGCCTTCCGAGGTCGCACGGTCGTCGCGCTTGGCGACGGCCTTCGCGCCCTTGATGCGGAGCAGTTCGACGGCCTTGTCGTAGTCGCCGTCAGCCTCGACGAGGGCGTTCTTGGCGTCCATCATGCCGGCGCCGAGGTCCTCGCGGAGCTTCTTCACGTCAGCAGCGGTGAAGTTTGCCATTGCCTGGAGTCCTTTCTGGACTGTGCGTGTGTGGAGAGTGGGGAGCGGAGCAGGGGCGCCGGACCGGTGACGGTCCGGCGCCCCGGGTGCTCACTCGGCGGGGGGTGGTCTCCGCAGCGGCGGCGGCCTCGGCCGTCGGCTCGGCGTTCTTGTCGGCGTCGGCGATCGGCTCGCCGATCTCCTTCGCGGCGACCTGAGCGTCAGCGTCGTTCTCGGCGACGGTCGCACCCTCGGGGGGCGGCGTCGGCGGCCGGCGTCGCGCTGTCGCCACCGAGGAGCTCCTGCTCCCACTCGGCGAGCGGCTCGGCGGCCGCGTCGTCGTCGCCACCGTTGTGGCGGGTCTTCAGACCCTCGGCCGCGGCGTCGGCGACGATGCGGGTGAGGAGGCCGACGGAGCGGATCGCGTCGTCGTTGCCCGGGATCGGGTAGGTGATCTCGTCCGGGTCGCAGTTGGTGTCGAGGATGCCGATGATCGGGATCCCGAGCTTCTGCGCCTCGTCGACGGCGAGGTGCTCCTTCTTGGTGTCGACGATCCAGAGCGCGCTCGGGGTCCGCGTGAGGTTGCGGATACCACCGAGGGTCTTGTGGAGCTTGTCCAGCTCGCGCTTCTTGATGAGGAGCTCCTTCTTGGTGAAGCCCTTCGTCGTGTCGTCGAAGTCGATCTCCTCGAGCTCCTTCATGCGCGCGAGGCGCTTGGAGACCGTCTGGAAGTTCGTGAGCAGACCGCCGAGCCAACGCTGGTTGACGTACGGCTGGCCGACGCGGGTCGCCTGCTCGGCGATGGAGCCCTGCGCCTGCTTCTTGGTGCCCACGAAGAGGATCGTGCCACCGTGCGCGACCGTCTCCTTGACGAAGTCGTACGCACGGTCGATGAAGGCCAGCGACTGCTGCAGGTCGATGATGTGGATGCCCGAGCGCTCGGCGAGGATGAAGCGCTTCACCTTCGGGTTCCACCGACGGGTCTGGTGTCCGAAGTGGACGCCGCTGTCGAGCAGCTGGCGGATGGTGACGACGGCCATGCCGTCCCTCCTTGTTCTCGGCGCACGGGACGGAGCCCGTGCACACGGTTGCGGTTGTGTCGGTCACGACCGGTGGTCGTGGCCCCTGGCGCCCAGCCCCGTGACCGCCCGCTCGTGAGAGCGGGACCGATGGCCGCGGGACGTGCCGGAGGCCGGCACTGGTGGACACGCGAAGTCAGCGCGACCAGCGCGCTGCTGGATAGATGCTAACAGAGGAAGGAGGCCCGGATCACGCGACCCGGCAGGGTCACGCGATCCGGGCCTCCCGGCTGGGTGGGCGGCAGCGTCAGGCCTTGGCGCTGACCGTGTCGCCCTCGGCCGAGATGCCCATCTCCTCGAGGGAGCGGCCCTTGGTCTCGGGGATCTTCGCGATGACGAAGAACAGCGACAGCAGCGCGAAGAGCGCGTAGATGCCGTAGGTGACCGTCAGGTTGAAGCCGGACAGCACCGGGAACGAGATCGTGACGATGAAGTTCGCGATCCAGTTCGCCGCCGAGCCGATGCCGAGCGCGGTGGCGCGGATGCGGTTCGGGAACATCTCGCCGAGCAGCACCCACATGAGCGGGCCCCAGGTCGCACCGAAGGAGACGACGAACAGGTTGGCGAAGACGAGGGCGATGACGCCCCAGGCGCCGGGCAGCGAGGGCTCGCCGTCGACGATGCGGGCCTGCGAGAACGCGATGGCGACCATCGTCAGCGAGACGAACATGCCCGCGGAACCGGCGACGAGCAGCGGCTTCCGGCCGACCTTGTCGACGAGGAAGATCGCGATGAACGTGACCAGGACGTTCACGACCGAAGTGATGGTCGAGATGAGGAACGAGTCGCTCTCCTTGAAGCCGACGGCCTGCCACAGCGTCGTCGAGTAGTAGAAGATCACGTTGATGCCGACGAACTGCTGCAGGACGGCGAGGATGATGCCGACCCAGACGATGGGCTGCAGGCCGAAGCGGTTGCCGCGGATCGAGCCCTTCTTCTCGTTCGCTTCCTTCTGGATGCCGTCCTGGATCTCCTCCAGGCTCGTGTTCACGGTGTCACGGGGCACGATCTTGCCCATGACCTCACGCGCGTCGTCCTCGCGGCCCTTGGTGAGCAGGTACCGGGGCGACTCCGGCAGCGTGATCGCGAGGATGCCGTAGACGATCGACGGGACGACACCGACCAGGAACATCCAGCGCCAAGCCGGCAGGCCGAAGACGTCCGCCGACGCGCTGCCCGCCGTGACCGCGAAGAACTGGTCCGAGAGCAGGGCGGCGAAGATGCCGAGCGTGATCGCGAGCTGCTGGAAGGACGCGAGGCGCCCACGGATCGCCTTCGGGGAGACCTCGGAGATGTAGGCGGGTGCGATGACCGATGCGGTGCCGATGCCGAGTCCGCCGACGAGGCGCCAGATGACGAAGTCCCACGTGGCGAAGGCGAACCCCGACCCGATCGAGGACACGAAGAACAGCACCGCGGCCCAGAACATGATCCGGGTACGACCGAACCGGTCCGCCAAGCGTCCCGCGAAGTACGCGCCGAACGCACACCCGATGAGGGCGGAGGCGACCGCGAACCCGCTGGCGCCGTCGGAGAGGTCGAACTCCCCCTTGATCGCGTCGACCGCCCCGTTGATGACGGACGAGTCGAAGCCGAAGAGGAAGCCACCGACCGCCGCCGCGACGGCGAACAGCGTGACCTTCCCCTTGAACGCACGGTCCTCGCCGTGCTCGGTGGTCCTGGTCGACACGATGCTCCTGGGTTCCCGCCGCCGTGCCGGGTGGTGCACGGTGCCCCGGCGGTCGGCTGGATCGCCGTCCGAGCGGCGTTGCGGTGTCCGGAGCGGCCCCGACAGTACCCCTTCGCGGGTTGTTGAGCACATCGGGCGCCGTGCGGCGGCCGCTCCTCCACTGGCCGGGAGGCCCGGGGCTCCGTCCACAGGAGGGCTCCGGTCCGCCTCGGGGCCGGGTCGGGACGGCGAGCCTGGGTGGCATGACGAGCGCGACGAGGAGCGGACGGGGAAGCGTGGTGCCGGGCGTGGCGGGGCGGCGTGCCGAGCGGGGGGCCGGCACCGGGTCGGTGGCGGGGTCCGTGGCGGGGTGCGTGGCGGTGTCCGTGGCGGGCTGAGTGGCGGGCTGGGTGGCCACGGGTCCCGGCGTCCGCGGCGACTGCGACCGCGATGAGGACTCGGAGGGCGCTGCCGGGCGTCCTGCGGGTGGGGCTGGCTGCATCGGTGGCCGTGGCCGTGGTCGGCCTGGTCGGACCGGTGGGTCGGGTCGGTGTGGCCGACCTCGCCGCCCCGGGTCGTGCCGCCGGGATGGTCGACCGGCCCGGGGAGCGGGGGTGGGCGGCGGCATTCCACGGCGTCGGCGCGGGCGGCCAGATCGGCGCGGGTGGCTCGGGTGGCGCGGTCGGCGCGGTCGGCGCGGTCGGCGCGGTCGGCCAGGACGGCCAGATGAGCCGGACCGGCCTCGTCGAGCCAGCACCTGCCTCCGCCCCGTCCGGCGCGGCCCGGTCCACGGTGGGACGGCCCCGGTGGTCCTGGCCGACGGCACGTCACGTCGTCCAGCGGCCGTGGGAACCCCCCGGCGACCGAGTACGGGCCCGGGCACCGTGGTCTGGACGTCGCCGCGGACCCTGGCACCACCGTGACGGCCCCCGACGCGGGGACCGTCACGTTCGCCGGCCCGGTCGGAGGTCGACCGGTCGTGACCATCGACCACGGAGACGGGCTCGTGAGCACCCTCGACCCCGTGCGACCGGTCGTCCGGAAGGGCGACCGTGTCGACCGTGGGGCGCCGGTCGGGGTCGTCGCGTCCGGGCACTGCCCTGCCGTGACGCCGTGCCTGCACCTCGGCGCTCGGGACGACGGCAGCTACGTCGATCCGCTCCCGTTGCTGCCGGCACCGGCCTGGCCGGTCCTGCTGCCGGAGAACGCGCTGGCCGCCGGCGTCGGAGCGGGCACCGGTCAGGCGCGGGGGGTGCGCCGTCCGGTACACCTCGCGCAACCGAGCGGACGAGACGTGCGTGTAGATCTGCGTGGTGCCGAGGCTGGCGTGCCCGAGCATCTCCTGCACGGCACGGAGGTCCGCTCCCCCCATCCAACAGGTGCGTCGCCGCCGTGTGCCGGAAGGTGTGCGGGCCGCTCGGCCCGTCCCCCCGGTAGCGCTTCGAGCAGTCTCGCCACGATGCGGTAGGCGCTCCTGGTGCCGAGTCGCGCTCCGCGGTCGCCGAGGAACAGGGCGGTGCCCGCCGCGGACGTCCGAGCGGGCGGTGCGCCGGTCGACGGAGTACCGGCGGCGGCGAGCGCCGGTCGGCCGCGCTCGAGCCAGTCCTCGAGGGCGTCCCGTGCCGGCACCCCGAACGGCACGACGCGTTCCTTCCCGCCCTTGCCGAGCACCCGGACCGTCAGGCGCTCCCGGTCGAGGTCCGTCAGGTCCAGTCCGACGAGTTCGCTCACCCGGATGCCGGCGGCGTAGAGCAGCTCGACCACGGCGAGGTCGCGCAGGGCGGCGGGGTCGTCACCGACCGCGCGGGCGCTCAATCCGTCGAGCATCTCCCGCACCTGGTCCTGTGCGACCACGCGCGGCAGGTGCGCGGCACCCTTCGGCGCGCGGAGCCGCACGCCGGGGTCGACCGGCAGCACGCCGGACTCGCTCGCCCACCGGGTGAAGGCGCGCACCGACGCGCTCCGACGGGCGATCGTCGAGCGGGCGAGACCGCGCTCGTTCGCCGTCCACAACCAGTCGCGCAGGAGCTCGAGCGTGATGCCGTCGGTCCGGTCGATCCCCCCGCCCGGACGCGAACGCCGTGAGGTCGTCGAGGTCCGCGCGGTACGCCCGCACGGTCTGCTCACTGAGGCCGCGCCCGTGTCGGCCGTGCTCCAGGAACGCCGACACGGCCCGGTCGAGCCGGTCACTCCCGCGGTGGTGTCCCTCGTCGTCGTGCACCTCGTCAGGGTACGGCCGGCATCGAGCACGCTCCCGTCACCCCGCCGGGTGCGCGGCCCGTCCCCCCACCCGAGACTGCGGAGGACGACGGCGGTCCCGGTCCCGCTCCGGACGTCGCGCTGGTCGTCCTCCCGCTCCGCCGCCGGCTCCCCCCCGTCGTCTGGTGTCACGCGGCCGTCCACCCGCCAGGCCCCCCGCGTCACCAGCCCTTGCAGCTCGGCGAGCGCGAGAGCGTCGGTCGCGTCCGCCGGTGACAGCCCGGACCGGACGGCGACCTCGTCGAGCGGGATCGGTCTCCGGCGGCTCAGGGCATCGACGGCACGGAGCACCTCGGGATCGACGCGCGCGGCGGCGATCGGCACCGCAGGGTCCGTCGTCGGGTCCCCGGACCGGGTGCGGAGGGCCGCGTCGACGGGATCCGCCGGGTGCACGACGATCTCGGCACGGCGATCGGCGATCAGCCGGTGGCAGCCGGCCGACGCCGAGGACGAGTACGGCCCCGGCACGGCGAAGACCGGTCGCCCGAGTTGCCCGGCATGGTGGGCCGTGTTGAGTGCGCCCGACCGCGCACCCGCCTCCACGATGACCGACACCGACCCCAGGGCAGCGATGAGCCGGTTGCGGGCGAGGAACCGCCACCGAGACGGTCTGGTGCCGGGCGGGCACTCCGCGAGCAGGGCTCCGTGGTCGGCGACGCTCCGGAGCATGGTGCTGTTCCCCGCCGGGTAGAGCTGGTCGACACCGCCGGCGAGCACCGCGACCGTGGGTGTACCTGCTGCGAGGGCCACCCGGTGCGCGACCGCGTCGATGCCGTACGCGCCCCCCGGAGACGACGAGGCACCCGGCGTCCGCCGCGGCCGAGGTGATCTCCGCCGCGGCCTCCGCTCCGAGGACCGTGTTCGCCCGGGCCCCCACGACCGAGATGCCCGGGAGGTCACCGACCGGACGCGTTCCTCGACGCCACAGCACGAGGGGAGCATGGACACCGAGGTCGTCGATCCCGGCCGGCCAGTCCTCGTCACCCGGGACGAGGAGCGTGCACCCCACGGCGGAGGCTGCTCCCAGGACGGCGTCGACGTCGAGGCGGAGCAGCCGTGGGCGCCACCGTTCGAGTGCCGGCACGAGCGGGTCCGAGGCCGCCCGGGCGAGCTCGTCGCGCACGTCGTCCTCCGCCGAGTCGCGTCCGGTGTCGACGAGCATCTCCCCGAGTGCCACCGGCCCGTCGTCGAGCGCCTGCAGGACGGCACGGATCGAGCGGCCCGCGCCCAGCCGTCCCACCAGCTCGCCGGCCGTGCCGTCCCCCGGCTCGACGACCGTCGACCAGGCGACCCGGGCGAGGAGTTCGTCGGTGCCCAGCTCGCCGGGTCGTACGACGGCGGCACGGAGTCGTGACAGCGCGGCGGCACGGTCGACGCTCCTGCGCCGGGCAGTCCTGCCCCCGGTGCTCACAGCGCCGTCCGCAGCGCGAGCGCGCGCTCGACGTGTCGTCGGTCGGGTCGGTCGTCGCCGTCGAGGTCCGCGATCGTCCACGCCAGTCGCATCACCCGGTCCCATCCGCGCATCGTCAGGGTGCCGAGGTCGAGTGCTCGGTCGAGGACGTCGGAGGCACCCGGTGCGGCGCGGCCGTCACCGCGCAGCCACGTGCCGGTGACGTCGGCGTTCGTGGTCCATCCGGTCCCCCGGAGCCGAGTCCGCATGCGCTCCCGGGCATCGCCGATCACCCGCCTCGCCGCATCGGTGGTCGGGGCCGTCCCGTCACTCGCGCGGAGCGTCCCGGTCGTCACCCTGGCGACCGCGACCCGGATGTCGATGCGGTCGAGCAGCGGCCCGGACAGGCGACCGAGGTACCGCCGGACCGCGCTCGGCGGACACGTGCAGGCCGGGCCACCGACACCCCCGGCGTTCCCGCATGGACAGGGGTTGGCGGCGAGCACGAGCTGACACCGGGCGGGGAACTCGGCTGATCCGCCGGCGCGGTGCACCGTGATGCACCCTGCTTCGAGGGGTTGCCGGAGCGCGTCCAGGACCGCTCGGGGGGAACTCGGTCGCTTCGTCGAGGAACAGCACACCGCCTGTCGCCCGTGACACCGCTCCCGGCCGGAGCTGCCCCGTCCCGCCGCCGATCAGGGCGGCCGCCGACGCCGAGTGGTGCGGCGCTTCCCACGGCGGTCGCCGTGTCCAGGAGCGCACGCCGTGCCCTGCGACCGACCGGACCGCGGCGACCTCGAGTGCCGCGTCGCCATCGAGGTCCGGCAGCAGCGCGGGCAGGCGTTCGGCGAGCATGGTCTTGCCCGAACCCGGCGGCCCGAGCAGGAGGACGTGGTGGCCGCCCGCGGCGGCGGTGACGACCGCGCGGACACCGATGGCGTTGCCGACCACGTCGGCGAGCTCGAGCGGCGGTGGTGTGTCGTCGACCGGCACCGGGAGGAGCACCGGGTCGGCGAACCCGGCCGGGAGATCGGCACCGGCGTCGATCGCGGCGGACCGGAGCGAGTCCACCCCGGTGAGCGTCACCCCGGGGACGGCCTGCGCCTCTGCGAGGTTCCCGATCGGCAGGACGACGCGGTCCATCCCGGCCTCGCGGGCCGCCAGCACGACCGGGATGATGCCCAACACGGGGCGGACGCGTCCGTCGAGACCGAGCTCTCCGACGTAGACGGTCCGTCGGTCGGCCCCGGGAGCCGTCCCCGCGGCGGCGAGGACCGCCATCGCGATGGCCAGGTCGAACCCGGAGCCGCGCTTGGGGACGCTGGCCGGGGTGAGGTTGACCGTGATGCGACGTGACGGCAGCGGGCAGTCGGCGACGGTCGCTGCCGAGCGGACGCGTTCCCGGGCTTCCCCGAGCGACGTGTCCGGCAACCCGATGATGCTGAAGGTCGGCAGCTGACTGGTGAGGTGCGCTTCGACCTCGACGAGGGTCCCCCCGCACCCCCCACGAGCGCCACGGCCGACGTCCGTCCGATGTCACTCATCCGATCGCCTCGACGTGCTCGATCGCCACGTGGTCCGCCACGATCGTGACGGCGATGCAGTCGAGCCGGATCGCGCGCGCCGTCTCGTCGCGGTTCGCGTGGAACCAGGCCGGGACGAGTCGACGCATGCGGGCGAGCTTTTGCGGCGTCACGGCTTCGAGCGGATGACCGGCGGCCTGGCCGGTCCGGGTCTTCACCTCGACGAAGACGATGGTCTCGCCGGTCCGCGCGACGATGTCGATCTCGCCGCGTGCGCATCGCCAGTTCCGGTCGATGATCCGGAACCCGTGCCGCTCGAGCCATTCCACGGCGTGGCGTTCTCCGGTCATCCCCGTTGCTCTCCGCGAGTCGGTCGGAACTCGTGGCGCTGCTCGATTCGTCATGGAGTCAGGATGATGAACGCCGCGACCGAATGGAGAAGGCTCGTGGTGTCCTGTGGATGGACGCGCGGAAAGACCGTCCTGTGGAGGAACGGTTGGCCCGATGTCCCGCACAACGACAAAGGCCGGACTATTCCTCACGGAATGTCCGGCCCTTGCTGTGATCGGCGACGGACGCCGATCGGGATGATCAGTGTGCGGCTGCGTACGCTTCCTGCACCTGCGTCGAGATACGACCACGAGAAGAGACCTCGTAGCCGTTCTCCTTCGCCCATTCGCGGATCTTGCCGAGTTCCTCGGAGTTGCCGCGCTTCGGCGCCGACGAGGGCTTGCCCGTCGACCCGGTGCGACGACCGGCGGTCTTGCGCGCTGCTGCGATGTAGTCCGAGATCGCGTCCCGGAACTTGTCGACGTTGTCGTTGGACAGGTCGATCTCGTAGGACGAACCGTCGAACGCGAACTCGACCGTGCGGCCATCGCCAGCGGCGATCGGCGAATCGTCGAGATCGTCGACGAGCTGGACAGTGACCTTCTGCGCCATTTCTCACTCCTTCAGGATCGTGAATACGGTCCAGCGTATCGCAGGAGTTTCCGGAATGACCGAATGCGTCGGCGATCCCCTACTCGTCGAGAGCGAGTTCCTTGGGGAGTTCGAGTTCCCGCGCGGTGAGTTCTTCGACGTTCACGTCCTTGAACGTGAGAACGCGAACGGACTTCACGAATCGGTCGGACCGGTAGACGTCCCAGACCCACACGTCGTTCATCGTCAATTCGAAGTAGAAGTCGTGCTCGGTGTCCCGACGGACCAGCTCGACCTCGTTCGCCAGGTAGAAGCGGCGCTCGGTCTCGACCACGTACCGGAACTGCCCGACGACGTCGCGGTACTCGCGGTACAGGGCAAGTTCGACCTCGCGGTCGTAGTCGTCGAATTCTTCGTCATCCATCGCGCGCTCAGTCTACGGCGACGCGGTCGAGTTCCTCGAACCCGTCGAGCGCGACCGCGGAGGCGGCGTGCAACCAGGTCTTCCGGTGCAGCGCATGCGGCCCGACCGTTCGGATGGCGTCGTAGTGCGCGGTCGAGCCGTACCCCTTGTTGGACGCCCACGCGTAGTGCGGCGCATCGTCGTGCGCAGCGATCATCAGCTCGTCACGAGCGACCTTGGCGACGACGGACGCCGCGGCCACGGAGGCGCAGTCACGGTCCGCCTTCACCCGCACCTGGACGTCGAGTGGCCGGTGCTCGGACGGCAGGGCCCGCGAGAGCCAGTCGAACGACCCGTCGAGCACCACCACCGCTCCCTCGAGCGAGACCCCGTCGTCGACGAGGGTCGTGATCGCCCGCGCCCCGGCCAGCCCCAGTGCGGCGACGATGCCCTGCTCGTCGACGACCTCGGCGGACGCCATCCCGACGGCGGTGCGCGCCCACCGGGTGACCGTCGGCACGAGCTCGGTCCGCCGCGCCTGGGACAGGAGCTTCGAGTCGGCCAGCCCCTGCGGCACGCGACGGACGTCGACCGTCACCGCCGCGACACCGACGCCGACCGGCCCGGCGATGGCACCACGGCCGACCTCGTCGACACCGATCACGGTGACCCGGCCGGCGGCGAAGAGCGACTTCTCCAGCCGCAGGGACGGACGGACCGGGGTCACTCGTCCCGCTCCTCCACGCCGGCGAAGACCTCGGGATGGTCGTCGAGCCAGGTCCACCGGCTCATCGGCCAGGAGATGACGAACGCCCGGCCCGTGACGTCGGAGAGGGGGGACGAACCCCTTCGACGGGGTGTCCCCGTTGTACCGGGAGTCCTTCGAGTCGTTCCGGTTGTCGCCCATCACCCAGATGGTGCCCTTCGGCACGGTGACGGAGAAGTCGGTCGACGAGGCACGGGTGTCGCCGGCCGGGAGCTTGAGGTACGGCTCCGTGATCGGGACCCCGTTGACCGTCATCTGACCGAGGTCGTTGCAGCACGCGACGGTGTCGCCCGGCAGCCCGATGACCCGCTTGATGAGGTGGTCGTCGCTGTCCCCGGTCCCGAGCCCGACCTGCGTGAGCAGCCAGTCGGCCGCTTGACCGACGGGCGACGTCGGGGTCACGTTCGGCAGCTGCTCGCCGTCGAGCCACCCGCCCGGGTCCTTGAAGACGACGACGTCCCCGCGCTTGAGGGCGACGGTGTCCGGCACGAGTTCGTTGACGATCACGCGGTCGTTGATCTGCAGCGTGTTCTGCATCGAGGCAGAGGGGATGTAGAAGGAGCGGATCAGGAAGGTCTTCACCAGGAAGGACACCAGGAGTGCCGCGATGAAGATGATGACGAGGTCCCGCAGGAAGGTCAGCACCCCGTTCCGCGGCTTCCTCGTGTTCCGCGGGCGACGGGCCTCGCCCTCAGTCGTGTCCGTCATTTCCACTCTCGTCGACCTGTTCCCCGGGGGGCCCGGGACGCATGCCCCCCGGAGCGCGAGCGGCTCCGGGAACGGGCGAGCCCCCCCGCCGATGCACAACCGTACATGGACGAGGGGCTCGCAGCGGGCCCGGCGTTCCGGGCGTCGCTGTGAAGGCGATCAGTTGTCGCGCTTCTCCTTGATCTTGCGGCGGGCCGCCTTGCCGCGGAGTTCGCGGAGGTAGTAGAGCTTCGCGCGACGGACGTCACCGCGGGTGACGATCTCGACGTGGTCGATGATCGGGGGAGTGCACCGGGAACATGCGCTCGACGCCGACCTGGAAGCTCACCTTGCGGACCGTGAAGGTCTCGCCGATGCCGTGGCCCTGGCGGCCGATGACGACGCCCTGGAAGACCTGAATACGCGAACGCGTGCCTTCGACGATGTTGACGTGGACCTTGACGGTGTCGCCGGGGCGGAAGTCCGGGTGGTCGGTGCGCAGGGCACCGGCGGTCACGTGGTCGAGCAGCTGCATGATGGTGTCACTTCCTGCGGACGCACACGGGTCGCCGCGGATCGAATTCGGAAAGTACGAGATGCGTGCCCGGTGTCGGCGACTCCCCCCGTGGCAGAGTCCAGCCAGGGCACGATCGATCATCATGCCACAACAACCCCACCGCAGCCAACCGGCAGGATGGTCCCATGATCGAACTCCGCACCCCCGCCGAACTCGACGGACTGCGTGTCGCCGGCCGCTTCGTCGCCGACGTCCTCGACACCCTGCTGGAGACGGTCGACGTCGGGGTGAACCTGCTCGACCTCGACCGCGTGGCCGCGCGGATGATCGCGGACCGTGGCGCCGAGAGCTGCTACGTGGACTACCACCCGTCCTTCGGGAAGTCGCCGTTCGGCAAGAACCTCTGCACGTCGGTGAACGACGCGGCCCTGCACGGGCTGCCGTACGACCGTGTGCTGCAGGACGGCGACCTGGTCAGCCTCGACTTCGCCGCGAGCGTCGGCGGGTGGGTCGCGGACTCCGCCGTCACCGTGCAGGTGGGCACGCCCCGGGACGAGGACCAGCGTCTCATCACCACGGTCGAACGGTGCCTCGCCGCCGGCATCGCGCAGGCGACCCCGGGCAACAAGCTCGGCGACGTCTCCGCCGCGATCGGCTCGGTCGCCAGGGGCGCCGGGTACGACGTGAACCTGCAGTTCGGCGGGCACGGCGTCGGCCGCACCATGCACGGCGACCCGCACGTCCCGAACGACGGCCGCCCGGGACGCGGACTGAAGCTCCGACCGGGCCTCGTCGTCGCGATCGAGCCCTGGCTCATGCAGGGCACGGACGAGCTCGTCCAGGACGAGGACGGCTGGACGCTCCGCAGTGTCGACGGGTCACGGGCCGCGCACGTCGAGCACACGGTCGCCGTCACGGAACAGGGCCCGGAGGTCCTCACCCTCCGGCGCGCGCAGCGCGGCGCCTGAGGCGGCAGCACCGACGAACGGACGGGAGGCCCGACACCAGCTGGTGTCGGGCCTCCCGTCCGTCGAGGGGTCGCGTCGACCCGCTCAGTCCGGCAGCAGGTCCGGACGGACGCGCCGCGTCCGCTCCACCTGCTGCTCGTGGCGCCAGGAGGCGACGCGCGCGTGGTGCCCGCTGAGCAGCACGTCCGGCACGTCGAGGCCGCGCCACGACGCCGGCTTCGTGTAGGAGGGGTACTCGAGCAGGCCGTCCTCGTGGGACTCCTCGACGAGTGACTCGGGGTTGCCGACGACACCCGGGACCAGCCGTCCGACGGCCTCGATCACGGCCATCGCCGCGACCTCGCCGCCGTTCAACACGTAGTCACCGAGGGAGAGCTCGACGACCGTGCTGCGCGCCGCGGCCCATTCGAACACGCGGGCGTCGATCCCCTCGTACCGACCGCAGGCGAACACGAGGTGCTCGTGCTCGGCGAGGGACCGGGCGATGGTCTGCCGGAAGGGCGTCCCCGCGGGCGTCGGCACGACGAGCGTCGACGAGCCGTCAGGGCGGAGCAGGGCGTCGAGGGCCTGGGCCCACGGTTCCGGCTTCATCACCATGCCGGCGCCGCCGCCGTACGGGGTGTCGTCGACCGTGCGGTGCCGGTCGGTCGTCCACGAGCGGAGGTCGTGCACGTGCAGGTCGAGCAGGCCGCCCTGCCGGGCCTTGCCGAGCAGGGAGACGTCGAGCACCCCGAAGAACTCCGGGAAGATCGTGACGATGTCGATCCGCACGGTCAGTCCTCGGTGTCGGCGGCCGGGGACGTCGCCGGTGGGGTCACCGTCTCGGGACGGCTGGTGTCCTCCGGGTCCTCGAACAGACCGGTCGGCGGGGTGACCGTGACGGTGCCGGCGTCGAGGTCGACCGCGGGCACGATCGCCGCGACGAACGGCACGAGGACCTCGCCGCGATCGGGCGTGTCGACCGCGAGCAGGTCCTGTGCCGGCAGGTGGTCGACCCGTGCGACGGTGCCGACCTCGACGCCGTCGCGGAGGACCTTCAGGCCGACCAGCTGGTGGTCGTACCAGGCGTCGTCCTCACCGGTGTCCTCGTCGGTGTCCTGCTCGACCCAGAGGATCGCCCGCGCGAGGGTCTCGGCGGCGCTCCGGTCGGCGACACCCGCGAAGAACGCGACGGGGTGGCCGTTGTACCAGCGGAGTTCGTCGAGCGCGATGGTCTTGCCCGACCACGGGGAGTCGTCGGGGACCTGGAGCGTGAAGACCGCTCCCGGCGTGAACCGACGATCCGGGTCGTCGGTGTAGAGCTCGAGCTTGATGCCGCCCTTGAGCCCGTGCGCCTTCGTGATGCGACCCACCCGGAGCTGGGTCGTCTCCCTAGGAATCGCTGTCCACCACGTCGACCCGCACGCGCTTGCCGTCGGCCAGGGCCGTGACGAGCGTGCGGAGCGCCTTCGCGGTGCGTCCGGCGCGACCGATCACGCGGCCGAGGTCCTCGGGGTGCACACGCACCTCGAGGACCTCGCCCCGCGCGGAGGTGGAGCTGGCGACGCGCACGTCGTCAGGGTGATCGACGATCCCCTTGACGAGGTGCGTCAGCGCGGATTCGAGCAAGGACTACGCCTCGGTCGTCTCGTCGGAGGACTCGTCCGCTGCCGGAGCGGCCGGGGCCGTCTTCTCCGACTTGGGCTTGAGGACGGCCTTCTTCGAGCTGTCGACCGTGAAGGCCGGCTTCGGCTCGCGGACCTTGACCTTGGACTCGGTGTCCTTCTCGCCCTTGAACTTGGCCCAGTCACCGGTCAGCTTGAGGAGCGCGGCGACCTGCTCGGTCGGCTGCGCGCCGACGCCGAGCCAGTACTGCGCACGCTCGGACTGGACCTCGATGAACGAGGGCTCCTCGGTGGGGTGGTACTTGCCGATCTCCTCGATCACACGACCGTCGCGCTTGGTGCGCGAGTCGGCGACGACGATGCGGTAGTACGGCGCTCGGATCTTGCCGAGGCGCTTGAGACGGATCTTGACAGCCACAATGACTCCTGTTGCGTACGTGTTGTGGTTGAACCGGAACCGCGGGCGTGGGGGGCACACACGGTGGAAGCTCTGAGAGACTCGCGATCCGCTGGATAGAGGGTCGAGCGGACACGATTCGACCGTTCATTCTTGCAGATTCCCGAGCGGGAAGCGAGCCACGACGCGCGGCGCGCCCCGGGCACTCGATCCGGGCGGTCACGGCGCCAACGCGCGGACCGCCTCCAGGGCCTCACTCGTGGCGCGCACGGCGTCGACCGCGCGGGCGTCCCGGGCACCGCCCACCACCGCGAACGGCACGTCGGCGGACCGGAGGCCCGCGACCAGGTCGTCCCGCGCCTCCTGGCCGGCACAGAGCACAACGACGTCCGCCGGGACGGCGACCTCCGTGCCGGACCCGTCGCGGATCCAGAGCGCGCCCGGTTCGATGCGGAGGTACTCCTGCACGTCACCGAGCATCCGGACGCCTGCGTCACGGAGCCGACCGAGCGCCACCCACCGCGAGGTGAGGCCCACGCCCTGGCCGAACTTCCCGTTCCGGCGGAGCACCGTGACCAGGTGGCCCGGGCGGACCGTCCGGTGCACGGTCGGCTGGCGCTGTGGCAGGTCACCGACCAGTTCCGTCGAGACCGGAACGTCCCAGCGGGCGGCGAACTCGACGGCGCGGACCGCCTCGTCGGGTGACTCGGTGAGGAAGGCGGCGGTGTCGACGCCGATCCCGCCGCCGCCGATGACCGCGACGCTGCCCTCGGGCACGCCCTCGCGGAGCGCCTGCTCGTAGGTGAGCACGTGCGGCAGGTCGGCGCCGGGCAGGGCAACCTCCCGGGGCACGACACCGGAGGCGAGCACCACCGCGTCGCTGCCCGTCAGGTCGTCGACGGTCGCCGCCCGCCCGAGGTGCACGGTGGCGCCGCGCTCCGCGAGTTCCGCGCGTGCGGCCTGCACCGGACCGGCGTAGTCCTCCTTGCCGGGGATCACCGCGGCGAGTCCGAACTGTCCGCCCAGGACGTCCGACGCCTCCCACAGCCGGACGTCGTGACCACGGCGGGCGGCGTCGACCGCTGCGGCGAGTCCCGCCGGTCCCCCCGCCCACGACGTCCACGCGCTTCGGCTCCGAGCTGGGTCGGAGGGGGGAACTGCAGCTCCCGGGCTGCGCGTGGGTTGACGAGGCACGACACCGGTGCGCCGACCACGGACCGGTCGAGGCACGCCTGGTTGCAGCCGATGCAGGTGTTCACGAGGTCGGGCCGGCCGGCCAGGGACCGTTCCACGAGCTGCGCGTCGGCCAGGAACGGTCGGGCGAGCGCCACCGCGTCGATCCGTCGGTCGGCCAGCACGGCCTCGGCGTCACGGAGGTCCGTCATCCGGTTCGAGGCGATGACCCGGACGTGCGGGTGGTCGGAGGCGCGGACGACGTCGGCGATCCGGGCGGCCTGCTCGATCCACGCGCCGTGCGGCACCGCGGCCTGGATCGTCGGCGTCCGGGACTCGTGCCACCCGATGCCGACCGAGATCGCGTCGAGCCCGAGCGGCAGCAGTTCGAGCACGAGCGCGTCGACGTCGGCATCGGACGACGAGCCGGGCATGAGGTCTGCTCCGGACAGGCGGATCGTGACGGCCAGGTCCGGGACCGCGGTGCGGACCGCACGCACGACCTCCACCGCGAACCGACGGCGCTTCTCGGGGGGTCCCACCCCACTCGTCGTCGCGCAGGTTCGTCAGCGGCGACTGGAACTGGTTGACCAGGTACCCCTCGGACGCCATGATCTCGACGCCGTCGAAGCCGATCGCCGCGGCGGTCCGCGCCGCGGCGGCGAAGTCCTCGACGGTGCGCCGGACCTCGTCCGCGGTCAGCTCCTCGGGCACCACCCCGCGCGCGGCAGCCCAGGGCAGCGCGGACGGAGCGACCGCGCGCTGGGGTCGGCCGTGTCGGTCCTGCAGCCCGCCGACCAGGGCGTACCGACCGGCGTGGAAGAGCTGCGCGAGGACCGTCCCGCCCGCGTCGTGCACCGCGTCGACCGCCGTGCGGAAGCGCTCGTCGGCCCCGCCGACGCCGAAGACCGCGAAGTCCGGACCGCCCCGCGCCTCGTCGCTCACGGCGATCCCGCCGGTGATGATGCAGGCCGCTCCCCCCGGCCGCTCGTTCCCGGTAGAACGCCGCCATCGCGACCCCACCGTCGTCGAGCACCTCGAGCCCGGTGTGCATCGACCCCATCACCACCCGGTTCGGCAGGTGCAGTGGGCCCAGTGTCCAGGGCGAGCCGACCGTGCGGAGGTCGGCGGGCACGGTGGCGGCGGGCACGGTGGTGACGGGCACGGTGGCGGCGGGCGGAACGACAGCGGTCACGCAAGGAAGACTAGGCGACCCGTGCGGGTGCTCGTCAGGGCGGACACGCCGCGCTCCCCGCCGATCCGTCAGGTGGACGGGCAGGATGGCCCCATGGACATCCGGTTCACCGAATCAGCCCCGTCGACGATCGGCGTCGAGTGGGAGCTGCCCCTCGTCGACCGCGCGACGGGTGACCTCGCCCCCCGGGCACCGGCTGTGCTCGCAGCCGTGCGGGAGCGCCTGGGCGATGCGGACCGGGTGACGGAGGAGCTCCTGACGAACACGGTCGAGGTCGTCACCGGCGTCCACCGTTCGGTCGGCGGGGCGACGCGGGAACTCTCCGGCATCATCGGCGAGGTCATCGACGCCGCGACTCCCCCTCGACGCCGACGTGATGTGTTCCGGCACACACCCGTTCGCCCAGTGGGACCAGCAGGAGATCACCCCGGACAGCGAGCACTACGCGGAACTCATCGACCGGACCCGCTGGTGGGGACGGCAGATGCTCATCTGGGGCGTCCACGTGCACGTCGGCATCGACGACCGGGACAAGGCCGTCCCGATCATGAACGCGATGCTCGGCTACGTCCCGCACCTGCAGGCGTTCACCGCGTCGAGTCCGTTCTGGGGCGGCACCGACACCGGCTACGCGTCGAACCGGGCCCTGATGTTCCAGCAGCTCCCGACCGGCGGACTCCCGCCCCAGCTCGGGGCATGGGCGAACTTCGAGGAGGTCGTCGGGGACCTCGTGCACACCGGCGTGATCGACGGCGTGAAGGACCTGCGCTGGGACATCCGACCGTCGCCGGGCTGGGGCACGCTGGAGAACCGCGTGTCCGACGGGATCTCCACGCTCGACGAGGTCGGCGCCGTCACCGCACTCGTGCAGTGCCTGGTGACCGAGAGCTCCGACCGGCTCGACGCCGGCGAGACCCTCCAGGCGATGCAGCCCTGGTTCGTCCGCGAGAACAAGTGGCGCGCTGCCCGGTACGGCATGGAGGCCGAGATCATCACGAACGTCGCCGGCGACGAACGGCTCGTGACCGACGAGGTGCACGACCTCGTCACCCGGCTGGACCCGGTCGCCGAGCGGCTCGGTTGCCAGCAGGAGCTGCACCACCTCGACACGATGATCGAGCGCGGCGCGTCCTACCAGCGCCAACTCGCGGTGGCGCAGGAGAACAGCGGGGACCTGCGCGCCGTGGTCTGGCATCTCGTCGCGGAGCTGCGCGACTCGCTCTGACACCCGCCGGACGCACGACGGGAGGCCCGTCACCAGCCGGTGACGGGCCTCCCGTCGTGATGGTGGTCGCGTGCGCGACCCCTGGTCGTGGTCAGCGACCGAGGAACTTCTGGAGCGAGGCGAGCTCCTCCTCGCTGGGTGCCTTGCCGCCCTTGCCCATGCCGAGCCCGAGCCCGGCACCGGACGGTGCCTGCTGCGGGGCGGCCGGGGCGCCCGCCGCGAGCGCCGCGCGCTTCGCCGGGTTGCCGACCTTCTTCTTCTTGGTCTGCGGCTGCTGCTTCTTGCCGCCGTGCATGCCCGGGATCGGTCCCATGCCCGGCATCTGCGGCACACCGCCGCGCGCCACGGTCTTCATCATCTTCGCGGCCTGCTCGAACCGGTTGACGAGGGCGTTCACCTCGGTCACGGTCGAGCCGGCACCGCGCGCGATGCGGAGGCGACGGGAACCGTTGAGGAGCTTCGGCAGTTCGCGTTCCTGCGGCGTCATCGACTGGATGATCGCCTCGGTGCGGATGATCTCCCGCTCGTCGAAGTTGTCGAGCGCCTCGCGCATGCCCTTCGCACCCGGGAGCATGCCGAGCATGCCCTTGATCGAGCCGGCCTTGCGCAGCTGCTGCATCTGCTGCAGGAAGTCGTTCAGCGTGAAGTTGTCGGACGCGATCTTGTCCGCGACCTTGCGCGCCTCTTCCTCGTCGAACGCACCCTGCGCCTGCTCGATGAGGGACAGGATGTCGCCGAGGTCGAGGATGCGGCTCGCCATGCGGTCCGGGTGGAACGGCTCGAAGTCGTCGAGCCCCTCACCCGTCGAGGCGAACATGATCGGTCGGCCCGTGACCGACGCGACCGACAGCGCCGCACCACCGCGGGCATCGCCGTCGAGCTTCGACAGCACGACGCCGGTGAAGTCGACGCCCTCCTGGAAGGCACGGGCGGTGTTCACCGCGTCCTGACCGATCATCGCGTCGATGACGAACAGGACCTCGTCCGGGTCGACCGCCTTGCGGATGTTCGCCGCCTGCTTCATGAGCTCGGCGTCGACACCGAGTCGACCGGCGGTGTCGACGATGACGGTGTCGTACTGCTGGTCGACGGCGGCCTTGATCGCGTTCTTGGCGACCTTGACCGGGTCACCGACGCCGTTGCCGGGCTCGGGGGGCGAAGACGTGCACGCCGGCCTGCTCACCGACGACCTGCAGCTGCTGCACGGCGTTCGGACGCTGGAGGTCCGCCGCGACGAGCATCGGAGTGTGGCCGTCCTTCTTGAGCCACTTGCCGAGCTTGCCCGCGAGGGTCGTCTTGCCCGCACCCTGCAGACCCGCGAGCATGATGACCGTCGGGGGGTCGCTTGGCGAACTCGAGGCGGCGCTGCTGCCCGCCGAGGATGCCCACGAGCTCCTCGTTGACGATCTGGACGACCTGCTGCGCCGGGTTGAGGGCCTTGTTGACCTCGTCCGAGAGCGCACGTTCACGCACGGCGGCGGTGAACGACTTCACCACCTCGAGCGCGACGTCCGCGTCGAGCAGGGCCCGCCGGATCTCGCGGACGGTGCCGTCCACGTCGGACGGGGTCAGCCGTCCCTTGCTCCGCAGGTTGCGGAAGGTCTCGGTGAGCCGATCGGAGAGTGAACCGAATTGCGCCATGATCCGACCATCCTACCGTCCGCGGTCGTCGGCCCGGGAGGCGCGGCGCGGGACCGCACCGCCGGTGCCGTTCACGCCCGCTCGCGCCGGCGGATCTGCCGCGGCCCGGCTGCCACCACCGCAGTGACGACGACCGCGCCGGCGAAGACGCTGAGGGTGACGATCCCCCCACGGCACGGAGTCGCGATCCTGCCGGGGTGGTGGAGCGCTAGCGTCGGGCCATGCGGAACGTACCCCCCCACACTCGACCCAGACGTCGTCGCAGAGATCGACCGCCGGCTCGTGGGCGTCGAGCAGGACCACGGCGTCCGCGTGCCGTGGGCGATCGAGAGCGGCAGTCGGGCCTGGGGGGTTCCCGTCGCCCGACAGCGACTACGACTGCCGGTTCCTCTTCGTGCGACGCTCCGACGACTACCTCGCACTGTGGCCGGGACGGGACGTGATCGAGACCCCACTCGATGCCGTCTTCGACGTCAACGGGTGGGACCTGGCGAAGACCGTCCGTCTCCTGGTGAACGGCAACGCGACCGTGACGGAGTGGCTGCGATCCCCGATCGTCTACAGCGGAGACGAGGGCTTCCGCGACCGCCTCCTGACCCTGGCCGCGGCCGTCGCGGACCGCGGACGCATCGGCCGACACTACCTGCACGTCGCGCACCGACAGCAGGAGCGGGACCTCACGCTGAAGCGGTTCTTCTACGTCCTCCGCCCAGCATCGACACTCCGGTGGCTCCACGACCACCCGGAGAGCGCGACCCCGCCGATGGACCTGTCGACCCTGCTGGCCGACTCGACCGTCCCGTCGCACGTCCGTGACGCCACGGCGGACCTCATCGAGCTGAAGGCGAGGACCCGCGAGATGGGCACGGCCACCGCTCCGGACGTCCTCCAGCGCTTCGTCGCCGACGAACTCGACCGTGCCGCCGGCTTCGACGACGTCCCACCGAGCAGCACCGCGACGGAGGCCCGCCAGATCGCCGAGGACTACTTCCGAGCGGAGGTGCGCCGCTGGTCGTGAGACCGCACCGGAGCACCAGAGCCGGCCGGTACCATCCCCGGCCCGGTACTCAGTCCAATGGCGCACCTGCTCGAGGCGCCGGCAGGGCGCCAGTCGGTACGACTCCCGGACCGGCGGGCACCACCGGCAGCGGCCGGCCGGGAGGCCTCCCACCGGTCCGGGCCGTTCGTCACCTCGACAGCGCGACCGGAACGACGACTGGCGCGTCCCCGCCGAACGGGACGCGCCAGTGGCCGTGGTGTCGCGACGTCAGACGCGCGAGCCGCCTCCGCGCACGCGCCGGAGGATCCACCCCACGACGGCGAGCACGATGAGCACCAGCCCGATGAAGAGCAGGGCCTTGAGCGCGGCGCTGACGATGCCGGTGATCAGCAGGACGACGCCGACGATGATCGCGATGATGAGCAGTGCGGGCATGAGATGTCCTCTTCCGGTCGGTCAGGTACCAGCCGGACGGTACACGTCAGCGGGCTGCTGCGCGCGCCGGTCGACGTCGACGTCCACACCCTGCGCGACGTCACTGTCCACGGCACGACTGCGGAGGAAGACGACCGCCAGGATCGGCAGCAGGATGATCTGTCCCCAGATGCCGATCGACTGCGCCTCGTCCGCCCAGCTCCGCGCCGTCATGCCGACCGCCTTCAGCGCGAAGCTGTGGAACCAGCCGACGAAGAGCAGCAGGTTCGCCGTCATGTACGCGACGACCCACCACAGGCGGATGCGCACGACCGCGAAGAACGGGGTGAGCCACAGGACGTACTGCAGCGAATCGACCTTGTTCGCGACCAGGTAGGCGCAGAGCAGGGCCGCACTCGTCTCGATCCACGGCATCCGACCGCGGCGGAGCCCGATGAGGAGCCCGACGACCAGGACGGCCAGCACGGCGACCGCGGTCGCTCCGGTGGAGAGCAGGTTCAGCTTGTGCTGCACGCCCGGGTCGGGGTTCGCCGACCACGGCTGCAGGCCCCAGTACCAGACCGACATCGTGCTCGGGTCGATGGCCCGGGTGCCCTGGAACCGGATGACGGAGAACCACGACGTGGCGTTGACGACCACGAACGGCAGGTTGGCCGCGAGCACCACGCCGACGGCACCCGCCACGGCAGCGGCCGCGCGACGGAACCGGTCCGGCCACGCCACACCGGCGTCGACCAGGAAGGCGAGGACGAACGGTGCGACGAACGCGAGCGGGTAGAGCTTGAAGGCCCCGCCGAGGCCGAACAGCGCCCCGACGACGACCGCTCGCCAGACGGGTGCGCGTCCGGCCGGCCACCGCACCGCGGCGAACAGGCCGGCAGCGGTGCAGAGCACGGTGAGCAGGTCCCAGTTGTAGAGCGCGTAGAGGAACAGCGGCGGAGTCGCGGCGAAGACCCAGGCGCGGCGTCCGGCGACGCGGGCCAGGAACACGGTGACCAGGACCACCACGGGCACGAAGGTGATCGCCGTGACGACGAGGAACCCGCGCAGCGAGTCGACGGGCAGTGCCGACAGCCAGGCCCAGAGGCCGGTCAGCGTCGGGTACTCGAGGGTGCCGGGCGGCAGACCGCGGTCGGTGAGCTCCCCGACGTAGGGGAACACGTGCGACCCGAGGTCGCGGATCCCCCCACAGGCTGAGGGTGTCGCCGAGGCACGCGTGCCCCGTCACGTACGCCAGGTCCAACCCGTCCGCCGCGCACTGCAGCTTGTGGAACAGGCTCCCGAACGTGAGCGCGACGGCGACGCAGCACATCACCACGAGCTCGAGGACGGAGACGCCGCCGGGAGCGCGGTCGGTCAGACGGCGGAGGACGGGACTCACCCGACCAGGTTCTGCACGAAGACGTGCGGCGTGAAGCCGGTCAGGTCGTTGATGCCCTCGCCCTGGCCGATGAGCTTGATCGGGATGCCCGTCTTCTCCTGCACGCTGAGCACGAACCCTGCCTTGGCCGACCCGTCGAGCTTCGTGATGACGAGTCCCGTGACCCCGGCGCCCTCGATGAAGGCCTGCGCCTGCGCGAGCCCGTTCTGCCCGGTCGTCGCGTCGAGCACGAGCAGGACCTCGGCGATCTCCGTCTGCTTCTCGACGACGCGCTTGATCTTGCCGAGCTCGTCCATCAGCCCGGCCTTCGTGTGCAGCCGGCCGGCGGTGTCGATGACGACGATCTCCGTGCCCTCGCGGATCGCACGCTCGACGGTCTGGTACGCCACCGACGCCGGGTCCTGCCCGGGCTGTGCGGGGCGGACGACGTCGACGCCGGCACGCTGCGCCCACGTCGCGACCTGCTCGACGGCCGCGGCGCGGAACGTGTCGGCGGCGCCGACCAGGACCGTGCGGTCGTAGGTGCGGAGGAACTTCGCGAACTTCCCGATGGTGGTGGTCTTGCCGACGCCGTTGACGCCGACGACGAGGACCACGGCGGGACGGTTGCTCAGCTTGAGCGTCGTGTCGAGCTTCGACAGCCGCTCCTCGAGCACCTCGCGCAGCATGCGGTTGAGGTCGGCGGGGTCCGTCGTGTCGTACCGGGCGACGCGCGCACGGAGGTCCTCGATGATCTCCTCGGAGATGTCGGGGCCGAAGTCCGCGCCGATCAGCGCCGTCTCCAGGTCCTCCCACGTCGTCTCGTCGATGGTCTTCCGCTGGAACAGACCACGGAGCCGGGAGGACAGGGACCAACTACTCGCCATGTTCCCAGCTTACGGGTGCCCACTCGGTGCCGGCCTTCGGTAGGGTCGGAGTCGCGAAGGGGAGTATTCCCTCTCGGCGACCCCGTCAGTACGGCCCGGAACGACCCGGACCCGGGGCGTCGGTCGCGGCCCACCGGATCACCGGACAGGACCGCGGCGGAAGAGACCTTCAGGCTCCGGCGTACCCACTTTCCCTGTGTGGCACGCCCCTGACCTGGAGGCTCTCCATGGACGTCCCCCCTGTACGTGTGGCTCTTCACGATCGCAGGCATCCTCGGCCTGCTCGTGTTCGACTTCTTCTCGCACGTGCGCACGCCGCACGTGCCGCACATCCGCGAATCGGCCTTCTGGTCCATCGTCTACATCGCGCTCGCGATCCTGTTCGGTGTCGGCGTGTGGGTGTTCGGCGGCGGACAGGCCGGCGGTGAGTACTTCGCCGGCTGGTTGACCGAGAAGGCGTTGTCGGTCGACAACCTCTTCGTCTTCCTCATCATCATGACGACCTTCGCGGTGCCGAAGGAGTTCCAGCAGAAGGTCCTGCTCGTCGGTGTCGCGATCGCCCTCGTGGCGCGCGGTGTCTTCATCGCCCTCGGCGTCACGATCATCGAGAACTTCTCGTGGGTCTTCTACCTGTTCGGTCTCCTCCTGTTCTGGCTCGCGTGGTCGCAGGCCAAGGGCGGCGACGAACACGGTGCCGAGGAGGGCGACTCGAAGCTCATCCGTCTGCTCCGCCGCGTGATCCCGACCTCCGAGCACTACGACGGTGACCGCCTCACCACCAAGGTCGACGGCAAGCGCCTCTTCACCCCGATGCTGCTCGTCATGGTCTCGATCGGCCTGACGGACGTGCTCTTCGCGCTCGACTCGATCCCCGCGATCTTCGGGCTGACGCAGGACGCGTTCATCGTGTTCACCGCGAACGCGTTCTCGCTCCTCGGTCTCCGCCAGCTCTACTTCCTCATCGCCGGCCTGCTCGAGCGGCTCATCTACCTCGGTCAGGGCCTGGCCGTCATCCTCGCCTTCATCGGCGTGAAGCTCGTCTTCCACGCCCTGCACGTCAACGAGGTGCCGTTCATCAACGGCGGTCAGCACGTCGAGTGGGCGCCCGAGATCCCGATCTGGTTCTCGCTGGGCTTCATCCTCCTGACGATCACCGTCGCGACGGTCGCGAGCCTCGTCGTGTCGAAGAAGCGCCAGCAGCGCGGCCTCACCCCGACCGGCGAGCCGGCGGACGCCGTCGAGGCCGACGCGAAGTAGTCGCCACCTCCCCACGCCTGACTGGAGGCTCCCCACCGGTCACGGCCGACCCGCCGCTGGCGCGTCGGTCCGGAACCGGCCGGTGGGGAGCCTCCCGTCCGTCTCCGACCGTCGGCTACGCGACCGCTGCGGCGGGCTCGGGCTTCTGCACCCGCTGGCCGACGACGGCGGACACGCCGTCCTGCCGCATCGAGACCCCGTACAGCGCGTCGGCGATCTCCATGGTCCGCTTCTGGTGCGTGATGACGATGAGCTGCGACGACTCCTGCAGCCGCCCGAACACGGTGAGCAGGCGGCCGAGGTTCGCGTCGTCGAGCGCCGCCTCGACCTCGTCCATGATGTAGAACGGGCTCGGCCGGGCCGTGAAGATCGCCACGAGCAGCGCCACGGCAGCCAGGGACCGCTCCCCGCCGGACAGCAGCGTCAGCCGGTCGATCTTCTTGCCCGCGGGCTTGACCTGCACGTCGATGCCGGTGGTGAGCAGGTCGTCCGGGTTCGTCAACGTGATCGATCCCGAACCGCCGGGGAACAGGATCGGGAACACGACGTCGAACGCCTCGCGGGTGTCCTCGAACGCGGACGCGAAGATGGTCTGCATCTTCCCGTCGAGCTCCTCGATGATCGTCAGGAGGTCGGCGCGGGTCTTCTGCAGGTCGTCGAGCTGGTCGGACAGGAACGCGTGCCGCTGCTCGAGCGCCTGGAACTCCTCGAGCGCGAGCGGGTTCACCTTGCCGAGCCGCCCGAGGTCACGCTCGGCCGCGGCGAGTCGGCGCTCCTGCTCGGCGCGGACGTACGGCGTGGTCGGGACGTCCGCGGGGTCGACGTCGGGTGCCTCGTACTCGGGCAGGGCAGGCCCGCCGGGCAGGGTCGAGCCGGCGGCGAGCACGGTCTCGTCGGTGTCGTCGGTCTCGTCGACGTCGACACCGACCGGGTCGAGGTCGTCAGCGGCCGTGTCCTCGGCCCCCGTCGACACGTCCTCGGCAGCGGCCGCTCGTGCCGCCTCGCGGTGCCGTCGTGCGAGCACCCGCGGGTCGATGAGCACGTCGACCGGCACGGGGACGTCCGGCCCGTACTCCGCGACGAGCACGGTCTCGCCGAGCCCGAGTTCGCTCTGCGCCCGGTCGAGGACCCCGGACAGGTGCAGCCGCTTCTCGTAGATCTCCATCTCGAGCGAGTGCACCCCGTCGGTGATGGTCTGCAGACGGTCCCGCAGCTCGCGCTCCTCGTTCCGGATGCCCTGCAGCTCGGTGTTGCGCTTCGTGCGCTCGGACTCCTCGGTCGCGAGCTGCACCCGGGCCTCGGCCAGCGAACGGTCGACGGCGGCGAGGACCACCGGCAGGTCGGCCAGGACACCCTCGGCCGAGGCGATCTGCCCCCGTCGGATGACCGCGAGACGCGCAGCCTCCTCGGCCGCCGCCCGCTCCGCTCCGAGTTGCCGCTCGAGCTGGTCCGCCCGACGCCGCTCGGCCCGGGCACGCTCGCGGGCGGTCTCGACCTGCAGTCGGTGTTCGATCTCCGCCGCCCGGGCGGCGTCGACGGCGTCCTGCGCCGCCGGCCGGGCGGACGCGTCGACGACCGGGCGCGGGCGCTCCGCGAAGGCCCGGAGCTCCGCTTCGGCCGCGGCGAGTGCCGCTTCGGAGGCCGCAGTCGCACCGTCCGTCTCGGCGAGGGCTGCGCGCAGCCGCTCGACCTCGGCAGCGGTGTTCTCCGCCCGGGCGCGGGCGGAGGCACTGGTCCGGTCGTACTCCGCCGTCGCGCGGGCGTGGGCGCGCGCGGCCCGGTCCGCCTCGTCCACCGCCCGCCGTGCGGCCTCCACCGCGGTCCGCGCAGCCTGGAGGCCCGCGGCCGCCTCCTCCGCCTCGGCCACCACGGTCTCCCGGCGGGTGGCCGCTGCGTCGCGGTCCGCGGCCAACTCGATGCGGGACGTCGAGCGCTGCCCGCCGCCGGTCACCCGCGCCGCGCGCACGAGGTCGCCGGACCGCGTGACCACCGTGGCGTCCGGGGCGGCCGCGAGCACCGCCTCCAGGTCGACGTCGTCCCGGTCGGCGACCAGCGTCTCGGTCAGGACCGCGGTGAGCGCGGGCGGGCCGGTCACGACGTCGAGCGCGGCCCGGACGCCGGGCGGCAGCGCGGCGGGCAGCCGTGACGCACTGCCGGCCACGTCGGCGACGACCACGTCGATGCGACCGAGGTCCGCGGCCCGGGCGTGGTCGACGGCGTCGAGCGCAGCCCGCCGGTCCTCGGCGAGCACGGCGTCCGCGAGCCCGTCGAGTGCGGTGGCGACGGCCGCCTCGTACCCGGGCGTGACCGTGAGACGGTCGGCGAGCCGGCCGGCGATCCCCTCGCGACCGGCGTCGATGAGCGCTTGCGAACCGTCACGGACGTCGATCGAGAGCGCGAGCGCGGCGATCCGGGCGTCGAGGGCGTCCCGTTCGCGCTCGAGCGCGTGCAGTCGGTCCCGGTGCGTGTCCCGGTCCGCCTGGGCTCGGTCGAGCTGGTCGCGGGCCGCCGCCAGCGTCGCAGTGAGTGTCTCGTCGTCGGTGTCCAGCGCCGGGTCGCGACCGAGGTCCTCCAGGGTGGCGGCGGCCTGCTCGGCACGGACGACCGCCTCGGAGAGCGCTCGCTCCCGCCGCTCCCGGTCGGCGACGGCCGACGACCGCCGCGAGCGCGCCACCTCGACGGCCCCGGCGAGCCGCTGGCCGTTCAGGTCGTGCTGCGCGACGCGGGCAGCCTGCGCGGCGATCTGCTCGTCGAGCGCGTCGAGTGCGGCACGAGCGGCCTGCACCCGCTCACCGACGGCGGTCGTCCCACCCTGCATCTCCTGCGCACGCAGGTCGAGCCGGTCGGCTTCGGCGCGGACGCCGGCGACCCGCTCGGGCGTGACGGTCGGGCCCTGCTGCGGTGCCTCGGCCTGCTGCGCGAGGAACATCAGCCGCTGGTTCGCGAGCATCGACAGGCTGCGCAGTCGCTCCTGCACGCTCTCCAACCGGTGGACCACGGTCCGGGCGCGGTCGACGTCGTCGCCGACCATGCTCTGCTCGACCTGCTGCTGCCGCTGCCGGATCTGCTCGAGCCGCTCCTGCAGGACGATGCGCTCGGACTTCCGACCGGTCTCGACCTCGACGTGGTCGCGCAGTTCGCGCCGCAACCGCACGACGTCGTCGGCGAGCAGGCGGGCCTTGGCGTCCCGGGCGACGGCCGCGACCGACTGCGCCTTGCGGGCCACCTCGGCCTGGCGTCCGAGCGGTTTCAGCTGCCGGCGGATCTCCCCCCGCCAGGTCCGACAGCCGTGTCAGGTTCGTCTGCATCGCGTCGAGCTTCCGGAGCGTCTTCTCCTTCCGGCGGCGGTACTTGAGGATGCCGGCAGCCTCCTCGATGAACCCGCGCCGGTCCTCCGGGGTGGCGTGCAGCACCTTGTCGAGCTGGCCCTGCCCGACGATGACGTGCATCTCCCGGCCCAGCCCGGTGTCGCTCAGCAGCTCCTGGACGTCGAGCAACCGACAGTTCTCGCCGTTGATGGCGTACTCGCTGCCACCGTTCCGGAACAGCGTCCGCGAGATCGTCACCTCGGCGTACTCGATCGGCAGCAGACCGTCGGCGTTGTCGATCGTCAGGGTCACCTGTGCGCGACCGAGGGGACCGCGGGTGGCGGTGCCGGCGAAGATGACGTCCTCCATCTTGCCGCCGCGGAGGGTCTTCGCCCCCCTGCTCCCCCCATCACCCAGGCAAGGGCGTCGACGACGTTCGACTTGCCGGAGCCGTTCGGGCCGACGATGCATGTGACGCCCGGCTCGAACGCGAACGTCGTGGGCTGCGCGAAGGACTTGAACCCCTTGAGGGTCAGGCTCTTCAGGTACATGCGGTCTCCGGCTGGTCGGTTCGCGTCAGGCTAACGCCTGCGCTGCCGCGGAGCGGGCTGGCACACGGGGCAGCGGTGGCTCGACCGGTTCATGAAGGCCTCACGCACGATCGCGGTGCCGCACCGCGGGCAGGGCTCCCCCCTGCTGGCCGTACACCGCGAGGCGTTGCGAGAAGTACCCGGACTGCCCGTTCACGTTGACGTACTGCGCGTCGAAGCTCGTCCCGCCGTCCTCGAGCGCGCGGCGGAGCACGGCCCGGACCTCGTCGAGGAGCAGGTGCAGCGTCGCCCGGGGCAGCCGGTCGGCCGGTCGGTCGAAGTGCAGGCGCGCTGCCCACAGCGACTCGTCCGCGTAGATGTTCCCGATGCCGCTGATGACCCCCCTGGTCGAGCAGCACACGCTTGATGCCGCTGGACCGCTTCCGCGCCGCGGCGGTGAAGCGGTCGTCGTCGAACGCGGGGTCGAGCGGGTCCCGGGCGATGTGCGACACCTGGAACGGGATCCGTCGGCGCCAGTCGGCTCGCGGGTCGGTCGTGTCGATCTGCCCGGCGTGGCCGGCGGCAGCGCCGTCGACCGTGGGCAGCATCCGGTCGATCGCCATCGACCCGAAGGTGCGCTGGTCGACGAACTCGAGCTGCACCGGTGCCTCCCGGACGCCGTCCCGGTCCGTCCCGGGAGGCTGCACGTCGAGGACGATCCGCCGGTGCCGTGCGGCGGGTCGGTCGCGGCCGAGCAGGATCTGGCCGCTCATGCCGAGGTGCGCGACCAGTGCTTCGGGTCGGTCCCCGTCGGGGTCCAGCGGGAACCACATGAACTTCCCGCGACGGACGGCCGCGGCGATCGTCCGCCCGGTCAGGCGGTGCGCGAAGTCCTCGGCAGGCCCGTCGTGGCGGGTGAGCGCGCGCTCGTCGTGCACCTGCACGGCGAGCACCCTGGCGCCGGTGACGGCGGGTTCGAGGCCGGCGCGGACGACCTCGACCTCGGGGAGTTCGGGCACCCGGTCAGCCCTCGACGGGACGTCCGGACAGTCGCGTCCAGGCGTCGAGCGCGGCGGACATCTCCGCCGTCTTCTTGCTCGTGCCGGTGCCGGTGGCGACGTCCTCGCCCTGCAGCACGACCGTCGCGTGGAAGGTCTTGTCGTGGTCCGGGCCCGCTTCGGTGATGCGGTAGGCGGGGTTGCCGAGCGAGCGCGCGGAGGCGAGCTCCTGCAGGCTCGTCTTCGGGTCCATCGCGGCGCCGAACCGCGCGGGGTCGACCAGCAGCGGCGCGACGAGCCGCAGCACCAGGTCGGTGGCGGCGTCGGCGCCGGCGGACAGGTACGTCGCCCCGATCACGGCTTCCACCGTGTCGGCGAGGATCGACGACTTGTCGCGACCACCGGTCTGCTCCTCGCCCTTGCCGAGCCGGAGGTACGCGCCGAGCCCGATGTGGCGGGCGATCTCGGCGAGGGCGACCGTGGAGACGAGGCTCGCGCGCCGCTTGGCGAGCTCGCCCTCGTCGAGTTCCGGGTAGTCACGGAACAGCTTGACAGTCACGGCCTGCCCGAGGATGGAGTCGCCGAGGAACTCGAGCCGCTCGTTGTGCCCGATCCCGCCGTGCTCGTACGCGTACGACCGGTGGGTGAGGGCGAGCTGCAGGAGTTCCGGGTCCACCGGCACGTCGAGGAGGTCGCGCAGACGAACGACGTCCGACCCCACGGGGCGGGACCCCGCGGCGCCGGACGTCGCAGTCATGAGGGGAGTCCGATCAGACGTCGGCGACCTTGCGGCCCTTGTACTCCATGTACAGGGGCGTGCCGGCCGAGTCCTCGACGACCTTCGCGCGGTGCGGGAGGCTGTAGGTGACCTTGCCGTTCTCGATCGTCTTCACGAGCTGGACCGGTGCGGCCTTCCACTGCGATCGACGGGCGTGCGTGTTCGCACGGGACTGCTTGCGCTTGGGGACGGCCATGGTGGTTCTCTTTCGCTTGGTCGGTGGTCAGTCGTGGGCGGTGGCGGTCACTCGGCCTGGTCGGCCGGCGTCCGCTCCTCGTCCGCGGTGGTCTGGTCGGGAGTGCTGTCGTCGAACTGGATCCCGCTGAGCGCAGCCCAGCGAGGATCGGTGGCAGCGGTTGTCGGCCGCTCGCCGATGTCCGCCAGGCGCTCACCCGTCTCCGGGTCGAGTCCTGGGCAGTCCGGCCGGCAGACCGGCTGGAACGGCAGTGACAGCACCACCGCGTCTCGGACGACCGGTTCACAATCCACGTGGTCATCGTGAACCTGGTAGTCGAATTCCTCCGAGGCATCATACGCGAACAGTTCCGCGAATTCGACCTCGACGAGCTCGCTGACGTCGATGAGACAGCGCGAGCACTCCCCCCGTCGCCTCGGCCCGGGCGGTGCCGGACGCGAGCACACCCTCGTGGAGGCCCTCGAGCTTCACGTCGAGGTGCATCTGGTCGCCCTCGCGCACGGCGATGAGACCGGCGCCGAGGGTGCTCGGGACGGTGATGTCGAGCGACACCTCGCGCATGTCGCCCGGCCGGTGCGCGAGGTCACGCACACGCAGGGCGTAGGGGCTGTTCACGGAGGAAGACACGATCAACCAGCCTACCCCGCTCAGGCCGACGAGTCGAGCACCCGGAGCGTGTCGAGGGCGGCCGTCCGTCGGTCCGGCCGTCAGGCCCGCCCGGCGAGCGCGCGGGCCACCGCGTCGGGCACGTACGGCGTCACGTCGCCACCGAGGGACGACACCTGCCGGATGAGCGAGCTCGAGACGTGCGCCCGGGCGGCGTCCGGCAGCAGGAAGACCGTCTCCACCCCGGCGAGGTGCCGGTTCATGATCGCCATCGGGGTCTCGTAGGCCACGTCCTCGCCGGACCGCACACCCTTCACCAGGATCTTCGACCCCACCTGCCGGCAGTAGTCGACCAGGAGCCCGGCCGTCCACTCCCCGACCACGACCCGGCCCGGGATCCCGAGCTCCGTGACGGACTCCCGGATGAGCCGGACCCGGTCGCCGGCGTCGAACAGTGCCGCCTTCTTGTCGGGGTTGTGCACGACGAGCACGTGCACCTCGTCGAACAGGTCCACGGCACGGGCGATCACGTCGAGGTGTCCCAGCGTCACGGGGTCGAACGAGCCGGGCACCACGGCGATCTTCGTCATGTGAGCGACGATACCGGCCGACTCCGCTCAGTTCTTCCCGAGGAAGGCCGCGTCGGACTCGTCGAGGCGGCGTGCGAGGGCGTCCCGGAGCGCGGGACTGCCGCTCAGGTCCGGGTCGTCCTCCAGGAGGCGTTCGGCCTCCTCCCGCGCGTCCACGATGAGGTCGGCGTGCTGCACCACGCGCAGGAGCGTCAACGACGACCGCCCACCCGACTGCCGTTCGCCGAGCACGTCGCCCTCCCGGCGCAGTTCGAGGTCGACCCGTGCCAGCTCGAACCCGTCGTCGGACGCGGCCACCGCGTCCACGCGCTCCCGTGACACCGTGTCGGTCTCGGCGGCGGTGACGAGCAGGCAGACACCCGCGTACTGCCCGCGACCGATGCGCCCGCGCAACTGGTGCAGCTGCGAGACGCCGAACCGGTCGGCGTCGAGCACCGCCATCATCGAGGCGTTCGGGACGTCGACACCGACCTCGATCACCGTCGTCGCGACGAGCACGTCGACCGCGCCGTCGGCGAAGGACGTCATCACGCGGTCCTTCTCCTCCGCCGACATCCGGCCGTGCAGGACCTCGATGCGCCGCCCCGCGAGCACGGGCATGGCGCGCATCCGTTCCGCGGTCGCGAGGACCGTCGCGGGCTTCCTGGTCGGCGTGCCGTCGGCGTCGGCGCCGCCCGGCGTGCCGTCGGCCGCGGCTCCGTCGCCGGCGGGACCGGGCGTCCCGTCGTCCTCGCCGTGCGCGTCGTCGATCGCCGGACAGACGACGAACGCCTGGCGCCCGTCCGCCAGCTCCTCGGCCATCCGCGTCCAGATGCGGGACTCCCACCCGGGGTGCTCGGCGAGCCCGACGGTGAACGTCTCGACCCCGGCCCGGCCGGACGGCATGCCCTGGATCGTCGAGACGTCGAGGTCGCCGAACACGGTCATCGCCACGGTCCGCGGGATGGGCGTCGCGGTGAGGACGAGCACGTGCGGTGGCGTCGAGCCCTTCGTCCGCAGGGCCTCACGCTGCTCCACCCCGAAGCGGTGCTGCTCATCGACGACCACCAGGCCGAGTTCGGCGAAGTCGACCCGGTCGCCGAGCAGCGCGTGGGTGCCGACCACGAGGCGGGACCCACCGGACGCCGCGGCGAGCAGCGCCCGCCGGCGCTCGTCGGTGGACTGCGACCCGGTCAGGATCACCGGACGGAGCTCCGCGGCCAGGTCCGGCCCGAGGAACTTCACGATCGACCGGAGGTGCTGCGCGGCCAGGACCTCCGTCGGGGCGATCAGCGCGGACTGTCCGCCGGACTCCGCCACGGTGAGCATCGCCCGGATCGCGACGAGGGTCTTGCCCGAACCGACCTCGCCCTGCACGAGCCGGTGCATCGGCCAGGTCCCGGCCATGTCCTGCGCGATCTCGGCCCCGACCGACCGCTGGTCGTCGGTCAGGGTGAACGGCAGGCTCGCGTCGAAGCGCTCGAGGACGCCGCCGGGCGACGCGGTCCGGGCGACGGACGCCGTGGCCCGCGCCGCGATCCGGCGCTGCACCAGCGCGGTCTGCAGCACGAACGCCTCGCGGTAGCGCAGGGCGTCCTGCGCCCGTTTGAAGTCGGACACCTTCTCCGGCCGGTGCAGCAGTTCGAGTGCCCGACGGAACGGCACGAGGTCGAGCCGGGTCCGGACGGAGGCCGGGATCGGGTCGGCGACGTCCGGCAGCGTGTCGAGGACGACCCCCATGGCCTTCGCGATCTGCCAGGACGACAGGGAAGCCGTGGCCGGGTAGATGGGGATCGGCTGGCGCGACCAGCGGATCGCCTCCTCCGACCCCGGGTCCGCCGTGGCGCGGGGGGTCGTCCCGGTCGAAGAGCTCGTAGTCCGGGTGCGCCAGCTGCCGGGCGCCGCGGTAGTCGCCGACCTTGCCGGCGAAGACCCCGCGGGCGCCGGGCACGAGGTCCTTCGTCCGCCACCCCTGGTTGAAGAACGTCAGGGTCAGCAGGCCGGTCCCGTCCCCGATCTTGGCCTCGAGGATGGAGCCCCGTCGCGCCCGCATGGTGCGCTCCCGGACCTCGACCACCTCGGCGACGATCGTGACCGACTCGCCGATCGCGAGCGAGTCCAGCGCCGTGAGTGCGCCGCGCTCCGCGTAGCGACGCGGAGCGTGCTCGAGGAACTCCCCGACGGTGCGGTGCCCGAACGCCTTCTCGATCGCCTTCGCCGTCCGCCCACCGAGGACGTTCGCCAGCCGCACGTCGAGCGGCGCCGGGCCCCACTGCACGGGTCCCCCCCACGGCAGCGGACGGCGCGTCGCCGACCGACGCAGCGCCCGCACGGGCGGCGTCAGCGCCCGCGGCTGGGCTCGTCGGAGCGGCATCGGTGCGGGAGGTGGCCACGCCCCAACGGTACCCGCGACGTCCGACCCGCCACGAGCCTCCCCCGGCGGGGCTGTGGAGGACGCCGGGGTCGCCGCCGCGGCCCGCTACGGTGGCAGCATGACGCGCATCATCGCCGGCGCCGCCGGGTCCACGACGCTCCGGGTGCCGAAGTCCGGCACCCGACCGACGAGCGACCGTGTGCGCGAGGCGCTGTTCTCCTCCCTCGAGTCGCGCGGGCTCATCGACGACACCTCGGTCGCGGACCTGTACGCCGGAACCGGTGCGCTCGGCCTCGAAGCCGCGTCCCGGGGTGCGGTCGAGGTGTCCCTGGTGGACCGCGCCGCGTCCGCGGCGGCCGCCTGCCGCGAGAACGCGCGCGCGGTGCAGAAGCGCGCGCCTGGTGTCCGCATCGACGTCCACGCGCAGCCCGCACTGGGGTACCTGCGGGGGGACGGCGAAGACGTTCGACCTCGTCTTCATCGACCCGCCGTACGAGGTCGCCGAGTCCGAGGTCACCGACGTGCTCGAGGCCCTCGTGTCACGCGTGACGCCCGGTGCGGTCGTCGTCGTCGAACGCGGCACCCGCTCCCCCCGAGCCCACGTGGCCGGCCGGGCTCACCCGGTTCAGCAAGCGCTCGTGGGGTGACACCGTGGCATGGGAGGCCGTGGCCGACGCGGACTGAGGCTACCGCCGCTCCGACCGGAGCCGGACCTGCTGCCGGGCCGGTGCCGGAGCGCGCGGGGGGTGCGACTTTGCGTCAGCCCGCGACGCCGTCCCAGTCCGCGTACGGGTCCCACCCCGTCGTCGGGACGGGCGTCCCGCCACGAACCAGGTCCACGGACCGCTCCGCATGGTCCGCTCCCGCGTGGGACGTGCGCTCGCGCACCACGCCGATCCGGCGGAAGCCGCCCGGCAGGCGCGTCCCGACCGGGAAGGTCGCCAGCAGCCCGTGGTCCTCGCCGCCGTGCAGCGCGACCTCGTCCACCACCCCGTCGGGCGCCGACGCCTCGGCCGGGTCGAGTTCCAGGGTCACGCCACTCGCCCGGGCGAGGCGCCCTGCGTCGATCGCGAGCCCGTCGGACAGGTCGAGCATCGCCGTCGCACCGGCTGCGGCAGCCAGCGGACCGTCGGCGATCGGGGGGGACCGGGCGGCGCTGCCGGGCGACGTCGGGGTCCGTGTCGGCCCCGCTCGCCCGGACCCGCTCGACGTCGGGCTCCCCCCGCGGCGTCGACGCCGTCCCGGAACAGCCGGGCCAGGCCGCGGGCGGCGGCGCCGAGCTCCCCGGAGACAGCGAGGACGTCACCGACCCGGGCACCGGACCGGACGACGGGGTCCCGCCCTCCGAGGTCCCCGAACGCGGTGACGGTCAGCGAGAACGTCGCCGACGTGGACAGGTCGCCGCCGACCACCCCGCACCCCGGAGCGAGGGCGTCGACGGCGAGTCGGAACCCGTCCGCGACGCCCTCCAGCACCGCGACCTGGGTGTCCGGCGGAGCCGCGATCGCGACGACGAGACCGGAGGGCACGGCGCCCATCGCGGCGACGTCGGAGAGGTTCGTGGCGGCGGCCTTCCAGCCGACGTCCTCGGGCGAGGACCACGCCCACCGGAAGTCCGGGCCGTGCACCATCATGTCCGTGGTCACGACGAAGCGGCCGTCGGGGGGCGGCGACGACGGCGCAGTCGTCCCCGGGCCCGAGGACCGGGGACCCGGCGGGGAGGCGTCGCGTGACCCGGTCGAGCACCGCGAGTTCGCCGAGCGCTCCGACGGTCGTGCGCTGTGCTCCGGCGGTCGCCCGCCCGTCGACGCCGTCGGGACCGTCGGTGCGGTGCTCGTGCTGGTGCTCGTCGTGCGTCGCGTCCACACGAGAACGGTAGCCTGGACGCCGATGGACACCGCGCGCCGAGGACCCCGCATCATCGCCACCGTGCTCGCCGCGGCGGCGGTCGTGGCCGGGCTGTCCGGCTGCACGAACGCGGTCCGCATGGAGCCCGCTCCCGCAGCGGACGCGGCCGCGTGTGCCGATGCCCAGGTCCGCCTGCCCGCGGTCGTCAACGACACCCTGGCGCTCCGCAACACCTCCGCACAGGCCACGGCGGCGTGGGGGGTCCCCCTCCGCCGTGCTCTACCACTGCGGTGTCGCCGTGCCGACCGTCTCCGACCTGCCGTGCTTCTCGCAGGGCTCCGTGGACTGGATCCGCGACGACCGGGGGGAAGGAGGTCGTCTACACGACGTTCGGCCGGTCCCCCCGCGGTCCAGGTCGTCATCGACACCTCCCGCGCGACGGGCGACGCCCTGCAGGACCTCGGTGACGCCGTGTCACGGCTGCCGGAGGACGGCCACCGCTGCCTCGACCCGCAGGACGTCGACTGACCCGGACGGTCCTCAGCGGACCGCGGCGCGTCCCAACTCGATGAGCTCCGCGACGAGTTCCGGGTAGGGCAGCCCCGACGCCGCCCAGCAGCGCGGGTACATCGAGAACGGGGTGAACCCCGGCATGGTGTTGACCTCGTTCACGACGAAGCCGTCGTCCGTCAGGAAGCAGTCCACACGGGCCAGCCCGGCGCCGCCGATCGCCTCGAAGGCACGCGCTCCGACGGAACGGATCTCGTCGGTCTCCGCCTCGGTGAGCGGGGCCGGGCACAGCAGCTGCTCGTCACCGCCCAGGTACTTGGCGGCGAAGTCGTAGAAGCCGTCCTCGGCGACGACGATCTCCCCGGGCAGGCTCGTCCGCGGCACGCCGTCACGACCCTCGAGCACGGCGACCTCGACCTCGCGGCCGACGACCCGCGGCTCGACGATGACCTTGCTGTCGTGCTCGAAGGCGAGGTCCATCGCCGCACCGAGCTGAGCGGGGTCGTCGACGCGCGAGACGCCCATGCTCGACCCGGCGCGTGCGGGCTTCACGAACAGCGGGAAGCCGTGCGCGGCGACGGTCTCGGCGACGTCGACCGGATCGGCCTGCCACTGCCGACGGAGCACCGTCGTCCACGGGGCGACCCGGAGCCCGGCGTGCTCGAGGACCGCCTTCGCGACGTGCTTGTCCATGGCCAGGGCGCTCGCCAGGACGCCGTCGCCGACGTAGGGCAGGCCGGCGGTCTCGAGCAGGCCCTGGACGGTGCCGTCCTCGCCGAAGGGTCCGTGCAGGATCGGGAAGACGACGTCGACGTCCCCGAGCGACTCGACCGAGCCGTCCGGCAGTTCGACGGAGAACCCACGGGAGTCGCCGGAGAGCGGGAAACGGACGCGGGTGCCGTTGTCCGGCACGGTCGGGAGCTCCTGACCCCGGAGTGCCCAGACCGACGGGTCGTCCGCCTGGAGCGTGAACGCCCCGTCCTTCGTGATGCCGATCGGCAGCAGGTCGTACCGGTCGCGGTCGACGACGTCCATGATGCCGCCGGCGGTCACGCAGCTGATCTCGTGCTCGCTCGACCGGCCACCGAAGAGCACGGCGACGGTGGTCCGCTCGTCGGTGCCGCTCGGCGTGCGCTCGGCGTCGGTCGGTTCGGATGCGGGCGCGGTGCTGCTCATGGACGCTCCAAGCGGTGGGTACCGGGACCGGTCACTCGCCCTGGGGCTCGTCGGTCTCCGTGAGGTGCGGCGCGATGTTGCGCGGATCGAGCCTACCGGCGAGGACCTCGCCCACCTGTCCGACGATGGGCATGTCGACGCCGTTCGCCCGGGCCAGCTCGAGGATGGGCGCGACCGAGGCCAGGCCCTCCGCGGTCTGGTTCATCTGCCGCACGACCTCGTCGAACCGGTACCCCTGCCCGAGCAGGCGCCCGGCGGTGTTGTTGCGCGACAGCGGCGACTGGCAGGTGGCGATGAGGTCGCCGAGGCCCGCGAGACCGGACAGCGTCGACGGCTGCGCGCCGAGCGACACCGCGAACTCGGTCATCTCGGCGAGGCCGCGGGTGATGATCGACGCCTTGGTGTTCTCGCCGTACCCGACACCGTCGACGATGCCGATCGCCACCGCGATGAGGTTCTTGAGGACCCCACCGAACTCGGTGCCGATCACGTCGGTGTTGATGAAGGAGCGGAAGTACGGGTTCGTCGCCACGGCTGCCACGGCGGTCGCGGTGTCCGCACTGGACGACGACACGACGGCCGCGGTGGGCTGCCGGCGGGCGATCTCGAGCGCCAGGTTCGGTCCGCTCGCGACGGCGATGCGGTCCTGGTCGATGCCGAGGCCGTCGAGGAGCACCTCGCTCATCCGCAGGCCGGTCGCCTTCTCCACGCCCTTCATGAGGCTCACGACGGGCACATCCGCGGGCAGGAGTTCGCGGATGGCGGCGAGGTTCGAGCGCAGCGTCTGCGACGGCACCGACACGTAGACCTGCTCGGCACCGGACAGCACCGCTGCCAGCGACGTCGACGCGGTGAGGGTCCGCGGCAGGTTGATGCCGGGCAGGTACTCCGAGTTCCGCTTCGTCTCGGTGATCTCCCGCGCGACCTCGGGACGCCGGGCCCAGAGCACGGTCTCGGCCCCGCCCTCGGCGAGCACCTTGGCGAACGTGGTCCCCCCAGCTGCCGGCACCGATCACGGCGACCCGTGGCTTGTCGGTCGACTGCATGACGACGCGGATCGCGGCGGTGTCCACGGCGCCGCGGGCTGCGACGGAGGGGTCCGGGTGGTCGTCGTGCGGGCGGAGGCCGGGCGCGCTGGTCCGGTCGGCTGCGTCACTCAAACTTGCCGGTCTCCTTCTGCTTGTTCGCGGTCGGGTCCCAGCGCTCGGCGGGCGCCTGCTCACCGCGGAGGCCCTCGAGCAGCGCGGTGATGCGCTCCATGAGCAGCGCGGTCACCTCGGTGAGGGCTTGCTGGTCGACCGGCTTCCCACGCCACCGCGACAGGTCGAGCGGCTCGCCGTAGACGATGTCGACCTTCGCCGGCGGGAACAGGCGGAGCTTCTTGCCGTACCGCGCCATGATCCGCTGCGTGCCCCAGTGGGCCATCGGGATGAGCGGGACGTCGTTCTCGAGGGCGATCCGCGCCGCCCCGGTCTTGCCGCGCATCGGCCACAGGTCCGGGTCACGGGTGAGCGTGCCCTCGGGGTAGACGATGACTGCGCCGCCGTTCGACACGAGTCCCTTGCCGCCCTTCAGCGGGTCGTTCAGGCGGGTCCGGCCGTTGCGCTCGACGGGGATCTGCCCCATACCGCTCATGAGCTTGCCGAACACCGGCACGCGGAACAGCGACGCCTTCGCGAGGAACCGCGGCGATCGACGGTGCAGCCACACGGTCGTCCCGACGACGAGCGGGTCGATGTTCGTGTAGTGGTTCGGGGCGAGGACGAACGCCCCCCTCCTCCGGCAACCGGTTCGGGCCGTGCCAGCGGTAGCCGGAGGCGAACCGGATGGTCGGGATCACGACGGACCCGGTGATCCGGAAGGCCCGGTTCAGCTCGCCGCGTCGCCACCGCCGACCGGGGACCGGGAGGCCCGTGCGGACCTCTCCGGGTCGTCCCACCTGTGGCAGTTCCAGCGCGTCGGGCCCGGTCGTCGGTCGTGCCACGGCGGCACCGTCACCGGTGCCGCCGTGGTCGTGCTGCTCCGCCACGTCAGCCGGCGAAGTCGAAGTCCGCGCCGAGCTTGCGGAGCTTCGGGATGAAGTGCTCGTACCCGCGGCTGATGATGCCGACGTTCGTGATGTGCGACTCGCCCTCCGCGGTCAGTGCCGCGATGAGGTGGCTGAAGCCGCCGCGGAGGTCCGGGACGCGGACGTTCGCGCCGTGCAGCTTGGTCGGGCCGGTGATGACCGCGGCCTGCTCGAAGGGACGACGGGCGACGCGACGGTCGTGGCCGGGCAGGCCCTCCTTGTGCACGACGATGTCGGCACCCATCTCGTTGAGCGCGTCGGTGAAGCCGAAGCGGTTCTCGTAGACGGTCTCGTGCACGACGCTCTGGCCCTCGGCCTGCGTGAGCGCGACGACGAGGGGCTGCTGCCAGTCGGTCATGAAGCCGGGGTGCACGTCGGTCTCGATGACGACGGGCTTGAGGACGTCGAGCTCGCGGTAGAACCGGATGCCGTCCTCCTGGATGTCGAACCCGCCGCCGACCTTCCGGAAGACGTTGAGGAACGTCATGAGCTCCTGCTGCTTGGCGCCCTCGACGAAGATGTCGCCGTTGGTCGCCAGCGCGGCGGAGGCCCAGCTCGCGGCCTCGTTGCGGTCGTTGATCGCACGGTGCGTGTAGCCGCGGAGCGACTTGACGCCTTCGATGAAGATCGTGCGGCTCGGTTCGACCGTGACGATCGCGCCCATCTTCTGCAGGATCGCGATGAGGTCCATGATCTCGGGCTCGATCGCGGCGTTCCGCAGCTCGGTGGTGCCCTCGGCGAGGACGGACGAGAGCAGGACCTGCTCGGTCGCGCCGACGCTCGGGTAGGGGAGCTCGATGTTCGCGCCCTTGAGGCCGTTCGGGGCCGTGATGTGGATGCCCGAGACCTGCTTGTCGACGACGGCACCCATGGCGCGCAGTGCGTCGAGGTGGAAGTCGATCGGGCGGTCGCCGATGCGGCAGCCGCCGAGGTCGGGGATGAACGCCTCGCCGAGCTTGTGCAGCAGCGGACCGCAGAACAGGATCGGGATCCGGCTCGAGCCGGCGTGCGCGTCGATCTCGGCGAAGTGCGCCGACTCCACGCGCGAGGGGTCGAGGATGAGCTCGCCACGGGCGGGGTCCGTCACGCGGACACCGTGCACCTCGAGCAGGCCGCGCACGACCTTGACGTCGGAGATGTCCGGGACGTCCTTGAGGATCGACGGGGTGTCGCCGAGGAGCGCAGCGACCATGGCCTTGGTCGCCAGGTTCTTCGCACCGCGGACCTCGATGCGTCCCACGAGCGGCTTGCCGCCCCGGATGACGATCTCGTCCGACTTCAACCCGACGCGCGCCCCTGCAGCTGCTGCGTCCTGTACGAGAGAGTTCACTACTTCACCGGCAATGTCTTCGGCCGCCAACGGGAGCGGCGGGATTCGAACTCCGTGATCGAGGTCTCGTCACGGAGGGTGAGCCCGATGTCGTCGAGCCCTTCCATCAACCGCCAACGAGTGTAAGCGTCGATCTCGAAAGCCACGTCCATGTCGCCGATCGACACGCGCTGTGTCGCCAGGTCGACGGTCGCCTCGATCCCGGGCTGGGCCTCGATCGCCGCCCACATCCGCTCGATCTCGGGCTCGGACACCATCGCGGTGACCAGTCCCTGCTTGCCGGCGTTGCCCTTGAAGATGTCCGCGAAACGGGGTGAGACGACCACGCGGAACCCGAAGTCGCGCAGCGCCCACACTGCGTGCTCGCGGGAGGACCCGGTGCCGAAGTCCGGGCCGGCGACCAGGACCTTCGCGCCCTGGTAGGCGGGCTGGTTGAGCACGAAGTCGGGGTCCTGGCGCCAACCGGAGAACAGCGCGTCCTCGAACCCGGTCTTCGTGACCCGCTTGAGGTAGACCGCGGGGATGATCTGGTCGGTGTCGACGTTCGACCGCTTCAGCGGTGCCGCGATCCCGGTGACGGTGCCGATCTTCTCCATCAGTTGTTCCCTCCAGCCGTCGCCGGCACGGCCAGGCGGGCGTCGTCCTCTTCCAGGTCCCACGGGCTCGACAGCGTTCCGCGGACAGCGGTCGCCGCGGCCACGAGCGGCGAGACCAGGTGGGTCCGGCCGCCCTTGCCCTGCCGCCCCCTCGAAGTTGCGGTTCGAGGTCGAGGCACAGCGCTCCCCCCGGCGCGAGCTGGTCCGGGTTCATGCCGAGGCACATCGAGCAGCCGGCGAAGCGCCACTCCGCACCGAACTCGGTGAACACCCGGTCCAGGCCCTCGGCCTCGGCCTCCAGGCGCACCCGGGCGGACCCCGGCACGACCATCACCCGCACGCCCGGCGCCTTCTGACGCCCGCGGATGACCGACGCGAAGGCGCGCAGGTCCTCGATGCGGGAGTTGGTGCACGAGCCCATGAACACGGCGTCGACGGCGATGTCCTTCATCGGCGTCCCGGCGGCGATGTCCATGTACTCGAGGGCTCGGGAGGCCGCGGCCTGGTCGTTCGGGTCGGTGAAGTCGGACGGCGACGGGACCGAGTCGGACAGCGAGACGCCCTGACCGGGGTTCGTCCCCCCAGGTGACGAAGGGCTCGAGGGCGTCCGCGTCGATGAAGACCTCGGCGTCGAACACGGCGTCGTCGTCGGTCGCGAGGGTGTCCCAGTACGCGACGGCCTCGTCCCAGTCGGCGCCCGTCGGGGCGTGGTCGCGGCCCTGGACGTAGTCGTACGTGGTCTGGTCGGGGGGCGACCATGCCCGCACGGGCACCGGCCTCGATCGACATGTTGCAGATCGTCATGCGGCCCTCCATGGAGAGCGCCCGGATCGCGGAGCCGCGGTACTCGAGCACGTAGCCCTGTCCGCCGCCGGTGCCGATCTGCGCGATGACCGCCAGGATGATGTCCTTCGCCGTGACGCCCGGGCGCAGCGTGCCCTCGACGGTCACCGCCATCGTCTTGAAGGGCTTGAGCGGCAGCGTCTGCGTGGCGAGGACGTGCTCGACCTCGCTCGTGCCGATGCCGAACGCCATGGCGCCGAAGGCCCCGTGCGTCGAGGTGTGCGAGTCCCCGCAGACGACCGTGATGCCGGGCATCGTCAGTCCGAGCTGCGGACCGACCACGTGCACGATCCCCTGCTCCTTGTCGCCCAGCGAGTGCAGGCGGACGCCGAACTCCTCGCAGTTGCGGCGGAGCGTCTCGATCTGCGTGCGGCTGGTCGGGTCCGCGATCGGCCGGTCGATGGCGAGCGTCGGGGTGTTGTGGTCCTCGGTGGCGATGGTGAGGTCCAGGCGTCGCACCGGACGACCGGCCTGCCGCAGGCCGTCGAAGGCCTGCGGGCTCGTCACCTCGTGCACCAGGTGGAGGTCGATGTAGAGGAGGTCCGGGTTGCCGTCCTCACCCTTGACGACGACGTGGTCGTCCCACACCTTCTCGGCGAGCGTCCTGCCCATGCCCGTGCCTCCTCATCCGCGTTCCGACCCCGCTGTCACGGCGTCGTCCGAGCATGGTAGCAGCTTGGTATACCAATCGCGACGACGCCCGGGAGGCCCGCCCCGCGGTCCCCGACACCCGTCGCGGTGAGAGGATGGCGGGGACATGACGACGCCCGCGCACTCGACCCGCACCACCAACCTCGAGGGCGCGGCCCGCGCCGCGATCGCCGGTGGGGTGCCGCTGGCACTCCTCATCGCGCTCGGCCTGCCGCAGTACGCCGCCTTCGCGGTGTTCGCCGGGTTCACGGCGATCTTCGGCGCGACCGAGCCCTACCGACAGCGCGCCGTGACGACCGGGGTCGCCGGCGCGATGCAGGTCGTGTGCATGGCGGCGGGCATCGCCGTCGCCCTCCTCGGCGCGCCGCTCTGGCTGCAGGGAGTCGGGCTCGTCGTCGTCATCGTCGGCGCGGTCGGCACACTGACGGCACTCCGGGCGATCCCGGCACAGCCGATCTTCCCGGTGTTCGCCTTCGTGGTGTCCGCGCTCGTGCCCGTGCGTCCGTCCGACCTGCCCCTCGTGGCGACGGTCATCCTCTGCGCGGTGGCCTGGGCGTGGCTCGTCGCGATGTCCGGCGCCGCGTTCCGGCTGGTCCTGCACCCGCACGCGCCGCACCGCTTCCGCCCGCTCGCGGACCGCAAGCACCGTTCCCTCGCGGTCCTCCGGACCTCGGCCCTCTGGGAGACGGTCGCCCTCAACGTCGTCGGTGCACTCGCTGCCGGTGCCCTCGCCGAGGCACTGCCCGGCCTCGGGCACCCGTACTGGGCGGTCATCGCCGTCGTGTCGACGCTGCCCGCGCTCCGGCAGCGGCACACCGTCTCGCGCGCGGTCCAGCGCGTCGTGGGCACGGTCGGCGGCACGGTGATCGCGGTCGGGATCCTGCTGCTCGAGCCCTCGGCCTGGTGGATCGTCGTGATCGCGGTCGTCGGACAGTTCGGGGCCGAGGTGTTCGTCGCCCGGAACTACGCCGTCTGCCTGCTGTTCCTCACCCCGCTCGCCCTCGCGGTCTCGTGGCTCAGCGTGCCCGAAGCGCCGACGCTCCTCGCACTCGACCGGATCGGCCAGACCCTCCTCGGCGCGCTGGTGAGCCTCGTGCTCCTCGCCGTCGGGCGTGCGGTCGAGCGGCGGCGCGGCCGCCCGCTCGGTGCGACCAGCAGCATCCGGACCGTCTGACGGACCGCGGTCGTCCCGACGGTCCCGTACCGGGCCTCCCGAACGGCGCAGGGCAGGTCCGGACGTCCGGCACGCCGGGCGCGTGCGGCACGATGGGCGCATGGACGACATCGCCACGCCCGGGACCTACACGCTGCTGCCCACCGCACCGCCGCTCGAGGACTACCTGCGCCTCCGACGTGACTCCGGCTTGACACCGGTGACGGCCGAGCAGGGCGCGCCGGCGATCGACGGCGCGTGGTCGGCGTGTCACGTCGTCGACGAGGACGGGAGACCGGTCGCGATGGGGCGGGTCATCGGCGACGGCGGGTGGTACTTCCACGTCGTCGACATCGCCACCGACCCCGGGCACCAGCGTCGTGGGCTCGGACGGGCCGTCGTCGAGTGGCTCGTCGCGGACGTGCGCGAGCGGGCCCCGGAAGGCGCCTACGTCTCGCTCATCGGGGACCCGCCCGGGCAGCGCCTCTACCGGTCACTCGGGTTCGAGGACGTGGCGCCGAGCCTCGGCATGGCGGTCGTCCTCGGCACGGACGGCTGAGCGCGGACCGCTGCGCGCGGTCGGCTGCTCGCCGTCGGCCGTGCTCAGCGCGGCTCGATGTTCCAGGCGTCGATGACCGGGCGGCCGTGCTCGTAGCCGAGGGTGCTGACCGTCGCCGTCCCGAGCTTGAGCACGGCACCGTCCTGCGGGGCGAGCCGGATCCAGGCCGCACCGAGGGCGCGGAGGACGTGGCCGTGGGCGACGACGATCGCGTCGTGTCCCTCGGCCAGGACGGGCCGCGCCCGGTTGATGACCCGTTCCACGCGGACCCGGACCTCGGCAGCGTTCTCGCCGGGGGGTGTCACCGGCCGGGACCCCGTCGGTCCACAGGTCCCACGGGCCGTGCCGCTGCACCTTGATCTGCGGCGTCGTGAGGCCCTCGTAGGCGCCGTAGTCCCACTCGTACAGGTCCTCGTCGAGTTCCGGGTCGACGCCGATGATGCGGGCGGTCTCGCGCGCACGTGTCAGTGGGCTGGACAGTGCCAACGCGAACTCGCGGTCGGCGAGGTACCGGGCGGCACGCTCCGCCTGGGCCTCCCCGTTCGCCGTGAGGGGGGGATGTCCGTGCGGCCGGTGTGCTGCCCGCTCTTCGACCACTCCGTCTCTCCGTGACGGACGAGGACGAGTTCGCCGGGGCGTTCCGAGGTCATGAGTTCCTTCCGAGCCAGAGGCCGAGCGCAGCAGCGCCGACCGAGACGACGAGCATGCCGAGGCCGTTGAGGACGGCGAGCCGGGTCTTGCCGGATCGGAGGAGCTGCACGGTCTCGACGCTCGCCGTCGAGAACGTCGTGTACCCACCCATCATGCCCGTCCCGAGCACGGTGACCATCGGGACTGCGATCGTCCCGGCTCCACCGAGCCCCGTGACGAGTCCGAGGACGAACGACCCGGTGACGTTGACGAGCACCGTGCCGAGCGGGAACCGCCGCACCCGCGCCTTCACCAGTCCGTCCAGGACGAACCGCAGCGCGGCTCCGACACCGCCACCCGCCGCGACGAGCAGGAGTCCCACGGCCGTCACCGCGCCGGCCCCGTCCCCGGCCCTGCCGACGCCGTGGCTCGCCGCCGGAGCCCCGCGGCGAGGGCGGTCCCGGCGACCACCGCGGCGAGGCCGAGCAGCACGGTCAGCAGCGCGGAACCGGCGCCGGCCCCCCAGCGCCCGACGTCGATGAGCCGAGCGGTGTCGTCCGCCAGCGCGCTGTAGGTCGTGAAGCCACCGAGCACGCCGGTCCCCACGAACAGCCGGACGGTGCGCCGACGTCCGACGTCGGGGCCGGTCAGTGCGAGGTGCTCGAGCAGCAGACCGAGACAGAACGCCCCGGCGACGTTGATCGCGAGGATCGTCCAGCTGATGCCGTCGACGGGCGGCAGCACGGCGGCGAGCACGGCCCGGACCGCGGTGCCGAGTGCTCCACCGAGGGCGACCAACGCGATGAGTCCGGCGCGCAGGTGCGGCGGCGGTCCCGCCGGTCGTCCGTCCATCCGTCGTCTCCTGCCCACTCGCACCCCGGCTGCACCCGCTGCCGGGCGGGACGACGAAGGCCCCCCACCCGGACGGGTGGGGGCCTTCGTGCTGGTGACCCCAGCGGGATTCGAACCCGCGTTACCGCCGTGAGAGGGCAGCGTACTAGGCCGCTATACGATGGGGCCGCGGCGATGTGTCGGTTCGGAGTGTGTCACTCGTGGTGACCCCAGCGGGATTCGAACCCGCGTTACCGCCGTGAGAGGGCGGCGTACTAGGCCACTGTACGATGGGGCCGTTCCGACAACTCGACAAGTATGGCACAGGGTGTGAGCGAGCACCAAAACGAGCCCGTCCGTCCCGGTGTGTCGCCGGGCCGACCGGGGCATACGGTGGGTCGATGACGGTGCGCATCGGCCTGTCCGGCTGGCAGTACGACTCGTGGCGCGGCGACTTCTACCCGGAGGGCCTCGCGAGACGACGCTGGCTCGAGCACGTCGGTGATCGGTTCCCGGCCGTCGAGGTCAACGGCTCCTTCTACTCGTTGCAGCGTCCGTCCCGGTACCGCGCCTGGCGGGCGGCCGTCCCGGAGGGCTTCCGGTTCGCACTCAAGGGCGGCCGCTACCTCACACACATGCTGCGGCTCCGGAACGTGGACACCGCGCTGGCGAACTTCTTCGCCTCCGGTCCGCTCGAGCTCGGTCCGGCCCTCGGTCCGGTGCTCTGGCAGCTGCCCGAGCAGGTCGTGCCCACGCCGGAGGTCCTCGACGCGTTCCTGGCGGCCCTGCCCCGCTCGCACGGTGACGCCGCCACGCTCGCCACCGGGCACGACGCCAAGGTCGCCGAGCCCGCCACGACGACGGAGCACGCCAGGCTGCGGATCGACCACGCGCTCGAGGTCCGGTCGCCGGACGCCGTCACGCCCGAGCACCTCGCGGTGCTCCGCCGGCACCGGGTCGCGCTCGTGGACTCACACGCCGGGGACTTCCCCCCGGTTCGTCCACGACACGGACGCGCCCCTGGCGTACCTCCGTCTGCACGGAGCGCCGCACACGTACCACGACGGCTACCCACCGGAGGCCCTGGCGGACTGGGCCAACACCGTCCGCCGCCACGACGAGGCGGGCCGTGACGTGTGGGTCTTCTTCGACAACGACGCGGAACGGCACGCCCCCCTGGGACGCACTCGGCCTCGCCCGGCTCGTCGGCCGCCCTCAGACCCGGAGCGACTCCCCCCGGCGCCAGCGAGACGACCTCGCCCGCGGGTTCGACGACCTGACGGATCCGGTCGGTGTGCCCGGCGAGCCCGATGTCCGAGAGCGTGGCCTCGTGGATCGGGACGGCGCGTCGCGGTGCCACCGCTGCCAGGTGGTCCATGAGCTCACCGATCTTGAGCCACGGTGCGCCGACGGGCGTCGCGAAGAGCTCCACCGGCACGCCCGGGTCGATGTAGGCGTCGCCGGGGTGGAACAGCAGCCCGTTGACGAACACCCCGGTGTTGTCGACCACCGGGACGGACGAGTGGATGAGCTGGTGTCGCGTCCCGTGGAAGGTGAGGGAGAACGGCCCGACGGTCCGGGCCTCCCCCCGCGGTCACCACGTCCACGGCGACGACCTCGGCCAGCGCCGTGGCGACACCGGCTGGGCCGAACACGGGGATGCCCGGGTTGCGCTCGAGGATGCCGGCCACCTGCTCGGCGGTGCCGTGGTCCGGGTGCTCGTGGGTGACGACGACGGCGACCACGCCCGTCACCTCGACGGGGCGGGTGAAGGCGCCGGGGTCGATGACCAGACGGGCGCCGTCCTCCTCGACGACGAGGCACGCGTGCTCGAGCTTCGTGACCAACATGGCGACGAGCGTACGCCGCCCTGCACGCGCAGGGTCCGGCCCGTCGCCGGGCCGACGGACTCCCGGCTCCCCGCGTCACCGGTTGTCCGGCGGACGCCCGGCCCGGTCCCTACCGGGCGTCCGGCGGCAGGGTCTCCTGGGCGGCGTGTGCGGCCTGGGCGTGCTCGGCGTCGGCGATGAAGCGTTCCGCGCCGTCGCGGGGCATGGCGGACTGTCCGCCACAGTACGAGCACTGGAGCACGTAGCGGCCGTGTCCGAAGGGGAACACGGGCACGAAGAAGAGCGTGAACCAGGTGCGGAGGCGGTGCAGGCGCTGCGCGGCGGTCGATCCGCAGAGGGCACAGGCGAAGAAGAGGACGCCGGCGAGGGCGCTCCTGGTGCGGCTGCCGAAGATGATCATGACGTCCCCTGTCGGTGGTCGGTCGCCGGACGCCGCCGCCGACGACGTCGTCGGCGTTCGGGCGTGGCGCGTGCTGTTCCGCCCATGATGGGCCGGTCGTGGTGTGGACGGGCGGATCGAACACGCGGCTGAGCCCGGGAACGACGAAGGCCCCCGGTTTCCCGGGGGGGCCTTCGATCACGTTGCTGGCTGGGGTACCTGGACTCGAACCAAGAACGACGGTACCAGAAACCGCTGTGTTGCCAATTACACCATACCCCATCGGACCCTGCGGTCCTGCGCCCCGTTGTCCGGGGCACGATCAACTACTGTACAGCATCCCGGAGGTCTTCGAGACCACCCACCAGGTCGCGGTGCACCGCAGCGGCCGTCGACGCCCCGTGACCGGCCGCGACGATGAGCTGTTGCGGTCCCGGCGGCGTGATGTCTCCCACCGCGTACAGCCCGGGTGCGCCGGTCCGACCGAGCCGGTCCACCCGCACCAGGCCCTGCTCGTCCCGGTCGAGGTCGGCGTCGACCCAGTCGAGGTCCGCGTGCCACACCGGGCGGACGAAGGCGCCCGAGCGCGGTTCGACGTGCCCGTCCGCGAGCCGCACACCCGTCATCCCGTCGCGGTCGCCCTCGAGGTCGGCCAGCGGTCGGGCGTCGACACGGATGCCCGCGCGTTCGAGCCGCGTGCGACCCTCGCCGGTCACCGGCGCCACGCCGTTCGTGTACACCACCAGGTCGTCCGTCCACGCGCCGACGAGCAGCGCGCGGTCGACGACGTCGTCCGTCTCGCAGATGAAGGCCAGCGGTTGCCCGGCCTTGTCGTAGGCGTCGCACTCCACACAGCTGTGCACGTCGGTGCCGTAGAACGCGCGGAGCGACGGCAGCGCGGGGAACGCCTCACGGAGACCCGTGGCGAGGACGACCGCGCGCGCAGCGGCGTCCACGTCCGTCCCCCCGCCAGCTGCCGTGCACCCGCCAGACGTCACCGTCGCGCCAGAGGCGGTCGACGACGGCCTGCGTGACCGTGGCCTCCGGGTACCCGGCGACCTCCTCGCGACCGAGCCGTCGGAGCTCGAGGGGCGAGATGCCGTCCCGTGTGATGAACCCGTGCGACCGGAGGGTCGCCGCGTTCCGGGGCCGGTTGGCGTCGACGAGCAGGACGGTCCGCTTGGCCCGCACCAGGTTCAGCGCGGCGCTGAGCCCCGCGGGACCCGCGCCGACCACGACGACGTCGTACACGGCCGTCAGCGGGCCGCGAGGGAGCGCAGTCGCGCGAGCGTCGACGCCTTGCCGAGGATCTCCATCGACTCGAAGAGCGGCGGGCTGATCCGTCGCCCGGACACCGCGACGCGCAGCGGACCGAAGGCGACACGGGGCTTGAGCCCGAGTCCGTCGATCAACGCCGCACGCAGCGCCTGCTCGATGGCCGTGGTCTCCCAGTCCCCGAGCGCGTCGAGCGCCTCGATGCCGGCCTGCAGGACGGGCACGGGGTCACCCTTGAGCGAGGCGAGGGCGTCGTCCTCCACCACGAGGTCCGCGTCCGACGTGAACAGGAAGCCGAGCATCGCAGGCGCCTCGCTCAGCAGCTGCATGCGCTCCTGCACGAGCGGTGCCGCGAGGGCGAGGACACGCTCCTGCTCCCGTGTCGCCGGCTCGTCGAGGTACGCGGTCAGGTACTGCTTGAGACGCTCGCGGAAGTCCGCCGCGTCGAGCAGACGGATGTGGTCGCCGTTGATCGACTCGGCCTTCTTGTGGTCGAACCGTGCCGGGTTCGGGTTCACGTCGGTGACCTCGAACGCGGCGGTCATCTCGTCGACCGAGAACACGTCACGGTCGGGACCGATCGACCAGCCGAGCAGCGCGAGGTAGTTGACGAGCCCCTCCGGCACCATCCCGTTCGACCGGTGGTGGAACAGGTTCGACTCCGGGTCCCGCTTCGAGAGCTTCTTGTTGCCCTCCCCCCATGACGTAGGGCAGGTGCCCGAACTGCGGGATGAAGTCGGCCATCCCGATCTCGTGGAGCGCCTCGTACAGTGCGATCTGCCGCGGCGTCGAGGAGAGCAGGTCCTCCCCGCGGAGGACGTGGGTGATCCCCATCAGCGCGTCGTCGAGCGGGTTCGTGAACGTGTACAGCGGCTTGCCGTTCGGCCGGACCACGACGAAATCCGGGAACGAACCCTGCGGGAAGGTGATGGCGCCACGCACCAGGTCCTGGAAGCCCAGGTCACGGTCGGGCACACGCAGACGCAGCGCCGGCTCTCGGCCCTCGTCGCGGAAGGCCTGACGCTCGGCGTCGCTGAGGTCGCGCTCGTGGTTGTCGTACCCCTGCTTCGGGTCTCGCCCGTTCGCGCGGTTCCGCGCTTCCATCTCCTCGGGCGTCACGAAGGACTCGTACACGTGGCCGGCGTCCTTGAGCCGCGCGATCGCGTCGACGTAGACGTCCGTGCGCTCCGACTGCCGGTACGGGCCGTGGGGGGCCACCGACCTCGACGCCCTCGTCCCAGTCGAGCCGCAACCAGCGGAGCGCCTCGATGATCTGACCGTACGACTCCTCGCTGTCCCGAGCGGCGTCGGTGTCCTCGATGCGGAACACGAGCTTGCCGCCCGTGTGCCGCGCGTACGCCCAGTTGAACAGGGCGGTACGGACGAGGCCGACGTGCGGCGTTCCGGTGGGCGACGGGCAGAACCGGACGCGGACGTCGGAACCGGTGGCTGAGGAGAATGGCGCTGTCATGACGCCGTCGATCCTACCGTGGCGCTCCCCTGCCGATCGGTGTCGGGGGGCGACGCCCCTGCGTCGAGGATGCGGCTGGGGGACGCGAAAGAGCCCCTGGCCGGGGTGAGCGTTGCTGCTCACCCCGGTCAGGGGCTCGATCGTTCTGTGAAAAGAAGTCCGGCGGCGTCCTACTCTCCCACAAGGTCCCCCCTTGCAGTACCATCGGCGCTGAGAGGCTTAGCTTCCGGGTTCGGAATGTGACCGGGCGTTTCCCTCTCGCTATGACCACCGGAACAATTTCGACACTCCAACGAGGAAGCTTCGAAACCATTCCGCGCATGCGCAGTGTTCAGTTTCAGTTGTTCCCGATCGTCTGTCGGGAACCACAAAGTGGACGCGAGCCCCACACCCGCAAGGGTGTGGGTAAAAAGTGTGTGTCAAGTCTTCGGCTTATTAGTACCGGTCAGCTCCACGGGTCGTTAGTCCCCGCTTCCACATCCGGCCTATCAACCCAGTAGTCTGCTGGGAGCCTCTCACACTCAAGGTGCATGGAAATCTCATCTCGAAGACGGCTTCCCGCTTAGATGCTTTCAGCGGTTATCCGGTCCGAACGTAGCTAATCAGCGGTGCCCTTGGCAGAACAACTGACACACCAGAGGTTCGTCCATCCCGGTCCTCTCGTACTAGGGATAGATCTTCTCAAATTTCCAACGCGCGCAGCGGATAGGGACCGAACTGTCTCACGACGTTCTAAACCCAGCTCGCGTACCGCTTTAATGGGCGAACAGCCCAACCCTTGGGACCTACTCCAGCCCCAGGATGCGACGAGCCGACATCGAGGTGCCAAACCATGCCGTCGATATGGACTCTTGGGCAAGATCAGCCTGTTATCCCCGAGGTACCTTTTATCCGTTGAGCGACAGCGCTTCCACAAGCCACTGCCGGATCACTAGTCCCGACTTTCGTCCCTGCTCGACCTGTCAGTCTCACAGTCAAGCTCCCTTGTGCACTTACACTCGCCACCTGATTGCCAACCAGGTTGAGGGAACCTTTGGGCGCCTCCGTTACTCTTTGGGAGGCAACCGCCCCAGTTAAACTACCCATCAGGCACTGTCCATGAACCCGATCAGGGTCCTACGTTAGACATCCAAAGTGACCAGAGTGGTATTTCAACAATGACTCCACGAACACTAGCGTGCCCGCTTCACAGTCTCCCACCTATCCTACACAAGCCACTCCGAACACCAATACCAAACTATAGTAAAGGTCACGGGGTCTTTCCGTCCTGCTGCGCGTAACGAGCATCTTTACTCGTAGTGCAATTTCGCCGAGTTCGCGGTTGAGACAGCTGGGAAGTCGTTACGCCATTCGTGCAGGTCGGAACTTACCCGACAAGGAATTTCGCTACCTTAGGATGGTTATAGTTACCACCGCCGTTTACTGGGGCTTAAATTCAGAGCTTCGCCGTGAGGCTGACCCTTCCTCTTAACCTTCCAGCACCGGGCAGGCGTCAGTCCGTATACATCGTCTTGCGACTTCGCACGGACCTGTGTTTTTAGTAAACAGTCGCTTCCCACTGGTCTCTGCGGCCTTCAACGCTCACGGAGTGAATCCGGTCACGTGTCCGGCCCCCCCTTCTCCCGAAGTTACGGGGGGCATTTTGCCGAGTTCCTTAACCACGATTATCTCGATCTCCTTGGTATTCTCTACCTGACCACCTGAGTCGGTTTCGGGTACGGGCGGCTGCAACCTCGCGTCGATGCTTTTCTCGGCAGCATAGGATCACTGATTTCCCCTTAACGGGTACGCGTCGGATCTCAGGCGTACAGACGACGGATTTGCCTATCGTCAGCCCTACATCCTTACACCAGGTTCACCTTACGGATACCATCGCCTGGCTCAGCTACCTTCCTGCGTCACACCTGTTCATACGCTAACCGCACCAGCATGGGGTCGAGCGTTAGACCGGCCCGTCTCACCCCGAAGGGATCAACAAGTGCCGGGTTAGGACTCTTAGCACCACTGGATTAGCTTGGGCGGTTGTTCGCCGGTACGGGAATATCAACCCGTTGTCCATCGACTACGCCTGTCGGCCTCGCCTTAGGTCCCGACTTACCCAGGGCGGATTAACCTGGCCCTGGAACCCTTGGTCTTTCGGAGGACGGGTTTCTCACCCGTCTTTCGCTACTCATGCCTGCATTCTCACTCGTGTGGCGTCCACGGCTGGATCACTCCGCCGCTTCACTCGCCACACGACGCTCTCCTACCACTCCGCACGACTGAACCACGAAGGCTTGTCTATGTGCGAAATCTACAACTTCGGCGGTGTGCTTGAGCCCCGTTACATTGTCGGCGCGGAATCACTTGACCAGTGAGCTATTACGCACTCTTTCAAGGGTGGCTGCTTCTAAGCCAACCTCCTGGTTGTCTGTGCAACTCCACATCCTTTCCCACTTAGCACACGCTTAGGGGCCTTAGTTGGTAGTCTGGGTTGTTTCCCTCTCGACGATGAAGCTTATCCCCCCACCGTCTCACTGCTGCGCTCTCACTCACCGGCATTCGGAGTTTGGCTGACGTCAGTAACCTGTTGAGGCCCATCGGCCATCCAGTAGCTCTACCTCCGGCGAGAAACACGCAACGCTGCACCTAAATGCATTTCGGAGAGAACCAGCTATCACGAAGTTTGATTGGCCTTTCACCCCTATCCACAGCTCATCCCCTCCATTTTCAACTGAAGTGGGTTCGGTCCTCCACGACGTCTTACCGTCGCTTCAACCTGGCCATGGATAGATCACTTCGCTTCGGGTCTAGGACATGCGACTGAATCGCCCTATTCAGACTCGCTTTCGCTACGGCTACCCCACACGGGTTAACCTCGCCACATATCGCTAACTCGCAGGCTCATTCTTCAAAAGGCACGCCGTCACCCCTACAAAGGAGGCTCCGACGGTTTGTAAGCAAACGGTTTCAGGTACTATTTCACTCCCCTCCCGGGGTACTTTTCACCTTTCCCTCACGGTACTTGTCCGCTATCGGTCATCTGGGAGTATTTAGGCTTATCAGGTGGTCCTGACAGATTCACACGGGATTTCTCGGGCCCCGTGCTACTTGGGATACACATCCGGCCATAACACCATTTCGTCTACGGGGCTGGCACCCACTACGGCCCGGCTTTCAAACCGGTTCGACTATGATGCGCTGTAACCGTCCCAGTCCGGCAGAACTGAGCGACGTGTCCCACAACCCCGACCATGCAACGCCCGCCGGCTATCACACATGATCGGTTTAGCCTCATCCGTTTTCGCTCGCCACTACTCACGGAATCACATGTTGTTTTCTCTTCCTGTGGGTACTGAGATGTTTCACTTCCCCACGTTCCCTCTACCCGCCCTATATATTCAGGCGGGAGTCACCAGGTCGACAAGTCGCCTGGCGGGGTTTCCCCATTCGGAAATCCTCGGATCGAAGCTCGATTATCAGCTCCCCGAGGCTTATCGCAGATTTCTACGTCCTTCTTCGGCTCCAGATGCCAAGGCATCCACCGTTTGCTCTTAGAAACTTGACCACAAAGATTAAAATTGCGATCCAACGCCATGTTTCACGCCAACCCGAAAGCCGACGATCATCGATGACGCGAATCTAAAGATGCTCGCGTCCACTGTGTAGTTCTCAACATACGATCGGCACCACACTCCACCAGACACAACGCCTGACCTCATGCAGCCCACCGAAGGACCTTGCGGCCCAACCCCCCAACCACCGAACCCGCCTCCAAAAGAGACAACCCGACGATCAGGAAGCCTGGTCCCTCAGGACCCAACAACGTGCACCAGCCAACCCGCTTCCCCCCCGACCCGTTCCAACCCAGACACCTCACAAAGAGACACCCGAGCGTACTGAGACCAGAAGACGCGCTCCCGACTGCACTGTCAATGTTCCACCCATGAGCTACCCGTCGGACACGTTCGGTCCGAACCGGGCGCCTGGACCAGCAACCAACCCACCACGACGGTGAGCAGCACTGACCAGATGCTCCTTAGAAAGGAGGTGATCCAGCCGCACCTTCCGGTACGGCTACCTTGTTACGACTTAGTCCTAATCACCGATCCCACCTTCGACGGCTCCTTCCACAAGGGTTAGGCCACCGGCTTCGGGTGTTACCGACTTTCATGACTTGACGGGCGGTGTGTACAAGGCCCGGGAACGTATTCACCGCAGCGTTGCTGATCTGCGATTACTAGCGACTCCGACTTCATGAGGTCGAGTTGCAGACCTCAATCCGAACTGAGACCGGCTTTTTGGGATTCGCTCCACCTTACGGTATCGCAGCCCTTTGTACCGGCCATTGTAGCATGCGTGAAGCCCAAGACATAAGGGGCATGATGATTTGACGTCATCCCCACCTTCCTCCGAGTTGACCCCGGCAGTCTCCTATGAGTCCCCGGCATAACCCGCTGGCAACATAGAACGAGGGTTGCGCTCGTTGCGGGACTTAACCCAACATCTCACGACACGAGCTGACGACAACCATGCACCACCTGTACACCGACCACAAGGGGGGCGACCATCTCTGGCCGTTTCCGGTGTATGTCAAGCCTTGGTAAGGTTCTTCGCGTTGCATCGAATTAATCCGCATGCTCCGCCGCTTGTGCGGGCCCCCCGTCAATTCCTTTGAGTTTTAGCCTTGCGGCCGTACTCCCCAGGCGGGGCGCTTAATGCGTTAGCTACGACACAGAAACCGTGGAAAGGTCCCTACATCTAGCGCCCAACGTTTACGGCATGGACTACCAGGGTATCTAATCCTGTTCGCTCCCCATGCTTTCGCTCCTCAGCGTCAGTTACGGCCCAGAGATCTGCCTTCGCCATCGGTGTTCCTCCTGATATCTGCGCATTCCACCGCTACACCAGGAATTCCAATCTCCCCTACCGCACTCTAGTCTGCCCGTACCCACTGCAAGCCCGAGGTTGAGCCTCGGGATTTCACAGCAGACGCGACAAACCGCCTACGAGCTCTTTACGCCCAATAATTCCGGACAACGCTTGCACCCTACGTATTACCGCGGCTGCTGGCACGTAGTTAGCCGGTGCTTTTTCTGCAGGTACCGTCACTTTCGCTTCTTCCCTACTAAAAGAGGTTTACAACCCGAAGGCCGTCATCCCTCACGCGGCGTTGCTGCATCAGGCTTTCGCCCATTGTGCAATATTCCCCACTGCTGCCTCCCGTAGGAGTCTGGGCCGTGTCTCAGTCCCAGTGTGGCCGGTCACCCTCTCAGGCCGGCTACCCGTCGTCGCCTTGGTGAGCCATTACCTCACCAACAAGCTGATAGGCCGCGAGTCCATCCCCAACCAAAAAATCTTTCCACCACCAGGCCATGCGACCAGTAGTCATATCCAGTATTAGACGTCGTTTCCAACGCTTATCCCAGAGTCAGGGGCAGGTTACTCACGTGTTACTCACCCGTTCGCCACTAATCACAGGAGCAAGCTCCTGATCATCGTTCGACTTGCATGTGTTAAGCACGCCGCCAGCGTTCGTCCTGAGCCAGGATCAAACTCTCCGTAAAAAATTACAACCAACACCGAAGTGCCAGCGAGTTGATCTTGACTGTTGACTGTCTACTGACAATCTTCAATCCAAAAGGAATTGCTTCATGACCCGGCCGGAAAAACCGACCAGGCACGAGGTCAATAAAATTGGCATTGACAATGTGCACGCTGTTGAGTTCTCAAGGACCAGACGCACTCCCCACTCCACACCACCAGGATGCTTCGCCAGAGAGGCTGGTTCGTTGCCCGGGGAAGAACCGGAGCCAGACTGCATCTCCCGGAGTCGAACTCCGTCAGCGTCTCGGCCGATCCGTTCTCCGCCTCAGCGGCAACGAGTGATTACTCTACACAGCCTGCGAGGACCTGCCAACCGGGGTCCATCCCGGGCGTGTCGCCCACGCCTCCGCGGATCACGGCCAGCGCGCACGGGGCCGGCCCCGGGACGGACGGAGGCCCGACACCGTGACGGTGTCGGGCCTCGAGGTCGGCGACGTCGCCGGTCAGTGCCGTCGCCGGTCAGTGCCGAGCGATCACGGGGTTGCGGAGCGATCCGATGCCGGAGATCGTGACCTCCACCACCTCGCCGTCGCGGATCGCGCCGACGCCCGCCGGGGTGCCGGTCAGGATGACGTCGCCCGGGAGCAGGGTCCAGATCGACGAGATGAACTCGATGAGCGTCGGGATGTCGTGCACCATCTCGTTCGTGGACGCGGCCTGACGGAGGTCGCCGTCGACGCGCGTCTCGATGCGGATGTCCGACGGGTCGATCTCGGTCTCGATCACCGGACCGAGCGGGCAGAACGTGTCGAAGCCCTTGGCGCGGGCCCACTGGCCGTCGCGCGCCTGCAGGTCACGGGCGGTCACGTCGTTCGCGATCGTGTACCCGAGGATGACGCTCGCGAAGTCCTCCTTCGCGACGTTCTTGGCGAGGGACCCGATCACGATGGCGAGCTCGCCCTCGTGGTCGACGCGGCCGATGTCGGCGGGCAGCCGGATCGGGTCCTCGGGACCGATGACCGACGTGTTCGGCTTGAGGAACACCACCGGGTCGTCGGCGGTGTGCTCTTCCATCTCCGAGACGTGCTCGGCGTAGTTGAGCCCGACGCCGATGACCTTCGACCGCGGGATGACCGGGGCGAGCAGCTTCGCGTCCGCGAGGGGGCACCCGCTCCCCCCGTCGTCTCGAAGCCCTGGTACATCGGGTCGCCGGCGAGCACCACCAGTGCGCGCTCATCGAGGATGCCGTAACGGGGGGTCCTCCCCCCTCGGTGCTGAACCGTGCGATCTTCACGCGTCGACCCTACTCAGCACTCGTGGTGGTCGTCGGCTCCGTCAACCGGACCATCCACCCGTGCGGGTCGGGACGGCGTCCGTACTGGATGTCCGTCAGTTCCGTACGCAGCGACATCGTCAGTTCGCCGGCACCGGTGGTCGGCGAACCGATCGTGAAGCCGTCGCCACGGAGTTCCGCGATCGGCGTGACGACCGCCGCGGTGCCACACGCGAAGGCCTCGGTGATGGTGCCGTCCGCGACGCCGTCCCGCCACTCGCTGAGGCTGACCGGACGACGCTCGACCCGGAGGCCGCGGTCCACCGCGAGCTGCAGGATCGAGTCGCGCGTGATGCCCTCGAGGATGGAGTCCGAGTCGGGCGTGATCAGCGTGCCGTCGGCGCGGACGAGGACCACGTTCATGCCGCCGAGCTCCTCGAGGTACTCGCCCTTCTCGGAGTCGAGGAACATCACCTGCTGGCAGCCGTGCTCGTACGCCTCCTGCTGCGGGAGCAGGGACGCCGCGTAGTTGCCGCCGGTCTTGGCCGCACCGGTGCCGCCCCGGGCTGCGCGGGCGTACCGGGTCGACAGCCAGATCGACACCGGCTCCGGCCCCGAGGTGAAGTACGCCCCAGCTGGGCTCGCGATGCAGTGGTACTGGACCGCGTGGGCGGCGCGGACGCCGAGGAAGGCCTCGGTCGCGATCATGAACGGGCGGAGGTACAGGCTCGTCTCCGGGGCCGACGGCACCCAGGCCTCGTCCGCGCGGACCAGCTGCCGGACGGACTCGACGAAGACCGACTCGGGCAGTTCCGGGAGCGCGAGCCGTCGCGCCGAACGGGCGAACCGTCGCGCGTTCGCGTCCGGACGGAACGACCACACCGACCCGTCGGCGTGCCGGTACGCCTTCATGCCCTCGAAGATCTCCTGCGCGTAGTGCAGGACGCTCGCGCTCGGGTCGAGGGAGAGCGGTCCGTACGCGTGGACCGAGGCGCCGTGCCAGCCGTGGTCGATCGTCCACGAGACGGACGCCATGTGGTCGGTGAAGTGCTTGCCGAAGCCGGGGTCGGCGAGGATCTCCTCGCGTTCCGCCGCGGCACGACGCTCCGGGGACGGAGTGGTCGCGAAGTCCAGTGCGAAGTCGGCGCCGCTGCTGTCGCTGCCGTCGTTGGTGTCGTTGCTCATGGGATGGCTCCTGTCAGGCCGTGGTGGTGCGTGCGGTGACCGCGGCGACGATGGCGTCACCGATCTCGGCCGTCGACCGCTGTGTGGTGCCCCGGTCGGCGAGGTCGGCCTCGACCGCCTGCGTCACCGCCGCCGCGAGGTCCGGTCGGCCGATGTGGTCGAGCAGGAGGGCGACGGACAGGACGGCGGCGGTCGGGTCGGCCAGCTGCTGGCCGGCGATGTCGGGCGCCGATCCGTGGACCGGCTCGAACATGCTCGGGAAGGTGCCGTCCGGGTTGATGTTTCCGGAGGCGGCGAGACCGATGCCGCCGCTGATCGCCCCGGCGAGGTCGGTGATGATGTCGCCGAAGAGGTTGTCCGTCACGATGACGTCGAACCGCGACGGCTCCCGCACCATGTGGATCATGACGGCGTCGACGTGCTGGTAGTCGACCGTGACGTCCGGGTGTTCCTGCCCCACCGCGGCGACGGTCCGCTGCCAGAGCGACCCGGCGTGCACGAGGACGTTGCTCTTGTGCACGAGGGTGAGGTGCTGCCGGGGTCGCCGCGAGGCCAGGTCGAACGCGTACCGCACCACGCGCTCCACGCCGTGCGCCGTGTTGAGCGAGACCTCGGTGGCGATCTCGTGCGGCGTCCCCACGCGGATCGCGCCGCCGTTGCCGACGTACGGACCCTCGGTGCCTTCGCGGACGACGACGAAGTCCACGTCCCCGGGTGCGGCGAGCGGTGACGCGACGGCGTCGTGCACGGTCGTCGGCCGGAGGTTGACGTAGTGGTCGAACGCGAACCGCAGCTTCAGGAGCAGCCCGCGCTCGATGATCCCGCCGGCGAGCCGTGGGTCCCGCGGGTCACCGCCGACGGCTCCGAGGAGGATCGCGTCGTGCTCGGCGATCGCCGCCATGTCGTCCTCGGTGAGGACGTCCCCGGTCTCGAGGAAGCGACTCGCACCCAGCGAGAAGGCGGTCTCCTGCACGTCGAGCTCCGCACCGACCACCGCGTGCAGGACCTTGAGGGCCTCGTCGACGACCTCGGGGCCGATGCCGTCCCCGCGGATGACCGCCAGCTTGAGCGTCTGCGACATGGGTCTCCTAGAGCGTGATGTCGATCTCGCGGAGCGACGCCGCGTCGATCGTGGAACGGACGTGCTCGAGCACCTCGTCCGGGACCGGCGAGTCGACGGTCAGCACGCTGAGCGCTTCCCCACCGGCCGACTGGCGGGCGATCTGCATGGCGGCGATGTTGATGCCCGCGTCGCCGAACTCCTTGCCGTACACCGCTACGATGCCCGGCCGGTCCGTGTAGGCCATGACCACGTGGTGCTTGTCGAGCGCGACCTCGACGTCGTAGCCGTTGATCTCGACGAGCTTCTCGACCTGCTTCGAGCCGGTGAGCGTGCCGGAGACGCTGATCGCCGGACCGTCGGACTGCGCGCCGCGGATCGTGAGGAGGTTGCGGTACTCGGGGCTGTCGCCGTCGGTGATGAGCCGGACGGTGACGCCGCGCTGCTCCGCGATGAGCGGCGCGTTGACGTAGGAGACCTGGTCGCTGACGACGTCGGTGAACACGCCCTTGAGCGCGGCGAGCTTCAGCACACTGACGTCGTACTCGGCGAGCTCGCCGTGCACCTCGACGTCGATGCTCGTGACCGGCGAGGTCGCCATCGCGGTGAAGACCTGGCCGAGCTTCTCGACGAGCGGGATGCCGGGCCGCACGTACGGGTCGATGACCCCGCCGGCGACGTTGACCGCGTCGGGCACGAGCTCGCCCCCCGAGTGCCAGGCGGACCGACTTGGCGACGGCGACACCGGCCTTCTCCTGCGCCTCGTCGGTCGAGGCACCGAGATGCGGCGTCACGACGACGTTCGGCAGGGAGACGAGCGGCGAGTCCTTCGGCGGTTCGGACACGAAGACGTCGAGCCCGGCACCGGCGATCGTGTTCGACGTCAGGGCGCGGTACAGCGCGTCCTCGTCGATGAGGCCGCCGCGGGCGACGTTGACGACGAACGCGGTCGGCTTCATGAGCGCGAACTGGTCGTCGGAGATCATGCCGACCGTCTCCGGGGTCTTCGGCATGTGGATCGTGGTGAAGTCGGCACGGCGGAGCAGGTCCTCGAGGGACACGAGCTCCACCCCGAGCTGCTGTGCACGAGCCGTCGTGACGTAGGGGTCGTACGCGATGACCGAGACGCCGAAGGCCTGGAGGCGCTGCGTGATGAGCGCGCCGATCCGACCGAGGCCGATGATGCCGACGGTCTTCTCGTACAGCTCGACGCCCGTGTAGGACGACCGCTTCCACGCGCCGGCGGCCAGCGACGCGTGCGCCGCCGGGATGTGGCGCGCGAGCGACAGGATGTGCCCGACGGTCAGCTCGGCAGCCGAGATGATGTTCGACGTCGGCGCGTTCACCACCATGACGCCGGCGGTCGTGGCCGCCTTGATGTCCACGTTGTCGAGCCCGACGCCGGCGCGGGCGATGACCTGCAGCTGCGGTGCCGCGGCGATCGCCTCGGCGTCGACCTTCGTCGCGGACCGGACGAGGATCGCGTGCGCGTCGGACAGCGCGGAGAGCAGGGCCGGACGGTCGGTGCCGTCGACGTTCCTGATCTCGAAGTCGGGCCCGAGGGCGTCGACGGTGGCGGGCGAGAGTTCTTCGGCGATCAGGACGACCGGCTTCGACACGACTGCTGTTCCTCACACGAGACGGGTGGTGTACCACCACCCTACCGACGCGGCGGGGTCGTTACGACGCCGTCAGCGTCGCCGACCCGGACGGTCCGCCCGGCTCAGAAGTCGAGCAGGCGCGGGACGAAGAGCTGCAGGTCGAGCCAGAGCGCTCCGGCCGCCGCGAACGCGAGCAGGAACACCGCTGCCGTCACCGCGAGCGTCGACCGGCGGGTGACCCACAGCGCGACGACGAAGGCCAGCGGCGCGATCACGATGTCCAGGACGAGCCAGACCCACGGCACGGCGCGTCGGAGCGAATCGCCGCCGGACGAGCTCGCGATGAACGCGTTGAACTCCTGCACCGAGCGCGACACGGTCACGAGGTTCCCGACGCTCTGCACGGTCATGTACGCCAGCAGCACGGCGAACACGGCCCAGATCGCGATCCGGGCGAGGAGTCCGGTGCGGAACCGTGCCGCGCGGCCCGCACGGCCGTCGACCGCCGTCACCCGAAGCTCCGCGTCATGAGGAACGGCCAGGGGAAGAGGACGACCGCGCCGAGGAGCATCCACAGCAGGCGGGTGCGGGTGCTCCGACCGCGGGCCGCCCAGAGCACCACCGTGAACCACAGCGCCGGGGCGACGATCGACAGGAAGCGCAGGACCTCGACGTAGCCGCTCAGCACCCGGTCGACGCCGGACACGTAGGTCGTCGAGGCGGTGAGCAGCCACGCCACGGTGTACAGCAGGTACAGCCCGCCGAACACGCCGAACCCGATGAGCGCCCCGGAGGTCTCGGGCGCGTCGGGGTCACGCTCGTCGCGCTCCCGGACGGCGATCGGGTTGTGCGCGGCGTCCACGTGCGTGGCGTCGTCCGCGTCACCCCACGACAGGGCGTCGTCGTCGTCGGGTTCGCGTGCCTCCGTCATGCCGTCGAGTCTACGAGGGTCGCCGCTCATGCCTGGGCTGGCTGGGTCTCGAGCACACCGGCCACGACGTCGCGGACGGCGGGGAACAGCGGGTGGCCCTCCATCAGTCCGGTGAGGATCTCGGTGAGGGCGTGCGCCGTCGCACCGGAGCGGAGCAGCGCGTGGAGTTCGTACGACTCCGGGTCGTCCTGGTCGTCGAACTCGAGCGCGACGCGGACGGCGCCGAGGAGGTGGTCCACGGGGGAGGCCCCGCTCCGCGAGCTGCGCGGCCGGGCCGATGAACCGCTCGCGGCGACCGAGCTTGCGCAGCGGGTTCCGGCCGACGCGCAGCGTCGTGTCCGGCAGGAGCGGGTTCGCGATGCGCGTCAGGTTCGCCGCGACGTACCGCGCGTGTTCCTCCGGGTCGAAGCCGTGCTTCGCGACGAGCAGTGCGGTCGTCTCCGCGAGCACCCCGTCGACCTCGGCGCGCACGGCGGGGTCCTGGAGGGCCTCCCGGATCAGCCGGATGCCGCGCACCCAGCCGTGGTAGGCGGCGGTCGCGTGCGCGGTGTTGACGGTGTAGAGCTTGCGCTCGACGAACGGCTGCAGGTCGTCCACCCAGGTCACGCCGTCGATGACGGGGTGCTCGGCGGCGGTCCCGGCGAAGGGCGTGCGCTCGATGACCCACTCGTAGAAGGGCTCGAGCACGACGTCGAGACCGCCGGACTGGCCGAGGACGCCGGACTGGTCCGGGACGATGCGGTCGATCGCACAGTTCGCGAAGACCGCGGCGATGTCGCGGTCCTCGAGGATCGGGGCACGGCGGATGCTCGCGTGCAGGGAGTCGGTGGCGTTGAACGCGTTCTCGCACGCGACGATCGTCACCTCGCCGCGGTCGAGCGGACGGGCCGCGAGGCCCTCCGCGATGAGCGGCGCCACGAGAGGCAGGGTGCGGGCCCCGACGGCGGTGGTGACGACGTCGGCCTCGGCGATCGCCCGGACCACGCGGTCGCGGTCCGTCTTGCTGTTCAGCGCGCGGAACCCGGCGACGGTGTGCTCGACCGGCATCTCGCCGACCTCGTGCACGACGAACCGGCCGGCCTCGTTCAGGGCGGCGACCACACGCTCGTCGACGTCGACGAAGGTCAGGTCGTAGCCGCTCGCCACGAGGAACTGGCCCACGAACCCGCGCCCGATCTTGCCGGCGCCGATGTGGACCGCTCGTCTCGTCACCGCCATCCGACGATCATCCCATGTCCGGCGGCGGGCCCGCGCCACGCCGTGGGCGCGACGACCGGCACGACGTCGGGCGTCGTCGCGCTGTGTCGACGTCCGGAGACGTCGGGGTTCTGGAGGAGCTGCTGCATCGTGTCCGGGTCACATCGAGAGGCGGCGGTGCACTGCACCGCCGCCTCGCGGGTCGAGCTTGTCTCAGGCAGACTACCGCGCGGCCGAACCGTCGACGTAGTCGGAGTCCGCCTGCTTCCACGCGAAGAGCTTGCGGAGCTCGCGGCCGGTCGCCTCGACCGGGTGCCCCTCACCCTTCTCGCGGAGGGCCTGGAACTCCGGGGCACCGGCGTCCTGGTCCTCGATGAAGCGCTTCGCGAAGGTGCCGTCCTGGATGTCGGCGAGGACCGCCTTCATGTTCTCCTTGACCTCGGGGGGAGATCACGCGCGGGCCGGAGACGTAGTCGCCGAACTCGGCGGTGTCGGAGATCGACCAGCGCTGCTTGGTGAGGCCGCCCTCCCAGATGAGGTCGACGATGAGCTTGAGCTCGTGCAGGACCTCGAAGTAGGCGATCTGCGGCTGGTAGCCCGCCTCGACCAGGGTCTCGAAGCCGTACTGGATGAGCTGCGACGTGCCACCGCAGAGGACGGCCTGCTCACCGAACAGGTCGGTCTCGGTCTCCTCGGTGAACGTGGTCTTGATGCCGCCGGAGCGCAGACCGCCGATGGCCTTGGAGTAGGACCAGGCGAGGTCCCAGGCGCTGCCGGACGCGTCGACCTCGACCGCGACGATGACCGGGACACCACGGCCGGCCTCGTACTCGCGGCGGACGGTGTGCCCCGGGCCCTTCGGCGCGACGAGCGAGACGTCCACACCCTCCGGCGCCTCGATGTAGCCGTAGCGGATGTTGAAGCCGTGACCGAAGACGAGCGTCGCACCCTGCTTGAGGTTCGGGGCGATGTCGTCCTTGTAGACGATCCGCTGCACCTGGTCCGGCGTGAGGATGACGACGACGTCGGCCCACGCGGTGGCGTCGGCCGGGGTCAGCACCTCGAAGCCGGCCTCTTCGGCCTTCTGGCGGCTCTTCGAACCCTCCTTGAGGCCGATCTTGACCTCGACGCCGGAGTCGCGGAGGTTGAGGGCGTGGGCGTGGCCCTGCGACCCGTAGCCGATGACCGCGACCTTCTTGCCCTGGATGAGGCTGAGGTCGGCGTCGGCGTCGTACACGATGTCAGTCACGGTGCGTGATCTCCTTGGTTCGGTGGTCTCTGGCTGACCGGTGCTCAGCGCACCCGGTCGGTGATGCTCTTCGGTCCGCGGCCCATGCCGAGGAGGCCGGCGCGGGCCAGCTCCTTGATGCCGTAGGGCTCGAGGACGCGCAGGATCGCCTGGATCTTGCCGGGGTCACCGGTCACCTCGACGACGAGCGAGTCGGTGGCGACGTCGACGACCTGCGCCCGGAACAGCGTCACGGCGTCGAGCACCGCGGACCGGGTCTGGTTGTCGACACGCACCTTCACGAGCATGTGTTCGCGCTGCACCGACTGGGGGGAAGTCGAGCTCCACGATCTTGATGACGTTGACGAGCTTGTTGAGCTGCTTCGTCACCTGCTCGAGCGGCAGGTCCTCGACGTCGACCACCACGGTGATGCGGCTCAGGCCGTCCACCTCGGTGCTGCCGACGGCGAGCGACTCGATGTTGAAGCCGCGTCGGGCGAACAGCCCGGCGACACGGGTCAGCAGACCCGGCTTGTCCTCCACGAGGAGGGACAGGACGTGGCTCATGCGGGCTCCCCCCGTCATGTCGGCGTCCTCGTCGTCCCAGGTGGGCGCGAGTTCGCGGGCGTACTGGATGGAGGAGTTGCCGACACCCTGCGGGACCATCGGCCAGACCATCGAGTCGCGGCTGACCACGAAGTCGATGACGACCGGGCGGTCGTTGGTGTCGAGCGCGAGCTGGATCGCGGCGTCGATGTCCTCGGGACGCTCGACCCGGATGCCGAGGGCTCCGTAGGCGTCCGCGAGCTTGACGAAGTCCGGCACGCGGCGGGTGCCGTGCCCGGTCTGCAGGTCGGTGAACGAGTGCCGGCCGTCGTAGAACAACGTCTGCCACTGCCGCACCATGCCGAGCGACGAGTTGTTGATCACCGCGACCTTGATCGGGATGTCGTTGATGACGCAGGTCGCGAGCTCCTGGTTGGTCATCTGGAAGCAGCCGTCACCGTCGATCGCCCAGACCACTCGGTCCGGCTGGGCGACCTTGGCACCCATGGCTGCGGGGACGGAGTAGCCCATCGTGCCGGCGCCGCCGGAGTTGAGCCACGCGTTCGGGCGCTCGTACTGGATGAACTGTGCCGACCACATCTGGTGCTGCCCGACACCGGAGGCGAACACGCCCTCCGGTCCGGTCATCTCGCCGATGCGGCGGATGACGTGCTGCGGTGCGATGAGGCCGTCCTGCGGCTCGACGTACCCCAGCGGGAAGTCGGCACGGATCTTGTCGAGGTGCGCCCACCAGTCGGCCGTGGAGGCGCGCTCGGACTGGTCGACGGCGGCCCACGCCTCGAGCAGGTCCGCCAGCACGACCTTCGCGTCCCCGACGATCGGCACGTCGGCGAAGCGGATCTTCGAGATCTCGGCCGGGTCGATGTCGACGTGCACGACCTTGGCGTCCGGGGCGAACTCGTCGGCCTTCCCGGTCACGCGGTCGTCGAAGCGGGCGCCGAGCGCGATGATGAGGTCGCTCTCCTGGAGCCCGAGGACCGCGGGCACGGTGCCGTGCATGCCCGGCATGCCGAGGTGCTGCGGGTGCGAGTCCGGGAACGCACCGCGCGCCATGAGCGTCGTGACCACCGGCGCGCCCGTCGCCTCGGCGAAGCGCAGGAGTTCCGGGGGAGGCACCGGCACGGATGACTCCGCCGCCGACGTACAGGACCGGGCGGCTCGACTCGGCGAGCAGCTGCGCGGCGGCGGTGATCTGCTTGCCGTGTGCCTTCGTGACCGGACGGTAGCCCGGCAGGTCGATCTTCGGCGGCCAGATGTACGGCGCCGACATCTGCTGCGCGTCCTTGGTGATGTCCACGAGCACCGGGCCGGGCCTGCCGGTCGTCGCGATCTGGTGCGCGGCGGCGATCGTGGCGGGGATGTCCTCGGGCTTCGTGACGAGGAACGAGTGCTTCGTGATCGGCATCGTGATCCCGACGATGTCGGCCTCCTGGAAGGCGTCCGTCCCCATCAGGGTCGAGAAGACCTGCCCGGTGATCGCGATGAACGGCACGGAGTCCATGTAGGCGTCGGCGATCGCGGTGACGAGGTTCGTCGCACCGGGGCCGGACGTCGCGATCGCGACGCCGACCTTGCCGGACGAGGACGCGTAGCCCTCGGCGGCGTGGCCGGCGCCCTGCTCGTGCCGGACCAGGATGTGGCGGATGGTCGTGGACGCCATGAGCTCGTCGTAGAACGGGATGATGGCGCCGCCGGGCAGGCCGAAGACGTCGGTGATCCCGAGGTGCTCGAGCGTCCGGAGGACGGCTCCCGAGCCGGTCAGGACCTCTGGTGAGCGACGTGCTCCGGCAGCGGACAGCGGTGTGGCTTCCGTGGGCATGAACGGTTCCTTGCCTGGAGGGATGGCGATGTGTCGGGTGTCGACGTCAGCCCGTGACCGCGCCGAGGGCGGCGGACTGGACGAGCTTGGCGTACTTCGCGAGGACTCCGCGGGTGTAGCGCGGGGGGCAACGGTTCCCAGCCTGCTCGGCGGGATTCCAGCTCGGCGTCGTCGACCAGTAGGTCGAGCGAGCGAGCCGCGATGTCGACACGGATGCGGTCGCCATCGCGCACGAATGCCACTGGACCTGCGTCCACGGCTTCCGGTGCGATGTGGCCGATGCAGAGGCCGGTTGTGCCGCCTGAGAATCGACCGTCCGTCAACAGTAGTACATCCTTGCCGAGGCCTGCGCCCTTGATGGCCGCTGTGATGGCCAGCATCTCGCGCATGCCCGGTCCGCCCTTGGGTCCCTCGTAGCGGATGACCACGACGTCGCCCTTCTGGATGCGGCCCTCGGTGAGGGCGTCCATCGCGGCACGCTCGCGGTCGAACACCCGCGCAGGCCCCTCGAACACGGAGGCGTCGAAGCCGGCCGTCTTGACGACGGCACCCTCCGGCGCGAACGAGCCCTGCAGGATCGTCAGGCCACCGGTCGCGTGGATCGGGTTGTCGATCTTCCGGAAGACCTCGCCGTCGAGCTCGGGCGGGTCGATCGCCGCCAGGTTCTCGGCGACCGTCTTGCCCGTGACGGTCATGCAGTCGCCGTGCAGCAGGCCGGCCTCGAGCAGGGCCTTCATGATCACCGGGATGCCGCCGTTGCGGTCGACGTCGACCATGACGTACTTGCCGAAGGGCTTCATGTCGGCGAGGTGCGGGACCTTCGAGCCGATGCGGTTGAAGTCGTCGAGGGTGAGCTCGACCTCGGCCTCGTGGGCGATCGCGAGGAGGTGCAGCACGGCGTTCGTCGACCCACCGAGGGCCATGAGCACGGTGATGGCGTTCTCGAAGGCCTCGCGCGTCAGGATCTGCCGGGCGGTCAGTCCCAGGCGGAGCATGTTCACGACGGCTTCGCCCGAGCGGTGCGCGTAGTAGTCGCGGCGGCGGTCGGCACTCGGCGGCGCGGCGGAGCCGGGGAGCGACATGCCGAGCGCCTCGGCCAGGCTCGCCATCGTGTTCGCGGTGTACATGCCACCGCAGGCGCCCTCACCGGGGACGATCGCGCACTCGATCTCCTTGAGCTCTTCCTCGGTCATCGTGCCGGCCTTGCACGCACCGACACCCTCGAAGGAGTCGATGATCGTGACTTCCTTCATCGACCCGTCGGCCTGCTTGACGTAGCCCGGCATGACCGACCCGGCGTAGAGGAACACGCTCGCCAGGTCGAGGCGCGCGGCGGCCATGAGCATGCCCGGCAGGGACTTGTCGCAGCCGGCGAGCAGGACGGTGCCGTCCAGGCGCTCCGCGCTGACGACCGTCTCGACGCTGTCGGCGATGACCTCACGCGACACGAGCGAGAAGTGCATGCCCTCGTGGCCCATCGAGATGCCGTCCGACACGGAGATGGTGCCGAACTGCAGCGGGTACCCGCCGCCGCCGTGGACGCCTTCCTTGGCGCCCTGGGCGAGGCGGTCGAGGGAGAGGTTGCAGGGGGGTGATCTCGTTCCAGGACGAGGCGATGCCGATCTGCGGCTTCTCCCAGTCCTCGTCGCCCATCCCGACGGCCCGCAGCATGCCACGCGAAGTGGTTGCTTCGATCCCGTCGGTGACGACCCTGCTGCGCGGCTTCACGTCGATGTCAGGCATGTCCAGAGTCTAGGACCGTTTGGGATACCAGTGGCGCAACACCATGCGTCTGCATCGTGTTGCGCCCTCGGTCAGCGCGTGGCCCGGAGTCGTCCGAGCTGCTTGAGCACGTCGGTCAGGGCTGCCGGATCGGCGACACGGTGGGCGGCCAGGGTGTCCCCCTCCCCCACTTTCACGCCGACGTCGCCGTCGCGGAGCACCCGGAAGCCGTCCTCGTCGGTCACGTCGTCGCCGGCGAAGAACACCGCGTCCGCTCCTCGGAGCTCCCGGAGGCGGTCGATCGCGTCGCCCTTCGTGACGTGGCGGACCGCGAACTCGAGGATGTCCTTGCCCCCCGCGCTCGAGCACGCCGGGGTCGGCGTCGTGCGCGGCACGGCTCGCCTCGGCGTTCGTCGCGGCGGCCTCCTCCGCGCTCACCCGCCGGGTGTGCACACCGTGGCCCGCCGGCTTGTGCTCGATGACGACGCCGGGGTGGCGGGCACCGACCGCGTCGAGTGCAGCGCCGATCCGGGCGACCCTGGCGGTCTCTTCTTCGGTCAGCGCGGCTTCGTCGTGGCCGTCGACACGCCACTCGACGCCGTGCGAGCCGATCAGCGCCATGGTCTCCGGCGCGTGGGACACCGCTGCCAGGCTGCCGAGCGGCCGTCCGGACACGAGCACGACCTCCGTGTCCCGCGCGCGCTGCAGGGTGAGGACGGCGGCCCAACTGCCGGGCAGCGCACCCACCCGTGCGGGGTCGTCGGCGAAGGGCGCGAGCGTGCCGTCGAAGTCGAGCGCCACGAGCAGTCGCGGCGCAGCCGCGAGCGTCTCGAGCGCCTGGACGAGACCGGTCTCCGTCGTCCGGTCAGGCATCGCGGTCCTCCCGGGTGTCCTCGGCGGCGCGCGCGGTCTGGGCGTCCTGGTCGAAGATCGACGTGCCGTCGGTCGGCGCCTCGCGGTGCGGCTCCCCCCTGGTCGGCTGCGTCCGGGTCGATCTGGGCACTCTTCGGCGCATGGCGGTCGAGCGCTTCGAGGAACGAGCGGGACCAGCGCGCCACGTCGTTGTCCCGCACGCGCTTGCGGAGGGCCCGCATGCGCGTCGAGCGCTCCCGTCGGGGCATCTCGATCGCGCGCTGGATGGAGTCCTTCAGCGCCCCGATGTCGTGCGGGTTGACGATGACGGCCTGCTTGAGCTCGTCGGCGGCACCGGCGAACTCGGAGAGGATGAGCACGCCGTCGTTGTCGAAGCGACTCGCGACGTACTCCTTCGCGACGAGATTCATGCCGTCGCGGAGCGCCGTGACGAGCATGATGTCGGCGGCGAGGTAGAGCGCCACCATCTCCTCGCGGGGGGTAGCCGTGGTGCAGGTACGAGATCGGCTGGTGGCCGATGACGCCGAGGTCGCCGTTGATGCGTCCCACGGTGAGCTCGATCTCGTCGCGGAGCATCCGGTAGGTGTCGACGCGTTCCCGGCTCGGGCTGGCGACCTGGATGAGCGCGGCGTCCTCCACCGCGAGGCGGCCGTCCTCGACGAGCTCGCCGAACGCCTTGATGCGGTGGCGGATGCCCTTCGTGTAGTCGAGCCGGTCGACGCCGAGCAGGACGGTCGCGGGGTTGCCGAGACCGTCACGGATCTCCTTCGCGCGCTGCTGCACCTCGGGACGGCGGGCGATCTCCTCGAAACTCTCGGCGTCGATCGAGATCGGGAAGTGCCGGGCCTCGACGTGCCGGACGGTGACGCCCTTGCGGCTCCGCGGTGCCTGCGGGTCGTCCACCGGGACGTCGACGATCGAGCCCTTCGTCGTGTAGCCCTTGATGTGCCGCACCGCACGGAGGAAGTCGCTCGCGTCGTCCTGCCGCTGGAACCCGATGACGTCCGCACCGAGCAGGCCGTCCAGGATCTGCGCGCGCCAGGGCAGCTGGGCGTAGATGCCGACCGGCGGGAACGGGATGTGGTTGAAGAACCCGATCGTCAGGTCGGGACGCAGGGTGCGCAGGAGCGCCGGCACGAGCTGCAGCTGGTAGTCCTGCACCCAGACGATGCCGTCCTGCTCGGCGATCTCGGCAACCTGCTCCGCGAAGCGCTGGTTCACACGCTTGTACGCGTTCCACCAGTCGCGGTGGTAGCTCGGGTGCTCGATGACGTCGTGGTACAGGGGCCACAGTGTGTCGTTGCTGAAGCCCTCGTAGTACTCCTGCACGTCGTCCGCGCTGAGCGGGACCGGGACGATGTGGATGCCCTCGTTGTCGAACGGCTCGACCGTGACGTCCGGCTGGCCGACCCACCCCACCCAGGCCCCGTCGTTCTGGCGCATCACCGGCTCGAGCGCCGTGACCAGGCCGCCGGGAGAGTGCCGCCAGCCCTCCGAACCGTCCTCCTCGACCACCCGGTCGACGGGCAGTCGGTTCGAGGCGACGATGAATGCGTACCGGGTGCTGTCCGTGCGGTCTGCGGGCATGGGTGGCGGGTGCTCCGTTCCTGCCCGGCGGCCTGCCGGGGCGTCGACCCCGAAACTACCAGCGACCGGTCGACCGGGCTGAGCGGATGTTCACGGACGGGCACCGGAGCGCCCAGACCGTCGGGTGCCACCGGACCGCCTCACTAGGCTCGCCCCATGGTGAGCACGCGCTGCTGGCAGGACGGGTCGCCGGCGGAGCAGGACTTCCCGGTCGGACACGTGTCGGAACTGGTCGCCCGCGACGGCGCCTTCGTCTGGGTCGACTTCACGGATCCGACACCGGCCGACCTCGAGCAGGTCGAGGGCGAGCTCGGCATCCACGCCCTCGCCGTCGAGGACGCCGTGGAGCGCGGGCAACGCCCGAAGCTCGACCGGTACCGGGACAGCCTGTTCCTCGTCGTCTACGACGCGCACGGCCCCGGCGAGGACGGTGGACTCGTCACCCACGAGGTGAAGGCGTTCGTCACCTCCCACGCGCTCGTGACGATCCACGGCGCCGACTTCGACACCTCCGCGGTCCAGCGCCGGTGGGACGCCAACAGCGACCTCGCCGACCACGGGGTCCCGTGGCTGCTGTGGGGCCTGCTCGACACGGTCGTCGACCACGCCACGAGCGTCCTCGAGACGATCGAGCGGGACATCGACGCGCTCGAGGACGACCTGTTCGAGAACGGGGACCCGCGCGAGCAGCAAATCCAGCGGCGCTCGTTCCGGCTCCGGAAGGCGCTCGGCGTGCTGCGCCGGCTCGTCGTCCCCACCCGGGACAGCGTGGGGTCGCTGCTGCACGGTGACGCCGAGACGATCGTCGACGGGGTCCGCCCGTACTTCCGCGATGTGGAGGACCACCTCGTGTCGATCGCGGACACCGTCGAGCAGCAGCGCGACGCGGTCTCCAGCGTCCTGGAGACGAACCTGAACCTGGCGTCGAACCGGCAGAACACCGTCATGAAGAAGGTGACGAGCTGGGCGGCGATCATTGCCATCCCGACCGGCATCACGAGCTTCTTCGGGCAGAACGTGGAGTTCCCCGGCGAGGGCGAGTGGAGCGGGCTGTGGGCGTCGCTCGCGCTCACCGTGGTGACGTCGCTGGTCCTCTACCGGTCGTTCAAGCACCGCGACTGGCTCTGAGTGCCGGCACCGCGAGCGCGCCGGGCACGACGGATCAGATCTGCAGCGCCAGCACGCCCGCGACGACGGTGAGCGGCGCGACCACGCACCCGAGGGCGATGTAGCGCCCCCACGAAAGGTGGATGCCCTCGGCCGTGAGCCGCGCGTGCCACAGCAGCGTCGCGAGCGAGGCCCACGGCGTGATGAGACACCCGGCGTTCACGCCGACGAGCAGCGCCGCGTACCGCAGGGCCTCGTGCCCCGCGGCCGGTTCGAGCACCAGGTAGGCGGGCAGGTTGTCGATCGCGTTCGCCGCGACGGCCCCTGCCCCGCCGAGGAGCAGCAGCGGACCGGTCCCGGTGCCCCCCGCCGACCGCCTGGACGATCGGGTCGGTGACCCCGGTGGCGTGCAGGGTCTCGACGACGACGAAGAGCCCGGCGGCGAACACGAGCGTGGACCAGGGCACGCGGGACGGCCTGAGCTCCGAGGGTGCCCGCCACGCCGCGACCCCGATGAGCACGAGCGCCGCGAGGACGGCGGCGACCCAGACCTCGACCCCCGCGGTCAGGGCCACGACCAGGGCGACGAGGACGACGGACGCCGCCCAGGAGAAGACCGGATCGGACGCCTTCCGCAGCCCGACCGGCGTGTAGCGCCCGAACAGCGAGCGACGGAACACCACGAGCAGCACCGCGCAGGGCACGACGACCCCGGCGAGCGCCGCCCACACCATCAACCGGGCGAACGGCAGCGGCCCGTCGAGTCCGATGCCGTCCACCGCGAGCAGGTTCGTCAGGTTCGACACCGGCAGCAGCAGCGATGCCGTGTTCGCGAGCCAGACGGTGGTGAGGGCGAAGGGCATCGGCGGCAGCCCGACCCGGCGCGCGAGCGTGATGACGATCGGTGTCAACAGGACCGCGGTGGTGTCGATCGACAGGAACACCGTGCACACCACGGCGAGCACGACGACCGCGGCCCACAGGCCGATCGTCCGTCCGCCGCCGATCCGCGCGGCGAGGTCGGCGAGCCGGTCGAAGACGCCCGCGTCCGCGGCGAGCTCGGAGACGATCGTCAGCCCGAGGACGAAGCCGAGCACCGGCAGGACCCGCTCCGCGAGCGCCGCGAGTTCGGGCAGCGGCAGCAACCCGAGGGCGACGCACACCGCCCCGACGGCGAGCAGGACGGCTCCGATGACGGCTTGGCGCACGATGCGACTCCTTGCTGGGATGGCCGGCGGTCCCTGTGCGCCCGGCGGCGCTCCAATGTACCGCCCGGTAACGTGGGCCGGACGACGACAGGAGGAACCCGTGCGGAAGTTCATGTTCAGCGGTGCGGTGTGGGGCTCGCTCATCAGCGGCTACAGCGTGCTGCAGACGACCAGGCGTGGACCGCGCGACTGGCGGCTCGCCCTGACCTGGGTGGCCTGGCTCTCGACCACGATCGTGGCGGTCGGCACGGTCGTCGAGGACGACCGCGCGGTGAAGGCGAAGCAGCGCGCAGCACGCTGACGGCACCACACGACGGACGGGAGGCCCGCTACCAGCTGGTAGCGGGCCTCCCGTCCGTCATGGGACAGCTGGTCAGCGCCGCTCGGGCGGGACGTCCTCGGCGCGGATGCCCGAGGTCTGGATCGGGCCGGTGAACAGGGCGGAGCGTTCGTCGCCCTCACCGAACAGCTGGGAGTCGTTCTCGCTCCGCGGCCGGCGCGGTGCCGCGGGCTCCTGCACCGGGTCGGTGAGCTGGACGCGCTGCAGCGGCAGTGCCTCCGGGTGCTGGCGCTGCATCCACTCCACCATCTCCTCGCGGACGTAGCACCGGAGGTCGAACAGGCCGCCGGCATCGGGCGCGGTGACGAGGATGCGGACGCGCACCAGTCCCCCGACGGCGTCCGTGACCTGCAGCACCTTGGTGCGGCCGTCCCAGATCGTGCTCGTCTCGAGGATGCGGTCGAGCTCTTCGCGCATCTCCGACGGGCTCACCCGCCAGTCGAGGTCGAACTCGACCGCACCGAGCAGCTCGCTGCCCGTGCGGGTCCAGTTCTCGAACGGGGTGCTCGTGAAGTAGGTCGAGGGCAGCACGAACCGCCGGTCGTCCCACAGGTGCACGACCACGTAGGTGAGGGTGATCTCCTCGATCCGGCCCCACTGCGTCTCCACCACCACGACGTCGTCGACCCGGATCGAGCCGGAGAAGGCGAGCTGCATGCCCGCGAAGACGTTCCCGAGCATCGACTGCGCGGCGAGACCGGCGATCACCGAGAGGAGCCCGGCGCTCGCCAGGACGCTCGCGCCGGCGGCCTCCACCCCGGGGAAGGTGAGCAGGATCGCACCGACGGCGATGATGACGAGGACGGCGACGGTGAGTCGCCGGATGATGAGCACCTGCGTTCGCACCCGGCGGGCGACCCGGTTGTCGGGGACGTCCACGCGGTACTTGTGCAGCCCGAGGCTCTCGAGGAAGATCGCGAGCTCGCAGGCCAACCAGCACCCGACGCCGATCATCGCGATGAGGAAGACGTGCGACACCTCGTCCCGCCACGGGAACCGGTCGGCGTCGCGCGGGATGCTCGTGCTGAACGCCGTCCAGAGCATGGCGAGGAGCAGGGTGGTGCGGGTCGGGTGCTTCGTGCGCCGGGAGAGCGCGGCCGCCCAGCGTTCCCGCCGACCGAGCGCCCGGAAGACCAGGTGCAGGACGAGTGACGCGACGGCCGTGACGAGCAGGGCGATCCCGATCGCGACGAGGAGTCGGAGGAAGATGTCCATCCGTCCATCGTGGTGGGTCCCGCGTCACTCGTCGTCCAGGCGGCGGCCAGGGAGCGGGCCGCGGGAAGGCCATCGGGCGCGGTGGGACGAGGTGCGGAGGCCGCAGGGCGCCCGGGTCGGACGTGCGGCGGTAGCGTGTCGGCCATGACAGCGAAGAACGACACGGGGGGTCGACCGCGCTCCGGCGAACGACTTCTCGCACGAGCAGGAGGGCTACCAGCACGGGCTGAAGCCCCGGCAACTGCAGATGATCGCCATCGGTGGCGCGATCGGGACGGGCCTGTTCCTCGGTGCCGGTGGCCGGCTCCACACCGCCGGTCCCGCCCTCGCGGTGACGTACCTGATCGCGGGCGTGTTCGCCTTCTTCATCCTCCGGGCACTCGGGGAGCTCGTGCTGCACCGGCCCTCCTCCGGGTCGTTCATCTCGTACGCCCGCGAGTTCTACGGCGAGAAGTTCGCCTACGCGGCCGGGTGGATGTACTTCCTCAACTGGGCGATGACCTCGATCGTGGACACGACGGCCGTCGCGGTCTACTTGAAGTACTGGTCGGCGTTCACCGCGGCCCCGCAGTGGCTCCTCGCACTCATCGCCCTGGTCGTCGTCCTGGCCGCGAACATGGTCGCGGTGAAGGTGTTCGGCGAACTCGAGTTCTGGTTCGCGCTCATCAAGGTCGCCGCGCTCGTCGCGTTCCTGGTCGTCGCGATCGTCTGGCTCGTCTTCGCGTTCCCGGTGGAGACCGGCGGCGAGGCGGTCCGGACCGGCTTCTCGATCTGGGGCGACAACGGCGGGCTCCTGCCGAACGGCGTCCTGCCGGCCGTCCTCGTCATCCAGGGCGTCGTGTTCGCCTACGCCGCGATCGAGCTCGTCGGCACCGCGTCGGGCGAGACCCAGGACACCGAGAAGGTCATCCCGCGCGCGATCAACTCCGTCGTCTTCCGCATCGCGGTCTTCTACGTCGGCTCGATCGTCCTCCTGTCGATCCTGCTGCCGTACACGGCGTACAAGGAGGGCGAGAGCCCCTTCGTCACGTTCTTCTCGTCGATCGGGAACCCGCAGGTGGGGGGTCGTCGTCGGGTCGATCATGAACTTCGTCGTGCTCACCGCGGCGCTGTCGTCCCTGAACGCCGGGCTGTACTCGACCGGCCGCGCGCTGCACTCGATGGGCATGAACGGCTCGGCGCCGAAGTGGACCACGAAGATGTCGAAGGGCGGCGTGCCGTACGCCGGCATCCTGCTCACCGCGGCCTTCACCGTCGCCGGTGTCGTCCTGAACTACTTCGTGCCGGGACAGGCGTTCGAGATCGCCCTGAACATCGCCAGCCTCGGCATCATCACGGCGTGGGGCACGATCATCCTCTGCCAGATGAAGCTGCGACAGTGGGCCAAGCAGGGGCTGGCGAAGGAACCGACGTTCCGGCTGCCCGGGGCTCCCGTCACGAGCTGGCTGACGCTGGCGTTCCTCGCGTCGGTGATCGTGCTCATGGCGATCGACTACCCGGTCGGGACGTACACGATCGCCTCGCTGGTCGTCGTCATCCCGCTGCTGGTCGTCGGTTGGTTCCTGCAGCGTGACCGGATCCTCCGCATCGCCTCGCTGCGCCAGGGCGTCACCGGTCCGTACCCGATCACCGGCCGCGACCCGGCCGCGCAGGTGCGGCGGTCCACCGAGCACACGGACGGCGACGGCCGCAGCTGACCCCCCCGACGTGGCACGGGTCCGGCACCCGCCGGTACGATCAGCGGGTGCCGGACTCTCCTGTTCTCCCGACGCTCGACCTGCAGCACACCTGGCGTGGCGCCACGTGCCGGGTGCGGGTGTTCCGTGACCGGGTCACCGCGGAGACGAGCTTCGAGCGCGACGCGCTGCTCCCGGTACCGATGGACGCCGTGCAGGGGTGGCGGATCGAGGAGTGCGACGACGACGCGGTCTGCGTCGAGTTCGTCACGCCGGACGACGTTTGGCGGGTGTTGCTCTCCCCCGCCGACGAGGCGGTCGCCGACGTCGCGTTGCGCTCGGCGCTCGGTGCGCCGCTCCCGCCCGCGTCGTAGCGACGTCGCCGGCAGGGGCGGGCGGGCGGGCGTCAGACCAGCAGCAGCACCGCGGCGAGCACGGAGGCCACCGCGATCACCAGCGCGATGAGCAGCAGCACGAAGTGCACGCGCCAGAACGTCGTCGGGCGGCCCGCGGCGTCCCGGGCGCGGGAGTCCTTCGCGACGCGCTGGAAGAAGCGCGGCCACGCGACCACGTTGAAGACGGCGCCGACGATCAGGACCACTGCAGCGAAGACGAGCACCCGACGATCCTACGCCCGGGCCTCGGCCGCCCCCCACGACCGGCCGAGACCCGCGACCACACCGGGTGTAGCACGTGCTACAGAGCGTACACGACCGGGTGGTCGGGCCCGGGGTCAGGTGCCCGCGAGGACCGCTTCCGCCTCGGCCAGCGCTGCCTGGTCGGCCGGGCTGAGCGGTGTGCGGTGTCGACGGGCGCCGTCGTTCACCTCGACGATGAGACGGCTGAGCCGGGTCGCGGGGTCGTCGGAGTCGGGGTACTCGTTGTCGGTGCCGAGTCGGGCGTGGACCGGTTCGAGACGGCGGAGGGCATCCTGCAGCGCCCGGGTCCGTCTGCTCTGCCAGAGCCGGTGGCCGAGAACGAGCAGGAGCATGCCGGATGCGACGAGCAGCACCGCGCCCGGTGTCGTGACGTCGTACGGCAGGGCGAGCGCCCGCGTGACGTCGATCCGGCCGGCGACGTGGGCCAGGTCCATCACCGCGACGACCACCATGCGGACGACGCCGAAGACCCCGCCGGCGACGAGCGCCCACAGGCCGACTCGGTCCGGACCGGTCCGGGCCTCCCGGATGCGCAGCACGCAGATGAGCCCGGTGGCGCCGAGGGCGACGCCCAGGTACGTCGTCTGCACGATCGAGTAGACCGCCGCGAGGGGCTGCGCACCGACGGCGAGCATGAACGTCGTGGTCGTCGGGACCGGGTCGAGCAGCACGAACGCCGTCACGACGGCGACGACCACGACGGAGCACGACGCGACGACCGCCCTGCGCATCCACGGCCGTGCCGCTCCCACGGCCTTCGCGACGCCCCAGAGCAGCGTGCTCGTCCCCGCCGCCATCAGGACGTCGCACACGAGTGTCAAGACGTTCCGTCCGCCGAGCAGCGGGTCGACGGCGCGGTACAGGGGGGTCGACGCCGGCGACGACCGTGCCCGAGAACAGCAGGAACGTCAGTGCCAGCGTCCGGTCCTGCCCGCGTTGCACGACGGAGAGGACGACCGCCCCGACGACGAGCAGGACCGCCTGGACGACGGCGAGGATCACCCGAAGACCCCGCGGAACGCACTCGGACGTTCGCGGTGGCCGCGGATCAGCTGCGCGAGCCGGTCGGCGAAGAGCTCGGCCTCGCGTTCGTACTCGTTCTCGAAGAGGCCGCGGGCGAGGGCCCGTTCGACCTTGTACTCGGGCAGGTCCGGGATGAGGCTCCGGATGGCGGCGGCCTGCGGCGCGGTCTCGTGGTGTCCGTGCAGGACGTGGCCGAGCTCGTGTCCGATGACGAACGCGCGGAAGGTCGGGGACGGCGTCGGGGAGATCATCACGAGGTGACGGTGCTCCAGCGTCGCGACGAAGCCGCACACCGGCTCGTCGGCCAGGAACGACTCCTCACGGACGGTGATCGGCTTGCCGACGAGGTCCTCGGCCGCCGCGACGGCGTCGTCGATCCCGGTCCAGCCCGCGTCCTCGCCCAGCTGCCAGAACCGGTCGACCAGCGTCGGCGCGGTCACACCGCACCGCCGCTGCGCGACTCCTGCTCGATGACCTCGGCGATGCGGCGGAGGGCCTCCGGCGAGAGTTCACCGGGGAAGGTCCGCGCTGCGAAACCGCTCACCCGGGCCGAACGGACGGCCCGCACGAGGGCGAGTTGCGCGCCGATGCGCTCGGGCAGTTCACTGTCCTCGAGCAGGAAACGGTCGTCGACCTCGAAGAAGCCCGCGAGCAGGCGCAGCAGCTGGGTGTCGCTGTTCCGCCGCCCGTCACCGGAAACCATGTAGGTCCACTTCGCGCGCGAGAGCGAACCGCCGCCGTCGGCCACGTACTGCTCGATCTCCGCGAAGGGCACGGGTGCACCACGCTGCGACTCCTCGAAGTCGAGCAGCAGGTTGAGCCGTCGCGCGAGCTCCCCCCGCGTCGAGCACGCCGCCCTTCGGCACCGATCCCGTCATCGTCGCCCCCCTTCGATCCCGTGCCCGACCACCCTACTGCGCCACTACCCTCGGACGGGTGTCCCGCCGGTACCCCGCTTCCATCGCCGGCCCGGTCGAGCACGAGATCGTCGTGTCGCGCTCCCGGTTCGTCACCCTCGCGCACCCCGCCGCGGACGCGGCGGCGGCGGAGGCCGTCATCGCGGACGTCCGCCGTCGCTCGTGGGACGCCCGGCACCACTGCACCGCGATGGTCACCGGCGTCCTCGGAGACCAGGCCCGGTCCTCCGACGACGGTGAACCCTCGGGCACCGCGGGCGTCCCGATGCTCGAGGTCCTCCGTCGGCGGGACCTCACCGACGTCGTCGTGGTCGTCAGCCGGTGGTTCGGCGGCGTGAAGCTCGGTGCCGGTGGGCTGGTCCGGGCCTACTCGACCTCGGTGTCCGAGACGCTTGACCGGGCGGAGGTCGTCCGCCGCGCCGCCCGGACGCAGGTGACCGTAGCGGTCCCGCACGCCGACGCGGGACGGGTGGACAACGCCCTGCGCGCGTGGGTGCAGCGGCACGACGCCACCTCCGGCGCGACGGTCTACGGCGCGGAGGCGACGTTCGAGGTGTGGGTGCCGACCGACGGGATCGCAGAACTCCGGGCGGAGTTGGCGGCGGTGTCGTCGGGCGGGCTCGATGCGGTGGTCGGCGAGGAGCGAGTGGTGGAGCTGTCCGACGGGTGACGCAGCGCCGGCGGCTGGGCCGTCCGGTCGAGATGGTGACCGGAACCGGGTCGGGCGTGTCGGGCACGACGGTCTCGCGAGGCACGGTGCGTGGAACGCCGGTAGGACGACGAAGACCCCGACCGGATCGGTCGGGGTCTTCGGTTGGTGCACCCCCCTCGGACTTGAACCGAGAACCCACTGATTAAGAGTCAGTTGCTCTGCCAATTGAGCTAGAGGTGCGTGGTGTGGAGTTGTCCTGCCGCTTCGGCGTGCGCCCCGCGACGGGAATCAACAATAGCATGACTTCTGCGTGCCGTTGACCACTCGCGGCACCGGACGAACAGGAGCCCCACTTGAGCGACCGTCTCGCCGCCGGCGACACCGCCCCCCGACTTCACCCTCCCCGACCAGGACGGCACCGAGCACGCGCTCGCGGACCTCCGCGGACGGAAGGTGATCGTGTACTTCTACCCCGCGGCGTCCACCCCGGGCTGCACCACCGAGGCCTGCGACTTCCGCGACAACATGTCGTCGCTCCAGGCCGCCGGCTACGAGGTCCTCGGCGTCTCGAAGGACGAGCTGCCCGCCCTGCAGCGCTTCCACTCCGAGCAGGCCCTGAGCTTCCCGCTGCTGAGCGACCCCGATCTCGCCGTACACCGCGCGTACGGGGCATGGGGTGAGAAGAACAACTACGGCAAGATCGTCACCGGCACCATCCGGTCGACGATCGTCGTCGACGAGGAGGGCCGCGTCCAGCTGCCGCTCTACAACGTCAAGGCCACCGGCCATGTGGCGAGCCTGCGGAAGAAGCTCGGCCTGGTCTGACGGCCCGCCTCCCGGTGCTGCTCGGGCCCGGTGCTGCTCGGGCCCGTCGCCGCTCAGTCCCGGCGCACGAGTGCCGCGGTCACCGGCCGGCTGAGCACGAGCGTGATGCCGAGCAGCGCCGGGATGAGCAGCGCCCACCCGACGGACGCCACCCGCGACTCGCCCTGGAACGCCCCGATCGCAAGGGCACCCTGCAGGACCTGCCAGACGACCACACCGCTGCGCACCCAGGCGCGTCCGCGGCGGAGCCCGGCCACCATCGCGCCGAGCCAGACGGTCGCGAGGACCGCGAGCACGAGCAGGGCGATCCCGGACGCGATGCCCGCTGCCGGGGTCGTGAGGAGTTCCACGAGCAGGTAGACCGTCACGGCGGCCATCGCGAGGAACTCGAGCCCGACGACGGCGACGAGCACGAGGAGTGCAGCGGGCCGCCTCCGGGGGGACGAGTTCGTCGTCCGTGGTGGTGTCAGGCACAGCGATCCTCCAGCAGTGAAACCCTTGATTTGGCCATACCAGTATGGAACGATGTCCGAGGTCGTTTGGACGGCACGATGTGGTGTACGTCTCCCGTGGTTCGACGCTCCTCCCCCCGAGCGTTCCGCGGGCGTCGAACTCTCCCCCGCGCGGGCTCCTCCCCCCACAGGAAGCCTCCCGTACGTCACATGAGCATGTGCAGAGTCCCGATCCCCCCGAGCCACGGCCGCGGCCTGCCGTTCGAGCATCTACCGCAAGGAGCACCACACATGGACTGGCGTGACCAGGCTGCCTGCCTCACCGCAGACCCCGAGCTCTTCTTCCCCGTCGGGAACACCGGCCCGGCCGTCGACCAGATCGAGAAGGCCAAGTCGGTCTGCGCTCGGTGCACCGTGACCGAGATGTGCCTGCAGTACGCCCTCGAGAACAACCAGGACTCCGGTGTCTGGGGCGGCCTCAGCGAGGACGAGCGTCGCGCGCTCAAGCGCCGCGCAGCCCGCGCCCGCCGCGCCTCCTGACCGCGCACACCTGACGGGAGAGCCCGCCATCCCTCCGGGTGGCGGGCTCTCCTGCGTCCGGCCCGTGGCACTGTGCCGCAGGGACACCGCGGAACGCCTGGAGGCCCGCACCTCCTCCGCCGGACCGGGTGCGGGCCTCCAGGCCGTCGCGGACGACCGCGAGCGGTCAGGCGGTCGCTGCCGGTGCGGCCGTGAGCCAGCGGAACGGGATCGAGATGGTCACCTCGGTGCCGCTGCCCGTGAGGGTGTGCCAGTCGATCGTGCCGCCGAGTTCGCCCTGGATGAGGGTGCGGACGATCTGCGTCCCGAGCCCCGACCCGACCTTGCCCTCCGGCAGGCCGACGCCGTTGTCGCGGACCTGGATCTCGATGTGGTCGTCGTGCCGGTTCGCCACGATCTCGACCTCGCCGTCGCGCCCGTCGAGCCCGTGCTCCACGGCGTTGGTGACGAGTTCGGTGAGACCGAGCGCGAGCGGGGTCGCGGCCTCGGACGGCAGCACACCGAACTCCCCCGTCTTCTTCGGGTGCACGGTCGTGTTGTGCGACGCCGCGACCTCGGTCACGAGCTTGAGGACCGAGTCGAACACCTCGTCGAAGTCGACGGTCTGGCTGAGCCCCGTCGACAGGGTGTCGTGCACGACGGCGATGGCGGCCACGCGCCGCATCGCGTTCTGCAGGGAGGTCCGCGCCTCGTCCGAGTGCGTGCGCCGGGCCTGGATCCGCAGGAGGGACGCCACCGTCTGCAGGTTGTTCTTGACGCGGTGGTGGATCTCACGGATCGTCGCGTCCTTGGTGATGAGCTCGCGCTCCTGGTGCCGCATCTCGGTGACGTCGCGGCAGAGGACGACGGCGCCGATGCGGGCACCCTGGTCGCGGAGCGGGATCGACCGGAGGGTCACGGTGACGCCCTTCGCCTCGATGTCGGCCCGCCACGGAGCGCGGCCGGTGACCACGAGCGGCAGGGACTCGTCGACGTCGAGCTGCGCACCGAGCAGCTCCGTCGTGACCTCGGCCAGGGACTTGCGCTCGAGTTCGCCCTCGAAGCCCATCCGGTTGAACGCGCTGAGACCGTTCGGGCTCGCGAACGTGACCACGCCGTCGGTGTCGAGGCGGAGGAGACCGTCACTGGCACGGGGCGCACCACGGCGGGGGCCAGCGGGTGCGCCGAGGTCCGGGAAGTCGCCGGTGGCGATCATGCCGAACAGGTCGTTCGCGCTCGCGGTGAAGTTGAGCTCCTGACGGCTCGGCGTGCGCGACTCGTCCTGGTTGGAGTGGCGGGTCACGACGGCGATCGGCCGCTCGGTGGTCTCGGCGCTCTTCGCGGTCAGGCGTCGGAGCACCGGGATGGCCCGGACGCGGGTCGGGGTGTCCTCGTACCAGTCGGGCTCGGCCGAGTCGACGACGCGGCTCCCGGTGAAGCTCTGGGTGACCTGGTCGCGCCACTCCTCGCGGATCTCCTGCCCGACGATGTCGCGGTAGAACAGCGTCGCCGCCGAGGACGGCCGGGCGTGGGCGACGGCCACGAAGGACGACCCGTCGGCGGTCGGTACCCAGAGGACCATGTCGGCGAAGGACAGGTCGGCCAGCAGCTGCCAGTCGCCGACGAGCAGGTGCAGCCATTCCACGTCGGCTTCGGAGGAACGGCCTTGTGCGAGGACGAGGTCACTGAGGGTCGACACCAGCCAAGTCTAGGTCCGCCGCTGTGTGGAGACGGCGCACTCTCCACAGGCATCACCACTCGGCGAAATGTGATGTTGCACGGCCCAAACGCTCGGCCCTGGAGAAAGGGGGCCGGGGTGACGGACACGGCGCAACGGATCGACGAGGAGCCGGTCGGGAGGCACGACCAGACCGAGGAGGACCGGAGGGACCGCCATCGCGCCGAGGACGAGGGGACGGGCGGCACCCACGTCGTGCCCTCCTCCTCCTCGAGCGTCGTCCGGACGGTCGACCCCGGGGTGGACGTCGGCACGGACGGGACCGGCGCGGCCGTCGGCACGGACGGGACCGGCGCGGCCGTCGGCACGGCCGGGACCGGGGCGGTCCTGAGTCCGTCCGTGACCGGAGCGGTCCTCGGTGCGTCCGGGACCGGAGCGGCCCTGGATCCGTCCGGACCCGCGGCGGTCCTGGATCCGTCCAGGACCGGGGCTGCGCCGGGCCCGGACGAGACGCAGTCGGCTGTCGGTGCGGGTGGCGGCGGCGCGGGCACGGACCTCCCGGACGCCGGCGAGACCGCGCGGTCCCTCGCCCTGTGCGTCGCCGAGATCCTCACCGGCGCCCGTGAGGTCGACACCATCTCGCGGTGGATCACCGACGAGGTGCACCGACACCTGCAGCACCGTGCGGCGGTCGCGGCGCGTGCCCGGTCGGTGTCCCGCCACGCACGGCAGCGTGCGGTCATCCGGGTCGGCGGCGTCGTGCTCGACGGGCCCCGGGACGGCGTCGCCGAGGCGGCCGTGGTCGTCCACACCCGAAGTCGCGCCCGGGCGGTCGCCATCCGGCTCGAGGTCCGCAACGGTCGCTGGCGGGCGACCGCGATCGGGGTGCTCTGAGTGCGCGGAGCCGGGCCCGTCGAGCAGGGTCGACGTCGATCTTCCTGCCGGGCCCGACGCCGCTGCAGGTCCCCGACGCCGCTGCAGGTCCCCGACGCCGGTGCAGGTCCGCGACGCCGATCCCGCTCCCGCTCCCCGCTCCCCGGTCCCGGTGCCGGTCCCACGCCCGGCGCCGGTCCGGGTGTCGGCCGCCCTGCCGGTGCCGGTGCGGGCGCTGGCGCTGGCACCGGCACCGGCACCGTCACCGGCACCGGCACCGGCACCGGGATGACGGACGGGAGGCCCGGTACCAGCTGGTACCGGGCCTCCCGTCGTGTCGTGCGGAGCGTCAGCCCTTCTTGGCGGCCGCCCGGCGCTCGGCGCGGTTGTTCGCGTCAGCCTGCCCGGTGGCGGTCGCGGCGGAGCCGAAGGCCGAACCCCGCTCGGGGGGCCGCCGCTTCCTGCTCGGCCTGCTCACGCTGCGCGCGCGCCGTGGCTGCCTGCTCGAGGCGCCCGGCCTCGTCGCGGACCTCGACCTCGCCGTCGATGGACGGCGCCGAGTACTCGAGTCCGGCGTTCTCACCCTCCTCGCCGAGCCCCTTCGCCTCGATGACGGCGCTGTCGCCGTCCGACTGGACCTGCACCTCGAGGTTGAAGAGGAACCCGACCGACTCCTCGCGGATCTGGCCCATCATCGTCTGGAACAGCGCGTAGCCCTCGCGCTGGTACTCGACGAGCGGGTCACGCTGCGCCATCGCGCGGAGGCCGATGCCGTCCTTGAGGTAGTCCATCTCGTACAGGTGGTCCCGCCAGCGGCGGTCGATCACCGAGAGGACGACGCGACGCTCGAGCTCACGCATCGCCTCTTCGCCGAGGGTCTCCTCGCGCTTCTGGTAGGCGAGCTGGGCGTCGGACAGGATCTCCCGCGCGAGGAAGTCCCGCGTTGCCTTGCCCTTCGAACCGGCCTCGGTGATGACCTCGTCGATGGTGATCGAGATCGGGAACAGCGTGCCGAGCTCGGTCCACATGGCGTCGAGGTCCCAGTCGTCCGGGGAACCCTCGCCGGTGTGGGTGTCGATGACGTCGTCCACGACGCTCTTCAGGAACGACTGCGCGCGCTCGTGCAGGTCGTCGCCCTCGAGGATGTGGCGGCGGTCGCTGTAGATGGCCTCGCGCTGGCGGTTCAGGACGTCGTCGTACTTCAGGACGTTCTTGCGGATCTCGGCGTTGCGGCCCTCGACCTGCGCCTGTGCGGAGCGGATCGCCCGCCCGACGAGCTTGTTCTCGATCGCCAGGTCGTCCGGCACGTTGCCGCGGCCCATGAGGCTCTCGGCGGCACCGGAGTTGAACAGCCGCATGAGGTCGTCGGTCAGCGACAGGTAGAAGCGGCTCTCGCCGGGGTCGCCCTGACGACCGGAACGACCACGCAGCTGGTTGTCGATGCGGCGGGACTCGTGCCGCTCGGTCCCGAGGACGTAGAGACCGCCGGCTTCCCGGACCTTCTCGCTCTCCTCCTCGACGGTGGCCTTCATCGCCGAGAAGACCTTGTCCCACTCGGCTTCGTACTCCTCCGGCGTCTCCGTCGGCGACAGGCCCTTCGCGTGCATCTCCTGCACCGCGAGGAACTCGGCGTTGCCACCGAGCATGATGTCGGTTCCACGACCGGCCATGTTCGTCGCGACCGTGACGGCGCCGGCGCGACCGGCCTGGGCGACGATCGCGGCTTCACGCGCGTGGTTCTTCGCGTTGAGGACCTCGTGCTTCACGCCCTTCTTGGCGAGGAGCTTCGACAGGTACTCGGACTTCTCGACGCTCGTGGTACCGACCAGGACCGGCTGGCCCTTCTGGTGACGCTCCTCGATGTCGTTCGCGACCTGCTCGAACTTGGCCTGCTCGTTCTTGTAGACGAGGTCGGTCTGGTCGATGCGCTGCATCGGTCGGTTCGTCGGGATCGGGACCACGCCGAGCTTGTACGTGGACATGAACTCCGCCGCCTCGGTCTCGGCGGTACCGGTCATGCCGGAGAGCTTCTGGTACAGGCGGAAGTAGTTCTGCAGCGTGATCGTGGCGAGCGTCTGGTTCTCGGCCTTGACCTCGACGCCCTCCTTGGCCTCGATCGCCTGGTGGATGCCCTCGTTGTAGCGGCGGCCCATCAGGATGCGGCCGGTGTGCTCGTCGACGATGAGGACTTCGCCGTTCATCACGACGTAGTCCTTGTCGCGCTTGAACAGGGCGACGGCCTTGATGGAGTTGTTCAGGAAGGAGATCAGCGGGGTGTTCGCCGACTCGTACAGGTTGTCGATGCCGAGGTAGTCCTCGACCTTCTCGATGCCGGGCTCGAGCACGCCGACGGTGCGCTTCTTCTCGTCGACCTCGTAGTCCTCGCCCGGGGTGAGCCGCGTGGCGATGGAGGCGAACTCGGTGAACCAGCGGTTCGCCTCGCCCGACGACGGGCCGGAGATGATGAGCGGCGTCCGGGCCTCGTCGATGAGGATCGAGTCGACCTCGTCCACGATGGCGAAGAAGTGGCCGCGCTGGACCATGTCCGACGCCTGCCACGCCATGTTGTCGCGCAGGTAGTCGAAGCCGAACTCGTTGTTCGTGCCGTAGGTGATGTCGGCGGCGTACTGCTCGCGGCGCTCGGCCGGCGACTGGCCCGCGACGATGCAGCCCGTGGTCATGCCGAGGGCGCGGAAGACGCGGCCCATGAGCTCCGACTGGTACGACGCGAGGAAGTCGTTGACCGTGATGACGTGCACGCCGCGCGACGGGATGGCGTTCAGGTACGCCGCGGTCGTCGCGACGAGGGTCTTGCCCTCACCGGTCTTCATCTCGGCGATGTTGCCGAGGTGGAGCGCCGCGCCGCCCATCAGCTGCACGTCGAAGTGCCGCATGCCCAGGGTCCGCTTGGAGGCCTCGCGCACGGCGGCGAACGCCTCGGGCAGGAGGTCGTCGAGGGTCTCGCCGTTGGCGTACCGCTCGCGGAGCTCGGTCGTCTCCTCGAGGAGTTCCTCGTCCGTCAGACTCGCGAAGTCGTCCTCGAGGTCGTTGATCGCCGAGGCGTACGCCTTCAGCCGACGGAGGGTCCGCCCTTCACCGATGCGGAGGACCTTCTCCAGCACGTTTGCCACGTGAGCTCCTTACGAAGTCGTCGTGCGCGGTCCGCGCGCCCGATCAGCCAGTCATGCTAGCAACCCGCCGCAGCCCGGCGCTGGGAGCAGGACGAGTGCACGCCGGACAGCACGAGTGCGCACGGTCCGAACGGACCGTGCGCACTCCCGAGCGCTGCTACGCGTTCGCGGAGGTCGTCTCCTCGACCAGGACGTGCTCGCTCCCCCGGGCGTCGGCGCCCGGGTTCTCGTCGATGCCGATGACGCCGTAGTCCCAGCCCTTGCGGCGGTAGACCACGCTCGGCCGGTGGGTCTCGGAGTCGACGAACAGGTAGAAGTCGTGTCCGACGAGCTCCATGTGGTACAGCGCGTCGTCGACCGTCATCGGGGCGGCCTCGAACACCTTCTGACGGATGACGACGGGCGAGTACGCCTGGTCGTCGTCCTCGTGGTCCGCTGCCTGGTCGACGTCGACCACGGGAACGGCGCCCGTGGCGACCTCCTCGATGAGCTTGCCGTCGGCGGGCTCGACACCCATGCCCTCGAAGCCGGCACCGGCGGCCTCGGCGACGGACGTCGGGCGGTGGCGCCCGCGGTGCACCTTCTTGCGGTCACGAGCCCGGCGCAGGCGCTCGGCGATGCGCGCGAAGGCCAGGTCGAAGGCCGCGTACTTGTCCGACGCGGCCGACTCGGCCCGGACGAGCGGTCCGGGCCCGATGATGGTCAACTCGACGCGGTCCTCGCCCTGCGCCCCGCTGCTCTTCTCGTGGTGCCGACTCAACCGCACCTCGAACGCGAGGGCCCGGTCGGCGAGGGCGTCGATCTTCTCGGACTTCTGCTCCACGTAGGTCCGGAATCGGTCGGTCACTCCGACGTTCCGGCCCGTGATCGTCACGTCCATGGCGGCTCCCATCCACTTTCGGCGGTTCGCCTCCGTCCGGCGAACACCAACGCCTTGCCGCGAGGCTAGACCCTGCCACCCGAGCGGGTGCTCGCGTCGGGCGGTCGGGCGGGGACACCCACCGGATGCCCAGGGGACACTCGGCCTTCACACCTCGACGCTCGCAACCGCGACGCACCGGACCACACGTCCGCCCGCGGCCCGCACTGCTCGGACCGCCTCGGCCATGGTCACCCCGGTCGTCACGACGTCGTCCACGACGACGACGTCCCGCCCGGCGACGAGCGCGGGGGCGCAGAGGGTGCCGACCGTGGCGGCGACGCGCTCGATGCCGGTGCGCTCCTTCTGCCCGGCACCGCCCCCCGTGCGGGTCTGCACCCCCCGCGCCCGGACGCCGCCCGGGCCACGCCGGGCAGCGCCGCCGGGACGGCGACCCGTCGGAGGGCGGGGGGCTCGCCGCACGCCCGCGCGGCGGAGCACCGTCACCACCGGGTCGAACCCACGACGGCGGTGCCCGCGCGCCGACGGGGGCACCCGCAGGACGACCGCGTCCGGCGCCGCGGCGAGCGCCGACCGCACCAGGTCGGCCGTCCGGTCCGTCAGGGGTGCGACGACGTCCACCCGGCCGCGCAGCTTCCACTCGAGCACGAGCGTCCGTACGAGTCCCTCGTACTCGTACGCCGCGTCGAGTCGGACCCCCCGCGACGAGCCGGGTCCGTCCGGGGAGGGCCGCGAGCGTCCCCCCGGCAGGTGTGGCACAGCGCCCGGTCGGGCGCACCGCACCCGACGCAGTCGACGGGCAGGAGCACGGCGAGCACCGTGCTGACGGCGTCACGCCATGGCTGGTCCGCGCCGGGGACACGACCGGGGACACGACCGGCGACCGGACCGGGCTCGGCCGGATCCGGGGCGGAGGCACGGCCGACGTCAGGAGCAGGCGCGGGCCCGGGCACGGGCCCAGGTCCAGGTCCAAGTCCAGGTCCAGGTCCAGGTCCAGGTCCAGGAGCGTGCGGTACCACGGACGGCAGCTGTGGGGACGACATGACCCGATGCTCGCCCGGCGGAGTGCCGTCGGGGTGCGCCGCACGGCGGACTGTGGACGGGCCTCCCGGCCGGCCCCGCCGTGACGGGGGAGGCGCTCAGCGCTGGATGCCGAGGACCTCGGCGTCGACGCCGGTGGTGTCCCACCCTCCGCCGGTCGACTGCAGCACCGACCCGTCGGTCATCCGGAGCAGCAGCGCACCACCGCTCCCCCCCGGCGATGGTCGTCGCCGTGCCGCCGGGCTTCGCGAGCGTCTCCGGCTGGCCGCCGACGGTCGTCCGGACGACGCTCGCCCCCGTGCTCGTCCGACCGACGGACGCGACGTCGAGTTCGTCCACCCAGGTCGCGCTCACCGGGTCGCCAGCCGCGGCCTGGACGCGCACCGGCGGACCGAGGGACGTCGGGGCGCGGTCCGAACCCCGCGTGATCGCGACCACGTACAGGGCAGCACCGTCGTCGGTGTCGAGGAGCGCGAGCGCACGGGTGGAGTCACGGGAGACCTGGAAGGACACGAGCTCCCCCTCCGGCAGGGTCGAGGTGACCTGGTGCGGGTCGCCGCCGGTGCCGTACGCCGTGATCGACCGGGCGTCGGAGCGCTCCGCCACCCACACGAACCCCTGGTCGTCGATCGACGGGGGCACGAGGTCGTCCCGGGTGTCGACCCGGAGCGGGTCCTTGCCGCTGCGCACGACGAACACGCCGTCGCGGTTGCCGACCGCGGCGAGCGTGCCCGAGGCGGACAGCGCGAGCGACCGCGGGTCGAGCGCGGCGATCCGGCCGCTCATCCCGCCGCCGAGGCCGGTGACGTCCCCCGTGCTCGGCGTCGCGAAGCCGGCGGCGCCGTCCTGCACGACCAGGGGCCTCGCGTCGACGTCGGGGTTCCGCTGGGCACTCGTGCCGCTCGAGTCCGGTAGGGGCACGGGCACGCTCTCGACGGTGAGGTCGACGGAGGAGACGGTCGCGATGGAGGACAGCGAGTCGGTGAGCTGCTCCCGCATCCGGACCTTGTCGACGGTGGTCGCGCGCAGCGCCTCGCTCGACAGGTCGACCTGGGCGCTGCCGCTCTCGATCGTCACCGCGTTGAGCGAGAGCTGAGTGCCCTCGGGGAAGGACGAGACCACGGTGCCCTCGAGCCACTCGGCGGGGCCGGCGAGGAGCGCGCTGACGATCCGCGTGCTCGTCGAGGACCGGGCGAGGAACCACCGCTCGTCCGGCACGAGGTACCGGTACGTCGGGTCGTAGAAGTAGAGCGCGTGCGGCTGGAACACCGAGACGAAGTTGATCGGGGACAGGATGATGCCGTCGGGGGGCGTAGGCGATCCGCCACTCACCGTCCTCCCGCGTGAACTGGAACGTCAACGTCGACGAGGTCGGGCGGACCGCCTGGGTGTACTCGCCGTCCGCGTCGACCGAGGCGCTCGCGCTGAGCGTGTAGGTGAGCTCACGCGTCCCGACCCGCTCGACCTGCCCGTCACCCTGCCGGATCGTCACGCCCTGGCGCGGGTTCCACTTCTGCGAGAAGCCGGCGCTGAGGAACTCCCGGGCGACGGCGTAGTCGTTCTGGGCGCCGGTCGCGGCGTCGATGAACTGGGTGAGCAGCTCGGTCTGGTCGGATCCGGCCTCGGGGCCGGAGGGGCGGTAGTCCACGCCGCCGGACTGCGACTCGTCCGTGATGGACCGCCCCGCGCGGACCGGCCCCTCCTCGGGGATCGCGGCGCACGCCGAGACGGCGAGGAGCGTCACGGCCGCGAGCGCCGTCGCGAGCAGGCGTCGGAGTCGCCGGGCTCCGGGTCGAGCGGTCCTGGTCATGGTCGGTCCTCCGGTGCGGTGGGTCCGTCGTACGACTCGTCGAGTGCGGGCAGCGGGATGGCCGAGGTCGCCGGAGCCTCGTCGGTACGGCGCGGCAGGACGAGCACGAACGCCGATCCCTCCCCCGGTCGGGACCAGACGTCGATGCGGCCGCCGTGCAGCTGCGCGTCGCCCAGGCTGATGGCGAGCCCCAGCCCCGTGCCGCCGATGGTGCGTTTGCGGCTGGGGTCGGCCCGCCAGAACCGGTCGAACACCCGGGCGGTGTCCTCGGGCGGCATCCCGACGCCGCGGTCCCGGACCGCGATCGCGACGGAGCGCGAGTCGCTGTCGACGACGACGTCGACCGGGCGGCCGTCACCGTGCTCGACCGCGTTGCCGACGAGGTTGCGGAGCACCCGACGGATCCGGCGGCCGTCGAGCTGCATCGGCGTGTGCCCGCCGGGGCTGGCGAAGCGGAGTTCGATGCCGACCCGTTCGGCGAGCGGACGGAACTCGTCGACGATGTCGGCCGTGAGCGCGGCCGGGACGACCGGCTCGGTCTCGAGTTCGACGGCCTGGGCGTCGTACCGCGAGATCTCGAGGAGGTCGGCGAGCAACAGCTCGAACCGGTCGACCTGGGCGTGCAGCAGCTCCGCGGAGCGGGCGGCGGCGGGTTCGAAGGCGTGCCGGGCGTCGTAGAGCAGGTCCCCGGCGAGGCGGATGGTGGTGAGCGGGGTGCGCAGCTCGTGGGAGACGTCGGACACGAAGCGCTGCTGCACGCGGGAGAGTTCGGCGAGCTGGGTGATCTGCCGGCTCACCGCGTCCGCCATGTCGTTGAAGCTCCGCGCGAGGGTGGCGATGTCGTCCTCGCCCCGGACCGGGATGCGTTCGTCGAGGCGTCCCGCGGCGATCTTCCGACTCGTCTCGGCGGCACCGCGGATCGGCAGGACGACGAGCCGCACCACGAGGGACGTGACGAGGGCGATGAGGACGATGAGCGCGACACCGCCGATGGACAGCGTCTGCGACACGAAGTCCAGGGTCTGCTGCGCGTCGGACAGGTCGTAGACCAGGTACAGCTCGTACTGGCCGGCGCTCGGGATCTGCAGCGTGGACCCGACGGCGAGACCGGGGCCGCGTCCGTCCGGCCCGTCGAGCCGCACCGGCTGCAGACTGAGTTCGCCGGTGTCCGCGGCGACCCGCTTCCGGAGTTCGTCCGTGATGACGGCGTCGGGGAACCGGGTGCTCGCGACGTTCTGCAGGATCTGCGGGGTCGGTTCGCCGGGTGTCCGCTCGATCGCGATGCTCGTGCCGCCCGGGCTCGTCGTGTTCGAGAGGATCGCGTTCTGCGCTTCGCTCTGCAGGGACTCGAGTTCGGTCTGGTTGTTGTCCTCGGCCGCGGTGGCGGCGTCGAAGATACCCTGCGCGACGATGGTGGCGCGCGCCGACTCGGCCTCGATCTGGTCGCGACGCTGCGCGTACACGTTGTTCGAGATGCTGACCATGACGGCGGTGCCGATGACCGCGACGGCCAGACCGGTGGTCGCCACGGTGATCGCGACGGACCGGACCATGAGCGAGCGGCGCCACAGGTAGGCGATCCCGCGCCAGACGCGGCGGAGCCAGTACCGGGCCCGCCGGCGCACCCGGCGGAGCGGCACCGGGACCGACGTCGACGGCACGGCCGTCAGCTCTGTGCGCCGGCCCGGTACCCGACGCCGCGGACGGTGGTCACGATGCGCGGGTTGTCCGGGTCGTGCTCGATCTTCGCGCGGAGGCGCTGCACGTGCACGTTCACGAGCCGGGTGTCCGCCTTGTAGTGGTAGCCCCAGACCTGCTCGAGGAGCATCTCGCGGGTGAACACCTGGCTGGGCTTCTCGGCGAGGGCACGGAGCAGGTCGAACTCGAGCGGGGTGAGCGCGATGGGCCGGTCTCCGCGGCGGACCTCGTGTCCGGGGACGTCCACGACGAGGTCACCGACGTGCAGGACGGTCGCGTCCGACGCGGACGGCCGGAGCCGGGTGCGGATGCGCGCGACGAGCTCCTTCGGGTTGAACGGCTTCACGACGTAGTCGTCGGCGCCGTTCTCGAGTCCCGCGACGACGTCGGCGGTGTCGCCCTTCGCCGTGAGCATGATGATCGGCGTGCCGCTCTCGGCGCGGATCCGGCGGCACACCTCGATGCCGTCGATGCCCGGCAGCATGACGTCGAGCAGCACGAGGTCGGGCTTCGTGGCGTGGAACGCGTCCACGGCGTCGTTGCCGTCGGCGCTGAAGTCGGCCTCGTAGCCCTCCGAGCGGAGGACGATGCCGATCATCTCGGCGAGGGCATGGTCGTCGTCGACGACGAGGATGCGCGGTGTCATGGGATCGGGACTCCGAGGGGCAGGGCGGGGGTGCCCGGGGGACGGGCACGCTCCGCTCACGATAGCCGAGCCCTCATCGGCGCACGTTTTCCGACAGGATGGACACGGTCACCGCGTCCGGCGGCGACCGGACGACGGGGGACGGCGCATGGTCGACGGCGGATGGCACGTTCCGGGGGGCGGGGACGCCACCGGAGCACACGGGCGGGCCCGAGCGCGCGTCCGGCGCACCAGGGTGGCCCGCGCAGGGCGGTCACGGCGGCCCGGGAGGCCCGGTGCACTCCCCCCGCGTGGCCGGCGTCCGTGGGTGGGCCCGGAGGTCCGGGGCACCAGCCGCCACCGCTCCCGTCCGTCGGAGGGCCCCGTCCGCAGCCCGTCCGCCCGGTCATCCCGCTCCGTCCGCTCGGCCTCGGCGACGTGCTCGCCGGCGCCTTCACGGTCTTCCGCCGCAACGCGCGGGTGCTGCTGCTCTGGGCCGTGCTGCTCTCCGGCGTGCTGGGCCTCGTGTCCACGCTCACCTCGGCCTTCGGGCAGCGCACCCTGCAGTCCCGCATGCTCGCGGCGGTGGACGGCACGGGTGACGCCGACACGATCATCGCGGGCACCGTGACGTTGTACGCCGTCCTGTCGATCGGCCTCCCGTTCCTGGCGTACCTGGCGCGCGGGTTCCTCGTCGCCCCGATCGCGGTCGACACCGGGCAGCGCGTCCTCGGACGGCGCGGGACGTTCCGGGGGCTGTGGGCACTGCTCGCCGGACGTCGGCGATCGGTCCTCGGGTGGATCCTGCTGCAGCTCGCCGGCGGGGTCGTGCTCGGGACGGTCTTCGTCCTGGTCGTGCTCGCGTTCGTGGCCGCCCTGTCCGCCGGTGACGGTGCCGTCGGGTGGTTCGTCCTGACGATCGTCGTGATGGTCCTCGGGTTCGCCGTGCTCGTCGCCTTCTTCACCACGCGGTTCGCCTTCACCGTCCCGACCATCGCGCTCGAGGGCCGCGGGGTCTTCTCGGCCGCCGGGCAGTCGTGGCGCCTCACCCGTGGCGCGTTCTGGCGGACCTTCGGGATCCTGCTGCTCGTGCAGGTGGTGCTGGCCTTCGCGGCGAGCATCGCCAGCGTCCCGCTGACCGTCGGGCTCACGCTGTTCTCCGGCGTGTTCGACCCGCTCGGTCAGACCGGATCCTCGACCGCCGGAGGGCCGCCCTCGGTCGGCGCCGTCGTCACGCTCGCCATCGGCAGCCTGCTCGTGATCGCGGTGCAGTGCGTCACGGACGTGCTGACCGCGTCGATCACCACCTTCCTGACGATCGACCGGCGCATCCGGACCGAGGCGCTCGACCAGCGCATCGCCGCGCACCTGGAGACCGGGCAGCCGGCCGACCCCTTCGCACCGTCGCCCCCCGGCGACCGGCAGTCGTGGTCGCCCCGGCAGGGCTGGCCCCAGCAGCAGGGCTGGCCCCAGCAGCAGGGCTGGCCCGAGCAGCAGGGCTGGCCCGAGCAGCAGGGCTGGCAGCAGCAGGGCTCGCCTGGGCAGCAGGGCTGGCCCGAGCAGCAGGGCTGGCCCCAGCAGCAGGGCTGGCAGCAGCAGGGCTCGCCTGGGCAGCAGGGCTGGCCCGAGCAGCGCTGGCCCGAGCAGCAGGACCCGCCGAGCGGTCGCCCGTGACCGCGGTCGACCCGGACGAGGCCCGCCGCCTGCTCGAGCAGGAGCTCGGCCGCGCCGAGTACCGCGGGGCGCAGGAGACCTGGTGGGACCGCGCCTCCCGGGCCTTCCTCGACTGGCTCGGGTCCCTGCTGCCGGACGGTGGCGGCTCCACCACGTTCGGGCGGACCCTGCTCGTGATCGCGGTCGTCGTGCTCGTCGCCGTCGTGGTGCTCGTCGTGGTCACCCGCGGGCTGCCGCGTCGACGAGCACGGCTGCGCGGCGAGGACCCGGGCGGGGTGTTCGACGACGACGACCTCCGCTCGGCGAGCGCCGTCGCCGCTGCGGCCAGCGCGGCGTTCCGGGCCGGGGACTGGTCGACCGCGGTGCTCGAGGGGTACCGCGCGCTGGCCCGGGGTCTCGCCGAACGGGACCTGGTCACGGTGGTCCCGGGGGGCCACCGCCCGCGCCATCGCAGACCGCGCCACGGTGCCGTTCCCCACCCTCGGCACCGTGCTGCGGGACGCGTCGGACGCCTTCGACGCCGTCCGGTACCTCGGGGTCGACGCCGACGAGGAGACCGCCCGCCGCGTGCTCGACGCCTCCGCGGCGGTGCGCGCCGCCCGGCCGGTCCCGACGGGCGGCCCCGGCGGCCCGGGCGGACACCGCGCTGGCACAGGGCCCGGCACCGACGCCGGCAGCGCTCCCGGCCCGGCGGGTCCCTCTGTCCCGGCACGGCCCGCCGACCAGACGGACGCCGACCGGACGGACGCCGACCCGGGGGGTCCACGCATGAGCACCACCGCGACGCCGGCGGCACCGGCCGGAGCGGCTGCCGCCCCGACCGGGCCGACCCCGCGTGACCGTGCCCTGCGCATCGGTGCCTGGGCCGCGGTGGTCGTCGTCGGGCTGCTCCTGGCGGTCCTGACCGCCGCCGTCGGTCCCGGCCAGCAGCCGTCGGACGTCCCGCTCGACCCGTCGTCGACGACGGGCAGCGGCTCGCGGGCACTGGTGCGGGTCCTCGGCGAGCAGGGCACCGAGGTCACGGTCGTCTCCGACGCCGACCGGATCGGCAGCGGCGAGGGCACCGTCCTGGTGGACGACTCGGCCGGGGTGCTCGCCCCGTCCGTCGCCCGCCGCATCGCGAGGACCGCGGCCGACGTGGTCCTCGTCACCACCGACCCCGCCGTCCTGGAGGCGTTCGGCCTCGACGCGCGTCCGGCCGGCGCGTCCTCGACGGACACCACGGCGTCGACCGCGTCGTGCGCGATCCCGGCCGCCCGCGACGCCGGGTCCGTCAGCACCGCCGGGGTCACCTACGCGACCGACGACCCCGACGTGGTCCGCTGCGTCCCGTCCGGCACCGGAGCGGACCGTCGGTGGGGCCTCCTCCGCACGGCGACCCCAGCCGGGCACGTCACCGTCGTCGGCACGACGGCGGCCTTCCGGAACGACACCGTGACCCGTGCGGGCAACGCGGCCCTGGCGCTCGGTCTGCTCGGCAGTCAGGAGGACCTGGTCTGGTACGTGCCGACGGCCGGGAGCGCCGACGCCGCTCCCTCGCTCGGCGACCTCGCTCCGCCGTGGGTCCCGAGCGCGATCGGCGTGCTCGGCGTCGTGGCGGTCGCCGCGGCGGTCTGGCGCGGCCGACGGCTCGGCCCCCCTCGTGGTCGAACACCTGCCGGTCGTGGTCCGTGCCGCCGAGACCACCGAGGGACGCGCGCGCCTCGCCGTGCGGGTCCGCGACCGGACGCACACGCTCGACACGCTCCGGATCGCCGCGCTCCGCCGGATCGGGCGGCAGCTCGGTCTGCCCCGCTCCGCACACGTCGACGAGGTGGTGCGCCGGACCGCCGCCGTGACCGGCCGACCGGTCGGGCAGGTCGGAGCGGTGCTCGTCGGCGGGCCCACCGGCGACGACCGTGCGCTCGTCGCCGGCGCGACCGCCCTCGACGACCTGGAGGACGCGGTCGGCCTGGCCGTGTCCGGGGACGTGCGCCGAGCCTCCCGGACGGCTCCGCCGAGGACCACCGACGACGCGACCCGCACTCCCCCCCACAGGTGCGCCCGCGCGGCGCGGTCCCCGGGACGGCGTCGCCGGCCGGGCCGCACCGCCGACACCCCCGTCCACGACACCGACCCCGCCCACACCACCAGGAGGACGACCGTGACCGACCTGCCCACCACACCCGCACCCGGGCCCCGCTCGGGCGGCGACCCCCTGCGCGAGGTCCTCGGTCGCGTCCGCACCGAGGTCGGCAAGGCCGTCGTCGGCCAGGAGGGCGCGGTCTCCGGCATGATCGTGGGTCTGCTCGCGCAGGGACACGTCCTGCTCGAGGGCGTCCCCGGCGTCGCGAAGACCCTGCTCGTGCGGAGCCTCGCGGCGGCGATGTCGCTCGACACGAAGCGCATCCAGTTCACACCGGACCTGATGCCCGGCGACGTCACCGGCTCGCTCGTGTACGACGCCTCGACCGGGACGTTCCCGTTCCGCGAGGGACCGGTGTTCACGAACGTGCTGCTCGCGGACGAGGTGAACCGGACGCCCCCCGAAGACGCAGTCCGCGCTGCTCGAGGCCATGGAGGAACGCCAGGTCAGCGTCGACGGTGCCGCCCGGCCGCTGCCCGACCCGTTCTTCGTCGCGGCGACGATGAACCCCATCGAGTTCGAGGGGACGTACACGCTCCCGGAGGCGCAGCTCGACCGTTTCCTCATGAAGCTCACGCTCGACCTGCCACCGCGCGACGTCGAGTGGCAGGTCCTCCGCCGGCACGCCGACGGGTTCGTGGCGCGGGACGTCCGTTCCGCCGGCATCGTGCCCGTCGTCGGCGTCGACGAGGTCCGTGCCGCGCAGCGCGCCGTACAGGCCGTCGGTGCCCGGGACGACGTGCTCGCGTACGTGGTCGACCTGGCCCGTGCCACCCGGCAGGCACCGTCCGTCCGCGTCGGGGTGAGCCCGCGCGGGTCGACCGCGCTCCTCGCCGCTGCGAAGGCCTGGGCCTGGCTGACCGGCTACGACGCCATCACGCCCGACCACGTGCAGGCGATGCTCCTGCCCGTCTGGCGGCACCGGCTCCGCATCGCGCCCGACGCCGAACTCGAGGGTGTCGGGGCGGACGGCGTGCTGCAGCAGGTGCTCGAGCAGGTCCGGGTGCCGATCTAGTGGCCGTCACCGGTCGGTTCGTCGCGCTCCTCGCCGTCGCGATCGTCCCCACCGTGTTGCTCGGCAGCGGGTGGGGCGGTCTCGCGTGGATCGGCCTCGTGGTGCTCGCCGCCGCCGTCGACCTCGTGCTGGCGGCCGACCTGCGGCTGGTGCGGGTGGAACGCCGGATGCCCCGCCTCGCCCGCCGCGACACCACGGCCGAGGGGACGCTGGTGCTCGCCAACGACGGTCGGCGGGTGCTGCGGGCGGTGGTCCGGGACATGTGGGAGCCCTCGGCCGGCCACGGACCGCGTCGGATCCCGATGACCGTGCCCGGAGGCGAGCGCCGCACCGCCCGGATGCGGTTCGCCCCCTTCCGTCGCGGCCGACGCACCACCGCCGGGATCGCGCTCCGGGCAGCCGGCCCACTCGGACTCGCCGCGCGGCAACGGGTCGTCGCTGCGCCGGACGCCCTGGTGGTCACCCCGCCGTTCCGGTCGCGGCGACACCTGCCGTCACGCCTGGCCCGCCTGCGGGAACTCGACGGCGAGACGACCCTGCAGCTGCGCGGGCACGGTACCGAGTTCGACTCCCTCCGCGACTACGTCCGCGGGGACGACGTCCGGTCGATCGACTGGCGTGCCACGGCCCGGCGGCAGGACCTCGTTGTGCGCACCTGGCGGCCGGAGCGCGACCGCCGGGTCGTGGTCGTCGTCGACGCCGGTCGTGCCGGAGCCGGACGGGTCGACGACGAGCCCCGCCTGGACACCGCGATCGAGACGGCGCTGCTCGTCGGGGCGCTCGCCGCCGCTGCCGGGGACCGGGTCGACCTCGTGGTGCTCGACGACACCGTCCGGGGTCGCGTGCACGGCGCCACCCGGGCGGACGTCGTGCAGCGGTTCGGGGAGACCCTGGCCACCGCCGAGCCCGGGCTCCGGGCCACCGATTGGGCGGCCGTCCCGGCGATCGTCGACGCGGTGACGACGCAGCGGGCACTCGTGGTGCTCGCGACGAGCCTCGACTCGGTGGGCGCGTCCGGCGACCTGCTCGCGGTGCTGCCCGTGCTCGGCCGTCGGCACGCCGTGGTCGTCACGTCGGTCGAGGACCCCGCCGTGGTGCGGATGGCCGCGACCGGTGGGACGACGGACGGGGGGCGGGGCGGACGCGGCGGGTCGGCGCGCCGGACGAGACCGGACCGGACGCGACGGGACCGGGCGCGCTGCCAGGGACCGGGCCGGAGACGGAGCCCCGACGGGTCGCCGGACCGGGTCGTCGCATCGGCTCGGCTCGTCACGGCTGGACGGCTGGTCGGTGCGGGACGGCTGGTCAGTGCTGGACGGCCGGTCGGTGCGGGACGGCTGGTCGCGGAAGGACGCGGAGCAGGTGTACCGACGCGCCGCCGCGGAACGGACGCTCCTCGACGCCGACGGCGTCGCGGACGTCGCCAGACGCGCGGGTGCCGAGGTGGTGCGGGGGGCTGCCCGAGGACGTCCCACCGCGCACCGCGGACGCGTACATCCGGGCGAAGGCGTCCGGGAGGCTCTGACCCGGTCCGGCGGGCGGGTCGCGACGGACGCGGCGCACGGGTCCGGAGCGAGCAGGGCGCGGCGGACGCGGCGCACGGGTCCGGAACGGGCAGGGCGCGGCGGACGCGGCGCACGGGTCCGGAACGGGCAGGGCGCGGCGGACGCGGCGCACGGGTCCGGAACGGGCAGGGCGCGGCGGACGCGGCGCACGGGTCCGGAACGGGCAGGGCGCGGCGGACGCGGCGCACGGGTCCGGAACGGGCAGGGCGCGGCGCACAGCCGCGGAGCGGTCGGTCGCGGCGGACGCTGTGCACCGCCCCGGAGCGGTCAGTCGCGGGCCGCTGACCGCCGGTGGCCGGTGGCCGGGCGCCGGGCGCGGCCGCGGACCGGATCAGCCCGCGACGATCGCCGCGGCGCCGCGGTCGAACTCGTCGAGGTCCCCGCGCTCCCCCGCCCGGTACGCCCGACCGCCGAGCACCCACTGGTACGCCAGGACCAGGGCGAGCGCGACCGTCCCGATGCCGATCTTCACCGGCCACGGCCACTCCTGCCGGGTCACGGTGCCCTCGACGACGCCGGACAGCAGCAGCGTGAGCACGAGCCCGATCGCGACCGTGATGAGCGCCCGCCCGTCCTCGGCGAGGGCCTGCGCGCGGGTCCGGGCACCGGGGGCGATCCACGACCAGGCGATCATGAGGCCGGCACCGCCCGCGAGGAAGATCGAGTACAGCTCGAGCTGCCCGTGCGGCGCGATGTAGAGGAAGAAGTCGCCGAGCCGCCCCTGCGAGTGCATGATCGACGCCGAGACACCGAGGCTGACCGCGTTCTGCATGATCGCGTACGGCACGAACAGTCCGGTGATCCCGAACGCGACCATGCTGGCCGCGATGTACGCGTTGTTCGTCCACACCTGCGCGGTGAAGGCACCGAGGCCGTGGTCCGAGTAGTAGTCGACGAAGTCCTGCGTCGCGTACTGCCGGAGCGCGGCGTCCGTGCCGAAGGTGGCGACGGCGCCGGGTGTGGAGGCGATCCAGACGGCCGTGATGCCCGCGACGAGGACGGTGGCGACCGCGACCCAGATGGTCACCCAGCGGATGCGGTACAGCGCTGCGGGCAGCTGCAGTGCGAAGAACCTGGTCAGCACGGTCAGCGGGTCGGCCGGTGTCCCGGTGAACCGGAGCCGGGCACGGTGCAGGGTCAGGGACAGCCGGTCCCCCGTGGCGGACCGGGGCGCGGCGGCCCGGATCCGCGCGAGGTCGGTCGCGGCGGCCTGGTACCCGGCGACCAGGCGGTCGACGTCGGCACCGGAGGACGGGCGGCGCCGGGCGAGCCGGTCGAGCTCCGTCCACCGCTCGCGGTGCACGTCCGCGTACGCGTCCAGGTCCATCCGTCTCCCCCCTCGGTCCTCCGCCGCCGACGGCCGTCACGGCGTCGGCCGGGACGTCGCCTCCACCATCACCGTGTCGAGCCCGTCCTGCCGCTCGTGGCACGCTTCCGCCAGAATGATCCCATGCCGAAGCGCAGCACGCCCCGCGACCTGGCGGACGGACGCTTCGTCCGCGCGCTCGACGACACCAACGACGCACTCGTCGTCGGCGAGGCGGTGGCGCTCGACGTCGTCCCGGCGGGCATCGTGCTCCGTCTCGCGGCGGCGCTCCTCGACGCGCTCTCCCTCGGCGCGCTCCTCGTGATGTTGCTCATCGGCCTGTCGCGCGTCTGGCCGACAGGTATCGACGACGCCTGGGCGGCCGCGTCGCAGATCGCCGTCGTCGTGACCGTGTTCGTGCTCGTCCCCGCGGCCGTCGAGACGGCGACCCGGGGCAAGAGCGTCGGGCGGTACGCGCTCGGGACGCGGGTGGTCCGGCTCGACGGCGGCGCGGTGTCCTTCCGCCACGCCTTCACCCGGTCGCTGGTCGGTCTGCTCGAGCTCTGGGGCACCGTCGGGTCGCTCGCGCTCGTGGTCGCCCTGTTCGGCTCCCGACCGCGCCGCCTCGGCGACCTGCTCGCCGGCACCGTGGTCCAGCACGAACGACTCCCGCGCTCCGCTGCCCCGTCGGTGTCCCTGCCGCCGTCACTGGCCGGCTGGGCCCGCGTGGCCGACGTCCGAGCGCTGCCCCAGCGGCTCGAGAACCGGCTCGGGGCGTTCTTCCGCGGGGCCGCGTCCGTACAGCCGGCGCACCGGGACGCCGCAGCCCGCGCCCTCGCGGCCGAGGTCGCCGAGTACGCGCACCCGGTCCCGCCGGTGCCGCCGGAGGAGTTCCTGGCCGGTGTCGTGGCGCTCCGACGACAGCGCGACGCCCGGGCGTTCAGCTCCCGGCTGCGCGCGCTCGACACGGCCACCGGTGTGGCGGGCGCCCGCCCGCCCGGCTTCCCGCGCTGAGCCACGCGGACGCGAGCCGGCGCCGGCGTCAGTACCGGTAGTGCTCGGGCTTGTACGGGCCCTCGACGGCGACACCGATGTAGGACGCCTGCTCCGGACGGAGTTCGGTGAGCCGCACGCCGAGCGCGTCGAGGTGCAGCCGCGCCACCTTCTCGTCCAGGTGCTTCGGCAGCACGTAGACCCCGGTCGGGTAGGCGTCGAGGCGGGTGTGCAGCTCGATCTGCGCGAGCACCTGGTTCGTGAACGAGTTGCTCATCACGAAGGACGGGTGCCCGGTCGCGTTGCCGAGGTTCATGAGGCGGCCTTCACTGAGCACGAGGATCGAGCGGCCGTTCGGCAGGCGCCACTCGTGCACCTGCGGCTTGATCTCGACCTTCTCCACTCCCGGCAGGGTCTCGAGCCCGGTCATGTCGATCTCGTTGTCGAAGTGCCCGACGTTCGCCACGATCGCGAGGTGCTTCAGCGCCAGCATGTCCTCGACCCCGACGACGCCGAGGTTGCCCGTGCAGGTGACGACGATGTCGACCTCGCCGGCGACGTCCTGCAACCGGGCGACCTGGTAGCCGTCCATCGCGGCCTGCAGTGCGCAGATCGGGTCGACCTCGCTGACGATGACGCGCGCGCCCTGCCCACGGAGGGCCTCGGCAGCGCCCTTGCCGACGTCGCCGTAGCCGACCACGAAGGCGACCTTGCCGCCGATGAGGACGTCGGTGGCCCGGTTCAGCCCGTCGGGCAGCGAGTGGCGGATGCCGTACTTGTTGTCGAACTTCGACTTCGTCACGGAGTCGTTCACGTTGATCGCCGGGAACTTCAGCTCGCCGTTCCGGGCCAGCTCGTACAGCCGGTGCACGCCCGTCGTGGTCTCCTCCGTGACGCCCTGCACCTCGGCCGCGATGCGGGTCCAGCGGTCCGGGGACTCCTCGAGCGAGGCGGCGACCGTTGCCAACACGATCTTCCACTCGGCGCTGGCGTCCGCACCGGCCTCGGGCACCCGGCCCGCTGCCTCGGCGTCGGCACCGGTGTGCACGAGCATGGTCGCGTCACCGCCGTCGTCGAGGATGAGGTTCGGCCCGGTCCAGTCGGCCCCGGCCGCCGCGGCCTCGGCGCTCCAGTCGAAGACCTGGGTGGTGCACCACCAGTACTCCTCGAGGGTCTCGCCCTTCCACGCGAACACGGGGACGCCGGCCGGGGCATCGGGCGTCCCGGTCGGGCCGACGGCGACGGCCGCGGCCGCTTCGTCCTGCGTGGAGAAGATGTTGCAGCTGGCCCAGCGGACCTGGGCGCCGAGCGCGACGAGGGTCTCGATGAGGACGGCCGTCTGCACGGTCATGTGCAGCGAGCCGGCGATGCGCGCGCCTGCGAGGGGCTGTGAGGCGCCGAACTCCTCGCGCAGGGCCATCAGGCCGGGCATCTCGTTCTCGGCGAGGCGGATCTGGTGGCGTCCGGCCTCGGCGAGCGTGAGGTCGGCGACGCGGAACGGGACGGCGGCGCGGGTTTCGATCGGCATGGGGACCAGTCTCCCACGGTCTCCGGACCCGGGTCAGGACGGGGTGCGGTCCGGGGTCCTCGGCGGCGGGTCGCGGCGGACGACCTGCCATCCCCGCGGCACCCGGAGCGTCGCGGCGTGCCGGGCGCAGAGGTCGTAGCCGTGCGGTTCGACGCGCGTGGACAGCGGTCCGACGACCACCATGGAGTCGGCGTAGTCGTACGTCAGGGTCGCCGAGGCGCCCGCGCCACAGGCGACCTTGCTGCAGATCCGTACGTCCATACCGTCTGCGACCCTACCGGCAGCCGCCGTGGGGGGCCGCCGCGTACGATGGGCGGATGCGTCGCAAGCCCCCTCCCGTCCCGCGGGTCGACCGTGCTCGCGGGCGTTCCCGGCACGGCCGGGGGGTACCGCTCGAGCGTCACCGGTCCCGAACTCGCACCCGTGACGACCCGCGCCGAGGTCTTCGACCGCGTCGTCGGCGACACCGCGCACTACCTGGTCGGCCTCTGGCCGGAGGAGCTCGCCGGGGTCGTGTTCCAGGTCGCGGACATGCCGCACGACGCGACGCTCCCCGACGCTCTGCCGCGGTGGCGGATCGACCGGGACGGCCGCCGCGTCACGGTGTTCCGGATCCCGGTGGAGCGCGTGACGCACAGCCCGGAGAAGGACGACGTGGACCGGCGCATCGTCGTCGAGACCGCGGTGTTCCGCGCCGTGGCCGAGCTCATCGACAAGGACCCGTGGGACCTGGCACCGGACCGCTACCGGCACTGGTGACCCGGGCCTCCCGGCCGGCACCGCGCGCCGGCGACGACCGCCGGCCGATCCGGCGGACGCACCAGCGGCAGACCCGCCAGCGGCAGACCCGCTAGGGGTAGACCCGCAGCGGGCTGGACACCTCGGTGGACGGCCGGACCGGGAACCCGGCGATGCCGTCGTCGCCCTGGTACGTGACGCCGGCGACCAGTCCCGCCGCGCCGGTGATCCGCAGCTGCTGCGTGCTCGGCACGCTGACCGTCGCGGTCGACCCGGAGGCGACCTCGACCTCCTGGGAGTCCTCACCGGACGCGATCGTGACGGTCGCGTCCTCCCGCGTGGGGTTGACGAGGTTGAGCCTGGCACCGGAACCGGGGGGCGACGGCGGTGACCGTCGACGCGCCGAGCGGTTCCGCCGAGGCGAACCAGCCGAGGTCCGTCCGGCCGTCCTCGGTCGGCGTGGTCGTGCGCGCCGCGGCGACGATCGGCACCGTCGAGGTGATCGTGAACGAGTACCGGCCGTCCGGGAAGTCGTCGAGCGGCACGTCGGTGACGATGCCGGGCTCCGCGGTGGCGTCCACGGTGGTGCCACCGCCGTCCGCCGTCGTGATGCCGAGCGTCACCCTCGCCGCCCGGTCCCCCCGGCACGTAGAGCCGGAGCGCGGGTGCCGCGTCCGCGGTGTCCTCGCCACGCTGCGCCCCCCTCGGCGTCGTCGAGCACGACACCCGGGATGACCTGCGTGCGCGCGGGAGCGGCTCCGCCCGAGACGATGTCGAACCCACCGGGGGGTGAGCGTCCGGACGACGGTCTCCTGCATGTGCGCGACGATCTGGCCCCCGGTCGAGGTGACGTGGACCACCGTCGCGCCCTGGTCGGTGACGAAGCCGGAGAGCGGGACGACCTTCTGGGAGTTCGGGGCGACGACGATGCCGGTCGTGCCGGGCGCGCTGACGGTGCCCTCGGCGTCGGCGATCGCCAGGTCCACGGTCGCGTTGACGTCGGTGGGGTTGGCGAGCGTGACGAGGCTCGTCCGGCCGGTCTCCGTCGAGCCGCCGACCAACCAGGTCGACTGCGACGGGTCGTCGCACGACGCCGCCCCCATGCCGACCAGGTCGCCGTCCGAGACGCTCTGGACGCTGCTGCCGGCGACCTGCGGCGCGGTGTCCCCGGCGGGCGCGGTGAGCAGGGTCGGGTCGCTGCTGCCGGTGCTCGACCCCTCGAGCTGCGTGCGCTCGACGGTCCCACCCGTGGTGGCGCTCGCGATCTCCGGGGAACCGACCGCGCTCGCCCGGGTGGCGTCGTTGCCGGCGTCGTCGGAGAGCCGCAGCGCGCTCCCCGCGCAGACCCGTTCCGCCGCGGCGGGGACGGGCGTGACGGTCCGACCCGCCGGGTGCCCGGGCGTCTCGCTGGTGCCGATGGTGTGCGCGGCGGCGATCGTGCCGGCCGCGACGACGACGGCGACGGCGGTCGCGGTGCCGCGGAGCGCCCAGCGGCGCGCGGTGCTCGTGCTCATTCGTCGCGCTCCTCGTCGAAGGTGGTGGCGGGTTCGTCGGCCTCGATCACGTTCGAGGTGGCACGGCGTCGACGCGGCGCGGTCGGGACGGCGAGCAGTGCGGCGGCACCGAACACGATCCCGATCACCACGAGGTACAGCACGTGCGTGGCCTTCGCGGCGGCGGACCCGGTGCTCGTGCGGTCGACGTCGCCCTCGTAGTGGAAGAGCGCGCCGTTCGTCGTCTCGCCGATGCTCGTGAAGAGCGCGTTCTGGCCGATCGCCCCGGCCGCGCGGTCGTGGACCGCCCGGGCCTCGGGGTCGTCCGGCGCGTCGTCGAGCAGCACGAAGCTGACGCCGAGTTCCCGGAGCGCCGGCTCGGGGTCGTAGCCACTGCGGCTCGCGAGGTTCCCGGCCAGCGTGGCCAACCGCGAACCGGACCGGCTGAGCGACAGCGCGGTCGCGTCGAGCGTGGACTGGTCGTCCAGGGTCGAGCCCTGGCCGCGCTCGAGGGAGACCGCGAGGGACCCGTCGGTCTGGGGCTGCACGACGAGGGTGCCGACGTCCGGGTTGGCCTGCGCCTCGGCGTTGACGTACGCGCTCAACACCCGTCCTGAGGTCGGCTGGATCGCCGCGCGGTCGAGGTAGAAGGCCCCGAACGCAGGCGCGACGGCGACGGCCGCGAAGACGCTCGCGACGAGACCGACGACCGGGGCCGCACGTGGCACGGTGTCGATGCCGATGCAGGCGGCGATCACGAGGGCGAGGGCCATGACGGACAGGGCGCTGCCCGGCCAGACGATCGTCGTCGTGGACCCGACACCGGTGACGGCGAGGTGGGTCGCGCCGAACGCGGTCGCGTACCCGAGGAGTGCGGCGACGAGCGCGGTGCCCGCGAGGGTCCAGCGGTGCCCGAGCACGGCGCCGAGGGCGCTGGCGGCGACCGGGAGTGCCAGGACCGCCATCGCGACGGGCAGCACCGCGCTGCCGAGGCCGAGGGGCGCGGTGGCGGACAGCCAGCCGTTCCAGTCCGGCAGCGGCTGCCCGATGGCGAGCTGGAGTGCGCTCGGCGCGGGTGTGGCCGTCGGTACGCCCGGGTCGGCGAACACGGCGAGCGGGTTCCCCCCTGCCCACCTGCGCGAGGACCAGCGGCAGGAACAGCACGGCTGCCGGGACCGGCACGAAGACGCGTCGGTGCGCGTGCCGGAAGCCGACCACCAGGGCGACCAGCCACCCGACGAGCAGCACCGGCAGGAGCGACGGGGCGCACGCGGCGACGACCGCGAAGAGCAGCGCGGCGCCCGACGCGGACGCCCACGAGCGGTGCGCCTCGACGAGCGTCAGGAACAGCCAGGGCAGCAGCACGTGTGCGATCACGGCGCCGAGGTGACCCGAGGTGACCGCGCCGACGAGCGCGGGGGCGAGCGTGTAGAGCACGGCGCCGATGACCGGGACCCAGGTCCGCGTCGTCACCTTGCGCACGGCCGCCCAGGCGCCGAACGCGGCGAGCGGGAACGAGAGCAGCATCACGACGACGACCGAGGTGGACGGCGACCAGAACGTGATCGACCCGAGGACGGCGAGCACCGCGGCGAACGGGTCCGACGGTCCGGTGGAGCCGGTGCCGAGCGAGTGCCAGCCGTACCCGACGTTCCGCCAGAGGTCACCGACGTCGGTGCTCAGCGGCAGGAGTCCCCCGCCCGTGAGCGCCGGCGAGCCGAGCAGGGGGGAACAGCGTCACGACGCTCAGCACGACCGCGGCGAGCACCACCCAGACGCCGCCGTCCCCGAGGAAGGACGCGCGGGCGACCGGTGCGTCCTCCGCCCGCGCGAGCTCGACGTCACGCGATGTGGTGCGGTGTTCGTGCACCCTCCGCCAGCTCACGCGGAGCGGCTCGATCGCCGCCCACCCGGTCTTCCGGTTCGCGGCCAGCGTCCGACGGGCACGTCGGACGCCACCGCCGAAGGCGACCGCGAGCGCGGCCGCCAGTTCACCGGCGACCGCCGCGGGGTGCTTGGCGACGAGGTGTCCGACCGCGCGGCCGACGGCGAAGGGCAGGAGCGTGAGCCAGTGCAGCCAGAGGACGCCGACGGGCGCGTAGGTGAGGCGCCGGTGCAGCTGTGCCTGCCGGTGCATCCGCACGCGGCGACGCTCGGAGACCTTGGCGCGGCCGAACTCCTCGATCGGCCCGGCGCTGGTGGCGCGGGCCTCGGGCACGACGGCGACGCGGTGCCCCGCCAGGCGCGCGCGGACGGAGAAGTCGAGGGCGGCGTCGACGTCCGGCAGCGCCGGGTCGAACCCGCCGAGGCTGTTCCAGACGGACCGCCGGACGAGCATGCCGCCGGCCGAGACGCCGAGCACGTCGGTCTGGCGGTCGTGCTGCCCCTGGTCGAGTTCGTCCTGCACCAGGGTGACGGAGCGCCCGAGCCGGGTCATGCTCTCGCCGAAGGCGGCGATGCGCGCCGGGTCGTCGACGTGGACGAGCTTCGGCCCGGCGATCGCGACCGACGGGGCGATCTCGACGGCCGCCAGGAGTGCCGCGAGCGTCCCGGGCGTCGGGGTGTTGTCGTGTCCGACGAGCCAGAGCCACTCGTCGACGCCGTCCTCGGCCTCGGCGCGGGGCGCCACCCGCTCGCCATGCCGCACGGCTTCGCCGAACGGCCGGCCGGCCGGGATCCGGGAGAGCTGGGCGCTGCCGCCGAACGAGAGTTCCGAGGTGGACCCGTCGGTGGACCCGACGTCGACGACGACGAGCGCCTCGGGCGGACGGGTCTGCGCAGCGAGGGCGTTCAGCGTGCGGTCGAGGTGGTCAGCCGCATCGGCGGCGACGAGGATCGCTGTGACGCGGCGTGAGGAGGCACTGGGCTGCATGACGGCGCCACTCTACGGGCCGGGAGGCTCGGTTCCGGTGGGCGGCGGCGGCGCGTTGCGAAGGTGGCCGGACCGGCGCCGGCCGGCGGCGACTCAGGCGCGCTTGCGCAGCTTCCGCCGTTCACGTTCGGAGAGGCCGCCCCAGATCCCGAACCGCTCGTCGTTCTCGAGCGCGTACTCGAGGCACTGCGCCCGGACCTCGCACGAGGTGCAGATCTTCTTGGCCTCGCGGGTGGAGCCGCCCTTCTCGGGGAAGAACGCCTCGGGGTCGGTCTGCGCGCAGAGCGAGTCGACCTGCCAGGAGAGCGGGTTCTCATCGTCGGTCTCGGTCGTCCGACGGACTCCCGGCACACCGAGCGCCACCGGGTCGACGTGCCAGTCGTCCGGCACTCCGGCTTCGAAGTCGGATGCACTCACCCTGATCACCCCTTGACGTCTCGGTTGCGGCCCTGACGACGATGCCGTCGGTGTAATTACAGCGGTGTGATTCCCCGGAGTCAAGTCGCGGATCATAGGAGCCCCTCCGCGTTCCGCCGTCGCATGTCCCCCCATTCGGGCGTGTCGCGCCGTGTCCAGACCCGATCCGGGGGGACACGGAACGACCCCCCGCGGCCAGGACGACCACGGGGGCCGACGGCGCGGCGACCGGTCAGGCGGCGTGCCGCCGGGCCTCCCAGGCGCTCGTCACCATGTCGTCGAGCGAGTGCCGCATCGCCCACTCGAGGTCCCGCGCGGCGGCCTCGCCGGTCGCGACGATGCGGGCCGGGTCGCCGGCGCGCCGCGGGGCGACCTCGGGCCGGAAGTCGATGCCGGTCCCCCCGCGCCATCGCGTCCATGATCTGCCGGACACTGACGCCGTCACCGCTGCCCAGGTTGTAGGCGCGCTGCAGCGGTGCACCGGTCTCGAGCTTCCGGGCCGCGACCGCGTGCGAGTGCGCGAGGTCCGCGACGTGGACGTAGTCGCGCACGCAGGTGCCGTCCGGCGTCGCGTAGTCGTCACCGTTGATGCGCGGCGTCCGACCGGCGAGCAGGGCGTCGAAGACGAGCGGGAACAGGTTGTGCGGGCTCGCGTCGTACAGGTCCGGCTGCCCGGAGCCGACGACGTTGAAGTAGCGCAGCGAGGTCGTGGTGAAGCCGCGTGCGACCTCCATGTCCCGCAGCAACCACTCGCCGATGAGCTTCGACTCGCCGTAGGGCGACTCCGGGGCCTTCGGGGTCTCCTCCACGACGACGTCGACGTCCGGCGTGCCGTAGACCGCCGCGCTCGAGGAGAACACGACCTTGTCGACGCCGACCTCGGCCATGGCCCGGAGGAGCGTCGCCATGCCGGTGACGTTCTGCTCGTACGTGTGCAGGGGCCGCTCGACCGAGACCCCGGCGTACTTGAACCCGGCGACGTGCACGACACCGGTCACCGCGTGGTCCCGCATCGTCCGCTCGAGGAGCGTGCCGTCGAGGACGGTGCCCTGGACGAACGGGACGTCCTCCGGCACGAACGCGCGGAACCCGCTCGAGAGGTCGTCGAACGCGACCGTGTCGATGCCCGCCGCACCGAGCGCGCGGACGACGTGGGACCCGATGTACCCGGCACCGCCGGTGACCAACCAACTCATGCCGCCACGCTAGCGGAACGGGCGCCGGCGGCCCGGTGGCCGCCCGTCAGTCGCTGGTCAGGCGCCGATCAGGCGCCGGTGGCGATGAACACCGTCGCGGTGGTCCCGCTGCCGGCGTCGGCCTCGACCGTCACGTCGCCCTCGTCCGGCGTGATGTAGCAGGACTCGCCCCGGCGGAGCAGGGTCGCCGAGTGCGCACCGACCAGGGTCACGACCCCCCTCGGTGCAGATCGCGATCGACGGCCCGTCCAGGGGCGCGGTGCCACCGGCACCGACCGGTCGCCCGTCGTTCGTCACGCGCACCAGTGCGAAGCCGACGCCCTCCGGCGCGAACCGGTCCACCGCGGGCGCGAGGTGCTCCGGCTCGAGGAGCGGTGCCGGGTGTGGGGTGAAGTCGAGCACGCGCAGGAGCTCCGGCACGTCGACGTGCTTCGGCGTCAGGCCCCCCGCGGAGGACGTTGTCGGACGGCGCCATCAGTTCGATGCCGAGCCCGTCCAGGTAGGCGTGGATGTTGCCGGCGGGCAGGTACATCGCCTCGCCGCGGGCGAGCGTCACCCGGTGCATGAGGAGCGACACCACCACGCCCGGGTCCTCCGGGTAGGCACGGGCGAGGTCGGCGGCGGTCGCGGTGTTCGGCGTCACCCGACCGTCCGCGCCTGCGGCGGCGACCGCCTCCGTCGCGAGGTGCCCGACCGCGCCGATGACCGCGCGGGCCGAGTCGTCGGTCTCCTCGAGCCAGCGGACGGTGTCCTCGAGCCCGTGCTGCAGGTGCACGACGAGCGGACCGAGCCGACCGGAACCGGCGTCGAGCACCTCGACCTCGGCGAGCGCGTCGGCGACGGGTCGGAAGCCGCTCAGCGCCTCGAAGCGCTCGCTCAGGGCGACGACGAGCTCGGGCTTCGGGAACGGGTCCTTGTAGTTGCGCGCCGGGTCGTCGAGCGGGACCCCGGCGGCTTCCTCGCGGTCGAAGCCCTCCCGGGCCTGCTCCGGGGTCGGGTGCGCCTGCAGGGACAGCGGGGCCGCGGCGGCGAGGACCTTGAGGAGGAACGGCAGCCCGGACCGGTCCGTGCCGAGGGCGGTCTCGGGCTCGGCGGTGATCCAGTCGAGCACCGTGTCCGCGCCGCCGACCATCGCGGGGTTGACCACCACGCTGGGGCTGCCGGCGTGGGCACCGAGCCAGAGTTCGGCCTGCGGGACGCCGGTGACGGTCCGTCCGAGCAGTTCGGGGATCGCGGAGACGGAGCCCCAGGCGTAGTCGCGCGGGGTGTTCGTGATGCCGAGGAACATGGTCCGAGCGTATCCGGCCGACCCGACGGTCACCGCCCTGCGACGCGGGACGCCGCAGTTCTTCCGTAGACTCTCCCGGATGTCCGAGACGAGCAGTACGCGAGCCCGCCCGACGGACGGCACCCGCTGGGACGTCCAGGCGCTTCGTGCCTTCGCGGTCCTGGCGGTCGTCGTCTACCACCTGTGGCCGCACCGGCTGCCCGGCGGCTTCGTCGGCGTGGACGTCTTCTTCGTGGTCTCCGGTTACCTGATCACCGGTCACCTGCTCCGCGAGCTGCTCGCCTCCGGACGCATCGCACTCGCCCGGTTCTGGTCCCGCCGTGCGCTCCGCCTGCTGCCGGCGGCGTTCCTCGCGATCGCGGCCACCGGGGTCACCGTGCTCCTCGTCGTGCCGTCGGTGCTCTGGGGGCAGTACGGTCGGCAGTTGATCGCGTCGACGATCTACCTGCAGAACTGGCAGCTCGCGTCCGACGCCGTCGACTACCTGGCCGGCGACGACGACCCGTCGCCGTTCCAGCACTTCTGGTCGCTCTCGGTCGAGGAGCAGTTCTACATCGCGCTGCCGCTCGTCCTGATCGGCACCGTCGCGCTCGTCCGGATCCTCGCCCGCCGCGCGGTGTCGCCCGCGGTCGTGGTCCGCGTCGTCCTCCTGGTCGTCGTGGCGGCCTCGCTGGCGTGGAGCGTCGTGCAGACGCAGACCTCGCCCGGGGTCGCCTACTTCTCGACCGCCACCCGCGCGTGGGAGTTCGCCCTCGGTGGCCTCGCCGCGACGCTGCCGGTCCCGACCACCGGTCGCCGACGCGTCGCCCTGCTCCGGGCGACGGGGACGTGGGCGGGCGTCGCGTTCCTGGTGGCGTCACTCGCGGTGCTCGACGGCGGGACGCCGTTCCCGGGGTCGGCCGCGCTCCTGCCGGTCCTCGGGGCGACGCTCGTCGTGCTGCTCGGCGGGGGGGGACGGCGCTCGAGTCGATCGGGCGGTGGGCCCCGGTCGCGCACCTCGGGCGTACCTCCTACGCGATCTACCTCTGGCACTGGCCGGCGATCGTCCTGGCACCGTTCGTCCTCGGGCGGGACCTCGACCTGACGGGCCGCGTCGTCGTGCTGGTCGGGTCGGTCGTCGTCGGGACGCTGTCCACACTGCTGGTCGAGGAGCCGTTCCGCTTCGCGTCCCGCGTCCGCCGCTGGCGTCCTCGTCGCGTCGCGGTGACGGCGATCTGCGCCACGGTCGCGGTGGTGGCGCTCGGCGCGGGCACGCTCGGGACGCTCCAGGTGCAGCAGACGCAGGCGCAGGAGGCCGCCCGGCGGCTCGAGCGCGGCGACGTCCGGTGCTTCGGCGCCGCGGCGGAGATCGGGTCCGCGGACCCGTGCGTGAACCCGGACCTGCGCTCGGTGCGTGTCCCGGCCCCCCGCGAACGCCAAGCGCGACGACGCGAACCGCGACGCCTGCTGGTCCGACGGGGCGGGCCAGTTCGCCCGCTGCACGCTCGGTCCGGAGATCGGCTGGACGAAGCGCTTCATCGCGCTCGGGGACTCGCACAACAACGCCCTGATCGACGTGTACCAGCGCATCGCCGAGGCCAACGGCTGGCGGATCGACGTCGCCGGTCACCCGAGCTGCTACTTCACGGCGGCGGACCAGTCCGCTCCCAGCGCCGGGCTGCTCGCGAGCTGCACCACGTGGAAGCAGCGTGCGATGGCGTACATCGAGGAGAACCACGAGGACCTCACCGCGGTGCTCGTGACGCACTCGGCGACCTCCCGCCCGGTGCTGGCCGCCGGGGACGTCTCGGCCGAGGACGCCACCGTCGACGGGCTCGTGACCGCGTGGCGGACCGCGACCGACGCGGGCGTGCCGGTCATCGCCATCCGCGACAACCCGGTCCCGGCGAAGGGCGTCGTCACCTGCGTCGCCCGGATGACGGGGCCGACCACCACCGCGTGCGACCAGACCCGTTCAGCGGGCACGGCGCCCTTCGACGGCCAGGAGCAGGCGGCCAAGCGGATCGGTCGGCTGGCGCAGGTCGTGGACCTGACCGACCTGTACTGCACGGACACGACGTGCCCGGCCGTCATCGGCGGGGTGCTCGTGTACCGCGACAAGACGCACATCACGAACACGTTCGCGAAGACCCTGCGGCCCTTCCTCGAGCGCGGCATCGAGCGGGCCCTGCAGCGCGCCGAGTGAGCCGGATCGGGGGGTGTGCGGGCCCGTAGACTCTCGGCGATGTCCGCGACCGCCCCCCTCCGACACCGACACCGTCCCCGGCACGCGCTGGGACATCCAGGGGCTGCGCGCGTTCGCCGTCCTCGCCGTGGTCCTCTACCACCTGTGGCCGAACCGCCTGCCGGGGGGCTTCGTCGGCGTCGACGTCTTCTTCGTCATCTCCGGGTACCTCATCACCGGGCACCTGCTCCGCGAACAGATCCGCTCCGGCCGTGTCGAGCTCGGCTCGTTCTGGGCACGGCGCGCTCGTCGGCTCCTGCCCGGTGCGTTCCTGACGATCGTCGTCACCGGTGTGGTGGTCCTGCTGGTCGTCCCGAGTTCGCTGTGGGGGCAGTACGGGCGCGAGCTCATCGCGTCGACGGTCTACCTGCAGAACTGGCAGCTCGCCTCCGACGCCGTCGACTACCTCGCCAGCGACAACCAGCCCTCGCCCTTCCAACACTTCTGGTCGCTGTCGGTCGAGGAGCAGTTCTACATCGCGCTGCCGCTCCTGTTGCTCGTCGCCGGCTGGGTCCTGCGTCGGACCCGCGGCGCGAGCCCCGTCCGCACGGCGCGCCTCCTGCTCGGTGTCGTCGCGGTCGCCTCGCTGGTCTGGTGCGTCGTCGAGACGCGGACCGGACCCGGCATCGCCTACTTCTCCACGGCCACCCGTGCGTGGGAGTTCGCACTCGGCGGGCTCGTCGCGACCGTCCCGCTCGCACTCGCGGACACACCGCGGGTCCGCCTCGTCCGGACGGGAGGCGCGTGGCTGGGCGTCGCGGGACTCGTCGCGTCCGTCGTCGTGATCACACCGGCGACGCCGTTCCCGGGCACGGCCGCACTGCTGCCGGTCCTGTCGGCCGCGCTCGTCGTCACCGCCGGGGGGTCGCAGCGGCCTCGAGGTGCTCGGTCGGCTGGCGCCCGTCGCGTTCACCGGCCGGATCTCGTACGCCGTCTACCTGTGGCACTGGCCCGCCGTCGTCGTCCTGCCGATGGTGCTCGGACACCCGCTCGGCACGCGGAGCAAGCTCCTGGTGCTCGTCGGTTCGTTCGTCCTCGCCGCCGTGACGACGCTCGCCGTCGAGGAGCCGCTGCGGTCCTCGGCCCGGGTCCGACGGCTGCGGCCCCGCCGCGTGGCCCTGTTCGGGCTCGTCGCCACCGTCGCCGTCGTCGCCCTCGGCGCGGGGACCCTCACCGCGCTCCAGGTCCAGCAGCAGCAGGCCGCGGCGTTCGCGGAGCGGCTCGAGCGCGGCGACGTGCCCTGCTTCGGCGCCGCCGCCCGGATCGGCTCGTCGGACCCCTGCGTCGACCCGCGGCTCGCCGACGTCCGTGTCCCGGCGCCCGCTGCGGGTCGCGCGCGACGACGCGAACAGCGGTGCGTGCTGGTCGAACCGCACCGCGGACTTCAACGTCTGCCCGCTCGGGCCGGAGACGGGGTACCGCCGACACCTCCTCGCGGTGGGCGACTCGCACAACAACGCGCTGATGACCGCGTACCGTGCGATCGCGGAACGCGAGCACTGGCGGATCGACGTCGCCGGGCACATCGGGTGCTACCTGACGACCGCCGTGCAGGAGGCCCCGACGCAGGGCTACACGGACAGCTGCCAGGGCTGGAAGCGCGCCGCGACCGCGTGGATCGCCGGGCACGCCGACGAACTCGACGCGGTGGTCGTCACCCACGCGACGACCAAGAGCCCGGTCGTGGTCCCCACCGGCAGCACGAACGACGAGACGGTCGTGCAGGGGCTCGTCGACGCGTGGCGGACCGCCACGGACCGCGGGGTCCCGGTGATCGCGATCCGGGACAACCCGATCGCCCGGGACGACGTCGTGGCCTGCCTCGCGCAGATGCAGGGACCCACGACCGGGGACTGCGACATGCCACGGGAACAGGCCCTCGCCGCCTTCGACGGGAACGAGGAGGCCGTCCGGGTGCTCGGCGACTCTGCGCGGTACGTGGACATGACCGATCGGTACTGCACCGCCACGGTCTGCCCGGCCGTGATCGGCGGGGTGCTGACGCACCGTGACCCGACACACCTCACGGCGACGTTCGCCACGACGCTCGCGCCGGCACTCGGCGACCGACTGCGCGCTGCGCTGGACTCGCTGGCACCGTGACCCCGCGCGCTAGCCTGTCCCCCGTGACGAACACCTGGCCACTCGCCCGCGGCAGCGTCTCCGAGCGCGAGGCGTTCGCCCTGGCGACCACCGTCCTGCTGACACTGTCCGCCGGCGACGCCGTCCCGAACACGATCACCTGGTACGGGGCGGCACTCGTCTGGGCCGCCGAGGGGGGCGTGGGGTGTGAGCGTGGTCGTCCGTGCTCGCCCGCCGTTCGTCCGGGTGCCGCCCGCTCTTTGGCTCTTCCTGGCCTGGTGCCTCGTGACGGTGCTCTGGTCGCACTGGCGCTGGGCGACGCTCGCGAGTCTCGTCGCCCAGGTGGTGTGCGCGCTCGTCGCGTTCGCCATCGCCTCCACCCTGACGTGGCGCCGGATCCTGGACGCGACGAGCCTGGCGTTCCGGTGGGTACTCGGACTGTCGCTCCTCTTCGAGGCCGTCGTCGCCGTCGTGGTCCGGCACCCGATCGCACCGATCTGGACCGACTACGGCGACCGCGACGTCCCGGACGCGTTCTACTCCTCCCGCGCGGAGTTGCTCACCGGCGGACGGATCCAGGGGCTGCCCGGGAACGCGAACCTGCTCGCGATGGTGGCGCTCGTCGCCGCGATCGCCGTGGCGGTGCAGCTCACCGAGGGTCGGATGCGCCGCAACCGCGCGATCGGCTGGCTCGTCGTCGCCGTGCTCGTGCTCGCGCTCACCCGGTCCTCCACGGTCATCGTCGCCGCCGTCGTGGTCGTCGCCGTGCTCGCTGCCGCCCTCTGGATGCGCCGCGTCCCGGACGGTCGCCGCGCTCCCCGGTACGCGGGACTCGTCGGCGTCGCGGTCGTCGTGGGCGGTGCCGTCCTGCTCGCGCGCGGCCCACTCACGGAGCTGCTCGGGCGGTCGTCCGACCTGACCGGGCGCGGGACGATCTGGCAGGCGGTCTGGGGGGCTCGTCGAGCAGCACCCGGTCGTCGGCTGGGGCTGGATCGGCTACTGGTGGCCGGACATCCCGCTGCTCGCGCAGCTCGCGCCGCGGAACGGCGTCACCTACCTGCAGGCACACGACGCGGCCCTCGACGTCTGGATGCAGACCGGCCTGGTCGGGCTGGTGCTGTTCGCCGCCTACGTGCTGACCACCCTGAGCCGGTCCTGGTCGAGCGCGACGCGCGCCGGGTTCGGGCCCGACCTGGCCCCGCGGCCGTTCGACCCGGTGACGCTCTTCCCGTTGCTCGTCGTCGTCGCCCTGCTGGTCCAGTCCGTCGCCGAGTCGCGGCTCCTCTACCAGGGCAACTGGGTGCTGTTCGCCCTCCTCGCGATCAAGGCGCGCACCGTGCTGGTGACCGAGGAGCCGGTGTCCGTGGGCGACGGCGTCCGCACCCCGTCCGCCCGACGCGAGTTCCGGTGGGCCGCACGCCGCTGACCCGGGGACCGTGCCGCCGACCCGGGGACCGTGCGCTGAGCAGCGGACGGACCGGTCGACGGGGGCCGGTCCCGTCGCTGGTACCCGCGATCGCGGCGGACCGGGCCGTCACCGCGGACCGGGCCGTCACCGCGGACGGAGCTGGTCAGCCGCGCCGCAGCGCCCGGACCGGAGTCGCCTCAGCGGTCCCGGAGGACGAGCGCGCAGGGCACGTGGGCATCCCAGGGCAACGCCCGGACACGCAGCACCGCGTCCGGGTCCGCCCGGCACCGGGCCTCGGCGTCCGCGAACTGGGGCTGCCACGCCGGGCCGACGCTCCGTTGCGCGACGCCCGGGAGGTTCGCGACCCACGACGTGACGACGAGCGCGACCACGCACCACCCGGTGGCGGCGAGGACGACGCGCGCCGCGCCTCCCGTCCGTCCCGACACCCGTGACCGGAGGACGTGGCCGTCGACGAGCACCGAGGCGGCCACGACCAGCGCAGCGGTGAGGAGCAGGCCCGCCGCGGCGGCGTAACGGGACGGCGTCGCGTCGACGAGGGACCCGGGTCCGGACCGTGACCAGTGGCCGTCGGCCGAGGCGTTGGCGACGAGTGCCGCGGTCCAGGTGGCGGCGGACCCGACGGCGAGGGCGGCGGCGAGCACCGCCGCCCGACGGCGGCGCGTGACGGCCGCGAGCACCACGGCGATGACGACGACGAGCGCGATCCCCACGGCGGGGAGTGCCACGACCGACCACCCCCCGGTCCAGGACCGCGCGACCGACCGACGCGACGTCGGCTCGCCACAGTCCCCCCGACGGTCTGCAGGAGCCATCCGCTGAGGACGTCCCGCGCCGTCGGGTCGCCCCGTTCGGACTCGCGCTCCGTGGTGAGCGCCGTCACGACCTGCGCGGCCCCCCGTGACCACCGCGGCGACGGTGACCGGCAGCGCCAGGAGGCGGCCGGACGTGCCGCGCCGCCCCGGGGTACCGAGCTGGTCCGGAGAGCCGGGCCGACCCGGGGTCACGGGTCCTCCCGCGGCGGCAGGCGCGACCGACCCGGTCGGCGACGGCAGCCAGGAGAGCACGAGGAGCGGCAGGAAGAGGACCGCCTGCGCCTCGGTGCCGACGACCAGGACCGTGACCGCCGCCAGCGCGACCGCTCCCACCCAGGTCCGGACGCGGTACGCGAACAACCACGGTGCCAGGAACAGGCCGAAGGTGTGCAGGTTCGCGGCCGTGCCGGAGACCTCCCAGGGGGGCGGCCGGCAGGAGCACGGGGACGGCGGCCAGCACGAGGCGCAGCGGCCAGGAGGGCACTGCGTCCCGCGCGAGGACGAACACACCCGCACACACGGCACCGACCAGACAACAGCAGATGGCGGACACGGCGAGCGCGTAGCGGTCGACGGGGAACAGGAGCGCGGCGTCCACGACCGACCGCGGTCCGAGGTGCAGGTACCCCGCGTAGGGCCGCAGGAGCGTGTCGACCGGACCGAACGCGATCCGTTCGCGGAGGAAGAGCCCGCCGTCCTCCGCCCAGGCGGTCCCCCGCGCCACGGCGCCGAGGCGTGTCCAAGCCGTCCAGGCGGCGAGCACGCCGACCAGCAGGACGGCCGACGCCGTCCAGGGGCCCGAGCGTGAGAGAGCCATCCCGCGTGACGGTAGCCGTTCATGGACGATCCGTCATATCGACGCTCCGCGATGACGGACGTCGGCCTCAGCCGGGTGCGACAAGATGGACGGATGACGGACGCCCGGACGACGCGACGCGTGCGCGCGCGCCGGTACCTGTCCGCGTGGATCGGGTTCTCCGCCGGCGGACGGTTCAGCCAGGCCCTCGCCACCGCGATCGTGCTCTTCGCGTTCGCCGAGCCGACGGTCCGCGTCCTGGTCGGTACGGCCGGCACCTGGGCTGTGCTCGTGACCCTGGTCGTGCTGGCCGGACTCAGCCTGCTCGGACAGCGCTACCGCATCGAGTGGCACGGGGTGCTGCCGCTGTCGCTCCTCGCCCTCGTCGGGTACTGCGGCCTGAGCGTCCTGTGGAGCGAGTACTCCTGGGTCGCACTCCGGGGCTTCACCGCGACGGTCGGGTTCGTCGGGCTCGGCCTCTACCTGGCGCTCGGACGCGACCTCGTCCAGGTCATCCGCGCATGCGGCGACGCGTTCCGCATCCTGCTCGTCGTCGCCCTCGGACTCGAGGTCCTGTCCGGGCTCGTGCTCGACGTGCCGATCCCCGCCTTCGGCATCCGTGGCGACATCGCCTACGGCGGCCCGATCCAGGGCATCGGCGGGACCCGGAACTTCATGGGCTTCATCGCCGCCGTGGCCCTCGTGACGTTCGTCGTCGAGTTCCTCACCCGGTCCGTCACGATGTGGCGCGCGATCGGATCGACCGCGACGGCGGTCATCACGCTCATGCTCGTGCAGTCACCGATCACCGGACTCGCGATGATCGCGCTGGCCGTGACGGCGCTCGCGCTCTGGTCCCTCCGACACGTCCGGGCCGGCACACGACCGGTGGTGAACACCGTCCTGGGCTCCGTCGTGGTCGCGATGGGCGTGTTCGTCGTGCTCGCGCGCGACCGCCTGCTCCCCGAGATCGGAGCCGCGGGCGGGACCTCGACGCGCCTCGAGCTCTGGCGGCAGATGCGGGTGTTCATCGACCAGTACCCGATCCAGGGCTGGGGCTGGGTCGGCACCTGGCCGGTCGAGCCGGTCGTCCCCTACGTCACGTTCGTGGACCCCGTCGGCGCCCGCTTCACCTCGGGCCTGGACGCCGTCGTGGACGCCTGGCTGCAGATCGGGCTCGCCGGCATGCTGCTGCTCGTCGGTGCCGCGCTGCTCGCCTTCGCACGCTCCTGGGTCACCGCGACGACGTTCCCGGGCGTCGCCTACGTCTGGCCGGCCGCCGTGCTCGTGCTGCTCGGGGTCACGAGCGCGGCCGAGAGCTACGTCCTGCACGGGGCCGGGCTGATGCTCTTCGTGACCGTGCTCGTCGTGTCCGCCCGACGACGGTCGTGGCGGCGGCGCCTGGCTCCGCTCTGAGCAGGGCCGTCCGCAGCCTCCCGGTGCCCGCTACGCCCGTCGCGTGGCCCCGGGCCGGAACCGGCGCTGCAGGCCCCACTGCGTCGTCCGGACCATCGCCTCGACGATGATGTCCTTGCTCATCTTGGACACGCCGTGGATGCGATCACGGAAGCGGATCGGCACCTCGACGATGCGGCCGCCGAGGTCGTGCGCGCGCAGCGTCATGTCGATCTGGAAGCAGTACCCCTTCGAGTCGATCGACCCGAGGTCCATGCGCGCGATCGCGTCCGCCCGGTAGACGCGGAAGCCCGCCGTGATGTCGTGCACGTCGAGACCGAGCATGAGCCGGGCGTACGTGTTCGCCCCGCGGCTGAGGAACTCGCGGCGCTTCGGCCAGTCGACCACCGACCCGCCACGCATCCACCGCGACCCGATCGCCAGGACGACGTCCTCGGACGGGTCGGCGTCCGCCACGGCGCTGATGAGTGCGGGGAGCCGGTCCGCGGGGTGCGAGCCGTCCGCGTCCATCTCGGTGAGCAGGTCGAAACCGTGTTCGAGGCCCCAGCGGAAGCCGGCGACGTACGCGGTGCCGAGGCCGAGCTTGCCGGTGCGGCGCAGCAGGTGCACCCGCTCGTCCGTCGCGGCCAGGGCCTCGACCAGGTCGCCGGTGCCGTCCGGACTGCCGTCGTCCACGACGAGCAGGTGCGCGGTCGGGACCGTCTCGAGGATGCGTCGCGCGATGTCGTCGATGTTCTCGGCCTCGTTGTACGTCGGGACGATCACGAGGGTCCGGAGGTCGGTGCTGTTGGTCATGTCTCTCTCAGGTTCTGCGGTCGTGCACCGGTCAGCGCGAGCCGTTCCGGTCGATCAAGGTGCAGGGCACGGTGGTCGCCCACTGCGGCCCCGGTGCGATCTCCACCGTCGCGTTCCCGGTGGGCTCCCGGGTACAGGCCGACTCGGACGAGTCCACCTGCTGGTCCCAGAACGGTCCGCCCTGGCGGTTCGCCTTGTCCATCTGGTAGTTGGTGACGAACGTCGTGACGATCGCGAGCGCCACGAGTGCCGCGGCGACCGCCGCGACCACACGTCCGCCCCGCGACCGGGCCGTCCGGGCACGCCGGAGCGCCACGTCGACGACGACGGCGAAGGCGGCGATGACGTAGATCGACGCGGCCGCGCTGTAGCGGAACGTCCACACGCCCAGCCACTTCTCGTCGTCGAAGTGGGCGAACGCGAGCATCTCGTTCGGGTTGAACCAGACGGCCCCGAACCAGACGACCGCGGAGCCCCAGAGCATGGACGCCAGCACCCAGCGCTGGCGGGCGACGCCGGACCACAGCCCGGCGAGGACGACCAGCAGCGCCACGGTGAAGGGCACGAGGACGATGCCGAGGCCGTGCTCCGCGATGAGGCGCCCGACGGTCGGCATGCTCCAGGTGACGGAGCCGGCGACCGGTTGGACCACGTACCCGAGCGCCATGTCGGCGACGGTGTCGTGCGGGACGCTCGCGGGTGCGCGGGGGGTGCATGAGGGTGGTGACGACCTGCGCCGCCCCGCCGACCACGGTGCCGGCGATGACCGGCCACCGGTGTCGGTTCCGGATGCCGAGCAGGAACAGCGGGAAGAAGGCGACGACCTGGATCTCGGTGAGCCCGGCGAGCAACGTCGCGACGCCGAGCAGGATCCCCTTCGTCCACGACCGGACCGGGGTGAGGAGGGCGAACGGGACGAGGAACATCAGGAACCAGTGCAGGTTCGCGACGTTGGCCTGGATCTCCATGGGGCCGAGCGGCACGAGCGCCGGCACGAACGCGAGCAGGACCCGCGCCACCACCGAGTCGAGCACGCCGGCTGTGAGGACGTACACGGCGGCACCGACGGCTCCCGTCACGAGCACGCAGAGGACGGAGACCGTGACGGCGAACCGGTCGATCGGCGCGGCGTGCGAGGCCACCGCGACGAGCAACCGCGGCACGACGTGCAGGTACCCGGCGTAGTCGTGGAACAGCGCTCCGAGGACGCCCATGTCGAACTGTTCCTCGAGGAAGACCTTGCCGTCCTCGGCCCAGACCGTGTTGCGCACCTGCGCCGTCAGGCGGAACCAGCCCGCTACGCTCACGACCACCCAGAGCACGAGCGGCACGCCGATCGCGATCAGCCGGTGACGGAGCCCCGCGGGGTCGTCCGTTCCCCTGGCGGTGGCCACCCCTCGGGCGGTGTCCGCCGAGTCCCCTGTCGGCGGTCTTGTCTCGAGCACCGGATGATCCTCTCACAGCGTCGGCACGGGACCCGGAAGGACCTCCAGGGTGTCTCCCCGGCGGCCGGCGGGCGGGAGCCGGACCGCGGGACTGCACGAGGCCCCGGTCCACACCGGGACCGGGGCCTCGTCGAGCGGGAGCGCCGGGGTCAGCGGACGGTGACCGTCCGGCAACCGAGCGTGGCGTTCGGGCCGCCCTGCGAGTCGATGGCGTACGCGCACACCGACCGCGACCCCTTCTTCGCCGTCAGCTTCACGGACCACCCGTGTTGGGCCCCCGCACCCGGGTACGCGCTGTCGACGTCGTACCGCGTGGCCCGGGCGAGCACGCGCTTGCCGACACCGTCCACGTAGACGTCCACCGAGACCGGGGTCGCCTTCGTGTCCGGGTCGAGCGCCCAGCCGGCGGCCGTCACGGAACCGGTCGCAGCCGTCACGGTGTCGAGGCTGCCGACCGGCAGCGTGTTGCGGACGGTGACCTGCTTGCAGCCGATCGACGCCTTGGCCGGCCCGGCACCGACGCCGTTCGCCGTCACGCACACCTCGTGCGTGCCGATGGCCGCCTTCCAGGTGCCGGAGAACCCGTGGGAGGTGCCCCATGCCGGGTAGGTCTTCCCCACGTCCTGACGGGTGCGGTCGGCGCGGATGCCGTGCCCCACGCCGTCGATGAAGACGCGCACGGTGATCGGGTCGGTGGTGTCGCCGTCGAGCGCCCAGCCGGCGACCCGGATCGAGCTCGACGTGGTGGGCAGGCTCGTGATCTTGCCGATCGGCGTGCTGCCCGGCGAGGTGACGCTCTTGCACGAGCCCACGCGACGGTCCTCGCCGGCCTTCACGTTGACCCCGGTGACGCAGTAGCTGTGCGCACCGACCGTGGTCGGGACCGTGACGACGAACCCGTGCCGTCCGCCGAGGGCGGGGTAGGCGGCGGCGACGTCGGACCGGAGCACGTCGGCGCTGACGCGGGTGACGTACCCGCCGTCGCGGTACACGCGGACGCCGATGGCGCCCTTCGCCTCCGGGTCGACCGCCCAGCCGGTCAGCGTCACGGTGCTGCCCTTGTTCGCCACGACGGAGTCGAGCGACCCGGTGGGCGACCCGTCCTTCACGGTGACCGTCTTGCACCCGAGGGACGTCCCGGTCTTCCCGTCGGCGGACTTCGCCGTGACGCAGACCTGCTGCGATCCGGGCGGCGCGTCGATCGTCGCGGTGAAGCCGTGGGCTGCCCCGAGGCCGTAGGCGGCGGCGATGTCCGACCGCGTCGTGTTCGCCGTGATGGTGCGGTTCGCCGACCCGACGGCGACGACGACCTTCGTGCTCGACTTCGTGGTGGTGTCGAGGGCCCAGCCGTTGACGGTGACCGTGTTCCAGGACGCGGTGACGCCGTCCAGGTTGCCCTTCGCGGTCGTGGGCGAGCCGGTGGTCGACCCGAACCAGTCCGTGTACATCCGCCAGAAGTTGCGGTTGCCGTAGGCGGAGCAGCCGTCACCCGTGCCGTAGAGGTTGTTCAGCGCTGCCGTGTTCGGGGTGTACGGCGTGTAGTAGTACAGCGCAGCGGTGGCCTTGTTCTGCACCGCGACCGACTTCGTGCCGCACGAGGTCGGGACGTTGTACTGGATCGCGCGGGTGCCGCCCGGGTTGAACCAGGTGAAGTAGTTGCTCGTGCCCGGGGGGTTGCCGTACCGCTTCCACTGCCAGGCCGACCAGTAGATCTGGTTGCCGACGCCCGCGTAGGCGGGGTCGCAGTGGCCGCCGACGTTGTCGGGGCACGCGTAGCCCATCGCCCGCTCGAGCACGGCGGCCGACGGGCCGCGGGAGGTGACGAGCCCCTGTTCCTTCTGCAGGGTGACGAGCATGACCTTCGGGCTGATGCCGCAGGCCGCGCCCACGCGCGTCAGGATCTGCGCGGTCGACAGCGACGAGCCGCCGGTCACCGCGCCGCACATGGCGTCGGCCGAGCGGCTGTTCATCGAGTACCGGCCGTTGCGGAGACACCCGCTGTTCGTGCAGGACGACACCTGCGCGTTCAGGAACGACTGCACCTGGTCGACGGTCATCGACGTGCCGTTGTAGAAGTTGGCGTCCGAGATGATGTTCCCGGCCTGGAACGACGAGCCACTCAGGGCGCTGGCGGGTTCCTGGTGCGCGGACGGACCCGCGATCTGGAAGCCGACCAGGACGCTCGCGACGGCGAGCACACTGGCGGCGATGGCGACGAGCTTCTTCACGTCGGAGGCCTTTCCGGGGGGCGGCGACGGGGTGGGTCCGGCACGCGGTTCGGGAGACGTGTCCGTCGACCCCTGATGGCGGCGGAACACACGCGCCACAGCAGCGTACCTGCGCCACAGCGATCACACAGCCCCCCAGCATGACCCCCCGAACGGAGGGCCATGGTCCACCCTGTCCGGGAGGCTCGGCTCAGCCCGCACCGCCGCGTGCGCCCGGTGGTCCCGGGCTTCCCGCCGTCGTCGCCGCCGGCGCCTGAAGGGAGGCTCAGGCGGCCGAGGTGTCACGGCGCGCAGCGCCCTGGAGCGACGCCTCGACGGCGCGGCGTGCCGCCGGGCCCGTCCTGTCCGACCGGCGGAGGCGGCGCGCCCGCCGGAGCGCGGCAGGTGCCTCCCGGACGAGCCGTGCCCACGCGGCCGGGGTGAGCTGTGCCCGACCCGGTCGGAGGAGGTCCTCCAGCATGCGGACGACGGTGCGCGCGACGACCCGGGTGAGCATGCCGGCCGTCGCGTTGCGGGCGGTGACCAGCAGCCGGTTCCGCATGCTCTGGTAGCGGACGAGGGGCGAGTCGCTCCCCGAGCTCGCCGCGTGCCGGTGGACGACGACGGCGTCCGGGGCGGAGCCGATCCGGTGGCCGGCCAGCCGCAGCCGCCAGGCGAGGTCGAGGTCCTCGTAGTACATGAAGAGGGACTCGTCGAAGCCGCCGACCGCCTCGACGGCCTGCCGCCGGAGGAACGCGGCACCGCCGGAGAAGCCGAAGAGCGGCGCGTGCTCGGGGGGCGTCGTCGACCGGTCGGAGCCAGTCCCGGTCGCGGCCGTTGCCGTTGCGGTCGAGCACGACCCCGGTCCCGTTCACCAGGGTCACGCCACCGGTCGCGGTCCGCCGCCACCGGCTACCGTCGGCGGCGACGAGGTCGTCGTCCGAGCGCGGTGCACGGCCGTCGACCGCGACGAACCGCCCCTCGAGCACCGCCGTCGCGGCGACCGCAGCGGTCCCGGCTCCGCCGGCCGCCAGCGCGGCCAGCCCACGGTCCAGGAACCCGTGGTCCGCGACGGCGTCGTTGTTGACCAGCACGACCACCGCCCCCCGTCGACGCCGCCATGCCCCGCGCCACCCCGCCGGCGAACCCGGCGTTCGTCGGCTCCGGGACGACCACGAGCGACGGGAAGTCCGCGCGGTAGTCCCGCACGGTCGCCTCGTCGGCCTCGTTCACGACGAGGACGACCTCGACCGAGGCGTCGACACGCTGCGAGAGCACGGACTCGACGGCCCGGCGGGTGAGGACGGGCTGGTGCCAGTCGACGATGACCACGGAGACGTCCACGCCGACAGTCTCCCAGGCGCACGGGCGCGGGCGAGCACGGCGCACCCCGGGAGGCCCGTGGACTTCTCGGTATAGTGGTGCCGCCTTCCGGGGCACCCGCGGCGCGCCCTCCGCGCTCCGCTGCCAGTCGACGTACGGAGTCCACCCATGTCCTCTTCCGCGCCCCGCGTGTCCGTCGTCGTCATCAACTTCCGCGGCACGGACGACACGCTCGAGTGCATCGCCCGACTGAGCGAGGTCGACTGGCCGGCGGACCGTCTCGAGATCGTCGTCGTCGAGAACGGCTCCGGCGACGACAGCGAAGCACGGCTCCGTGCCGCACTCGGCGACCAGGCGAACGTCCGGATCATCGTCTCGGCGGAGAACCTCGGCTTCACTGGCGGGAGCAACCTCGGTGCCCGCGAGGCCACCGGGGACGTGGTCGCGTTCCTCAACAACGACGCGAAGCCGCACGTCGACTGGGTCAAGGAGGGCATCGCCGGGTTCGCGCCGAGCCCCCGCGTCGCCGCCGTCGCGAGCAAGGTCCTCGACTGGGAGGGCCGCACGATCGACTTCGTCGAGTCCGGGCTCAGCTGGTTCGGGATGGGCTACAAGAACCACATCGCCGAGCTCGACGACGGCCGCTTCGACGAGCCCCAGGACCTGCTCTTCGGCACCGGGTCCGCGCTGTTCGTCCGTCGTGACGTGTTCCTCGAGGTCGGCGGGTTCGACGAGGGCCTGTTCATGTTCTACGACGACGTGGACCTCGGCTGGCGCCTCAACCTGCTCGGCTACCGGGTACGGTTCGCGCCGCGCTCGGTGGTGTTCCACAAGCACCACGGCTCGATGAAGTCGTTCGGCGACCACCGCGAGATGTACCTGCTCGAGCGGAACGCCCTGCACCTGCTCTACAAGAACCTGTCGGACGAGAACCTCGGCGTCTTCCTCCCCGCCGCCCTCGCCCTCCTCGCCCGCCGCGCGGTCGCGAAGAGCGGTCGGGACTCCGAGGAGTTCGACATCCGACGCTTCACCGGCGCGCCCGACGAGTTCGACGCGCTGACGCCGATCTCGAAGGAGACCGTCGCCGGGTTCTTCGCGCTCGACCAGTTCGTGGCGGACCTCCCCCCGCCTGTCCGAGGAGCGTCGTCGGATCCAGTCGCAGCGCGTCCGGAGCGACAAGGACGTCTTCCGCCTGTTCGGCGACGCCTTCAAGCCGCTCTTCGAGGACGGCTACTTCCTGGAGGGCTACCGCGCGATCCTCGAGGCCTTCGACATCGAGGCGCCGATGCACCGCACGAAGGTCCTCGTCATCACCGGGGACGCCCTCGGCGAGAAGATGGCGGGCCCGGGCATGCGGGCGTGGAAGATCGCGGAGGCCCTGTCCTCGGACAACGACGTGCGCCTGGTCACCTGGAACGTCGCCAACCGGAAGTCCGACGCCTTCGAGGTGACGCGCGTGCCGCTCCAGCACGAGCGCGCGATGCGCGAGCACGAGGAGTGGGCGGACGTCATCTTCTTCCAGGGCTACGCGCTGCACCACTTCACGACCCTGCAGAAGTCGAACAAGATCATGGTCGTCGACCTCTACGACCCGATGCACCTCGAGCAGCTCGAGCAGGCCCGGGACAACGGTGACGTCGGCTGGCGCAACCAGGTGACGAGCACCACCGAGGTCATCAACGCGCAGCTCGAGCGCGGTGACTTCTTCCTGTGTGCCTCGGAACGGCAGCGCCTGTTCTGGCTCGGGCAGCTCGCCGCCGTCGGTCGCGTCAACCCGGACAACTACCTGGCGGACGACAACCTCAACAAGCTCATCGCGATCGCGCCGTTCGGCATGGACTCCCGGCCGCCGCAGCACGAGCGCAAGGCGATCCGTGGCGTCACGCCCGGCATCGGCGAGGACGACAAGGTCGTCATCTGGGGCGGTGGCATCTACAACTGGTTCGACACCCCGTCGCTCGTCCGCGCGGTCGCCCAGGTCGCCGAACGCCACGACGACATCCGCCTGTTCTTCCTCGGTGTCGCACACCCGAACCCGGACGTGCCCGAGATGGCGATCGTCGCCGAGACGCGCCGCATCAGCGACCAGCTCGGACTGACCGGCAAGCACGTCTTCTTCAACGAGCAGTGGGTGGCGCTGGACGACCGCCAGAACTACCTGCTCGAGGCCGACGCGGGTGTCAGCACGCACTTCGCGCACATCGAGACGACCTTCTCGTTCCGCACCCGCATCCTCGACTACATGTGGGCGAACCTGCCGATCGTCACGACCGACGGCGACAGCTTCGGCGACCTCGTCGCGGCCGAGGGCATGGGTGTCGCCGTGAAGGAACGCGACGTCGACGCCCTCGCCGCCGCGCTCGAGTCGATGCTGTACGACCCGGAGGCCGCCGCCGCCGCCCGGGCTGCCGTCAGCCGCGTCCGCGACGACTTCACGTGGGAGCGTGCGCTCGCTCCCCTCGTCGAGTTCTGCAAGGACCCGCAGGTCGCCGCGGACCGCGCGCACGACGCCGCCGTGCCGGCGGGATCGGTCACGGCGGGCAGCCGTCCGCGCGTCGCGCTCAGCCCGGCCCGTCAGCGCGAGATGCAGTTCCACGAGATCGCGAACAGCCGCCACGGCGTCGTCCGCGACGTCCGACTCGCGACCTGGTACCTCCGCCAGAACGGCGTGTCCGGTCTCCGGGACAAGGTCCAGAACCGTGTGCGCATCATGCGCGAGAGCAAGAACGGGCGCTGACCGTCGCAGCGGCCCCGCCCGGAGGCCGATGTACAGTTGTCCGTCGCCCCAGCGCACCTACGTGAGGAACCCATGAGCAACATCGTCAGCGAGCGGTTCGAGCGTCTCCGTCAGGAGCGCATGGCCCCCGCCGGTCGTCCTGCGACCGCGGTGCTCGGGTCGATCCGCGAGGTGTTCGCCCACCGGCAGCTGCTCGACCTGCTCATCCGGCGCGACCTGAAGTCCCGGTACAAGGACAGTGCGCTCGGATTCGCGTGGACGCTGATCCGTCCGCTCGTGCAGCTGGCGATCTACTACTTCGTACTCGGCCAGATCCTCGGCGCGTCGCGGAACATCCCGGAGTTCGCCATCTACGTGTTCTCCGGTCTGACGCTCTACGGGCTGTTCAGCGAGATCGTGGCCTCCGGGACGGCGTCCATCGTGTCGAACGGCGGGCTCATCAAGAAGGTCTACCTGCCACGGGAGATCTACCCCCCTGGCCAGTGTCGGTGCCGCGCTGTTCAACTTCGGCGTCCAGCTCGTCGTGCTCCTCGCCGCAGCGGTCCTGCAGAGCGGCTTCGACTGGGTGCGACCCGACCTGCTCTACTTCTTCCCGGCGACGCTCGTCATCCTCATCTGGGCGACGGCGCTCGCGCTCCTGCTCGCAGCCGCGAACGTGTACCTGCGCGACATGCAGTACCTCGTCGAGGTCCTGGTCCTGCTGCTCATGTGGGGCTCGCCCATCGTCTACAGCTGGCAGATGGTGTCGAACGCGGCGAACACCTGGCTGCTCAACCTGTACACGGCGAACCCGATCACGCTCGCGGTCCTCGGGATCCACCGGGCGTTCTGGACGGCGGGCAACGACTCGCAGTACCCGTCCGACCTGCTCCTCCGCCTGGCCGTCGCGGGCGTCGTCGGTCTCGTCGCCCTCGTCGCCTGCCAGCGCGTGTTCGCCAAGCTGCAGGGCAACTTCGCCCAGGAGATCTGATCCGATGAGCATCGACAACGACCTGACGCAGGCCACGACCTCGCCGTTCTCCGACGCCCCCCGCCGTGGTCACGGTGCGGAACGTCTCCAAGCGCTTCACCATCCGGAAGGACAACTCGCTCAAGGAGCGCGTGGTCACGCTCGGTCGCGCCGGCCGCCGGCACAGCGAGGACTTCTGGGCGCTCAAGGACGTGAGCCTCGACATCCCGGCCGGAACCACGATCGGGCTGCTCGGCCCGAACGGCTCCGGCAAGTCGACGCTGCTGAAGACCATCGGCGGCATCCTCGAGCCGACCACCGGCACCGTGGAGCGTCGCGGTCGCCTCGCCGCCCTCATCGAGCTCGGTGCGGGGTTCCACCCGGACCTGACCGGCCGCGAGAACGTCTACCTCAACGCCGCGATCCTCGGGCAGACGCAGGAGGAGACCGAGGCCCGCTTCGAGGACATCCTGCAGTTCTCCGGGATCGGCGACTTCATCGACACCCAGGTGAAGTTCTACTCGTCCGGCATGTACGTCCGGCTCGCCTTCGCGGTCGCGATCAACACCGACCCGGACGTGCTGCTCGTGGACGAGGTCCTGGCCGTCGGAGACGAGCAGTTCCAGAAGAAGTGCCTCGACAAGATCCGCGAGTTCCAGGAGCAGGGCCGCACGATCATCCTGGTGTCGCACTCGCTCGGACAGGTGCAGGAACTCTGCGATTCCGCCGTCGTCCTGCACCACGGCGAGGTGATGTTCCAGGGGTCGGCACGGCTGGCCGTGAAGAACTTCCGCGAGATCCTCGAGGACCGCCGCGTCGCCGAGGTCGAGGCGAACCACCCGGAGGAGACCGCCAGCCCGGGCAAGGTCGAGCACGTCGAGCTCGAGATCCCCGGCAAGCCCGCGGGCGCCGAGCACCGCCACGGCGACGACCTCGTCGTCCGCGCGACGTTCTCCCACACCACGGTCCTGCCCGAGTGGCGCGCGGGCATCAAGATCGAGAACCACCTCGGGCACCCCGCCTTCGGCGTCGACAGCCGGCAGCTCGAGACCCGTCACGACCCCCTGCGCGGGACCGCGACCGTCGAGTGGCACCTGCACGACCTGCGGCTCGGCGGCGGCCAGTACTTCGTGCACGTCTTCCTGGCGAAGCCGAACGGGGAGCACATCGTCATCCAGCGCGAGGCGGCGCGCTTCGTCGTCGTCGACGAGGACACGCAGTCCGGGATCGCCTGGACGCGGACCACCGAGCGCCAGGTCAGCTGAGGTGCGGGCACTCCCCGTGCTCGTCGACGCCACCTCGATCCCGCCGAACCGCGGCGGCGTCGCCCGCTACATCGCCGGGCTGCTGCAGGGCCTCGCCGAGCTGGACGTCCGTGTCGACGTGGTCGTCAAGCCGGGCGACCTCGCCTGGTTGCGCGGGATCGCACCCGGACACCGCTACCACGCGGCACCGCGGTGGACCGCCTCCCGCCCGCTGCGCCTCGTGTGGGAGCAGACGCTGCTGCCGGTGACGGCGCGTCGCGTCGGCGCCGAGGTCCTGCACAGCCCGCACTACACGTTCCCGGTGACCCGGGCCTCCCGGACGGTCGTCACCCTGCACGACGCGACGTTCTTCTCGGACCCGGCCGCGCACTCGCGCCTGAAGGTGCTGTTCTTCCGGACCTGGACCCGTCTCGCACGGCGACTCGCCCGACGGACGGTCGCGCCGAGCGCGGCCACCGTCGCCGAGCTCGACCGGTTGGCGGGTCGGTCCGCGCGTCCCACGGTCGTGGCCCACCTCGGGGTCGACCGCACGCTCTTCCGGGTGCCGACGGCCGCGGAGACGGCCGCCTTCCGTGCGGAGCACGCGCTCGGCGACGACGCGTGGATCGCCTTCCTCGGCACGGTCGAACCGCGCAAGCGGGTGCCGGAGCTCATCGCCGCGCACCGCGCGCTCACCGCACGGGCCGCCGACGGTGGCGGCGCGGCGGTGCCGGCGCTGCTGGTCGCCGGCGGACTCGGCTGGGACGAGGACGCACGCGCCGAGCTCACCGCCGCGGGTGACGTCCCCGGTGCCCCGGTCCGCTACCTCGGGTACCTGCCGGTCGAGGAGCTCCGCGCGTTCCTCGGGGGGGCGCGCGCGTCGTGGTCTACCCGAGCACCGCGGAGGGCTTCGGCCTGCCGGTGCTCGAGGCGATGGCCTCGGGCGCGGACGTCCTCACCACCCGTCGACTGGCGATCCCCGAGGTCGGCGGCGACGCCGTGACCTACACCGAACCGGACGCCGGCCCGATCGCGGACGCCCTCGCGGCGCTGCTCGCCGAGGCGCCGGAGGTCCGCGCCGAGCGGGTCGCACGCGCCGAGGCCCGCGCCGCGACCTTCACGTGGGCCGCGTGCGCCGAGCGCCACCTGGAGGTCTTCGCATGAGCACGGACACGCACCCCGCGCGGGTCGCCGTCGTCACGGTCACGTACGAGTCGGTCGACGTCCTCCCCCCCGTTCCTCGCGTCGGTGCCGGCCGCCAGCGGACGCGACGTCGAGGTCGTCGTCGCGGACAACGACTCCACGACCGCCGACGAGCTCCGCGCGGTCACCGAGGCCGCCGGTGCCCGGTTCGTCGCCGTCGGTGCGAACCTCGGCTACGGTGCGGCCGTCAACCGGGCCGTCGCCACCCTCGCCCCCGAGGTGCGCTGGGTGCTCGTGTCGAACCCGGACGTCGTGCTCGAACCGTCCGCCCTCGACCGGATGGTCGCGACGGCGGAGTCGGACCCGACGATCGGCGCCGTCGGCCCGAAGCTGCTGGAGACGGACGGGCAGGTGTACCCGTCGGCGCGGCTCGTGCCGTCCCTCCGCACCGGTCTCGGGCACGCCGTGTTCGCGAACGTCTGGCAGGACAACCCGTGGACGAGGCGGTACCGGCAGGACGGCGACCACACCGGCCGCCGTGACGCGGGCTGGCTCTCGGGCGCGTGCGTGCTCGTCCGCCGCGACGTGTTCGACCGCCTCGGCGGGTTCGACGAGGGCTTCTTCATGTACTTCGAGGACGTGGACCTCGGCTGGCGGATCGGCCGGAGCGGCTACCGGAACGTGTACGAACCGGCCGCCGTCGCCACGCACGTCGGTGGGACCGCGACCCAGGGGTCCTCGGACCGGATGCGCCGTGCGCACCACGAGAGCGCCTACCGCTTCCTCGCGCAGAAGTACTCGGCCTGGTGGCTCTGGCCGCTCCGCGTCGCGCTCCGGGTGGCGCTCACCGTCCGCGCCCGCGCCACGCACACGCGCTGAACCCCGATAACCTCTCAGGGAGCATCCCCACCCGAACCGGAGCGCACCCCATGATCCTCGCCGTCACCCTGATGGTCCGCGATGAAGCGGACGTCATCACCGCCTGGCTCGACCACCACGTCGCCCAGGGCTTCGACGTCTTCGTCATCACCGACAACGGGTCGGTGGACGGCACGGCCGAGCTGCTCGCCGCCTTCGCCGAGCGGGACGACGTCACGGTGGACCTGCGACACGACCCGGTGCACCGGAAGCAGCAGGGCGTCGTCGTCACGACGATGGCGCGCGAGGCCGCATCGGTCCACGGCGCGGACTGGGTCGTCAACGCCGACGCGGACGAGTTCATCGTGCCGGTCGACCGGACGCGGACGGTCCGGCAGGTCTTCGAGGAGCTCGACCCGGTGGTCGGCGCGTTCTTCGTGCCCGTCGTCAACCTCACCGGCGCGATGGCCACGTCCGGTGCCGGCCTCGAGCGTCTCCACTGGCGGGACGAGCGCTCCGTCGACGAGCTGCGTGCCGCCGGCCTGGTCGCTCCCCCCGACCCCGAACACCGTCCACGTCGGCGACCCGGGCGTCACCGTCGTGCAGGGCAACCACCGGGCGAGCGTCGCGAACGGCGCCCCCGTGCCGGCCGGGCTCGAGCTCGAGGTCCTGCACCTGCCGTGGCGGTCCTGGGCGCAGTACGAACACCGTGTCGACGTGAGCGGTCGGAGCTACGAGGCGAACCCGGACCTGACCCCGAGCCCCCGGCACCACGGCATGCGCGACTACCGGCGGCTGCAGGAGGGGGTGCTGCAGGCCGTGTTCTCGCTCCGCTTCGTCACCGACGAGGACGCCGCGGCCGGCCCCTTCACCCGCGACGACACGATCGCCGAGGTGCTGCGTCGGGCCGGTTCGACGGCGCTCGACACCCCGGCCGAGCCCCTCGTCCCGGCCGACGAGCTCCACGAGCTGCAGGCCCTCGGGCGTGCCGTGGCGTCACGCGACCAGCGGATCGACGAGCTCGAGGACGCCGTGCGCGCGGCCGAGGCGACCGCGACGACGCTGCGGGAGACCGTGCAGTTCGAGCGGGAGCGCGCCGAAGCCGCCCGGGCCGAGACTGCGGCGTTCCGCCAGCGCCGGATCGTGCAGGTGGCCGACCGGGCCGCCGGTCTGGCCCGCCGGGTCCGCTCGCGCTGACGTCGGACAGCGCCCGGGCCGAGCCCGGCTCGATGCGGGCCGGACCCGGTCAGGTCGTCCGGTGCTGCCGGTGCTGCCGGACGGCGTCCACCAGCGTCTCCGCTCGCCGGCGGAAGGAGTGCTCGGTCCCGATCCGCGCACCGCGCTCGGCGCGTTCGTCGTCGGAGGCCGTGTCCCGCCGACCCAGCAGCGTCCGCAGTTCGGCGACGTCGCGGTAGGGCAGGACCGCCCCGCCGAACAGCTCCTCGACGCCGGGCACCGGGTCCGTCACGACGAGCGCACCCGACGCGGCGGCGTCGAACAGCCGGTTCGACAGGAAGCCGTCCCGTGCCATGTCGTCCCAGTGGTCGTTGAGGACCACCCGGGCGCTCCGGTACAGGGCCGGCAGGTCCTCGTTCGGCACGAACGTCCCGCGGTGCACCCCCCTCCGGCACCCGGCCGGCCCAGCCCTCGCCCCACACGGCCAGGTCCGCCCCCGCCTGCAGCGCGTCCGAGACGACCGGCCGGAACACCTGCCGGGTCTTGCCGACGAACACGGTGTCCAGGCCGGCGTACGCGTCCTCGGCGGCACCGGGGTGGAAGCGGGCCGGATCGGTCGCCTGCAGGAGCGGGGCCACCGGCAGGCCGGTCGCCGCCTCGGTCCGCTCGGCCCACACGGGCCCGGCCGCGAACCGCAGGTCGTACCGGGCGAGTTCCGCGGGCGTCACGAGGTCAGGGTGCGAGATGACCCAGAGCACGTTGGTGGCCGAGGGGTGCACCGGGGTGTCGTCGAGCCCGCGCAGCGTCAGGGTGACGTCGTCCAGGTGCTCCGACAGCGGACGGGCGTGCGACTCGCGGTGGTCCACCACGACCTCCTGCCCGAGGGACCGCAGGGCCGCGGCCAGGTCGCGCGCGAAGAACGTGTCCCCCCCAGTCGTCGCCGCGCGGGCCGGGGTGTGCGGCGATCCGGACCGACCACCGGAGCCGCTCGCCGCGCTCACGCGCCGTCAGGCGCGACGGGCCGCGTTCGGCTCGGAGGACCGGTTCGCGGAGGGCCACCGGTGCCGCGGCGGGGTCGGCGGCCACGGTGCCCACGGCGAGCTCGAGCGCGGCGAGCACCCGCTCGGCGCTGTCGTCGACGCGGTCCCGCCACACCACCAGGGCGTCCGCGCCGTCGGTGTCGATGCGCCGCTCACGGACGGTCCCGGTGCGGTAGACGCGACCGAGCGGGAGCACGACGCACGTGCCGCCGGCGGCGTCGGCGGTGTCCCGGGTCAGTCGGGCGACCGCGGTGCGGGTGTCGACGGTCCGGACCGGAAGCGCGAGGTGCGCTGTGCGTGCCGCGAAGCAGGGCTCGTCGCCGGCGAACACCGCGACACCGTCGGGGAGCCGCTCGGCGTCCTCCGCCGGGTGCCCGCGCAGCAGGGCGGCCACCGGAGCGGTGCCCTGCACCAGCGCCGTGCCCGCACTCGCCACCACGTCGTCGGGGGGTGCGGACGACGGGGACGGCGACGACGGCCTCCCGGTCGGCCGGGACGGTGCCTCCCGGTCCCGCTGGCGCGACGGCGGCGACCAGTGCGGCCGCGGCGCCGTCCGGCAGCGCGATCGACGCGTCCTGCACGAGCACCAGCGGGGCGCGCAGCAGCGGCCGGGCGGCGGCGACCGCGCCGCCCCAGGTCGCCGCGACGGTGTCCCGGGACACGGTCCAGCCGTCGCCCGCCGTGACCGGCGGGTACGTGCTCGTGGGCCCGGCGTGGACGTCGTACACGGTGACGACGACGCGCGCGGCCCCCGCCGCTGTCAGCGCCCGCACGGTCGGCACGTGGGCGCCGTCCCGGTACGCACCCTCGGCCACCGTGACGACGGCGTCGAACGCCCCGGCCAGGCCTTGCTCGACGACGGGGGGGCGCCGTCTCGAGGGAGGTGTCGACCGGGAGGCGCGGCCCGCTCCCGTCGGACGCCCCTGCGTCCACAGCGCGTGCGTCCGACGTCGGCCGGACACCGACCAGGGTGCGCCGGAGCCGGCCACGCAGCGCCACGGTCAGCCGCGGAGCAGGTTCTGCAGGTAGACGCCGTAGCCGCTCTTCGCGAGCGGGGCGGCGAGCGCCGCGAGGGCGTCGTCGTCGATCCACCCGTTGCGCCAGGCGATCTCCTCGATGCACCCGATCTTGTGGCCCTGGCGGTCCTCGATGACCTTGACGTACTCGGACGCCTGCATCATCGACTCGAAGGTGCCGGTGTCGAGCCACGCGGTGCCGCGGTCGAGGACCTCGACGCCGAGCGTGCCCGCCTCGAGGTAGCGCTCGTTGACGGTGGAGATCTCGAGCTCACCGCGGGCGCTCGGTTCGATCGTCTTCGCGATCTCGACCACGTCGTTGTCGTAGAAGTACAGGCCCGGGACGGCGTAGTTCGACTTCGGTTCGGTCGGCTTCTCCTCGATCGAGACGGCGGTGAAGTCGTCGTCGAACTCGACCACGCCGTACGCGGTCGGGTCGGCCACGTGGTACGCGAAGATCGTCGCGCCCTGGACGGTGTTGTTCTTCTGCAGGCTCGTGCCGAGGCCGGTGCCGTGGAAGATGTTGTCGCCGAGGACCAGGGCGACGCTGTCGTCCCCGATGAACTCCTCACCGATGACGAACGCCTGCGCGAGGCCGTCCGGGGGAGGGCTGCACGGCGTACTGGATGTCCATGCCGAGCGCCGACCCGTCACCGAGCAACGCCCGGAACTGGTCGTTGTACTCCGGCGTCGTGATGACGAGGACCTCGCGGATGCCGGCCATCATGAGGGTCGACAGCGGGTAGTAGACCATCGGCTTGTCGTAGATCGGCATGAGCTGCTTGCTGATGCCCTTGGTGATCGGCCAGAGACGCGTGCCGGATCCCCCCGGCGAGGATGATGCCCTTCATCGGCTGCCCCTCCTAGTTCTTCGTCCGGAGCGACTCGGTGTAGGCGATGCACTCCTCGTACGTCGGGAGGAGCCCCTGCTCCGCGGCCTGCTCGAGGGTCGGAGCGCTCGTGTCCTTCTCGGACAGGACCGGCTCGCCGATGCCGTCCGGCAGCTCCAGGCCCACCGTGGGGTCGAGGATGCTGATGCCCTTCTCGCGCTCGGGGTCGTAGTGCGCGCTGACCAGGTAGTTCACCGTGCTCTGGTCCTCCAGCGCGACGATGGCGTGGCCGAGTCCCTCGGACAGGTAGACGGCACGGCGGTCGACGTCGTCGATCCGGACCGCGTCCCACTGCCCGAACGTCGGGGAGCCGACGCGGATGTCGACGATGTAGTCGATGAACGCGCCGCGGACGGCGGTGACGTACTTCGCCTGGCTCGGTGCGACGAGGGCGTAGTGGATGCCGCGGGCGACGCCCTTCGACGAGATCGACATGTTCACCTGCCGCAGGTCGAGCGGGTGTCCGACCGTCTCCTCGAGCACGTCGGCGCGGTAGGCCTCGAGGAAGGCACCTCTGGCGTCGCCGTGCTGGACGGGCGTGAACTCCCACGCGCCGGGGATCTTCAGTTCGCGGATCTGCACCGCTGCAGCCTAGCAAGGGGCAGGTCCGCCGCGGGGAGCGCCCCCGCACGCCGTGCGGACGCCTCGCCCCGGCGACTCAGGACAGACCGAGCGCAGCCCGCCAGGCGCGTTCGCCGGGCTGGTCGACCCCGACCGTGCGCTCCGTCAGGACGTACCGGCGAGCGCGCGCCACCCGGTCGTCGGCCTCGCGGATGGCGGTGCGCAGGGCCTCCCGCCACGCCGCCGGGTCGTCGCCGGCGAGCAGGCCGCCGTGCCGGTCCGCGCCGCGGTAGGACGGCCGGTCGGACCCGACGAAGGGCAGCCCGAGCATCGTGTACTCGAGGAACTTGAGGTCGCTCTTCGCGTCGTTGAACCGGTCCTCGGTGAGCGGGGCGACCCCGGCGGACCAGCGTCCGGCGTGCGCGCGGAGGAACGCGACGAAGTCCGGGTAGTGGGTGGCGTCGCCCGGCAACGGCAGGCGGTCGAACCAGGTCGCGTCGTCCCCGGTCACGCCCACGACCTCGAGCCGGACCGGACGGCCATCGTCGTCCGTCGCCTCCGCGAAGACCGGGCGCAGCAGGTCGAGGTCGCCGCCGTGCGTGGCGCTCCCCATGTAGAGCACGCGACGGGTCCCGCCGGTGTCACGGGCGCGCGCCTCGTGCGCGTCGGCGTCCCAGAGGCCGGGTTGCACACCGTTCGGCACGACCACCGCGTCGACGCCCTCCGCGGCGAGCACCCGCCGGAGCGGCTCGGTGGACACCACGACCGCATCGGCGGACCGCACCACGCGGTCGACGGCGGCGAGGCGGTCGGGGTCGTACTCGGCCTGCGCCAACCGGGCACGGGCCTCCGGGGTGAAGAAGTCGTCGTCGACCTCCGCGACGACCCGGGTGCCCTCCCGCGCTGCGCGGGCGAGGGCGGCGTCGAGCGCGGCGAGCGGGAACGCGTCGCGCTGCACCAGGAGCACGTCGAGGTGCGCGGTGTCGGAGCCGTCCGCCCAGCGCACCGGGTCCACCTGCGCGACCCGTGCAGCGCCGGAGGCGGCGAGTGCGGTCATCCTGCCGGTCACGCGGACGTGCGCGGAAGCGGGGTGCACGCCACCTGCGCCGTGCACGACGAAGCCGACGAGCGGCGGGGTCGGAGCGGACGGGGTCGGAGCGGACGGGGTCGGGGTGGTCCGCCCCAGGAGACGGGCGACGGTCGACCGGAGGGCTGCCATGGCCCCATCGTGGCACGCGGGCACATGAGGCTGCATAGACTTGGCAGTCTGTGCGCCCACGTAGGATGGTCGCCGACTTCCCACACCCGGATCACCGCGCCGGCCGACGACACCAGGGACCCACCGACTCGTGAAACTGTTCGTCCAGATCCCCTGCCTCAACGAGGAGCAGACGCTCCCCTCGGTCCTCGAGACGATCCCGACCTCGATCCCGGGCATCGACGAGATCGAGGTCCTGATCATCGACGACGGTTCGACCGACCGCACGGTCGAGGTCGCGAAGGCGCACGGCGTCCGGCACTTCGTCCGGCACACCACCAACATGGGCCTCGCACGCTCGTTCCGCGACGGCGTCGACTACGCGCTCCTGCACGGTGCGGACATCGTCGTGAACACCGACGGTGACAACCAGTACCCGCAGGCGCACATCACCGAGCTCGTGCAGCCGATCCTGCGCGGCGAGGCCGACATCGTCATCGGTGACCGGCAGACCCGCACCATCGAGCACTTCTCCGGCTTCAAGAAGGCCATGCAGCAGTTCGGCTCCTGGGTCGCCAGCCGGGCCGCGGGCCTCGACCTGCCGGACGCCGCGAGCGGGTTCCGCGCGTACTCGAAGTACTCGCTCATCCGGCTCAACATCGTCACGCGCTTCAGCTACTGCATGGAGACCATCGTCCAGGCGGGCTACAAGCGCCTGGCGATCGCCAGCATCCCGATCACGACCAACGCGAAGACCCGCGAATCGCGGTTGTTCAAGAACATCTGGCAGCACATGTTCCAGTCCGGGTCGGCGATCGCCCGCGTGTACCTCATGTACCGCCCGATGGCCCTGTTCGCCTGGGTCAGCGCGGTCTTCGGCGTCGCCGGGCTCATCCCCTTCGTCCGGTACCTGGTGCTCCTCTGGACCGACAGCGGCGGCAACCACCTGCAGTCGCTCATCCTCGGCATGGTGCTGATGATCAGCGCCCTGCTCTCGATCACCATCGGTGTGGTCGCGGACCTGACCCGGTTGAACCGGACGCTCGCCGAGGAGCAGCTCGACCTGCAGAAACTCGCGCGGTACGGGGACTGAGCGCCTCCTCCCCGGCGGCACGCCTCCCCCCACTAGACTGCTGGCCGACCGCCGTCGGCTCCTCCGCCGACGCCCATCGGCCACCGAAAAGGAAACCAGCGTGAAGATCCTCGTCACCGGAGGGGCCGGCTTCATCGGCTCCAACTTCGTCCGTCGGACCCTGGAGGACGCCTACCCGGGTCTCGAAGGCGCCGAGGTCGTCGTCTACGACGCCCTGACCTACTCGGGCAACCTGGAGAACCTGGCCCCGGTGGCCGACTCCCCCCCGCTACACCTTCGTGCAAGGCGACATCCGCGACGCCGCGAAGCTCGACGAGGTCGTCCCGACGGTCGACGCCATCGTGCACTTCGCCGCCGAGTCGCACGTCGACCGGTCGGTCCGCGACTCCGGGATCTTCGTCGAGACGAACGTCGTCGGCACCCAGCGCCTGCTCGATGCGGCCCTGCGCCACGGCACCGAGCGCTTCGTGCACGTCTCGACCGACGAGGTCTACGGCTCGATCAGCGAGGGCTCCTGGGCCGAGGACCGTCCGCTCGAGCCGAACTCGCCGTACTCGGCGTCGAAGGCCGGCAGCGACCTCCTCGCCCGCAGCTACCACCGCACGCACGGGCTGAACCTGTCGATCACGCGCTGCTCGAACAACTACGGCCCGTACCACTTCCCCGAGAAGGTCATCCCGCTCTTCGTCACGAACCTCATCGACGACCGGCACGTGCCGCTCTACGGCGAGGGCGACAACGTCCGTGACTGGCTGCACGTCGACGACCACACGCGCGGCATCGCGATGGTCCTGACCCGCGGTCGCGCGGGCGAGATCTACAACATCGGCGGCGGCACCGAACTCACGAACAAGGAGCTCACGCAGCTCCTCCTCGACGCCACCGGCAAGGACTGGTCCTACGTCGACCGCGTCGCCGACCGTCTCGGGCACGACCTGCGCTACTCGGTCGACATCTCGAAGATCCAGGCCGAGCTCGGCTACGAGCCGCAGGTGCCGTTCGAGCAGGGTCTGGCCGACGTGGTGCAGTGGTACCGCGACAACCGCGCCTGGTGGGAGCCGCTCAAGGAGCGCGCGGCCATCGCATGACCCGGTACCTGATCACCGGGGCGGCCGGCATGCTCGGCCAGGACCTGCAGCAGGCGCTCGCCGGTCGTGACGTCACCGCGCTGTCCCGGGCCGACCTCGACATCACCGACCAGGACGCAGTGGCCGCCGCCGTCGCCGGACACGACGTCGTCGTCAACGCCGCCGCGTACACCAAGGTCGACGACGCCGAGTCGCACGAGGACGACGCCGCCGCGGTGAACGCGCGGGGGGCCGGCGGTGCTCGCCGACGCCGCGGTCGCTGCCGGTGCCCGGCTCGTGCACGTGTCGACCGACTACGTGTTCGACGGCAACGGGACGTCGCCCTACCGCGAGGACGAGCCGACCGATCCGATCGGCGCCTACGGCCGCACGAAGGCGGCCGGCGAGGCAGCGGTCCGCCGCATCGCTCCCGACTCGTCCATGGTCATCCGGGCCGCCTGGCTCTACGGTGCCGGCGGTCCGAACTTCGCGAAGACCATGATCCGGCTCGCCGGGTCGCACGAGACCGTGAGCGTCGTCACCGACCAGGTCGGGCAGCCGACCTGGACCGGCGACCTCGCCCGTCAGATCGTCGCGATGCTCGACGCCGAGGTCCCCGCGGGGATCTACCACGGCACGAACGGCGGGCAGGCGTCCTGGTACGACTTCACCCGTGCGATCTTCACCGAGGTCGGCCTGGACCCGGAACGCGTCCGGCCGACGGACAGCTCCGCGTTCGTGCGGCCCGCGCCGCGACCGGCGTACAGCGTGCTCGGGCACGACGCCTGGGCGCGGGTCGGGGTCCCGGCGATGCGGGACTGGCGGGAGGCCCTGCACGCGGCCGCCGAGGCCGGTGTCCTGACGGCCTGACGGCACACCACCGCGACACACACGAGCGGGGCGCCCGACCGACAGGTCGGGCGCCCCGCTCGTGTGCTGTGGTGCGCGGAGCGGTCGGGCGGACGCCGACCCGGCCGCGCACTCGCGGCGACCGGCGCTCCTCGACGTTCCCGGGCCTCCCGGCCGGCTGTCGGGTCGTCCGTCAGCCCGCGACGCGGAAGGTCATGTCCGCACGGACCTGCCGACCGTTGTCCGCGATGAACTGCAGTCGGGTCGTGCCCGCACGGGTCGGTGTCCCGGTGATCGTCTGCGACGCCGAGTCCCAGGTCAGCCCGGCCGGCAGCGGCTTCGAGAACGCCGTGACGATCGCGGGGAACGGGCTCTCCGCCTGCAGCTGGACCGATGCCGGCTCCCCGACCCGCAGGGACACGGTCGACGGGACGTCGAGCTGCGGCGGCAGCTTGACCTCGACGTTGCGGGTGTAGTTCAGCGTGTTGTCGTAGCTCGCGGCGGTGGTCAGGGTGCACTTCACGCCGTTGTCGCCCGGGTAGTAGAGCCCGACGCGCTTCGTGCAGCTGTTCGTCTCGATGCCCGGCTGGGTCCCGGACGTGATGGTGACCGGCACCGCGTCGTCCCCGTCGACCCACTCCGAGTACTCGGACGCGGCCAGGACTGTGTCCTCGATGACCATGCCGTTGATGCCCGCGCGGGTGAAGTCGGTGTCGGACAGCCGGGCACCCGTCAGGTCGGCCTTCGTCAGGTCGGCCTCGCGGAAGCGTGTGCCGGTCAGGTCGGCGCCGGTCAGGTCCGCGCCGTACAGGATGGCGCCGCTCAGGTCGGCGCCGCTCAGGTCCGCGCCCGACAGGTCGGCCAGGCGCAGGTCCACCCCGGCCAGGTCCTGTCCGGCCAGGTCGTCGCCAGCGCATTCGCTGTGTTCGCTCGTGGACGCGCCGGGCACGATGCGGCAGGCGCCCACGGTGTGCACGCTCGGTGCCGACAGGAACTCGTACGCGACGGCCAGCACGACGAGCAGGACGACGACGAGCGCGATCGACCAGTGCAGGCGCGTCAACCGTGGTCGGACGGACCCGGTCCGGGTGGTGGAGCCGTCGCCGGCCTCCGGTGCGATCGCGTCGCTCAGGTCGGGCCCGGGGGGGCATCGGTCGGTCGTCGGTCATGAGGACACCCCCCGTCAGGAAACCGGGCAACAGGTGGAGGGCCATCGGCGTGTACCAGGACTCGCCCCGCGCGTAGGTGAAGAAGGCCACGGGTCCGGCGTACGTGACGAGCACGACGACGGCGAGGACCGCTGCCGGCACCGCGACCGTCCGGCGCAACCCCGGGGGGCAGGGTCCGCCAGAGCGCGACCGCCGCGAGCACCGCGAACGCGAAGACGAGCGGCAGCACCGGGATGAGGTAGCGGCCGGAGAAGGCGTACTCGTTGTCCAGCCGCAGGAACGTCCGCAGGTTGAACAGGAACATCGCGACCACGTAGCTGCCGGCGACGACCATGCCCCAGATCAACGCCCGGGTACGCACGAGCGACCGGAAGGACACCAGGGTCGCGATCACGGCGATGACGAACGTGAGGGCGCCGGCGACCTGCACCCACGTCTCGACCTGCCAGGTCGTGTTCCGGCCCCGGTAGAAGAACATGCTCTGGAAGTAGGCGCTGATCCAGCTGCCCACGAACTCGAACACGTCGAACGGGGTCTGCGGCACCTGGTCGGCGATCGCCAGGTCGTGCGTCCGCTCCGCCCAGTAGTTGCGGCGGTAGATGTCGAAGGACAGGCACTCCTGGTGCGTGTGCAGCTTCGGGCAGGACGGGTTGAACTGGCCGTACAGCAGCAGGTTGCCGCCGATCCGTTCGACGAGCACCGCCATCGTCACGACGAAGAGCGCGGACCAGAGCGCCGAGGTCACCGGGTGCTCGACGAACGCCCGCCGGAACCGCTGCAGGGGGTGGGCGAAGGTCCGGAGCCCGTCGCGCTGCACGACGAGGACGACCGCCACCGCGACCGCGACGAGCACGAACGGAACGAACGTGTACTTGACGACGATCGCGGTCGCGCCGAACACGAGTGCCCGGAACAGGTCGGCGTACCCCTGTGCACTCGACCGGATGAGCCGCGCGCAGTACAGCAGACAGAGGAAGAACAGCGTGTTCGCCGGGGTGTCGTAGGTGACGGCGGCGGCCTGCCACTCGTAGCGGCCGGTCCCGGCGAGCAGGAGTACGACGAGGGTGGCGACCCAGAGGGACATGCCCATCGAGCGGACCAGGCGGTGCACCACGAGGAGCCCGGCGGCTGCGATCAGGACGTTGAGGAAGCGGAGGGCCACGACGATGACGGAGTAGGGCGCGCCGACGTCGAGCATCGCCTTCACCGGGAAGCTCGTCACGTAGTAGTAGACGTAGCTCGGGAAGCGCTCGATCTCCCCCATCGACAGCAGCTGCGCGGGTGCGTCGGTGATGACCGGCCCGGCCCAGACGCTGCGGCCCGCGTAGTACAGGATGTTCGCGATGTGCCGGTTCTCGTCCGGGGCGATGGTGCCGACGTACGGCACGTGCCCGACGCCGTCGACGACCGGCATGTGGATCGCCACGGACAGCACCGCCCCCCACGACGACGAAGAGTGCGATGGTGACGCGGGTCGTCCAGGGGTTCTCGAGGAGCCGGACGAGCCGGTTGACGTCGGTCAGGCCGCGGAGGTGCCGCGGTGCGATCGTGGTTGCCAAGGGTCCCCTTCAGTCCGTCCAACTCTAACGAACGACACGTCGTCGGCAGAACCGGGCCGAGGAGGTCGCTCCGGTCCGGCTGGTAGGGTCGGGGTCCGTTCACCAGCACCACGAGGAGCCGCCCATGCCCACACTCCGCGTGATCGTGGACCAGGTGATCGCACCGGTCCCCGGCGGGATCGGCCGCTACGCGGAGGAACTCACCCGGCAGCTCGTCGCCACCGCACCGGACGGGTGCGACGTCGAGGCCGTCGTCTCCGCGGCGTCCGGAGCGGAGCTCCAGCGGCTCCGCACGCTGCTCCCGGGCCTGAGCGGGCTGCAGCGGCTCGCCCTCCCCCCGACGGGAACTCGCACTGGCCTGGCAGGCGGGTCTCGCCCGCGGCGCCTCCGCCGGCATGGTCCACGCCCCGAGCGTCCTGGCACCCCTGGTCAAGCACGACCGGTTCCAGGACCTCGGCCACCAGACCGTCGTCACGGTGCACGACACCGTGCCCTGGACGCACCCGGAGACGCTCACCCCGCGCGGCGTGCACTTCCACAAGGCCATGGTGAAGCGGGCGTGGCGGCACGCCGACGCGGTCGTGGTCCCCACGCACGCGGTCGCGGCCGACCTCAACGCCATCCACCGGTTCGACGACCGGATCCGGGTCATCGGCGGCGCACCGGGCGGACGGCTCACGGTCCCCGTCGACGCGGACCTGCGGGCGGAACGCCTCGGCCTGCCCGAACGGTACGTCCTCGCCGTCGGGACGCTCGAGCCGCGCAAGGGGCTCGCGTACCTGATCGAGGCGATGGCGCACCCGGACGCGCCCACCGACGTCCCGCTCGTGATCGCCGGCCCCGACGGCTGGGGCGACGTCGACGTGCACGGCACCGCCGAGCGGGTGGGTCTGGCTCCCGAGCGCGTCAAGGTGCTCGGGCGGGTGGACGACGCCGACCTCGCCGTCGCGTACGACCGCGCGTCGGTGTTCGTGTTCCCGAGCCTCGCCGAGGGCTTCGGGCTGCCCGTGGTCGAGGCGATGAGCTTCGGCACCCCGGTCGTGCACTCCGACGACGCGGCCGTGCGCGAGGTCGCCGCCGACGCGGGCGTCACCGTCGCCCGGAACGCGCTCGAGAGCTACCCGGAACGACTCGCGCAGGCGGTGTACCAGGTGGTCAACGACCCGACCCTCGCCGCCCGGCTCGCGGTGGCCGGCCCGGACCGAGCCCGCATGTTCACCTGGCAGGACTCCGCCAACGAGGTCTGGCAGCTGCACGCCGACCTGTGACCGCACCGGGCACGCCGGTACGCGCGGTCGCCCGGCGCGGTGCTCGGGTCACGGGACGGCATCGCTTCCGTCGGCGGCCGTGTCGGGTTCCCGGACGACGCCGACCGGCTGTCATCATCGCTGGCATGAGCCGCTCTCGTCGCACCCCGGTCCTCCTCACCTCGTTGACGCTCGCCGTCGGGCTGACGACCGTGCTGACCGCGTGCGCCGGTCCGGACCAGCCCGCGCCGACGCGGTCGGCGAGTGCGACCAGCACGCGGACCGCGACGCCGACCAGCACCCCCTCCGCCTCGGCCCCGACCGCCCCCCGCGCCGACGACCGGGGGCGACGGCGCGTCCGCGGCGCCGGACACCGGTGGCACCGCGCCCTCGACCGGTACCGGCGACGGCGGCGGTCAGAGCGACGGCAGCGGCCAGGGCACGGGCAACGGGAGCGGTGTCGACACCCCGGTCAGCGTGGACTGGTCGACGGTGACGGCCCAGGGCATCGCCGCGGCGGGCGGCGGCACCGTGGTCTCCCTCGCCGGCTCGGGTGACCAGTGGACCGTCCTGGTCGCGGGTCCGGACGGGTCGCTGACCCAGTCGGTCGTCTCCGCGACGCTGGGTCGCGTGACCTCGGGCCCGTTCCCGAAGGACGCCGACGCTGCCACGAAGGCCGCCAACGTCGCACGGACGGCGAACCTGCAGACCCGGGCGGACGCCGCCGCGGAAGCGGCGACCGGTGCCGTCGCGGGGAGCACCCTGAGCTCGCTCACGCTCGCGGGCACGGCGGCGACGCCCTCGTGGACCGCCACGGTCAGCGCATCCGGCACCACGAGCACCGTCCGCGTCGACGGCAGGACGGGCGCCGCCAGCGTCGGCTGACGCCGGGACACCGCCGGGAGGCGCGCCACCGTCGAGCGCACCGCCCACCCTCGCCGGGTCCAGCACGCGCCGCGCCGGACGTGCGCGGCGCGCGGACGTGCGGCGGGCCTCCCGTCCGGCTCCCGCTCCCCCGGCGGACGCCGGTCCTGGCCGCTGGCCGCGGGGAGCACCCCGGACGACGGACACGCCCGGTACCATCGCTGCCGGAACGGCGGCGATCAGGGCCGCCACGACCGCAGCGACGACGCTGCGTCCTGGGGAGGACGACATGGGAACTCGACCACGCTTCCGTCGACGGTCCACGCTCGGGTTGACGCTCGTCTGCGCGTCGGCACTGGTCGGTGGGCAGGTGCTCGTGCCGGGCTTCGGCGCCGGCGCCGAGCCCGCCGGTGCGGCGACCGCGCCGGCCACGGCGACCACCGTCGCCGCCACCACGGGCCGGCCCGACCCGTCCCTCGCGACCATGGACGCCGTCGGCGACCACGCGATGGGTGCGAGCATCGCCGCGCACGCGGCCCAGACCGGTGACGCCGCCGGCCGGGCCACGACCGTGCCGCAGGGGACGGTCGCACCCGAGGCGACGACCGCGGCCGGCGGCCCGCCCCCGGGCAAGGTGCAGGGCATGGACGTCAGCGCGTGGCAGCCCGACGTCGACTTCCGCGCCGCCTACCGCAACGGCGCGCGGTTCGCCTACGTGAAGGCGACCGAGGGCGTCACCTACCAGAGCCGGACGTACGTGCAGCAGTACGAAGCGGCGCGCGCAGCGGGGCTCGTCCGCGGCGGCTACGTCTACGCGCAGCCGAGCCAGGCCAGTGGGCGCGCGACCGCCGAGTTCTTCTTCAAGTCCATGGGCCAGTGGAACCCGGACGGGTGGACGCTGCCCCCGTTGCTCGACATCGAGTACGGCAGTGCCGCGCAGGGCACCTGCTACGGCCTGAGCTGGGAGCGGATGCGCACCTGGATCCGGAGCTTCTCGGACACCGTGCACCAGCGGACCGGTCGCTACCCGGCGATCTACACCACCACCGACTGGTGGAAGCAGTGCACCAACAACAGCATCCGGTTCGCCTCGAACCCACTGTTCGTCGCGATCTACCCCGTGCACGACTTCACCTCGCCGGGCACGCTCGGCCGGAGCTGGAAGCGGTGGACGTTCTGGCAGTGGGCCGCGAGCGGGGTGTTCCCCGGCGACCAGGACGTCTACTGGTCGTCGATGTCGAACCTGCGCGCGTTCGCCGCCGAGCGGGAGTGAGGGCGGGCCGCGCTGCGCCGCCGCCGCCGGCTCAGAGTGCGTCGCGCAGCGCCTGCGCCTTCCGCTCGACGACCTGCTCGAGGTCGGCCGCGTGCTCGCGCAGGGCTGCCGCGACCGCTGGGTCCGTGGAGCCGATGATCCGTGCGGCGAAGAGCCCCGCGTTGGCGGCACCGTTGATCGCCATCGTCGCGACGGGGATGCCCGCCGGCATCTGCACGATCGACAGCAGCGAGTCGAGACCGTCGAGACGAGCGAGCTGCACCGGCACGCCGATGACCGGCAGCGTGGTGACCGAGGCCACCATGCCCGGGAGGTGCGCGGCGCCCCCGGCCCCGGCGATGACGACCCGGATCCCGCGGTCGGCGGCCTCCCGTCCGAAGCGGATCATCTTGTCGGGCGTGCGGTGTGCGGAGACCACGTCGGCCTCGAAGGGGATGCCGAGCGCGTCGAGGGTCTCGGCGGCTGCGCGCATGGTGGGCCAGTCGGAGTCCGAGCCCATGATGATCGAGACGAGCGGTGCGGCGGTGGTGTCGGTCACCCGTCGAGCCTAGCCGCGCGGCTCCCCTGCCAGCGGCATCGTCTCCGCCGGGCGGTGAGCGGTCTGCGGTCCGCGCGGTCAGCGGACCCGGACCGTGTGGCAGCCGAGCGACCGGTCGCCACCGGCCCCGATGCCCGTCACCGTGACGCAGACCGAGCGCCGCCCGGTCACGGCCGGCACCACGGCCGAGAAGCCGTGCGCCGTCCCGACGCCGTAGGAGCGGTCGACGTCCGCGCGCTCCGCGTCCGCGGTCACCGTGACGGCGGGACGACCCGAGACCCGGACGACGACCGCGGTGGCGCGGTCGGTCCCCTCCCGGTCGAAGGCCCAGCCGGAGACGGTGACCCTGCGGTGGCTCGCGGACACGACCTGCTCGAGCCGTGCGCGGGGCGCACTCGCGGCCACCACCACCCGCGTGCAGGTCCCCGTCGTGTCCGCGCCCGGGCCGACGTTGGTCGCACGGGCGCAGACCGTGTGCGTGCCGGCGCCCGCCGGGACGACGGCGTCGAAGCCGTGCGCGGTGCCGAGTCCCGCGAACGCCATCACGTCCGGGCGGGACCGGTCCGCGGCGACACTGCGGGCGGCCTTCCCGCCGACGAGCAGTGCGGTCTGCACCGGGCTCGTCGGGTCGTCGGCGTCGGCGGCCCACCCCCCGGACGCGGATGCCGCCCGCCACGACCGTCGCGGACTCGAGCACGACCGCGGGGTCGTGCCCGGTGACGCTCACCGTCTGGCACCCGAGCCGGGTGGTGACCCCCCGCGACGGAGGTGGTGCTGACGCAGACCTCGTGACTCCCCGCAGCGGCGGGGAGCGTCAGGTCGTAGCCGTGGTCGGCGCCGACGCCGTAGGAGTCCGCGACGTCCTGCCGTGGCCGGTCGGCCGTCGTCGTGCCGGCGGTGGACCCGTCGACCCACACCCGGACGGGCAGCGGCGTCGTCGACGCCGTCTGGTCCGCCGCCCAGCCCGAGACACGGACGGTGGAGACACCACCGTCGACGCGGTCGACCGTCCCGATGGCGCTGGACGTCGTGGCGGTCGCGAGCGCGGCGTTCGCCACAAGGGCCTGTGCGTACGCGGAGTACCACTTGCCCGCTGCCGGTCCGCCGTTGCACGTGCCGTCGCTCGCGCCGGGTGTCTTCACCCAGAGCAGCGCGTCGAGTGCGGTGCCGTCCGTGACCACCCGCGGTGCGGTGCCCAGGCCGGCGCCCGGCGCGTTGCACCAGGTGCCGCGCCAGCCCTGCCCGTTCCGCGACGTGTCGATCACGTAGTGCGCGCCGCCGGTGAGCGCCGACACCTTCTGCGCGTACGCCTGCTCCTGCGCCGTCGGGTAGTAGTTGGCGACGTTGGTCGAGAACCCGCGCGCGTCCTGCACACCGGCCCGCTGCAGTCGCGCGGCCATCGTCGCCGGGGGGCACCCAGTTCGAGTTGCCGGCGTCGAGGTAGGCGGGGACACCCGCCGCGGTGAAGGCGGCGACCGTGCGGGAGAGGATCCGGTAGCGCTGCTCGTCGAGCGTGGAGGTGCACGCCGCGTTGCTCAGCATCGCCAGCGAGTCCGGCTCGACGACCACCGCGGCCCGCTTGCCGGCCAGTCGGGCGACGATCTGGTCGACCCAGCCGTCGTACGAGCGCTCGTCGAAGCCACCCGCCGAGTAGCCGCCGCAGTCCCGGTCCGGGATCGCGTACACGACGAAGACCGCGGTCGTGCCGTTCGCCGCGGCGCCGGCGGTGGCGGTGTCGATCGTCTTCGTGAGCACCGAGCCCGTCGCCCACTCGCCCAGCCAGGTCGCCACCGGGTACTGCGCGATGGTCGCCGCGGCGCGGGCACCGGCCGGGTCGGTGGTCTGCAGTGCCGTCGCGGCCTTCGCCGCCTCGCTCGTCGGGGAGCGGTACTGTCCGGCGCCGTAGAGCTGTGTCGACGTGGCCGTGCGCACGTCACGTGTCGCCGAGACCGCGGGGTCGGCCGGGACGACGGCGCCGACGAGCGACACGGCGGCCATGGCGGCGGCGGCGCCGACGACCAGGCGCGGGACGGAGGAGACGCGACGGAGGGTGCGGCGGGACACGGTGGGCTCCAGGACGGCGGACACGGACCGTCTCATCGCACCACTCCGGCCGGCACCTGACGAGTTCCCAGACCGGGTGCCACCCGCGCGGGTGACGTCGACGCGGGCGGCCCGCGAGTTCCCGTCCGACCGTCAGTCGTCGAAGTGCGCCGCGGCCGCCCGGGCCCGGTACACGACGTCGTCGACGTCCTGTCCGACGACCGTCACGTGGCCGACCTTGCGCCCCGGACGCGGGTCCTTGCCGTAGAAGTGGTACTTCGCCTCGGGGAACGCCTCGAGCGCCGCCGGGTAGCGAGCGGCCAGGTCACCGTCGGCGGGACCACCGAGCACGTTCACCATGACCACGGCCGGCGCGTGCATCCCCGTCGCACCGAGCGGCAGGTCGAGGACCGCGCGGAGGTGCTGTTCGAACTGGCTGGTCGTCGCGCCGTCGATCGACCAGTGGCCGGTGTTGTGCGGCCGCATGGCGAGCTCGTTGACCAGGATCCGCTCGTCGTCGGTCTGGAACAGCTCGACCGCCAGCACACCGGTGACGCCGAGTTCCTCGGCGATCCGGACCGCGAGCGACTCGGCCTCGTCCGCGAGCCGCCCGGCACTCGACGGTGCCGGCGCGACGACCTCCGCGCACACGCCGTCGCGCTGCACGGTCTCGACGAGCGGCCAGGCGACGACCTGCCCGGAGGGGCGCCGGGCGACGGACTGCGCGAGTTCCCGGGTGAACGGCACGAGCTCCTCGACGAGCAGGGCCTGCCCGGAGGCCGACTCGGCCACGGCGAGGAACCAGTCGTCGACGTCCGACGGGTCGTGGACCACCCGGACGCCCTTGCCGTCGTAGCCGCCGCGCGGCGTCTTCACGACCGCACGGCCGCCGTGCTCGTCGAGGAACGTGCGGAGCTCGGCCGCGTCGTGCACGACGGCCCAGTCCGGGACGGGCACGCCGAGGGCGGTCAACCGGGTGCGCATCACGATCTTGTCCTGCGCCACCGCGAGCGCGTCCGGCCCCGGGTGCACAGCGACACCGGCGTCGACGAGCGTGCGGAGGACGTCCTGCGGCACGTGCTCGTGGTCGAAGGTCAGGACGTCGACGTCCCGGGCGAACGCGAGCACGGTCGCCGCGTCACGGTGGTCGCCCTCCGCGGTGGCGGCGATCGCGGCGGACATCCCGGGACCCTCCGCGAGCACCCGGATGTCCAGACCGAGTTCGACGGCCGCGGGGACCATCATCCGGGCGAGCTGCCCTCCACCGACGACTCCGACGCGCAACGCCATCCTGTGTGTTCCTTCCGCCGTTCCCCGCGTGCTCCGGAGACCCGCTCGACTACACTCCTCCGAGGCCGATCGTCGATCCGCCTCGTCCCGACCCCGCTGGTCGGCCAGCGACAACTCTACGGACCAGGAGACCCCGTGCGCCGACTCATCGCACAGCTCGCGCGCTTCGGCGTCGTCGGAGCGGTCGGCTTCGTCGTCGACTTCTCGGTGTTCAACCTCCTCCGCGCCACCGTCCTCTCCCCCGAGCACGTGCACTCCGGGCCGTTCTGGGCGAAGGTCGTCTCCACGGCCGTCGCGATCGTCGTGAACTGGGTCGGCAACCGCTACTGGACGTTCCGGCACCAGCGCCGTTCGGTGGCCGCACGCGAGGGCGTCGAGTTCGTGATCGTCTCCCTCGGCGGCATGGTGATCTCGCTCGGCTGCCTCGGCGTCTCCCACTACGTGCTCGGCTTCACCTCGGCGCTCGCCGACAACATCTCGGGCAACGTCATCGGACTCGCGCTCGGCACGGTGTTCCGCTTCTGGCTCTACAAGGTCTGGGTATACCACCCCGACCGCGTCGAGCAGGAGACCGCGCGACGCAGCACGGCCGGCACCGAGCCGGAGCGCGAACGGATGTCGGTCCGGGAGGGCTGACCGCCCGGCCAGGGCCCCATCGCGACGGTCCGCGTCGTGCTCTTCCGGCAGCCCCGAGGCGGCCGGACCGTAGGATGGCCCGGTGCTGACGACGACCGGACGCCGAGCCGACCACCCGCCCGCGACCCGGGCGGAACGGATCGCCGTGGCCGTCGTGACGGTGACCTTCGGCCTCTGGCTGCTCGTCTGGGCCCTCGTCGTCCCGGTCTTCCAGGCACCGGACGAGACCGCCCACATCGACGCGACCGTGCACCTGGCGATCGGCGATCCGTGGGTCGCGCCCGGCGAGATGCACGTCCTCAACGCCGTGCAGGCCGCCGCCGCACAGCAGGCGACCCTGCCGAAGTCCGAGTGGTCTGACTTCGCGGAACTGCTCGGCGGCGCTCCGGGCGAGTCGAGCACCGTGGACCAGATGACGCAGCACCCCCCGACCGCCTACCTCGTCGGTGCCGTCGTCCTCAAGGCGCTGCACTTCGCCGACCTCCGCTGGGACCACGCCGTCCTCGCCCTCCGGCTGGTGGACGTGGCCGCGGTGACCCTCCTGCCGCTGCTGACCTGGGCCTCCGTCCGTCGGCTCACCCGGTCCCCACGGGCCGCGCTGATCGGTGCGCTCGCGCTCTTCGCCACCCCGCAGCTCGCCTCGATCGCGTCCTCCGTCTCGAACGACGCCCCGGTGATGCTGTTCGCCGGCGTCGTCGTCTGGCTGTCCGTGCGGCTGCTCACGGGCGACCTGCGGTGGCGCACGACGGTCGCGCTCGGCGTCGCGCTCGGCGCTCTCATCTGGATCAAGGGCACGGGCCTGCCCGCGGTCCCCTTCGTGGCGCTGGTCGCGCTCGTCGCCGGCGCCGGGGCGCTGACGCTGCGTCGCCGACTGCTCCGCACCGTCGTCACCGTCGGTGTCGCGGGCCTCATCGGGGCGTGGTGGTGGCTGCACAACATCGTCACGTACGGACGCGTGCAGCCGAACGGCTACACCGCCATGCGACCGCCCAAGGACTTCCCGCCCGGCGAGCACCCGACCCTCGCGCACTTCCTCGACGTCAGCTGGGGCACGCTCGCCAGGACCTTCTGGGGCAGCCCCGGGATCAAGGCGCAGGTGAGCATCGGTGACCTGCTGACGAGCCTGCTCACGCTGGTCGCGCTGGTCGTCGTCCTCGCCTTCGCCTTCCGACGCGCCCCCCGACCGGCGCACCGTGCTGGTACTCGCCGTGTTCCCGGCGCTCCTCATCGGCATCCAGACGTACACGAGCGCCCACGCCTACCTGACCACGACCGAGGTCGCCGCGACCCAGGGACGCTACTACTTCCCGGCGATCGTCTGCCTCGTGGCCCTCAGTGCGGTGGCCTGGCGCCGCCTCGCGCCCCGCGGTCGCGCGGGCGACGGCCTGGCGGTCGGGCTCGCGGTGGTGCTGCCCGGCATCGGGCTCTACGGCCTCGGCGTCGTCGCGAGCTGGTTCTGGAACGCCGCTCGGTCCCCCCTGACCGCCGCCGGCGTCGCCCGGTACGAGGCGCTCGGCCCGGTGCCACCGGCGCTCGTCGCGGTCGTGCTGCTGCTCGTCGTGGCGGGTCTCGTCGCGACGGTGGTCGCGGTCGTCCGGACGGGAGGCCCGGCCCGCCTCCCCGACGCCACTGAGCGTACGACGACGATCGTCTGAGACCGACGCTCCGCAGAGCGCCCGGCACGGAGCCCGCCGCCGAGCACCCGTCGTCGAGCAGCCGGAGCGGAGCGGAAGTGCTGACCGGGGTCGGCCGACGCGGCGCCGCTCAGTGGCCGGGCGCCGGCTCCACGTCGGCGGGTCCGACCTCGTCCTCGTGGCGTCGCCGCGCGAACCACGTCGGGACCGCCGCCGTCAGCAGGAACAGTGCGTCGACCGCGAGGCTCCAGACACGGGTGACGACCACGACCACGAGCGCGATCGGCACCGGCATGACGAGGCCGAGCAGCAGCGCCTGGACGCCCTCGCGGACGCCGAGCCCGCCCGGGGCGAACACCGCGAGCATGCTGATGGCCGACGCCATGCTCGCGGCACCGATGACGAACGCGGCGTCGCGCACGTCGAGTCCCGGGTAGACCGCGAGCGTGATGAAGTAGTACGCCGTGCCGGACAGCACCGCGCCGGCCACGTAGAGACCGGCGCCGCCGAGGACGGTCCCCCAGGTTCGGCGCGACATCGGCGTCGAGCGGCGGACGGCGGAGGATCCGCAGTGCCGTGCTGATGAGGAAGACGAACACCTTCGGGACGAGGCACACGACGCAACCGACGAAGGCGATGACCATCAGCACGATGATCCACGGGTCCAGCTCGTGCGTCCGCGGGTCGATGAGCAGCAGCACCAGCGCGAGCGCGAGCGTGGCCGCGATCTGCAGTGCGCCCTCGAGCAGGCCGCTGACCCCGAGACGGGCGCGCGAGACGCCGTGCTTCGACGCGAAGTACACCTTGCCGATGATCCAGGTCGCGGCGCCCGGGATGTAGCGACCCATCCAGGACTTCGCGTAGACGAACGTCAGCGCGACGCCGCTGCCCTGCAGACCGGTGGCACCGAGCCGACGGAGCAGGAAGAACCAGATCCCGACGCCCCAGTAGCGGAAGCCGAGGCTGATCGCCGTCGCGACCGCGACCCACCACCAGTTCCACCGGATGCCGGCGAGCTGGCCCCAGTCGACACTGCGGACGTAGAGGAACAGGAAGAGCGCGAGCAGGACGTAGAAGACGATCGGGGCCGCGCGCCGCAGGACCTTCTTGGTCGTCGGACTCACGCGCCGCCCCCCGGTGCCGCGCGCGAAGTCGGCGTGCAGCGCGTCGGTCATCCGGGTCACTCCGGCGGCGAGGTCGGTGACGACCCGGTCACGGTGCTCGTCGAGGTCCTCGAGCGACGCGACGACGTCGGCGACGAACGTCGGCGTGAGGGCGTCCTCGATCGGGCGGGCGTAGCGCTGCTGGCCGATCTGCTCGAAGAACAGCCGGCCCTTGTCGACGTAGTAGAGGACCGTGGCGGGCACGCCGGCGATGGTCGCGACGATCGCCGAGTGCAGACGGCTGGCGATGAACAGGCGGCTCCGCGACATCAGGCCCGCGTACTCGGCGGGCGAGAAGTCGTCCGCCTCGACGACGAACGTCCGGTCGCCGTGCCGCATGCCGGCGATGACCTCGCGGGCGAAGGCGGCGTCGCCCTCGGACGCCTCCATGTGCATCGGGTAGAACACGACGTCCGCGTCCCAGCGTTCCACGACGGTGTCGACGAGCTCGGCGAGTGCGGCACGGTAGGTCAGGAGGTCCGCCGACTCCTCCTGGGATCGGCGGAGGGCCTTCGGGATGAAGCGGAACGGGATCCAGCCGCTGCGCTTGTAGTGGAACCAGCGACGCACGCCGATGCCGACCGACCCGTCGAGGCGCTCTGCGGTGAGACCCGTGGCGCGTTCGAGGCGCGCGAGGACGTCGGCGTCGGGAGCGGTGACGGTGCCCACCACGGCCGGGTCGAAGGACGAGATGACCGGCGTCCGCACGCCCCAGGACAGCAGCTTGTCGCGCGACTCCTCGTCGCGCACGATGAACACCTCGGTCAGGTCGACGGTCGCGCGGATGAGCCGCTTGCTGATCGACGCCGTGGTCGGGCCGATGCCCTGGAAGGCGCCGACGACGTGCCGGTTGACCAGGCGCACGAGCAGGAACTTGAGCAGCCAGTACACGAGGCCGAGCTTGTTCGTGTAGTCCTTGAGGATCTCGCCGCCGCCCCACAGGACGACGTCGGCGGTGCGCGCGGCCCGCAGCAGCAGGAAGAGGTCGCCGATGCCCGTGCTGTACGGCGAGATCGGCAGGAAGCGGATGCCGAACCAGGCGCGGTCGCGGTCCGGGTACTGCGAGAGCGACACGATCTCCGCGCCGGGCCAGCGGCGCCGGGCGAGTTCGATGTTCCCGGCGAGGATCGCCCGGTCGCCTCGGTTGTGGGGCGAATCGCTATTGTGGATGAGTACGCGCACGGGTCTCCTGCTCCGGATCCGGCCGCGCCGCACACCGGTCGCGCCGCGGGCCTCCAGCAGGGTACCAACCCGACCAGGGCCGCCCGACCGCGATCGTCCGACGACCGGGAGGTCCCCCCCTTGTCCGAACCCGCCCGCCCGGCCACCGCTCGGCCGCGCCTGCTCGTGCTCGCCTCGACGTTCCCGTCGCACCCCGACGACGGCGTCCCCGCGTTCGTGCTCGACCTCGCCCGACAGGAGGCCGTCGAGTTCGACACCGCCGTGCTCACACCGCGCGTCGCGGGTGCCGCCCGCGCCGAGACCGTCGACGGCGTCCGGGTCCGCCGGTTCGCCTACTTCCCGCGACGGTTCGAGGACCTCGCGGACGGCGCGATCCTCGACAACCTCAAGGCCGACCGGAAGCGTGTCCTGCAGGTCCCGGCGCTCGTGGCCGCGCAGTGGCTCGCGGTCCGTCGTGCCGTCCGCGCCGGGAAGCCCGACGTCATCCACGCGCACTGGGCGATCCCGCAGGCCTTCGTCGCGGCGCTCGCGGCCCCGGGCGTCCCCCCTCGTCGTCACCACCCACGGCGGGGACGTCTACGCGCTTCGCGCCGCCCCGCTCGTCCGGCTCAAGCAGTGGGTGTTCGGGCGCTCCGCCCACGTCACGACGGTCAACGACGAGATGCGCGAGCGTCTGACGGAGTGGGGCGTGCCGGAGGACCGGTCGAGCGTGATCCCGATGGGCGTCGACCTCGGACCGGCCCGCGCCGCCCGCGAGCAGGCGACCCGCCGACCGGGGCACGTGGTGGCGGTCGGTCGTCTCGTCGAGAAGAAGGGCTTCGGGAACCTCATCGAGGCCCTCCGGGGCGTCGAGGACGTCCCGTGGTCGCTCACCGTCGTCGGTGACGGGCCGTGGCGGGAGCGCCTGGAACGGCAGGCCGCCGGTCTGCCGGTGACCTTCCTCGGGCAGCGCGGCAAGTCGGAGGTGCTCGCCACGCTCGCATCGGCGACCGTGGTCGCACTGCCCTCCGTCGCCGCCGCGAACGGCGACCAGGAGGGACTGCCGGTGACGCTGCTCGAGGCCGCCGCGGTCGGGGCCGCGATCGTCGCGAGCGACCTGCCCGGCATCCGTGAGGTCGTCCGGGACGACCGGTCCGGGCTGCTCGTGGCCCCCCGGCGACGTCGACGCCCTGCGGGCCGCGCTCGTCCGGGAGTTGACCGACGACGAGGCACGGACGCGCCACGGGGCAGGCGCTGCCACTGCCGCCGCCGAGTACGCGACGGAGCGGATCGGCGCACGCTACCGCGACGTGCTCCGCTCGGCGCTCCGTGGCGGTCGGCGCTCCGGCTGACCCGGACGTCCTCGGCTGCGGGGCCACCCGACGGTGGTCCCGCAGCCGGTGACCGGTGCTGCGGTCAGCGCCCCATGCCGCGGTAGGTGAAGCCGGCGGCGCGCCAGGCCTCGCGGTCCAGGCAGTTCCGACCGTCGACGACGACCGGCGAGGACACGAGGGCCGCCACCGCCATCGGGTCGAGTTCGCGGAACTCGTTCCACTCGGTCAGCACGAGCACCAGGTCGGCACCGGTGAGGGCGTCCGTGGCGGTCTCGGCGTAGTCGAGCTCGGGGTGCACGCGGCGTGCGGTGACCACGGCCTCCGGGTCGTACGAGGCGACCGTCGCCCCGAGGTCGCGCAGGCGTGCGGCGATGTCGAGGGCCGGCGAGTCGCGGACGTCGTCGGAGTTCGGCTTGAACGCGAGGCCGAGGACCGCGATCCGCTTGCCCGCGACGGCACCGCCGAGCAGCTCCTGCGCGAGCTCGACGACGTGCGCGCGACGACGGAGGTTCGTGGCGTCGACGTCGGCCAGGAACGCCAGCGACTCGCCGACCCCGAGCTCGTCGGCCCGGGCCTGGAACGCACGGATGTCCTTCGGCAGGCACCCACCGCCGAAGCCGAGGCCGGCGTTAAGGAACTTGCGGCCGATGCGGGCGTCGTGTCCGATGGCGTCGGCGAGCGCCGTGACGTCCGCGCCGACGACCTCGGCGATCTCGGCCATCGAGTTGATGAAGGAGATCTTCGTCGCGAGGAACGCGTTCGCGCTGATCTTCACGAGCTCCGCGGTCGCCAGGTCGACGACCAGGCGCGGGGTGCCGTCGGCGAGGGCCGTGGCGTAGACCTCGTCGAGCGCGGCGACCGCGCGCTGGCCGTCCTCGCCCTCCGGGACGCCGTACACGAAGCGGTCCGGCGTGATGGTGTCCTGCACGGCGAAGCCCTCGCGGAGGAACTCGGGGTTCCAGACGAGCGTGGCACCGGGGACGGCCGCGGTCAGGTCGGCGCCGAGTCGGGCGGCCGTGCCGACGGGCACCGTGGACTTGCCGACGACGAACTCGCCGGCGGAGACGAACGGCGTGAGCGAGGCCATCGCCGCGTCCACGTAGCGGAGGTCGGCGGCGCCGGTCGGGCCCTGCGGGGTGCCGACGGCGAGGAAGTGCACCTGGGCCCCGGCCACCTCGGCCATGTCGGTGGTGAACCGGATGCGCCCGGACGCGATCGCTTCGCCGAGGATCTCGGGCAGTCCCGGCTCGAAGAACGGTGCCTCACCGGCGGCGAGCCGTTCGATCTTCTCCGGGTCGACGTCGACGGCGACGACGTCGTGTCCGAGCTTGGCCATGGAGGCGGCATGCACGGCACCGAGGTAGCCGCAGCCGATGACAGAGATACGCACGCCACGACGCTACCGGTTCCCGGGCCGGTCCACGTGACGGTGGTCCGCGCGGCCGGCCACCCGACCCACGGAGCACTCACGCGTCGCGCGGTGCGGTGCCCCTGACGATGTCGTCCCAGTCCGGTTCCCGGTGCCGACGACGGGCTTCGTGCGCCTCGACGAGGTCGTGCAGCACCGCGACCACGAGGTCGGCGTGCGGGACGTCGGCGAGCACGAGCGCGGGGTCGTCCCCCCGGGAACACGAGTACGTCCCCGGACCGGAACAGGCCCTGCGCACCACGGCGTCGCACGGTCACGTCGTACCCGCGGGAGTGCAGGAGCTCACGCCTCGTGCGCGTCCCGAGACCCTGCACGACGACGAGTCGCCTCGTGGTGACGACGTACCGCTGCGACAGCCAGCGCAGGAGCGGGACGACCCCGCCGAGCACGACGAGCGCGAGGGCCACCACGGCGACCACCACGTTCAGCCAGGCCAGCTCGGCCCGGAACACCCCGAAGCCGAACCCGCCGGCCGCGGCCGCGAGCACCACCGTCACCGCCGGACGGACGAGCCGTCGGGCGTGCGGTCGGAGCCGCGCCACGACCAGCTCGGGCGGCGGTTCGTCGGTCATGCCGTCATGCATAGCGCAGGTGGGTGACGTCCCCCCACCGCGACGCCCCTGGGCACGCCGCTCCGGTCCCGGATCGTGATGCGCCCGTCGTCGTCGACACCGGTGGCGTCCGCCTCGACCGTCGAGCCGTCGGGCAACTCGAGCCGCACCTGCTGGCCCACGGTCCCGCAGACCGCCCGCACGTGGGAGCGGACCGCCTCGGCCGCCGCCCCGCCGGCGGCGAGCCCCGACACCGCGTCCTGGAGGCCCGTCCAGAGGTCCGCCAGGACCGTGTCGGCGAGCACTGCGGCCGGCTCGGTCGCGCCGGCGACCAGCAGGGAGGTCGCCGTCGGGGTGGGCAGGGCCTCCACCGGGATCGTCGTGTTCACGCCGACGCCGACGACGACGGACCCGTCGGACGCCACCTGGCAGAGGACGCCGGACACCTTGCGGCCGTCGACGAGGACGTCGTTCGGCCACTTCACCAGGACCCGCTGCCCGGTCGACCGAACCGGCTCGTCCGGCTGCCCCTGCTCCGGTGCCCGACCGGCGAGGACCTCGGCGACCGCGTCCCGGACCGCGGCGCCGGCCACGAGCGGCAACCACCCGCGGTCGCGGGGTTCGAGTCCCGCCCGCACGAGCACGCTGGCGGCGAGGGTCTGCCCCGCCGGTGCCACCCAGGAGCGGTCGAGTCGGCCCCGCCCCGCGGTCTGGTCGAGCGTGACGACGACACTGCCGTCCGCGAGGCCGGGTGCGTCACGGAGCAGGTCGGCGTTCGTCGAACCCGTCGTCGCGTGCACCACGAACGTCGCTCCGGCCGCTTCGACGAGGGCACGGGCACGGGGGGAACGAGGGCGCGACCGGTGTGGACATGCACGCAAACCTACGGCGCGGAACCGTGGGGGTCCTCCAACGGATGCGGTCGGGACCGCCGGTAGGGTGAGCGGGTGACCACAGGAGACACCCCCCGATCTCTCGACGACCGCCGGCCGTCTGGCCGACCTCCGCGACCGGTACCACGAAGCCGTGACCGCCGCTGGCGAGGCCGCGATCGCGAAGCAGCACGCCAAGGGCAAGATGACCGCCAGGGAGCGCATCGCGCAGCTCCTCGACGAGAACTCCTTCGTCGAGCTCGACGAGTTCGTCCGCCACCGCACCTTCGCGTTCGGGATGGAGTCGAAGCGCCCCTACGGAGACGCGGTCGTCACCGGACACGGCACGATCCACGGCCGTCAGGTCGCGGTCTACGCGCAGGACTTCACCGTCTTCGGCGGATCCCTCGGCGAGGTCGCCGGCGAGAAGATCGTCAAGGTGATGGAGCACGCCCTGAAGACCGGCGTGCCGATCATCGGCATCCTCGACTCCGGCGGCGCCCGCATCCAGGAGGGCGTGGTCGCGCTCGGCAAGTACGGCGAGATCTTCCGGCTCAACACCGCGGCCTCCGGGGTCATCCCGCAGATCTCCATCGTGATGGGGCCCGCGGCCGGCGGAGCGGTCTACTCCCCCCGCCCTCACCGACTTCGTGATCATGGTCGACAAGACGAGCCACATGTTCGTCACCGGGCCCGACGTGATCAAGACCGTCACGGGCGAGGACGTCGGCTTCGAGGAGCTCGGCGGCGCCCAGACGCACAACGCCGTCTCCGGTGTCGCGCACTACCTGGCCGAGGACGAGACCGACGCGCTCGACTACGCGAGGTCGCTCATCGGCTTCCTGCCGGACAACAACCTGTCGGACCCGCCGAGCTACGACGTCGCACCGGAACTCGAGACGACCGACGCCGACCGCGAGCTCGACGTCGTCATCCCCGACTCGACGAACCAGCCCTACGACGTCACCACGATCATCGAGCACGTCGTCGACGACGGCGAGTTCCTCGAGGTGCAGCCCCTCTTCGCGCCGAACATCATGATCGGCTTCGGCCGCGTCGAGGGTCGTACCGTCGGCATCATCGCGAACCAGCCCCAGGCCATGGCCGGCACGCTGAACATCGACGCCGGCGAGAAGGCCGCGCGCTTCGTCCGCTTCTGCGACGCGTTCGGGATCCCGATCCTCACCCTCGTCGACGTGCCCGGCTACCTGCCCGGCACCGACCAGGAGTGGACCGGCGTGATCCGCCGTGGCGCGAAGCTGCTCTACGCGTACGCCGAGGCGACCGTGCCGCTCGTCACGGTCATCACCCGCAAGGCCTACGGCGGCGCCTACATCGTCATGGGCTCGAAGCAGCTCGGTGCCGACATCAACCTCGCGTGGCCGACCGCCGAGATCGCCGTCATGGGCGGTCAGGGCGCGGTGAACATCCTGTACCGCAGCGAGATCAAGCGGGCGGAGGAGGCCGGCGAGGACGTCGCCGCGGTCCGGACGAAGCTCGCGAACGAGTACACCTACAACGTCGCGTCGCCGTACCTGGCTGCCGAGCGCGGTGAGCTCGACGGCATCATCCAGCCGCACGCCACCCGGGTCTCGGTCATCAAGGCGCTCCGGGCGTTGCGGGGCAAGCGGGCGAGCCTGCCGCCGAAGAAGCACGGGAACATCCCGCTGTGACCGCGCGTCACGCTGCCGCCGTCCCCGCTGACGCCCCCCGCGTCGGTCGCGGACGTCCGGGTCGTCGCAGGTGACCCGACGCCGGAGGAGCTCGCCGCCGTCATCGCGGTGCTGCAACGCCAGGCCGACGAGGCCGCGGCCGCCGGGCGCGCTCGCGCCGAGGACTCGCCGCGGTCGGGGTGGGACGCCTCCGCCCGCGGCATGCGCGTCCCTCTGCACCAGGGCACGTGGAGTCGGTCACTCCGCTGACCCGCGTGTACCCCGAGTGCAGCCGGTCGACAGCTGTCGCCCAGGTGCGCGTCCCGTCGGGGTCAGCGGCGGCGACACACCGTTCCGTCTCCCCTCACTCGGGGGGACGTATGGGCCGCCGATCCGCGCAGATCCGCGCAATTGTCCCCCCGAAATGACGACTGACACCCCGCGGCGGTGCGGGCAGGATTGTCCCTGTTCGGTGTTCTTCGATGAAGTGCATCGGCGGTCGGTGGCCGACTAGGGTACGAAGCCACCACCGTGACGAGTCAGGGCGATATTCGGGTTGTCGCTCTGACTCGGGTCGCGAACGGGCCGGTCGGTAGCTCCGACCGGCCCGTTCCCGTTTCCGGCACCCCGTGCAGCAGTGTGGGCGCGCCTGCGGCAGTGCTGCGCCCGCGGTAGTGCGCCCCCCGCACCTGCGGCAGTGCCGACACGAGCCCGCGGCGGTACGGCTACGCGCCGCTCGCGGTCACCGGCGCCGCCCGCGGGATCTCCAGCCAGAGCGCCACCGAGTCGTCGTCCTCGTCGTCGTCCTCGTCCGCCGCGCCCAGGGCCGCCGACTCGCTCTCCGCCGCGTCGAGACGCAGCCCGACCACCGTCACGGCTTCGTCGGCGCCGTCCGGGACGGTCCGCACGATCACGTTGTCCGCCTGGGCAGCGAACGCACGCCGCAGTGCGTCCGCGAGTTCGGCATGCACGCGCGCCAGCTCGGTCGCGTCGAGGTCGTCGAGACCGCCGTCGTCGTGCAGCTGGACGACCGCGCCCCGGCGACGGAGGCGCATCACCTCGCCCCGGACGCCGTCGGACAGCAGGGAGCGTCCACGGATCTCGTCCCGGATCGCCTGCTCGAGGTGCAAGCTCTCCGCGCGCTCGTCCGCGTCGAGGTCGCCGCAGGTGTCGATGATGCGCTGCAGCATCGGCAGCGCCATCCGGGTGGTCTGCCCGAGGCGCACCTGACGCTCCGACACGTGCGCGTCCTGCGCCGCCTGCCAGTCGACCGTCTCCTGCTCGGCCCGGACGAAGTCCCGGGTGATCCGGTTGGCGTGGTTCATCGCGATCGCGAAGCCGGTCGCGACCGACAGCCAGATGACGCTACCGAGTGCGCCGAGCTCGCCGAGCGCACCGGGCCCGGCCCACGCGACCGAGTGCACGGTGCAGAACAGCACTCCGGCCCAGGCGAACGGGCCACGCTGCCGGACGGCGAGCACGACCATGAGCGTGCCGACCGCCGCGATCCACCACGTCGAGTAGGTCGGTGCGACGCTGAGGTCGACCGCCGGCGCACAGACGACGGGCATGACGATCGCGGTGGCGAGCGCGAAGCACGCGACCCACACCGGCAACACCGATCCGCGCACGAACAGCGCGAGTGCGGTGGCCGCGGCGTAGAGGACCATGCACGACACGACACGGGCAGCGTCGGCGGGGTCGGTGGGCAGCGTGGACACGGCGAGCACCAGGTGCACGAGCGAGAACAACGCGGCGAGCCCGGTCGCGCTGCCGGCCGTGACCGACGCCCTCACCGGAGTCCCTCCGTCCCGAGGGCCGGCTGCGGCGCGGGCCACCGGAGCACGACACGCGTCCCGGACCCCGGCGCCGACAGGACCTCGGCGACGCCGTCTGCCGCCGCCATCCGCTCGATGATCGACCGCCGGACGCCGAGTCGCTCGGCGGGGACCGTCCGCTGGTCGAACCCGGCACCGTCGTCGGCCACCTCGACCCGGACCCTGCCGCCCGCGGCGTCGATCGTCACCCACCGGTGCGCGTCCGTCCCCGCATGCTGGACGCTGTTGACCGCTGCCTGCAGTGCGGCGGACGCGAGGGCGTCGGCGGCGGAGGTCGGCACGGCGGGTCCGTCGGACGGGACGCTGCGTACCTCGACGGGAGCGGCGAGCGTGGTCACCGAGGTGACGATCCGGTCCCGGAGTGCGGAGAACGGCACCGCCGGGTCCTCCCCCCGGGCCGTCCGCGGCCGCGGCGGCGAGGTGGTCGATCGCGTTGCGTGCCATCCGGGCCGCGAGTGTCTTCGCCTCGGGCGTGTCCGCCCGGGCTGCGGACAGCAGGGTCGTGAGCACGCTGTCGTGCACGATCGCGTCGACCTGGACGCGCTCGACCTCGGTGGCGTGCTCGCGGATCGCCCGCGAGTAGCGGCGCACCGCGGTCGCCTGGGCGACGTCCACGGCCGCGGCGGCCCGGCGCAGCACCACGATGAGCACGAGCGCCGCGGTGCCGAGGACGGCGGTGTACACGCCGTCGAGCAGCGCGCGCTGGAGGCCGACCGCCCCACCCGCCGGCGACAACCGCAGCACGATGTACACGATCGGGACGAGCGCGTTGTAGACGGCCGCCCGCCAGGTGGCGAAGCTGAGGGACGCGGCGATGGTGCCGACGTTGCAGAGCCACCACGGCCACGGGATCTCGGCCGCGGAGAGCGGTTCACGGACGGTCAGCGGGAAGGTCACCAGCGCGACGAAGAACAGCAGCGCGCAGAGGATCTGCGCGGGCTGCGCCCACCGCTGCGCGAACGCCGAGGCGCCGACCGCCAGGAGCGACAGCCCGACCACGATGGTCGTCGCCGGCGCCCAGAACGCATCGAGCAACGGCAGCTGCTTGAACAGCGACGGTGTGTTCACCGCGCCGAACCCGATCGCCGCGATCGCCATGAGGATCGTGAACGCCCGGTCCAGGGACGCCTGCGTGATCGTGGCGCGCACGGACCGGGACGGGTCCGCCATGGTGGAGGTCGACGTGACGACCGCCTCGGCCGTCACGAGGACCGCCGGGCGCAGACGTCGTCAGCGGCCATCGCCGTCGGGGTCGATGCCGGAGTCGAGCCCCGGCAGGATCCCGTCCTCCACCGCACGACGGAGCAGGTCGACCTTGGTCGGGGCCGGACGGCCGACCTCGACGTACTTCACGCGGATGCGGTCGAGGTACTCCCGCGCGGTCGAGTACCCGATGCCGAGCTGCTGGGCCGCGAGCTTGAGCGGCAGCCCCGATGCGTACAGGTGCAGGATCTCCCGCTCACGTCGGCCGAGCTGCGCCTTCGCGAAGTCCCGGTCGGCGTCGATCGCGCTCGCCCATTCGAGGTTGTTGAGGACGTCGCCACGAGCGACGGTCGCCACGGCCGCCATCACGGTCTTCGTGGCGGAGGACTTCGGGATGACGCCGGCGGCCCCTGCCGCCAGTGCCTCGCGCACGTTCGCGACGCGGTCGGCGATGCTGTGCACGAGGACGGCGGAGCCGGTGCCCTGCACGCCCTTGACGTTCTCGGTCACCGTCGAGCCGTCACCGAGCGACAGGTCGAGGACGACGACGTCGACCTCGCGTCCGCCGAGCTGTGCGATGTACTCCGGGACGCTCGCGGCGGTGAGGACCACCTCGAACCCCTCGTTCTGGCAGGCGGCCTGGATGCCCAGTCGGACCGACTCGTGGTCGTCCACGACCGCGACCCGGACCGGTCGTGTCCCGAGACCGGCAGTCCCTGTCGTGCCGGTCGATGTGCTGGTGGTGTCTCCCACGGTTGCCTCTCGTTGTGACGACGCACCGGGCCCTGTCCCGACGGCCGTCCAGACACCAAGGATACCCAGGTCAGGGTCAGCTTCGTACCCCGCGACGGAAGTGCCGGGCCGGATGCGCCGACCGGCTCAGGCGACCGGCACCAGACGGGCCACGGCCTCCAGGTGGTGGGTGTGCGGGAAGAGGTCGAAGGCGCGCAGGGCCTCCAGTCGGTAGCCGAGGTCGGCGAAGGTGGCCACGTCCCGTGCCAGTGCGACCGGGTCGCAGGCGACGTAGACGACCTGGGCCGGCTGCAGCGCCGCGACGGACACCACGACGTCCCGACCGGCACCGGCTCGGGGCGGGTCGAGCACCACGGTGCCGGCGCGGAAGCGGTCACGCTCCGGACGCGAGGCGTGCTCGACCGTGCGGGCCAACCAACGATCGACCCGGCCGGTCTCGGCACGGGCACCGATCCACTCGGCGAGGTTCTCCTGCGCGTGCTCCGTCGCCCGGGTCGCGCTCTCGACGCTCGTGACCCGGGCACGCGGCCCGGCGAGGTCGGCGAGCGCGGCGGCGAGGAGGCCGACGCCGCCGTACAGGTCGAGGTGCTGGCCCTCCGGGTCCAGGCGCGCGGGGTCGACCAGGTCGTGCACGGCGGCGGTGAGGACGGCGGGCGCCGCCCGGTGCACCTGCCAGAAGCCGGTGTCGTCCACGGCGAAGGTCCGGTCGCCGACGACCTCGTGCACGACGGTCGGGCGCTGGGCGTCGACCACGAGCCGGGCTCCCTCGGAGCCGCTCGGGCTGAGGACGTCGACGACCTCCGCCCCCCGGCATCGAGCCGCGGGCGATCGGTGCGGACGCCTGCACGGCAGCGGTCGCGAGCGGCAGCGAGGTGACCGGGACGACGGTGTGCGACCGCGCAGCGAAGGGGCCGGGCGTGCCGTCGGCGTCGACGTGCAGCCGGATGCGGGTGCGCCACCCGAGGCCGTCCGCCTCGTCGTCGCCGGGCGCCGACTCCACGACGACGGGCGTGCCGAGCAGGTCGTCGAGGTCGACCCGGGCGAACCGCGAGAACGAGTCGACGAGGACGTCCCGCTTCAGGGTCCGCTGGTGGGCCAGGGCGATGTGCCCGAACTCGGCGCCGCCCGGGCGGACGGCGGGGTCACGGTCCAGGGCCGCCTCCGGCCAGACGTGGTCGACGCGGTGCTCGCTCGGCTCGAGGACCTCGACCGTGTCAGCGCGCCAGAACGACTTCTTCCGGTCCTCGGACACACGGGCGACGACCCGCTCCCCGGGGACGGCGTCCGTGACGAACACCACGCGTCCCTCGTGCCGTGCCACCGAGATGCCGCCGTGGGCGATCCCGGTGACGTCGAGTTCGAGCAGTGTGCCGACGGATTCACCCATGGTTCGATGTTCCCATGCGTCTGTACCTCGCGAGCACCTCCCCCGCCCGTCGTGCGCTCCTGGCGCAGTCCGGGATCGAGCCGGTGCTCGTGTCGCCGGGCGTCGACGAGGACGCGGTGGGCGCCGCGGAACGGGAGCGGCTCGGGCGGGACCTCACCGGACCGGAGCTCGTGGCGCTGCTCGCGGTCGCCAAGGCCACCGCGGTCGCCGACGGCTCGGTGGCGGTCGACGGCGGGGCTCCGCTCGACGGCATCGTCTTCGGCGGCGACTCGGCGTTCGAGGTCGACGGGCAGCTGTACGGCAAGCCGCACGACCCGGAGGTCGCCCGGGAGCGCTGGCGACAGATGCTCGCCGCCGGTGGCGGGACGCTGTGGAGCGGCCACTGCGTCATCGACCGGCGGGCCGGCAGCGGACCGGCCGTGTCGGGGCCGGGAGGCGCGGGGCGGGCGGATGACGAGCCTCCCGTCCGACCCGCAGCACCGGCGCGGACCGGGTCCGGGACGTCGGCGTCGACCGACGCGGTCCCGTCGCTGGGCGCCGTCGCGCCCGGCGGGTCGGCACTCGTCGTCGACGGCGACCGCGTGGTCGCGGTCGACAGCGCCGTCCTCACCTTCGCCGACGACATGTCCCCGGCGGAGATCGACGCCTACGTCGCCACGGGCGAGCCCCTCGAGGTGGCCGGCGCGTTCACGATCGACGGCCGGGCGGCCGCCTACATCACGCGGATCGACGGGACACCGTCCGCGGTCGTCGGACTCTCGCTCCCCGTGCTCCGGTCGATGCTCCTCCGGGGCTTCGGGCTCGCCTGGCACGACCTCTGGGCGCTGTAGACATCCACCTGCATCCCGAGGGGTTTCTTGTGGATGCCGGTCAAAACACGACCTCGGCACACGAATACGCTGATGTTCCATGCCCCGCATCAGCAAGGTCCTCATCGCGAACCGCGGCGAGATCGCCGTCCGCATCATCCGCGCGGCCCGCGACGCGGGCAAGGCCTCGGTCGCGGTCTACGCCGACCAGGACCGTGACGCCCTGCACGCACGCCTCGCCGACGAGGCCTACGCGCTGAACGGCACCACGAGCGCCGACACCTACCTGGTCATCGAGAAGATCATCTCGGTCGCCCGCCGCTCCGGTGCCGACGCCGTCCACCCGGGCTACGGCTTCCTCGCCGAGAACGCCGACTTCGCCCGGGCCGTCATCGACGCCGGACTCACCTGGATCGGCCCGTCGCCCGAGTCGATCGAGCGCCTCGGCGACAAGGTCTCCGCGCGGCACGTGGCCGAGAAGGTCGGGGCGCCGCTCGCCCCCGGCACCATCGAGCCGGTGCAGGACGTGTCCGAGGTCTTCGACTTCGTCGACCAGGTCGGCCTGCCCGTGGCGATCAAGGCCGCCTTCGGTGGCGGTGGTCGAGGCCTCAAGGTCGTGCGCGACCGCGCCTCCGTCGAGGAGCTCTTCGAGTCCGCGACGCGCGAGGCCATCGCCGCGTTCGGTCGCGGCGAGTGCTTCGTCGAGAAGTACCTCGACAAGCCGCGCCACGTCGAGACCCAGTGCCTCGCCGACGAGCACGGCAACGTCGTCGTCGTGTCGACGCGTGACTGCTCCCTCCAGCGCCGGCACCAGAAGCTCGTCGAGGAGGCCCCGGCGCCGTACCTGACGGACTCCCAGCAGGAGCGGCTGTACGCGTCGTCGAAGGCGATCCTCCGCGAGGTCGGCTACGTCGGCGCGGGCACGTGCGAGTTCCTCATCGGCGCCGACGGCACGGTGTCGTTCCTCGAGGTGAACACCCGTCTCCAGGTCGAGCACTGCGTGTCCGAGGAGGTCACCGGCATCGACCTCGTCCGCGAGCAGTTCCGCATCGCCGAGGGCGGCACGCTCGACTACGCCGACCCGACCCCGCGCGGGCACTCGTTCGAGTTCCGCATCAACGGCGAGGACCCGGGCCGCAACTTCTTCCCCGCGCCGGGCCCCGTGCACGTGTTCAACGCCCCGTCGGGCCCCGGCGTCCGGGTCGACTCCGGCGTGGTGTCGGGCGACGTCGTCTCCGGCTCGTTCGACTCGATGCTCGCGAAGCTCATCGTGACCGGCGCCACCCGCGCCGAGGCCCTCGAGCGCTCCCGCCGCGCCCTCGCCGAGTTCGAGGTCGCCGGGCTCCCCACCGTCATCCCGTTCCACCGCGCGGTCGTCAGCGACCCGGCCTTCGCGACCGACGACGCCACGCCGTTCTCGATCTACACGCAGTGGATCGAGACCGACTTCGTCAACGAGATCCCGGCCTGGAGCGGCGAACCGGAAGAGCTCCCGGTCCCCGGCGAGCGTGACAGCGTGGTCGTCGAGGTGCAGGGCAAGCGCATCGAGGTCACGATGCCGTCGATCGTCGGTGGCTCCGGTGGCGCCCGTCGTCCGTCCGGCCCCTCCGCGCCGCCCAAGCGCCGGTCCTCGGCCGTCAAGGGCGGACGCGCGGCGTCGGGCTCCTCGGTCGCGTCGCCGATGCAGGCCACCGTCGTGAAGCTCGCGGTCGCCGAGGGCGACACCGTCGTCAAGGGCGACCTGCTCGTCGTGCTCGAGGCCATGAAGATGGAGCAGCCCGTCCAGGCGCACAAGGACGGCGTCGTCACGGGGCTGAACGCCCCCCGTGGGCCAGACGGTCTCCTCCGGGCACGTCCTGCTCGAGCTCGCGTAGCGCGGGCCGCGCGGCGTGCCCCGCGGCGCCGATCGGACCCGCACAACACGAACCGCCCCGAACCACGGCCATCCGTGGTTCGGGGCGGTCTTCGTTGTGCGGCGCCGATCCGCGCTGGGACCCCGCGGTGCCGCTGCCGTCGTTCACCGGATCGTCCGGAACCGTCGCTCCTCCAGCGGGAGGCCGAGGCCCACGAGCAGTGCCCGCAGCAGGCTCGTGTCCTGCGTCTCCGCCCAGCCGAACCGCCCGACCCGCCGCACCTCCGGGACGAGTCGGAGTCGGTCCTCGCGACGCTTCTCCTGGACGAGGACGTCCTCGGCGGTGAGGCCGGCAGCGCGCAGCGCCGGGTCCCGGTACTTCGCCGCGCCGTCGAACTCGAGGACGACGCCCTGGTCGGGGAACCAGAAGTCAACCCGCGCGACGAAACCCGCTCGGTCCTGGAAGTCGACCTGGAGTCGCGGCCGTGGTGCCCCGACCTCGTCCAGCGCGACCCGGGCGATGGACTCCCCGACCGATCCAGTGCGCTGGTCCGCGAACGCGATCGCGAACCGCGCACGGTCCCGGCCGTGCACAGCGGACCGGGAGCTGAGTTCCGCTTGGAGCGCCGCGCGGTCGGTGCCACGTTGCAACGCGACGTCGAGCACGGGGACGGAGCGCCGGAGCTCCTGCGTCAGCGCGATGTCGACGACCGTGGTCAGCAGGTCCGTGACCGCCCGACCGGACGGGGTCCGGACGACGCGCGTCGCCCGCCCCTTCCCGGGGTGCTTCCGCAGCAGTTGGAGCGACTGGGCGGTCTCGCGGTGCGGGTCGATGACGTCGACCACCTCGGGCAGTTCCCCGCTCCAGGGCAGTCCGTGCAGAGCGACGGCCGAGACGTGGGACACGACGAGCCGCTGCGCGATCCGGTCGTCGATCGCGTCGATCCGGGCGAGGTGACGGGTCCGGGCGTCGGCCGCTCGCCACCGCTCGGCCTCGACGTACCTGCCGGGAGCGAGCCGGACGAGGACGCCTCGGTCGGCAGCCGCGACGAGGTCGGCTCCTCGTCGACCGGTGGGGTCGGCAGTGCCACCCCTGATGATGTGGAGTCGTTGCATCCCTGCAGCCTCGTGCGCTGCCCGTCCGGCGACGATCGACTCCACCCACCCTGTGGACACCAGCGGGGAAGCCGCCCGTCGTGGAGGACGAGCCCGGTTCCGGTCGCACCGACACAACGAGAACCCGCTCGAACCATCGGATCCAGTGGTTCGAGCGGGTTCTCGTTGTGCGCGTGCGCCGCGTGCCGGTTCACCCGCACCGTGCGCGTGCGCGGTGCGGAGCGCGCTACGACACGAGGGGGCGGACCGCCGCCGCCAGGCGGTCGGTCAGGGCGCCGGCCTCGGCCGACGTGTCCGCGACGGTGTCGATGTAGACCTTCACCTTGGGCTCCGTGCCGCTCGGGCGGACGATGACCCGCGCCCCGCCCTCCAGGTCGAAGCGCAGGATGTCGGACGGCGGGAAGCCCTCGACGCCGTCCAGGAAGTCGGTCACCGAGGTGATCGTGATGCCGCCGAGTTCCGTCGGCGTGGACGATCGCAGGGAGGCCATGATCTCCCCGATGCGCGACAGGTCGTCGACGCGGGTCGAGACCTGCCCGGAGGAGAACGCCCCGAACCGCTCGGCGAACGCGTCGAGCTGGTCGGCGATGGTCTTCCCGTCGGCAGCGAGTTCGGTCGCGAGCGACAGCAGTTCGAGTGCGGCGGAGATGCCGTCCTTGTCGCGCACGACCTGCGGGTCGACGAGGTACCCCAGCGCTTCCTCGTAACCGAACAGCAGGTCGGGGACACGGGAGACCCACTTGAACCCGGTGAGGGTGTCGCGGTACCCGAGGCCGTGCTGTTCGGCGACGCGGGACAGCGCCGGCGAGCTGACGATCGATGCGGCGAGGACCCCGGTCGAGCCGGCGGCGGCAGCACGGGCCGCGGCACGCCAGCCGAGGAGCCAGCCGACCTCGTTGCCGGAGAGCCGGCGGTAGGAGCCGGCACCGTCGGGGATCGCGAGCGCCAGGCGGTCGGCGTCCGGGTCGTTGGCGATGACGAGGTCCGCTCCGAGTTCGGCACCGCGCGCGATCGACAGGTCCATCGCGCCCGGCTCCTCCGGGTTCGGGAAGGACACCGTCGGGAACGTACCGTCCGGCTCGATCTGCTCGGGTACCACCGCGGGCTCGCGGAAACCGGCACGCGTGAACACGGCCCGGGCCGTCTCCCACCCGACGCCGTGCATGGCCGTGTAGACGACGGAGGGCTGCGCCTCGACCGCGAGGAGCGGGGCCGGCACGGTCGCGGCCGTGGCGTCCACGTACGCCTGCACGAGGGACTGGTCCGCGACGGTGTAGTCCGTCGCCCGGTCGAGCGACCGGATGTCCCCCCGCGGCGACGACGTCGATCGCGGCGGCGATCTCCGCGTCGACCGGCGGCACGATCTGCGAGCCCGCGTCCGCACCGCCGAGGTACACCTTGTAGCCGTTGTCCCGCGGCGGGTTGTGGCTGGCCGTGACCATGACACCTGCCCCGACGTCGAGGTGCCGGACGGCGAACGCGACGAGCGGCGTCGGCAGCGCGCTCGGGAGCAGCGTGACGTCGAGCCCGAGGCCGCGCATGACCTCGGCGGAGTCCCGCGCGAAGACGTCCGAGTTGACGCGACCGTCGTACCCGATCACGACGCTGCGGTCACGACCGGAGTCGATGAGGAAGCGGGCGAGACCGGCGGCCGCCTGCGTGACGACGACTCGGTTCATCCGCAGCGGACCGGCACCGAGTTCGGCGCGGAGACCGGCGGTCCCGAACTGCAGCCGGCCGGCGAACCGTGCTGTCAGTTCGTCCGTGTCCGCCGCGTCGACCAGCTCCTGCAGTTCCGCGCGGGTCTCCTGGTCGGGGTCCTGTTCGATCCACGCACGGGCGGTCGCCAGCACGTCCGGCGCGTCCCTGTCGCCCCGGACGCCACCGTTCCCCAGGTCGCCGCCGTCGACGAGGTCGCCGTCCGCGAGGGCACCGTCGCTCGGGCCGTCGTAGGGGGGTCACAGCGCGGCCACCACGCGGGCGAGCAGGTCCGCGATCACGGGCTCGGCCTGCTTGCCCGCCTCGAGCACCTCGGTGTGCGACAGCGGGGTCTTCTGGATGCCCGCGGCGAGGTTGGTGATGAGCGAGAAGCCGAGGACCTCCATGCCGGCCTGCCGGGCGGCGATGGCCTCGAGTGCGGTGGACATCCCGACGACGTGGCCGCCGATCGCCTTGGCCATCTGGACCTCGGCCGGGGTCTCGTAGTGCGGCCCGCGGAACTGCGTGTAGACGCCCTCGTCGAGGGACGGGTCGACCGACTTCGCCACCGCGCGGAGACGGGCCGAGTACAGGTCCGTCAGGTCGATGAACGTCGCGCCCTCGAGCGGGCTGTCGGCGGTGAGGTTGATGTGGTCGCTGATGAGGACCGGCGTGCCGGGCGTCCAGGTCTCCTTGATGCCACCGGCGCCGTTCGTGAGCACCATGACCGAGGCACCCGTCGCGGCGGCGGTGCGGACGCTGTGCACGACCCGACGGACGCCGTGGCCCTCGTAGTAGTGCGTGCGGGCGCCGATGACGAGCGCGTGCCGGCCGTCGGCGAGCCGGATGGAGCGGACGGTGCCGGAGTGTCCGGGCACGGCCGAGGTGCTGAAGCCGGGGACGTCCGCCGCGGGGATCTCGGACACGGTCTCCCCGAGGAGGTCTGCGGCCTTCCCCCCAGCCGGAGCCGAGCGTCAGGGCGACGTCGTGCCGCTCGATGCCGGACCGGGACGCGATGACGGCTGCGGCGTCACGCGCCACGTCGAAGGGGTCCACGGCGGGGTCGTTCAGGGGGGTTGTCGGTGCTGACCATGCGCCGATCGTACCGGCCCGACCCCTACCCGAGCGCCCTGTCCACAGCCGCCGTGATCTCGCTCTGGTCGAAGTGGTTCCGGATCACGATGACCTCGGCGTACGTCGTCCCGATGGTCTCGACGAACTCCTGGCTCGTCAGGATGACGTTGGCGTCGTCGGCGACCTGCCGCACGGACGCGACGTCCGCCGCGACCACCTCGGCCGTCAGTCCGAGCGAGGCGAGCGCCTTCTCCGCGTTGACCTTGAGGATGGCGCTCGCGCCGATGCCGGCACCGCAGATGGTCACGATCTTCATGCCGTCGTCACTCCCATGATGGCCCGGACCTCGCCGGCCGTGGCGGCGGCAGCGAGCCGTCCGGTGACCGAGGGGTCGTTGAACAGGTTGGCGATCGCGCCGATCGACTCGAGGTGTGTGCCGACCTCCGCGACGGCGAGCCCGAGCACGACCGACACCGGGTCGTTGTGCGGGTGCCCGAACACCACCGGTGACGCCAGGGTGACGACCGCCAGGCCGTCCCGCAGGACGCTCGACCCCGGCCGGGCGTGCGCGAACGCGAGACCCGGCGAGATGACGATGTACGGCCCGTGCTCCTCGACCATGGCGGTCATGGCGTCGGTGTACGCCTCGGTGGTCGCTCCCGATGCGACGAGGGCGCCGCCGACCGCCCGCAGCGCGTCCCGCCACGAGGACGCGGACGCCCCGAGCACGACGGCCGGGTCCGGCAGCGGCGGTAGCCCCATCGGATCAGGCCTCCGCGTACCCGGCGGTGATCGCGGCGATGATCTCCTCGCGGTCCTCGAGCGGCAGGAACGACCCGAGCGCCGCGTTGATCTGGAACGCGGCGAGGTCGTCGAGGTCGTAGCCGAACGTGCCGGCGAGCAGCGCCAGCTCCTTCGACAGCGAGGTGTTGCTCATCAGGCGGTTGTCGGTGTTCACCGTGACGCGGAAGCCGAGCTGGTACAGGACGTCGATCGGGTGGTCGGCCAGGTCGTCGCCCCACGCGGCGACCGCACCGGTCTGCAGGTTCGACGACGGGGAGACCTCGAGCGGGATCTCGCGGTCCCGCACCCAGGATGCGACCTCGCCGAGCGTGGCGAGCATGGACCCGTCACCGCCGTCGGTCAGGGTGACGTCCTCGAACACGCGCACGCCGTGCCCGAGGCGGAGGGCGCGACCGTCGACGAGCGCCGACCGGATGGAGGCGAGGCCGTCGGCCTCGCCCGCGTGCACCGTCACGGGGAAGAGCTCGGAGGCGAGGTACTCGAACGCCGCCCGGTGGTTCGAGGCCGGGAAGCCCGCCTCGGCCCCGGCGATGTCGAAGCCGACGACGCCGCGGTCACGGTGTCGCACGGCGAGTTCGGCGATCTCCATCGACCGGCCGGCGTGCCGCATCGCCGTGACGAGCTGCCCGATGCGGATGGACCCGCCGGCGGCGTCGACCGCCTCCTCGATGCCGGCCTGCACGGCCTCCACCGTCTCGTCGAGGGTGAGCCCCCCGCTGCAGGTGCTGCTCGGGGGGCCCAGCGGATCTCGCCGTAGACGACGCCGTCCGCGACGAGGTCCTCGACGAACTCGCGGGCGACGCGGGTGAGCCCGGCGGCGGTCTGCATGACGGCGGTGGTCACGTCGAAGGTCTTCAGGTACTCGACCAGGGAGCCCGAGTTCGACTGGTCAGCGAACCAGGTGGCGAGTTCGGCCGGGTCCGTGGTCGGGAGGTCGACCCCGTCGGTCGCCGCGAGCTCGATGACGGTCGCCGGACGGAGTCCGCCGTCCAGGTGGTCGTGCAGCGAGACCTTCGGCAGGTCGTTGATGACCGCTCCGGCGTCGGGCAGGCGGTAGGTCGTGGCGGCGTCGCTCATGCGTCCAAGGCTACCGGTCGCGGACGCGCCACCGCAGTCGCGGACCCACGGGACCGTGGACGACGGACCACCGCGTCCCCACGGTGGACGAGACGGACGGGAGGCCCACCACAGCACGTGTGGCGGGCCTCCCGTCCGGCTGCTGGTCGCGTCGCTACTGGATCCGCTCGCGGACGATCGGACCACGCTCCGGCGCGGAGTCCCCGATCGACCAGGCGCCCTCGAGCGACTCGAGCGCGCGCTCGAACCGCGCGGGCTCGTCGGTGTGCAGCGTCCACAGGGGCTGGCCGGCCGTGACGGTTTCACCCGGCTTGACGTGCAGCTCGATGCCGGCACCGGCCTGCACCGGGTCCTGTGCGCGGGCACGACCGGCACCGAGGCGCCAGGCCGCGATGCCGAAGGGCAGGGCCTCCTGCGTGGCGAGGACACCGGACTCGGTCGCGGTGACGACGTGGGTCTCCGCGGCGACCGGCAGCGCGGCCGAGGCGTCGCCGCCCTGGGCCTCGATCATCCGGCGCCACGTGTCCATCGCCCGGCCGTCGGCCAGTGCCGCCGCGGGGTCGGCGTCGGGCTGCCCCGCCAGACGCAGCATCTCGGCCGCCAGCGCGACCGTGAGCTCGACGACGTCCGCAGGGCCGCCACCGGCGAGGACCTCGACGGACTCGCGGACCTCGAGGGCGTTGCCGATCGTCAGGCCGAGCGGGACCTCCATGTCGGTGAGGAGCGCCGAGGTGGCGACGCCCGCGTCCTTGCCGAGGTCGACCATCGTCTGTGCGAGGAGCTTCGACTGCTCGAAGTCCTCCATGAAGGCGCCGGAGCCGAACTTCACGTCGAGGACGAGCGCCGCGGTGCCCTCGGCGATCTTCTTCGACATGATGCTCGACGCGATGAGCGGGATGCACTCGACCGTGCCGGTGATGTCCCGCAGGGCGTAGAGCTTCTTGTCGGCCGGGGCCAGGCCCGAGCCGGCGGCGCAGATGACGGCGCCGACCTGGTCGAGGATCTCCGTCATGCGCTCGTTCGAGATCGCGGCCTGCCAGCCCGGGATCGACTCGAGCTTGTCGAGGGTGCCGCCGGTGTGGCCGAGGCCGCGCCCGGACAGCTGCGGGACCGCGACGCCGAACGTCGCGACGAGGGGCGCTAGCGGCAGCGTGATCTTGTCGCCGACGCCGCCGGTGGAGTGCTTGTCGACCGTGGTCTTGCCGAGCGAGCCGAACGACATCCGCTCCCCCCGACGCGATCATCGCGAGGGTGAGGTCCTTGATCTCCCGACGCTCCATGCCGTTCAGGAAGACCGCCATCGCGAACGCGGCCATCTGCTCGTCCCCGACGTAGCCGCGCGTGTAGGCGTCGACCAACCAGTCGATCTCCGGCGTGGAGAGGGCGCCGTGCGAGCGCTTCGTGCGGATGAGGTCGACGGTGTCGAAGGGCTCGACTGCCATGGTCAGTGCTCCTGCTGGTAGGTGACGAGGGTCCGGGGGGCCGAAGGCGTCCGGCAGGACCTCGTCGATGGTGCGGATGCCCGAGACGGTCTCGAGGAGCATGCCCTCGGCCGAGTGTTCGAACAGCAGTTGCCGGCAGCGGCCGCACGGCATGAGGGTGGCCCCGTCGCCGTCCACGCAGGTGAACGCGACGAGCTTGCCGCCGCCGGTCATGAAGAGCTGCGACACGAGCGAGCACTCGGCACAGAGGGTCACACCGTACGAGGCGTTCTCGACGTTGCAGCCGGACACGATCCGGCCGTCGTCGGTGAGTGCCGCAGCGCCCACCGGGAAGGACGAGTACGGCACGTAGGCGCGGCCCATCGCGGTGGTGGCGGCCTCGCGGAGCGCGTCCCAGTCGACGTCACCGTCGACGGCCGCCGCCGTGCTCCCGTCGATCCGTGCGTCCGGGTCGGCCGGGAGGGTCGTGGCCGGGTCCGTCCAGGCCGGCTCGCCGGTCACGGGGTCGGTCCCCACCCCGTCGTGTCCCGCAGCGTTCGTGTCGGTCATGTGCCGTGCCTCCCGGCTAGTTCTTGATGTACGGCTTGCCGGCGGCCGCCGGTCCCCGCGACTGCCCGACCAGACCGGCGACCGCGAAGATCGTGACGACGTAGGGCAGCATGAGCAGGAACTCGCTCGGCACCGGCGAGTTGATGGCGCCGAGGGTGTTCTGCAGGTTCGAGGCGAACCCGAACAGGAGCGCCGCGAGCGTGGCCCGGATCGGGTCCCACCGCCCGAAGATGACGGCGGCCAGGGCGATGTAGCCCGCACCGTCCGTCATGTCCTTCGTGAACGGTCCGACCGCGTCGAGTGTGAAGTACGCACCACCCAGGCCGGCGATCGCACCGGCGATCGAGACGTTCCAGAACCGCGTCCCGGTGACGTTGATGCCGACCGTGTCCGCCGCTTCCGGGTGCTCCCCGACCGCGCGGAGCCGCAGACCCCAGCGCGTCTTGAACAGGGCGAACGTCACGACGGCGACCGCGATGTACGCCAGGTACACGATGACGGTCTGCTCGAACAGCACCGGGCCGATCACCGGGATCTGGTGCAGGACGGGGATCTCGAAGCGCGGGAAGGTGACACCGACGTTCAGGCGCTCCTCGTCCGGCGACAGCACCTGCGAGTACAGGAAGCCGGTGAGCCCGGAGATGAACGCGTTGATGACGACGCCGACGATGACCTGGTCGACGAGGTACTTGATGCTGAACGCCGCGAGGACGAACGACACGAGCACACCGGCGACGAGGGCGCCGACGAGACCGACCCACGCGGACCCGGTCAGCGACGCGATGAGCGCCGAGGTGAAGGCACCGGCGAGGAACTGCCCCTCGATGGCGATGTTGACGACACCGACCCGCTCGGAGATCACACCGCCGAGCGCACCGAACACGAGCGGGACGCTCAGGCCGATCGCACCGACGAGCAGACCGGGCAGCGGGACCGTCTTGTCCGCGGCCGCCCACGTGAGGAAGCCGATGACGAACACGACGGCGAACACGCTCGTCAGCCACAGCGGCACCGGACGGTACCGGCCGACCAGGACGAACGAGACGGCCGTGAGGAGCGACAGGACCACGACGACGACGACGCCGGTCGCGAGCGCGGGCAAGCCGACGTCCGGCAGCTGGACGAAGTCGCCGGCGTTGGCGAGCCGGAACGTGGTCGTGCCACCCCGGCCGACGCCGAGGAACAGCACGGCGGCGAGCACCGAGAAGACGACGAAGGCGACGGGCGCCTTCCAGCTCCTCGTGGTCTCGACGGGGCGGTCCGGGACGGGTGACGCCGGGACGGCGGTGGGGCTGAGGGTGCTCACGCGGCGACCGCCTTCCGCTTGGTGCTCTGCTTGGTGCGACGACGGGCGCCGGGCTGCGGGATCCGGAAGATCGCGCGCACGAGCGGCGGGGCCGCGATGAACAGGACGATGAGGGCCTGGATGACGTCGACGATGTCGATCGGGATCCCGTTGGCGGCCTGCATGGCGTAGCCGCCGTTCTTCAGCACGCCGAACAGGATCGCCGCCCAGAAGGTCCCCCAGGGCTTCGAACGCCCGAGGAGCGCGACCGTGATCGCGTCGAACCCGATGCCGGCGTCGATGCCCGACGTGAACCCGGTCGTGACCGCGCCCTCGACCTGGTAGGCGCCGGCGATGCCGATCAGTCCACCGGAGATCACGAGCACCCAGATGGTCAGGCTCGGCACGCTCATGCCGGCGACGCGAGCGGCCCGCGGGTTCTCGCCGATGGTCCGGAAGCGGAATCCGAGCGAGGACTTGTTGAGCAGCCACCAGACGACGACGACCGCGATGACCGCGACGACGAAGCCGACGTTGATGCCGAAGCGCGGTCCGAACAGCGCCGGGAGCAGCGCACTGTCCTTGGTCGCCGGGGAGATCGGGTTCGGGCTCCCACCGGCCTGCAGCAGCCCGGGGGGTCCGGAGCATGAAGGAGAGCAGGTAGAGGGCGACGTAGTTCAGCATGATCGTCAGGACGACCTCGTTGGCACCGGTCCGGGCCTTGATGACGCCGACGAGCCCGGCCCAGACCGCGCCGCCGACGATGCCGGCGAGGATCGTCAGCGGGATGTGCACCGCTGCCGGCAGGTCGAACGAGAACCCGACCCAGCCAGCTGCCGCGGCGGCGATGAGGACCTGCCCCTGGCCGCCGATGTTGAACAGGCCCGCGCGGAAGGCCACGGCGACGCCGAGGCCGGCGACGACGAGCGGCACCGCGTAGTCGACGGAGCGGGTGATCGGCGTGATCGCGCTCGCGAACGAGGGGGGCGCCGAAGTTGACGACGGAACCCTGGAACAGCGACGAGTACGAGCCGCCGACCGCGGTGCCGACGGCGCGCAGCATGTCGGTCGGTCGGGCGAAGAAGTACCCGGCCGCGGCCTGGACGTCCTTGTCGGTCAGCGCGATGAGGACACCGCTCGCGACGAGGGCGAGGACGACCGCGAGCACGGTGGTGAGGACGGAGCCGTTGACGATGCTGCGCATCGCATCGCTCCAGCGTCCGTCGCCGCCCTCACGGCGCTCGCTGTCGGCTGCCGAGTCGGTCATCAGGTGCGGCGGTCCGGCCACCTCCTGCAGGCGGTCGTCGACCGCCGGTGTGGCGTCGGACCCGGCCGGGAGGCCCGTGGTCTCGTCGACGGGGGTCGAGCTGCGGTCCGACGGCGGGGTGGCGCCGCCGTGCTCCGGCGTGGTGTCGCTCACGCGGCGAGCTCCGTTCCTGCGGGCAGTTCGCCCGCCATCATGAGTCCGAGGACGTCGCGGGGTGTGGACGCCGGGACGATGCCGACGATCGTGCCGCGGTACATCACGGCGATCCGGTCGGCGAGCGCGACGACCTCGTCGAGCTCGGTGGAGACGACGATCACCGGGACGCCGCTGTCGCGGGTCTCGACGATGCGCTTGTGCACGAACTCGATCGACCCGACGTCGATGCCGCGCGTGGGCTGTGCGGCGACGAAGAGCCGCAGGGGCCGGCTCAGTTCGCGGGCGAGGACGATCTTCTGCTGGTTGCCGCCGGAGAGCCGACCGGCTGCCGTGGTGCGTCCGGGCGTGCGGATGTCGAACTCGGCGATCTTCTCGTCGGCGAACGTGTCCCGCTCGGCGGCGCGGATGGTGCCGGCACGGACGAACTCGGTGGCGTCGGCACGGTCGAGCATGAGGTTCTCGGCGATGGTGAACTCCCCGACCAGCCCGTCCTCCTTGCGGTCCTCGGGCACGAAGCCGACGCCGGCGTCGAGGATCTGCTTGACGCTGCGGCCGGTGACCTCGCGCCCGTCGAGCGTGATGCGGCCGGAGCGGACGGGCTCGAGGCCCATGATCGCCTCGGTGAGCTCGGTCTGCCCGTTGCCCTGCACGCCGGCGATGGCGAGCACCTCGCCACGACGGACCGTGAAGGACACGTCGTCGACGAGCACGATGCCGTCTGCGTCGGTGACCGTCAGGTCCTCGACGACGAGCGCGGCCTCCCCCGGGGCGGCCGGGGCCTTGTCCACGACGAGTTCGACGCTGCGGCCGACCATGAGCGCCGCGAGCTCGCTGTTCGACGCCGTCGGGGACGCCTCGCCGACGACCTTGCCGAGGCGGATGACGGTGATGCGGTCGGCGACCTCGCGGACCTCACGGAGCTTGTGCGTGATGAAGACGATGGCGGTGCCGGCTTCGCGGAGCTGGCGCATGATGCCCATCAGCTCGTCGGTCTCCTGCGGGGTGAGGACGGCCGTCGGCTCGTCGAACACCAGGACCGAGGCGTCACGGGACAGCGCCTTGATGATCTCGACGCGCTGCTGCACACCGACCGGCAGGTCGCCGACCCGTGCGTCGGGATCGACGTCGAACCCGAACCGGGCGGAGATCTCCCGCACGCGCTTCCGGGCGCCGGCGAGGTCGAGACGCCCGCCGAACGACGTCTCCTCCTGCCCGAGCATGACGTTCTCGGCCACGGTGAAGACCGGCACGAGCATGAAGTGCTGGTGCACCATGCCGATGCCGGAGCGCATGGCGTCGCCCGGCCCGTCGAAGTGCTGGACGACGTCGTCGAGCAGGATCTCGCCCTCGTCGGCCTGGTACATGCCGTAGAGGACGTTCATGAGGGTCGACTTGCCCGCACCGTTCTCGCCGAGGAGACAGTGCACCTCGCCCGGTTCGACGGTGATCGAGATGTGGTCGTTGGCGACCAGGGTGCCGAACCGCTTCGTGATGCCGCGGAGTTCGAGCTTCATGTCGGTGAGTCTATTTCTGTCTCGGGTGCGCGACGGTCCCCGTGCGCGCGAGAACGCGGGCGGAGGAGTGTTCCCCCCGCCCGCGTTCGACGGACTACTTGACGGTGGCCTCGGTCTCGACCTTGATCGAACCGTCGATGATGCCGGCCTTGATCTCGTCGAGCTCACCCTGCAGACCCGAGTCGACCTTGGACTCGTAGTCGTGGAACGGCGCGATGCCGACGCCGTCGTTCTCGAGCGTGCCGACGTACGGGGTCTTCGCGAAGTCGCCCTTGGCGGCCTGCTCGACGACGTCCTTGACAGCGGGCTTCATGCCCTTCTCGATCGAGGTGAAGGCGATGTCCTTGTAGCGGGGGGTCGGCCTCGTAGAGGTCGCTGTCCGCGCCGATCAGGACGGAGCCGTTGTCGGCGTCCTTGATGGCCTCGGCGGCGCTCTGGTAGATCGGGCCACCGACCGGCAGGATCACGTCGGCGTCCTGGTCGAGCAGCGACTGCGCGACCGACTTCGCCTGGGTGCCGGCCTCGAAGCCACCGGTGAAGGAGCCCTTCTGGCTCGCGACGTCCCAGCCGACGACCTTGACGTCCTTCTTCTTCTGCTCGTTGTAGTACTCGACGCCGTCCGCGAAGCCGTCCATGAAGATGGTGACGGTCGGGATCTGCATGCCACCGAAGGTGCCGACGACGCCGGACTTCGAGTAGGACGCGGCCGCGTAGCCGGCCAGGAAGGCCGCCTGCGAGGTGTCGAAGGTGATCGGCTTGACGTTCTCGGCGTCGATCGAGTTGTCGTCGATGATCGCGAAGTCGGTGTCCGGGTTCGCCGCGGCCTGCTTCTTCGTCGAGGCGGCGAGGTTGAACCCGACCGTGATGACGAGGTTGCAGTTCTGGCTGACGAGCTGCTGGATGTTCGAGTCGTAGACGGTCGCGTCCTTGGACTCGGCCTTCTTGGTCTGGGCGCCGAGGTCGTCAGCGGCCGACATCATGCCCTCGTAGCCGAGCTGGTTGAACGACTTGTCGTCGAACCCACCGGCGTCGGACACCATGCAGGGCAGGAAGTCGGACTTCTTGGACGAGGTGGACTCGGACGGGGCGGACGCACAGCCGGCGAGCACGGCGACGGTGCCGACGAGCGCGAGGCCGCTCATGGCGATGCGACGGGAACGAGATGACACGGGGGGGGTTCCTCCGGGGGAGATCGGGAGTCGGCCCGGAGTCACTGCGCACCGGGCGATCGTGAGGACAGTACACGACCGGCCGGGCGGTGCAGGACCCCTCTGGACGCCCTCCCGCATCGGTTACGTGATCGCGACCGCGCTGTAACGCGCCGGAAACGCTGCGCGTGGGTCGTGGCCCCAGTTCGAGGGGTTTCGTGATGGAGCGCTACAGACGGGCTGCGGCCTGGAAGATCGCGCGGGCTCCCGTCGCTTCCGCCGAGCCGCTCGTCAGAGCACGTCGTCCCGCCCGCTGATCTTCAGCGCGTCCACCACGCCCTTGACCCGCTGCGCGTTCGCACTCGTGGTCACGAGCAACGCGTCCGGTGTGTCGACGACGACGATGTCCTCGACGCCGATCAGCGAGATGAGCCGGTTGCTCTGCGACACGACGATGCCGCTCGCGGAGTCGGCCAGGATGCGGGCGTTGTCGCCGAGCACCGCGAGGTTGTTCTTCCGCCCGCCCGACTGGAGCTTGGCGAGCGAGGCGAAGTCGCCCACGTCGTCCCAGTCGAAGTCGCCCGGCACGACCGCCATCCGCCCTGCGGCGGCTGCGGGCTCCGCGACGGTGTAGTCGATCGCGATCTTCTTCAGCCCCGGCCAGATCCGGTCGACGACGACACCGCGGGCCGGGGTGTCCCAGGCGGCCGCGAGTTCCTCGATGCCCGCCAGCAGCTCCGGCTCGGTGCGTCCGATCTCGGCGAGCAGCACGTCGGCGCGGGCGATGAACATGCCGGCGTTCCACAGGTACGAGCCGTTCCGCAGGTACGCCTCCGCGGTCCCGAGGTCGGGCTTCTCGACGAAGGACCGGACGGCGTGTGCGGTCGGTGCACCGTCGGCGCCGAGGGCGTCGTCGGCGGCGTGGATGTACCCGAAGCCGATCGCGGGCTCGGAGGGCGTGATGCCGATCGTGGTGATGTACCCGGCCCGGGCGGCCGCGACGGCCTCGCGCACGGACCGGCGGAACCCGCGGGCGTCACCGATGACGTGGTCGGCGGCGAAGGAGCCGATCACGACGTCCGGCTCACGACGGTGCAGGATCGCCGCGGCGAGGCCGATCGCTGCGGTGGAGTCCTTCGGTTCGCTCTCGAGCACGACGTTGTGGTCCGGGACGCCGGGGAGCTGGGACTCGACGGCGGCACGGTGTGCCCGCCCGGTGACGACCATGATCCGGTCCGGTCCCGCGAGCGGCGCCAGGCGGTCCCAGGTCTGTCGCAGCAGCGAGGAACCGGAACCGGTCAGGTCGTGCAGGAACTTGGGGGGCGTCGGCGCGCGAGAGCGGCCACAGGCGGGAGCCGATGCCGCCGGCCGGGATGATCGCGTAGAAGTCGTCGAGTGCGTCCGTCACGCGCCCACCGTACCGGCGGCCCGGGGAAGCAGCTGCGTGCGACCTGGACGTGTCGTGGACGGCTGCCCTGGACGACGCACGGTCTGTTCACCCCTCGCGTGCGCCGCGTTCACGTCGCACCCCCCCGCTCGTCCACGCGCCGCCCGGAACATGGGCCGTGCCATGAACGCACGCAGCGTGGAGCGAGGCACCGAGTCCCCCCCGGACCGTGGCCGTCGTGACCGAGAGCTTCCTGCCCACCCTCAACGGCGTCACCACGAGCGTCCTCGCGGTGCTCGAACACCTCCGCCGACGCGGCCACCGAGCGGTGGTCATCGCCCCGGACACCCCGGGTCCCGCTGCCTGGCGGTCACGGTCGGAACAGGAGCGGCACCTCGGGTTCGACGTCCACCGCATCCCCGCGGTCGCGTACCGGCAGTTCCCCGTCGCACTCCCGCACCCGGTCCTCGACACCATCCTCGCCGCCTCCGGCGCCGACGTGCTCCACGCAGCCAGCCCCTTCCTGCTGGGGGGGCCGCGCGATCACGGCGGCCGGGAGGCTCGGCATCCCCTCCGTCGCCGTCTTCCAGACCGACGTGGCCGGGTTCGCCCGCCGCAACGGCCTCTCCGCGGCCGCCCCGCTGGTCCGCCGGGTCCTCGGGCGGATCCACGCCGGCGCCTCGCTGACGCTCGCGCCGTCCTCCGCGACCGCGGCGATGCTCGCCGAGGAGGGCGTGCCGCGGGTCGCCCGATGGGGCCGGGGCGTCGACACGGCGCTGTTCCACCCCGCTCGCCGGACGTCTGCCCACGTCCGCGCGATGCGCCGCCGCATCGCGCCGCGCGGCGAGACCATCGTGGGCTACGTGGGACGGCTGGCACCGGAGAAGGAGGTCGAGCGGCTCGCCGAACTCGGCGGCATGCCGGGCATCCGGGTCGTGGTCGCAGGAGGGGGGACCCTCCCGGCCGTTCCTCGAGCGTCGACTCCGTCACCTGGACGTGACGTTCACCGGACCGCTGCGCGGTGCCGACCTGGCCGACGCCTACGCGATGCTCGACGTCTTCGTGCACACGGGTGCGGCGGAGACGTTCGGGCAGACACTGCAGGAGGCCCACGCGGCCGGCCTGCCGGTCGTCGCCCCGGCCTCCGGCGGACCGCTCGACCTCGTCGCCCCGGGACTCGACGGCGAGCTCTACGACCCGGATGCCCCGCTGGCCCTGCGCGCCGCGGTCGCCCGGCTCCACGCCGACCGGACGCTGGCCGAGCGGATGGGGTGCGCCGGCCGCCTCCGCGTCGAGGGCACCACGTGGGAGGCGGTCGGCGACGAACTGCTCGCGCACCACGAGACGGCCCGCACGATCGGCGCTCCCCCCGGCCCCCCACGCGCACCGCCCGGACGGGGTGGAACGAGAAGGTCGGTGCTCGGACGTAGGATGGAGGTGTTCCACACGAACACGACGGCAACGGCGCGCCGATCGGTGCGCCGGCCCTACGGGAAGGCGAGCTCATGGCCGAGCAGACCGCAGGCGGGACGGCGACAGCCGTACCGCAGGTGACCATCGACGGTACGTCGATCGACGCACCTCGGACGCGTGTCCCGCAGGGAACGCTGTACCGCGGGAGCATCGGGATGTGGTCCTGGGTCCTGCACCGGATCACCGGCGTCGCGATCTACTTCTTCCTGCTCGTGCACATCCTCGACACGGCACTGGTCCGGCTCTCCCCCCGAGGCGTACAACGCCGTGATCGGCACGTACAAGACACCGCTGATGAACCTCGGCGAGATCGCCCTCGTCGGCGCCATCGTGTTCCACGCGTTCAACGGGCTGCGGATCATCCTCATCGACTTCTGGTCGAAGGGTCCGAAGTACCAGCGGGCCATGTTCTGGGTCGTCCTCGTGCTCTGGGCCGTGGCGATCGCGGGCTTCCTGCCGCGCCAGCTCATGAACCTCGTCGCCGACTTCAACTGAGGGCTCCGTCATGACCACCGAGACCATCGCTCCGCCCCGCAGCGCCGACGCTGCCCGCCGCACCACCAACTGGGAGAAGTGGGGCTGGATCTACATGCGCGCGTCGGGCGTGCTGCTCGTCGTGCTCATCTTCGGTCACCTCTTCGTCAACATGGTCGCCGGCGAGGGCGTCAAGCAGATCGACTTCGCCTTCGTCGCCGGCAAGTGGGCGAGCCCGTTCTGGCGGGTCTGGGACACCGCGATGCTCTGGCTCGCGCTCGTCCACGGGTCGAACGGCATGCGGACGATCATCAACGACTACGTGGCCAAGCCCGGCGTCCGCAAGACCCTGCTCGGCGCGGTGCTCCTCGCCTGCGTGCTCCTGATCGTCCTCGGCACGCTCGTGTGCTGGACCTTCGACCCGTGCCCCGCCGGCGCCGCCGCCGCGGACCTGCCGTCGTTCTGCCCCGCGCAGTAGCGACGCCTCGCGCACGACGTCCCGCACGCTCCACCTCCTGATCGAAAGACCCCTGTGACCGACATCACCGTCCACCACCACCAGTACGACATCGTCATCATCGGCGCGGGAGGCGCCGGCATGCGAGCCGCCATCGAGGCCGGGCCGAAGGCGAAGACCGCGGTCATCTCGAAGCTCTACCCGACGCGCTCCCACACGGGCGCGGCGCAGGGCGGCATGGCGGCAGCGCTCGCGAACGTCGAAGAGGACTCGTGGGAGTGGCACACCTTCGACACGATCAAGGGCGGCGACTACCTGGTGGACCAGGACGCTGCCGAGATCCTGGCGAAGGAGGCGATCGACGCGGTCATCGACCTCGAGAACATGGGTCTGCCGTTCAACCGCACGCCCGAGGGCAAGATCGACCAGCGCCGCTTCGGCGGTCACACGCGTGACCACGGCAAGGCACCGGTGCGCCGCGCCTGCTACGCGGCCGACCGCACGGGCCACATGATCCTGCAGACGCTCTTCCAGAACTGCGTGAAGCTCGGTGTCGAGTTCCACAACGAGTTCTACGCGCTCGACCTCATCATGGTCGACGTCGTCGGGGACGACGGGGTCACGCGCAAGCAGCCCGCCGGCGTCGTCGCCTTCGAGCTCTCGACGGGCGAGCTGCACGTGTTCCACGCGAAGGCGATGATCTTCGCGACCGGCGGCTTCGGCAAGATGTTCAAGACCACGTCGAACGCGCACACGCTGACCGGCGACGGCGTCGGCATCGTGTGGCGCACCGGCCTGCCGCTCGAGGACATGGAGTTCTTCCAGTTCCACCCGACCGGGCTGGCCGGGCTCGGCATCCTGCTCACCGAGGGCGCCCGCGGCGAGGGCGCGATCCTTCGCAACGCCTCCGGCGAGCGGTTCATGGAGCGGTACGCCCCGACGATCAAGGACCTCGCGCCGCGTGACATCGTCGCCCGGTGCATGGTGCAGGAGGTCGCCGAGGGGCGCGGCGCCGGCCCGAACAAGGACTACGTGCTGCTCGACTGCACCCACCTGGGTGCCGAGGTGCTCGAGACGAAGCTGCCGGACATCACCGAGTTCGCCCGGACCTACCTGGGCGTCGACCCGGTCGTCGAACCCGTGCCGGTGATGCCGACGGCGCACTACGCGATGGGCGGCATCCCGACGAACGTCAAGGCCGAGGTCCTCGCCGACAACACCACGGTCGTCCCGGGCCTCTACGCCGCGGGCGAGTGCGCCTGCGTCTCGGTGCACGGGTCGAACCGTCTCGGCACGAACTCGCTGCTCGACATCAACGTGTTCGGCAAGCGCTCGGGCAACAACGCCGCCGAGTACGTGCAGACCGCCGAGTTCCTGCCGCTGCCCGAGGACCCCGCGGCGAACGTGCGCGGCATGCTCGAGCAGCTCCGGGCCTCCACCGGGACGGAACGCGTCTCCGTGCTCCGCAAGGAGCTGCAGGAGGAGATGGACAAGAACGCGCAGGTGTTCCGGACCGACGAGTCGCTCGCACGGGTCACCGAGACGATCCACACGCTCCGCAACCGGTTCATGCAGGTGTCCGTGCAGGACAAGGGCAAGCGCTTCAACACCGACCTGCTCGAGGCCGTCGAGCTCGGCTTCCTGCTCGACCTGGCCGAGGTCGTCGTGTACTCCGCCCGGAACCGCAAGGAGTCCCGCGGCGGGCACATGCGCGACGACTACCCGAAGCGCGACGACGAGAACTACATGCAGCACACCATGGCGTACCTGACGGGCGATCCGCACTCGTCACTCGCCGACGACCACATCACGCTCGACTGGAAGCCCGTCGTCATGACGCGCTACGAGCCGATGGAGAGGAAGTACTGAGATGACCGACACCCTGGTCTCCGACGCACCCCGCACCGACACCGTGCAGGACGCGCCTCCCGGATCGTTCTCCGTGACGGTGATCGTCCGCCGCTTCGACCCGGACGTGGACGACGAGCCGCGCTGGCAGGACTTCGACGTCATGATGCTGCCGACCGACCGCATCCTCGACGCGCTGCACAAGATCAAGTGGGAGCAGGACGGGTCGCTGACGTTCCGACGCTCCTGCGCGCACGGCGTCTGCGGCTCGGACGCGATGCGGATCAACGGGCGCAACCGTCTGGCGTGCAAGACCCTGATCAAGGACCTCGACATCTCGAAGCCGATCTACGTCGAGGCGATCAAGGGTCTGCCGCTCGAGAAGGACCTCATCGTGGACATGGAGCCCTTCTTCACGTCCTTCCGCGAGGTCCAGCCGTTCCTGCAGCCGAAGTCCGCACCGGAGAAGGGCAAGGAGCGCATCCAGTCCGTCGCCGACCGCGCACGGTTCGACGACACGACGAAGTGCATCCTCTGCGCCGCCTGCACGTCCTCGTGCCCGGTGTTCTGGACCGACGGGCAGTACTTCGGGCCCGCCGCGATCGTGAACGCACACCGCTTCATCTTCGACTCGCGGGACGACGCGGCCGACGTGCGCCTCGACATCCTCAACGACAAGGAGGGCGTCTGGCGCTGCCGGACGACCTTCAACTGCACCGACGCCTGCCCCCCGCGGGATCCAGGTGACGAAGGCGATCTCCGAAGTCAAGCAGGCCGTGATGCGCGGCCGTGGCTAGCGGATCGACTCCGCCAGGAACGTCATGGGCGGGCGCGCTAGGCTCCCGCTCATGACGTTCGCGGACACTCGGCCCATCCTCGATCAGCTCGGCTACACGGTCCGGTACGTGCAGCTCCCCCGGGGAGACCCTGCACGAGCCGCCGGTGGAGGGTGCGCTGCGGATCGTCCCCGCGGACGCCGACTCGTTCGCCATCGAGGTCGTCGACTACGGCACCGCACGACGGCTCGCCACCGCACGTGGTGAGGACGACGCGGTCGAGATGCTCCGCCGGTTCCTGAACCGCCCGTTCCCGGACGCGCGGGACATCCGCCGGTCCGACCTCGACCAGATGCGTGACCGGTCGGCGTCGACCTACCCGCAGCTGGCGCAGCAGGTCGCGGCGACCGGTGACGCCGGTCTGACGATCCAGATCCCGGCCGGCGTGCCGGTGGACCGCATCGGCGGCCCGGACGGGTACTTGCTGCACCCGATCGAGACCCCGCTCCACGCCCGGTCCCTGCCGCCGCACGCCACGGTCTCCCCCCGAGGTGCACCGCTACGTGGTCGAGCGCCCGTTCCTCGTCACCGTCCGCTTCGTGCGTCCGTGGTTCGACCAGCCGGGCGGCGCACTCCGGTTCGAGATCGCCGACCCGGCGACGACGATCCGCGACCTGGTCGTCGACGGATCGCTCGCGCGGGTCCGGGTCGTCTGACCCGCTCAGCACACGACGGAGCCCTCCTGCCCGATCGGGCAGGAGGGCTCCGTCGTGTGGTGGACGTCAGCCGCGCTCGGGGCGGTCGAACCGCTGCCCCTCCGGCTTCGACGGCAGGATCGTCAGCACGATCAGGATGATCCCGCCGAAGAACGGGATGACCGACAGGAAGAAGAAGGGCCCCGCGAGGTTCGCGTCGTGGAGCCGACGCCAGGTGACCGCCAGGTTCGGGATGATCGTCGCGAGCGAGTAGAGGCCCAGGAGCACCGCGGCGATCCAGTAGAGCGCGTTCGGCGTCCCGGAGGTCGTCCCCGTGACCGGGTCTGTCCGGAGGTCCGACGTCGCTCCCCCCGATGCCGATGAGGACGTAGAGCACGCCGATGACGATCGTCTGGGCGAGGGACCACCACCAGAACTCGCTGCGACTCGCACGCCCGTCGAACCGGACGTACTTCCGGAAGACCCGCTCGACCGCGTCAGCAAGGCGGCCAAGACGGGCTGGCCGCGCGCGGCCAGCCGCCGACACGACGACGGCGCCCTGTTCGTGGATGGAGGGCGCCGTCGTGACGCGACCGGCAGGCGCTCAGCGGTCCCCGGGTCGGTCGAACCGTGCGCCATCGGGGTTCGAGGGCAGGACGCCGAAGACGATGCCGACGATCCCGACGAAGAGCGCGATGATCCACAGTGCACCCGACAGGTTCGCGTCGTGCAGCCGACGCCAGCCGAGCGCGAGGGACGGCACGAGCGTCGCGAGCGCCCACAGCAGGCCGGCGATGAGGAACACGAAGGCGATCGGCGGTGCCGGGTTCTGCACCTCGTAGGTGCCGTAGTCCGTCTGGACCGTCCGGGTCGACGCGAGGGCGGCGGCGAGCAGGAATCCACCGCCGGTGAGCACCGTGGAGACGACGGCGGTGACGAGCGTCCACCACCAGAACTCGCTGCGGCTCGCGCGGCCGCTGAAGGTCGCGTACTTCCGGAAGAAGCGGCCGACGGCCTTCGGCAGTGAGATGCCGTACCAGGGCGCCCAGAGCGGCGGCTGCCCGTCCGGCCCGACGGGAGCCGCTGCACCCGGCGTCTGCTGTCCGTACTGCGGCTGTCCGTACTGCGGCTGTCCGTACTGGTGCTCGCCGTACGGCTGCTTCCCGTACGGCTGCTGGCTGCCGGGCTGTCCGCCGGCGTCCGGCACGGGATGGTGATCGGTCACGAGGTCCCCCCAGGGTGTCGATGATCGGAAGTGGTCAGCCGCGGTGCGGCTCGTCGAACCGTGTGCCGGCGGGCACGGACGGCAGGAGCCCGATGACGAGCGCGAAGACGGCGCCCACCGGCGGGATGATGAACAGCAGGGCGAGCAGGCCCGACATGTTGACGTCGTGCAGGCGTCGCACCGTCAGCGCGATGAAGCCGACGAGCGTCGCGAGCGCCCAGAGGCCACCGACCACGTTGGAGTCACTCCCGCCGATGGCCGTGTCGATCGTGCCCGTGACGATGTTGCCGATCGCCCACCAGAGTGCCCAGAACCAGAACTCGCTCCGGCTGGCGCGGCCGTCGAAGCGCACGTACTTCTTCCAGAACCGCGTGAAGGCCTTGGGGAACGGGATGCCGTACCAGGGCGCCCAGAGCGGCGGCTCACCCTGCGTCACCGGCTGCTGCCCGTAGGGCTGCTGCTGCGCCGGCTGCTGCCCGTACTGGCCAGATCCGTACGGCTGCTGCCCGTACGGCTGCTGCCCGTACGGCGACTGCCCACCCGAGGGCTGCCCGTACGGCTGCTGTCCGTACGGCGACTGCCCGCCCGAGGCCTGCCCGTACGGCGACTGCCCGCCCGAGGCCTGCCCGTACGGCGACTGCCCGCCCGGGGCCTGCCCGTACGGCGACTGCCCGTCGGACCGCCCGTCGCCGGGTCGCTTGCCGTAGGGGTCCTGCGGTGGGTACTGGTCGCTCACGGGGTTCCTTCCGAAGACGGTGACGAGACGCCCGGGATCGTCCAGCGGTCTGCGGAGGCTGGACCTCCGCGACGTCGGTCACGGCCGCCCCACTCCCCCCGCACGCTGGCCCGGCGCGCTGCACCCAGTGTGCCAGTGCTCGATGTCCGACGACGACCGACTTCAGGGCAGGAGGGCGATCTTCCCGCCCGGGTGCCCGGACTCGAGCAGGTCGAGCGCCGCGCGTGCCTCGGTGAGCGGGAACGTCCGAGCGACCGGGACGACGAGTTCCCCTCGACCGGCCAGGTCGACGAGCCGCTGCCGGACGGCGTCGCGGAAGGCCGCGCTCTCCGGCTGCGACCCGCCGATGGCCGTGATCCCCGCGTCCGGAGCGCGGGTGAAGGCCGCGATCGTCGCGATGCGTGCCCGGTCGGCGACCAACGCGAGTGAGACGTCGACGGCCTCGTCGGAGCCGACGCAGTCCAGGGCCACGTCGACGCCATGCGGCGCGAGGTCGCGGACCCGCGCTTCCAGGCCGTCGCCGTACGGGACCCACTCGCCGCCGGAGCGGCGGACGGTGTCGGTGTTCGCGGCGGAGGCGGTGCCGATCGCTCGCGCCCCGAGCATCCGGAGCTGTTGCAGCAGGCTGACGCCGACGGCCCCGGAGGCTCCGTGCACGAGCACGGTCTCACCGGCGGCGACGTCGGTCACCCGGATGAGGTCCGCAGCGGTCGTGCCGGCGAGCAGCAGGTTCGCGGCCTCCGCGAACCCCATCGCGGGCGGCTTCGCGAAGACGTCACGGGCTGGCAGGGTGACCGCCTCGGCCCATCCGCCCCGCACCCGGAACGCCAGGACCTCGTCGCCCGGTGCGACCGGGCCCGAGGCGATGTCCGTGTCCGGCCCGACCGCCGTGACGACGCCCGCGACCTCGTACCCGATCGGGAGCGGGAAGTCGGCGGGGTCGCCGTCCCGGGTGTGCTTGGCATCGGCCGGGTTCACACCGGCGGCCCGGACGCTGACGGTCACCTCACCGGGACCGGGCGCCGGGACCGCGACGTCCACCAGTTCGAAGGTCTCACTGCCACCGGGACGCGTCGCCACCCACTGCTTCGTCATGGCCGCGACGGTACTCGGAGCCGATCGCTCGGTCGACAGGCGATGCCGAGACGGACGGGAGGCCCGGTACCAGCTGGTACCGGGCCTCCCGTCCGTCTCGTGGTCGCGAGCGCTCAGGCGCGCGCCGCTCCGACCCGTCCGGTGAAGGACGCGTGCAGCGGGTGTTCACCGCCGAGACCGGTGATCTCGGACGCGATGTCGGCGTCCGACCGGTCGGACCGCAGCAGTGCCTGGAGTTCGACGCTCTGCTCGTCGTCCGCGACGTCGAAGCGGAGCACCGCTGCCATCGCGTCGAGCAGTGCCGTCGGCTCGGCGCCGTTCTCCGCCAGGGCCGCCGCCGGGGAGACGAAGCGCTCGTCGCGCGAGAGCTTCCGGAGGGGCTGCCGACCGACACGGGTGACCGTGTCCGGGAGGTGCGGGTTCTCGAAGCGGGCGATGATCGCCTCGACGTAGGCGCGGTGCACCTCGGGGTCGAGCTCGTGCCGGCGGACGAGCAGGTCGCTCGTCTCGGCGAGCACGGCCTCCAGCGCCGAGCGCACGGTCGGGAGGGCGACGGCGTCCGAGATCTTGTCCGCGCCGGCGAGGAAGCCGTGGTAGGCGACCGTGGCGTGGCCGGTGTTCACGGTGAAGAGCTTGCGCTCGATCGATGCGGCGAGGCCGTCGACGTAGTGCGCGCCGGGGATCGTCGGCTCGGCACCGGCGAAGGGCGTGCGGTCGATGGCCCACTCGAAGTAGGTCTCGACCGTGACGTCGAGGCCGCCGTCCGCGGGCTGCGCGGGCACGATCCGGTCGACGGCGGTGTTGGCGAACACGGCCTTGGCCAGCGCGCCCTCGCGCGCGTCCTCGGGCAGGGCGGCGACGATGAACTCGCGGAGGCGGTCCGTCGCGTTGATCGCGTTCTCGCACGCCATCACGACGAGCGGGGCGGCGTCGACGGAACGCTCCTGCAGGCCCTTCGCGATGACGGGTGCGATGAACTTGAGGACGGTCGGGCCGACCGCGCAGGTGACGATGTCGGCGGTCGCGATCTCGGCGACGACGCCGGCCTCGTCCTGCGCGCTGTTCACGGCGCGGAAGCCGGTGACCTCGTGGTCCTGCGCACCTGCGCCGACCTCGTGCACGGTGTACGTGTCGGCGGCGGCGAGGGCGTCGATGAGCGGTGCGGCGACGTCGGCGAAGACGACCTCGTAGCCGGCCTGGTGCAGCAGGAGGCCGACGAAGCCGCGGCCGATGTTGCCGGCGCCGAAGTGGACGGCGGTGCTCACTCGTTGACCTCACCGAGGATCGCGAGGACGGCCGCGGCGTCGGGCGCCTCGGTCAGGGCCTGGACCTGGTCCTCGTCGGAGAACACGATCGCGATCTTGCTGAGGATGTCGAGGTGCTCGTTGTTGACCCCCCGCGATGCCCACGACGAACCGGACGTCGTTGCCGTCCCAGTCGATCGGGGTGGCGTACCGGACGAACGAGAGCGCCGACGCCTTGATGGCGTCCTTCGCGTCGTTCGTCCCGTGCGGGATCGCCAGGAAGTTGCCCATGTAGGTCGAGACGCTCTTCTCGCGCTCGAGCATGGCGGGGTAGTAGTCCGCGGTGACCGCACCGGCGTCCTGGAGGATCGCAGCCGCCTCCTTCATCGCCTCCGACTTGGTCGGCGCGGCGTCCTCGGTGTGGATGCGGATCTGGCTCTCCTGCAGGACGGGCATTCGGGGTCTCCTTGTTCGTGGGTGACGGCGGAAGAGGGGACGGTCGCCCGTCCCCTCTCCCATCGTGCTCTTGTCTTACTGGTTCTTGAGCTGGTCGACGACCTGGTCGTACTGCGGAGCGTTCATGAAGTTGCCGACCGAGACGTGCTGGGCGTTCGGGTTCTTCTGCTTCGCGCGGTCCGTGAGCTCCTCCTGGGTGATGATGAGGTCCTCGTCACCCGAGAGGTTCGCGATCGCCTTGTTGACGACCGTCACACCCTCGATACCAGCCTTCTTGATCTTGTTCCGCAGGACACTCGCACCCATGGCGCTCGAGCCCATGCCGGCGTCGCAGGCGAAGACGACGTTCTCGACGCGCGTCGCCGTGGCGGTGCTGGCAGAACCGACGCCGCCGAGCGAGGCCTGGGCCTCTTCCTCGTTGGCCGGGGAGTTGTCGCCGAGCAGGCCCGAGGTCGCGGCGTTGACGTCGCGGCCCTTGTTCTGCTGGAGCTTCGCCATGGCGGCGCTCATGTCGCCGGCGTTGCCCGCGGCGAGGTCACGCTTGCGGCTGGCGAGGAGGAAGAACGAGGCCACCGCGAAGGACACGGCCGCCGACAGGACCACCGAGAGGATGACGCCGACGTAGCTGTCCTTCGCCGTCGCGGTGAGGACCGCGATGATCGAACCGGGCGACGCCGGGGCGACGAGGCCGGACTGGAAGGCGACGTTCGTGGCGACACCGGTCGCGCCGCCGAGGATGACGGCGACGAACAGGATCGGCTTCTGCAGCACGTACGGGAAGTAGATCTCGTGGATGCCACCGAAGAACTGGATGAGGATCGCACCGGGAGCGGTCGAGCGGGCGATGCCGACACCGAAGAAGGTGAAGGCGAGGAGGATGCCGAGACCGGGACCGGGGTTCGCCTCGAGGAGGAACAGGATCGACTTGCCGGAGTCCTGGACCTGCTGCGCGCCGAGCTGGTCGAGCACGCCGTGGTTGATCGCGTTGTTGAGGAAGAAGACCTTGGCCGGCTCGATGATGACGCTGGCGAGCGGCAGCAGCGAGCTGTCGACGAGGAACTTCACCGCGGCGCCGAGGCCCTCGGCGATGAGCTTGAACAGCGGGGCGAGCCAGAAGAACCCGATCAGCGCGAGCACGAAGCCGAGGATGCCGGCCGCGTAGTTGTTCACGAGCATCTCGAAGCCGGGCTTGATCTTGCCGTCCCAGATCTTGTCGATCTGCTTGATGAGCCAGGCGCCGAGCGGGCCGCAGATCATCGCGCCGAGGATCATGATCGTGCCGTTGGCGCCGATGATGACGCCCATGGCCATGATCGAACCGACGACCGCGCCGCGGGTGTCGTAGACCATCCGGCCGCCCTGGAAGGCGATCGCGAGCGGGATGAGGTAGGTCAGGATCGGGCCGACGAGGCCGATGTTGGCCACGCCGTCCGTCTCGCCGAAGCCGCCGAGGACGCCGACGGGCGTCCAGCCGGTCTCGATGAAGAACGCGGTGATGAGGCCCCACGCGATGAAGATCGCGATGTTTGGCATCACCATGCCGGACAGGAACGTGCCGAACTTCTGGACGGCGACGCGAGCGCCACCCCGCGACTTGTCGCGGGTGTCTGGCGCTGCAACGGACGACGTTGTCATGTGCGTTGACTCTCTGTGTGTGTGCTGCTGCAGGGATCGGGAGTGGTGCGGGAGGGGGGCGGGTCAGGCGGCGTGCACCGCGGCTGCGGCGGCGGACCGGGCGGTCGCTGCCGTGCTCGCGGCGAGTGCTGCCGTCGCCATCTCGCGGGCCTCGTCGAGGGTGTGCTGGCCGAGTTCGGCACGCACGTCGGCGAGGGCCGCGGGGGGTCATGGAGAGGGTGGTGGCACCGAGTCCGACGAGGACGACGGCGAGCAGCGGGTCGGCTGCCGCCTCACCGCAGATGCCGACCGCCTTGCCGGCGTCGGCACCGGCCGCACCGAGCTGCGCGACGAGGCGCAGGACGGCGGGGTGCCACGGGTCCTGGTAGCTCGCGACGGTGCCGAGCATCCGGTCGGCGGCCATCGTGTACTGCGTCAGGTCGTTCGTGCCGATCGACACGAAGTCGGCGGAGCGGAACACCTGCTCGGCCATCAGCGCGAGCGACGGCACCTCGGCCATCACGCCGGCGGTGCGGATGCCGAGTTCGCGGGCGAGCCCGACGAAGTACTCGGTCTCCTCGGCGTCGGCGACCATCGGGGCCATCACCCAGAGGTCGGCCTCGGTCGCGGCGTCGGCCCGGGCGAGTGCGGTGAGCTGGTCGCGGAGGACCTGCTCCTGGTTCCGCAGGGCGCGGAGGCCACGACGACCGAGCGCCGGGTTCTCCTCGTCCTTGTCGGTGAGGAACGGGAGCGGCTTGTCGGCACCGGCGTCGAGCGCGCGGACCACGACCTTCTTGCCGGGGAACGCGGCGAGCAGCTGCTCGTACGACTTCTGCTGCGACTCCACCGTCGGTGCCGTCGGCGCGTCGAGGAACAGGAACTCGGTGCGGAACAGTCCGACGCCCTCGGCGCCGAGGTCCACCGCGGCCTGCGCGTCGGCGGGGCTGCCGAGGTTCGCCAGCAGCGGGACGACGTGCCCGTCGGCGAGCGCGCCCGCCGTGAGCGGTGCGGCGGCGGCGGCGCGCCGGTCGGCGATGCGCTGCTCGACGTCGGCGACGAGTTCGGCGGAGGGGTCGGTCACGACGGTGCCGGCGACGGCGTCGACGACGACCTGCTGCCCCTCGACCAGGTCGTCGGCACCGCTCACGCCGACGACGGCCGTGATGCCCTTGGCGCGGGCGAGGATCGCGGTGTGCGAGGTCGGGCCGCCGTCACGGGTGACGAGGGCGAGGACCTTGTCGAGGTCGAGGAGCGCGGTGTCGGCCGGTGCGAGGTCGCGGGCGACAAGCACGAACGGGGCGTCCGACTCGGGGACGCCGGGGGGCCGGGACGCCGCGGAGCTTCGCGACGATGCGCTGGGCGACGTCGTCGAGGTCGGCCGCGCGCTCCCCCCATGTAGCCGCCCATGCCGACGAGCAGGTCGCGGAACTGCGCGAACGCCTCGTACACGGCACGCTCGGCGTTCGTGCCGCCGTCGATGCGCGCGTGCACGTCGTCGAGGAGGGTCGGGTCCTGCGCCATGAGCGCCTGCGCCTCGAGCACGGCCTGGGCGTCGCCGCCTGCGAGCTGGCCGCGCTTCGTGAGGTCCTCGGCGACCGCGGCGAGCGCGGCGTGCACGGCCTGCTTCGCGTCCTCGGCCGAGCCCTCGAGCGGGGTGGTCGACGGCTCTCCCAGCGGGTCCGCCATCCGGAGCACCGGGCCGTGGGCAACGCCGCGACCGACGCCGGTTCCGAGCAGATCGGACATGGGGAGACTCCTTCATCTCACGCGCAGCAGCGGTGGGCGGTTCGGGGGGCGGTGCTGCATCCGGGGCGTGCTGCATCCGGACGGTCTTGCAGCACCTTACATCGCCCCGCGTTGACAAACAAACACATCCGGGGATAAAAATGCAGAAACAGATGCCCGTTTGCGTCTGCCGGGACGTCCGGCCGCGGGTCACTCGCGGCGATCGTGCCCGAGCTTGTCCGTTCCGATCCGACGAGGCACCGATGTACGCACCAGAACGCCACCAGCGCATCGTCGAACAGGCGCGCGCGCACGGCCGGGTCGACGTGAAGGACCTCGCCGAACTGCTCGCCGTCACGCCGGAGACAATCCGACGCGACCTGACGAGCCTGGAGCGCCGCGGGCTCGTCCGGCGTGCCCACGGTGGTGCGATCCCCGTCGAGCGCGTCACCCTGCACCCGGGCGTCGGTGACCGCGGCGGCATCAACCAGACGGAGAAGATGGTCATCGCCGAGGCCGCGCTCGAGGAGCTGCCCGAGAACGGGTCGGTGATGATCGACGCCGGCACGTCGACGATCTGCCTCGCCGAGCTGCTGCCGACCGACCGCGGCCTCACCGTCGTCACGCACTCGCTCCCCGTCGCGATGGCCGTCGCGAACCGGCCCGGCATCGACCTGCACCTGCTCGGTGGCAACATCCGCAGCGACTCGCTCGCGGGCGTCGGCACGTGGACGCACCAGCTCATCGGCATGGTGAGCGTCGACGTCGCGTTCGTCAGCATCAACGGGATCACCCCCGAGCGCGGCCTGACGACGCACAACATGGCCGAGGCGGCCGTGAAGAGCGCCATGATCAAGTCCGCCCGCCGGAGCATCCTGCTCGCCGACCACACCAAGTTCGGGCGCGAGGAGTTCGGCCGGGTCGCCCCGCTCGCCGCGATCGACACGATCATCACCGACCCCGGCGTCAACCTGGACCTCGTCCGCGAGGTCGAGGCCGCCGGTACCGAGGTCTTCTGGCCCGGGCGCGACTGACCGTCCCCGCACGTCGGCCGTCCGCGTCCACGAGACCCGGGAACCACCCGCCAGGCGCTCGCTAGCATGAGCGCACCACCCATCGACAGGAGTCCATCGATGTCCGAAGCCACCCGCACCGTCACCGTCGCGAGCGCGTCCGGCCTGCACGCCCGCCCCGCCTCGCTGTTCGTCCAGAACGTCACCGCGTCCGGCCACCAGGTCACGATCGCCAAGGGTGAGAAGTCGGCCAACGCCGGCAGCATCCTCGGCCTGCTCGGCCTCGGTGTGGAGAACGGTGACGAGGTCGTGCTGACCGTGTCCGGCGACGACGCCGAGACCACCGCGGACAGCCTCGTCGACTTCCTGCAGACGGACCACGACGCGGCCTGACGCGCGTCCGGAGTCCGCGCGACCACACGGTCGCCGTGCCGACGGGAGGCCCGTCACCAGCTGGTGACGGGCCTCCCGTCCGTCGTCCGGTCGCCCCTCCCGCGGGCACGCCCGGGGCGTCGGGGCGCGCCGGTAGGGTTGGTGCATGACACGCCTGCGCCTCGCGACCGTCAACGTCAACGGCATCCGTGCCGCGTTCCGGAAGGGCATGGGCGACTGGCTCGCCGAGCGCGACGTCGACGTCCTCGCCCTGCAGGAGGTGCGCGCCTCGACCGAGGACCTGACCGGCCTGCTCGGCGATGAGTGGGACGTCGTGCACGACCCCGCCACCGCCAAGGGCCGCGCCGGCGTCGCCATCGCCTCGCGGCACCGGGCCCACCTGCACCGGGTCGAGCTCGGGGCGGAGGACTTCGACTCCGCCGGCCGCTGGCTCGAGGCCGACTACGAGATCGGTGGCCGCACCGTCACCGTCGTGTCGACCTACGTGCACTCGGGCGAGGTCGACACCCCGAAGCAGGTCGAGAAGTGGAAGTTCCTCGACGCCATGACCGAGCGCCTGCCCGCGCTCCGCGCGCACAACCCGCTCGCCGTGGTGGTCGGTGACCTGAACGTCGGCCACGACCAGCGCGACATCAAGAACTGGAAGGGCAACGTCAAGCGCGCCGGCTTCCTGCCGCGCGAGCGCGCCTACTTCAGCCGGTTCTTCGGGGCCGAGGGCGAGCAGGTCGAGGGGGGCGGACGGCTCCACCGGTCCGGGTCTCGGCTGGGTCGACGTCGGTCGCGCCCAGGCCGGCGACGTCGACGGCCCGTACACGTGGTGGTCCTGGCGCGGTCAGGCGTTCGACAACGACTCCGGGTGGCGCATCGACTACCAGGTCGCGACGCCCGAGCTCGCCGCGACCGTGACCTCGTACACCGTGGACCGCGCCGCCGCGTACGACCAGCGATGGTCCGACCACGCCCCCCGTGGTCGTCGACTACGACCTCTGATCCCCCCGCTCGCTCCCCAGCACCAGGACTCTCCGCATGACCAGCACGCGCATCTTCTCCGGCATCCAGCCCTCGGCCGGGTCGCTCCACCTCGGCAACTACATCGGCGCCCTCATGCAGTGGCGCGACCTGCAGGACGACCACGACGCCATCTACTGCGTGGTCGACATGCACGCGATCACCTCCCCGCAGGACCCCGCGGAACTGCGGGCGAGCACCCGGGCGACCGCGGCGCAGTACATCGCCTCGGGCATCGACCCGTCGAAGTCGACGCTGTTCGTGCAGTCGCACGTCCCCGCGCACGCCGAGCTCGCCTGGGTGCTGAACACCCTGACGGGCTTCGGCGAGGCGAGCCGGATGACCCAGTTCAAGGACAAGTCGGCGCGCCAGGGTGCGGAAGCCGCCTCGGTCGGCCTGTTCACGTACCCGATCCTCATGGCGTCGGACATCCTGCTCTACGACACGGCGGTCGTCCCGGTCGGCGACGACCAGCGCCAGCACGTCGAACTGACGCGCGACCTGGCCCAGCGCTTCAACTCGCGCTTCGGCGACACGTTCGTCGTCCCGGAGGCCCGGATCGGTTCCGAGACCGCTCGCATCTACGACCTGCAGGACCCGACCAGCAAGATGAGCAAGTCGGCCGCGTCCGACAACGGCCTCGTCCGCCTGCTCGACGACCCGAAGCGGACCGCCAAGAAGATCCGGTCGGCCGTGACGGACACCGAGCGCGAGATCCGTGCCGACCGGCAGGCGAAGCCGGGCGTGACGAACCTGCTCGCGATCCTCTCCGCCTTCACCGGCACCGCGGTCACCGACCTCGAGACGTCGTTCACCGGCAAGGGCTACGGCGACCTCAAGGGTGCGGTGGCGGACGCCGTCGTCGCCGAACTCGAACCGGTGCGCGCCCGCACCCTCGAACTCCTCGACGACCCGGCCGAGCTGGACCGCCTGCTGGCCGTCGGTGCCGAGCGCGCCGAGGCGATCGCGGATGCCACGCTCGCCCGCGTCTACGACGCCATCGGCTTCGTGCCGCGCGCCCGCTGAGCGCCCGTGCTCCCCGTCACGCTCGAGTCGGCGCGGGTCCGGCTCGACGTCCCCACCCGCACCGACGCGCCCGCGATCACGCAAGCCTGCCAGGACCCGGAGATCGTGCGCTGGACGACGATCCCGCAGCCCTACCGACAGCAGGACGCCACGACGTTCGTCGACGCGCTCGTCGGGCCGGGGTGGGCCTCCGACCGTGAGTACACCTGGGCGATCCGTCGACCCGGTTCGACCTGGCTCGACGGGGTGATCAGCTACCGGACCGCCCGCCGGGACCTCGGGTTCTGGCTCGCCCCGTCTGCCCGGGGCCTCGGGCTCGTGCACGACGCCGTCGAGCTCGTCGTCGGGTTCGCGTTCGACCGCGGCGCGCCCGACGTGTACTGGGAGTGCTACGTCGGCAACACCGCCTCGGCCGCGGTCGCCCGGCGCGCCGGCTTCGCGTACACCGGCACCGGCGACGCCCTCGTCCCGAACCGGGACGGGTCCCCCCGCCGCCGCGTGGAAGGGGCTCCGTCGGGCGGACGGCACCCCGGCGTCGGACCTGCCCTGGCCGCCCGACTCGATGACGGGCCCCGCCGGTAGTCTCGCTCCGTGAGCGACTCCGCACCCGACACGACCCCGGTCCGCGACGTCGGGGTCCGCGACGTCGAGGTCCGCGCCATGCGCCGGGCGCTCGAGCTCGCCGCCCGCGGCCCCGCCGTCGGCGACCACGCCCGGGTCGGCGCCGTCCTCCTCTCCCCCCGCGGGTGACGTGCTGGCAGAGGGCTGGCACAAGGGCGCCGGTACCGCGCACGCCGAGGTCGACGCGATGCGGAAGGTCGATCCGGCCCTGCTCCGCGGTGCGACCGCCGTCGTGACCATGGAGCCGTGCGACCACACCGGCCGGACCGGGCCCTGCTCGGTCGCCCTCATCGACGCCGGCGTCGGCCGGGTCGTGTACGCCGTCGACGACCCGGGGGGCGGCGGCACACGGCGGGGCGGACCGGCTCCGTGCCGCCGGCGTCGACGTCGTGCCGGGGGGTCCTCGCCGACGACGCCGAGGCGTTCCTCGAGCGGTGGCTGCTCTCGGTCCGGCTCGGGCGACCCTGGGTGACGGTGAAGTGGGCCTCCAGCCTCGACGGCCGCGCTGCGGCGGCGGACGGGTCGAGCCGGTGGATCACCGGTGCCGCCGCCCGGCAGCACGTGCACGAGCAGCGTGCCGCGCACGACGCCGTCCTCGTCGGTACCGGGACCGCGCTGGCGGACGACCCGAGCCTGACCGCCCGCGGCGACGCCGGGGAGTTCCTCGCCGACCAGCCCCTGCCCGTCGTCCTCGGCGACCGGCCGCTGCCTGCCGACGCGGCCCTGCACCGGCACCCCCCGTGGTCTCGTCACGATCCCCGGCCACGACCTGGACGGCGCACTCCGGTCCCTCCGCGAGCAGGGGGGTGCACAGCGTGCTCGTCGAGGGCGGGCCGACCGTCGCGTCGGCGTTCATCGCGGCCGGGCTCGCCGACGAGCTGCTCGTCTACCTCGCCCCCGTGCTGCTCGGCGGTCCCCGGGTGGCACTCGACGACATCGGGGTGGGAAGCATCCAGGGAGCGCGGATGTTGCGTGTACTGTCGACGTCCAGCCTCGGCCCCGATCTGCTGGTCCGCGCCCGTCCGGTCCCCCCAGCGGTCCGATCACGCGGTCGACGGGGCCCCCCACCGACCGGAGCACCCCATGACCGACGCACTGACCTCCGCCACCCCCCGGGAGCCCGGTCCAGTTCGAGGTCGCCACGAAGGTCCCGACCACGCACGGCACGTTCGAGATGCGTGCCTACCGGGACCTCGTGACGAGCGCGGAGCACGTCGCCGTCATCGCGACCGCTCCGGACGGGTCGGCACCGACCGACGGGGCGCTCGTGCGGGTGCACTCCGAGTGCCTGACCGGTGAGGCGTTCGGGTCGCTGAAGTGCGAGTGCGGTCCGCAGCTCGACGCGGCCCTCGACACGATCGCGGCCGAGGGCGGGGTCGTCGTGTACCTGCGCGGGCACGAGGGGCGCGGCATCGGGCTCATCAACAAGCTCAAGGCGTACCGCCTGCAGGAGGACGGGCTCGACACCCTCGACGCCAACCTCGCGCTCGGGCTCCCCGCCGACTCCCGCGAGTACGGCGGCGCGGCCGGCATCCTCGCCGACCTCGGCATCACGCGCGTGCGGCTGCTGACGAACAACCCCGAGAAGCGTCGGCAGCTCGTCGAGCACGGCATCGCGGTGGACGCCCTGGTCCCCCCTCGTGGTCGGTGTCTCCGCGCAGAACGCCGGGTACCTCGACACGAAGCGCGACCGGATGGGCCACACGCTCCCCGACCACCTCGCGACCGGCGCGGCCAACTGACGGCTCCTTCCGGGCGGATTCGCAGGTGGGCGACATCCGTCGTACACTGAGGACCCCGTCACGAGCGGGACCACCACCCCGAACGCACCCGACCCGGTGTCCGCGCCACCCCGCGCGAACCGGTCGGCGTCCGCAGTCCGGCCCCACGCTGCGCTCCCCCCGCGAGCGCGCGCACCGCGAAAGTGCCCTCACGCCCATGACCGCCGCACCGGCCACCCCGACGTCCGCCCCGAAGACGAACCCGCGCTCGCGCGTCGTCATCGCGAGCCTCGTCGGCACCTCCATCGAGTTCTACGACTTCTACGTCTACGCGACGGCCGCGGTCCTCGTGTTCCCGACGCTCTTCTTCCCGAACGAGGACCCGACCGCGTCGCAGCTGTCCTCCTTCGTCACCTTCGCGCTGGCGTTCTTCGCCCGCCCGGTCGGCTCCGTCCTCTTCGGCCACTTCGGGGACCGCATCGGCCGGAAGACCACCCTCGTCGCCTCGCTGCTCGTGATGGGGACGGCGACGTTCCTCATCGGCTGCCTGCCGACCTTCGACACGATCGGCATCTGGGCGCCCGTGCTCCTCGCCGTGATGCGCTTCGCGCAGGGCGTCGGCCTCGGCGGCGAATGGTCCGGCGCCGCGCTCCTCGCGACCGAGAACGCGCCGCAGGGCAAGCGCGGGGTGTTCGGCTCGATGCCGCAGCTCGGCGCCCCGATCGGGTTCCTCCTGGCGAACGGTCTGTTCATCGCGATCAACGCCGCCATGCCGGCCGGTGCGGACGGCACCCCGAACGCCGACTTCCAGGCCTGGGGATGGCGCATCCCGTTCCTGCTGTCCGCCGTGCTCGTGCTCATCGGCCTCTACGTGCGGTTCCGGCTCGTCGAGTCGCCCGCCTTCCGCGGCGTGCAGGAGACCGGCTCGGTCGCGAAGGTCCCGCTCGCCCGGGTGTTCCGCACCTCGTGGCAGGCCGTCGTCGTCGGCACCTTCGGCATGGTCGCCACGTACGTTCTCTTCTACTTCATGACGACCTTCACGCTGGCGTACGGCACCACCGCGACCTCGATGGTCCCGAAGGTCGGCCTCGGGTACACGCGCGGTGAGTTCCTCACCCTCCTCATGATCGGCGTCGTGTTCTTCGGGATCTTCACGCCGGTCGCCGGGATCCTCGCGGACAAGTTCGGACGTCGTCGCACGCTCATCCCGACCACGATCGGCATCGCGCTCTTCGGGCTGACCTTCCAGCTGTGGTTCGCCGCGTCGCAGGGCCCGATCACGGTCGTCACGTTCCTCATCGTCGGGCTGTCGCTGATGGGACTGACCTTCGGGCCGATGGGGGGCCCTGCTGCCGGAGCTGTTCCCGACGAACGTCCGCTACACCGGCTCCGCGCTCGCCTACAACCTCGCGTCGATCCTCGGGGCGTCCCTGGCCCCGACGATCGCGGTCGCGCTGTGGAAGCCGGACGGGGACATCTTCCTGGTCGGCCTGTACCTGACGATCGCGGCGGTCGTCACCCTGGTCGCGCTCCTGCTCGTCCGCGAGACGCGCGGCACTGACCTCGACGAGGCCGAGGCGCGGCAGGCCGTCGCGGCCGGACGCGACGCGCGCTGACCGCGGCCTGATCGGACGGGAGGCTGCCCACCAGGCTGGTGGACAGCCTCCCGTCCGTCTGTCGGTGCAGCGGTGAGAGAATCGACGCACGATGAGCAACCCGTTCGCACGCCCGAAGCCGACCGACGGGCCCCGTGCCACCTTCGGCCGCCTGCTGTCCTACCTGTTCGAGAACAAGCCGGCGATGGTCGTCATCATCGTGCTGAGCATCCTCGGTGCCGCGGCGTCCCTCGCCCAGCCGCTGCTCGTCAACCAGGTCGTCACGGCGGTCCAGCAGGGTACCGGCATGTCGACGCTCGTGTGGGCGCTCGTCGTCCTCGTGCTCGTCGCCGGCGTCCTGAACGGTGTGCAGCACTTCCTGCTCCAGCGCGCCGGAGAGGGCGTCGTGCTGTCGACACGGCGGAAGCTCATCGCCCGCATCCTCAACCTGCCGATCTCGGAGTTCGACGTCCGCCGCACCGGCGACCTGGTGTCCCGCGTCGGCAGCGACACCACGCTCCTCCGCGCCGTCCTGACCCAGGGCCTCATCGAGTCGATCGGCGGTGCCCTCACCTTCGTCGGCGCGGTCGTCGCGATGGCCGTCATCGACCCGCTGCTGCTCGTCGTGGTCGTCGTGATCGTCATCGTCGCGGTCGTCGTCGTCGGCGGCCTCAGCCGGCGCATCCGGGTCGCCTCGAAGGCCGCGCAGGAGAAGGTCGGCGACCTCACGGCGGCGGTCGAGCGGGGCATCGGCGCCGTCCGGACCATCCGCGCCGCCGGGGCCACCGCCCGCGAGGTCAGCGAGGTCGACGCACACGCGACCGAGGCCTACCGCCGTGGGCTCGTCATCGCGCGCATGTCCGCCTTCGTCGTCCCGGTCGCGAGCATCGTCATGCAGGTCGCGTTCATCGCGGTGCTCGGCATCGGCGGCGCGCAGGTGGCGGCGGGGACGATCACGATCGCCACCCTCATCACGTTCATCCTGCTGCTCTTCATGATGATCATGCCGCTCGGGCAGGCGCTCGGCGCGGTCGTCGCCGTGGCGCAGGCCCTCGGCGCGCTCGGACGCATCGAGGAGATCCTGCACCTGCCGACCGAGGACCAGGACGACGCTGCCGTCCACCCCGCCGCCGCGGTCGCGACCGACGACGCCATCACCTTCGAGCACGTCACGTTCCGCTACGCCGCGACACCGGACGCCGTGGGGTCGGACGGAGCGGCCGGGTCGGGGGACGTCAGTGCCCCCGCTCCCACCGCCGGCGTCGGCGAGCAGGCTGTCCTGCACGACGTGTCGTTCAGCGTGCCCCGTGGCACCCGGGTCGCCCTCGTCGGACCGTCGGGCGCCGGGAAGTCCACGACCCTGGCCCTCATCGAGCGCTTCTACGACCCCACCGAGGGCGTCATCCGCCTCGGCGGGCTCGACGTCCGCGGCCTCGACCGGGCCGAGCTCCGTGCCCAGATCGGCTACGTCGAACAGGACGCCCCGGTGCTCGCCGGCACGATCCGCGCGAACCTGCTGCTCGGCTCGCCGGACGCGCCGGAGTCCGAGTGCGTCCGGGTGCTCGAAGCGGTCAACCTCGGCGACGTGCTCCACCGCGACCCGCGCGGACTCGACGCGCAGGTCGGCGAGGACGGCGTGATGCTCTCCGGCGGTGAACGCCAGCGGCTCGCGATCGCCCGGGCGCTCCTCGCCGCTCCCCCGATCCTGCTGCTCGACGAGTCGACGTCCTCGCTCGACGGGGTGAACGAGCAGAAGATGCGGCTGGCGATCGACGCGGTGGCCGAGGACCGGACGCTGCTCGTCATCGCGCACCGGCTGTCGACCGTCGTGGACTCCGACGTCATCGTCGTGCTCGAGCACGGCCGCGTCGTCGGCATCGGCACGCACTCCGAGCTGGTGCAGAGCACCCCGCTCTACCGCGACCTGGCGAAGCACCAGCTGCTGGTCTGAGCGCCCCGCCCCGCAGGGTCAGGCGGCGAAGGGGTCCGGGGTGAGCACGTACACGGTCTCCAGGTACTCCTCGAGGCCCTCGTGCGAGCCCTCGCGGCCCAGGCCGGACGCCTTGACGCCGCCGAACGGGAACGCGGCGTTCGACACCACGCCGGTGTTCCAGCCGAGCATGCCCGTCTCCAACCGCTCGGCCAGGCGCTGCCCGCGCCGCATGTCCTCGGTGAAGGCGTAGGCGACGAGCCCGTACTCGGTGTCGTTCGCGAGCCGGATGCCCTCCTCCTCGGTGGCGAACCGCGTGATCGAGACGACGGGCCCGAAGATCTCGGTCGTCAGGATGTCCGACCCCGGCTGGACGTCGTCGAGGAGCGTCGGCGCGTAGTACGTGCCCGCACGATCGACCCGCCGACCACCCGTCACCAGCGTGGCGCCACGCTCGACGGCGTCGTCGACGAGCCCGGCCGCCTTGTCGACGGCCCGGCCGTCGATGAGCGGGCCGATGTCGGTGCCGTCCTCGGTCCCGCGCCCGATGCGGAGTGCCTCGATCCGTTCGGTCAGGGCCGCCGTGAACGCGTCTGCGATGCCCTCCTGCACGAAGAACCGGTTCGCGGCGGTGCAGGCCTCCCCGACGTTCCGGAACTTGGCCTGCATGGCGGCGTCCACCGCACGGTCCAGGTCGGCGTCGTCGAACACGAGCAGCGGGGCGTTGCCGCCGAGCTCCATGCTCGTTCTCAGCACGGTGTCGGCCGCCTGCTTGAGGAGCGCGGACCCGACCGGCGTCGAGCCGGTGAAGGTGAGCTTCCGGAGTCGACGGTCCGCGATGACCGGTGCGGACAGTGCCTTCGCGTCCGAGGACGGCACGACGTTGAGCACGCCGTCCGGCAGTCCGGCCCGGCGGAACAGCTCGACGAGGTACAGGGTCGTCAGCGGGGTGAGGTCGGCGGGCTTCAGCACGACCGTGCAGCCGGCGGCGAGGGCCGGTGCGATCTTCCGGGTCGCCATCGCGAGCGGGAAGTTCCACGGGGTGATCGCGTAGACCGGACCGACCGGGCGCTTCAGCACGATGCCACGACCGGTGCCCTCCGGGTTCGTCCGGTAGTCGCCGCCGATGCGGACGGCCTCCTCGGAGAACCAGCGGAGGAACTCGGCGCCGTAGACGACCTCGCCGTGCGACTCGGCGAGGGGCTTGCCCATCTCGAGCGTCATCACCGCGGCGATGTCGTCGGCGTGCTCGTGCACGAGGTCGAAGGCGCGGCGGAGCAGGTCCGAGCGGCGGCGCGGGGCGGTGGCGGCCCACTCCTCCTGTGCAGCGACCGCGGCGTCGAGCGCGGCGATGCCGTCCTCCGGTGTGGCGTCGGCCACGCTCGCGAGGACGGCGCCGGTCGACGGGTCGCGGACGTCGAACGTCGCGCCGCCCGAGGCCGGTCGCCAGGAGCCCCCCGATGAACAGGCCGGTGGGAACGCCGGGGACGCTGACGTGCTCGTCGGTGACGGTCGTGACGGTCGTGTCGGTCGTGTCGGTCGTGTCGGTCGTGTCGGTCGTGACGGTCGTGTCGGTCACAGGACCGCTCCTCCCGGGCGCTGCCGCCCCTCGTCCATGTCACTGCGTCCGGTGTGGCCGCCCTCGTCCCGGACCTCCTCGAGCGCCGCCTCGCTGGCCGCGCGGTCGACGCCGACGACGAGGTCCTCGTACACGAACACGTCCAGGCCCGCGTGCACGCCGTCGAGCGCCGATGCCCGCACGCAGTGGTCGGTGGCGATGCCGACGACGTCGACGGCGTGGACCTCGCGGTCGAAGAAGACGTCCACCAGGTCCGCGCCCGTGTCGGTCGTCCCCCTCGAACGCCGAGTAGGCCGGCTCGCCCTGCCCCTTCCGCACGTGCACGTCCACGGCGGACAGGTCGAGCGCCGGGTGGTACTCGGCACCCGGGCTGTCGGCCACGCAGTGCACCGGCCAGGTCGTCCGGAAGTCGGGGCCGTCCGGGCCGGCGAAGTGCCCGCCGTTGTCCCCGGTGGCGTCGTGCCAGTCGCGGGAGGCGACGACGAGGTCGTACTCGTCGGCGTGCCGTCGGAGGAAGGCGGTGATCCGTCCGGCCACCGCCGCTCCTCCGTCGACCGCGAGCGCGCCGCCCTCGGTGAAGTCGTTCTGGACGTCGATGATGAGCAGTGCCCGAGCCATGACCCCATCCAACACCTGGCACCAGAGCACCCGTTGACGGGGCACCCGTCCGGCCAGGTACGCCGGGGTCAGGACGCAGCGAGCGCCGGGTCAGGAGGCGGCGAGGGACCCGCCGCAGCGGTAGGCGGCGGCCGTCACGGCGTCGAGCGCCGGCAATGCGGCGGCCCGCGACGACCCGATGGCGTAGAACGCGAACGTCAGCTTCGTGCCGTCTGCGGCGTCGATGAAGCCGCCCAGGGTGTTCGCACTGTCGATCCACCCGGTCTTGGCGTGGACCTTGCCCCGGGCGTCGGCGTTCGCCCCCGTGAAGCGGCTCGACAGGGTGCCCGAGACGCCGGACACCGGCAGCACCGATGCGAGCGTCCCGAGCCCTCGCTCACCCCGGGTCACCGGGACCATGAGGTGGGCGACGAAGGACGGCGACACGGCGTTGGCCGCACTCTCCCCGGAACCGTCGATGATCGTGATCCCGGCCGGGTCGACCCCGTAGCCGCGCAGGGCCGAGGCGTACACCCCGGTGAGCGACGCCGCGGTCCCGCCCGCACCGGCCTCCTTCGAGGACACCCGCGCGAGCATCTCGGCGAGGGTGTTGTCCGAGTTCGGGATCATCTGCCCGATGAGCGTGGAGACCGGCTGCGACTGCACCTGCGCGATCGTGGCCTGCGAGGTCGTCGCGCGCTTCGTGACCGGTGCCGTCGCGGCCCCGACGACCCCTGCGTTGACCAGGGCCGTCCGGAACGCGTCACCGGCCCGGCCGATCGGGTCCTCGGAGCGCGGTGAGGTGGCGGCGGCCGGGTTCGCACGGTCACCGTCGACCATGAGCGCGGTCACCTCGGGCTGGTAGCCGATCGTGCGCTCGCTCACCGGCCAGGTGGGGTGCCAGGCGTCGGCCTCGCTCCACCACGTGCCGTCCGCGACGATCGACCGGACGGGCGCGTCGCCGAGGCGGGCCTTCACCTGCTGCGCGAGCTGCTGCAGCGTGGGTGCACCGGGGTAGACGGTGCCGTTGCCCGCCGACAGGGTCGCGTCACCGTGCCCGACGAGGGCGATCGTGCCGTCGCCCTCGTCGGTGACGGTGGTCGGGATGGTGTGGTCGCCCCCGAGCACGGCGAGTGCGGTCGCGCTCGTGAGGGTCTTCATCACGCTGCCGGTCTGGGCCGGGGTGCCGCCGTCGCGGGAGAACAGTTCCTCACCGGTGGTCGCGTTCATCACGTACCCCTCGAACCGACCGAGGCCGCTCGCGGAGGCGGCACCGGCGATCGAGCAGGTCCGCGCGGCGGCACGGGCGCTCGGCGTCGGGGTCGGGGTCGGCTTCGCGGTGGGCGTGACGGTCGCCGTCGGCTCCGGGGACGCCGAGGGGCTCACGGTCGGCGTCGCGCTGGCGGTCGGCGTCCGGGCGGCGCTGGCGGACACCGCGGCTCGCGGCTGCTCCCCGCTCGCAGCACCCACGGCGACCGCGCCGCCGGACCCGACGACGAGGACCGCGACGAGCCCGCCGATCGCCCACGGGACCGGTCGGCGGTTCGCGGAGGCACGGAGCGCGGCGACGGAACGGGAGACGGGACCGCCGGCGGACGGCTCGGGTGACTGCTCGGACATCGGGACGATCCTACGAGACGCGCGGTCGGGCCTCCAGGGCGGGACCGGCCGTCCGGTGCGGGAACGGCCGGTCAGTCGGCGTCGTCGGCCGCGTAGCGGACGCCCACCTGGCGACGTGCCTCGTCCATGACCGCCATCACCGCGACGGTGTGGTCGATGCCGGCCGGACCGTCCTCCGCGGTCTCGACCGGTCCGCCCCCGGCGGGCGCCGCCGTGACCGCGGCCTCGAGGGCACGGGCCTCGTGCGCGTAGCCGGCGAGCTCCTCGCGCCCGTCGAACTCCTCGATCACTGCCCCGTCCGCGTCCCGGATGCGCCAGGTGGTCGGCGTGTACCAGGTCGGGTCGATGTCGATCCGCCCAGCCGTCCCGATGATCGACGCGCTGTTCGGGCTCCGCACGTCGAGCGCGAAGTGCACGGTCGACTGCGCACCGCCCTCGTGCGTCATCACGATCCCCATCTGGGTGTCGACGCCCTGGTCACTGAGCGTGCCGGCCGCCACGAGACCGGTCGGGACGCCGAGGACGTCGACCGCGAACGAGACGGGGTACACCCCGAGGTCGAGGAGGGCGCCGCCACCGAGCGCCGGGTCGTTGAGCCGGTGCCGCGGGTCGGTCGGGAGGGCCTGGTGGTGGGTCGCCTCGACCAACCGCGGCGTCCCGATCCGCCCCTCGGCGAGGACCCGGCGGATCATCGCGGTCTGCGGCAGGAACCGGGTCCACATCGCCTCGACGACGAGGACTCCGCGCTCGCGTGCGGCGTCGCGGACCCGCCGCGCCTGGGCCGCGGTGATCGTGAAGGCCTTCTCCACGAGGACGTGCTTGCCGGCCGCGATCGCGAGGAGGGCGTCCTCGGCGTGCCGGGAGTGCGGCGTCGCCACGTAGACGGCGTCCACCTGGTCGTCGGCGACGAGGGACGCGTAGTCGCCGTGTGCACGCGGGATGCCGTGCTCCTCCGCGAAGGCACGGGCGCCCTCCTCGGTACGGGACCCGACCGCGACGAACTCCACCCCCCGCGGCGGTGCAGTCCACCACGAAGGACCGGGCGATGCCACCGGTCCCGAGCACTCCCCATCGAACGGTCATGCGGCCTGTCTACCAGGCGCGCCGTGACGGGACCGGTGTCGCCTGCACCGAGCACCCGTCGGTCCGTGCCCGGTCAGGACGCGCGGCGTACCGTGCTGTCCACCAGGAGACGGACGGGAGGCCCGCACCGGGCGGGTGACAGGCCTCCAGTCCGACAGGTGGTTGGTCCGCGCGCCGAGCGCACGGACCGGACGCGAGGAGGCGCCGTGACCGGACCGGAACCGTGGTGGACGAGAGCCGTCGTCTACCAGGTGTACCCACGGAGCTTCGCCGACGGGAACGGCGACGGCGTCGGTGACCTCGCCGGGCTGCGCCGGCACCTCGACCACATCGCCGACCTCGGCGTCGACGTCGTCTGGCTCTCCCCCGTCTACCGCTCACCGCAGGTCGACAACGGGTACGACATCTCGGACCACGAGGACATCGACCCGCTGTTCGGCACGATCGACGAGTTCGACGCGCTGCTCGTCGAGGTGCACCGGCGGGGCATGCGGCTCGTCATGGACCTCGTCGTCAACCACACCAGCGACCAGCACCCCTGGTTCCGCGCGGCACTCCGCTCCCGGACGTGCCCGAAGCACGACTGGTACATCTGGCGGGACCCGGTCGACGGGCACGAGCCGAACCGCTGGCGCGCCGCGTTCGGCGGCCCCGCATGGTCGTGGGACCCCGGCACCGGCCAGTACTACCTGCACATGTTCACGCCGCAGCAGCCGGACCTGAACTGGGAGAACCCGGACATGCGTGCCGCCGTGTACGACATGATGAACCGCTGGCTCGACCGCGGCGTCGACGGCTTCCGGATGGACGTCATCAACCACATCGCGAAGGACGACGACGCCCTGTCCGGCGACAGCGACGCCTACGTCATGCAGCCGCGGGTCCACGAGCACCTGCAGGAGATGCACGACCGGGTGTTCGCCGGCCGGGACGCGCTGCTCACCGTCGGCGAGATGCCGGGCGTCTCGGTCGAGGACGCCGTGCTGTTCACCGCTCCGGAGCGGCACGAACTCGGCATGGTGTTCCAGTTCGAGCACGTCGGGCTCGACCACGCGCCGGCGTCGAAGTTCACCCGGCAGGAAACTGACCTACCGGCGCTGAAGGCCTCGCTCGCGCGGTGGCAGACGGGGCTCGAGCAGCGCGGCTGGAACTCGCTGTACCTGTCGAACCACGACCAGCCGCGGCCGGTGTCGCGCTTCGGGGCGGCGGCACGGGCGGAGTTTGACGACCCGTTCGCCTTCCGCTACGAGTCGGCGACGCTGCTCGCCACCGTGCTGCACCTGCACCGCGGGACGCCGTACGTCTACCAGGGCGACGAGATCGGCTTGGTGAACGCGGGGTTCACCGCGATCGAGCAGTACCGCGACGTCGAGTCGGTGAACTGGTTCCGCGGGACCGTCGGCCGGGGCATGTCCGCCGCGTCGGCGCTCGAGGCACTGGCGTTCCGCAGTCGTGACAACGCCCGGACGCCGATCCCCTGGGACGACAGCGAGCCTGCCGGTGGGTTCTCGACCGCGGAGCCGTGGATCGGGATGGGGCAGGGCTGGCCGCACGTCACCGTCGCGGCGGACCGCGCCGCCGGGGACCGGTCCGTGTACGAACACCACCGGCGGCTCATCGCGCTGCGGCACCGGTCGCGGACCGTGCAGCTCGGCACCTTCACGCTCCTCGAGCCGGAGCACCCGGTGCTGTGGGCGTTCACGCGGGCACTCCCGGACGGGTCGACCGGGAACGAGGACGACCCACCGCTCGTCGTCGTCGCGAACCTGTCGTCGTCGGACCTCGTCCTGCCCGACGGCATCGCGGGGCGGACGGGCGACCTCGTGCTCGGGAACCTCGGGGAGCCGGGCTCGACCGGGATGTTGCGTCCGTGGGAGGCGCGCGTGCACGTGTGCCGGTGACGGGCCTCCCGGCCGGCGACCCTGCCCGCGACCAAGCCTGACGCGGGCCGCCCCGGGAAGCACGAACCCCCCTCGCTCCCGGAGGAACGAGGGGGGTGGTCGGAGCCGCCTGTCGGAATCGAACCGACGACCTATTCATTACGAGTGAATCGCTCTACCGACTGAGCTAAGGCGGCGGACGCTCCGGATGACCCGGAGCGGCACGAGAAACAACTGTACAGGATCAGACGAGCGAGCGCGAAACGAGCGCGCCGAGATCGTCGAACGACCGCTCCAGCTCATCGGTCAGGTGCACCGCCGACCCCGGTTCGGACCACTCCCACCAGGCGTGCCGGAGTGCCGCCAGTCCGACGAGCGTCGCGAGCCGGGCACGTCGGCGGAGGGCCGGAGGGACATCGGCGTCCGCGGTGGCCTCGTCACCGCTCAGGGTGGCGTCGCGCTGGAGCCGCCGCTCGACCACCGTCTGGAGCTCGGCCTGGAACTCCTGCATCGAGGCCATCCGTCGACTGAACAGTTCCGGGTTCGCACGGAGGACCTGCTGCCGCTCCCCGATCAGACCGCGCTCCTCGACGAGTTCACGCGCCGAGTGCACGAGCAGGGCGCCGAGGTCGGACAGCAGTTCGCCCGAGGGACCGCCGGCGACGAACACCTCGACCTCCTCCCCCTGCGGCAGCGTCGGGTCGTCGCCGAGGATCGCCTGTTCCTTGCTCGGGAAGTAGTTGAAGAACGTGCGGGGCGAGATGTCGGCACGGCGGGACACCTCGTCGACGGTGACCGCGGCGAGACCGTGCTCGAGCGCGACGTGCAGCGCGGCCTGCTGGATCGCCAGTCGGGTGGCGCGGCGCTTCCGCTCGCGGAGGCCCGGTTCGGCATCGGTCATGGGCACGATCCTCGCACGCGCACCGCAGCGGGCGGCATGAGAGGACGCGCGGGAACGGCCCGTGCGCACCCGATGGCGGCGCCGTCGGTCAGCGGACGGCGCGGGCCACCGTGACGAGCAGGGCCTCGAGCGCCAGGAGGGCCGCGACGTTCGCGCCGATCCGCTGTCGTGCGGTGGCGATCGCGTCGAGCACCTCCAGCGCGGCGGCCGGCGGCACGGACGGCAGCGCCCGCTCGAGCTCGTGCCGGATCGTCAGGTTCACCGGTTCCGCCGGTGCGCCGAGACCGAGGAGCAACAGATCCCGGTAGAGCGAGGAGACGTCCACGAGGATACGGTCCAACCCGTCACGGAGGCTCCGGGTCGCGCGCCGCTTCTGGTCTTCCTCCAGCGCACGCAGCTGCGACCGGAGCGCCGGCGGCACCGTCCCGCCCGGCTGCACGCCGAGCGACCGGAGCGCTGCGTCGCGTTCCTCGGCGTCACGTTCGAGCGTGATCGCCTTGGCGTCCTCGTCCGCCACGGCGAGCAGCGCGGCCGCGGCGTTCACGGCGTCGCCGACGCTCCGGATCCCGAGCACGGTCGTCAGGGTGCGACGGCGGCGGTCACGGGCGTCCTCGCTGGTGGCGAGCCGTTGGGCCATCCCGATGTGGCTCTGCGCCTGCCGGGCGGCATCGGTCGCGAGGACCCGGTCCACGCCGGTGCGGGCGACGATGAGGTCGGCCACAGACTCGATCCCGGGCACCCGCAGGCGCACGGAGCGGACGCGTGACCGGATGGTCGGGAGGAGGTCCGCCTCACTCGGCGCGCACAGGATCCACACGGTGCGCTCAGGCGGTTCCTCGAGCGCTTTGAGCAGCAGGTTCGAGGTGCGTTCGGTCATCCGGTCGGCGTCCTCGACGATCATCACGCGGTACCGGCCGACCGAGGGCGAGAAGTGCGACGAGGTCACGAGCGCACGGATCTCGTCGATGGTGATGATGACCCGCTGGGTGGTGAGCCGCGACACGTCCGGATGCGTGCCCGCGGCGATGAGCCGCAGCGTGTGGTCGTCGTCCGGACCGTTCCCCACGAGTGCTGCGGCGAAGGCGGCGGCGACGTTCGACCGTCCCGACCCGGGCGGACCGGTGATGAGCCACGAGTGGGTCATGCCCCCCGGTGCCGTCGGTCGACTCCGCGGCGCTGCGCAGTGCAGCCACGGACTCCTCCTGCCCGGTCAGGCCCTCCCACACGCTCACGGGGCGATCTTCCCAGCCGCCACCGACGGCCGACCGGTCGCGGGCATCAGGAGACCCCGACGCGGCCGGAGACCGCTGCACGGATGTGTCCCTGCACCGTGTCGGCGGGTTCCGCGGCGTCGACGACGAGGAACCGCTCGGGCTCCGCCCCCCGCCATCGCGAGGAAGGCCGCGCGCACCGTCTCGTGGAACATCTCCGCTTCGGACTCAAGGCGGTCGAAGACGTCGCCGCGGGCCGCGGCGACCCGGGCCCGTCCGATGGACACGTCGACGTCGAGCAGCACGGTGAGGTCCGGCGTCAAGCCGTCGGCAGCCCAGTCCGAGACGGTCCGGATCTGCTCCGCACCGAGGCCGCGTGCGACGCCCTGGTAGGCCACCGAGGAGTCGATGTACCGGTCCTGGAGCACGACCGCACCACGGGCGAGTGCCGGACGCACGACGGTCTCGACGTGGTGCGCTCGGTCGGCCGCGTACAGCAGTGCCTCGGCGCGCGGGGCGACGTGACCACGCTCGTGCAGCACGATCTCGCGGATGCGCTGCCCGAGGGGCGTTCCGCCCGGCTCCCGCGTCCGGACGACCTCCAGGCCGTGGTCCACGAGCCACTGCTCGAGGCGCTCGGCCTGGGTGGTCTTGCCGGCGCCGTCGCCACCCTCGAGGGTGATGAACCACCCGCGGGCGGCGACGGGCGACGGTCCGGACACGGCGGCGTCCGGCGTCACTTCTTCTTGGCGGGGGGCGCGTCGGGCGGGGGCCTTCTTCTTGACCGGACCCTTCGCGCGCTTGTCGGCGAGGAGCTGGACCGCGCGCTCGAAATCGACCGCCTCGACCTCCTCGCCGCGCGGGATCGTCGCGTTCGTCTCACCGTCGGTGACGTACGGACCGAAACGGCCGTCCTTCACCTTGATCGGCTTGCCGGACACCGGGTCGGCGTCGAACTCCTTCAGCGCCGCGCTGGCGGCACGCTTGGCGCCGTACTTCGGCTGCGCGAACAACTCGAGGGCGCCGGGTAGATCGACGTCGAAGATCGCGTCCTCGCTCGGGAGCGTCCGGGTGTCCGTGCCCTTCTTGAGGTACGGACCGTAGCGGCCGTTCTGCGCCGTGATCTCCTCGCCGGACTCCGGGTCCGTGCCGACCGTGCGGGGCAGGTCGAGGAGCTTGAGCGCGGTCTCGAGGTCGACGGTCTGCGGGTCCATCGACTTGAACAGGGACGCCGTGCGCTCCTTCGGGGCTGCTGCCGCCTTCTTCGTCGTCTTCTTCGCCGCCGGGGTCTTCCCCTTGGCCGCCGTCTTCGTCGCGGTGGTCTTCGTGGTGGTCGTCGTCGTCGTGGTGGCTTCCGCTGCCGCCGACGGGTCCGACTCGGCCGTCGCCGGCAGGACCTCGCCCGTCGCCGGGTCGACCGTCGGCTCGGGCTCCGGGGTGCGCTCGGTCACGTACGGACCGAAGCGGCCGTCCTTGGCGAGGACCTCCTTGCCGGTCTCCGGGTTGATGCCGACGACCCGGTCACCGATCACGGGTGCCTCGACGAGCTCCCGCGCCTTCTCGAGCGTGAGTTCGTCGGGGGGCGATGTCCTCGGGGACGTTCACCCGCCGCGGCTTCTCGGGGTCGTCGCTCGGCGTCTCGATGTACGGGCCGTACCGACCGATGCGGAGGGTCAGTCCCGGTGCGAGTTCGACCGAGTTGATCTCGCGGGCGTCGATCTCCCCGAGGTTGTCGATGACCGTCCGGAGGCCGCGCTGGTCGTCGCCGCCGAAGTAGAAGCCCTTGAGCCAGTCGACCCGGTCCTCGTCACCGCTCGCGATGCGGTCGAGGTCGCTCTCCATCTCGGCGGTGAAGTCGTACTGCACGAGGTCGCCGAAGTACTCCTCGAGGAGTCGGACGACGCTGAACGCGATCCAGTTCGGCACGAGGGCCGTTCCACGCTGCGTGACGTACCCGCGGTCCATGATCGTGGAGATGATCGCGGCGTAGGTCGAGGGACGGCCGATGCCGAGCTCCTCGAGCGTCTTCACCAGGCTCGCCTCGGTGTAACGGGGCGGTGCCGAGGTGTCGTGCCCCTTGGCGGCGACGTCGTGGACGCCGAGGTGGTCGCCCTCGGTCATCTGCGGCAGCTTGGCGTCGTCGGCGGAGTCCCCCCGCGGCGCGCTCCTCGTCACGACCTTCCTCGTAGGCGTTGAGGAACCCGCGGAAGGTGATGACCGTGCCGGACGCGGTGAACTCCACGTCGGTGCCGGACGCCGTGGACGCCAGGCCCTCCACCGGTTCGGTCGAGGTGATGCCGAGCACGACGGACGCGGTCGACCCCTTGGCGTCCGCCATCTGCGAGGCGACGGTGCGCTTCCAGATGAGGTCGTACAGCCGGAGGTCGTTGCCGCGCAGGACGCCCTCCATCTGGGATGGCGTCTTGAAGGTGTCACCCGCGGGCCGGATGGCCTCGTGCGCCTCCTGCGCGTTCTTGCTCTTGCCGGCGTACGAGCGCGGCTTCGCCGGGACGGAGTCGGCACCGTAGAGCGCGGTCGCCTGCTTCCGCGCCGCCGAGACCGCCTGCTGCGAGAGCGAGGCGGAGTCGGTACGCATGTAGGTGATGTGACCGTTCTCGTACAGGCCCTGCGCGACGCTCATCGTCTGCCGCGCGGAGAAGCGGAGCTTGCGTGCCGCCTCCTGCTGCAGGGTCGACGTCGTGAACGGCGCGGCTGGTCGGCGGGTGTACGGCTTCGACTCGACGCTGCGGACGACCGCGTCGCCGGCGCGCTCGAGGACCGCGGAGAGCGCACTCGCCGACGTCTCGTCGAGCCGGACGACGTCGGACGTGGTCGCGCCGCGGTCGTCGAAGTCGCGTCCGGAGGCGACGCGCTTCCCGTGGATCCGGGCGAGGCGTGCGGTGAACGTCCCGTCGTCGGCCTTCTCGAACCGGGCGGTCAGGTCCCAGTAGTTCGCCGAGACGAAGGCCAAGCGCTCGCGCTCCCGGTCGACCACGAGTCGGGTCGCGGCCGACTGCACGCGGCCGGCGGACAGGCCCGGGCCGACCTTGCGCCACAGGACCGGCGAGACCTCGTACCCGTAGAGACGGTCGAGGATCCGACGGGTCTCCTGCGCATCGACGAGCGCGGTGTCGAGTTCCCGCGTGGCTTCCTGCGCGCGCTGGATCGCTTCCTTGGTGATCTCGTGGAAGACCATGCGCTTGACGGGCACCTTGGGCTTCAGGACCTGCAGCAGGTGCCACGCGATGGCCTCGCCCTCGCGGTCTTCATCTGTTGCGAGGTAGAGCTCGTCGGCGTCCTTCAAGGCGCGCTTGAGGTCGGCGACGGTCTTCTTCTTGGCATCGGAGACGACGTAGTACGGCTCGAACCCGTTGTCGACGTCGACCGAGAACTTGCCGAGGGAGCCCTTCTTGAGCTCGGCGGGCAGGTTCTTGGGCTCGACGAGGTCGCGGATGTGTCCGACGGACGCCTGGACTTCGTATCCGTCGCCGAGGTATTGCGCGATCGTCTTGGCCTTCGCGGGGCTCTCGACGATCACGAGCTTCTTCGTGCCTGGCACGTGTCTCCTTGATCGATGGTGCTGGTCAGCCGACGGACGTCGTGGATGCGTCCGGGTCGACCGGGAACTCGGTGACCGGCGGGCCGACAGGCACACCATACACACTCCGGTGGGGATGCCCGGCGGAGCCGGAGGTGGTCCGCGACCTCCGGCTGGACGACACGGCCGGTGTCCGTCGCCCCGGCCGAGGCGTCTGCGCCGCCGTGCGGTCCGGCGACCGCCACGGCCCCGACGGACAGCGGCCCGGACCCGACCACGACGGCGACACGCGCGACGGCCCCGGTGACGGAGCAGGTGCGGACGTCGGCCCGGACGGCCCGGGCGGAGCGGCGAGCAGCAGCGCACGGCGGGCCCGGCGCCAGTCCGACCGTCGCGGCCGCTGCGCTGAGTGCCGCGGTGTCCGCTGCCCCCCTGCGCCCGAGCCGATGCGACGCGGAGGCCGGCGGCGGCGAGCGCCGACACGACGACGAGCGAGACGGCAGCGAGGACCGCGACGAGCACGACCGCCACCGATCCTCCGTCGTCTGCCCGCCCGGCGACCGACGGTCGAGACCGAACGGACAGGTACGCCGCTCCGCCCGACCGGGCACCGGGAGCGATCCGGATCGGCCGGGTCACGACGGGCCGCCGCCGTCGGGCCCGTCTTCGGCCAGCCCGTCCGCGACGTGGTCACCCAGGTCGTGCTCGGCCGGGTCACGCTCGTCGACCGAGCAGGCGCTCTCCCGCAGCACGAGCGCCGCGAACGGACCGCTCCCCGCGGCCCGCCCGGCGTGCACACAGACCAAGCCCTGTGTGTGGTCGATGCGGAACGACCCGGCTCCCGCCGTCCGGAGCGCCCGGCGGCCCGCGTCGTCGTCGCCGCGTCCGAACGCCCGGGCGGCCGTGACCGCGGCGGCCTGCAGACGGCCCTGCGCGTCGACGACCCGCACGCCGCCGATTCCCGCGGCCAGGACGGCGGCGACGACCGGTAGCGCGACGGCGAACTCGACGGTGACCGATCCGCGTTCGTCTGCTGGTGGGCGGGTTCGCCGCGGACTCACGGCGTGAGCGCGGTGCGGACGAGTTCGGTGAGCAGGACCTGTACCTCGCCGGACCGCATCACCGCGACCAGGACGCCGGCGAAGGCCACGGCCGCCAAGATGACCACCGCGTACTCCGCCGTGGCGGACCCGTCGTCGTCCCGCAGCCGCGTCCTCCGACGCTCCGGTCGCGCCTCCGCCGGCGGCAGGTCCGCACTCGGGATGTCCTTCTCCATGTGGTGTCCTTCCTTCTGTCTTGTCTCGTGTGTCCGATCCGGGCCCGTCGGTCCCGGCCGGACGGTCTCGGCCCCGCGGTTGCTGGACCAGCGGGCCCTGGTCCGAGTCTCGGCGAGGCGCCGGTCGTGCGATCGGCACCCGCGACCGTCCGTGGAGGGGTCAGCCGAAGGCACCCGATGTGGAGGAGAGGATGCCCACGACCACGGGCACCACCCCCACCAGTACGAACGCCGGCAGGATGCACACCCCGAGCGGCAGCACGAGCCGTACCCCCCAGCCGCTCGGCGCGCGCGAGACCCTCGGCAGCGGCGTCCGCCCGCCGGTCGAGGGCGCACGCGCGGAGGAGCCCGGCGGCCGGGACCCCGGCTCGTCCGGCGAGCGCCAGGGTCTCCGCGAGCCGGTCACGGTCCGGCTGCGGCCAGGCCCGATCGGCGAACACGGCGTCGACGCTGGCGCCGGCGTCGGTCCAGGCGCCACCGCCGGAGAGCGCCACGGCCCAGACGTCGAGCAGCAGCCCCGGCATCGGCTCGTTCTCCGCAGCGGAGGCCACGAGTCGCTGCGTCCACCGGTGCGCGACCGCGACGAGCACCACCGCCGTGACCAGGCAGACCGAGCCGACAGGGCTGCCCACCAGGACGCCGACCGAGTCGACACCCCAGGCCCACCCGAGCAGCGCCCCGAAGACCGGGAGCGTCAACACGACCCGTGTGCTCGCGCGCGGACCGGCGAGCGCGGTGCGGATCGACCGCGCCGTCTGTTCGGCATCGCGCAGGGACACTGCGAGCGCCCGGAGTGTCGGTGCCACCGGCGCTCCCGTCCGGGCCGCGACGGCGAGCACCCCCCTCGACGTCCCGCTCGGTCGAGGGGGTCCCACGACCCGCGACCGCCGCCCGCCGGGCCACGTCCTCGTACCGTCCTGCGGGATGGACGGGTCCGGCGTCGGACCAGTCCCGCCCGTCCCCGGCGCGGCTCCGGTTGGCCAGTGGCCGGGTACGACCGCCTCTGGGTCGGTGCGGCTGCCGCCGCGGTCACGAGCGCCCACGCCCGCGGCGGTGGGACGCCGGCAGCGACCAGCACGGCGACGCGGTCCAGCGTCCGTGCGAGGTCCAGCGGTCGGCCGAGGGGATCGGTCCTCGGTCCGGCGCGATCACCGGTCCGCGCGCGGGGCGTCGTCACGAGCCGTCACGGGGACGTCGGTGCGCCCCGCCTGTCCTCCGGCGGCACTGCTCGTCGTCGACCCGCCGCGCATCACGTCGAGCGTCGCCCGCGGGTCGGGAGCCACTGCGGGGCGCCGACGAGCCGCAACCGTCGATCCGGGCCGGCCCGCCCGTCCTCGCGCCCTCAGGTGCCGCCACCCGGTCCCCGCTGCTCGACACGACCCGGCTCGGCGCGCCCCGGCTCGACGCCGCCCGGCTCAGCACGGCCTCGACGTCGGCGACCACCAACCGTCCGGCGCGGTCGACGTGCATCCGGCCCACCGCTGCCAACCGCCGCACCCCGTGCCGGCGCTCCACGTGCAGCACCAGGTCGAACGCACTCGCCGCCTGTCGCGCGAGCGACTCGGGTCCGAGCCCGGCCAGCGCACCGAGCGCTTCGAGTCGCGCGGCGACGTCGTCGAGGCCGTTCGCATGCACGGTCCCCGCGCCCCCCGTCGTGCCCGGTGTTGAGGGCCGACGTGAGCTCCCGGACCTCGGCGCCCCGGCACTCCCCCCACGACGATCCGGTCTGGTCGCATCCGGAGCGCTTCGCGGAGCAGTCGACCGAGACCCAGCTCGCCGGCGCCCTCCGCGTTCGCCTGCCGGGCCTCGAGCGCGACGACGTGCGGGTGGTCGACCCGGAGTTCGGCGACGTCCTCCACCGTGATGATGCGTTCGCGGGCCGGCACCTGCGCGAGCATCGCTGCGAGGAGCGTGGTCTTCCCGCTCCCGGTGGCCCCCCGTCACGAGCACGTTCTGCCGTTCGTGCACGGCCCGCTCGACGAGCCGGCGCGGCACCCGCTCGAAGAACCCTCGGTCGGCCAGGCGGTCGATCGTGGGTCGCTCGTCGCGTGGCAGCCGGACGGAGATCGCCGTCCCGTGCACGGACACCGGAGCGAGCACCGCGTGCACACGGATCCCGTCTCCGTGCCGGACGTCGGCGCAGGGTGTGGTCTCGTCGACGTGCCGTCCGCCGCGGGCGACCAGGGCACGGGCGAGGTCGCGGGCGCGGTCCTCCGGCAGGACGAGTCCCGGCACGACGACCAACCCGGCGCCCCGGTCGGTCCAGACGCCCCGTCCGCCCAGGACCAGTACGTCCGTCACGCGGTCGTCGGCGACCAGGGGCGCGAGCTCCTCGAAGTCGACCAACGACGCGGCACGCCGCCGATGGTGAGGAGGCGGAGACCCGGGCAGGAACGGAGCGCGATGGCGGTGCATGGCGCGACGGTACGGCCGCGCTTCAGGTGATCCGCGCCTCCCGGCCGGACCGGTGGACAGCCCTGCCCGACGTCACGACCGTGAGCGATTTGTACCCCGACGATCGCCTTCGTACCCCGTTCCGGATGTCCGGGTGCTGCAGCGATCCGGCGCCGAGGTCGCGGGTCCGCCGAAGGGCGGACCGGGACGAGTGGGTCCCGATGAGCGCGACGAGACCGGCGTGGGGCGCGGGGCTGGGCCGACCGGTCTGTCCACGTCGGCCGCGTCCTGCTGCCGATCGGCGGCGTCGCGCCCGTTCCGTCCGACGCACGCCCGTGCGGTCCAGCCGGGAAGAAGAAGAGGCGGCACCTGTTGGGGGGGAACGGGTGCCGCCTGGACACCGGGGTGATTGGGGGGGAATCGTGACCGGTGCCACCGGGAACGAGCCCGGCAGGGAACACTGTACCCCACGAAGGGGATGCGCCGACACTCCTGGACGCGGAACGCGAGGACCTGCGCGGATCGACTGTCCCGCTGCGCGCCGGCAGGTCCGCGGTGACGGGCCGGACCGCAGGACGGCGCTCGCTGCCGGCACCGGGCCGGGTCCTCCGCCGGGAGCGCGGTCGGGAGTAGTCTCCGACTGCGCCCGGTCGTCGTCTGCCTCGGTGGTCCGACCGCGTCCCGGGCGGACGAGACGAAAGGACATCGATGACGATTCCGCAGCAGGCCGCTCCACAGCAGGCCGACACCTCCGACGACGCGACGACGTTCCCACCGTCGCCCGAGTTCGTCGCGGACGCCGTCGCCGACCAGGGCCTCCACGACGCCGCGAGCGCCGACCGGGTGGCGTTCTGGGCGGAGCAGTCCCGAGCCCTGCTCAACTGGCGGACGCCCTTCACGACGACGCTCGACTGGTCCGGGGCACCGTTCGCCCGGTGGTTCGCGGACGGGGAGCTCAACGTCGCCGAGAACTGCCTCGACCGGCACGTCCGCGCCGGCAACGGCGACCGCGTCGCGATCCACTTCGAGGGCGCGAACGGCGACACCCGCACCGTCACCTACGCCGAGCTGACGGCGGACGTGCAGCGCGCGGCGAACATGCTGCAGGGTCTCGGCGTCGGGCGTGGTGACCGTGTCGTCGTGTACCTCCCCCCTCATCCCGGAGGCCGTCGTCACGATGCTCGCGATCGCCCGGCTCGGCGCGATCCACTCCGTCGTCTTCGGCGGCTTCAGCGCCGAGAGCCTCCGCGCCCGGATCGAGGACGCCGGCGCGAAGGTCGTCGTGACCGCGGACGGCGGATGGCGTCGCGGTGCCGTCTCCCCGCTCAAGCCCGCCGTGGACGAGGCCCTGCAGGGCGAGGGCACGGGCAGCGTCGAGCACGTGCTCGTCGTGCAGCGCGGCGGCAACGAGATCGCCTGGACCGACCGCGACCGGTGGTGGCACGACGAGTTCGCCGCCGCCGCTCCCGATCACGAGGCGCAGGCCTTCCCCGCCGAGACGCCCCTGTTCATCCTGTACACCTCGGGCACGACCGGGAAGCCGAAGGGCATCGTGCACACCTCCGGCGGGTACCTCACCCAGGCGGCCTACACGCACCGGAACGTCTTCGACATGCACCCGGAGAAGGACGTCTACTGGTGCACGGCCGACATCGGCTGGATCACCGGTCACACGTACGTCGTCTACGGTCCCCTCGCGAACGGCGTGACGCAGGTCCTGTACGAGGGCACGCCGGACGAGCCACAGCCCGGTCGCTGGTGGGACATCGTGGACGCGTACGGGGTCACGGTCCTCTACACGGCACCGACCGCGGTCCGCGCCGCGATGAAGGCCGGTCGTCAGATCCCGGAAGCACGCAGCCTCGAGTCGCTCCGGCTGCTGGGCAGCGTCGGCGAGCCGATCAACCCCGAGGCGTGGCAGTGGTACCGGCAGGTCATCGGCCACGACCGGACCCCGATCGTCGACACGTGGTGGCAGACGGAGACCGGCGCGATCATGATCTCGGCGCTGCCCGGCGTGACGAAGCTCAAGCCCGGCGCGGCACAGACCCCGCTGCCGGGGATCGTCACCGAGATCGTGGACGAGGACGGCACCCCCCGTGGGTCCCGGCGGCAGCGGCTACCTCACCGTCACCGAGCCGTGGCCGTCGATGGCGCGCGGCATCTGGGGCGACGACGACCGCTTCGTCGAGACGTACTGGTCACGGTTCCCGGGCCGCTACTTCGCCGGCGACGGCGCCCGGCTCGACGGCCAGGGCGACATCTGGGTGCAGGGACGCGTCGACGACGTGATGAACGTCTCCGGGCACCGACTGTCCACCGCGGAGATCGAGTCCGCGCTCGTCGGACACGAGGGAGTCGCCGAAGCAGCGGTCGTCGGTGCCGCCGACGAGACGACCGGGCAGGCCGTCGTCGCGTTCGTGATCCTCACCGCCGAGGCGGCCGAGGGCGTCGACCGCGAGGCCTCCGCCGCCGAGCTGCGCTCCTGGGTCGGCAAGCGGATCGGCCCGATCGCGAAGCCCCGTCAGGTCGTCATCGTCCCGGAGCTGCCGAAGACGCGGTCCGGCAAGATCATGCGCCGCCTCCTCCGCGACGCGGCCGAGGGGCGTCGCATCGGCGACACGACGACGCTGGCCGACCCGACGATCATGGCGACCATCGCGGACCTGATGTAGCCGGGCGGACGCAGGAAGGGCCTCCCGTCACACCGGCCGGGAGGCCCTTCCTGCGTCCCACGGACGCGTCGCGTCCGTGGGTGGTCAGACCGTCAGCTCGACGACCAGCTCGACCTCGACCGGTGCGTCCAGCGGCAGGACCGCGACGCCGACCGCGCTGCGCGCGTGGACGCCGGCTTCGCCGAACACGTCGCCGACGAGCTGCGACGCTCCGTTCGCGACCGCCGGCTGCCCGGTGAACGAGGGGTCGGAGGCCACGAAGACCGTCACCTTGACGACCCGGGCGACCCGGTCGAGCGACCCGGCGACGCTCTGCACCGCGGCGAGGGCGTTGAGCGCCGCCACCCGGGCCTGCGCCGTCGCCGTCTCGGCGTCGACCGCTGACCCGACCTTGCCCGTCACCGGCAGGGCGCCGTCGACGAACGGCAGCTGCCCAGCGGTGAAGACGTGTGCGCCGGAGACGACGGCGGGGACGTACGCGGCGACGGGAGCCGCGACCTCCGGCACCGTGATGCCGAGCTCGGTCAGGCGCTCGGCGACGCTCATGCCTCGGCCTTCGGACGCTTCAGGTAGGCGACGAGCCCGCCCTCCGGGCCGGTGACGACCTGGACCAGTTCCCAGCCCTGCTCACCGAAGTTGTTGAGGATGGCGGTGGTGTTGTGGATGATCAACGGGGTCGTGAGGTATTCCCAGCGGCTCATGCGGTTCCTTGCCAGCTTTCCAGTCCGAGGTGTCGTTTAGGCTGCATCCTATGTCTGCCCAGAAGACGTCTGCCCGCCGGACCAAGCCCGTCTCCGCAGTCGGCGCCTTCGTCGGTTTCGTCGGTTTCAGCGCACTCGCCGGCCTGCTCGTCACCATCGGTGTCACGCCGGCGATCGCGGTCGCCGGTGTCACGACGACCTCGACGATCGGCGTCTTCGAGTCGCTGCCCGAGTACATCGAGCTCGGCGACCTGCCCCAGCGCAACGAGGTGCTGGCGTACTCGGGCGGCAAGCCGACCCACCTGGCGACGGTCTACGACCAGAACCGCCAGGAGCTGAAGTACGACCAGATCAGCGAGAACCTCAAGAACGCCGCGATCGACGGTGAGGACAAGCGCTTCTGGCACCACGGCGGCGTCGACATGACCTCGCTCGTCCGCGCCGGTGTCGGCACCGTCGCCGGGGGTGGCCTCGGCGACTCCGGCGGTGGGTCGACGCTCACCATGCAGCTCGTCCGCAACATCAAGATGCAGCAGGCACTCGAGCTCCCCACGCAGGAGCAGCGGATCAAGGCCTACAACGAGGCGACCAAGGTCTCCGTCTCCCGCAAGCTCGAGGAGATGAAGCTCGCGATCGGGCTGGCGAAGAAGTACCCGAAGAAGGACATCCTCACCGGCTACCTGAACATCGCCTACTTCGGTGACCAGACGTACGGCGTCCAGGCCGCGGCGCAGCACTACTTCGGCAAGAGCGCCACCGACCTCACCGCCGCCGAGGCCGCCTCGATCCTGGCGATCGTGCAGTCGCCGAACACGCGCAACCTGTCCGACCCGAAGTACTACGAAGCGAACGTCGCCCGGCGTGACGTGATCTTGAAGTCGATGTACGCCCAGAAGCACATCAACACCAAGGACTTCAAGGAGGCCATCGCCTCCAAGCCCGCCGACTACGTGCACCTGACCGACCCGACCCAGGGCTGCAAGGCCGCCGCCGGCAACGGATCCCAGTTCTTCTGCGACTACGCGGTGCAGGTCGTCAAGGAGATGTCCCAGCTCGGCTCGACCCAGAAGGCACGCGACGCCGCCTGGCGCAACGGCGGCTACACGATCCAGACCACGCTGAACCTCGACCTCAACAACGCGCAGAAGGACCTGATCAACGCCTACGCGCCGAACACCGAGGCCCGGCTCGCCCTGGGCGGGGTCCTGAACTCGGTGGAAGCCGACACCGGCCGCGTGCTCACGATGGTCCAGAACAAGAACTACAACCAGCTCGCGGGCTGCGGAACCGAGGGCGCCGACCCGAACGCCTGCGCTCCGGCGACCGACACGGGGATCAACTACAGCGTCGACGAGCGGTACGGCGGCGGTGAGGGCTTCCAGACCGGGTCGACGTTCAAGCCGTTCACGCTCCTCAACTGGCTGCAGAACGGCCACGGCCTCGGCGAGATCGTGAACGGTACTCCCCGACCGTTCCCGAGCTTCAACCAGTGCGGCAGCCCCGTCGGAGTGACGTACACGCCCAAGAACGACGCCCCCCGGTGAGGGCGGCAACATGACCGTCGAGAACGCGACCTACCGCTCGGTGAACGTCTCCTACGTGAACATGGCGCAGAAGCTCGACTACTGCGACATCCGCAAGACCGCGGAGTCGCTCGGCGTGCACCTCGCCGCCCCGCGCGAGACCTCGGCCGAGTTCGCGGACGACACCTCGAAGAAGACGACGACCTCGGTCCGGACGAACGCGTCGTTCGTGCTGGGCACGAACTACATCGCGCCGCTCACCATGGCGGCGGCCTACGCCGGCATCGCGAACAACGGCACGTTCTGCCGTCCCATCGCGATCGACAACGTGACGAACGCGGACGGCAAGTCCCTCGGCGGCCAGGAGAAGGACTGCACGCAGGCCATCGACCCGCAGGTCGCGGCGACGGCCATCTACGCGCTGAAGAAGGTCATGACCATCGGCACCGCTCCCGGTGCTCGGACCGCGGACGGCTTCGACGAGTTCGGCAAGACCGGTACGACTGACGAGGCCGACCAGATCTGGCTCGTCGGGGCCACCACGAAGGTCGCGACCGCCGCGTGGTTGGGCAACACCGTCGGCAAGCAGAACCTCCGCTACGTCTACGGCCCGAACGGCGCCTACGCCGGCTCCCGCACGGCACTGTGGCGCCAGGCGCAGACGATCGTGAACACGCAGTACCCGGGTGGTCAGTTCGCCGACCCGTCGCCCGCCGCAATCCGCGGCAACAGCGTCGCGGTGCCGAACGTCCAGGGTCAGACCCCGGAGGCGGCTCGCGCAGCGATCGCAGCGGCCGGCCTGACCTACGTGGACGGCGGCGTCCAGGCCGGCGGCGGTACGCCGGGCACGGTCCTCTCGACCAACCCGGCAGCCGGGCTGCAGCTCTCCAAGGGGTCGAGCGTGACCGTGTACACGACCGACGGTTCACAGACCGCCATCCCCGAGGTGACCGGCAAGCAGATCGGCGACGCGCAGGACGCCCTCGCCGACGCCGGGTTCACGAACGTCTCCGTGTCGAAGGACTACCCCAAGGGGAACGGCGACAACGAGTGCCTCGTGGCCGCGGTCGACCCCGGCCAGGGCACGGCGGTGTCGAAGGACACCGGGATCACCCTGTCCGTGTACGGCAACAAGAACGGCAAGTCGCCGAAGGGCTGCCGGTGACCCGAGCGCGTGGTGCCCTCGGCGTCCTCGCCGCGGGCGCCGCGCTCGGAGTCGCCTCCGCCGCCTGGGGCTCCCTCGTGGAGCGCCGCGCGTACACCCTCCGGTGGGAGACCGTCCCGGTGCTGCCGGTCGGCTCCCGGGACGTCACCGTCCTGCACCTGTCCGACATCCACATGGCCCCGTGGCAGGCGGACAAGCAGCAGTGGATCCGCGACCTCAGCCTGGTCGAGCCGGACTTCATCGTGAACACCGGCGACAACCTCGGCCACGCGACCGCGAACGCCGCCGTCGAGTACGCCCTCGAGCCGTTCCGCGGGATCCCGGGCGCCTTCGTCTACGGGTCGAACGACTTCTTCGCACCGTCACCCCGCAACCCCGCGCAGTACCTCGCCGGGCCGAGCACCATGCGGGCCCATGCCGAGCCGGCGAAGCTCGACGTGGACCGCCAGACGGCCTTCTTCGAGTCCCTCGGGTGGCTGGACCTCAACGACCACGCCCGCGCCGTCGAGATCCGCGGGTCACGCTTCGAGCTCTTCGGCACGTCGGACGCACACCGCGACTGGGACCGGCTCGACCTCCTGCCGGCGAACGTCGACGAGATGCGCTCCGAGGTGCCGTGGTCGGAGGACGAGAGCGGCCCCTCCCCCCGTCTCCATCGGCATCACGCACGCGCCCTACCGTCGCGTCCTGGACGCCTTCGTGACACAGGGCGCGGACATCGTCTTCGCCGGGCACACGCACGGCGGCCAGGTGGCCGTCCCGGGCGTCGGCGCGCTCGTGACGAACTCGGACCTGCCGCGCCGGTACGCGAGCGGCCTGCACCAGTGGCAGAACCGCACGCACTGGTCCTGGTTGAACGTCTCGGCCGGACTCGGGACCTCGATCTACGCGCCCGTGCGGTTCGCCGTCCGGCCGGAGGCGGTCGTCGTCACGCTGACGGCCCGGACCTGACCGCTCCCCCCGTCGATCGCGACGCGCCCGGCTGACACCGCGTGGTCGTGAGCACCCCCCGATCATCGGATAGACTTCTGGGGTTGCTCCGGGAACGGAGTGATCACACCGCGGGGTGTGGCGCAGCTTGGTAGCGCGCGTCGTTCGGGACGACGAGGTCGCAGGTTCAAATCCTGTCACCCCGACACACAAGGCCCCGGCTTCTCAGGAAGCCGGGGCCTTCGCCGTTCCCGGAGTTCTCCGGCGCCGCCGGACTTCGTCGGCACAACAGGAACCGGCCCGAACCACGGGAGTCCGTGGTTCGGGCCGGTTCCTGTTGTGCACGTCCAGAACGCGCCACGCAAGCCCGCGTCGCGCAAGCCGGCGTCGTGCGGACGGTCCAAGCTGCGCGCTGACGCGCACCCGGTCCGCGCGGCGTCAGGCGACGGCGACGCCCGGCCGGACGAGCCGCCCCTCGGCGTGCAGCCCCGCCACGACCTCGAGCGCCTGGTGCCGGTAGCGTGCCTGCGCGGCCCCGGGAGCGACGATCACCCCGTCGGCGCCGGTCGACTCGACCAACTCGTTGATCTTCGCCGCGACCTGGTCGCGGGAGCCGTACGCCTGACGTTCCGTCCGGGCGGCGATGAACCGTCGCTCGAGGTCGGAGAACTCGTACGCGCGCGCCTCCTCCATCGAGACCGGCTCGGGCTTCGCGCCCTGACGCATGCGGATGAACGAGATCATCCCGGGCGCGCTCTGCTCGTCCACGACGGCCGGGTCCTCGTCGGTGACGACCTGCACGCCGATCAACGCGAGCGGCTCGGAACGGAAACGCGAGGGTCGGAACGCCTGGTGGTACAGCGCGAGCACCGCCTCCGTGTTGTCGGACGCGAAGTGGTGCGCGAAGGCGAACGGGATCCCCAGCGCCCCGGCGACCTGTGCACTGTAGCCCGACGACCCGAGCAGCCAGAACTCCGGGACGTCGCCGTAACCGGGCACGGCACGGATGCGGGCGAGCGGGTTCGACTCCTCCATACCGGTGAAGAAGCCGACCAGGTCGGCCAGCTGCTGCGGGAAGTCGTCGACGTCGAGCCGGTCCGTCCGCCGGAGGGCCATCGCGGTCGCCCCGTCCGTCCCGGGCGCGCGGCCGATGCCGAGGTCGACGCGGTCGCCGTACAGCGCTCGGAGGGTGCCGAACTGCTCCGCGATGACGAGCGGGGCGTGGTTCGGCAGCATGACGCCACCGGAACCGATGCGAATCGTGGAGGTCGCGGCACCAACGGCGCTCAGCAAGACCGCCGGCGCGGACGAGGTGATGCCCGGCATGCCGTGGTGTTCCGCGACCCAGAAGCGCTCGTAGCCAAGCTGTTCGGCCCGGACGGCCATGTCGATCGAGCCCTGCAGGGCCTCGGTGTTCGACTGCCCGTACTCGCGCGTCGCGAGGTCGAGGACGGAAAGGTGCAGGGGTGCGTCACTCATGTCCACACCAACGCGCCGCGTCGCGCGCCCATTCCGGGACACGTGTTGGATGGGAGGCCCGGGATCGGTCCGGTCTGCGCCTCCTGTCCGGACCGGGCTCTCCTGTCCGGACCGGGCTCAGTGTCCGGTCTCGCCGTCCAACCGGCCGCCGGACTCGGTGAGGTAGCAGTTGGCGCAGAGTGACTCGTACTCGACGTCGACGCCGTCGATCGCGACCTGTGACCCGTCGAACACGAACCGGCCGTCGACTTTCCGGGCGTTGAACACGGCCTTGCGCCCGCAGCGGCAGATGGTCTTGAGTTCCTCGAGGGAGTGCGCGACTTCGAGGAGGCGACGGCTGCCGGGGAACGCCTCGGTGCGGAAGTCGGTGCGGATGCCGTACGCGAGGACGGGGATCTCGTCGAGGACGGCGATCCGGAGCAGGTCGTCGACCTGCCGGGGCGTGAGGAACTGCGCCTCGTCCACGAGCACACAGCTGACCGGCCGGACCATGCCGTCGAGTGCTGCCGACTCCGGATCGGTCGCGCCCGCCTCGGCCACCGCAGCACGGACGTCCGCCTCGGCGGGGAGCACGACGTCCACGGTCCGCGTCACACCGAGCCGCGAGACGATCTCGCGGTCGCCCTTGGTGTCGACGCTGGGCTTGGCGAGCAGGACGCGCTGGCCGCGCTCCTCGTAGTTGTACGCGGCCTGCAGGAGCCCGGTGCTCTTGCCGCTGTTCATCGCGCCGAAGCGGAAGTAGAGCTTGGCCACTACGCGAGGAACCCGTCCTCCGCCGCGCGACGGATGAGGTCGGACTTCTTCGACGCCGGACGGCCGACCTTCGCGTACTTCTCACGGACACGGCGGAGGTACGTCTTGGCGGTCTCGTACTGCACGTTCATCTGCGCCGCGACCTCGTTCGTCGAGTAGCCCGACACGTACAGGCGGAGCGCTTCCTCCTCGCCGTGGCTGAGCTTCGGACGCTGGTGGGCGCTCGCCCCCGTCGGCAGCGGACGCCATTCGCGCTGTGCCGGCGTCTCGCGCGCCACGCCCATCACCTCACGCGCGATGTCCATCACCTCGCGCATCGGCAGGGACTTCGAGAGGAACGCCGCCGCACCGGCTGCGAGGGAGCGGTCGCGGGACTCGCGGGCGTCGACGCTCGACAGGACGATCACCTTCGCCCCGGCTGCTCGGCACGTGCGGACGCGGGCCTCGATCGACACCGGCTCCTTGAGCTGGAAGTCGAGGAACACCAGGTCGGTCGGGAAGCTGTCGCTGTGCACCATCTCGAGCCAGGTGTGTGCGGTGAGGGCCAGGTCGAAGTCGAAGGCGTTCACCGCGATCCAGCTCGACAGGCTGTCGAGCAGGACCTCGTGGTCGTCGAGGATGGCCAAACGCACCCGGCGGGAACCCGGGGCCGGCATGGCGGGACCGCCCTCCGGGAACCGGGTCGGGTCAGTGCTGGTCATACGAGAACCTTAATGTCAGGGACGATGGTCGGACGGCGACGTCGAGGTCCGGGAACGTCACGCGGAGCACGGCGACGTACGGATCGAACGCCCGGTGGATGCCGACGTCGGAGTCGGCCACGGCGACGTCGAAGGTCATCGTGACCGCGCTGCCCGCAGCCGACGGGTCGGGAGGCGCGACCGTCACCCGGACGCCGGCCGGGTCGACGGTGTCGGCCGCGAGCACCACGCGCACGAAGGTCCGGACGACGGTCCGCTGGTCGGCGTCCATCGCCGCAGCGAGGCCGAGCGGGTCGACGACGGTGGCGGCGGGGTCCCCCCGCGATGCGCACGGCGTACTCCAACCACGTGCGGTCCGCCTCGGCGACCATGACCTGCCGGATGCCGTCGGCGATGGCCCGTGCCCGCGCCCGGTCCGCGTCCGTCAGCGTCGTCCGCGTGCGGAGCTCGGCGAAGAAGGGGGGCGACGTCCCGCGCGAGGATCGTCGACCGGTCCTGCTGCACGCTCGACGTGATGCCGTCGCGTTCGGCACGTTCCACCGAGTACGACCCCGCACGGATCTGCACGCGCTCCGCCAGACCGGCGAAGGTGTGGGCGAACACGGCCGACGCGGCGGTGAGGACGAGGGTCGGAGCGGCAGCCAGGAACGCCGCGACCGGCACCGGGACGCCCGCAGGGTGCACGAACGCGACCGCCCCACCGGTGGCGGCCCCCACGACGGCGAGGGCGAGACCGCCCGCGACGAGGTCCGTCCACGGACGGTACGGGGCGACGACCACGATGCCGATCGCACCGAGCAGCACCATGAAGTCGTTCACGAGCGACCGGTCGGGACCCCACTGCGCGGCCGCCGCGGTCACGGTCGCGAGCGCGAGCAGTGCGACGTGGGCGACGAACGCCCACCGGGTGAAGGGCGCCCGGAACGGACTGGAGGCGCTGAACACGACGACCGCGGAGGCGGCGAGCAACAGGACGGTCAGGGCGCTCAACGTCGGCGCGCCGACCACGTCCCGGTCGAGGATCGACACCAGGGAGGCCCAGAGCACGCCGCCGGCGCCGAGGACGACCGCGAGCGGTCGGGACCCCATCGCGCCGAGCGGGTCGTACTGCTGCGCGGTCCGTCGTCCCGGACCGCGGCGCGTGGTGCGGCTCACGAGGCCCGCTCCACGTCGTCGTGCGGTCGGAGGGGCACGGGAGCGTTCGCCGACCCGTACGGCACGCTCATCATGACGCTCGTCCCCGACCCGGGCGAGGACCACACCTGCACGTCCCCGCCGACCCGGCCGATGCGCTCGCGGACCGAGTTGCGGAGCCCCATGCGGTCGGCTCCGGTGGCCTGTTCGTCGAACCCGCGCCCGTCGTCCACGACCATCACGGTGCACGCCAGGCCGTCGTCGAAGACGCTGACCTCGGCCGCGTCGGTGCCGGCGTGCTTGCGGACGTTCGTCAGGCACTGGGCGACCGCACGGAGCACCGCGGTCATCGCCTGTGGGTCGAGCCGGGCGACCGACACCGGGTCACCGGTCACGGTGATCTGCAACCCCGTGGACCGTTGCTCGTCGAGCATGCGGTCGAAGGCCGCGACCGCGACCGTGGTCGTGTCGTCGGCGCCGTCGTCCGCCGCCGGACCGTCCGCCGCGAGCCAGGCACGCCCGGTGAGCATCGCGACGTCCGCCTCCATCGTCTGCACGAGGTGCTCGTCCATCGGACCGGCCGGCGCCAACGCGATCGCGTTGAGGTGGTTCAGGACGGTGTCGTGCAGGATCGCCGCGGCTTCGGCCTCGATCCCCGCCCGGTACGCCGTCACGTGCTCTTCGCGGGCCGACCGCAGCAGCTCGGGTTGGATGCGCTCGGACCGCCTGGTCGACCGGTTCACCGCCACCACGAGACCGATGACGAACCCGAGCGTCACCCACGCGAGCACGAGCGGGTGGTCGGGGCCGCCGGCCTGTGCGGCGACGACCGACGTCACGACCCGGCCCACGACGAAGCCGGACACCGACCAGAGCACCACGCGGAGCGTCCCGCTGCCGGTGCCGCCGATGAGCACGAGCGGCACGACGACCAGGGAGAGCAGGTACGAGGTGACCCACGGGACCCCGGCGAGTTCGCGTTGCACGACGGTCGCGAACCAGTACGCGCAGATCCCCCCGACGACGAGGAACGCAGCCGCCGACCGCCAGGTGCCGACGTGGACGTGCACACCGATCATCACGAGCATGGGGACCACGGCGAGCACCGCGCCGAGGACGTGGTCCGTCGGAGCGTCGACGCGGTAGAGCAGCAGCAGGAGCGCAGCGGCGACGAGGGACCCGATCGCGGCTGCGTGGAAGGCGCGCACGGTCGACCACGCGTTCACCCGTGGCGCGAGATGCGTGGGGATGCCGAGCACCGGGGCTGTCCTTCCGTGCGGTCGAGGGGACACGGAGCACTCGGACTCCGAGTGCTCACCGCCGCGTCAGACCGTGGGGTGGTCCGTCAGCGGCGGGGGGCGCCGTCTTCGATCCAACCACGATGGGTGCTGGTGTGTACCCCGATCAGATCGCCAGGCGGCGGACTCGTCCATGGTAACGGCGACCACCGACGGGCCACTGTCCCCCCGGAAGCGGGATCGACGATCAGAAGAGACGCGGTTCCGCCGTGCGGACCGCACCCGTCTCGCGGACCGCACCCGTCGGACGGGTCGCCTCCGTCAGCCGGGTCGGGCCCGTCGGCCGACCCGCCCCCCGCCGAGGCCGGGGCAGAAGCGGCCACACCGGGGGGCCCCGGCGCCCGGGCCGAGCCCGTTCGACGGCCGGTACTCGGCGCGGTGGGCGTACCCGGGGTCCGCGCGCTTGAGCGGCGACTGGTCCGACGTCCGGGGCACGGCGTCGTCCGAGAACCCCATCGATCCGGTCGCCGGGTCGACCTTCCCCAGGGACAGGCCGTGCTCGTGCAGGATCGGCCGGACCCGCTCGGCCAACCAGCGCCGGTAGTCCTTCGGCGCGTACGTGTTGTCGAGGTACATGGCCCGGTAGCGCCCCACGAGGTCGGGGTGCGTCCGGCCCAGCCACTCGTACCACCACGGCTTGATGCCGGGCTTGAGGTGCAGCGCCGAGTACATCAGGCTCGTCGCACCGGAGGCAGCCGCGCGCCCGACCGCGTCCTGCAGGTGCGCCCGCGTGTCCGTGATGTACGGCAGGACCGGCATGAGGAACACCGAGCAGTCGAGCCCGGCGTCGCGGACCGCCCGTACCGTGGCCAGGCGTGCAGAGGTCGTCGGGGTGCCGGGCTCGACGGACTGCTGCAGGTCGTCGTCGTACACCGCGATGGACATCGCGATGTCGACCGGGACGGACTTCGCGGCTTCGACCAGGAGCGGGATGTCCCGTCGGAGCAGACTGCCCTTGGTGAGGATGCTGAAGGGCGTGCCGGAGTCGGCCAGGGCGCGGATGATCCCGGGCATGAGCCGGTACCGTCCCTCTGCGCGCTGGTACGGGTCGGTGTTCGTGCCGAGGGCGACCGGGTGCCGGTCCCAGCTCGGCTTCGCGAGTTCCCGAGTGAGCACGTCGGCGACGTTCGTCTTCACGACGATCTGCTGGTCGAAGTCCGCCCCGCCGTCGAACTCCAGGTAGGTGTGGGTCGGACGGGCGAAGCAGTACACGCAGGCATGACTGCAGCCGCGGTAGGGGTTGATCGTCCACCCCCCACGTGCCGCCGTCCGCTCCCCCCGACCTTGTTCAGCGCGGACTTCGCCAGGACCTCGTGGAAGGTCACCCCGACGAACTCAGGGGTCGTCACGCTCCGGACGAACCCGCTGTTCGACTCGAGTCCGGGGAGCATGTCGCTCCGCTCGGCCGTGATCGCCTGCCCGTCCCAACGCATGCTCCCATTCGAACACATGTTCGAACGAGGTGCAAGGAGGGGGGACGTCAGCGGTGCAGGCCCAGCACCGCCGCCGTACGGTCCAGCGTGGCGCTCGCCAGGGCCGCGTCGTCGCCGAGGTCCTGACCGTACGTCGGCACCATCTCACGCACCGACGCCTGCCAGCCGTCCCACCGGTCCGGGAAGCACCGCTGCAGCAGCCCGAGCATGATCGGGACCGCGGTGGACGCTCCCGGGGGAGGCACCGAGCAGGCCGGCGATCGACCCGTCCCCGGACGTGATGACCTGCGTGCCGAACTGCAGGACACCGCCCTTCTCGGGGTCCGGCTTGATGACCTGCACCCGCTGCCCCGCGGTGATGCGGTGCCAGTGCTCCGGCCGCGCGCTCGGCATGAACTCGCGGAGCGCGTCGAACTTCGTGCGCTTCGAGGCCAGGAGCTGCCCGACCAGGTACTTCACCAGGTCGAAGTTGGAGAACGCGACCGCGAGCATCGGACGGAGGTTGTGCGGGCGGATCGACGTGAACAGGTCGAGCACCGACCCCTGCTTGAGGAACTTCGGGCTGAACCCCGCGTACGGTCCGAACATGAGCGACGCCTGCCCGTCGACGATGCGGGTGTCCAGGTGCGGCACCGACATCGGCGGAGCCCCCCACGCTCGCCTTGCCGTAGACCTTCGCCGCGTGCTTCTGCACCACCTCCGGGTCGTCGGTGCGCAGGAACTCGCCGGACACCGGGAAGCCGCCGTAGCCGCGGATCTCCGGGATGCCGGACTTCTGCAGCAGCTGCAGCGCCCCGCCGCCGGCACCGACGAACACGAACTTCGCCGCGATGCGCTGCTTCGAGCGACCGACCTCGTTGCGGACGTCGAGCACCCAGCCGTCGGAGACCTTCGAGCGGGCGATCTTCGTCACGCGGTGCGACGGTTCGAACTGCAGGCCGTCGATCTCGAGCTGGTCGAAGAGCTGCCGGGTGAGGGACCCGAAGTCGACGTCGGAGCCCGCCGCCGAGTACGTCGCCGCGATCGGCTGGTCCTTCTTGCGCCCCGGGATGAGGGCCGGTGCCCACTTCCGGATCTGCTCGGCGTCCTCGCTGTACTCGAGCCCGGCGAAGAGCGGGTGGTCCTTCATGGCGTCGTAGCGCGCGCGCATGTACGCGACGTTGTCCGCGCCCCACACGAAGGAGATGTGCGGCGTCGGGTTGATGAAGCTCGTCGGGTCGGGCAACGTCCCGTCCTCGACCAGGTGCGACCAGAACTGCCGGGACACCTGGAACTGCTCGTTGACCGTCACGGCCTTCGCGATGTCCACGCGGCCGTCGGGGAGCTCGGGCGTGTAGTTGAGCTCGCAGAGCGCCGAGTGGCCCGTCCCGGCGTTGTTCCACGGGTTGGAGGACTCCTGCGCCGCGCTGCCCAGCCGCTCGTACACGCGGATCGTCCAGTCCGGCTCGAGCCGGTGGATGATCGCGGCGAGCGTGGCGCTCATGATCCCTCCGCCGACGAGGACGACATCGATGGGGTCCACCTGCTTCACTGCCACCCGTCGAGCCTACCGCCGCTGCCTGTCCGACGACGGGAGGCGCGGTACCAGCCGGCACCGTCCCTCCAGGCACGGCCGTCGCGCCGTTGGCGCGTCCCGCCGGTACCGGCCGGCGGGGCCCACCTCCCGTCCGTCGTGCGGCCGTCGGGTCAGACGGTGACCGTCCGCTTGGCGACCACCGTCTCGGCGATCTGGACCGCGTTGAGCGCGGCGCCCTTCCGGAGGTTGTCGTTGCTGACGAAGAGCGCCAGGCCGCGTCCCTCGGGCGCGGACTGGTCGGCACGGATGCGTCCGACGAAGGACGGGTCCTGCCCGGCCGCCTGCAGCGGCGTCGGGACGTCGGAGAGCTCGACGCCGGGGGGCGGCGGCGAGCACCTCGGTCGCGCGCTCCGGCGACAGCGGACGGTCGAACTCGGCGTTCACCGAGATCGAGTGGCCGGTGAACACGGGGACACGGACGCAGGTGCCGGCGACCAGCAGGTCCGGCAGGTCGAGGATCTTCCGGCTCTCGTTGCGGAGCTTCTTCTCCTCGTCGGTCTCGCCCTCGCCGTCCTCGACGATGCTGCCCGCGAGCGGGACCACGTCGAAGGCGATCGGCCGGACGTACTTCGCCGGTTCCGGGAAGGTGACGGCGGACCCGTCGTGGGTCAGCGCCGCGGTGTCCTGCTCGAGCGCCGCGCGGGCCTGGCCGAGCAGTTCCTCGACCCCGGCCAGGCCACTGCCGGACACGGCCTGGTACGTCGTGGCGACGAGGCGACGGAGGCCGGCCTCGGTGTCGAGCACCTTGAGGACCGGCATGATCGCCATCGTCGTGCAGTTCGGGTTGGCGATGATGCCCTTCTCGGCGTCGTCGATCGCCTCCGGGTTCACCTCGCTGACCACGAGCGGGACCTGCGGGTCCATCCGCCACGCGCTGGAGTTGTCGATGACCAGGGCGCCGGCGGCGGCGAAGCGCGGGGCGAGGGAGCGCGATGCGGTCGCGCCCGCGGAGAACAGGGCGATGTCGATGCCGGACGGGTCGGCCGTCTCGGAGTCCTCGACGACGATCTCTTCGCCGCGGAAGGGCAGCGTCGTGCCGGCCGAACGGGCGCTGGCGAAGAACCGGACCGTGGTGGCCGGGAAGTCGCGCTCCTCGAGCAGCCGACGCATCACGGCGCCGACCTGTCCGGTGGCGCCGACGACGGCGACGGTGAGCTGGGTGTCGGTCATGGTCGTGCTCCTGCTCGGTTCAGCGGCCGGTGCCGGCGTAGACGACGGCCTCGTTGTCGGCGTCCAGCCCGAACGCCTCGTGCACGACGCGCATCGCCTCGTTGAGGGTGTCGGCACGGGTCACGACCGAGATGCGGATCTCGGAGGTCGAGATCATCTCGATGTTGATGGACGCGTCGTGCAGGGCCCGGAAGAGCTGCGCCGAGACACCCGCGTTGGTCCGCATGCCGGCACCGACCAGTGCGAGCTTGCCGATCTGGTCGTCGTACTGGATGCCCTCGTACCCGATGTCGGACTTGGACACCTCGAGCGCGGTGAGGACGCTCTGCCCCTGGTCCTTCGGCAGCGTGAACGAGATGTCGGTCCGCCCCGTCGAGGCCGCCGACACGTTCTGCACGATCATGTCGATGTTCGCCCCGGCGCGCGCCACGATCGTGAAGATCTCGGCTGCCTTCCCGGGCTGGTCGGGCACCCCGACGACGGTGATCTTGCCCTCGGAGAGGTCTCCGGCGATGCCGGTGATGATCGGTTCTTCCACGGTTTCCCCCTCGGCAGGGTTGTAGACGATGGTGCCCTCGACGTTGCTGAACGAGGAACGGACGTGCAGGGTGACGCCGTGCCGTCGGGCGTACTCGACGGCGCGGATGTAGAGGACCTTCGCGCCGGACGCCGCGAGCTCGAGCATCTCCTCGGTCGTGACGCGGTCGATCTTCCGGGCCTTCGGGACGATCCGCGGATCGGCGGTGAAGATGCCGTCGACGTCGGTGTAGATCTCGCAGACGTCGGCGTCGAGCGCGGCGGCGAGGGCGACGGCGGTCGTGTCCGAACCACCGCGTCCGAGCGTCGTGATCTCACCGGTGGTCCGGTTGAAGCCCTGGAAGCCCGCGACGATCGCGACGTGGCCGGCGTCGAGCGCCTCACGCACCCGCTTCGGCGTGACGTCCACGATGCGGGCCTTGCCGTGCTGCGCGTCGGTGAGCATGCCCGCCTGGCTGCCCGTGTACGACGAGGCCTCGACGCCGAGGCTCTTGATCGCCATCGCCAGGAGCGCCATCGAGATGCGCTCGCCCGCGGTCAGGAGCATGTCGAGCTCCCGCCCGGCCGGGATCGGGGTGACCTCGTGCGCCAGGTCGACGAGTTCGTCGGTGGTGTCCCCCATCGCGGACACCGCCACGACGACGTCGTTGCCGGCCTTCTTCGTCTCGACGATGCGCTTCGCGACGCGCTTGATGCTCTCGGCATCCGCGACGGACGAACCACCGAACTTCTGCACGATCAAGGCCACGGGCACGCACTCCTGGGGACGGTTCACCGCGACGTCACGCGGCTCGACGATCGTAGCCGGTGTTCCTCGGATGTTGCGTCGGAGCGGGTCGCGACGCAACGATCCCGCGCGGTCGGATCAGCCGCCGACGACCCGTCGACCCTCGAACGCGCGGCCGAGCGTCACCTCGTCGGCGTACTCCAGGTCACCACCGACCGGCAGGCCGGACGCCAGGCGGGTCGTCCGGATGCCCATCGGCACGAGGAGGCGGCTGAGGTACGTCGCTGTCGCCTCGCCCTCGAGGTTCGGGTCGGTGGCGATGATGACCTCGTCCACGGTCCCGTCCGCGAGCCGCACCATGAGCTGCTGGATGCGCAGGTCGTCCGGGCCGACGCCGTCGATCGGGCTGATCGCACCGCCGAGCACGTGGTAGAGCCCGCGGAACTCCCGCGTGCGCTCGATCGCCGCGACGTCCTTGGCCTCCTCGACCACGCAGATCGTGCTCGGCGACCGACGTGGGTCGCGGCAGATGCTGCACCGGACGTTCTCGGTGACGTTGCCGCACACCTCGCAGAACCGGACCTTCTCCTTCACCGTGCCGAGGAGCTTGGACAGCCGTGTCGGGTCGAAGGACTCGGTCTGCAGGATGTGGAACGCGATGCGCTGTGCCGACTTCGGCCCGATGCCGGGCAGACGCCCGAACTCGTCGATGAGGTCCTGCACGATGCCGTCGTACATCAGACACCCCCCCTCGGTCAGCGACGTCTCCTCGATGAACTGCGCGCCGAGGATCTCACGCACGACGGCCTCGCCGTAGCGCCCGGGCACGGCGGTCCGGCGGACACCGGACTGGTTGCCGGCGGCCTGCTGCCCCTGCTGCGCGGTGGGCTGCTGCTGGCCACCGGACGGTTGCGCGGTCCGCGGCGGCGCCGACTGCTGACGCGGAGCGGTCTGCTGCTGCGGAGCCATCTGCCGTTGCGGAGCCGTCTGCGCCGGACGACCACCACCCGGACCGGGGTCCGGGTGCGGCGCACCGTCGTCGAACGGCTCGTCGTCGAGCGGGTAGTCGTCGACCGGTACGGCATCCGAGGGGACGCCGGCTGCGGTCCGGGGTGCGTCTCGGCCGGGAGGCCCGCCCTGCGTGACCGCGTCGGCACGGATCGCCTGGTCGTCGCTCCCGGTTCGGGCAGGTGCACCGACCGGACCCGAGGCGGCGAGAGCAGCGGCCGGCGCCGGCTGCGGCGCCGTCCGCTCGGCCGGCGCGACGGCTGCGTCGGCGGGCACGGTACCGAAGGGGGCGGCCCACGACGGCTCGATGTCCTCGGGGACGGCACCGGCCGTCGGGTCCGAGGCGGGGATGGTCGCGACGGCCCACTCCGTTACCGGGCCGGCGTCCTGCTGAGCGGCGTCCCGCGGCTCGGCGTCCTGCCGGGCAGTGGTGTCCCGCTGCGGGGCGGTGCGCTCCGTCGGCCGGCCCTCCGAGCGGTCGACGGCCGGTGTCGAGCCGGAGCCCGACGGACGGTCCGCCGTCGTGCCCTGGCGGGCAGCGGGTCGCGATCCGGCGGACGGCGCCGAGGCACCGGCGCTCGGCGTCTCCTGCTGGGCGCGCGACACCGCTGCGCCGCTCGGGCCGCCCTGTCGGTCGGGCGCCGCCTGCGCCGGAGCGTCCTGCGTCCGGGCGGACTGCGCCGGAGCTGCCTGGCGCGCCTCGGCTCGCCCCGCACCGGCCTGGGGAGCAGCCTGCGTCCGAGCCGCCTGCGCCGGAGCAGCCTGCGTCGGCCCGGCCTGCGTCGGCGGGCTCGGCGGTCGCGTCGCACCGGCCCCGGCAGCACCGCCTCCGGGCCCGCGGGCGACGAACTTCACCCGGAAGCCGAGCACGTCGTTGATCGCGGCACGCAGGTGCTCGCTGACGCTCGTGTTCGGGTCGCTCATCTCCTTGAACGACGCCACGTCCTGCTGGCTCGGGAAGGTCAGCGTGAGGACGTCGTCCTTGAGCGCGGTGACCTGCGCCGTCGCGACGACCGCCCACGCGGAGCGCTTGGCCCGTTGGACGTGCTCGACGATCTGCGGCCAGGTGTCGCGCATCTGCTGGAGGCCGACCGGGGTGACCGACCGCACGGCCGGCTCGTCACCGATCACGGTGCCGACACCGGTGGACGACGGCGACGCCTGGCCATCGCTGGTCTGCGGGGACGGGGACGCCGCCGGCGCAGGAGTGCTCTCGGGGACGGCGGCAGCCCACGAGGCCGCCGCGCTCCGGGCGGCGTCGACGGTCGGGGCTGGCGGCGACCCGGCCTGCTCGGACGTCCCTGCGGCAGGGGCGGACCCGGCGACCGGAGCGGTCGTGCTGGTCGTCGAACCGGGGGGCCGCCGACACGGGTGCCGACGTCGCGGGTGCCGCCGGTACCTGCGCGGCCGTCGTCGCCGGTGTCGGCGTGGTCGGCGCGGCCGTCGCCGGCCGGGCGGGAACAGCAGCAGGTGCGACGGCGGCAGGAGCGGCCGTCGGCAGCTCCGCCGGTCCGGCCTGGTGGCCCCCGGCGTCGCCGACGCCGACGCGACGCTCGAGCCGTTCGACACGTGCGAGCGCACCGCGCTGGGTGTCGTCGGACTCCGGCACGAGCATGCGCGCGACCATGAGTTCGAGGTGCAGTCGCGGCGAGGTCGCCCCGGTCATCTCGGTGAGCGCACGGTTGGCGATGTCGGCTCCGCGGGACAGCGCCGTCGCGCCGAACACCCCGGCCTGCCGGGACATGGTGTCGAGCTCCTCGGGCGAGACGCCGCGCAGCACGGCGCCCGCGCTCTCGTTCGTGGCCGCGACGACGATCAGGTCGCGGAGGCGTTCGAGCAGGTCCTCGACGAAGCGCCGCGGGTCCTGTCCGGTCTGCACGACGCGGTCGATCGCCGAGAACGCCGATGCCGGGTCGGCCACGGCGAGCGCGTCGACGACGTCGTCGAGCAGTGCGGCGTCGGTGTACCCGAGGAGCGCGACGGCCCGTTCGTAGGCGATCGCACCGTCCTCGCTGCCGGCCATCAGCTGGTCGAGCAGGGACAGGGTGTCGCGCACGGACCCGCCGCCGGCGCGCACGACGAGCGGCAGCACGCCCGGCGCGACCGACACCGACTCCTGCGCGCACAGCTGCTCGATGTACTCGAGCATCGTCGCGGGCGGGACCAACCGGAACGGGTAGTGGTGGGTGCGCGAGCGGATGGTGCCGATGACCTTCTCGGGTTCGGTCGTCGCGAAGATGAACTTCACGTGCTCCGGCGGCTCCTCGACGAGCTTGAGCAGGGCGTTGAAGCCCTGCGGCGTCACCATGTGCGCTTCGTCGAGGATGAAGATCTTGTAGCGGTCGCGAGCGGGCGCGAAGACCGCACGGTCGCGGAGGTCGCGGGCGTCGTCGACGCCGTTGTGGCTCGCGGCGTCGATCTCGATGACGTCGAGCGATCCCCCGCCGCCGCGGGCGAGTTCGACGCAGCTGGGGCAGACGCCGCAGGGTGTGTCGGTCGGGCCCTCGGCGCAGTTCAGGCAGCGCGCGAGGATGCGCGCCGAGGTGGTCTTGCCGCAGCCGCGCGGCCCGCTGAACAGGTACGCGTGGTTGACGCGGTTCGTCCGGAGCGCCGTGCGGAGGGGGTCCGTCACCTGCGACTGCCCGATGAGTTCGGCGAAGTTCTCGGGCCGGTAACGGCGATACAGGGCGGTGACCACGCGACCAGGGTAGTCGGCACCGCCGACACCTCGGCACCGCTCTCCACAGCCCCGGAAGACGAAGAAGACTCCTCACGCACGGAACCGGCACAGCCCCGGTTCCCCCCGCAACGCCGCCCCAGGAAATGAAGAAGACCCCTCACGCACGGAACCGGCACAGCCCCGGTTCCCCCCGCAACGCCGCCCCAGGAAATGAAGAAGACTCCTCACGCACCCGCCAGAGCCCGGTTACCCTTGCTGCGTTTCCGCCCTGGGGGGAGTTGGCCTGGATGGCGTCACGTGAGGAGCCGCTGAACACTCTACCGGACGCGAGGAGCAGCATCGAACGCATGAAGATCGCCATCGCCGGAGGCCACGGGCAGATCGCCCTGATCCTCGAACGCCTCATCACCGAAGCCGGCCACGACGCCGTCGGCATCGTCCGCAACCCAGCACACGTCGCCGACGTCGAACAGACGGGCGCGAAGGCGCTCGTCGCCGACCTCGAGCAGCTGTCGGAGGAGGACCTCGCCCTCCGCCTCCGCGGCTTCGACGCGGTGGTCTTCGCCGCCGGTGCCGGGCCGAACAGCGGCGCCGAGCGGAAGCTCTCGGTCGACCGGGACGCGGCCGTGCTGCTCGCGGAGGCCGCGGTGCGCCTCGACATCGACCGCTACGTGATGATCTCGGCGATGGGCGCCGACTCGTACGACCCCGAGGCCGCGAGGTTGCCCGCCGAGGACGAGGACGGCGTCTTCCAGGTCTACCTCCGCGCGAAGGCGGAGGCGGACGCCAACGTCCGGATGCGCCGGTTCCGGTGGACGATCGTCCGTCCCGGCGCCCTGCTCGACACCCCGCCGCAGGGCACTGTCTCGGTCGGCAGGACGGTGCCGCGTGGCTCGATCCCCCCGCGCCGACGTGGCGGCGGTGGTCCTGCACGCGCTCCTCGATGACAGCGCGGTGGGCCAGCAGTTCGAGGTCACGAGCGGGGACACGCCCATCCCGGCGGCCCTGCACGCGCTCGGCTGACCGAGCCGACCCGACGACGGCCAGGAGGCCCACCACCGGACCGGTGGACGGGCCTCCTGGCCGTCCGCTGCGGACGCTGCTGAGGCCGGCCGCGCCTCAGAGCGCGACGGCCGCCGACTGCCGGGCGATCTCGAGTTCCTCGTTCGTGGGGATGACGAGGACGGCGACGCGGGACGCGTCCGTGGAGATCCGACGTGCCTCCTTCGAGTGGAGTTCGTTGCGGTCCGGGTCGACCTCGATGCCGAGGTGTTCGAGACCGGCCAGCACACGACGCCGGAGCAGCGCGTTGTTCTCCCCCCACACCCGCGGTGAAGACGACCGCGTCCAGCCCGCCGAGCTGCGCGGTGTACGCGCCGACGTAGCGACGGATCCGGTGCCGGTACACGGCGAGCGCCGCCTCGGCCGTCTCGTCGCCCTTCGTCGCGGCGTCCTGCACGTCGCGCATGTCACCGCTGCCGGTCAGGCCGAGCAGACCGGACCGCTTGTTGAGCATCGTGTCGAGGTCCTCGAACGACATGCCGGCTTCGCGGTGCAGGTGCACGAGCACGGCGGGGTCGAGGTCGCCCGAGCGGGTGCCCATGACGAGACCCTCGAGCGGGGTGAGACCCATCGACGTCTCGATCGACCTCCCGCCGTCGATCGCCGCGGCGGACGCCCCGTTGCCGAGGTGCAGCACGATCGTCTTCAACTCGGACAACGGCCGGTCCAGGAACACCGCGACCTGCTCGGACACGTACTTGTGGCTCGTGCCGTGCATGCCGTAGCGGCGGATCTGGTACTGCTCGGCCAGGTCGGCGGGGATCGCGTAGGTGTAGGCGTGCGGCGGCATGGTCTGGTGGAACGCGGTGTCGAAGACCGCCACGTGCGGGACGTCCGAGAACACCTGCTTCGCGGCCCGGATCCCCTCGAGGTTGGCCGGGTTGTGGAGCGGTGCGAGGCTCGACAGGTCGTCGATCTGCTGCTCGACCTCGTCGGTGACGACCGTGGCGGCGTCGAAGCGGGTGCCGCCGTGCACGACGCGGTGCCCGACGACGGCCGGCGGGTGCTCGTCGAAGGACGGGCCGACCTTCCGGAAGGCGTCGATCATCGCCTGGAAGCCGGCGGCGTGGTCGGGCACCTCGGCGCTGTCGTTCGACGAGGTCTCCCCCCGTCAGCGCGTTCGTGTGCTTCCACGAGCCGGTCGACTCGCCGATCCGTTCGACCAGGCCGGAGGCGAGGGTGCGCTCGTCCTCGAGTTCGACCAGCTGGTACTTGAACGAACTCGAGCCGGAGTTGACGACGAGTGCTGCGCTCACGAGGGGTCACCTTCTGTGCGGGGTGCGGGGGCCGCGGTGCCGGCCTGGATGGCGGTGATCGCGACCGTGTTCACGATGTCGCTGACGAGGGCCCCGCGCGAGAGGTCGTTGATCGGCTTGCGGAGCCCCTGCAGGACGGGACCGACCGCGACGGCGCCGGCGGACCGCTGCACGGCCTTGTACGTGTTGTTGCCCGTGTTGAGGTCGGGGAAGATGAACACCGTCGCCTGACCGGCCACCGGGGAACCCGGCATCTTCGCGCTCGCGACCGTCGGGTCGGCTGCGGCGTCGTACTGGATCGGCCCCTCGACGAGCAGGTCCGGCCGACGCTCCCGCACGAACGCGGTGCCCGCGCGCACCTTGTCCACGTCGGCGCCGGACCCGCTGTCGCCGGTGGAGTAGCTGAGCATCGCGACGCGCGGCTCGATGCCGAACTGCGTCGCGGTCTCGGCGGACGAGATCGCGATGTCCGCGAGCTGCTCGCTCGTCGGATCGGGGATCACCGCGCAGTCGCCGTAGACGAGGACCCGGTCGGCGAGGGCCATGAGGAACACGCTCGACACGATGGAGGTGTCCGGACGGGTCTTGATGATCTCGAACGACGGCCGGATGGTGTGGGCCGTGGTGTGCTTCGCGCCGGAGACCATGCCGTCGGCGAGCCCGAGCTGCACCATCATCGTCCCGAAGTACGACACGTCGGTCACCGTGTCGCGGGCGAGCTCGACGCTCATGCCCTTGTGCGCCCGCAGTGCCGTGTACTCCTGCGCGAACCGCTCGCGGAGCTCGGGGTCGAACGGGGACAGCAGCTGTGCGCCCTCGAGGTCGAGTCCGAGCTCGGTCGCCCGGGCCCGGATCGCGCCCGGGTCGCCGAGGATCGTGAGCGCGCACACCTGGCGCTGCAGGAGCGTGGAGGCCGCGCGGAGGATGCGGTCGTCGTCGCCCTCCGGCAGGACGATGTGCTTCCGGTGCTCGCGGGCCCGGTCGATGAGCCCGTGCTCGAACATGAGCGGTGTGACGACACCCGACGGCGTGAGCTGCAGACGGGCGCGCAGGGCCTCGGCGTCGACGTGCCGCTCGAACAGCGCCAGTGCCAGGTCGGCCTTGCGCGGGGAGTCGGCGGCGAGACGACCACGGGTCTGCGTGATCCGCAGCGCCGTGTCGTACGTGCCCAGGGCGTTCTGCGCGATCGGCAGGGAGCTCGACAGGCCCTCGAGCAGCCGGGAGACCTGCGGGGCGGTCTCGAACCCGCCGTTGAGGATGACGCCGGCCAGGCTCGGGAACGTCTCCGACTGGTTCGCGAGCAGCGTGGCGATGAGGACGTCGTTCCGGTCGCCCGGCACGACGACGATGCCGCCCTCGATGAGCCGCGGCAGGACGTTCTCCATGCTCATGCCGGCGACGACGGTGCCGAGGGCCTCGCGGTCGAGCAGCGCCTCGTCGCCGCGGACGAGCGTCGCGTCGGTGGCCGCGAGGAGCGCACGCACGGTCGGGGCGACCAGGACCGCGTCCTCCGGGATCGCCCACACCGGGGCGTCCGGGTGGTGGTCGTGCACGGCGGTGCTGACGCTCGCGACGATCGCGTCGAGGGCGTCCGGGTCGGCGCGGTTCACGACGACGCCGAGGAGCTGGGCGTGCTCGGCGCGGAGTTCGCTCGTCGTGACGTCGGCGACCTGCGCCATGCCGTCCGCCGATCGGGCCGCGCGCTCCGCCGAGTCGCGCCCGCCGAGCACGAGCAGCACGGGTGCGCCGAGGTTCGCCGCGACCTTGGCGTTGAACGACAGCTCCGTCGGGCTGCCGACGTCGGTGTAGTCGGAGCCGAGGACGACGACGGCGTCACAGCGGCGCTCGACCCCGGCGAAGCGGGTGAGGATGGTGGCGAGCGCGGCGTCCGGGTCCGCGTGCACGTCGTCGTACGTGACACCGACGGCGTCGTCGTAGGGGATGTCGACGCCGGTGTGCTGGAGCAGCAGCTCGAGCACGTAGTCGGGTTCGTCGACCGACCGCGCGACCGGTCGGAAGACCCCCCACACGCCCCACGGTCCGGGCGAGGGTCTCGAGCACCCCCCAGTGCGACGGTGCTCTTGCCGGTGTGTCCTTCTGCTGACGTGATGTAGATGCGGCTCGACACGTGACCCAGGGTAGCCCTCGTCCCCGGACGGACCCGGGGCGCTCGACCTCGGCCGAGGACGGGTCCGACGGAGGCCCGACGGGGGGGTGGTCGTCAGCACCCTCCGGGACCTGTACCATAGGGTGTCGTCACCGCGAGGTGGCGCCCGGAGGATTCGCCTAGTGGCCTATGGCGCACGCTTGGAAAGCGTGTTGGGTGCAAGCCCTCGGGGGGTTCGAATCCCCCCATCCTCCGCACGACGAACCGGAACCCCCCGCCCTGTGCGGGGGGTTCCGTCGTTCCGGGGGTGCACCACCGCGGGCGGTGGCCGTGCCGGGAGGCCCCGGGCGCACCCGCCAGGCCGGTCACGCTGGTCCCGCCGGTTCCGCCGGCGTCGGTCCGGGTGGTCCCGCTGGTCCCACTGGTCCCCCAGGCGGCGGACCCGCGCGCACCCCGTCGCGGACCGACCCTCCGGAAAGCGGCCGACCGCCTGTCCCCGCCGCGACCACTCCCCTATGCTGACCGGACGAGCGCGCCGGAGGGACCCGACGCACTCGACCAGCATCGGACGGCAGGGGCGCCGTCGCGGGCCCGGCGCTCCGCCGCGCCCGTGCACTCCGGGGACGAGGAGACCTGCCGTGGGGGAAACGACGGCGCGAGCGACACCGCTCGACACGAGCACGGCCGAGGAGCTCGTGCGACCGCGGGCGGCACTCGTCCGCTCCACCGGACTGAGCATCGGCTTCTCCGCCCTGCCGATCGCGGTCGCGGTCGTCTGGTCGGCGGTCCCGACGGGACTCGGCGCCGTGGTCGCCGCGGTCGTGCTCCTGCTCGCCGCGGTGGTCGCCGCCGCCTACCTCCGGCTCCGCACCGCGTTCGTCGCGGTCCACCAGGACAGCGTCACGATCCGCGGCGTGCTCACCGGCACCCGGACGGTCGCCCGCTCCCGCGTGCACGACGTCCTGCTCGTCACCCGGCACGGCGCGTCGGCGGAGCGCGCCAGCCGTGACCTCGTCGCGCTCGACCCCGCGGGCGAAGCGCTGTTCCGTGTCCGGGGCGACGTGTGGGGCGACGACGGTGTCGAGCGGCTGGTCGATCGGTTCGACGTCCGGACGGAGCGCCTCCCCGGCACGATGTCGGCCCGGGAGTTCTCCCGTCGCTGGCCCCGGCTCCGCCACTGGTACGAGCGACCTGCGGCGGCGGTGTTGGTCGGCGGAGCGGCCGTGCTGACCGTCGGCGGACTGCTCGTCGCGGAGACGGTCGGCCTCGTCCGGAAGTGACCGCCCGGTCACCGCCCGCCCTCAGTGACTGAGGGCCGGGACCGTCCTCGGACGCACGACGAACCACAGCACGAGGATCGCGACGAACGCGGTCGTCCCCATCACCATGGCCATCGGGGTGGCCGTCGAGATGCCGAGCAGGCCCACGACCGGCGAGATGATCCCGGCGACGCCGAAGTTCAGCGCACCGAGGAGGGACGCCGCGGTGCCGGCCTCCTTGCCGTGCGACGCGAGACCGATCACCTGCACGAGCGGGAACGAGAACCCGCACGCCGCGATGTAGAACCAGAGCGGGACGAGCACGCCGACCAGACCCGCGTCGAGCTGGTCCAGCACGACGATCGCCAGCGCGGCCAGGAAGAGCGTCGCGGTCGAACAGGCCAGGATCCACTGCGGTCCGACGCGCTGCGCCAGCCGCGAGGAGATCTGCACGCCGAGGACGACACCGACCGAGTTCACGGCGAAGAGCAGGCCGTACTGCTGCGCATCGAGGCCGAACACCCCCTGGAACAGGAACGGCGACGCACTGAGGTACGAGAACAACCCGCTGAACACCATCGCACCGATGAGCGCCACCCCGACGAAGATCCGGTCGGAGAACAGCGCGCGGTACCGCTGGCCGATGGTCGAGTGTCCGGCCTCCTGCCGGCGTTCCTTCGGCAGCGTCTCGACGATGAGCAGGATCGAGGCGATGACGACCGCCAGGCCGTAGCAGGCGAGGAACACGAAGATCCCGCGCCACGGGAAGAAGCGGAGCATCTGCGAGCCGATGAGCGGCGCGAGGATCGGGGCCAGCCCGTTCACCATCGCCAGTCGCGACAGCATGCGGACCAGCGGCTTCCCGCCGAACAGGTCACGCACGGTCGCCATCGCGACGACGCCACCGGCCGCGGCGCCCATGCCCTGCAGGACACGGAACAGCGCGAGGACCTCGACGTTCGGCGCGAGGGCGGCGCAGACCGAGGCGGTGACGTGCAGGCTCGTCGCGATGATGAGCGGGAGACGGCGGCCCACCTTGTCGCTCCACGGACCGACCAGGAGCTGCCCGATCGCGAAGCCGATCGTGGTCGCGGTGAGCGTGAGCTGCACCGCGCCGGCGGAGATGCCGAGGTCCCGCTCGAGCGACGGGAACGCCGGCAGGTAGAGGTCGATCGTGAACGGTCCGAGCGCCGTGAGCGCGCCGAGCACGAAGACGTAGACGAGTCGCTGCGCCCGGGTGAGCGAGTCGCCCGGGTGCAGGATGACCTTGAGTGAGCCGGTGGTCGCAGGCGCGGACACGACGAGATCCTCCGAAAGGCAGGCGGTGGGATGGGATCGGCCGCTCGAATCGATTCGGTCCGTTCCATCATGGTACGGGTCGGTGCGACACGACGACAAGCGCGGACGCGGACGTCCGCGCGTACCGGACGCGCGGACCGGACGCGCGGCCGTCGCTCGGCTCCGGTTCCCCCCGGCCGCGAGGCCCGGCGCGCGTCCACACGAGGGTGCGGCGGACCGGTGGCGCGGCCCGACGGTGCGGTAGCGTCGGACTCCCGGCCGAGGTGCGCCGGGAGCACCGCGAACGAGATGGGAGGAGCGTCATGGTCGACGCTCGGATCCTGCACACGACGGCTGCCCTCAAGGAGGCCGTGCTCCGACTCGCTGCCGACCGCCCGGTGTCGCAGATCACGGTCGCGGACGTCACCCGCGCCGCCGGCATCAACCGTGCGACGTTCTACTCGCACGCGGTGTCCCCCCGGGTCGTTGCTCGCCGACGTGCTCACACCCGAACTCGACCGCATCCGTGCCGACGACGCCGAGGCACACCGCGCAGCCGTCGAGCGAGGGGCCGGTCCCGACGAGCTCGCCACCATCACCCGCCGCGGTATCGAGGCCGTCATCGACCACGTGACGGCCCACCGGGACGTCTACGCCCTCGCGCTCCCCGACCCGAACGACGCCTCACTGCACCGTCTGCTGGTCGGGCACTTCACCGTGTCGAGCGCCATGCACATCGACGAGCTCGACCCCGCGGTGAAGCCGGACATCATCGACGAGGTGGCCGCCGGCTTCGTCGCGCAGGGGTTCGTCGGTGCGATCGAGGCGTGGCTCGGCGGTCCTCGACGCTCCCGGAAGGCCCTCGTCGAGACGATCACGCGCTCGTTCCCGGCCTGGTGGCGCTGACCCGTCCCTGTCGCCGGCCCGTCCCCTGGTGGCGCTGCTTGAACGCCCTGGTGGCACGCTGCCCCGCCCCGACGTCGCCGACCGCCCACGGGCCTCCCGGCCCACCGCGCCGGCGGTCGGACACGGCACTACTGCGCGGGGTCGTCCCCGTCCCGCGGCTCCTCGCCGCGCTGCAGTGACGACACCATCGCGACGCTCCGGCTGACGAGGTCGGCCTCCGAGTCCGCGCCGTCGATGCGGTAGTCCGACGCGAGTCCGTCGTTCCCGCCGCCCGAGGACGGCAGGGCACCGCCGAGCGCCACGACCACGACGCCCGCGTCGTGTGCGTCGCGGAGCTCCGTGCGGAGCGCGTCGGGGTCCGCTGCCCGGACGACGAGCGCCTTGGCGCCGGTCCGGACCAGGTCGTGCACGGCCGCCCGCTGTCGGGCGGGCTGGTCGGCCCCCGCGACCCGGACGTCCGGGCGGAACCCGGCCTCGGTGAGTTCCTCGCGGAACCGGGTCGCCAGCGAACGGCCGTCACCGGAGTCGGTCGGCGTCGCCGCGTCAGCCGTCAGCACGACCCCGATCACGGCGTCCTCGGCGAACCCGCCGTCCGAGCTCGTGAGGTCGGTGCTCCGCACCGGCGTCGGAGCCGTCGTGGTCGTCCCGCTGCACCCCGTGAGCACGAGGGCGCCGACCGCCAGCGTGGCGGTCAGCACGACTGCTGCGGTGCGACGCACGGGTCCTCCTCGGTCCGGGTCTGCCAGGCTACCCGCCCGGTGCCTCCGGTGACGGCGACCGCGGCGGCGGTGGGACCGGTCCGAGCCGCCGCACGGCCACGAGCCCGACGAGGGCGACCACCGTCATCGCGGCGAACACGAGCGCGAAGGCCGTCGGCTCCTCCCGGCCGCCCGCGGTGGTGAACAGCAGACCGGCGATCGCCAACCCGACGACGCTGCCGGACGCGTCCGCGATCGTCAGGGCGGAACTGGCGAATCCGTCGTCGCCCTCTCGCGAGAACCGGAGCGTGAGCATCGACGTCCGCGGGTACGCCACCCCCATGCCGGCGCCGCCGACGAACCAGCCGGCGACGAGCACCCACACGGGCAGGTCCACCAGGGCGACCGCGAGCGCGGACAGCAGGCTCACCAGGACGAGCCCCAGTCCGGCGCCGAAGGCCCGTGTGGCCGGGAGGTGCTGCTCCCCCCAGGCGCCCGTGCAACCAGCTCGCACCGGCCCAGCTCAGGGCGGCCACGGTGAGCGCGAGTCCGGCCGCCGAGGGTTCCAGGCCGTGCTGCGCCTGGAGCAGGAAGGGGACGTACGCCTCACTGCCGAAGAACCCGGCGGCGAGGACCCCGCGGAGGAGCACGACCGACGGCAGGCCCGCGCCGCCCGTGAACGTGCGCCGGGGCAGGAGCGGACGGAGCGCCGTCCACGCGCCGACCAGTCCCACCCCGACCGCCACGAAGCGGACGGCGAGGGGCAGGTCGGGAGCGGTGTTGAGCAGGAGCACGGCGGCGGACGCGGCCACCGACCAGGCGATGCGCCGACCCTGCCAGGGCGGTCGGGCCTCCGGTGCGGGCGGCCGCAGGTGCCGCAGCGTCGGGACCAGGCACGCGAACGCGACGACGGCGATCACGAGTGCCCCGGCGAACACCCAGTGCCAGCCCAGGGCGTCGGTCACGATGCCGGCCACCGCCGGTCCGACGAGGGCGGGCACCACCCAGGCGGCCGCGAACCCGGCGAACACCGAGCCGTGCAGGTCGGCCGGGAAGACCCGGGCCACGAGGACGTAGAGCACGACGTCGATCGCACCCGCGCCGAAGCCCTCCACGAGTCGACCGGCCAGGAACACCGGCATAGTCGGAGCGACCATGACGACCGCCGTGCCGATCGCGAACAGGGACGCGGACACCCACGCGACCACCCGCCCGCCCGCGCGGTCCGTCCAGTTCCCGGCGAGGACCATGCCCGGGACACCGGCGGCGAGGGGCGCGGCGAAGCTCAGCGAGTACAGCGTCTCACCATGCAGCTCCTCGGAGATGACCGGCATGATCGTCGTCATCGCCAGGTTCTGGAACGCCGACACCGCGACGATCGCGACCATGCCGATCGTCGCCACGAGGTACCGCGGCGCGAACACGCTCGTCCGGGTCGCCGTCGTGGAGGTCACCCGGTCATCGTAGGACGCCGGGTCCCGCGTCCCGAGGTGCGGGGCCCCGAGGTGCGGGATCCCGAGGACCTCGGTCCCGAGGACCCCGGTTCCGAGGTCAGCGGTCGAGCGCCTGCTGCACGTCCGCGACGAGGTCGCCGGCGTCCTCGATGCCGACCGACAGACGGACGACGTTCTCCGGCACCGCCAGCTCGGTGCCCTTCACCGACGCGTGCGTCATCTCGCTCGGGTAGCCGATGAGCGACTCCACACCGCCCAGCGACTCCGCCAGGGCGAACAGCTCCGTGGACTCGGCGAAGCGCTTGGCCGCCTCGGCACCACCGGTGAGCGCCACCGAGAGCATGCCGCCGAAGCCGCGCATCTGCTTCGCCGCGATGTCGTGGCCGGGGTGCTCCGGCAGGCCCGGGTAGTACACGTGCTCAACCGCCGGGTGCGCGAGCAGCGCCTCGGCGACGGCCTGCGCGTTCGAGGAGTGGCGCTCCATCCGGACGCTGAGCGTCTTGATCCCGCGGATCGTCAGCCAGGCGTCGAACGGCGACGAGATCGCACCGCCGCCGAACTGCACGAACTGCACCGCGTCCGCCAGCTCCCGGTCGCGCAGCACCACGGCGCCGCCGACGACGTCGGAGTGGCCGCCGAGGTACTTCGTCGTCGAGTACACGACCACGTCGGCGCCGAGCGACAGCGGCTGCTGCAGGGCCGGCGAGGCGAAGGTGTTGTCCACGACGACGAGCGCGCCGGCCTCGTGTCCGATCGCGGCGAGGGTCTCGATGTCCGCGATCTTCATGAGCGGGTTCGTCGGCGTCTCGACCCAGAGCACGGTCTTCGCGGGGCTGTCGGCGAGCGCGGCGCGGACCCGGTCCGGCTCGCTCATCTCGACCGTGACGAGCTCGATCCCCCCACGGCACGTGCAGTCGGTTCGCGAGCCGGTGCGTGCCGCCGTAGACGTCGTTGCCCATCACGATCCGTGCTCCCGGCTCCAGGTAGGCACGGAGGAGGGCGTCCTCCCCCCGCCAGCCCGGACGAGAACGAGTAGGCGGCGACGCCACCGTCCAGGTCGGCCAGGAGCGTCTGCAGCGAGTCGCGGGTCGGGTTGCCGGAGCGGGAGTACTCGTACCCGCCGCGCAGGCCGCCGACGCCGTCCTGCACGTAGGTCGAGGTCAGGAACAGCGGCGGGATGACGGCGCCGGTGGCGGCGTCGGGCTCCTGGCCGGCGTGGATGGCGCGGGTGCTGAAGTCGGTCATGTCGCGGGTGCCCCTTCCTGGAGGCTCGGTGCGGTCTGTGTGGTCGTCTCGCTGTGGGTGGGTCGGCGGCGGGCCGGACGGCCGTCGCTCGTGCCCGTGTCGGCGGGGCTCGGCGGTGCGTCGCTCACGTCCGGTACCGGCGCGGCTGACATGGGGCGCCGTCCGTGGTCGGCGACGCGGGCGCGGCGGTGCCGCCCGCCGTCACTCGGAGAGGTAGGTGAGCACGTCGTGGCGCGTCAGCACCGTGACCGGCTTGCCGTCGCCGACGACGAGCAGGGCGTCCGCCGACTCGAGGGCCCGGCGTGCGGCCGACACGGACTCCCCGATCCCGATGAGGGGCAGCGGGTCGCCGACGAACGGGGTGAGCGCATCGGCCATCCCCGCGGCACCGGTGAACACGTGCTCGAGCAACGTCTTCTCCTCGACGGCCCCGACGACCTCGCCCATGACGACGGGCGGTTCGGCGCTCAGGACGGGCATCTGCGAGACGCCGTACTTCGTCATGATGTCGACGACGTCGCGGACGGTGTCCGACGGGTGGGCGTGCACGAGGTCCGGCAGCCGTCCGTCCTTGCCGGCGATGAGGTCGCCGACGCTCCGCTCGTCCTCGGTCTCCGCGAAGCCGTAGGAACGCATCCACCGGTCGTTGAAGATCTTGCCGAGGTACCCGCGGCCGCCGTCCGGCAGCAGCACCACCACGACGTCGTCCTCGGTCAGGTCCTTCGCGGCCCGCAGCGCGGCGACGACGGCCATGCCGCTCGAGCCACCGACGAGCAGACCCTCCTCGCGCGCCAGGCGGCGGGTCATCGCGAACGAGTCCGCGTCCGACACGGCGATGATCTCGTCCGGGACGCCGGCGTCGTAGGCGGCGGGCCAGAAGTCCTCACCGACGCCCTCGACCAGGTAGGGGCGGCCGGTTCCGCCGGAGTACACCGAGCCCTCCGGGTCGGCGCCGATGATGCGGACGCCGCCGTCGGACGCTTCCTTCAGGTAGCGGCCGGTGCCCGAGATCGTGCCGCCGGTGCCGACTCCTGCCACGAAGTGTGTCAGGCGCCCCTCCGTGTCGCGCCAGATCTCCGGCCCGGTCGTCTCGTAGTGGCTGCGCGGACCGTTCGGGTTCGCGTACTGGTTCGGCTTGTACGCGCCGGGGATCTCGCGCACGAGCCGGTCGGACACGGAGTAGTAGGACTCCGGGTCGTCGGGCGCGACGGCGGTCGGCGTCACGACGATCTCGGCGCCGTACGCGGTGAGGACGTTGCGCTTGTCCTCGCCGACCTTGTCCGGGAGGACGAACACGCACCGGTAGCCGCGCTGCTGGGCGACGAGCGCGAGGCCGACGCCGGTGTTCCCCGAGGTGGGCTCGACGATCGTGCCGCCGGGGAGCAGCTCGCCGGATGCCTCGGCCGCGTCGAGGATCCGCGTCGCGATGCGGTCCTTGGCCGAACCACCCGGGTTGAAGGACTCGACCTTCACCAGGACGGTGGCCCGGATCCCCCTCGGTGACACGGTTGAGCTTGACGAGCGGTGTGTCGCCGACGAGGTCGATGACGGAGTTCGCGTAACGCACCAGGAGAGTCTAGGTCGCGTGCCCCGGTGTGCGACGTCCCGCGACGAACACCCAGCCGGTGTCAGCCGAGGGCGAACGAACGGCCCGGGCGTCCCGGCACGCCGCGCCGGACCAGCAGCGCCCACGAGGGCCGCCGGTCACTCGCGGGCGGCCACCACGGGGTCGCTCTGCTGCTCGTGCAGGGTCGCGTAGGTACCGCCGAGGGCGATGAGTTCGTCGTGCGTCCCCTGCTCGACGATCTGCCCGTGGTCGAGCACGAAGACCACGTCCGCGTCCCGGATGGTCGACAGGCGGTGTGCGATCGAGATCGTCGTCCGTCCCCGCGCCGCGGTGTCCAGTGCCGCCTGCACGACCCGTTCGGAGATGGAGTCGAGCGCGCTCGTCGCCTCGTCGAGCACGAGGACGGGCGGGTCCTTGAGCAGCACGCGGGCGATGGCGATGCGTTGCTTCTCCCCGCCGGACAACCGGTAGCCCCGCTCCCCCCACGACCGTGTCGTACCCGTCCGGGAACGAGGCGATCGTCTCGTGGATGTTCGCGGCACGTGCCGCCCGTTCGAGTTCGGCGTCGGTCGCCCCCCGGCTTGGCGTACCGGAGGTTGTCACCGATGGTCGCGTGGAACAGGTAGGTCTCCTGACTCACGATGCCGATGTGCGCCATGAGGTCCTCGTGCACGAGGTCGCGGACGTCCTGCCCGGCGAACCGGACCGAACCGGCGGTCGCCTCGTACAGCCGCGGCACCAGGTACGAGATCGTCGTCTTGCCCGCGCCGGACGGTCCGACGAAGGCCGCGAACTGTCCGGGCTGCAACTCGAACGAGACGTCGCGCAGGGTGGGCTTGTCGGCTTCGCCGTCCGGGTACGAGAACGAGACGTGGTCGAACGCCACGTGTCCCACCCGTCGTTCGTCGACCGGCTTCGCGGTGGCCGCGTCCGTGATCGCCGGCTTCAGGTCGAAGTACTCGAAGATGCGGGCGAACAGCGCCCCCGACGTCTGCAGGTCGAGCACGACGCGGAGCAGGCCGACGGTCGGGAACAGCAGCCGGGACTGCACGGTCGTGAAGGCCACGATGGTGCCCGCCGTGATCGGGACGCCGCCGAGGACGAGGTACGCGGCCACGAGGTAGATGACCGCCGGGATGATCGACAGGAAGATCTGCACGATGGCGAAGAACCACTGACCGGACATCTGCTGTCGGACCTGCAGCCCGATCTGGTTGCGGTTCTCGTCCCCGTAGCGGTGGATCTCGGCGCGCTGCTGGTTGAAGCTCTTCGCGAGCAGGATCCCCGACACGCTCAGGGTCTCCTGCGTGATCGCGGTCATGTCGGACAGGGACTCCTGGGTCTGCGCGGCGATCCGGGCGCGGACCTTGCCGACCTTGCGCTGGGCGATGACGAGCAGGGGCAGCAGGACCACCGCCACCAGGGTCATCTGCCAGCTCAGGAGCAGCATCGCGACGACCGCGGCGATGACCGTCACGGTGTTGCCGAGGACCGACGAGATCGTGTTGTTGAGGACGCTCGCGACCCCGCCGACGTCGTTCTGCAGGCGGCTCTGGATGACGCCGGTCTTCGTCCGGGTGAAGAACGCGAGTTCCATCCGCTGCAGGTGCCCGAACAACCGCATCCGCATGGCGCCCATGACCTTGTTGCCGACGGTGGCGGTCAGGTACGTCTGCCACACGCCGATCCCGGCGCTCGCGATCCACAGCCCGATCATGGCTCCGACCAGCACGGCGAGCACCGGCACGTCCGGTCTGCCCTCCGGCGGGAACAACCCGCGGTCGAACGCCTGCTGGGTCAGCAGCGGCGGGATGACCGAGAGAGCGGCTCCGACCAGCACGAGCACGACCGTCAGGACGATCGCGCGTCGGTGTGGGACGAACAGTCCGGCGATGCGACGCAGCAGGTGCGGGATCTGCGGCGCTTCGGCGTTCGCTGCGCGCTGCGCGTCCGGGTCGCCACTCGAGATCCGGCCGCGGGGTCCACCGCCGCCGCCACCGCGCATCCCGCCGCCGCCGGCGACCGCGTCCATCCGACTCATCCGCACCCTCTCCGCGCCGTCCGGCGCCGTCCTCGGATGAATGTACGCCCGCGGACGGGCCCGGCCCGACGCGTTCGCCGAGGGCTGTGGACGGAGGCGGTCCGGGCCTCCCGCGTGGAGGGAGGGACCGTCTGGTTTGGACCCCGTCCGAGGGCCGTGGGACGATGTCGCGTCCACCGCAAGCGCCCCCCGTGAGGTCCCATGTCGTCCGCGCCGTCACTCGCCCACCAGCTCCTCCGGCGCAAGCCGGTGGACCAGCTCCGCGCGGAGGCTGCCGAAGGCGTCGACGGGCAGCCGCTCCGACGGACACTCGGGGTCTGGCACCTCACGATGATCAGCGTCGGCGCGACGCTCGGCACCGGCATCCTCGTCGTCCTCGGGACGGCCGTCCCGCTCGCCGGACCCGCCGTCTGGATCTCGTTCGTGATCGCGGGTGTGGCGGCGCTCCTGTCGGCGCTGTCCTACGCCGAGATGGCAGGCGCCGTCCCGACGTCCGGGTCGAGCTACTCCTACACCTACGCGACCATGGGCGAGGGGATCGCCTGGGTCTGCGGGTGGTGTCTGGTCCTCGAGTACGCGGTGTCGGTCGCGGCGGTCGCCGTCGGCGCCAGCGAGTACGTCGACGAGACGCTGCGGGTCTTCGGGCTGCACCTGCCCACCGTGCTGTCCGCGCCTCCCGGCGACGGCGGCTTCGTGAACCTGCCCGCGGCCGCGCTCGTCGTCATCGCGATGCTCGTCCTGCTCCCCGGGGCGAAGGAGAGCGCCTGGGTGAACACCCTCATGGTGCTCGTGAAGATCGCCCTCCTGGTGTTCTTCGTCGTCGTCGCGTTCTCGGCGTTCCGCGCCGGGAACTTCGAGCCGCTGGCGCCCATGGGTGCTGCCGGGGTGAGCGCGGCTGCCTCCCGGCTGTTCTTCTCGTACATCGGCTTCGACGCGGCCTCCACCGCCGGCGAGGAGGCGAAGGACCCCCGCCGCGACCTGCCCCGCGCCATCATCGGGTCGATCGCGCTCATCACCGCGCTGTACATCCTGGTCGCGGTCGCCGCCATCGGTGCTCGGTCCTGGACGTCGTTCTCCGCTGACGAAGCCTCGCTCGTCCGCATCGTCGTCGACGTCACCGGGCAGCCCGTCGTCGCCCTCGTGTTCTCGATCGGGGCCGTGGTCGCGATCGCGAGCGTGGTCCTCACCGTGCTCTACGGACAGACTCGCATCCTGCTGTCGATGGCTCGGGACGGCCTCGTGCCGAAGGTGTTCGGGCGGGTGTCGCCCCGGACGGGCACCCCGATCGCGAACACGCTCATCGTCGGCATCGTCGTGACGATCGTCTCCGCGCTGGTCCCGCTCGGGGAACTCGCGGACGCCACGAGCATCGGGACGCTCATCGCCTTCGCCCTCGTGAACATCTCGGTGATCGTGCTCCGCGGGACGCAGCCGGACCTCGACCGCTCGTACCGCGTGCCGTTCTTCCCGGTCGTGCCGGTGCTCGGCGTGCTGTTCTGCCTGTTCCTCGCCGTGACGCTCGGCGCGGGCACGTGGATCGCCTTCGGCATCTGGATGGTCGCCGGGGCGGTGCTGTACCTGGCCTACGGCCGCCGCCACAGCACGCTCGCGTAGGCGGGTCGAGAGGGACGTCGTCGCGAAACCGACACTTCGGCGCAGGAGTTCCGCGGCGGAGTGTCGGTTTCATGACCTGAACTCGGTCAGGTCTGGTCAGGTCACCGGCAGGGCACGCCGTGCATGCGGAACAGGGTCCGCAATCGCTCCGGGTCGACGAGGTGCCACCAGGTCACGCGGATGAACCCGCGGACGTCACCATCTGCTCGGATGTCGTCCTCGCGCAGCTTCTCGCTCCACAGGACGTCGTCAGCAGTACCGGGCACAGCTCCGTGGTCCCGGTACTTCTGACGGCCGTCGAACTCGAGCACCAGCCCGAGCGACGGCATCCAGAAATCGACGCGGTAGGTCTTCCCGCCCGGTCGGACGAACTGCACCTGCGGCTCCATGTACGGCGCTCGGAGTTCGTGGCAGCGAGCCGCGAAGAAGGACTCGCCCACCGATTCATGCCGCTCGTCCGCGACACCGAGCGCGTTCGCGACACGGACCCGCCCCCCAGTCGGGACCGCTGTCCAGCATTCCTTCCGGTTCTCGGCGCTGTACGCCGCTCCGCAGCGCATGGTCCACCGCCACGACCGCTCCGCTGAGACTCGAACGCCGAGACGTCTCGACGACGGTCTCCGCCAGACTCGCCACCGGTACCCCGTGGAAGCGTCCGGCCTCTGCGGGCCGTCTTCCGGCGTGCAGGGTGAGTCCGACCCGACGACGGTCGGCGTCCAGGGCCGGGACCGTCACGTGCACGTGCTCTGGCCACGAGGTCAGGCGCGGCACGTTGAGAACGGCTGCCGCGGAGTCGCGCGTGAAGACCGCCCCGATCGGGAGCAGCGGCACAGCAGCGCGCATCCGGACGAGGTACCGGGACCGCCCGTCGAGCGCCGCCCAGGCTGCAGCAGGGACGTACACTCCGTGCCGCACCCGGACGAAGTGGCCGTCTGCCGCTCCCCGTTGCAGCGTGCGCGCCCGTGACGGATCGGCCTTCGTCGTCCGCAGGAGTTCGATCGCATCGGCAGGGTGCACGCGGCACAGCATGGCCTCGCCACGAGGGGCGGATTGCACGGCGAGCAGATCTGTGGACGGTCCCGGTCCTCCACACCGAGGCAGCAGTCCGTCCGATGCCGCTTCCCAGGCGCCGAACCGACAGATCGGGGGGCGAAGTTCGGCGCAGAACTGTCGGTTTCGCGCCCAAGCCCCCGCGCCCGCCGCCGCGCCCCGCGCACGACGAAGGCCGCCGCCCCGAGGGGCAGCGGCCTTCGTGACCAGAAGGTCGGACTCAGACGAGCTCGACGGTGGCGCCAGCGGCCTCGAGGGCAGCCTTCGCCTTGTCGGCAGCTTCCTTGTTCGCACCCTCGAGGATCTTCGCGTCGGCGGTCTCGACGAGCGCCTTGGCCTCGCCCAGGCCGAGCGACGTGAGGCCACGGACCTCCTTGATGACCTGGATCTTCTTGTCACCGGCCGACTTGAGCACGACGTCGAACTCGGTCTTCTCCTCGACCTCCTCGGCGGGGGCAGCAGCGCCACCGGCCGCGGCGACCGCGACGGGGGCAGCAGCGGTGACCTCGAAGACCTCTTCGAACTTCTTCACGAAGTCCGAGAGCTCGATGAGCGTGAGCTCCTTGAAGGCCTCGATGAGCTCGTCCTGCGAAAGCTTCGCCATGATTTTCTCCTACTACTTACTGATGCGTGGTGTGGTTGTGGAACGCGTGCCTGGTCAGGCCGCGGACTCCTGCTTCTCACGGAGGGCGTCCACGGTGCGGACGGCCTGCGAGAGGGGTGCCTGGAACAGGTACGCAGCACCGAACAGCGAGGCCTTGAAGGCGCCGGCGAGCTTGCCGAGCAGGACTTCACGGGACTCGAGGTCGGCGAGCTTGTCCACCTCGGTCGCGGTGAGCGGGTTACCGTCGAAGTAACCGCCCTTCACCACGAGCTCGGGGTTCGCCTTGGCGAATGCACGCAGCGACTTCGCGACGGCGACGGTGTCACCGTGGACGAAGGCGAGAGCGGACGGACCGGCGAGCTCGTCGTCGAACGACGTGATGCCTGCCTCGTTGGCCGCGATCTTGGTCAGCGTGTTCTTCACCACGGCGTACGTGGCGTGCTCACGGATCGAGTTGCGGAGCTCCTTGAGCTGCGCGACCGTGAGACCGCGGTACTCGGTGAGCAGAACGGCGTTCGAGCTACGGAAGGACTCCGTGAGCTCGGCGACCGCAGCTTCCTTGTTCGCCATGGTTCTCCTTGGGGTTCTTGCTGGCAGCCCCGGGTCCCATGGCTGTGGTGAACACAACCCGCACATGAAGAAAGCTCCGGCGCAGAGGCTCGGAGCTGCTCCCGCACGATGTGTGGGAGTGGTTCTGAACACCTGCGCGGGCTGCCTCGTGACGAGGACCTTCGGCCACTGTCCGAGCGTGAGCACGGCAGCGACGACCAGCGGTCTTTGGCTGAGAAGAACCGTACCACACCAGGGTCACGTGCCGGAACCCGCAGGTGCTCCCACCGGCTGCCGCGTCCGGTCCGGCAGGTGCACCGTGAACACCGTGTCCCCGGGCTCGCTCGTCACACTCACCCGACCGCCGTGCGCCTGCACGACCGCGTCGACGATCGCGAGGCCGAGTCCCGTCGACCCGGCGGTCCGCGAGCGCGAGCTGTCCGCCCGCGCGAACCGCTCGAAGAGCTTGGGCAGGAAGGCCGGGTCGATGCCCTGCCCGTCGTCGCGCACCGTCAGGTCGACGCCGCCGCCGTCCGCCGGCGGTACCGGAGCGATCCCCACGGTGATCCGCGTGCCGTCCGGCGTGTGGGTCCTGGCGTTCGTGACGAGGTTGACGATCACCTGGTGCAGCCGGGGCGCGTCGCCGAGGACCTCGACGGGCTCGTCCGGCAGGTCGACCTCGATCGGGTGGTCCGGCGACGCGGCGTGGGCGTCGTTGACCGCGTCGAGCACCAGGCCGGTCAGGTCCACGTCCGCGAACTGGATCTCCCGGCCCTCGTCGAGTCGGGCGAGCAGCAGCAGGTCCTCGACCATGGAGGTCATCCGGATCGACTCGGACTCGATGCGGCTCATCGCGTAGACGACGTCCTGCGGCAGGTCCCCGCCGATCCGCCGGGTGAGTTCCGCGTACCCGCGGACGGACGCGAGCGGCGTCCGGAGTTCGTGCGAGGCGTCGGCGACGAACTGCCGCACCTTCTGCTCGGAGCGCTCACGTGCCTGCATGGCTCCCGCGATGTGTCCGAGCATCCGGTTGAAGGCCCTGCCCACTCGGCCGACCTCGGTTGCGGGGTCGGCGTCGGGCACCCGCACGCCGACGAGCGCGTCGCTGCGCTCGAGCGGCATCCCGGCGACGGCGGACGCGGTCTCGGCGACGCGGTCGAGCGGCCGGAGGGCGCGACGGACGGCGGCCGTCGCGACGAGGGTCGCGGCGAGCAGGGCGAGCCCGGTCACCACGAGCACCACGCCGAACAGCTTCCACACGCTCTCGTAGACCGGGCCGAGCGGCAGCCCGACGACGAGGACGGCCGGCCCGACGGTGGCGGCCGTGACCCGGTAGCGCCCGAGGTCCGCACCGAGGTCGATGGTGTGCGCCCTTCCGTCGAGCCGGAGTCCGCCGAGGGGGGTCGACCACGTCCGCCCGCAGCCGGTCGACCCGTCCGGCGTTGTCGAGCACGTTGCCGACGACGACGTTCCCGTCGAGGACGTACACGGTCAGCGTGCCGGCCGCCTGGCCCGAGGGTCGCCCGAACTCGGCGCCGTTCGGCCCCTCCTGCTCGACGGACCGCTGGGCGCGGCTCGTCGCGTACTGCAGCTGCTCGTCGATCGCGGAGCGCTGGATGGAGAACAGCGCGATGATGCTGCCGCCCCCGATCACGGCGCTGACGGCGACGACGAGGGCGACGATGCTCAGGACGAGCCGGCGACGGAGGGTCATGCGTGGCAGTCCGGGATCAGGAGGTGGGCTTGATGACGTAGCCAACGCCGCGCACGGTGTGGATCATCGGCTGCTCCCCGACGTCGATCTTCTTGCGCAGGTAGGAGATGTAGATCTCGACGACCGACGACTTGCCGCCGAAGTCGTACGACCAGACACGGTCGAGGATCTGCGCCTTCGACATGACGCGGCGTGGGTTGCGCATGAGGAACCGGAGCAGCTCGAACTCGGTCGCGGTGAGCTCGATCGCCCGCCCGGCGCGCGAGACCTCGTACGACTCCTCGTCGAGGACCAGGTCGCCGACGACGATGCGCGAGTCGCCGGCTTCGGACACCGAGATCTGCGAGCGCCGGATGAGCCCGCGCAGGCGTGCCACGACCTCCTCGAGGGAGAACGGCTTCGTGACGTAGTCGTCCCCGCCCGCGGTGAGCCCGGTCACGCGGTCCTCGACGGAGTCCTTCGCGGTGAGGAACAGCACCGGGGTGTCGTCGTGGTTCTGACGCAGCCGGCTGAGCACCTGCAACCCGTCGAGGTCCGGCATCATCACGTCGAGCACCATCGCGTCGGGCCGGAACTCGCGGGCCTTCGTCAGGGCGTCCTGGCCGCCGTTCGCACTCCGCACGTCCCACCCCTCGTAGCGCAGCGCCATCGAGAGCAGGTCGGTGAGACTGGCTTCGTCGTCGACGACGAGGATGCGCAACGGCGAACCGTCGGCACGCGTGAGGCGCGGGGCTGTTGAGGGCTGGGAGATGGTCACGTCTCTGAGTATGGAGAGCTTCCTATGAAGCCCCTGTGGCGCATCCCGATGCGCCCTGTGGATCGAACGGGAGACCGACCCGAGGGTCGGCGGGGGGACGGGGCCGAGCCGAGCGGCTCCGCCACACCTCCGGCGACGCGACCTCGGCCCCTCACGATCCTCATAGGGCACGGAATGGAGGCCCTTGGCACCCCTTCCTAGGTTCTCCCCGTCGGCCCCCCGCCGCGCGATCCGCGTGACCGGTGTTCCCGGAGCCGACCCCCACCGAGGAGAACCATGTTCCTGACCTACCTCAGGCGCGAACTCACGAACCGCAGAAAGCAGACGGTCGTCATCGCGGTCGGGATGGCGTTGGCCATCGCGCTCGTCGTGATCGTGTCGTCCATCGCGAGCGGCGTGCAGTCCGCCCAGTCCAGTGTGCTGCAGTCCGTGTACGGCGTCGGCACCGACATCACCGTCACGAAGACCGAGACCCCCCACGTCGAGCAGCACCGGACGGCCGTCGTTCGACTTCGGCGGTGACGCGTCGGACGGCAACTCGTCCGACGGCGGCTCGACCGACGACAACGGCTCGACGGACCTGTCCCAGTCCCGCCTGGCCGTCTCCCGTGGATCCGGGACCCTGAGCGCCGCGGACGTCGAGACGGTCGCCGGCACCGACGGCGTCGCGGCCGCGACGGGCGTGCTCACCCTCGAGAACAGCACGTTCTCCGGTCAGGTGCAGCAGGCCGACGGCAGCGACAGCAGCAGCGGTGCGGCGCAGGGTGCCCCGCCGAGCGACGGTGGCCAGGGCGGTGGCGGGTTCGGTGGCGGCTCGTTCAGCGTCGACTCGTTCACCGTGACCGGCATCCCGGTGTCCGGCGACACGGTCGGCCCGCTCACCAGCACCGAGACCACGAAGGGCCGCACCTTCACCACGGCGGACGCCGGCGAGGACGTCGTCGTGCTCGACTCCGCGTACGCGACGAGCGAGTCGAAGACCGTCGGTGACACGATCTCGATCGGCGGCGAGGACTTCGACGTCATCGGCATCGTCGCCTCGACCGGTTCCGCGTCGACCACGGGATCGAACACGTACGTCCCGCTCGACACCGCGCAGGAGCTCGCGGACCTCGACGGCGAGGTGACCTCGATCTACGTCTCCGCCGGGTCGTCCTCGGACGTCGCGACCATCAAGACCGCGCTGCAGGACGAGCTCAGCAGCGCGACCGTGTCCACCGAGTCCGACCTCGCGTCGAGCGTCTCCGGCTCCCTCGCCACGGCATCGACCCTCGTGTCGAACCTCGGTCGGTGGCTGTCGATCGTCGTCCTGGCGGCGGCCTTCCTCATCGCGATCCTGTTCACCATCTCCGGCGTCACCCGACGGACGCGTGAGTTCGGCACCCTCAAGGCGATCGGCTGGTCGAACGGCCGCATCACCCGACAGGTCGCCGGCGAATCGCTCGTGCAGGGTTTGATCGGCGGCGTCATCGGCGCGGCAGCCGGACTCGTCGGCATCCTCGTCGTGAACGTGATCGCCCCCCACGGTCTCGGCGAGCGCGGCCAGCAGCAGCCGGACCGGTCCCGGCGCGGGCGGCGGCATGCCGGGCAACGCGGCGAGCGCGGCAGCGGGCAGCAGCACGAGCGGGGGGCGCTCCAGCCGGCGGGTTCGGCGGCGGCGGTCAGAGCGCCGCGACCACCGACGTCGTCCTGCACGCACCCGTCACGGTCGAGGTGATCCTGCTCGCGATCGGACTGGCGGTCCTCGGCGGGCTGCTCGCCGGCGCGATCGGGGGGGTGGCGAGCCTCCCGTCTGCGTCCCGCGGCAGCGCTGCGGAGCGTGGCGTGATGCCGCGACGTCCCACCTCCACGACCTCGACACCAGCACCCTCGACGACTGCCCCAGGAGCATCCATGACCACCACCGAGAGCGCGCCCGCACGGGGCGACGTGCCCACCGCCTCCCGACCGGTGTACCGCCTGTCGGGCGTGACGAAGACCTACCGGCAGAAGAACCGGACCGTCACCGCCCTGGCGGGGGTGGACCTCGAGATCCCGCAGGGGCAGCTCGTCGCCGTGCAGGGGCCGACCGGTGGCGGCAAGTCGACGTTGCTGCAGATGCTCGGCGCGCTCGACCGGCCGAGCACCGGGTCGGTGCAGCTGGGCGACCGGGACCTCGCGACGCTCGGCGACCGGGCGCTCACGGACGTCCGGGCGACCGAGATCGGCTTCGTGTTCCAGGGCTTCAACCTCATCCCGACGCTGACGGCCCTCGAGAACGTGGAGACCGCGTTCGCCGGGTCCCTCGCGAACCGCTCGCGCGCCGAGGTCCGCGAGCGGGCGACCGCCGCACTGCACGGGGTCGGCCTCGGCGAGCGGCTCGACCACCTGCCGGCCGAGCTCTCCGGCGGGCAGCAGCAGCGGGTCGCGATCGCCCGCGCGCTCGTCAAGGACCCGAGCGTGCTCCTCGCGGACGAGCCGACCGGGGCGCTCGACGAGGGGACGCGCGACGAGATCATGGGCCTCATCGAGCGGCAGTGGCGGGACCGCGGGCTGACGGTCGTCATCGTGACACACGACTCAGGGGTGGCGCGGCGCGCGGAGCGCCGGTTGCACATCGCGCAGGGCCGGGTGCGTGACGTGTAGCCGAGCGTCCGGGCGGTGGGCAGCGCTCAGTCGGCGACCGGGTAGTCGCAGTAGGCGAACCACGACGAGTCCGGCGCCCACGGCGGCACGTTGACCGTCCCCTGCCCGCCGTCGAGTGCCACGAGCGTCTCCGGCAGGACCGCGATGCGTGCCCCGGAGGCCAGGACACCGGGCAGCAGTCGGAGCTCCACGCGGTGGTCGGCCGGGTGCCCCTGCACGCCCGGCTCGTACGACAGGTAGAGCAGGTGCGCGCCGTCCGGGGAGACGTGCGGGAACCAGTTCACCCGCTCGTCGCCACTGATCGGCACGGGGCCGGTCGATCCGGCTCCGTCCGGTCCGGTCCGGAGCGCCGCGATCTGTGCGGTGCCGGGCGTGAACCGCTCGGTGTTGAACAGGAGCGTGCCGCCGTCGGGCGTCCAGGCGCAGCCGTCGTCGGGGTGCTCGTCGCGGGTCACGAACGTCGTCGCTCCGGTACGCGGGTCGACGACGGCGACGTCCGTCGTCCACACGCCGGCCTCGGTCCGTTCGCCCACGATCGCCGCCAGGGCGGAACCGTCGGGAGCGATGCCGTGCAGGTAGTACTTCCGCACCACGGGCAGGGCCGCGGCCGTGTCGGTGATGCGGGACCCGGGACCGCCGGCCGGCAGCGGCACGCGGTACAGCTCACCGTCGCGGGCGCTCACCACGACCGACTCCCCCCGACGGATCGAGCACGTGGTCGTTGTTGATCTCCGGCACGCCGCCCATCGGCACCGGCACGAGTGCGGTCTCGTCGAGCACCGTCCCGGGCGGCGGCACCGGCAGGAGCCACAGGTCGCCGTCGCCGTTCAGCACGAGGGTGTCCACGTCGAGGACGTTCGGCGCCTCGACGAGCACGGAACGGGACTCGAAGACGAGGCGGGCGCTCCGTCCCTCGACGTCGTACACGTGCACGCGGCTGGTCTGTCCGGTCAGCAGCTGCCGCCCGCGGGTCTCCGTCATGCGTCCATCCTGTCGTCTCGTCGGGCAACGCGGACGGGAGGTGCGGTGCGGGCGGACCCGCACGGCACCTCCCGTCAGGGGGGTCGTGGCTACTTCACCGCGCCGGCGGTCAGGCCGGCGACGAACTGGCGCTGGACCACGAGGAACGCGATCACGACCGGGATCGACACGACGAGCGAGGCCGCCATGATCTGGTTCCAGTACACGTTCGTCTGCGTCGAGTACTGCTGCAGACCGACCGCGAGCGTCGACCCGAGGCCGTTCGTCATGACCGAGGCGAAGAGCACCTCGCCCCACGCGGTCATGAAGGAGTAGATCCCGACCGCGACGAGACCCGGGCGGGCCGACGGCAGGATGATCCGGAACAGGGCACCCATCGGGCCGGACCCGTCGACCATCGCGGCCTCGTCGAGCTCGCGCGGGATCGTCTCGAAGTAGCCCGCGAGCATCCAGATCGAGAACGGGAGCGTGAACGTCAGGTACGTGATGATGAGCCCGAGCCAGCTGCCGACGAGCTGGATGCCGAGCGAGTTGCCGAGGTTCGTGAAGATCAGGAACAGCGGGAGCAGGAACAGGACGCCGGGGAACATCTGGGTCGACAGCACCGTCGTCGTGAAGGCGCTCTTGCCCTTGAAGTCCCAGCGCGAGACCGCGTAGGCGGCGAACGTCGCGATGATGAGCGAGAACACCGTGGCGACCGTGCACACCACCAGGGAGTTCACGAAGTACCGCGCCAGCGGGACCGTCGACCACATGTCGATGAACGGCTGGATGGTGATGTTCGACGGGATCCAGGTGAAGTCGTCCTGCACGTCGCCGAGCGGCTTGATCGCGGTCGTGACCATCACGTAGAGCGGCACCACCGTGAAGACGGTGAGCAGCGCGATGACGATGATCTTGAAGGACTTTGCGCCCACTGTTTCACGCACGGACGGACCTCCGGTTGGTGACGGCCAGGTAGATGCCCGTGACGACGAGCAGGAAGAGGAGCAGCAGCACGCTCATCGCGGCGCCGGACCCGAAGTTCCAGGTGATGAACGAGGCGTTGTAGATGTGGAAGCTCAGCAGGTCCGCGGCCGGGGGCTGCGCGGTCGACCCGAACAGCACGAACGGCGTGTTGAAGTCGTTGAACGTCCAGAGGAACATCACGAGCACGAGGGTGACGTTGACCGGGCGGACCATCGGCAGGGTGATCGAGCGCCACTGTCGGAACGGCTTCGCACCGTCGACCGAGGCGGCCTCGTACACGTCGGCCGGGACGGACTGCAGGCCCGCCATGAGCATGAGGAACGCGAAGGGCCAGGTCTTCCAGATGGCCACGACGACCACGGCCACGAAGGCGTTGTTGCCGATGAGCCAGAACGGGGCACCGCTGCCGAACAGGTGCAGCTGGTCCACCAGGACGTGGTTGATGGCACCGGAGTCACGCTGGAACATGAACTTCCACGTGATGACGCCCGCGTACATCGGCAGGGCGTAGGGGATGAGGAACAGCGTGCGGAAGAGCCCGCGGCCGGCGAACGGCTTCTGCAGTGCGACCGCGGCGGCCATGCCGAAGCCCCAGGACAGGCCGACGACCAGGATCGTGAACCCGCAGGTGATGAGGAACGAGCTGAGCAGTCCGCGCCCGATGGCCTGGTCGAAGTCCACCGCGACGGAGTAGTTGCGCAGGCCGGCGAACGGGGCGGCACCCCAGTTCGCGATGAAGTACTTGGTGAGCTGCACGAAGCTGATCCAGATGCCGACGAGCATCGGCACGATGTGGATGAGCAGCTCGAAGAGGATCGCGGGACCGACGAGCGCGTACGGGAGCCACGTGACGCCACGCTTCCCGCGGGGCGACGGACCCGAGAGGGTCGGCGCCTTGGTGTGCGTCAGGTCGATGGCCTCGGAGTCTGGCAGGACCGTCGTGGACATGGGCAGGCCTTCCGGCTGGGTGGGAGGGTTCGAGGAGGGGGGGCGGGAGGCCCGGACGCGACCTGTCGGACGCGTCCGGGCCTCCCGTCAGGTCAACCTGCGGCCTGGGAGACCTGGTCCTGGGCCGTCTGCAGGGCGTCCTTGATGTCCTTCTCGGACACCGTCGAACCCGTGGCGATCTTGGCGAACATCTCGTTCATCGCCTTGCCGACCGTGGACTCGAACTGGTCCTCGGCGGGGACCAGCGGGAGCGGCTTCGCCTTGTTGTTGTAGATGTCGAGGAACGTCTTCGTCTGCTCGTCCGAGACGGAGTCAGCAGCTTCGGCGAGCACCGGCAGGGCCGAGTACGGCTTGTCCAGCGTCGTCTGCGTGTCCATGCTCGTCATGTACTTGACGAACTTCAGCGCGCCGTCCTTGTTGTCGGTGTTCTTGAAGATCGACAGGTTGATGCCGGCCGGGAAGCTGGCGATGTCCTCGCCACCGGTCGGCGCCGGGAGCGGCACGACGCCGAACTCGTCGGACTTCATGCCGAGCGACTCGATCGTGGTGTTCGCGTTGTTCTGGTTGAGGATCATCGCGGCCTTCTTGTTCGCGAAGTCCGCGACCGACTGGTTCGCGTTGTCGTACTGCGCGTTCGACGGGTTGGCCGCCTTGCTGTCCTGCATGAGGTCGAGGTAGCGCTTGATGCCCTCGACGTTCTCCTTCGACGTGAAGGTCGGCTTGCCGTCCTTGTCGAACCACTCGCCGCCGTTCTGCGCCGAGTTGATGAACGCGAAGTGCGCGTTCTCGGTGTAGGACCCACCGGCGAGGCTGAAGCCGTACTTGCCGTCGGTCGTCAGCTTCTCGGCGGCCGAGACGAGGTCCTCCCAGTTGGTGGGCGGCTCGACGCCGGCGTCGGCCAGCATCTGCTTGTTGTAGAACAGGCCGTACGCGAGGCCGTAGAGCGGGACGCTCGTGACGGTCTGACCCGGTGCGCCACCGGTCGAGAGCGCGACCTTGCCGAACTTGTCGGCACCGCCGATGGCCTTCATCTCCGCGTCACCGAACTCCTGGAAAGCGCCGGTGGCCTGGAGCGAAGTCGCCCACGTGTTGCCGATGTTGACGACGTCCGGGCCCTGGCCCGAGGTGACGGCGGTCTGGATCTTCGTCTGCAGGTCGTTCCACCCGATGACCTGGAGGTCGACCTTGATCCCGGTCTCGTCGGTGAACTTCTTGAGGACGGGGGGTCAGCACCTCCTTGTCGTTCTCGAGGGAGGTGCCCTGGTTCGACGCCCAGTAGGTGAGCGTCTTCGAGTCGCCCGATGCGCCGGAGGACCCGGAGGAGCAGGCGGCGAGGCCCGACACGGTGAGTGCCGCGGCCGCGGTGATGGCCAGTGCGCGGATGGCAGTGCGCATGACTCTCTACTTTCTCGTCGTTGAGATGGTGCAGGAAGTGGTGCTGGATCGTGCTGGGTGGTGCTGGATCGTGCTGGGTGCTGCTGTGGAGGGTGGGGCAGGCTGGTCAGACCAGGGTCTGCTCCGCGGGGGTCCCAGCCCTCGGGGAGGGTCGGGGAGGGTTCGACGGTGCTCTCGACGAGCACGGTCTCACCACGTTCGGCGGCCTCGGCGATGGAGACCATCACGTCGAGGACGTGGAAGGCGAGGGCGCCGGGGACCCGGTTCCCTTCGCCGGCACGGAGGGAGCGGGCCAGGTCGACCACGCCCGTCCCCCGCGAGTAGGTGGACCCGACGGCCGGGATCGTCTCGGGTTCCTCGGCGCCGAGCGCGTACAGCTTCGTGTCGCCGTCGAACTCGTTCGGGTCGGGGAACACGACGGTGCCGGTCTCCCCCCGCGATCTCGACGAAGCCGGTGCGGCCGCGGTCGGACTCGAACGAGAACACGCTCTGCGCGCTCCCGCCGTTCTCGAACTGGATGAGCGCGGAGTGGTTCGTCGGGACCTCGACGGGGAACTCGGTGCCCGCCTTCGGCCCGGAGCCGATCGTGCGGGTGGCGCGGGACCTGGACGCGGTGGCGGTGACCTTCGCGACGGGTCCGAACGCCTGCACGAGCGTCGTGATGTAGTACGGACCGATGTCGAAGAGCGGGCCGGCGCCGTAGGCGAAGAGGAACTCGGGGCTCGGGTGCCAGGACTCCGGGCCGGGGCTCTGGAAGAGGGTCAGCCCGTTCAGCGGCGTGCCGATGCGACCGTCGCGGATCGTGCGGAGTGCGGTCTGGAGGCCCGCCCCCCAGGAACGTGTCCGGCGCGACCGACACGGTGCGGCCGGCCGCGACCGCGGCGTCGCGCAGCTCCGCCGCGCTCTGCCGGTCGAGCGCGTAGGGCTTCTCGCCCCAGACGTGCTTGCCGGCGCGGAGCGCCTGCAGCGCCACCTCGACGTGCGCCGCGGGGATCGTGAGGTTCACGACGATCTCGATGTCGTCGATCGCCAGGAGCTCCTCGACGGTGCCCGATCCGGCGACGCCCCACTTCTCGGCCTGCGAGGCCGCCCGGGGCAGGTCGATGTCGGCGATGAACAGCACCTCGACGTCGGGGAAGACGGTGAGGTTCGACAGGTACTGGTCGGAGATGACCCCGGCGCCGATGACGCCGACGCCCACGCGGCCCGCGGCGCTCATGCGTCCGCTCCGGCGAGGAAGGCGTACGAGTCGCGGACGGCCTGGACGACGTCGCCGTCGTGGTCGTCGAGCTCGATGACCTGCTGCGCCTGGGGCGCGGCCGCGATGATGTCCCGGACCGGCATGACGCCGGTGCCGACGGCGACCTGCTGCTTGTCGTCGTGCGAGCCGTCGCCGTCCTTGACGTGCAGGAAGCGGACCTGGTCGCCGAGCCGCCCGAGGACGGCCACCGGGTCGTCCCCGCCGACCTTCGCCCAGTAGGTGTCGAGCTCGAGGACGACGTCGTCGGCGAGGGCGCCGGCGAAGACCTCGAAGGCGCTCGTGCCGTCGATGCGGTTCGAGAACTCGAAGGCGTGGTTGTGGTAGCCGAGCACGAGGCCACGGTCGGCGGCGCGCGGGACCAGTTCGTTGAACTGGCGGGCGATCGCCTCGACGTCCTCGCGGGTGGTCCAGCGGGCCTCGTCCACGTGCGGGTCGATGAGCGTGCCGAGGCCGACCGTGACGCTCGCGGCGAGGATGCGCTCGAGGTCCTGCTCGTCGGCGTCCAGGAGACGTGCGTGCCCGCTCGGCGCGACCAGGCCGGCCTGCTGCAGGGCGGCCGCGTACTCGTCCGCACGGTCGACGAAGCCGAAGAGTTCGACGTTCGTGAAACCGATGTCGGCGATCGTCGCCAGGGTTCCGGGGAGGTCCGCCGACAGCGCGTCACGCACTGTGTACAGCTGGACCGAGAGCGGTTGGGTCACCGTGTGTTCTCCTCATCGAGACGTGGTCGTCACTGACCGATCGTCACACTATGGGTGCTTCTGTCGGCGGTCAAGCAGAAGTTCGAACGAGTTCGACGACCTTCGTTGCGTGGCTCGGAGGATGTGTGGTTCACTCCGGACATGGTCGACATGACTCGGACGGCAACGTCGCCGCCGGTCGGGACGAGTGAGCTCTTCCAGATCCTGCGTGACGGTGTGCCGCGGACCCGTGGCGAGCTCGCCGCCCTGACGGGGATGGCCCGCTCGACCATCGGCGTGCGGCTCGACGCCCTCGCCGATGTCGGACTCGTCGGGGCGGTCGACACCGCGGCGTCCACGGGCGGTCGTCCACCCGCCCAGATCGCCCTCCGTCCCGCCGCGCGGCTCGTCGTCGCGGCCGACCTCGGCGCCTCGCACGGCCGGGTCGCGGTGACGGACCTCGTCGGCACCCCGCTCGCGACGCGTGACGCCAGCATCGACATCGCGGCGGGACCCGTTCCGACGCTCGAGTGGCTGATCGGCGTCGTCGACGAGCTCCTCGACTCGGTCGGCCGGGCACGCGACGACGTGATCGCGATCGGCATCGGCCTGCCGGGCCCCGTCGAGTTCTCCACCGGTCGCCCTGCGAACCCGCCGATCATGCCGGGCTGGGACGGCTTCGACGTGCCCGGTTGGCTCCGGCAGCACGTCCGCGCGCACGTGCTCGTCGACAACGACGTGAACATCGCCGCACTCGGCGAGCGGGCGCACGGCTGGCCGGACCTCGACCACCTGCTGTTCGTGAAGGTCGCCACCGGCATCGGCTCGGGCATCGTGTCCGAGGGACGGTTGCAACGCGGCGCCCAGGGCACCGCCGGGGACATCGGGCACGTCCGGGTCTCGCGCGCCGGGGACGTGCCCTGCCACTGCGGCAACACCGGGTGTCTGGAGGCCGTCGCCTCCGGTCCGGCGATCGCCAGGGCCCTCCGCGCCAAGGGACACGACGTACACACCAGCGCGGACGTCATCGACCTCGTGGGCCGTTCGGACATCGACGCGATCGGTGCCGTCCGGCAGGCCGGCCGCGACATCGGCGAGGTGCTCGCCACGTGCGTCTCGCTCATCAACCCGTCGGTCATCGCGCTCGGCGGCTCGATCACGCAGGCCGGAGAGCACCTGCTCGCGGGTGTCCGCGAGGTCGTGTACTCCCGGTCGATGCCGCTCGCCACCGAACACCTCGTCATCGCGCAGTCGCGCGCCGGCTCGATCGCCGCGCTGCAGGGCGCGGCAGCCCTGGCCATCGCGTACGCCCTCTCCCCCCGCCGGCGTGGACGAACTGGTCACCCTGTCCGAGGGGCGGCAGCTCGTCTCCTGAGCGCGGTGACCTGCCAGCGCGCCGGATCGGCCGCGCGCCGGTTTCGCCGGTGCCGGTGGTCGGGTGGACAATCATCCGGTGACGATCGTGCAGCCCACCCTGTGGGGCGACCTGGATGACGGGTGGGAGGCCCAGCCCGGCTCCGGCACGTCCCCGTCCGCGCCGGCACGGCCGAGCCGCAACGCGTTCACGTCCCTGCGCGGGCACACCGAGCGCATCGTCGCGCATTCGTCGGACCGGGTCGCCTGGCTCCGCGCGCGGGCGATGGGGATCACCGCCACCGACGTCGCACGCCTCGCCTCGCTCCGCGCCGTCGACGCCGTCGTCGCGGACAAGCGCTACGGCTCCCGGTTCGCCGGCAACGTCTACACCGAGCACGGCAAGGAGCGGGAGCCCGTCATCGCCTCGTGGGTGGCCGCCACGCACGGGATCCTGCCGTCGGCCCACCTGTTCCACGCCGCCACGAACCGAGCGCACCTGGCGACGCCCGACGGTGTCGGACAGGACCGTGACGGCCGGCTCCTCCTCGCCGAGATCAAGACGACCTCGTCCGGCTGGAAGCGCGTCCCACGGCACTACATGCGACAGGTCTGGTGGCAGCAGTACGTGCTCGGCGCGGACCGCACGCTGTTCGTCTGGGAGACGCACGACGACTTCGTGCCGGTCGCCGACGAGCCGGAGTGCCGTTGGATCGACCGCGACGACGACGCGATCCGCGGGCTCATCGTGCTCGCCGACCTCGTGCTCGACCGCCTGCGCGACGCTCGCTGACCCGCACCACCCGGAGCCGACTCAGCGCCACGACGACGAGTCCCATCAGCCCGATGAACACGGCCACACCGAGGCAGTACAGCGCCACGGCCCCGTAGCCGGATGCGGGGTCGAGGAACGGGTACGGCACCCAACCGTCGGTGGCGCCGCGGGTGACGACGACCACGAGCCAGACCGCCGGGTAGACGAGGAACCACCACACGTCCCGGGCCAGCAGCCGACTCCGGTCCGAGAACAGCACCCAGTCGAGCACCACGATCAGCGGCACCCAGCGGTGCACGACGTCGTTCGACCAGGACGCCCCCCAGCGGTTGGCCGACCTCTGCCAGGAGCGTGTTGTAGACGAGCCCGGTCGTCGCGATGTACACCGTGGCCGCACCGCGGAACAGGTCGAGCCGTCGGCCGGTCGGACGGTCGCCGAACGCCGCGACGACGGTCAGCGTCCACACCACCGCGACGAGCAGGTTCGACTGGTTCGTGAAGTACCCGAAGAAGTCCCAGAACACGAAGTCGTCGCGCAGCGCCCCCTGCAGGTCCGTCACCACCGCGGCGACGGCGACGACGGCGACCACGAGTCGCAGGCTGTTCACGAAGGTCCGCACCCCACAACGGTAGCGGGGACGCCGAGGGCGTGCGGAACGACGAACGGCCCGCACCTTCCGGTGCGGGCCGTTCGTGTGGAGCCGTGGATCAGGCCAGGACGTTGACGTCCAGCGGGATGCCCGGGCCGAAGGTCGTCGAGACGGCGCCCTTCATGATGTAGCGGCCCTTGGCAGCGCTCGGCTTGAGGCGGACGACCTCGTCGAGCGCGGCGGTGATGTTCTCGTCGAGCTGCTCCGGGGTGAACGAGGCCTTGCCGACGACGAAGTGCACGTTCGCGTGCTTGTCGACGCGGAACTCGATCTTACCGCCCTTGATGTCGTTCACGGCCTGGGCCACGTTCGGCGTCACGGTGCCGGTCTTCGGGTTCGGCATGAGGCCGCGCGGGCCGAGGACCTTGCCGAGACGACCGACCTTGCCCATGAGCTCCGGGGTCGAGACCGCGGAGTCGAACGAGGTGTAGCCCTCGGCGACCTTCGCGATGAGCTCGTCGCCACCGACCTCGTCGGCGCCGGCGGCGATGGCGGCCTCAGCGGCTGCACCCGTCGCGAAGACGATGACGCGGGCGGTCTTGCCGGTGCCGTGCGGGAGGATGACGGTGCCGCGCACCATCTGGTCCGCCTTGCGGGGGGTCGACGCCGAGCTTCAGCGCGACCTCGACGGTGGAGTCGGTCTTCGCCGAGCCGGTCTCCTTCGCGAGGGCGACTGCCTCGGTCGGGGTGTAGAACTTGTCGGCCTCGATCTTCGCGGCCGCGGCGCGGTACGCCTTGGACTTCTTCGCCATGGTGGTCTCCTTGCGAGATACGTGGTTGGCGAGCCGGCGCGGCTCTCCCACGGTGAGTACTGGGGTGTGTGGGGTGAGGCTCAGGCCTCGACCGTGATGCCCATCGAACGAGCGGTGCCGGCGATGATCTTCGTCGCCTGCTCGATGTCGTTGGCGTTCAGGTCGGCCTGCTTGGTCTCGGCGATCTGACGGATCTGGTCCGCCGTGATGCGTCCGGCCTTCACCGTGTGCGGCGTCGCGGAACCCTTGTTCACACCCGCTGCCTTCTTGATGAGCTCGGCGGCCGGCGGGGTCTTGAGGATGAACGTGAACGAACGGTCCTCGTAGACGGTGATCTCCACCGGGATGACGTTGCCGCGCTGCGACTCGGTCTGGGCGTTGTACGCCTTGCAGAACTCCATGATGTTCACGCCGTGCTGACCGAGCGCCGGACCGATCGGCGGTGCCGGGTTGGCGGCGCCCGCGTTGATCTGCAGCTTGATCAGGCCCGTGACCTTCTTCTTCGGTGCCATGTTCCGTTTCCTCCTGGATTCGAACGCACGGGGACCCGTGCACTCTCCCGCGTCTCCGGCGGATCCGGATCGCGGTCACGGATCCGCAGCGCACGAGGCGCGCGGACCCAAACTCAGACAGTGTACTGGACGTTCGCCAGTACTAGAGCTTCGTGACCTGGTCGAAGCTGAGCTCGACCGGGGTCTCGCGCTCGAACAGCGAGACGAGGACGGTGAGCTTGCCGCTCTCCGGCTTGATCTCGGAGATCGAACCCGGCAGGCCCGCGAACGAGCCTTCCTTGATGGTGATGGTCTCGCCGACCTCGAAGTCGACCTCGGCCTGCGGCTGGGCCTGCGCGGCACCGCCGGACTTCGAGCCGCCCTTGGTCGGAGCGGCCTCGGCGACCTGCACCAGGGACTTCAGCATGCCGAACGCCTCGTCGAAACGGAGCGGCGTCGGGTTGTGGGCGTTCCCCACGAAGCCGGTGACACCCGGGGTGTGCCGGACGACGGACCACGAGTCCTCGTTGAGGTCCATGCGGACGAGCACGTAGCCGGGGATCCGGACGCGGGTGACCAGCTTGCGCTGCCCGTTCTTGATCTCGACGACGTCCTCCATCGGGACCTCGGCCTGGTAGATGTAGTCCTCCATCGACATCGAGACCATGCGGTTCTCGATGTTCGCCTTCACGCGGCGCTCGAAGCCCGCGTAGGAGTGGATGACGTACCACTTGCCCGGCTTCATCCGGAGCTCGGCCTTGAAGGCGTCGTACGGGTCGGCCTCGACCGGCTCGGCGTCCGCGTCGTCCTCGAGCGCGTCGGCGGCTTCCTCGGCCGCGATCGTGGCGTTCGCCTCCGCAGCGGTCTCGTCCTCGAGCTCGGACTCCTCCTCGTCCTCGACGGCCTCGACGGCGGCCTCTGCCTCGTCGGCGGTGTCGATCTCGAGCGCGTCGTCGACCACCGCGTCGGCCTCGGGGTCGCGGGCCTCGGCCAGGGCGCCCAGCGTCTCGTCGAACTCGGCGGCGACGGTGCCGTCGTCCGGCTCGTCGCTCAGGCCGAGGGACTCGTCGTCCTCGTCGTCGACGGAGATCGCGCGCTCCTCGGCGGAGTCCGTCGAACGGAGCTCGCTCGTCTCGACGTCGCCTTCCTGGTTCTCCTCGACCTCGGAAGACTGCTCGGCAGCGGTCGCGAGGTCGATGTCGTCGCGGGAGTAGTCAGACACAGTCGGTTCTTTCCGTTCGATGGTGCGGATCGGGTTGGCACTCGCGTTCCGGGCGGGGAACGGGTCGCCGTCTCCGGGAGACCGTACCCCGAGGAGGACCGGAACGGTCGGACCTGCGGTCAGTCCGGGCGCGCCAGGGATGCGGTGCGCCGGGGTTCATGCCGGCTGGGTCAGGCCGTGGGGCCGTTGCCGAACACGTAGCCGACGCCGAGACCGAACACGAAGTCGAGGACCGACACGAGGATCATCATGACGACGACGAACACGAGCACGACGCCCGTGTAGCTGAAGAGTTCCTTGCGGGTCGGGGTGACGACCTTGCGCAGCTCACCGAAGACCTGGCGGATGAACAGTGCGATCGCGGCGAACGGACCGCGCCGCTGAGCGCGATCGACCTTCGCCTGGGCGACGACGTCGTCCGTCGTCTCCACTTCTTTGCTCGCCACTTCTACCCTTCCCGATGTGCAGGGCGGACAGGACTTGAACCTGCAACCTGCGGTTTTGGAGACCGCTGCTCTACCAATTGAGCCACCGCCCTTCGGAACGACCCACCCCTGGGGGGTGCCGGATGTTCCTGGTGGCGAGTCCGTCGACCCTGGAGGGGCCTCCGGATCTGCGACGGAGCGCATGATCCGGCGGACTTCGACCGCCGCAGGACAGTGTACGGGAGTCGCGGCGACGGTGTCCACTTGGCGGGTGCTCCGGCGCGGCGCGTCGCTAGGCTGGCCCCGTGAGCACCGACGCCGTCAACCCGCAGCCCACCGACCGCCCGACCACCGACGCAGCCCCGACCACCGATCGGCCGCGCATCGCGTCGCGGATCGCCGCCATCGCGGAGTCGGCGACGCTGAAGGTCGACTCCAAGGCCAAGGCGCTCAAGGCCGCCGGCCGTCCGGTCATCTCCTTCGCTGCCGGTGAGCCGGACTTCGCGACCCCGCAGCACGTGGTCGACGCGGCCGTCGCGGCGGCACAGGACCCGGCGAACCACCGCTACACACCGGCGACGGGCCTCCCGGAACTCAAGCGTGCGATCGCCGACAAGACGGCCCGCGTCTCCGGCGTCACGGTCGACCCCGCCCAGGTGATCGTCACGAACGGCGGCAAGCAGGCGGTGTACCAGGCGTTCCAGACCGTCGTGGACGAGGGCGACGAGGTCCTCCTCCCCGCGCCGTACTGGACCACCTACCCCGAAGCGGTCCGTCTCGCCGGTGGTGTGCCCGTCGACGTCTTCGCCGGCAGCGACCAGGGCTACCTCGTGACCGTCGAGCAGCTCGAGGCCGCGCGCACCCCGCGGACGAAGGCCCTGCTGTTCTGCTCCCCCCTCGAACCCGACCGGCGCGGTGTACTCCGCCGAGCAGACCCGCGCCATCGGCGAATGGGCGCTCGAGCACGGGATCTGGGTGATCAGCGACGAGATCTACCAGGACCTGGTCTACGACGGCATCCGGTTCTCCGGCGTCCTCGAGCAGGTGCCCGCGCTCGCGGACACCACGATCCTGGTGAACGGCGTCGCCAAGACCTACGCCATGACCGGCTGGCGGGTCGGCTGGATGATCGGCCCGGCCGACGCCGTGAAGGCCGCGTCGAACCTGCAGTCGCACCTGTCCTCGAACGTGTCGAACGTCTCGCAGCGTGCGGCGATCGCGGCGCTCACCGGGCCGCAGGAGCCGGTCACCGCCATGCGCGACGCCTTCGACCGTCGCCGGAAGGCCATCGTCGCCGGGCTCAACGCCATCCCCGGGTTCGTGACGCCGGAGCCGGAGGGCGCCTTCTACGTCTACCCCGACGTCACGGCACTGCTCGGTCGTGAGTGGGCCGGTTCGACGCCGACGACCACGCTCGAGCTGGCCGATCTCGTCCTCGAGCACGCCGAGGTCGCGGTCGTCCCGGGCGAGGCGTTCGGTCCGTCCGGGTACCTCCGCCTGTCCTACGCCCTCGGCGACGACGACATCGCCGAGGGCGTGGCGCGCCTGGCCCGGCTCTTCGGCTGACCGTCGGGGACGCGCTCGTTCAGTCGAGCAGGTCCCCGACGACGACCGGCTCCGGCACCAGGGTGACGCCGAAGCGGTTCGCCACGGTCACCTGCACGTAGCGGGCGAGCTCGGCGACCTGGGCAGCCGTCGCTCCCCCCGCGGTTCGTCAGGGCGAGCGTGTGCTTCGTGGAGATCGCCGCGGAGGAGCCCGGCACGCCGTAGCCGCGGTGCACGCCGGCGTGTTCGATGAGCCACGCGGCACTGAGCTTCACGTCGTCCCCGGCGGGCCACCGCGGTGCGTCGAGCGGCATGGTCTCGGCGAAGCCCCGCGAGACGATCGGGTTCGTGAAGAACGACCCGGCGCTCCAGGTGTCCGGGTCGGCGTCGTCGAGGACCATGCCCTTCGACGAGCGCAGACGGAGGACCTCGGCCCGGACGTCGGCCGGCGCGACGCGGGTGCCGAGCTCGACACCGAGCGACCCGGCGAGCTGCGCGTAGCGCACCGGCACACCGTCCGCGGTCGCGGTCCCGAGCCGGAACTCGACCGTCAGGACGGCGCCGCGCCGTCCGTGCTTGAGCGTGCTCGTGCGGTAGCCGAGCGCGAGCTCGGCCGCCGGGACCCAGGACCGCTCGCCGGTCTCGGCGTCGAGGAACTCGACCGCGGTGAGCACGTCGGACAGCTCGACCCCGTAGGCGCCGATGTTCTGCACGGGGGGACGCGCCGACCGTGCCCGGGATGCCGCTCAGGGCCTCCAGTCCGGTCCACCCGCGCGCCACGGTGGTGGCGACGAACTCGTCCCACGGCTCCCCCCGCCGCCACGCGCACGGTGACGCCGTCCTCGTCCGCCTCGTGCGTGATGCCCCGCGTGCGGACCACCACGACGGTCCCGGGGAAGCCCCCGTCGGCCACGAGCAGGTTGCTGCCGCCGCCGACCACGAGCCAGTCGTCGTCCGACCAGGCGTCGACCACGTGCGCGACGAGGTCCTCGGTGGTCTCGGCGACGAGCAGGCGGCCGGCAGGACCGCCGACGCGCAGGGTGGTGAGCTCGGCGAGCGTCGTCTCCGCCACGGTCAGTGGAACGCCACCGTGACCTGTGCCTTGCCGAGCACGGTCTGCCCGGCGGCGGTCACGGTGAGGTCGATGCGGCGGGGGGCGGCCCTGCTCGTCGAGCGTGCCGACCTTCGCGACGACGCCGACGTCGGCACCGTCCCGCGGGTCGACGACGACGGGGCGGGTGAAACGGACGCCGTAGGAGGCGACCCAGCCGCGGTCGCCGAGCCACTCGGACACCGGCTGGACCGCGAGGCCCATGGTCAGCATGCCGTGCGCCAGGACACCGGGGGAGGCCGACCTCCGCCGCGACGTCGTCCCGGTAGTGGATGGGGTTGAAGTCCCCCCGAGGCCCCGGCGTAGCGGACGAGCGAGTCGCGGGTGAGGTGGACCTGCCGCTCGGCGACGACCGCACCGACCTCGAGCCCGGACGTGGTGTCGGTCATGCGTCATCTCCTCGGACGACCAGGGTGGACGTGGCGGTGACGACGGGCGCGCTGTCCGCGTCGACGACCGCGGACTCGGCGGTGACCATGGCGTTGCCGCCGAGGGTCTTCACGCTCGTCACCCGCAGTGTGGCGGTGAGCTCGTCCCCGGCGACGATCGGACGCTCGTAGGCGAACTCCTGCGCACCGTGCACGACACGGGAGAAGTCGATGCCACCGTCCGGCTCGGCGAGGAGCTGTGCGAGCGTGGCTTCCTGCACGACGACCGCGAAGGTCGCCGGCGCGACCACGTCGCCGTGACCCGCAGCACGGGCCGCCTCGGGGTCGGAGTGGATCGGGTTCGTCGCGAAGACGGCACGGGAGAACTCACGCACCTTCTCACGACCGACCAGGTACGGCGGGGCCGGCGGGAACGTCCTGCCGACGAGCTCGGGGTTCACTGACACCACGGCAGTCTACCGAGCCGCTCGGTCACGGGGCTTAGATGAGTTTGCATCGGTTATGCTGGCGACACCGGTCGGGGGGGCGGCCGGGCGGGTCCGGCGGGAGTGGCCATGGAGACGACGACCGAGTACGCGGTGCGCGAGGACGACCGGGGCACCGCCGTCGAACTCGTCGGGACGGCCCTGCGCGCCGACGGCCATCGCGTCACCCACGGGGACGACCGACTCGTCGTGTCGAGCGGCGACCGTGTCCTCACCGCGCTCCTCGGCGCCCTCGTGCACCCCGCGCGGCAGTACCGCCGGTACGAGCTCGCGCTGTCGTCGACCCCGGGGCACGCCGTGCTGACACTGCGGCACGCCGACCACGGCGCCGCGGTGGCCGGCGGACCGATCGGCGCCCGGCGTCGCCACGCAGCCTGGCACCGGACGGCCGCTCTGGTCGAGGCGAGCCTGCACGACGGCGGGGTCCTGGTGCACCGGACGGACCGGCTGGACACCTCCGGCATCGCGGACCGCGACCACTGAGCGGCGACGCGCCGGCGCGACCTGGGGTCGGACAGCCGGCGACGACGAAAGCCCGGCGCTGGTGCGCCGGGCTTCCCGTCGTTGCGATCGTTCTGCACGGTACCGACCGTGCCGGTACCACTGGTAGCGAGGGCGGGACTTGAACCCGCGACACCACGATTATGAGCCGTGTGCTCTAACCAACTGAGCTACCCCGCCAGGGATCCGCGGTGATCAGCACTGCGGGAGTGATCACACTGCGAGTCGGAGCCCCGAGTCAGGATTGAACTGACGACCCCTTCCTTACCATGGAAGTGCTCTACCACTGAGCTATCGGGGCGAGTACCGCGAGCGGCACCACACGAGGATAGCAGACCCCCGGCGCTGGTCTGGAACCGACCGTGACGCCCGGGCGCGCCGTCCTCGTGGATACCGACCGCGTGCACGTCGTGCGTGCGGACGGCATCCGTGCGGACTACTCCGCGTTGGCCTCGAGCCACGCCAGCGGGTCCACGGGGACGCCGTCGATGCGGATCTCGAGGTGCAGGTGCGGGCCCGTCGAGTTGCCCGTGCTGCCGACGAGACCGAGGATGTCCCCGACCTTCACCTGCTGGCCCTGGACGACCTCGAACGAGTTGTCGAGCATGTGTCCGTAGACGCTGACGAACTTCTTGCCGGCGACGTCGTGCTCGACCCACACGTCGTTGCCGAACGCACCGTCGTTCGCCTGGACCTTGATGACGGTGCCGTCCGCGACGACGCCGATCGGCGTACCGGCCCCGGGAGCGAAGTCGACGCCCTGGTGGAAGGTCGAGCAGAACGAGCACCCGGCGACCTGGCGACCGCCGAAGCCGGAGGAGATCGGCACGGCCGTCGGGAACGGCCAGCGGATGGCGCCCGACGTGTCCCCGGCGACGCTCGTGCCGGGAGCGGTGGCCACCCCCCGCTGCACCGGCGACCCCGCTCGTGGCCACGCCGGGCTTCGGGCGGACGACGCGCTGCACCTGCGAGACCGTGTAGGCGTCGCGGTCGACCGAGCCCTCGACGGCGTCGCCGACGGAGAGCGACTGGACCTCCTGCACGGAGGCACGGACGGTCGCGGCGCCGGGCTGCGGCACGTAGAGCGCCTGCGCGGGGAGCGAGGTCGACACGACGAGCCCCGCGGTGAACAGGAGTGCACCGACGACCGTGACGCCCGAGGCCGTCCGGCGGAACGAGGCGCCGTGGCCCGGACGCGGGGTCGCCGCGGTGGAGCGGGCGATGTGCCGGGTGGCACGGTCGACGCGGGCACCGGCGGCGGGCGTCGTCCGACCCGTGGCACGCGCCGTCGTGCTCGTGCCGCGCTCCGGACCGACGGGGCGTCCGGCACGCTTCGCTCCGGAGGCACGCTGCGCGCCGACGCCGCGCTCCCGGGCGGCGGACCGCTCCGAGGACGTGGGGCGGTCGGACGCGGCGCCGCGGGGAGCCGTGGCGGCACGACGGGACGCCGGGGCGGCCTCCGCCAGCGGAGCGACCACCGGGGACGCCGGGGCCGGCGGGGTTCGGGGCGCAGCACTCGAGGCGGGGAGCACCGGGGACGAGGGAGCCGGCGGGGTCACCGGGCCGGAGTCCTGCGAGGTCGACCCGTTCGACGCGGTCGCTGCGGGACGGACGGCATCGTCCCGACGACGGCTCGGCTTGGCGGCAGCGCGTTCGGCTTCGATCCGAGCTCGTCTCGTCAGGTGCACGGACGGCGTCGCCTGGGAGGCGTCGCGGTCGATGGTCGTGGGCGTCTGCGAGGAGTCGAGCATGTGTTCGGTAGCGATCCTGAGTTCGAGGCACGGGCGCTCGTCGGTAACGAGCAGGTAACGGGACTCCAGAACGCTAGCAAAGGTCGGTGCTCCCCGCCAGTCGTGTGGTCGTCCGTGCAGGACCCCCCAGAGCGGGTGGCGTCGCTCAGTCCCCGAGGACGTCCTCCTCGAGCGTGCGGACGAGGGTGACGAGGTCCTCCGCGATGCTCGGCGCGGCGAACAGGAAGGACCGCGTGTCGCCGGCCTCCCACGTCCGGACGACGGCCCCCGCGGCAGCGGCGACGATCGAGCCGGCCGCCATGTCCCACGGGTTGATGCCCCGCTCGTAGTAGGCGTCGACCGTCCCGACCCCGACCGCGCAGCAGTCGAGCGCGGCCGCTCCCCCCGCGGCGCACGTCCCGCACCTCGGTGATGAGCCCGGCGAGGACCGCGGCCTGCTCCCACCGCCGGTCGGCGGTGTAGCCGAAGCCGGTCGCGACGAGGGTCTCCGCCAGGGACGCCGGGGCGGCGACCGCGACGGGCCGCCCGTCGAGGGTCGCTTCGCCGTCGGCCACCGCGCGGTACACCTGCCCGGTCGCGGGCGCGATGACGACCCCGGCGACCGGTTCCCACAGTGCCGGGTCGGGGACACCGCGCACGACCGCGATGCTCACCGCGTAGGCCGGGCTGCCGTACAGGTAGTTGACCGTGCCGTCGATCGGGTCGACCACCCAGGTCAGACCGGACGCACCGGCAGCGGCCCCGGACTCCTCGCCGAGGAAGGCGTCGTCAGGCCGGGCCGCGGCGATGCGTCGCCGGATCAGGGCCTCGACCTCGCGGTCGGCGGCGGTGACGACGTCGGCGATGCTCGACTTGCGGTCGGCGACCTCGACACCTTCCGCGCGTCGACGCACGGCGAGCGCGGCGGCCTCGCGGGCGATCGACTCGGCCAGGTCGGCGAGGGCGTCAGGGGCGTCGGTGACGATCTGGGCGTCTGTCATGCCCTCGATCCTGCCCCAGGCCGCCCGCGGACCCGCCGGGACGCGGACGGACCGCCGTCGAACAGAGCCGCGGGAACGCGGATGGCACCGCGAACACGGGAGGCACCGGGGACACGGGAGGCACCGGGATCACGATCGGGGGGCGGGAACACGAACGGCCCCGTCCGGAGACGGGGCCGTGCTCCCAGCTTCCTGCTGGACGGTGGCGAGTGAGGGATTCGAACCCCCCGGAGGCATACGCCGGCTGATTTACAGTCAGATCCCTTTGGCCGCTTGGGTAACTCGCCATGTGCGCACCCGGCCCGTGTCGTCACCGACCGAAGGCGCGGTGAAGAGCATAGCCGATGTCCGGCGGTGCTCGCGACCACGGTCGCCGCCGCAGCCGCGAGACGGGGCGGACCGGGCCTCCAGGCGGCCCGTCCCGGACCGGACCGGCGTTCTCCACAGCCGTGCGGCCCGGAGGAACGCGGCGTCGTGCTGCCGGATAGGCTGTCGGGCATGGCAGACAGCTCCTTCGACGTGGTCAGCAAGGTCGACAAGATGGAGGCGGAGAACGCCCTCAACCAGGCGGCGAAGGAGATCGAGCAACGCTACGACTTCAAGGGCGTTGGTGCATCGGTCGCGTTCAGCGGCGAGGACGTGCTCATCAAGGCCTCGACCGAGGAGCGTGCCCTGGCCGTCCTCGACGTGCTCCAGACGAAGGCGATCAAGCGCGGCATCAGCCTGAAGAGCCTCGACGCGGGTGACCCGTACCCGTCCGGCAAGGAGTTCCGCATCGACGTGTCGTTCAAGAACGGCATCGAGCAGGACGTCGCCAAGAAGATCGGCGCCTTCATCCGGGCAGAGGCGCCGAAGAGCGTGAAGAGCCAGGTGCAGGGCGACGAGCTCCGCGTGTCCTCGAAGAGCCGCGACGACCTCCAGCAGACGATCCAGCTGCTCAAGGGCGAAGACTTCGACGTGCCGCTCCAGTTCATCAACTTCCGCTGACCGCCCGCTCCTCCCCGCACCCGACACCGTGGAGCACTGGCTCGTCGTCGCACTCGTCGTCGTCCTCATCCTGTTGGACCTGGCGGTCCGGGCGTTCTCGCTCGTCTACGTCCCGATCGACCGCAAGCCGCAGACCGCGACCGCCTGGTTGCTCGCCATCTTCCTGATCCCGTACATCGGGTTCATCCTGTTCCTCGTCCTCGGGTCGACGAAGTTGCCCCGGTCCCGTCGGGAGAAGCAGACCGAGATCAACCGCTACATCCTCGAGCAGACCGAGGGCATCGAGCGCGTCCGCCGCGACCACCCCTGGCCGGCGTGGCTCGAGAGCATCACCCGCCTGAACCGTCAGCTCGGGGCGATGCCGCTGGTCGGCGGCAACCAGGCGGAGCTGTACCCGCACTACGACGACGCGTTCGCCGAGATGACCAACGCCGTGGACGACGCGCGACGGTTCGTGCACGTCGAGTTCTACATCGCCTCGCTCGACCCCACCACACGGCCGTTCTTCGAGTCCCTGGCGCGGGCGCGGGCTCGCGGCGTGACCGTCCGGTTCCTCATGGACCACTGGGCGAGCAAGAGCTACCCGCACTTCAAGGAGACGCTCGCGTTCCTCGACGCGGCCGGCATCGAGTGGAACCTGATGCTGCCGCTGCAGCCGTTGCAGGGGAAGTTCCAGCGTCCCGACCTCCGCAACCACCGCAAGATCCTGGTCGTCGACGGTTCGGTGGCGTTCACGGGATCCCAGAACCTCATCGACCGGTCGTACGACCTCAAGGCGAACATCGACCGTGGCCTGCGCTGGCGCGACCTGTTTGCCCGCTTCGAGGGTCCGGTCGTCGCCGGCATCAACGCGCTGTTCGTCACGGACTGGTACAGCGAGACCGACGAACTCCTGCTGCGCGAGAGCGATCCCGTGCACCGTGCCGACCGCGCGGACGCCCTGGACTGCCAGGTCGTCCCGTCCGGTCCCGGGTTCGACGGCGAGAACAACCTCCGCCTCTTCAACGCACTGCTGTACTCGGCGCAGGAGCGGGTGACGATCACGTCGCCGTACTTCGTGCCGGACGACTCGATGCTCTACGCCATCACGACGACGGCCCAGCGCGGGGTGCAGGTCGAGCTGTTCGTCGGGGAGATCGGCGACCACGCCATGACCTGGCACGCCCAGCGCTCCTACTACGAGGGCCTGCTGCGTGCGGGCGTGCGGATCTGGCTGTACCGCGCGCCGACGGTGCTGCACGCGAAGCACTTCACGATCGACGACGACGTCGCCGTGATCGGGTCGAGCAACATGGACATGCGCTCCTTCACGCTGAACCTCGAGATCTCCGTCATGGTGCGCGGCCGCACGTTCGTCCAGGCCCTGCGCGGGGTGCAGGACGACTACCGTGCGGCGAGCCGCGAGCTCACGCTCGACGAGTGGCTCGCGCGGCCCCGCCGGTCACGGGTCTTCGACAACATCGCACGGCTCACCGCAGCGCTGCAGTAGCGGGGCGGAGGGGCACCACCGACGCGACGGCTGCGGTCAGCCGTTCGAGCGGTCCGCGGCCGAGGAAGCTCCGCCAGGCCATCGCGAACAGCACGGCCCCGACGGTGAACGCCCACCAGGTCGTCGGCCCGTGCGGCAGCTCCGGCCACGCCGCGATGACGACGAGGTGCAGCGCGTAGACGCTGAGCGGCATCGACCCGACGGCGGCCAGCGGGAACGCGACCCGCGCGAGGACCGGACCGTGTCCGTCGAACACGAGGCGGCACAGGGCGATCACGGCGACGGCGACCGCGGCCGTGCCGACGACGTCGACGATCGACGACGAGTGGTCCCGCGGGGACAGGAACACCTGCGCGACCGCCTGCCCGGTGTCCGAGCCAGCCGGCACGAAGGGCACCCCCCGGGAACGCACCGGTGGTGTCCGCGGGCACGGGCGCGGCCACAGCACCGACGACGTACGCGGCAACGGCGACCCCGGCGGCCGCCAGGAGGAGCACGACGTGTCGCACCGTGTCGGTCCCGTCCGCTCGTGAGCGGGTGCGCGCGACGGCGAGGCCGACGAACACGTACGCAGCGAACGTGACCACCGGGTAGACGAGTCCGAGCTGCACCCCGGCCATCCCGGCATCCGCGTACACGGGCAGGACCGCGATCACGACCGGTGCGGACGCGAGCGCACACGCCGCGGCGAGCACGAGCAACGCCCACGGCCGCCAGCGGAGGACGGGCAGCGCGAGCAGGAACAGCGCGCCGTACGTCGGCAGGACCACGTAGACCGGCGTGCCGAGCGTCATGAGCAGCAGCCCGACGGCGACCACGACCACGGCCCGGAGCGCCAGGCGGGCCCGGATCCGTCCGATCGTCGGCGGGCCGGGAGGCGCCTCCCGGCCGCTGACGAGTCCGATCGACACCCCGGCGAGGACGGCGAACAGCGCCGCCGAGCGACCGTTCACCACGGCGCTCCAACTCGCCGGGTCGGCCCAGTTGACCTGCTCGGCCACGTCGCCGACGTGCGCCGCGATCATGCCGAGCAGTGCTACCGCACGAGCGACGTCGACACCCACCAGGCGCCCGGACGACGGCGCGCCCGGCACCCCGGTGTGGGGTGCCGGGCGCGTTCCGGTCATGCTCAGCCCTGGGACCCGGCGCGGTTGCGGCGGAGCGAGACGTCGATCATCTCGTCGCGCGGTACGACCTTGACGCGTGCGCGGCCCTCCGCCTCGCCGAGCGCGATCTCGTGCTCGTCGAGCGCGTGCCATCCGTCCAGGTCGGTGAAGTCGACGCCGCGTTCGCGGAGGAGCGCCGGGACGGCCTCCTCGGACGGGTCCTCCGGCGTCCACCAGCTGCCCTGGTCGGTGACGATGTGCTGCACGGTCTCCATCGCGTCGGACTTCGTGTGGCCGATGAGGCCGACCGGACCACGCTTGATCCAGCCGGTCGCGTAGACGCCCGGGATCGGGGTGGCGTCGGCGTCGAGCACCTGACCCTCGTGGTTCGGGATGACGCCGTAGCGCTCGTCGAACGGGACGCCGGGCAGCGGCGAACCGACGTACCCGACGGCGCGGTACAGCGCCTGGATCGGCAGCTCCCGGACCTCCCCCCGTGCCCTCGACGCCGCCCTGCCCGTCCGGACGGGTGCGCTCGTAGCGGATGGCGCGGACCTTCCCGTCCTCGTCACCGAGCAGTTCGAGGGGCTTCGCGTAGAAGTGCAGGTGCAGGCGGCGGCTGGCCGTGCCGACCTCGCGCTTCCGCCACTGCTGCAGGACACGGTCGATGACGGTGACCTGCTTGTTCGTCTGGATCGCGAGCTTCGAGGCCTCGTCGTGGTCGAAGTCCTCGTCGTACACGACCATGTCGACGTCGCGGAGTTCGCCGAGCTCGCGGAGCTCCAGCGGCGTGAACTTCACCTGCGCGGGTCCACGGCGACCGAACACGTGCACGTCCGTGACCGGCGAGGACCGCAAGCCCTCGTAGACGTTCGCCGGGATCTCGGTGGGCAGCAGGTCCTCGGCGTGCTTGGCGAGGATGCGGGAGACGTCGAGGGCCACGTTGCCGTTGCCGATCACCGCGACGCTCTCCGCCGTGAGCGGCCAGGTGCGCGGGACGTCGGGGTGCCCGTCGAACCAGCTGACGAAGTCCGCGGCGCCGTACGACCCGTCCAGGTCGATGCCCGGGATGTCGAGGTCGGCGTCCTTGATGGCGCCAGTCGAGAAGACGACCGCGTTGTAGTGCCGCTTCAGGTCGTCGAGGGTGATGTCCTGACCGAACCGCACGTTGCCGAAGATCCGGATGTCACCCCGGTCGAGCACGTCGCGGAGCGCGTTGACGATGCCCTTGATGCGCGGGTGGTCGGGCGCGACGCCGTACCGGACCAGCCCGTACGGGGCCGGGAGTTGCTCGAAGAGGTCGATCGAGACGTCGAAGCCACGTGCCTCCCGCAGGAGGATGTCCGCGGCGTAGATGCCGGCCGGACCGGCGCCGACGATGGCGAGTCGGAGGGTGGGCACTGATCGGTCTCCAGTTCGTTCAGGTCAGCGGACGCGGCCGAGGACCGCCGCCGCGGGTCAGCGGCTGCGGTCGACGACCGTCTCCGCGAACCGGGTGAGGGCTCGTTTCACCGTGCCGTCCGGCAGCGGGGCCAGTGCGGCCACCGCCTCGTCGGCCCAACCGGCGGCGAGGGCCCGGGTGGCCCGGGTCGCCTCGTGGTCGTGGAGTTCGGCGACCGCGCTCTGGTACGCCTCCGAGTGGACGGCGTCGTCGGGGGGCGTCCCGCACGTCGCGCTCGATGCGCGCGAGCAGCGCCGCTGCGCCCGCGTCGGCCGAGGCGCGACGGCGGAGCTGGAGCAGCGGCAGCGTGTCGACACCGGCGCGGAGGTCGTTGCCGGCGATCTTGCCGGTCTTGTCCTTCGCCGGGGCGAGGTCGATGACGTCGTCGACGAGCTGGAACGCGACGCCGACCTTCTCCCCGAACGTGCCGACGGCGTCGAGCAGCGAGCGGTCCGCCCCGGAGAACATCACGCCGGCCCGGGCTGCGGTGGCGATGAGCGAGCCGGTCTTGTCGCTGAGGACCTGGATGTAGTGCTCGACCGGGTCGTCGTCGGGCTGCGGGCCCGTCGTCTCGTGCAGCTGCCCCATGCAGAGGCGCTGGAAGGTCTCCGCCTGCATGCGGATGCCCTCCGGCCCGAGGTCCGCCGTGATGAGCGAGGCGCGGGCGAAGAGCAGGTCGCCCGTCAGGATCGCGATGTTGTTGCCGTACGTGACGTGGGCGGCCGGGACACCGCGGCGCACCGGCGCCTCGTCCATGACGTCGTCGTGGTAGAGCGACGCCAGGTGGGTCATCTCCACGCTCACCGCGGCCTTCACGACGTGGTCGGTCACGCCGTCGCCGAGCTGGGCGATGAGGAGCGTCAGGGTCGGGCGGATGCGCTTGCCGCCGGCGGAGAGCAGGTAGCGGCTGGTCGTGTCCGCCAGCGTGTCGGCGGAGCGCATGGCGTCCTCGAGCCCCTGCTCGACGAGCTCGAGACCGTCGTCGACCGCGGCGATGAAGCGCCGGTCCGCGGGGGGTGGCGAACAGCCGCTCCCCGATGCCCAGGGAGGCTCGGAGACTCGGCGCGCGTCGTGCGACCGGGACACTCGGGTTCAACTGCTGCTCCGTACTCGCAGGTGGCGGTGGGGACCTGGGCCGCGGGCCTAGGCCTGGGCCTCGGGCTCGACGCGGGGCTGCTCGCCCGTCGGCTGGTGGTCCCGACGCGCCTTCGCACGACGGGCAGCCGACTCGCGGACGCTGCCGGCGACGGGCTTCCGGCCGCGGTGCAGCGCGACGATCCCGGCGGTCAGGTTGCGGTGCGCCACCATCGTGAAGCCGACGCCGCGGAGCCACTGGCTGAGGACCTGCTGCTCGGGCCATGCCTCGATCGACTCGGCCAGGTAGCGGTACGCGGCCGGGTTGCTGCTGGAGAGCTTGGCGATGCCCGGCAGCACGCGCTTGAGGTACGTGTTGTAGCCGAACCGGAGTGCGGCGAACGGCGGCGTCGAGAACTCGCAGATGACGAGCCGGCCACCGGGCTTGAGGACGCGGAGCATCTCGGTGAGTGCCTGCATCGGGTCGTTGACGTTGCGCAGCCCGAACGAGATCGTGACCGCGTCGAAGGACTCGTCCTCGAACGGCAGGTGTTCCGCGTCGCCCTCGACGAAGGTGATCTCGGGGTGGCGCTCACGACCGACCGCGATCATGCCGGACGACAGGTCGAGTGCCGTGACCTCGGCACCCTTCTTGGCGAGGGCCGCCGAGCTCGTGCCCGTCCCAGCCGCGAGGTCGAGCACGCGCTCGCCCGGCTGGGGGTCGACGGCCTTGACCGTCGCGACGCGCCACAGCGGGGCGTTGCCGGCCGACAGGATGTCGTTGGTCAGGTCGTACTTCGCCGCGACGTCGTCGAACATGGCCGCCACTTCGTCCGGCCGCTTGTGCATGTCCGCTCTGCTCACCCGGTCATCCTAGAGCCCACGACCCGGCGCTTCCCGGCAGCCGTGCAGGAGTGGAGCACCCCGGGCGCGTCCCGCACGGGCGTGGCGGTGTGCACACCCGCCCCGGGACCCGGCGGCCGTCGTGCGGGTCGGCGCGTAGCATCGGTCCGTGACCCGTCCCGCCACAGCGGTGCAGCCGCTCACGGTCTCGACCCGGATCCTCGACGACCCGGGCGCCGTGCTCCGCCACACCCTCGCCGAACACCCGCTGGCCTTCGTGCGGAACGGGGACGGGATCGTCGGCATCGGCGAGGCGCTCCGGTTCGAGTTCTCCGGCCCGGGTCGGATGCGCGAGGCGTCCGCCGTCTGGCGCGACGTCACCGCCGCCGCCACCGTCGACGACCCGGTGCGCATGCGGGGCAGCGGACTGGTGGCGTTCGGGACGTTCGCCTTCGCGGACGACTCCGACGCGACGAGCGTGCTCATCGTGCCGCGTGTCGTGGTCGGCCGTCGGCGGGGTCGCGCGTGGATCACCGCGATCGACACGACGGACTCGCCCGCACCCCTGCCGTTCTCGAGCACGTCGGTCCCGGTCCCCCCGCGTCGGCCCGCACGTCTCGGTGCCGCTCCGCCCGGGTGCGGTGGACGAGGACGCGTACGCCGCCTCGGTCGCCGCCGCCGTCGGTGCCATCGCGGACGGCCGCGCGCAGAAGGTCGTGCTGGCGCGGGACCTGGTCGGGACGCTGCCGCCCGGCGCCGACCGCCGCGCGGTCCTGCTCGACCTGGCGGCCGCGTACCCGTCCTGCGTCACCTTCGCGGTCGACGGGCTCGTCGGCGCCACCCCCCGAGACGCTCGCCCGCACCGAGGGCCGGACGCTGACCGCACGGGTGCTCGCCGGCAGCGCTGCCCGCGGTGCCGACGCGGAGAGCGACCGCGTGGCCGCGGAGACGCTCGCCGCCAGCGCGAAGGACCTGCAGGAGCACGCCTTCGCGATCTCGAGCCTCGTCGCCTCGCTGCGTCCGATCGCTGCCGACCTCCGCGTCGACCCGCAACCGTTCCGGCTGCAGCTGCCGAACCTGTGGCACCTCGCCAGCGACGTCGAGGCCGTGCTGCCCGCCGGGGTCACCGCGCTCGACGTGGCCGATGCGCTGCACCCGACCGCCGCCGTCGCGGGCACCCCGACCGACGTCGCCGTCCGCCTGGTCGCCGAGCTCGAGGGCGTGGACCGCGGTCGGTACGCCGGTCCCGTCGGCTGGCTCGGGGCCTCCGGTGACGGCGAGTGGATGCTCGCCCTGCGGAGCGCGCAGATCGAGGACGACGGGACCGTCCGTGCCTGGGCCGGTGCCGGGATCGTCGCCGGTTCGGACCCGGCGCGCGAGGTGGCGGAGACGCGGCTGAAGTTCCGACCGATCACGGACGCCCTGGCCTGAGCGCCGGGACGACCGGCCGGGCGTCGGGGCCGCCGGGCTGGCTGGCCTCAGGAACGGCGCCCCCCCGGACCCCGTCAGTCCGCCAGCGGCACCTCGATGACCACACGTCCGGCGGGGTCGGTCAGCACGCGCTCCAGGTCCCCCCCACGTCGCCGCGCGCCGGTACTCCCACCCGAGCCCGGTCACGACGCGCTCGACGTCGACGTGCTGCGGCGTCGTCATCATCCGCCGCATGTCCTCGGGTGCCGTGGTCGCGGCGACCTCGAGTCCGCGGAAGATCGCGCCGCCGACGTCGTTCCCGACGACGACCTGGAGCCGAGGGCGGTGTTCCTCGGTCCCGGTGACGAGACCCCCCGAGGTCGTGCAGGAACGTGAGGTCCCCGACGACGACGCGGGTCGTGCCGACCGTGCCGGCCGCGGCCTCGAGCGCGGTCGCGATGCCGAGCGCCGTCGAGATCGTCCCGTCGATGCCCGCCAGACCCCGGTTCGCGTGCACCCGGATCTTCTTGCCCGGGACGGTCATGTCGGCCTCGCGGATGATCTGGGACGCCCCGAAGACCAGTCGGTCGTGCGGCCACGTCGCTCCCCACACGGCCTCGGCGAGCATGGCCCGGTCCACCGGACGACGGCGCAGCGCGACCTCGTCCTTGAGGAACCGGTTCCGTTCGGCGCGGTCCGCGGACCGCTTCGCGTCGAGGTCCGGTCCGGCGTCGCCGCCGCCGAGCAGCGACCGGCTCGCCGCCACCCAGCGTCCGACCCAGGCGCGGTGCGCGGGGCCGGTCGGTCCGGTCACGCGGACGTCCGAGACGACCTGCGTGGACGCCGACGGCCGGGAGGCCCGTGCCGGGTCGTACACGTCGGCACCGGCTCCGCGGACCACGATCGTCTCGACGTCCGCGCGCTGCAGGAGCGCCGGCACCTCGCGGCTCAGCGTCGGGTGCCCGAGCACGACGGCCCGACGCACACGACCGCCGAAGGACTCGTCCCGGAGGAGGTCCCGGTAGGCCGCTACGGCGTTGCGTCCGAAGCGCGCCCCGCTGGAGACCTCGGCGAGCAGTGGCGCTCCGAGCTCCCACGCGATGCGCTCGGCGTCGACGCCGGCGTCGTGCCCGGCGATCACGACCGTGGCCGGCTCGTCGTCGGGGGCGAGTTCCGCCGCCGGCAGCGCTGCGGCCGTGCGGCGGAGCGCGTACTCGCGGTCGACCTCGTCGTCCGGGACGCCCTCGACGCCGTCGAGTCCGGCGGAGAGCGGTTCGCGGAACGCGAGGTCGAGCTGGACCGGGCCGGGCTGCCCTGCGTGACCGGCGGCAGCGGCCACGGCCTCCCGGACCAGGGCCCGGACGGTGGCGCGCACGTCGTCGTCCACCCCGTGGGTGCTCGGCGCCTGGACGTCCCGGACGAAGTCGACGGCCGACCCGAACATGCCCGGCTGCACGGTGGTCTGGTTGCTGCCGATCCCGCGGAGTTCGGCGGGCCGGTCGGCCGAGACGACGATCATCGGCACGCCGGAGTGGTGTGCCTCGAGCACGGCAGGGTGCAGGTTCGCGACCGCGGTGCCCGAGGTCGTGACGACCGCAGCGGGTCGACCGGACTCGACCGCGAGACCGAGCGCGAAGAACCCGGCCGTCCGCTCGTCGAGGCGCACGTGCACGCTGATGCCGCCCGCGCGCTCAAGGGCGACGGCCGCGAGTGCCAGGGCCTGCGAACGGGAACCGGGACTCACGACGACATCGGTCACGCCGGCCCGCGCGAGCTCCTGCAGGAACGCGAGTGCGAAGTCGGTCGCGGGGCTGCCGGACCCGACGCTGCCGTCAGCGGACGGTCCGTCGGCGGACGGTCCGTCAGCGATCGGGGCGGCCGTCGTCGTCGCCGTCGTGGAACTGTTCTTCGAGGGATCGGAGGGTCGCGTCGTCCTGGTCCTTGTCATCGCTCAGCAGCCCGGGAGGCGTCGTGCCCCCCGAGGAAGTCCGGGTCGTCTTCGGGACCACGGTACCCGGCACCGCCGCCCCCGCCACCGCGCTGCCCGCGCGCCGGCGTCCGGCCGAGCAGGAACCACAGCACGCCGCCGACGACCGGGAGCACGAGGACGAGCAGGATCCAGATGCCCTTCCGCAGCGACCGCACGCGGGACCGGGGCATGGTGGCGCAGTCGATGAGCGCGAACACCGTGAACGCCACGGCGGCGACGACGATGACGAGCCACAGTCTGACCATCTCCGGAGTCTAGGTCGGCAGCCTGTGACCGCCCTCCGACCGTCACGGGGACGCCGAGCCGTGCGTCCGTACACTTGCAGGGTGAAAGCGTGGCTCGTCTACACCCTCGCCCGGCTCGGCATCTTCGCGGCGGCGCTCCTCCTGCTGCTGCTGGTCGGCCTGCCCTGGTACTGGGCGGCGATCGGCGCAGCCCTGATCGGCCTGCTCGTGTCGTACATCGCGCTGCCCGGACTCCGGAGCGCCGTGACGTCGTCGATCGCCCAGCGCCGGGCCCGCCCGGAGCGCGACGCCGACAGCGACTTCGAGGACGACTTCGTCGACGCCGCCGACTCCGATCCCGCCCACGAGGCGGGCCGCACCGGCACGGGCGGCACCGACACCGCGAAGCAGTAGCGGCAGCGCAGGCGTCCGGCCGCTACGGCTGGACGGCGAGCGTCGCGGCGAGCACGACACCGAACGCCAGCGCCGAGAACGACGACAGCTGCAACGCCGTGATGAGTTCCCGGGGCTTGCGCGAGGACACGCCGATCGCCAGCGCCGGCAGCGCGAGCAGGAGCGAGAAGTACGTGTACCCGCTCCGGAAGTAGAGCAACACGAACCAGACGAGCACGACGTACGGCAGCATCAGGAAGAGCGCGAACAGCACGCGGGCGACCGGCCGACCGACCACGACCGCCAGGGTGCGCTTGCCCGCCGCGGTGTCCTCGTCGATGTCACGGATGTTGTTCACCATGAGGACGGCGCACGCGAACAGGCCCGCGGCGACCGCTGCGGCCCAGCCGCTCAGGGTGACCTGACGGATGAGCACGAACTGGGTGCCGAGCACCGCGACCAGCCCGAAGAACACGAAGACGAAGACCTCGCCGAGCGCGTTGTACCCGTAGGGCTTCTTCCCACCGGTGTAGAACCAGGCGGCGACGATGGCTGCTGCTCCGACGAAGAGCAGCCACCACAGCTGGGTGAGCAGCACGATGACGAGGCCGGCGACCGCCGCGAGACCGAAGAACGTCAGCGCCACCGTCAGGACCGTCCGCGGTCGGGCGAGCCCCGATCCGGTGAGCCGGGCCGGACCGACCCGGAACTCGTCCGTGCCGCGGACCCCGTCCGAGTAGTCGTTGCTGTAGTTGACGCCGATCTGCAGGAACAGCGCCACGGCGAGGGCGAGCAGCGCGATGGCGACGCGTCCGTCCGTCGACAGGAACGAGCCGAAGTCACCGGGGACCCGGCTGTCGACGTAGGCCACCCCGGTTCCGAGGACCACCGGGACGACGCCGAGCGTCAGGGTCCGCAGCCGTGCTCCGCCGATCCAGTCGCTCGCGGTCGCGCGGCGGGTGTTCCGCTGCGGCGCTGCCGCCTTCGCCGGGTTGCCGGACCTGCCCTTGGGACGTGTCGTCTTCTTCGCTCCTGCCACGACCGCCCATCGTATCCGCGCGTGGTGCGTCCGTCGCACGACCACCACCGGCGGGACGACCCGGCGGGTCAGGAGCCCGGGCTGCTCAGGCGTCCGGATCAGCCAGCGCGCGGACGGCTCGTCGGTCGGGCTTGCCCGACGGGAGCATCGGCATGCGGTCCACGACGAGCACCACGGCGGGACGGGCGGCACGGCCGAGTGCGTCGCCGACGCGGGCCCGGACGACCTCGAGCGGCACGGCCCGCTCCGTCACCACGACCGGCACCTCGCCCCACTCCCCCGACGCCCGGCGCGTCACGACCGCGCCGTCCTGGCCCGGCAGCTCGCGCACGACCCGCTCCACCGCGCCGAGCGGGACCTTCTCCCCGCCGGAGACGACCACGTCGTCCAGTCGACCGGACACCCGGACGCGTCCGTCCTCGATCGTCGCGGCGTCACCGGTGCGGTACCAGCGACGGCCGTCACGCTCGGTGAAGACGGCCGCTGTCCGCTCGTCGTCACCGAGGTACCCCTCGGCGAGCATCGGTCCGGTCAGCTGCAGCTCGCCGTCGAGCACCTCGGCGTGGACGGTGTCGAAGGGGACGCCGTCGTAGACGCAGCCCCCGCTCGTCTCGCTCGCGCCGTACGTCGTCACGACGCGGACACCGGCACCGCGCGCCCGGTCGGACAGTGCGGCGGGGGGTCGCCTGCCCGCCGACCAGCACCGCGTCGAACCGCGCCAGGGCCGCGGTGGCCCGGGGGGTCGTCGAGCACGCGCGCGAGCTGGACGGGCACGAGCGAGGTGTACCGACGCGGGCCTGCCGGGCCGACCTCGAGCCGGTCCGCTGCGTCGGCGAACGCCCCGGCGTCGAAGTGCCCGGGCGGGACGACGACCGGGGTCGTGCCCGCGACGATCGACCGGGTCAGCACGTTGAGCCCCGCGATGTAGTGGGTCGGCAGGGCGAGCACCCAGCCGCCCGGACCGCCGAGGGCTGCGTCCGCGGCGGCGGCACCGGCGAGCAGCGCCGCCGACGACAGCGCCACGCGCTTGCCCGTCCCGGTGGAGCCGCTCGTCTCGACGACCAGGGCGACCCCCCTGCGGGACGTGGGTCGGCGCGCGCGTCGGCAGCGGCGGACCGTCCACCGCGACGGGGAGCAGTGCGGGGCCGCCGGTCAGGGCGGCCTCCAGTCCGCGGAGCACGACCAGCGGGTCTGCTGCGCTCGTCGCGACCAGCGGACGCGGCATCAGTAGTGCCAGGGGAACGCTGTCCAGTCGGGCGAGCGCTTCTCGAGGAAGGAGTCGCGGCCCTCGACGGCTTCGTCCGTGCCGTACGCCAACCGCGTGGCCTCGCCGGCGAAGACCTGCTGACCGACCATGCCGTCGTCCACCGCGTTGAAGGCGTACTTGAGCATCCGGATCGCGGTCGGCGACTTGCCCAGGATCGTCTCGCCCCAGCGGATGGCCTCGCGCTCCAGGTCCTCGTGCGGCACGACCTTGTTCACGGCGCCCATCTCGTAGGCACGCTGGGCGGAGTACTCCTCGGCCAGGAAGAAGACCTCACGCGCGAGCTTCTGGCCGATCTGCTTCGCGTAGTAGGCGCTGCCGTAGCCACCGTCGAAGGAGCCGACGTCGGCGTCGGTCTGCTTGAACTTCCCGTGCTCCGCGCTCGCGATGGTGAGGTCGCAGACCGCGTGCAGCGAGTGCCCGCCGCCCGCCGCCCATCCGGGGACGACCGCGATGACGACCTTCGGCATCATCCGGATGAGGCGCTGCACCTCGAGGATGTGCAGCCGTCCCATCGACGCCTGGGCGGCAGCGGGGTCGACGCCCTCCGGCGGTGCGCCCTCGTCGCCCACGTACTGGTAGCCGCTCCGGCCCCGGATGCGCTGGTCGCCGCCGGAGCAGAACGCCCACCCGCCGTCCTTCGGGCTCGGCCCGTTGCCGGTGAGCAGGACCACGCCGACGCGGGGGGTCCTGGCGGGCGTCGTCCAGTGCCCGGTGGAGCTCGTCGACCGTGCGCGGGCGGAAGGCGTTCCGTACCTCGGGGCGGTCGAACGCCACCCGGACGATGCCGCCGGAGACGTGCTTGTGGTACGTGACGTCGGTGAACCGCTCGGCGATCGGAGCAGCGGTCCAGACGTCGGGGTCGAACAGGTCGGAGACGGCAGAGGGCATGTCCCGAACCTACCGCGGGCCCCGGTGGCCAGGTCCGCTCCCGCCCGGTCGGACCGCTCCTACTGCATGCCGGCGAGCATCTCCGGCGCGACGATGACGACGAGCACGATGAGGATCACCGGGTTCGCGAAGAAGGCGAGCACGACCCCGACGACCCCGTACCAGCGGCCGAACGACCCGACGGCCGAGATGAACCCGAGGACCGCCGCGACCAGGGTGAGGAAGACGACCACGAAGCAGATGCCGAACGCGAACGTGGTGTCCCCGCCCATGAAGACGGCGAAGGCGCTCGCGTCCACCGCCGCGGCGACGACGGCCAGGCCGAGCGCGATCTTCCCGATGACGGGGTTGCGGCGACGGCGGTCGGCAGGTTGACGGCGGACGTCGACGGTGCCCTGACGCATGAGCCGCGCGAACTCGTCGGTCGCCACCGAGCCTCCTCGTCGATCCACCTCGTCGCTCCACGGTCGGCTCCGTGGACGGTGCCGACCCGGCCGACCGGTGGTCGACCGGAGCGATGGTAGTGCGCTGCCCTGGCGGTCCCCTCGGAACAGCCGGGAGGACCCATGGAGCGTGCTGCGAGGATGGCCGCGTGCCCGATGTGACCCCGCCGACCACTCCGTCATCACCGTCCGACCACGGCGCGCCGTCGTCCACGGCCGCCGTCCCCGACCTCGACGACCTGCTCGCGACCGCCAGGGTCGTCGCCCTGCCGATGCGGGTCCGCTTCCGCGGCATCACCGTGCGCGAGGCACTCGTCCTCCGCGGCCCCGAGGGGTGGACCGAGTTCTCCCCCTTCGTCGAGTACGACGACGCCGAGGCCGCCGCGTGGCTCCGCGCCACCATCGACTTCGGGTGGACGCCGCACGGACCGGCGGCCGACTCGGTCCCGGTCAACGCGACGGTGCCCGCGATCGCCGCGGCGGACGTCCCCGACCTGCTCCGGCGCTACCCCGGGTGCACCACCGCGAAGGTGAAGGTCGCCGAGCCCGGGACGGGCATCGAGGACGACGTCGCCCGGGTCGCCGCCGTCCGCCGCGCGATGGGCGAGGACGCCGCCGTCCGCGTCGACGCGAACGGGCTCTGGTCGCTCGACGACGCGACCCGCGCCCTGGAACGGCTCGCTCCGTTCCGCCTGCAGTACGCCGAGCAGCCGGTCGCCTCGGTCGCGGACCTCGCCGCCCTCCGGTCGCGCGTGGCGGGCCTCGGTGTCCCGATCGCGGCCGACGAGAGCGTCCGCAAGGCCGCGGAGCCGCTGGCCGTGGCCCGGGCCGGAGCCGCCGACGTCCTCGTGGTCAAGGCGCAGCCACTCGGCGGCGTCACCGCGGCACGCGCGGTGATCGCCGAGGCCGGCCTGCCCTGCGTGGTCTCCAGCGCGCTCGACACCTCCGTCGGGCTCGGGATGGGCGCGTTCCTCGCCGCCGCTGCGATGGCCCCCGGCTACGCCGCCGGACTCGGCACGGGCGTGATGCTCACGGGCGACGTGACCGCCGACCCGCTCGTGCCCGTCGACGGGCGGATCGCCGTGCGCCGGGTCGAGGCGGACACCGCCCTGCTCGAACGCTGGGCTGCGGCTCCCGACCGCACCGCGTGGTGGGAGGCGCGACTGCGTCGGGTGCACGCGCTCCTGACCGCGCGGTGACCACGCCGCCCACACGACGGACGGGAGGCCCGACACCAGCTGGTGTCGGGCCTCCCGTCCGTCCGGAGCCGCGTCGTCGACGCGCCGGTGTCAGAGCCCGGAGTAGCTGTGCAGCCCCTTGAAGAAGACGTTGACCACCGAGAAGTTGAACATCACGGCCGCGAAGCCGATGAGCGCCAGCCACGACGAGCGCGCACCACGCCACCCACGGGTCGCGCGGGCGTGGATGTACCCGGCGTAGAGCACCCAGATGATGAAGGTCCAGACCTCCTTGGTGTCCCACCCCCCAGTACCGGCCCCAGGCGCGCTCGGCCCAGATCGCGCCGGCGATGAGCGTGAAGGTCCAGAGCACGAAGCCGACCAGGATCACGCGGTAGCTGAGGACCTCGAGGCGGTCCGCGTCGGGCAGCGTCGCCATGAAGCGCAGCTTCCGCGACTCCGGACGTCCCAGGCGGTACGTCTGGACGAGCTGCGCGACCGCGAGTCCCGCGCCGAGGGCGAAGAACCCGGTGCCGGCGATGGCGACGAAGACGTGGATGACGAGCCAGTACGACTGCAGCGCGGGCTGCAGCGGCACGACGGGCACGTAGTAGTTCACCGTCGCGATGCCGAGCAGGATGATCGTCAGGCCGGTGATGAACACACCGAGGAACTTGAGGTCCTGCCAGAACTGCACGAGCAGGAACACCAGGATGATGAGCCCCGTGCCCGTGAGCGAGAACTCGAACATGTTGCCCCACGGCACCCGCTCGGCCGCGATGCCCCGGAGGACGATCGCGCCGACGTGCACCACGAGGGCGAGCACCGTCATCGCCATGCCGACCCGTTCGAACCGGGATCCGCGCTGACCGCCGCCCGGGCTCTGCTGCTCGACGCGCTCGAGGACGACGGTGCCGCCCTGGACGGTCGCCACCGTGGCCGCTGCCCCGTCACGCGAGGCGGTTCCGGTCGCCGAGCCGGCCGCGCCGACGTCTCCGGCGCGCTTGGCCATGTCGAGCGCGAACGAGATGAACGCGATGACGTAGACCGCCATCGCGGAGTACGTCAGGACCACCGAGTAGGTGGCGAGTGTTGTCGTGTTCACTGGGCGATCCTAACTCCGAGGTCCGACATGTGCCGCTGAGCGATGTCCGCCACCGCCCGCTCGAGGTTCGGGTCCTCACCGCGGGCCAGACCCGCGTACTCGAGGTCGAACTCCCCCGTGCTCCGCTCCCGTCCGCCGCACGGCCTTGACCCACACGCGTCGGCGCGGGACGAACAGCGAGGTGAGCAGGCCGAGCACGGAGAGGATCGCGAAGGCGGCGACCCAGAGCTGCGACGGGTCGTGGTGCACGTCGAGGGACACGTAGCGCTTCACCCCGTCGAAGGTGATCGACCCGGCGCCGTCCGGGAGCTGCTTCGTCTCGCCGGGCTTCATCGAGATGCTCGGGGTGTCCGCCTGCCGGCCCGCGATCTGCGTCAGCCCCTTCGTCGAGAGCTGGTAGACGCTCTGCGGGACACCGTCGTCCAGGCCGAGGTCGCCCGTGTAGACCTGCAGCGACAGCATCGGGTTCTCGGTGTCCGGGTACGCCGACGCGAAGGCACCGGTGCTCTGCTTCACCGCGGTCGGGTAGAAGAACCCGATCATGCCGAGCTGGTCCGGTGACGCGTCCGGGACCTTGATGACGCCGGTCGAGGTGTAGTTCGCGTCCTCGGGCAGGAAGGGCACGACGTCCTGGAACGCCACGTCGCCCTCGCCGTCCCGCACCGTGACCTGCATCGCGTAGCCGTTGCCGAGCAGGTACACGTTCGTCCCGCCGATCGCGAGCGGCTCGTTCACGCCGAGTCGGCTCGTCTTCTCCGCGCCGTCCCGGGTCCGGCCGGTCACGGTCGCGGAGTAGTCGGTCGCCTGCCCGAGCGCGTCGAGGTTGGTCTCCTCGTACTTCGTCTCGAAGTCGTCGAGCGTCAGGTTGTAGCCCTGCAGGTCCGACTGCGAGAACCAGCGGCCGGGGTTGAACGAGTCGTACGAGCCGAGGACGTTCGTGAAGGTCTGCCCCTCGACGAGCAGTCGCTGGCCGGTGTAGCTGAACCCGCCACCGAGGCCGACGGCCAGGAGCACGCCCACGAGGGCCGCGTGGAACACCAGGTTGCCGGTCTCGCGGAGGTACCCGCGCTCGGCGCTGACGGAGTCCCCGAACCGCTCGACGCGGTAGCCGGAGCGCTTCAGCTGCGCCATCGCGGACGTCACGGCGTGGTCGACGGACGGGAGGCCCGGGGCGGCGTCCGCCCCGGCGGTCGCGGCCACGCCCTCCGCGCCGGCACCGGTCGCGGTGGCACGGACCGTCTCGGGGGGTCACCGCGACGGTGCGGAAGCCGGCGAGCCGACCGAGTCGCGCCGGCGTCCTCGGGGGCCGTGTCCGCAGCGCCTGCCAGTGGTGGCGGGTGCGCGGCACGATGCAGCCGATGAGCGACACGAAGAGCAGCAGGTAGATCGCCGAGAACCAGACGGACGTGTAGGTGTCGAACACCTGCAGCTTGTCGAGGACCGGGAAGAGCGTCGGGTGGTCGTTCTCGTACTGCACGACGCCGTTCGGGTCCGCCTGCCGCTGCGGCACGAGCGACCCCGGGATGGCCGCAAGGGCGAGCAGCATGAGCAGGAAGAGCGCCGTGCGCATGCTCGTCAGCTGACGCCAGGCGAAGCGGAGGTACCCGACGACACCGAGCTTCGGCTGCGCGATCCCGTCGTCCCGGGCGCTCGACGCGGCCGGGGTCGCGTCGACGTGGTCGGACGGTCGCTGGGGGTCCGACGTGCGGTCGGCACCGGTCCCGGCCTCGTCGACCAGGTCGTCCTCGTTGCGCTCAGACCGCGGGGACAAAGCTCTGGATCACCGCCCCGACGCTCGACATGACGGCCGACCAGATGCCGGTGACCATGAGCAGACCGATGACGATCAGGATCGCTCCTCCGATGATGTTGACGGTGCGCATGTGCCGCTTGACGACGCCGATCGCGCCCGAGGCCCATCCGGCGCCGAGTGCGACGAGCAGGAACGGGACGCCGAGTCCGATGCAGTACGCGATGCCGAGCACGACGCCCTGCCAGGCGCTGCCGGACTGGAAGCTGATGAGGTTGATCGCCGCCAGGGTCGGGCCGATGCAGGGCGTCCACCCGAGCGCGAACACGATGCCGAGCAGCGGGGCGCCGAGCAGCCCGGTGCGCGGGGTGAAGGACGACTTGACGGTCCGCTGCAGGAACGTGAACCGTCCGATGAAGACCAAGCCCATCGCGATCACGACGATGCCCATGAGCTGCACGATGAGGTCCCGCCAGCGCACGAGCCAGAAGCCGACCGCGCCCGCCGCGGCGGACCCCAGGACGAAGACGACGGTGAAGCCGAGCACGAACAGGAGCACGCCGAGGAGCACGCGTCCGCGCGAGTGCCGCGAGCCGTCGGCGATCCCGCCCACGTACCCGAGGTAGCCCGGCACGAGGGGCAGCACGCACGGCGACAGGAACGAGACGAGCCCGGCGAGCGCCGCCACGGGCAGCCCGACGAGGAGCTGCCCGCTGAAGATCGCGTCGGCGAAGGGGTTGCCGCTGGACACCGGTCAGGACGCCTTGCCGGTCAGCTCGTCGTCCACCAGGGTGGTGAGGATGCCCGGTCCGTCGACCGCACCGAGGACCCGCGCTGCGACCCGGCCCTGCTCGTCGAGGACGATCGTCGTCGGCACGGCGTTCGGGGCGATCTCACCGGAGAGCGCGAGCTGCATGGTGCCGGTCCGGGCGTCGAGGACCGTCGGGTAGTCGACGCCGAACTTGCGCTCGAAGGCCTCCGCGGTACCGGCCTCGTCACGGACGTTGACGCCGATGAACTGCACGTCGTCGTCGGCGAACCGGTCGTGCACGGTGTTGAGGTGCTTCGCTTCGGCCCGGCACGGCGGGCAGCCGGCGTACCAGAAGTTGATGACGACGACGTCGCCGCGCATCGCCTTCGACGACAGCTCGTCGCCCGTGATCGACTCAGCGGTGAAGTCGACGGGGTCGGAGCGGTCGGCTGCCGCGACCTCGGTCACCGCACCGGTCCCGGAGATGTAGTTCTGGGTGCTGCCGTTCCCGTACTGCTTCGACAGGGAGTCGTTGCTCGAGGAGCAGCCGACGAGCACGAGCACCGTCGCGATCGCGATCGCTGCAGCACCGGCGGTCCGGGTCCGGGTGCGGGTTGTGCGCATCACACTGCTCCTTCGTCGGTGGCCGAGGCGCGGAGCTCTGCCGCCGGGTCCGCGTACCCGACCTCGGTGAACCGGACGGCCGCGGTGCCGGGGGGTCCGCACGAGGGTCGTGATGCTCGAGAGGTCGCACCGGCGCTTCCGGGGGGTCGTGCCAGAGGGGCTCCCCCCGCCAGCCGACGGTGCACCATCCAGATCGGCAGCTGGTGGCTCACGAGGACGACGTCGCCCTCGTCGACGCTCTCCCACGCGGTCGTGACGGCGGCGAGCATCCGGTTGGCGATCGACTCGTACGCCTCGCCCCAACTCGGGCGCATCGGGTTCGCGATCCACGGCCACTCACTCGGCCGACGGACCGAGCGCTTGGTGAACCCCGGCGGCTGGCCCTCGTAGCGGTTCGTCGGCTCGATGAGCCGTTCGTCGATGCGGACGTCCAGGCCGTAGGCCGCCGACCACGGCGCGGCCGACTCCTGCGTGCGCTGCAACGGGGAGGCGACGATCGCCCGGACGTCGATGCCGGCGTCCTTCCAGGCAGTGGCCGAGGCCTGGGCCATCCGGGTGCCGAGCTCGCTCAGACCGAAGCCCGGGAGCCGCCCGTAGAGGACACGGTCGGGGTTGTGGACCTCGCCGTGCCGCACGAGGTGGATCTTGGTCGCGGGCATGGGTTCCAGTGTAGGTCGGTCCCGCTCGTCCACCGGCCCCACAGCGGATCCACGGACTTCGGGACCGTTCAGTCGAGGTGCCCGGACAGCCGACCGTGCAGGGCGGTCGAACCGGTGTTCAGGTTGACCACCTCCACCGTGGACCCGTGCTTCGCGAACCGCTGCTCGACCCCGTCCAGGGCGGCCACCGTGCTCGCGTCGAACACGTGCGCCTCGGACATGTCGACGACGACGTGCTCGGGGTCCTCGGCGTAGGAGAACCGGTTGACGAGGTCGTTCGAGGACGCGAAGAACAGTGCCCCGCGCACCCGGTAGCGGACCGTGCGCTCGTCGACCGGTTCGCGCACGACCTCGACGACGTGGGCGACCCGGCGGGCGAACACCAGTGCTGCGACGACGACCCCGACGAGGACCCCGGTGGCGAGGTTCTCGGTCGCGACGACGACCAGCACGGTGATGACCATGACGGCCGTCTCGCCGAGGGGCATGCGGCGGAGGGTGCGCGGCCGGATGCTGTGCCAGTCGAACGTGGCGACGCAGACCATGAGCATCACCGCGGTGAGCGCCGCCATCGGGATCTGTGCGACCAGGTCGTGCAGGACGATCGTCAGGACGAGGACCGCTGCCCCGGCGACGAAGGTCGAGACCCTGGTGCGGGCACCCGCGGTCTTGACGTTGATGACGGTCTGCCCGATCATCGCGCACCCGCCGGTGCCGCCGAAGAAGCCCGAGGCGACGTTCGCGATCCCCTGACCCCACGACTCCCGCCAGGCACTCGAGCGGGTCTCGGTGACGGCGTCGACGAGCTGCGCGGTGAGCAGCGTCTCGATGAGGCCGACGATCGCGACACCGAAGGCGTACGGCGCGATGATCCGCAGGGTGTCCAGGGTGAACGGGACCGTGATGCCGGTGAACCCCGGCAGGGCGGTGGGGAGCGAGCCCTCGTCGCCGACGGTGGGGACCGCGATGCCGAACACCATCGTGATCGCCGTCACGACGACGACGGCGATGAGCGGTGCCGGGACGGCCTTGGTGAGGAACGGGACGCCGACGATGAGCGCGACGCCGAGGGCGGTCAGGGGCCACACGACGGGTGGCACTCCGTCGCCGAGGAGGTTCGGCAGCTGCGCGGTGAAGATGAGGATCGCCAGCGCGTTGACGAACGCCAGGTTGACGCTCCGCGGGATGAAGCGCATCAGCCGCGCGACGCCGAGGAACCCGAGCACGAGTTGGAACACGCCGCCGAGCACGATCGCCGGGACGAGGTACGCGACGCCGTGGTCCCGCACGAGGGGTGCGATCACGAGCGCGACCGATCCGGCAGCGGCGGAGATCATCGCCGGCCGGCCGCCGACGACCGAGATGACGATCGCGAAGACGACGCTCGAGAAGAGGCCGACCGCGGGGTCGACGCCCGCGACCACGGAGAACGAGATCGCCTCCGGGATGAGGGCGAGCGCCGTGACGACCCCCCGCCAGGACCTCCCGGGTGAGGAGGCGCGGGGACCGCAGGGCGGTGCGGACGCTCGGCGTGACGGGAGCAGCGGTGGAGATCGACATCGCCGCAACCCTACCCTCACGTGAGAGTAGGGATGACGAGGCCCCGACCGCACGAGCGTGGCGACCAGCGGGAGGGCAGCGCGGCCGGGCGTCCCGCTGGCGGGCGCGGCCGCGCGGTCAGCCTCCCACCCACCGGGCTCTGCCACGATGTCGGACATGACCGTTCCCGACGTCCCCGCGACCATGCACATCGGCGAACTCGCCGAGCGCACCGGGATGTCACTCCGGTCCATCCGGCACTACGACGAGGTCGGGCTCCTCGTCCCGAGCGGCCGCACCGCCGGCGGGTTCCGCGTCTACACGGCCGGCGACCTGGAGCGGTTGCTCGTCATCCGGCGGATGAAGCCGCTCGGGTTCACGCTCGAGGAGATGGCCGGGCTCCTCCGCGTCGTCGACGGACTGACGGCCGGCGACCCTGCCGAGGCCCCGGACCTCGCCGCCCGGCTCGACGCGTTCCTCGAGGACGCCACCGCCCGGCACGCGAAGCTGTTGGAGCGGGCGGCCATGGCCGAGGAGTTCATCGGCACCCTCGGGTCCTTGCGCGCCTCGCTGCCCTGATCCGTCCTCTCCCGTCTGCTGGGACGTCCGCCTCCCGCGGGCGCGCTCGTCCGGCACGAGCGGGAGGGGTGACCAGGCCGCAGCACCTTCCCGGACCCTCCGTCACGGGTACCGCCCCGTTCGTCCTACGACCTGGCCACGACGACGACGCTACGGACGTCGCCGGGCCGGCACGGGCCTCCCGGCCGGACTGTGGACAGCCGAGCGACGAGTCGCGGCTGTGGGCGGAAGGCCACCTCCCGGACCCGGGTTCTGCACAGGCGACGCCGTTCCCGCGCCCGGCCGGTAGACTCGACGACCGTGATCGAACGCACCCGCATCGCCGACCTGGCAAGCCTCCCCGACGGCCCCGTCTCCGTGGCCGGATGGGTCGAGACCGTCCGCGATCAGAAGAAGGTGCAGTTCGTCGTGCTGCGCGACGAGACCGGCGCCGTCCAGCTCGTGAACCCCGCGACGCGTGAAGCGACCGAGGGCGACGACGCGTCCGCTGCGGCCCTCGCGACCACCGAGACGATCTCGGGCCTCGCGCACGGCTCGTTCATCCACGTCGCCGGCACGCTCAAGGCGGACGAGCGCGTGAAGCTCGGCGGGCTCGAGGTGAAGGTCGGCGAACTGACCGTCGTCAGTGCCGCCATCCCCGAGACCCCGATCGCGGACGACTCCTCGCTCGACAAGCGCCTCGACTGGCGCTTCCTCGACCTGCGCAACCGCAAGCAGAACCTGATCTTCCGCATCCAGACGACCCTCGAGCACGCGTTCCGCACGTACTGGGTCGAGCGCGACTACATCGAGATCCACACGCCGAAGCTGATGGCCTCCGCATCGGAGTCCCGCGCCGAGCTCTTCCAGCTCGAGTACTTCGAGACGACGGCGTACCTGGCGCAGTCGCCGCAGAACTTCAAGCAGATGGCACAGCCCGCGGGCTTCGGCGCCGTGTTCGAGATCGCCGACGCATTCCGCGCCGACCCCTCGTTCACCAGCCGGCACGCCACGGAGTTCACCAGCGTCGACGCCGAGTTCTCGTGGATCGAGTCGCACGCCGACGTCATGGCGATGCACGAGGAGGTCCTCGTCGCCGGCATCACGGCCGTCAAGGAGAAGTACGGCACCGCGATCGAGGAGGTCTTCGGCTTCGAGCTGCAGGTCCCGACGACGCCGTTCCCCCCGTGTGACCCTCGCCGAAGCGCGGAAGATCGTCGCGGACAGCGGCTACGAGGTCGTCCGCGCCGACGGGGACCTGGACCCCGAGGGCGAGCGCCGCGTCTCCGCATGGGCGAAGGAGCACCACGGCTCCGAGTTCGTCTTCGTCACCGACTACGACGCCTCGATCCGGCCGTACTACCACATGCGCCACGCCGACGACCCGACGCTCACGAACAGCTACGACCTGCTGTTCAACGGCGCCGAGATCTCCACGGGCGCGCAGCGCGAGCACCGCGTCGACGTGCTGACCGCCCAGGCGGAGGAGAAGGGCCTGGACCCCGCCGAGCTCGGCTGGTACCTCGACTTCTTCCGCTACGGCGTCCCGCCGCACGGTGGGTTCGGGATGGGCCTCGCGCGCGTGCTCATGCTCATGCTCGGCGAGCCGTCCATCCGCGAGGTCACGTACCTCTTCCGCGGCCCGACGCGCCTCACGCCGTAGCGCGCCTCACGCCGTAGCCCGGCGCGGAGCGCCGCCGACCGGCGCCGACCGGCGCGGGAGCGGCGCCGACCGGCGCCGCACAACGAGAACCGGCTCGAACCACGGACGTCCGTGGTTCGAGCCGGTTCTCGTTGGGCCGGTCCGACGCGCGCCGGCAGCAGCGGCGCGCGCCGGCAGCAGCGGCGCACCGGCAGCGGCGGCGTGCCGACAGCGGCGACCCGCGCCGCTCAGTCCTGCCAGTCGATGGCCGCCCGCGCGGTGACGAGACCGCGGATCTCGGCGGCGGCCGCCTGGTGGTCGGGGTGCACCTGGTACTCGTCGAGACCGGCCAGGTCGTCGAACTCCGCGACGACGGCGACGTCCTGGTTCTTCCCCGGGTAGGCGACGTTCTCGACCACCTGGAGCGACCTGATGGACGGGATGACCCCGACGAGCCCCGTCAGGAGTTCTCGGATCCGGGCCACGGCGTCGTCGCGGTCCAGGTCCTCGCGCAGGGTCCAGGAGACCACGTGGCGGATCATGCGCGGGCCTCGGCCTGCTCGAGCGCCCGGGCGAGTCGCTCGGGATCGACGTGCCAGTTGCTGTGCACCCGTCCGTCGACGAGCACGACGGGGATGTCCTCCGCGTACTCTAGGCGGAGGGCGTCGTCGTCGAGGATCGACCGCTCCTCGAACGTGACCCCGGGACGGTCGGCGACGACACGTTCGACGATCGGACGGGCGTCGTCACAGAGGTGGCATCCGGGCTTGGTGAGGAGCGTCACGGCTGGCATGCGACCAGGCTACCCGCGCCGGTGCGGGCACTCCCGACGTGCTGACGGGCCTCCAGGCAGCGTGTCCGGCGGCGACGTCCCGGTGCGGTCGTCGACGGACCCGGGAAACGCAAGAGCCCCGGCGGACCGGGGCTCTTGCTGCGGGTCTCTCGACCTACTTCTTGTTGCGACGCTGGTGGCGCGTCTTGCGAAGGAGCTTGCGGTGCTTCTTCTTCGCCATGCGCTTGCGACGCTTCTTGATGACAGAACCCATGTGGACCTCGCTCGGACTGATGCTGATGTACGGACACCGGGCCGATGAAGCCGCGGAAAACCAACCTGCCCGAGTCTACCGGCTGGCTGCTGCGATGTCGAACGGCGCCGGAACGGACGGTGGACGCCCGGTGTGGAACGGTCGTGCTGCGTGCGGGTCAGCCGACGTCGGCGATGCCGCCGCGCAGGAGTTCCGCGACCGCCGACTCCGGCACCCGGAAGGACCGGCCGAAGCGGATGGCGGGGAGCTCCCCCCGCGTGGACCATGCGGTAGACCGTCATCTTGGAGACGCGCATCATCTCGGCGACCTCCGCGACGGTGAGGAAGCGCACGTCGTCGAAATTGCCGGTCATGGTCCGCCTTCGGGCTGGCTCGTGGTGTGACCTGTGTGGTCCCTGGTCACTGTAGGGGCGCGTGCAGTCCGGTGTCCAGCAACTGTTCAGTCGTCCTCGGGCCGCTTCGTGAAGCGACGCCGGCCCCGGTCGACGACCCGCTCCCAGCCCTGCTGCGCACCGGTGATCGCGACCGTCGCGCGGTGCGACGCCTCGGCCATCACCCGACCGAGTTCGGTGCCCACCTCGACGGTCGCCTTGCCGGCCGCACCGCTCCTCCGGACGGACACCGGCTGACCGTCCGGCGTCCACGACGTGGTCGCGGGCGTGCCGTCGGCGTCCACGGCGGTCGTGAAGGGGACGACCCACTCCTCGATGCCGAGCAGGGGCTCCGGGTCGAGCCGGTAGTAGCGGTGCTGCCCCTCCTCCCGGCTGGTCACGAGACCGATGTCGCGGAGGACGCGGAGGTGCTTCGAGACGGTCGGTTGGCTGACCCCGAGTCGCAGGACGAGTTGCCCGACGCTCAGTTCGCCACCGGTCGCGTCGGCACCGAGGGCGGTGAGGAGCTCGCCCAGCAGCGCCCGGCGCGTCGGGTCCGCGACGACGCTGAAGATGTCGGCCATGCGGCAAGGCTAACGGCGGCCGTGCGGATGTACCATGACGAACCGTCCCGCCCATGTCCCCGGAGGCATACGATGCTCGACCGCACCGAGCCGGTCCCCACCGTCGGGGACCTGTCGGGTCAGCGCCGCCCGGGGAAGCTCGTGACGGCCCTGCGCTCGTCGCCCTCGCGGCTGGCGATCCTCGTCTTCATCGTGCTCATCTTCCTGTTCACGGCGCTGTTCATGACCCCGATGGCGTCGGCGGACGGGACCGTGACGCACTTCTCCGACGCCCTGTTCACCGCGGCGAGCGTCGTCTGTGTGACCGGCCTGGCGACGGTCGACATGGCGACGCACTGGTCGGTGTTCGGCAAGGTCCTCGTCGTCATCGGGACGCAGATCGGTGCGCTCGGCGTGCTCACCTTCGCCTCGATCCTCGGGCTCGTGGTCACCCGCCGCCTCGGGCTGCGCGCCAAGCTCATCGCGGCCGGGGACTCGAACCCGCTGCGCACGCACCACGGCGCCGTGCCGGAGGGCCAGGCGGTCCGCCTCGGCGACGTCGGCACGCTGCTGCTCACCGTCGCGGTGAGCACACTGACGATCGAAGTCGTCATCGGTCTGCTGCTCCTGCCGAGCGTGCTCGTCACCGGTGTGCCGTTCTGGACGGCGGTCGGCGACTCCTTCTACTACTCGGCGATGGCCTTCACGAACACGGGCTTCGCGCCGAACGCCGACGGTCTCGACCCGTACGCCCACGACTACTGGTTCCTCAGCCTCCTGATGGTCGGCGTCGTGGCCGGGTCGATCGGGTTCCCGGTCATCCGGACCCTGACGAAGCAGCTCCGGTCCCCCCGCCGCTGGCCCATCCACGTGAAGCTCACGCTCGCGACGAGCCTCGTGCTGCTCCTCGGCGGCACGGCGGCGTACATCGCCCTCGAGGCGTCGAACCCCGAGACGTTCGGACAGGAGGGCGCCGGGCGCACCGCGTTCCAGGCGCTCTTCCTGTCGACGATGACGCGGTCGGGTGGGTTCTCGCTCGTCGACTTCGACGAACTGAACGGCTCGAGCCTGCTCGTCACCGACATGCTCATGTTCATCGGCGGCGGCTCCGCCTCCACCGCCGGCGGCATCAAGGTCACCACGCTCGCCGTGCTCTTCCTCGCGGCCGTCGCGGAGGCCCGTGGCCGGCAGAGCATGGAGGTGTTCGGCCGTCGGATCCCGAGCGACGTCCTGCGCGTGGCGGTCGCCATCGTCCTCTGGGGGGGCGACCATCGTCGCGGTCGCCACCGTCGTGCTGCTGCAGATCACGCACGAGCCGCTCGACCGCGTCCTGTTCGAGGTGATCTCGGCCTTCGCGACGTGCGGGCTGTCCTCCGGGGTGTCCGCGGACCTGCCGGAGTCCGGGAAGTACGTGCTCGCCGCCACGATGTTCCTCGGTCGTGTCGGTACAGTGACCATCGCCGCCGCGCTCGCCGCCAGTCAGAGCCGGCAGCTGTTCCGCCGTCCCGAGGAGAGGCCGATCGTTGGCTGACCGACACCGTCCGCACGCCCAGCAGGGTCCCGTCAGCCACGACGCCCCGGTCCTCGTGATCGGTCTCGGGCGGTTCGGTGCCGCGACCGCCGGGCAGCTCGAACGGCAGGGGCGTGACGTCCTCGTCGTGGACACGGACGCCGCGCTCGTGCAGAAGTGGTCGGACCGGGTGACGCACGCGGTCCAGGCCGACGCGACCGACATGGACGCGCTCAAGCAGATCGGCGCGCAGGACTTCGCCATCGCGGTCGTCGGCACCGGTTCGGACCTGGAGTCGAGCGTGCTCATCACGGCCAACCTGGTCGACCTCGGCGTCCCGCAGATCTGGGCCAAGGCGATCAGCCGGTCGCACGGCACGATCCTCAGCCGCATCGGCGCGAACCACGTGGTCTACCCCGAGCGGGAGGCCGGCGAGCGCACGGCACACCTGGTGTCCGGTCGGATGCTCGACTTCATCGAGTTCGACGACGACTTCGCCGTGGTGAAGATGTTCCCGCCGCGGGCGGTCCGCGGGCGGGACCTGGCGACCACGGTCATCCGGACGCGGCACGGTCTGACGGTGCTGGGCATCAAGCCGCCCGGTCAGGCGTTCGTGCCGGCGACGCCGGACAGTGTCATCGGCGAGGACGACGTCATCATCGTCTCGGGCACGGAAACGGACCTCGAACGGTTCGCGGCGCTCGAGTAGCCCCGCCGGGGGTCGGGCTCAGAGCCGCGACAGCTCCTCGGCCCTGGCCATCGCGGCCCGGGCGGCGTGTTCGAGCACGTCGGCCAGGTCGGCGTCCTGCAGCACGGCCACGGCACGCTCGGTCGTGCCCTTCGGGCTGGTCACCGCGCGGCGCAGGTCGGCCGGCTCGCTGCCGGACCGCGCGAGGAGCTCGACCGCCCCGCGGACCGTGCCCTGCACCATCGTCCGTGCCTGGTCGGGGCTGAACCCGAGCGCCTCCGCGGACCGCTGCCACTGCTCGACGAACAGGAAGACGTAGGCGGGGCCCGACCCGGACACCGCGGACAGCGCGTCGAGCTGCGCCTCCGGGACGTCGAGGACGTCCCCGGACACGGCGAACACGGACGATGCGAGGGCGACCGCCTCGGCGTCGGCCGACGCGCCGGCACTGATCCCGGTGACCCCGAGGCCGACCCCGATCGGCGTGTTCGGGAGGGCACGGACGACACGGACGCCGGCAGGCACGTGGGCCTCCATGGAGGCGGTGGTCACGCCGACGGCGACGCTCACGACGACCGCGTCCGGCTCGAGGTCGGCGGCGACCTCGTCGAGCAGGTCCACGACGCCGAAGGGCTTCACGCCGAGCACCACGACGCCGGACCCGCGCACGGCGGCCCGGTTCGCGTCCGGGTCCACCTCGGACGCGACGGCGTGCAGCCCGGCGGACCGGTGTGCCGACGCGGACGCCTCGGACCGGGTGGTGACGGCCACGGAGTCCGGCGAGACCCCGGCGGCGAGGAGCCCCTGCAGGACCGCGCCGGACATGGAACCGACGCCGAGCATGGCGACGCGGGGCAGTGCGATGGTCATGGCCCGACCCTACCGACGACCGGGACCGTCCCGACGGCCGGCGGCCCAGTATCGTGGTCGAGGTCGGTACGAGAAGGGGTCGGACAGCCACATGAGCGCTTCCGGAGGGACCAAGGCGATCTTCGCCGCACTCGGTGCGAACGTCGGGATCGCGATCGTGAAGTTCATCGCGGCGGCGATCAGCGGGTCCGCGTCGATGCTCGCGGAGGGCGTGCACTCCCTCGCCGACTCCGCGAACCAGCTGCTCCTGCTGCTCGGCGGCCGGCGGGCGAGGAAGGCCGCCGACGAGGAGCACCCGTTCGGTCACGGCCGTGAGCGGTACGTGTACGCCTTCGTCGTCTCGATCGTGCTCTTCTCGGTCGGCGGCGTGTTCTCGCTGTACGAGGGCATCGAGAAGTTCGCCCACCCGCACCCGCTCGAGAACTGGTGGCTGCCGATGGCCGTGCTCGTCATCGCGATCGGGCTCGAGGGCTTCTCGCTGCGCACGGCGCTCGGGGAGGCACGGCCGCACAAGGGCGACCAGTCGTGGGTGCAGTTCGTCCGCCGCGCGAAGGCCCCGGAGCTGCCGGTCGTCATGCTCGAGGACACCGCGGCCCTGATCGGCCTCGTCTTCGCGTTCTTCGGCGTCGGCCTCACCGTGCTCACCGGCAACGGGGTCTTCGACGCGATCGGCACGGTGCTCATCGCGGTGCTGCTCATCGCCGTCGCGCTCGTGCTCGGTGTCGAGACGAAGAGCCTGCTCGTCGGCGAGGGCGCCAGCTCCGGTGACGTCGCCCGGATCAAGCAGGCCGTGCTCGACGGCCCCGAGGTCGATTCGGTGATCCACCTGAAGACCCTGTACCTGGGTCCGGACGAGCTCATGGTCGGCGTCAAGGTGGCGGTCGACGGCGACCGTCGTCTCGGGGACGTCGCCGCCGGCATCGACACGGTCGAGGAGCGCGTGCGCGCCGCGGTGCCGATCGCCCGGGTCATCTACATCGAGCCGGACGTCCGACGGGACGGGCCGCACCCGTCGACCGAGGCGATCGTGCTCCGCGCCGCCGACTGACGGACCGGTCCCGGCGGGCGCCCGGGCTCGTCAGCGGCTCCCGGGCTCGTCAGCGGCGCCCGGCGAAGAACGCGTCGAGGAGCGTCGCGCAGTCCTGCTCGAGCACCCCGGCGACGACCTCGGCGCGGTGCGGGAGCCGACGATCACGGGCGATGTCGTAGACGCTGCCGCTCGCGCCCGCCTTGGGGTCCCACGCTCCGAAGACGATCCGTGGCACGCGAGCGGCGAGCAGTGCCCCGGCGCACATCGGACACGGTTCGAGCGTGACGACGAGCGTGTGTGCGGTCAGGTGCCAGTCCCCCCGTGACCGCGGCGGCCGCCCGCAACGCCAGGACCTCGGCGTGCGCGGTCGGGTCCTGACGGGCCTCCCGTTCGTTGCGACCCACGGCGACGACGGCCCCCCGCGGCGTCGAGCACGACGGCGCCGACCGGGACGTCCCCGGTGGCCAGGCACGCCCGCGCCTCGGCCAGCGCCAGCTCCATGGCGGGGACGAACGGTCGTCCGGCCGGGTGCTCCACACGTCCTCCACCCCGACGCCGACGACGGCCGCGACCGCCGGTCGGGGTGCGGCGCGGTACGCTCGACCCTATGCGAGTCCATGTCGCCGACCACCCGCTCATCACCCACAAGCTCTCGGTGCTCCGCGACCGGACCACTCCATCCCCCACGTTCCGTGCCCTGACCGAAGAGCTCGTCACGCTCCTCGCGTACGAGGCCACGCGCAACGTCCGGGTCACGGCGACGCCGATCAGCACGCCGGTCGCGCAGACCATGGGCGTGGCCATCGCGAAGCCCCGTCCGCTCGTCGTGCCGATCCTCCGCGCCGGACTCGGCATGCTCGAGGGCATGGTCAAGCTCGTCCCCACGGCCGAGGTCGGCTTCCTCGGCATGGCCCGCGACGAGGAGACCTTCGAGCCGCAGACCTACGCCGAGCGGCTGCCGGACGACCTGTCGAACCGCCAGTGCTTCGTGCTCGACCCGATGCTCGCGACCGGTGGGACCCTCGCCGCGGCGATCGAGTTCCTCTTCGACCGCGGTGCGGTCGGCGTCACGTGCGTCTGCATCCTCGGCGCGCCCGAGGGCCTCGCCGCTCTCGAGAAGGCGGTCGGCGACCGTGACGTCACGATCGTCCTCGGCGCGCTCGACGAGCGCCTCGACGAGAACGGGTACATCGTCCCGGGCCTCGGCGACGCGGGCGACCGCCTCTACGGTCTGGCCGACTAGCGACCGCACCACCTGACGGACGGGAGGCCCGCCATCCGACGGCTGGAGGGCCTCCCGTCCGTCACGTGGCGGCACTGTCCGCGCACGTCACCGTCCGTGCGGACGGTTGACACGGCGTTGGTACACCACGGATACTCGGGCCATGACTGCAACCCCGTCCACCCGAGCCCTCCGCGAGGCCAAGGGGACCGTCGGCATTATGATGCCGACCACGGCGGTCATGCGTTGTCGAATGTGTGCCTGATCGGTACCCGTTCCAGCCGGATCCTCCGCGACACCACCCCCGTCGCGCGAGCGTGATCCCGCGGTGACGACCCCGTCGACGACGCGCACCACCGTCACGAGGTCGGACCCCGTTCCCCCCGGATGAGCCCCGGTCCCGCACAGGGACCGCAGGGCCGATCGGCGTACTGCCGACCCGGGCCGACGCATTCGACACCGGCCGATGCTCCACCACTCCGCTCGGCCGCACCACCCGGAGACCGCACCATGTCGCTCACCATCGCCCAGCCCCGCACCGCCCACACCGACGCCGCCCGTGACCGGAGCGTCGCCGGGCTCCGGACGACCGCGTCCGCGCCGACCGACCTCGGCCACGTGACGCCGATCGGGACACGTCGCACTCCGGTCGCCCAGCCCGTGCGGCCGGCCGCCGACCGGACGGCCGTCCCGACCAGCCCCGTCGTCGCCCCGCAGCGCAACCGCGCACTGCCCGAGGGCACGGAGGCGCGCGGGTTCGCGCTGTACGTCGGACTCGACGAGGCCGCGGCAGCTGCAGCCGGTACGACCCTGGCTGCCGTCGTCGAGCAGCTCAAGGCGCTCACCGCACAGCTCGTGCCGTCGGCGGAGACCTACGCCGCCGTCGCCGTCGCCGCGGAGGGGTCCGGCGGACGGGACGTCGACGTGGTCCGGCTGGCGCTGCAGGACCGGTCGGCGGTGGCCGCGCGCAAGCAGACCGAGAAGCCGGAACCGGAGGAGACCGGTGTCGTCATCGACATCTCGCGCAAGCGGGTCGTCCTCGACGGCGAGACGGCGCCGCTGACCTTCAAGGAGTTCGAGCTGCTGCAGTTCCTCGTCCTCCGCGAGGGGCGCACGGTCGACCGTTCGGCGATCATCGAGGGCCTCTGGTCCGCCGGCGACGACGAGACGCCGAACGAGCGCACCATCGACGTCCACGTCCGCCGTCTGCGGGCGAAGCTCGGCGCCTTCGAGGAGATCGTGCGGACGGTCCGCGGTGTCGGGTACCGCTTCGACCGGCACGCCGACGTCTCCGTGCGCTACGCCTCCACGCCGTCGCCCGACCTCTTCTGAACCGGCGCTCGACGAGCGCTCGGGCAACTCGCAGGAATAGGCGGCGTGGCCGCCTTCCCTGGCGTTACCGCTTCGTTATACAGTCGGACGTGCAGTCGGTGTTTGCTGTGGCACCGACTGTGGAATGTGATTGCAGGAATCTCCCGGTGCAAGGGAGCGGGCCGGTCGTCCACTCGGGCGGCCGGCCCGCGTTCCTCGTCGGTACCCCTCGGTAGGGTGGGGGGTCCACCGACCGGAGGGACACAACCGTGAGCGATCACCGCAGCGAGAAGGCCACCGCGGTCGCGGCGTGGGAGTCACTGTTCCGCGCGCAGGTCACCGTGATGCGGAACCTCAACACCGAGTTCCCCTCGGCCGAGATCTCCTTCAACGAGTACGACGTCTGCTTCAACCTGTCGACCCAACCCGGCCGCCGCTGCCGGATGCGCGACCTGACGGGCCACCTGCTCCTGACGCAGCCGAGTGTCAGCCGCCTGGTCGACCGCCTCGCGTCCAAGGAGATCGTCGAGAAGCAGCCCGACCCGACCGACGCGCGGGGGGTGATCGTCACCCTCACCCCGCACGGCTACGACGTGTACCGCGCTGTCGCCGTGCAGCACGCGGCCACCATCGCGGCGCAGGTCGGCGCCGGGCTCGACGACGCTGAGCTGCGGACGCTCACCGAGCTCTGCACGAAGCTCCGCGTCGCCGCCGCCGCCACACCCGCGACGCGCAGGTCGGTCGCGACCGTGCCGGATCGGGCGTCGGCATGAGCGGCTCGGTCGTCTGGCTGCGCGACGACCTCCGGATCGCGGACAACCCGGCGCTCCGCTCGGCGGTGGACCGCGGGGGCCCGGTCACGGTCGTCTACGTGCTCGACGAACAGAGCGAGGGGATCCGCCCGCACGGCGCCGCGGCCCGGTGGTGGCTCCACCAGTCCCTGGCCGCACTCGACGCCGACCTCCGCGCGCACGGCACCGCGCTCGTGCTCCGGCGGGGTGCCGCGGCCGACGTGATCGCGGACCTCGTCACGGAGTCCGGCGCGGACGCCGTGTTCTGGAACCGTCGCTACGGCCGCGTCGAACGGGAGATCGACGCGGGCATCAAGGCCGGCCTCGTCGCCGGCGGCGTCGAGGCGCACAGCTCCGCCGGCACCCTGCTCTGGGAACCGTGGACGGTCCTGACCGGGAAGGGCGAACCGTTCAAGGTGTTCACGCCGTTCTGGCGCGCCGCGCAGGCGATGCCGGAGCCGCGGCACCCCTGGCCCGAGCCGGAGACGATCGCCCCGCCTGCGGACGTCGCCTCCGACACGCTCGAGGACTGGGCACTCCTGCCGACCGCGCCGGACTGGGCGGGTGGCATGCGGGATGCCTGGACGCCCGGCGAGCACGGCGCGTGGGACCGGATGGAACGGTTCATCGACGAGGCACTCGCGGACTACGACCAGCGGGACGAGCCCGCGCAGGCAGCGAGCAGCAGTCTCTCGCCGCACCTGCGCTGGGGCGAGATCAGCCCGTACCAGGTCTGGCACCGCCTGCACGAGACGCTCGAACCCGACCAGCGCCGCGCGGCACCGGCCTTCCTCCGGCAGCTCGCCTGGCGGGAGTTCAACTGGAACGAGTACTTCCACTGCGACGACATCGCCCGGACGAACGTGCGGCGGGAGTTCGACGCGTTCCCGTGGCGGGAGGCCTCGGACGCCGAACTCGACCGGTGGCGACACGGCACGACCGGCTTCGACCTGGTCGACGCGGGGATGCGCGAGCTCTGGCACACCGGCGCGATGCACAACCGGGTGCGCCTGGCCACGGCGAGCTTCCTCGTCAAGAACATGCTCGTGGACTGGCGCATCGGCGAGCAGTGGTTCTGGGACACCCTGGTGGACGCCGACGCGGCGAACAACGCGGCGAACTGGCAGTGGGTGGCGGGCTCGGGCTTCGACGCCGCGCCGTACTTCCGGGTGTTCAACCCCGACCGTCAGCTCGAACGGTTCGACCCGCACCGCGAGTACGTGCGCCGGTGGGTGCCCGCGGACGAGGACCGACCGGAGCCGATGCTCGACCTCAAGACGAGTCGGCAGCGGGCACTCGACGCCTACGCCGAGATGCGCCGGGCATGAGCCGGCCGGGTCCGGGCGTGCTCGGCGCCGTCGACGCCATGCACCGGCAGCGCGTCCTGGACGGCATCGCGCCGAGCAGCGTCTGGGGCGTGTTCGACCGGGACGGGCTCGTCGCCTCGGGCGGACACGGGGACCGCGGGGACGGCCGGGCACCCGAAGCCGACACCGTCTACCGCATCGCCTCGTGCACGAAGAGCGTCACCGCCGCGACCCTGCTCGGCCTCGTCGCGGACGGCCTGGTGTCCCTCGACACCCCGGTCACGGAGTTCGTCCCCGCGTTCGCCGCGGTCCGGCTGCCCACCGCGGACTCCCCCCGTCCCGACCCTCCGGATGCTCCTCACGATGTCCGCGGGCTTCCCGACGGACGACCCGTGGGCGGACCGACAGGAGGCGCTCCGGGACCAGGACCTGGACGACGTCCTCCGCAGCGGTCTGCTGTTCGACTCCGTGCCGGGGACCGGGTTCGCCTACTCGAACCTCGGCTACGCACTCCTCGGTCGGGCGCTGTCGGTCGTCGCCGGGGCGCCCTTCCCGGCCGTGGCGACCGAACGTGTGCTCCGCCCGCTCGGACTCGACGACACCGTGTTCGCCGCGGCCGACGCCCGTGGTCTCGTGGTCACCGGCCACCGCCGCGTCGACGACGACTGGGAGGCGTTGAGGACGACCGGCCCGGGCGCGTTCTCGCCGATCGGCGGCCTGTTCTCGACCGTGCGGGACCTGGCCCGGTGGGGTCGGTGGCTCGCGGCGGCGTTCGACGGGACCGCCGCACCGTTCGCGGAGGCGGGCAGTGCCGGATCCGACGTCGGACCCCTCACCACGGCGGAGCGTCGCGCGATGCAGCAGGCGATGCGGGTCCTCCCGCCCGGGAGCCTGCCCGGGTCGACCCGGACCGCCGGGTACGGCTTCGGGCTGTTCGTGGAGCACGACCCGGCCGTCGGCCCGATCGTGTCCCACTCCGGCGGCTACCCGGGGTTCTCCGCCCACATGCGCTGGTCGGTCTCGACCGGACTCGGCGTGGTCGCGTTCGAGAACGCCACGCAGGCGAAGGTCTCCGTGGCCGCGACGCGTGCACTCGACCTCCTCCTCGCGGACGCCGTCCCGGGTGTCGCGGTCCCGCACGCGGTCCCCGCCGCGACCGGCGTGCCCGTGACCCGGTCGCGGGACGACGAACGAGCTCCCGGCAGCGAACCGGTCCTGCCGTCGACGCGTGCTGCGCAACGGTCCGTGACGCGTCTGCTGGCGGACTGGTCCGATGCGGAGGCCGGCGCGGTCTGCGCCGAGAACGTCCCGCTCGACGTCCCGTGGCACCGTCGACGAGCAGCGATCGACGGTGCCGTCGCGGAGGTCGCCGCCGACCTGTCCGCACCGCCCGTGGCCGAACGGTCCGTGACGCCGACGCACCTGCGTTGGTGGGTGCCGGGCGCCCGCGGCCGGCTCCGCGTGGAGATCCGACTCGCCCCGCTCGCGTCCGGCCTCGTGCAGACCCTCGTCGTGCGGGCGGAACCGGACGAGGTGGTGCCCGCGGAGGCCGCGGCAGTACCCGCGCACACGGCGGCAGCACCGACCGACCCGGCGGCAGCGCCGACCGAGCCGGTGGCACCAGACCCGACGGCCTGATCCCGTCGTCTCGGAGCCCCCCCCCTCCCGCAACCGGTTCGAACGCGGTCGCGGCCGTGTCCGGTAACATGCTGCATGTCCGCTCGGCCTCGTGGCGGTCGTCCGCCTGTTCCTCGCTCGGGAGAGACCATGCCTCGTCAACCGGACCCGTCCCTGAAGCCGGCGATCGTCGCCAAGGTCACGGACCACCTGCACGGCACCTGCCTGCAGGACGTGTCTGTGCGGAGCCTCGGTCGCGTCCTCGGGACGAGCGCGTACCCGATCGTGTACCACTTCGGGTCGCGTGACGGCCTCATCGACGCCGTGGTGGAGCACCTCAGTCGGCACGTGTCCGGCATCGGCCTCGACCCCGACGCCGACGAGCAGGTGCTGACGGAGTACCTGCTCGCGGTCTTCGGCGGCCTCGAGGACCCGGACCGCTTCCTCGCAGCCCGGCTGACGTTCGAACTCGGCGCCGTGGAGGCACTGACCGGGCACGACCGGCACCGGTGCCAGCACCGGGCACACGTCGAAACCATCGCGTCATGGTGCCGGGCGCACGGAGCGGACGGCTGTACGGCGCTCCGGGCCGCGAGCGCGGCGGTCCTCGCCTGTCGCGGGGCCCAGTGGGGTGCCGTCCTCGACGGCGACGTCACCGCCGTCGAGGTCACCCTCCGGGACGTCGCGCGCCGGTTGGCAGCGGAGATCGGCGCCCTCGACCCGTGCACCGGTCCCGGCGAGGCCGATCACGTCGGCGAGACCGTGGCGTCCCGGGTCGGCGCTGTCCGCTCCTGAGTCCGGGCGCAGGGACGGGGACGACGGACGGGAGGCCCGGTACCAGCTGGTACCGGGCCTCCCGTCCGTCGTGGGGTCGCGTTCCGCGACCCGCACCGTCTCGTGAGCACGTGGTCCACGAGGTCCCGGTGCTCAACGTGGTGGTGCTCAGAGCGTGACGAAGCTCTGGGACTTGGCGTTCTCGAAGCGGGCGGCGACGTTCTCCCAGTCGACGATGTTCCACACGGCCTTGACGTAGTCCGCCTTGACGTTGAGGTAGTCGAGGTAGAAGGCGTGCTCCCACATGTCGAGCATGAAGATCGGCACGAGACCGAACGGGATGTTGCCCTGCTGGTCGAACAGCTGGAAGGTCGTCAGCTTCTGGCCGACGACGTCCCAAGCCAGGACGGACCAACCGGAGCCCTGGATGCCGTTGGCGACCGCCGCGAACTGCGCCTGGAACTTCTCGAACGAGCCGAAGAACTCGTCGATCGCGGCGGCGAGCTCGCCCTCCGGGACCTTCGTGTCCGGGCCGAGGTTGGTCCAGAAGATCGAGTGGTTGACGTGGCCACCGAGGTGGAACGCGAGGTCCTTCTCGAGCTTGTTGACGTTCGCGAAGTTGCCGGACTCGCGGGCCTCGCCGAGCTGCTGCAGCGCGGTGTTGGCACCGGTCACGTAGGCCTGGTGGTGCTTGTCGTGGTGCAGCTGCATGATCCTGCCGCTGATGTGCGGCTCGAGGGCGGCGTAGTCGTAGGGGAGCTCGGGCAGGGTGTACTCAGCCATGTGCGGTCCTTTCGATCGGTGATGTGCGGTGCGGGGTTCCGCGGCTCACGAGAGCCGGGAACGATCGGTCAGGGAGTGGAATTCCCGGTTGTGGTAGACCAGCGGCTCGCCGCGGTCGAGGCCGACGACGATGTCGAGCACCTCGGCGACGACGACGGTCGAACTGCCGATCGGGGTCGTCGACAGCGGACGGCAGCGCAGGGCACTGGCGGCGTCGGGCAGGTAGCGGTCGCCGCTCGGCAGGGCACCCCAGATCGGGTCGTCCGCGGCGGGGCTGCCGGTCGACGCGAAGCGCTTGGCCAGCGCGACGCCGCGGGCGTCCATCAGGTGCACCACGAAGACCGGGGCACCGAGCACGACGCCGGCGGACCCGGAGTTCGTGGAGAGCGAGAAGACCAGGACCGGCGGGTCGACCGCGACGGAGGCGACGCTCGAGGCGGTGAGACCGGTCGGACCGTCCGGGCCTTCCGCGGTGATGACCGCGACACCGGCGGGGTGTCCGCGGAAGGCCGCCTTGTACGCGGCGGCCATGTCGGCCTGGGGGGACGTCTGCCTGCGGGAGGTCGGCGGCGTCGGGCATGTCAGTCGTGGTCGTTCCTCGTTCGGGGGGGGACGGCCGCGGACGTCGCGGCCATCCCCCCAACGTAGGACCTGCGGCATGGTGCGGGTCCATGATTCACAGGTTCGGCCCATCCCGGGCGTGCCGTCACGCGGCCGTGCCCGCTCGGGAGCGCTCCGGACGACGGCGCGGCACGGCGCAGGCCGACGGCTCGGGCTGCCCGCTCGGGCCCGCGCGAGCCGACGGGCTCAGTGCCGCCGCAGCATCACGACCGCACCGGCGGCCGCGGCGACCATGAGCGCCGCGGCGACGCCCGCCGTCGTGGTCACGCCGGAGTCGAAGGCGGCCCGCGCGGACTCGAGCAGCGCCTGCCCCGCCGGTCCACCGAGTTCGGCGGCCGCGGCGACCGCTCCGCCGAGGGTCTCCCCCCGCCGCGGTGTGCGCGGTGGACGACAGCCCCTCGGGGACGACGACGTTCGCCCGGTACGCCGACGCGAGGATCGTCCCGAGGACGGCGGTCCCGAGCACGGCGCCGATCTCGTACGCGGTCTCCGAGATGGCCGATGCTGCTCCGGCCTTGTCCGCCGGGGCGGTGGAGATGATCAGGTCGTTCGTGACCGTCTCGGACGCACCGATGCCGATACCGAGCAACACGAAGGCGAAGGCGAGCGCGGCGATGGTCGCGTGGTGCCCGAGCCCGGCGACGAGGGCGTACGCGACCGCGGAGAACAGCAGCGACGCCGAGACGACCCAGCGCGGCGCGACCCGGGCGACGACCGGTACGACGACGAGCCCGGCGACGATGGTGAGCACCGCACCCGGCACGAGGACGAGGCCGCTCGCGAAGGGGTCCAGGCCGGCGACGAGCTGCAGGTGCTGGGCGACGAAGAACAGGAAGCCGGTGAGGGAGAACATCGCGGCCATGTTCATGAGCACGCTGCCGGTGAAGGCCGTGCTGCGGAAGAGGCGCATGTCGAGCATCGGCGTGCGGGTGCGCAGTTGCCGCCGGACGAACGCGATCCCGCAGAGCACACCGACCGCGACCATGGCGACGGCCAGACCGCGTTCCTCGGGGTGCACGAGCGACTTGATCGCCCAGACGAGCGGGCCGAGGGCGCCGAGGGAGAGCAGCATGCTCGGGACGTCGACGGGCCCGGGCTCGGGGTCGCGGGACTCCGGCACGCAGAACGGCACGGCGACGAGCATCACGACGAGGATCGGCACGGCGACCAGGAACACGCTGCCCCAGTGGAAGTGCGCGAGCAGGACGCCGCCGACGAGCGGGCCGAGGGCGTTGCCGGCGGCGAACATGGTCGACCAGACGGCGAGCGCGAGGCGCCGCTCCCCCCGCGTCCGGGAAGACGTTCCGGATGATCGAGAGCGTGGCGGGCATGAGCATCGCGCCGAAGACGCCCATCGCGAGCCGGGCGGCGACGAGCATCCAGGCCTCGGTCGCGAACGCGGCGGCGACGGAGAGCACCGCGAAACCGGTCGCTCCGGTCACCAGGATCCGGCGGCGACCGATGCGGTCACCGATGCTGCCCATGACGACGAGCAGGCCGGCGAGGACGAGCGGGTAGGCGTCGACGATCCAGAGCTGCGTGGTCGCATCGGGGTGCAGGGCGCGCGCGATGGAGGGCAGCGCAAAGCTCAGGACGGTGTTGTCGACCGAGATGAGCAGCACCGGCAGCATGAGCACCGCGAGCGCCGCGAACCGGGAGGCGCGGCTCGCGGTGATCCGGGTGGCGACGGGGCTGGTGAGCAGTGCGGACATGGCGGACTCCAGGACTTCGAGCATGTCGCGCCGCTGGTCCTCCCGGACCGGCGCAGACGAGACGGGACGCGGAAGTCGTCACGCGTCCCGTCAGGGTCCTGCTAGTGTACCGTCCGGACGGTCACGGTTGCAAATGCAACCAACTGGCGGTCGGGAGGCCCGGTGGCGAGCCGTCCCGTGCTTCCCGTCCGGCAGGCGGTCGCGCCCACGGCGTCAGCGGACCGTCAGGCCTCCCCCCGCCGCGGGGGGTGTCCTCCGCCGCGGGGGGTGTCCTCCGCCGCTTCCGCCTCGAACGGGTACCGCAGCCCGATCGCCGCGCGCCAGCGGTCGAGCGTCCGCGCGGTGGCCAGGGTCTCGTCGGTCGTCATCTGCGGTGCGTCGACACGGCCGGCACGCAGGGCGTCGATCGTGGCCGCGGCCTCGAGTCCGTACGGGGCCACGTCCGGGAAGGACCGCTGCGTGCCGGCGTCGTCGACGGTCTGCACGGCGATGACCGGCTCCCCCGCCGATGGTCCACGGATCCCGGAGGGTGATGGTGCCCCGGCTCCCGTGCACGACGACGGCGTTCGCGTCCTCGACGCGGATGCCGGTGCGGAGGCTCGCGGTGATGCCCGACGCGTACGTCGCATTCGCCACGGTCCACTCGTCGACCCCGGTCGGACCGATCGTCCCGACGGCGGAGAGCTCCACCGGCTCGGCGGCCGCCGTCCCCGTGGCGGCCTGCACGATCGCGGCCGTCATCGTCACCGGGTAGCACCCCACGTCGAGGATGCCGCCGCCGGCGGTGGCGACGTCGAACAGGCGCCCGGAGCGTTCCTCGACCCGGAACGCGAACGCGGCGTCGACGTGGGTGACCGTACCGACCGCGCCGTCCCGCACGAGGTCGAGCAGCGCCGCCGTCTGCGGGTGGAAGCGGTACATGAACGCCTCGACGAGCGGCAGCCCGGCACGGCGGGCCGCGTCGACGAGCACCGTCGTCGTGCGGTGGTCGGGCGTGAGCGGCTTCTCGCACAGCACGGCCTTGCCCGCCCGCAGCGCCGCGAGCACCAGGTCGGCGTGCCCGGTGTGCACGGTCGCGATGTACACGGCGTCGACGCCGGGGTCGGCGAGGACCTCGTCGTAGGTGCCGGCGGTCACGTTCGGGAAGCCGTGCTCCCCGGCCTCTGCCGCGAAGGCCCGGGCACGCTCGACCGAGGAACTCCCGGCGGCGACGAGCACCCCGCCGCTCGCGGAGAGCTGGGACAGGAAACGCCGGGCGATGCTGCCCGGTCCGAGGACGGCCCATCGGGGGGTCCGCGGGCGGGGTCGGGCTCGGGGTGGTCGCGGTCTGCGCTGACATGCGGCTCCTGTTCGTGGTGGACCTCGACGGTCTCGGTGAGGTTATCCGCCCCCGACCGGCACGGCCACGTCGTGTGTCCGTCTCCGGGCGCCGCGGAGCGCCGGGTGTCCCTAGACTCAGCGCATGGCCAGTGCTCGCGACCGCGTCCTCGACAGCTTCGTCGCCATCGTGTGCGAAGAGGGTGAACGTCCCGCGACGCTCGATGCCGTCGCCGCGCGCGCCGGTGTCTCGAAGGGCGGACTGCTCTACCACTTCGGGTCGAAGGCGGCCCTGGTCGAGGGGCTGTGCGAGCGGCTCGCCGACCTCTCCGCTCTCGACGTCGAGCGCATGCGTGCGGCCGAGGACGGACCCGCCCGCTACTTCGTCGAGAACTGCCAGTTCGTCGGCAGTGAGCTCGACCTCGCGCTGTTGGCCGCGTCCCGCCTGCAGCAGGCCGGGTACGAGGAAGCCGGCCGCACGCTCGACGAGACCGAGAACGCCTGGCTCGCGACCCTCGTCGACGCCCTCGGGGACGTGCCGACCGCGCAGGCCGTGAAGCTCCTCGGCGACGGGCTGTACCACGCCGCGTCACTCGGGGCGGCGAGTGAGGTCCGGCCCGACCGCGGCACCGTCGACATGGCCGCCCTGCTCGAGGTCGTCGACCGCCTGATCGCGACGAAACCGTCCCGGTGAACGGTCGCGCCCGGTCCTGGGGATAGACTGGGCGCGATCCACCCGCTGATTCCCGGAGGTACCACCGTGGGCCGCGTCCTCGCCGCTGTTTTCTCGATCCTGCTGCTGCTGGTGTCGATGTACCTGTTCGGGTTCGCGTTCCAGCTCGACTCCGGGCAGGGCTTCGTGTTCATCGCCGGTGTGCTCCTGATGAGCCTCTCCTTCTTCCTGCCGATCCACGTGTTCGGCAAGCGGTAGTCACCTCCCGCAGCAGAACGGCCCCGCACCGGACGGTGCGGGGCCGTTCTGCGTCGTCCGGACCGGAGTCCAGGTCCGGAGTCAGGTCCGAGCCAGGACCCGGCGGCGTTACGCGGGCGTGCGCAGCCCGCGCAGCGTGACGGCCGTGGCGACCGCGGCGTGCGCGGCCTCGGCGCCCTTGTCCTCCTTGGACCCGGGCAGCCCGGCGCGGTCGATCCCCTGCTGCTCGTCGTCCAGGGTGAGCACCCCGAACCCGACGGGCTTGCCGGTGTCGATCGCCACCCGGGTCAGGCCGCTCGTCGCCGCGTCCGAGACGTACTCGAAGTGCGGGGTCCCGCCGCGGATGATCACGCCGAGGGCGACCGCCGCGTCGTAGCCGGCCTCGAGGGCGGCCTTCGCGACGACCGGCAGCTCGAAGCTCCCGGGGACGGGGAACACCTGACCGGTCGCTCCGAGCCGTTCGATCTCGCGCTGGGCGCCGTCGAGCAGCCCCGCCGCGATGACGTCGTGCCACTGGCCGGCGACGATCGCGACCCGGATGCCGCTGCCGTCGACGTGCTCGCGCTCGGCCGCTCCTGCTCCGCTCATGCGTGTGTCCCTTCGGTGTGGGCGGCGTCGTCCGCCGCCCGGTTGGCCGCGTCCAGCCAGGAGGCCAGCGCGGCGATGGTGATGACGGGGACGCCCTCGCGTTCCCCGAGTCCGACGAGCTGCGGCAGACGCATCATGTCCCCGCGCTCGTCGACGATCTCGCAGATCGCCGCGGCCGGCCGCAACCCCGCGGCGGTGACCAGGTCGATGGCTGCCTCGGTGTGCCCCGCGCGCTCCCGGACGCCGCCCGGTCGCGCACGCAGCGGGACGATGTGCCCCGGGCGGTGCAGGTCGTCCCGGACGGACGCCGGGTCGGCGAGCACCCGGAGCGTCCGTGCTCGGTCGTGGGCGCTGATGCCGGTGGTGACCCCGACGGCGGCGTCCACGGTCACGGTGTAGGCGGTCCCGCGGACGTCCTCGTTGTGCTCCACCATCGGCGGCAGGTCGAGGGTGTCGGCGATCGCGGCGCTGACCGGCGCGCAGATGAAGCCGGACGAGTGCGCCACGGTCCAGGCGATCCACTCCGGGGACGCGAGCTCGGCGGCGAGGACGACGTCGCCCTCGTTCTCGCGGCGCTCGTCGTCGGCCACGATGACCGGCCGGCCTGCGGCGATCGCGGCGAGGGCGTCCTCGACGGTCGACAGTCCCGGGTTCGGCCGGGATCTGGTCGGGCCCGCACCCGTGGTCGGCCCGGCGTTCGTGACGGGGGCGGTCTCGGCGGTCATCACCGGGCCTCCGCTCCGGCGCCGGCCACGCCTGGTGCCGCCGCGGCGGCGTCGAGGCGCAGCATGCGGCGGACGTGCCGTGCCAGGACGTCGGTCTCGATGTTGACCCGGTCGCCGGGCACCCGTGCGCCGAGGGTCGTCGCCGCGAGCGTCTCGGGGATGAGGCTGACCTCGAACCACGCGGCATCCGGGGCGGTCGACTCCAGGGACACGGCGCTGACGGTGAGCGAGACGCCGTCGATCGCGACCGATCCCTTGTCGACCACGAGCGGGCTCAGCTCCGGGGTCAGCGCGAAGCGCACCCGTCGCCACCCGTCGCCGTCGTCGGTCTCGAGCACGGTCGCGGTGCCGTCGATGTGTCCCTGCACGATGTGTCCACCGAGCCGGTCCCCCCACCGAGGCCGCTCGCTCCAGGTTGACGCGGTCGCCCGACCGCAAGGACCCGTGCGCGCTCATGTCGAGCGTCTGCTTCATGACGAACGCCGTGAAGGTCTCCGGGGTCTGCTCGACGACGGTCAGGCACACGCCCGAGACCGAGATCGAGTCGCCGTGCCGAGCGTCGGAGACGACGAGCGGACCGCGGACGGTCAGGGCGACGGAGTCGCCGCGTTCGTCGACGGCGGTGACGGTGCCGAGTTCCTCGATGATGCCGGTGAACACTGGTGTCCTCTCAACGGGACTCCGGGTGCGCGCGACGGTCGTCGGCGGACGGGAGGCTGGGGTCGCGGAACGACCGTCACCTTCCGTCAGCGCTTCCTCCCGTCCGGACTCTCACCGTCGGTCCTGGGATTGCACCAGGTCAACCCCACACCGGGCGGACCCGGCGCGGCGCTCGTGGACTGTCACCACCGGTTCGGACTTGCACCGACCCCGGAGCGCTTGCGTGCTCCCGACGATACCCCAGGCCTCCGACCGCTGCCTCCGGCGCTGCACCGGACGTCACACAGCGTCGCGGGCGGCGGCCGGATCTGCCGTCCTCGACGTGTGTCCCGCCTCACGTGCGCCGGTCCGAGCGACCGTCCTGGAGGCGCGACCCGCTGCCACGCACCCGGGTCGCGCCTCCGGACGACGTGACCCGGCGGCACGTTCGGTCGCGATGCACCGGACGCGGCATCGGCCGGAGCGCAGGTGGGTGCGGAGCGCCGGTCACCCGGCGCTCCGCACCCGCTCTCATCGGGCCGTCAGTGGCGGCGTCGCAGGGCGAGCGTCCCGAGGCCGGCGAGCAGCAGCAGGAGCGCCGCCAGTGCCGGGAACGCCGGGTCGTCCGCGCCCGTGTAGGCGAGGGCACCGTCGGCGTCCTCCGTCGCACGGTCGGCCGTCGCTGCCGGTGCCGCCTGACCTGCGGTGACCAGCGTCGCGGTCGACCGGAGCCCGTCGGTCACGAGCACCGGGGTGGTGCCGGCGTCCACGATCGGGACGGTGTCGGTGACCGGGGTGGTGCGGACGCCGGGAGTGGTGCCCACGACCGGGTCCGTGCCGACGTCGGGCGTGCTGCCCGTGCCGCCGGGGGTGGTGCCGGTGTTCGGCGTCGAACCCGGGACGGTACCCGGCGTCGTACCCGGGTCTGTGCCGGGCGTCGTGCCCGGGTCGGTGCCGGGCGTCGTGCCCGGGTCGGTGCCCGGCGTCGTGCCCGGGTCGGTGCCCGGCGCCGTCACGATCGGGGTCGTGGAGCCGTCGCCGATGATGCCGATGCCGTTGTCGCCGATCGTGATCGGGACGTCCACCACCGGGATCACCTGGGTGCCGGAACCGATGCCGTCCTCACCCGAGGTCGTCCCACCAGCCGCCGGAGCGGTACCCGTCGTCGGGGTCGAACCGGTCGTCGAGCCACCGGTGCTCGTGCCGTCACCGACGACACCGATCCCGTTGCCGCCGACCGTCACCGGGACCGACACCACCGGCGAGACCTGCGTACCGGAACCGATGCCGTCCTCACCCGAGGTCGTCCCACCAGCCGCCGGAGCAGTACCCGTCGTCGGGGTCGAACCGGTCGTCGAGCCACCGGTGCTCGTGCCGTCACCGACGACACCGATCCCGTTGCCACCGACCGTCACCGGGACCGACACCACCGGCGACACCTGCGTACCGGACCCGATGCCGTCCTCACCCGAGGTCGTCCCGCCAGCCGCCGGAGCAGTACCCGTCGACGGGGTCGAACCGGTCGTCGAGCCACCGGTGCTCGTGCCGTCACCGACGACACCGATGCCGTTGCCACCGACCGTCACCGGGACCGACACCACCGGCGAAACCTGCGTGCCGGAACCGATGCCGTCCTCACCCGAGGTCGTCCCACCAGCCGCCGGAGCGGTACCCGTCGTCGGGGTCGAGCCCGTCGAGCCACCGGTGCTCGTGCCGTCACCGACGACACCGATCCCGTTGCCCGTCACCGTGATCGGGACCGAGACGGTCCCGAGCAACTGCGTGCCGGAGATGAGCCCGTCCGACCCGGAGGTCGAGCCGCTCGTCGTGCCACCGGTCGGAGCTGCCGGGGCCGCGGAGGTCCCGGTGGCCGATCCGTCCCCGAGCACGCCGATCCCGTTGCCCGAGACCGTGACGGGGACCGTGATGTCCGGCAGGACCTGGGTGCCCGAGAGCACGCCGTCCTCCCCGGAGGTCGAGGCGGTCGTCGTGTCACCGGCCGGAGCTGCCGGAGCCGAGGACGACCCGGAGCGCGAGCTCGTGGCGGCAGCGTCACCGAGGACACCGACGGCGTTGCCGGTCGCCGTGACCGGCACGTCCACCGCACCGGCGACCTGGGTGCCCGAGAGCACGCCGTCCTCGCCGGATGTGGTGGGCGAGGAGGCCACCGGAGCAGCCGGCGCGGGAGCGGGAGCAGCCGGCGCGGGAGCCGGGGCAGCCGGCGCTGGGGCCGGTGCCGCCACCGCGTCCCCGACGACGGCGACCGCGTTGCCGGTCACGTCGACGGGAACGCTGACGTCGGGTACGACCTGGGTGCCGGACGCGACGCCGTCGGCCCCGCTGGTGGTGGGCGCTGGTGCTGCCTGCGCGGGGTCCGCGGGTGCCGGCGCAGGTGCCGCCGGCGCAGGTGCGGCCGGAGCGGTCGTGGAGACCGCGTCGCCGACGATGCCGAAGGCGTTGCGGGTGACGGAGACGGGCGCGTCGACGGTCGGCGCGACCTGGGTTCCGGAGACGGTGCCGTCCTCACCGGTGGTCGTCGCCGCGTTCGCCGCGACGGCTCCACCGAAGGTCAGCCCGCCCACACAGAGGGCGAACCACAGCCCTCGGGAGACGTTCTTGTTCATGGTCGTTCACTCCTGATCGAGATGGATGGTCGACCGCACACAGAGGCGGTCGGTGGCGCGTCCTGCCGTGACGGGCAGGTGCGCCGATCTCAATCGGGAGCGACGTCGTGGTCGCCGGTGACCGACGCTGGGAGGGCGTCGTCGGAGACCGAGCCGCCAAGGCCCGCGGCGAGGGGGGAGGTCGGGTTCGCGGCGCCCACGGTGCCGAGGACGTTCGCGCCGGCCGAGCCACCGGAGGCGGACCCGCCCGTGGAGCTGCCTGTGGCGCCGTCGAACGGGGCCCGCGTGGGTGCGCCGCCCTCGGGGAGGACGAGGGCCTCGCCGCCGAACGTCGCCGTCGCGGGAGCCGGGACGAGGACCTCGTCAGCGACCGTCCCGACCATCGACCGCGACGAATTTTCTGCTGCGACGGCGACGGCGGTCGCCGAGCGCTGTCCCGCAGCGGGTGTCACGGACGCATCGTCCGTCGTCCCCACCGACGGCACGACGGCCCCGACCTCGCCGCCGTCGCGGCCGACAGGACCCTCGCGGTCGACCGGGAGGGTCGGGGCCGAGGTCGGGGCCGGCCCGGGCCCGACGACCGGGGCCCCCGGCAGCGCACCGCCGGAGCCGGGGAGCACCGGGCGGACGGGGACGTCGACGACGGGGAGCGGGCCTCCAGGCAGGAGCCCATCGCCGACGGACGGGAGTCCGCCGACGACCCCGGGCACCCCGGCCACCACGTCCGGCACGACGGCGACGGTGTCGCCGACGATGCCGAGGGTTCCGTCGACGATGCCGGTCACGGGGTCGGTCACCCCGCCCAAGGCGTCGTCGCCGAGCAGCGTGCCGACGACCGGGAGGCTCCCGACCACCCGGTCGACGGTCGCCACGATGGAGGTCACCGGGCCGACGGCCGTCACGGTCTGCACCGTCCCGGTGACGGGGGGCCAGTGCCCCGGAGACGCCGTCCGCGACCGGCCGGGAGGCACTGGTCACGTCCGGCACGAGGCCGTCGACGAGCGACGTGCCCGGACGGTTCGTGTCCGGGCCGGTCGTGCCCGGACGGGTCGGGCTCGGACGGCTCGTGCCCGGACGGCTCGGGGTCTCCGCCGGAGTGCCGACGGCGGTGGTCGCGGGTGCCGCTGGCGCGGGCCCGGAATCGTCCCCGGCCGGCCGGGAGGTCGTCGGTGCTGCAGGCGTCGCCTCGGCCACGGGGGGTCGTGACGGGGGCAGCGGGGGGCCGGCGCGACGGGAGCCGGCGCAGGTGCCGCCGGGGCGGATGCGACGGGTGCCGGAGCGGCCGGCGCGACGGGGGGCCGGGGCCACAGGAGCCGGAGCGGCCGGTGCCGGGGCGACCGGGCGCGGAGCCGGCGGGACGGGGGCAGGAACGGCGCTGCGGACCGGTGCCACGGCGCGGTCGACGACGTCGCCGACCCCGCTCGTCACGCGCTGGGCAGCACTGCCGACGCCAGAGACCACTCCGCCGACCAGGCCGTCGGGCCGCGGTGCCGCCTGGGTCTGCGCCCCGCTCCCGAGCAGGGAACCACCGACAGCGGCAGCCGGTCGGGCGCCGAGGACGATCGAGAGCAGCACGACGGCTGCGACGATCCCGCAGGCCATGAGCGCCCATCGCAGGACCGTGCGCCAGGGTGCACGCATCGTCGCGTCCATGCGCTCACCTCCTGATCTCGGCTGCGCACGTAGAGTGGTTGACCGGCACGGTAGACCAGCACCGGTGCCCTGCTCCTCATTCACATCGAACAGTCAGGAACGGCGTGACCTCGACCTTCAGTGCCCCCCACTCGCAACCTCGACATCGTCACGCTGCACGAGATCCTCCGTCTGCGGCAGGACGTGTTCGTGGTCGAGCAGGAGTGCGCCTACCCGGACATCGACGGCCGCGACCTCGAGCCGGGCACGGTGCAGTTCTGGGCCGGGACCGGGTCCGTCGACGCCACCCTGCGACTCCTCCGCGAGCCTGACGGCACCGAGCGGATCGGCCGCGTCGCGACCGCGGCACACGCCCGCGGCAAGGGGCTCGGGGCGGCGCTGATGACGGCGGCGATCGCCGAGAGCCGGTCCCCCAGCATCGCGATCAACGCGCAGGCACACCTCGGCGAGTGGTACGCGCAGTTCGGCTTCGTGCGCTCGGGGGGAGGACTTCCTCGAGGACGCCATCCCGCACACCCCCCATGGTCCGCACGCGCTGACCCGGCCGGAGCGGCTGCGGCGCTAGGCCTGCCAGCGGCGCAGCTCGCCGTACGAGCGGGCCTGGTGCTCCCGGTCGGCGACCAACCGCTCGAACACGATCGAGGTCTGCGTCGTCGCGACCGAGGGGTCACCGCTCAGCTCGTCGGCGACGAAGTCCCGCAGTTGCTCGGTGGACGTGCACGCGATGTGCACGAGGAAGTCCTTGTCGCCGGCCAGGAACGACACGTCGAGCACCACCGGCACCCGGAGCAGGCGCTTCGCGAACTCCCGGAGCTCGTGGCGTGCGGCCGCGTGCACCCGCACGGACACCATCGCCTCGATCGAGAACCCGAGCCGGGCGATGTCCACCTCGGCCCGGTAGCCCGCGATGACGCCGGCGTCCTCGAGCGCACGGACCCGGACCAGGCACGTCGACGGAGCGATGCCGACCGCTGCTGCGAGTCGGTTGTTCGGGATCCGGGCATCGGCGGCCAGCACCCAGAGGATCCGCTCGTCGACCTCGTCGAGTCGGGGCGACGGAGCGTCGGGGCGGCGGACGATGCGGTCGGACACCACGCAACCGTAACGCGGTGCTCCCGTGACGCCGGGCAACCGCGTCGGCGGGACCGGGTCACATCGCCAGGGTCATCCCGACGACGGCGACGGTCATGGCGAACACCTCGCCGCTGCGGACGGCACGGCGGTCCTCCCGGGCCCACTCGTACCGGAGCAGCCAGCCGCTGAAGGCGCAGTACCCGATCACCCCGGCTCCGAGCACCGCCGTCAGGACGAGCGCGTGCGCGTGCACGGCACCGCCGACGAGTTCGGAGGCGTGACCCATGAACAGCATGCCGGCCATGACCACCGCCGAGAGCGCCCGGTGCACGTCCATCGGTTCCGCGCGACGGCCGTCACCCCGACGCCGTCGCACGACGGGCAGCGGCGCGAGGAACAGCAGCAGCGCCGCGGCGAGGATCGTCCACGACGGCCCGGCCTGGACCACGGGCATGAGCATGGCGACGAGCATGACCGCCGCGGGCACGATGACCCCGGGCCGCGGGCGGTACCGGTCCCCGACGATGCAGCAGACCGAGGCGAACTGCGGCACGACGAGCACCGCGTCGGCGACGGTCGCGTGCATCGGGGGGTGTCAGCCCTCGGTGCGGGCGGCGCGCTCCTGCTTCACGCGCACGTTCTCGGAGCGGACCGCGGCCTGGGTCGAGCGCTCGCGGACGAGCCACTCGGGCATCTCCTGCAGCAGCTGCTTGATCTGCTCGGTGGTGAGGACGTCGTCGACGCCGGCGCGGGCGAGTCCGGAGATCGAGACGCCGAGGCGCGCGGCCACGACCGGGCGGGGGTGCGGCCCGTCGCGACGGAGGTCCTGGAGCCACGTCGGCGGCTCGCTCTGCAATTCGTCGAACGTCGTGCGAGCGATCGGGCCCGCGCGGAACGACTCCGGGGTCGCCGAGAGGAGGACGCCGAGCTTCTTGGCAGCGGTCTCGGGCTTCATGGTCTGTTCCTGGGCCATGGTGACAAGGGTACGGCCCGTATGCTCGGGTGCATGACCGCGCTCGCCATCGCCTTCGTACCCGGGGTCTCCCCCCGCCAAGTGGGTGCGGGTGTGGCGGGAGCGTCGTCCGGACGTCGACCTGGTGCTCCTGCCCGTGGAGGCCGACGGCGTCACCGCGGCGATCGAGGGCGACGCGGACATGGTGTTCGCCCGGATGCCCGTGCCCGAGCAGCACCACGCGATCCCGCTCTGGACCGAGACCGCGGTCGTCGCTGCCCCGAAGGACTCCCCGCTCGCCGACCTCGACGAGGTGACCGAGGCGGACCTCGCCGACGTCACGGTCCTCGACGCCGGCCCGGTGCCGCCGGACGTGTCCGCTGCGCTCGACCTGGTCGAGGCGAACGTCGGCGTCGTCGTCCTACCGCAGTCGCTCTTCCGCGCGGCGAGCCGGAAGGACCTCGTGTCCCGACCGCTGGCCGGCTCCCCCCGGCACCCGCGTCGCCCTGGTCTGGCGCGACGAGGACGCCTCCGAGCTGACCGAGGAGTTCATCGGCGTGGTCCGCGGCCGCACCGCCAACAGCTCTCGGAACCAGGCGGACCAGCCGGGAGGCCCGGATCCCGACACCGCGGACCGTGCCCGCCCGGCGAAGGGCGGTGGCAAGGCCACGGCGTCCAACGCGAAGACCGTCGCCAAGCGGAGTGCGACGAAGGGCACCGGCGCGAAGAGCGGCGGCGGGAAGAACTCCACGGGACGCGGCCGGACGCCGCGCGGCATGTCCGGCAAGCCGAAGCGCGGCTCGAAGGGCAACCGGTGACGGCCCCGGACGACGGGCGAGCGGAGCGGCCGATGCGTGCCGTCCGCCTCGTGCCGATGCCCGCGGACCGACTCCCCGGGTGGCTCGACCGTTCCATGGCGGAGTACGTCGAGTCCCGCGTGCGGTCCGGTGAGAGCCGCGAGCAGGCCGACGCCAACAAGCAGCGCTCCCTCGACACCTGGTTCCCCGGCGGGTCACCCGCGGCGGGGCACCACGTGTGGGAGCTGACCGACCAGGACGACACGGTCGTCGGGCACCTCTGGATCGGCCCGTTCACCCCGGGCAGCAGCGACTGGTGGGTGTTCGACATCGAGGTCGACGTCGACCACCGCCGGCAGGGGCACGCGCGACGAGCGTTCGAGCTCGCCCACGAGGTCGCCCGCAGCGAGGGCGCGACGAGCATCGGTCTCAACGTCTTCGGCTACAACACCGGCGCGCGCGAGCTCTACGAACAGCTGGGGTACGAGGTCGCCTCGCTGCAGATGCGGCTCCCGCTCGACTGACGCCGGTGCGGACGGGCTCGTCAGTCGGGCCAGACGCCCGACGTCCCCCGGCGGTGGCTGCCGACGAGGTGCGTGTCGACGATCCCCAGCGCTTCCATGAGCGCGTGCATGGTGGTCGGTCCGACGAAGGCGAACCCCCGTTTCCGCAGCGCCTTCGACAGCGCGGTCGATTCGGGACTGGTGGTCGGGACCTCGGCGACGGTCCGTGGCCTCGGGGTGTCGGCGGGCCGGAAGGACCAGACGAAGTCCGCCAGCCCGCCGTCCGCCCGCAGCGCGATGGTCGCGCCGGCGTTCGTGATCGTCGCGGCGATCTTCGCCCGGTTCCGGACGATGCCCGCGTCACCGAGCAGCCGTGCGACGTCGTCCTCCCCGAACCCGGCGACGACGTCGGGGTCGAAGTCCGCGAAGGCCGCCCGGAACGCCGGGCGCTTGGCCAGGATCGTCCGCCACGACAGGCCGGACTGGAACGCCTCGAGCGACAGCCGCTCGAAGACGCCTCGTTCGTCCCGGACGGGCATGCCCCACTCGGTGTCGTAGTACTCCCGCAGCATCGGGTCGACCGATGCCCACAGCGGTCGGGCGCGGCCGTCCTCGCCGGTCACGAGATCCGTCGTCATCGTCCCATCCTGGCGGACGGCACGACCGGTGCGGCGTCAGTCGGCGTGCGGGCCGTCCTCGGCCGCGGCCGGGTCCATCCAGACGTACTCCCAGCGGTGGCCGTCCGGGTCGACGAAGCTGCGCTGGAACATGAACCCGAGGTCCATCTCCGGTCGGTCCTCGGTCCCGCCGGCCTCGACCGCGGCGTCGACGATCCGGTGGACCTCGTCCTTCGTCTCGGCGCTCAGGGAGTTGATGACCTCGATCGTGTCCGACGCGGCGATGGTCTTGTCCGTGAACTCGGAGAACTTCGCGTGCGTGAGGAGCATCACGTACACGGTGTCGCTGATGACGATGCTCGAAGCGGTGTCGTCACTGAACACCGGGTTCAGTGGGTAGCCGAGTGCCCGGTAGAACCCGGTCGCCCGGTCCAGGTCGGACACCGGCAGGTTGATGAACACCATGGTCGACATGTGCGGTCCCTTCGTCGAGACCAACCTGACCCCTCGTGCCCGCTCGCGCAACCGTTCCGTGGCGGAACCGCCCCGGCCACGGCCGCTCGCTAGGCTCGGAGCATGCGCATCCTCGTCCTCAACGGCCCGAACCTGGACATCCTCGGCCGCCGTGACCCGGAGCAGTACGGCACGGTGACGCTCGCCGAGATCGAGGCGATCGTCCACACCGAGGCCGCGGTGCACGAGCTCCAGGCCGACTTCCGACAGACGAACCGCGAGGGTGAACTCGTCGAGTGGCTGCACGAGGCGCTCGACGACTTCGCGGGCGTCGTCATCAACCCCGCGGCGTACGCGCACACCTCGATCGCACTGCACGACGCCGTGGAGGCACTGCGCGTCCCCGTCATCGAGGTGCACCTGTCGAACACGTGGAAGCGCGAGCCGTTCCGGCACGTCGACCACGTCGCCACCGCGGCGACCGCCGTCATCGCCGGCGCGGGCGCCGACGGGTACCGGCTGGCCGTCGCGCACCTCGCGTCGCTGCTGCCCCGCTGACGGCGGCGTCCCGCCGAGACGCCGAGAGCCGAGACGCCGCCACGTCGTCGCGGCGCCGCCGGATCCGGAGGCGTCTCGCGCCTCCCGGGGCGTCTCACCGTGACGGGGGGCGTCCGGCGAGCCGGCCGGGAGGCCCGTCAGAAGTCGGCCGGCCGCCGCACGTCGTCGACGCCGGCGGCGACGAAGCCGCCGCGGATGATCGGCAGCGCCCGACGGACGGCCTGGTCGATCCGCAGCTCGAGGTCGACGCTCGCGATGTCGTACCCGCCGGCCCGCTTCGTGAAGTCGCGCTCGTTCCCGAACACCGCGAGCGGGAGCGTCGTCGACTGGAAGAACCCGAACAGCGGTCGCATCTGGTGCTCGACGAGGAGCGCGTGGCGGTCGCTGCCGCCGGTCGCCGTGAGCAGCACCGGGGTGTCGACGAGGTCGTACTGGCCGATCCAGTCGAAGAACAGCTTGAACGCACCGGAGTACGCGGCGCGGAACGCCGGGCTCCCGACGACCAGCACGTCCGCCGCCTCCACCGCCGCCAGTGCGGCCTGGGTCTCGGCGGCCATCTGCTCCCGCCCGGCGGCGGCACCGAGGTCGGCCAGGAGCGGCCCGATCTCCACGGTGACGGACTCGGCGTCGGGCAGCTCGGCCACGAGCCGCTCCACCGTCGCCCCGACGAGCGTCGAGGTACGGGACGGGTCCGATGGGCTGCCGCTGACACCGACGACGAGGGTTCCGCTCATGCGCTCGATGCTCACACGTGCCCGCCGAGCAGGGTGTCGTTGTGACGACTTGTGTCGGTTCCCGGCCCGCCGGCGTACCGTCCGACAGATGCAGACCTTCCTGCCGTTCGCCGACTTCCGGGCCTCTGCCGAGGTGCTCGACGACAAGCGTCTCGGCAAGCAACGGGTCGAGACGCTGCAGGTCATGCGTGCGTTGACGCTGCCGGACTACGGCTGGCAGCACCACCCGGTCACCGCGATGTGGCGTGGCTTCCGGCCGGCGCTGATGGCGTACCAGGACGCGACGTGCCGGGTCTGGCTCGAGCGCGGCCACGCGGACACGTGCCTCGAGAAGACCCTCGCGGACCTGGCCCTCGTGCCGGAGGACCTCGTGGCGTACGAACGCGGGGACTTCGAGGTCCCGTCGTGGAACACGGACGAGCGGGTGCACCTGTCGCACCGGTCCAAGCTCGTGCAGAAGGCGCCCGAGCACTACCGACCGTTGTTCCCCGACGTCCCGGACGACCTGGACTACCACTGGCCCGGCACCGTGGCGCACCGCACCTCGGCCTGACGGGACCGGACCCGCCGCAGATCTCAGGGGGGAACGGGAGCGATCGTTCAGGGGTCGATCGTCCCGGATCCGCAGCGGGCCCGGTCGTTCCGGGAGCAGCACGGCAGGGGCCGGCGTCCCGGCCGGACGCGCATCAGGGGGGTGCGTCCGGTCCAGCGCACCGCCAGCACGGCGGTGCAGACCTCGGGTGGTCAGTGGTGGAGCCGGCCCTCCCGGTACCGGTCGGCCTCCGTCGGCGCCGCCATGGACCGTCCAGCCCGGTCCAGGTGCGCCGGCAGCAGGGCACTCGCGAGGGTGGCGAGGGCACCGACGACGGCGATGACGCCGAGGGGCAGCGCATCGAGGCCGTGCGTTGCGCCGACTGCCAGCGCGAGGACCGTGGCGGGCGCAGGCAGGAGCTGGACCGCTCGGAAGCGGTCGTCCTGCGTCGCCGGTCGGATCGTCACGTTGGCCATGTGACCACTCTGCCGGACACCTCCTGTCCGCAGAAGGGGGGGACACGGCCCCAGAGCTGGAGTAGAACGTCTAGTACACGGGGTCAGCCGAGCATCCGGACCGCCGCGACGGCCGCCACGACGGCGTCCACCACCTGCTCGCCGTCCGCCCGGGTCAGCGTCTCGTCGAAGGTCAACCGCACCGCCGAGCGGGCCACGTCCTCCGACAGGCCGAGCGCCGTCAGCACGTGCGACGCCTCGGTGCTGCCCGCGGCACAGGCGCTCCCTGACGACGACACGACGTCCCGGCGCTCGAGTTCGAGCAGCACCGTCTCGCCGAGCACGCCCGCGAAGCAGAACGACGCGTGTCCCGGCAGTCGGCGGTCCGGCGACCCGGTCAGCACGGCGCCGGGCACCCGGGCGAGCACCCCGGCGACGACGGCGTCCCGGACCGTGGTGGCCGTTCCCGCGGCTGCGTCCCGTCCGGCGAGGACACTCCCCCCACGCCGCCGCGAGACCGACCGCACCCGCGACGTCCTCCGTGCCCGAACGTCGGCCGCGCTCCTGTCCACCGCCGTGCAGGAGTGGCTCGAGCGCGACACCGGCCCGGACCGCCAGGGCCCCGATGCCCTTCGTCGCACCGAGCTTGTGCCCGGACACCGAGACCGCGTCGACCCCGAGCACGTCGAGCCCGACCGGCAGCCACGGTGCGGACTGCACGGCGTCGGTGTGGAACCGCGCACCCACGGCGTGCGCGACCTCTGCGAGTGCCCGCACGTCCTGCACCGTGCCGATCTCGTTGTCCGCGTGCGCGACGGTCACGAGCGTCGTGTCCGGGCGGAGTGCCGCGCGCAGGGTCTCGGGCAGGACGGTGCCGTCCGCCGTGACCGGCACGACCGTGACCGTGAAGCCGTGGTGCCGTTCGAGGTACCGGCAGCTCTCGAGGACGGCCTCGTGCTCGACGGCGCTCGTCACGACGTGCCGCCCGCGGGGTGCACCGAGCGCGATGCCCTTCACCGCGGTGTTCGCACCCTCGGTGCCGCCGCTCGTGAAGACGACCTCGCCGGGCCGACAGCCCAGGGCGCGGGCGACCGCCGAGCGCGCACCTGCCAGGCCCCGGGCCGCGGCGTCCCCGACCTCGTGCGTGGAGGACGGGTTGCCGAAGGTGCCGGTCAGGTACGGCCACATCGCCTCGAGGACCTCGCGGCGGACGGGCGTTGTCGCGGCCCGGTCGAGGTAGAACACGGCGTCAGACCGGGCGGACGTCGACGTCGAGCCCGAGGTCGAGCGCCCGCGCCGAGTGCGTGAGGGCGCCGACGGACACGAGGTCGACCCCGGTCGCGGCGATCGCGGCCACCGTGTCGAGCGAGACCCCGCCCGACGCCTCGACGAGCGCGCGGCCCGCCACGAGGGCCACGCCCTCCTCGAGCATCGGCACGGTGAAGTTGTCGAGCATGACCGTGTCGACGCCCGCGGCGACGACGGGTTCGATCTGGTCGATGCGGTCCACCTCGACCTCGAGGTGCACGGTGTGCCCGAGACGCCGTCGTGCGGCCCGGATCGCGTCGCCGATGTCCGTGCCGCCGGCCAGGAGCACCGCGAGGTGGTTGTCCTTCGCCAGGACCGCGTCCGACAGCGACGTCCGGTGGTTGTGGCCGCCGCCGCAGCGCACCGCGTGTCGTTCGAGCGCGCGGAGGCCGGGCGTGGTCTTCCGGGTGTCGACGACCCGGGTACCGGTCCCGGCGACGGCGGCGACGTACTGCGCGGTGAGGGTCGCGATCCCGGACATGCGCTGCACGAGGTTGAGGGCGACCCGCTCGGCACGGAGCACGGACCGGGCCGACCCGGTCACGCTCGCGATGACGTCCCCCCGCGGCGAAGACGTCCCCGTCGCGGAGTGCCACGGACACGGCGAGGTCGGGGTCGACGGCGTGCATCACGGCGACGAACACCTCGCCGCCGGCGAGCACGCCGGGCTCACGCGCCGCGAGGCTCGCGGCCGCGGCCGCCGTCGCGGGGATGAGGGTCTCGCTCGTGACGTCACCCCACGGCGCGTCCTCCTCGAGCGCGGTGTCGATCACCCGCCGGAGCACGTGCGGCGGGACCGTGCCGGGGTCGGTGACGGCGGGCACGGCCGGGGCGGTGGCAGCGGCCTGGGCGGCGGGAGCGGCCTGGGCGGTGGGAGCGGCCGGGGCGGCGGGAGCGGTCATGCGAGTACCTCCTGCAGGGCGGTGGGCGCGGCGTCGGACGGGCCGGCCGGTCGGGCCCGGACCCATGCGGTCGTCATCGGCGCGGTCGGGTCGGTGTCGGGGTGGTCGGTCCGGGCGTGGGCACCGCGGGACTCGGTCCGGGCCTCGGCGGCGAGCGCCGTCACCCGGGCGAGGTCGAGCAGCGCCCGGTCCTCGGCACGGCGCACGGTCGTCGGCAGCGGCGCCGGCACCACGGCGAGCACCCGCCGGGCCTCCGCCAAACCGGCGGCGTCGCGCAGCAGGCCGACGTGCTCGGTCATCACGGCCTGGACCGCGTCGCGGACGGCGGTGTCGGTGCCGACCCGGCCCGGGCCTCCCGGCCGGTCGCCGACCGACAGACGCACGCCGTCCACCGGACGGGAGGCCCGCCTGCCGTCCGGCGGATCGGCGACGACGGTCGGCGCGAGCGTCGCGTCGCCGCGCAGCCGCGGCCGGTCGGGGCGCGGGGACCCGAGTGCGTCGGCGGCGCGGACCGCGAACACCAGGCCCTCGAGCAGCGAGTTCGAGGCGAGGCGGTTGGCCCCGTGCACGCCGGTGCAGGCGACCTCCCCGACGGCGGAGAGCCCGGGCAGGCTGGTGCGGCCCTCGGTGTCGGTCGCGACGCCGCCCATGGCGTAGTGCGCGGCGGGTGCGACCGGGACGCCCTCCCGGGTCCAGTCGACGCCGACCGCCCGTGTGGCCCGGGTGAGGCCGGGGAACCTGGCGAGCAGGAACGCGGGGTCGAGCCCGGTCGCGTCGAGGAGCACGGGGCGCCCGCCCTGGGCACGCATGGCGCTCGCGATCCCCCCGCGCGACGACGTCCCGCGGCGCGAGCTCGGCGTCCGGGTGCACGTCGCGCATGAAGCGGTGCCCGCGCTCGTCCCGCAGGACGGCTCCCTCACCGCGGACGGCCTCGGAGACCAGCCCACCGCCGGGCACGGCGAGACGCGTCGGGTGGAACTGGACGAACTCGAGGTCGGCGAGCACGGCGCCGGCCCGCCAGGCCGCGGCGGCACCGTCCCCGGTGGCGACGAGCGGGTTGGTCGTCTCGCGGTACAGGTGGCCGGCTCCCCCCCGAGGCGAGCAGCACCGCGTCCGCGTCGATCCGCCGCGGTTCGCCGAGCAGGTCGAGGACGTCGACGCCGACGACCTGTCCGTGGCGGACGACGAGGTCGGTGAGGCAGGTCCGCTCGAGGATGGTGACGTGCCGGCGGTGCAGTGCGGCGACGAGGGTCCGTTCGACCGCGGCCCCGGTCGCGTCGCCGCCCGCGTGCAGGATGCGCCAGCGCCCGTGGGCGGCCTCGCGCCCCCCGCGCCAGGTCGTCGCCGTACCGGTCGAGTGCGGCCGGGTCCGGCGTCCGGTCGAACGGCACCCCGAGGGCGACCAGGTCGCGCACGCGGGCCGGACCGTCGGTGCAGAGGACGTCGACGGCGCGGGCGTCCGCCGTGCCCGCGGCTGCGACGTGCGTGTCGTGCTGGTGGAGGGCGGCGGTGTCGTCGGCCCCCCAGGGCGACCGCGATGCCACCCTGCGCGGACGCCGTGGCGCCGTCGGTCAGGGTGCCCTTCGTGACGAGGGTGACGTCGTGCTCGGTGCTCGCGCGGATCGCGGCGGTCAGGCCGGCGATCCCCGACCCGACGACGACGACGTGCATCAGGCCCGGGTCCCCAGCGGGCGGGGCTTCGCGGCGAGCATGCGTTCCAGCGCGACCTTCGCGTCGACTTGGACGTCGGCGGGGACCACGATCTCGTTGAGCACGACACCGTCCACGAGCGCCTCGAGCACCCACGCCAGGTAGCCGGGGTGGATGCGGTACATGGTCGAGCACGGGCACACCACCGGGTCGAGGCACGTGATCGTGTGCTGCGGGTACTCGGCGGCGAGCCGGTTGACCATGTTGACCTCGGTGCCGATCGCGAACGACGTCGGCTCGGTGGCCGCGGCGACGGTCTTCCGGATGAGGTCGGTGCTGCCGGCGACGTCCGCGGCGTCCACCACGGCCATCGGGCACTCCGGGTGCACGATCACGCGCACGTCGGGGTCCTCGCGGCGGGCCTGCTCGATCTGGTCGACCGTGAAGCGGCGGTGGACGGAGCAGAACCCGTGCCACAGGACCACCTGGGCGTCGAGCAGCTCGGCGGCGGTGTTGCCGCCCCCCGGCCAGGCGCGGGTTCCACATCGGCATCCGGTCGGTGCTGATCCCCATCGCCTTCGCGGTGTTCCGGCCCAGGTGCTGGTCGGGGAAGAACAGCACGCGCTGCCCCCGCTCGAACGCCCACTCGAGCACCGTCGCGGCGTTCGACGACGTGCACACGATCCCGCCGTTCCGACCGCAGAACGCCTTGAGGTCCGCGGCGGAGTTCATGTACGTGACCGGGATGACCGGGACACGGCCGTCGGCGTCGGGGTCGGAGCCGTACAGCGCGGTCAGCTCCGCCCAGGCGGCCTCGACGCTGTCGATGTCGGCCATGTCCGCCATCGAGCACCCGGCGGCCAGGTTCGGCAGGATGACGCGCTGGTCGTCCCGCGCCAGGATGTCCGCCGTCTCGGCCATGAAGTGCACACCGCAGAACACGATGGCCTCGGCGTCGGGCTTGGTCAGGGCGGCGTTCGCGAGCTGGAACGAGTCGCCGAGGAAGTCCGCGTGGCGCACGACCTCGTCCCGCTGGTAGAAGTGCCCGAGGACGACCACCCGGTCGCCGAGGGTCGCCTTCGCCCGCTCGATCCGCTCGTGCAGCTCCTCGTCGGGCGCGTGCTTGTACTCGTCCGGCAGCACACCCTGGCGGGGCGCCGTCGTCGGGATGACGTCGGACATCGACGACCCGGGGCCGTACCCGGGCACGGCGTCGAAGTCCCAGGTGGGAGCGGCGAGGTCGGGCGTGCAGGTGGTGCCGGCCGCCCGGCCGTTCGAGATCAGTTCGATGGTGGTCGCGATGGACACGGTTCCGTCCCCGTTCAGTGCGCGGTGGTGGGTCGGGTCGTCAGCGGGCCGTTGTCCGCGTACGACAGGTCGGGGTTCGAGCGGTACAGGCGGGCCGGTCGGTGCCGGTCGCCGCTCGTGGTCTCGTCGGTGGGCAGGACCGCGTTGCTCTGCGCGACCTGCCGCCGGAAGTTCGCCGGGTCGAGCGTCCGGCCGAGCACGGCCTCGTAGACACCGCGGAGCTCGGCGAGGGTGAACCGGTCGCCGAGGAACGCCTGCGCGATCCGCGAGTACGACACCTTGTTCCGGAGCCGCCAGAGGGCGTACTCCACGATGCGGTCGTGGTCGAACGCGAGCGGCGGGTGCTCGTCGGCGAGGAACCACCGCACGTTCCAGTCGTCGGGAACGACGTTCGCCTCGTCCGGGTGCACGAGCGCCCAGTAGACGACCGACACCACCCGGCTCGGGGAGCGGCCGACGTCCCCGAACGCGTAGAGCTGCTCGAGGTACCGCGGCTGCACCTTCGTCGTCTCGCGGAGGCGCGCGGCCGCGGAGTCGTCGAGGCCCTCGTCCGCGCCCACCCATCCGCCCGGCAGCGCCCACGAGCCCTCGTGCGGTTCGGTCACGCGGCGGACGAGCGGCATCCAGAGTGCGGGGACGCCGGTGTCGGGATGTGGGCGGAGCGCCACGATGACGGTCGAGACGGCGACGCGGATCCCGGGCTCGGACATCGCGATGCCCCCCTCTTGTTCAGGTCCTACTGACCCGATCTGTTCGGGTACTGATGACCGTATCACGAGGGTCACCGCACCGGAACGTAGCCGGAACGTTGGCGAAACACACCCCGCCTAGCATCGGCCGCATGGGCAGCACGACCACGAGGAAGCACGCCGTCGTCAGTGGCACGGTTCAGGGCGTCGGGTTCCGGTGGTGGACCGCGCGGAAGGCCGACGGACTCGAACTCGCCGGGTACGCCCGGAACCTGTTCGACGGCACCGTCGAGGTCGAGGCCGAGGGCCCCGCACCCGCGGTCGACGCGCTGGTCGTCATGCTCCGCTCCGGCCCGCCCTCGGCGAGCGTCACCGACGTGGCCGTGCGGGAGGTCGCGCCGCACGGCGACGAGGACGGCTTCCGCATCCTGCACTGACCGTCCACACGCCGTTCCACCCGACGTTCCCCGGCTCGGGAATGATCGGGACCCGTCAGTGCTTCCAGCCTCGGCACCCGTCCGTCCGGGTGCGCGCCACACCACGATCCTCCAGGAGCCCCCCTTGACCCAGGCCGTCGACTCCGCGCCCCGTACCGGGAGCCTCGAAGCCCCCTCCCCCGCCGGCACCCGACTCGTGATCGGGCTGCTGCTCGTCTCCGCGTTCGTCGTCATCCTCAACGAGACGATCATGGGTGTGGCGCTGCCGCGGCTCATGGACGACCTCGACATCAGCGCCGCGACCGGCCAGTGGCTCACCACCGGCTTCCTCCTGACGATGGCCGTGGTCATCCCGGTCACCGGCTACCTGCTGCAGCGGTTCGACACCCGCCCGGTGTTCGTCTGGGCGATGAGCCTGTTCTCGGCCGGCACCCTCGTCGCGGTGCTCGCGCAGGGCTTCACGATGCTGCTCGTCGGGCGCATCGTGCAGGCCAGCGGAACCGCGATCATGATGCCGCTGCTCATGACCACCGTCCTCACCCTCATCGAGCCCGCGCACCGCGGCCGCGTGATGGGCAACATCTCCATCGTCATCTCGGTCGCCCCGGCGATCGGGCCGACGATCTCCGGCCTCATCCTCAACGCCTTCTCGTGGCGCTGGCTGTTCGGCTTCGTGCTCCCGATCGCGCTCGCCGCGCTCGTGCTCGGCATGGTCAAGGTGCGCAACGTCTCGACACCCCGCAAGTCGGCCATCGACGTGGCCTCGGTCATCCTGTCCGCCTTCGCGTTCGGCGGGATCGTCTACGGCCTGTCGAGCATCGGCGAGAGCGGCACCACCGGTCCGGCGCTGCCGATCACCTCGCTCGTCGTCGGGTTCGCAGCCCTCGCGGTGTTCATCGTCCGCCAGACCCGACTGCAGCGTCGCGACGCCGCCCTCCTCGACCTCCGCACCTTCAGCACGAAGGGCTTCACGATCCCGATCGTCGCGATGGCGATCAGCTTCATGGCGATGTTCGGCACGCTCATCCTGCTGCCGATCTACCTGGAGCGCGTGCTCGGTCTCGAGGTCCTCAGCGTCGGCCTGCTGCTGCTCCCGGGTGGGCTGCTCATGGGCCTGCTGTCCCCGATCGTCGGTCGCATCTACGACCGCCACGGACCGCGCGTCCTGCTCGTCCCGGGCTCCGTCATCATCAGCGCCGTGCTCTGGGCGCTCTCGACCGTCACGGCGGACACCAGCGTCTGGTTCGTGCTCGGTGCCCACGTCGTGCTGAGCCTCGGCCTCGCGCTCACCTTCACGCCGCTGTTCACCTCGGCGCTCGGCGGACTCCCGCCGCGGCTGTACTCGCACGGCAGCGCAGTGCTCGGCACCGCCCAGCAGCTCGCGGGCGCCGCGGGCACGGCACTGTTCGTCACGCTCCTCACGATCGGGGCCACCAGCGCGGCCACGAGCGGTGACGCCGCGGACACGGCGACGGCCACCGCGTCCGGAGTGCACCTGGCCTTCCTGGTCGGCGCCGTGATCTCCCTGTTCGGGATCGTCGCCTCGTCGATGGTCCGGAAGCCCGTCACCCCCCGAGGGCGCCCCGGCACCCGTCATGCACTGACACTCTCCACCGCACACGAGGCGCACCACGCGCCCCGGCACGCACATCGCGCCCCGTCCCGACGGGGCGCGATGTGCGTCCGGGGGCGCGATGCCGGGTCACGCCGTGGCATCGTGGGCGCATGCGGTCGACGACGAGCGAGCTGAACTGGTCCGGCACGGTCACCTACACGGCCGAGCGCGTCGTCCGGCCGACCTCGCTGGACGACGTCGCCGACCTCGTCGCCCGGAGTCCGCGCGTCCACGGACTCGGCACACGGCACTCGTTCAACGACGTCGCGGACACCCCCCGGCGTCCTGCTCGACCTCACCGCCGTGCCCACCGACCTCGTCGTCGCCGAGGACCGCCGCACGGCCACCATGGGCGCCGGCACCCGGTACGGCGTCGTCGCACCCGACCTCGACGCCGCCGGCGTCGCCCTGCACAACGAGGGCTCGCTGCCGCACATCTCGCTCGGCGGTGCGGTCGCGACCGGGACGCACGGCTCCGGCACCGCGCTCGGGTCGCTCAGCACCGCGGTCGCCGCGCTCGAGGTCGTCGGACCGGACGGCACCACGAGCACGATCCGCCGCGGTGACCCGGCGATGCAGGGCGCCGCGATCCACCTCGGCCTGCTCGGCATCGTCACGCGGGTCACCGTCGACGTGCAGCCCTCGTACCGGATGCGGCAGGACACGTACGGCCCGATCGCCTGGGACACCTTCACGGCCGGTGCCGCCGAGGTCTTCGCCGCCGGGTACTCGGTCTGCGCGTACACGGTGTTCGGCGACACCGTCTCCGAGGTGCTCGTGAAGTCCCGCGTGCCGGACGGTGCCGACGACGTCGCGGTCCCCGCCGACCTCCTCGGTGCCCCACGTCTGCCGGGTGCCCCGGGCGACGGCCACCACACGGCGCGGGACGGCTCGGTCGGGCCGTGGTGGGACCGCCTGCCGCACTTCCCGATCGACGCCGTGCCCTCCGTCGGGTCCGAGGTGCAGAGCGAACACTTCGTCCCGCTCCGGCACGCCGCCGCCGCGCTCGACGCCCTGCGGGGGCTGGCCCACCGGATCCAGCCGCACCTGCACGTGTCGGAGCTCCGCACCATGGCCGCGGACGACCTCTGGCTCAGCCCGACACAGGGCGAGGACGTGCTCTGCATCGCGTTCACCTGGAAGAAGCACCCCGCGGAGGTCGCCGCCCTGCTGCCCGACCTGGAGGTGCGGCTCGCCCCGTTCGGCGGTCGCCCGCACTGGGGGGAAGATGAGCTCCCTCGACGCCACGGCGGTCGCGGCGCTGTACCCACGACTGCCGGACTTCCGCGCCCTGGTCGCGACCCGCGACCCGGACCGGAAGTTCGCGTCCGCGTTCGGCGAGCGGGTGCTCGGGACCTGAGCCGTGCCTCCCGGGAGGCCCGTGGCGCGGCCGGTGCGTCGGCTGCGGCGACCTGACGGAGCGCCTGCGACCGGTCGCCGACGTCAGCCGACGGTGGTGACCGTCTTCGTCTCCCCGTCCCAGTGACGCACCCCGGCGACGCCGAGTTCCTCGGGGAGCGGCACGGCCGCGAGCACCTCGAGCATCCGGGGCAGGTCGACGTCCCGTGGGTGCCGGGCGAGCGTCAGGTGCGGTGCCCACCGGCCGGGCAGCGAGGTGTCGACGCCACCGGGGGCCACGCGGTGCACCGCCTCGTGGAAGGCGGCGAGCGCGCGGTCGACCACGACGCCGACCCCGAGCACGTGCCGACCGGGGCCGGCCGGGAAGAGCAGGAGCCCGGCGGGGCGCACGGTCGACGGCAGCGCCACGTCGAAGCCGGGCGGCACGGGCAGGGTGTCCCCGGCCGCGAGCGTGACGTGCGGCGCGTTCGTCGCCGAGGTGTGGCGGCCCATGCTCGGCAGGTCGGCGTCGACCAGCGCATCCCAGAGGTCGCGCACGGCCCGCTCGGCGGCCGGGTCGAGGACGAGTTCGATGCTGCGCACACTCCGAGCCTGCCCGCCGGGGACGCCGCCCGTAACACGACGGAACGCGAATCGACCGTGTCCGCGTCGCCGTGCACACTCGTGGAGTCCCCGCCGGACGACACCGGACCGAGGACCCGACAGCACCCGTCCCTGCCACCAGGGCGACCCCCCCTCACGAGGAGCACCCATGACCGCCGCACCCGTCCTGCCCGACCGTCCGAAGCGCAAGCGCCCCATCGGGTGGATCGTCGCGGCCGCAGTCGTCGTCGTCGCGATCGTCGTCGCCCTCGTGGTCGTCGCCGTCCGCGGTGGCGGCTCCGAGCAGGCCGGAGCCGCCGGGTCCGGGTCCGACCGGAAGGCCCAGACCGTCACCATCGGCGTCGCGGACAAGGCGCTGCCCTACTGGAAGACCTACACGGAGCTCGCGAAGGAACGGTTGAACGTCACCGTCGAGCTGACGAACTTCGCCGACTACTCGCTGCCGAACCCCGCGCTCAAGGACGGGCAGGTCGACATCAACCAGTTCCAGCACATCCAGTACCTGGCGAACTACAACGTGACCTCGAAGGACGACCTGCAGCCGATCGGCTCCACCGCCGTCTACCCGCTCCCGCTGTACGCGACGAAGGTCGACGAGCCGTCCGAACTGCCCGAGGGCGCGAAGGTCGCCATCCCGAACGACGCCATCAACGAGGCCCGCGCCCTGCTCGTGCTGCAGGCCGCGAAGCTGCTCGAGTTGCAGGACGGCGGCAGCGCCTTCTCGACCACGGACGACATCGAGTCGGCCAAGGTCGACGTGCAGCCGCTCGACGCCTCGCAGACCGCCAACGCCCTGCAGCAGGGTTCCGTGCAGGCCGCCGTGGTCAACAACAACTTCGCGACCGCCGCCGGGCTCCCCGCGTCGGACAAGGTCTTCACCGACGACCCGACGAGCTCCTCCGCCGCCCCGTACGTGAACGTCTTCGCGGTCCGCAACGAGGACAAGACGAACAAGACGTACCTCGAACTGGCCGAGCTGTTCCAGGACGACGCCGTGCAGAAGGCGTTCAAGCAGGACTACCCGGACGCGGTCTCCCGCGACCAGGACGCCGCCGAGCTGCAGGACGAGCTCGCCACCGTCGAGCAGGACGCGAAGGCGGCAGCGGAGTAGTGGCCGCCCTCGTCGAACTCCGCGGCGTCACCAAGAGCTACCGCCGCGCCGACACCGGAGAGACCGTCACCGCGGTCGAGGGTGTCGACCTCGACGTCCACCAGGGAGAGGTCCTCGGCGTCATCGGCTACTCCGGTGCTGGCAAGTCCACCCTGGTCCGACTCGTCAACGCACTCGAGCTGCCCACCTCGGGCACGGTCACGGTCGCCGGTCAGGAACTCACCGCGATCCCCGAGCGCGACCGGCGCACCGCACGTCGCCGGATCGGGATGGTCTTCCAGCAGTTCAACCTGTTCCGCTCCCGCACGATCGCCGGGAACGTCGCGTACCCGCTCAAGGTCGCCGGCGTCGCCAAGGCCGAACGCGACCGCCGCGTCGCCGAGCTGCTCGACTTCGTCGGTCTGCTCGACCGTGCACACGCCTACCCGGAACAGCTGTCCGGCGGTCAGAAGCAGCGCGTGGGCATCGCCCGTGCCCTCGCCTCGAACCCCGAGCTGCTCCTCGCCGACGAAGCCACGAGCGCCCTCGACCCGGAGACCACGTCCGAGGTGCTCGCGCTCCTCCGCCGCGTGAACCGCGAGCTCGGTGTGACGATCATCGTCATCACGCACGAGATGGACGCCGTCCGCCGGATCGCCGACCGGGTCGCCGTGATGGAGCAGGGCCGGGTCGTCGAGGTCGGGGACGTGTACGACGTGTTCTCCGCCCCGACCACCGGCGCCGCCCAGCGCTTCGTGCGCACCGCACTCCACGACCGCCCGTCCGCCGAGACCGTCACCCGGTTGCGCGAGCGCCACCCGGGACGCCTCGTGTCCGTGCGGATCACCGACGAGACCGGTCTGCAGGCGCGCATCGACCAGGCGTTCCGCGATGCCGGGGTCACCGCGGAGCTCGTGTTCGGCGGGGTCACCGAGATCCGGGAGCGCCGGATCGGGTCGCTCACCTACGAACTGGGCGGGTCCGACACCGCCACCGACCGGGCCGTGGCAGCACTGCGAGCCGGCGGCATCACCGTCGACGAGGAGGCACGCGCATGAACAACTCGTTCCAGAGCGTCATCGACACCTTCGACGTGTTCCTCGCCGCGATCCGCGACACGATCGTCATGTCCCTCGTGTCACTCGTCATCGCCGGGGTCATCGGACTCGCGCTCGGCCTGCTGCTCTACGCCACCAGACCGGGCAACCTGCTCGGCAACCGCGGCGCGTACACGGTCATCAACCTGGTCGTGAACCTGGTGCGACCGATCCCGTTCGTGATCTTCCTGGCCGCGATCGCCCCGCTCTCCCGCGTGGTCGTGCAGACGACGATCGGTGTCCCCGCGGTGACGTTCGCGATCTCGCTCGCGGCGGCGTTCGCGGTGTCGCGCATCGTCGAGCAGAACCTGCTGGCGGTCGACCCCGGCGTCGTCGAGGCGGCACGGGCCTCCGGGGCGCACCCGGTGTCGATCCTGCTGACGGTGCTCATCCCCGAGGGCCTCGGGCCGCTCATCCTCGGCTACACGTTCATCTACATCGGCATCGTCGACATGACCGCGCAGGGTGCGCTCGTCGGTGGCGGTGGCCTCGGTGAGTACGCGATCACGTACGGGTCGCAGCGGTACGACTGGTGGGTCGTCTACGTGTCCGTGGCGGCGATCGTCGTGATCGTCCAGCTCGGCCAGTTCGTCGGCAACCGGTTGGCGCGGGCGACGCTCCGCCGCTGAGCCGACCCGCCGGCCCGCCAGGTTCCGCGATTCCGGCATCTCGCGCGCCGAGATGCCGGGATCCCGGAACCTCGGCGGCACGCGCGCGGCATGTCGTGCGACCCCGGCGGACGCTGACGCGGCCTGGAGGCCCTGCCTCCGCCACGGGACCGCCGTCGGCCCGCCAGATGGACCGGGTGGGGTCGCACGATGTGCCGCCGACCGGCAGGGGCAGCGGCAGGTCGTGCGACCCCGCGCAAGGTGCGCGGCGCGTCGTTCGGCTACGCGGCGGGCGGCTACGCGGCGGGCGCGTCCTCCGCGGCCGGGGCCTCCACCGCGGCGGGCTCCTCGTAGTCCGCGCGGACCAGGATCGGCCGGTGGTCGGAGATGCCCGCGGGCAGGGTCTCGACCCCGGCGATGTGCAGGCCGACACTCGTGGCGAAGTCGAAGTGGCCGGTGAACTTGCGGTAGCGCAGGTACGTCGGCTGGTCGGACAGGGACAGCGCGAAGCCGGACTCCTCGATCTTCCGACGCAGGTTCGTCTGGAACCACGGGTAGTTGAAGTCGCCGACCATGATCGCCGGGGCCTCGCTCGACAGGTCGCGGACGAAGTCGTGCGCGGCCTCGATCTGCTTGCGGCGCAACGAGTTCGTCGCCGTCAGGGGCGAGGCGTGGAAGGACGCGACGATGACCTCGGTGTCGGCTTCCCGGTCGTACAGGTGCATGGCGATGAGGCGCTCGTGCGCGGGTGACAGCACCCGGTCGTGCAGGGACTTCTGCAGCGAGTGGATGCCGAGGTCGCGGACGTCGAACCGGTCGTCGCGCTTGTAGATGGCGAGGCCGAGCCGGTTCGCCTGGGTGGACGCGGCGAGGGTCAGGCCGCCGACGGACGTGGCGAGGTCGGTGCTGTCGCACTCCTGCACGCAGAGCACGTCGGCCTGGGAGGACTCGGCGAGAGCCGCGAGCTCGCTGTTCGCGGTGTGCTCACGGAGGTTGTAGCTCACGACGCGCAGGGCGGTCTGCCGGACCTCGGTGGTCGAGTCTGTCGTTGCCTGTTCCTGTGGCGCCGCCATGCTGCCTTCCGTTCCGGGCCCGATCGGCCCTCTCTCCTGCGGCGGTCACGGTACTCGGACACCGCAGCAGGTTGCTGAGACTGTAGCGCGGTGCGGATCGCGGACACGTGACGTGGCGGTGGACGATCGGTGACGACCCGACCGCGTGCCGGTCGACCCCGCCGCTGGCGCCCCGCACCGCCCCGTCAGCGCCCCGCCGGCTCCCGTACGCGGCGGGTCGGACGGACGGTCTCCCCCCGCGGTCCGGCTCATGAGCAGCCCCTCGACGCAGGCGACGAGCAGCAGGACCGTGATCACGCCGAAGGCGACCTCGTACGGCGCCGTACCGGCGAGCCCCTCCCCCGCCGACGCCCGACGCGGCCCGGAGCACGACGGCGACGACGGCGACCCCGAACCCGGCCGCGGTCTGCTGCAGCGTCGAGGACAGCGTGTTCGCGGCGGTCATGTCCGGCTGCTCCACGTCCGCGAACGCGATCGTGTTGTACGCGGTGAAGCCCACCGACCGTGCGGCACCGCTGACGACGAGGAGGACCGCGAGCAGCCAGAACGGCGTCTCCGGTGTGAGGAACACCATCGCCAGGACGGACAGCGCCGCGAGGGCGGAGGACACGACGATGACCGGACGGTACCCCCCACCAGCGCAGGAACGGCGTGGTCGCGGGCTTGATGCCGAGGTTGCCGACGAAGACCCAGAGGACGGCGGACCCGGCCTCGAGTGCGGTCCACCCCCCAGGCGTCCTGGAAGAGCAGCGGCAGCACGAACGGCACCGCGGACACCGCCAGGCGGAACAGGCTGCCGCCTGCGTGTGAGACACGGAAGGTCTCGAGCCGGAACGCGTCGAGCCCCATGATCGGGTGCGGTGCCCGGCGGAAGTGCCGGATCGCGAGCCAGGTGCATCCCGCACCGACGACGCCGGCGACGACGGCCGGCACGACGGGCACGGTCTCGAGGGCGAGCAACGACGCCATGACGACGAGCGCGCCGAGCCCGAGGCAGGCGAGCACCGACCCGCGCCAGTCGAACGGCACCCGCTCCGGCGCACGCTCCTGCGGGACGAGGACGAGCGCCGCGACGACGGCCACCACCCCGAGCGGGATGTTGACGAGGAAGATCCAGTGCCAGGACAGCGTGTCGACGAGCACCCCGCCGAGGAACGGCGCGATGATCGGCGCCGCGAGCGCGGGCCACGTCAGGATCGCGATCGCCGTGACGAGCTGGTCGCGACCGGCGCTGCGGAGCACCACGAGCCTCCCGACCGGCACCATCAGCGCACCGCCGAGGCCCTGCAGGATCCGCCACAGCGTCAGCTCGACGAGTCCGGTCGAGGCGGCGCAGAGCGCCGAGGCGAGCGTGAACAGCGCGATCGCGCCCACGAAGACGGTCCGGGACCCGACGCGGTCGGTGATCCACCCGCTGACCGGGATGAACACGGCCAGGGTGACGAGGTAGGCGGTGATCGCGACACCGACGGCGGCGGAGTCGACGCCGAGGTCGCGCCCCATCGCCGGTGCCGCCGTGGCCAGGATCGTCCCGTCCAGGAGCTCCATGAAGAAGGTGCCCGCCACGAGCACGGCGACCGCCGTGCTGCTCGTCCGTCGTGTCGTCGTCGTCATCGCTCCGGATGCTAGTCGGACCGCTGCGTGATCCGTGACGCGAGGTGTCCCCCTTCCCCAGCGAGCGACGACTACCGTGGAGTTGTGCCGTCTGCCCACCCCGACCTCTGCGGACCGCGCGCATGAGCCGCCTGGACGGGGTCCTCACCGGCTCGGTCGCCGCGGGTCGTCGCCGCGTGGTCGACACGGTCGTCAGCCTGCCGGCGTGGTCGGCGGTCCTGCTGCTCTGGACCGTCGGGCGCCTGGTGTCGACGATGTGGCTGATGGTCGTGTACCCACTCGTCTCGCGCGTGCAGCCGGACAATGCCATCTGGGGCAACGACCACGGGTTCACGGCGTTCCTGACGTCGTGGGACGGGCAGTACTACGAGGCGATCTCGCTGCACGGGTACCCCTCGGTCCTGCCGATCGACGCCACCGGACACGTCGCCCAGAACGCCTGGGCGTTCCTGCCCGCGTTCCCGTTCACCATCCGGCTCCTCACCGTGTCGACCGGTCTGCCGTTCACCATCGGCGCCCCGACCGTCGCGATCGTCGCCGGCCTCGTCGCGACGTTCCTGCTGCACCGCCTCGTCCAGGAGCACGCCGGTGCGACCGCGGCACTGTGGGCGGTCTTCTTCTTCACGTGCGGTCCGCTGTCGTTCCTGCTGCAGGTCGGGTACGCCGAGACCGCCTTCCTGGCGCTGACCTTCGGGGCGCTGCTGGCGATGGAACGACGGCGGTACGGGCTGCTCACCGTCCTCGGGGTCGTCGCCGCGTTCACCCGTCCCGGTGCGCTCGCCATCCCGCTGACGCTCGGTGTGCTCGCGCTCCTCCGGTACTTCGCGGCGCGGCGGACGGGCGCCCGGTCGCTCGACGGGTTCCCGGTCGCGGAGCGGGTCAAGGTCGTCGTCGCCGGGCTCGTCATGGCGGCGGCGGGATCGGCGTGGCCGGTCATCGCGGCCTGGGCGACCGGTCGTCCGGACGCGTACCTCGCGACCGAGATGTCCTGGTGGGTGAACTTCATCGGCCGGGTGCACTTCGTGCCGCTGTCGCCGTGGTTCCTCACCACCGCGAAGTGGCTCGGCGTCGGCGGCGTGCTCCTCGTCGTGCTCCTGCTCGTCCTCTACCCGCTGTGGTTGTCGCGCCGCTCCACCCGGCAGCTCGGGACCACCACGGTGGTGTTCGCCGCGGGGTACGCGCTGTACGTCTTCGCGGTGTCGCTGCCGATGGCGTCCACGCCCCGGCTGCTCATGCCCCTCGCGCCGCTGATGGGGTCGCCGGAGCTGGTTGCGAAGCCGGGACTGCGGTGGACGCTGGTGGCCGGCGCCCTGGTGCTGCAGCCGGTGTTCGTCGCGCTCCTCTGGCTGCTCGGCCCGCCCTGACGGGACCGTCGCCGGCGCCCGGGCTCGTGTCGGACACGACCCGGGCGGCGACGTCCGTCAGACCTCGATCGTGCCGTGACTGCCGACGTCCGGCTGGGACTGGTGCCCGATCGCGGCCTTGAGGGTCTGCACGAGGCCTCCGACCGGACCGGCGTCCTGCGTCCAGTACTCGACCGAGACACCCTGCACCGTGAGCAGCCGGATCGACGGGTCGTCGCGCCCGTCCGGGAACCACGCCTCGGCGAACGGTGACCAGAGTTCGTCGACCACCGCGCGGTCCTCGGTGACGGTGGCCGTACCGGCGATGGAGAGGTACCCGCCCTGCGACTCGATGGCGACGTTGACGTGCGGGTTCCGGGCGATGTCCTCGACCTTCTCGCTGCCGTCCTGCACGAGGAACCGCAGCGTCCCGTGGAAGGACTTGTCCTGCACGGCGAGGGGTCGGGCGTGCAGCTGGCCGTCCGCGCTGACGGTCGTGAGGAGTGCCGTCCGTGCTCCGTGGACGATGTCGGAGATGGCGGCGCGGTGGTCGGTCTGGGTGTCGGTCATGATGCTCCTTTGCGTCGTGCGCCCCGACTGCCGGCACGAGGCCGGCTCCGTGACGCGAACCGTTCCCTCCAGTCTGCCCCGATCGGCTCGGGATGCGCGAGGGACATCTGCCGGGAGGCCCGTCCCACCCCCGCGACGCCGCTCCGGCCGCGTCGGCGCGGACGGCAGCGGTCAGGCGCGCTCGCGGATGGTCGTCTCGACGTCGACCACCTGCGGGATCCGCGGCAGCGACGCGAAGCCGAACCGCACCGGCGGGTCCAGGGGCGCGAGCTCCCCGAGGGGCTCCCCCCGCCCAGGTGCCACGGACACCCACCACGTCGTGCGCCCCGGTGACGCCGTAGTACTCGCGGCGGCCGCCCCCCCGCGGTGCCGGCGGTGCCCGCTCCGGGAGCGACGAGCTTCGCGACGGGGTCGATCACGGTGAGCCACCGCGGGTCGCGGGCGATGCGCTTCGGGACGATGCGGAGCACCCGACCGAGCGGGGAGATCGTGCCGACGTCGACCGAGGCGACGAGGGGCCCGGCGTCGAGTTCGAGTCCGCGCGCGGTGCGTCGGGCGCTGATGTCCACGACCGACACCGCGTCGAACCGGTAGGTGCCGGAGACGTAGGCGGCGACGATCTCGTCGGGAGCGAGGAGCACGCTCGACCCGTCGGGCAGCTCGACGAACACGTCGGTGAACGCGCCGAACGGGGACGACTCCCACATGCCGACGACGAACCGGACGCCGGAAGTGCTCCCGGCGCCGAGGATCCGTCCGCGGAACCGTCGTTCGGTGGTCTCGTTGCTCGGCGACATGCGGCAGACGGTACGCGGAGCAGCCCGGGAACCGCCGGGCGGACCGCTCAGCCCGTCCGGCGACGGGTCAGCCCGTCCGGTGGTGGATCAGGGGACGGGGACCGGCTCCGCGAGCAGCTCGCGGACGCGCGGCGCGACCCGCGTGCCGTACAGCTCGATCGACCGCATCATGTCCTCGTGCGGCAGGCGACCGGTCGCGTACCGCATGTCGAACCGGGTGACGCCGAGGATGCGCATGTTCCGCGCGATCTTGCGCGCGACGGTCTCCGGCGACCCGACGTACAGCGACCCGCCCGCGGAGAGCCCGGCGCGGTAACCCGCCTGGTCGAGGGGCGGCCAGCCACGCTCACGACCGAGCTGGTCGGTGACGGCCTTGTGGAACGGCCAGTACCGCTCGGCGGCCTCCTCGTCGGTCTCGGCGACGAACCCGGGCGAGTGCATCGCGATCGGCTGCTGCGGGAGCTCGAGCTGGTCGAGCGCCTGGCGGTAGAGCCGGGCGTACGGGGCGAACTGCGCCGGCTGCCCCCCCGATGATCGCGAGGAACAGCGGCATGCCGTAGGACGCGGCTCGGATGACCGACTGCGGGGACCCGCCGACGCCGATCCAGGTCGGGATGGGGCCGTGTTCGAGCTTCGGGAAGACGTCCTGCTCGACGAGCGAGGCGCGCTTCGTGCCCTGCCACGTGACGGTGTCGCCGCCACGGAGGGCGCTCCAGAGCTGCAGCTTCTCCTCGAAGAGCACCTCGTAGTCCTGCAGGTCGAAGCCGAACAGCGGGAAGGACTCGGTGAAGGACCCGCGGCCCAGGACGACTTCGGCGCGCCCGTTGGAGATCGCGTCGACGGTGGCGAAGCGCTCGTACACGCGGACCGGGTCGTCGGAGGACAGCACGGTCACGGCGGAACCGAGGTGGATGCGCTCGGTCCGAGCGGCGATCGCTGCGAGGACGACCTCGGGGGGCGCTCACGGAGTAGTCGGCGCGGTGGTGCTCGCCGACGCCGATGAAGTCGATGCCCACCTGGTCGGCGAGGACGGCCTCCTCGAGTAGGTTCCGCAGCGTCTGCGCGTGGGTGAGGGGGGCTACCGGCAGGACCGTCGGTGACGTCGCCGAACGTGTCGAGGCCGAGCTGCACCGGGCCGACCCGGTCGGGTGCGGGCGGCGGGACGTCCGAGGGTCGGTTCGTGCCGAAGGCGTTGCTCATGGGACCCTCCCGGATCTCGCAGTCGATCAATGCGAACGCATGAAAACTAGCACGATCGCCCGCCGACCGCACCCCCTGCCGCGGGCGAGCCGGGCACAGCGCCGCTGTGTACGGTCCACCCCATGGTGCAGTCCTCGACCCTCCCCGACCAGACCGGCCGACGCATCGTCGTCACCGGGTCCAACAGCGGCACCGGCAAGGAGGCCGCCCGCCGGCTCGCCGGGGCCGGCGCGAGCATCGTGCTCGCGGTCCGCACCCCGTCGAAGGGCGAGGACGCCGCCGCGGAGATCCGTCGTGAGCACCCGGACGCCGACCTCGAGGTCCGGGAGCTCGACCTCGCCGACCTGTCGAGCGTGCACCGCTTCGCCGACGGCGTCATCGCCGACGACCGACCGCTCGACGTCCTCGTCAACAACGCCGGCGTGATGGCCCCGCGGGAGCGCTTCGAGACCGTCGACGGGTTCGAGCTGCAGTTCGAAACCAACTTCCTCGGCCCCTTCGCCCTGACGAACCTGCTCCTGCCGACGCTCCTCCGCGCCGAGGCGCCCCGCGTGACGACCATGTCGAGCATCGCCGCGGTGCCGGGGAAGATCCACTTCGACGACCTGCAGTGGCAGCGCAGCTACCAGCCGTGGCTCGCCTACGCGCAGTCGAAGCTCGCCGACCTGCTCCTCGGGCTGCACCTGCACCAGGTCGCGATCACGCGGGAGTGGGGCCTCAGCTCGACGCTCGCGCACCCCGGCTTCACGCGGACGAACCTGCAGGCGGCGGGCCGCTCCCTGGGCCGCGACCGCCCCGTCCACGCGAGCGACCGGGCGTTCCCCTGGACGCAGGGCGTCGAGCAGGGGTCTGAGCCGCTCCTCTACGCCGCCGTGGGACCGGGTGCGGTGTCCGGCGCCTACTATGGACCGGCCGGGCCGCTCGGCCTCACCGGGCCGACGACGCTCGCGCCGATCCCGCGCTCGGCACGGGGCGTCGACCTCGCCCGCTCGCTCTGGGCGGTCGCCGAGGACCTCACCGGGACCCGCCTGCCGGACTGACGCCGGTCCGCGGGACCCGGGACGGGCCTCCCGGCGGACACCGCACCAGTCGCCCCCGCCGGGAGGCCCGTCCTGAGCCCTCGGAGGACGGTCGCCTACGCGTGGTCGTGCGTCAGCGGCCCGTGCAGGACCCCCCGGCTGTGCGAGCCGGGTGTGACGCAGCACCGTCCGCTCCGGTCCGACCGCCGCGGCGACGATCGACAGGGTCGCGAAGTGCCCCTCGGGTTCGACCGTGTCCCGCAGGATCGCGTCCGGGTCGTCGGCGGGCAGGACGGTCGAGCCGTCGAGCACGTCGAACCACGGACCCCAGCCGTCCTCGTCGGCAGCCGGCCCCGTGCGGCCCACCTCGTCGGAGGGGTCCCGAGCGGGCGGGCCCGTCGGCGCCGGCGCGGCGCGGAACGCGTCGAGCCACCGGCCGATCCGGGGCGCCGCCGGGTCGTCCGGCTCGCCGTGCGTGACCATGTGCACGCCGGGCCCGAGCACGGTCGTGCGGACGGCCGACCCGTCCCAGGTGACGACCTCGGCCCCGTCGGCCGTCGCGCGCACGAGGTTGAAGGCCCGGCTCGTCGGCGCGGTGCCGGCCGCGCCCGGCAGGACGCCGTCGACCACGGCGTCGAGCGGCAGCGTGCCACGGGTCGTCCAGGACCCGTCGACTCCCGGGGTGTCCTCCCACCGGTTGAGCACGACCGCGAGCCCGGCACGGTCCGACGCGGCCAGCCACGCACCCCCGGCCTGCTGGTCGCGGACGCCCCGGACCCCGGGATCGCGGTCCGGCCACCACGCCGCCGGCGGGTCCCACGGCCGGTCCGGCGACTCGTCCCGCAGCGCGAGCATGGTCACGGGCCAGGCCGCGGCGGGATCGACACGGACGACGACGGTGCACATGACGGTGATCCTGCCACCCGGCGTCGGCGTTCCCCGCCACCGCCGGCGCTCTCCGTGGTCGCTGCTCGCACGTTCCCCCCGCCGGTCGCCCGTGCGACGGCCGCACGCGTCCGCTCGGCGGGTAGCGTGAGCGCCGTGAACGAGGCAGCCCTGCAGACCGTCCGCCCCCCGCACCGTCGTCGTCGGGATCACCGGCGGGATCGCCGCCTACAAGGCCGTCGGCGTCGTCCGCGACCTCGTCAAGCGCGGCCACGACGTGCACGTCGTCCCGACCGAGGGCGCGCTGCGGTTCGTCGGGCTGCCGACCCTGGAGGCACTCAGCCGCAACCCCGTCTCCACGAGCGTCTGGGACGACGTCGCCGAGGTGCGGCACGTCGCACTCGGCCGTCGCGCCGACCTCGTCGTGATCGCCCCCGCCACCGCGGACAGCCTCGCGAAGATGGCCGCGGGCCTGGCCGGCGACCTGCTCGGCACGACCCTGCTCGCGACCGAGGCACCCGTCGTCGTCGCCCCCCGCGATGCACCCGCAGATGTGGGAGCACCCGGCCACCAGGGCGAACCTCGCGACACTCCGCGCCCGTGGCGTGCACGTCGTCGGTCCCGTCGTCGGCGCCCTGACCGGCGACGACGCCGGTATCGGCCGGATGTCCGAACCGGAGGACATCGTGCGGGCCGCACTCGCCGTGCTCGACGGGGACAGCGGGGACACCCACGGGGGGTGCCGACGGAACGGACGCGGTCCCGGGTCGCCACACCGGCGCCCGCGGCGAGCAGGGCGACCTGGCCGGCGTCCGCGTGGTGGTCAGCGCGGGCGGGACCCGCGAACCGCTCGACCCGGTGCGGTTCGTCGGCAACCGGTCGAGCGGCCGGCAGGGCATCGCGCTCGCCGCGGAGGCCGCGCGCCGGGGTGCGGACGTGACCCTCGTCGTCGCGAACACCGACCCCGGGCTCACCGCGGACCTGCCCGTCGAGGTCGTGCGCGTCGGGTCGGCGCAGGAGCTCGCCGCTGCCGTGCACGCCGCCGCGCCCGCAGCCGACGTCGTCGTGATGACCGCGGCGGTCGCCGACTACCGGCCGGCCGAGGTGCTCGAGTCGAAGCTCAAGAAGGAGCAGCAGGGCGACCGGATGACGCTCGAACTCGTGAAGAACCCGGACGTCCTGGCCGAACTCGTCGCCGCACGGCGGGTCGGGCAGGTCATCGTGGGGTTCGCCGCCGAGACCGAACCCGACCGCGAGGCGCGCATCGAGCTCGGGCGCGCGAAGATCGCCCGGAAGCCGGCCGACCTGCTCGTCGTCAACCACGTGGGCTGGTCGCACGGCTTCGAGCGCGAGGAGAACGCGATCGAGGTCCTGGTGCCCGGCGGCGAGGTCGTCCGCGAGACCTCCGGTTCGAAGGCCGACGTCGCCACGGCCGTCCTCGACCTGGTCGCGACCGCGCTGGCCTGACGCCGACGCCGTCCGGGCACACGCGCCCTCCCGACCCGCGATGCCGACCCCGGACCGACCTGGGCGTGCGCCGGGGCACGACGGGCACGATGGAGCGATGCGACGGCGGACCAGACGTGCACGGCGTGCGACGAGGACCGCCGGTGTCCTCGCCCTCATCCTCGGCGGTGCGGGCGTGACGCACTTCCTCCGGCCCCGCGGGTACGACCGCATCGTGCCGGACGCCCTCCCGCCACGGACGACCACCCTCGCGTCCGGCGTCGCCGAGCTCGGCATCGCCGCCGGGCTCCTCGTCCCGGCGACCCGACGCGGTGCCGGCTGGGCCGCTGCCGCGCTCTTCCTCGCCGTCTTCCCCGCGAACCTCAAGATGGCCGGGGACCTGCTCAACAGCCCCCGGTCCAGCCGGACCGCACGCCTGGTCGCCGTCCTCCGCCTGCCCCTGCAGGCCCCGCTCGTCGCGTGGGCCGTGCGGGTGGCCCGACACGCCCCACGCCGATGAGCGAGGCCGCGCCCACGCCGGCGCCGGGACGGGGTGCACCGCGGTCCCGGGCCTCTGTCGCGTTGCTCCACCGACCGGTCACGGTCCACGCCTGGGACGACATCGTGTTCGCGCACTGGCGCTGCGAACCCGAGACGCTCGCACGGCTGGTCCCGCGCGGCACCCGTCCGGACGTCGTCGACGGCAGCGCCTGGGTCGGGCTCGTCGCCTACGTGTTCCGTGAGACGCAGGTCCCACCGCTCCCGCCGTCCACCCGCCTCGGCAGGATGACCGAGGTCACGATCGAGATCCTCACGGTCGACGACGCCGGCCGCCGCGGGATCGCGTACCTGACCGTGGACACGCCGAACGTCCCCGCCATCGTCGCCGCCCACGCGCTGCTCGGCGTGCCGTACACGTTCGCCTGGGCACGCTCCCGTCGCCGCGGCGAGACCGTCGGCCACCGGTCCGTCAGGCACCCCGGGCGCGTGCGGCACCCGATCCGTGCGGTCCGCCTGGCCCGCGCGGCCCGCCGGACGCCAGGCCCGTCCACCGTCCGGCACGCCGCCTCGGTGCGCGCCGTCGCCGGCGAGGTCGACCGCTCACCGTTGGCCGCCGAGCTGACCACCCGTGCCGGCATCCACGCACGGCTGCTCGCGCAGACCCTGTTCTGGCAGCGCCAGCACCCGCCGCTCACCGTGCGGTCCGCCCGACTCGAACGGCTCGAGGGCGACCTGCCCGACGCGGTCGGCCTGCCGGGCCTGTTCGACCGGGCTCCCGACTCCGTGCTCGTCGTCGACGGCACCACCGTCCGCTACGCCTGGGGGGGACGTCGTCCGATGAGCACCGTGCACGACGGGTCGGACGGCGACGACCCGTTCGACCTCGACCGCTTCGTGACGGCCCAACACGGCGTGCACGAGACCGCGCTCGCCGAGCTCCGGTCCGGGCGGAAACGGTCGCACTGGATGTGGTTCGTGTTCCCGCAGGTCGCCGGCCTCGGTCGGAGCTCGACCGCCCGCCACTACGCGGTGACCGGCCTGCCGGAAGCCCGGGCGGTCCTCGCACACCCGGTGCTCGGACCGCGACTGCTCGACGCCGCGGCCGCGGCCGTCGACGCGCCGGCGGACTCGGCCGAGGACCTGTTCGGCGGCATCGACTCCGTGAAGGCCCGGTCGTCGATGACCCTGTTCGCCCGTGCCGCCGACGACCCGGCACCGTTCCGGGCCGTCCTGGAGCGGTGGTTCGACGGCCACGAGGACCCCGCGACGCTGCGCCTGCTCGACCTGGGCTGACCACATCCTGCCGGTAGCACATCAGGTACGGTGAGGAGGCCCCCGCCCCCCGATCCGGAAGGTCCTCGCATGCCGGTCCCCAGCACCGCCCCGACCGAGCACAAGCTGCTCCGCGACACCGTCCGGCAGAAGATCCACGAGGCGATCATGGACGGGACCCTCGAGCCCGGGGAGCGCCTGAACGACGAGGAGCTCATCGCCTGGCTCGGCGTCTCCCGGACCCCCATCCGCGAGGCCCTCAGCCAGCTCGCCCGGGCAGGGCTCATCGAGATGGCACCGAACCGGTACACGCGCGTGACGACGCCGGACCCGGCGCAGGTCGTCGAGGCCATGCAGACGCTCGGCGTGCTGTTCGGCGGCGTCGTCCGGCTGGCCGTGCCGCGTCTGTCGGTGGCCGCGCGGAAGCGGATCCTGTCGGCGCTCGACACGACCGTCACCGAGCTCGAGGCACACGACGTCCCGGCGGTGAACCGTGGCGCCCTCGGGGTGTTCGCGCTGTACGTCGACGAGTGCGGCAACGCGGACCTGCAGCGTGTCTGCCGCGACACGATGGACGGCCTGGCCTTCCGGCTGCGGTTGCCGGACCTCGACCGGCTCGTCGACTGGGACCGGATGACCGAGGACTTCCGGCGGCTCCGGACGGCCACGGCCGACGGGGACAACGTCGCCGCGGAGCTCGCCACCGAGGCCATCCACCTCCTCCCGGGCGAGAAGCGCTGACCCCGTAGCCGTCCATTCCCTGAACGTCCGCACAGGGTCGGAGTGGGCCGACCGGGAGCAGGGCCTGACCTCGTCACCGGACATGGTCCCGCCGATCCCGGCGGTCACGCTCGTGTCCCCCGATCTGCACCGCCCCGGCGACCGCTACGATCGTGCTCACCACCCGACCGATCCCCGCGGAGCAGCCATGACCGACCTCGACCCGGACCGCACCGAGGTCGCCGCACGACTCGCCGCGGCGGTCGGTCGGATCAACCGGCGGGCGCGCACCGACTCCGCGTCACTCGGCTACGGCATCGTGTCGGCACTCGCCTCCATCGTGCAGCACGGCCCCCCTCCGCCCCGGCGACTTGTCGCGGATCGAGGTCGTCACCAAGCCGACGATGACCCGCATCCTGACCGAGCTCGAGCAGCGCGGCTTCATCGAGCGCGACGCCGATCCGCGTGACGGCCGGGCCTTCATGGTGAGCGCGACACCCGCTGGCGTGGACGCCGTCGACGCGGCCCGTTCGGAGCGCACCGGCATCGTCGCCGGCCTCATCGCGGAACTGTCCCCCGACGACGTCGACGCGATCGCCCGCGCCCTCGACGCACTGGAGCGCGTCGCCCAGAGTCCGACCGCCCGGGCGGCCGGGTCTTCCTGACCGCTCGCGCCTCGTTACCGAACCGTTACCGGGCCTCCGGCCGGTCTCCGGTGCGCAGGTGCTGACGACACGTCCAGGATCACGGGTCATCGTGGCGGCTTCGCCCCGCGGGTGACCTGAGCGTCACCGCGCCGCGGCGGAACGGACGGGCCCCACACCACCGTCCGCTCCTCCCCCCGGCTCGCGGGTCCACGCGACGACGCGGACGGCAGGGTCTCCCGCCCCTGTCGTCTCCCCGGTGCGCCCGACCGTCCCCGACGCTCGGCCGCACCGGTGTCCGGCGTGCGCCCCACCCGCGCACCCGTCCGGACAGCCGTCCACCGAGGACCCGCACCACGAGCCGGCCGACCCCCCGGAAACCATGACGCGAACCACTCCCCGCACCGGTGCCCCGGCACCCGGCACCCGCCGCGCCGCCCTCGACACCCCCCTCCCGTCGCATGCGTCGGACCCTGCGCAAGCACGGCGTCCTCCTCGCCGGCGGGGCCGCGGTCGTCGCGATCGCCGGCGGCGCCCTCACCGTGACGCAGCCCGCGCTCGGCGACGCGCTCGGCGTGCCCAGCGCCTCCGCGACCCCCGGCCTGAGCGGCACCGACCTCGGCCGGGCCCAGGCCGCAGCGACGGTCGCGACCGCCCGCACCGTCGTGCAGGACGCCAACGACGAGACCGACACCGCCGAGCTCGAGCAGCACATCGCATCGCTGGCGGACATCCGTTCGCTGTCCGGCTCGGCGCTGACCGAACGCATCGCCGCGACCGTCGACACCACGCAGGAGGTCGCTCAGGCGAGCGCCGACCAGGACGCGCAGGACGCCGCCGACCGGCAGGCGGCAGCGCAGCGGGCTGCCGACCGGGCGGCCGCGGCGGAGGCAGCCGCCGCTCGTGCCGCGGCGGAACGGGCTGCCGCCGAAGCGCAGGCCCGCGCGAACACCCCCGCCGGGGCGAAGACCGTGGCGGCGTCGATGGCGGCGTCCGAGTACAGCTGGGGCGCGGACCAGTTCCAGTGCCTCGACAGCCTGTGGACGAAGGAGTCCGGCTGGGACTACCGGGCCGTCAACCCGGACGGCGGCGCAACCGGCATCCCGCAGGCGCTCCCCCGGCTCGAAGATGGCCTCGGTCGCCGCCGACTGGCAGACGAACGCCAGCACCCAGATCACCTGGGGCCTGCGCTACATCGACGCCTCCTACGGCACCCCGTGCAGCGCGTGGTCGCACTCGCAGGCGGTCAACTGGTACTGAGCCGGGCAGCCCGCTGACGCGACCGCCCGACGACCCGGGCCGACCGGGTGGCGAGCGAGCGACGCGACGGGCCGGTGTCGGGCCTCCCGTCCGGCGCAGCCCGGGCCGAGGACGACCGTCAGCCGATGCGCGCGACCCGCACGTCGATGCGGGTCGGTGTCCGGCCCGCGGCGGAAGCGACCGCGAGCGCGGCGTCGTGGACGGCATGTGCGACGACGGGTGCCGGCGCGCTCCCGTCCGTCCCGATCACCAGGTGGAGCACTGGACCGTCGACGCCGACGCGCGCACCGGCCGGGCCCGCACCGGCAGCGCCGGGGGGCGAGGCGCCGGACGGCCGCGACGGCGCTGCCGATGGTCGGCCGCGGCCGGTAGAGGTCGGTGACGCCGGGGACGGCGAGCACGGCGGCCTCGACCGCCAGGAGCGTCTCCGCGGTCCAGGGTGTGGCGGTCTCGTCGGTGACGTCGCCGCCGGTGGTGGTCTGGTCGGTCATCGCGAGGTCTCCTCGTCCGTGGTCCGCTCGTCCGTCGTCCGGGGTGTGATGAGGTCACGGACGACGACGTCCACCGCGACCACGGTCAGGTCGGTCTGCGTGGCGAGTGCCTCCTCGACGGCCAGCCGCACGGCGTCCGCGGTCGGGACGAGCCGGTGGCCGGCGACCACGGCGATCTCCACCGAGACCCGCACGGGTGCCGCGAGCGCCGTCACGTCACCGTCGAGCAGACAGCGGGAGACGACCACGCCGGGGACCTCGTCGCCGGCACGACGCACGAGTGACCGGACGGCGCCCTCGGTCAGGACCGGGCGCTCGGTCGGGGCCGCGGCGCGCAGCGGGATGTCCCGTCCGGCGCGGACCTCGAGCGAGATGTTCGCCAGGACGCCGCCGATCCAGGACTCGTCGGCGGGCGGCTCGGCCTCGGCCGCCTGGTCGAGCGACGCGAGCGAGGCGTGTCGCACCCGCAGGATGGCGGCGAGGGCGTTCTGGCACGCGGGGCTGTCGTCGATGGTGGGGTCCGCCGGCTGCATCCCGGCGTCGAGGTAGTCGGAGAGCTCGTCGATCGTGTGCCCGTCCAGGTCCTCGGGCTCGAGGGTCGCGAGGCCGGGCTCGTCCGGCACGGGCGCGCCGTCCGGTCCGGACGCGGCGGTCGGTTCGGGTGCGGCGGTCATCGCCATCCCTCCATGAGTCGGATCATGTTCTTCCGGGCGCGGGACAGGATCCCGCGGACGGTCGACGTCGGCAGGCCGAGCTCCTCGGCGATGTCCTCGTAGCGGTACTCGAGGACCTCCTTCATCACCCAGCACCGGCGTTGGTCGACGGGCAGTGCGCTGAGAGCGCGGTCGACGGCGTCCTCGCGGGAGTGCGCCTCGGCGACCCGCTCGGGGGGCCGCGTCGGACGGTGCAGCGACCTCGAGTTCGGTGACGTCGTCGTGGTCCCGGCGCGACCGGATGCGGTCCAGGCACTTCCGGCTGAGGATGCGCATCAGCCAGGCCTTGACCCGCCGGCGGTCCTCGAGCCCATCAAGTCGGTTCCAGGCGGTGATGAAGGTCTCCTGGACCACGTCGTCGAGTTCGTCCGTCGACCCGAGCGTGCGTCGCGCGTAGGCCCGGAGCAGCGGCGTGTGTCGTCGGATGAGGACCTCGAACGCCCGGACGTCACCGTCGGTGGCACGGTCGGCGAGCACCTCGTCGTCGAGGTCGACGAGATCCGTCCGGTGTTGCTGCGGCTGCACGGTTTCCTTCTACTGGGAGCGGTTGCGAACGGCCCGCGTGTCGGCGGACCGGAGCGCTCGGGCACCGATGAGACGCACGCCGGCGCCGGATCGTCACACCGGATCCGGCCGTGCCCGATGCCCACGGGTGCGCGCCCGGGCCGATGTACGGCAGGCTGTCCCCATGTCCGTCGTCACCGCCGTCTGCCGCGTCGACCAGCTGCTCCGGGACTCGGGCACGATCGGTGTCACCGCGATCGACAAGCGACCGGTGCCGGGTCCGGTCCGCGTCCGTCCCCTCGGCCTGCACGCCGACGTGCAGGCGGACCGGAAGCACCACGGCGGTGAGGACCAGGCCGTCTACGTGTACGCCGACGAGGACGCCGCGTACTTCGCCGGACAGCTCGACAGGCCGATCCCGCCCGGGCTCTTCGGCGAGAACCTGCGCACCTCCGGCATCGACGTCACCGGCCTCGTGATCGGCGAGCGGTGGCGGATCGGCGAGGTCCTGGAACTCGAGGCGACGATCCCGCGGACCCCCCTGCGGCACCTTCGCCCGGCGGATGGGGATCGACAAGTGGGTGAAGCGCTTCGCGGAGGAGGGCCGCCCCGGTGCGTACTTCCGCGTGAAGCGCTCCGGCCCCGTGGCCGCGGGCGACACCGTGACGGTGCTGGCGCGCCCCGAGCACGGCGTCACGATCGGGCAGATGTTCGCCGGACTCAGCGCGGACCAGGCAGCTGCGGTGCTCGCCTCGGGTGACGGGCTCGCTCCGAAGGTCGTCCGGGAGGCCCAGCTCGCGCTCCGGCGCTCCGCCGTCTGACCGGGGACGGCCGGGTCAAGGCTGCTGTGCACCGCGGGTCGGGTCGAGTGGACGACGGGCACGGGGCAGGCCCGCGACGACGAGGTCCCACGCGTTCGCGACGAGGTCCTCGACGAACGCCTCGTCGAGTCCGGGTCCCGGGGAGAGCGTGATCCAGTGGCGCTTGTCCATGTGCCAGCCCGGCGTGACCTCGGCGAGGTCCCGCACCAGCGCGGCACCGTGCGGCGGCGCGCACTTGAGGGTGACGATCGCGACGCCGCGGAGTTCGGTCGTCATCACGAACATCTTCTCGACGACCTTGTAGACGTCCGTGCCCTCGCCGAAGGGCTGCGTCTCGGTCACTGCCGGGAGGGCCATCGCCGTCCGTGCGGCGACCGACTGCAGGGTGCTGCCGTCCATGCACCCATGATGACGGGGACCAGGGACACCGACGGGACGGAACGGGTCGCGGTGTCGAGGCCGGGTCGGTGCATGCCTCGATCGGGGGGTGAAGATGCCTCATTGATTCGCAGTACCCTCGTCCTGCCTGCGTACCCGACGCCGGTCATCGCTCCGGAGGAACCGCCATGAAGACCACCCGCACCCTCGGCGTCACCGCCCTCGCGCTCGCGCTCACCGTCGGCGGCGTCGTCGGCACCGCGACCAGCGCCTCCGCGGCCCCGAAGACCTACGCGAACTGCACCGCCGTCCACAAGGTGTACTCGGGCGGCATCGCGAAGAAGTCGGTCACGAAGAACAAAGTGACCTCCGCCGGGAAGACGTCGTACCGCGCACTCAAGGGCACGGTGAAGAAGGACGACGCGCTCTACAACGCGAACAAGAAGATGGACCGCGACGCCGACGGGATCGCCTGCGAGAAGAGCTGACCGCTCCGACGCGCACCGGGGCCGGCCGGGCGGGACGGTTCAGAGTTCCGGCACGCCCTCGTGACCGGAACGTGGCCGGGCCGTCCCGGCGACGCCGGTGACGACGGAGCCGGGCGGCACGTCCTTCGTGACGACCGTGCCGGCTCCGACGACCGAGTCGTCGCCGACCGTGATCCCGCCGATGACGGCGGAGCCCGCCCCCAGGACGACCCGGTCGCCCACCGTCGGGTGGCGCTTGGAACCCAGCCCCGGGCCTCCGCCCCGACCCCCGAGCGTCACGCCGTGGAAGACGAGGACGTCGTCGCCGATCACGGCCGTCTCCCCGATCACCACGCCGATGCCGTGGTCGATGAAGAACCGCCGTCCGATCCGTGCGCCCGGGTGGATCTCGATCCCCGTCAGGGTCCGGGTGGCCTGCGCCAGGATGCGCGCCACCGTGCGGGAGCCGGGCAGGCCGCGCGCGTGCCACAGCCGGTGCGCGACGCGGTGCGACCAGACGGCGTGCAGGCCCGAGTAGACGATCGCGTTCTCGAGGTCCCCGCGCGCGGCGGGGTCACCGCGGCGTGCTGCGGCGAGGTCCTCCCGGACCGTCCGCAGCACGCCGCGGCGTGGAGCCGTCGTCACGCAGAGAGCCCCTCGAAGAGCACCGTCGACAGGTAGCGCTCCCCCCGTGTCGCAGACGATCGCGACGACGCGCTTGCCGGCGTTCTCCGGCCGCGCCGCGACCTGCAGGGCTGCGTGGATGATGGCACCCGAGGAGATGCCGGACAGGATGCCCTCCTCCGTGGCCAGCGCGCGGGCGACCCGCAGGGCGTCGTCGAGCTCGACGTCGATGACCTCGTCGATCACCGAACGGTCGAGCACCTCCGGGACGAAGTTCGCCCCGATGCCGGCGATCTTGTGCGGTCCGGCCGTGCCCTTGGTCAGGAGGGGCGAGTCGGCCGGTTCGACGGCGATGACCTGCACGCCGGGGACGCGCTCCTTGAGGACCTGCCCGACACCGGTGATGGTGCCGCCGGTCCCGACACCCGCGACGAACACGTCGACGTGCTCCTCGGTGTCGCGGAGGATCTCCTGCGCCGTGGTCCGGCGGTGGATCGCCGCGTTCGCGGTCGTCTCGAACTGGTGGGCGAGGATCGCGCCCGGGGTCTCGTCGACGATCTGACCGGCGCGTTCGACGGCGCCCTTCATGCCCTCGGAGCCCGGGGTCAGGACGATCTCCGCTCCGTACGCGCGCATCACGGCCCGGCGCTCGACGCTCATGGTCTCGGGCATCGTGATGACGACCTTGTACCCGCGGGCCGCACCGACGAGGGCGAGGGCGATGCCGGTGTTGCCCGACGAACCCTCGACGATCGTGCCGCCGGGCTTCAGCTCGCCGGACTCCTCGGCGGCGTCGATGATCGCGACACCCAGACGGTCCTTGACGCTCGCACCGGGGTTGTAGAACTCGAGCTTGGCGAGGACCTCGGCCCCGCCCTCCTGCGGCAGACGGTTCAGCCGCACGAGCGGGGTGTTGCCGAAGGCCTGGGAGATGTCGTCGTAGATGGTGCCGCTCATCGGTTCCGTCCTCACGTCGGTTGCCGCAGCCCCTCCCGTGGAGGCGCGGTGCGCTCGCGATCCTAGCGACCGCACCCAGGGCGGTCCTGTTCCGTGACGGAACGGTCCGCGGAGCGGTGCCGAGCGTGCCGGCGACCCGCGCCTCCCGTCCGTCAGCGCGGAGCGACCGCGAGGTGCGCCGTCCGCGCGAAGCGCTCGTCCGTGGCCTCGAGTACCCGCAGGACGTTGCCGCCGGCGAGTGCCCGGAGGTCCGCGTCGCCCCAACCGCGGCGGCGCAGCTCCTCGGCCAGCACCGGGTACCGGGACACGTCCCGCAGGTCCGGCGGCAGCACCGGGGTGCCGTCGTAGTCGCCACCGAGCCCGATGTGCGCGGCTCCTGCCACGTCCCGAGCGTGCTCGACGTGGTCGGCGACGTCAGCCACGGTCACGTGCGGCGGCTCCCCGACCGACCCGCTCTCCTCCCAGTCCGCCCACGCCCGCGAGACGAACGCCGGCACGAACGTCACCATGACCACGCCGCCGTTGTCCGCGAGGCGGGCGAGCACGTCGTCGGGGACGTTCCGCGGGTGGTCGGCGACCGCGACGGTCGACGAGTGGCTGAACACGACCGGTCGTGTGGCGACGTCGAGGGCGTCCCGCATCGTGGCGGGGGGCGGTGTGCGACAGGTCGACGAGCATGCCGATGCGTTCCATCTCGGCGACGACCTCTCGTCCACGATCGGTCAGTCCGTCGTGCGCCCGCGCTCCCGTGGCCGAGTCGGCCCACGGAGTGTCCTCGGTGTGCGTCAGGGTCATGTAGCGGACGCCGAGCCGGGCGAAGTCGCGGAGGACCGCGAGGTCGTCCCCGATGGAGTGGCCGCCCTCCGCGCCGAGGAGCGAGGCGATGCGGCCGGAGGCAACGGCGGCGCGGACCTCGTCCGCCGTGCGGGCGAGCGCCAGGTCGTCCTGGTACCGGTCCACCATGCGGTGCACGAGGTCGATCTGCTGGAGGGTCGTCCGGACCGGGTCCGGCTCCTCGACGGGTACGTAGACCGACCAGAACTGTCCGACGACCCCACCGGCCCGGAGCTTCGGCAGGTCGGTGTGGAGGGAGTCGGTCTCGGAGTCGATGCCGTCCAGACCGGATGCGTGCGTGTCGCGGCGTTCCGACGGCAGGTCGTTGTGTCCGTCGATGACGGGGAAGGCGAGGGCGTCGAGGTCCATCCCCCCGACCGTAGCGCCAGGTCAGCGGCAGCTCGGCGGCGGGTCAGAGGCTGCCGGTGAGGGCCTGCAGGCCGAGGCTGGACAGGGACACCACGACCCACAGGGCGCCGCCGAGCAGCAGCGGTCGGAACCCGGCCCGGCGGAACCCGGCCAGGTCGGTGGAGAGCCCGATGGCGCTGAGCGCGACGGTGATGAGGAACGCGGCGACCGCGGCGATCACCGGGTGCGCCGGACCGGGGACGAGACCGGTGGAGTTCACCGCGGCGGCCAGCACGAAGCCGATGAGGAACCAGGGCACGAGGCGGGTCACCCGACGCGCCGACCAGCGCGGTCTGCCGGACGGTGACGTGGCACCCGGTCGAGCCCCGGCGGGGACTCCTCCGCTCGACTGCGCCGTGCCGTCGAGGGCGACGCCGTCGGTCGCGACCGTCGTGGGGTCCGAGCGACGCCCGACGAACCAGGCCAACCCGAGCACGACCGGGATGATCATCAGGGTGCGGACGAGCTTCACGACGACCGCGGAGTCCGCAGCGCCCGCCCCGTAGGTGCTCGCCGCGGCGACGACCGACGAGGTGTCGTTCACCGCGGTTCCCGCGAACAGACCGAACGCGTGCTGGCTCATCCCGAGCGCGTGCCCCACCACGGGGAAGACGACGACCGCGGCCACGTTGAACAGGAAGATCGTCGACACGGCGTACGCCACCTCGATCGACACCGCGCCGATCACCGGGGCCACCGCGGCGATCGCGGAGGCGCCGCAGATCCCCGTCCCGACCCCGATCAGCATCCGCAGGTTGCCGACGACGCCCAGCGCGCGACCGATGCCCCACGCTGCGAGCAGGCAGACGACGAGGGTGCCGAGCATCACCGGCAACGACGCCACCCCGACGCGCGCGACCTGCAGCAGGGACAGCTGGGCGCCGAGGAGCACCACCGAGCACTGCAGGACGGTCTTGCTCGCGGTCGAGATGCCCGGCCGGAACACCGCGCCCGGACGACGGATCGTCCCGATGACGGCCCCGATGAGGACGCCGCTGACCGGAGCGCCGACGACGGGCAGGAAGCGCCCGATCACGGTGGCGACCAGGGCGATACCGGTGGCGAGTGCGAGTCCGGGCAGGAGCCTCCCGGCACGGTCCAGCGGGCGCACGGCGGCTTCGGTCACGTGACCATCCTGCCGCCCGTACGGCAGGATCGTCGCGTGAGCGCTGTCTTCCGGATCGTGACCGACCTGCCGGTGCCGCCGGAGCGCGCCTTCGCGCTCTCGCTCGACATCGGCGCGCACCTGCGGTCGATGGCCGCGAGCGGGGAGCAGGCGGTCGCCGGACGGACGAGCGGCGTGATCGGGCTCGGTGAGTCGGTCACGTGGCGCGCGCGTCACCTCGGCGTCGTCTGGCGGATGACGAACGAGGTCACCGTCCTGGAGGCGCCGCACCGGTTCGTCGACGAACAGGTGCGTGGGCCGTTCGCCCGGTTCCGGCACGAGCACCGGTTCGAGCGCACGGCGGACGGGACGCGGATGGTGGACGAGATCGCGTTCCGTGCCCCTTTCGGGCCGCTCGGGACGATCGCCGAGGGGCTCGTGCTGCGCCGGTACCTCCGGGCGCTCATCGTCGAGCGCAACGGCTCGCTCCTGTCGGAGCTCCGTGCGGAGCGGGAGCCCCGGGTGGTGCAGGACGACGCTTCTCAGGACCCGGCGAGCTCGCCCAGCGTGTCGTAGGCGTCCGCGACCGCCTCGACCCGGGTCCGGCCGGACGGCCCGGAGGCCTCGTAGACGTCGTTCGCGATCGCCGCGACCACGGCGAACAGGGCCGCCATCGAGTCGAACGCCGACGGTGAGTCGACCGGGCACAGGACCGCGGTCGCAGCGGGTGCCGCGATGACCGCCGCGGTGGGGTCGCCGAGCACGACCACGTCGGCGCCCGTCCCGACGCAGTGCCGCACCACGCGGTCGACCCCGGCCGCGTGCCGTCGCACGGTGACGATGAACACGAGGTCCCGGCGGTCGAGGTCGGCGACCTCCTCGCCGAGACGTTGCCCCGGCGAGGGGCCGATGCGGACGTCCGGACGGACCTGCGCGAGCTGCGCGCGCAGTTGCAGGGCGATCGGGTACGCACCGCGCTCGCCGACCACCAGGACCCGGCGGGCGCGCATCACGCGGCGGGCGAGTCGGGGACGGTCGGCCCGGGCGAGCGAGGCGAAGGCGGCGTCGAGGTTCCGCGCCTCCACCGCGCGCTGGTCCACGTGGGCGGCGTCCTCGGCGGCCCAGGGCAACCCGGTGCCGCGGGCGGACATCAGGTTCTGCCGGACCTCGGCGGCGTCCTGGAAGCCCAGGGACCGGACGAGCCGCGAGACCGTCGCCTTCGAGGTCCCGGACTCCGCGGCGAGTTGCGCCGAGGTACCGACGAGCAGCAGTTCCGGGTCGTGTCGGATCATCGCGGCGACCCGGCGTTCGGCGGGCGAGAGGCGCTCCCACACCCGGTCGATCCGCCCGCGGACGTCCGGGACGGTCACGCGTCGGCTCCGTCGGCGAGGAGGTGCTCGTCAGCGAGCCGTTCTACCGCCGTGGCGAGCGCGTCGAGGCCGAGGGCGACGTCCGCCGCGGAGACGAACTCGTCCGGGTGGTGGCTGATGCCGTCCGGGTTGCGGAGGAACAGCATCGCGACGTCGGTGACGAGGCCGAGGGACATCGCGTCGTGTCCGGCACGGGAGAACAATTCGAGCGGTGCGGATTCGCCGGTCGCGACGATGCCGGCCCGGACGGCGTCCATCAGCCGCGGCGCGCAGAACACCGCGGGGGCACGGTGCACCTCGGTCGGTGTCACGTCGACCCCGCGGCGCTCCCCGATCTCGCGGAAGGCGTCGGCGACGGCGTCCCACACGCGGTCCCGTCCGTCGTCGAACTCGCCGCGCAGGTCGACCGCGAAGGTCGCAAGGCCCGGGACGACGTTGACGGCCCCGGGTTCCACCGTCATGGTGCCGACCGTGCCGATGTGCTGCTCGGTACGGCAGATCCGTTCGACGGCGAGTGCTGCCTCGGCGGCGGCGAGCAGTGCGTCGTGGCGTCGTTCGTAGGGCGTCCCGCCGGCGTGCCGGGCCTCCCCGACCGCCTCCACCGTGAAGCGCCGGGCGCTCGCGATGCTCGTCACGACACCGAGCGCCTGGTCGGCCTGCTCCAGGTACGGTCCCTGCTCGATGTGCGCCTCGAGGTACCCGACGAGGGACGCCGGTGCGACCGCGGCCTCGGCGATCCGGCCGGGGTCGAGGCCGAACGACTCGAAGGCGGACCGGAGGGTGGTGCCGTGCGCGTCCTGCAGGTCCCACCACGCCTCGTCCCAGACGCCGGCGACCGCGGAGGACCCGAGCAGCGCCTTGCCGAACCGGGTTCCCTCCTCGTCGGAGAACGCGATCACCTCGAGGGCGAACGGCAGCGCCCCGTGGTCCTGGACCAGGCGGGCGACGACCTCGACGGCCATGAGGACCCCGACGACGCCGTCGTAGCGACCGGCGTCCACGACGGTGTCCAGGTGGGAGCCGAGCAGGAGCACCGGCGCGTCCGGTGTCGCCCCCCGCGGCGCGTCCGTGCAGGTTGCCGGCGGCGTCCTGCCAGGTGCGCAGCCCGACGTCCCGCATCCAGGCCCCGACGGTCTCGTTCGCCCGGGCGTGCTCGGGTGACAGGTACACGCGGGTGATCCGCCCGGGCGTCTCGGTGACGTCCGCGAGCTCGTCACAGCGGGCGATGATGGTGTCCGCCGCGGCCCGCGCTCGATCGCTCGCCAGCGGCACCTGCACGACGGCGCTCACGCGGGCGCTCCGGCGGGGACGAACGTCGCTGCGTCCGGGATCGGGGGGCACGGCCGCGGGTGCGCTGTCGGCCGCTGCCGCGTACACGTCGAGCGCGGCGTCGACGCCGCCGCCCTGCGGAACGGCCACCCCGCCGCGCCGCAGGCACTGTTCGAGGGCGGCGAGCGTCGTCACGACGGTGTCCTTCCGGGCGTTGTAGCCCATCGTCCCGATCCGCCAGACGCGCCCGTGCAGGGGTCCGAACGAGGTGCCGATCTCGATGCCGTGGTCCTCGAGCATCGCGGCGCGGACGGCGTCCCCGCTGACCGTGTCCGGGATCTCCACCGCGACGACGTTGTGCATCTTGTGGCCGACGTCGCCGAAGACCGTCAGGCCGAGTCCGCGGACGCCCTCGAGCATCGCCCGCCCGGCGAGCGCGTGCCGCTCGACGACGGCGTCGCGGCCCTCCTCGAGCAGGATGCGGGCGCACTCGTTCGCGGCGTAGAGCATCGACGCCGCCTCGGTGTGGTGGTTGAGGCGCCGGGGACCCCAGTAGTCGAGGATCATCGCGAGGTCGAGGTAGTTCGACCGGATCGGGTCGTCGGAGACGTCGTCGCCGGGCTCGCGGATGCCGGCCTCGATGCTCCGACGGGCGTCCAGCACGGCGACCGCGGCCGGGGAGAGGGACAGCGGCGCGCTGCCGGAGGGACCGCCGAGGCACTTCTGCAGGCCCGCACTGACGGCGTCGATGCCCCACGCGTCCACCTCGAGCGGGTTGCCGCCGACCGAGGCCGTGACGTCGGTGTAGAAGAGCACGCCGTACCGGGCACAGATCGCGCCGAGTTCGTCGAGCGGCTGGTTCATCGTCGTCGAGGTGTCGCCCTGCACGATCGCCAACACCTTCGGACGGACACGGGCGATCGCGTCCTCGATGACCGAGGTCGGGAACACCTGCCCCCACTCGGTCTCGATCGTGTGCACGGTGGCGCCGGCTCGTCCGGCGATCTCGGCGAGCAGGTGCCCGAACCGTCCGAACACCGGCACGAGCACCGCGTCGCCCGGGGCGAGGAGGGAGACGAGGGCGGCTTCGATGCCGGCGCGCGAGGTGCCGTCGACCAGGACGGTGGCGTCGTTCCGCGTGCCGAGGACCTGCCGGTACAGCTCCTGCGTCCGGTTCATGGTCTCGGTCATCCACGGGTCGTACTGGCCGACGAGCGGTGTGGACAGGGCGCGGAGCACGCGGGGGGTCGGCGGTGATCGGCCCGGGCCCCATGAGGAGCCGTGTCGGCGGGTTGACGGGATGCATGTTCGTACCTTCCGTTCCTTGCACGATCCTATTGGAACGCTCGTTACAGCAGTGTTGCGACGGCCAGTCCGGCAGCACGGTCGACGAGCGCCAGGTCCGACCCGACCGGACCGACGAGGGAGACGCCCACCGGGGCTCCGTCGACGACCAGGAGCGGAGCGCTCACCGCCGGCAGGCCGCCGACGCCGGCGACCGCGGTCATCCGCAGGGTCGACCGCCGTGTGGCGAGGACCGCCGGGCCGTCGGCCGTCCGGAGCGGCGCGGGGCCGGGCACCGTCGGGAGGACCAGCGCGCCGTCGGCGACCACGGCCCGGACCGCGGAACGCAGTCGCCCGAGCCCGTCCCGCGCAGCGGCCTCCTGCTCGGCGGTGATCCGGGCGGCCGCCGCGAACCGATCGGCGACGTCCGGGCCCAGGGCACCGGGATGCGCTGCGACCCACGCCCCGTGGTTCCGGCGTGCTTCGGCACCCTGCACGATCCGCACCGTCTCGGCGAGGTCGTCAAGGTCCGGCAGGTCGACGACCCCGACGCCCGTCCCGGTCCGTGCCAGCCAGTCCTCGAACGCGCGTCTCGTGGCGGGGTCCGCCGCAGCGAGCAGGGCCTCGCAGACCAGCAGCGGCGTCGCGAGGCTCCGCACCGCGGTACCGACCGCCACCGTCGCGACCGCTCGGAGCGTGTCGGGCCGTCGCGTCAGCCACCCGACCGTGTCGAAGCTCTGCGCGAGTGGCAGGACGCCGTCGCGCGACACGAGTCCGTGGGTCGTCCGCAGACCCCACAGCCCCTGGTACGAGGCGGGGACGCGGATGCTGCCTGCGGTGTCGGTGCCGAGCCCGACGTCCGCCTGCCCGAGCGCCACGGCCGTCGCGGGGCCGGAGGTCGAGCCACCGCTGATGCGCGCCGGATCGGCCCCGTTCGGCGGGGCGCCGGTGTGGGCGTTCCGCCCGGCGAGCGCGTAGGCGAACTCGTCCGTGCGGGCGATCCCGGTCACGTCGGCCCCGGCCTGCAGGAGCACCGAGACGGCCGGGGCGTGCTCCGTCTCGACGCGGGCTGCGGACTCCCACGTCGGGTTGCCGGCGCCGATCACGTGGCCGGCGACGGCGAAGAGGTCCTTGACGGCCACCCGGACCCCGGCGAGCGGACGGGCGTCGGACGCACCGGCGACCGCCTCCGCACCGGACGCGGCACCGGCACCGGCGCCGCGGACGAGCGGGTCCCCGACGGCCCGCCACACCGTCCGGTCGAAGGCGACCGCACGGCCCGTCACGTGCGCCGTCCGGATCCGCCACGCGCCCGCCGTGCGACGCCAGAGCTGCGTCTGCAGGCCGCGCCCACCGTCCGTGAACCGCGACTCCCCCCACGACGAGGACCTCGTCCGCGGTCAGTTCCTGCACGTCGACGCCGACGAGCGTGCGCCGGGCGACACCACCACGGGCGGACCGGAACGCGCTGATCCGGTCGTGCCCGCGGAGCAACCCGGCTCCGTCGCCGCGCAACGTGTCCGGGCCGGGCTCGAACAGCGCGTCCAGCACCGCGGTGTCGTCCCGCATGAGGGCGTCCTCGTAGGCCCGGAACGCCGTCTCCAGTCCGTCCGGCCACGTCCCGGTCATCCGCACGTCGGTACCGCCTGGAAGTCGCTCTTCCGCACCGTCGCGTGCACACCGCACACGAGGTCGACGACCTGCGAGATCCGGAAGTCGGTCGCGGCGCTGAGGTAGGCGTACGCCAGGTGCTCCTCCACGCCCCACCGCGCCCGGAGCAGCGTGATCGCGGCACGGACGCACCGGCGCACGGCGTCGTCCAGGTCGGCGTCCATGCCCGTCGGGACGAGGTACTCCGTGGTCTCCGCCAGGGGTCCGACCAGCGCGCCGAAGCGCGCGAGCGCCACGGCCCGCGGGACCACGTCGAGGCGCAGGGTCAGCCGGAGCGAGGCCTCCATCGCGGTGAGCGCGACCTCGCCGTCCCCCCTGCGCGAAGTGCGGATCGCCGACGGAGACGCCGGCCCCGGGCACCTGCACGGGCAGGTGCAGTGTGGCGCCGGCGGTGAGCAGGGCGATGTCGACGTTCCCGCCGTGCGGCCCCGGTGGGACGGAGTGCGGCCGGACCTCGCTGTCGACGGTCACGCCGACGATGCCGGGGAACGGCCGGAGTGGGAAGGTGACCACCCGGGGCCCGCCCGTCACGACCGGCAACCGCCCGAAGTCGACGCCGTCACGGGTCACGACGTCCGCGAAGACCGAGACGGGCTCGTCCCCGCGCGGGAGTTCCCCCCGGCAGCGCTCCGCGACCGTGCCGGTTGGAGATCACGCCGTACGGCACCCGCGGGACGGCCTCGAGCACCGTGACGGAGACGACGTCGCCGGGCTCGGCCCCCTGCACGGCGACCGGGCGGGACACCACGTGCGGACCGTCGGCCGCGTCGCGCTCCACGTGCCGGACGATGTCGACCGCGTCCGCCAGCACGTCCGCCGCGGCCACGCCGTGCCGCCCGAAGAACGCCACCGGGTCGGACCCCTGGTCGGGCAGCAGGCCTTCGTGGCTGACGGTGTCGATCGTCACGACGGTCCCGGGGGCGACGGTGCGGACCGGCTCGTCGTCCCGACTCGGCAGCCGTCCCCAGAGGACGTCGTCGGGCGTGGAGCCGAGGTGCACGTCGGCTGCGGCGAGCGTCTCAGGCACGGTCCACCAGCTCTCCGGCGACCACGTCCACGGTCGTGACGTCGTCCGCGGTGGAGGTGATCCGCCTCCCCCCGCAGCCAGGTCCCCGTGACCCGACCGCGTACCGACAGCCCGTCGAAGGCGGAGACGGGGTTGCGGTGTGCGAGCGCGTCGGCCCGGACCGTGGACTCGGCGTCGGGGTCGAACACCGCGAAGTGCGCGAGGGCGCCCGGCGCGATCCGACCGCGGTCGGTGAAACGGGCGAGCGCCGCCGGTCCGGTCGTGACCGCGGGCACGACCGCGTCGAGCGGCAGGCCACGGCGAGCGGCCTCGGTCCACACGGCACGGAAGCCGACCTGGAGCCCGGCGATGCCGCCCCACGCCAGACCCCAGTCGTCGACCTTGAGGTCGACGGTCGACGGGGAGTGGTCGGACACCACCATGTCGATCGTGCCGTCGAGGAGCCCCGCCCAGAGCGCGTCGCGGTTCGCGTCGTCACGGATCGGCGGGCAGCACTTGTACGCGGTGGCTCCGTCCGGGATCGACCCGGCCTCGAACGCCAGGTAGTGGGGGGCAGGTCTCGACCGTGATGCGCACGCCGTCGTCCTTCGCCGCACGGATCATCGGGAGGGCGCCTGCGTCGGAGAGGTGCAGGACGTGCACCCGGGCGCCGGTCTCCCGTGCGCCGTCGATCACCCGGGCGATGGCCGAGCGTTCGGCCTGCGCGGGTCGGGTGGCGAGGAAGTCGCGGTACCGGCCGCCGAGCGCGTCGTGGTCGACGAGGTGCTCCGGGTCCTCGGCGTGCACGATGAGCAACGCGTCCAGGGCAGCGACCTCGCCGATCGCCTGCCGCAGCGCACCCGGGTCGAGGTGCGGGAACTCGTCCACGCCGGACGGTGCCGTGAAGCACTTGAAGCCGAAGACCCCGGCGTCGTGCAGGTCGCCGAGGGAACCGGCGTTGCCCGGGACCGCGCCGCCCCAGAAGCCGACGTCGACCGCCACCCGGCCGGCCGCACTCGCCCGCTTGACGGCGAGGGCGGGCACGTCGACCGTCGCCGGGATCGAGTTCAGCGGCATGTCGATGATCGTCGTGACACCACCGAGTGCGGCCGCGCGCGTGGCGGAGGCGAAGCCCTCCCACTCGGTGCGGCCGGGCTCGTTGACGTGGACGTGGGTGTCGACGAGGCCCGGCAGCAGGACGTGCCCGTCCGGCACCGTCTCGTCACGCTGCCCGTTCGCCACGGCGTCGACCGGTCCGACGGACACGATCCGGCCGTCACGGACGACGACCGACGCGGGGCGGAAGGCACCGTCGACCCAGGCGCGCTGCGCGCGGAGCACGAGGTCGGCGGGCGCCAGGCCCTCGTCCACCGTCACGGACCCGAGGCTCGTCATGCGCCCGCCCCCCACCGTCACGCGGGCGTCCGCGAGCGCGAAGGACGCGAGCGCCCCGGAGAACGGCTTCGGTGGCGGCGGGGCGTACTCGCCGTGCTTCCCGGTCGTCAGCCCGAGGCGGACGAGCGACTCGGCGAGCAGCGTCGTCGCGCTGACCCCGTCGACGACCGGGGCCCCGATCTCCTCGGACACGGAGGCGCAGAAGTCGGCCATGCCCGCGCAGCCGAGCACGACCGCGTCGGCGCCGTTCGCGATGACCTCGCGACACTCGGCGACGACCAGGTCCCGCGCGCCGGACGTCGGGTCCTCGAGCCGGAGCACGGGCACCTCGCACGCCCGCACCTCCGTCAGGAGCGCCGCACACCCGTAGCGCTCGGCGAGTTCCCGTGCGCGCCCGGTCGTCCGCGCGAGCGTCGTGACGACCCCGAACCGCCGCCCGAGCAGCACCGCCGTCCGGTAGGCGCCCTCGGCGATGCCGATCACCGGGCCGCTGGCGAGCTCCCGGGCCGCGTCGATGCCGGGATCGCCGAAGCACGCGACGACGGTGGCGTCCACCCCGTCCCGCTCGCCCGCGGCGATCTGCTCGAGGAGCCCCGGGACGGCGAGCGCTTCCTCGTAGTGGCTCTCGATCGAGGCCGGCCCCATCGTGGGCTGCACGGCCTCGACGACCGTGCCCGGACCGACGACGGCGGCCGCGGCCCTGCCGATCGCCGCCGTCATGGACGCGGTGGTGTTCGGGTTGACGACACGGATGCGCATCGCGGGTCCTTCCGATGGAGCTGGTGGTGCTGGGTGGTGACGATCCTCGACGGACCGGGGGGCGGGCCTCCCGGCTGTCCACAGGGGCACCGGCTCAGAGGGCTGCGCCGGCGCCCCTGTGGACGAGTGGGCAGCCGTTCAGGCGCGGCCGGAGGCGGCGCCGTCGTCGACCGTCGGGTCGTCCGCGGCGAGCGCGGGCATCCGCGGCGACCGACGTTCCAGCGCCCAGAAGACGACGAGCCCGAGTCCGCAGCCGATGAACCAGCTGTAGGTGCTCAGCCAGGGCAGGACGCCGAGGGCCGGCGGGAGCACCGCGCTGCCGACCGAGACCGCCCCGGTGGTGACGAGCGTCCAGATCGCGTTCGGGTTGAAGCCCTTCCGGTACCAGTACCGCGCGGACGGGTCCATCGAGTACATGTCGTCGACCGCGACGCGCTGCTTCCCGACGATGTAGTACCCCGCGATGAGGATCCCGAACAGCGGACCGATCAGCGCACCGAGCACGCCCAGGGTGTACAGGATGGCCTGGTCGTTGCCGTACCAGTTCCACGGGGTGAGGAGCACCGACCCGACCGCCGCGATCATGCCGCCCGCCCGCCAGCTGATCCGGCGCGGGGACACGTTCGAGAAGTCGAAGGCGGGGCTGATGAAGTTCGCGACGATGTTGATGCCGACGGTGGCGATGACGAACGTCAGCCCGCCGAGCAGGATCGCGAAGGGGGGCGTCGATCGCCTGGACGGTCGCGATCGGGTCGGTGATGAGCTCGCCGAAGACCGGCACGGTGGCACTCGCGCACAGCACGGTCAGGATCGAGAAGAACAGGAAGTTGACCGGCAGCCCGAGCAGGTTGCCGCGCTTCACGGCCGCGAACGACCGCCCGTACCGCGAGAAGTCGCCGAAGTTGAGCATCGGGCCGGAGAAGTAGCTGACGACCAGGGCGATCGCGGACAGCATCACCGGGATGCTCTCGGCGAAGGACATCGGCTCGCCGACCGAGAGCGTCAGCGAGATGTTGCCGATGCCGGCCCGTGCGACGAGGTACACCGCGAGGGCGATCATGACGACGTAGACCGCCGGCCCGGCCCAGTCGATGAACTTCCGGATCGCGTCCATGCCCATCCAGAACAGGGCTCCCTGAGCGACCCACAGGACGGCGTAGGAGATCCAGCCGAGCGCGTCGAGGCCCAGGAAGGACGGCTCGAGGAGGGCCGCGGCACCCGGGATGAACTTGAGGAACACGATGTTCAGCGACTGCGCCGCGAGGAACGTCTGCACGCCGTACCAGGCCATCGCGATGAGACCGCGGATGATCGCCGGGACGTTCGCACCGAGCACGCCGAACACCGCGCGGTTGATCACCGGGTACGGGACCCCGGTCCGCTGCGACGGCTTCGCGACGAGGTTCGCGAAGACCTGCACGACGAGGATGCCGACGACCAGGGCGACGAGCACCTGCCAGCTCGCGATGCCGAGCGCGAAGAGCGACCCCGCCGTGACGTAGCCGCCGACCGAGTGCACGTCGGACATCCAGAACGCGAAGACGTTGTAACTCGACCAGGTCTGCTTCCGCAGCGGCGCGAGGTCCTCGTTCGTGAGGGCCGGGTCGTACCCGGGCTTGATCAGGCCGGCGCCCGCGGGGGGCGGTCGACGTGACGGGGGCGTGGGGCGGTGCGACGGGTGCCGCGACTTCGGTTGCCATGACGTCCTCCGGAGTGGGAGAGGGTGAGGTCGGCGTCTGCCTGGGAAGGAAGCTACGGACCCCGGTCGCACCGCCCGTTTCCCCTGTGTGACGACCGTGTGACATGACACCTGCATCGGAACGATCGTTCCAGGAGGCGCCGATCTCCTCCTCGAGGGGGGAGGCACCGGCCGGACGGGCTCCCCTAGCGTGGCCACCGATGATCGAAGTACAGCACCTCTCCAAGCGCTACGGCCCGAAGACCGCGGTCGACGACGTCTCGTTCGTCGTGCACCCCGGGATGGTGACCGGCTTCCTCGGCCCGAACGGCGCCGGCAAGTCGACCACCATGCGGATGATCATGGGGCTCGACCGCCCGACCTCCGGCAGCGCGACGGTGAACGGGCGGCCGTACCAGGACTTCCGCGACCCGCTCCGGCAGGTCGGGGCCCTGCTCGAGGCGAAGGCGGTGCACTCCGGGCGCAGCGCGCACAACCACCTGCTCGCGCTCGCGGCGACGCACGGCATCCCGAAGCAGCGCGTGCACGAGGTCATCGAGATGACCGGCCTCGAGTCGGTCGCCCGCAAGCGGGTCGGTGGGTTCTCGCTCGGCATGGGCCAGCGGCTCGGCATCGCGGCGGCACTGCTCGGTGACCCGCACACGCTGATCCTCGACGAGCCGGTGAACGGCCTCGACCCGGACGGGGTGCTCTGGGTCCGTCAGCTCGCGCGCCGTCTGGCGGCGGAGGGGCGCACGGTCTTCCTCTCCAGCCACCTCATGAGCGAGATGGCGCAGACCGCCGACCGCGTGGTCGTCCTCGGTCGCGGCAAGGTGCTCGCCGACGCCCCGATCGCGGAGTTCGTCGCCGGCGCCGGTGGTCCCGCCGGCGGCACGGCACTCGCCCGGGTCGTCGTCCGGACCCCGATGCCGGACCAGCTCTTCGCCGCGATCGGCCCGGCGGCCACCGTCACCCAGCGTGAGGACGGGTCGTTCCTCGTGGTCGGGCCGGACGCACCGACGGTCGGTGACATCGCCGCCCGCGCCGGTGTCGTCCTGCACGAACTCACCCCGACCGGCGCCAGCCTGGAGGAGGCCTACATGGCGCTCACCCGCGACGACGTCGAGTACCGATCGGAGGGCACGCGATGAGCGCGCCGCAGCAGACCGACCACCGCGGGACCGAGCAGCACCGCCACCGCGGCAAGGCCTCCCTGGAGGGCAAGCGCCTCGGGTTCGCCCGACTGGTGCGCAGTGAGTGGATCAAGTTCTGGAGCATCCGGTCGACGTTCTGGTGCTTCGCCGTCATCGCCGTGCTGACGATCGGCCTGGCGACCCTCCTCGGCGCCCTGGCCGAGGCCGGCGCGACCACCACCACCGACGCGGCGAACGAGACCATCGTCGGGATGAACACGATCAGCGTGTACCTGTCCGCTCTCGTGGTCGGGGTGCTCGGCGTCCTCATCATCTCCGGCGAGTACACCACCGGGCAGATCCGGTCGACCTTCACCGCGGACCCCGGACGCCTCGGCGCCCTGCTCGCCAAGGCCACCGTGCTCGCCGTCTCGACGTTCCTCGTCAGCGTCGTCGCCACCTGGATCGGCGTCGCGATCTCGACCGCGCTGCAGGCGGGCAAGGGGGGTCCACCCGGACCTCGCCGACCCCGCGGTCTTCATGCCGCTCCTCGGTGCGTCCGTGTACGTGACGCTCGTGGCACTGCTCGCGTTCGGCATCGGCCTGCTCGTCCGCTCGAGTGCCGGCGGCATCGCCATCACGCTCGGCATCCTGCTGGTGCTGCCGATCGTGCTCAGCCTGGTGTCCGTGCTCGCGGGCATCGACTGGCTCGGCACGGCCGCCGGGTACCTGCCCGACGCAGCCGGCGGGCAGCTGTACGCCTACGCGTCCGACGCACCCGCGGGCGCGACCGGAGCCCCGGCGACGGCGACGGCCGAGGGCGGTTCCGACCTGAACGGGTGGAGCGGTGCGGGCGTCCTCCTCGCCGAGGTGGTCGTGGTCAACGCCCTCGCGATGGTGGTCGCGCGACGCCGCGACGTCTGAGCACACCGGCACACCGGCCCACCGGCCCACCGATGACCGGTCGCTGCCGACGGGAGGCCCGTGGCGGGTCCGCCGCGGGCCTCCCGTCCGTCAGGCGACGACCGGAGCGGTCATCCCCCCGACCCGGGGGGTCCGAGCCACCGCGGGCGCGCAGCAGCCCGCCGACGACGAGGGTCACGAGCCCGCCGACGGCGACCAGCAGGGCGGCCAGGGCTGCCACGCCGGCGCCGATGTTCGCTCCCGTGCCCTCGGACAACGGGATGCTGTTCCACCACAGCGCGAGCTGGTGCCCGACGAGCCCGATGACCGTCAGCACCACCCCGATGACCATCAGGCGATGCGACGACCCCGGGCCCCTCCGCGGTCGGGGCGATCGCTGGAGGCGCGGCGGCGGCAGGTGGGTCATGTGCTCATCATGCCCGTGTCGTGCCGGCGCCCGCGGACGCGGTCTTCGCCCTCACCGTGGTGCGGGATCCGCCGTCGGGACCTGCCCCGCGCGCAGCATCGCCTGTTCGAGCAGCTCCACGTCGATGCCGACATGCCGGCGTGCGACCTCGCCGGCCTCCGCCGCCCGCCCCGCACACACCGCCTCGACGAGGACCTCGTGGTCCCGCGTGGCACGTGCCTCCATGTCCGCCATGCCCTCCTCGGTCCCCCCAGAGGTGTGCCGGTGCCGCGATCGAGATCTGCGCCTCGAGGGTCGCGAGGGTCGCGCGGAGGACGTCGTTGCGCGCCGCGTCGATGATGCTCCGGTGCAGGACGGCGTCCGCCTGCTGCTTCGCCGCGCCGCTCGAGGCCTGCCGGAAGGCGTCGAGCCGGTCCCGGAGCGCAGCCGCCTCCGCCGGGGTGATCCGCTCGGCTGCCGCGGCGGCCATGGCCCCGTGCAGCAGGGCGATCGCGTCGGCGGTGTCCTGGATGCCGGCCCACCGGGCGAGCAGGGTCCGGCCGACCGACTCGGACGAGCTCGCCGGCCACTGCGTCCGGACGAACGTGCCGCCACCACGTCCGCGTCGGGTCTCGAGCAACCCGCGGTCGACCAGGCGAGCGAGGGCGCTCCGCACGGTGACACGCGCGACGCCGAGCAACGCCGCGAGTTCGCGTTCGGGCGGGAGTCGCGCCGCGGGCAGGTACTCCCCCCACGGCGAGCGCGGTCACGAGCCGGTCCTCGACCTCGTCCACCCGTGTCTCCGTCGCGCGATCCGTCACGGCACCCCTCTCGACGGCCCTCCGTGGGCCGGCGCTGTTACGGCCACGTTAAACGAGCAGAAAAGGTCTTGCCTGGGACCTTTCGAAGGGCCATGCTCACCCCATGTCCCGCATCACCGAGAGCACGATGCCGTTCCTGGACGGCGAGACCTGGTACCGGATCACCGAGCCCGACCGCCCCGTCCCGGGGGGCGCTGCCCCTCGTCGTCCTGCACGGCGGCCCCGGCATGGCGCACGACTACCTGCGGAACCTCGAGGCGTTCGCCGACGAGACCGGCCGCACCGTCGTCCACTCCGACCAGTTCGGCTGCGGTCGGAGCAGCCACCGTCCGGACGCCCCCCGCCGACTTCTGGCAACCGCAGCTGTTCGTCGACGAGTACCGCGCGCTCGTCGCCCACCTCGGCCTCGGCGACCACCACGTGCTCGGGCAGTCGTGGGGCGGCATGCTCGGCGCCGAGATCGGTGTCCGCCGTCCGGGTGGCATCGCGAGCCTGTCGATCTGCAACTCCCCCCGCGTCGATGCAGCTGTGGGTCGACGGTGCCGCGGAGCTCCGCAGCCGTCTGCCCGAGGACGTGCAGGACGCGCTCACCCGGCACGAGGCCGCCGGCACCACCGAGGACCCGGAGTACCTCGCCGCGACGCAGGTGTTCTACGAGCGCCACGTCTGCCGCGTCGTCCCGATGCCCGCCGACTTCATCGCGTCCGAGGAACAGATGGAAGCCGAGCCGACGGTCTACCACACCATGAACGGGCCGAACGAGTTCCACGTCATCGGGTCCCTGCGCGACTGGTCCGTCGTCGACCGCCTGGACCAGGTCGACGTCCCGACCCTCGTCGTCGCCGGTGAGCACGACGAGGCCACCCCCGCCACCTGGCAGCCCTTCGTGGAGCGCATCCCCGGGGCCCGCCAGCACGTCTTCCCCGGCGCCAGCCACTGCACCCACCTGGAGCAGCCGGAGGAGTTCCGCCGCGTCATCGGTGCGTTCCTCGCCGAGCACGACGCCCACCCCACCGACTGACTGACACCGCCGGCACCACCCCGGCCGGCCGTTCGCCGGACAGGAGGCCCGTCACCGACCCGTGCCGCGCCTCCCGTCCGGACCCCCACCCCCCTGCACCGTCCCTCCTCCCCGAAACGGAACCGACATGTCGCAGCAGCACAGCGAGCTCTCCGCACAGCAACAGCTCGAGGCCTACGGCTACAAGCAGGAGCTCGACCGCTCCGTCTCCACCACCGACCTGCTCGTGTACGGGCTCGTCTTCATGGTGCCGATCGCCCCGTGGGCGATCTTCGGCACCGTCTACAACGCGTCGAGCGGCATGGTGCCGCTCGTCTACATCGTCGGCCTCGTCGCGATGATCTTCACGGCCCTGGCCTACGCGCAGATGGCGAAGTCGATCCCCCCTCGCCGGCAGCGTGTTCTCGTACGTCGGCCGCGGCATCCACCCCACCGCCGGCTTCTTCGCCGGCTGGGCGATCCTGCTCGACTACCTGCTCGTCCCGACGCTGCTCTACGTCTTCGCCGCGGAGAGCATGGTCGGCATCTTCCCCGGCACCCCGCGGTGGCTGTGGGCGCTCGTCTTCGTGGCGATCAACACCGTCATCAACCTGGCCGGGGTGTCGTCGCTCAAGCTGGCGAACCGGATCTTCCTGCTCATCGAGCTCGTCTTCGTGGTGGTCTTCGTCGTGATCGCGATCGTCGCCCTGACCGGCGGCACCGTGCCGGGAGCGTCCTTCAGCACCGACCAGGTGTTCGACCCGGCGAAGGTGTCGGCACCGCTGATCGCGTCGGCACTGTCGATCGCGGTCCTGAGCTTCCTCGGCTTCGACGGCATCTCCACCCTGTCGGAGGAGTCGACCGGCCGCCGTGGTGGTGCCGGGCTGGCGATGATCCTGGCGCTCGTCATCGTCGCGTTCCTGTTCGTCGTGCAGACCTGGCTCGCGAGCGCCCTGGCCGCCGGTCGGGACTCGTTCTCGGACAGCGAGGCCGGGAACGCGTTCTTCACCGTCGTCGAGCAGGCCTCGTCGAGCGGGTGGGCGACGGCCTTCTTCGCCGTCAACGTCCTGGCCGTGGGCATCGCGAACGCCATGGCCGCGCAGGCCGCGACGAGCCGCCTGCTCTTCTCGATGAGCCGCGACCGGCAGCTGCCCGCGTTCCTGCACAAGCTCAACGGCCGTCGGGTCCCGCAGAACGCGATCCTGGTCGTCTCGGTGCTCTCCGCGATCCTCGTGCTGTTCTTCGTCGGACAGATCGACACGATCTCGTCACTGGTGAACTTCGGCGCGCTGTTCGGCTTCATGCTCCTGCACGTGTCGGTGTTCGTGCACCACGTCGTGAAGGGGAAGTCGCGCAACTGGCTGCTGCACCTCGTCGTGCCGCTCATCGGGTTCCTCATCATCGGGTACGTGCTGCTCAACGCGGCCGTCGAAGCGAAGGTCGGCGGCGTCATCTGGCTCGTCGTCGGCGCCGGCGTGTTCCTGTACTACCGGGCGACCGGGCGCTCCACCGAGGTCGGTTCGGAGGAGCCGGGCACGCTGGGTGAGGGCGACCGCACCGCCGCCACCACCCTGACGAAGGACGAGGACCACCGATGACCGCGGACCACCACCTCCCGAACACGCTCGGCCGCCCCGGCTACGCGGCCGACCGCGACCCCGTGCTGACCATCGCGCCCGGCACCGGCGAGACGATCGGGTTCGAGACGACCGACGCCGTGTACGCTGAGCTCGACGACCACCACGACATGGCGCAGCTGCAGGCCCCGATCAACCCGGTCACCGGCCCGGTGTACGTCGAGGGTGCGGAGCCGGGCGACACCCTCGCCGTGACGATCCACGACATCGAGCTCACCACCCACGGCTGGTCGGTGTCGCTGCCGGGCTCGGGCGCCCTGCAGCACGTCATGGGCGACCGCGTCTTCACCCGACGCTGCCCGATCGAGGACGGGGTCGTGCACGTCACCGACCGGCACGCGTTCCCGGTCCGCCCGATGATCGGCTGCATCGGCACCGCCCCGGCCGCGGGCGAGAACTCGACGATCATGCCCGCGTACGCCGAGGGCGGGAACATGGACGTCACCGAGGCCCGCCCCGGCTCGACGGTGTACCTGCCGGTCCGGGTGCCCGGCGCCCTGCTGTCGATCGGCGACATCCACGCGATCATGGCCGAGGGCGAGTCCTCCTTCGTCGCCATCGAGGCGCAGGGCACCGCCGTCGTGTCCGTCGACCTCGTCAAGGGCGGACCCGAACTGCGTGCCCCGCGCATCGAGACCGCCGACGAGTGGCTGTTCGTCGGCCTCGGTGAGCCCGTGCAGGAGAGCATCCGCCGCGGGTACGAGGACGCGTACGCGTTCCTGGTCGACGAGCACGGCTGGTCCGGGGACGACGCCTACGCGGTGCTCAGCGCCGTGGGCGACTCGAAGCTCGGTGGGCCGACGGGCTCCGGTGCGCCGGACCGGCTGCACCCGTTCGACGCGGTCGGTGCGGTGACGCTGCACCGGGTGCCGAAGGCGGTGCTGGAGCCGGCCGAGGCGCCGACGCCGTAGCCACCGGCCGCCGCTTGCCGGACGGGAGGCCCGGACCGCGTGACCGACGTCGGTCACGCGGTCCGGGCCTCCCGTCCGTGCGTCCGTGCGGTGCGTGCGTCCTGCTTGCTCGCTTGCGCTCGGGGTTCCGCAACACGCCGCCGTTGGCTCGTCCCGGTTCCGCAATTCACGCATCTCGCGGCGCTAGATGCGTGAATTGCGGAACCGCGGGGACGGGGCCCGGGCGCGTCAGAACGCATGTGCTCCGAGGAGCGTCCCGGCGGCGTAGGTCGCGGCGAGCGCGAGCGCCCCGCCGAACACCACGCGGACGGTGGCGCGGCCGCGGCGAGCACCACCGAGTGCGGCGCCGGTCGTCCCGGTCACGGCGAGTGCGACGAGCACGGCGACCACCGTGACCGCGATCTGGATCGACGTCGGGGCGAGGAGCATCGCGAGGAAGGGCAGCGCCGCGCCCGCGGTGAAGGTCGCGGCCGAGACCCAGGCCGCGCGCCACGGGCTGACGACCTCCTCCTCGGCGTCGCGGAGTGCGGCGGCGGCGCGGCGGTCCCGGACCTCGGGTCGGACGAGTTCGGCGGCGACGGAGGTCGCGACGTCGTCCGTGACCCCGAGCGCGCGGTAGTGGTCGGCGATGGTGACCGCGTCCTCGGACTCGGCCTCGAGCTGGGCCTGGTGGGCGGCCTGGCCGGTGCGCTGGGCGTCGCGGGCTCCGCTCACCGACACGTACTCGCCGAGCGCCATCGACACGGCGCCGCCGACGAGTGCTGCCGTGCCCGCGGCGAGGACGGGGCCGGTCGTGGCACCGGCACCGGCGACCCCGACCAGGACGGCGGCGACGGACACGATGCCGTCGTTCGCGCCGAGGAGACCGGCGCGCAACCAGTTGAGGCGGGCGGCGCTCGTGGCGTCGTCGTGCTCGGTGCCGGGGAGCGCGAGGTCAGCTGCGGTCGACATGGGGAGAGCCAAGCACCTGCGCGGGGATCGCACCAGCAAGGGAAGGCTCCCCTGACCGGGGCGTTCCCCACCGAGGACGACCGGTCCGCACCGGCCGCGCAGCGGGAGGAGCACGATGGACGCGACCGCACGCTCCGCCGCCACCGGCTGTTCAGAGGAGGACCATGTCCACCGTCCCCGCCCGCACCGACCCCGTCCGCTACGTCGCCATCGGCGACAGCTTCTCCGAGGGCGTCGGCGACGACGGGGACGTCCCCTTCCCTGGGTGGGCCGGACGACTGGCCTCCGGGCTCGCCGACCACCTGTCGGGCCCGGTCTCGTACGCGAACCTCGCGATCCGCGGTCGCCTGCTCGCCGGGGTCCTGGACGAGCAGCTCGACGCCGCGCTCGCCCTCGACCCGGCGCCGACGCTCGTCACGTTCTGCGGCGGCGGGAACGACATGCTCCGTCCGGGCTACGACGTGGACGTGCTGCTCGGCCGGCTCGCGACCGCGGCGGACGCGGTCGCCGCCCGCGGGATCCGGTTGGCACTCCTCAGCCCGGCCGACCCGAGCGCCCGACTGCCGCTCGGCAAGCTCATCAACGCCCGCGGGGACGCCTGGGCGGAGGCCCTGACCGGCTTCGCGCGGGAGCGGGGCCTGCCCTACGTCGACGTGTCCCGCGACCCACACCTGCGGCGCGCCGAGTTCTGGTCCGAGGACCGGCTGCACATGAACCCGCTCGGACACCAGCGGGTCGCCGACCTGGCCCTCCACGAGATCGCGGGTGGACCGACCGTGACGGCGCCGGTCGTCCCGGACGCGACGCGCACGTCGGTCACCGAGGAACTCCGGTACTACCGGGACCACGTCGTGCCGTGGGTCCGGCGGCGCGTGACCGGCCGGTCCTCCGGTGACGGGCGGGTCGCGTCCCATGGCGACTGGACCCCCGTGCCGCCGAGCGGCCGACGACGCTGATCCGGGCGGGGTGCGGCCCCGCAGCCGCGGTCAGACCACGAACGTCCGGGTCGGGCGGCCGCTGAGAGCGTGCGGGAACGACTCGCCGACCGGGCGGAACCCGGCGCTGCGGTAGAGGCGCACGGCCGGCGCGTTGTCCTCGAGCGCGTGCAGCATGCAGTGCTCGTACCCGGCGTCCCGGGCAGCGTCGACGGCCGCGACGAGGAGCGCTCGACCGAGCCCGCTCCCCTGCGCGGCCGGGTCGACCGCGAGCAGGCTGAGGTAGGCGGCGTCCGCGGGTCCCACTCCCCCTCCGGTGCCCGGCGCGGTGACGAGTGCGAAGCCGCGGACGCCGTCGTCGGAGTCCCCGGGCGCGACCACGAGGGCGACGCGCTCGGCGGCGAACTTCGCGGCCGCTCGCGCCCGGACCGCCGGGTCCCGGGGACGATCGTCGCGCGCGGCGACGGCGGCGACCCACAGGTCGATGCACGCGGTGTCCGTCCCGGCCTCCGCCGTCGCGACCCGCACGGCTGCAGAGGACTCGATCACCGGACCACCCTACGACCGGGCTCCTGCGTGCGCGGGACGCCAGGGCACGGCGTCACGAGGACCACCCGTCACGCGGTCGCCGGCACCCGTACCCGGAACGACGCTCCGCGGTGTTCGTCCGGCAACCGGTCGCCCCGTCCGAGCAGCTTGTGCCGCAGGGAGCCCTCCTCGTACCCGTCCGGGTAGGCGTTGCGCGCCCGGAGTTCGGGGACGACGAACTCGATGACGTCCTGCCACGTGCCCGGCGTCACCGCGTACGCCAGGTTGAAGCCGTCGACGTCGGTCTGCTCCTGGATGTCGATGAGGCGCTGCGCGATCGTCGCCCCGCTGCCGACCTCGACCGGACCGAGTCCGCCGATCGCAGTCTGCCGGGCGATGTCCCGGACCGTCCACGTCGTCCCGTCCTCACCGGTCGCGGCGGACAGGTTCGCAGCGGCCGACTGGATCGCGTTCGACTCGATGTTGCCGAGCGGCTCGTCCAGGTCGTACTGCGACAGGTCCACCCCCATCCAGCCGGAGTTCAGCACGAGCGCACCCGCCTCGGACGCGTACGACAGGTAGTCGCGGTACTTCGCCTGCGCGGCCTCGTCGGTCTCGTCCGTGATGACGGTGAGCAGCGTGTACACCCTGGCGCCGTACCGGTCGCGACCAGCGGCCTCCAGGGCGTCGCGGATCTTCCCCACCGTCGCGGCGAGCTGCGGCAGGGTCGGCGCCCCGACGAACACGGCCTCGGCGTTCTCGGCGGCGAAGCGGATCCCGCGCGGCGAGGCGCCCGCCTGGTAGATGACGGGCGAGCGCTGCACGGACGGTTCGGACAGGTGGATGCCCGGCACGTCGAAGTGCGCACCGTGGTGCTCGATCGGGTGCACCTTCGCGGGGTCGGTGAAGACACCGGTCTCGCGGTCCTCGACCACGGCGTCGTCCTCCCACGAGCCCTCCCACAGCTTGTAGAGGACCTCGAGGTACTCGTCGGCGACGTCGTAGCGGTCGTCGTGGCTGAGCTGGTCCGTCTGGCCCATGTTGCGGGCGGCGCTCGGCAGGTACCCGGTGACGACGTTCCAGCCGACACGGCCCTTCGTCAGGTGGTCGAGCGTGGACATGCGTCGGGCGAACGGGTACGGGTGCTCGTAGGCGGTGCCCGCGGTGATGCCGAAGCCCAGGTGCTCGGTGACGGCGGCCATCGCGGACACGAGGAGGATCGGGTCGTTCACCGGTACCTGCGACCCGGTGCGGAGCGCGGCCTCGTTCGTCCCGCCGTAGACGTCGTAGGTCCCGAGGACGTCGGCGATGAAGATGCCGTCGAACGCCCCGCCTTCGAGGATCTTCGCCAGGTCCGTCCAGTACGACAGGTCGTTGTAGTGCCGGGATCGGTCGCGCGGGTGGCGCCACAGCCCGGAGGACTGGTGCGCGACGCAGTTCATGTCGAACGCGTTGAAGCGGATCTGCCGGGGCTCGCGGTTCGTGGTCACGACGCGACCGTACGTCGGCCGTCCCCGCCGCGTCACGGAGGATGACGCCGCATGACACGGGCATCCGGGTGCGGGACGTGCCGGTGGTCAGCGGGGCGCCCGGACCGTGACCTCCGCCGTCGACGGGCCGCCGCACTGCTCGGAGCCGCCGTACCGGATCCACCGCGTGCGAACCGTCTCCGTCAGGAGCGGCCGGTCGGCGGCGTCCCGCAGCTCGACGACCGCCCGGTCCGGCGTGCCCATCAGCACGGGGAGCCGCCAGACGGCTCCGGCGGCGGTCGACGTCGGCGACGGGGCCGGCGCGACCTCGAGAGGCAGGACGGGCGGGTCGCTCGGCGCGGGCGGCGTGCATCCGGTCCCGGTGCAGACGGCGACGTCACGGACCGCGTCGACCGGTCCGCTGACCGTGACCACCACGGTGTTCGTCCACCCGATCGCCGGACAGGCCGTGGGCACGATGCCACACGCCGCTGTCGTCAGCACCGACAGCGCAGCCCCGGTCGCTGCCCACACCCGTCGCCCCCCGCACGCCCCCATCGTCGGCCCTGAGGAGCGGTGGTGGGGACACGATGTGGTCACGACCACCGGTCGGGGACGACCGGCGGTCCGCGCGACGCTCAGGCGCGGTCGTGGAGGGTGACGTGGTAACCGTCGGGGTCGGCGAAGGTGAACCTCCGGCCGAACGGGCCGTCGATCGGTGCCGCGACGATCCGGTGCCCGTCGGCCTCGAGGGCGTCGTGGACCGCCTGGACGTCGGTCGCGTGCAACCAGAGGGCGACGCCGAGTCCCGGCTGGTCGACCGACGCGAGGTCGGTCCCGGGGAGGACGTCGCGCAGCGCGAACGCGATCGGCGTCGTGGTGAACACGACGGCGTGCGGTGGCCCGGCGGGCGAACGCTCGAGCCCGAGGTACCGCTCGTAGAACGCCTGCGAGGCATCGAGGTCGCGGACCTGCAGGGAGAGGAAGTCGGGGCCGGTGGCGGGCATGGGTGCTCCTTCTGGTCATGTCAGTTGTCTGACACCAAGCAGCGTATGTCAGACTTCTGACATGAGTCAACAGGACGGCGTCGACCTCCCGACCTCGATCGGGTACCTGCTCAAGGAGACCGCGACGGCGCTCCGGACCGCGATGGAGGCCGTGCTCCGCCCGCTCGGCATGACCGTGACGCACTACTCCTGCCTGGAACTCCTGGCGCAGCGTCCGGGGTCGTCGAACTCCGAGCTCGCCCGCGGCACCTTCGTGACCCGGCAGTCGATGAACGTCCTGCTGCAGACCCTCGAGCGCGACGGCGTCGTCGAGCGCCCGCCCGGGGCCCGCTCGGGTCGGGTCATGCCGGCGCAGCTCACCGACCGCGGACGCCGGGACCTCGCCGCCGCGACGGCCGCCGTCCGCTCCGTGGAGGACCGGATGCTCGCCGACCTCGACGAGGACGACCGCGCCGCGGCGAGGTCGCTGCTGCGGCGCATGGTGCGCGCACTGCGCAGCGACGCGGCCGACAGCGCCAGCGCTGGCTGACCGTGACTCGTCGCGGCGCAATCCGGCGCGACGTCACCCGTGATGCGACAGGAAGTCGCGAACGACCCGCGCGGCGTCGGGATGGTCCTGCGGTCGGTGGCCGTGTCCGACGAGGGTGACGTGACGGGCGTCGGCGATCCGGGAGGCGATCGTCTCGTACTCGTCGTTCCATCCTCCTGTGATGACCAGTGTCGGCACGCCGGGACGCTCCGGGGTGTCCAGCGTCCACGGTCCCGGCAGCCGACGTTGCCGCTCCGCCGCGAGGAGTGCATCGGCGTCCCTCGGTGGTGCGGGGCTCCGACCGGTGAGTGCCGCGGTGAACGCGACGGCGAACTGCGCAGGCGGGAGCAGGCTCGCCTGGTCGAGGACCGGCTGCACACGTCGGACGTGCTCCTCGACCGATGCGTGCCCCCCGCGCCAGCGCGTAGGCGGCAGGCTCGAACAGCACGAGCACGGTGACGAGGTCCGGACGACGCGCAGCGGCGCGCATGGCGACCGGTCCGCCGAAGGAGTGGGCGACGACCGCACTGCCGGTGCCGCACGCACGGAGGAGCCGCCGCTCCCACCGGTCCTGCTCGAACCGCACCGGTGGACCGGCGTCGTACCCCGGCATCGCCGCGAAGCGGGCGCCGGGCAGTGTCCCCACCGAGGACCAGGCCCGACTCGGACTCCGGTTCGACGCGTGCAGGAACACGAGCTCGCGCGCGGTCCGCTCGTGCCCCTCTTCCACCATGCGGTGCAGGCTACGGGAAGCAGGACGCCGGACGGGAGGCGCGGCACCCGCTGGCACCGCGCCTCCCGTCCGGTGGACCGCCGCCGAGGGCCGCGCCCGCCCTGCGCCCGTCGTCAGCCCGCCGCGACCGCCTGCTGCGCCGCCGCCTCGGCGGCGACCCACGCGAGCATGCCGCACTTGACCCGCATGACGAACTTCGAGACACCCTGGAAGGCGACGAGGTCCTCGAGCACGTCCTCGTCCGGCTCGCCGACGCCCCGGGAGCGCATCATCGTGCGGAACGCCTCGGTCAGGGTCAGGAGTTCCGGGACGGTCCGGCCGACGGCCATGTCGGTGAGGACCGAGGCCGACGCCATCGAGATCGAGCAGCCGTCCCCCCCTGCCAGGCGACGGCGGCGATCCGGTCGGTCCCGGGCTCGAGTCGGAGCCGCACGGTGATCTCGTCACCGCACGTCGGGTTCCGCTCGAAGTGCTCGGCGTCCGCATCCGGCATCGGACCGTCGCCCCGACGGGCTCTCGCGTGGTCGAGGATCACCTGCTGGTAGAGCCCGTCCAGGCCGGTCACGCGGGCTCCTCCGCACCGAAGTAGCCGCGGATCCCGCCGACCGCGGTCACGAAGCGGTCGACGTCCTCCTCGGTCGTGTACACGTACGTGCTCGCGCGGCTCGTGGCCGTGAGCCCCAGACGACGGTGGAGCGGCTGCGCGCAGTGGTGGCCGGAGCGCACCGCGATGCCCTGCGCGTCGAGGTACTGGGACACGTCGTGCGCGTGCACGCCGTCGACGACGAAGGACGCGAGTCCACTGCGCGGGACACCGGCCGCGGGTCCGACGACGGAGACGCCGGGGACGGTGGCGAGGCCGGTGAGCATCCGCTGCGCCAGGTGCTCCTCGTGCTCCTGCACCCGGTCCATCCCGATGCGCTCGAGGTAGCGGACGGCCTCGGCGAGCGCGACGGCCTGTGAGACCGGCTGCGTGCCGGCCTCGAACCGCTCGGGGGGCCGGCATGAAGTCGGTGTGCTCCATCGTCACCGTGGTGATCATCGAGCCGCCGGTGCGGAACGGCGGCAGTGCGTTGAGCAGGTCCTGCCGACCCCAGAGCACGCCGATCCCGTTCGGGCCGAGCATCTTGTGCCCGGAGAACGCGGCGAAGTCGATGTCGAGGGCGCGGACGTCGAGCGGCCGGTGCGGCGCGGACTGGCAGGCGTCGAGCACGACGAGCGCCCCGACGGCGTGGGCCGCCGCCACGAGCTCGGCGACGGGGGCGATCATCCCGGTGACGTTCGACACGTGGGCGAACGCGACGACCCGGGTGTGTTCGGTGACGAGCGCGACGGCGTCCTCGGCGCTCCAGCACCCGGTGTCGTCGACCGGCACCCAGCGCAGCGTCGCACCGGTGGCGGCGGCGAGCTCCTGCCAGGGCACGAGGTTCGCGTGGTGCTCGGCCTCGGTGACCAGGACCTCGTCCCCGGGGCCGATGCGGAAGCGGTCGGCCTCGGCACCGCCGCGGCCGGCGCTGGCGTTGCGGATGCCGTAGGCGACGAGGTTGAGCGCGTCGGTGGCGTTGGCCGTCCAGACGACCTCGGACGGGCTCGCGGCTCCGATGAAGCGCGCGACGGTCGCACGGGCGTCCTCGTAGGCGTCGGTGCTCAGCGCGGCGAGGGTGTGGGCACCGCGGTGCACGGCCGCGTTGTCCTGCTCGAGGAAGCACCGTTCGGCGTCGAGGACCTGCACGGGCCGCTCGGCCGTCGCGCCGGAGTCGAGGTAGGCCAGCGGCTGCCCGTTCACCTCCTGCTGGAGGATCGGGAAGTCCGCCCGGATGCGGAGGACCTCGTCCTCGGTGAGCGGTGCGACGAAGTCGTCCGTCGGCGTTGGTGCAACGATCGTCACGGTGCTGGCCCTCCTGTACGTCTCCGGGAGACAACCCGTCAATGGTGGTCGTTCTTCCCGGCAGCGTCCAGTCGGGCCGGCACCGCGCGGGCGCTACTCGTTCCCGACGCGCTTGTCGGCCTGCTCGCGGGCGGCGTCGATCTTGTCGTCGTACTTGCCGCCGGTGGCCTTCTTCACGGCGTCGGCGACCCCTTCGAACACCTTGTCGCTGACGCCCTCGGCCTTCTCGCTCTTCAGCGCGTCCTGCACCTTGCCGTTCTGCAGCAGCGCCTGGGCCTTCTTCGTGATGTCGTCGAACCCTGCCATGACCTGCTCCTCGTCGATCGGGCGGAACCTCGTGCCCCGCGTCCTGGCGCCGATGCTAACCAGCGTGCGGCCACCTGGTCCGGGCCGTCCACCGGATGCCCAGCACCGGACCGGTCGACGGTGCCGCGGGGCGGCGCGGCGCGGCGCGGCTCGGCGCGGCTCGGCGCGGCTCGCCGCGGCGCGGCGCGGCGCGGCTCGGCTCGGCTCGGCTCGGCTCGGCTCAGGCCATCTGCGCACTGCGCCGACGGGCCAGGACGTAGCCGACGGCGACGGCTCCGCTCACCGCCAGCAGCGAGGGGATGAGGATGTCGGTGCCCTCCTGCGTGAACTCGACGACGAGCACGAGGGCCGTGAACGGCGCGCGCATGGTCGTGGCCAGGAACGCGGCCGCGCCGACGAACGCGAAGGCCGCCAGGCTGCCGCCGTCGGTCGGCCAGAGCAGCATCCAGGCGGCCCCGAGGAAGCCGCCGAGCGCCGACCCGACCGCGATCGAGGGGGTCAGCGTGCCGCCCACGGCGCCGGCACCGATCGTCGCCGCGGTCGTCACGGTCTTCAGCAGTCCGAGGACGAGGAGCGCGAGCAGGGGCGCCATGCCGAGCAGCGTCGGCCCGTCGAGGTCGGCGTTCATCGCGGCGAGTCCGAGCGCCCGGCCGTTCCCCATCACCTCCGGGAAGGGGATCGCGACGAGGCCGACGAGTGCGAACACGACCGGCAGCACGACGAGCAGCTTCCACCCGGTCGGGGCGATCGCCTGCAGCCGGTTGGTGGCCCGCACGAACCCGACCCCGGCGAGCCCGAGCAGCGGCCCGACGACGACCGCCCAGACGAGCAGCGAGGGCGAGAGGTGCATCGCGGGCACGTGGTACAGCACCTCGTCCGGGATCACGAGCCGGGCGACGAACGCGGCGACGGCACTCGTGACGAACGCGGGCAGGGCCGTCGCCAGGGTGAGCTCGCCGAGCAGCACCTCGACCGCGAACAGCGCACCCCCCGAGCGGTACGTCGTAGACCGCTGCGAGCCCGGCGGCAGCACCACAGGCCACCAGGACCTTCGTCTCGCGCGGCGTCAACCCGGCCCGGACGGTGAGCAGCTGCGCGGCCCACGCACCGAGTTCGCGCGGTGCGACCTCCTTGCCGATCGAGGCGCCGAGACCCACCGCGAGGATCTGCACGCCCGCGTTGCCGACGGTCACCAGGGAGGGCATCCGCCTGCCCGCGACGGCGGCCTGGACACCGACGACCGGACGCCCCCCACCGCCGGATCGCCCACCACGCGACGGCCGTCAGGACGCCGGCGGCCAGGACCGCGAGGAACCGGTTCAGCGCCGACGGTGCGTCCGCCGCCTCACGGTGCCCGCCGAAGGCGTAGCCGAAGGCGACGAACTGGATGAGTTGGAGCGCGAGCCACACGGCGATCCCGGCGGCCCCGCCGGCGACGCCGACGAGCCCCGTGACCACGGCCAGCTTGAGCGCCCAGGCCGGAGCGGCGAGACCGTTGTGTGGCATGTCGGCAAGCGTAGCGGTCGCGCGTCGGCGTGCGTCGCGCGCGTCGACGCGCTCGTTCGACGGTTCTTCGCGCTCGTCAGTGGGTTGGCCGGGAGGCCCGTCCCGCCGTCCCGGCTCCGGCACCGGTCCGGAGGCGGTGATCCGGGCCTCCCGACCGGGCTCCGACGTCAGACCGCGGCGACGCGGTAGGGCACGACGGTCTCCGGGTACGTCATCGGCGCCTGGACGCCGACGACCTCGAGCACCCGGCCGGAGAACACCCGGTCGCCGGACTCCCACGGCGCGGGCTCGAGGCCCGGCACGTCCCCGATGACGACCGGGTCCACGCGGTACCGGGTCTCCGGGTCGAGGCCGCGCAGCGTGATCCGGCCGCGCGGGCTGACCTCGGAGCGGCCGACCACGGCGAGGAAGAACAGCGCCTCCCGCCGGTCCGGAGCCACCGCGCCGTAGACCAGCTGCGTCTCGTCGGCCTGGTCGACACGCACCAGGTCCCCGTGGTGCAGGAGCTCCCGGCACTGCCGGTAGGTCGCGACCCACTCGGTGAGCTCGCGCTCCTCGGCCTCGGTCGCGGTCGCCAGGTCCCACTCGATGCCGAGGTGCCCGTAGAGCGCGGTACCGGCCCGGAAGGCCAGGGTGTGGCGGCGCCCGGTCGTGTGGTTCGTGCCGCTCGCGATGTGCGACCCGAGCATCTCGGGCGGCAGGAGCTGCATGGTCCAGCGGTTCATCTGCTGCCGCTCGAGCGGGTCGATGCAGTCCGAGGTCCAGACGCGGTCGGTGTGCTCGATGACGCCGAGGTCGACCCGGCTACCGCCCGACGAGCACGACTCGATCTCGAGCCCCGGGAACCGGTCCTTGAGCGCCGCCATCAAGCGGTACGCGGCCAGGGTCTGCTCGTGCACGGCAGCACCGGCGCCCCGGGTGCCTGCCTCGATCAGGTCGCGGTTGTGGTCCCACTTGACGTAGTCGACACCGACCTCGCCGATCACGGCGGTCAGCCGTCCGAGGACGTGCTCGTACGCCTCCGGGATCGCCAAGTCGAGCACCTGCTGGTTCCGGGCGCGGACCGGGAGTCGGCCGTCCGCCTGCATGATCCACTCCGGGTGCTCCCGGGCCAGGTCGCTGTCCTCGTTCACCATCTCCGGCTCGAACCACAGCCCGAACTCCATGCCGAGGGCGCGGACGTGGTCGACCAGCGGGGCGAGCCCGTCGGGCCAGACGTCCTCGTCGACGTACCAGTCGCCCAGCCCGGCACGGTCGTCGCGACGGCCGCGGAACCACCCGTCGTCGAGGACGAACCGCTCGACGCCGATCCGGGCGGCCCGGTCCGCCAGGTCCGTCAGGCGGGTGAGGTCGTGGTCGAAGTAGACGGCCTCCCAGACGTTGATCGTCGTCGGCCGCGGCCGGGTGGGGTGCTGCGGGCGCCGTCGGAGCCAGTCGTGGAACCGGTGGGCCTGGTCGTCGAGGCCGTCCCCGTAGGCGCCGTACACCCACGGGCCGGCGTAGGTCGCTCCCTGGTCGAGCCGGACCTCGCCGGGCAGCAGGAGCTCCCCACCGCCGACCACCTGTCGGCCGTCGTTGCCGCGCTCGGCGTGGTGCCGGTGGTTCCCGCTCCAACCGACGTGCACGCCCCAGACCTCGCCGCTCGCGAAGCCGAAGCCGGGGGGTTCCGACGCTCAGGACCGTGGCGGCGTCGGGGCCCGTCCGACCACGACGGCCCTCGCGCTGGTGCGTGCCGACGACGAGTTCGTGCCGCTGCGGGGTGCGCTCCTTGCCCCAGCGTCCGGCGAAGTCGAGGACCTCGCGAGCACGACCCGGGACCGGGAGCGCGACGGTGACGTCGTCGACGGTGTACGTACCGGGGGCCGTGTTCGTGACCGCGGCGCGGAGTCGGACCAGGCCGGAGGACAGGAGCTCGATCTCGATGCGGATGGACAGGCCGGCGACGCGGTCCTCGGCGTCGGCGACGAGGCGTCGGCCGGGGGTGATGTCGGTGCCGGGGGGCGCTGGTCCGGCCGGGGTCGCTCGCGGCGGTGCCGTCCGTCGGCAGGTCGCTGACGTCGACGGCGGTGAGCGTGAACGCCGGCGACCAGTCGCGGCCGTCCCGGTGCCCGACGAGCCCCGGGCGCCCCGTCCACCCCGTGTGCGCTTCCGGCAGGACGCTGAGGCGCACGGGGACGTCGGGTGTGCTCGGTTGCAGCGGGAGGACGTCCGCGGCCGCGAGCGCGGACAGCTCGGCGTCGGACAGGTCCCCGAGGGCGGCGCCCCAGTGCACGACGGCGGGGGAGCTGGCCGTCCGAGCAGTCGAGCACGAGGGACACACCCCCCGGCGCTCAGGTGGACGGGGACGGTGGGGAGCGACGACATCGGTTCTCCTCGGAGCGGGCGGGCAGGCAGGCGGGCAAGCGGGCGGGCGCGTGGCCGGGCGGGCGCGCGGCCAGGCGTGTGTTCGGGCGGGTGGCCTCAGAACCAGCGCTTGACCTTGAACACCGCGTAGAGGACCGCGGCGAACAGGACCATCAGCACGATCGACAGCGGGTACCCCCCACGTCCAGGACAGCTCCGGCATGTGCTCGAAGTTCATCCCGTAGACCGCGGCGATGAGCGTCGGGGCGAACAGGATCGCCGCCCAGCCGGAGATCCGCTTCGTGTCGTCGTTCTGCTTCTGCGCCGCCAGGGTCGAGTCGACCGTCAGCGCGTTCTGCAGGAGCTGCCGGAAGGTGTCCAGCCGCTCCACGACCCGGATGACGTGGTCCAGGACGTCCCGGAACCGGCGCTGGAGCTCGACGGGCAGGTGGTACTTCTCGGCGCCGCGGTGCAGGTCCTCGATCATCCGGATGAGCGGGCGGGCGGCACGCTGGAAGTCGACGACCTCGCCGAAGAGCTCGTAGACGCGGCGGGAGACGCCGGCCTCGCCCGAGAAGAGCTGCCCCTCGATCTGGTTGATGTCCTCCTCGAGCCCGTCGATGACCGGCCGGTAGTCGTCGACGATCGAGTCCATCAGGGCCCAGAGCTGCGCCTGGGGCCCTGCGGTGACGAGCCCGGGCTTGCCGCTCATCCGCTGCAGGGCGCGCGGGACCGCTCGTCCGCCCCGCGGGTCTGCCTGCACCACCGCGAGGAAGAAGTCCTCGCCGACGAAGGCGTGGACCTCGCCGAACTCGACCTCCTCGGCCGCGTCCCGGTACACCGCGGGCTTGAGCACCGCGAAGAGCGTCGAGCCGTACCGTTCGAGCTTCGGTCGCTGGTGCCCTTCGGCGGAGTCCTCCACCGCGAGCTCGTGCAGGCCGAGGGCGACCGCGACGTCACCGAGCTCCTCGGCGTCCGGCCGGTCGAGCACGATGCAGGCCGAGGCACCGTGCTCCGCGATCATCGTGAAGCTCTCGTCGAGCGAGGGACTCGTCGTCGGGGCGATCCGGTCCACGTACACGGTGTTCAGCTCGACGGTCACGGCACCACCGTACGCACCCTGGGCAGCGGCTGCGTGATCGCGGACGGGGCGGCGTAGCGTCCTGGTCATCAGCATGCTGACGAAGGGGAGCACGATGCGCTGGATGCGGAAGGTCATGATCGCCGTGAGCACGGTGGTCGCCGTGGTGGGTTCGTTCATCGGGTCCGGGGCCGCGGGCGGCACCCCGATCGCCGAGGCGGCCGACGGCGCGCTCTCGGCATCGTCCGCGGCGATCGCCCCCCGGTGGGCCCGCGTTCGGCATCTGGAGCGTCATCTACGTCGGGCTCGTCGCCTTCGCCGTGTGGCAGTTCCTCCCGCGTCGGGACGACCAGGCCCGGCACGACCGCCTCGCCGTGCCCGCGACCCTGTCCCTGCTCCTCAACGCGGCGTGGATCCTGTCCGTGCAGTTCGGCTTCCTCTGGCTGAGCGAGCCGATCATCGTCGCCCTGCTCGGCGTCCTGGCGTGGGCGTTCGTGGTGCTCCGGCGCACCAGGCCGTCCGGCCGTGTCGAGGCGGTCGTCACGGACGGCACGTTCGGGCTGTACCTCGGATGGGTCTGCGTGGCGACGGCGGCCAACACGGCCGCGGTCCTGACGGCTGCGGGGTTCCGGGGCTTCGGCCTCGGCCAGGACGTGTGGGGTGTGGCGGTCGCAGCGGTCGCCGGCCTCGTCGGCGTCCTCGTCGGGGTGACCGGCCGTGGTCGCATCGCCCCGGCCCTGTCGCTCGGCTGGGGGCTCGCGTGGGTCGCGGTCGCGCGGCTCGACGGGCCGCTCGTCTCGGTGCCCACCGCCCTCACCGCGCTGGTCGCCGTCGCCGCGGTGCTCGTGGTGACGGTCGTCGCGCGGGCCCGTGCAGGCTGGACCGCAGGGTCGGCCGCGCCCCGCACCGCCTGAGCGCGCTGGCGCAGCGCCGGACTGCTGCGCGGAACCGACAGATCGACGCGGACCTTCCGCATCGATCTGTCGGTTCCGCGTCCATGACCGGCCGGGTCGGGCCGGGGCGGGTCGGGCCGGGGCGGGTCGGGTTCAGCGCCGCGCGACCGCCATGCCGTGCGCGGCGGCGACGGCCTCGTTCGTCACGCGGCCGTCGTGCACGTTGAGCCCGGAGGCGAGTGCCGGGTCGGACTCCAGCGCCCGCTCCCACCCCTGGTCCGCGATCGCCACGGCGTACGGGAGCGTCGCGTTCGTCAGCGCGATGGTGCTCGTCCGCGGGACCGCGCCCGGCATGTTCGCCACGCAGTAGTAGACGGCGTCGTGCACGGCGAACGTCGGGTCGTCGTGGGTGGTCGGCCGCGACCCCTCGAAGCACCCGCCCTGGTCGATCGCGATGTCGACGAGGACGGACCCGGCGCGCATGTCGGCGACCATCGCGTCCGTGACGAGCTTCGGAGCCGACGCCCCGGGGATGAGGACGGACCCGATCACCAGGTCCGCCTCGGCGACGGCGTGCGCGATCGCGAGCGGGCTCGACCGGAGGGTCGTCACCCGGCCGTCGAACCGCGCGTCGAGGGCTCGGAGGCGCGGCAGGCTGATGTCGAAGACCGTCACCTCGGCACCCATCCCGACCGCGATCGTCGCGGCGTGCTCGCCCGCGACACCACCGCCGATCACCACGACCCGCCCCTTCGGCGTGCCGGGGACACCCCCCGAGCAGGAGCCCGCGGCCGCCGTTCGCACGCATGAGGTGGTGGGCGCCGACCTGGGCGGACAGCCGCCCGGCGATCTCCGACATCGGCGACAGGAGCGGCAGCGAACGGTCGGGGAGCTGCACGGTCTCGTACGCGATCGCGGTGGCGCCCGACTCGACCAGCGCCGCGGTCAGCGGGCGGTCGGCGGCGAGGTGCAGGTACGTGAAGAGGACCTGTCCCGCGCGCAGGAGCGGGTACTCGGCAGCCACGGGCTCCTTCACCTTGAGCACCATCTCGGCGTCCCAGGCCGACCCAGCATCCGACACGATCACGGCACCAGCTGCGGTGTACTCGTCGTCGGAGAACGCCGACCCGGTCCCGGCGCCGGACTGCACGAGCACCTCGTGCCCGTGCATCGTCAGCTCGGCGACGCCAGCCGGGGTCGCGGCGACGCGGAACTCGTTGTTCTTGATCTCGGTGGGGACGCCGATGCGCATGACGGACTCCTTCGTGGGCAGGTGCTCGGACACCGCCCATCCAGCCGCACGTTCGCCGCGAGTGCTCGCGCACCGAAGGATCACCCGCTCACCGGGTGTTCCGTTCCGCTCAGTTCGGCATCACGCAGGATGGGAGCGCTCCCACCGAACGATCTGGTCGCTCCCCCCGGACCGACGCAGCACCTCGGCTGACGGCGACGAGCCAGCCGTCGGCGACCGGGTCTGCCCTCAGCGGCGCGACCTGGTCCGCAACGTGTCGCTCGGCAGCTCGCCGAACCGGGACCGGTACGCGGCCGAGAACCGACCGAGGTGGCCGAAGCCCCACCCGCGGGCGATGTCCGCGACCGAGGTCTCGTCCCGCTCCGCCCGTCGCAACTCGTGGAGGGCGCCGTCGAGCCGGACCGAGCGCAGCAGCTCACCGGGCGTCTGGTCCAGGTGACGGCGGAGCGACTGCTGCAACCCGCGCGGGCTGAGCCCCGCCGCCGCGGCGATCTCCGGCGTGCCGATCGGCTCCCGGGCGTGCGCCTGCACGTAGTCGAGCGCGCGTCGCAGCCGCTGGTGCTCCGGCCCGGACCCGGTCACGGCGGCACGCCAGGTGCTGCGGCGTGGGAACGCCCGGAGCGCCGCGTCCGCGAAGGTCTCGGCGACGTCACGGCGGACGGTGGCGGTCAACGGGGTGTCCACCTGCAGCCACGTCGACGAGAGCCGGCGGACCGTGTCGCGCCAGACCGCCATGCCGTCGGCGGTCGGCCGTTCGAGGGGTTCGAACGAGAACGTGTCGTCGCCGACCAGGCTCGTGACGAACGGGCGGTCGAGGTGCACGAAGTTGAGGCCGATGTCGCGGTGGTGCAGGTCGTACGGCTCCGACGGCAGGATGACCGGGACACCGGGCTCGAGGTCCACGGAGCGGCCGTTGAACGTGATGGTGCTGCTCCCGCTGCGGAGCCACGCGACGATGAAGTCGTCGGACTGGCTCTGACTGCGCAGGTCGACGCCGAAGCGGGAGGTCCGCAGGGACATCCGTTCATCGGTGACACCGGCGAAGTCCCACGCTGTGTCGGCGTGCGTCCGCCGGATCGCGGGGGGCCTTGAGGTCGTAGTCGGAGGTGAAGAACGCCATCGCCTGGTCGATGTCCGTGCCTGCCAACCGCCGGTACGACCGGGTGTCGGCACGCTCGACGCCGACGGGCGGAGCGGACGGAGCGGGACCGGCATCGGGAGTGAGCACCATGCTCCGACCGTACGCGACACCTCCGACATCCGACCCGACGGGCCTCCCCCCAGAGCCGGGGCCACGCGCGTCCCGTCCGGTCAGTTCTGCAGGATCGCCTGCCCGACGCTCTCGTCGAGGATGAGGTCCGTCACGAGCCCCGCGGCCAGGGCGCCACGCAGCGACGCGGCCTTCCCCCGCCCGGCGACGACGCAGATCCGACGCGGTGCCCGCTTGACCGTGTCGAGGTCGGGCGCGCCGGCGCGGGCGTTCACCCCGATGTCCTTCCACGACCCGTCCGCGCGGTAGAACACGGTGGACACGTCGCCGACGACCCCGGCCTGTCGCAACTCGTCCTGGTCCGCCGGGTCGAGGTACCCGCCGGAGTACACGTGCGACGGCACCGGGGCCTGCGGAGCGCCGACCCCGAACACGACCAGGTCCATCCGCTCGTGCAGGTCGAGCACGCGTCGGATCGAGCGCTCGCGGAACAGCGCGGCCTTCGTGGCGGGGTCGTCGAAGAACGCCGGCACGGGGAACTGCTGCACGAGTGCGCCGTAGGCCTCGCCGAACCGCCGGAGGATCTCCGACGCGTAGACGATGCCCGTCGTGCGGGTGTTCGCGGCGCCGTTCACCTGCACGACGGTCGACCCGTGCGTGGTCTTCGGCACGAGGTAGCGACTCACGGCGCTGACCGTCGAGCCCCACGAGATGCCGATGACCATGTTCGACTCGATGTACTGCGTCAGGATCCGGGCGGCGGACAGGGCCACCCGCTCCAACCGGTCCACGTCGCTCGTGTGGTCCGGGACCGGCACGACGTGTGCGTGCACGCCGAAGCGCGCCCGGATGCTCCGGCTCAGCGCGGCCGCCTGGTCGAGCGGTGAGCGGATCTGGATGTCGACGAGCCCGGTGTCACGGGCGTACTTGAGCAGGCGGGACACCGACGACCGGGACGTGCCGAGCTCGTCGGCGATGGCGTCCATCGTGAGGTCCTGCAGGTAGTAGAGGTGCGCGGCCCGCAGGGCCTGCTGGGTGCGCACGGGCTGGGCGGCGTCGCTCATGGGTCCGAGCATGCACGGACGTGCACGCGCTCTGCAACCCCGTCCGGCCCTCCCGTCCGCCGTCCGCCGACCCGGACGGGAGGCGCGACAAGCGTTCTGCACGTCCGTGCACCGAGGTTGCCCACACGTTCCGACGAGCGCACGATCGATGGAGTACCAACGGAATCGACCCCAGAAAGCGATGCGAACGACCATGTCGAAGAAGACGCAGCCCAGGAACACGGTCACCGCCCTCACCGGACGCCCGAATGCACAGGTCCTCATCGTCGGTGGCGGGATCAACGGCATCGCCACCTTCCGCGACCTCGCACTGCAGGGCGTCGACGTCGCCCTCGTCGAACGCAGCGACTACGGCTCGGGCGCATCCGCCGCGTCGAGCCACATGATCCACGGCGGCATCCGCTACCTCGAGAACGGCGAGTTCCGTCTGGTGCGCGAGAGCGTGCAGGAGCGCAACGGCCTCATCCGCATCGCCCCGCACTACGTCAAGCCGCTGCAGACGACCATGCCGGTCTTCTCGACGTTCTCCGGCATCATGAACGCCCCGCTGCGCATGCTCACGCACAAGCAGCGCTCCACGAAGGAGCGTGGCGCGATGCTCATCAAGATCGGCATGACGATCTACGACTCCTTCTCGCGCGACGGCGGTTCGGTCCCGAAGCACGTCTTCCGCACGAAGAAGGCGGCGCTCGAGGACATGCCGGCCCTCAACCGCGACCTCAAGTACACGGGCACGTACTACGACGCCTCGGTGCACGAGCCGGAGCGCCTGGCGCTCGACGTCCTGAAGGACGGGCTCGCCGCGAGCACCGGCACCGGCTCGGACGCGACCGCCCGTGCGACGAACTACGTCGAGGCCGTCGGCAGCCGTGACGGCGGCGTCCTGCTCCGTGACCGCGAGACCGGCGAGGAGTTCGTGTTCACCGCGGACGTCGTCGTGAACGCGTCCGGTCCCTGGACGGACCTGACGAACGAGGCGTTCGGTGGTGGCACGAAGTACATGGGCGGCACGAAGGGCTCCCACATCGTCGTCGACAACCCCGAGCTGCTCGAGGCGACGAAGGGCCGCGAACTGTTCTTCGAGAACAACGACGGCCGCATCGTCCTCATCTACCCGCTCAAGGGCCGGGTCCTCATCGGCACGACCGACATCGACGCCGACCCGTCGCAGCCGGTCGTCACGACCGACGAGGAGATCGACTACTTCTTCGGGCTCGTGAAGCACGTGTTCCCGCAGATCGAGGTCACGCGCGACCACATCGTCTACAGCTACTCGGGCATCCGACCGCTCCCCCCGCCACGAGGACACCGCCCCCCGGGTTCGTGTCCCGCGACTACCGGATCGTCGACACCCCGATCGCCGGCCTGCCGGACACGACCGTGCTGTCGCTCGTGGGCGGCAAGTGGACGACCTTCCGGGCCCTGGCCGCGCACCTGTCGACCGACGTCACGAAGAAGCTCGGCGTCGCCCGCACGGTCGACACGACCGGCATGCCGATCGGTGGTGGCAAGGACTTCCCGACCACCGACGGCCAGCGTGCCCTGTGGATCAAGTCGCACCGTGACGGCCTCGCGTCCGAGACCGTCGACCGCCTGCTCGACCGCTACGGCACCCGTGCCGCCGAGGTCGTCGACGCGCTGGTCACCGGTCCGGTCGAGCCGCTCGAGTCGGACGGTACGCTGACCCGCGCCGAGGTCCGGTACTTCGCCGAGCACGAGCAGGCCGTGCACCTGGTCGACGTCGTCCTCCGCCGCACGAACCTCGCGTTCGTCGGTGGCGTCACGATCGACCTGCTCGACGAGCTCGCCGACGTCATGGCCGAGACCCTCGACTGGACGGCCGAGGAGCGCGCCGACGAGGTCCAGCGCACGCTCGACGTGCTGCGTGAGTCGCACCGCGTCATCGTGCCGCTGACGTCCGCGTCGCAGCTCGCGTAGTCCACGCGACGCACGACGGACGGGAGGCACGGTGCCAGCTGGCACCGTGCCTCCCGTTCGTCTCCCCCGCCACCTGCCCGGTGCGAGACGCCCCGATGCGCCGAGACGCCGCCGGATGCCGCGGCGTTCCGCCGTCGGAGCGGCGTTCTGCCGGCCCGGCGGCGTCGCGCCGTCGGTGCCGTCAGAACCGCTCGCCGGTCGGGTCCTGCGCGGCCAGGTCGGCGAGGTCGTCGCCGCCGACGGGCTCGCCCGCCCAGTCCACGAGGCGCCACCCGTCGGCGGTCGAGCCCTCGAGCTCCACGACGCCGGTGTTCTCGAGGTGCCGGTTCCGCCCGAGGTCGTCCGGCACGTTCTGCGCCGTGACCGCGGCCCAGATCCGGATCGCGGCACCGTGGCTGAACGCCGCGACGACGTCCGCCCCGGTCTCCTCGATCTGCCGCACGGCGTCGTCGTACCGCGCGAAGAACGCGTGGCCGTCCTCCGCGCCGGGCAGGTGCTCGTCGCGGTCGCCGGCGGCCCAGGCGTACACGGCCGCGAGGTAGCTCTGGACGGCGACCGTGTCCCGTCTGCCCTGCAGGTCGCCGGCCTCGATCTCCCGGAGGCCCGGCAGCACCACGGGTGCGAGGTCGAGCGCACGCGCGAGCGGGGCCGCGGTGATCTGCGTCCGGACCATCGTCGAGGTGAACAGGCGCTCGATGCCCCGGTCCCCCCAGCGCGGCGGGGAGCGCGTCGGCCTGCTCCTGTCCGAGCTCGGTCAGGCCGGGTCCGGGCACCTCCGCGTCGAGCAGGCCGGTCACGTTCGCGGGGGGTCTGTCCGTGTCGGACGAGCAGGAGTCGCATCCCCTCACCCTACGGAGCGGCTCCCCCCACTAGCCCTGACGGGTGTTCCAGCGCGGGTCCTTCTTGTTGATGACGTACACGCGCCCGCGCCGCCGCACGACCTGCGAGCCGGGGATCTTCTTGAGCGCCTTGAGCGAGGTGCGGACCTTCACGTGGACCTCCTTGATGAGAACGGTTTTCATGTACCGTACTGCACATGGCCGCAGTCCCGATCACCCTCGTCTCCGCCCTCCACGACGTCGACGCCGCACGCATCGCCGCACGACTGTCCGACGGGCACCGGCTGCACGCCGCCGGCAGCGCGATGGCCGCGGCGCGGGCCGTCGCGGACCGGGCCGGGCGCCTCGCCGACGTCTGCGGGCCCGGGGCCCGGCACGCGCTCGTCGTCACCCTGCCCGTCGGCGGTGACGCTCGGGCCGTGGGCATGATGCTCGCGAACGCGGCCCGGGCCGAGACGGGCGACGACCGGGTGCTCCGGCACGTGGTGTCCGTCCTCCGCGCCGACGAGGTCGAGCACCTGTTCTGGTCCGGCGTCGACGACGCGTTCGTCGCCGGCGAGCGCCTCGCGGCCCTGGTCGAGTACGCGACCGTCATCGTGCTCGACCGCACCGACCGCCTGCCCACGGCACGGCGTCGCGCCCTCGTCGCCCTCGTGCACCGCTGCGCGCCGTCCGCCGTGGTCCTCGCCGACGAGCGGGTCCGCAGCGCCGACGACCTCCCGACGTCGAACGGCGGCGCGGCCCGCATGCTCGCCGGGAGCGCCGGGTGGATGCGGGCCCTGTCGACCGGGGCCGACGACGCCCACCGGCGGTCCGCAGACGGGCTCACCGCCGTGTGCTACCGGGACCCGCTGCCCTTCCACCCGTCCCGACTCGCCGACGTCGTGGAGCACGACCTCGCGGCCGGCCCGGACGGACGGGTCTTGCGCTCCCGCGGGTTCTTCCGGCTGGCGTCCCGGCCCGACCACGTCGGCTCCTGGTCGAGCGTCGGGGCGATGCTCGCGCTCGACCCGACCGCGAACCCGTCCTGGGACGAGGACGCCCCGATCGGCCAGTCGCTCTGGTTCGTCGGCGAGGACCTGGACGCGGTCCGGCTCACGCGGGCGCTCGACGGAGCGCTCATCACCCCGGACGAGCTGCTCGCCGGGCCGGACCTGTGGCGCGCCTGGGCCGACCCCTTCCCGGTGTGGCCCGTCCTCGACCGCGACTGACGACATCGTCCCCGCGACCGACCCGCCACCGAGCCGACCGGGACTGCTACCGTCTGGCCGTGGCGATCGAACCGGACACGAAGAACTGGACCTGGGTCATCGAGGCGGCGTGCCCGGACTGCGGCTTCGACGGCAGCGCGGTGACGTTCCGGGACGTGCCCGCGGTCATCGACGCGAACACGGACGGCTGGCCAGAGCAGCTCCGCCGCCCGGATGTGCGGGAGCGCCCGGACGAGTCGACGTGGTCACCGCTCGAGTACGGCGCCCACGTCCGTGACGTGCACCGGAAGATGACGGAGCGCCTCGAGCTGATGCTCGCCGAGGACGACCCGCTGTTCCCGAACTGGGACCAGGACGCCACCGCCGTCGCGGACCGCTACGCCGAACAGGACCCGGCGACCGTCGCCCGGGAGCTCGTCGCCGCCGCCGACCGCGCCGTGTCGGCCTTCGGCGGGGTGCCCGACCACCAGCTCGCCCGGACCGGGCGCCGCTCGGACGGCAGCGTCTTCACGGTCGCGACGCTCGCCGTCTACTACGCGCACGACCCGGTGCACCACCTGTGGGACGTCCGCCGGTCGCGCTGACCTGTCCGGGCCTCGCGGCCGGGCGTCAGGCGAGCGCGTCGAGCAGTGCCCGCGCCGTCGCCGCGTCGGTGACCAGCTCGTTGACGAGCCGGCCACGCACGGCGCTGATGATGCTCGGCACCTTCACGGCACCGACGGCCACGCCGACCGCGTGCGGCACCGCGGCCAGGACCTCCCGCGAGGTCCGGACCATCCGCTCGCTGCCGGGGAACTCGATCGCCTCGCCGTCGGGGCCGGTGAAGTTCAGGCACACGTCCCCGGTCGCCCGGTCGAAGACCGCGTGGTCCACGGGCAGGCCCCTGGCCATCGCGTCGCGGGTCGCGACCGGCGCACCGATGCCGAGGATCGCGCCCGTCGCACGCTCCCAGAGACCGACGACGTGTTGGAAGGCCGGGTCCTCGTCCAGGGAGGCCCGCAGCGCCTCCGACGGGAGCGCCTGCGCGAACAGGAAGGTCGGGATCGCCCCCGACCGCTCGGCGGCCGCCCGGGTGATCTCGTTCGTCTGGAACCACTGGTTCGGGTCGGCCTGACCACCGACGGTCGGGACGAGCTGCACGCCCGGCATCGGGGGGCACGACGCCGTGCGCGATGGCGTGCACCGTGCTGCCGGAGGACACCAGGACCGCGTCCCCCCGGGGCGAGGTGCATGGCCTCGACCGCTGCGGCGACGGGCTCGGCGAGGTCGACGCCGAGGGTCGCCGTGTGCGTCACGGCCGCGAGGTACACGGCCTGCAGACCGAGCACGACCCGCAACCGCTCGGCCAGGACGGCGGTCTCGTCCTGGAACGGGTCGACGACCTCGATCCGGACGAGCCCGGCGCGGCGGGCCTCGGACACCAGGCGGCTGACGGTCGGGCGGGAGACGCCCAGGCGGGCGGCGATCTCGTTCTGCGTCGCGTCCTCGAGGTAGTACATCCGGGCCGCCTGGTACACCGTGTCGAGCGGGAACCGGGAGCGGGGACCGTCGCCGGCGGGGACACCGCCCTCCGTCGGCGGACCGCTGGCGGGTGCGGGGTCGGACGGACTCGTTCCGGACATCGAGCGCGGGCCTCCCGGGGTGGTGCCGTCGGCCGGGTGCCGGGACGACACCGCGATCGTAGCGCCGCCCGTCCTACCGGATGGTGAAGCCACCGTCGACGCGGAGGTCGGCGCCGTTCACCATCGCGGCCGACCCGCCGGCGAGGAAGAGCACCGCCGCCGCGACCTCGTCGGGCGTCGCGAACCGTCCGGTCGGGATCTCGTCCTGGTGGCGCAGGCCCGCCTCGTTCGCCCACGCGGACCGACCCAGGGCGGTGAGCACGACCGTCGGCGACACCGTGTTGACGGTGACGCCGCGGCGCCCCCACTCGAGGGCGAGCACGCGGGTCAGCCCGAGCAGACCGGCCTTCGACGCGCAGTAGGCGGCGTGCCCGTCGATCCCGACGTGTGCAGCCTGGGACGCGATGGTCACGACCCGTCCGTACCCCGCGGCGAGCATGTGCCGTCCGACCGCCTGCGTCACGCGGTGCGTGCCGGTGAGGTTCACGTCGAGCGTCCGCGCCCAGGCGTCGGGCCCGAGGTCCTCGGCGGGGGCCAGGGCGACGATGCCCGCGCAGTTCACCAGGACCTCGACGTGCCCGGCGCCGGCGAGGACCTCGGCGACGGCCGTGTCCACCGAGGCCTGGTCCGTGACGTCGCACCCGATACCGAGGTGCCCGTCCCCGGGCAGCTCGGACGCAGCCGAGGCCGACGCGTCGGCGCGGACGTCGATGACGGCGACCCGTGCACCGCGGCCGGCGAGGGCGCGTGCGACCGCGTTGCCGATGCCGGACGCGCCACCGGTGACGACCGCGACGCGGCCGGTGAACGGGTTCGTGTGGTCGAGGTGGGCCGGACCGGGCCGCAGCAGCGCGGCGAGGTCGTCGTCGTCCGGCAGCGCTGCCGGGGCCGACGCGGGACCGGTGGACGGGTGGTGGTTCTGGAACGCGGACATGACGGGTAACATACTCGATGTCAGATACCACTGCGATCGAGAGAGCCCATGTCGACGACGACGCCCCCCACTCCTGCGCACCGCTCCCGCCCCCGGCCGCCTCGACCGACTCGGGATCCCCCCGCCCCATCGCCCTCGGCTTCCTCGGCGTCCTGGTGATGATGACCGGGGTCGGCGTCGAGTCGAACTTCGTCACCCCGCACATGGTCGCCGTGCTCGGCAGCCCTCCGGCCACGGTCGCGACGATCGTCACCGGTGCGAGCCTCGCGACCCTCATCGGCAGCTACCTGTCCGGCGCGCTCGCCGACCTGGTCGGCCCACGCCCCGTGATGACCGTCGGCGTCGTCGTCTGGGTCGTGTTCGAGGTCCTGTTCCTCGGTGCCCTCCACCTCGGCAGCGTCCCGCTCACCGCGGTGGCCTACACACTCCGCGGACTCGGGCACCCGCTCGCCGCGTTCGCGTTCCTGGTCTGGGTGAACGTCACCGCACCCGTCGAACGCCGTGGTGCGGCGGTCGGGTGGTTCTACGTCGCCTTCACCGGCGGCCTGCCCACGCTCGGCTCGTTGTTCGCCCTCGGGACCATCCCGGCCCTCGGCGGCGGGGTCGTCGGCGAGACCGGAGCGATGACCGCCTCGATCGCCCTCGTCGTCGCCGGGTGGGCGCTCGCGCGCTTCGGTGTCCGGCTGCCGAGCGGCACGCAGCGGATCGCCCCCCGCCGGCGAGAGCCCCTTGCGGGTCGTCACGAGCGGGATCCGCCTGACCGCGACACGGCCGCGCGTGCTCATGGGGTTCCTCGTCCGACTCGTCAACACCGCACCGGAGTTCGGCATGTTCGTCGTCCTGCCGGCCGTCATCGCCGACGAGCGCGGCTGGGGGCAACAGCGCTGGCTCCTCATGACCGTGTGCGTGTACGCGACGAGCATCCTCGTGAACGCCCTGTTCGGCTGGGTCGGCGACCGCATCGGATGGGTCCGCACGGTCCGCTGGTTCGGCGTCGTCGGGTCCGCGGTCGGGCTGCTGGCCTGGTGGTACGTCCCGCAACTCGTCCCCGCCGGCTCCGACTGGGGGGTACGTCGCCGCCGTCGTCGCCGGGTGCGTCTTCGGGTGCTCGCTCGCGGGGTTCGTCCCGATGGGCGCGATCATGCCGGCGCTCGAACCGCAGCACCGGGGTGCGGCCATGGCGATGTACACGACCGCGGCCGGCGGTGCCGCGTTCCTCGGCACCGGTGTGGTGGCCGTCGTCCTCGCGCTCGGCGGGGGCGGTGCCGCCGTCACCTGGACGTTCGTGGGGCTCTACGCCTGCGCCTTCCTCATGGTCGGCCGACTCCACGTCCCGCAGCACGACGAGGCCCACTGACCGATGTCCCCGTCCCTTCCCACCCACCCGTCCCCCCGAGGAGGACCGCACATGACCACAATCTGCGACGACCCCGACGAGTTCGCCGAGGACCAACTCGCCGGTTGGCTCGCCCTGTACGCCGACCGCGTCCGCGGTGTGACCGGCGGCGTCGTGACGCTGCCGACCGCCGACACCGACCCGCAGGTCGCCGTCGTCGTCGGAGGCGGCTCCGGCCACTACCCCGCCTTCAGCGGTCTGGTCGGCCCCGGGCTCGCGACCGGCGCGGTCGTCGGGAACGTATTCACGTCACCGTCCGCCGCCCAGGTGTACTCCGTGGCCAGGGCCGCCGACCAGGGCCGCGGCGTCGTCCTGTGCTTCGGGAACTACGCCGGCGACACGATGAACTTCGGGATCGCCGCCGAACGACTCCGCGCTGCCGGTGTCGACACGCGGATCGTGGTGGTCACCGACGACGTCGCCTCGGCGGACGAGGTCGACCGACGACGGGGCATCGCGGGCGACTTCGCGGTCGTCAAGGCCATGGGCGCCGCGGCGGCCGCCGGGGCCTCGCTGGACGAGGTCGAACGGGTCGGCCGGCACGCGAACGACCGAACGCGGACGATCGGCGTCGCCTTCTCGGGCTGCACGCTGCCCGGAGCCGACGAGCCGCTGTTCACGGTGCCGGACGGTCACCTGGGCCTCGGCCTCGGGATCCACGGGGAGCCGGGCATCCGCGACGTCCCGCTCGTGCCGGCCCGCCAGCTCGCGCACCTGCTCGTGGACCGGTTGCTCGCCGAGCGTCCGGCCGACGCCCCCGCCGGTGGCCGGGTCGCCCCGGTCCTCAACGGCCTCGGCGACACCAAGTACGAGGAGCTGTTCGTGCTCTGGGGACGGATCGCGCCGCTCCTCGAGCAGGCCGGTCTCGCGGTCGTCGAGCCCGAGGTCGGCGAACTCGTGACGAGCCTGGACATGGGCGGGTGCTCGCTCACCCTGCAGTGGCTCGACGACGACCTCGAGCGACTCTGGTGTGCCGACGCCTACGCGCCCGCCTACCGCAAGGTGGCAGCGCCCGTCGCCACACTCGTCCCCGCGGCCGTCGGGACCGAGTGCGCTGCGGACGCGACGGTCGTGCCGGACGCGAGCCGGGCCTCCCGGCAGGCCGCCGACACCGTGCGCGTGGTCGTCGCGGCGACGGAACGGCTGCTCCGCGAGCAGGAGCACGAACTCGGCCGCATCGACGCCGTCGCCGGGGACGGCGACCACGGACGCGGGATGGTGAAGGGCATCGGTGCGGCCCGGCGGGCGGTCGACGGCACGGACGCGACCGCCGGCGTCGCGTTCCTGCTCGGACGCGCCGGCGAGGCCTGGGCGGCAGAGGCCGGCGGGACCTCGGGCGTGCTCTGGGGCGCAGCCCTCGAGGCGTTCGGCGCCGCGATCGGCGACGACGTCGACGAGGTCACCGCGTCGCTCGTGGTCGACGCGGCCCGGGCCTTCGCCGACGCGGTCGTCCAGCTCGGACGGGCGCGGCGTGGCGACAAAACCCTGCTCGACGCCCTGCTGCCGTTCGTCGACGCCCTCGACGCGGCGGTGCGCTCCGGCGTGCCGCTGCCGGAGGCCTGGACCGCTGCCGCCGAGGTCGCCCAGCTCGAGGCGACCGCCACCGCGGCGCTGTCGCCACGTGTGGGACGAGCCCGGCCGCTCGCCGCGAAGAGCGTCGGCACCCCGGACGCCGGAGCCGTCTCGATGGGCATGGTCCTCACCCGGGTCGGCGAGGTCCTCACCGCCCGACGTGACACCACGAACACCACCATCACCACCACCACCACCGGAGGAGTGCACGCATGACGTTCCGCATCGCGATCGGGTCGGACGACGCCGGTTTCACGCTCAAGGAGGTGCTGCGCGCCGACCTCATGGCCGATCCCCGTGTCGTGGACGTCGTCGACGTGGGTGTCGACGCCGACGGCCACACGGCCTACCCCCACGTCGCCGTCGAGGCCGCGCGGCTCGTCGCCGCCGGGTCCGCCGACCGGGCGCTGCTCGTCTGCGGCACCGGACTCGGGGTGGCGATCAGCGCGAACAAGGTCCCCGGCATCCGGGCGGTGACCGCGCACGACCCGTTCAGCGTCGAGCGGTCGGTGCTGTCGAACGACGCGCAGGTCCTCTGCCTCGGGCAGCGGGTGATCGGCACCGAGCTCGCCCGCCGCCTGGTGCGCGAGTGGCTCGGGTACACCTTCGACCCGGCATCGGCGAGCGCCGGGAAGGTCGACGCGATCCGGTCGTACGAGCAGTCCGCCGGATGACCCGGTGAACGCTGTGCTCCGGCCGCCGGACCTGGCCGGAGCACAGCGTTCTGTCGGTTGTCGGACGTACCGTGCACCCGACTCCGATGCACCACCGCGGGTCCGATGCTCGACCGAGGGGAACCCCCCATGAAGAAGTCCGTCTGGCTGCCGGCACTGATCGCGCCCGTCGTCGTCGCCGGGGCCGTCGCCGCTCCCGCGCTGGCGAACGCCGCCGCTCCTCCCGTCGCCGGGGAGCACCCGACCGCCGCCGCGGTCATCGCGAGCATCGCCGGCTCCTCGGACGCGCAGTACTCGGGCAAGCTGGCGCAGACGAGCGACCTCGGGCTCCCGGAACTGCCCACCGGCTCCGGCGGCTCCTCGCTCGAGGGGGGGACGCCTCGGACGCACTCGGTCTGCTCACCGCTCCGCACACCGCCCGCGTCTACGTCGACGGAGCGACGAAGCAGCGGGTGCAGGTCACCGAACAGCTCGCCGAGCGGGACGTCATCCGCAACGGCAGCACCGTGTGGACGTGGGACTCCGAGGAGCGCGCCGCGACGAAGGTCACGCTCCCGAGCCGCTCCGCGGAGACGCCCGGGTACGGCACCACCACACCGGGTGACGTGGCCGAGCGCGCGATCGACGCCATCACCCCGACCACGGAGGTCTCGAAGCCGGTGGCGACCTCGGTCGCCGGTCACGACGCCTGGCTCCTCACGCTCACCCCGAAGTCCTCCGACACCCTCGTCGGCACGGTGCAGCTCGCCGTCGACCAGCAGACGGGGCTGCCGCTGCGCGCGTCGGTCACCGCCGCGGGGAAGGACGACCCCGCGTTCCAGGTCGGCTTCACGAGCCTGTCGTACGGCGCGCCGGCGGCACGGCTGTTCGCGTTCACGCCGCCGAGCGGTGCGGACGTGACCACGAAGGACCTCTCCGACGCCGATCCGGGTACGCACGGGAACGGCTCCGGGCACGGTGTGGCCGACCACGGCGCCACGGTCACCGGCAGCGGGTGGGACACGGTGGTGGCCCTGCCCGCCGGCACCGCCGACAGCACCGGTCTCGGGTCGGAGGCGTCCGGGCTCCTCGACCAGCTCACGACGGCGGTCGACGGCGGTCGCGCCCTGCAGACCTCGCTCGTCTCGGTGTACCTGGCCGACGACGGCCGTGTCCTCGCGGGCGCGGTGCCGGTCGCGACGCTGGTCGCCGCCGCGAAGTGACGACGGGGACGGACACCGCGGCCGCACCCCGGGACACCACGGACACCGCAGCCGGGCTCGCCATCCGGACGGTCGGCCTCCGCAAGGTCTTCCGGAAGCAGCGGGCCGTGGACGGCATCGACCTCGCGGTGCCCCGCGGCTCGGTGTTCGGGTTCCTCGGGCCGAACGGCAGCGGCAAGACCACCACGATCCGGATGCTCCTGGGGCTGTCGACCGCCACGAGCGGGAGGATCGAGGTGCTCGGCGAACCGATGCCGCGCGGGCTGCACTCGGTGCTCCCCCGGGTCGGCGCCCTGGTCGAGGGTCCGGCCTTCTACCCCTACCTGTCCGGCCGGGCGAACCTGTCCCGCTTCGACGCCGCCGATCCGACCTCCGACCCGCGGACGCGGCGGGAGCGGGTCGCGAGCGCACTCGACCGGGTCGGGTTGAGCCACGCCGCCGACAAGAAGGCGCACGCGTACTCGCTCGGGATGAAGCAGCGCCTGGGCTTGGCGAACGCGCTGCTGTCCCCGCGCGACCTCCTCGTGCTCGACGAGCCGACGAACGGCCTGGACCCGCAGGGGACCCGGGAGGTCCGCCACCTCATCCGGTCCTTGGCGGACGACGGCACGACGGTGTTCGTGTCGAGTCACCTGCTGGCCGAGATCGAGCAGGTCTGCACGCACGCGGCCGTGATGCGCACCGGCTCGATCGTCGCGCAGGGCCCGCTCGACGAGCTGCGAGCCCGCGGCGCCCGGACCGTCACGGTCCGGACCCCCGACATCGGGCAGGCCGGTGTCGTCCTCTCCCGCCTCGGACTCGCGCCCCGGCGGGAGGGCGGGTCCGACGTCCTGGTCGCCGACCTCACCACCGACGTCGAGCCGGAGACGATCACCGCCGAACTCGTCCGCGCCGAGGTCCGGGTGCGCGGCATCGCGGTCGGCGGCGGCACCCTCGAGGACCTGTTCGTCGCACTCACCGGAGAGGGATTCGATGTCGCAGGGTGACACCGTGGACACGACGACACGACCCGCTGGTGCCCGGTCCGCTCCGGGCGCTGCGCGGCGGACCCGCACGTTCGCCCTGCTCGGGTCCGAACTCGCGCTCGTCTTCCGTCGGCGTCGGACCTGGGCGATGCTCGGGGCACTCGCCCTCGTGCCGATCCTCATCGCCGTCGCGGTCCGGCTCACCACCGACGGCGACGACGGTGGCCCGGCGTTCCTCGGCGACATCACGAACAACGGCCTGTTCGTGTCCTTCACGGCGCTGACGGTGTCGATCCCGCTCTTCCTGCCCCTCACGGTCGGGGTGGTCGCCGGCGACACCGTCGCCGGCGAGGCCAGCCACGGCACGCTGCGCTACCTGCTCGTCGCCCCGACCGGGCGGGTGCGGTTCATCGTCGTGAAGACGATCGGCGCGGTCGCGTTCTGTCTCGCCGCCACCCTGCTCGTCGTCCTCGTCGGGGCGGCGATCGGTGCGGCGCTGTTCCCGGTCGGTCCGGTGACGCTGCTCTCCGGTACGCAGGTCGACGGCTGGTCGTACGCGGGCCGTGCGGTCCTGCTCGCGCTCTACGTGACGCTGTCGATGCTCGGCCTGGTGGCGATCGGTCTGTTCGCGTCGACGCTGACCAACGTCCCGGTCGGGGCGATGGCCGCGACGGTCGTGCTGGCCGGGGCATCGCAGGTGCTCGACCAGCTCCCGCAGCTCGACTGGCTGCACCCGTTCCTGTTCTCGCACCTCTGGCTCGGGTTCGGCGACCTGCTGCGGGACCCGATCTCGTTCGACTCGTTCGGCAGCAACGCGGTCCTGCAGCTCGGGTACCTGGTCGTCTTCGGCGCGCTGGCGTACGGCCGGTTCGCCAGCAAGGACGTCCTCAGCTAGGTCCGGCCGGGCGCCAGCGCTGCGCCGCCGCCGTCAGTCGGCGCCGCGGGACGCCGGGGAACCGCTCTCGAGCGTGCCCTCGGCCTTCTCGTGCGCGTACACGTCGCGGAGGTCACGCGCCTTCTCGGACCGGTACCAGTCCTGCCGGGCCCCGGTCTCGACGGGCTGCATGCCCACGACGACCTTGCCGCGGGAGTGCATCTCCGCCAGGTCCTCGTACGCCTCGACGATGTACTCGAACGGGTAGAACCCGGAGATGAGGACCTGCACACGGCGGTCCTCGACGGCCTTCACGAGGTACGTGATGAGCTCGCGCGCCTCCGGGTCGGACGCCGGGGCCCGGAGGAACCGGAGTTCGGCGTCCCGCCGGTCGTCCGACGACACGAAGCGCTTCTCGTCCACGCCGAGCCGGACGGCGAGCTCGCGCGCGGACTCGTCGCCGTGGTTGTCGATGAAGGCGGTGACGGGCCGGCCCTTCGCGATCTCGGTGATCCGGGCCTCCTCACCGTCCCCGTAGGCGACGGGCAGGATGCCGATCTGGCGGAGGTAGTCGTGGTTGCGCGGGCTGCCGAGTCCGATGACCGTCGCACCGGCGTCGCGGGCGAGCTGGCACTGGATGTGACCGACGCCGCCGGCGGCCGCGCTGATGACGACGGTGTCGTCGGGTCCGAGTCGGAGCTTCCGGACGACGTCGACGGCGGTGCAGCCCGCCAGGTACAGCCCGCCGGCGACCTCCCACCCGACGTGGGTCGGCTTGATGACGACGGCGTCGCGGGGCACGACCACCCAGGTGGCGTGCGAGCCGCCCTCGGGCGCGTGCCCCATGACCTCGTCGCCCACGCGGAGGTCCTTCACCCCGTCGCCGCGCGCGCGCACGATGCCGGCGAGGTCGACTCCCTGCCGTGCCGGGAAGTCGACGTGGACGTGGTCCTGGAGCTTGCCCTCGCGGAGGAACCGCTCGATGTGGTTGAGGCCCGCCGCGATCACCTCGACGAGGACCTCGCCGGGGCCGGGCGTGGGGCGTTCCTGCGGCACGACCTCGACCACGTCGAATTCGCCGTACCGCTCGTACTGGACTGCGCTACCGGTTCGCATGTCATCCTCCTCGGGACGTCGTGCGTCCGTCCTACTCGCCGCACCCCGGTCGGTGCGCGGGGATGAGGGGTACTCGCAGGGACGGGTCGGACGGGAGGCCCGGGGCGGCCCGGAGCGCGCCTCCCGTCCGGTCCGGCGACCGGGGGAGGACGCCGGTCAGGACGGACCGAAGGCCGCCGCGATGCGGGCAGCGGTGTCGGCGTCGAGGTGCAGCGCCCGCTGGTCGGCGTCCGGACGCGGCACGCGGACCGGCGTCGACCAGAGCGAACCGTCCTCGGCGAGGTCGACGACGAGGGCGCCGGTGCCGACGAGGGCGGTCTCCTCGTCGTACCGACCGGTGACGTCGGCGTCGTTCGCGACCCCGGGCGCGACGAGGACGGGGACGCCGCCGGTCGAGCCGGCGAAGTGGTGGTGGTAGTGGCCGGCGAGCACGACCCGGACGTCGGTCCCCCCGCAGCACCGCGGCGAGGTCACCGGGGTTGCGGAGCTTCAGCGCGTCGTGCAGCGACGTCGGTGCGGTCAGTGGCGGGTGGTGCAGGACGACGACCGACCCGTGCGCTGCCGGCTCGGCGAGGGCGGCCCGCAGGTGCTCGGTCGCGGTCGCGGACAGCTCGCCGTACCCGGCGCCCGGGACGCTCGTGTCGACGGTGACGATCCGCCGGCCCGCGACGACGGACCGCCCTCGGACCGGGACCGCGGGGTCGTGGTGCTCCATCGTGTGCATGAGCGGTCTCCCGCCCTCGCCGAGGACGTGCCCGTCGAACAGCACCCGTCGGAAGCCGTCGCGCTGGTCGTGGTTGCCGGGGACCGTCACGAACGCCGCGCCGTGCCGCTCGGCCCAGCCGCCGACCAGGTCGCGGACCGTCGCGTACGACTCCGGCGACCCGTCCTCGGACACGTCGCCGGAGACGACGACCAGCCCCACGCCGTCGAGGCCGTCCAGGTGGTCGAGCAGGGCGCCCAGCGCCGCCGTGGTGTCGACGGTGCCCTGGTGCAGCGCGCCGTCCCCGGTCACGTGCGTGTCCGACAGGTGCAGGATGCGGAGTGTTCCGGGAGCGGGAGGCTGCATGTCGCACACCGTAGCCGGGCCGGACGACCGGGGTGCGTCGCCGGGGGGTACCGTTGTCCGGTGATCGACCTGCGCTCCGACACCGTGACCCGTCCGACCCCGGCGATGCGCCGCGCCATGGTGGACGCCGAGGTCGGTGACGACGTGTTCGGCGAGGACCCCGAGACCACCGCGCTCGAGCAGGAGGTCGCCGCGCTCCTCGGTCACGAAGCCGGGCTCTTCACCCCGTCCGGCTCGATGGCGAACCAGCTCGGGCTCCGCCTGCTCGTCGGCCCCGGCGAGGAACTGCTCGCCGACGTGCAGGCCCACGTCGTCCGCGCCGAGCTCGGCGCGGCGGCCGTGTTCTCCGGCATCACCACACGGACGTGGGCGTCCGACCGCGGCCGCCTGGTGGCCGACGCGGTGCGCGCGATCGCGGAGCCGAACGCCGGCGCCTACTCGGTGTCGACGACGGCGATCGCGGTCGAGAACACGCACAACTTCGGCGGCGGCACCGTGCAGCCCGTGGCCGAGGTCCGCGCCGTGCAGGAGTTCGCCCGCGAGCACGGCATCGGCCTGCACCTGGACGGTGCCCGGTTGTGGAACGCCCACGTGGCGTCGGGCACCCCGTTCCCCGACCTGGCGAGCGGGTTCGACACGGTGTCCGTGTGCATGTCGAAGGGCCTCGGTGCGCCCGTCGGGTCCGTGCTCGTCGGATCGGCCGACCGGATCGCGGCCGCGCGGATCTGGCGGAAGCGCTACGGCGGGGGCATGCGGCAGACGGGCATCCTCGCCGCCGGCGCACGGTACGCCCTGCACGAGCACGTCGACCGCCTGGCCGAGGACCACGCGAACGCCCGGGTGCTCGCAGCGGCGCTCGACGTCGACCCGGAGTCGGTGGACACGAACATCGTCTTCGCGCAGGTGTCCGACCCCGACACGTTCGTCGCCGCCGCCGAGGCCGCTGGCGTCCGGGTGATGCGGCTCGGGCGGACGACGGTGCGCCTCGTCACCCACCTGGACGTGTCCGCGGAGGACGCCGCGCGGGCCGCCGAGGTGCTCGCCGCACTCCCCCCGCTGACGTCGGAGCCGGCCCAGCACCCGTCAGCCGACGGCCGCCGCCGCCGCGGGTGCCGTCCGCAGGTCGAACGACAGCGGATCCGCGCGGACCGTGTCGAGCGCGAGCGCGACGGCACCCGTCACGACGACGTCCGCCCCCCAGCGTCGAGGCCACGATCTCCGGCACCGGGTCGAACCGCCCGCTGCCGAGCACGGCCGAAGCGTGGTCGATGACGGCACCGGCGTGCCCCGCGATCGCCCCCCGCGACGACCACCCGGTCGATGTCGAGCAGGCTCGCGAGCAGGACGCACACCCGGGCGAGCAGGTCCCCGAGCTGATCCACGACCTCGAGCGCGACGGGGTCGCCGTCGTCCGCGGCGCGGAAGACGGCGGCCGCGTCGAGGCCCTCGCGGGCGACGGCACGGCCGAGCGGGCTGTCCGGGTCGACCCGGCCGGCGTCGACCGCCGCGGTCACCGCGGTGCGCGCCGCCGCGCCGAGTCCGTCCGACGACCCGACACCGACGACGAGTCCGAGTGCGCGCAGCTCGCCCGCGCCGCCCCGTGCACCGCGGAGCAGCACGCCGTCGACGACGAGGCCGGCGCCGAACCGCTCCCCCCGCGAGCAGTGCGGCGAAGGACGCCTCCGGCGCGGACGGCCGTTCGGCGATGGCCGCCAGGTTCGCGTCGTTCTCGACGACGACGCGGGCTCCGGGGGGCGACCGCGTCGAAGCCGGGGTTCATGCTGACCCAGAAGCCGCCGTCGTCCGGTGAGACACCGCGGGCGTCGACGGGTGCGGGGACCCCGACGGTGGTCACGAGGACCCGGTCAGCGTCCGTCCCGGCTGCGGCGAGCGCGGCGGCGACGGTGGTCGCGACCGCGTCGAGGCGGAACCCGACGTCGAGCCCCCCGCGTGCCGAGGTCGGTCTCCGCACGCGCGAGCACGGCACCGCGCAGGTCGGCGACGAACGCAGCGACCCGGTGCTGTCCGGCGTCGACGCCGACGACGCACCCCGCGGTCGGGTCGAGTTCGTAGCGCCGTGCGGGTCGACCGATGCGGTACTCGCCGGCGGTGCGCGCGTCGTCCAGCTCCGTCAGCCAGCCGCGTGCGACGAGGTCCTCGCACGCCGCGAGCACGGTGGAGCGGGTCAGTCCGGTCGACTCCATCGCCTCGGTCGCAGTGAAGGCGCCGACGTCGAGTGCGTGGTCGAGGACGGTCTCCGCACTGGAGGCACGGGGCGACGCTCGACGCTGCGGCATGTGGCGAGACTACCGCGGCACGATCAGCTTGTGCGAGTAGATTTTGTTCGTATATTTAGTCGGGCGGGCTGCATCGGAGCAGCGCGCACACCGGGACGGCGACGGTGCCGGTCCCGGCGAACGGAGACGACGTGCAACCACGCGCCACACGAGCCGGCAGCGCATCCGCGCTGAGCCGGCGGTCGTTCCTGCTCGGGGCGGGCGGCATCGCCAGCGGCCTCGCACTCGCGGGCTGTGCACCGGTCGGGTCGACCGGCTCACGGCCGGAGACGATCAGCTTCTACGTGTCCAAGCCCGAGGTCATCGGGTACTTCGACGACCTCATCGCGCAGTTCCACCAGGCGCAGTCACGGATCCGGGTGGTCCGGGACTCGACGTCGAGCATGTCGGCGAACTTCGTGCGGAACAGCCCGCCGGACCTCGGCTGCTGGAACTACAACTTCTCCGTCGTGCCCTTCGTGGAGCACGGCGCACTCACCGACCTCTCGGACCTGCCCGAGGCCGCGACGATCAACCCCGACCTGTGGCCCCTCATGGAGCAGACCGCCGACTACCCGGGCCGCAGGAGCGCGCTGCCGTACTCCGTGACCGCCGCGTCGGTGATCTACGACCGCGCCCTGTTCGCCGAGCGGGGGGCTCGACGTCCCGACGACGTGGTCCGAGTTCGCCGCCGTGTGCCGCCGGCTGCAGGAGGCGGGCATCGCACCGGTGTACGGCACGTTCAAGGACAACTGGACGATCGCGCAGGGCATGTTCGACTACAGCATCGGCGGGATGATCGACACCCCGGCGACGTTCGCGGCCCTCCGCGCGGCCGGCACCCGTGTCGGCACGGGATCCGCGCCGTCGTTCGCGGAGGACTTCGCGGCCCCGATGGAACGCATGGCGCAGCTGCGCGAGTGGCACCAGCCCGGTGCGGTCAGCCGCGGGTACGGGGACGGCAACCTGGCCTTCGCGCAGGGGAAGGCCGCGATGTACCTGCAGGGGCCGTGGGCGCTCGGCGAGATCGCCAAGACCACGCCCGACATGGACCTCGGGACGTTCCCGCTGCCCGTGACCGAGGACCCCGCCGACCGGAAGGTGCGGGTCAACGTCGACCTGGCGCTCTGGATCCCTGAGGCCTCGCGCAAGCAGGAGGCGGCGCGGGAGTTCCTGTCGTTCCTCATGACCCCGGCCGTGAACGACCGGTACAACGCGGACAACAACGGGTTCGGGGTCCGGCGAGACGCCCCGCCCGCGTCGAACCCCGCCCTGCGCGGCATGCAGTCGTACTACGACGACGCCGCCTTCTACCTCGGCGCCTCGCAGCTCATCCCCGCCGAGATCCCCGTCGCGAACTACGCGCAGTCGATCGCGTTCGGCGGCGACCCGCAGCGACAACTCCGCACCCTCGACTCCGACTGGGCGCGCCTGGCGCTCCGCTCGGCCGCGTGAAGGAGACGACCATGACCCTCACCACCAAGGCGGACGGCGGCCGCACGCACGGCCGGACCACGAGCCTCCCGGCCGGACGCCGGAGGCGACCGCGGATCGACCCGCTGTTCCTCGCGTTCCTGCTGCCCACCCTCGTCCTGTTCACGCTCGCCATCACGCTCCCCGCCGTGATGGGCATCGTGCTGAGCTTCACGAACTCCGTCGGGTTCGGCGAGTTCCGGTTCATCGGCTTGACGAACTACGTGGCGGTGTTCTCCGACCCGGCGATCCTGCAGGCGTACCTGTTCACGATCGGCTTCTCGCTCGTGACCGTGCTCGTCGTGAACGCCGTCGCGTTCCTGCTCGCGATCGCCCTGACCGCGAAGGTGCGCGGCAAGATCGCGCTGCGGGCGGTGTTCGTGCTGCCGATGGTGATCTCCGGCATCGTCATCGCCTACGTGTTCTCGTTCCTGTTCGCGAACAGCCTGCCGGCGCTCGCAACCACGCTCGGGATCACGCCGCTCGAGCAGAGCATCCTGGCGGACCCGGACCTGGCGTGGATCGCGATCGTCGTGGTCACCGCGTGGCAGGCGATCCCGTCGACCCTGCTCATCTACATCGCCGGTGTGCTGTCGATCCCGGGCGAGGTGTACGAGGCGGCGTCGCTCGACGGTGCCGGTGGGTGGCGCCAGCTGCTCTCGATCACCGTGCCGCTGACGGCCGGGTACATCCTCATCAACCTCGTCATCGGGTTCAAGAACTTCCTGAACTCGTACGACATCATCGTCGGGCTCACCGACGGTGGCCCCGGCACCTCGACGACCAGCGTCGCGATGTCGATCTTCAAGGGCTTCAACGGTGGCGACTACGCCTACCAGATGGCCAACGCGACGATCTTCTTCGTGATCGCCGTCGTGATCGCCGTGATCCAGCTGCGGGCCACCCGCGGGAAGGCAGCGCTCTGATGTCCCTGCAAGCACCCCTGCGACCGGGGACGACGGCGACCGGCAGCATCCGGTCGGTGGACGCCGACCGGACCACCGGCAGCCGCGGCGCCGGCCGGCGCGAGCGTGCCAACTGGCCGGTCACGATCGTCCTCGTCCTCTGCGCGCTGTCCGTGCTCGTCCCGCTCTACGTCACGCTGACGATGGCGTTCAAGACCACCGGACAGGCGGTCGACGGCAACGCCTTCTCGCTCCCGGCACCGTTCAGCGTCGACGGGTTCGTGCAGGCGTGGGAGCTCACGGACTTCCCGCGGGCCTTCGGCATCTCCGTGCTCGTCGCGGCGATCACCGTCGCCGGCACGATCCTGCTCGCCTCGTTCACCGCGTACGCCATCGCCCGGAAGTGGGACCGTCGGTTGTTCCGCTGGTCGTTCTTCTACCTGCTCGCCGCGATGTTCCTGCCGTTCCCGGTGCTCGCCCTGTCGCAGGTGAAGCTCACCGGTCTGGTCGGGCTCGACAACCCCGTCGGCGTCGCGATCCTGCACGTCATGTTCCAGCTGTCCTTCAGCGTGCTGCTCTTCACCGCCTTCCTGCGCTCGATCCCGGCCGAGCTGGAGGAGAGTGCCCGCATCGACGGTGCGAGCACGGGGCAGGTGTTCTGGCGACTCGTGTTCCCGCTGCTGGCACCGATGAGCGCCACCGTCGGCATCTTCGCGTTCCTCGCGTCCTGGAACGACTTCGTGATGCCGTCGCTGATCACCTCCGACCCCGCGCTGCAGACCCTGCCGGTCCTACAGCAGATGTTCCAGACCCAGTTCAGCAACAACTACAACGTGTCGTTCGCCTCGTACCTGATGGCCATGGCCCCGGCGATCATCGTCTACCTCATCACGCAGCGGTGGGTCATGGCCGGCGTGACCCAGGGCGCCATCAAGTGACCGACACCCGCCCGACCCCGACCGAAGGAAGCAACCCCATGACCGACGTGCTCGACCCGGCCGTCCAGCCGACGACCCCCCGCGACCGACGAGACCTGGTGGCGGCAGGCGAGCGTCTACCAGATCTACCCCCGGTCCTTCGCGGACGCGGACGGTGACGGCATCGGCGACCTCCGCGGGGTCACCGACCGGGTGCCGTACCTGGCGTCCCTCGGCGTCGAGGCCGTCTGGCTCAGCCCCTTCTACCCGTCCGCCCTCGCCGACGGCGGCTACGACGTGGACGACTACCGGGACGTCGACCCGCGGCTCGGGACGCTCGACGACTTCGACGACATGGTCGCGGCGCTGCACGGTGCCGGCATCCGGGTGATCGTCGACGTCGTCCCGAACCACACGAGCGACCGGCACGAGTGGTTCCGCGAGGCGCTCGCGTCCCCGAAGGGCTCCCCCCGCCCGGGCACGGTACGTGTTCCGCGACGGCTCCGGCCCGTCCGGCGCGGACGCCCCCCGCCGACTGGGTGTCGATCTTCGGCGGCCCGGCGTGGACCCCTGTCGGGGACGGCCAGTGGTACCTGCACAGCTTCGCGAAGGAGCAGCCGGACCTGGACTGGACGAACCGGGAGGTCCGCGACGACTTCCTCCGGACCCTGCGCTTCTGGTCGGACCGCGGGGTCGACGGGTTCCGCATCGACGTCGCCCACGGACTGGCGAAGGACCTGCCCGCGGGTGACCTGCCGACCTGGGCCGAGGTCACCGCGATGCCGAAGGACGGCACGCACCCGCTCTGGGACCGCGACGAGGTGCACGAGATCTACGCCGAGTGGCGCCGGGTGTTCGAGGAGTACACCCCCGCCCGGACCGCGGTCGCCGAGGCCTGGGTGCCGGCGGACCGGCGTGCCCGCTACGCCAGCGCCGAGGGGCTCGGTCAGGCCTTCAACTTCGACCTGCTCGAGGCGGACTTCGACGCCGGGCAGTTCCGGTCGGTCATCGAGTTCAACCTCGGCCTGGCGGAGCAGTCCGGGTCCTCGACGACGTGGGTGTTCTCGAACCACGACGTCGTCCGACACGCGACCCGGTACGCGCTGCCCCCCGCGCAGCGGCGACGCCGCGCACGCCCCCCTCCACCGACAAGCAGGGCAGCGGCTGGCTGCTCGCCGGCGGGTCACAGGACGACCTGGACCGGGGCCTCGGCCTGCGTCGTGCCCGCGCCGCGACGCTCCTCGAGCTCGCGCTCCCCCGGCTCCGCGTACCTGTACCAGGGCGAGGAACTCGGCCTGCACGAGGTCGGCGACGTCCCGGACGCCGACCGCCAGGACCCCGCGTACTTCCGCAACCCCGGCGTCGACGTGGGCCGCGACGGCTGCCGGGTGCCGATCCCGTGGACGCGGACGGGCGAGAGCTTCGGGTTCGGGCCCGGCGGCGCCCACCTGCCGCAGCCGGCCTGGTTCGCGGAGTCGAGCGTCGAGGCCGAGGACGCCGACCCCGACTCCACCCTGAACCTGTACCGCGCGGCGCTCCGGCTGCGCCGCGAGCTGCAGGCCGCGGAGCACCTCGAGTGGGTCGAGACCGGACGCGACGACGTCCTGGCGTTCCGCCGCCCGAACGGGTGGACGAGCGTCACGGTCTTCGGCGAGGAGCCGTTCCGGCTGCCCGAGGGCGAGCTGCTGCTCGCCAGCGCGCCGTTGACGGACGGTGTGCTGGCGGGCGTCGGGACCGCCTGGCTGCGTCCCTGACGGGACGGCACGACCGGACCGGGAGACGGACGGGAGGCCCGGTGCGCGTCGCGTGCCGGGCCTCCCGTCCGTCCTGGGTCGCCCCGACGCCCGGACCCGTCAGACGGGCTCGGTAGGGTCGGCACGTCGAGAGGAGGCCGCGTGGCCGGAGCAGCCGTCACCGTGCGTGACTTCGTCATGCGGTTCGGGGACAGGACCGTGGTCGACGGTCTCACCTTCGACATCGCTCCCGGCGAGACGTTCGGGCTGCTCGGCAGCAACGGCTCGGGCAAGACCACGACGATCCGCGCCCTCCTCGGCATCACGGCTCCCACCTCCGGCACACTGACCATCGACGGCGGGGCGTACCGACCGGCCACCGGCGGCATCGGGTACCTGCCCGAGGAGCGTGGGCTCTACCGCAAGGAGACCGTCATCGACGTGATGACGTACTTCGCAGCGCTCCGCGGCATGCCCAGGGGTCCGGCGACGCGGTGGTCGACCGAGTACCTGGAGCGCGTCGGGCTCGCGGACAAGGCGAAGGTCCGGATCGACAAGCTCTCCGGCGGCCAGCAGCAGAAGGTGCAGCTCGGCATCACGATCATGGACCGCCCGCGACTGCTCATCCTCGACGAGCCGACGAAGGGTCTCGACCCGGTGAACCGACGGCTGCTGCTCGACCTCGTGGCCGAGCGGAAGGCCGACGGCGCGACCGTCGTCCTCGTCACGCACCAGATGGACGAGGTCGAACGGCTCTGCGACCGGATCCTCCTCCTCAAGGACGGCGTCGCCGCCGCGTACGGCACCATCCCCGAGGTGCAGGACGCGTTCGGCGGCGCGATCGCGCAGGTCGGGCTGACCGGCTCCGTGCCCGCGTCGGACCTGTACCGACTCGCCCGGCACGAGGGGCACGTCGCCCACCTGGTGCCCACCGCGGCCTCGGCCCGCGACGGGTCCGACATCCTCGCCGAGCTCGTCGGGGCCGGCGTGCACGTCACCGCGTTCGCGATGCGCCGCATCCCCCCTCGAGGAGATCTTCGTGCAGCTGTACGGCCACGACGCGGCGACCGACGCCGCCCCGGTCGGAGCAGCACGGTGAGCCGCCTCGGCACCGTCGTCCGGTTCGAGTTCGTGCGGGCGGTGAAGAAGCCCGCGTTCTGGATCGGCACGCTCGCGCTCCCCCCTCGTCGTCATCGTCGTCTCGCTGCTCGTCGGCATCGGGCAGGCGGCCGGCACCGACTCGGCGGTCTCGAGCGGCTCCGCGGCGAGGACGCCCTTCCACTACGTCGACCACTCCGGACTGGTCTCGGAACCGATCGCCGCGAGGTGGGGCGGGTCGCCGTCCGAGGACCCGGCGGCCGACCGCGCGGCGGTGCGGACCGGACACCTCGACGCCTTCATCGAGTTCCCCGCGAAGCCGTCCACGTCCCCGGTCACCGTCCTCGGGGCCGACCGCGGGCTGTTCGCGAACAACGGCTACTCGGCGCTCGCGCAACGGGTGCTCGAACAGAGCGTCGCCGCCGGGGTCGACGACGCTGAGGCCGTCCGCATCCTCCGGTCGCCACCGACCACCGACGTCACGACCTACGCCGACGGTCGTGTCGCGCCGGGCTGGCTGTCGGTCGTGCCGCCGCTGCTCTACGTCGCCGCGTTCTTCGGGCTCGTGGTCCTGCTCGCCGCCCGGATGGTGACCGTCGTGGTGGAGGAGAAGGAGAACCGGATCTCCGAGATGATCCTGACGACCGTCACGGCCGGCACGCTCATCCGCGGCAAGGTCCTCGCGATGCTCCTGGTCGGACTCGTGCAGGTCGGGGTGTTCCTGGTTCCGGGCCTGCTCTCGCTGGCCGTGGTCCTACCGCTCGTCGCGGGACGGGTCGGCGCCCTCGCGGTCGACCCGTGGCGGATGGTGGCCGGGGCGCTCCTCCTGGTCGGCGGGGTGCTGCTGGCGTCCGCACTGTTCGTCGCCGTCGGCGCGTCGGTCCCCACGATCAAGGACGCCTCCACGCTGCAGTCCGCGGCGCTCTTCGCGGTGATCATCCCGCTGTACGCCGCGTTCTTCGTCACGACGACCCCCCGCGTCGCCGATCGCCGCGTTCTTCACGTACTTCCCGACGTTCACCCCGGTGACGGCGATGGTGCGGAACGCGGTCGGCTCGCTCTCCGTCCTCGAGACGGTGGTGTGCATCGTCGAGGTGTTCGTCGTCGCGGGTCTGCTGCTCTGGTTCGCCGAGTACCTGTTCCGGCACTCGGTCGCGCAGTACGGGTCGAAGGTGACGCTGCAGCAGATCGCCGGGTGGCGCCGGACGCGCACGCTGCCGCGCTCCCGCTGACGGGAGGCCCCAGGCGGGCGGGCAGCCAGTCGGCCGTCGGTGGGTCAGCCGACGGTGACCGGTGCCGCCGACGGCCTGCGGCGCTGCTGCATCCAGACGAAGAAGCCGGCCAGCGTGAACGCGCCGTAGACGACGTACATGAGGCCCGAGGCGTAGTACCCGGCCGAGAACAGCAGGGGCACGCCGACCAGGTCGACGGCCACCCAGATGAGCCAGAACTCCACCCACCCCTTCGCCATGCCGTAGGTGGCGAGGAGGGACCCGACGAAGATCCAGGCGTCGCTCCACACCGGCTCGTAGGACCCCAGGGCGCGGAAGACCGGGGTCAGCAGGGCCGTGCCGCCGACCAGGCCGACGACGAGGAGTGCGCGGGACCGCCAGGAGGCCCAGTGCGGCTCGAGCACGGTCGCGGTGTCGTCGGCCCGGTGGGTCCAGCGGTACCAGCCGTACACGCTGACCAGGATGAACATCACCTGCCGACCGGCCTGGCCGAGCAGGTTGACGGGGTTGGGCGTGTCGAAGAGCGCCCCCCATGAAGACCGTGAAGAGGAGGGCGTTGCCGGCGATCCCGACGGGCCAGGCCCAGACCCGGCGTCGCATGCCGCCGAGGGCGCTGAGCAACCCGAACGCGTTGCCGATGACCTCGCGCCACAGCACCGTCTGGTCGCCGATGACGAGTTGTGCGTCGAACAACCACCGCACGAAGCCCATGTGACCCTCCTCGATCCGGTCGATGCAACTGCAAGGATCCGGTGTGCATTCCGGGGCCGACGCGCGCGGCAGGAGCTCCGCCCCCCGAACTGGGGCCGATGCAAACGCATAGTGCCCTGTCCGCAGTATGGGGGGACCGGGTAGGTTCGACCACAGGACGACCGAGCCCGAGTTTCCCTCACTCCTGGGCACCGGCCGTCCTCCGGCACCGGTCAGCCGCGCCCCCCTGCACGCAGGGGTCGATGACAGCCGTCCCGTCGGGCTCTCCCGAAGTCCATGACGCCAACAGCGCTGCCCGCGCAGGAACGGAAGAACCATGCACAAGATCGTGACCGGCACCATCGCGAGCGCCGCCGGCGTCGCCCTCCTCCTCGGCGGAGCGGGTTCCTTCGCCCTGTGGAACGCGCAGGCCAGCAGTGCCGCGACCGGGGTGAGCTCCGGCACCTTCACCCTGACGGCGGACGACGACGGCTCCTGGACCGACATCACGAACGGGAGGTCCGCGTCCATCGACCCGACGCAGGTGCTCATGGTCCCGGGCAACACCTACCGCTTCACGCAGACCCTCGTGGTCGGCGCGACCGGCACGGACCTCCGCGCCCTCCTCACCTACGCGCCGCAGAGCATCACCGGCGACCAGGAGCTCATCGACGCGAGCACCCAGCACCTCGAGGTCACCTCGACGAGCACCGCGCTCCGCAGGACCTCCGACACGGCCTTCGAGGTCACGCCGTCCCAGGCCCGGTCGACCGTGCAGGTCGTCTTCACGATCAGCCTGCCCGAGTCCGCGACCACCGGCCAGGGCGGCACCGTGGACGTCGGCGCGCTCGCGTTCACGCTCACCCAGACCGCCATCGGTTCCTGACGCACCGACGCCGCCCGGGAACGGACGGCGACCCGGACACGGCGGACGGCGGGCCCCTCACCCGCCCGTCGTCCGTCGCACCACGAGGACCGCGACGTCCAGGGGGGACGACCATGACGAGGACCACACCGACGACGGGACGCCACCGCGCGCCCCGTCGTCGGCGCTGGGTCTGGACCCTCGGGATCGCTCTCGCCGCCGCCGTGAGCGCTGCTGTCATGGGCAGTGGCAGCACCTACGCCCTGTGGAACAGCTCCGCCGAGACCGACGCGGTCACGATCCGGTCGGGCACGGCGACCCTCGCCGTCACGGCGATGCGCGTCACGGACGCGGCACCGCTCGCGCCGGGGACGAGCACGACGGGGACGTTCACCGTCCGGAACACCGGCACCGTCCCGCTCTCCATCCGGCTCGCGCTGACCGGGACGAAGGTGGCCTACGTCCCCTCCGTCCCCGACGCCGCCGTGCTCGACGAGCTCACCGTGCGTCTCGCCGCGGTCGCGCGGGCGTCCGACTGCCGGGCCGGGCTCGGCGGCTACAGTGCCCGCCCGACCGCGTTCGACACCGGGAGCGGCTACTACACGCTGCCGGTCGGGGTCACGGGCACGGCCTGCGTCGAGGTGGTCCTCGACGCGGACGCGCCGCAGACCGTCTCAGGTGCCGTCACCGACTTCACCCTGACGGTCACGGGGACGCAGGTGGCAGGGTGAACGGCCGCCTCCGGGTCCTGCTCGCCGTGGTGCTCGTCGCCGCGTTCGTCGGCGGTGGCTCCTCCGTCGCCTGGGCGCTGTGGACCGCGACCGGGACCACCGCGTCGAGCGTCACGAACGGCAAGGTGGTCGCGGGCATCACGGGCACCGAGGCCATCACGACCACCTTCACCTCCGCCGACCCGACCGCCACCCGCCCGGTCACCCTGCGGAACACCGGGAACATCGCGGGCACGACCGCGACGCGCGTCCTGGTCGCCGCCGGGTCGGTCGCCCTCGCCCAGGCCGTCGACGTCGTGGCGTGGCCCGTCCCGTCGGCCGACGGGTGCACCGCGACCGGGGACGTCGGCAGCGGTGCCGTCCGAGGGACCTGGGCCGCGCTCCCGAGCCTGGTGTCCCACCTCGGGCCGCGGGCCGATGCCGTGTGGTGCATCCGGTCGACTGTCCGGGCCGACGCACCCCCCGCAGGCGACCACGGACGTGCACCTCGAACTGACGACGGCGAACGGGAGTTGGGTTTCCGCCACCGTGTCGGGCGGGCTGTACCTCAACACGGGCAACGGCCTCCCCGCGTTCACCTGCACGGACCACGACGGCAACTACGTCGACGTGGCCTGGGCCCGCGGTACCCGGCCGGACGCCACCTACTACGCCGCCTACGTGGGCGAGAAGCGGGTCGGCGCGTCCGACCAGGGCTACCACGGAACCCTCCAGATCGCTCCGGTGGACCTCCCGCCGGGCACCCCCCGCCGGGCCCGTGACCGTGGACGTCCGCGTCCTCGACGACGCCGGGCAGCCGACCGACGACATCGCCGGTTCCGGGCCGGTGACCCTGTTCACGCAGCAGGACGGCCCCGCCATCCGGTGCGGCGCATGACCGCGATCAGCAGCGGCACCCGGGCCGGAGGCGCGACCCGGCCCCGCCACGCCGCCCGCCCCGCCGTCCGTCGTGTCCCGACCGGCTTCCCGGCACTCCTCCGCGCGGTCGGACTCGGTCTGAGCACCGGGCTGGTCCTGCTCGTGGCGGCGCTGGCCGTCGTGCTCGTCGTGCTCCCGAAGGCCACCGGCTCGGTGCCGCTCTCCGTCCTGACACAGTCGATGGAGCCGACCCTGCCGCCGGGGACGCTCGTCGTCGTCCGTCCGGTCGCACCCGAGGACATCCGGGTCGGGGACGTCGTCACCTACCAGCTCGTCTCCGGGCGGCCCGAGGTGGTCACGCACCGGGTCGTCGCGATCGGTGCGTCCTCGGACGGCTCCCGGACGTTCGTGTTCCGCGGCGACGCGAACGCCGAGGCCGACGCCGACCCCGTGATCCCGGCGCAGGTCCGCGGCTCAGTCTGGTACAGCGTGCCCGGGCTCGGCGCGGTCAACCAGGTGGTGAACGGGTCCCGGACGTGGCTGCTGCCGACGCTCGCCGGCCTGCTGCTCACCTACGGCGTCGTGATGATCACCATCGGCACGGTCTCCGCCGTGCGCCGCCGTCGGCGCCGGGCGGAACGTCGTCGGGCGGGCCGTGACCACGTCGCCCGCGACGGTCAGACGGCGGAGACGGCCTCCCGCGCCGGGTGACCGGCCTCTGCGAGTGCAGCCTGCGCGTCCCGGAAGGACGAGTACGGCACGTGCACGCCGCGGACGTCCCGGTAGTCGGTCAGCCCCGGACCGGCCCAGTACACGACACCGTCCTCCCCCCACCGCGGCGAGGGCGTGGCGGATCGCCTGCGCCGGGTCCGCCAGTTCCACGACCGTGGCAGTCCCCCCCGGACCGCCGGGCACCGTCGAGGACCGCGGCCCGGATGCCGTCCGGGTCCTCGAACCGCGGGTGGTGGTCCGCGACGACCACGAGGTCCGCCATCGTCGCCGCCACCGCACCCATCGGACCGCGCTTGCTCGGGTCGCGGTCGCCGTCCGCGCCGAGGACGATCGCCACGGGGCCGCTGGCGAACGCACGGATCGCCGCGAGGCTCTTCGCGAACGCGTCCGGGGTGTGCGCGAAGTCGACGAACACGCGCGGACCCGTCGCACTCGACGCATCGGCCATCCGCCCCGGCACGACGACGTCGAGCCCGCCGTCGACCGCCGCGACCAGGTCGTCCGCGGGGACACCGCCGGCGCGGAGCATCGCGACCGCCAACCCGACGTTCGCGGCCATGTGACGACCGAGCAACGGCACCTCGGTGCTCACGTGCACGCCCGGGCCGTCGATCCGGAAGCGGGTGCCGTCGGGGCGTTGTTCCAGGACCGTGACCCGCCAGTCCGCGGACGTGCCCGGGTCGCTCGTGACCGTCTCGACCGGGATCCCGCTCGCCCGGACGACGGCGCGACCGGCGGCCGAGTCGAGCGACACGACGCCGCGTCCGGCCCGGTCGGGCTGGAACAGCTGCACCTTCGCGCGGAGGTAGTCGTCCATGTCCACGTAGTCGTCGAGGTGGTCGTGGCTGAGGTTCGTGAACCCGGCGACGTCGAACCACACGCCGTCGACGCGGTGGCGCGTGAGCCCCTGTGCGCTGACCTCGACCGCGGCTCCGTCGACGCGGCGTTCACGGGCACGCGCGAGGAACGCGTGGAGTTCCGTGGCCTCCGGCGTCGTCAACCGGCTGGCGACGACCTCGTCGGCGATGCGGCGCTCTGCGGTGGAGGTCATGGCGGTGGTCCACCCGAGGCGCTGCATGACCGCGTCGAGGATCGACACGGTCGACGTCTTGCCGTTGGTCCCGGTGACACCGAACAGCGGGAACCCGAGGTCGGCGGTGCCCGACACCACCCGGGCGACCGCACCGAGGACCGCGCGCGGGTCCGGGACGACGACGGTCGGCAGCCCCGCGAGCGCAGCGTCACGCGCCCCGGCGTCGTCCGTGAGGACCGCGACCGCTCCGGCGGCACGGGCCGCGTCGACGTGCCGGGAGCCGTGGCCACGACGACCCGGCACCGCGACGAAGAGCCAGCCGGGCAGGAGGTCCGCGGTGGCGACCGCGGCGCCCGTGACGACGGTCCGTGCGGCTGCCCCGGTCAGCGGTCCCGCGCCGGCCGCCGCGGCGACGTCGGCGAGCGCGACCGGCCGGGAGCGCTGGGGGGTCGAAGGCGTGCGGCACGGTGTCCTCCTCGGCAGGAGCGATGGTCGTCGGGGTCGACGAGCATCGGTGCGACGGACGTCGTGGTGGCGGTGGCCAGGGTGCCGACCGCCCGGTCGCGTCGTCGGTGACGCAGCTGCGGCGACAGGCCGGGATCGGACCGGACCACCAGTGAACCCCAGCGAACCGAGCGCGACCACAGCTGCTCGTACCCCGACCGCTCGACCATCCTGCCGCGTCTAGGCTCTGGCGGGTGAGGGACGGGGTGGAACGGGCGCGGGTGCTGCTCGCCGGGGCGGCGGACCGACTCGGTGCGGCCGGTACCCGGGACGAGGCGCTCGGGGAGTACGTCGAGCCGAAGCCGGTGCTCGGGATCCGACGTGACCCGACGATCCGCTCGCTCGGCCGGGTCTGGCGCGTCGGGGCGCTGCTGCTCGGCTCCTCGCCCGAGACGGCCGGGCGGGTGTGGTCGACCGGGTCCATCACCCGGGTCACCGAGGCCGGCCGCGCGCAGTTCGTGTCCGTGTCCGCCGAGGTCCGCCGTGCCTACCGGGCAGCCGCGGCGAAGGGGCACTTCGCCCCGGGCGACACCGTGAACCACGGCGCGACGCCGATCCCCCCTCGACGACTCCCTGGTCGACGGCAACGGCACGCTGTTCGTCCGCGACGGCACCCCCCCGGGTCCGCTGGTCGGCGACGGCGGGCACCGACGTGCCGCTCGCCGCCTACCTCGACGACCGCGTCGCCCTGCTCGTCGACCCACCCCGCGGCGCGACCGACTGAGCGGCGGTGTCGGTGTCGGGTGTCCCGCGTAGCGTCCCCGGCGTGACCGACACCCCGCGCCGCCGCCTGGTCCTGCCCGGACAGTACGGTCCCCTCTTCGACGACGGCGGGCGCACGGTGGTCGTCGAGGCGCGCGAGTTCCTGACCGCCCGCCCCGTCCGCCGGACGAAGGCGCACCTGTGGCTCAGCGCCCTGCGGCACCGCGTCCGGGACCTCGGCGACCGGGCCGAGCACGTCCAGGTGGAGCGACTCCGCGACGCCCTGGTCGGTCAGCACGCGCTCGAGGTGGTCGACCCGCCGTCGCGCGTCCTGCGCGGGGGAGGTCCGGCAGCACGGCCACGACACCGTCGTGCTCCCGAGCCGCGGGTTCGTCACCGACGAGGACGACTTCGCCGCATGGGCAGCCGACCAGGGCGGACGTTTCGTCATGGAGACCCACTACGAGCGGGTCCGGCGCCGCGAGGGCTGGTTGATGCGGCACGACGCGCCCCTCGGCGGCGCGTTCAGCCTCGACGCGCAGAACCGGCAGCCACCGCCACGTGGGGCCACGACCCTCGGCCTGCCCGAGCCGTGGTCGCCGACCGAGGACGAGGTCGACGAGGAGGTCCGGGCCGACCTGGACCGCTGGGAGCGCGACGGACTCGTGCGCTTCGTCGGGCGTGACGACCGACGGCGGTTCGCGGTCACGGCCGACGAGGCGCAGGCCGCGCTCGACGACTTCGTCGCGGTCCGGCTCGGGGACTTCGGCCCGTACGAGGACGCCGTGCTGACGAACGACCGGACGATGGCGCACTCCCTGCTCAGCGTGCCGCTCAACCTCGGCGTGCTCGACCCGCGCGATGCCATCGGTGCGGCACTCCGGGCGCACGAGCAGGGTGCGGCCCCGCTGGCGAGCGTCGAGGGGTTCGTCCGCCAGATCGCCGGCTGGCGCGACTACGTCTGGCACCTGTACTGGTGGCTCGGGGACGACTACGGCAGCGACGCCGGAGCCCTCGGAGCGCGACCGTCCGCCCCGGAGCCGGAGCGCGCCGGGCGCGGGCCGGCCGTCGGAGCCGGAAGGGGCCTCCCGGCCTGGTGGCGGGAGCTGGACGCGACCGAGGTGGACGCGGTCTGTCTCACCGTCGCCCTCGACGACCTCCGCGACCACGGCTGGGTGCACCACATCCAACGGCTCATGGTCCTCGGCAACTGGGCGCTGCAGCGCGGCTACGACCCGGTCGCGCTGACCGGGTGGTTCACCGACGTGTTCGTCGACGGTACCGACTGGGTGATGCCGGCGAACGTCATCGGGATGTCCCAGCACGCCGACGGCGGGGTCGTGGCGACGAAGCCCTACGCCGCCGGCGGCCGCTACATCGACCGGATGACCGACCACTGCGGGGGGCTGCCGGTTCGACCCGACCCGGCGTCTGGGCCCCGACGCGTGCCCGTTCACCGCCGGGTACTGGGCCTTCCTGGACCGCGCCGAGCCGGAGCTCCGCCGGAACCCGCGCATGCAGCGGCCGCTGCAGCAGATGCGCGCGATGCCGGACCGCGACCGGGTCGTCGCCCAGGAGGCCGCCCGCCGGATGCCCTGACGACCGCCACCGGACGCCGGTAGGGTCGGCCACGTGGGATCGATCAACGACGCGTCCGCCGACCGCTACGAGCTCCGGGAGTTCCACCCGGGGACCGACGACCAGGGAGCTCCGGACAGCAGGACGAAGCCGTGGATGGACGCCGTCGGCCTCGGCTTCCACGAGCCGACCGAGACCGACGAAGCGGCAGCCCGCATGGCGGCGCACATGATCGCCGACCAGGAGACCTTCCTCGGGGTGTACGTCCGACAGCCAGCGTCGGGGTCGGTCGACGAGACCTGGCCCGCTGGCACGTTCACGTGGTTCCGGAAGGCGCTCAGCTGGGGTGACGGGACCGCGATCGACACGCAGGCGGTGTCCGCGGTGACCGTCCGCCCGACCGAGCGTCGGCGCGGGATCCTCCGGCGGATGATGACGCACGCGCTCGAGCGCGGTGTCGCCGAGGGGTACGCGATGGCGTCCCTCACGGCGTCCGAGGGCACGATCTACCGCCGCTTCGGGTTCGGCTGCGCCATCCGCGAGCGTGCGGTCCGTGTCCGCCGCGCCCGCGCGCTCCCCTTCCTCGCCCCGACCACCGGCACGGTCGCGGTGGTCCCGCCGCAGTGGCTCGCGGACGGCGTCGGCCAGGAGGTCTTCGCCCGGTTCCACGCCCGCACACCGGGCTCGATGGTCCGCAACACCGGCACGTGGCCGATCGTGTTCGGGGAGATCGGCCGCGACGGCCAGAAGGCGAAGGACGTCCGCGCCGCCGTGCACCGCCCCGACGGCTCGGACGAGGTCGACGGCTACGTCACCTGGCGCGTCGTCGAGGGCAAGACCGGTGAGGACACCCGCGTCGAGGTCGTCGACCTCGTCTACGTGACCGACGAGGCCTACCTGTCGCTGTGGGAGTTCCTGCTCTCGATCGACCTGAACGACGTGGTCGTCTACGACCGCTCGCGTCTGGACGACCCGATCGTCGCCGCCGTCGCCGACAACCGCGCGTTCGACGTCGACCACGAGGAGGACCACGTCTGGCTCCGCGTCCTGGACGTCGCCGCCGTGCTCGAGTCCCGCCCGTACGCGGTCGACGGATCGCTCACGCTCGCCGTCACGGATGCGCTCGGCCACGCGTCCGGCACGTACCGGCTCGACGTCCGGGAGGCCTGTGGCACCGTCACCCGACTGGCCGACGACGCCGACGCGGCCGGCTCCGACATCGCGCTCGACGTCGCCGACCTCGGAGCGGTGCTCATCGGGTCGGTGTCGCCGCAGACCCTGGCGGCCGCCGGGCTGCTGCTCGCCGCCGACGAGGCCGCCCCGACCCTGCTGCGGTCGATGCTGACCCCGCCGCGCACGCCGCACGGGATCACGTACTTCTGAGGCCGGCCTGGTCCGTCGGGGCGCACGCCGACGACGGACCAGGGGGGGCGACCTCCAGACCGGCTCAGCGGTCGAAGAAGTCGCCGATCCCGGGCCACTGGAAGCCCTCGCCGAGGTTCCCGACCTGGTCGCCGAGCCCGCCGAGTGCCTGCTCACCCTGTGCGGCGACACCCTCGACGCCACCGCCGAGGTCACTGAGCCCACCGCTCACGGTGTCGCCCAGGCCGGACGCGACGCCCTCGAAGTCGACGCCGAGGTCAGCCGCCTGCGCGAGCACCGGTCCCGCTGCCGCGCTGAGGACCGCGCCGCCCGCGACCGCCACCGCGAGTCCGCCGACCGCGAGTGCTCCGCCACCGATCGCGGTGCCGGCGAGGACCTTCCGCATCGTCCCCGGACGGCTCGTCTCGCCCCGGGTCGCGGCCCTCGCCAAGCCGGCCGGGGACGCATCGGTCGACCGGTCGTGCTGCGGGACCTCGGCGTTGAGTCGCTGGAGCACCTGCTGTCGCTGCTCCGGGGTCAGGCGAGCGAACGCGTCGTGGTGCGCCTGCTCCAGACGCTCGGGGTCCGCGGTCTTCAGCAGGTAGTCGTACTTCGCGATCGCCACACGGTCGGCATCGGTCGCGGGCGTGCGTGCGGGTCGCCCACCGGTCGGCTGCCCGTACGGCTGCTGTCCGGTCGGCTGCTGCGGCTGCCGCGCGGAGTCGTGGCCGCTCCGGTCGTCACCGGTCAACCTGTCCGCGGCCGTCCGGACCAGGCCGCGCCAGTCGGTGCCACCCAATCGACCGGGCTGCCGGTACTGCTGCATGCCGCCCGGCTGCTGCGCACCGCCCTGGTTCCCGGCACCGGGCTGGCCGGAGCGCTTCTGGAGTTGCTTGTCGATGACCTTCGAGGCCATGCCGAGGATGCGGTTCAGGTTCGCCATACCTGACCTTTGCGTCCTCACATGTGCGCACGCGGCAGTGCACCGGTGCGCTGCCGGTGCACTCCCCCCGGCATCCCCTGTGAGCGGCGGCGACGCAGCGGCAACGCGCAACTGGAATACGTGTATCAGGCCGTTAGGCTGAACGGCGAGCGCGCGACCGCCGGAGCGCGTTCAGGGCGGACGAGTGAAGCCCGGGACTGGGCAAACAGTCCCGGGCTTCGGTTCGCTCTCCGAGTGGAGGGCCAGGGGAAGACACCGTTCCCCGAGTTCAGCACTCGGGAAGAGTGTAGCCGAGCCCGCTCGGCGGCACACCCCTGGCTCACGCTCCTCGTGTCCGCCGGCGATGACACCAGGAGGTACTCGATGTCGCAAGACACCGAACGCCGGCCCAGGCGTCAGGTCCCGTGGTTGGGGATCGCGAGTTTGCTCGTGACTCTCGCCCGGTTCCTGCTCGACCTGCGCCGCACGGGCCAGTGACACGGGCGCCCCGCGCCGCATCCAGCGGTGCGGGGCGCTCCGGTCCACTGCGCCGCGCGCGTCAGCCGAGCACGCGGTCCAGGAACGGGTTGCGGAACCGGCCCTGCGGGTCGAGGTCCCGCGCGAGTGCCGCGAACGCCCCGAGCTGCGGGTAGACCTGGTGCAGCCGCTCCGGCGTCGCCGCGGTGACCTTCCCCCCAGTGCGGACGGGGAGCGAAGGGCGCGAGGGCGTTCTCGATGAGGGGCAGCGCGACGGCCACGTCCTCGGTCTGCCGACGGAAGGTGAAGTGGAACGCGACCGAGTCCTGTCCCGAGCTCGGCGCGAGCCAGGCGTCGTCCGCCGCGATGCGTCGGATCTCGGAGACGAAGAGCACCGGTGCGATGGCCTCGCCGATCTCGCGCAGGGCCTGGATCGCGGGGACGGCGTCCGTGGCGGCGACCATGTACTCCGCCTGGATCTCCTCGCCGGCGGACGGCGTGAACGACGACCGGAAGTGCGGGAGCCGCTCGTGCCAGGGTCCGGGCACGCCGCCCTGTTCGGTGACGCCCGCGGTCTCGCTGCCCGGTACGGGGTGGATCGGTTCGGCGCCGGCGACGGCCCCGAGCGCGGCGAGGTCGATGACCGCGTCGTCCCGGTCCTCGCGCCGCTTCGTCCAGATCTGGCGGACGCCGTCGGCGGTGTACCCGGTGAACATGCTGACGCTGTACCCGGCCGACATGATCTGCTCGAACTGCGCGTCGACGACGTCCCACCCGAGGCCGGTGTGCACCGTCTGGGCGACGCGGTAGCTCGGTTCGACGGCGAGGTGCACCGCGACGACGACGCCGAGTGCGCCGAGCGCGACCCGGTGCGCGTCGAGCCGGGGGGTCGTCCGCGCCGACGAGCTCGACCTCCCCGGAGGCCCGCACGATCTCGACCCCGACGACCGACTGCGCCAGCGAGGCGTTGCCGACACCCGAGCCGTGGGTGCCGGTCGCGACGGCACCGGCGACGGAGATGTGCGGCAGGGAGGCGAGGTTCGCGAGTGCCCAGCCACGGGCCTCCAGGGCGACGGCCACCTGGGCGTGCGTGAGGCCGGCGGCGACGCGCGCCACGCGCCGCTCGCCGTCCACGTCGAGTTCGGGCGGGAGGCCCGTGAGCGTCACCTGCACCGCGTCGGTGTCGGCGATGGTGTTGAACGAGTGCCGCGACCCGAGCGCCGTCAGGCGCGGGGTGGTGGCGACCAGCCGCTGGAGTTCGTCGAGGCTCGTCGGTTCCGCCAGGTGGCTCGCCGAGTAGGTGACGTTCCCCGCCCAGTTGGTGCGGGTGTGGGCTGCGGTGGTGGTGTCGTCGTCGATCACGTCGCTCATCGTAGGCCTCCCGACCGGCTCAGAAGCCCCGGTCGAGCCGGTGCCAGGTCTGCTGCGTGCGGACCTCGTCGCGGAAGCCGCGCAGCGTGGTGTGCTCGTCGATGACCAGGAACTCGGTGCCGATCATCGTCGCGAGGTCCTCGACCACCTGGATGCCGACGGCGGTCGTCATCACGGTGTGGTGCGCGGCACCGGCGGTGAGCCAGGCCTCGGCGGACACCGGGAACGACGGCTGCGGCTCCCAGACGGCACGGCCGACGGGCAGGTTCGGCAGCGCCTCGGTGGGCTCGACGACCTCGACGACGTTCGCGGTGAGGCGGAAGCCGTCGCGCGTGTCGGACAGCGCGGCGACCACGGCGGGTCCGGCGTCGGCGGTGAAGACCAGGCGCACCGGGTCGTCCTTGCCGCCGATGCCGAGCGGGTGGATCTCGAGCGTCGGGGTGGACGACGTCAGCGTGGGCGAGACCTCGAGCATGTGTGCGCCGAGGATCTTCTCCGCGCCCGGGGTGAGGTCGTACGTGTAGTCCTCCATGAGCGAGGCGCCACCGGGGGAGACCGGCGCCGGCCACGTTCATCGCGCGGACGAGCACGGCGGTCTTCCAGTCGCCCTCGGCACCGAACCCGTACCCGTCGGCCATGAGCCGCTGCACCGCGAGGCCGGGCAGCTGCTTGAGCGTGCCGAGGTCCTCGAAGTTCGTGGTGAACGCGGCGGAGCCGTTCTCGGCGAGCATGGCGCGGAGGCCGAGCTCGATCGCGGCGCCGTCGCGCAGGGACTGGCGACGCTCGCCGCCGTCCCGCAGTTCCGGCACGAGGTCGTAGGCCGCGTCGTACTCCGCGACGAGCGCGTCGACGGCGGCGGTGTCGGCCGTCGCGGTCTCGACGGCCGCGACGAGGTCGTTGACACCCCAGGTGTTGACCTGGACGCCGAGCTCGATCTCGGCCTCGGTCTTGTCGCCCTCGGTCACGGCGACGTAGCGCATGTTGTCGCCGAAGCGCGTCAGCTTGAGCTGACGGATCGCGGCGGCACCGGCGGCGGCACGGGTCCAGTCGGACACCCGCTGCTGCACCCGCGGGTCGGACACGTGACCGACGGCGGTGGCGTGCCGGACGCCCATGCGGGCCAGCGCGTACCCGAACTCGCGGTCGCCGTGCGCGGCCTGGTTGAGGTTCATGAAGTCGAAGTCGATGTCCGCCCACGGCAGCGCGACGTTCGCCTGCGTGTGCAGGTGCAGCAGCGGCTTCGTCAGCGCGTTGAGGCCGCTGATCCACATCTTCGCGGGGCTGAACGTGTGCATCCACGTCGTGACGCCGATGACCTTGTCGTCCGCGCTCGCCTCGATGAGGGCCCGGCGGATGCCGTCGGCGTCCTTGAGCACGGGCTTCCACACGAGCTTCACCGGCAGGGCACCGGCGAGCGTCTCGTGCACGGCGCGGCTCTGCTCCTCGACCTGGCGGAGGGTCTCCTCGCCGTACAGGCCCTGGGACCCGGTGAGGAACCACACCTCGTAGCCGTCGAGCGTGGCCTGGGGGTCGACGGGGGTGTCCTGCGTCATCGCATGGCTCCTTCGGGGTTCTGTCCGTAGACGTTCTGGTACCGGTCGAACAACCGGTCGATGTTGTCCTGCGCGATCGGGACGAGCTCGCCGCCCTGCTTCGCGATGTGCACGGTGCGGGCGACGTCCTCGCACATCACCGCGGCCTTGACGGCGTCCCTCGCGTCCTTGCCGATCGTGAAGACGCCGTGGTTCTGCATGAGCACCGCTCGGGAGCGGTGTCCGGACAGGGTCTCGACGATGCCGCGGCCGATGGTGTCGTCGCCGATGATCGCGAACGGGCCGACCGGGATCGGTCCGCCGAACTCGTCCGCCATCGCGGTGATGACGCACGGGATCGCCTCGGCCCGGGCGGCCCAGGCGGTGGCGTACGTCGAGTGGGTGTGCACGACGCCGTTCACCTCGGGCATGTTGCGGTACACGTAGGCGTGCGCGGCGGTGTCGCTCGACGGGCCGTGCTCGTTGCCCCACCCGTCGGCCGGCACACCGTCGAGGGTGCAGACGACCTGGTTCTCGGGCGCGAGGTCCTCGCTGACGACGCCGCTCGGCTTGATCACGAAGAGGTCGGTGCCGGGCACGCGCTCGGAGACGTTGCCGCCGGTCCAGATCACCAGGCCGTAGCGCACGAGTTCGCCGTGCAGGCGGGCCACGCGCTCGCGCGCGGCCGCCACGGCCGCGCGGGTGGTGTCGTCGGTCATCAGATCACGTCCTGTTCCTGCTGGGGGGTCGGCGTCGGTGTCGGTCTGGAGGCCCGGCTCGCCCGCCTCCGTCGGTACGCCGCCGCGGGTGGTCGCGCCCGGCACCGTGGCCGCGATCGCCTGGATCGGCAGCGCGGCGCGGAAGCGGTCGAGGTACGCGGTGAAGCCGGCGACGTCGCGGTCGTCGGGCTCGACGACGTTCGTCGCGGCGGACCCGAAGACCGTGGTGTCGAGGTACTCGGCGAGGGAGCTGTCGGCGGCGTGCTCGAGGTAGGCGGCCAGGACGGCGATGCCCCACGCTCCGCCCTCGCTCGCGGTTGCCTCGAGGGCGACCGGCACGCGGAGGGCCGCGGCGAGCTGGCGCTGCGGCAGCCCGGGCGTCCGGAAGAGCCCGCCGTGCGCGGTCATGCGGTCGACGGCGACGCCCTCGCCGTGCAGGACCTCCATGCCGATCGCGAGCGTCGCGAACGCGCCCATGAGCTCCGCGCGGACGAGGTTGCCGAGCGTGAAGCGGGCGTCGGGCGCGCGGAGGAGCAGCGGGCGACCGTCCTCGACACCCGTGACGGGCTCGCCGGCCAGGTAGTTCACCGCGAGCAGTCCGCCGGCGTCGGTGTCGGCGTCCGCTGCCTCGTCGAGGAGCGTGCGGAACACCGTGTCGCCGTCGACCGGGGCGCCGGCGGCCTCGGCGAAGCGCCCGAAGACCCGGGCCCAGCTGCCGATCTCGCTCGCGCCGTTGTTGCAGTGCACCATCGCGACGGCGTCACCGGCGGGCGTGGTGACGACGTCGAGCTCCTCGTGCGGGGTCGACAGCGGCCGTTCGAGGACGACCATCGCGAAGATGCTCGTGCCGACGCTGACGTTGCCGGTGCGCTGGGCGACGGCGTTCGTGGCGACCATGCCGGTGCCGGCGTCGCCCTCCGGCGGGCAGAGCGGAGCACCGGGCTGCAGCGTCCCGGTCGCGTCGAGCCACGCCGCGCCCTCGGGGGTGAGCGTGCCGGCGTCCTGGCCGGCGACGAGCACCTCGGGCAGCAGCACCCGGAGGTCGGGGACACCGATGAGGTCCTGTGCGGCACTGAGCATCGCGGCGTCGTAGTCCTGCGTGGCCGGGTCGATCGGGAACACCCCGGAGGCGTCGCCGACCCCGAGCACGTCCCGGCCCGTCAGGCGGCGGTGCACGTACCCGGCGAGGGTCGTGATGCCGTCGATGTGCGCGACGTGCTGCTCGTCGTCGAGGACGGCCTGGTACAGGTGCGCGACCGACCAGCGGAGCGGGATGTTGAACCCGAGCGCGTCGCTGAGCGCGGCGGCGGCGGGGCCCGTCGAGGTGTTGCGCCAGGTGCGGAAGGGGACGAGGAGGTCGCCCGCTGCGTCGAACGGAAGGTAGCCGTGCATCATGGCCGAGACGCCGACCGCGCGGAAGGCCGTCGGGACGGAGCCGTGCTGCTCCTGCACGTCCGCCACCAGCGCGGCGTACGCGGCACGGACACCGGTCTCGACGGCTGCCAGCGGGTAGGTCCAGCGTCCGTCGACGAACTCGTTCTCCCACTCGTGCGAACCGGAGGCGATGACCGTCAGGTCCTTCCCCCACCAGACACGCCTTGATGCGGGTCGAACCGAGTTCGATGCCGAGGGTCGTGCGGCCGTCCGCGATCTCGCGGGTCCGGTCGTCGCTCATGGGGGGCCTCCTGCTCTCGCCGTCGAGTGAGCGCTCACACCGTAGCGCGTGAGCGCTCACGCGGACAACTCGTCGGCCGTGTCGGCGGAACGGCGACGGCGACCGAACTCAGGACGAGCGCCGCACCACCAGCTCCGGCTGCAGCAGCGCCTCGTCGTGCTGGCCGCCCTCGAGCAGCGCCCGGGCCGAGGCGAGCACGCGCTCGCCCATCGCCTGGAAGTCCTGGCGCACGGTGGTCAGCGGCGGGGTGAAGTGCGCCGCCTCCGGGATGTCGTCGAAGCCCACGACGGCGATGTCGTCGGGGACACGCAGCCCCTCCTCGGCGAAGGCGTGCAGGACGCCGAGCGCCATCTGGTCGTTCCCCGCGAAGACCGCGTCGACCGCCGTCACGTCCAGGGACCGCCCGGCCGCGAACCCGCTCGCCGGGGTCCAGTCGCCGTCGAGCACGACCGGGGTCAGACCGCGGGAGCGCATGGTCCGCTCGTAGGTGGCACGGCGCACCTCGCCCTCCTGCGAGACGCCGGGTCCGGCGATGTGCACGATCCGTCGGTGCCCCCCGGTCGAACAGATGCTGCAGCGCCATGGTCGTGCCGGCGGCCTGGTCGATGGCGACGGCCGAGACGGTGGCGCCGCCGCTGCCGGGCACGACCAGGTCGGTCGGCACGGCGTCCCGCTGCACGGCGTTCGCGACGACGACGGGCACCGTCACGGCCATGGTCAGCGAGCCGAGGGCGTCGAGCACGCGGTTGTCGGCGGCGACGAGCACCACGGCGGCGACGTCCTGGGCGAGCAGCGTCGTGAGCGCCTCGGACAGGTCGACCGGCCGGGGGGTCGTCGGGCAGCGTCGAGAGGAGCACGTGGTACCCGGCGGTGCGCGCGGCCCGCTCGAACCCGATCGCGGTGCTCGACGGTCCGTACAGCGCGTCCCCCCGCGCTCACCAGGCCGAGTGCACGGCTCCGTCCGCCGGCCAGGGCCCGGGCAGCGGCGCGCGGACGGTAGCCGAGCTCCCCGATCGCGGTGGTCACCCGCGACCGGAAGCCGTCACGGACCGTCGGGTCACCGTTGATCACGCGGCTCACGGTCTGGTGCGAGACGCCCGCGCGCTCGGCGACGTCGAAGATCGTCGGGGCCTTGCGGGGCCTGCCGTTCGGCGTCGTCATCGTGGTCACCCGGTCACCGTACCGCGGCGCCCGTCCGGGGCGGCGACATACCGATCCGGTCACGACGAGTTGACACCGTGTACCAGAACCAACATGATGTGAGCGCTCACTTGGAGCATCACATCCCCAGCGGGACACAGCAGCCCCGCACCCGAGCGCGTCGACGTCGACGCGAGAGGAACAGAGGTACTTCGATGAAGAAGCGCAGGATCGTCGCGAGCGTCACCGCTCTCGGTCTCGCCCTCTCCCTGGCCGCCTGCTCTGCCGGCGGCCGCGGTGCCACCAGCTCTGACGGCGGCGACGAGGGCAACGGCAACAAGGGCGCCCTCGTCGGCGTCGCGATGCCGACCAAGGTCTCGGAGCGTTGGATCAAGGACGGCGACGCCGTCAAGAGCAGCCTCGAGAAGGCCGGCTACAAGGTCGACCTCGAGTACGCGGACAACAAGATCCCGCAGCAGGTCCAGCAGGTCAGCAACATGATCACCAAGGGCGCGAAGGTCCTCATCGTCGCGTCCATCGACGGTGGCTCGCTGTCCGACCAGCTCGACGCAGCGGCCGACGCCGGCATCAAGGTCATCTCCTACGACCGCCTGCTCACCGGCAACAAGAACGTCGACTACTACGTCTCGTTCGACAACTACAAGGTCGGCGTTGACCAGGCGACCTCGCTCCTGACCGGCCTCGGACTCCTCGACGCCGACGGCAAGAAGACCGACGAGAAGGGCCCCTTCAACATCGAGGTCTTCGCCGGCTCGCCCGACGACAACAACGCCACGTTCTTCTTCAACGGCGCCATGGACACCCTCAAGCCGTACCTCGAGGACGGCACGCTGAAGATCGGCTCCGGCCAGGACGGCTTCACGCAGGCCGCCACGCAGCAGTGGGACCCGGCGCTCGCCAAGTCCCGCATGCAGAACCTCGTCGCGAAGTCGTACTCGGGCGGCACCAAGCTCGACGGCGTGCTCTCCCCGTACGACGGCATCTCGATCGGCATCATCTCGGCGCTCCAAGGTGCCGGCTACGGTTCGGGCGACCGCCCGCTTCCGGTGATCACCGGCCAGGACGCCGAGGCCGCCTCGGTCAAGTCGATCATGAACGACCAGCAGTACTCGACCATCTACAAGGACACGCGCCAGCTCGCCGACAAGTCCGCGTCGATGGCCCAGGACCTGCTGTCGGGCAAGAAGCCCGAGGTCAACGACACCAAGACCTACGACAACAAGGTCAAGGTCGTCCCGACGTTCCTGTTCCAGCCGACGGTCGTCACCAAGGACAACTACGAGAAGGTCCTCGTCGACTCCGGGTACTACACGGACGCCGACCTCAAGTAGGTCTCGACTCCTCCTCGGACGGGAGGCCCGGTGCCGGGCTGGCACCGGGCCTCCCGCCCGTCCCCACCCACTCGCGCGCCGTGCCGGCGCCCAACGGAAGGCGGTCCCGTGGCGGACACCATCCTCGAGATGCGCGACATCACCAAGACGTTCCCCGGCGTCAAGGCCCTGCAGAACGTCTCGCTCCAGGTCGAACGGGGCCAGGTCCACGCGATCTGCGGTGAGAACGGCGCGGGCAAGTCCACGCTCATGAAGGTCCTGTCCGGTGTCTACCCGGCCGGCAGCTTCGATGGCGAGATCCTGCTCGACGGGAAGCCCGTCTCGTTCTCGACCATCAACGACTCCGAGGACGCCGGCGTCGTCATCATCCACCAGGAGCTCGCATTGAGCCCCTACCTGTCGATCGCCGAGAACATCTTCCTCGGCAACGAGCGCGCCAAGGGCGGCTTCATCGACTGGAACAAGACGAACCTCGAGGCCGCGGCGCTCCTGAAGCGCGTCGGCCTCAAGGACAACCCGATCACCAAGATCACGGACATCGGCGTCGGCAAGCAGCAGCTCGTCGAGATCGCGAAGGCACTGTCGAAGGAGGTCAAGCTCCTCATCCTCGACGAGCCGACCGCCGCGCTGAACGACGACGACTCCGCGCACCTGCTCGAGCTCATCCGCTCGCTGCAGGCCGAGGGCATGACGGCGATCATCATCAGCCACAAGCTCAACGAGATCAAGGCGATCGCGGACAAGGTCACGATCATCCGTGACGGCCAGACCATCGAGACCCTCGACATGCACGCCGGCGAGGTCTCCGAGGATCGCATCATCCGCGGCATGGTCGGACGCGACCTCTCCACCCGCTACCCGGAGCACGAGTCGAAGATCGGCGAAGAGCTCCTGCGCATCGAGGACTGGACCGTCCACCACCCCCCTCGACGCCTCACGCGAGATCATCCACCAGGCGAACCTCACCGTCCGCGCCGGCGAGATCGTCGGGATCGCCGGGCTGATGGGCGCCGGCCGCACCGAGCTGGCGATGAGCGTCTTCGGGCACTCGTACGGCACCGGGATCAGCGGCACCGTCTACAAGCGCGGCACCCCGATCAAGACGAACACGGTCACCGCCGCGATCGACAACGGCCTGGCCTACGCGACCGAGGACCGGAAGCGCTACGGCCTCAACCTGATCGACGACATCAAGCGGAACGTCTCCGGCTCGGCACTCGGCAAGCTCGCCAAGTGGGGCTTCGTGAACGGCTCCGAGGAGACGACCGTCGCGCGCCAGTTCCTCAAGAACATGAACATCAAGGCGCCGACCGTGAACGCGGTGACCGGCAAGCTCTCCGGCGGGAACCAGCAGAAGGTCGTCCTGTCGAAGTGGATGTACTCCGACCCGGACGTGCTCATCCTCGACGAGCCGACACGCGGCATCGACGTCGGCGCGAAGTACGAGATCTACACGATCATCAACGCGCTCGCGGACCAGGGGGAAGGGGATCATCGTCATCTCCTCCGAACTCCCCGAACTGCTCGGCATCTGCGACCGCATCTACACGCTCTCCGAGGGCACCATCACGGCCGACGTCCCGCGCTCCGAGGCGTCGCCGGAAGTCCTCATGCAGTACATGACCCAGGAACGGGAGACCCCAGTCAATGAACGCGCTTAAGTCCGCCGCCAGCTACCTCACCGGGCAGCTCCGACAGATCGGCCTGTTCATCGCGCTGATCGTCATCGTCATCTTCTTCCAGGTGACGACGAACGGCATCACGCTGGCCCCGATCAACGTCTCGAACCTGATCGTCCAGAACAGCTACATCCTGATCCTCGCGATCGGCATGGTGATGGTGATCATCGCCGGCCACATCGACCTCTCCGTCGGTTCGGTCGTCGCGTTCACCGGTGCCATGGCCGGCGTCATGATCACGCAGTGGGGCATCCCCTGGCCGGTCGCCGTCGTCCTCTGCCTGGTCCTCGGCGCCCTGGTCGGTGCGTGGCAGGGCTTCTGGATCGCCTACTTCGGGATCCCGGCGTTCATCGTGACCCTGGCGGGCATGCTCGCCTTCCGCGGTGCCGCCCAGATCGCCCTGCAGAACCAGCAGATCTCGCCCTTCCCGGACGGCTTCCGCTCGCTCGGCTCCGGCTTCCTGCCGTCCTTCGGCACCTCGGGCTACGAGCCGCTCACGATGATCCTCGGCCTCGCCGCCGCCGCGATCCTCGTCATCACCGGCTTCCGTGGTCGTGCGACCCGTCGCAAGTACCAGCTCGAGGACGAGCCGTTCGCATGGTTCATCACCAAGATGGCGTTCACCGTCGCGCTGGTCATCTTCATCGCGCTGCTGCTCGCCAGCTACAACGGCACCCCGATCGTCCTCGTGATCCTCGGCGTCCTGGTCATCGCGTACTCGATGGTCATGCGCAGCGCGGTCTTCGGTCGTCACATCTACGCGATCGGCGGCAACCCGCTGGCCGCACAGCTGTCGGGTGTCAAGACGAAGCGCGTCACGTTCCTGCTGTTCGTGAACATGGGTGTCATCTCGGCCCTCGCCGGCGTCGTCTTCACCGGCCAGCTCAACCTCGCCTCGCCGAGCGCGGGCAACGGCTTCGAGCTCGACGCCATCGCGGCCGTGTTCATCGGTGGCGCTGCCGTCACCGGTGGCATCGGTACGGTCCCGGGCGCGATCGTCGGTGGTCTCATCATCGGTCTGCTCAACAACGGCATGTCGATCCTCGGTGTCGGTTCCGAGTTCCAGCAGCTCATCAAGGGCCTGGTGCTCCTCGCCGCCGTCGCGTTCGACGTCTTCAACAAGCGCCGCGCGGCCTCCGCTCGGAAGTAGCACCCGCGGTTCCTCCCCCGAAAGCGACAGATCTCCGTGGAAGTTCCACGGAGATCTGTCGCTTTCGCGTTGCCGTCCCGGCGGCAGGTCAGGCGGTCAGGACCGCCCAGGCGCCGGCCGGGAGGCGCAGCCCGCCCTCCGACAGGTCGGCCCGGCCCGCCTCGACGCGCGTCGCGTCGGCCGCGGGCAGCACCACCGGCTCAGGCGAGAGGTTCAGGGCGGTGACCACGGCCTCCCGGTCGGTCGCGGTCCGGAGGACCAGCGTCTCGTTCGTCAGGTGCACCACGTCCGTGTGCGCGCGGTGCAGCCACGGGTGCCGACGCCGGAGGGCGACGAGCGCCTGGTGCGCGTGCACCAGCTCGGCAGCGGTCCCGCTCGGTTCCGGCGGAGTCGCCGGGAAGGCGGGGCGGACGGCGTCGTCGCCGCCCTCGCGCTGCTCCTTGACGCCGGTCCAGCCGAACTCGTCGCCCGCGTACACCGACGGCGTGCCGGCGACGGTGAGGAGCACCGCGACGGCGTGACCGACGAACCCCTCCCCCCACCGCGCTCGCGATCCGGGTGACGTCGTGGTTGCCGACGAACGTGCTCGGGGCGGAGGTCGCGAGCAACTCGTCGTGCCGCTCGATCGCGTGCGCCAGTTCGAAGCAGTTCCGGTCCGCGATGCCGTGCCAGATGCCCTGCCACAGCTCGTACTGGGTGGTCGAGTCCATCGTCGACTCCCGGACGATCGCCGCGGTGTCGCCGTGGATGACCTCGCCCGAGAACCAGGCGTCCGGGAACCGCTCGCGCACGCGCGGCAGCACCCGGGCCCAGAACGCCGGCGGCACCGCGTAGGCCGCGTCGAGCCGCCAGCCGTCGATGCCACGCTCCAGCCAGTGCGTCATGACCGCGACGACGAGGTCCTCGGTCTGCTGCGACGCGTGGTCGAGTGCGACGAGGATGTCGTGCCCCTCGAACGACCCGACCGGTACCGGCTGCCCCGGCTGCCAGCCCGACCAGTCGACGGCGAACAGGCCCGCGGTGTCGGCGTCCGGTCCCGCGGTCTCGAGCTGGCGGAACGCCGGGTGCTCACGGCCGACGTGGTTGAAGACGCCGTCGAGCAGCACGCGGATCCCCCGCTCGCGCGCAGCGGCCACCAGGCGGTCGAAGTCCGCGTCGTCGCCGAGTCGGGGGGTCGATCCGGAAGTGGTCGACCGTGTCGTAGCCGTGCGACGAACTCGCGAAGACCGGGCCGAGCAGCAGTCCGTTCAGGCCGAGGTCCACCACGTGGTCGAGCCAGCCCTCCAGGTGCCCGAGCCGGTGCTCCACGGGACGTGCGTCGACCGTGGTGTCGGGCCGGACCTCCGCGCCGACGAAGCCGAGCGGGTAGACGTGCCACCACATGACGTGCTCGACCCAGGCGGGCTCGCTCGGCCTCGTCGCGGCGGCGGGGTTCGGCTCGGCTGCTGTGTCCATCCATGCATGCTGCCAGGCGGCCCTGGCCAGGACCGTGGACCGGGGTACCGCCAGCCTGGAAGCGCGTCGGTGGCCGGGACGATCATGGGCGCATGGAACGAGCCATCCGGACCGAGGACGACGCACGCCGACTCGAGGCCGCGCACGCGGAACGGACGTGTGCGTCCTGCGGTCGGCGCATGCCCGACAGCGCCGGCCCGGACACCAAGTGGTGCTCCGACGCGTGCCGACGCCACGGGCTCGACGACACCGACCGGACCCTCGAGCACACGATCGACGCGCTGCTCGACGCCCGCGCGCTGACCTCGAGCATCTGCCCGTCGGATGCCGCCCGTGCCGTCGGCGGTGAGGACTGGCGCGACCTCATGGAACCCGCGCGTCGCGCCGCCCGGCGGATGGTCGCACGTGGCGAGGTCGAGATCACCCAGGGCGGGAACGTGGTCGACCCGTCGACCGCGAAGGGCCCGATCCGGATCCGCCGTCCGCGCTGAGGCGGTGGTGCCGGCCCGGGTACGCGAGGCTCAGACCCTGCCGGGCGCGCCGTCGGGAAGCACCCCGAGGCCGCCGAACGCACCGCCCAGGGTCACGATGGCCAGGGCATCGGCGACGCCCGCATCGACCCGGCTCAGCTGGTCGGGTCGGTCTTCTGCCGCATCGTGACGACCAGGCGTTCGAGCGCGACCACGAGGCGGTTCGTCTGCGAGCGGGACACGCGTGACGATGAGTACTGGAAGTTCGACTTCTCGTCGGTCAGCCGTTTCAGGTGGTTGCCCGGCTGCCTGTCCGGCGAGCACGCTGTGTCGAGGAGGCGTCTCGCCTGAGCATGGTCCTCGCCGACGTGGTGGTACCCGAGGACTGCACCGCAGATCGCGTCCGCTGCTGCGATGCCACCGAGCACGGCGTTCGCGCCAGCGGCTTTCCAGTCGGCATGTGACGAGGACGCGGCGCAGAGGACGGCCACCTCGTAATACGCCTCCGCTTCGTCGCGCCGCCTGCGGACCGCTGCTCGGTCCATGGCGCGCGTCCGGACCGACATCAGACCAACGTCCTGATGTCCGGACCGAAGACGGTGCGCGCATCCGCACGCCACGAGCCGACGAGCGGGTCGCCCTCGGCGGCGAACCGCTCCAGGTCAGCACGGGTGACGTCGAACACCTGGCACTCGTTGCCGGTCCAGCGGTGGACCAGATCGCCGAGCTGCACCACGACGTCGAGATTGGTCTCCGTGTCGAAGACCACGAGCAGATCCACGTCCGACTCGTCGGTGGCCGTTCCCCGCGCAACGGACCCGAAGATCGACACGGAGAGGACGGACAGATCGACCCCGGCGAGGAAGTCGTGGATCCGTCGCTCGAGTTCCGCCCCGGCGCCGAGCACGAGCTCGACGGCGGGCCACAGCAGGTGGTCACGGTTCACCCGGTAGGCCGAGTGCTGGAGGCCGCGTTCGACGCACACCAGTCCGGCATGTTCCAGTTTGTCGAGCGCTCGTTTGATGCCGGTGTGTTGCGCGGCACCAGCGACTCGCGCGACCTGGCGCCCGGTCATGCCGACGTCGGTCTGTGCGAGGACACGGAGGGCATCGGCCTGGGTCGGCCCGACGAGCGTGGCGAGAGGAGCGGTGAGCTGCATCAGGCGAGTGTACACAGATGTGGTACACGTGTGCACGTTCTGTGTACACCCACTCGATCAACCGGCCGCTCGGGTCAACGACGCCGACGGGCGAGCAGTGTCCCCACCGCGACGAGCGCGAGGCAGGCGATGATCGGGACGCGCTGGTCGCCCTTGACGTCGCGGTACTGCACTCCGGGATCGGCCAGCGCCGTGCCGGGGAAGGCGAGGCTCGTCACCTGTGTCACCCAGTAGGTGGAGGCGATGCTGCTCGCGAGACCGACGTCGCGCACCGCGGGACGCAGGCGCCACACGGTGAGGCCGGCCAACGCCACCGCGAGTGACATCGTCTGCGCGTTGTGGAACTTGGCGTGCGGCGGCCAAGCCGGGTTCTTCACGTGGGTCTCGTTGTAGTCGAAGACGAAGGCGCCCACGGGGGGCGGCGACCGCAGCGACGCCGATGCAGATCCGCCCGGCCAGTTCACGCGCAGAGAGTGTCATGACGCCAGCCTGCCCGGGACCGGATCAGAAGGCGTAGCGGATTCGGCAGGAGGGCAGGTTCTCGTCGACGAGCTGGCGGAAGCGCTCGATGTGCCGCGCCTTCATCGCCGCGCGGTACCGGATGTTGACGGCACCGTTCTGGGACAGCTTCTGCTCCTGCAGGTCCGGACGCCAGAGCAGGTCCTCCGCCTTCGGGTGCCAGCCGAGGTTCACCTCGTGCAGCTGCTCGTTGTGGGTGAGGAAGATCACCTCGGCCGCGAGCTGCGCCTTCGCAGCCGGGGAGAGCACGTCATCGACCTCCCGCAGCAGTGCGGCCCAGTCGGCCTCCCACGTCGGCGTCAGGATGACGGGCGAGAAGTTCAGGTGGACCTCGTACCCGGCTTCGACGAAGTCGTTCACGGCGGCCAGTCGTTCGGCGATCGGTGACGTCCGGATGTCGGTCACCTTCGCCGTCTCGTGTGGCATGAGCGAGAAGCGGATGCGGGTGCGCCCCATCGGGTCCCAGTCGAGCAGGTCGCGGTTGACGTACTTCGTCGCGAACGAGGCCTTCGCCGTCGGCGTCATCCGGAACAGGTCGCAGAGGTCGCGGACGTTGTCACTGAGCATGGCGTCCACCGAGCAGTCGCTGTTCTCGCCGATGTCGTACACCCACGCGTCGGGGTCGCACTGGTTCGGCTCGGTCTTCTGCCCCTGCTTCTGGATGTTGCGAGCGAGGTGCTTGGTGATCTGCTCGATGTTGGCGAAGACGGTGACCGGGTTGCTGTAGCCCTTGCGACGCGGCACGTAGCAGTACGCGCACGCCATCGCGCACCCGTTCGCGGTCGACGGGGCGATGAAGTCCGCCGAGCGGCCGTTCGGCCTCGTCACGAGGGACTTCTTCACGCCGAGGACGAGCGCCTCGGTCTTGATCCGCACCCAGCGGGAAACGTTCCGCTCGTCGCCGTGCACCTCGGGGATCTGCCAGTGCGACGCGACGGGCACGATCTCGGCGTCCGGCCACTGCCCGACGATCTCCTGCCCGCGTGGCAGTTCGAGGGCGGCGTCCTCGGCGTAGATGCGCTTGACGTCGAGCAGAGGGCGCATGCGGGACTCGGTCATCACCCACTGTTCTACCGGTCACCACCGACACCTCTGGAGGTGGCTCGTGCAGACTCGACGGCATGACCGCCGGCGTGGAGGACGACCACTACTTCGTCGTGGACGGACGGCGCTGGCGACGGACCGACCCGGCCCTCCCCCGAGGACGTCGCCGCACGCCTCCGGTCCCACCTCGGCGGTGGTCGCAACGCCGTGAAGCAGGCGAGACGGGCCGGCGACGAGGACGCGGTGGCAGCTGCCCGTCACCGCAACGGGCTCGCGAAGCACGGCCTCGGGGAACGCGGCCCGGAGTGGTGGACCCGACCGGAGTCCGAGCGCCTGGCCCAGGCCGAGCAGGCCCTCGCGGACCTCGACGGTCTCGACGAGGTCGGGTGATGGCCGACCAGGTCATCCGGGCGCCGCGATGGGAACGAACCGCGAACGCCGCAGCGGTCGGCCCGCTGCAGATCGTGGTCGGCATGGTCCTCATCGGGGTGGCCTTCGTCCCGGAGGCATCGGCGCGGGCGTTCGTCGTGGTCCTCGGGACGCTGTTCGTCGGACTCGGTCTGTGGATGACCGTCCGCGCCCACCGCGTCGCGGTCCGCCTCGAGGACCAGGTGCTCCGGTACGACGGGTACGTCATGAGCTGGTCCGTGCCTCGAGCGCAGATCACGATCGTCCTCGACGACGGCTTCGTCGAGTGGGTGGACGACGACGGGCGGCAGCACCGACGGCAGATCTGGCTCCTGACGAAGGCATGGGAGGACGACGGCACGAAGTTCGCCCCGTACTGGATCTGGCGCCGCGAAGGGCTCCTGCGCGTCCGCGGATGGGCAGGCGCGCGCGCCTTCTGAATGCACGTGACCTCGAGGAGCTCGCCGAGGTCGCACGAACCGCCGCTCCGAGCCAGCCGACCCGGCAGCTCGTGCGACTCCGGCGGACGACCGACGGCACGTTGCGCGACCCGGGCGGCGGACCCGGCTCCGCCTCCGCCTCCGATGCTGCCGTCAGCCGAACGGCGGACGACACGTCCCGTTTCCCCACCTTCCGGATGAGGTGCGAGAGATCCTCGCAGCCGTATGCTCATCGCGGCGAGGACGCCGAGAACGAGGGGGGAACCATGAACGAGATCGTCACGCACACGGGCGTGCTGGTGGGGCTGCGCACCGGGACGACCACCACCGAGGGGCCGACGGGGACGCGGGTCGGCGTCCTGCTGGAGTTGTGCTCCGAGGACAGCGCGAGCGTCCGCCGCCCGTGGGAGTTGCTGGTCACACCGGCCCAGGCGGCCGCGCTCGTCGAGGCCGAGCGGACCGAGTCCGGCGTGCTCGTGCGGTTCGCCGGCGAACGGCTGGGTGAGCGCGGTGGGGTGCCGCTCGTGCGCGTCGGCCGGATCGCGGTGCTCGTGCCCGAACCGACCTGCTGACCGCACGACCACGACGAACGGCCCCGGGCATCCCCCGGGGCCGTTCGTCGTCACGGATCCGCTCCGTCAGGTTTCGGTGTGCCCGAGCTCCGGCTCGACGCACATGCAGACCGTGCGCGATGCCGCGGCGTGCACCTCGAGGACGACGACCTCGTTCCGCCCGGCCCGGAGCACCGGACCGGGGACGGCGAGGGTGCCCTGGGGTCCGCGCGACCAGTAGCGGCCGAGGCAGAACCCGTTCACCCACGCCACCCCCCTTCCGGAAGCCGTCCAGGGCCAGGTAACGGTCGAGCGTGGCCCCGCGCTCGGGGAGGTCGAACGTGCCGGAGGCGAACGCCGGCCCGGCGACGGTCTCCCCCCGCGGACGCCGGTGCTCCGCGGAGCACCGCGACGGCTGCGTCCGGCAGCGGGTCGAGGGCGAGCGGCGACACCGTCCAGTGCGTGAGGACGTCGTCGTCGACGCGCACAGCGCCGACGAGGCCCTTCGGCTCGCCGATGCGGGGACCGTAGTCGACCCTCCCCTGGTCCTCCACGAGCAGTTCCAGGAGGCCCGTGGCCGGCGGCAGGGCGATGGCACGGTCGTGGTGCTCACGCTCGAGGACGCCGACCGGACGTCCGGCGAGGCTGACGAGCACACGGTCGCGGACCTCCTCCGCGACCGTGAGGACGCCGCCCTCGGGCAGGTCGACCTCGTTCCGGTACAGGACGAACCCGGAGGCGGCGCCGAGCTCGTCGAAGGTCGGCGGCGTCTCGTGCGTGGTCCAGGACGTGATCGTCGGCAGGAGGCCTGCGAGCGGTACGACGCGGTCGAGGCGGACGGCAACGTCTCCGGCGGGGGCGGGTCGGGCCTCCCGTCCGTCGTCGTGCGTCGCGAGCCGACCGGACCCGCCGGGCTGCATCGTCGGCGGCAGCTCCGGCACGGGCGCGTAGCGCGCGATGACCTGACGGAAGGCGTGGAACTTGTCGGTCGGACGGCCGGCCTCGTCGAGCGGGGCGTCGTAGTCGTAGGACGTGGCGATGGGCCGGTACACGCCCTTGTCGTTCGCGCCGTTGGTGAAGCCGAAGTTGGTCCCGCCGTGGAACATGTAGATGTTCACGGAGCCACCCGCGGCGAGCAGGACGTCGAGGTCCTCGGCGCTGGCTGCCGCCGGCGTGGTGTGGTGGTGCTCACCCCAGCTGTCGAACCACCCGTCCCAGAACTCGGAACACATCAGCGGACCGGTGGGCTGCGCCTGACGGAGGCGGGCGAGCCGCTCGGCGGACCGGGAGCCGAACGACCCGGTCTTGTGGAGGGACGGGAGCGACCCGTCCTCGAGCATGGCGTCCATCGGCTGGTCGACGCTCGTGAACGGCACGGTGAGCCCGATGTCCCGGTGCATGCGCTCGAGCTTCTGCAGGTACACGGGATCGGATCCGTACGCGCCGTACTCGTTCTCGACCTGCACGAGCACGATCGGTCCGCCGGCGTCGATCTGTCGTGGCACGAGGATCGGCGCGAGGGCGTCGAGGTACCGCCCGACGGCGGCCAGGAACTGCGGCTCGTCGCGGCGGATCCCGACGGTGCCGTCGGTGAACAGCCAGAACGGCAGCCCACCGTTCGTCCACTCGGCGCAGATGTACGGTCCGGGGCGGACGACGGCGTGCATGCCCTCGGCCGCGACGAGGTCGAGGAAGCGGCCGAGGTCGAGACCGCCGGTGAAGTCGAAGGTGCCCCGCGTCGCCTCGTGCGCGTTCCACGCGACGTAGGTCTCGACGGTGTTGAGGCCCATGAGCTTGGCCTTGCGGATCCGGTCCGCCCACAGGTCGGGGTGGACGCGGAAGTAGTGGATCGCGCCGGAGAGCACGCGGTGCGGCTGCCCGTCGAGCAGGAAGTCGGTGTCGCCGATGGCGAAGCGCATCTCGCGCCTTTCTGGGTGGGGGCGGCAGGGGGGGACGCGGCCGTGCGGGATGCCCGCACGGCCGCGTCGGTGGGGTGCTGCTACTTGGTGGAGACCGTGAAGCCCTGGTCCTTGCCGTACTTCACGAGCGCGTCCTGCCAGGCCTCGAGACCCGACTCGAGCGACGTGCCCTTCTCGTACGACTGCCCGACGGTGTCGGCGTAGACGCTGTTCGCGTACACCTGGTACGGCAGGTAGGCGAAGTCGTTGTCCGAGGACTTCGACGCGTCGACGAGCACCTTGTTGATCTGCTGGCCACCGAAGTACTCCGGCTTCTCCTCCAGGAACGCCGACGACTCGAGGTCTGTGGTGGTCGACGGGAACCCGCCGGACTCCATGAAGATCCCCGTGGACTCCTTCGAGGAGTTCAGCCACTTGAGGAAGCCGGCAGCGAGAGCCGGGTTCTCGGACTGCTCCATGACGACCTGAGCGCTGCCGCCGTTGTTCGCGGTCTGCGCGGGGCCACCGTCGTAGGTCGGCATCGGTGCCACGCGCCAGTCACCCTTCGCGTCGGCGACGCTGGCCTCGAGGTTGCCGGGCATCCAGGCGCCGGTGATCATCGTGGCGATCTGGCCGTTGCCGAGCTGCTTGTACCAGTCGTCGGTCCAGCCGACGGTCTTCGCGACGAGACCCTGCTCGACGAGCTGGTCCCAGGTCTCGGTCCACTTCTTCGTGCCCTCGTCCTGCAGGTTGATCGTCACCTTCTCACCGTCGGTGGTGAACGGTGTGCCGCCGGCCTGGGCGATCATGCTCGTGGTGAAGCCCGCGTCGCCGGAGTCCGCGGCCAGGTACTTCTCGGGGTCGGCCTCGTGCAGCTTCTTCGCCGCCGCGACGTACTCGTCCCACGTCTTCGGCACCTCGATGCCGTACTCGTCGAACACCTTCTTGTTGTAGAACATGGCCATGGGGCCGGAGTCCTGGGGCAGGCCGTAGACCTTGCCGTCCATCGACACCGAGTTCCAGGTGCTCGCGGCGAACTTGTCCTCCAGGTCGCCGAACCCGTACGAGCTCAGGTCGAGGAGCGACTCGGACAGGGCGAACTGCGGCAATGCGTAGTACTCGACCTGGGCGACGTCGGGGGGCGCCCGAGCCGGCCTTCACGGTGTTCTGCAGCTTCGTGTACTGGTCGGCACCGGTACCGGCGTTGACGAGCTTGACCTTCACCTTCGGGTAGGCCTTCTCGAACGCGGCGACCTGGTCCTTCGCGGACGGCGTCCACGACCAGTAGGTCAGCGTGCCGCCCTCGTCGAGTGCCGTCGCGATGTCGTCGGACGAGCCGCCGGAGCCGGAGCCGCCGGACGAGCAGGCCGCGAGGGCCATGGCGGCGGTGACGCCGATGGCGAGGGCGCTGAGCCCGCGCCGGAGACGCTTCTGCATGGTGGTGCCTTTCACTTCGTTGTGGAGAACTGCTGCGGAATGCGGGGGTGGTGCGGGGTGCGGCGCGGTCCGTGGCGGACTCGTGCCGGGCCTCCCGGCCGGCCCGGTGTGCGGACCGGGGACGGGTGGCGGGTCAGGCCTTGACGGACCCGGCCGCGAGACCGGACTGCCAGAAGCGCTGGAGGAAGAGGAACGCGACCACGATCGGGATGATCGTGAGGAGCGAACCGGTGACGACGAGGTTGTAGATCGGCTCCGCGCCGGACCCGGTGGCCTGCGCGTTCCACTGGTTCAGGCCGACGGTCAGCGGGTACCACTTCGGGTCGCTCAGCATGATGAGCGGCAGGAAGTAGTTGTTCCACGTCGCGACGACCGCGAAGAGCAGGACCGTCACGACACCGGGAGCGAGGAGCTTCAGCGCGATCGTGAAGAAGATCCGGAACTCCCCCCGCTCCGTCCATGCGGGCGGCCTCGATGAGTTCGGTGGGGATCGCCTCGACCGCGTAGGTCCAGATCAGGTACATGCCGAACGGGCTGATGAGCGACGGCAGGATGATCGCCCAGGGGGTGTTCGTCAGGCCGACCTGCGAGAAGAGCAGGAACGTCGGGACGGCGAGTGCGGTGCCCGGGACGGCGATCGCGCCGAGGACGATCGCGAAAACGGCGCGACGACCCGGGAACTGGAACTTCGCCATGCCGTACCCGGCGACGGTCGCGAGCAGCGTCGCTCCACCGGCCCCGACGACCACGTAGAGCAGCGTGTTGCCGAGCCACTGCACGAAGATGCCGTCGTTGTAGGTGAGGGTGTCGACGATGTTCTGCCAGAGGTGGAACTCCCCGCCGAACCACAGGCCGAACGTCGACAGCAGCGACGCCTGCGTCTTCGTGCTGTTGACGAGCAGGTAGAACAGCGGCGCGAACGAGTACACGACGAAGACGACCATGACCGCGGTGAGCAGGCCGGAGCGCTTCACCTTGCGTCCGTCGACGGGCTGCGCCGCCTTCCGGGAGGCTCGGGTGCGTCGCTCACGCGGGTCGCGCTGCGTCGTGGTCGCCTCGGTGACGGTGAGGGGTGCGGGACCCTGCAGGGTGCTCATCGGTTCTCCTGTCGGGTGCCGCGGACCTGCACGACGTAGGCGATGACGGCGGTGATGACGCCCATGACGATCGCGACGGTGGCGGAGTAGTTGAACTGCTGCCCGCTGAAGGACAGCGAGTAGGCGTACATGTTCGGGGTGAAGGCGCTGCCGATGACGTTCGGGGCGAGCGTCTTGAGCAGGTTCGGCTCGTTGAAGAGCTGGAAGCTGCCGATGATCGAGAAGATCGTGGCGATGACCATCGGGCCGCGCAGGGCCGGGAGCTTGATCGAGAAGACCGTGCGCATCGGGCCCGCGCCGTCGAGTTCGGCGGCCTCGTACAGCTCGCCGGGGACGGTGCGGAGGGCCGCGTAGAAGATCAGCATGTTGTAGCCGAGGAACTCCCACGTGACGACGTTGCCGATCGACGTGAGGACCCAGGTCGGGCTGAACGGCTGGAGCAGGTCGATGCCGATCGCGTCGTTCGCCGCACCGGTGAGGCCGAACTGGTTGCCGTAGATGAAGCCCCAGATGAGCGCCGCGACGACGCCCGGGACCGCGTAGGGCAGGAACACCGCGATGCGGAAGAACCCGGTGCCCCAGAGCCGCGCACTGTCGAGCGCGAGGGCGGCGACGAGGGCGAGGCCGAGCATGATCGGCACCTGCACGACGAGGAAGGCCGCGACCCGGCCGAAGCCGGACCAGAACTTGGCGTCCTGGAAGAGCTGGACGTAGTTGGCGAACCACACGAACTGGTTGCCGCCGATGAGCTGGTCGCGGAACAGGCTGAGCCAGAGCGCGTACCCGATCGGGACGATGAGCATGAGGACGAGGACGGCGACGAACGGGCCGACGAAGAGCCAGCCGGTCATGCGGCCCCGGGCCTTCCCACGGCGTCGCGGGGCGGGAGCAGTGCCCTCGCCCCGTCGCGGCGCGGCCTCGGGGCTCCGCGCGGTGAGCGTGCTCATGTGACTCCTTCGTCGTGTCCTGCGAGCCGTTGATGTGCCGGTCGGTCGTCCGGTGGAGAGCACGACTCCGTGCTGGCCGGACCGACCGATGTTGACGTCAACATCGAACGGGGCGACGATAGCATGGCAACGTCAACATGCACTAGCGTTCGCAGCACCGGTCGCGCACGGACGCCGACCTCGGCCGTCCGCACGAAGGGGGGCGCGTGACCATCTCGACCACCACCGACCCGGCGGCCTCCCCCCCGTCGGGCGCCGTCGCTCTCCGCCGTGGCCGAGGCCGCCGGGGTCTCCATGCAGACCGTGTCCCGCGTGGCCCGCGGCTTCGACAACGTCAGCCCCGAGACCCGGACACGCGTCCAGCAGGCGATGGCCGAGCTCGGGTACCGCCCGAACCGCGCCGCCCGGGCCCTGCGCTCCGGGCGCTTCCGGACCATCGGCGTGATCATGTTCACGCTGGCGTCGTTCGGCAACATGCGCACGCTCGAGGCCATCGCCGACGCCGCGGGCGCCGCGGACTTCACGATCACGCTGTTGCCGATGGCCTCCCGGACCGAGGAGGGCGTCCGCAGCGCGTTCTCCCGCCTGCACGAACAGGCGGTCGACGGCGTCGTCATCATCATCGAGTCGCACGTCATCGACACCGCCGAGGTCGCCCTGCCCGACGGCGTGCCCATGGTGGTCGTCGACTCGACCGGCACCACCGAGCACCCGGCCATCGACACCGACCAGGCCGACGGCGCCCGGCTCGCCACGCAGCACCTGCTCGACCTCGGGCACGACACCGTCTGGCACGTCTCCGGGCCGGCGTCGTCGTACTCGGCCGCACGGCGCCAGGCAGCGTGGGCGGCGACGTTGACGGCCGCCGGGCGGACGGTCCCCCCCGGTGTTCGAGGGCGACTGGAACACCTCCTCCGGCTACCGCGCGGGCGTGTCGATCGCAGTACGTCCCGAGATCACGGCGGTCTTCGCGGCGAACGACCAGACCGCGCTCGGGGTGCTCCGCGCCTGCCACGAACTCGGTCGTCCAGTGCCGTCGACGCTGAGCGTGGTGGGGTTCGACGACTCCCCCCGAGTCCGACTCGTTCTGGCCGCCGCTCACCACCGTGCACCAGTCCTTCGACGAGGTCGGGCGCCGCGCGGTCGCCACCCTGCTCAGGCAGATCGAGGGTGGCGCCGCCACCGCGGCGACGGACCTCGTGCCGGTGCGGCTCGTCGAGCGCGCGAGCACCGCGGCGCCGCCCGCGCGCTGAGCGCCGGGCCGCACGTGCGGCGCCGGGGCTGCCACGTGCCTCCCGACCCGACCGGTGCGCGGAACCGACAGTCCGCCGCGGAAGGTCCGCGGACATCTGTCGGTTCGGCGACCGGATCGGCCGACAGGCCGGAGGCCGGCCCTGGCCGGGTCGGTCAGGAGGCGCGGCACCGGGCCGCCACGTGCCTCCCGGCCCGATCGGTGCGCGGAACCGACAGTCCGGCACTGAAGACCTGGGGACATCTGTCGGCTCGGCGGCCGGGTCCGGCAGGCGCATCCGTACCCGCACCCGCGCCGCGGCCGCCGGACACGAGGAACGCCGGGCCCCGCGGGGACCCGGCGTCCTCTGCTCACTCGGTGCCCGCCGCACGCAGCGTGCACCGAGGCGCTCAACCGATCGAGATCGCCGTCCAGGACACGGGCGGGAGCTCGATCGTGATCGTGTCGCCCTCGCGGCGGACGGACTCGTTCGTCTTCAGGCCGACGCGGGCGGTGTCCGTCAGGTCGTTCACGGCGTGCAGGTCGTCGTCCCAGATGCCCTCGGCGTGCACGTCGCCCTCGACCGACAGGCCGGCGAGGTCGATCGTCACCGTGGTGCTCTCGGTCTGGTGGCGGTTGACGAGGAACACCGCGGCGCGGCCGTCCTCGACGGTGGCGGCCGAGTCGACGACGGGCACGGTGCCGTGCTTGCCGCCGTCGACCGTGTCGCCCGACGCGACCACGTTCAGCGACGTGCCGTGGGCCAGGCGCGACGTCACCGAGAACGGGAAGAACGTCGTCTGACGCCAGGCCTCGCCCCCGGGCTCGGTCATGATCGGGCCGATGACGTTCACGAGCTGGGCGATCGACGCGGAGGCGACGCGGTCGGCGTGGCGGAGGAGCGAGATGAGCAGCCCGCCGAGCACGACGGCGTCGGCGACCGTGTAGACGTCCTCGAGCAGGCGCGGGGCGACCGGCCAGTCCTCGAGCGTGAAGGTCTTCGCCTTCTCCTCCCACTTCGTGATCGACCAGACGTTCCACTCGTCGAACGAGATGTCGATGCGCTTGTCGGACTTCTTGTGCGCCTGCACGTGGTCCGCCGCGGTCGTGACCGTCTTGATGAAGTGGTCCATGTTGGCGCCGGACGCCAGGAACGAGGTGAGGTCGTCGTCCTCCTCGTAGTACGCGTGCGCCGAGATGTAGTCGACGTCCTCGTACGCGTGCTCGAGGACGGTGCGCTCCCACTCGCCGAACGTGGGCATCGACGCGCCCGACGACCCGCACGCCACCAGTTCCAGACCGGGCTGGATCTGCCGCATGGCCTTGGCGGTCATCGCCGCGAGCTTGCCGTAGTCCTCGGCGTTCTTGTGGCCGAGCTGCCACGGTCCGTCCATCTCGTTGCCGAGGCACCACATCGTGATGCCGAACGGCTCGTCCTTGCCGTTCGCCCGGCGCTGCTCGGACAGGGCCGTCCCGCCGGGGATGTTCGCGTACTCGAGGAGTTCGATCGCCTCGGCGGTGCCGCGGGTGCCGAGGTTCACGGCGAGCATCAGCTCGGAGCCGACCGAGTCGAGCCACTGCTGGAACTCGTGCAGGCCGACCTCGTTCGTCTCGGTCGAGTGCCAGGCCAGGTCGAGCCGGCGGGGACGCTGGTCGACGGGGCCGACGCCGTCCTCCCACTTGTAGCCAGAGACGAAGTTGCCGCCGGGGTAGCGGATGGTCGTGACGCCGAGCTCCTTGACCAGCTCGATGACGTCCTTCCGGAAGCCGTGCTCGTCGGCCGACTCGTGCGCGGGCTCGTGGATGCCGTCGTAGACGTGCCGCCCGAGGTGCTCGACGAACCCGCCGAACAGTCGGCGCCGCACCGGGCCCACCGTGAACGCGGAGTCGAGGACGAGGTGTGTGCGGGGCATGGATGATCTCCTTCGATCAGGCTGTGCGTCGAGCAGTTGTGTTCCGCGGCGTCACGGAAGTGAGCGCTCACCTGAGGGAAACGCTATCGGGTGTCGACACGGGACGGAAGGGCTGGCGCGCCCGACGGCGCGGCGCTAACGTGAGCGCTCACGGGGCACCGACGCCCCGAGAACGGGACAGCACTCCTCCCCTGGATGACGTCCCGCTTCGGCCCGTCCCGATGGAGTGATGCCATGCCGAACCGTCCCGTCCCGCCACCCCGCGGGTCCGCGTTCACCCGCAGGAGCCTGCTCGCCGCCGGAGCCGCGGCGGCCACCGTGCTGCCGCTGGCCGCCTGCGCGAGCCCCCCTCTCCGCCGGGCTCGCCGGAACCCCGCTCGCCCCCGAGACGCTCGTCTTCTGGAACCTGTTCGGTGGCGGTGACGGCGTCCGCATGAAGACCATGGAGGACGGGTACGCGAAGCAGCACGGCGGCTCCTCCGCCCTGCAGGCGACGACGTTCGCGTGGGGCAACCCGTACTACTCGAAGGTGACACTGGCGACCGTCGGGAACAAGCCGCCGGACGTCGCGATCGCGCACCTGACCCGCGCGAAGCCGCTCTGGGACGGCGACCTGCTCGACCCGATCACGGCCGACGACCTGGCGAGCGTGGGCCTCAAGGCGAGCGACTTCAACCAGAAGGCCTGGACGGCGCAGAAGACCGACGGCAACAACATCGCGATCCCGCTCGACACGCACCCGTTCGTGCTGTTCTACAACGTCGACGTCTGCCGCAAGGCCGGTCTGCTCGACAGCGACGACCAGCTCACGAACCTGGACGGGATGGAGAACTTCGAGCGTGCCCTCGCCGCGGTGTCGAAGGTCACCGGCGGCAACGCGCTGAACGTCGCGAACGTCGTGCCCGAGACCGCGACCCCGTGGCGCTTCTTCTGGACGATGTACAACCAGATCGAGGGCGCGACGCCGTTCATCAGCGACGGCGGCGCGAAGCTCACCGTCAACGAGGACGCCTACAACGAGGTCACGAGCCGCACCCAGAAGTGGGTGAAGGAAGGGTGGCTCAACAAGGCCCTCGACTACGCCACCGCGCAGTCGCTCATGTTCGACGGCAAGGCCGGCTTCTTCATGCAGGGCGAGTGGGAGATCAGCACCGCCCAGTCGATCAAGGGGCTCGAGTTCGGCATGGCGCCGATCCCGCAGCTGTACGACAAGCCCGCCACGCAGGCCGACGCGCACACCTTCATCCTGCCGAAGAAGGACCGCACGCCCGAGCAGCGCAAGCAGCACATGCTCTTCATCAAGCAGATGCTCGAGCAGAGCCTGACCTGGGCCGAGGGCGGCCACGTCCCCGCGTACATGCCGACCTTCGACAGCACCGCGTACAAGGAGCTCACCCCGCAGTCGAACTACGCCGCCGCGGCCGAGACGGCGGTCTTCGACGACGCCGCCTGGTACGGCGGGTCCGGGTCGACCTTCGAGGGCACCGTCGGCGCCCAGCTCGCGCTCGTGCAGCAGGGCAGCTCGAGCCCGGCCCAGGCACTCCGCGCCATCAAGAGCCAGCTGGCGACCTACCTCAACACCCCGAGCCCCCCTGTGACCAGGCGCGCGAACACCGTGAACACCCCGCGAAAGGCACGATGACGTGACCACAGCACCAGTCCTCGACCGCCCCACGGATGCGGCCACTGCACCACGGCGGCTCCGCTCCTACCGGACCAGCATCACCAGCGGCCAGGGCCGCAGCGGGTGGCTGTTCCTCGCCCCCTTCGGCCTGTTCTACGTGGCCTTCCTGCTCGGCCCGACGATCTGGATGATCGTCACGAGCTTCTTCAACACCTCGACCGTGCGCACCGGGCTCGGCAGCTTCGCGGGGTTCGCGAACTACGCCGAGATGCTCGGGCGGAGCGACTTCTGGTCGTCGCTCTGGCACACGCTGCAGTTCACCCTGTACACGACGCCGCCGCTGGTGATCCTGGCGTTCGTCTTCGCCGTGCTGACGAACCGGATGAACAAGGGGCAGTGGTTCTTCCGCCTGGCGTTCTTCCTGCCGTTCATCCTGCCCTCGGCGACGATCTCCCTCATCTGGGTGTTCATCTTCACGCCGAGCACCGGCCTGTGGGCGAGCCTGCAGACCGCGCTCGGCATGACCCCGGGCTCGGGCATGCTCTCCAGCCCGAACACGGCGATGATCGGCGTCGCGATCGCGACCGTCTGGTGGACGCTGGGCTTCAACTTCGTGCTGTACCTGGCCGGCCTGCAGGAGATCCCGCGTGAGCTGTACGAAGCGGCCGCGGTCGACGGTGCCTCGAACTGGCAGCAGATCAAGTCGATCACGCTGCCGCTGCTCGGCCGCACCACGACGCTCGTCATCCTGCTGCAGATCATCGCGTCCCTGAAGATCTTCGACCAGGTCTACCTGATGACGAACGGCGGCCCGGGCATCTCGACCCAGGTCTCGCTGCAGCTCATCACCGGCGTCGGCTTCACCGACAACCGACTCGGCGCGGCGTCCGCGGCGTCCGTCCTCCTGTTCATCGTGATCGTCGCGATCGCGGTCATCCGGCAGCTCGTCGAGCGCGCTGCCGCCAAGCGTGAGATCGGGGCCTGAGATGACCACCACCGAGAGCATCACCACCGGCCGTGCCAAGCTCCGTACCGGTGTCTCCTCGGCCGCCCCGACGAGCGCCGCCAAGATCGGTGTCTCCGGCAGGGGCTTCACCATCGCCTCCGGCGTCGTCCTGACGGTCTTCGCGATCATCTGGCTCATCCCGAGCCTGTTCGCGCTGAAGACGTCCCTCTCCGACAACGGGGTGGCCGCGCTCGGCGCCGGCAAGATCCTGTCGGACTGGAACCCGACGGTGCACTCGTACTCGTCCCTGTTCCAGTCGGGCGACATCTGGAACTGGTACCTCGCAAGCGGCATCACGAGCGTCATCACCGCGGTGCTCACGGTGCTGTTCGCCTCGATGGCGGCCTTCGCGCTGTCCCGGCTCGTGTTCCGCGGCCGCAACGTGGCGTTCCTGCTCATCATCCTGGGCATCATGATCCCGACGCAGGTCCTGATCATCCCGATCTTCCAGGAGCTCAACGCGGTCGGCCTGCTGAACACCTACTGGTCGGTGATCTTCCCGCAGGTCCCGGCGGTGATCGCGGTGTTCATCTTCAAGCAGTTCTTCGACGGCATCCCGAAGGAGCTCGAGGAGGCGGCACGCATCGACGGTGCCGGCATCTGGAAGGTCTACTGGTCGGTCATCCTGCCGCTGTCGCGTCCGGTGATAGCCGCGGTGACGATCCTGACCTTCGTCGGGGTGTGGAACAACCTGCTGCTGCCCCTGTTCGTGCTGTCGAACCCGGACCTCATGACGATCCCGGTCGGGCTCGCCACGGTCCAGGGCAGCTTCGGCCAGCGGTACGCCGACATCCAGGCGGGCGCGCTCCTCGCGGCGCTGCCGCTCATCATCCTCTACCTGGTCTTCCAGCGGCAGATCGTGGAGGGCGTCACGGGCTCCGGCCTGAAGGGCTGAGCCGGCCCGGACCGTGGTCCGGACCGCACGACGGACGGGAGGCTCCCCACCAGTCGGTGGGGAGCCTCCCGTCCGTCGTGGGGTGGTCTCAGGCGGAGGCGAGCGGAGCGAGCCGCGTGCGCAACAGGCAGAACTCGTTGCCCTCGGGGTCCTGCAGCACGTGCCACGACTCGTCGCCGGTCTGCCCGACGTCCGCCGGACGGGCACCGAGTGCGAGGAGCCGCTCGAGTTCCGCGTCCTGGTCGCGGTCGACCGGGTTGACGTCGAGGTGCAGGCGCAGCGGCTGGGTCTTCGCGTGCGGCACGCGGGAGAGGATGATCGTGGGCGCAGCACCGCCGAAGCCGGACGCCGGGCCGATCTCGATGCCGTCCTCGTCCGCGCCGAGTTCGACGTAGCCGAGGACGGCGCACCAGAAGCACGACAGCGCCTCGGGGTCGTCGCAGTTGAGGACCAGTTCGCTCAGGCGGCAGCTCATGGCGCGAGGATACGCGCGCCGCTCAGGCCGGGACGGGCATCCGTGCGTCGTGCTTCCAGAAGCCGGAGAACGTGATCCGCGACTTGGGCAGCCCGGCGCGGTGCAGGTGGCGGCGGCCCTCGGTGGCGAGTCGGGACTCCCCCCACGACGAAGGCGTACCCGCGGTCGTCGCAGGGCACGTGCCGCTGCAGTTCGGCGAGCGCCGCACGACCGGGCACCGCGGTGGCGTCGCCGCGCACGAGCCACGTCACGGTGACCCCGGCGGGGGCGTCGAGGTCGCGGACGTCGTCCGCGGCCGGGACCTCCTGGATGATGCGGCCGACGGCGTCGCGCGGGAGCGAGCGGGCGATGCCGACGACGGCGGGCAGGCCGGTCTCCTCGGCGGCGATGACGACCTCGCTGGCGTCGTCGGGGCAGTCGAAGATGCAGCCCTGGTCGAGCAGGGCGAGTTCGTCACCGGGTCGGGCGCTGCAGGCCCAGATCGCCGCGCGGCCCTCGAGTCCGCCGTCCTGGTCGGTGTGCACGACGAAGTCGATGTCCATCTCGCCGAGCTCCGGCCGGTGTCCGGCGACGGTGTAGTTGGCGCAGTGCGGTCGCGACTCCTCGGGGATGCGGAGGTACTGCGGCCACCACGTGGCGCCGTCGAGCTCGGGCATCCGGAAGGCGTCCTGCTCGGGGCGCTGCAGGAACAGGCGGAACCAGTGGTCGAAGCCGAGGAACGGGAAGTCGCGGATCTCGTCGCTCGCGATGGTGACGCGGTGGACCGACGGGGTGTGCCGTTCGGTACGGACGACCCGCGCCCGGAACAGCCGCGGGTTCTCGGGCATCAGCCTCGGGATCTTCGCCATGAGGGAAGGCTAACCTAATATGGCTCCCGTGCCACCCCCCTCCCCCTCGCCGTCCGAACCGCGCCCGCTGCCCCTCCCGGAGCGGTCATCGGTGCCACCGGCGTCCACCGGCGGACGGCTCGTCGTCGGGTCGGCGTCCTGCTCGGGCTGGCGGTGCTGGTGCTGGGCGCAGCGGTCGCGAGCATGCTCCTCGGCAGCAACCACATCGGCGTGGACCGGGTGCTCGCCGGCCTCACCCGCAGCGGCTCGGGCACCGACGAGGCCGTCGTCTGGGGCTCCCGCATCCCCCCGCACGCTCATCGGCGCGAGCGTCGGCGCCGCGCTCGGGATCGCCGGGCTCCTCATGCAGGGGCACACGCGGAACCCGCTCGCCGACCCCGGGCTGTTCGGCGTCTCCGCCGGCGCCGGCCTCGCCGTCGTGCTCGGCGTGTACGTCTTCGGTGTCACGAGCACCGGCGCCTCGGTCTGGTTCGCCCTGGTCGGCGCACTGGTCGCCAGCGTCGTCGTCTTCTCCGTCACGGTCGCCGGCAGCGGGACCGCGAGCCCCGTCCCCCCTCGCCCTGGCCGGCGCCGCGGTGTCCGCGCTGCTCGGCGCCCTGACCTCGTTCATCGTCCTCACCGACCAGGAGTCCCTCGACGCGTACCGGCTCTGGGTGGTCGGGTCACTGTCCGGCCGACAGCTCGACGTCCTGCAGGCCGCGTGGCCGTTCATGGCCGTCGGACTCGTGCTCGCGATCTGGAACACCCGCGCCCTCGACGCGCTCGGCCTCGGCTCGGAGCTCGCGAAGGGACTCGGGGGAGGACCTGCTCACCGCCCGGCTCGTCGGCCTCGGCGGCATCACGCTCCTCGCGGCAGGTGCGACCGCAGCCGCCGGTCCGGTCGCGTTCGTGGGGCTGACCGTCCCGCACGTCGCCCGGGCCGTCGTCGGCACCGGCCACCGCTGGACCCTGCCCGCCTCGGCGCTGCTCGGCGCCGCGCTCGTCCTGCTCGCCGACGTCGTGGGCCGACTCGTGGGCGGGTTCGCCGAGGTCGAGGTCGGGATCGTGCTCGCCGTCATCGGCGGACCGGTGTTCGTCGCCGTCGCACGCCGTCGGTCGCTGGTGTCCCTGTGAGCGCGGCGACCACGACCGCGCCCGCCGCGACACCGGCCGGGGCGCGGAAGGGCCTCCGCATCGGGCCGATCGGGCTCGCCTGGCGTCCGCGGGTCCTCACCACCTCGGTCGTCGCCGTGGTCGCCGCCCTGCTGCTCGTCGTGCTCGGCGTCGCGATCGGCTCGACCTTCATCGCACCGGGCACGGTCGTGCGGGCGCTGCTCGGACTCGAGTCCGGGCCGGAGTCGTTCATCGTGACGACCCTGCGCCTCCCCCCGCGTCCTGACCGGGGCCCTGGTCGGCGTGACCCTGGCGGTCGCCGGAGCCCTGACGCAGACCTTCACGCGCAACCCGCTCGGGACGCCGGACATCATCGGCGTGACCTCGGGCGCGAGCGTCGGCGCCGTGGCCGCGGTCGTCTTCGGCGGGGGGCAGCTACTCGGTGAGCGCCCTGGTCCTCGGCGGCGGCATCCCCGTCGCCGCCACGATCGGGGCGCTCGTCGCCGCCACGATCGTCTACGGCCTGGGCTGGCGTGGCGGGGTGCAGAGCCACCGCCTGATCCTCGTCGGCATCGGGGTGAGCGCGACGCTCGACGCGGTCACGAGCTACCTGCTCGTCCGCGCGAAGATCACCCAGGCGACAGCGGCGTCGCAGTGGCTCGTCGGCAGTCTCTCGAGCACGTCGTGGACGACCGTGTGGCCGCTCCTCGTCATCGCCGCGGTCGGCGTCCCGATCGCGCTCGCCACGTCGGCGGCGCTCGGGATCGGGCAGCTCGGGGACGAGGTCGCCACCGGCGTCGGCCTCGGCGTGCAGCGGCACCGGCTGCTCGTCATCGGCCTGGCGGTCGTCCTCACGGCCGCGGCGGTCGCTGCCGCGGGCCCGGTCGGGTTCGTCGCGTTCGTCGTGCCGCAGATCGCCGTGCGACTGGCCGGGACGAACCGGCCGCCGCTGCTGCTGTCGGCGGCCCTCGGGGCGGTGCTCGTGCTCGGCGCGGACCTGCTCGCCCGGTCGGCGTTCCCCTGGCAGGTGCCGGTCGGCATCGTCACCACCGTGATCGGCGCCCCGTACCTGATCTGGCTCCTCATCCGTCACCGCAAGGAGATGTCCCGATGACCACGACGACCCCGCCGGCCCCCCGCGGCCGTGACCACGCCGGACCGCGTGCACGCCGGACCCGTCCTGGAGGCCCGTGGCCTGTCCGTCGGGTACGACAAGCACCCGGTGCTCCGCGACCTCGACCTGGCGGTGGAGCGGGGCACGGTGACGACGTTCCTCGGCGCGAACGGCTGCGGCAAGTCGACGCTCCTCAAGGCGCTCGGCCGCGTGCTCAAGCCCCAGTCCGGCGAGGTGCTGCTCGACGGTGCGCCGATCCGGAAGGAGGCGAACCGGGCGGTCGCGCGGAAGCTCGCGATCCTCCCGCAGTCGCCCCTCGCGCCCGCCGGGACGAGCGTGCTCGACCTGGTGATGCGCGGCCGGAACCCGCACCAGTCGTGGGCCCGACCCTGGACCGCCGAGGACGCCGCCGTGGCGGAGGACGCCATCGCCGCGACCGGTCTGACCGAGGTCGCCCACCGCGACGTCGCGAGCCTGTCCGGCGGGCAGCGGCAGCGCGCCTGGATCGCGCTCGTCCTGGCGCAGCGGGCGGACACGCTCCTGCTCGACGAACCCACCACCTACCTCGACCTCGCGCACCAGCTCGACGTGTTGCGTCTGGTGCGTCGGATCAACCGGGAGCAGGGCGCCACGGTCGTGATGGTGCTGCACGACCTCACCCTGGCCGCCCGCTACTCCGACCGCCTCGTGGTGCTCCACGACGGCGGGGTTGTCGCGGACGGGTCCCCGGTGGACGTCCTCACGCCGGCACTGCTCGAGCGGGCGTTCGGGCTGCACGCGCGGGTCGTCCCGGACCCGGTGACCGGGTCGCCGATGGTCGTGCCGGAGGCGGACGGGCACGCGAACTGAGGCCGAGGGCGACCCGGACTGGTGCGGAACTCCTGGTTAGGTTAGGCTCACCTAACGTGAACACTCCCCGCCGCGGCTCCGTTCGTGCCGCCCTCCTGACCGCCGTCACCGCGACGGCCCTCATCCTCACCGGGTGCTCCGGCACCGGTGCCTCCGACGACACCGGCAACGACGCGAAGGCGTCATCCGGGGCCTGGTCGTACGAGGACGCCATGGGCACGACGGTGAAGGTCGACCACACGCCGGAGCGCGTCGTGGTCCTGAACGACATCGCGATCTCGTTCATCGAGTACGGCCTCCGCCCGGTCGGCACCTTCGGCCAGCTCCCGATGGCGAAGGACGCCCGCTTCGACGACCTCGACCAGGACGGCATCACGCAGCTCGGCACCGCCTACGGCGACATCGACCTCGAGCAGCTCGCTGCACTGAAGCCCGACCTCGTCGTGACCTCGGTCTACCCGACCGACGCGGAGGGCACGCTCGACGCCTCGCAGCCGGCCTACGGCTTCAAGGACAAGGAGCAGCAGGAGCAGGTCGAGGCGATCGCCCCCGTCGCGACGGTCAAGTGGGGCGGCAAGGGCCTCGACGTCATCGAGGACATCGCCGACCTCGCCGAGGACCTCGGCGCCGACGAGTCCGCCGTGGAGTCCGCGGAGCAGCAGTTCGACACGGCGAAGGAGACCCTCCGGACCGCGTCCGAAGAGAGCGGCCTGTCCGTCGTCTCGATGTACGCCGACGGTGACGGCGCCTACGTCACCCGCCCGTCCGACGAGCCCACGCTGCAGATGTGGAGCGACTTCGGCGTCGACCTGGTGACCCCGAAGCCGAAGGGCTTCTACTGGGGCATCTACAGCTGGGAGAACGCGGGCCAGATCTCGGCCGACGTCATCCTGCTGTCGCAGCAGGGCTACCAGGTGGCCGACCTCGAGAAGCAGCCCACGTTCGCCGACAACCCGGCCCTGCAGGCCGGTCAGGTGCACAGCTTCACCTTCCCGGCGCTCGACTACGCCTCACAGGCCGACTACATGACGAAGCTCGCCGGCTGGCTCGACGACAGCGAGCCGGTCGCCTGAGCGACCCCACGAACACGGACGGGAGGTCCCCACCAGAAGGTGAGGGCCTCCCGTCCGTCGTCGCGCAGCGTCGTGCGGTAGGAACGAGGCATGACCGACGCGGGGTGGCACGAGGACGTCCTCGGCCCGCCGTACGAGCGACTCGAGCTCCCGCTCGGCGAGGACGCCGAAGGCCCGGTCGTCGCCACCCTGGTCCGTCGACGGCGGACGATGACCGACCGGCTCCGACCCCGTGCCGGTCCGCTGCACGACGTCGACGTCCTGTACGTGCACGGGTGGTCGGACTACTTCTTCCAGACCGAGCTCGCCGAGCGCGTCGAGCGGCTCGGCGCCCGCTTCCACGCCCTGGACCTGCGGAAGTACGGGCGGAGTCTGCGGCCGCACCAGACGCCCGGGCACGTGGGCGACCTGGCCACCTACGACGAGGACATCGCCGCCGCGCTCGACGCGATCCGGGCAGAGCACCCCGGGCAGCGCCGGCGGCTCGTGCCGATGGGCCACTCCACGGGCGGGCTCACGCTGGCGCTCTGGGCAGCGCGGCACCCGGCGCTCGTCGAGGGACTCGTGCTGAACAGCCCGTGGCTCGAGTTCCAGGCCGACGCGATCGGGCGGGCGGTCGTCGCGCCCGTCATCAAGCTGGGTGCGAAGCGGAACCCCCCTCGCGCCGATGCCGGCGGTCGACCCCGGCTTCTACACACGCACGGTGTCGAGCTCCGCGGAGGGGTCGTGGACGTACGACCAACGGTGGCGACCCGAACGCGGCTTCCCGCTGCACCCGGGCTGGCTCGCCGCGGTGTTCGCCGGGCAGGAGCGGGTCGCGCACGGGCTCGGCCTCACGGTCCCGGTGCTCGTCATGCTCAGCGACAAGAGCATGCTGCAGCCGCGGTGGAACGAGGGCATGTCCCACGCCGACGTGGCCCTCAACGTCGACGCCGTCGCGAGACGCGCACTGTCACTCGGCGACGAGGTGACGGTCCGCCGACTGCACGGCGCGCTGCACGACGTCGTGCTCTCGGCGGCGCCGGTGCGCGAGCGCGCCTACGACGCCGTCGAGCGGTGGTCGGCGGTGCTCCCCCCGCTGACCGACGGGGATCAGCCCCGCAGGGCGGTGCGGGTGGCAGCGGCGACGAGCGCGTCATCCGGTTCGGCGTCCGCGGTGTCGTGGCCCGTCATCACGACGAGCACGATCGGGTCACGCCCGGGCGGTGTCACGATCCCGACGTCGTTCCGCACGCCGTACGACCCGGTGCCGGTCTTGTCCGCGACCGTCCAGCCCTCGGGCACGCCCGCGCGGATCGTCCCCGCACCCGTCGTCGTCCCGCGCATCAGGTCGACGAGCAACGCGCGGTCGTCGGGGTCGAGGGCGCCGCCCAGCAGGACCGTGCGGAGATCGGCGGCGAACTGGGCCGGGGTGGTCGTGTCCCGCTCGTCACCGGGCACGGCCTCGTTCAGGTCCGGTTCCACGCGGTCGACCCGGGTCACGTCGTCCCCGATGCCGCGGAGCCACCGCTGCACGGCAGCCGGCCCGCCGACCCTGGCCACGAGCAGGTTCGCCGCCGTGTTGTCACTCGAGCGCACCATCGCCGCGAGCAGTGCGCGCACCGTCATGCCCGAGCCGACGTGCTGACCGGTGACCGGCGCGTACGAGAGCACGTCGCCCTGGCCGATCGGCACGACGGCGTCGAGGTCGTCCGGTGCGGCGGCGTCGAGCACGGTCGCGGCGATGAACACCTTCGCCGCCGAGGCGAACGCGAACCGCTCGTCCGCCCGGTGCGCGACACCGACCCCGCTGCCGGTGTCGATCGCGACGACGCCGAGCCGGGCGTCGTGCTCGGTCTCGAGTGCCGCGAAGGCCCGCTCGGCGGCCGCGTCCGTCGTCGGTGCCGGAATCCTTGCCGGAGTCGACGTCGGCGTCGGCGTCGACTGTCCGGAGGTCGCGGCGGCCATCCCGGACGGGCTGTGCGTCGCATCGGACGCAGCTGCGTCCTGGCACCCGGCGAGGCCGAGCGACAGGGCCACCACCGCGGCGAGCGCTGCCACCGGGGTGTGCCCGCCCCGTCGCCCGGTCACGGCAGGATCGCGTCGACGTACCCGCCGTCCGCGCGGAGCGCCCCGCCCGTCGTGGCGGACGCCAGCGGCGACGCGAGGTAGGTCACCATGTGGGCGACCTCCTCCGGTTCGAGCAGGCGCTCGACGAGGGACTGCGGCCGGTGCTCCCGCATGAACGTGCGCTGTGCCTGGTCCCAGGGCAGGTCGGTGCCGACCAGCTCGGCGACGAAGTCCTCGACGCCGGCGGTGTGGGTCGGTCCGGCGATCACGGTGTTGACGGTGACGCCCGTGCCCTTGACCGCCTTGGCGAACCCCCGCGTCACCGCCAGGAGCGCCGTCTTCGTCATGCCGTAGTGGATCATCTCGGCCGGGGTGACGACGGCGGAGTCGCTCGCGATGGACACCACGCGCCCGTACCCGTGCTCGGTCATCGCGGGCAGGTAGGAGCGGATCAGGCGGATCGCGGAGAGGACGTTCACCTCGAAGTAGTGGCGCCATTCGTCGTCGGTGATCGCGAACGGGTCGCGGCTGCCGAAGATCCCGAGGTTGTTGACGAGCACGTCGACGTGCGGGTGCGCGTCGAGCACCGCGGCCGCGCCGTCCGCCGTGGACAGGTCGGCGGCGACACCGTCGACCTGCGCCCCGTGGACGGCATCGCGGACGGCACCGATCGCCCGCTGCACCCCGTCCGAACCGCGTCCGTTCACGACCACCGACGCCCCGGCGCGGGCCAGGTCCACGGCGATCGCGAGTCCGATGCCCTGCGTGGAGCCGGTCACCAGGGCGGTCCGCCCGGTCAGGTCGATCTGCGTCATGGCCGCCACGCTAACGGTCCTCCGTCCGGGGCGTCACGGCCCCTCCGTCACCGGGTCGCGTCCGGCTCGAGGTGTGCTCGGAGCACGTCGCGGACGGTCGTCCAGGTGTGCGGACCGTAGCGGTCGTCGTCGACGTGCCGCAGCTGCGCCTCCCCGCTGAACATGCTCACGAAGTACTGCATCCCCTGCCAGGCCGGGAACGTCTCGTCCGGGTTCCCCGACAGCCGCTTCCCGACCGCGCTCATCGCGGAGAGCGTCCCGGTCGTGCCGGCCCACTGCAGGCGGAAGGCGGTGCCGGTCAACTCGCTCATGATGTGCGCGACGTCCCGTGCCGAGATGTGGTCGCCCGCCGTCTCGACGACGCGCGGGGCGTCGTCGTCCAACGCGGTGAGGGCCACCACGCGGGCGACGTCGTCCTTCGTGGTGAAGTCGAGGACCTGGTCGGCGGAGGACCAGAACAGGACGCGGCGCCGCCCGAACAGGATCATCGGCGCCTGGCCGGTGAGCAGGTCCGTGAACATGCCGGTGAGGATCGACGTCGCGCGGACGGGCGCGGCGTCGACCTCGGCGGCGAACTCGCGTCGGAGTTCGAAGTTGCGGTTCGTGCCGGGCGTGATGCGTCGGTAGTCGGCCGAGTAGTCCGACGGGATGAAGCGCGGCACGCCGGCCGCGACGGTCGCCGCGAGCAGGGCGCGCTGCGCGTCCACGATCACGGGACGGGTCCCGCTGACGGCCGAGACGACGACGTCGACCCCTGCCACGGCCTCGGTGAGGGCCGCGTGGTCCGTGTACGCCGCGGCGACCACGTCGACGCGCGGGTCGGCGCCGAAGAGGTCGGTGGCGGTCCCGCTCCCGGGGCGGGTGAGGACCCGGACGCGGACGTCGCGCTCCACGAGTTCGCGGACGATGCGCTGGCCGAGGTCGCCGGTGGCGCCGGCGACGAGGACGGTACTGGTCATGGGGGAGTGGCCTCACTGTGGGGTGGTCGACGAGGTCGACGAGGTGGTGGTCTGCGTGCGCCGCCGGGATCGCTCCGGGACGGCGAGGGGGGTGCTCGAACGCGGGGTCGTCCCCGCGCACTCCTGCTGTCCCTGCCCCGGCGGAGAGCGCGACGCGGGCCAGGAGCCGACGCATCGTGGTCTGTTCGTCCGGCTCGAGATGGCGCATGAGGACCTCCTCGGCAGCTCTGAGGGTCCGGCGGGTGCGGCTGAGCAGGGCGCGCCCGGCGTCGGTCGGGTGCACCTGACGGACACGGCGGTCGGTCGGGTCCGGTCGGCGTTCGACGAACCCGGCGGCCTCGAGCGCGTCGATGACGTAGGTCATCTGGGTCTTGTCGATGCCGAGTCGGTTCGCGAGCAGGAGCTGTGAGGAGGCCTCTTCCGTCGTGGTCGCCACGAGCACCTGGTAGCCGCGGGGACCGCCGGGGACGTCCGCGACCGCCACGCTCCCGAGCCGGACGTACTCCTGGAGGACGAGGGGGGACGGCCCAACCGAGCTCGGTCTCGATGCCCTGCGCGTCCCAGTCGATCTCAGGGAGGTCACCTGCCGTCACTCGATCGTCCATGCTGCAGACGATACAACACCGAGACTGTCTTCGAGAGAGATCATCTCGGGGCACTTCGCCCTGCTCGAGCAGCCGGAACTGCTCGTCGCCGACATCCGCGCGACGTTCCGTCAGCTCCGCTGACACCACCCGCACCGGCAGCGCCGCACACCCGGCTCCGCGTCCACGGGACACGGCGGTGATCCGGTGTGCGATGCGGCCGGACGCGTCGTATCCTCTCCGCACAGCCACGCAACGGAGCGTGACGGGACACCGGAGAGGTTCGGGCCATGACTGCTGTCGACGATGCACGCACCACTGCAGACACCACCCCATCGATCGCGATCGACCGGGACGGCGGCAAGCTGTCCTGTCCCCGGTGCGCACGTCCGCTCCGCGTCGCCCGGAACCAGTACTACGGCGTCGGGCTCGCCGTCCACGAGTGGCTGCACGTCTGCCCCAACTGCCCCTGGTTCGCGTTCGCACCGTCCAGCACCGTGGAGGCGGTCGTCGCCGGCGACCGCCGCCTCCCCCCGCTGGGTGGCACTGCTGCAGCGACACGGACGGCACCGGCGCGCATCGCGCTGAGTCGACCGGGGGGACGTTCCTGAGGATCGGCCCGGCGAAGATGCACCGAGTGCATCGATGCACCTAGTGTCGACGTCGTGACCCGCTCGCCCGATCGCCGTGCTGCCCTCAAGGAACGGCACCGCGAGGCGATCCTCGGCGCTGCCCGCGAGCTCATCGAAGACCGCGGCGGCGAGTTCAGCGTCGACGAACTCGCGGCACGCGCCGACGTCGCCCGGCGCACCGTCTTCAACCACTTCCCCTCGCTCGACGAGGTACGCCTGGCCGTGTGCGAGGAGGCACTGTCCGTCATCATCGACCGGTTCCTGGCCGAGATCGCCAGCACGCCGGTCGGGGACGGCTCACGGTCGGCGATGTTCGACGAGCTCGAGTCGGCCGCCCGCGGCACCGACCTGCCGAGCGCCATCGTCCGCCTGCACCGGATCCTCGGCGAGCCGGAGGGCGACGACCCGAAGGCCACCGCCCTGACGCAGACCGCCTTCGCGCGCGTCACGGGACGCCTCCGCAGCGAGGTCGCCCGTCGCCATCCCGCAGCTGATGCCCTGGACACCGCCCTGCTGGTGGACTCGTTGATGAGCGGCATCGTCGTGATCGCCGACCACTGGCTCACGACCACCGGACCGCGGCTCGACGACGACGCCCGGGCCGCCTGGGACGCACTGCTCGGGCGGCTCGTGCACAGCGTCCGCAGCGGCTACCTCCCCGAATCCTGACCTTCTCCACCGACCACTCCCCCCGGGGTCCACCGGCGCACCCCACTCCGACCAACAACCCTCCACCACGAAAGGAACGGCGCCCAGCATGGCCGGTCTCCTCTACCGCCTCGGTCGCTTCGCGGCCCGCCGACACTGGACGGTGATCATCGCCTGGATCGTGCTCATGGCGATCGCCGGTGTCACCTTCAGCCTGTTCTCGGGCACGATCTCCTCCGCGATCTCGATCCCCGGCACGAAGACCAGCCAGGTGCAGGACGAACTCGCCGACAAGTTCCCGAGTGCGAACGGCGGCAACGGGACGATCGTCTTCCAGACGAAGGACGGCGGGGCCTTCACGAGCGCCCAGCGGGACGACGTGCAGGCGTTCCTGACGGACCTCGAGGACCTGCCGGGCGTCAAGGGCACGACCGACGGTTTCGCGACGCAGCAGCGACTCGACGACCAGCGGCAGAAGATCGTCGACGGGCGCAAGGAGATCAGCGACGGGCGGAAGGAGCTCGAAGACGGTCAGGCGCAGCTCGACGCCCAGAAGGAGCAGCTGGAGTCCGGCAAGCAGCAGATCGCGGACGCCCAGGCCCAGCTCGACGCGCAGAAGGCCCAGGCGGAGGCCCAGGCCAGCGCCGCCGGTGCCGCCGCGGCTGCGAGCCCCGCCGCCCAGGCGCAGGCACTGGCCGGCCAGCAGCAGCTCGAGCAGGCGCAGGCGCAGATCGACGCCCAGCAGCAGCAGCTCACCGCGGGCGAGCAGCAGCTCGCCGACGCGCAGAAGACCATCGACCAGAACACGCAGAAGCTCGAGGACAGCGAGCGTGACCTCGAACAGGGTTCCGACCTGCTCGACCTGTCGAAGGACATCCGCTTCGTCTCGTCGGACGACTCCGCGGCCATCGGCACGGTGCAGTTCGCGAAGTCGACGTACGAGGTCCCGCAGACCACGAAGCAGGAGATCTCCGACCGCGCCGAGGCGGCGACGATCAGCGGCGTCGACGTGTACGTGTCCAACGACATCGCGCAGGGCGTGCCCTCGATCCTCGGACCGGGCGAGATCATCGGCGTCGTCATCGCGGCGCTCGTGCTGTTCCTCATGCTCCGCACCGTCATCGGTGCCGCGATCCCGCTCCTCAGCGCGGTGCTCGGCGTCGGCGTCGCCACCCTCGCGTCGCTCTCGTTCTCGGACCTCGTCGAGTTCATCTCGGTCACGCCGGTCCTGGGGGGTGATGCTCGGCCTGGCCGTCGGCATCGACTACTCGCTGTTCATCCTCAACCGGCACCGGACGCAGCTGAAGCAGGGCATGGGCGTGCACGAGTCCATCGGGCTCGCGAACGGCACCTCGGGCAACGCCGTGGTCTTCGCCGGCACGACGGTCATCGTCGCGCTCCTGGCGTTGAACATCACGGGCATCCCGTTCCTCGGCCTGATGGGCACCGTCGGGGCGGTGGCGGTCCTGTTCGCCATCCTCATCGCGACCTCGTTCACGCCGGCACTGCTGTCGCTGCTCGGCCTCCGGATCCTGCGGAAGAAGGAGCGCCAGCAGATCGGCAACACCGGGTCCGTCCGGGTGCCGAACAAGCCGATGTCGACCTGGCGCGCGGTCATCACCCTCGTCGCGGGCGTCGCCGTCCTCGGCACGATCGCCCTCCCCGCCACGCAGATGCGACTCGGGCTGCCCTCCGGGTCGTCCGAGGCGGTCGAGTCCAGCCAGTACAAGGCGTACAAGACGCTCGAGCAGGAGTTCGGCGCCGGTCAGAACGGACCGCTGCTCGTCGTCGCGACACTGCCGCAGGCGGTCAGCGAGGACGACGTCACCGCGACCGAGGTCACGATCGGCCAGGCGCTCGCGGAGAACGACGACGTCGACGCCGTGCTCCCGATCGGCGCGTCGAAGGACCGCACGATCATCGCCTTCCAGGTGAAGCCGAACGGCGGCCCGGACAGCGTCTCGACCGAGGAGCTCGTCAAGGACCTCCGCGCCCAGAGCGTCTCGACCGACGACGGACGGGTGGAGCTCGGTGTCGCGGGCAACGCCAGTGCGAACATCGACGTGTCCGAGAAGCTCGCGAACGTGCTGCCGCTCTACCTGGCGGTCGTGGTCGGCCTGTCGCTGATCATCCTCATCATCGTGTTCCGGTCGTTCCTGGTGCCGATCACGGCGACGGCGGGGTTCATCTTGTCCGTGCTCGCCTCGTTCGGTGGCCTGACCGCGATCTACCAGTTCGGCTGGCTCGGCAGCGTGTTCGGCGTGCACGACCCGGCACCGATCCTGAGCTTCCTGCCCATCATCGAGATCGGCATCCTGTTCGGGCTCGCGATGGACTACCAGCTCTTCCTGGTCTCCGGCATGCGTGAGGCGTACGCCCACGGGGCCAGCGCGAAGGTCGCGGTGCAGCGCGGGCTGCACGCCGGCCGCGCGGTGGTCACGGCGGCCGCGATCATCATGATCTCGGTGTTCGCGGGCTTCATCTTCTCGGAGTCCTCGACCATCAAGCCGATCGGGTTCGGTCTGGCGTTCGGTGTCCTGCTCGACGCATTCGTCGTCCGCATGCTGCTCATCCCGGCCGTTATGCACCTGCTCGGTCGGAGCGCCTGGTGGATCCCGAAGTGGCTCGACCGGATCCTGCCGGACGTGGACGTGGAGGGCGCGAAGCTCGAGCGCATGCAGCCGGCCACCGGGCACCGCTCCGTCGCGGACGGCAGCACCCCGGCCGCCACGGGACAGGCCGACGCCGGACAGGCAGCGACGGACCCCGTCGGCGACGCGCAGTCCGGCGGCGGCCACCACGGGTCGCACGCCGCTCCGGCGGAGCCGGACGCGCCGACGCACGGTTCGGGACACCCGCCGGCGCACCGCGCGTAGGCAGCAGCGCCACCGCCTGGAGGCCCGGTGCCGGTCCACGAGACCGGCACCGGGCCTCCTGTGCGTCCGGTCGCAGCCACCGCTCATGCAACTCTTCGTGTACGAAGGGTACGGTGGCTGCATGGCGCACACCGCGACGGACCCGCTCTCCCTCGACCGGCAGCTCTGCTTCGCCCTCGCGGCCACGAGCCGGAGCGTCGTCGGGCTCTACCGCGAGCTGCTCGAACCGATGGGCCTCACCCACCCGCAGTACCTCGTGATGCTCGCCCTGTGGGAGCGTGACCCGCGCTCGGTGCGGGAGATCGCGAACGACCTCCGTCTGGAGTCCGCGACCTTGAGCCCGCTCCTGAAGCGGCTGGAAGCGTCGGGCTACGTCCGTCGTGGCCGGAGCACCGAGGACGAACGACAGCTCGCGGTGTCGCTGACGACCGCGGGGCGCGCACTCCGTGACCGCGCCGAAGCAGTCCCCGTCGCCGTGGCGGCGCGGCTCGGGTGGCCCGTCGCGCGGCTCGAAGCACTCAAGGACGAGTTGACGGCGCTCCTCGACGTCGTCGACCACGCCTGACCGCGTCCGACGAGCGGACCGCGAGTACACTGATGATCAGGGCACGAACGGAAAGGGCGTCGTGGGACGTTTCGCACAGTGGTACCAGCGGTGGAACACGACCCTCATCGACAAGATGGGGCCGTCGCAGATCGGTGCCGGGCACCCGGAGGGCATCGACGACCGCACCATCGACCGCGGATGCCCGATCTGCCACCAGCCGCTGTCCCTGCACACCGTGATCCGCCCCGAGGGTCAGGTCCGCTCGTCCACCCTGGTGTGCCCGCGCCCCTGACGGGTCCCGACCCGTCGGTCTGCCGGGACGGTGACCGAACGTCCGTGTGATGCGGCTCAGTCGGAGCTGATCCGTCGGAACTCGATCACGATGCCGCCGCGGAACCGAGTGCGGTCATCGCCCCGGAAGTGCCGCTCGTGGAGCTCCTCCGTGACGCCGCGGAGCGACGCACCGCTCGAACCCACGTACCAGACGACGTCGTGGTCGCCGACGGCGGCCACGGCCTCTTCTGGGTCGCGGGCTACAGGCCAGAGTGCGTCGGAGGGCTGTTCCGACCCACCGAACGTCAGGTCGTCGACGCCCCGCAGCGCCTCCGGGTAGTCGACCCCGAGTTGGAAACCCGTGCGGCCCAGCTCGCCGTAGACCAGCGCGCTCCGGTCCGCGGGACGCCGCCCGGCAGAGATCGTCTCGGCGACGGTCTTCCAGTCCTGGGTCGTCGGCGTGCCCCACCGGACGAGGACCCAGGCCTGCGCACCTCCGGCCACCAGCACCAGAGCCAGCGCGCAGACCGCCACACGGCCGAGCCATGACGGCCTCGGTACAGCCTGCGCACCCGCCCGGGGCACACGGTCGAGCGGATCGCCGAGCACCGTGTCGATCCCCACGGCCATCAGGAGCGCGAAGGCCGGCACGCAGAAGACGAGGTACCGGGCGGAGAAAGCGGGGGGAACCAGCGGCGCTCACGAGCAGCAAGCCGACCGGCGGCACGGCCCACCAGAGCGCGACCGACCAGAACCCCTCGCGATGTCGACGGAACAGTCGAGCGCCTCCGACCGCGGCGAGCACCCACCCGACGCTCGCCGTCACGGATGCGCCGACCGCGGACCGTTCGACGAGGCCGACCGAGAACGACTCGTCCCGCCACAGCGTGGTCAGCACACCCGTCACGTCCGGCGCCCGCAGCCAGGAGACCTGTGCGCTCTGGTGCGAAGCGGCGAGGGCGAACGGCAGGGTGGCGACGGCGAGCACGACGAACGCCGTCGCGACAGGGGCGAGGCGGGCGACCGGTGGACGACCCCGCGCACCGAGGACCAGCACCGCGACGACCGCGTGCGCGACCACGACGAAGACGAACCACAGCTGGAGGGCGATGGCGAGCGCCGCGACGACGACGTAGGCAGCGGACGGCAGCCAGATCCGGCCGAGGCCGGCAGTAGTGTCCCGCACCCGGTCGAGGACGACCACGAGGACGGTGGAGGCCGCGACCGCGGCCAGGACCTGACACATGCCGGACCGGCCGTTGGTGGCCCCGAAGGCGGTGGCGGGGAGCACGAGCAGGACCGCACCGCTCAGCACGCCGACGCGGACGCTCACCAGGCGCGCCCCGAGCGGCACCATCAGCGCGGCCGCTGCGGCAGCCGCCACCGCGGACGGCAACCGGATGGTGAACGCCGACGAGCCGACCACGTCGAACCACAGGTGCATCAGTGCGTAGTACGCGGCGTGGACGAGGTCGACGTGCCGGACGAGCTCGCCGAGCTGTGCGAAGGAACGCCCGGCTCCGATGACGGTCGCTGACTCGTCGTACCAGAGCGTCCGTTGGTCGACGGCGACCGCGTGGAGCACGACCCCGATGACGAACAGCACGACGGCGGAGGTCCACACCGTCCTCGACGGCACGGGAACACGTGCCGCGGGACTGGTCATCGCGAGGACTCTACCCGACGCCACCCGCCCGGGAATGGCGGGGCGTCGTCGCTCGTTGCAGCATCATCGTGAAGCTCTTCGAACCCGCCGCCCTCGGCGCCCTCCGACTCAGCAACCGCATCGTCATGGCACCGCTCACGCGCACCCGCGCCGGTGAGCACGGCGTCCCGAACGACCTGCTCGTCGAGCACTACGCGCAGCGCGCGAGCCTCGGCATGATCGTCACCGAGGGCACCTGGCCCGTCCAGGAGGGCCGCTCGTACCCCGGGCAGCCCGGCATCGAGACCGAGGAGCAGATCGCCGGCTGGCGCCGCGTGGCCGACGCCGTGCACGAGCGCGGCGGCACCATCGTCATGCAGCTCATGCACGGCGGCCGCGTCTCGCACCCCGCGATCTCGCAGACCCCGCGCATCGTCGGCCCGAGCGCCGTCGCAGCCCCCGGTCAGACGCACCTGGCCGACGGCTCGAAGGCCGACATGCCGGTCCCCCACGAGCTCACCACCGACGAGGTCGCCGAGGCCGTCCAGGGCTTCGTGCAGGCCGCCCGCAACGCCGTCGCCGCCGGCATCGACGGCGTCGAGGTGCACGGAGCGAACGGCTACCTGGTGCACGAGTTCATGTCGACCCACTCGAACACCCGGACCGACCAGTACGGCGGCTCGCCGGAGAACCGCGCGCGCTTCGCAGTGGAGGTCACCACGGCAGTCGCCGAGGCCATCGGCGCCGACCGCACCGGCATCCGCCTGTCGCCGGCGCACGGCATCCAGGGTGTCGTCGAGGACGACGCCGACGACGTGCGCGCCGTCTACAGCGCGATCGCCGAGGGGCTCGCACCGCTCGGCCTCGCCTTCATCGACGTCCTGCACGCCGACCCCGCCGGTGACCTGGTGCAGCACATCCGTCGGACCGCCGGTGCGCCGTTCGTCGTCAACTCCGGCTTCAGCGCGATGACCACCCGCGACGAGGCGGTCATGGTCGTCGACGAGGACATCGCCGACGCCATCGCCGTCGGCCGCCCGGCCATCGCGAACCCGGACCTCGCCGAGCGCTGGGAACAGGACGCCGAGCTCAACGAGCCGCGGCCGGAGCTCTTCTACGGTCAGGGCGCCGAGGGCTACACCGACTACCCGACCCTCGCCGAGGTGCGCGCGTCGGTCGCGTAGTCGTCACCTGCGCAGACGGGAGGCCCGGTACCGGTGGTACCGGGCCTCCCGTCGTCCGTGCCACGCCCGGCTGACCGGCGGCCGGGTCCCGGCCGGTCGTGGTCGTGGCCGTCCCACAGGTCGCCGCACTCGACCCGCTCGGCGCCGGCGGACCGCAGGTAGCGGCCAGCTCCGAGGTCCCCGTGGAGCACCGCCGCCAGCGGCCCCCCAGTGCACCCGCCCCACGAGGACGGGGTGCCCCGGGCGTCCGTCGTGCACGGCTCGGCGTAGGGCCCTACGACGATCACCCGGCGCGTCGAGCACACGCCGGACCGCCGCGACCGGCAGGTCCGGCAGGTCGACGAGGGACACGACCACCGCGGCGGCCCCGTCGCCCTCCCTGACGACGGCGAGCCCGGCCGCGAGCGACGCCCCCCATCCCCTCCGCCCACGCGGAGGCGACCACCGTGCGGACCGACGGCCGGTCCGGGACCAGCGGACGGGCCTCCCGGGCGGATGCCCCGAGCACGACGACGACCGCGTCGCACCCGCCGGCGAGCAGCGTGTCGACCGCCGTGGTGACCCACGGTCGCCCGCCGGCGTCGCGGACCAGCGCCTTCGGCATGCCCATGCGGGTGCCCGCCCCGGCCGCCAGCAGGAGGCCCGTGGTGCCCCCGGCGCGGTCGCTCACCGGGGAACTGCCCCGGTCACACGAACCCGGGCAGCGCTGTCCACGCAGCGGGCGCCTCGGCCACGCCGTCCCGGACGACCGAGCCGGAGATGAGGCCGTACGGGCGGTCGGCGGCGAAGAAGACCTCGCCCGGGTTGTCGAGCCCGAACGGCGCGAGGTCGACGAGGAAGTGGTGCTTGTTCGGCATCGAGAAGCGCACCTCGGCGATCTCGGGGAACGCCTCGATCGCCGCCCGGCCCATCGCGAAGAGCGTCTGCTGCAGCGCGAGGGAGTGCAGTTCCGCGAAGGTCGCGAGCATGGTCTCGAGCACGCCGGCGTACACGGCGTCGTGGTTGATGCCCGCGGCGACCGCGTCCGGCAGGTACCGCCAGCGGGCGGTCACCGAGGTCGCGAGGATCCGGTCGTCGGTCTCGGCCAGGGTGGTGTAGCCGTCCCGCGGGAAACCGTGGAACTCGCTGCCGGTGGACTTGAGCACCGTCAGGTCCGTCACGCCGGCGATGACGTGCACGTCGTCGCCGTCGACCTGGACGACCGCGGTCCGGGTGCCGGCTCCGGCGCGGACGAAGGCGTGGTCGTGCTCGCGCCCTGCGACGGTGATGCGTTCCCACGTGTGCTGCTCGGCGGAGAGCGTCGCACCGTCGTACCAGTCGAAGGCCGTGGTGAAGTGTCGGGCGAGCCGGAGCAGGAACTCCTCGGGACTGTGCACGCCGTGCTCGCGGGCGAAGGCGTACACGGTGTTCTTCTGCGTGTCGGTCGCGACGACCTTCGCGTTGTCGCCGTCCGTGTAGGAGTCGGCGAGCGCCGCGCCGCGCAGCTGCGTGGTGACGGTGAGGTCCTCGATCTCGTGCCGGTCGGTGTCGCGGGTGACCCGGACCAGGCGGACCTCGGCCTTCCCGTACTGGTTCGCGCCGAGGTGCACGGTCGTCGGGACGGACGTGCTGGTGGTGGTGCCGGTCGTGGTGGTGCCGGTCGTGGTGGTGTCGGTCATGGTCGGGGTCAGCTCCCTTGGTAGGTGGAGTGGGCGAACGGACTGAGCAGCAGGGGGGACGTGCAGGTGCCCGGCGTCGTCCGGCACCGTGAGCACGACGACCACGCGGGGGGTGGAACGCCGGCAGGCCGAGTCCGGCCCAGTACGCGCCGGTGGCGAACGTCAGCGTCCACTCCCCCCGGTGGCAGGCGGTCCGGGCCGAGCGCGGCGATGCGGCCGTCCGGGTCGGTGGTGCCGGACGCGACGAGCACCCCGTCGGCGTCGACGAGCGTGACGGCGATGCCCGCGGCCGGTCGACCGTGCGTGGTGTCGAGCACGTGGGTGGTGAGGTGGCTCATGCGACGCTCCTGGCGAGTCGGAGGAGGGCGATCTCCCGCAGCTGGTCGGCGACCTCGGTGCGTTCGGTGTCGTCGTCGTTGCCGAGTCGTCGGCGGAGTTCGGCGAGGACCTGGTCCGCGGTCCGCCCGGCGGCCCGGACCAGGAACACCCGGTCGAACCGCGCTTCGTAGTCCGCGTTCCCCTGCCGGAGCGCCGCGGCGGTGGCCGCGTCGGCACCGGCGGACGCAGCCTGCTCGAGCCGGGAGGCCGTTGCCGCCGCCCCGTCACCGACGGGACGGTCACCGATGCGCGGGTGCTCGGCGAGCGCGGCCTCGACCTCGGCGTCGGTCCACGTGCGTGCGAGCCGGTCGGCGGCCGCGGTGAGGGCGCCGACGGTCCCGAACGGACGACCGGCGAGCACGGCCTCGACCCACCGGGGCACGGCGGCCCAGGACGTCACGAGTGCACGGGCCTCGGCGTCGTCGAGTCGGTCGAACACGTGGACGACGACGGGGGGTGGACAGCGGAACGGTCATGTCCCGGAGGATGGCACCCCCCGTGTTTCGGGCAGGGGTCGAGCAGGTCACGGCTCCCGCGCGGCGACCGCCACCGGCTGTTGCTTCCCCGAAACGGTGCTGAAACACCGGTTCCCTACGGTTGCCGACATGGCATGGAACCGGGGCATGATCGCGCACGGCCGACGAGTCGGTGCGCTGACCGTCCCCCGTCGCCCTGCCCTGATCGGACCTGTCCATGGACCTCGTCTCCGTCCGCACCGTGCGGACACCGTCGCACCGCGACGACCTCGCGTTCTCCCCCCGGTGACCGCCCGCTCGGTGGCGGCACGTGGCTGTTCTCGGAGGAACAGCCCGGCCTGACCGGCCTCGTCGACCTGACGACGCTCGGCTGGCCCGACGTCGAACGGGTGCCCGGCAGCCTGACCGTCGCCGCGACCTGCACGATCGCGTCACTGCTGCGCGTGCGGCCCGATGTGTCGTGGCGCGCATGGCCGCTCGTCGAGCAGTGCGCGAACGCCCTGCTCGCGTCGTTCAAGGTCTGGAACGCCGCGACCGTCGGCGGGAACGTGGCCGTGGGACTGCCCGCGGGTGCGATGACGGCGCTGCTCGTCACGCTCGACGCCACCGCGGTCATCTGGACGCCCGACGGCGGGGAGCGGCGGGTGCCCGTCGAGCGGCTCGTCCTCGGCGTGCGCACGCTCGACCTGCGCCACGACGAGGTCATCCGGTCCTTCGAGGTCCCGGAGGCGGCTCTCCGAGCGACGACCGGGTACCGGCGCGTGTCGCTCAGCCCGTACGGCCGGTCGGGGTCCCTCGTCACCGCACGGTGGTCCGCGCAGGAGTTCGTGCTCGTGGTCACGGCGGCCACCCCGCGCCCGATCGTGTTCCGGTTCGCCGGGGTCCCGACGGCCGACGGGCTCGACGACGCACTCACGGCCGCGCTCGGGTCCGACGACCACTGGTACGACGACCCGCACGGGTCCCCCGCCTGGCGCCGCGCGGTCAGCACCCGCTCCGCACACGAGCTCCGCGACGAAGCCGCAGCGGGAGGGACCCGATGAGGATCGAGGTCGACGGCACCCCGATGGAGGTCGCACCGCAGCCCGGTCAGGTCCTCCGGACGCTCCTCCGGCAGCACGGCGTGACATCGGTGAAGAAGGGGTGCGACGCCGGCGACTGCGGTGCCTGCTCGGTGCTCGTCGACGGGGTGCCCGTGCACTCCTGCATCACGCCCGCACACCGGATGGAGGGCCGGACGGTGACGACGGCAGCGGGCCTCGGCACCCCGGAGCACCCGCACCCGGTGCAGCGCGCGTTCGCGGAGGCTCCGGGGTTCCAGTGCGGGTTCTGCACAGCCGGGTTCGTCGTCACCGCGTCCACGCTCACCGACGACGACCACGCCGACCGGCACCGGAAGCTCAAGGGCAACCTCTGCCGCTGCACCGGGTACCGGGCGATCGAGGACGCGCTCGACGGTGTCGTGAACACCGCGTGCGCGACCCCCGGCGCAGCGGTCGGCACGTCCGTCGTCGCGCCGGCGGCGATGCGCGTCGTCACCGGGCAGGAGGAGTACACGCTCGACGTCCCCGACACCCCCCGCGGTCCGGGCCACCGAGGCCCTGCTGCACCTCGCCGTCCTCGGCAGCCCGCACCCGCACGCCCGTATCACCGCGATCGACACCACCGCGGCCGAGGCGCTCCCCGGGGTGCACGCGGTGTTGACGTACCGGGACGACCCCGGCGTCCTGTTCTCCACCGGACGGCACGAGTCGCGACTCGACGACCCGGACGACACCCGGGTCCTCGACCGCGTGCTGCGGTTCCGCGGACAACGGGTCGCCGCGGTCGTGGCCGACAGCGTCCGGACCGCCGAGCTGGCGTGTGCGCTCCTCCGCGTCGACTACCAGGTCCTGCCGAGCGTGCACGACCCGGACGCCGCACGCCGACCGGGCGCACCCCTCCTGCACGGCGACAAGACGTCGGCCGAGCACCGGATCGCCGAGCCGACGCGCAACGTCGTGGCGAGCCTCCACGGCGAGACGGCCGACGTCGGAGCGGCCCTCGCGGTCGCCGCCGCGACCGTCGACGGCACCTGGAGCACCGGCCGGGTCTCGCACGCCGCCCTCGAGACGCACGCCACCCGCGGGTGGGTGGACCCGGACGGGAGGCTCGTGCTCCGGACCGCCACGCAGGTCCCGTTCCTGGTGCGGGACGAGATCGCCCGCGTCTTCGCGCTCGACCCGGCCCGGGTGCGCGTCGTCGCGAAGCGGGTCGGCGGGGGGGTTCGGCGGCAAACAGGAGATGCTCACCGAGGACCTCGTCACGCTCGCCGTGCTGCGCACGGGCCGGACCGTGCAGTACGAGTTCAGCCGACGCGACGAGTTCACGATCGCGCCGACGCGGCACCCCATGCGCGTCCGGGTCCGCCTCGGCGCCGACACCGACGGCAGGTTGACCGCGATGCACGTCGACCAGACGATGGACACGGGGGGCGTACGGCAACCACGGCATCGGCGTCATGTTCCACTCGGTCAGCGAGTCCGTCGCGGTGTACCGGTGCCCGGCCAAGCGGGTGGACGCGGAGTCGGTGTACACGAACAACCTGCCATCGGGGGGCGTTCCGCGGGTACGGCCTCGGGCAGGTGGTGTTCGCGATCGAGTCCGCGATGGACGAGCTGGCGCGGGAGCTCGGCATCGACCCGCTCGAGCTCCGCCGGCGGAACGTCGTCGTGCCCGGTGACCCGCTCGTCGTGACCGATCCGCACGAGGAGACCGACCTGCGGTGGGAGGGCAGCTACGGGCTCGACCAGTGCCTCGACCTCGTGGAACAGGCCCTGGCCGGGCCCCTGCCCGAGGTGCCGCGGACGGACGGGCCGGTCCTGACGGGTCCCGGGCCCGACGGCTCCCCGGACTGGGCGTTCGGCACCGGCGTCGCGCTCGCGGCCATCGCGACCATGCCGCCGCGGGGACACCACGCGCACACCTCGGTCGAGCTGCTGCCGGGCGGCCGCTACCGGATCGGCGTCGGCACGGCCGAGTTCGGCAACGGCACGACGACCGTGCACACGCAGCTCGTCGCCGCCGCGCTCGGCACCACCCCGGACCGCGTCGAGGTGCACCAGTCCGACACCGACGCCGCACGGTACGACACCGGTGCGTTCGGCTCCGCAGGCGTCGTCGTCGCCGGACGTGCCCTGTACGCGGCCGCGCAGGCACTGCGCGACGACATGACCGCCCGGGCACTCGTGGTCGTGGCAGCCCGGACCCCACGGACCGCATCGGGGGGTGCTCGGGCCCGCGGTCGTCGTGGAGCCCGGGGGTGTGCGGGTCGGCGACGAACTCGTCGGGCACGCGGAACTCCTCGTCGACGGTCCGCTCGTCGCGCACGGCACCCACGACGGCACACCGCGGTCACTCGCGTTCACCGTGCACGGGGCCCGGGTCGCCGTGCACCGCCCCACCGGTGAGGTCCGGGTCCTGCAGAGCGTCCAGGCGGTGGACGCCGGCACGGTGCTCAACCCGGAACAGCTCCGGGGGCAGGTCGAGGGCGGTGCCGCGCAGGCGGTTGGCTCGACCCTGTACGAGGAGGTCGTGCTCGACGACACCGGACGGGTCACCACCGACGCCTTCCGGTCCTACCGGGTGCCGAAGATGTCCGACGTGCCACGCACCGAGGTGCTGTTCGCCGACACACACGACCCGCTCGGTCCCCTCGGGGCGAAGTCCATGAGCGAAGCCCCCCTACAACCCCGTCGCCCCGGCCGTCGCGAACGCCGTGCGGGACGCGATCGGCGTGCGGCCGTACCGTCTCCCGATGACCCGGGACCGGGTGTGGGCGCTGCTCGCCGACCCGGCCGACGCCGGAGGTGCGTGATGTTCGAACTGGCGCCGCGCCTCCTGGCCGTCCTCGACGCCGGCGACCCCGTCGTCGTCGCGACCGCCGTCGACGTGCAGGGCAGCTCACCGAGCGGGACCGGCACCTCGATGGCGGTGCTGCCCGGTGGCGAGGTCGTCGGGACGATCTCCGGCGGGTGCGTCGAGGGGTCCCTGTACCTGACGGCGGAGGAGGTCCTGACGACCGGTGTCGCCGTGCTCGAGCGCTTCGGGTTCGAGGACCCGTCCGACCCCGCTGCCGACTGGGCGCCGGGGCTGCGGTGCGGCGGGCGGGTCGAGGTCCTCGTCCACCGCGTCCTGCCGAGCGACGCCGTCGTGCTCGACGCGCTCCGTGCCGCCGCCGCCGGGACGCCGACGTCGCTCACGGTGTCCCTGGAGCCCGCGTCGCTCGGCGCGGTCGTGCGTCCGGCGGACGGGTGCCGGACGCGGGTCTTCACCGAGTACGCCGGGGGCCGCGCCCGCTGCATCGTCGTCGGCGCCGTCGAGTTCGCCGTCGCCGTGACGAACACCGCGGCCATGCTCGGCTACGCGGTCACCGTCGTCGACCCGCGGCCGGTGTTCCTCACCGACCAGCGGTTCCCGGCGGCGCAGCAGCGGATCGTGGGGTGGCCGCCCCGGGTGCTGGCCGACACCGCGATCGGGCCGGACACCGTCGTGGTGCTGCTGTCCCACGACGACCGGTTCGACGCCGAGGTGCTCGACCTCGCCCTCCGCCGCGGTGCCGGGTACGTCGGGGCGATGGGGTCCCGCGCGACGCACGAGCGGCGCCTGGCGGTGCTGCACGACCTCGGGACGCCCGACACCGCGCGGCTGCGTTCCCCGATCGGGCTCGACATCGGAGCGGAGACACCGGCGGAGATGGCACTGGCGATCATGGCCGAGGTGGTGGCCGTGCGCCGGGGCGCTCCGGGCGGTCCGCTCGTCGGCGGGAGCGGGGCGCTCCACCGGCGGACGGCCCAGACCCGGTGACCAGCTGCGCCGGGTCACTCCCCGCCGGTACCCCGACGGCGCGGAGCATCGGCGATGTCGCTCCGTCGACCAGTGAGGGCGTCGGCCGCCGAGAGATGGCTCGCTAGGCTCCAGCTGTGTCCATGACAACCGGCCCGATCGGCGCTCGGGGAACCGCGCTGGTCGTCGCGACCGTCCTGACGTCGGTGTCCGCCGGAGCGTTCCTGGTGCTCTGGGCAGCTCTCTGGCTGCCGGTGCTGCTGCGCGGCGCGGACACGGCGCTCTTCCTGTGGCCGCTCGTCGTGGTCCTGGCCGTCGGACCGTGGTGCGGCTCGGTGGCAGCGCTGGTCCTCGCTGCCGTCGCACTCGGCGGGAGACGGGCGCCGACCGCAGCGACCGCCGTGCTGCTCGCCAGCGCACTGCTCGTCGTGGTCGCACCGGTGGCACTGTGGTTCGGCGCACCGACGCCGCTGGGTGTCTGAGCGTCCTCCTCCGCTCTCGGCACCGTCCGCCCGTGGGGACACGGCTCAGCCGAGGACGCCGGTGTGCTCCAGCACGATCTGCACGCCGATGAGGATGAGCACCACGCCCCCCGGCGATCTCCGCCGGCTTGCCGAAGCGTGCACCGACCCGGCGGCCGACCACCACGCCGACGTAGCTCAGCACCGCGGTCGTGACCCCGATGAGCAGCACCGCCCACCCGATCGACACGGGCAGGAACGCCAGCGTGATGCCGACCGCGAGCGCGTCGATGCTCGTGGCGACGGCGAGGACGAGCAGTTCCCGGACGCTCAGCCGGTCCGTGTCCTCGTCGGTGTCCTCGTGCCCGTGGAAGGCCTCCCACAGCATCTTCCCGCCGACGAGCGCGAGCAGGCCGAAGGCGACCCAGTGGTCGACGTCGGCGATGGCGCTGGCGAAGGTGGTGCCGAGCAGCCACCCGAGCAGCGGCATGAGCGCCTGGAAAGCACCGAACACGAGTGCGATGACGACGGCCTGGCGCGCGGAGAACCGCTTCATGTGCAGGCCCTTGCCGAGCGCGACGGCGAAGGCGTCGGCGGAGACGCCGATCGCGATCAGGAACAGGGCCCAGAACGACATGGGGTCGTGCCTCTCGAGACGGACGGAGGAGACACCGTCGTCTCGGAACCCGACGATCCTGCCACGTCGATCACCGCCCCGAGGACGAGAAATACCTGATCAGGGAGATTCGTCCCGCCGAATCTCCCCGTTGGGCGCCCCGCCTGCATCGGCCTGTCCAACGTGGCGCACCGGCTGGATGTAACAGGACGGTAACGACGGGAAACCCACCCAAACCATGTCGGGACCGGTGCCGAATCACTGTCACAAGCCGGGAACGGCCCGCAAGCGCTCACCAGCCGCACATCGCTGGTTCTCCACCCCTTCGCGGGGTGTGTTCGGCGCGCATCCCATTCCAGATCCGCGCCGAGCGCGACAAGCAAAGGAACGAAGACATGCGCAAGTCCCTGAAGACCTCGATCACCCTCGCCACGACCGGTGCCCTCGTGCTCGGCGGTGCAGCGTTCGGCGTCAGCGCCGCGAACGCCTCCACCCCGGCCGTGCACACCGTCTCCAGCTCCGCCTCGAAGATCCCCGCCCCGGTCGCGTCGGTCCCCGAGGTCCTCGGCGGCGACACCTCCGTCGCCCTCGACAAGGGCTTCACCGACGCCCTGACCTCGCTGAAGCTCACCCCGGGTGTCTCGGGAGATGCGACCCTCGAGGACGGCGCCGTGTCGTTCCCGATCACCTCCGGCTCGGTCACCTACTGGAGCCCGGACGGCAACTACCGCCCCTACGTCCAGGGTCTGCTGAACCACGACGACTCCGGCCTGACCCTCAAGGCCGGCGACACCACCGTCACGCTCGAGAACTTCGTCGTGAACCCGGGCTCCTCGAAGCTCTACGGTGACGTCCTCGTCAACGGGAAGGTCGCCGCCCCGAACGCGTTCCTGTTCGAGCTGCACGGCGGCTCCCTCAAGCCCCTCCAGCTCGAGGGCGACAACGCGATCCTGACCGGCACCACCGTCCACATCTCCCAGGACGCCGCGGACCTGCTGAACCAGACCTTCAAGACCGACGCCGTCAAGCGCGGCCTGCTCGTCGGCACCGCCACCATCACCGCCCAGATCAAGTAACACCCGATCTGACGCACCACCAGAACGCCGTCCCGCACACCGCGGGACGGCGTTCTCGCGTCCCCGGAACCAGACGCCCGGGTTCCACGACACCCCGCCACCGTCCCTCCCGGTTCTGGAATCCGCGCACCTCGACCGTCGAGATGCGCGAATCACGGAACCACGGCAGGACCGACGGGAGGCGACCACCGCCGACGGGAGGCTCGTCCGCCGTTCCCGACGCCGCTACACTCCGGGAGCGGAGTGCGACCGAGCCCTCCAGCGGAGGTGGGACGTGTTCGGGAACCTGGCTGTCGGAACGCACGCCGCGGTGCTGCTCGTGATCATGCTGCTCGAGGTCGGGGCGCTGGTGGTCCTGTGGCGCGACCGGACGCGGAGTCAGCTGGCGAAGGTCGTCTGGACGGTCGTCATCGCGGTGCTCCCGGTCCTCGGCGCGCTCGGGTTCCTGCTCAACTGGGCACTCGGGCGGCTCGCGGACCGGCTGAACCGCGCGCACTGACCGAAGCCACCGACCGGCCCGAGCGCCCCGCGCGGCGGCTCACGCGGGTGTCCGTGCCAACCGCTCGCGCAGGCGGGCTGCCAGCTCGCCCTCGTCAGCCGTGACGAGTCTCCCGTCCCGCACGACCACGCGGCCACCGACGACGACGTGGCGGGGCCGCCGCCCCGGGAACGCCCACAGGAGGCCGGCGACCGGATCGGCGACCCCGGCATCCGCGACGCCGGAGACGTCCCAGACGCAGAGGTCCCCGGCCGACCCGGCGCCGAGGTGTCCGAGTTCCGGCCGCCCGAGACCGACGGCGGACCCCTCGGTCGCCGTGCCGAGCACCTGTCGGGCGGGCAGCTGCGGCCCGACGAGCGCGGAGACCTGCATCGCCAGGCGGGCGTCCGCGAGCAGGTGTCCGGCGTCGTTGCTGCCGCCGCCACTGGTGCCCAGACCGACCGGGACGCCCGCGGCGAGGAGCCGCGCGACCGGCGCGATCCCCCACCCCATCGGCACGTCGCACCCCGGTGCGTGCGTGGCCGTGACCCCGGCAGCCGCGATGCGGGTGACCTCGTCGTCGGTGACGTCGCACAGGTGCGCGATCGTGACGTCGGGCGCGAGCCACCCCCACTGCTCGAGCAGGTCGAGCGGGCGTCGTCCGTACCGCTCGAGGGCGATGGCGGTGTCGACCTGTTCGTTCGCCTGCGTGCGTCGGCGCAGGCCGTGCTGGGCGGCGACCTCGCCGAGGGCACGGAACGTCGCCTCGCCGTCCGAGTGCACGCCCGCAGGGCCGACCGCGACCTGCAGTCGTCCGTCGGGGTCGACGCCGCCGACCGCGTCCTCGTGGAGCAGTCCGGTGACGATCGCGTCCGCCGACGCGGCCGCCCGCTCAGGGTCGTCCCGGGCGCTCCCCCCGGACGAACACCAGCCGCCCGCCGAGTCCGCGGACTGCGTCCACCGTGGCCGCGGCGAGCGCGACCGTGTCGTCCGCCGTCGCGTCCGCCGGCCAGTTGAGGTGGTGGTCGGCGACGGTGGTGACCCCGGACAGGAGGCCCTCCGCGGCCCCGACGGCAGCGGCCAGTCTGTAGAGCTCCGGGTCGTGGCCCACCCGGCCGTACGCACCGGCCATCGTGGGCAGCCAGTCCGCCATCGGTACACCGCGGGTCCCGGGGGAGGGTCCGGAACGCCGTCTGCAGCAGGTGGTGGTGTGCGTTGACGAGGCCGGCGGTGACGACACATCCCGAGGCGTCGAGCGTCGTCGCGACCGCACTGCCGTCGTCGACCACGACGTCGCCGTCACGCTCGGTACGGGGGGTCGACGAGGACGCGGTGTGCGCCGGTGACGGAGAGCATGCAGCGTTTGTAGCAGCGCGGTGTTTCGGGACGGTGTCGAACAGGGACCTCTTCGTCATCCCGCAGCTTCGTCTCATCGCTGAGACAGCTTGCCGATCGTTCTCAGCAGTGAGACGAGGGGTCGTCTTCCACAGCGCCGAGCGGCATGACCGAGGTCCTCGTCCGGCTACGGAGCGGGCTCGATTGATCCTCAGCGCGCGACCAGACGGGCTCGGATGTGTTCGGCGACACGCTCCGGATCACTGCACTGCACCACGTATTCATGATTCCTCCGGGTCCGCAGGACGACTGCCGGCCGGTTCCCGAGGATGAGTCCCGTCGCGGCGCCGTTCCACCGCAGGCCGACACCACCGAACCGGAACCAACTCTGTTCTTCGACCCTGACGGATTCCAACTCGGAGTACTCGAGCTGACGACGCCAGAGGGGGAAGAACCGAAGGTCGACGCTGTCAGCGACGTCCACGCGCACGGAGGCGGTGACGAGGACGAAGCCGGCACCGAGTACGAGCACGGCGGGGAGCATCGTCAACGTCGCGGGACCGATTCCGATCTCACGGACGAGGAGGACCATGAGGGCGACCATGCCACCGAAGCTGAGCAGGAGGAAAGCGCCGAGCACCCTCATCCAGCCAGGTCCGTTCGTCGTCTCCGTCATACCGGTGTCTCCTTTTCTCTTCCCGAGCGGATCCGGTACATCCTCGGTCGAACGAGTGACCATCCGACCGGGACGACCAAGATCAACAGCGCGGCACCCATCACGAACGCGAAGCTCGACACGCCGAGCACCAGCCAGATGGCGAGATGGAACAGGAGTGCGATCGGCAGCAGTATCCGCAATCGGAACGGCGTCGGCAGGAGCACGGCGATCGCGAGACTGAACTCCAGCACGAGCGTTCCCCAGGACGAAGCGGCGACCAGCACTGGGCGCATCGTCACCCATTCCGCCACCGGCCGGAGGAGCGGCGGTGCCCCGAACACGTTGTTCCGCACCCAGTAGAAGAGGGCAGTGCCGTTCACCCACTCTGCACTGCTGAGCTTCCCGAGACAGGCGACGAGGTAGACAATCGCGACCTGCAGCTTCGCGAGCGCGAGGGCGGAGTACGCGACGAGGACGCGCGCGCCCAGAGCACGCTCCGGCTGCACGGCCGTCCACGAGGTCCGCCGCCGGGGACCGCTGTCCCGGCGATGAGCGCAGCAGTGACCAGCCCGACTCCTCCGGTCGTCATCAGAGTTCGGCATCGGCTGTGTTCCGCGAATCTGGTCATGGCGTCGATACTCGTCGTCTTACATTCAGTATGTCAACCACGACTAGGGCTCAGAACACCTGCGGATCGGGACACGACCTCCTTCCCGCAGGACTGTGACCCCTTCAGCCGTTCTCCGCGTCGTTCCGCCGGCGCCGCCAGCACCAGTGGGAAACCGGACGGGAACACCCGCGAAACACGGGGTCCCTAGGTTCTCCCCATGACGCAGACCCTGATCCGCGGCGGGTGGGTCCTGACCGCCGCCCCCCGACGCCTCCGCCACACCGTCCGCGATCCGGGACGGTGCGGTGCTCCTCGACGGGACCCGGGTCGCCGCGGTCGGCACCTTCGCCGAGCTGTCGGCGGCGCACCCGGAGGTGGCCGTGCGTGGCGGGGCGAACGACGTCGTCACGCCCGGCTTCGTGAACACGCACGGGCACTTCAGCGAGGGGCTCATCACGGGGATCGGCTCGCAGTACACGCTGTGGGAGTGGTTGAACGCGCTCATCGCGCACGTCAACCCGGTGATGACGCGCGACAAGGCGTACGCGGGCACCATGCTGCAGGGCATCCAGATGCTCCGGAGCGGCGTGACGACGGCGAACGACATGTTCTGCTCGGACCCGATCCCCGGCGAGCCGGCGACCCCGGGGGTCGTGCAGGCGCTCGAGGAGCTGGGGCTTCGCGGGGTCGTGTCGTTCGGCTCCGGAGACGTCGACCGGGACTTCGGTGCGACCCCGATCCTGGAGGAGTTCGACGCGCTCCGTGAGGCCGCCGAGGCGAGCCGCTACAGCTCGTTCCGAGTCGGCGTCTCGTCGATCGGCCGGTACACCGACGCGACGTGGCAGGAGCACGTCGACTACGCGGTCGCCGGCGGCCACGGCGTGCACGTGCACTTCCACGAGGTGCGCGAGGAAGTCACCGCCGCCCGCCAGCGCACGGGGAGGACGGCGATCGGGTACGCCGAGGCGACGGGCATGTTCGAGGTGCCGGTCATCGCCGCGCACAGCGTGTGGATGGACCGCCAGGACCGCGAGACCTACGCGGCGAACGGCGTCGGCGTCGCGCACAACCCGGTGGCGAACGGCATCCTGGCGAGCGGCATCGCCCCGGTCGCCGAACTCCGCGCGCTCGGCATCCCGGTGGGCATCGGCGTCGACGGTCCCGCGTCGAACGACTCGCAGGACTTCCTGCAGGCGATGAAGACCGCCGCGCTCCTGGCACGCATCCGCGACCTGCAGGCGACCGCGATGACCGCCCGCGAGGCGTTCGAGATGAGCACCATCGGCGGCGCCCGGGCCCTGCGCATGGAGGACGAGATCGGGTCGCTCGAACCCGGCAAGCGCGCCGACCTCGTCGTGTTCGACGGCGAGAGCCCGACCCTCGCCAACGTGCACGACCCGTTCCAGGCGGTCGTGTTCGTCGCCGGCAGCCGTGAGGTCAAGGACGTCTGGGTCGACGGCGAACTGAGCCTCGCCGACTTCGACGTCACCCGCGTCGACGTCCGCGAGGCGGTGGCGCGCGCCCGTCCGTTGGCCCGCCAGCTCGTCGAGCAGGCCGGCCTGGAGCGCCTGTCGGCGCTCACGGGTGCCCCGCTCGACGACACCGAGCGCCCCTGACGGAGCGACCGAGCACCGGACGGGAGGCCCGGATCACGGCCGGATCCGGGCCTCCCGTCCGACGGTCAGAGCTCCAGCACCAGGCGCGGGCACCCGGCCGCCGCGCGGCTGACGCAGACCATCATCGTGCGGTCGTCGGCCTGCTCCGCGGGACTGAGCACGGTGTCCCGGTGGTCGACCGACCCCTCGAGGACGGGCGTCTCGCACGTGCCGCAGGTGCCCTCGCGGCAGGACGACAGCACGAACGCGCCGGCGTCCTCCGCGACCTCGAGCAGGCTCCGGTCGGCGGGGACGGTGACGGTCGTGCCGGTCAGGGTGAGCTCGACCTCGAACGCCTCCCCCCGGGGCGTCGACGTCCGCAACGGGCTCGAACCGTTCGACCCGGACGCTGCCGGCCGGCCAGTGCGCGGCGGCGGTTTCGACCGCGTCCATCAGCCCGCGGGGGCCGCAGCAGTAGACGACGGCGTCGCGCGGCTCAGCGAGCAGCCCGACCACGTCCAGCCGGGGTGCCTCGTCGGCGGCGGCGAGCGTGACCCGGTCGGGGTGTGCCGCGAGGAGCTCGTCGGCGAACGCCATCCGGTCGCGGGACCGACCGGCGTAGTGCAGCTCCCACGGCGTCCCGGCCCGCTCAGCCGCGGCGATCATCGCGACGATCGGGGTGATCCCGATCCCGCCGGCGACGAACACCGCGGGACGCCCGGGGTCGAAGCCGAAGTGGTTCCGCGGGCCGCCCACGGTCACGTCGTCGCCGACGCGGAGCAGGTCGTGCACGGCCAGCGAGCCACCGCGTCCGGTCGCCTCGCGGAGGACCGCCACCCGCCAGTGTCCGTCGTCCGTCGTGGTGACGAGCGAGTACTGTCGCTCGACGCCGGGCGCCACCCCGAGGTCGACGTGGGCACCGGGCTCCCATGCCGGCAGCGGCGCCGAGTCGAGCGGGGCGAGGTCGAGCGTCACGACGTCCGCAGCCACCTGCCGCCGGGCCGCGATCCGCATCCGGTGTCGCGCCTCTGTCTGCGGCACGGCGGTGCCGTACGCGCCGTTGCTGATGCCCGCGCTCATGCGCCGACTCCGGGCCGCGGCGTCTCCTTGACGACGATGAGGTGGAACGCGCTGCCGTCGGCACTGCACCACCGGTGTCCGGTCCCGCCGCGGTAGTACGCCGAGTCGCCGGGGCCGAGCCGCAGCACGTCCTGGCCGCGCAGGTCGAGCACGACGGCACCGGCGAGCACCGTCAGGAACTCGTCCTCGTGGTGCTCGAAGTACTCGCCGAGGTCGGTGTTGTCGCCCTTCCACTCGAGCGGCTCGAAGGCGTGTGGTCCGGCGTGCACGAGCAGCCGCGCCTCGCCGCTCGAGAACGGGCCGCGGGCGCCCTCGCCGGCGCGGAGCACCTCGGGCCGTCGGTCGTCGGGCTCCTGGCGGACCGGTGCCCCGGCGGCGAGGAGGGCGACCTGCGTGGTGTCGAGCGCACCGGCGATCTTCTCGAGCGACACCATGCTCGCGCGGGAGTGACCCCGTTCGACCTGGCTGAGGAACGGGTGCGACAGGCCGGTGCGCTCGGCGAGCTGCACGAGCGTCATCCGTGCCGCGCGGCGGAGCGTCCGGACGTGCGCGCCGATCCGGCGGGCCTGTTCGTCGACGACTCGATCGGTCGTGGGCTCGACCGCGGGGGTCGGAGCGGTGGCCGGTCCGGTGTCGGTCAGTTCGGTGGGCATCGCGCTCCGATCGGGGACGGGAGGGGCTGGGCGTTCCGTGCACGTCATCTCGTCACAGGCGGCAACCGGCGCGAAACCGGAGGGAAACACGGCCGCCCTAGCATCGAAGATGTTGATGCGATCAACATTGTCACACACGATCGAGAGGGTCCCATGGAGTCGTCACTGCCCCGTCGGGTCGCCCTCCTCCGCTCCGCGCTGCTGCCGGACGGCAGGCTCGTGGACGTCGCGATCGACGGCGACACCGTCAGCGCTGTCACGCCGGCGGGCACACTCGCAGCCAGCGACGCGGACACGCTCGACCTCGACGGACGCCTGCTGCTCCCCGCTCCCGCCGAGCCGCACGCCCACCTCGACAAGGCCCTCAGCGCGGACCGGATCCGGCCGCCGCTCGGCGACCTCGGATCAGCCATCGCGGCCTGGGCGGCGCACGCCTCGACCATGTCGGTCGCGGAGATCGCCGACCGGGCGCGGACGCAGGCGCTCGCCATGCTCGCCGCCGGGACGACCGCGATCCGGACCCACGTCGACGTCCTGAGCGACGGTGGCACCGCGAGCGTCGCCGACAGCGTCCGCGGAGCACGGGCACTCGTGCAGGTCCGCGAGGAACTCGCCGACCTCATGGACATCGAGCTCGTCGCCCTGGCCGGACCGCTCGCGCCGGACGAGCACGTCGAAGCGGTGCTCGACCTCGGCGTCGACCTGGTCGGCGGCGCCCCGCACCTCGCCGAGGACCCGCTCGCCGACGTCGACCGGTTGCTCGCGATCGCCCGGCGCCGCGGCCTCGGGGTCGACCTGCACGCCGACGAGAGCCTCGACGGGCCGGTCACGCTCGACCACTACGCCCGGGCGGTCCGTGACTGGCCGCGCGACCGCCAGTACTCCGCCGGCCACTGCGTCCGGCTCGGCACGCTCGGCCCGGAGCGGCTGGCCGAGGTCGTCGCCGACGTGGCCGCCGCGGACATCGGCGTCATCACGCTGCCGATCACGAACCTCTACCTGCAGGGCTGGCAGCACCCGGTGTCGACGCCGCGCGGCCTGACGGCGATCCGCGCACTCCTCGCCGCCGGGGTCCGGGTGGCCGCCGGCGCCGACAACGTCCGCGACCCGTTCAACCCGGTCGGCCGCAGCGACGCGCTCGAGACCGCATCCCTCCTCGTCACCGCCGGACACCTGACGCCCGACGACGCGTACGCGATGGTGAGCGTCGCCGCCCGGAGTGTGATGGGCCTCCCGGCCGCCGGCCCGGTCGTCGGGGCGCGCGCCGACCTGCTCGCCGTCGCCGCGACCAGCGTCACCGACGCGGTCGCGAACGCGCCGGCCGACCGCATCGTCCTGTCCCGCGGACGGCTCGTCGCCCGCACCGAGGTGCAGCGCAGCGTCGCCGCCCCCCACCCGCGCCCAGGCACCCGCCGTGCCCGAGCCCGCAACCGTCCCCGTTCCCTGACCGCGCACCACCATGCACGAGAACACGAGGTACCCGTGACCACCACCGCACCAGCCCCCGTCACCGCGACGGACACGCTGCTCGACTTCCGGAACGTCGAGATGACCTTCCCGAACGGCACCATCGCGCTGCAGGGCGTCGACCTCACCGTCGACCGCGGGCAGTTCGTCTCCGTCGTCGGCCCCTCCGGCTGCGGCAAGTCGACGCTGCTGCGGATCGCGTCCGGCCTCGAGACCGCCTCGGACGGGACGGCCGGGGTCGCCGCCGACCGGATCGGGTACGTGTTCCAGGACGCCACCCTCCTGCCGTGGCGCACCGTGCAGGGCAACGTCGAGCTCCTCGCCGAACTCGGGGACGTGCCGAAGGCCGAGCGGGCCGCGAAGGCGGCGCACGCGATCGACCTCGTCGGGCTGAACGGCTTCGAGTCGAACCTGCCGAAGCAGCTCTCCGGCGGCATGCGGATGCGCGTGTCACTCGCCCGGTCCCTGACGCTCGACCCGGAGCTGTTCCTGTTCGACGAGCCGTTCGGCGCCCTCGACGAGATCACCCGCGAGCGCCTGAACGACGAGCTGCTCCGCCTGTTCGTCGAGCAGCAGTTCGCCGGGCTCTTCATCACCCACTCGGTGTCCGAGGCGGTCTACCTGTCGACCGAGGTCGTCGTCATGTCCGGCCGTCCGGGCGGCATCGTCGGGCGCTTCGCGGTGCCGTTCCCGATGCCCCGTGACCCCGACATCCGTTTCACGCCCGAGTTCGCCGAACTGGTCGGCGAGGTCTCGCACGCACTCCGGGAAGGACACCGCTGATGGTCACGCTGCAGGAGGTCGCGGACGCCCGCACCGCGCGCACCGCCGCCCGTCGCTCCACCCCGCGCACCCGTCGGTCGGTCACCTGGTGGCAGCCCGTCGTCGTCCTCGCGGTGCTCGTCGGCGTCTGGTACGCCGCGGCCGCCTACTACGACCACGTGCGGGGCCTGGCGTTCCTCGTGCCGTACCCGCACCTCGTGCTCAAGGCGATCGTCGCACCGACCGGGATGAACGGCGCACCCTCGACCTTCGGCCACGACCTGTGGACGGCACTCGGCCGGACGACGGTCGTCTCGCTCACCGGACTGCTGTTCGCCATCGTCATCGGCGTCCTCTGGGCGATGGCGATGGCCCAGGCGAAGTGGCTCGAGAACTCGCTCTACCCGTACGCGGTCGTCCTGCAGTGCGTGCCGATCCTGGCGCTCGTGCCGCTCATCGGCGCCCTGTTCGGGTACGAGTTCACGAGCCGCGTCATCGTCACCGTGATGATCGCCCTGTTCCCGATGGTGTCGAACACGCTCTTCGGCCTGCAGTCGGCCGACAAGGGGCAGCGCGAGCTCTTCCGCCTGCAGCGTGCCGGCCGGTTCGCCCAGCTCGTGAAGCTGCAGGTCCCCGCCGCCCTGCCGTCGATCTTCGTCGGCCTGCGCACCTCGGCCGGCCTCAGCGTCATCGGCGCCATCGTCGGCGACCAGTTCTTCCAGCGCGGCAACCCCGGCCTCGGCGTCCTCATCCAGGTGACGGCCTCGCGGCTGATGGGACCCGAGCTCTACGCGACCATCATCATCGCCTCGCTCTACGGCGTCGCGGTGTTCCTCGTCTTCGGCCTGCTCGGTCGTCTGGCCGTCGGCCGCTGGCACGACTTCGGCTGAGCCGATCCCCGTCTCCCCTCCCCCTCCCACAGCACCCGCCCCAGCACCACGAGACCCGCACCACGAACGGAGCCTCCATGCGCACCACCACCCGACTCGGCGCTGTCACCGCCGCCCTCACCGTCTCCGCGATCGCCCTCACCGGCTGCGCGAGCGGTTCGGCGACGAGCGCCACCACCACCGCTGCGACGAGCGCCGCCACCGGCCCGGCCGTCGACCTCTCCGACGTCTGCCCCGCGACCGTGGTCGTGCAGACCGACTGGAACCCGGAGGGCGAGCACGGCCACCTGTACCAGATGCTCGGCGCGAACCCGGCGATCAACGCCTCGGGCAAGACCGTCACGGGCGACCTGGTCGCGAACGGCAAGCCGACCGGCGTCAAGCTCGAGATCCGTGCCGGTGGCCCGGCCATCGGCTACTCCAAGGTCAGCTCGCAGATGTACCAGGACAAGTCGATCACGCTCGGCTACGTCTCCACCGACGAAGCGGTCATGTTCTCCGGCGAGCTGCCCACGACGGCCGTCTTCGCCGAGAACGACCAGTCCCCCCATGGCGATCATGTGGGACCCGGCGACCTACCCGGACGTCGACAGCATCGAGAGCCTCGGCAAGGCACTCGAGGAGAACGACGGCGTGGTCCGCTACTTCAACGACGCCGCCTACATGTCGTACCTCGAGCAGTCCGGCATCCTGCCGAAGAGCGTCCTCGACGGCAGCTACGACGGCACCCCGTCCAAGTTCGTCTCAGCCGGCGGCAAGGACGCCCAGCAGGGCTTCGCCACCGCCGAGCCGTACGTGTACAAGAACCAGGTCGCCGCCTGGGGCAAGAAGGTCGAGTCGGCTCTCATCTCGAGCACCGGCTGGAACCCTTACCCCGAGACGATGTCCGTCCGCTCGGACCAGATGTCCGAACTGAAGCCGTGCCTCGAGAAGCTGGTGCCGGTCATGCAGCAGGCCGACGTGGACTACCTGGAGTCGCCCGCCGCGACGAACGACCTCATCACGCAGCTCGTGCAGCAGTACAACAACGGCTGGACGTACGACTCGAAGGTCGGTGCGTTCGCGGCCGAGCAGATGCAGAAGCGCGGCATCGCCACGGACGGTGACAACGGGTACGTGGGCGACATGGACGAGCAGCGCATGGCCGACTTCATCGAGAAGGCCACGCCCGTCTTCTCCGGCTCCGGCGGGAACATGAAGAAGGACCTCGCGCCCTCCGACCTGTACACGAACGAGTTCCTCGACGACTCGATCTCGCTCGGCTTCTAGCCGGTCCGGCCCGGCCGACCATCCACCGACGGGAGGCGCGACACCGCACGCGTGTCGGGCCTCCCGTCGGTCCCCCACCTCCCTCGCAGCAGGAGCAGCCATGACCATCGTCACCCCCCGTCTCCGTCTCCCCCCACCACCATCGAGGCGCTCCGCGCCGAGCTCGTCGACCTCCTCGGCGAGCGCGGTGTCAGCGCCGACGAACGGACGCGCGCACGCGCCTCCGTTGACGAGGCGACCATGAGCCCGATCCTCAGCGAGCAGCTGCCGCTCGGGCTCGCCGACCTCGTCGCCTCCCCCCGCGAACGCCGACGAGATCGCCGCCACCCTGCACGCCGCCGTCCGGCACGGCGTCCCCGTGACCACCCGCGGCAAGGGCACCGGCAACTACGGGCAGGGCATCCCCCCTGCACGGCGGCCTGGTCCTCGACACCTCCCGTGCCCGCGCCGTCGTCGAGGTCGGGGACGGCTGGATCACCGCCGAGGCCGGCACGTCGATGGTCGCCCTCGAGCAGGCCGCCGCGGCCGCCGGGCAGCAGCTGTGGATGTACCCGTCCACCGCGCAGTCGACGATCGGCGGCTTCCTGTCCGGCGGCTCCGGCGGCACCGGGTCGATCGCGCACGGGTCGAACTGGCAGGGCTTCGTCACGGCGCTCGACATCGCGCTGCCGGGTGAGCCGGGTCTGCGGCACGTCGAGGGTGACGAGGCGCAGCCCTTCGTGCACACGTACGGCACGGCCGGGGTCATCGCCCGAGCGACCGTCCGGCTCGAACCGCTGCAGGACTGGCGTGCCGTGTACGCGACCTTCCCGACGTTCGAGCAGGCGCTCGTCGCGGTGCGCACCCTGCGCGGCCTCACCCCGGTGCCGCGGCTCGTCAGCGCCGACCGCGCCGCGATCGCGGCCACCCTCCCGACGGACCCGGCCATCGCCGCCGACCGGGCCAGCCTGCGCGGCATCATCGACGCGGCGGCGCTCGACGAGGCGCAGGACCTCATCACCTTCGCCGGCGGCACTGTCGAGGACGTGCGCGAGGGGCTGCAGCAGACCACGAAGGTGTCGATGCTGTCGTACAACCACCCGATCTGGTGGCTGAAGCGGAACACCCCGGACACCGAGTACTTCCACGTCGAGGTCGGCGGCGAGGCGCTCATCGACCGGATCGCCGAGGTCGAGGCCGTCTACCCCGGCGGCATGCTCCACATCGAGGCGGCGCACCTCGGCCCGATCGGCATGCTCACCGCGCCGTACACCGGGGCGGAGGACGTCTACGCCGGCTACCCGCTGCTCCGCGACCTCGGTGTCCGGGTCCACAGCCCCCCACCAGTACTACGTCGACCACGGGGTGGAGGAGCTGCTCGCCCTGAAGCAGCGCACCGATCCGGACGGGCTGCTCAACCCGGGGCACGTCATCGACCCGTCGCTCGTCGAGTCCGGCGGGTCGACCGCGTCAGCGCAGCCGGCCGTCCCGGGCTTCGGCAAGTGAGCGGCACGCGGAAGCTCGCGGAGCTGTCGGGTCCGGCCGTCGCCGCCGGCTTCACGGCGGACACCGTCGTCGTCCAGCCGACCGGAGCGGTCGAGCACCACGGCCCGCACCTGCCGCTGCTCACCGACTTCCTGCTCGCCGACCACATCGGCGGCGCGGCGGTCGAGCAGGCCGCGGCCGAGGGGCTCGACGTCTGGCAGCTGCCCACCCTGGCGTTCACGAAGTCCGACGAGCACAGCTGGGCGCCGGGCACCGTGTGGCTCGACGCGTCGACGATGTTCGAGACGGTCGTGCAGATCGGCCGCGCCGTCGCCCGCACCGGGGCCGGCACGCTCGTGTTCGCGAACGGGCACGGCGGCAACGTCGCGCTGCTGCAGGTCGCCCTCCGCGAGATCCGGAAGCGGTACGGCCTGAAGACGTTCCTCATGCCGACGCTCGCCCGCGTGCCGGGTCCGGACGGCGAGGACGCGGACGAACTCGGCCTCGGCATCCACGGCGGTGCGGCGGAGACGTCGATGATCCTGCACCTGCGCCCGGACCTGGTCGACATGACGCTCGCCGAACGCTGGGTGCCGGAGCACATCGCCGGGTTCTCGAAGATCGCGTTCAACGGCGGTCCGGTGTCGTTCGGGTGGTTGTCGGACGATTTCGGCACGCCCGGTGTCGTCGGGGACGCGATTCGTGCCTCCGCCTCGTACGGCGCGGCCCTGTGGGAGCACTCCCTCGCCGAGGCGGTGGCCTCGCTGCACGAGATCGCCCGCTTCGACCCCGCCGGTCCGCGGTGACCGTGCTGCCGGGCGAGGCCGCGGCGACCGTCGACGGACCGCCGCCCGCGGAGCCGCTCGTGCTCGCCGCGGCCTGGCTCCCGGTGGACGGGTCGGCACCGGGCCCGACGATGACCCTGTCCACGATCGGGCTGGACGGCTACCCGTCCGCCCGCACCGTCCTGCTGTCCCGGTTCGACGGACGGCGCCTGCACTTCCACACCGACACCCGGAGCCGGAAGGCGGCCGAACTGGCGGCCGTCCCCCCGGGCCTCCGTGACGATCGTCTGGCCGGAGGCCGCCCGCCAGCTCGTCGTGGCCGGGGACGTCGCGCCGGTCACCGACCGGGAGGCCCGGCTCGCCTACGGCGCGCGGACCCGGTACCTGCAGGTGCTCGCCTGGGTGAACGACGCCGACCTGGCGGGTGCGACGGCCGAGCTCCGTCGCGAGCGGTGGACGGCGTTCGGCCGGGAGCGTGGCGACGGCCCACTCGAGCCGCCGACGACGTGGGGCGGCTACGCGCTGACGCCGCTGCGGATGCTGTTCTGGCAGGGCGCGACGGACGGGCCGAGCAACCGGCTGGCGTACGAGCGCGACGCGGACGGTGGGTGGCGGCGCGAGGCCTGGCCGGGGTGAGTCGCCGGGCTGGCCGGGGTGAGTCGCTGGGCTGGCCGGGGTGAGTCGCTGGGCTGGCCGGGCTGAGTCGCCGGAGTGGCCGGGCCGCCCTCCCGCTACCGCACGTCGCGCATGACGCGGATGGTGCCGAGGCTGCCGTCGGTCGGGTCCGGCAGGACCATGCCCGCCTCCAGACCACTCCGCAGGTACTCGATGACCTCGGTGGTGATCCGCTCCCCCCGGCACGTACGCGGGGATGCCGGGCGGGTAGGGCGTCGCCTGCTCGGCCGCGATCCGTCCGGCCGCCTCCTCCGCCGGGACGGACTCGGCCGGGGCGAAGAACGCCTCGCGCGGCGTCACCACCGACTCGAGCACGATGCCCGCGCGGCCGGGCAGCTGCACCGGCGGGTCCTGGTCGAGTCCGGGCGCCGTGGCAGCGAGGGCCTCGAGTGCCTGCACGAGCCGATCGGTCGTGAACTCGTCGTCGGCGATCGAGATGTCGACGCCCAGGTGCCGGTGGTCGGACAGCCCGAGGTCGATCTGGTGGTGCTCCCGGATCCAGTCGAGCGCGTGGTACCCGTTGATCCCGAGCGCCTGGACGTCGAGCAGCATGCGCATCGGGTCGAGCTCGTGCGAGGCCTCCGCGTGCAGGAGCTCGTCGTGCAGCACGCTGATCCCGTCGATGGCGTCGATGCGCTCCCGGGTGCGGTCGGCGAGTTCGATCGCACGCGCGATCCGCTCGGCACCGTCCTGCACCATGTGTCGCCGCCAGCCGTCCATCGCGGCGTAGACGAGCACGTTCGGGCTGGTGGTCATGAGCATGTCGGCGCAGGCCCAGAGGTGGTCGTGGTCGACGAGGTCGCCCCGGAGGTGCAGGACGGAGCCCTGCTCGAAGCCGAGGCCCATCTTGTGCACGCTCGTGACGCACACGTCGGCGCCCGCACTCATCGCCCAGGAGGGCAGGTGTTCGGAGAACGGCAGGTGCGCACCCCACGCCTCGTCGACGATGAGGGGCTTGCCGCGCTCGTGACAGACCGCGGCGATGCCCTCGATGTCGGCGCAGGTGCCGTACGGGGTGGGACTGACGACCAGCGCAGCGGCCGCGTCCGGGTGGGCGTCCCAGACCGCGGCGTAGTCCTCGGGCGACGGCGGGTGCGAGATCCCCTGGTCGGCGTCGATCCGGGGTTCGACCCAGTAGGGCTGCAGCCCGGAGAACACCAGGCCGGCCGTGACCGACTTGTGCGCATCCCGGCCGATGACGATCCCGCCGTCCACTCCGCCGACCGAGAGCATCGCCGCCTTGACCGACAGCGAGCTGCCGCAGGTCGAGAAGAAGACCTTGTCCGCGCCCACGGCGTCTGCCATCAGGGCCTCTGCGGTCGCGAGGTAGCCGTTCGACGACGTCCGGTCGTCGAGGCCACCACTGGCGAGCACGTCGTTGCGGAACGGGTCCGACCCGAGCACCGACAGCGTCTCGGTGTCGACCCCGCGGCCCTGCCGGTGCCCGGGCGGCGAGAAGCTGTACCGGTTCATGGCGTGGTGGTCCCGCAGCGCGTCGAGGAACGGAGCGGCCGTCTGGTCGAGATCGTCAGGCATGGTCCCCGTGTAGTCCGGCGGCCGTGGTGGGTGATCCAGCCTCGTGTGCCTCGGAGGACGACGAAGGCCCCGGAGGTGGTCTCCGGGGCCTTCGTGGTGTTGCGGTACTGTGCGCTCGAAGGGACTCGAACCCCCCAACCTTCTGATCCGTAGTCAGATGCTCTATCCATTGAGCTACGAGCGCGTGGCCCTTGCGAGCCGTGGAAGACTCTACAACAGCTCCGCTCGCAGCGCCAATCGGAGGCATCGAGCCCGCCCGCTCGGCGTGTCGCCGGGTCAGGCGCCGGCGAGCTCCTCGTCGAAGACCTCGGCGAGGAACACCTGCAGGGCCTGCCACGAGCGACGGTCGGCGCGCTCCTGGTACTGCGCACCGTGGTCGGGTGCGTTCGTCCCGGGGACGGCGAACGCGTGCATGGCGTCCGCGTAGGTCACGACCTGCCAGTCCACCTCCGGAGCGCCGCGCATCTCGTCCTGCCAGGCGTGCACGGCCTCGTCCGGGACGACCGGGTCAGCGCCGCCGGTGAGCACGAGGAGCTTCGCGCGGATGTCGTGCGCGTCGGAGGGGTCGTGGGTGAGCAGGCCGCCGTGGAACGCCACCGCACCGACCAGCTCGGCACCGGTGCGGGCGAGTTCGAGTGCGCCGGTCCCGCCGAAGCAGTAGCCCATGACGACGACCTTCGTGGCGTCGACGTCCGGGTCCGCGAGCAGGCGGTCGAGTCCGGCGCGCAGGCGCGTGCGGAACAGGGCGTTGTCGCCGTAGAACCGGCCGGCGACCTCGGCGGCGGTGTCGTCGCCGGGGCGGATGCCCGCGCCGTAGACGTCCGCGCCGAAGGCGACGTAGCCGAGGCGGGCGAGCATGGTCACGCGTGCCTCGACGTGTTCGTTGACGCCGTGCCAGTCGTGGACGACGAGCACCGCCGGACGGGGGCCGGCGACGGCGGCGTCCTTCGCGAGCACGCCCTCCAGGTCGGTGCCGTCGGAGTCGTAGTGCACGGTCTCGACACGGATGTCGGCACCGGCGGGTTCGGGAACGGTCTGCAGTATCGCGTCGATCGTGGTCACGCCTGCGGACGTTACGCTCCCGTCCCGGGGACCGTCCCGTCAGCTGTCGACGTTGTCCCAGCTGTCCGGCCCGCCCGACCCGGCGGCGTACTCGTCGAGCGGGGTCGTCCCGGCCCGCCAGGCGGCGAGGAACGGCTCGACGACCTTCCACCCCTGCACGGCGCTGTCCCCGCGTACCGACAGCGTCGCGTCCCCCTCCAAGACGCCGGCGAGCACCTCGCCGTAGGCACTCAGCCGTCCGGGGTTGAACGTCGTCGTCAGCGCGGTGTGGTCGACCGTGTACGGGTCGCCCGGGCCGTTGACGTTGAGCTCGAGCTGCATCTCGTCCGGGGCGATCCAGATGCAGAGCCGGTCCGGCAGCACCGCTCCGGTGAGGCCGTTCGGGACGTGCGGCGAGTCCTTGAACGTGATGAGGATCTCGCGGCGCTGCTTCCCCAGGGCCTTGCCGGACCGCAGGGTGAACGGCACCCCGGCCCAGCGCCAGTTCGCGATCTCGAGCTTCAGCTGCGCCAGGGTCTCGGTGCCGAGGGCGGGGTCCACGCCCTCCTCGTCCACGTAGGACGGCAACGACCGGTCCCCCACCGAACCGGCCGTGTACCGCGCGCGCTTGCCCGCGGCCGCGACGTCTCCACCCCACGGCCGGACGGCGCGGAGCACGAGCTCCTTCTGCGTGCGGAGGTCGTCGGCGTCGATCGAGGCCGGGGCCTCCATCGCGACGACGGCCATCACCTGCAGCAGGTGGCTCTGGATCATGTCGACGAGCGCCCCGGCCTTGTCGTAGTAGCGGGCGCGACCCTCCAGGCCCAGGGTCTCGTCGTAGACGATGTCGACGCGCGCGACGTGCTGCGAGGACAGCAGCGGCTCGATGATGCGGTTGGCGAAGCGCAGCCCGAGCAGGTTGAGGACGGTCGACCGGCCGAGGAAGTGGTCCACCCGGTGGATGCGCTCCTCGGGCAGGAAGGAGTGCAGCAGGTCGTTGAGGTGCCCGGCGCTCTCGGCGTCGGTGCCGAACGGCTTCTCGAGCGCGAGCCGCGTCCGGGCCGGCAGGTCGATGTGGGCGAGCTGCTCGCAGCTCTTCTCGGTGACGGCCGGCGGCAGGGCGAAGTAGATCGCCGGGTCGTGTCGGCAGTCGCCGAGCAGGGTCCGCAGGTCGTCGGCGTCCGTGACGTCGGCCGTGCGGTAGGACGAACCGTCGACGACGGCCTGGAGGCGCGGGGACAGTCGCCCATCGCCGGTCGCGCCCTCGTCCTCCTCGTTCTTCGACGCCTGGGCGTTCTCGAAGGCCTCGTGCACGAGGTGCTTCCAGTCGGCGTCGGACAGGTCCTCGACGCCGGCGCCGACCAGCTGGACGTCCCAGTCGTCCTTGACGTCGAGCAGCGTCGCGAGGCCGGGGAGCAGCAACCGCTTGGACAGGTCGCCGCTGGCTCCGAGGATGAGCAGTGTGGTCTGGAGGCTCGCCATGCCCCAGACCGTACTCACCGGCTCCCGAACACGGCCGGGTCCGCCCGCTACGGTGGTGCCGACGCACAGGAGCGTCGACACGGCGCGAGGGAGCACCATGACGACAGAGGGCACCGTCCACGCACCCGACGTGGACCAGCAGCTGGCCGGGCCGCCGCGGTCCGCGTCCCGGCAGGGCGGGCGTCTCCGGGTCGCCGTGGTCGGCACCGGGATGATCGCGGCCGTGCACGTCCGTGCCGCGCGCGCCGCCGGCGCCGAGGTGCTGGGTGTCCTCGGCCGGAACCGGGAGCGCTCCGCACAGGTCGCCGCGCAGCTCGGGCTCGACCGCGGCTACGACGACCTGGACGCGGTGATCGCCGACCGCCCCGACGTCGTGCACGTCTGCACGCCGAACGACCAGCACCACCCGCAGACGCTCGCGCTCGTCCGCGCGGGCATCAACGTCGTGTGCGAGAAGCCGCTCGCCGTGTCCGCCGCGCAGGCCGCCGAACTCGAGCAGGCCGCCGCCGACGCCGGGGTCGTCGCGACGGTCCCGTTCGTGTACCGCTACCACCCGATGGTGCGGGAGATCCGCTCGCGCATCGGCGCCGGGGAGCTCGGCCGCGTCCTCGCCGTGCACGGCCACTACCTGCAGGACTGGATGCTCGACTCGGACGCGTCCTCATGGCGGGTCGACTCCGGCGCTGGGGGGGCTCTCCCGGGCCTTCGCCGACATCGGCTCGCACTGGTGCGACCTCGTCGAGTTCGTCACCGGTGAGCAGTTCGCCTCGGTCAGCGCCGTCACCGACATCGTCCACCCGACCCGTCCGGCTGCCTCAGGCATGTCGTTCTCCGGCACACCCGACCCCGACCCGATCGCCGACGCTGCCGAACGGGCCGAGGTGACGACCGAGGACACCGCGGTCGCGACGTTCCGCACCGGCGCCGGGCGCATCGGCAACGTCGTCATCTCGCAGGTGTCCGCCGGCCGGAAGAACCGCCTGTGGTTCGAGGTCGACGGCACCCTCGGGTCGGCCGCCTTCGACCAGGAGCAGCCCGAGACCGCCTGGTTCGGCAACGAGACCGGGGCGCAGATCGTCGTCCGGGACCCGTCCCAGGGCTCGCCCGACCAGCGGCGTCTGGCGGTCGTGCCGTCCGGACACCCGCAGGGCTACGTCGACGCGTTCGCCGCGTTCGTCGCCGACACCTACACCGCCGTCACGACCGGAACCGCACCGGAGGGTCTGCCGACCTTCGCGGACGGGGCCCGCTCGGCGCGCATCATCGACACCGTGGTCGCCAGCGCCGGCGACGCCGCCTGGAGGGAGATCCGATGAAGCTGGGGATGCTGACCGCGTGCCTGCCCGGATGGGACCTGGCACGCATCGCGGAGTTCGCGAGTGCCGAGGGCTACGAGCGGCTCGAGGTCGCCGTCTGGCCCGGCACCGGCGGACGCGACTTCGAGGCGGCGCACCTGCCCGTCGCCACCTTCACCGACGAGGACGCACGGGCGACCCGGGAGCTGCTCGACCGCACCGGCCTCGAGATCAGCGCGCTGGCCTACTACGAGAACAACCTGCACCAGGACCCCGCCCGCCGCGAGGAGGTCCGCACCCACCTCAGGCACGCGGTCGACGCCGCGCAGCTGCTCGGTGTGCCGTACGTCGGCACCTTCGTCGGCCGCGACATGACGAAGTCGGTGCGCGAGAACATGGCCGAGGGCGACCGGGTCCTGCCCGAGCTCGTCGACTACGCCGGCGAGCGCGGGGTGCGGCTCGTCATCGAGAACTGCGTCATGGAGGGCTGGCACCCGGACGGCTACCCGGGCAACATCGCGTACTCGCCCGAGCTCTGGGAGTGGGTCACCGGACTCGGCTTCGGGCTGAACTGGGACCCGTCGCACCTCACCTGGATCGGCATCGACCCCGTCGAGACGATCCTGCCGTTCGCCGAGCACATCGTGCACGCGCAGGCGAAGGACGTCGAGCTCTTCCCCGGCAGACGGAACGAGTACGGCTTCTTCGGCAAGGTCGACAAGGGCGAGGACCCGTGGGAGATGGGCTGGTGGCGGTTCCGGGTCCCCGGCCGCGGGGTCGTCGACTGGCCCCGCGTGGTCGACCGGCTCTACGAGGCCGGGTTCGACGGCACGCTGTCCGTCGAGCACGAGGACCCGCTCTGGGGCGGCGAGGACGTGAAGGTCCTCGAAGGTCTCCGGATCGCCCACCGGACGCTCCGGCCGCTCATCGCCGCCGAGTAGCGGCGTCGCCGCCGGACGGGAGGCCCGGATCGCGGGACCGACGTCGGTTGCTGACCCGGGCCTCCCGTCCGGTGACCGGGTGCTGGGAACGCACGGACACACCGCGAGCACCCTGGTCCCATGAGCCAGAACGTGAGTGAGTTCGTCCTCGACCGGATCAAGGCCTGGGGCGTGACCCGGGTGTACGGCTACCCGGGTGACGGCATCGGCGAGTTCGACGGCGCGCTCGGCAAGGCCGACGGCAAGGGCGAGGGCGTCGAGTACATCCGCCCCACACACGAGGAGATCGCCGCGCTCATGGCGACCGCGCACGCGAAGTTCACCGGCGAGGTCGGCGTCTGCATCGCGACCTCGAGCCCCGGTGCGTTCCACATGCTCAACGGCCTGTACGACGCCCAGATGGACAACCAGCCCGTCGTCGCGATCGTCGGGCAGCAGGGTCTCGCCGCGGTCGGCACGTTCACGCAGCAGGAGTCGAACCTCGAGCGCGTGTTCGCCGACGTCGCGTGCTACGTGCAGACGATCGCATCGCCGGACGCCGCCGGGGTCGTCATCGACACCGCGTTCCGCACCGCGATGCTCCGCAAGCAACCCGCCGTGGTCGTGCTCCCCCCACGACGTGCAGGCGATGACGTGGTCGGAGCCCGGCGCGGAGCACTGGGTGTCCCGGTCGAGCGACGTCCCCGCGTCGACGCGCATCACACCGCCGGCGGAGGACATCCGGAAGATGGCGGACATCATCAACGCCGGGGAGAAGGTGACCTTCCTGGTCGGCGCCGGTGCCCGAGGTGCGACGGACCAGGTCCTCGCGGCCGCCGAGAAGGCCGGCGCCGGCATCATCACGGCGCTCCGCGGCAAGGACGTCGTGCCGTCCGACGTTCCGTACCACACGCAGCAGGTCGGGCTCCTCGGCTCCCGCCCCAGCCTGACGCAGATCAAGGAGTGCGACACGATCGTGCTCCTCGGCACGAACTACCCGTACGGCGAGTACCTGCCCGCGGTCGGGCAGGCGCGCGGGATCCAGGTCGACATCAAGCCGGAGCAGCTCGGCCTGCGCTACCCGAACGAACTCAACATGTGGGGCGACGTCGGGGCCACGCTCGACGCCGTGCTCCCGCTCCTCGAGCAGAAGACCGACCTGGGATGGCAGGAGCAGCTCGCCGACGAGATGCGCGAGTGGGAGGCCGAGATGGCCCGCCAGGCCGAGGTCGCCTACAGCGACGGGGTCAACCCGCGCCGGGTCGTCCGCGCCGTGAACGAGCGGCTGCCGGAGGGCGTCACCGTGACCTGCGACGCCGGCACCACCGCCGACTGGTACGGCCACCACATCCGGCTCCGCCGCGGCATGCACGGGGACATGTCCGGTCGGCTCGCGACGATGCTCGCCGCGATGCCGTACGCCGTCACCGCGAAGTTCGCCTTCCCGGACCGCCCGGCCGTGTGCACGATCGGCGACGGCGCGTTCCAGATGCTCGGCATGAACGAGCTCATCACCGTGAAGAAGTACATGGACCGGTGGGAGGACAAGCAGCTCGTCATCGTGGTGATGCACAACGACGACCTCGGCCAGGTCTCGTGGGAGATGCGCACCGAGGACGGCAACCCGATGTGGCGCGGCTCGCAGGACGTCGAGACGATGGACTACGCCGGGTACGCCGAACTCTTGGGCTTCCAGGGCATCGCCGTGCACAGCGACGACGAGGTCGACGCGGCCGTGGAGCGGGCGTTCGCGTTCCCGGGCGTGACCCTCATCGACGCGTACGTGAGCCGGAGTGTGCCCCCGCTGCCGCCGCACATCACCGCGGAGTACGCCGTCAACACCGCGAAGAGCCTGCTCAAGGGCGACCCGGTCGAGTTCGACGTGGTGAAGGACTCCGCGAAGGCGATGGCGGCGGAGGTCGTCGAGCGGGCGAAGGGCGCCCTCGGCCGCGACTGACGACCGCGGTCGCACGGGGCGGGTCGTGCCCCGCAGTTGAACACCGTGTTACGGAGGCGACGCCGTCCTGGCGTGTCGGCTGTGGGTCCTCGTAGGTTCGTGAGGTCGTGTCCCCCAACCGGGGGGCAGAACCACCACACCAGGAGTCCTCACACCGATGAGCCCGTCCCACTTCCCCCGAACCCACTCCCAGGCGGAGGCGCGGCATCGTCGCCGGTACCGCCCTCGCCACCGCGGGCGTCCTCGTCGCCCTGGGCGCCCCGGCCGCCGCGGCCGAGGCCGCCTCCGGCGCGACCGCACCCGTCACCGTGGCCGCCGCCGGTGACACCACGATCGACATCCTCGACGTCAACGACTTCCACGGCCGCATCGAGTCCGAGGGCACCGCGGCCGACAAAGCCGCAGGCGCCGCGAAGCTCGCCGCCGTCGTCCAGGCGCAACGTGAGGCGAACCCGAACACGATCTTCGCCAGCGTCGGCGACAACGTCGGTGCGTCGACCTTCACGTCGTTCGTGCAGCAGGACGACCCGACGATCGACGTTCTCAACCAGATGCGTCTCGACGTCAGCGCGATCGGCAACCACGAGCTCGACAAGGGCCAGGACGACCTCACCGGGCGGATCGAGGACCGTGCGGATTGGCCGTACATCTCCGCGAACATCGTGAAGCAGGGCACCACCGAGCCCGCCTTCACCCCGTGGTCGATCGTCGAGAAGGGCGGCGTCAAGGTCGGCTTCATCGGCGCGACCACCGAGGCGCTCATCCCGGGGCTCGTCAGCCCCGGCGGCGTCGAGGGACTCGCCATGGCCCCGATCGTCAGCTCGGTCAACCGGTATGCCACCGAGCTCACCGACGGCGACGAGGCGAACGGTGAAGCCGACGTCCTCGTCCTGCTCGTGCACGAGGGTGCGACGACCGGAGCCCTCACCGACGCGACGGGCAGCGGCGCCTTCGGACAGATCACCGCGGGCGTGTCCTCCGAGGTCTCCGCGATCGTGTCCGCGCACACGCACGCGACGTACGACCACTCGATCCCGGGCCCCGACGGGACCCCGCGTCCCGTGATCCAGGCCGGCTCCTACGGCGTCGCCTACGGGCACCTCCGGATGACGGTCGCCGCGGACGGCACCCTCACCAGCATCACCTCCTCGGTGAAGCCGGTGAACACCGACCCGGCGAAGCCCGCCGACACCACCTCGGTCGACGCTGTGACGAAGACCGTCGCGGACGCCAAGGCGGTCGCCGACGTCAAGGGCAAGGAGCAGCTCGGCACCATCACCGGCGACCTGCGGCGTGCCCTGCAGTCCGACGGCAAGACCGAGAACCGCGGCGGCGAGTCGACGCTCGGGAACAACATCGCCGAGGTCCAGCGCTGGGCGACCGAGCGCCAGGGCTCCCAAGTCGCGTTCATGAACCCGGGCGGCCTCCGTACCGACCTCGTCTACGCGTCGAGCGGTGCCGGTGACCCCGACGGCAGCGTCTCCTACAAGGAAGCCGCCCTCGTGCAGCCGTTCGCGAACACGCTCGTCACCGAGGACATGACCGGGCAGCAGATCAAGGACGCCCTCGAGCAGCAGTGGCAGCCGGACGGCCTCGAGCGTCCGTTCCTCAAGCTCGGCGTGTCCGAGGGCTTCGCCTACACGTACGACCCCTCGAAGGGCCGCGGCGAGCGCATCACCGGCATGACCCTGGACGGCGAGCCCATCGCGCTCGACGAGACGCTCAAGGTCACGGTCAACTCCTTCCTGTCCACGGGCGGCGACAACTTCGCAGCGTTCGCGGCGGGGACGAACAAGGCCGACTCGGGCCAGGTCGACCTGCAGGCCCAGGCGGACTACTTCGCGGCGCAGGATGCCGTGGAGCCCCCCGATGGACCAGCGCGCCGTCGGCGTCACCACGACGCCCGAGCCCGATGGCGGCTTCCAGCCCGGCGACGAGGTGACCGTCGACCTCTCGTCGCTCGTCTTCAGCAACGCCGGAGACCAGAGCGGCACGGTCTCGGTGTCGGCCGGCGGAACGGAGCTCGCGTCCGCCCCGATCGACACCACGGTGGTCGACAAGTACGACGAGCAGGGCCGCGCCTCGCTGACCTTCACCGTCCCGGAGACCGGTGCCGCGACGCCGGGCGGACCCACCACCCCGACCGAGCGCGCACGCCCCGCGGCCGCCGCGGTCGAGACCTCGGACGAACCCCTCGTCGTCGAGCTGCCGAGCGGACAGCGGATCACGCTGGCCGTGACCGTGCCGGTGCTCGTGGCCCCGGCACCCGGTGAGGAGCCGGTGCCGACGCCCGGTACCGACCCGACCGACCCGACCGAACCGACCGTCCCGACCGACCCCACGGACCCGGCGACGCCGACCGTGCCGGTCGCGACCGACCCGGACGGCGGGCTCGTCGCGGTGCCGATCGCCGGTGGTGGCATCGACGACGCCGACGCCGACGGCGGGCCGCTGGCCTACACGGGCGCCGAGGTCGCAGGACCCGCACTCGCGGCGGTGCTCCTGCTCCTCGCGGGCGTGACCGCCCTGGTGCTCGCCCGCCGCAAGCGGGCTGCGCACGACGCGACGGTGCACGCCGACCGCTGACGGGCCTCCCGGCCACGTCCGACGGGCCCTCCCACCGACCGGTGGGAGGGCCCGTCCCGTCTGCTCGGCCAGGAGGCGCGGTCCCGGGTCCGCCGGTCGCCGTCCCGGGGTCCCCGGGTCGGTTTCCGCACCGCGCCGCGGTACGCTGCTCCCGTCGCATCGCGATGCATCGCGCCGGGTCGCCGGACGGTGGTTCCGTCCGTCGAGACCCCGCGGTGCGGGTGTCCTCCGCCTCCAGGGAAACGGCGGAGGGCACCCCCTCTCCGTCCGGTGGGCGGCGCACGTGCGGTTGGATGGTCTCCATGAACGTGCTGACCGTGGACGGCCTCGCCGCCGTGACGAACGTGCTCGACCTCACCGGGGTCTTCGCGTCTGCACTGCTCGGCGGGTCGATCGCGCGGACGATGGACTTCGACCTGTTCGGGTTCCTCGTGGTCGGCTTCGTGTCCGGCCTCGGCGGTGGGCTGCTGCGGGACGTCCTGCTGCAGAACGGGCCGCCCGTCGCCCTGACCGACCCGCTCTACCTGCCGGTCGCGGTCGCCGGCGCCCTCGCGGCGTTCTTCGTCTCCTTCTCCGAACGCACCTGGGACCGGCTCTTCACCGTGCTCGACGCCGCCGTCATCGGGTTCTGGGCGGTGGTCGGCGTGCAGCGGACCTTCGACGCCGGACTGGAGTGGCCCGCCGCGATCATCATGGGCACCGTCACCGCGGTGGGGGGGCGGGGCCATGCGCGACATGCTCCTGCGCCGTGTCCCGGCGGTCTTCGGCGGGAACGCCCTGTACGCGACGGTTGCGGTCGCCGCGTCCGCCGTGATGGTGGTCGCCTCGTACCTCGGCTCGCCGTCGATCGGCATCCTGGTCGCGATCCTGCTCTCGCTCGTCCTCCGGTGGGGCGCGGTCCGGCGGGGGTGGGGCCTGCCGAACGGTCGCGACTGGCAGCCGCAGTCCAGGCTGGCCTCCCTGCTGCGCCGCGGGCGCGGGCGTGGTCGTCGGTTCGTCCGCCCCGAGGTCGTCCGGCTGCTCCGCCGTCCCGGTCGACGAGCCGGCGCGGGCAGCGTGCACACCGACGGCGAAGCGCCGCATCCCGCGGACCCCGCCGCGGACTGAGACCGGCACTGGGATCCGCGGCGGCACCGTCGTACACTCGAGACCGCCGGGTATCGACCCGGTCGCACACCCGGTCGTCGCACCGACGTGACCCGAAGACGGCGGTCCCGTCCGGGACGTGCGGGCACGAGGGGCTGCCGCCCGCGCGGCGACCGACGCACGGCGCGGCTCCCCGACCCGCACGCACCGCCGTCACCACCGGCGGTGCCCCGACACCGACCAGCAGAGTCCCGGAACAGGATCCGATGACCGACGCACCCGAACCGCACACCCCCGGTCCCGAGCGCACGAGGTCGGTCCCGCGCACGCCACGCGCCGAGGTCCGGGAGCGCCTGCTCACCGCCGGCGCCCGGGCCTTCGCCGAGCAGGGCGTGCACGAAGCCCGGCTCGACGACATCGCCGCCGCCGCCGGGTTCAGCAAGGGCGCCGTCTACTCGAACTTCTCGTCGAAGGAGGACCTGGTCGGGCAGGTCATGCAACGGGCCACGAACCTCGTGCTCCGCTCGCTGCAGGAGCTCGTCCGGGTCGACATCGAGGCCGCGGACGTCGGGGACGTCGTCCGCGCCGCGTTCGGCCGGCACGACCAGAGCGCCCAGTTCGCACTGCTCTCCGAACTGCGGGGCTACGCGATCCGCCACCCCGAGTTCATGCCCGAGTTCGTCCGACAGCGTCGACACCTGCACGACGGCGTCCGCGAACTCGTCCACCGGTGGTTCGCCGCGCACCCGGAGCTCGACCCCGGCATGCCGCTCGACACCTTCGCCACGCTGCTCGTCGCGGCCAACTCCGGGACCGTGTTCGACGCCCCCCGCGCTCGACGACGCCGACCCGGGCGACGTCGTCGCCGCCCTCGTCGAGGCGGTCATCCGGCCGCGTTGACCGGTCGCCCGTGCGTCCACGCCGACGAGGGCAGCAGGCTCGGCGGGAGCAGCCGCGACCGCAGCACCTGCCGGCGGGACACGGCCGCGTCCAGCACGGTCCGGGCCTCCCGGAGTGCCGTCACGAGCACCTGCGGGTCGGCCGCACCACCCGCCGCGTACCGTTCCCGGTCGACCGCGTCGACGACCGTCTCCAGGAGCGGGACCACCGCGGACGGGACGGTCGCACGGAGCCGTCCGAGCACCGCCCGTGCCGTCCGCGCGGCGGCGGCGGCGTCGCCCGGCGACGCGGACACCGGGGCGAACCCGTGGTCGTCGAGGTCGTCGAGGAGTTCCCGCCACGCGGTCACGGCCGGGTCGCGGCCGGCGGACACCGCGGCCGTCCGACGGCGACGACGGACCGCCCGCAGCAGGCCCGGCGCGACGAGGAGCACGAGTGCGACGAGCAGTCCGACGAGCACGCCCCAGGCCCGGGAAGCATCCCCACCGCCCGTCCCGCCGGTCGCGTCCGCCCCGGCCCCCGCACTCGGCTCGGCGCTCGGTGAGGCCGAGGGCGCGGTGGTCTCGCCAGGAGCAGGCAACGGCGTCTCGGAGGGGGGCGGCCGACGGCGTCGACGTCGGGGTGGACTCGGCCTGCGCGGCGGCGTCCGACGCCGGTGTGGGCTCGAACGCGACCCAGCCGGCCCCGCGGATGTACAGCTCCGGCCACGAGTGCAGCTGCCGGTTCGACACCGTGTACTCGCCGTCCTCCTTCGCGCCTCCGGCCCGGTACCCCACCGCGATGCGGGACGGGATGCCGAGCGTGCGGGCCATGACCGCCATCGCGGAGGCGAAGTGCACGCAGTAGCCCGATCGCTCCCGCAGGAAGGTCGCGACGACGTCCATGCTGTCGCCGTCGTACCCGCGCTCGACGGGGGCCGTCTCCGAGTACTCGAACAGCCCGCTGCGGAACCACTGCTCGAGCGCACGTGCCCGCTCGTAGTCGCCCGTCGTCGACCCCTCGACCCGGGCGGCGGTGTCGGCGATCACCGCCGGCAGGTCGTCCGGGAGCGCGGTGTCGGTCCGGAGCTGCGCCGCGGACGGGGTGCGGAAGCCGCGGCCGTCCGCCTGGCCGAGCCGCCCCGACGCGGCCACGGCGTCGAGGTAGGCGTTCGCCGACACCGATGCGCCGTACGCCTCGTACGTGGCGCCGCGCGCGGTCGCCGGCCCGGCGGACCGGACCGTGTTCGTGTCGCCCGACCAGCGCCACTGGGTGAGGTCCAGGTTGGTCGACTGCGACTCGACCGACATCGCCCCCGCCGGCAGGGGCAGGTAGTTGCTCGACAGCCCGGTGATGCGGACCGTCACGTCGGTACGGCCGGCGAGCCGCGGGTTCACGCCGACCGCCCACCGGGACTGGTCGGCGGTGTCGGCGGTGCTGGCGTCCGTCACGGTCGGGACCCAGTCCCCGGTCCCGAACTCGTCGAGGTCGGCGAGCTTCAGGTACTGCGGCTGCCCGTCGGCCGACCGGTACCGGAACACCTCGAGCTCGCTCGGGCGACGGAGGTCCTGCCCGAGCTCGAGCAGCGTCCCCGGACGGCCCGGCTGGATCGGCGACCGGACCGAGCCGGTGACGCCGGAGAGCCACCCCGAGTCGAGCGGCACGAGGGTCGGCAGCCCGACCGCGACGACGAGCCCCATCGCACCGACCACAGCGGCCGGGAGCGCCCGCTGCACCGGACGGACGGACGTCCAGAGGAGCGCGAGGAAGGCGAGCGCGGTGAGGACCACGAGCCACACGGACGGGGCCTCCCCCCGTGATGATCCCCGGCACGAGCAGGATCACGAGCGCGGGCACGGCAGCGAGCGCCGCCGTCGGGGCGATCGCGGCCAGGAACAGCGACGCGCCGGCGACCCACGCGATCGCGACGGTGACGACGAGGCGGATCGCGTCGGTCTGCGGCAGCGGCGCGGGGTTGAGCCGGATGGCCGCGAGCGTCTGTCCGAGCGCACCGCTCTGGTCGAGCCAGCTGAGCGGTGCCGAGCCGTTGAGGAGCGCGACCCCGCACGAGGTGACGATGAGCGTGGCGACGAGCGCGACGAAGCGGGCGCCGCGCGGGCGGGACCGGAACGCGAGCACGACGGCGACGAGCACGGCGGTGACGAGCACGCCGGACACCCACCACGCGGTCCCCTGCACGAGCGGACGGATCGCGAGGGCGGCGACGAGCACCGGCACCGGGGCCAGTGCGACGACGCGGGCGTCGGGACGGTCCGGCCGGCGGTCGTCGCGGGCGAGGACCTCGCGGACGTCGACGTGGGGCCGAGGGCGGCTCGGGTTGGTGGCGGTCATGCGTGCTGTCCGTCCGCGGTCGGGTCGGCGGTCACCGGGCATGCCCCGCCGTCGTGCTGCCCGGCACCGGGACGACGACCACGCGCCATCCGGCCCGGTCGAGGACGCCCCGCACGGCCGGGTCCGGCGGCACCACCGTGACGAGCAGGCCGCGGCTCGACCCGTTCGTGGCGGACACGAGTTCCGCGGCCTGGTCGAGGGTGCAGTGTCCGGTCACCACGGCCGTCATCCCGTGGACGTCCCGGCCCCGGACGCCGTGCAGCACCTCGGGCACGTCGCGGGCACCGCTCCGCACGGAGACGTCCGCGAGCCCGACGAGGACCTCGGACAGCCCGCCGGCGTCGCCGCTGTGCCGGACGTCCCCGCCGGGTCCGTCGGTCACGAGGGCCACGCGCGAGGTCCGCGCCGACAGCGCCCGGGCGACGCTGGCAGCCACCACGACGGCGTGCTCGAAGGCCTGGTCGCCACCGAGGTCGGCGAGTTCGGCCAGGTCGTCCCGGCCGAGCTGCTGGTACGACTCCCGTCGCACGTCCAGCGCGAGGACCGCCTCCGGCGGCTGGGCCTGGGTGGTCTGGCGCACGTGCAGGTCGCCCCGCTTGGCGCTCTGCCCCCCAGTGCACACGGCGGATCGGGTCGCCGGGCCGGTAGGGGCGCAGTTCACTGTCGTCGGCGGACCCGCCCTGCCCGACCCGCCCCTCGTCGGCGGACACGGCCCCGGCGAGCGCTGCGGAGTCGAGCGCCGCGAGCGGGACGGACCCGGGCACGACGACGACCTCCTCCGCGGACACGACGGGCCGGTCGATCCGCAGCAGGCCGAAGGGGTCCTCGACACGGACCGTCACCGGGCCGACCAGGCCGCGCCCCCGGGAGATCGCGAGGGCCTCGACGTCGAGCACGGCCGGCGGCGTCGCCGGCCCGACGGCCAGGAGCGACGTCGGCTCCGCCGTGCTGACGAACAGGTCGTCGAGCTGCTCGGTGACGAGCAGCGTCGACCGTGGTGCGAACCGCATGCCGGAGCCGCGGAGCGTCACCCGCTCCCGGTAGACCTCGCCGACCTGCACGACCGCGCGAGGTGCCGACCGGGAGGCCCGGAGCGGCGCCGCCACGGCGAGTGCGGTCACGACGCCGAGCACGACGAGGACGACGAGGAGCAGCCCGGCGGTCACGGCGACGCTCATCGACGTCGCCAGTCCGGCGAGGACGAGGCCGATGCCGGCCACCGTCACGGTCCAGCCGCGGAGCGTCGGGCGGGGGGAACGGCGTGCGCCGCAGCATCCCGAGCCCCCGCCGTCCGTACCGGGACAGCACCGAGCGCGTCGCGCCGGTGCGACGCGCTCGCCGCCCGGCGAGGGGACGCTGGTCCGCCATCAGGACCGGACGGGCGTGGCGGTGAAGGGCACCGCGGTGTCGGCGACGATGCGGACGACGATCTCGCGGGCGGTGTCCTCTGCCGCGCCCCCCGAGTCCGCGGGCGACCGGGACGAGTCGGTGGGCGAGGACCACCGGCGCGAGCGCCGCGACGTCGTCCGGGGTGACGAACGGGCGTCCAGCGAGGGCCGCGGCGGCGCGGGCGGCCTGCGCCAGGTGCAGGGTCGCACGGGGGCTCGCGCCGAGCAGCAGGTCGGGGTGCGTGCGGGTGACGCGGACGATCTCGACGATGTACGCCTCGACGTCCGCGGCGACGTGCACGGTGCGGACGGCGGCGATCATCGACCGCAGGGTGTCGACGTCGACGACCGGGCGCAGGTCGCCGAGCGGGTCGTGCGCCCCCCCGAGCTGACAGCATCCGCCGTTCCGCCCCGGCGCTCGGGTACCCCATCGCGATGCGGGCCATGAAGCGGTCCCGCTGGGCCTCCGGCAGTGGGTAGGTGCCCTCCATGTCGACCGGGTTCTGCGTGGCGACGATCATGAACGGGGACTCGAGCGGCCGGGTGACGCCGTCGACGGTCACCTGCGACTCCGCCATGGCCTCGAGCAGGGCCGACTGGGTCTTCGGACTGGTGCGGTTGATCTCGTCGCCGATGACGACGTTCGCGAAGACCGGCCCCGGTGAGAACCGGAAGGTGCCGGACGACTGGTCGTAGATGTTCACGCCGGTGACGTCGGACGGGAGCATGTCGGACGTGAACTGGATTCGGTTGACCGACCCCCCCGACAGACGCCCCGAGCGCCTTCGCGAGCACGGTCTTGCCGACGCCGGGGACGTCCTCGACGAGCAGGTGGCCCTCGGCGAGCATGACGGTGAGGGCCGTGCGGATCGCGTCGGGCTTGCCGTCCACCACGGTCGCGACCGACGAGGCGATGGCCGCCCCGGCTTCCTGGATCACGTCGATCGGGACGGTTCGGTGGGTCAGGTCCGGCACGCAGGTCTCCTCGCCACGGGGTCGATGTGCGGCGATGCTACCCCGGCGCGATGACAGCCAGCGGAGGATGTGTCACCGGTTGCGCGGACGGTCCTTGGGCAGCGGCATGGAGTCCAGGGACCACATCGCGACGCCGTGCAGCGAGAGCTCGCGGGCCAGGTCCTGGCGCACCCGGTAGGAGCGGGCGTCGGACCAGTGCAGCTCCCGACCGTCCGCAAGCGTCGCCGACCACTCGCCGTTGGGCGCCGACCACCGTGCCCGGTCCCCCGCCAGCCGTGCCGCGTGCGCCACGGTCAACGAGCGGTCCACGGCCCCGGGGCCCCACACGTACCCGTACCCGGCGACGCCCAGGTCGATGTGACCGCGCGGGACGCCGGCGGACTGCGCCGCCCGGACGACCTGCCGCGTCCACGGGAGGGCACCGATCGTCCCCGGACCGCTCCACGGCCCGTGCTGGTCGTAGGTCATGAGCACGACCCGGTCGACACGGCGGGCGATCTCCCGCAGGTCGTAGCCGGTGTCGCGGTAGCCCGCCCGGTCCGTCGAGGCCATCACGGCGATGGACGTCCTCGCGCTCGGGCCCAGTCGCTCGCGGACCGCCGCCCGTACCGCGTCGATGAACGCGACGAGGCCCGGTCGGTCCTGCTCCCGCAGGGACTCGAGGTCGATCTGCACGCCGTCGAAGCCGTCGCGCTGCGCCGTCCGGGCGAGCGCGCGGGCCACGCGGTCGCGGTTCGTCGCGTCGGCGAGCAGGGCCGTGCCCGTCTCGGGCGAGAAATCGCCCAGGGTCTCCGAGAAGTTGCTCACGAGCAGCTCCGACCGGGCACCGGCCGCGTGTGCCGTGCGGGCGAGACGCGCCAGGCCGTCGGGTGCCGCGGCGAGGGCCTTCCCGTCGTCCCGGAGGGTGACGCCGTCCACGCCGATCGTGGTCGCCCGCTGTCCGGCGTCCGCGACACGGGACACCGCGTGCGGACCGGGGCCGATGTACGCCTCGGTCGTCACCGCACCCGCTGTGGCACCTCCGCCGAGCACGAGGCCCGCCGCGAGCACGCCGGCCGTCACCACCACTGATCGTCGCTGCACGCGCCGACTGTACCGTGCGGTCGGGACGTGCCGCCCGGCGGTGGCGCGCTCCGCCTACCCGAACCGGCCGTTGACGTAGTCGGCGGTGCGCGGGTCCTGCGGCGCACCGAACATCGCGTCGGTCGGACCGTGCTCGACGATCGCGCCCGGGGTGCCGGCCTCGGCCAGGAAGAAGGCGCACCGGTCGGAGACACGCTGGGCCTGCTGCATGTTGTGCGTGACGATGACGACGGTGACGTCCCGCGCCAGTTCGGTGATGGTCTGCTCGATGCGGCGCGTCGACGTCGGGTCGAGGGCGGAGCACGGTTCGTCCATCAGGAGGACCCGCGGCCGGACCGCCAGCGACCGGGCGATGCAGAGGCGCTGCTGCTGGCCGCCGGAGAGCCCGCCGCCCGCCTGCCGGAGGCGGTCCTTGACCTCGTTCCAGAGCCCGGCCTTGGTCAGGGTCTCCTCGACCAGGTCGGTCTTCGCGTTCTTGTCGAGTTTGACCCCGGTGAGGGCGAGGCCGGCGAGGACGTTGTCGGCGATGCTCATCGCGGGGAACGGGTTCGGCTTCTGGAACACCATGCCGATCTGGCGTCGTGCCTCGGTGATGCGGCGGGAGGCGTCGTAGATGTCGACGTCGTCGAGCAGCACCTCGCCCGCGAGCGACGCCGTGGGGACGAGTTCGTGCATGCGGTTGAGCGTCCGGAGGAACGTGCTCTTGCCGCACCCGGACGGCCCGATGAGCGCGGTGACCTGACCGGCCGGCATGGTCAGCGAGACCCGGTCGAGGACCTTGTGGTCGCCGAACCAGGCGGACACGTCACGGGCGTCGAGGGTGGCCGGGGTGAGCGTCGGGAGGAGCTCGGTCGGGGTGTCGGTGCCGATGACTGCGCCGGGGGCGGTGCCGGGGGCGAACCAGCTGTCGAACTCGTCGACCGTGGTGGCGGTGTCGGTCATGGTGGTGGCCTTTCCGGTCACATCAGGTTGGGGAGCAGGAGGGTGAGCTGCGAGGCCGCGAAGAGTCCGACGGCGAGCACGACGGGGACGGCCACCACGACGGTCTGCCGGTGGCCCCACAGGCGCATCCCGACCGTGAAGAGCGCGACCATCGCGGCGAGCACGATGAGCCCGAGCACCACGAACGGCCAGACCGTCCCGTCGCCGGCCATCGTGAGCTCGCGGGGTTCGAGGCTGGAGTAGCCGAAGGCCGGGGTGGGGGTCGGCGCCGGGTCGGACACCAGCTCGGCGTCGACGCGGACGACGGAGTGCGGAAGGAACGGCAGCCCGGCACCGGAGACGAGTGTCAGCCGACCGTCACCGACCGCCATCGGGGCCGGGACGGGGTCGCCGGTCCGGCGCACGTCGGTCACGCGGTACCGGGCGGTGCCCTGGCCGGTGGTGGCGGTGAGGGTGTCGCCGCGGTGCAGCTCGGCGATGCGGCCGAACGGGCCGCCGTAGGCCGTCTGGCGTCCGTACACGACACTCGCCCCCGCCTGTCCGGGGAGCGGGGTGTCCCGCCGGTGACCCGGGCCGGACCGCGTGACGTCCGACGTGGTGCCCTGGAGGACGACCGAGCGCAGGCCGATCGCGGGGACCCGGAGGAGGGCGACCGGGGTGCCGTCCGCGACGAGACGGCCGTCGGGCCCGGTCTGCCCCACGGGGGGCGGTCGCGTTCGCGAGCTCGAACCGGTAGGCGTCGAGGGCGAGCTGCTGGTCGCGGACGTACGAGACCTGCGAGACGGCGATGAACTGCAACGCGAACCCGACCAGCAGCAACCCGACCACGACGAGCGCGGACCCGCCGAACCGCCACCGCTCGGGCCGGCCGAGTACCGGGAGTGCCCGGGCGGCGGGGCCGACGGGCTCCGTCGACCACCCGCTGGTCGGGCGGCGGACGGCAGGTCGACGGACCGTGCGTCGGGAGGTCGGCCGGCGCAGGACGGGCAGCCGTCGGGCCGGCCGGTCCCGTCGGGAGGGGGTGCTGGTCATGGTCTCGTCCATCGCAGTGGTGGGAGGGGCCCGGTCGGCCGCGGTGCGGCCGACCGGGCAGGGGGTGTTACTTGGTGACCTTGAGGGTCGCGGCCTTGCTGGCGCTGTTCCAGGTCGTGCTGCCGCCGTAGGACACGGTCAGCTTGTGGGTGCCGGCCTTCAGCTTCGGCAGGGTGACGGTCACGCGGCCGTCCTTGCTCGACACGGTGCCGGAGGCGAGCTTCTTGCTGCCCTCCTTGACGGTGACGGTCCCGGTCGGCACCGAGCCGGCGCCGGAGACCCGGACGGCGACCTTCGCCTTGGCCGAGGCCTTGACCGACTTGATCGCGCTGACCGTGACGGTCGCGGTGCCCTTGGCCGCCGCGGCGGACACGGTCGGGCTCGTCACGGTCGTGCCCGACGCCTTCCCGACGTAGACCGCGCTGAGCTTGTACGAGGCCGCCTTCGGGACGAACGAGACGGTCGCGGTGCCGGCAGCGGCCACCTGGGCGGTGCCGAGGGTCTCCTTGCCGTTCTTCAGCGTGACCGTGCCGCCGGCTGCGTCCGCGCCGGTGACCGTCACGGCCACCTTCGCGGTCTTGCCGACCGTGAGCTTCGGGGCGGTCAGTGCCACGGCGGTCGCAGGGGCCACGTCGACGGTGGACGGCGCGGAGCTGCTGGACGCGACACCGGCGAGCGCCGGGACGAACAGCGCCGTGACCGAGGCCGATCCGGCGGGCAGGGTGACCGAGGCGGTGCCGGTCGTGGCGCCGCGCGCGATCGTGCCGATGCCCACGACCGTGGTGCCCTTGAACACCTTGACCGTGCCACCGCCCGCGCCGAACGAGTCGACGGAGACCGATGCGGTGACGGCCTTGCCCGCCGTGGCCGTCGCCGGGACGGTGAGCTTCGTGGTGCTCGGGGACGCGGTGACCGAGCGCAGCTGGTCGTAGCCGCAGGTGGTCGCCGGCGTGGTGGCGGGCTCCGGGAGGAAGCCGTAGGCCGCGATCGTGGCGGTCTGCTTGCAGACGAGCGAGTCCTTGCCCACGAAGGTCTTCGCGATCGCGCTCGACGGGTCGTCGGCCAGGCGGGACGGCACGATGTTGTAGACGTCGCGGACGAAGCCGGCGTACGCGGGGTTGGTCGCGTACGACGAGCCGCTGCCGGTGGTGGCCGGGGCCTGCTTGCCGTCGACGACGCTCAGCGGCGCGAGCACCACGCCGTGGCGACGGTCCTTGACCGAGCCGACGCCGTTCGCCTGCGCGACCCACTGGCTGACCGAGAACGGGGCGAGGGCGAGCGTTCCCCCCGGTGGTGCTGTCGACGATCGCCTGGCCGTTGTGCTCCTCGATCGGCTCACCGGCCACCGTGTCGGACACGAACGGGCTGGTCGAGGTGAAGCCGGAGGCGTCGGTGAGGCCGAGCTTGCCGAGGAAGTAGCTGCGGGTGCCCGAGCCGAACTTCGGCAGGAGCGGCTTGATCTTCACGGCCGTGGTGCCGTCGGGGCCGGTGGCGGACGAGCCGACGGAGTCGTACGAGCCGTCGGCCCTGAAGTAGGCGTGGGTGACGTCGCCGCGGTACACGTTCCACAGGGTCGGGGCGGTCTTCGCCTGGGTGCCGTCGCCGACGAAGAAGGGGACCTTCGCGAGCTGGCTGCCGGGGGGCGTACGCCACGTCGACGGCGTCGCGGGCGAACGGGACGTACGCGACGACGCCGTCGGACGCGGTGCTCGACGGGCCGCTCGAGGACCGGGCGAAGTCGAGCTGACCGACCACCGAGGAGTCGACCGTCGTGCTCGTGCCGTCGGCCAGCGCGACGCCGGACTTGCTGGCGATCGCACCGATGGCGACGAGGAGCGCGTCACGACCGGCACCGGATCCGGACACGCGCGGGATCGCCTTGCCGCCGGCACGGGTGACCACCGAGGGACCGGCGTTCGCCGCGTCGTAGGAGGCGATCTGTCCGCCGCCGACGGCCGTCGCCACGCCGTTCATGACGTCCTGCGTGGTGTCCGAGCCGAGTCCGACGAGGGTGCCGAACGCGTTGCCGGCCGGGTCCGCCTGGGCGGCCGGCACGGCGAGGGCACCGACGATCAGGGCGGTCGCCCCGAACGTGACGCCGATCTTGCAGAAGGTGTTCGCCTTCATGGCTGGTGGTTCCTTTCGTGGGTTCCGACGCGGCCCAGGTGGCAGCAGTCGATGGGGTGGAACGGGGTCACACGTGGGCGGCGGCCAGCATCGCCAGCCTCCGTCCGCGGCGGATCAGGAACGGACCGATGCCGAGGGCCGGCACGCCGGCCCCGAGTGCGGCGGCGAGTCCCATGCGGGTCGCGGCCAGGGGCTGGTCCGTGGTGCGGTGGTCGGGTCCGTCCGCGGCGGCGGCCTGGTCGACGTCGTTCGACGACGGCTCCTGGACGGCCGGGACCTCGGGAGCGGACACCGGACCGGTGGACGTCGAGCCGGTGTCGGTCGTCCCGACGGGCAGCGACTGGTCCTCCGGTGCGGAGGCCGGTGGGGCCTCCGCCTCCGGCGTCTCGCCGGTCCCCGGAGCGGCCGGGGCGGCCTCGGGGCAGGCGGCGGCGACGGCACGGGTGTCGACGAGGTCGGCTGCGACGGTCTCCGCCTGGGTCGTCATGGCGGCGGGCAGCGGCACGTACCCGGCGGGCAGTTCGCCCTGCCGTTCGCCCTGGACCTGCCCCTTGCCCGCCGCGTAGCCGATGAACCCCGCGTAGGCGCGGCGTTCCTCGGGCGTCGCGGCGCAGACGTTGACGGCGGCGTAGCTGAGCATCGACAGCGGGTAGGCGCCGGGGGTGCGGTCTGCCGGGTCCGCGACGACGACCCCGGGAACGGTCGACGCGCGCATCGTGGCGACGCCTGCGGCGACCGACTCGGGTGTCGGTGCGACCGCCTCGCCGGCTCCGTTCACGAGCTTCGCGGTCGGCAGGCCGTAGCGCGCGGCCGAAGCGGCGTCCGTGATCGTCAGGACGAACCGGCTGCCGGGTACCTGCGCACCGAGCGAGGTGTAGCCCTTCGGCTGCCCGAACGGGTTCCAGGAGCTCTTCTCGTTCGGGTCGGCCTTGAGGGTGCGGTACGCCCCCCTCGTGCATGTCGTTCATGTAGGGACGCATGTCGAGCGTGCCGTAGCCGGTCTCGTCGGGGTCACCGCCCTTCGCGATGGTCAGGTCGGCCTTCGGGAAGCTGTCCACACTCGTGTCGGTGGCGAGCGCCAGCGACCGGTACGCCGGGTTGATCCGCATCCCCCCACTCGTCGGGACGGCCGTCGAGGAACGCGGCCGCCACCGGGTCGGAGCGCAGCCACGACCACACCCGGCCGTTCGCGTCGGCGTTGCCGAGCGCGACCATGAGCCCGGCCGGGGCGGTGTCGCTCTTCGACCCGACGAACGTCGGGTTGAGCGCGAGGAACTCCGGGTCGGTGACGAGGCTGGCCGCGTTCCCCTGCAGGGTCGTGTTCCCGCTGCCCCGACCGGGGACGTCGGCCTGGTACGACTGCGTCAGCAGCTTCGCGACGAGGCGGGCGTCGAGCGTCAGGTCGAGGGCCTGGAGGCCGTCACGCACCTTCGCGGGTGCGTCCGGGTACAGGCGGTAGTCGATGGTGAACGCGACCACGACGGCGGACTGCGCGACGGGCGCGTACCGGATGGTGTGCTCCGCCGCGACGGCCTTCGCGAGCGGACTGGTCACGAGGGCGAGACGGGAAGAGCCGTCCACCTCCGAGACGATCTGGTTGGCGGCCTCACCGTCGCCGATCTGGGAGAACCCGTAGGTGGTCCCGAGGCCGCAGAGCGCCGGTTGCCAGGCGGTGACGGCCTCGGTGGCGGTCTCCGACCCGACCAGGCGCTCCTCGGCGTTGCCGATCGGGCAGGACTGCGCGACGGACTGGAACCCGAGCGGGAACACCACGCGGTTGCGCCACGCGGAGGCCGACAACGGGGACCCGGTCACGCGACCGGCGGCCGTCGAGTCGGCGGTGCTGCCGTCGAGGTTGTGCGAGCCGCGCGGGACGACCACGAGCCAGCAGGACCGGGGCGTGCTCGTGCCGGCGACCTCCTGGCCGCACCCGAGCTGCGGCGCCTCGAGCCCGGACTGCGTCTCGAAGACGACCTGCCCCGTGCCGTCACCCGCCGTGCGACCGGCGGTGACCTCGTTCGAGGTGTTCGCGTCGAACTGCTTGGACAGCTCAGTGGAGGTCTTCGCCAGGGTGCCGTCGACCGCGCGGAACGGCATCCGGTACGCCTTGAGGAACGGGTTCTCGGCGGGCGGTTCGAGCATGAGGTCCGGGTCGGCCTGCTCGCCGACGAGGGTGGTGTCCTGCACGGGGTCGTCGCCGCGGACGAGGTCCCGCTTGGCGGCGCCGACGCCGGTCCGGCTGCTGACAGCGGCCGACGGCGCACCCCACACGCACTGCTGCGGGGGAGGGACCGGCCGGGTCGTCGCCCCAGCACTGCATGATCTGCACGTAGTCGGTCGCGTACTCGCTCGGCGAGGTCGTCTTCGCTCCGCTCCAGCTGACCGTGATGCCCTGGTCGGTGAGCTCCTCCGTCTGGCTCACCCGGAAGGTCATCCCCGAGAAGGTCTCGGCGTCCGGGTCGGGCGTGCCGGTGCCCGGAGCCTGACCGCCGCCGAGCGACGCCTGGGCCTCCTCCCACGTAAGGGTCATCGCGGAGCTGTCCGTCGGGGCGGTGGCCGAGGCGGGCGCGGTCACGACGAGCAGGGACCCGGCGACCGTCGTCGTGATGATGCCGAAGGCGAGCGCGGCGGAGCCGAGCCGGACGAGGTGCTGGTTCTTCACTTGCGGACCCTCCGTCGGGAGACGAGCACGCCGATGAACGGCGGCAGCAGCACGAGGGCGAGCAGGGCCGCGACGGCGACGAGCATGAGCGTCTGGCGCGAGCTCCACCCGTGCAGCGCGTCGACGGACACCGGGAGCGCCGCGACGTTCTGGCAGACACCGCTGTCGGCGTCGCACTGCACCGGGGAGCCGTTGCCGACCGCGTTCGCTGCGACACCGGTGCCGCCGGGACCGCCGCTGCCACCGCCGGACAGGGCCTCACCGCCGGAGCCGGAGGCTCCGGAGGACGAGCCTCCGGACGTCGCCGTGGCGCCCTCGCCGGAGCCGCCGGAACCGGACGCGCCCGTCGCTCCCCCCGCCCTTCGAGCCGGCCTGGGTCTGCCTCGGCGTCTCGGTGGCCTTCGCGCCGCCGGTGCCCACGGTGCACTGCTCCGCACCGAGCTTGTCGCAGGCCGGAGGCTGCGGGGCCTTGGCCGCCAGCGTGTTCGTGCCGTCCGCCGAGAACGTCGGGTTGTTGCACTTCCGGATGTCGACGTCCTTCGCGACCGCCCCCCGGGATCCGGCGCACCTGCTCGAGACCGGCCTGCACCAGGTTGATCGGCAGCGGCGAGTAGCCGAGGACCTCGGCCTGCTGCTGCCCCTCGCACAGGAAGTAGTAGTCGAACGCGGCGAGGGTCTTGCCCTTCGCCGGGGTCAGGCTGGCGTCGGTGGTCGTCGGGATGACCATGTAGGAGTACGACGACAGCGGGTACGTGCGCGCGTCCGCGTTGTCGTAGACGCCGTCGAGCACCTGCGTGAGGTACGCCGAAGAGTTCTTGTCCTCGTTGATCTTCGCCCCGAGGAGCCCGACGGCGACGTTCGAGGCGGTGGGCTCGACGTAGTAGCCCGCCTTGTTGAGCACCTTCGCGACCGGGTACCCGGTCTTCAGTGCGTAGGAGTACTCGACGTACGTGATCGTGCCGACGTTCGCCTTCTGCGCCACGTAGCCGGAGACACCCTGCGAGTTCGGCTGGGCGATGAAGCCCTTGCCCGGGACCGTCGGGTAGTTCGACGTCACGCCGCACGGCAGCGGACGTCCGGCCTGCTTGCAGTACGCGTTCCACTCGGACGGGTACTTCTTGCTCAGCCAGGTGGTGAACTGCGCGGTCGAGCCGGAGCCGTCGGAACGGACGACGGGCACGACCGGACGCTTCGGGAGCTCGAGGCCGGGGTTGTCCGCCTTGATCGCCGGGTCGTCCCAGCTCGTGATCTTCCCCGTGAACACCCCGGCGAGCACCGGACCGGACAGCCGCAGGTTCGTGATCTGCTTGCCACCCGAGCTGAGGTTGTACATGAACGACGTCCCGCCCGCGACGACCGGCATGTAGCCGTACCCCACGGTCGGCGGGTCGTCCGTGACCCCACCGTCCTTGATGCCGTACGGGATCTCGGACACCGCGAAGTCCACCGTGCCGGCCTTGAACTGGTTGCGGCCGTCGGACGACCCCGTGCTCGCGTACCGGACCTTCATGCCGTACTGCTGGACGTTCACCGCCCACTGCTGGATGGCGACGGAGCTCCACGAGGAACCGGCGCCCGAGATGGGCACGTAGTTCTCGGCCGCGCTCGCGGCGGTGGTGGGCAGGGTCGTGAGGGCCAGCACGGCGGCGGCCAGGAGCGCACCGATCGTGCGTCTTCTGCGGGTGGTCACGAGGGGTCCTTCGGGGAGGAGTCGGTCAGGCGGGAGTTGAGGCTGTCCACGTGGCGGTCGACGTACCGGCGGGCGGAACGGACGGCGGGTGCGACGGCGGCCAGACCGCGGCGGACCAGTCGACCGGCGGCACGGATGCGGTCGTTGCGGCGTTCCCGGGTCGCGACGGTCTGCGCACCGATCACGCGGGCGATGACGAACAGCACGAGCACGAGGGACATGAGCACCGCGGCGGCGCCGAAGCCGCGGGCGATCATGTTCGGCTCCGGCGACTTGACGAACTCGAAGATCGCCAGGGGCAGCGAGATCATCGGGCCGTTCGTCGGGTCGATGTTGAGGTCCGGCGCGTACCCGGCGGTGAGCAGCACCGGGCTCGTCTCGCCGATCCCGCGCGCCGTCGCCAGGATGATCGCGGTGACGAGACCGGACCGCGACGTCGGGAGCACGACGCGCCAGACGGTCTGCCACTGCCCCGCGCCCAGCCCGATCGACGCCTCCTTGAGGGTCGACGGGACCAGACGGAGCACGACGTCGGCGGACCGGATCATGATCGGCAGCATCATCACGCTGATCGCGAGCGACGCCGCGAAGCCGGACTTGTCGACGCCGAGCCCGACGATGACGCTCGCGTAGATGAACAGCCCGGCGACGATCGACGGGAGGGCCGTCATCGCCTCGACGATGGTCCGGACGAACCGGGCGAACGGCCCCGGCACCTCGGTGAGGAACAGCGCGGTCGTGATCCCGAGCGGGACGGTGATGAGGAGCGCGATCGAGATCTGGATGAGCGACCCGGCGATGGCGTGCAGTACGCCGCCGGAGGTCATCGGGTCGAGCGGCCCGGTGAGTGCCATGTCCTGCGTGTAGAAGTTCGCGTGCGGCAGGGCCCTGGTGGCCCGGACGACGCTGAACCCGACGACGAAGACGAGTGTGGCGACGACGACGAACGCCAGGGTGTGGACGGCCGCCGACACCACGCGGTCCCGCACCACGGCGGCGTTCTCGGTCGTCGCGACCAGCAGCGCGTAGAACACGAGGAACATCACGTACGCGACGGCGGCGAACGCGATCGGACCGGACACCGGTGCCAGGTCGGTGAAGACCACGACCGTGACGGCGAGGGAGGCCAGGCCCGCGCCGACGTGGCAGAGCAGGTCGCTGATCCGCACCCCGCCGACGCGGCGGTCCTCGGGACCGCGGTCCGGCTCGGAGGCCCGTTCGGCCAGCGGCAGGACGGTGCCGGCTCCGGCACCGGACGGGCCCGCAGCGGTCGGCGGGCTGGTCGGGACCGCTGTGCGGCGGGTCATGGCGGGCAGGGGCGTCGTGGCGCCCGACGGCGCCTGGGTGATCTCGGTCATGGCTAGCTGCTGGCTCCGGACCGTGAACGGGCGACGACCGCGGACGCGGCGAAGTTGATGCAGAGGGTCATCAGGAAGAGGGTCAGGCCGGCCGCCATCAGGGCGGACATCCCGAACGGGGTCGCGTCGCCGTAGCGGAGGGCGATGAGCGACGACACCGAGCTCGCGCCGGCCTGCAGGACGTGCGGCTGGATGACGAACACCGGCGAGATGATCATGTAGACCGCGATGGTCTCCCCCCAGCGCACGGCCCAGTCCGAGCATCGTGCCGCCGATGATCCCGCCACGGCCGAAGGGCAGCACGACCGAGCGGATCATGCCCCACTTCGTCGACCCGAGGGCGAGCGCCCCCCTCCCGCTCGCCGAGCGGTGCCTGCGAGAAGACCTCGCGCATGATCGAGGTGACGATCGGGGTGATCATCAGCCCGACGACGATGCCGGCGATGAAGGTCGACGCCGTGTAGACGGTCGAGGACGCGAGCGGGTCGTCCAGGTCGATCCCCTCGACGCGGAACAGCGGGATCCACCCGAACCACTGCGAGATCCACCGCGACACCGGGGTGATCTGCCCCTGCAGGAAGAAGAACCCCCCACAGGCCGTAGACGACGCTCGGGATCGCGGCCATCAGGTCGACCAGCCCGATGAAGAACTTCCGCACACGGGTCGGTGCGTACTCGGTGATGTAGAGCGCGGTGCCGAGGGACAGCGGGACGGCGAGGGCGATCGCGACACAGGCGATGAGGATCGTGCCGACCAGGACGGCCGCGATGCCGAAGCGGTGGGCATCCGGGTCCCAGGCCTGCGTGGTGAGGAAGCTGAAACCGGCGACGCGGAGGGCCTCGGAGGCGCGGAACGCCAGGAACAGGCCGACCAGCGACATGATCGTGAGGACCGCGACCCCGCCAGCACGGGCGATGAACCGGAACCTGACGTCCGACGGGTCCCGCACGACCGTGAGGAGGCGGGGCGAATCTGTGGACAACGTGATCCTTCGGGATTCCGGGGCAGCTGCTCGGGCGACCGACGGAGTGCTGCTCTCCGGTTCGGCGGCATCACAGTGGCAGTCGGATGGCGAACCGCAGCCCTCCCGGGATCAACTGATCCGTGACCCGGAAATGAACAACAGGGGACTCCTAGCGGATTCTGGGGAATCTCCGATGCACCAGTCCCCGGATCGGGGGGTCAGGATCTGTCCCCCGGGGTACGCGGACCGCCGGCATCCTGCAGGTCCGCGGCAAAGCCCTGGTCAGGAGGCAGTTTCGTTCCGGGTGCTAACTTGTTCCGCGTCGTAGCCCGCGCACCGAGGAGCTCGGCCGACGACGAAGCCCCGGTCCGCTGCTGCGGAACCGGGGCTTCGAGGAGTGCGGAGACGGAGGGATTTGAACCCTCGGTCCCCTAGAGGGGACTCCACCTTAGCAGGGTGGTGCACTCGGCCTGACTATGCGACGTCTCCAGGTGCCTGACGGCACTCCCACCACCATACAGGAGGACGAGGGCCGGGACGAAACGGTCCGGCAGCGCTACACCCGACCCCGGCGCGGTCGGTCCCCCCGAAGTGGGGACGGCGGGGGGCTTGCCAGCGTGTACCCCGCTGCATAGTCTCGTCGGGACGTGGCGATCACATTCCGGGGCATCCGTGCCCTGTCGCTACGACACAGCACCCAGACGTCGCTCCCCGTGGCCTGGGCCCGGCGTCCCCGATCGCCCGGCGCCCGCCCGGGGAGCGACGTCGTCTCTGCCAGCACGCAGCAGCGACCGCGTGCCCGGCAGCGCTAGGCGGACTCCGCGCTCCGGAACCGTTCGGGCAGGGCGATGAGGAGCTCGGCGAGCTCGATCAAACGGGCCGCGCACCGGATGACGTCGTCGGCCAGGGCAGCGGCACGGGCCGCCTTGACCAGGTGCATGCGACTGGTCCAGTCCGCGGCGACGTCGATGCCGTTCGCGCGGGCGATGTCGTCCGTGTGGAAGACGTCGAGCACCGGCTGCTGCGACCGGAGCCAGTCCGCGCTCACCGGTGCTCCCGAGCGGCGGAGCACCCACACGGCGAGTTCGACGAACGCCCCCGCCTCGGACTGGCAGTCGCGCAGGACCACGGCGTCGAACGGCTCGTCGGTGGGCGCACAGCTGGTCGGCGGGTCGACGAGCATCGACCGGGCGATGCGCGTGCGCTCCACCATCTGCCCGACGGTCCACGGCGCGATGACGACGCCGACGTACCGCTGGACGACCACGAGCCGCATGGCCTCCAGCGGGACGAGGGCTTCACGGACGGGCGTCCGCGAGACCTGCATGTCGTCCGCCAGCGCATCGAGCCGGAGGCGCTGGCCGCGCCGGTAGTCACCGCGCAGGATGCTCCGGAGCATCCGCGCGAAGACGGCGTCGCGCAGCAGGTTGCGCGGGACGGCGATGGGGTCGCCGGGATGGGCGACATCACGATCGGGGCGCAGGAGGCCGGTCATCACGTCACCGTCACGCATGGCGGCCCTGACGGGACACCACCCCGACGGCACGGTGGACAACGGCCCTGTTCAGTTGCATGTGGAGGGCGACGGCCCGTTCGGCCGTCGCCCGTCGTCCATTCGTCGTTCTCGCGTTCCGCATGGTGCCTCCGTGACCACGGCCCTCCAGGACGGGCCGTGGCCACGAGGATCACAGGACGTGACGCTCACCGCTAAACATGTTGCATCAGGAGTTTCGCGAGGACGACGCCCCCCGCCCCGTCCTTCGCGGTCAGGACGGACAGCGGCTGCGTGATGTCCTCGAGTCCCTTCCGCGCGGCGTCGACCCCGAACACGAGTGCCACGACGCCGCCGAGGACCATCACCCCGGACCCGAGCAGGTAGCCCCAGAAGAGCGGCTCGCGCGACGACCCGTCCCCGATGAAGGCGCCGTAGACCAGCGGAGCGATCGCGCCGAAGACCTGCGCGAGGGCGAAGAAGTACGAGATCGCCTGCGACCGGAGTTCGAGCGGGAAGATCTCGCTCACCGTCAGGTAGGCGCTCGACGCTCCGGCCGACGCGAAGAAGAACGACACGCACCAGAACGCGACCTGGACGGTGGCGCTGATGGCGTCGGCGCGGAACAGGAACGCAGAGGTCGCGAGCACGAGCCCGGACACCAGGTACGTCAGGAAGATCATCTGCCGCCGACCCCAGGTGTCGAAGAACCGGCCGAGGATGAGCGGACCGAGCAGGTTGCCGATCGCGAACGGGAAGAAGTACAGGCTCGTCTGCGCGGTCTCCATGTCGAAGAAGTTCGTCAACACCAACGCGTACGTGAAGAAGATCGCGTTGTACAGGAACGCCTGCGTGATCATCATGGTCGCGCCGACCAGCGTGCGGGTCGGGTACTGCTTGAGCAGCACGCGGGCGATGGTGAGGAACCCGACGCGGTCCATCGGCGTCACGGTCATCGCCTTCGACTGCGGCACCACTTCGAGCTTCCGCCCCGACTCCCGCTCGACCTCGGCCTCGATGCGCGAGACGGTCTCCTCCGCCTCCTGCTCCTTGCCGTGGGTCATCAGCCACCGGGGACTCTCGGGGATGTGCCGACGCAGGAAGATGATCGCGATGCCGAGCACCGGGCCGAGGAAGAACCCGATCCGCCATCCGACGTCCTCGGCGAAGTGCGCGGTGTCGAGCAGGTAGATGTTCGCGGCCGCGCCGAGTGCCGCGCCGCCCCAGTAGGTGCCGTTGATGGCGATGTCGACGTGCCCGCGGTACTTCGACGGGATCAGCTCGTCGATCGCCGAGTTGATCGCCGCGTACTCACCACCGATCCCGAGCCCGGCGACGAAGCGGAACACCGCGAGGAACCAGAAGTCCTGCGCCAGGCCCGCGACGCCCGACCCGATCAGGTAGATCGCGAGCGTCAGGATGAAGAGCTTGCGTCGACCGAGCCGGTCGGACATGCGTCCGAAGACCAGGGCACCGACGACCTGGCCGACCAGGTAGACACTGCCGAGCGACGTCACGTCCTGGTTCGACAGCCCCAGGTCCGCCTTGAAGCCGGCGTTGGAGACGATCTGGATCTCGAGTCCGTCCAGGATCCACGACACCCCGAGGCCGACCACGACGCTCCAGTGGAACTTCGTCCACGGGAGCCGGTCCATCCTCGCCGGGACCAGGCTCGTGACCGTGCCGTCCCTCGTTCCGCTGGCGCTCGTCATGCGCATGCTCCTCCCGCGGCGGACGCCCTCGGCCTGCCGCAAGCCAGGACCGTACGCCTGCGCCACCGCCCGGGTTCTCGGCCGGGACGTGCGGATCGACCGCGCCCGTCGACCGGCAGGGAGGGGGGGGTCGAGCGGGGCGGAGCCGGATCCCCCCTATGTCGATCAGGCTCCGCCGCTCTGCCCTCATCCTCTCGGATGCTAGGGATCCTCACAACTCCCGGGACGCTCACACCGCTGGCCGGGAGGCCCGTGGCGGACCCCACCACGAGCCTCCCGGCCAGTAGCGTGGTCGCGTGCCGCTGCAGAACTCGTCCGACCGCATCCTCACGACCCACACCGGTTCGCTCCCCCGGACGCCGGAGCTGACCGCCCTCCTGGTGGCCCGTGACCAGGGGAAACCCTTCGACGAGCGGGCACTCCGCGAGGAGACGGCCGCTGTGCTCGCCGCGACCGTGGACGCGCAGCTCGATGCCGGGCTCGACGTCGTGAACGACGGCGAGGTCCCCCCGCGTCGGGTTCTCGACCTACATCCGCGAACGACTGACCGGCTTCGGCGGGACCGGCCACCGCAAGCCGACGCTCGACTCGGTGAAGTTCCCCCGGGTACGCCGCGTTCCAGGCGCGACAGATCGACGAGGGTGCCGAGTTCGCCCGTGTGTGGGACACCCCGGTGGCACAGGGCCTGCTGCAGTACGACGCGGAACGGACCGGGATCCGCGAGGACCTGGACGGGTTCGAGCGCGAACTGGCGCGGAACGCCGCGGCAGGACGTGTTCCTGAGGGGACCTTCATCTCCGCCGCGACGCCCGGCATCGTCGCCACGACCCTGCTGCTCGACGACGCCAACCCGCACTACGCCGACCACCGCGAGTACGTGTTCGCCCTCGCCGAGCAGCTCCGGGTCGAGTACGAGGAGATCGTCGCCCGCGGCCACGTGCTCCAGCTCGACGCCCCGGACCTGGCGATGGAGCGCGTGATCCACTTCGGCGACGCGACCCTCGACGAGTTCCTCACGGCGGTGGACCTGCACGTCGACGCCCTCAACCACGCCCTGCGGAACATCCCGAAGGAGCGGACCCGACTGCACGTCTGCTACGGCAACTGGCAGGGTCCGCACCAGGACGACGTGCCGGTCGACGTGCTGCTCCCGCACCTGTACCGGGCAGAAGTCGGGTCCTTCAGCATCCCGTTCGGCAACCCGCGGCACGCGCACGAGTTCCCGGCGTTCCGCGACCTGCCGCTGCCCGAGGACGCCGTGCTCGTGCCGGGCGTCATCGACGTGACGACGAACTACCTCGAACACCCGCAACTCGTCGCGAACCGCATCGTCGAGGCCGCCGAGGCGGTGGGCGACCCCACCCGTGTCATCGCCGGCACGGACTGCGGACTGGCGACCTTCGCGAGCTACGAGTTCGTCGCGTCGGACGTCGCGTGGGCGAAGCTGCGCGCGCTCACCGAGGGCGCCGAGATCGCGTCGCGCCGCCTGTTCGGCTGACCCCGCTCCGGCGGACGCGGCCCGCGACCGGAGGGTCGCCAGCGTCGGCGGGCAGGCGTACCGTGGCGCCCGTGAACCGACCTGACATCTCCACGGTCGGCGAGCTCCGCGCTGCTGGGCACGTCCAGAAGTCGGTCCGCGCCGAGATCCGCGACAACCTGCTGACCGCCCTCCGCGAGGGCCGCAACCCCTGGCCCGGCCTGCACGGCTTCCGGACCACCGTCATCCCGCAGCTCGAGCGCGCCCTCATCGCGGGGCACGACGTCGTCCTGCTCGGGGAGCGCGGCCAGGGCAAGACCCGACTGCTCCGCACGATGAACGGCCTGATGGACGAGTGGACGCCGGTCATCGCCGGGTCCGAGCTCGGCGAGCACCCGTACGAACCGATCACCACGGCGAGCATCCGTCGTGCGGAGGACCTCGGCGACGCGCTGCCGGTCTCGTGGGTGCACCGCGACGAGCGCTACGTCGAGAAGCTGGCGACGCCGGACACCTCCGTCGCGGACCTCATCGGCGACGTCGACCCGATGAAGGTCGCGGAGGGCCGCAGCCTCGGCGACCCCGAGACCATCCACTTCGGTCTCATCCCGCGCGGACACCGGGGCATCGTCGCGATCAACGAGCTGCCCGACCTCGCCGAGCGCATCCAGGTCGCGATGCTCAACGTGATGGAGGAGCGGGACGTCCAGATCCGCGGGTACGTCCTCCGGCTGCCCCTCGACGTGCTCATCGTCGCGAGCGCGAACCCCGAGGACTACACGAACCGCGGCCGCATCATCACGCCGCTCAAGGACCGCTTCGGTGCGGAGATCCGCACGCACTACCCGATCGAACTCGAGGACGAGATCGCGGTGATCCGGCAGGAGGCGCAGCTCACCGCCGACGTCCCGGACCCGCTCGTCGAGATCCTCGCCCGCTTCACCCGGGCGCTCCGCGAGTCGAGCGCCGTCGACCAGCGCAGCGGCGTCAGCGCCCGCTTCTCGATCGCCGGGGCGGAGACCGTGTCGGCGGCGGCCGTGCACCGCGCCGCCCGACAGGGCGAGCCCGAGGCGGTCGCCCGTCCGATCGACCTCGAGACCGCGGTCGACGTGCTCGGCGGCAAGATCGAGTTCGAGTCCGGGGGAAGAGGACCGCGCCGACGAGGTGCTCGAACACCTGCTCCGCACGGCGACCGCGGAGACCGTCCGCTCACGCTTCCGCGGGCTCGACTTCGGTGTCCTCGTGGACGCGCTCGAGGCCGGCACGATGGTCACCACGGGCGAGCAGGTCAGTGCACGGGACTTCCTCGCCGGTCTGCCGTCGCTCGGCGAGTCCGACCTGTACGACCAGATCGGTGAACGCGTCGGTGCCACGAACGACGGCGAGCGGGCGGGCGCCGTGGAGTTGGCGCTGGAGGGGCTGTTCCTCGCCCGGCGCATCAGCAAGGAGTCCGGCGGGGGGCGAAGCAGCGTATGGGATCTGACGTCGTGGGCCCGAACAGCGGTGGGGTGTCCCGTGGCTAGTCGACTGAACCGTCGTCTCAGCCGGGACAGCCGCTACGGCAAGTACGAGGGCGGGCCGGATCCCCTGGCACCGCCCGTCGACCTCGCCGAGGCGCTCGACGCCATCGGTGAGGACGTCATGGCCGGCACCTCCCCCCGAGCGCGCGATGCGGGAGTTCCTCCGCCGCGGTGGTCGCACGCAGCGCGGGCTCGACGACCTGGCTCGGCTCGTCGCCGAGAAGCGCCGCAAGCTCACCAGCGAGAACAACCTCGACGGCACGCTGCAGGAGGTCAGACGGCTCCTCGACGAGGCCGTTCTCGCCGAGCGCGGACAACTCGCGCGTGACACCGCGATGGACGACGGCGACCGCGCTCTCGCCGAACTCCAGCTCGACAGCCTGCCGCCGTCGCCCGCCGCCGCGGTGAACGAACTGCACGGCTACGACTGGAAGAGCCCCGCGGCACGCCAAAAGTACGAGCAGATCAAGGACCTGCTCGGCCGGGAGATGCTCGACCAGCGCTTCGCGGGCATGAAGCAGGCGCTCGAGAACGCCACCGACGAGGACCGGGCCGCGGTCGCGCAGATGATGCAGGACCTCAACGACCTGCTCGACGCGCATCGCCGCGGCGAGGACACGCAGGAGCAGTTCGACGCGTTCATGCGGCAGCACGGTGACCAGTTCCCGAGCAACCCCCAGGACGTCGACGAGCTCCTCGACGACCTCGCCGCCCGCGCCGCCGCCGCCCAGCGGATGCGGAACTCGATGACACAGGAGCAGCGCGACGAACTCGACGCCCTCGCCGAACAGGCGTTCGGCTCGCCGGCGCTGATGGGCGCGCTCTCCCGACTGGACGAGAACCTCCGCGCGCTGCGCCCCGGCGAGGACTGGGGCGGGTCCGAGGGCATGGACGGCGAGCAGGGCCTCGGGCTCGGCGACGGCACCGGGATCTTCCAGGACATCGCGGACCTCGACGCCCTCGCCGACCAGCTCGCGCAGGTCGGTCCGGGCTCCGAACTCGACGACCTGGACCTCGACGCCCTCGCGCAGCAGCTCGGCGACCAGGCCGCCGTGGACGCCCGCACCCTGCAGCAGCTCGAGAAGGCGCTGCGGAACTCCGGGTCGATGCGCCGCGGCACGGACGGGCAGCTCCGGCTCACCCCCAGGGCCATGCGGCAGCTCGGGAAGAGCCTGCTCAAGGACGTCGCCGAGCGGATGTCCGGTCGGCAGGGCGCGCGTGACCTCCGCCGGGCCGGAGCCGCCGGTGACCGTTCGGGCTCGACGCGTCCGTGGGAGTTCGGCGACACCGAGCCGTGGGACGTCACGCGCTCGATCACGAACGCCCTGACCAGGACCGCGGGCGACGGAGCGCGGACCGGTGCCGGTGTGCGCCTGCAGATCGAGGACGTCGAGGTGCAGGAGACGGAGGCCCGCACGCAGGCCGCCGTCGCGCTGCTCGTCGACACCTCGTTCTCGATGGCGATGGAGGACCGGTGGGTCCCGATGAAGCGGACCGCACTGGCCCTGCACACGCTCATCTCCACCAGGTTCCGCGGGGACGACCTGCAGCTCATCGCCTTCGGCCGCGAAGCCGAGGTGATGGACGTCGAACAGCTCGTCGGCCTCGACGCGATGTGGGACAAGGGGACGAACCTGCACCACGCCCTGCTGCTCGCGAACCGCCACTTCCGGAAGCACCCGAACGCGCAGCCGGTCCTGCTCATCGTCACCGACGGCGAGCCGACGTCGCACCTCGAGCCGAACGGGCAGGTGTACTTCAGCTACCCGCCGGACCCGGTGACCATCGCCCTGAGCGTCCGTGAGTTGGAGAACGCCCACCGTCTCGGCGCGAAGACGACGTTCTTCCGCCTCGGTGACGACCCCGGTCTGGCGCGCTTCGTCGAGGGCATGGCCCGCCGGGTCGACGGCACGGTGACCGCGCCGGAGAACGAGAACCTCGGCGTCGCGGTGGTCGGCTCCTACCTGGGCGCCAGACGCGGGTCCGGCTCGGCCTCCGGCGACGACGGGCTGTGGGGCAGCGCCTTCGGGCGCTTCGCCTGAGCGGCGACGGGACCGACAGGTGCCGGCTGCCGGCCGGGAGGCGCGCCTCCCGGCCGGCGACCGGCCCGCGTCAGAAGACCGGCCAGGGCACGGCCGGACCGTACCCGTCCGGCGGCGGGAACGCCCGCACCGCGGCGAGCGCGGCGCACCGCCCGCGGAGGGCGGAGAGCTCGTCGTCCGTCAGGTGCTCCCGGAGGGTCTCGCCGAGCTCGCCGCGCAGCGCCTCGGACAGCCGCTGGAGCCCGGCGACCTCGTCGTCGGTGAGCGGCTCGCCGATCCATCCCCAGAGCACGGTCCGGAGCTTGTGCTCGGCGTGGAAGGTCAGACCGTGGTCGACGCCGAAGCGGTGACCGTCGGGCATCGCGAGGACGTGACCGCCCTTGCGGTCCGCGTTGTTCGTGACCACGTCGAAGACCGCCATCCGCCGGAGCACGGCCGTGTCCTCGTGCACCAGGGTGACCGCCTGGTCGTTCTCGTCGACGGCGTCGAGCACCTCGCGCACGGTCCCCTCGGCGAGCGCGGCCGCGGCCTCCTCGCTCGGGAGCAGGTCGACGGCGTCCTGCGCCGGGTCGATGTCCTGCCACCGCTGGACCATGCCGGGACCGAAGGGGCCGTCCCCGAGCCAGGTCGGCGGGACGACGTTCCACCCGAGGGCCTCGGAGACCAGGTAGGCGGACACCTCGCGGCCGGCGAGCGTGCCGTCCGGGAAGTCCCACAGCGGCTTCTCGCCCTCGATCGGCTTGTACACGACGTTCTCGCCGTCGAGCCGGGCGATGAAGGTGGCGTTCGACGCTTCGCGGATGCGTCCGGTGATCCGGAGCTCTCCCGGTGCGCTCGGCACCACGGCGCTGGCGGCGTCGAGGCCGGTGGAGCCGTCACCGCTGCCGCGCTGGACCGTCATCCGAGTTCGGGCGGGTTCGGCCGACCGGCTGCGACGACCTCCCGGGTCCGCTCGACGAACGCACGAGCGGTCCCGACCGGGATCTTGACCTGCAGGAGTTCGGTCGGCTCGGGGGAGTTCGACGACCGCTTCGGCCTCGTCGCCGTCGCCGGTGGTCTCGGTAAAGACCTCGAGGTCCTCCTCGATCGGGTAGGCCTCGATGACCACCTGCGCGGTCGCGGGGTCGAACCCGAGGCTCAGGGCACCGGCGCGGAACTCGGGCTCGACCGGTTGGTCGAGGGGGGTCGCCGTCACGGAGTTCGGCGGGTGCGGCGTCGGGGACGCTGAAGCGGTTGTCCTCCACCGTCGCGACCTCGTCGAGGAGTTCGTCGATCTTGTCGGCGAGGACGGCCGACTGTTCCTTCTCGATGGCGACGCTCACGACGCGGCGGCCGTCTCGGGCCTGGATGTAGAACGACCGCTCGCCCGGGAGCCCGATCGTTCCGACGACGAGTCTGTCCGGCCAGTCGAAGCCGTGGACGATGGGGGGGCATACCCGCATTGTAGGAGCGACCGCCTCCGTCCGTTCAGGGAGTCGGTCGCTCGGTGTCCTCGTGCCCCGCGCCGCCACCGACCGGTGCGTCCCCCCGTCGGCGCCGCTGCCCGTGCCAACCACGAGAGGTCACCCGACTCGGTGTTCGTCGCGACGACCTCGGGCCGCTGCTCGCCGTACCGGACGATCGACACCGAGGCCGGCCCGACGGCGATGCGCTGGAAGAGGTCGAGGTGCATGCCGAGCGCGTCGGCGAGGACGGACTTGATGATGTCGCCGTGGCTCACCGCGACCCAGACCGCGTGCGCGCCGTGCTCGGCCTCGATCTGCGCGTCGAGGCGCCGGACGGCCGCGACCGCTCGGGACTGCATGGTCTGCATCGACTCCCCGCCCGGGAAGACCACGGCACTCGGGTTCGCCTGCACCACCCGCCAGAGCGGCTCCTTCGCGAGGTCGCTGATCGCCCGGTTCTGCCAGTCGCCGTAGTCCGCCTCGATGATGCCCCGCTCGACGAGCTGCTGCGGCTCGCCCGGCTGGAACGCCGTGATCGCGCGGGCCGTCTGTCGGCAGCGCTCCAGCGGACTGGACACGACCGCGGCGAGGGGCACCGCGGCGATCCGCTCGGCGGTCGCAGCTGCCTGGCGCTTGCCGACGGAGTCGAGGGCGACGCCGGCGGTCCGGCCCGCGAGGAGTCCGGTCGCGTTCGCGGTGGTGCGCCCGTGCCGGACGAGGAGGACGGTCGCCATGGGGACGATCCTAGGCGCGCCCGACGGTGCGACCAGCGGACAGGCACGTGCGCGCGATCCGCGGACCCGCGAGAATCGAGGTGTGTTGGTCTCCATCGTCTACATGAGCGTCGCGACGCACGAGTTCCGGGAGGACGAGCTCGCCGAGATGCTCGCCGGTGCACGCCTGCGCAACGAGGCGCTCGGCGTCTCCGGGCTGCTCGTCGTCAAGGGCGGCCGGTTCATGCAGCTCCTGGAGGGCCCGGCGTGGAGCGTGGACGACCGGTTCGCCGCGATCGAGCGGGACCCGCGCCACCACACGATCCGGTCGTTGATCCGTGAGGACATCGAGCACCGCCGGTTCGACGGCTGGTCGATGGCGTACCGCGGCCTCGACGACGCCGACATCGCGGCCGAGGAGGGCTTCAGCCCCTTCCTGTCCGGCACGCTCGAGTTCGCGCCGTCCTTCGACCGCACCAGCGCCGCCTGGCTCCTGAAGTGGTTCCGCGACCGGGACCTGGTCGAGGACTGACACCTCCCGTCCACAGGTCTGCACTGTCCACCGCGACGCGCTCCACCGCGGCGCGCTCACCGTTCTGTCTGTACGGTCGGCGACATGCCGTTCTTCCGTTCCACCCCAGCCCCGCCCGCGACTCCCCCCGACGGAGCCGTTGACCGGCGCGCGGGCCGCGTGGTCCGATTCGTTCGGCAAGCTCGCGACCCGGTGCCTCCAGGTCATCATCATCCTGGTCATCGTCGCGGGCATCGTGTACGCGAGCCAGGTGCTCAGCGTCGTCACGATCCCGGTGCTCCTCGCGCTCATCATCGCCTCGGCCATGCACCCGGTCGTGTCCTGGCTCCGTCGGCACGGCTTCCCGTCCGTCTTCGCGACGCTGACGGTGCTCCTCGGTGTCCTCGTCGTGCTCGGACTGCTCGGCTACCTGATCGTCGTCGCCGTCGAGAACCAGTGGTTGAGCCTGCAGAAGTCCGCCGTGCAGGGGTTCCAGCAGCTGCAGGACTTCAGCACGACGTTGCCGTTCGCCATCTCGGATTCGCAGGTCGACGACGCGGTCAACACGGCCACCGACTTCGTCACGAGCGCGCAGTTCGGCTCGGGCGCACTCGCCGGTGCCTCCGCCACCGCGAACTTCCTCACCGGCCTCGTGCTGATGATCGTCGTGTTGTTCTTCTTCCTCAAGGACGGGCCCCGCATCTGGGAGTTCCTGCTCCGTCCCTTCACCGGCGCCTCGTACACCCGCGCCCGCCGCGTCGGTGACCGCGTCGTCTCCACCCTGGGCGGCTACGTCCGTGGCACCGCCACCGTCGCGGCAGTCGACGCGATCGGTATCGGCGTCGGCATCGCCATCGTCGGTGTCCCCCCTCGCGCTGCCCCTGGCCGTCATCGTGTTCATCACGGCGTTCATCCCGATCGTCGGCGCCACCGCGGCGGGCATCCTGGCCGCGCTGGTCGCCCTCGTCGCGCTCGGTCCGGTCCAGGCGCTGTTCGTCATCGGCATCGTCGTGGTCGTCAACCAGCTCGAGGGCAACTTCCTCCAGCCGGTGCTCATGGGCAAGACGCTCCGCCTGCACGGTCTGGTCATCCTGATCGGCCTGACCGCCGGCACCGTCCTGGCCGGCATCACCGGCGCGATCATCTCGGTGCCGCTCCTCGCCGCCGCATGGGGTGCGGTGAAGGTCTGGGACGGCCCGGACCTGGCCGCCGAGCCGTGGCGCCAGAAGCGTTCCGAGGACGTCGAGGACCACGAGCGCGCGAACAAGCGCGCGAAGCGTCGCGAGAAGGCACAGAAGGCCCGCACGGAACGCCGCGAGAAGGCGGAGAAGGCCCGCGCGAAGCAGGCCGCGAAGGCCGCCAAGGCGGGCTGACGCCGCCACCGGCTCCGGACAGGAGGCCCGGACCAGCCCGCCGGGGCCGGTCCGGGCCTCCTGTGCTTCCGCGCTCTCGCCCGTCGTGCTCACTCTCGCGGCTGCACGATGCGTGCCGTCGGTCGCGATGGTCGCGCCCGAGGCGTCGGTGTCAGACCGGCGGGCAGGCGAACGAGCGGTCGACGACCGCCAGCAGGCGGGCGCGGTGGGCCGGGGCCACGCAGGCGTGGGCGAGCACGCGCCACATCGTCCCGACGGCCGGGAGCAGGTCCGTCCGGGCAGCACGGACGTCCGAGACGAGCTGCACGCCGGTGAACCACGGCACGACGGTGGCGCCGAGCGCATCGGCGCTGACGGTCGAGTCGACCTCGCCCGCGGCGACGGCGAGCCGGAAGACGTCGACGACGCTCGCGATCCACTGGTCGTAGAAGGCGGAGGTGGCGCCGGAGAAGACGCGGTTCTCGAGCGAGAGCCGGATGCCGGCACGCACCACGGGGTCCTCGAGCAGGAGCCCGGCGATCGTCCGCGACGCCACGACGAGTCCGCCGAGCGGTGAGGGGTCGGCGAACGTGACGGCGGCGAAGGTCCGGGCGTTCTGCTCGTCGATCACGCCGAGCGCGATCGCCTGCTTCGTCCGGAAGTGGAAGTGGATCGCGCCCTGGCTGACCCCGGCTGCCTTGGCGATCCCGGCGATGCTCGCGGCGCCGAATCCCTCCCGGTCGAACTCGACGGCCGCCGCGTCGAGGATCGCGGTCCGGCGGTCGGTCCCGCGTCCGGGCACGGAGGTCGGCATCGTCATGGTCTTCGTTCCCCCCGTGGTCCCTGGTGCTGGGCGTGGACAGAACGACCGGTGCACGCCTGTGACAACGTTACCGCGGAAGCGAAGACTCCTCACACCACTGACTGCGGCGGTGCCTCCTGCGTCAGCGCCGCGAGCAGCCCGAGCCGCTCGGCGCTCTCGCTCCCCGGGTCCGCGTAGTAGAGCACGAGGACGAGGCCCTCGACCGGCAGCTTGTCCCGGTGCAGGTGCAGCTCGCCGACGACCGGGTGCTCGACCGTGACCGACCCGCCCTCGAGCGCCCGGACGTCCTGACGCGCCCAGAGCTGCCGGAAGCGTCCGCTCGCGAGCGACAGCTCGCCCACGAGTTCGACGACCCGCTGGTCCTGCACGTCGTCCGCGACCGACCGCCGGAACGCCCCGACGAACTGCGCGACCGCACGGTCCCAGTCGCGGTGGAACGCCCGCTCCTCGGGGTCGAGCAGCAGCGACCGCAGTCGGTTCGCACCGACCCGGAGTCGGGGCGAGAACGCGGTCGCGAGGTCGTTCGCCGCCAGGACGTCGAACGCGCGCCCCTCGATGAACGCGGGGACGTCGACCGCGGCGAGGAGTGCGTGCAGCCGTGCGGGGACCCGCTCGGCGCTCCGGCGGGGTCGACTCCGGCGGACGGGCTCGGCGAGGTGCCGGAGGTGCGCCTGTTCGACGTCGTCGAGCCGGAGCACGCGGGCGAGTGCGTCGAGGACCTGCGGCGACGGGTGGGTGTCCCGACCCCGCTCGAGTCGCAGGTAGTAGTCGGTGCTGACACCCGCGAGCATGGCGACCTCCTCGCGGCGGAGGCCCGGCACGCGGCGGAGCCCGCCGCCCGGGATGCCGGCCTGCTCGGGTGTCACGAGCCCACGTCGTGCCTGCAGGTACGCGCCGAGCAGGTTCGTCGGGGCGTCGTCCGGGCCTCCGCCTGCGGTCATGCGGCCGTCCCGGTCCGGCCGGGCAGCGTCGCGAGCGCGCGCGACCGCTGCGCGACGAGGTCGTCGTAGGTGCCGTCGCGTTCCGCCCACCGGTGCATGAGGACACCCTGCACCAGGACCTCGTGCGGCGTCGGGTCCTGTGCCAGGAGCGTCATCACCTCGGCGCCGAACGCCCCGAGGTCGAGCGCGTTCGGGTTGCTGGTCCCCATGCTCGTGGCGACCGCCGGCGGCACGAGCTCGGCGACGTCGACACCCGTCCCGGCGAGCTGTGCACGGAGTGCCTCGCTGTAGGCGTGGACGGCCGCCTTCGAGGCACCGTACGAGGCCATGAGCGGGAAGGGCAGGAAGCCGATGCCCGAGCTCACGGTGACGATCGTGCCGCTCCCCTGCGCGAGCAGGTGCGGGGTGAAGGCGTCCACGACCCGGATGGTGCCGAGCACGTTGACGTCGATCGTCCGCTCGGCGTCGGCGAAGTGCGCCGGGTCGCGGAGGTCCTCGGGGGAGCCCGATGCCGGACATCGTGACGACGGTGTCCAGATCGGGCAGGAGGTCGAGCACGGAGTCGCGTGCGGCTGCGACCGACGCCGTGTCGGTGACGTCGACCGCCACGGTACCGAAGCCCTCGGCACGGAGCTGGTCGAGCAGGTCGGTCCGGCGGCCGCCGATGACGACCGAGCTGCCGGCGTCCCGGAAGCGCCGGGCGAGTTCGAGGCCGATGCCGGAGGTGGCACCGACGATGACGACTGAGCGAGTGGTGATGTCCATGCCTCGACGCTAGGTCGACGCTGCGGACGGTCCCGGGGCCCCCCGGAGGACCTGTCAGGGCTGACGGACGGGGAACGGTGCGGAGGGTGTGGGATTCGAACCCACGAGACATCTCTGCCCACCTGTTTTCAAGACAGGCTCCATCGGCCACTCGGACAACCCTCCGTGACGCGACCACGTGGCGAGACGTGACCGCGTCCCGAGCAGTCTACCGGGCCTCCCGTCCGGCGGCGGAGCGCCCGCGCGCGCCTCAGCGGGGCAGGGTGTCGAGCGCCGCCGCGAGCCCGTCGTCCGTGACGCCACCGGTGATCTCGCTGCCGGCGTCGACGACGTCGTCCGGCGCCTGCCCCATCACGACACCACGGCCGGAGGTCGAGGCCCACCGCAGCATGTCGATGTCGTTGCGTCCATCACCGGCCGCGAAGACACGGGAGCGCGGGATGTCGAGCCACTCGCGGACCCGCTCCATGGCGGTCGCCTTCGTGACACCCTCCGGCGCGATGTCGAGCCAGGCCGTCCAGCCGACGGTGTACGAGACCTTGTGCAGGCCCATCCGGTCGACGATCTGCAGGAACTCCTCGAGCCCGTGCTCCGGGGAGATGACGACGACGCGGGTGGCGCGGACCCCGAGCAGCTGCTCGAAGTCGACGTGGTCGCCGGACCCGGTCATGGTGTCGTCGGGGAAGTCGCCGGACAGCAGGTAGTGGCCGGTCTCGTCCTCGACGCCGTACGCACCGTTCTGCAGGGCCCCGCGGATGGTCTGCAGGACCTCGGTCGGGTCGAAGGTCTCGACGTGGACGCGCTCGTACGCGCCGTCGGGGGGTGCGCTCGAGCGTGAGCGCGCCGTTCGCACAGACGAGGTACCGCGGCTCGATGCCGAGCTGCTCGAGCAGCGGGACGGTCATGCCCTCGCTGCGGCCGGTGGAGAGCATGACCTCGTGCCCGGCGGCCTCGGCGTCGCGGACGGCCCGGATGACGGTGTCGGTGATGACCCCGTCCTCGCGCATGGTCGTGCCGTCGATGTCGAGCGCGACGAGCCAGCGCTTCACCCGCGCGGGCGCAGCGGCGTCCCGGCCCGATGCCGCGTCGGACCCGTCCACGAAGCCGCGTGAGGAGCTCATCGGGGCTCGATCACCTCGACGCCGCCCAGGTAGGGCCGGAGGACCTCGGGGATGACGACCGAGCCGTCCTCCTGCTGGTGCGTCTCGAGGATCGCGACGAGCCAGCGGGTGGTGGCCAGCGTGCCGTTGAGGGTCGCGACCGGCGCGGTCTTGCCGCTCTCGGTGCGGTACCGGATGTCGAGGCGGCGGGCCTGGAACGTCGTGCAGTTCGACGTCGAGGTCAGCTCGCGGAAAGTGCCCTGCGTCGGCACCCATGCCTCGAGGTCGTACTTCCGCGCAGCACTCGTGCCGAGGTCACCCGCGGCGGTCTCGATCACGCGGTAGTGCAGCCCGAGGTCCTGCAGCATCGACTCCTGGTACGACATGAGCCGCTGGTGCTCGGCGTCGGCCTGGTCCGGGTGGACGTAGGCGAACATCTCGAGCTTGTTGAACTGGTGCACCCGGAGGATGCCGCGGTTGTCCTTGCCCGCCGACCCGGCTTCGCGCCGGTAGCAGGTCGACCAACCGGCGTAGCGGAGGGCCGGGTCGTCCTCGGACGGGAACTGCAGGATCTCGTCCGCGTGGTACCCGGCGAGGGCGACCTCGCTCGTGCCGGTCAGGTACAGGTCGTCGGCCTCGAGTCGGTAGACCTCGGCCGCGTGCTCGCCGAGGAAGCCGGTGCCGGCCATCGTCTCGGGGCGCACGAGGGTGGGCGTGATCAGGGGCTCGAACCCGTGTTGCACGGCGCGGTCGAGGCCGAGCGACATGAGCGCGATCTCGAGGCGGGCGCCCATCCCCTTGAGGAAGTAGAACCGCGAGCCGGAGACCTTGACGCCGCGGGCGATGTCGATGATGCCGAGGGACTCACCGAGGTCGGCGTGGTCCTTCGGCTCGAAGGCGAACGACGGCTTCGTGCCGACGGTGCGCAGGGTGACGAAGTCGTCCTCGCCACCGGCGGGCACGTCCGGCAGCACCACGTTGGGGATGGCGCGGACGACCGAGTTGAAGGTGTCCTCGGCGGCGGTGACGGTGGCCTGCGCCTCCTTCACCTTCGCGGCGAGCGCCTGCGCCTGCTGCACGAGCGCGGCCTTCTCGTCCTTCGGGGCCTTCGCGACGGTCTTGCCGAACGCGTTCTGTTCGGCGCGGAGCGCCTCGAACGCGGTGATGGCGCTGCGTCGCGCTGCGTCCGCGGCGACGGCCTGGTCGACGACGTCGACGGAGGCGCCGCGCGCCGCCTGCGAGGCCTTGATGAGGTCCGGTTCGTCGCGCAACAGCTGGGGGGTCGATCACCGCCCCAGCTTACCGGGGAGCCGGTGGCAGATCGGTGGACGCACCGGACGGGAGGCCCGGCACCGGATCGACCCGCGCTCCCGTCCCGGACGTGGTCACGTTCCGGACCGCGCAGCCGGTGCCCGGTAGCGTTGACCGCATGTCGACGCCCTCGGAAGCCACCGCCGTGCCGGAGGACGCCCCTGCCACGGACCAGCGCACCGCCGCAGTCATCTACAACCCCGTCAAGGTCCACCTGCCGACCCTGAAGCGCACCGTGAACCGGTACCAGCGCGAGGCCGGCTGGTCGGAGACCAAGTGGTACGCCACGAGCGAGGAGGACCCGGGCGGCGGCATGGCCCGCCAGGCACTCGAGGCCGGTGCGGACGTCATCGCCGCTGCCGGTGGTGACGGGACGGTCCGCGCCGTCGCCGAGGTCGTGCACGGGTCCGACGCGGCGCTCGCCCTGCTGCCGAGCGGCACGGGCAACCTGCTCGCCCGCAACATCCCCGCGCCGATCGACGACCTCGGTGCCAGCGCGCACACGATCTTCCACGGCGAGGACCGCGAGATCGACATGGGCACGGTGCACGTCGAGCGCCCCGACGGCTCGCGTGAGCAGTTCGGCTTCCTCGTGATGGCCGGCCTCGGGCTCGACGCACGGATGCTCGTGAACACGAACGACGACCTGAAGAAGAAGGTCGGCTGGCTCGCGTACGTCGACTCGCTCGTCCGGTCGCTGCGGGACTCCGACGCCATCGAGTTCCGTTACCGCCTGGACGGCCAGAGCACCCGGTCGGTCCGCGCCCACTCGCTCATCGTCGGCAACTGCGGCATGCTGCAGGCCGGCGCGACCCTGCTGCCGGACGCCGAGATCGACGACGGCTACTTCGACGTCGTCGTGATGCGTCCGCACGGGTTCTTCGGCTGGGTCCGGATCGGGGCCCGCGTGTTCTGGGAGAACGCGATCCTCCGCCGCTTCCGTCGCTCCGCGCTCGGCAAGACCGAGATCGGCAAGACCATCGTCACGAAGACCCGCGACGAGCGTCCGCTGCGCTACCTGCGCGGCGAGGAGTTCACCGCGCGGCTCGAGCGTGCCGAGGAGTTCGAGATCGACGGCGACCCGGTGGGCGAGGTCCGCGCCTTCCGGGCGAAGATCGACGCGGGCGGTCTGACGGTCCGCGTGGCCGGACCCGAGGACCAGACGCGGGCGACCCGCCGCCGCTGACCGCGCGCGGGGGGTGTCGGACGGGAGGCTCAGCCCGCGTCCGGCTCCCCGCTCACGATCGCGCGCAGCCAGTCGCGCGCCTCGACGAAGGCCTGGTTGGAGTAGCGGGGGTGAGACCTCGGACCGGAGGCCGTCCGCACGCGGGTACGAGCCGAGGAAGGTCACGCGCGGGCTGAACCGGCGGAGACCGAGCAGGGCGTCCGCGACGCGTTCGTCGTGGACGTGGCCGTCCAGGTCGATGACGAACCGGTAGCGGCCGAGCTCGTCGCCGATCGGACGCGAGGACAGCAACCCCATGTTGATGCCCCGGGTGGCGAACTGCTCGAGCATGTCGACGAGGGCACCGGGGTGGTCCGCGGGCAGTTCGACGATGACGCTCGTCTTGTCGGACCCGGTCCGCGGCGGGATCGCCAGGGTCTTCGAGACGAGCACGAACCGCGTGACGGCGCTCGCGTTGTCGCCGATCGAGTCGGCGAGCACGGCGAGGTCGTAGTGGTCCGTGATGCCGGGCGGGGCGACGGCGGCGTCCGCGGTCGGGTGGTCGTCGAGGAGCACGGCCGCCGCGGCGACGTTCGAGGACGCCGGGATGTGCCCGTGGCCCGGCAGGTTCGCCTCGAGCCAGTGGTGCGTCTGGGCGTAGGCGACCGGGTGGGCGTTCACGGTGCGGACGTCCGACAGGGACGTGCCGGGGCGGGCGACGAGCACGAAGTCGACCGGGACGAGGTACTCCCCCCACGATCCGCACGCCGGGGATCCGGGCGAGGGCGTCCTGCGTGGCGCTCACGCCGCCGTCGACGCTGTTCTCGATCGCGATCACGGCCCCGACCGAGCGGCCGGTCATGACGTCGTCGAGCGCCTCGCCGACGTTGTTGACGCTCCGCCAGGGCTTCCCGGCGGCGGCCTCGACGAGCTTGAGTGCCGCCTCGGTGAAGGTCCCCGCCGGTCCGAGGTAGCTGTAGGTCTCGGACGGGGAGTCGGCGGCCTGGCTCATACCGGCGAGCCTATCGGCGTGCGGTGCCCCGTCCGCCGCTCAGAGGACGAGCTGCATGGTGTCCGAGTCGCCGTTCCGTCCGACGGTCCGGAACCCCGCTCGTTCGTAGAGGATGCGCGCACCGGTGTTGCCGTCCTCGACGCTCAGGCTCATCCCGGGCCACCCGGCGTCCCGGGCTGCGGCGACGAGCCGGGTGAGCAGCGCCGAGCCGATCCCGCGGCCGCGCGCCCGGGCGTCGAGGGCGAGGGTGAGCTCGGGGACGTCCTCGGCGACGAACCCGTACCCGGGGTCCTCGGCGGGCAGGTGCACCGCCCACGCGACGCCGACCGGCCCGTCGTCGTCGGTCGCGACGACCCCGAGGTCGGCGGCGCCGGGCCGCTCGGGGTCGAACGCGGCGGAGTAGTGGGCGAACTCGGGCCGGTCGAGGTCGGCGTCGGCGAACCGCTCCCCCCGACCAGTTCATCGCGTCGAGGGTCGCCCGGCGGAGCAGGGGCACGTCGTCGGCGGTGGCCGCGCGGTACCCGATGCCGTCGACGGTGCTCGGCAGGGAGTCGTCGGCGGTGCCGGTCATCCGCGCCTCGCACATCTCGGTGGCGGCGACCACCTCGTCGCAGGACGCGCCCTCCGCACCGGCTCCGTCCCCACCGGGCATGTCGCTGACCGCGGCGAACCGGCCCTCGGGGTCGACCCGGGCGAGGAGCACGCGGGAGATCGTGTCGAGCTCGGCGACCTGCTCGTCGGTGAGCGCGTCGATCACCAGACGACGGGCGGTGCGGACGTGGTCCGGCGCGGCGGCGACGATGTGGTCGAAGCCGGCGTCGGTGAGCCGGACGTCGGTGGCGCGGCGGTCCTCGGAGGACGGGCACCGGGCGACGAGCCCACGCTTCTCGAGGCGCGACACGACGTGCGACAGGCGCGGGAGGGACGCGTTCGTGGCCGACGCGAGGACCGACATCCGCAGGGTGCGGGAGTCCCGCTCGGACAGCATCGCGATGACCATGTAGTCGAAGAGCGTCAGGTCGGCGTCGCGCTGGAGCTGCTGGTCGAGCGCTGCGGGCAGGAGTTCCATGACGGCGACGAACCCCATCCAGGCACGCAGCTGCTCACGGGAGAGCCAGGGCGTGTCGTCGGTCATGCCGCTCATCCTACGGAGAGGTTGTCGCTGCAACCACAGCATCGTCCGGACGACGCCGAGCGGTGACCACGCCGACCACGAGCACGACCACGACGACGGCGGCGAGCACCCCCCTCGACGACGAGCAGCCGCGCGGTGTAGTCGAACGGCAGGACCGTGGGGTTCTTTGTGCCCTGCGACTTCGCGACGATCTCGGACACGGCGACGAGCGCGAGCACGCTGCCGAGGACGACCGCGGCCTGCACGACCACGAGCACCCACGTGCGGAGCGTGCGCCCTGCCCGACGGAGCCCCGCGCCGACGGCGAGCACGAACGGCGACAGCACGGCGTCGTGGAGCACGACCGCGGCGAGCAGCCACACGAGCAGGCCGCCGATCCGGTCCGTCCGGACCGAGGTCAGCAGGACCCACGCCCCGAAGGCGATGACGAGCACGCCGACGACCACGAGGACGGTCCGCGCCACCCGGATCCGCCGGTCGGGACGCTCGGCGGTGGGGACCGCGCTCATGCGATGACCTCGATCCGTTCGATCCACTTCGTCTGCAGGACGCCGGGTCGTCCGGGGGGCGATGATCCGCGCCGGGAACCCGTGCTCCAGGTCGAGCGTCGCACCGTTGAGCTCGAGGGCCACCAGGGTGGTCGGGTCGGCGGTGTACTCCGGCCCCATCTCCATCACCCGGTATCCGCCGTGCTGCTCCAGACTCGTCACCCGCACGCGTACGTCCGGGTCGGACTGCACCGCCACGAGCAGGTCGCGCATCCGGACGCCCTTCCAACTCGCCATCTGGCTCCAGCCCTCGACGCACGAGATCGGGAGCCGCGCCTCGGCCTGACCCAGGGCGACGAGTTCGGCGCGTGAGAACGTGCGGCTGACCGCCGGGCCGGCGACGGTGAGGGCCCAGTCGGCGGCGGTCGCCGTGGCGAGGACCCCGGCGGCGCGAGCCGTCCGGTTCACCGGCAGCCCGTTCTGCCCGATGTGCCGCTGACGGGGAGCGAAGACGTTGAACGGCTCGGCGAGCACCGACGACTGGCCGGCCGTGAGGACGACGACGCCGGCCGTGGCCGCCGTGACACCCGCGATGAACCCGCGGCGGGCGAGACGCTGGCGCCCGCCTTCGGCGTCGGCGTCGGCGTCGGCGGCCGGGTCCGGTGCCGCACGGTCCGCGACCGGCGGAGCGCCGTCGATCCAGCGGTGGAGGCGACCGACGAACCCGCGGGACGTCGCGGCGGCGGGAGGGCGGGCCTCCAGGCCGGGACGGGCCTGCAGGGTCGGGTCGGGCAGGTCGCTGCCCACCGTCTCGTCCACGACGAACCGACCGTGCTCGTCGAACGCGTCCCGTGAGCGCCAGTACCGCGTGATGATGCGCAGCTTCGTGCCGATGTGCAGCACGAGCGAGCCGATGAGGACGTACGCGAGGGCGTTGTGGACCTGCCGGAACGGGAACGGCCACGGGTACCACTGGAAGGTGTTGAGCAGTCCGGTCACGACCTGGATGAGCGCGGCCGCCACGAACACCGCGATCGACAGCCGCTCGAGCCCGTGCAGGACACCACGCACGGGCGGTGTCTGGAGCAGCGCCGGCATGACGACGTTGAGCTTGGCGAGCAGCAGCGGGATCGCGGCGATGCCGGCGGTGACGTGCAGGCCCTGCGTGACCTGGTAGAGCTGCACCGGCCGGGTCGGGAAGCGCATCCACCCGGGCGGTTCCTGCAGCAGGTGGCTGTAGACCCCGGTGGCGAAGCAGACGAGGAACGCGATCCCGAGCAGCCGACCGGTGACGACCGCCGAGCGCGCGGTGCGGTTCGGCGACGCCATCACGCTCCGTGCGTCCAGGAGGAGGCGCTGGACGCCCGCTAGCCTCGACGGACCATGAGCGAACGACTGCGCCCCGGCCGCCGACCCTCGACCGGGCTCGTCGCCACGCTGCTCGCCGTCGTGGGCGTGCTCGCGCTCGGCACCGTGATCGCCGTGGGTGTCACGCATCTGGGGTTCCTCCGGGAGGGTCATCGCTCTCCATTCGTCACCTGGACGCTCATCGCTTGGACGGTCTTCGCGGCTTCCGTGCTGGCGCTCAGGTTCGTGCCGCCGCACCTCGTGACGCGGATCGTGCTCGGTGGGGCGGTCGTGGTCGGCATCGCGGCCCTCGTCGGCCCGCCGAACACGAGCACCGACTCCGCACGCTACGCCTGGGACGGCATCGTGCAGCACGCGGGCGTGTCCCCCCTACGCGCACACGCCGCAGTCCGAGGCCTTGGCAGGTCTCCGCCCGGAGTGGTTGTTCCCGGACAAGGTCGACGGCACGTGCAAGCCGCTCGAGCCGCGGTACCGCGGACTCGGGGACGGCGCGCTCGGGCACTGCACGGCGATCAACCGTCCGGACGTCCCGACGATCTACCCGCCGATGGCCGAGCTCTGGTTCGCCCTGGTCCGGGTCTTCGTGCCGGCCACGGCGCAGTACATGCCGTTCCAGGTCGCCGGACTGCTCGTCTCGCTCGGCGTCACGGTCGGCCTGCTCGTCGTCCTCCGCCGGACCGGCCGACCGACGTGGTGGGCCGCGCTGTGGGCCTGGTCACCGCTCGTCGCCGCCGAGGCCGTGACGAACTCGCACGTCGACGTCGTCGGGGCCGCGCTGGCCACCGCGGGTGCCGTGCTCGTGGCCTTCGGTCGGCCGATCTGGGGCGGCATCGCGCTCGGTGCCGCGACGGCGACGAAGCTCATCCCGGCGATCGTCTACCCCGCACTGCTCGGCCGGTGGCGGAGCTGGTGGGCGATCCCGGTCGGCATCGCCGTGTTCGGGCTGCTCTACGTGCCGTACGTGCTCTCGACCGGGCCGAAGGTGCTCGGGTACCTGCCGGGCTACCTGTCGGAGGAGGGCTACGAGGACGGCTCGCGCTTCGCCCTGGTGGCGGAGGTCCTGCCCGGCGACGCGGCGACGATCGCCGTGGGCCTGATCGTCCTCGTCGCGGCGGTCATCGCCTGGCGGCTGTCGGACCCCGCGAACCCGTGGTCCGGGCAAGTGTTCATGATCGGCGTGACCTTCCTCGCGGTGACCCCGCGCTACCCCTGGTACGCGCTGCTGCTCATCCCGTTCGTGGTGCTCTCCGGCCGGTGGGAGTGGCTGTCCCTGACGCTCGCCATCGCGCTGCGCGGGGTGTGGCCGTCGGTCGTCGCCTACCGGTGGTGGCTGCTCGCCGCGATCGCCGTCGTGCTCGTCGTCACCCTCGTCCGCACGCGCCGCGAGGACTGGCTCCGGTGGCGGGACCGCCTGCTCGGCCGGAGCCCGGGAGCCCCGCTGCCCGCCGGAGACGCGAGCCGCGGTCCCCGCGACGTATCCTGACGACATGCCGGCCCAGATGCTCCCCTCGACGGGTCTGCTGAGCCGTGTGCGTCCGGGAGCGACGGACACCGCGGTGCACCCCCCTGGTCGCACAGCATCCGGGTCTCCCGCCCCGGCCCGACGGCGACCCGGGCCTGGTGGACCGGTTCGGCCGGTACGCCGTCGACCTGCGGGTGTCCCTGACGGAGCGCTGCAACCTCCGCTGCACCTACTGCATGCCGGCCGAGGGTCTGCCCTTCGCGCCCGACGCAGCGCTCATGTCCGTGGACGAGATCGCCCGGCTCGTCGGCCTCGGGGCGCGGGAGCTCGGCATCCGCAAGGTCCGCTTCACGGGCGGTGAACCGCTCCTCCGCAAGGACCTCGTCGACGTCATCGCCCGGTGCGCGGCGGCCCACCCCGACCTCGAGCTGTCCCTCACCACGAACGCGATCGGACTCGCGGGTCGCGCGGCAGCGCTGCGAGCGGCCGGACTGCACCGGCTGAACGTCTCGCTCGACACCGTGGACCCGGACGTCTTCGCCGAGGTCACCCGGCGCCCGTTCCTCGACCGCGTCCTCGAGGGGATCGCCGCCGCGGCCGACGCCGGCCTCGGGGTGAAGATCAACGCGGTCCTGCTGCGCGGGGTGAACGACCACCTGGCGTCCGAGCTGCTCGCGTGGTGCCTGGAGCGCGGCCACGAGCTGCGGTTCATCGAGCAGATGCCGCTCGACCCCGGGCACGCCTGGGACGCCACGACGATGATCACGGCCGCGCAGATCCGCGACCTGCTCAGCGCCGACCACGTCCTGACCCCCGACGACGCCCCGCGGAACGGCGCTCCGGCCGAGCGGTACCGGGTGCGGTCCCGGGCGACCGGCGCCGACCTCGGGACGGTCGGGGTCATCGCGAGCATCACCGAGTCGTTCTGCGGCGACTGCACGCGCACCCGGCTCACCGCCGACGGTCACGTCCGCAGCTGCCTGTTCTCCGACGACGAGACCGACCTGCTCGGTCCCCTGCGCGCGGGCGCCGACGACGCCGACGTCCTGGACCGCTGGCGGCGGGCGATGTGGGCGAAGCCCCGCGACCACGGCGACGACACCGACGGCCTCGTGCACCCGACCCGGGGCATGAGCGCGATCGGAGGATGAGGAAATGACCACCCTGCGCTTCTTCGCCGCCGCCCGTGCCGCGGTCGGCATCGACGACACGACCGTCACGGCGGACTCGCTCGACGCCGCCCTCCGTCAGGTCGAGGCTGCCGACCCCGAGCGCTGGGCCGCGCTGCAGGAGCGGTGCTCGTACCTGGTCGACGGGGTCACCACCCGCGACCGGTCGACGTCGCTCGACGGGGTGGCACTCGTGGACGTGATGCCGCCGTTCGCCGGCGGCTGACCAGCGCCCTGAGCTCAGCACACGGAGCTCAGCGCACGGGCGCCGGACTCCGCGCTCAGGACTCCCACACGGTGAGCTCGGTGGGCGGGACGTGCACCCGCACCGTCGATCCGACCGTCGCCCCGAGCGCCGCGACCGCGGCCAGGGTCAGGTCGGCGGACAGGTCGTCGGTGCGGAACCGCACCAGGCCGTTCCGCGGTTCGAGGGCACGGACGACCCGCGGCAGACCGGGGCCGACGCCGGTGTCCCGTGTCACGACCGCCGCCGTCGGGTGGTAGGCCGCCGACACGGGTCGACCGGCAGGCACGTGGTGCGCGGCCGACGCCAGCGGGCGCCCGTCACCGGAGCCACCGGAGCCACCGTCGAGCACGAGCCCGTCCGCCGTCGCGGTCCCGTGCACCACCACCAGACCCGAGAACGCCGCCGCGAACCCGCTCCGCGGACGCGCGAGCACCTCGGCCGGGGTGCCGGACTCGACGACCCGACCGTCCTGCAGGACGACGACCCGGTCCGCGAGGGCCATCACCTCGACCGGGTCGTGCGTCACGAGGACGCTCGGCCGACCGGACACGGCCGTGCGGAGGGCGGCGCGGACGTCCTCGCGCGCGCCGACGTCGAGTGCCGAGGTCGGTTCGTCGAGCAGCACGACGGCGGGGTCGGCGGCCAGGGCCCTGGCGATCGCGACGCGCTGCGCCTGCCCGCCGGACAGCGTCCCGGGCGCCCGGTTCGCCAGGTCGGCCACCCCGACGGCGGCCAGGGCGTGCCGGGCGGCCGCGCGGGCCTCCCGGCCGGACCGGCCCGCGGCCCGCGGACCGAAGGCGACGTTCGCGAGGACGGAGAGGTGCGGGAACAGGTCGGGCCGCTGGGCGACGAGTCCGATGCGGCGACGGTGTGCCGGGAGGCCCCGCCCGGCACCGGCGAGGACCCGGTCGTCGGAGCGGACCGCACCGCCGTCGAGCGGCAGGAGGCCGGCGACCGCGTCGAGGACCGTCGACTTGCCGGAACCGTTCGCACCGACGAGGGCCACGCACTCGGCCGGTCCGACGGAGAGGGCGACGTCGACGTCCCGGTCGTGGCTAACCACGTGCGCGACGAGGCCGGTCCGGGCTGCGGCGGCGGTCACGGCGTCACCGCGCGGGTCCGGACGGATGCCAGGCCGATGACGAGCACCGCGACGACCACGAGCACGAGGGCGAGGGCGACCGCGGCGTCCGGGTCGACCTCGCGCTGCAGGTACACCTCGAGCGGGAGGGTCCGGGTCACCCCCCTGCAGGCTGCCCGCGAAGGTCAGCGTCGCACCGAACTCACCGAGCGCCCGGGCGGCGCAGAGCACCAGGCCGGACAGGATCCCCGGCAGCACCCGCGGCGTCGTGACGGTGAGGAACGTCCGGGTCGGGCCGGCGCCGAGCGTGGCCGCGACGCGCTCGTAGCGGTCCCCCCCTCGACGCGCAGGGCACCCTCGATCGCGGACGCCAGGAACGGCATGGCGACGAACGTCTGCGCCATGACGACCGCCACCGTGGTGAACGCGATCCGCAGTCCGTGCTCGTCGAGGAACGCGCCGACCACGCCCATCCGCCCGAACGCGGCCAGGAGCGCGAGCCCACCGACGACCGGCGGCAGCACGAGGGGCAGCAGCACGACCGCCCGCGCCACGCCGATCCACCGCGACCGGGACCGGGCGAAGAGCACCGCGAGCGGGTAGCCGAGCACGAACGAGACCCCGGTCGCCGCAGCCGCGGTCCCGAGGCTCAGGACCAGGGCCGTCCGGGACGCGGGTGACGTGACGAGCGCCACGAAGGAGCCCCACTCGACGCGGCCGACCATCGCGAGCACCGGCACGACGACGAACAGGCCGCCGAGCACGGCCGGCACCGGCAGCCACCACGGGACCGGTGCACGGCGGATGCTGCCGGAGCGGCCAGCGGCGCCGTGGCCGGCGGCACCGTGGTCGGCGGTGGTGCGGGCGGCGGCGGCACGGGTGGCGGTGGCACGGCGCACGACGGTCAGGGCTCCCCGAACCCGGCGGCGGCGAGCACCCGCTGGCCGGCGGGCGACAGCACGTACGCCGTGAACGCCCGAGCGGTCGTCGGGTCTGCCGCGTCCCGGAGCACGCTGATCGGGTAGGTGTTCACGACGTCCGCAGCAGCGGCGAACGGGACGCCCGCCACGTCCCCGCCCGCGCCCTGGACGTCGGTGCGGTAGACGATGCCCGCGTCCGCCTGACCGGACGTGACCTTGCCGAGGACGTCGGTGACGGACTGCTCCTCGCTGACCGGGTGCAGCTCGACCCCGCTCGCACGCTCGACGGCCGCGGTCGCAGCACCGCACGGCACTGGCGCGGCGCACGTGACGAGCTGCACGTCCGACGCCGTCAGGTCCGCGAGTTCGGACACGTGCAGCGGGTTGCCCGGCGCCACGGCGATCTCGAGCGTGTTCGTCGCGAAGGCGCGCGGCGGACCGTCCAGCAGGTCGGCCCCGAGCGCCTCGGTGCTCGCCTGGTCGGCGGAGGCGAGGACGTCGGCGGGGGGCACCGTTGCGGATCTGCGAGACGAGATCGCTCGAGCCGGCGAACGAGAACGTCACCGTCGCGCCGGGGTGCGCGCGCTCGAACCCGCGCCCCAGGGTCGTGAAGGTCCGTTGCAGCGATGCCGCGGCGAACACCGTGACCGTCCTCGAGGGAGTCCGTTCCACGCCGCCGCCCGCGCGGTCGGCGGTGGGACCGCTCGCGCACCCGGCGGTCGTCAGCGCCAGCACGAGGACGGCTGCGAGTGCGGTCGCGCGTCGCATCGGCCCTCCACACTGCCGCAGGTGCGGCATCCACGGCTGATCCTATCCGCACCAGCGGTCGACGCCTCAGGCCGGTGCGAGCGGGAGCCCTTCCCGACGCCATGCGTCGACGCCACCGTCGAGGACGGTCACGGGCCTCCCGGCGGTTCGTGCCCACGCATCCGCGCGGGGCCCACGGGCGCAGGTCACGACGACCTCCGTGTCGGACGGGACAGCGTCCGGGTGCACGGACCCGGCGATGACGCCCGTCGCCCACTCGGCCGGTGTGCGCACGTCGACGACCGTCACCCGGTCGGCGGGGTCGGCGAGACGGGCGGCGAGCGCGGACGGGGCGATCCGCGCGGGCCGGGTCACGCCGTCCGCGTCCGCCGTCCCGGCCGGGAGGCCCGTGGGCCGTCGCGACGCCGGCCCACGTCGGACGGGACTCTCGGTCCACCGCCACCGCCGGGCGTCGACGGTGAGGAGCCGCCCGAGCAGGGGCTCGCCGAGACCCGCGACGAGGGCCGTCACCTGCGCGGCCATCACCGACCCGACCGCGCCGCAGAGTGACGGGAGGACCCCGTCGACCGCGCATGACCCCTCGTCCGGCAGGACCTCGGGGTGCAGGTCGTGGAAGTCGACACCGTCCGGACCGGCGTCCCGGAACACCGAGACCTGACCGTCCCAGGACAGCACCGTGCCCCAGACGAACGGGATCCCGAGCGGCGCGCAGGCGTCGGACACCGCACGGGTGACGTCGACGGCGTCCGCGGCGTCCACCACGACGTCGTGCCCGGCGACGTGCTCGGGCCGGAACCGTCCCACGACCGCGACGACCTCGAGCTCGGGGTCCACCGCGCGCGCCCGGGCGGCCGCGACCTCGGCCTTGGCGGAACCGACGTCATCGCCGGTGAACAGGGTCTGCCGGGACAGGTTCGACCCGTCCACGACGTCGTCGTCCACGATCGTCAGGCGACCGAGCCCGCTGCCGGCCAGGAGGGCGATCACCGGGGCACCGAGGCCGCCGGCACCGACGACGAGCACCCGGGCTCGACCGAGACGTTCCAGGACGTCCGGCCCCGCACCGGTGAGCGCCGCCGTGCGTGACCCGAGGCGTCGACGCGCGGTGCTGACGGGCGTGCTCGTGCTCGTGCTCGCGTCCGGTGTCGTGCTCACGCGTCCGTCTCCGGGCTCGCAGCCTCGACCGTCACCATCGTGGCCTTGACCGAGGCGACCGCGACGGACCCGACCTCGAGCCCGAGCTCCCGGACCGCCTCGGCACTCATCAGCGACACCACCCGGTGCGGCCCGCACTGCAGCTCGACCTGGGCCATCACCGTGTCGACGACCAGGCCCGTCACGATGCCGACGAACCGGTTGCGTGCGGAGCTCCGGACGCCCGACGGGTCGGCGAGCTGGTCGCCGCGCGACGAGGCGTACTCGGCGAGTTCCCGTCCGTCGACCACGGCCCTGCCCGCGGGGTCGGTCGCCCTCGTGAACGTGCCGCCCTCGACGAGCCGCCGCACGGTGTCGTCGCTGATGCCCAGGTAGGTCGCGGCGTCACGGATGCGGAGCTGCGTCATGACGACGACCCTAGACCGGGGACGACCCGGTACGACTTGTGGACACTCACCGTCTCGCAGGGCCCGACACCGGGTTCCCGTCCAGCGGCGCTCGGTACCGTGCTGGGCGTGAGTTCCCCCCCGTACCGGCAGCATCGGCGTCCCGCACGCGGTCCGCCGGGTACCGGTGCGTGCCGGCGTCCGCGGGGCCGTCTCCGCCGCCGCGACGGCAGCGGTCCGGGTGCCGGAACTCACGATCGGCGCGGTGGGCGTCGTCGTCGCCGCGGCAGCCTCGTGGGTCCCGTCCGTCTGGTACGACGAGGCGGCGACCGTCACGAGTGCCCAGCGGTCCTGGGCGCAGCTCTTCGCGGAGCTCCACACCGTCGACGCCGTGCACGGTCTGTACTACGCCCTGATGCACGTCTGGTTCTGGCTCGTCGGGTACACCCCGTTCACGTTGCGCCTGCCGAGTGCGCTCGCGATCGGGGTCGCCGCGGGACTCGTCGTCGCCCTCGGCCGACGCCTCGGCGGACGACGGCTCGGCATCACGGCGGGCATCGTCTTCCTGCTCCTCCCCCGCGTGCAGTGGGCGGGGACCGAGGGGCGTCCCTACGCCACCATCACGACGCTGTCGGTCTGCCTGACGCTCGTGGGCGTCACGGCCCTGCGCCGCACCCGGTCACGCGCACCCCGGTCCACCGGGTGGTGGGTCGCCTACGGGGTGCTCGCCGTCGTCGCGGTGCTCTGCAACGTCTACCTGGCGCTCGCGGTCCTCGCCCACGCCGCCGCGCTCGCCTGGACCCTCGTGGCCGAACGGCACGCGCTGCGGACGGCCGTGGTCACCCGGGACGGCCGCACGCCCGGGCCGCCGCTCGTCACCGGTCGGGTGCTCGTCCGCTGGGCCGCCGCCGCCGGCATCGCGGCCGCCGTGGTCGCGCCGTTCGTGGTCGTCGTGTCCTCGCAGGCGAAGCAGGTCGGCTGGATCAAGGACATCAGCCGCGACACCCTCGGGCAGGTGTGGTCGACCGCCTGGTTCGGCGCGTCCGACCCGTACGCGGCCGTCATCTGGTCCCTCATGGTCGTCGGCGTCGGGCTCGCCCTCGTGCAGGTGCACCGCCGGGTGCCGTCCGCACGCGCCCTGTTCCGGGCGCAGACCGTGCGGGTGGCGCTGCCGCTCGTCGTCGTCCCCACCTCCGTGCTCCTCGTCGCGACGGCACTCGGTGAGCGCCTGTACTCGCCGAAGTACGCGACCCTCAGCCTGCCGTTCGTCGCGCTCCTCGTCGCCGTCGCGCTCACCGCGGTCCGGCCGAAGGCGCTGCTCGCCGCCGCCGTCGCGGTGCTCGTGGTCCTGTCGGTCCCCACGGCCGTGTCCGTCAAGGGCCCCGAGGCGAAGCAGGCGTCCACCTGGGCGCATGCCGCCGCGATCATCAGCGCCGAGCGCGCCGCCCGCCCGAGCGCCAACGAGGGCGTCGTGTTCGGCAGCGTCTACCGCCACCCGACGACGACCGCCGAGGTCATCCGAGTGTCCTACCCGGACGCGTTCTCCGGGCTGACCGACCTGGCCGTCGCGACCGACGGGGCCGACGAGGGCGTCCTCTGGAACACGAACGGCGACCTCGCGACGACCGTCCCGTCCCGTCTCGGCGACATCGACACCGTCTGGTACGTCGGCGGCACCTCCCGCACCATCCGGCCCGAGCTCAAGGCGGTGCTCGAGGAGCAGGGCTTCCACGTCGCGCACAACTGGCAGACCGGCAAGGTCATCATGTCGGAGTTCGTCCGCTCCTGACCCCGCGTCGCTGCCCGTGCGGGCAGCGGGTCAGTGCAGGACGCGGGCGCCGTGCACGGGACCGGTCGCGCGGAGTGCCACGCGCCCCGAGGCGCTCAGTGCGACCTGGACCTCGAGCGCGGCGTCACGGTCGGGCACCAGGAAGGCCACGGTGGGACCACTGCCGGACACGAGACCGGCCAGGGCGCCGGAGCGCTCCCCGAGCTCGAGCGTGTCGGCCAGGCCCGGCTGCAGGCGCATGGCCGGGGCCTGCAGGTCGTTGTGCAGGTTCTCGGCGAGGAGTTCGGCGTCGCCCGCCCGGAGCGCTTGGAGCACGTGCGCCTCGACGACGGGCGTCCGCGGGGCCGGGGAGATGTCGGCCCGGTAGCGCTCCCGGTGCTCGTCGAGCGCGCGGTACACCGACGGCGTGGAGAGCCCGGTGTCGCTCAGTGCGAGCACCCAGTGGAACTCGCCCTTCGCCAGCGCCGGGCTGAGCTCGTCGCCACGACCCGTCCCGACGGCGGTCCCGCCGGCGAAGGCGAAGGGGACGTCGGCCCCGAGTTCGGCGGCGAGCCGCAGCAGTTCGTCGCGTCCGAGTCCGGTGCCCCAGAGCGTGTCGACCGCCAACAGGGTCGCGGCGGCGTCAGCCGAGCCGCCGCCCATCCCACCGGCGACGGGCACCTGCTTGTCGATCGTCAGACGCACGCCGCCGCGGTGTCCGGCGGTCCGGGCGACGAGCCGTGCGGCCCGGAGCGCCAGGTTGGTGTCGTCCGTCGGCACCGAGGACGAGTCGATCGGCCCGGTGAAGCGGACGGAGAAGTCGTCGGCACGCTCGGCGGTGACGTCCTCGTACAGGGACACCGCCTGGTACGCGGTGGCGACGTCGTGGTACCCGTCGTCCTGCAGGGCGCCGACCGACAGGTGGACGTTGATCTTGCCCGGCGCGCGCGTCCGCACCCGACCGGGAGCAGGCATCGACGTCATGCGACCAACCTATCCCCGTCCCGCCGGTCCACCCGCCGTCCATACCGGACGGGAGGCCCGTGGCGGCGCCGCCACGGGCCTCCCGTCCGACGGCTCACGCCGCAGCGGCAAAGCCGCGCTCCAGGTCCGCGATGACGTCGTCGACGTGTTCGAGGCCGATGGACAGCCGGATGAGCCCCTCGCCGACGCCCGCCGCGGCCCGCTCGGACGGGGTCATCTGCACGTGGGTCGTCGACGCCGGGTGCACGACGAGGGAACGGACGTCACCGATGTTCGACACGTGGTCGAAGAGCTCGAGCGCGGACACGAAGCGCCGCCCGGCCTCGACCCCGCCGGCCAGGTCGAACGCGAGGACGCTCGACGGCCCCTTCGGCACGTACCGCTGCTGCAGGTGGTGCCACGGGGAGCTCGGCAGGCCGGCGTAGTGCACGTGCTCGACCTGGTCGTGTGCATCGAGCCAGGACGCGACCGTCGCGGCGTTCGACACGTGCCGGTCCATGCGGAGCGACAGCGTCTGGATGCCCTGCAGCACCAGGAAGGCGTTGAACGGGGCGATCGCCGGGCCGAGGTCGGCGGAGAGCTTCGAGCGGGTGCGCTGGATGAACGCACGGCGACCGAACTTCTCCGCGAAGTTCGTACCCGAGAAGCCCGAGTGCTCGGTCGTGGTCAGCTGCGGGTACTCGTCCGGGTGTGCCGCCCAGTCGAAGTTGCCGCTGTCGACGATGAGTCCGGCGATGGCGCTGCCGTGCCCGGCGAGGTACTTCGTCGCGGAGTGCACGACGATGTCCGCGCCGTGCTCGATCGGCCGGACCAGGTACGGCGTCGCGATGGTGTTGTCGACGATGAGCGGGACGCCGGCCTCGTGCGCGACACCCGCCACCCCGGCGAAGTCGAGGACGTCCCCGCGCGGGTTCGGGATGGACTCGCCGAAGAACGCGCGCGTCTCGGGTCGGACGGCCGCGGCCCACTCGTCCAGGTCCGTCGGGTCCTGCACGAACGTGAACGCGATGCCGAGGTCACGGAGCGTCGACGCGAAGAGCGTGTACGTCGCGCCGTAGAGCGACGCGCTCGACACGATGTGGTCCCCGGCACGGGCGAGCCCGAGCACGGCGAGCGACGTGGCCGCCTGCCCAGACGCGAGCGCGAGCGCGGCGACCCCGCCCTCCAGGTCGGCGATCCGACGCTCCAGCGCCGCAGCCGACGGGTTGTTCACCCGGGAGTACGTGTGCCCGGGTGCGTTGAGCAGGAACCGGTCGGCCGCGTCCTCGCCGGACGGGTACACGAAGGCCGCGGTCTGCGCGATCGGCGGCACGTTCCCGCCGAAGCCCGGATCGGCCTTGAACCCGGCGCGGATCTGCCGGGTCTCGAACGCCCAGTCGTCCTCGGCGGCCATCAGGACACCGTCTCCACGGGGACGGACGCACGCACGAGCGGGATGACCTGCTCGCCGAAGCGCTCCATCTCCTCGAGCTGCGGCGAGAACTGCAGGAGCAGGGTGTCCACACCCACCTCCTCGTACTCGCGGATCCGTGCGGCGACCTGCTCCGGCGTCCCGACGAACTGCGGGCGCAGGCCCCGGTTCGACACCGAGTAGTCCTCGAGCGACGGCACGTGCTCGAGCTGCGACTTCGAGATGAAGTCCTGGTAGGACTCGTACGCCTTGCCGTGCTGCACGTCGGTGATGCGTGCGAGCTCGGCCTGCGCTTCCTCCTCGGTGTCGCGCACGATCGCGTACGCGGCCATGCCGAACGCCTCGAACGGCGGGAGCCCGGCGTCCTCGCGGCGCCGGCGCATCTCGGCGATCTTCGTCCGGAGTTCCTCGACGGTGCCGCCGTGGGTGACGTAGGCGTCGGCGTAGTGGGTGATGCTCGCCTTGCCGGCCTCGCTCTCACCGCCGGCGTAGATGCGCGGGGTGACGCGGGGCTTCGGCTCGAGGTGGGCGTTCTCGATCTCGTAGTACTCGCCGGAGAAGCTGTACGGCGTCTCGCGCCACAACCCCTTCATGATCTCGACGAACTCCGCCGTGCGCTTGTAGCGGTCGTCGTGCTCGGAGAAGATGCCGCCGTACTGACGGGCCTCTTCCGCCCACCAGGCGCTCACGACGTTGAAGGTGAACCGGCCGCCGGAGATGTCGTCGATCGTCGCCGCCTGCTTCGCCGTCACCGCGGGCAGGTGGTATCCGGGCCGCATCGCCGCCATGATCTCGAGGCGCTCGGTCGTCGCCGCGATCGCCGCCGCGAGCGCCCACGCCTCCAGGCTCGGCGCTGCGACGCCCTTGATGTCGTTGAGGTTGAGCTCCGGCACGAGCGTCAGGTCGAACCCGATCCGCTCGGCGCGCTGCGCCAGGAGCTTCACGTAGTCGAACGTGACCGGCATCTGCTCGTCGTCGACGTTGCGCAGCCAGCCGCCGAAGAGCGGGGTCCAGTATCCGAATCGCACGGGGGGTTCCTTGCTGGTGGAGATGACGGTCCGGAGGCTCGGTGCCGGTGGCGAGCCGGGCCTCCAGACCGGTGGGTGGGTCAGGCGGTGCCGTGTGGTGCGGCGGTGTCGTGTCGCCGGTCAGGCGTGCGCCGCCGGTGCGGCGGCCGTGGCGTACTCCGCGTCGAGCAGCCCGCCGAGGTAGCGGGCGATCGACCGCGGGCCCGAGGCCGGTGCGGCCTCCTCGACGGCGGGGTTGTAGTTCGTGTTCGTGTTGATGTCGTAGACGACTGTCCGACCGTCGGTCGTCTCCATGAACTCGACGCCGGCGATCGTGATCCGCTGGTCGGCGAGGAACGTGCGGAGCTGCTGCACGAGCGGGTGCTCCGCGGTCACCTCGGTCCGGACGCTGAACGCCGGGGGCGCTCCTGCGGTCTCCGTGCCGGGGACCTCGCACACCGCGCCGGCGATGACCTGCGGGACCTCGCATGCGTCGGCGGGGCAGAGCTCGAAGCTGCCCGCACTCGTGTCGACGCGGACGGCGTAGACGAACTCGCCGCCCACGAACTCGACGCGGGTGATGAACGGCTCACGAGCGGTCAGGTACTCCTGCAGCAGCGTGATGCCGTCCACCGGCTCCTCGAACTCCGGGCTGTCGACGTAGGCGTCGAACTCGGCGAGCGAGTCGAAGCGCCGGACGCCGAGGCCCTTGCCGCCCTGGTTGTGCTTCGTGATGAAGGGGACGTCCTGGCCGCCCGTGAAGTCCGCGGCCGCCTGCGTGAGCGTCGCCGTGCCGAACACCGCGGTGGTGCGGGGCACGTCGAACCCGGCCTGCTGCAGGAGCCCGTGCTGAGCGACCTTCGAGACCTCGAGCTCGAGCACGTGGCTGCCGCCGACGACCTGGCGGCCCGCTCGTTCGAGCCAGCCGAGCACCGCGCGGGTGTACTCCTTGCTGTGCTCGTGCCCGCGTGTGTGCGAGCTGGCCGACATGCGGCTCCAGTACACACCGGGCTCCGGTTCGGCGCCGAGGTCGATCTGCCCCTCGGTCAGCAGGAGCTCCCGCACCGGGACGCCCTCGGCCTCGAAGGCAGCGGCGAGCGGCGGGAACCACTCGGGGTTCTCGTGGATGACGGTCACGCGCGGAGTGCTCACCGCCCCACCCTAGGCACGCACGTGTGGAGGCTGCCAGGTGTGTGACGTGGTGTTGCGGCTGCGGCGCATCGACAGACTGGTACATCAGTATCCTGGCTTGATGCGTCTCATCTTCATCGACGAATCCGCTCGTGATGACCGCTACTACTTCTTCGGCGCGCTCATCGTCGACGCGGCAGCGCTCCGGACGATCGAGGACGGGTTGGACGCGGCGGCGACGGACGTCGCGCGGTCAGTGCCGGGGTTCGACCCGGAGACCGAGTTCCACGCCGTCGAGATGTTCCACGGCAAGAGCGGTTGGGGGTGCGTCCCGCCGCAAGTGCGAGTGCGGGCCTGCATGTCGACGGCGACTGTGCTCGCCCGGTCGACGGCCAGTTTCGTGTTCCGGGGCATCGACCTCCGTGCACACCGCGCTCATCCCGTCGCGGACGCCCGTCCGGTACACCTCCTGACGCTCGCACACGTGCTCGAAGCGGTCGATGAGCACCTGGAAGGAGCTGACCCGAGTGAGCAACTCGGACTCGTGCTCGCCGACGACCACCACGCCGCCGCCGACGGAGCGCGGCGCAGCCTGCGGGACGTCAGGACGGGCGTGTCCTCCGGATGGACAGCGGGTCCGCTCACCAGGATCGCTGACACGCTCTACTTCGGCCCGTCGCGCGAGAGCCGGCTGCTCCAGGCAGCCGACTTCGCGACGTACTTCCTGAACCGGGACAGGACCGTGCCGGAACGTGACCACCGCGCAGCGCGGGCCACGGCCCGGATCGTGCGGGCAGTGCGGTCGATCACAGTCGAGGAGGCCGTCTGGTGCCCCCCGGACGCACGACGCCCCGCTCGAGGGCGGGGCGTCGGCTGGGTGCGGGAGGTCTGACGACGTCCTGCCATGTCACAATATCATCCGGCATAGGCCCTGTCGAGATCGACGGAACAGGTCGATCCGGCCGTCAACCGGCGAAGGTCTGCTGGCCGAGGACGCCGAGCAGTTCGAGCTTCTGGGCGTCCTCGCTCCCCGGCGGTGCAGTGAAGAGCAGGAGCGCCTGTGCCTGGTCGTCCGTGTGCAGCACCTGGCAGTCGACGGTGATGCGACCGAGCTCGGCCTGCATGATCGTCTTGTTGTCCGACCAGCGGAGGGCGACCTCGTGCAGCGCCCACAGCCGGGCGAACTCGGGACTGCGCCGCTCGAGTTCGGCGACGAGTTCGGTCGCCCGACGATCGCCGGGTCCGGCGAGACCGACCGCCGCCCGCAGTGACGCCACCACGACCCGCCCCAGTCGTTCGTGCTGCTCCGGTGCGTACCGGTCGAGCTCGGTGCCGGTGACGAACCACCGCCATGCCTGGTACCGATCGTTGCCCGACAGGCCGACCGACGTGCCGAGGAGCGCCACGGCGAGCCGGTTCTCGACGAGGGTCTCCCCCCAGGTGGCTGACGACGATCGCCGGCGTGTCCGTCAGCCGGTCGAGCACCCGGAGGATCGCCGGGTCCACGTGGTCGGCGCGGTGCATGCGCACCGGCGCGTTCTGCCCCGCGAGGTGGAACAGGTGGTCGCGCTCGTCGAGGGAGCAGCGGAGGGCACGGGCGATCGCGGCCACCATCTGCTCGGACGGCTGCGGTCCGCGCTGCTGCTCCAGGCGCGTGTAGTAGTCGACCGACATGCCGACCAGCGCGGCGACCTCCTCACGACGGAGGCCCGGGGTGCGTCGACGAGCGCCGGCACCGAGCCCGACGTCCTCCGGGCGCAGGAGCTCGCGTCGGCGGCGCAGGAAGTCGGCGAGGGCGGCACGGTCCATGCGTCCAGTCTGCTGCTCGGCGCGGCCGGGAACCAGGGACCGGCGGTCCCCCCGATGTGCGGGCTCTGGATGCGTCGACACGGCGCGGGCATCGTGGTCGTCATGGACACCACCAACAGCACCGTCTTCATCCCCGGCGCGACCTCGGGCATCGGCCTGACGCTCGCGCTCCGCCTGCAGGCCGCGGGCAGCACCGTCGTCATCGGCGGGCGCCGACAGGCCCTGCTCGACTCCCTCGCCGAGGAGCACGGCCTCGGCACGGTCCAGATCGACGTCGCCGATGCCGACTCGATCCGGGCGGCCGCCGACCAGGTCCTCGCCGCACACCCCGGACTCGACACCCTCGTGACGATGTCGGGCATCATGCGGAACGAGGACCTCCGCGACCCCGGCCACATCGAGGACGCCCTCGAGACGATCCAGACGAACCTGGTCGGGACGATCCGCCTGATCGACGCGTTCCTGCCGCACCTGCTCACCCGCCCGGCCGCCACCGTCATGACGGTGTCGTCGGGGCTCGCGTTCGTGCCGCTCACCGCGACCCCGACCTACAGCGCCACCAAGGCCGGCGTGCACTCGTACACGCAGGCACTCCGACAGCAGCTCGTCGGCACCGCGGTCGAGGTGCTCGAACTCGCTCCGCCGGCCGTGCAGACCGACCTGATGGGCGGAGCGGACTTCGGCGGCATGCCCCTCGACGCCTTCGTCGACGAGGTGATGACGATCATCGAGACCGGCGGGACGTCGGAGGTCCTCGTGCAGAACGTCCAGCCGCTCCGGTGGGCCGAACGCGACGGCACCCACCAGCAGATCCTCGAGATGATGGCGGGCCGCGAGCACTGAGCCCGCCCTGCGGCTCAGACCGCGGCGAGCAGGTCCCGCAGTCCGGCCTTCGCCTCGGGCATCCGCTCCGGCCCGGTGAGACGTTCACGCGTCGCCGACAGCCGGACGGTGCCCGGGCGGGGGCCGTCCTCCGTCGTGAGCAGCACCGACTCCCGGTCGGCGGACGTCCACCGGGCCGAGGGACGCTTCCCACCCCGGCGCTCCGAGGTCGGGCCGTGCCCGAACGCGGCGGACGCGACGACGACCGCGCGGTCGAGCACCGCCTCCCGGTCGCCGTCGACCTGCCGTGAGGCCGAGACGGCGAACGTGCCGTCGGAGCGCTGCCCGGGGACACGGAGGCCGCGGGACTGCTCGTAGCCGACGGCGACGCTCTGCGCCCACCAGGGGTCGACGCCCTGACCGACGAGCCAGGCGGCGATGGCCGTGTGGCCGATGGTGCGCCCGTCGGCTCGGTCGAGGCGGTCGTACCAGTCGTCCGGCGCGGCACCGGTGGCCGCGGCCACGCGGTCGGCGGGGATCCCCCCGTGCGTGCGAGCGGACGACGTCGTCGGTCATGGAGCGAGCGTACCCAGCGCGGACCGGATCCTCCGCCGGACGGCTGCCCATGTGTGGCGGGGTCAGGACGCGGCGCCGCCGGCGGCCGCGAGGACGGTCCGGCCGAGCCGCACGAAGTCGTCGACCCCGAGCTCCTCGCCGCGGGCGGTCGGTGCGATGCCCGCCGCCTCGAGGACCTCCGACGCACGGGCGCTGCCACCGAGGACGCCGGACAGTGCCTGCCGCAGCATCTTCCGCCGCTGCTGGAACGCCGCGTCGACGAGGGTGAAGACCCGCGACCGCAGCTGCTCGTCCCCCCGGCGGTTCGTGCCGGTCGAAACCGACGAGCACGCTGTCCACGTTCGGCACGGGCCAGAACACCTGGCGGCTGACCTGCCCCGCGATGCGCCACGAGCCGTACCAGGCGGCCTTGACGCTCGGGGACCCGTAGACCTTGCTGCCCGGGTCCGCCGCGAGCCGGTAGCCGACCTCGGCCTGCACCATGACGAGCGACCGGACGAGGGACGGGAAGGTGGCGAGGAGGTGCAGGAGCACCGGCACGGAGACGTTGTACGGCAGGTTCGCGACGAGGTGCGTCGGCGCCACGGGCAGGTCCTCGGCGGCCACCTGGAGTGCGTCCTGGTGGACGACCGTGAGGCGGGCGTCGGGCTGCATCGCGGCGACGGTGGTCGGCAGGTGCGCGGCGAGCCGGGCGTCGATCTCGACGGCGGTCACGGGAGCGCCGGTCTCGGTCAGCCCGAGCGTCAGGGAACCGAGCCCGGGACCGACCTCGAGCACGCGGGAGTCCGGCGTCACCCCCCGCAACCGAGACGATGCGTCGCACGGTGTTGGCGTCGTGCACGAAGTTCTGGCCGAGCTTCTTGGTGGGGGTGACGTCGAGCGTCGCCGCGAGGTCGCGGATCTCCGCCGGACCGAGGAGGGCACCCATGACTACTCCCCCCACCGTGGTCGGCTCGTCGTCCCACGAGCCGTACACGAGCTCGGTGTTGGACGAGATCTGCTCGGCCAGCGTCGACGGGTCGGTGCCGAGGGTCTCCGCCATCGACCGCACGGTGAGCGGGATGAGGTACGGCGCGTTCGGCCGGCCGCGGAACGGCGTCGGTGTGAGGAACGGGGCGTCGGTCTCGACCATGATGAGGTGCCGCGGCGCCACGTGCAGGGCGTCCCGCAGGTTCTGCGCGTTCTTGAACGTGACCGTCCCGGCGAAGGACATGTACCAGCCGCGTTCGGCGCAGAGCCGCGCGAGTTCGGTGCCGCCGGAGAAGCAGTGGAAGACCGTCCGCTCCGGAGCGCCGACGCGCTCGAGGACCTCGACCACGGCGTCGTGGGCGTCCCGGTCGTGGATCGTCAGCGCGAGGTCGTACTCCTTCGCGATCCGGATGTGCTCCTCGAACGAGCGGACCTGGGCGGCTCGGCCGTCGTCCCCGGTCCGGAAGAAGTCGAGTCCGGTCTCGCCGATCGCCCGGACGCGCGGCAGCCCCGCGAGCGCTTCGATGCCGGCCAGGTGCTCGTCCAACAGCCCCTGCTCGTCGAGCACCGGCGCTTCGTTCGGGTGCAGGGCCACCGCCGCGAGGACGCGCGGCTCACGGGCTGCGATCGACGCGGACCACTGCGAGGTGGCCAGGTCGGTCCCGACCTGCACCACGCCGCGGACACCGACGTTCGCGGCGCGGTCGAGGTGCTCGCCGTACTCGAGCGGACCGTCCCCACCGTCACCGACGCCGTCGGCGATCTCCATGTGGGTGTGGTTGTCGTACACGGGGACCGCCAAGGCCTGCGGCAACGGCGGGTACGTCAGGTCCCGCTTCTGCCGGCCACCGTCGCCACCGCGTGCGCGGACGTGCGCGTCCGTCACGCGGCGCCCTGCTCCGGCTGCTCGATGCGCGGGAACAGCCCGGCGGCGAGGGGCGTCACCGTCTCGGAGCCCTGCCACTCCCAGGCACGGTCGACGCGCTGCTCGGCGATCGACCCGCCGGCACCGATCGACGCCCAGAGCTTCTCGGTGGCCTTCGGCATGACCGGCGACACCAGGACCGCGACGGTCCCGAGTCCGCGGAGCGCCGTGACGAGCACGGTCGCGAGCCGCGCACGCTGCGCCTCGTCCTTGGCGAGGGCCCACGGCTCCTGCTCGGTGATGTAGCCGTTGAGGGCGTCCACGAGCTCCCAGACGGTGCTGATCGCGTCGTGCGGCGCGAAGGCCTCGATCGCGGCGTCGGCACGCTCGGTGACGGCCTGCGCGAGGGCGTCGATCGCAGCGTCGGACTCGGTCAGCTCCCCGCGCTCGGGGACGGCACCGTCGAAGTAGCGGTTCAGCATCGCGACGATGCGGGACGCCAGGTTGCCGAACCCGTTCGCGAGCTCCGCCTGGTACCGCGCCGAGATGTCCTCCCAGCTGAAGTTGCCGTCCTGCCCGAAGGTGATGGCACGCAGGAAGTAGTAGCGGAACGCGTCGGACCCGAACGTGTCGGTGATCTCGCTCGGGGCGATGCCGGTCAGCTTCGACTTCGACATCTTCTCGCCGCCGACGAGCAGCCACCCGTGGCCGAACACGCGCTCCGGCACCGGCAGTCCGGCCGCCATGAGCATCGCGGGCCAGATGACAGCGTGGAACCGTGCGATGTCCTTGCCCACGATGTGCACGCTCGGCCAGAGACGCTGGAAGGCCTCGTCGTCCTCCGTGCCGTAGCCGAGTGCGGTGACGTAGTTGAGGAGCGCGTCGAACCAGACGTAGAGGACGTGGTCCGAGTCCCACGGGATCTGGATGCCCCAGTCGAAGCTCGACCGCGAGATGGACAGGTCGCGCAGGCCCTGCTTGACGAACGACACGATCTCGTTGCGGACGCTCTCCGGCTGGATGAACTGCGGGTTCGACTCGTAGAGGTCGAGCAGGCGCTGCTCGAAGTCGGACATGCGGAAGAAGTAGTTCCGCTCGGCCAGGACCTCCACCGGGATTGAGTGGATCGCGCAGACCTGCTGGCCCTCGTACGGACCGGTCCCGGGCACGAGGTCGCTCGGCTGCTTGTACTCCTCACACCCCACGCAGTAGAAGCCCTCGAACTCGCCCGCGTAGATGTAGCCGTCGTCGTACAGCTTCTGCAGGAACGCCGTCACGCCCCGCTCGTGCCGCTCGTCCGTCGTCCGGATGAAGTCGTCGTTGGCGACGTCCACCGTGTCGAGCAGCGGCTTCCACGCGTCGGTGACGAGGCGGTCGGCCCACTCCTTCGGTGTGACGTCGTTCGCCGAGGCGGTCCGCAGGATCTTCTGCCCGTGCTCGTCGGTGCCGGTCAGCAGCCAGGTGTCGTCGCCGCGCTGCCGGTGCCAGCGCGCGAGGACGTCCGCGGCGACCTCCGTGTACGCGTGCCCGATGTGGGGCACGTCGTTGACGTAGAAGATCGGCGTGGTGATCGAGAACGAGCTGCCGTCGGCCATGCGGACCATCCTAGAGGCGACTCGAAACCGCGTGACGCGCCTCCCGGCCGCCTGTGGATGACCGGACGGGAGGCTCGTCGCGACGTCGCCACGGGCCTCCCGTCCGACTCCCCCCCGGTCGGTTCAGCGCGCGGCGAGCGCGCCTTCGTAGAGGTCCCGCTTCGACAGCCCGGTCGCGTCGGCCACCGCGGCGGCGGCTTCCTTCATCCGCGCTCCCGCGGCCACGCGCTCGAGCACGAGGCGGACACCGTCCTCGATCGTGGCGTCCTCCCCCCGACCCGGTGGCCCCGGCGACGACGACGCAGATCTCGCCGCGGACCCCGTCGGCCGCCCACTCGGTCAGCTCGGCGAGGGTGCCGCGACGGACCTCCTCGTGCAGCTTCGTGAGTTCACGACAGACCGCCGCGCGCCGGTCGGCACCGAAGCCGGCGGCCATGTCCCCGAGCGTGTCGGCGATCCGGTGCGGGGACTCGAAGAAGACCATCGTCCGCTGCTCCCCGGCGAGCGCCGCGAAGACACGACGCCGCTCCCCGCCCTTCCGGGTCGGGAACCCCCTCGAACGTGAAGCGGTCGGTCGGCAGCCCGGAGAGGGCGAGGGCGGTGAGCACGGCGCTCGGGCCGGGGACGGCCGTGACGGTGACGCCTGCGGCCGCGGCGGCCTCGACCAGCGGGAACCCGGGGTCGCTGATCGCCGGCATGCCCGCGTCGGTGAGCACCACGACGTCGTCCTCGCGTGCGAGCTCGACGACCTCGGCCGCGCGCTCCCGTTCGTTGTGCTCGTGCAGCGCGATGAGGCGCGGTCGGTTCTCGATGCCCAGGGCACGCATGAGGTGGATCGCGGTCCGGGTGTCCTCGGCGGCGACCACGGAGGCGTTCGACAGCGTCTCCACGAGTCGACGGGAGGCGTCACCGAGGTTGCCGATGGGGGTTGCTGCGAGGACGATCACGTCCCCATTGTCGTCGTCACGCCTGCGACCTGTGGACAGCGCAGCCGACGCGTGCGCGGCCTCCGTAGGATGCTGCGCGTGACCACGGACCTGGCCGACCCGCTGCAGACCGTGCCGGACGTCCCCCGTGGCTCGCGGCTCGACGACTGGTGGGCGCGCACGCTGTCCGTCGGCTGGCGGGTCGCCGCCTGGCGCTGGGGCGGCCCGATCGCGGTGACGGTGCTGGCCGCGGTGCTCCGCCTGGTCGACCTCGGGCGACCGCACTCCCTGGTGTTCGACGAGACGTACTACGTCAAGGACAGCTGGTCGCTCGTGCACCTCGGGTACGAGGGCACCTGGCCGGCGAACCCGAGCGACGAGGGCGCGCCGACCACCGACGACCGGTTCGCGAGCGGGCAGACCGACATCTACTCCCGCGCCGCCGAGTTCATCGCGCACCCGCCGCTCGGCAAGTACCTCATCGGCCTCGGCATGCTGGTGTTCGGGCCGGACAACGCGTTCGGGTGGCGGTTCACGGTCGCCGTGCTCGGCATCGCGACCGTGTTCCTCATCGCCGTCATCGCGCGGTCCTTGTTCCGCTCGACGCTCGTCGGGACGCTCGCCGGCGGTCTCCTCGCCGTGGACGGGCAGGCGATCGTGATGTCCCGGGTCTCGCTGCTCGACGGCATCGTCACCTTCTTCGTCGTCCTCGCCTTCGGCGCCCTGCTGCTCGACCGCCGCTGGTCCGCCCGCCAACTCGACCGGTGGACCGACCGGCGGGCAGCGGCCGGACGGGCCACGCTCTGGGGCCCGGTGCTGTGGTGGCGACCGTGGCTGCTCGCGATGGGCGTCGCGCTCGGGCTGGCGTCGTCGACGAAGTGGACCGGGATGTACTTCCTGGCGTTCTTCGCGGTGTACTCGGTCCTCAGCGACATGATGCTGCGACGCCGGGCGGGCGTGGTGTTCTGGTCGTCCAGTGCGGCGCTGCAGCAGGCACCGGTCACGTTCCTGCTCACCGTGCCGGTCGCCGCAGTGACCTACCTGGCCTCGTGGTCCGGGTGGTTCCTGACGAAGGGCGGCTGGGACCGCGACTGGATCGGCGGCGGCGGACAGCGCTGGACGGGCGTGCTCGCGTGCGTGCCCGACAGTCTGCAGAACTGGTGGCACTACCAGTCGGAGATCTACGCCTTCAACATCGGCCTGCACACGCCGCACTCGTACCAGGCGAACCCGCTGCTCTGGCTCGTCATGCAACGCCCCACGTCGATGTACTACCAGGGCACGAACGCCGGCCAGGACGGCTGCGGGTTCGACCGGTGCGGCGCTGCCGTGACCGGGATCGCGAACCCGTTCATCTGGTACGCCTCGGTGATCGCCGCCGTGGTGCTGCTCGTGCTCTTCGTCACGCGTCGGCGCTGGGAGTACGGGCTCGTCCTGATCGGCATCGGCGCCGGGTACCTGCCCTGGCTCATGTACCTGGACCGGACGGTGTTCCAGTTCTACACGATCGCCTTCGAGCCGTTCCTCGTGACGGCGCTGGCCGCGGCGATCGCGCACCTGATCGGGTCACGGGACGATCCGCGGCGACGGCGGACGCGGGCGCTGCTCGGGCTCGGCGTGTACCTGCTGGTCGTGGTCCTCGCATCGGTGTACTGGTACCCGATGTGGACGGCGATGCAGGTCCCCTGGGACTTCATCCGCTCGCACTACTGGCTGCCGAGCTGGTTGTAGCGCTCGGGCGATCGCGCCGTCGCAGGCACGCGCCGTCGCGGGCCCGCGCGGTCGCATCCGCGTGCCCTCGGGGCCACCTGGGACGCCGCCGTCAGGACTGCGGCTGCATCGACCGCTCGAGGGCGTCGCGGTCGAGCGGCACGCCGACCATCGGGTCCTGCCGGGCCTGCGGCAGCACGCCGTCGACGAGGACCTGGGCGTAGCGCTTCCAGGCGTCCGGGTCGTGGTTCCGCGTCGCGTCGGCCACGGCACCGACCATCGTCGTGAGGATGGGCAGGTCACGGGCGTCGAAGCCCGGCCGGACGACCCCGGCCTCGCGGGCACGACGGATGATCTCGGCGACCTGCCGCTCGAGACGGTCCCGCTCCTGCATGACCGACGGTCGGGCCTTGCCCGCGCGGACGATCGCGTCGGCGAGCGCTCGGTCGCGGGCGCGGAAGGCGAACACGCCCATCAGGTACAGGCGGAGCGACTCACGGGGGGTCGGTCTCCTCGGCAGCGGCCGCGGCCGCGGCGTTCAGCGCCTCGAACTTGGCGCTGAGCAGGGCCGCGATCAGGGAGTCCTTGTCGGCGAAACGTCGGTAGACGGTGCCGACCCCGACCCCGGCCTCGTGGGCGATGTCGTTCAGGGTCACCGAAAGGCCGCGCTCCGCGAAGCACTTCCGTGCCGTCTGCAGGATCAGTTCGCGGTTCCGCGCCGCGTCGGCACGGAGGGGCCGGTCGAGGTCGAGAGGCCGATCGAGATCGGCTGCGGGTCCGGTGGTGCTCACACACCGAATGTAATCGACCTCTCTGGGAACAAGCGGATGCGGTTGCTCCGTTTCGATGTACAGTGACCACAAGCGGATGCCGCGCATCCACTTCACCCTCCTCCGGGACGCCCGACGGCGCGCGCCCCTCCCCTTCCATCCTTCGAGAAGGAGGCTGTCATGACGGCAGAACAGACCGCGCCCGCTCCCACAGGAGCGACGCCGACGACCGCGGGCACCACCCCGGCCCGCACCGACCACCGCTGGATCGCCCTGGCGGTCATCGCGCTCGCCCAGCTCATGGTCGTCCTCGACGCCACCATCGTGAACATCGCCCTGCCCTCCGCGCAGGGGGGACCTCGGGTTCGCCACCGACCAGCGCCAGTGGATCGTCACGGCGTACTCGCTCGCGTTCGGCTCGCTGCTCCTGCTCGGTGGTCGTCTCGGCGACCTGTTCGGCCGGAAGAACACGTTCATCATCGGCCTGGTCGGGTTCGCCGTCGCCTCCGTGCTCGGCGGGCTCGCGGACTCGTTCGGGCTGCTCGTCGCCGCTCGCGCGCTGCAGGGCGTCTTCGGTGCGCTGCTCGCCCCGTCCGCCCTCGGCATGCTGACCACCACCTTCCGCGACCCGAAGGAGCGCGGGCGCGCGTTCGGCATCTTCGGGTCGATCGCCGGGTCCGGCGCCGCCATCGGCCTGCTGCTCGGTGGCGTCCTGACCGAGTACGCGTCGTGGCGCTGGTGCCTCTACGTCAACGTGGTCTTCGCGGTCCTCGGCGTGATCGGCGCACTCGTCTTCATGGCGAAGCCGCCGAAGGTCGAGCGTCCGCGCATCGACGTCGCCGGCGTCATCACCATCACCGCCGGTCTCGTCGGGGTCGTCTACGGCTTCTCGAACGCCGAGACGAACGGCTGGGACGCCCCGCTCACGATCGGCATGCTGGTCGGCGGCGTGCTGCTCATCGCCGCGTTCGTCGTCATCGAGACCCGGGTCGCGCACCCGCTGCTGCCGCTCCGTGTCGTGCTCGACCGCGACCGCGGTGGTTCGTTCGTCGCGATCGGCCTCGTCGCGATCGGCATGTTCGGCATCTTCCTGTTCCTGACCTACTACCTCGAGCAGACCCTCGGGTTCTCGGCACTGCAGACCGGCCTGGCGTTCCTGCCGATGCCGCTGTCGATCATGATCTCCGCCACGCAGATCGGCGGTCGCCTGCTCCCCCCGCGTCGGCCCGAAGGTGCTCATCTTCGCCGGGGCACTCGTCGCCGCGACGGGGCTCCTGCTGCTCCTCCGCACCGACCTCGACAGCTCCTACGCGGGCACCGTCCTGCCAGCTCTCGTCGTCATCGGCCTCGGGATGGGGACGATCTTCTCGTCGGCCATGAACACCGCCACGACCGGGGTCGCCCGGTCGGACGCCGGCGTCGCGTCGGCCACGGTGAACACCATGCAGCAGATCGGTGGCTCGATCGGCACCGCGCTGCTGTCGACGATCTTCGCGAACGTGGTGGAGAACAGCCTGTCCGGGCTGACCGCGGCTCCGACGGCGCTCCAGCAGGCGCAGGCCACGCTCGACGGCTACCACGCCGCCTTCGCGATCTCGGCCGGGGTGCTCGTGGTCGTGGCGATCGCCAGCGGACTGCTCATCAACCGCCAGTCCGTCCGTGTCGCCCGTCTCGAGCGGGCCGGGGCCGGTACGACCGGCAGCATCCCGACGGCTGCGCACTGAGCGACCGAGCGACTGCGTGGCTGAGCAACTGAGCGGCTGCGTCGCACGACACCACGGGACGGACACGGCACCGCGCGACCGCACGGTGCCGTGTCCGTCCCGTGCTGCGTCGTCCCGTCCGTGCCGGATCGCGCGGCACAAGTCGCCCCGTTGCTCACACCCTGTCGCGGGTCAGGGGTCTGGTTTACCGTGTGGGCATGGCCCCCGTCCTGACCTCGCCGCTCGTCTCGACGCAGTGGCTCGCCGACCACCTCGGTGCGGACGACCTGCTCGTGCTCGACGCGTCGGTGCACACGGACGGCCGCGGCCTCGACATGTCGTGGCACTCGGCGCGCGACGCCCACGAGCGCCGCGGCCACGTACCGGGCGCCGTCTACGCCGACCTCGTCGACGAGTTCTCCTCGCCCGAGACGGGACTCCCCCTTCACTCGTCCCGGAGCCGAGCAGTTCGAGGCGGCAGCCCGCGCGCTCGGCGTGAGCCGCGCCTCCACGGTCGTGGTCTACGACGACGGCATCGGCGAGTGGTCCGCACGGCTCTGGTGGATCTTCCGCTCCTTCGGCTTCCGGACGGTCGCCGTGCTCGACGGCGGGTTCGCGAAGTGGCGCGACGAGGGCCGGCCGGTCCGCGTCGGCGCACTCTCGCGGACTCCTCGGCGTGCCGCGGACGACGACGCCTTCGTCGCGGGCGAGGAACTCCCGCTGTGGGCCGACCGGTCGCGCGTGCTCCGCGCCGTGGACGGGTCGGAGCCGGCAGCACTCGTCCTCGCCGCAGACCCCGAGGACCTCGGTGACGACCACCCGCCCCTCGTCCCGGGCACCACGACCATCCGGGTGCGGGACCTCCTCGGCGAGTCGAACGCGTTCCTCCGTCGGTCGGAACTCGAACAGGCGCTCGCACCGGTCCTGACGGCGGACGAGGTCGTGACGTACTGCGGGGTCGGGAGCGCGTCGTGCGTGGACGCCCTGGCCCTGACGATGCTCGGGCACGAGAAGGTCCGCGTGTACGACGGGTCGCTGGCCGAGTGGTGGCGGGAGCCGATCGCCTCCTGACCGGGGCGGTCGACACCGCCGAGCCGACGTGGGCCGGGGGCTAGCGTTGGCGCCATGAGCAGCAGACGCGCGGTGGTCCTCGGCGGGACCGGTGGCATCGGGTCCCAGGTCGCCCGCGAACTCCTCGACCTCTCGGGTCGGGGTGGGGACGACTGGTCCGTCGAGATCGTCTCGCGGCACGGCGGTCCCGTCGCCGACGACCTCGTCGCCGCCGGTGCGCTGGCCCGACCCGGCGACCGACGGGACACCGCGCTGCTGCGGGACCTGCTGCGGCCGGGGGCGGATCTGCTCGTCGACACCGTCGGCGTGACCCGGGACGACGCCCTACAGCTCGCGCCGTTCCTGGACGACGTGGGCTCGACCGTGTTCGTGTCGTCGAAGGCCGTCTACGTCGACGAACAGGGGCGGCACGCCAACTCGGTCGACAAGCCGGTGTTCGGCGGCGCGGTCACGGAACTCCAGCCGACGATCGCGCCGAGTGACGGCGACCCGACCTCCCGCGACGGGTACGCCGCGGCGAAGGTCGCGGCCGAACAGGTGCTGCTCGACCACGGCGCACCGGTCACCGTCCTCCGCCCGTCCAGGGTGTACGGCATCGGGATCGGACGACCCCGCGAGTGGTTCGTGGTGCGGCGGGTCCTCGACGGACGGGAGCGGATCCTGCTCGCCGACCAGGGGCGCAGCGTCGACCACACGACGGCCGCGTCCGGCATCGGCTCGCTCGTCCGGCTGGTCGCGGAGGCCCCGGACCGCCGGATCCTCAACGTCGCGGACGAGACCGCCCCGACCGCGCTCGAGATCGTCCGCACGGTCGCCGGACACCTCGGGCACACGTTCGACGAGGTCCTGCTCGGCGAGGACGCACCGGCGTTCGTCGGACTCACGCCGTGGTCCACCCCGTCCCCGTCCGTGCTCGACACGACCGCGGCCCGGGCGCTCGGATGGGTCCCGCCGCGGTTCGCGGAGGCGGTCCGGTCGGAGGTCGACTGGCTCGTCGAGACCGCTCACCGGACCCCCGCGGACGGCGACGTCCCGTGGGCCGACGACCCGTTCTGGGACCGGATGTTCGACTACGGGCCGGAGGACGCGGCGCTCGCGCTGCTGTCGTTGGGGCTCGGCTGACGTGTGTGCAGCTGTGGACGTTGGCTCGCTCTCCACAGGACGGCCTGGAGGCCCGCCCACACAGGCCGGGCGGGGCACGCTGGGTGCATGAACGACAACCGGCTCGGATCCGCGGTCAGCCCGTACCTCCGCCAGCACGCCACCAACCCGGTGGACTGGCGGGAGTGGGGGAGCCGAGGCGTTCGCCGAGGCGCGCGAGCGGGGCGTCCCCGTCCTGGTGTCGATCGGGTACGCCACCTGCCACTGGTGCCACGTCATGGCCCGGGAGAGCTTCTCCGACCCCGAGGTCGGCGAGCTGCTGCGGCGGGACTTCGTCGCGGTCAAGGTCGACCGTGAGGAACGCCCGGACGTCGACGCGAGCGCGATGGCCGCCGCGAGCGCCTTCACCGAGCAGCTGGGCTGGCCGCTGACGGTCTTCATGACACCGGATGCGCAGGTTTTCTACGCCGGCACCTACTACCCGCCGCAGCCGGTCGGGCAGCACCCGTCGTTCCGCCGGGTCACGGCCGCGGTGCTCGACGCATGGCGGGACCGTCGGCAGGAGGTGGACGCGAACGCGTCGGCCATCGCGCGCGCGATCCGGCAGGGTGCGGAAGCGGACGCGGCGTCCGCGCAGGCGGGGCACACCGACGGAGCCAGCTCGGGCCTCCCGTCCGTCGACGCGATCCGCGGGGTCGTGACCGACCTCGAGCGAGCGGAGGACGCCGAGTACGGCGGCTTCGGGGGGCGCACCGAAGTTCCCGAACGCGCCGCTGTTGGAGTTCCTCGGCGATGCCGCCGCCGACGGGGTCGAGCCGGCCGGCGGTCTCCTCCGCCGCGCGCTGGGCGCCATCGCCGGGTCGGAGCTGACCGACGCGGACGGCGGTGTCTTCCGGTACGCCACGCGCCGCGACTGGTCCGTCCCGCACTACGAGCGGATGCTCTACGACAACGGCGGGCTGCTCGCCGTCGCCGACCCCGCTCGTGCCCGCGGCATCGCCGACTTCCTGCGCGACACGCTCCGGCGGCCGGACGGCGCGTTCGTCGCCGCCCAGGACAGCGAGTCGACGATCGACGGTCGACGGGTGGAGGGCGAGTGGTACCGCCTGCCCCTCGACGAACGCACCCGGCTCGACCCACCACCGCTCGACGACCAGGTCCTGACCGGGTGGAACGGCCTGGCGGTCCGAGGATTGGTGTCAGCCGGAGCACGAAGCGGGGACGACGAGATGATCGACCTCGCTCGTGCCGCGGCGGACGCGGTCATCGCCGCACACCTCCGGGACGGGCACGTCACCGTCCGCTCGAGCTCGGGTGCCGGTACGTCGGCGGCGGCGCCGACCCTGGAGGACCTCGGGCTGTTCGCCGAGGGGCTCCTCGAACTCGCGCTCGCGACGGGCGAGCTGCGCTACGCGACGATCGCCAGGACGCTCGTCGACGACGGCCTGTCCGGTGCACTCGAGGTCGACCCGGTCCTCGCCGCGGCCGGGACGGCGACCGGCGAGCAGCCGCAGACCGCGCTCCGGTCGGGGACCGTCGCGCTCGCGAGCGCGGCTGCGGTCCTCGCCGCACTGACCGGGGACGACGATCGGCGGACCGCTGCGGCACGGCTCATCGCCGACCGCGCGCGGACCGGAGTGGATCGCCCGCTCGGGCACGCCGACGCCCTCGGACTCGCGCTCGCCCTGCAGCGTCCCTCGCGCGAGGTCGTCCTCGTCGCTGACGACCGGTCAGTGCCCGAGGTGACAGCGATGCTGCGCGCCCTCCGGTCCACACGTCGGCCCGGGACGATCACCGCGGTGCTGACGCGAGCGCAGGCGGCCGAGTGGGCGGAAGCCGGGTTCACGCTCATGGAGGGACGGGACACCGCGGACGGCGTGACCTACGTCTGCCACGACCGCGTCTGCGCCCTGCCGGCACGCACCGCCGACGAGCTCGCGGCGCAACTCGTCTGATGGTGGACCCGCCCGGGCGGTATCCTGGAATGCTCATGTCGAATCCCCCCGTCATCACGTACCCGCCGGAACTGCCCGTCTCCCAGCGGCGCGACGACATCGCCGCTGCGATCCGCGACAACCAGGTCGTCATCGTGGCCGGGGCGACGGGTTCGGGCAAGACGACGCAGCTGCCGAAGATCTGCCTGGAACTCGGACGCGAGAACATCGGCCACACGCAGCCCCGCCGCATCGCCGCGCGGACGATCGCCGAGCGAGTGGCCGACGAGCTCGGCGGTGAGCTGGGCGACCTGGTCGGGTACCAGGTCCGCTTCACCGACAAGGTGAGCGCGAACACCCGTATCAAGCTGATGACCGACGGCATCCTGCTGAACGAGATCCACTTCGACCGGGACCTCGAGCGGTACGACACGATCATCATCGACGAGGCGCACGAGCGGTCCCTCACCATCGACTTCCTGCTCGGGTACCTCAAGCGACTCCTCCCCCCGCCGGCCCGACCTCAAGCTCATCATCACGAGTGCCACGATCGACCCGGAGTCGTTCTCACAGCACTTCGGCGGCGCCCCGATCGTCGAGGTGTCCGGGCGCACCTACCCGGTGGAGATCCGCTACCGGCCGCTCGTCGCCGACGAGGACGCCGCTGGCGACGACGAGGACGAGGACGAGTTCGACGAGCGTCCTGCCGGCACCCGACCGGCGACGTCGAAGGGTGGCGCCGCGGGCCGCACCGGGAGCCCGACGGCCGGCGATGACCGGGACCCGCTGCAGGGCATCACGGACGCGCTGGACGAACTCGCCCGCGAGGACCCGGGCGACGTCCTCGTGTTCCTGTCCGGCGAGAACGAGATCCGCGACGCCCAGGACGCCATCGAGGGCAAGCACTACCCGGGAACCGAGGTCCTGCCGCTGTACGGGCGGTTGTCCGCGGCCGACCAGCACCGGGTGTTCCAGCGCTCGACGACGCCGGGCGTCCGCCGTCGGGTGGTGCTCGCGACGAACGTCGCCGAGACCTCCCTGACGGTTCCCGGCATCAAGTACGTCATCGACACCGGGACGGCCCGCATCTCGCGGTACTCCCCCCCGCGCCAAGGTGCAGCGACTGCCGATCGAGGCGATCTCGCAGGCGTCCGCGAACCAGCGCTCCGGTCGAGCCGGCCGCACGAGCGCGGGCATCGCGATCCGCCTGTACTCGGAGGACGACTTCGACCGTCGTCCCGAGTACACCGACCCGGAGATCCTCCGGACGAACCTGGCCGCCGTCATCCTGCAGATGATCTCCCTCGGCTTCGGTGACATCGAGTCGTTCCCGTTCCTGCAGCCGCCGGACTCGCGCGGCGTGAAGGACGGCCTCGACCTGCTGCGGGAACTCCGCGCCGTCGACACGGCCGGCGCCATCACGAAGACGGGCAAGCAGCTGACGCGGCTGCCGATCGACCCCCCGCCTGGGTCGGATGGTGCTCGAGGCGAGCCGGCAGGGCGTCGGCCGGGAGGTCATCGCCATCGTCTCGGCCCTGAGCATCCAGGACCCGCGTGAGCGTCCACTCGAGAAGCGCGCGCAGGCCGACCAGCTGCACGCGCGCTTCGCCGACCCCACCAGCGACTTCCTGACCCTGCTCGGCCTCTGGAACCACCTGGAGGAGAAGCAGGAGGAACTGTCCTCGAGCGCGTTCCGCCGGATGTGCAAGGCGGAGTTCCTCAACCACCTCCGCATCCGCGAGTGGCAGGACCTGTACCGCCAGCTCTCGCGGGCGGCGAAGCAGGTCGGGATCCACGTCGGCAAGGAGCGCAAGGACGACCCCGACTCGGTCCACCGCGCGTTGCTCGCCGGGCTCCTCAGCCAGATCGGCCTGCGCGACCGTGAGAAGCGCGACTACCTCGGTTCGCGGAACACCCGCTTCGTGGTGTTCCCGGGCAGCGTGCTCGCGAAGAAGCAGCCGGACGCGGTGATGGCCGCCGAACTCGTCGAGACCAGCCGTCTGTTCGCCCGGACCGTCGCACGCATCGACCCAGCGTGGGTGGAGCCCCTGGCGGGTGACCTGCTCAAGCGCACCTACGGCGAACCGCACTGGGAGAAGAAGCAGGGCGCGGTCGTCGCGTTCGAGCGCGTCACGCTGTTCGGTGTGCCGATCGTCCAGCGACGTCGGGTGCAGTACAACCGGATCGACCCGGTGCACTCGCGGGAGCTGTTCATCCGGCACGCCCTGGTCGAGGGTGAATGGGACTCGCAGCAGGCGTTCGACCGCGCGAACCGGAAGCTCCGGCGTGAACTCGAACAGCTCGAGGAGCGGACCCGACGGCGGGACATCCTGCTCGACGACGAGACGGTCGTCGAGTTCTACGACGCCCGCATCCCCGCCGAGGTCGCCACGACCCGCGACTTCGAAGGCTGGTGGCGCAGGACGCGCCGCGACCAGCCCGACCTCCTCACGATGCGCCGCGAGGACCTCCTCGACGAGTCCGCCGCATCCGCCGCTGAGGACGACGCCGAGTACCCGACCCAGTGGCGGAGCGGCGACCAGCGCCTCGCCGTCCGCTACCGCTTCGAGCCCGGCGCCGAGGACGACGGCGTCAGCGTTCAGGTGCCGCTCGCCGTCCTGCCGCGCATGCGGGAAGAGGGCTTCGACTGGCAGGTCCGCGGGCTCCGGAAGGAACTCGTCACCGCGCTCATCAAGGCGCTGCCGAAGCAGATCCGCAAGAACGTCGTCCCGGCCGCGGACTGGGCGGAGAAGATCGTCGCCGAGCTGCCGGACGACGCCCCGACGACGCCGACCGAGAGCTTCCGCGCGACCCTGGCGAAGACGATCCAGCGGCTCGTGCACGTGCCCGTCTCCGAGTCCGACTTCGACATGTCGCGGGTGCCCGCGCACCTGTTGCCGACGTACGCGGTCGTCGACGAACGCGGACGCCGGGTCGAGGCCGGCAAGGACCTCGCCGCCCTGCAGACCAAGCTCAAGGACCGCACGCAGCAGAGCGTCGCCGCCGCCACGCAGCGGCAGGGCCGGCCGGGAGGCTCGTCCCGGGTCGCGGACGCCGGCTCGGGCCGCCGCATCGAACGGTCCGGCCTGACCGCTTGGCCGGACGAGGACCTGCCCGAGGTGCTCGACACGAAGCAGGCCGGTGGGGTCATCCGCGCCTACCCGGCACTCGTCGAGGAGGGCAGCGGGCCGAAGGCGACCGTCGGCGTGCAGCTCCTCGCGACGCCGGGAGACCGCGCCGTCCAGATGCCCGCGGGGGGTGCGGCGACTCGTCATGCTCGCTGTGCCGTCCCCCGTCTCCTACATCCAGCAGCACCTCACCGCGCAGGAGAAGCTCGCCCTCGCCGCGAGTCCCTACCCGTCCACGTCGGCGCTGTTCGACGACGTCCTGGCCGCCGTGGTCGACGCCGGGATCCGCCGGACCCACCCGGACGGTCTCGTCTTCACCCGGGCAGCGTTCGAGCAGGTCCGGGATGCGGTCTCCGCGACGGTCGTCGACACGATGTTCACCGCCGTGTCCGAGGTCGCGGCCGTCCTCACGGCGCAGCGGAACGCCGAGCGGGCGCTGAAGCAGGCCACGAACATGGCGCTGCTGCCGGCCCTGTCGGACATGCGCCAGCAGATGGAACGCTTGGTGTCCGCCGGGTTCGTCTCGGTCGCCGGACTCGACCGGCTGCGACGCATCCGCGTGTACCTGCAGGGCATCGAGGCCCGGGTGACGAAGCTCCTGCAGAACCCCGGCCGGGACGCCGGCTGGATGCGCGAGGTCACCGGCGCGACCGATCGCTACGTCGAGGCCGGGGGGCGCGTTCCCGCCGGTCGTGGGGTCGCACCCGGAGCTCGTGCACGCCCGGTGGATGCTCGAGGAGTTCCGCCTCAGCCTGTTCGCGCAGGAGCTCGGCACCGCCGAGACCGTCTCCCTGCAGCGGATCACGAAGGCCCTCACCGCGGCCTCACGCTGACCGGAGGACGGCTCCTGCCCACGAGGACTACGGTGACCGCCATGATCGGCTCACTCGACGTCGTCGTCCTCGACTGCCCGGACCCCGCGGCCCTCGCCCGCTTCTACGCCGAGCTCCTCGGGGGGCGTCGTCGAGGAGGCCGAGACGCTCACCCCGGACGACGAGTGGGTGGAGGTCACCCTGCCGTTCGCCGGGCACCGCCCCCCTGCTCGCCTTCCAACGGGTCGACGACTACCGAGCGCCGGTGTGGCCCGGGCAGGACGTGCCGCAGCAGGCCCACCTCGACGTCAAGGTCGACGACCTCGACGCGGGCGAGCGAGCCGTGCTGGCGATCGGAGCGGCCGCGACCGGCGAGGGGACGGACACGTTCCGCGTCTACCTCGACCCGGCCGGGCACCCGTTCTGCCTGGTCCGACCGCAGGACTGACCGCGAGTCGTCAGCCGACCTGCTCGGAGCCCGTACCGGTGCCTGCGTCGGCATCGGCATCGACATCGGCCGCGTCGGCGTCGGCGGCGGGTTCGACCGCGAGCCCCTCGACGACCTCGACCCGGGGCAACGCGGCGAGCACCGCACCGGGCAGGAACAGCTTCGCCCCGCGCACGCCCGCACCGATGACGACCTCGGGCGCCTCGAGTACCCGTGCGTCGACGTACACGGACCAGTCGGCGGGCAGCCCGATCGGGGTGATCCCGCCGTACTCCATGCCGGTGCGCTCCACGGCGTCCTCCATCGGCGCGAAGCTGACCTTCCGGGCGCCGAGCAACCCCTTCACGGTGCGGTTCACGTCGAGCTTCGTGGAGGCGAGCACGACGCAGGCCGCGTACGTCACGGTGTCACCCCGCTTGCCCGCGACGACGATGCAGTTCGCGCCGCCCGCGACCGGGAAGCCGTACGCCTCGGAGAACGCCGCGGTGTCGGCGAGCTCGGGGTCGATCGGCGCGGCCTCGATGCGTTGCAGCACCTCGAACGGCAGGGCGACCAGGGCCTCCGCGACCGGGATGGCGATCGAGCCGGTGGCGAGCAGGACGGGCATGCGGTTCAGCGTGGGCATCCCCCCCCACCCTAGGGACGGGAACCACCGCGACTGGTCAGGAGTCGACCCGTCCGCAGCGGACAGCCCGTGCGGACGCCCGGGGACGCACGGGCACGGACGGCGGGTAGCCTCGCGACATGGGGGGAGGAACCACGAGTCCATCGGCCGGACCGGTGGCGTGTGCTGCGCGACGTCCTCATCGCGGTGCCGCCCGGCTTCGAGACCGTCGTCGTCATCGTCGGGCTCGTGGCGTCGATCGATGCGCCGTACGAGAGCGAACGAGCCTGGGCACCGTGGGCGTGGCCGGCGCGGGCGACGCTGTGCACCTTCCCGCTCGCCCTCGTCGCGGTGGCCGTCGCGGTCGGTCTCCGTCGGGTCCCCGGTCGGACCGCTGCGATCTGGCTCGCGGCCGCCTCCGCGGCGCTCGGGGTCCTCCCGTTCGTCGTCGCGGTCCAGATCGCCCTGCGCGCGGTCTGACGACCGGCGCCCGGTCCCCGCGCAGACCCCGCGACACCCCCCACGCCGACGCCCACAGCTGGACACCCAGCCCGAGGGCGATGGAGCCCGCCGTCATCCCGCCGGTCGCCATCGGCAGCGCTGCTTCCGCGCCACCCAGGGCGGGCGGCCGGCGGGCGCTCCGCGCCGAGCGACACCGTTCGCAGACCGTAGCCCGAGGGCCGTCGCCAGGCGCGGACCGTGCAGGGGACACGACGGACGGGAGGCCCGCGACCGACTGGTCACGGGCCTCCCGTCCGACGCACCGCGCTCCCCGCGGCGGGCGTCTCCGGCTGGTTCCCCGTCAGCCGACGACCTCCCAGGTGACCAGTCGCGCGTCGCGGGTCGTCACCTCGTGGACCGGCCCCTCGACCGCGAGACGCGCTCGCGGAGTCGCCGTGCCGGGCACCGTCCGCGCCGCGGTCGCTCGTTCGTTGACGATCGCGCCGCCGGTCGACGCATCGACGTCCGCGACGGAAGCAGAGGCCGCCGCGTGCGAGCCGACCCACACCTCCACGTCACCGGGCTCGACGATCCGGACCATGCGCCGGTCGCTGAACGCCAGACGCGTGGTGGGCACCGTGAACGCGAGCCGGACGGTCTCGCCCGCGTCGAGTTCGACGCGCGCGTAGCCGAGCAACTGCACGACCGGCCGTGTGACCGAGCCGTGCACATCACGCCCGAACAGCTGCACGACGTGCCCACCCGCGACCGAGCTGGTGTTCGTGACGGTGACGCTCGCGGTGAAGGTGCCCCCGGCCTGCACCGAGCCGTCGACGACCAGGTCCGAGTACGCGAAGGACGCGTAGGACAGGCCGAAGCCGAACGGCCGGACCGGCGTGGAGTCGGTCGCGGTGACGTCCGACGGACCACCGAGCACCGGGTGCAGGTACGAGTACGGCTGCGCCCCCCGCGGACCGGGGCAGCGAGACCGGCAGGCGACCGGAGGGGTTCACCCGCCCGGTGACGACGTCGGCGATCGCGAGTCCGCCGCCCTCGCCGGGGAAGAACGCCTGCAGCACCGCCGCCGGACGGGGCTGGTCCCCGTCGAGCGCCCAGCTGATCGCGTACGGGCGGCCGGTGAGGAGCACCAGGACGACCGGCGTGCCGGTGGCGACCACGGCCTCCACCAGGTCGCGCTGCACGCCGGGCAGGTCGAGCGACTCGGAGTCGTTGCCCTCGCCGACGGTGCCGCGCCCGAAGAGGCCGGCCTGGTCGCCGACGACGACGACCGCGAGGTCGGCGTCGGCAGCGGCGGAGACGGCAGCGGCGATGCCGGTCCGGTCCTCCCCCCTCGACCGTGCAGCCCTCGACGACACGGACCGATGCGCCGGCGAGCGCGTCGGTCAGTGCCTCGGCGACCGTCGGGATGGAGAACCCGAGCGGCAGCCCGGGGTGCGCGGCCAGGACGTGGTTCGCGAACGAGTAGCAGCCCTGCAGGGCCTCGGCCCGGTCGGCGTTCGGGCCGATGACCGCGACGGAGCGCGGTGTCCGCCGGACCGGGAGCACGCCGTCGTTGGCGAGCAGCACGACCGATTCCTCGGCGAGCCGTCGGGCGAGGGCCTGGTGCCGCGGCGAGTCGAGGTCGACCCCGGTGGGCGGCTCGTCCTCGTACGCGTCTGCGTCGAGCAGGCCGAGTGCCTCCTTCTGCGCGAGCGCACGGAGGACGGCACGGTCGACGAACGCCTCGTCGAACTGCCCGGACCGCACCCGGTCGACGAGCGGCCGCAGGTACGCGTCACCGGTGGGCAGCTCGACGTCGATGCCGGCATCGAGGGCGAGCGCTGCCGCTTCCCCACGGTCGGCGGCGACGGCGTGCATGACCTCGAGGAAGGCGACCGCGAAGTAGTCCGCGACGACGGTGCCGTCGAAGCCGAGCTGCTCACGGAGCACCCCGGTCAGGTACTCGGGGCTGGCCGCCATCGGGACACCGTCGGTCTCGGTGTACGAGTTCATGACCGAACGGGCGTTCCCGTCGAGCAGTGCCATCTCGAACGGCGGCAGGAACACGTCGCGGATCTCCCGCGGCCCGGCGGACACCGGTCCGTGGTTCCGTCCACCCCGCGATGACGAGTAGCCGAGGAAGTGCTTCAGCGTGGCGTGCACACCGGCGTCCTGCAGTCCGCGGACGTAGGCGGTGCCGACGGTCCCGACGAGGTACGGGTCCTCGGCGATGCACTCGTCCACCCGACCCCAGCGGGGGGTCCCGGATGACGTCGAGCACCGGGGCGAGGCCCTGGTGGATGCCGAGTTCGCGCATCGAGTCGCCGATGGCGCGGCCGACCTGCTCGACGAGCTCCGGGTCGAACGACGCACCCCACGCGAGCGGGGTCGGGAAGGTCGCGGCCTTCCACGCGGCGAGCCCGGTGAGGCACTCCTCGTGCACGAGCGCGGGGATGCCGAGGCGGGTCTCCCGCTTCAGGCGCCGCTGCTCCTGCCAGAGCCACGCGGCTCGCTCCTCGGCGTCGACCGGTCGGGTCCCGTAGACGCGGGTGTAGTGCCCGATGCCGTCGCGGGTGACCTCCGGCAGGGTCGCCTGGGCGTCCTGCGCGGCCGCCATCTCGCCCTGCATGGGGGGCGACGACGCCGTTCTGGTCGAGCCAGTAGCCGACGATCTGCGCCGCCTTCTCCTCGAGGGTCATCCGGGCGAGCAGGTCGCGGACGCGGTCGCTCACCTCGGGGACGGCCGGGAGGCCCGGGGTCGGGTCCGCCAGGTCGGTCCGGGCCGCGCCGACGGCGCGGTCCCCCGACGTGTGCCGGGGCTGGTTCGTGATCGTCATCCCTTGACCGCCCCGGTGAGCCCGCCGACGATCCGACGCTGGAAGATCGTGAAGAACACGAGAGCGGGGATCATCGACATGGACGTGAACGCGAGCACCTTGGCGGTGTCGACCGAGTACTGCGACGAGAACGCCTGCACACCGAGCGGCAGGGTGTAGCTGCCCTCGTTGTTGAGGATGAACAGCGGCAGGATGTAGCTGTTCCAGCTGGCGATGAACGCCAGGATGCCGACCGTCACGACACCGGGCAGGGACAGCGGCACGATCATCCGGAAGAAGAAGCCGAGGCGGCTGGCGCCGTCGATGGACGCGGCCTCCTCGAGCTCATCGGGGATGGCCCGGAGGAACGGCACCAGGATGATGACCGTCGTCGGCAGGGCGAAGGCGATCTGCGGCAGGATCACGCCGGCCAGGCTGTTCGTGAGACCGAGGTCCTTGATGAGCAGGTACAGCGGCGTGATCGCGACGGTGATCGGGAACATCAGGCCGGCGGCGAACAGCGCGTAGAGCGCGCCACGGCCGGCGAACCGGTAGCGGGCGAGCACGTAGCTCACCATCAGGCCGAGCACGACGACACCGGCGGTGGTGGCGACGGCGCTGATCGTCGAGTTGCCGAGCTCACGCCAGAAGATCGAGCTGCTCAGCACCGAGCCGTAGTTGCCGAGTTCGAACGGCGCCGGCAGACCCGCCGGGCTCGTGGTGATCTGCGAGTTCGTCCGGAACCCGCCCAGCACGATGTACAGCACCGGGGCGAGGTTGGCGGCGACGAACAGGATCGCCACGACGTAGGTGAGCGGGTTTGCGCGACCGATGGCCGCACTCGACCGGCGCTCCCGTGTCGCCCGTCGCCCGGGGGCGACGATGCTCGTGGTGGCCATCACTTCTTCCTCTCGGTGATCGCGCCCGCGGTGTCCCGGCGGAGCACGAAGTGCTGGTAGATCAGCGCGACGGCCAGGGAGATGACGAACATCACGACGGCGACCGCGCTGCCGAAGCCGAAGTTCCCGGAGTTGCGCCCGTTGCCGACCATGTACGTGGCCATCGTCGAGGTGCCGGCGGTCGAGGCGATGTACTGCCCCCCAGATGATGTAGACGAGGTCGAACAGCTGGAGCGAGCCGATGATGGACAGGAACGCCCAGATGCGGATCGTCGGGCCGAGCAGCGGCAGGGTGATGCGACGCTGGATCTGCCAGTAGCCGGCACCGTCGATAGCGGCCGCCTCGAACAGCTCCTCGGGGATGCTCTGCAGACCGGCGAGGAACAGGATCACCGCGAAGCCGATGTACTTCCACGAGATGATCACGAGCAGCGTCCAGATGGCGATGTCCGGGTTGGACAACCAGTCCGCCCGCAGGCCGCCGAGGCCGATCGTCTGCAGCATGTCGTTGACGGCGCCGTTGGACTGCAGGAGCAGGCTCCACCCGGTGCCGACGATGACCTCGGAGATGACGTACGGCACGAAGACGAGCACGCGGACGAGTCCGCGGCCGTGCATCTTCTGGTTGAGCAGCAGTGCGAGCACGATGGCGATCGGCCCCTGCAGCACCAGGGAGAGCACGACGATGAAGCCGTTGTGCATGAGGACCGAGTGGAAGGCCTGGTCCTGGAAGATGATGAGGTAGTTCTGCAACCCGACGAAGTCGGTGGGCGGGCCGTAGCCCTGCCACTTGAAGAACCCGTAGTACGCCGCCATGGCGACGGGCAGGATGACGAACGTCACGAAGACGATCACGGCGGGACCGGCGAGGACGGCGATCTCCGCGCGCTGCCGCCAGTCCGCGAGCCGCTTGGCGGGCCGACGCCCGGCGGGGCGCGGTGCGCTGGACGCACCGCTCCCCGCCGGCGTGGACCCCGCGGCGCCGTCCGACCCGGTGGCCGGGGTCGTGCCGAGCGAGGTGTTGAGGGTCATGGTCAGCCCTTGGCCGCAGCCTGGTTGGTGGTGGTGACGATGTCCTTCGCGGTCCCCTTGCCGGCGAGGACGTCCACGACGCTGGTGTTCAGCGCGTTGCCGACGTTCTGGCCGTACAGGGTGTCGAGGTACTGCGAGACGAACGGGGCTTCCTTGTAGGCGGCCAGGGCCGACTTCAGGTACGGCTCCGACACGACGGACTGTGCGTCCTGGTTGACGGGGATCGCCTGGAAGGCCTTGTAGTAGCCCTCCTGGTTGTCCTTCTGCACGATGAAGTTGAGGAAGTCGGTGCACGCCTTCTTCGGGGCCTGCGCCGTGCAGGAGTAGCCGTCGACGCCACCCATCATCGACTTCGGGTCACCCTTGCCACCCTCGACCGCGGGGAACGGGAACCAGCCGAGGTCGGGCAGCGGCTTGGCGTCCGGGGTGAGCGAGGAGATCACGCCCGGGTCCCACGCGCCCATGAGTTCCATGGCCGCCTTGTGGTTGGCGAGCAGACCCGCGGAGCTCCCCGCGCCCTGCTGAGCGGCGGTGGTCAGGAAGCCCTTGTTGAACGGCTTCGTGTCGTTGAAGTCCTCGAGCTGCTTGCCGGCTTCGGTCCAGCACTTGTCGTCGAACTTCAACGACTCGGCGGCACCGGTCAGGGTCTTCTCGCTGCAGGCGCGGAGGGCGAAGTTGTAGTACCAGTGCGCGGCCGGCCAGGCGTCCTTCGCACCGACGGCGACGGGGTCGACACCCGAGTCCTTGAGCTTGGCGATGTCCTCGTTGAGCTCGTCCATCGTGGTGGGGGGTGCCCTCGATGCCGGCCTTCTCGAAGAGGTCCTGGCTGTACCAGATGCCCTCGGGGAGCACGGCGACGGGCATCGCGTAGGTGCCGTCCTTCGCGTCGTAGCCCGAGAAGGTCCCGGCGCTGATCGACTTCTTCGCGTCGGCGCTGATCGAGTCCTTGATGTCGAGCAGCTGCCCGGCGTTGATCATCGCGTTGAGCTTGCCGCCACCGCGCTGCAGGAACACGTCGGGGCCGTCGCCGGAGTTGAGCGCGGTCTGGAGCTTGCCGTCCAGGTCCTCGTTCTGGATCGCCTGGATCTTGACCGTCACGTTCGGGTTCTTCGCCTCGAACGCCTTGACGGTGTCCTCCCAGTAGGCCTTGCCGGGGCCGGTGGTGGAGTTGTGCCAGAAGGTCATCGTGACCTTGCCGTCGCCGTCGTCGGCGGCTCCGCCGCTCGAGCAGCCCGTGGCGAGCAGTGCGGTGCCGGCTGCGATGGCGATGGCCGCCGCGAACCTGTTCTTCCTCGTCATTGTGGAGTCCCTCGGTAGTCGTCGTTGACATGCGACCGCGAGGCCGCAGGGAGAGCATGCACGGCCGCCGGAACGGCTGTCAATCGATTTCGATAACGATTTCTGTCCGGTGCGCGGTATGGACGGCCGATGTCGCGCTCCATGCCACGGACTCGGTCGTGGCGTGCCGGACGGAGCCCGTGGACGAGTACGGTGTCGACGTGGATGCCATCGCCCGTCCTGCTCCCCTCCCGGGGCGGACCACCATCAGCGATGTCGCGCGAGCCGCCGGCGTCTCGGTGCCGACCGTCTCGAAGGTCATCAACGGGCGCGACGGTGTCGCCGCCGCCACCTCGCAGCGGGTGCTCGCCGTGATCGAGTCACTCGGGTACGAGAGCTCCCTCGTCGCCCGGAGCCTCCGGCGCAGCCGCACCGACGTCATCGGCATCCTCGTCACGGAGTTCGAGCCGTTCTCCACCGAGCTCCTCAAGGGCATCTCGTCGGCCGCCGACGGCACCGGCTACGAACTGCTCGCCTACGCCGGACTCGTCAGCGGGGGAGGCCCGGCCCGGCTGGGAGCGCCGGTCGCTCTCCCGCCTCGCCGGCACCCTGATCGACGGCGCGATCGTCGTCACGCCGACCACGCTCATGGCGAGCACGCCGATCCCCGTCGTCTCGATCGACCCGCACACCGGACCCGAGGGCCACGCGGCCATCGACTCGGACAACATCGGCGGGGCCCGAGCGGCGACCGAGCACCTCATCGGCCTCGGACACCGCCGGATCGCACACATCCGGGGTCGCGCGGACCTGGCGTCGGCCGAACTCCGCGAGATCGGCTACCGGCAGTCGCTCGAGGCCGCGGGCATCCCGTTCGACCCGGACCTGGTGTGCGTCGGCGACTACCAGACCACGGTCAGCGCCGAGGTCGCCCGCGAGCTGCTCTCCCGGCACAACCGCCCCACGGCGGTGTTCGCCGCGAACGACAGCTCCGCGATCGGGGTGCTCCAGGTGGCGGGCGAACTCGGACTCCGGGTGCCGCAGGACCTCTCGGTGGTGGGCTTCGACGACGTGCCGCAGGCCGCGAACGCCGCTCCCCCCGCTGACGACCGTCGCCCAGCCGCTGCACGACCTCGGCGCCGAGGCCCTCCGGATGCTCCTCGAGCTCCTCGGCGGGCGGGACGTCCCCCGCGCACGTGCAGCTGCCGGCGTCGCTCGTGGTGCGTGCGAGCACCGCGCCACCGCCCGGCGCGTGAGACGGCACCCGGCGCGCGGGACGCCGCCGAGTGTGTGAGACCCCGGGCGCGGAAGACGCCCCGGGCACGGAGGACGCCGCCGTATCCCGCGGTGTCTCGCCTGGTCGGCGGCGTCGTCGGCAGACGGGGGGTGTCTCGCCCCCCGCCCCGCGCGCTGGACAGGAGGCCCGGTGCCCGACCGAGCCGCGCCTCCCGTCCCGGCATCCTCGGCGCGCGAGACACCGGCGTCTGCGCACGACGCCGCCCCGCCCGCGAGACGCCGCCACTTCCGGCGGCGTCTCGCCTGGCCAGGGGGGGTCTCGCGTCGGCAGCGGCGTCCGTCGGCAGACGGCGGCGTCCCGCCTCCGCCCGCGCGCAGGACGGGAGACTCGGTGCCCGACCGAGCCGCGCCTCCCGTCCGGTGTCCTGACGCGCGAGACGCCGGCGTCCGTGCACGACGCCGCCCCACCCGCGAGACGCCGCCACTTCCGGCGGTGTCCCGCCTGGCCAGCGGCGTCTCGCCTCGACAGCGGCGTCACACCTGGTGGGCGGCGCCGCCGGCAGACGGAGGCGTCCCGCGGACGGGCGACGACGTCGCACACACCCCTCGAGTCCGCGAGCCGGACCTGATACGTTGCCGCTCACAACAAATCGGGAGGCCGTCGATGGCGACGCACCAGGACACAGCACACCGGACCGGCGAGGCGGTCGTCACCGTCACCGACGCGGACGGCACTCCCGTCGCGGACGCCGACGTCCGAGTCGAGCAGCGGCGGCACGCGTTCGGCTTCGGCAACATCGGCTTCGACTTCGTCGGGCTGGCGAACGGCGAGCCGGACGTCGGGACGCCGGAGCTCGCGGACCTGTGGCTCGACGTCTTCAACACCGCGACCCTGCCGTTCTACTGGGGCCGGTTCGAGCCGGAGCGCGGGCAGCCGGACACCGGACGACTCCGGCGCACCGCCGGGTGGTTCCGCGACCGGGGCGTCGCGACGAAGGGACATCCCCTCGTCTGGCACACCGTGCAACCGGACTGGCTGCTCGGCCTGGGGAACGACGAGGTCGAGCGCCTGCAGCGCGAGCGGATCCGCCGGGAGGTCAGCGACTTCGCCGGGCTGGTGGACACGTGGGACGCGATCAACGAGGTCGTGATCATGCCGCACTTCGCGAACGGCGACAACGCGATCACGCCGCTCGCACTGGCACGCGGCCGCCTGGCGATGATCCGGATGGCCGTCGAGGAGGCCCGCACCACGAACCCCGCCGTCACGCTGCTGCTCAACGACTTCGACCTCTCGGACGCCTACGAGTGCCTGATCGAGGGCGTCCTCGAGGCCGGTATCCGCATCGACGCGATCGGGCTGCAGACCCACATGCACCAGGGCTACTGGGGTGAGGACACCATGCTCGCGATGGTCGACCGGTTCGCCCGGTACGGCCTGCCGCTGCACCTGACCGAGACGTCACTCGTGTCCGGCGAGCTCATGCCCGCGCACATCGTCGACCTCAACGACCACGTGGTCGGCTCGTGGCCGTCGACGCCCGAGGGCGAGGCACGTCAGGCGGACGAACTCGAACGGCACTACCGCAGCCTGGTCGGGCACCCGGCCGTCGAGGCGATCACCTACTGGGGCATCACGGACGAGGGGGCGTGGCTGGGCGCACCGATCGGGCTCGTCCGGGCCGACGGCACCCCGAAGCCGTCCTACGACGCCCTCCGTCGGCTGGTGAAGGACGAGTGGTGGACACCGCCGACCACCCTGCGCACCGACGACGCCGGGCGGGTGGTGTTCCGCGGGTTCCGCGGCGAGTACGCCGTCCGCGTCGGGGCACAGGAGACCACCGTCACCGTCGGCGACGACGGCCCGGCGCAGGTGCGGGTCCGCGCCGCCGGCTGACGGCCGCGCTACGGTGCTGTCATGCGAGCGACCGTGCGGGACGTGGCCGCCCTCGCGGGGGTGTCGCCGAAGACGGTGTCCAACGTCGTCAACGGCGGTGTCGTCGTGCGCCCGGAGACGCGGGCCCGGGTGGAGGCCGCGGTCGCCGAACTGGCGTACGTGCCGAACCTCTCCGCCCGTGGCCTCCGCAACGGCCGGACCGGCGCCATCGCCCTGACGCTGCCGGAGCTCGCGAGCGCGTACTCGGCGGACCTCGCGCGGTGGTTCGTCGAACTCGCGCACGACCGAGGGCTCGTCGTGCAGTTGGAGCAGACCGCCGACGACCCGGAACGGGAGCGCGAACTGGTGTCGCGCGCGCGGGCGCACCTGGTGGACGGACTCGTGCTCAACCCGGTGTCGCTCAGCGCGAGCACCCTCGCGAACACCGAGGGGTTGCCGCCGACGGTCGTCATCGGCGAGGTCGAGCCCGAGCAGGTCGACCAGGTGCACGTGGACAGCCGAGCAGCGGCCCGGGAGGTCACGACGATGCTCCTCGACCGAGGGCACCGGCGCATCGCCGTGGTCGGGGCACCACGGCGTGACGGGGTCACCGCGACGGCGCGGCTGCGGCAGCTCGGCCACGACGACGCGGTCGGCAGCGCAGACCTGCACGTGGACCCGGCGCTCCGGGTCCCGCTCCCCGAGTGGACCACCGCGGCCGCCGCCACCGCCTTCGCCACCTGGCTCGACGGGAACCCCCTGCCCGACGCCGTGTTCGCGTTCACGGACTCCATCGCGTTCGGCGTGCTGCACGTCCTCGCAGCTCGGGGTGTGCGGGTTCCCGAGCAGGTGAGTGTCGTCGGGTTCGACGACGTCGACCAGGCCGCGTTCGCGATCCCCGCGCTCACCACGGTGTCGTTCGACCGTCGGGCCTTCGCGGACGCCGCCCTCGACCTGCTGGAGCGGCGGATCGCCGACCGGGAGGCACCGGTCCGGACGGTCGTCGTGCCGCACCGGATCGTGGAGCGCGCGAGCGTCGCGACGCGCTGACGAACGGGCCCCGGGGGGGGGGGGGGGGGAGTGGGCACCGGAGGAGTGGGCGCCGGACGAACGGGCCACCGCAGGAGTGGAGCCCGGAGGAGTGGGGCCCGGAGGAGTGGCCAGCGGGAGCAGCACACCGCGGGACCGGACGCCGCGGGACCGAGGAGGTCGCCCGCTCAGTCGCCGTCCGCCGCGCGCAACACCGCGACCGCCGTCCGCCGGTCGGCGAGGATCCGGAAGTGCCCGCCGAGTTCGAGCCGCACGTTCTCCGCGCCGGCGAGCTCACACCCACCGGGGATGAGCGTGTCGTACACCCCGTACACCGAGGTGATGCGGCTGTTCGCGTCCAGCTCACGCGCCAGCCCGGCGAGCACCGGGTCCGCAGCCCGGAAGACCCGGAGGTGCCGCACGGGCGCGAGCACCGCGTACTTCGAGCCGGCGAACGGCGTCGACACGGCGACCATGCGGTCGATCCGCCCATGCGGATCGAGTCGGGTCATCGCGTACTTCCCGATCAGCCCGCCCTTGCTGTGCGCGAGGACGAGGACGTGCTGCAGGTCGTGTTCGTCGAGGTACGCCATGACCGCCTCCGCCGACACCGGGACGGGTCGGACGTTGTGGCGCAGGTCGGTGAGCACGTGCACGGGGTGGCCGCGGTCGTGCAGGACGTCCATCAGGGGGGCGCATGAAGTGCCACGTCTCGTACACGCCCGGGATGACGACGACGGCCTGCCGGTCGCCGGTCCGGTAGTCGTCGGCGGTGGTCGGGCCGAGGCTCCGGACCTGCCACACCGCGGCGTAGAGCCAGTCGAGCAATGCCCACCGCACGCGTCGGAGGAGGCCGACCCGGACGGGAGGCCCACCGGCGGACACGTCGGTCGGCGCACCCTGGTGCGGGGCCGGGCCGGTCACAGCACGACTCCGTCGCGCGCCGACTCGAGCGTCTGGACCCGACGGAACTCGTCCACCAGTCGGGCGACGGCGACCGGCTGGTGTTCCTGCACGTGGTGCGGCCCGGGCAGTTCGACGAGTGCACCGCGCACCGCGGTCTCCGCGAGCCGCACGGCCCAGTCGTGCTTCGCGACGGGGTCCTGTGCACCGCGGATGACGAGCACCGGGACGGTCAGGGCCCGGACGCCGTCGGTCATCCGGAAATCCCGCATCGGCCGGAGTTCGCGGAGGTACTGGGGCATGCTCCGGAGGTAGTCGGAGAGGACGATCGCGTTCATCCGGGCGCCCTCGAGCAGGACGTCCACGCCGAGTGCGGCGGCGAGCCGGACGAGGGAGCGGCGGCGGTCGTCGACGACCGGACCGACGAGGACGACGGAGCTGACGACGTCGGGGTGACGGAGGGCGGCCTCGACGGCGATCTGCGTGCCCATCGACTGTCCCAGGACGACGACGTCCTCCGCTCCACGGGCGGTGACCGCGCGCACGACGAGGTCGGCGTACTCGTGCTCCTCGAACCGACGGCGGCCGTACGGCAACCCGCCGAACCCGGGCAGGTCGACCGACACGGTCCGGTGCGTCCGGGACAGCGCCGTCTGCACCCGGTGGAAGGACCGGTGCGACATCCCGATGCCGTGCACGAGCACGACCGTGGGGGCGAACGAGTCCCGCACCCGACCGGCCGGCGCCATCGTCCGCAGCCGGACGGGGTGTCCGTCGACCTGAACGGTCTCCACCAGTGCACGCATCCCCCGACCCTATGCCGACCGGGCCGCAGTGCCTGGGAACCGTTCCGCTGCCGGGCTCCAGGCGCTACCCTCGCCCACATGCGGAAGGTCACTGCGGGACTGTTCACCTCGGTCGACGGCGTCGTGCAGGACCCGTACGAGTTCCAGTACGACAGCTTCGACGACGAGCTCGGTGCCGCGATGACCGCGTGGATGGCGGCCACCGACACGGTGCTGCTCGGTCGGAACAGCTACCTGGAGTGGTCCGAGTGGTGGCCAGCGCACGCGGACGACCCCTTCGGCCAGTGGATCAACCCGATCGAGAAGCACGTCGCGTCGACCACCCTCGGCGACGACCTGGCGTGGGAGAACAGCACCCGGATCCCCGGCGACGTGCCGGCGTTCGTCCGGGAGCTGCAGCGACGGGACGGAGCCGACATCGCCGTGTGCGGCAGCGTCACCCTCGTCCGGAGTCTGCTCTTCGCCGGGGTGCTCGACGAGTTGCAGCTGATGGTGCACCCGGCGATCGCCGGACACGGTCGGAAGCTGTTCGAGCCGACGGACCCGCCGACGCGGCTCCGCCTGGTCGCGAACGCCGTGACGAGCAAGGGGAACGTGCTGAGCACCTACGGGCGGTTCGACGCCTGACGGCGGTGATCCGCGCCTCCCGGCTCTTGTCCGGAGCGTGGACAGCGGGTCTGCCTGATCGGCGTACCCTTCTGGGTGGCCCAGACCGCACGACCCCCGGAGCTCACCATGCCGCAGGACACCCGCCCGCACGTCGTCGTCGTCGGCGGTGGATTCGCCGGGATCGCCGCGATGCGCGAGCTCAAGGACGCACCGGTCCGGGTGACCCTCGTCGACCGGCACGTCTACAACATGTTCCAGCCCCTCATGTACCAGGTGGCGACCGGCGGGTTGAACGCCGGCGACGTGACGTACTTCCTCCGCAGCCTCCGCGCACGCCAGGCCAACGCGGACTTCCGGCACGGGCTGCTCACCGGCATCCGGCACGACGAGCGCATCGCCGAGATGTCCGACGGCGAGCACCTGCACTACGACTACCTGATCCTGGCCAACGGCGTGAACACGAGCTACTTCGGGACGCCCGGCGCCTACGAGTACGCGTACTCGATGTACTCCCGCTCCCAGGCCCTGCGCATCCGGGACGAGCTCTTCACCCGCCTGGAGCAGGCCGCGGCGAAGCAGGGTCCGGACGAGATCCGCGTTGTCATCGTCGGCGGCGGTGCCACCGGCGTGGAGATGGCCGGTGCGCTCGCGGAGCTCCGCGACCAGGCGCTCGTCGGCGCCTACCCGGAGATCGAGCGCGGCAACATCTCGATCACGCTCGTGCACCGCAGCGGCGAGCTCCTCAAGCCGTTCGCCCCGCGCCTCCGCCGGTACGCGGCCAAGATCCTCCGTAAGCGCGGTGTCGTGCTGCGGCTCAACGCCGGTGTCGAGGAGGTCCTGCCCGACGGCGTCCGCCTGGCCGGCGGCGAGGTCATCCCGGCGTCGCAGGTCATCTGGGCGACCGGTGTCGCGGCGCACAAGGAGGTCGGCAACTGGGGCCTGCCGCAGACGCACGGCGGTCGCATCCAGGTGAACGACGACCTCAGCGTGAAGGGCGTCGACCGCATCTTCTCGGCTGGGGACATCGCCGCGCAGGACGATGCCCTCGCCCAGCTCGCCCAGCCGGCGCTGCAGGGCGGCAAGCACGTCGCCGAGCAGATCAAGCGACTGGTCGCCGGCAAGCCGACCGAGCGCTTCAAGTACTTCGACAAGGGCACGATGGCGACGATCGGCACGAACGCCGCCGTCGCCCAGCTCCGCGGCGGCATCACGATGGTCGGGCCGGTGGCCTGGGCCGCGTGGGTGTTCGTGCACATCACGAGCCTGCTCGGCAACGGCAACCGCATGTCGACGCTGACCCACTTCTTCGTCCGCTACGTCTGGTTCATGCGGAAGCGCTCGATCCCGATCGTCGGCGACGTCCGACCGGTGCGCCCGAACGGCGACCGCGAGCCGGAGCACTGGCAGCTGCAGAAGGCGGAGTAGCGCCCCGCGCGACCACGAATCGGACGGGAGGTCCGTCACCAGCGGGTGACGGACCTCCCGTCCGCCGTCCGGCCCGGTCCGTGCGGTCAGGGAACCGCGCGCTCAGCTCCGTGCGGCCGTGTAGGCGCCGGCCGCGATGTCCTCGAGCAGGGTCGGCCCGGTCGGCTGCCAACCGAGGAGATCCCGAGTGGCCGTCGACGTCGCGGCCATCTCCATGGCGTAGAACGGTCCGACGAAGCCGAAGTGGTCGACCGCGTCGGCCGGCTCGATCGTCGTCACCGGTACGCCCAGGGCGTCACCGATCGCTCGCGCGATGTCCCGGGTCGGCACGGCGTCCTCTGCGGTGACGTGCATCCGAGTGCCCGCCGGTGCGCCCTCGAGGCCGAGTCGGACCAGGCGCGCGGCGTCCGTGCGGTGAACCGCAGCCCAGCCGTTCGACCCCTCGCCGATGATCGCGGCGGCCCCGTGCCGACGGGCGGCCTCGGTGATGAGCGAGACGAAGCCGGAGTCGCCGGAGCCGTGGACGGTCGGGGCAAAGCGCGCGATCACGGTCCGGACGCCCTGGTCGACGAAGTCGAGCGCACGGTTCTCACCACCGCCGCGCATGGAGTGCGGACCGACGGCCGGGTTCGGGTCCGCCTCGGTCGCGGCCCGGTCGCCGGCCAGTCGGGCCACGCCGGACGCGACCACCAACGGTCGCCCGCTGCCCACGAGCGCTTCGCCGAGGGTCTCGACGGCGGCGCGCTCGGCAGCGTCGCTGACTTCGGGGTGCGCGAAGTCGTGCTTGTTGGCGAGGTGGACGACGCCGTCGGCGGCATCGGCCCCACGGCGGAGTGCCTCGAGGTCGTCGAGGTCGCCGCGGAGGACCTCGGCGCCCTTCGCCTGGACGGCCGCGGCTGAGGTGTCGGACCTGGCGAGCCCGGTGACGCGGTGGCCGGCGGTGAGGAGCTCGTCGACGGTGGCGGAGCCGATCCAGCCGGAGGCTCCGGTGACGAACACGTGCATGATGGTGCCCTTCTCGTTGATGTCAGTTGCTGACATCAAGACGGTACACCCGATGTCAGGCGCTGTCATCATGACCGGTCCGTCGGTACACTCGGAGGATGGCGAGATGGCAACCGGGCACGCGGGAGCGCCTCCAGTCGACGGCTCTGGAACTGTTCCTCGACCGGGGCTTCGAGGCCACGACGGTCGCCGACATCGCCCGTGCCGCTGACGTCACCGAGCGGACCTTCTTCCGGCACTTCGCCGACAAGCGCGAAGTCCTGTTCGCGAGCCAGGACGCCTTCATCGGGCTGTTCGTCGGACCCGTCGAGGACGCCCCGGCCGACATCCCGCCGATCGAGCTCATCGCACGGGCGCTCGACGGTGCCGGCTCGTTCTTCCCCGACGACCGCCGCGAGTGGTCCCGCCGCCGGCAGAACGTGATCGACGCCGAACCCGCTCTCGGCGAGCGCGAACTCGCGAAGCTCTCCGGTCTCGGACGCAGGCTCGCCGAGGTCCTCCGCGGGCGGGGCGTCCCCGAGCCGGCCGCTACCCTGCTGGCGCAGTCCGGTGTGACGGTGTTCCACCTGGCCTTCGCGCAGTGGATCGCCCCGGGCGAGACCCGCACCCTGCCGGAACTCGCGACCGAGCGGCTCGACGCACTGGCCGCGTCGATGGTTCGACAGCACGCCTGACGGGCCGGAGCCGGTTCATGGACAGCGGGAGCACACTGGGACGATGACGCGGATCGCACCCCCGACGGACACCGTGCCCGTCGTCGCGCCGTCCGTACCCGCCGCGGCCGCGCCCGTGGCGGCCCCGCCAGCTCCGGCGTCGCCGCCGGGTCGCGCCCTGGCGTTGGACGGCCTCCGGACCGTCGCGATCGTCATGGTGGTCCTGTACCACCTGCACGTCCCGCAGTTCGAGGGCGGGTGGATCGGCGTCACGGTCTTCTTCGTGCTCTCCGGCTACCTCATCACCACGCTGCTCCTCCGCGAGCGGCAGCGGACCGGCACCATCCGGCTCGGGTCGTTCTGGTGGAAGCGCATGCTCCGGCTCTACCCGGCACTCGTCGCCCTCGTCGTGGCCGGACTGCTGCTCTGGAACTGGGTCGGCGACTACAAGGGCGCGTCGCTCTCGGCAGGTTCGGCGGCGTTCATCGCCCTGACCTACACCGGGAACCTCTACCGCTCGTTCTGGGACACCACGCAGGGGGGTCTTCGCGCACACGTGGAGCCTGTCGATGGAGGAGCAGTTCTACCTGGTCTGGCCACCGGTGCTGCTGCTCCTGCTGTCGCTCGGACGTCGTCGGCGGACACTCGTCCTCGGCCTGTCCACCGTCGTCGTGGCGGCGTCGGCAGCGTCGTGGCTCAGCTACCGCACCCCCTCGGGCGGCTCGACCCCGGACGTGTACTTCTCCCCCGTGCTCGGCGTCGTGCCGCTCGCCACCGGGTGCGTGCTCGCGCTGCTGCTCGACGACGAGCGGTGCCGTTCGTTCGCCTCCGGCCTCGCCGGACACCTGGGCACCTGGGCGGGCGCCGCGGCGGTGGTCGGCGTGCAGTTCTGGATCGGTGACGACTGGACCGACCACGCCTGGACCTTCGGCCTGCTCATGCCGGCCACCGGACTGGCGGCGGCGGTCCTCATCGGCGGGCTGGTCTCGGTGCGGACCCCGGTGTCCGTGGCCCTGTCCTGGTCCCCGGTCGCCTGGTTCGGACGCCGGGTGTCGTACTCCGCCTACCTCTGGCACCCGCTCGTGATCGCCCTGCTCGGCACGTTCGCGATCGGCTGGTTCGGGAACGTCTGGCTCTTCGCCGCCGCCGTCATCGTGTCGATCGGGGCGGCGTACGCGATCGAGGTCCCGGTCGAGAAGCTCCGCGCGCGTGTTCGGGAGGCCCGTCGCCTGGTCGCCGAGGACCACGCCGCCCGCAGCGCCGCCGCGAGCTGACGCGGACCCGACAGCGGGGCCGGTCGGTCAGCGGCTTCGGTCGGTCAGCGGCGTCGGTCGGTCAGCGGCGTCGGTCGGTCAGCGGCGTCGGCTGGCCTGGCGTCGCGCGTGGTTGTGGTCGATCGCCCGTCGCACGAGCGCCTGCAGTGCCGGGACGTCGACGTCGTCCCCCCTCGGAGTACTTGATCGCGCGACGCTGGTTGCCACCGAGTTCGTCGTTGAACAGGCCGTCCGGGTCCTCGAGGGCCGCGCCGTACATGAAGCCGAGCTTCACGGCCGTCCTGAAGACGTTGCCGACGACGAGGATGCCGTCGAGTTCCCACACCGGAGCGCCCCGCCACTTCCAGGTCTCCTCGATCGCCGGGTCGACGGCCAGGACCGCCGCACGTGCGTCGGCGAGGACCGCTCCGCGCCAGTCCGCGTGCGCCGCGATCATCGCATCGATGTGCTGTGCCGGCGTCGGCTCCACTGCCGGTGTCTCGTCGGTTGCTGCCATGCGCACACGCTAGTGGTCGGCACCCCTCCGACGCCCGCCCGGTCGTGGTGCCGGTGCAACGACGGACGGGAGGCCCGGTGCCAGCCGGCACCGGGCCTCCCGGTCGTGCAGAACGCGACTCAGCGGCGGGTGGTGCCGTCCTCGTCGAGCTCGATCTCCTCGTGCGAGACGTCCTCGGAGACCTGCTGCTGCTCGGTGACGGTCTCGGTGCCGAGGCGGACGCGCTCGACCGGGACGGTCTCCTTGTCGACCACGACGCGCTCCTCGCTGAGGGTCACCTCGTGCTCCTCGTCGGACAGGGCCGGGCCGTCGGTCGCCGCGCCGACGTTGCCGTCGGTGATCGGCTCGGTCTCGAGGCGGACCTCTTCGTGCTGCACCGGCACGGTGACGGACTGCTGTTCCGTGACGACGTGCTTGCGGAGGCGGGCACGGCCGGTCTGGACCTTCTGGGTGCCGACGTCCAGGCGCTCCTCGGACCGCGTCATCGCGTCGTCCGTGTTCGCCCCGGACGTGTCGTGGCCGGCGCTGCGGTCGACGTCGGTGACGTCACCGGTCGTGCCGGAGCCGGAGGCCGTGCCTGTGGTGAGGTCCGGGTCGGTGCCGGTCGTGCCGGTCGTCGACTCGGTGCCGAAGCCGGCCGAGGTGTCGGTGCCGGTGGTGGTGCTGCTGCTGCTGCTGCCCAGGCCGTAGTGGTCGAAGATGCGGTCCTGCTCGTCGTCGCTGAGGTCGCCGTCGGCGTCGATGCGCGGTGCGTCCTTGATGCGGTCCTTGTCGTACGCGACGCGGAGTTCGTCACCGGTCAGGTCGGCGCCCTCGAGGGGGGACGAACGACTCCGAGGTGCCGAAGAGGCCGGTGGAGACGCTGGCGAACAGCGGGTGGCCGTCGGTGTTGTCGACGTAGACCTGCTTGACGGTGCCGACCTTCTGGCCGTCCGGGTCGATGACCTTGGCGTCGAAGACGCTGTTGATGTTGTTCGTGTCGATCATGGTCGTTCCCTTCGTCGTGCGGTGGTGGTGTGTCAGGTGGGTTCGTGGGGGGCAGAGCGCCCGGGGCAGTGCCTCGGCTCAGCGGCCGAGACCGACGCGGTCGACCTTGCGGTGGTACCGCATGCCCGTGAGGCCGCCGAGGACCGCGCCGACCAGGCTGATGACGGCGACGACGATCACGGTGATGATCCCGGTCACGGTGAGCGTGCCCTCGTCGACCGGGATCCGCGGGAAGCTGTTGAGGTTCCCGAGGACGTTGAACTGGCTGCCCGCGACGGCGGTGACGATCGCCACGACGATCGCGATGACGACCGCCCAGATCCAGACGGCGACGCCCTGCTTGGCACCGGAGAACCGGGCCATGCGGCCGGCGACGTAGCCGCCGGCGTAGTAGGCGACTAACAGGATCACGGCGAGTGCGATGGCGCCGACGATGCCGACGACGTCGCCGTTCTGCGTCACGTCCTTCGCAGCGTCGTCGACGTCGCCGCCGTTCTGGCCGAGGCCGACGCCCGCGCCGACGGCGGTGAGGAGGGCCGTCAGGATGACCGCGGTGCCGGTGGCGGTGAGCCAGCCGAAGAACGCCGAGCCCCACTTGAAGCCGGCGAACTCCTCCTTCTCGCGTTCGAGGACGGTCTCACGCTGGGTCGCACCGCGCTCGGCGCGTCCGGCAGCACCCGCAGCGACGCCGTCGTTCCGTGCGTGGTCGCGTCCGTCGTTCCGGTCGTCACCGGGAGCGGCGACCGCGTGAGCGGCGTCGCCGTCGTGGTGCGTCTCGTCACGACCCGTGCCGTCGTGCGCGCCGGTGCCGCGGACGGGCCGGGTGTCGTCGTCGGGTGTGCTCATGGGTGCCTCCTGGCGGTGGTGCTCGTGCTGGTGGTCGATCCGCACGGAACGGAACTCGGGTGCGCCCGTGAGGGCTGGCAGATCCGGCACCTGGTGCGGTTCGCGGACAGTCGGGAACCGGTCGGTCAGGAGCCCGCGGACTCCTCGACCGTCACGTGCCGGACGCTCCGGGTGGCGGCCGCTGCCACGGTGGCGAGGACGATGAGCGCGGCGCACCCGAGCAGGGTCGGCACCGCTCCCACGGTGTGCGCGAGCGGTCCGACGAGCGCTTCGCCGACGGGCACCGCGACGACCGAACCGACCGCGTCGTACGAGTACACGCGGGCGAGGACGTCGCGCGGCACGTTCGTCTGCAGGGACTGGTCCCAGGCGATGGAGAACACCTCGATCGCGACGCCGGCGGCGGCGAATGCGACGACCAGCGCGACGACCGACGGGGTCAGCGCGAGGGCGAGCACGGGCACGGCGGCGACGACCATCAGTGCGACCCCGATGCCGAGTGCGTGCCGGGGTCGCCACCGGAGCGCGATGCCCGCGCCGATCGCGAGCCCCACGGAGAGCGCGGCGACGACGAGCCCCCCACGCGGCCCGACCGAAGGACGCGTCCGCCACGACGGGCCCGAGGACGGCCGTCGCGCCGACGAACGCCGCGTTGAGCACCGCGAACTGCACCACGACGATCCACACCCACCGGCGGCTGGCGAACTCGCGCCACCCCTCCTGCAGGTCGGACACGACGGACCGCGACGTCCCGCTGTCCGCGTCGGCCGCTGCCGCGCCGGTCCGAGGCAGTCGCATCCGTGCGAACAGCAGGCCGGCGACGGCGAAGCCGGCCGCGTCGACCGCGAGTCCCCATCCCGGCCCGACGAGGGCGACCAGGCCGGCACCCGCCGAGGCGCCGAGGATGCTCCCGCCGTTGAGGCCGAGCCGGAGCATCGCGTTCGCGGGGCGGAGCATCGGCGCGGCCACGGTGTCCGGCACGAGTGCCGCCGCGGCGGGGAGGCTGACCGCCGCGACGGCTCCGTTCAGGACGCTGAGGACGACGAGGGTCGGGATGCTCGCCGACCCCGTGAGGACGAGCGCAGCCACCACGCCCTGCGTGACGGCGGCAGCGCCGGACGTCCCGACGAGGACGACGTCGCGGGGCAGGCGGTCCGCGACCACGCCGCCGAACAGCAGGACCGCGACGTTCGCCACCGACCGTGCGGCCACGACCATCCCGAGGTCGGCCGCCGACCCGGTCAGGTCGAGCACGGCGAACGCGAGCGCGATGGGCGCGACCGCGTTGCCGAGGATGCTCGTCGTGCGGGCCGCCAGGAGCCACCGGAAGGGTGCGTGCCGGAGCGGACCGAGACGGTCGACCGTGGTGCTCACCGTCGTGCTCACCGACGTCGCACCGGGAACAGCGCCGCCGTCATCGACACCGGCTGTGTCCCGGGTGTCCGCGGCGGACGTGCGGCGGCGTGCAGGAGGGCGGCGGTCTGCCCGACGTGGTGCACCGCGCGGCGCCACGTCTCCGGGTCCACCCAGAGTTCGGCGTCGGCGGACATGCCGGGGCCGTCGACCTGGTCGAGGGCTCGCCGCCGGAGCTCGTCCGCGACCAACCCGAGGTAGGCGACGCGCTCCTCCGCCGTGTCCGGGTCGAGCGGGTGCACGTCGTGGACGTCGAACGGCACCGACGACGCCTCGTGCCGGTAGCGCTTGGCGTCACCGCCCCGGAGCCGGACGACCTCGACGACCCGGACGAGTCCGGCACGCTCGAGCACGCGCAGGTGGTAGCTCGCGGTCGCCTGCGAGAGCCCGAGCTCCCGGCCGGCTTCGGCGGCGCTCATCGCGACGCCGGTCAGGAGCGAGAGCAGTCGCAGGCGGACGGGGTGAGCGGTGGCGCGGAGCTCGTCGATGGCGGACACGGCGTCATGGTGACACTCGCGACGCGGCACCGTCAAAAGGTTCTTTGGGGGTCGTGGTGGCGTTCCCGGCAACCGGTGGTCCGGCCGTGCGTAGGCTCGGCCCGTGACCACGGACACCACGGACGTCCTCGTCGTCGGCGGCGGACCGGTCGGCCTCTTCCTCGGCGCGCTCCTGGCGGCCAGGGGAACCGCCGTGCAGGTCTGGGAGCGCCGGACCACCGACCCGGTCGGCTCGCGGGCGATCGGGATCCACCCGCCGTCGCTCGACGCGTTCGCCGAGGTCGGGTTGGCCGACACGGTGCTCGCGGAGGCGGTCCTCGTGCGGACCGGGGTGGCCCGGAGTCGCGGTCGGGTCCTCGGCACGCTGTCGTTCGACGGCGCCTCCGACACGCACCCGTACGTGGCGACGCTCGACCAGCACCGGACCGAGGTGCTCCTCCGCGACCGGCTCGATGCCGGTGCACCCGGAGCACTCCGGACCGGCACCGCACTCGTCGGGCTCACCCGGCACCGCGACCACGTGGACGCGACCGGCACCGACCGCGACGGCCGACCGGTCGAGATCCGCGCGTCCTTCGTCGTCGGCGCGGACGGCGCCCGGAGCCTGGTCCGCGACCTGCTCGGCATCGGGACGACCGGCCGGGACTACCCGGACCGCTACGTGATGGGCGACTTCGCCGACCCGGAGGACACGGACGCCCGTTCGGCCGCCCTCGTCGACGTCGGGGCGGCGGGCGTGGTCGAGTCCTTCCCGCTCCCCGACGGCCGCCGACGGTACGTCGTGCTCCTCCCCCGGGACGACGCCCTGGCGGACCCGGCCGTCCCCGCGGCCGCAGCCGACGCGCCGGAGGCGGACCGGGCCTCCCGGCTGGCGGCGATCGTGCGGAACCGCACGGGTGTCGCACCGGACCCCGCCACCTGCTCGATGCTCAGCGCCTTCCGCGTGCGTCGCCGCACCGCGGACCGCGTCGGACTCGGCCGGGTGGTCCTGGTCGGCGACGCGGCCCACGAGATCAGCCCGATCGGTGGACAGGGCATGAACCTCGGGTGGCTGGACGCGGCGGACCTGGCACCGGTCCTCGCCGACGCGGTCCGCACCGGTGCGGCCGGACCGTGGCCGGCGTACGCGCGACGGCGGCAGGCCGCCGCACGACGGGCCGGACGGCAGGCGGAGGGGAACATGGCCCTCGGCCGTGCGGTCCCCGACGTGGTCGGCGTCGGCCGGGAGGCGCTGCTCCGGTCCGTCCTGGCGCTCCCGACCGCGGGTGCCCTGGCCCGGCTGTACGCGATGGCCTGGGCGTAGTCGACCTCCCGTCCGTCCGACCGGCCTGCGTGACGGGCCCGTCCGAGCGGGACGCCACCGAGTGGTCGGGACGCCGCGGGAGGTGGCGGCGTCTCGGAGCCATCGAGGCGTCCCGAGCAGACGCCGCCGTCAACCGATGACCGCGTGCGGGTAGGCCGCCGCGCGGCCCTGGAAGGCGAGGATCGCCTCGTTGCGGACCTGCCCGTGCTCGATCTCGATCGCCCGACGGATCGTGTCCGACTCCGCCCACGCCGACGGCCCCGACATCACCGTCCGGAGGAACGGCATCAGCGCCTCGCTGATCTCCCACGTCGACGAGTTCCAGAGCAGTGACGGGCTGTGGTCGACGGCGTAGTAGTTCGTCGACCCGCCGACGGTGACCATGGGCTCGGCGAACGACGTCGGCCGTGCCCAGCTGAAGCCCATCCCCCTCGTCGATCGAGACGTCGACGACCAGGCTCCCCGGGCGGAAGGCCTCGAGGTCCTCGGTGCGGAGGTAGGTCAGGGGCGCGTTCGGGTCCTGGAGGGTGCAGTTCGCGACGATGTCGTTCCGCGCCAGGTACGGCGCGAGCGGGACCGAGCCGTCCCGGGTCCGGACCGTGCTGCCCGTCGGTGCGTCCTCGTCGTGCTCGATCTGCAGGATGTCGACGGACGGGATCGGCGACCCGACGGCGGCGATGTCGCGGTTCGTGAGGACGCGGACGTCGTGGATGCCGTGGGCGTTGAGGGCGGTGACGGCCCCACGGGCGGTGGCACCGAAACCGATGACGACGGCGGTGAGCCGACGCCCGTAGTCCCCGGTGGAGCCGCAGAGCTGCAGCGCGTGGATCACCGAGCAGTACCCGGCGAGCTCGTTGTTCTTGTGGAAGACGTGCAGGCCGAAGCCGCCGTCGGCCCGCCAGTGGTTCATCGCCTCCCAGGCGATCAGGGTCAGGCGCTTCTCGATCGCGAGCTGCGTCAGCGTCTGGTCCTGCACGCAGTGCGGCCACCCCCCAGAGCACCTGGCCGTCCCGCAGGTCGGCGAGGTCCGGTGCCTGGGGCTTCGGCAGGAGCACGACGTCTGTGGTGGCGATGATCTCCGCACGCGTGGCCATCGCTCCGACGAGGGGTTCGAGCTGCTCGTCCGGGACGCCGAAGCGATCGCCGTACCCGCGCTCGAGGACCATCCTGGCGCGGAGGTCGGGGTCGATGCGTTCGACGTGTGCGGGGTGGATCGGCAGGCGACGTTCGTCGGCCTTCCGGGAGACAGCCAGCACCCCGAGCCGGAGCAGGTGGGGTGTCGGCGTGGTTTCGGTCATGGTGCACTGTACGGCCCGCACGGTCGAGGGCCCCGCGTACCCGGACGCGGGGGGGCCGTTCACTCCGCCGCGGTGAGAGCAGCCAGCGCGCGCTCCAGGTGGCGCCGACCCGCGTCGTCCAACGGTGCGAAGAGCTCGTCGAGCACGTGGACCGCGATCGCGTGGCCGTCGTCGAGCGCTGCGCGGCCGGCGTCCGTCAGGGTGTGCACGAGACGGCGCCCGAGTCCCGCCGACCGTTCGATGAGGCCGCGTTCGACGAGCCGTGTCGCGAGCGTGCCGAACGCCTGGTCGCTCTGGAACGTGGCGACGGCGAGGTCGTGGCCGGAGGCTCCGGGCATCCGGTCGACCGCACGGAGCGCGTCCCACTGCACGAGGCTGACCCCGACGTCGCGGAGCGCAGCGTCCATCGTCCGGTGGTTCCGGTACTGCGCCCGCTTGAGCATCTGTCCGAGCAGTTCGAGGTCCGTCGCCATGGTGCTACGGTATCAACATCATTACATCAACATGTTGAGACAGGTGGACCATGACCAGCACCCTCCCCACTGACCTCCCCGTCGACCAGGACGGCGACCCCGCCGCGCGGATCGCCCTGGTCCTCCACGGCGGCGGTGGCCCGCAGACCGTCGCACCGATCGTCGGGCACCTCGCGGCGACCATGCACGCCGTCGCGCCGACCCACCCCGGCTGGGACGGCACCGCCCGGCCGGAGGCCATCGCCTCGGTCGCCGACCTCGCGCACGCGTACCTCGACCACCTCGTCGACCGCGACGAGCACGACGTCGTCCTGATCGGTTCGTCGATCGGCGGGTGGGTCGCCCTCGAGATGGCCGTCCAGGCGGCCGCCGATGACCGGTACCGCGGACGGATCGGTGCCGTCGTGGTGATCGACGGCGTCGGCGTCGTGGTGGACGGTGAGCCGATCGCCGACTTCTTCGCCCTCGACGCCCGCGGACTGGCCGAGGTGGCATGGCACGACCCCGAGCGCGGGTACCGGGACCCGGCCGGCTCCACCGACGAGCAGCGCGCGGTCCAGCAGGCGAACGGCCGCACCATGGCTGCCGTCGCCGGCACGAGCATGAGCGACCCGACGCTCCTCGGCCGTCTGGGGGGCGGTGGACGTCCCGACCCTCGTCGTGTGGGGTGCCAGTGACCGCGTCGTCACGCCCGCGTACGGCAGGGCCGTCGCCGCAGCCGTTCCCGGTGCGCAGTTCGTCGAGGTCCCGGCGGCCGGGCACCTCCCGCACCTGGAGGCCCCGGACGCGACGTGGGCGGTCATCGACCCGTTCCTGCGCCGGTCCTGATCGGGCGCTCCGCACGCCCTGGCGTCGGTCTCGCCCTGGGGCTGGTGTGCGGGCGGCCGCGGCTCAGGCCACCAGGGCCGCTCCCGCGAAGCCGAGCTCGACGACGAGCACGAGCGACGACGCGATCACCAGGCGGAACAACGTGCGGGTCGGCGGCCCGGTCAGCACGAGTCGCACCCCGACCGCTGCCAGGACGACCACGACGACCGCACCCAGCACAGCCAGCACAGAGCCGACCCCGCGGACCGGGTCGTCGCCGCCGAGCTGGCCGACGAGCACCAGGACGGCCGCGACGACGAGCGAACCGAACGCGACGACCCCGGACGCGTGCAGGCCGAGCCGGTGCGGGAAGCCGCGCACCCCGGTCGCCTCGTCGTCGACGAGGTCGGGCAGGACGTTGGTGCAGTGGATCGCGACGCCGAAGACCGCACCGGTCGCGATCGCCCACGCGGCGGGCCACCTGACGTCGGGCCCCGCCGCGATCGCGACGACCGGGAGCAGCCCGAACGCGACGACGAACGGCGCGACCGACCAGACCGTGCGCTTCAGGCCGGCGTCGTACGCCCACCCGGCCGCGACGAGGACCACGTGTGCGACCGCGGCGACCGGCCCGAGGAACAGCGACAGCACGACGGCGATGCCCGCGGTGACGACGGCGGCGGCGCGGACCGTCCCCACGGCGATGAGCCCACGGGCCACCGGCTTGTCGCTCCGCCCCACGGCTCGGTCACGGTCGGCGTCGATCCAGTCGTTGGCGAGCCCGATCGAGAGCTGGCCGGCGACCACGGCGAGCGCCACGAGCACGACGGTCCCCACCGGGTGCCCCACCGCGGCGGCGAGGACGGTGGCGAGGACCGTCACCGTCACGGTCGGGCCGGGGTGCGAGGACGCTACGAGCAGGCGGACGGTCGAGGGCCTGCGCGGAGGGGTCACCGTGCCAGCGTACGGAGCGGACGTGCGCTCGGTCGCCACGAGCCATGCCACCGGGCAGTGCGACGGCCGGCGGTCCCCCCTCGTGAGATCCGCATGCCGGACATCCTGGACGAGCACACGACCACCTCCGGCCTAGGGTCCGATGGGCGTCGACCACGGGGCGCACGCGGGAGGGATCACCATGACCACGACGAGCATCCCGGCCGGACGGCGGGGGGTTCCTGCGCCGGATGACCTTCGCCTGCGCGTGGGGCGAGGGCCTCGACGGGTTCGACCTCGGCGTGATCAGCGTCGCCCTGCCCGCCATCACCGTGGCGCTCGGCCTGGACCCGGTGCTCGCAGGACTCATCGGTGCGAGTTCACTGATCGGCATCTTCATCGGAGCGCCGCTCGCCGGCTGGCTCACCGACCGGTTCGGCCGCAAGCGCGTCTTCACGATCGACGTGCTGGCGTTCATCGTCCTCGGTCTCGCGCAGGCGTTCGTCGCCGACGGCTGGCAGCTGTTCGTCGTCCGGGTACTGCTCGGGGTCGCGATCGGCGCGGAGTACGCGATCGGTGCCGCGATGCTCGCCGAGTTCGCCCCCCGCGAAGGACCGCGGCCGACGACTGTCCGGGTTGCTCGTGTGTTGGTACGGCGGCTACCTGATCGCCGTCGTCACCGCCTACGTGATGATCGACGCGTTCGGCCTGAGCTGGCGGTGGGTGCTCGTGACGAGCGCGCTGCCGGCCGTCGTCACCGCCGTCGCCCGGATCGGGTTCCCGGAGTCGCCGCGGTGGCTGCTCGCCCGCGGCCGGGTGGACGAGGCGCGGACGATCGTCGCCGAGCACCTCGGCGGCGACGCGTACTTCCGCGACGAGCAGTACGCGGCGGAGCAGCAGAAGGCCGGCGGGTACCGCGTCCTGTTCTCGAAGGAGAACCGGCAGCGTCTCGCGTTCATCTCCCTCTTCTGGGCGTGCAACGTCGCGCCCTACTTCGCGATCTTCACGTTCGCCCCGACGGTGCTGAAGTCCCTGCAGCTGCACGACGAGGCCGCGGGCACGATCACGGTGAACGCGATGGCGGCGGTCGGCGCACTCGTCGGCATGCTCACGATCGAGCGGCTCGGGCGTCGCCGGCAGCTGATCCCGCCGTTCTGGATCATGGCCGTGGCGCTCGTCGTCGTCGGACTGTGGGGATCCGCGCCCGGCGTCGTCGTCGTGCTGTGTTTCGCGGTGTTCTCGTTCATGAACGCCGTGCAGGGCAACCTGACCGCGGTCTACCCGATCGAGGTGCTGCCGACCGAGGTCCGTTCCACCGGCGTCGGGTTCGCTGCCGCGTGCAGCCGCATCGGCGCGGCCGCGGGGACGTTCCTGCTCCCGGTCGGCATCTCGACGATCGGCATCGGTGCGTGCATGCTCATCGCCGCGGCCGTCTGCGTCGCCGGCGGGATCCTGTCGCAGGTCATGGCACCCGAGACGACGGGCAAGGGGCTGCACGACACCAGCACGCAGCCGCTCCGGCAGCAGACGCCGTCCGCCGCAGGGCGCTGACGCGCGGGCTCGTCACCGGCCGGCCGCCGCCGCCCCTTGCTCACCGGCCGGCGCCGGAACCGACCGACGCCGTGACCCGATCAGTCCCGACGCCAGAGCGATGCCGAGAAGCACGACGAGACCGCCCACCGGCTCGTTCCACCGCAGCGGCTCCCCGAGCACGAGGACGCCGAGTGCGACCCCGACGACCGGCGTCAGGTAGGTCACGGTGGAGGCGCGCCCGGCGCCCCAGGCCCCGACCAGCCGGGTGTTCCACGCGTACGCCAGCCCCGTGCCCACCGCGCCGAGCGCCACCATCGCGGCTCCGATCCTCCAGTCCAGCCGCACCGGACCGGTCGCGATGACGGGTGCGACCAGGAGCATGAGCACCGCGGCGAGCGTCAGCTGCACCGTCGCGACGGTGGTCGGGTCGATCCCGCCGCCGACGCCGAAGCGGCGGAGCCACGCGAGGCCGATGCCGTAGGACGCCGTCATGCCGAGGAGCGCGAGCTGTCCCGGCACGCTCGCCAGGACCTCCGGGTCGCCGAGCACGTCCCAGGGACCGACGAGCACGAGGACCCCGACGATGCCGAGCACGATCCCCCCCGATCTGCCGCCGGTTCAACCGCTCGGTCGGCACCAGGACGGCCAGCGCGAGCAGCGTCATGATGGGCGTCGTCGCGTTGTAGATGCTGGCGAGCCCGGACGGCACGGTCTGCTCGGCCCACGCCATGAGGGACGACGGCACGGCGTTGAGGAACACCGCGACGACGAACAGGTGTCCCCACAGCCGCCGTTCACGCGGCCACCGACGGCGCGTGACGAGCAGCACGACGACGAGCGTCAGTGCGCCGAGCACCGTCCGGACCGTGGCGACCTGCTGGGGCGCCAAGCCCTCGAGCCCGATCTTCGCGAAGAAGAAGCTCGAGCCCCACGTGAGGGCGACGAGGACGTAGAGGAGGGCGTTCACGAGGCCTAGTCTCGGGAGTGTCCGGTCATGCGGCAAACGCATGACGCTCATGCCGTCATGAAGGAAGCGCATGACCGTATCGCTCCCCCCAGCTCCGCGCGTTCGTCGCGACCGTCGACGCGGGCTCCTTCACCGCGGCCGCGCTCGCGCTCGGTGTCGGGCAGTCGGCCGTCTCGCACGCGGTCGCCGGACTCGAACGCGAGGTGGGCGGCCCGGTCGTGCTCCGCGGCGCCGCCACCGCGCCGACGCCGCTCGGCGACCGCTTGCTCGCCCACGCCCGGAGCGTGCTCGCCTCGGTCGACGCCCTGGAGGCCGTGGTGCGGCCCGCCCCGGCACGCGGCACCGTGCGCCTCGCCGCCGTCCCGACGGTGTGCCAGGGGCTGCTCCCCCGGCTCCGCGCGGTCTGGGCGGTCACGCTGCCGGACGTCGACGTGCAGGTGTACGAGGGCGACGACGACGAGATGCCGGAGTGGCTCGAAGCGGGCACGGTCGACGCCGCGGTGCTCGTCGACCCGACCGCGGTACCGGACGGCGGGGTCGTCGTCGCACAGGACGAGATGGCCGCCGTCGTCCGCCGGGACCACCCGCTGGCCGAGCTCCCGGCGCTGACCCTCGACGACCTGCACGAGGACGGCCTGGTCGCGGGCGGCGGTGGCTGCGAGCACCAGATCCAGCTCATGCACGAGCGGGCCGGACAGCCGTTCCGCTACGCCCACCGCGTGCGGGAGATGAGCACGATGTTCGGCATGATCCAGCGCGGCGAGGGCGTCTCGATCGTGCCGACGCTCGGCCGCGTGATGCTGCCGCCGGACCTCGTCATGCTGCCGATGTCGCCCGGGTACCAGCGGACGCTGGTGCTGAGCGGGCCGTCCTCGCGGCCGTGGCACCCCCCTCGCCCGGGCCCTGGTCGACGCCGTCTGAACCCGGAGCCGTCCCCGGTCGGCAGGATGGGGTGATGGCCTCGACGCACACGAAGACCTTCACGGACCCGGACGAGGCCGCCGCCGAGGCGGCCGGCCTCGAGTGGCTCGCCGAGGCCGAGGAGACCGGTGGCACCCGGATCGCCCGCGTCCTGGGGCGTCCACACCCGACCCTGCTCGAACTGGAGCTCATCGCCGACGGGACCCCGACCCGTGCGCAGGCGGCGCGCTTCGGTCGCTCGCTGGCCCACACGCACGCCGCCGGTGCCGCGCACTGGGGTGCCCCGTCGCCCGGGTTCCCGGCGAACGGTCCGCTGCGGATGGGCCGCTCGCGCACACCGTTCGTCCCCGCGTCCGAGGCGCCGACGTCCTGGGGCGCGTTCTTCGCCGAGTACCGGATCCGGGACTTCGTCGAGCGGATCGTCGACGCCGGCGGGTACGACGGTGCCGAGGCCGCCGTGTTCGAGCGGGTCTGCGACCGCCTGGAGGACGGCTCGCTCGGGTCCCCGCAGCCGGCGCTCGTCGGGGACGGTCCGGCCCGACTGCACGGCGACCTCTGGGCCGGGAACGTGCTCTGGCCGCGAGAGGCGGACGCACCGACCGGCGCCGTGCTCATCGACGCGACCCCGCACGGCGGTCACGCGGAGACGGACCTGGCGCTGCTGGCACTGTTCGGCCTCCCGGAGCTCGGGACCGTGTTGGCCGCGTACGACGACGAGTCGCCGCTCGCGCCCGGGTGGCAGGACCGCGTGGCGCTGCACCAGCTCGCCCCGCTCCTGCTCCACGTGTTCCTGTTCGGTGGCTCGTACACCGACGCCGCACTGCGCGCCGCCCGCCGCTACGCCTGACGGCCCGGACCGCATCCAGGCCGGACGGGTGGCCATCCCCCCTGCCAGGCTGGGGAGATGACCTCCGTCCCCGAACCCTGGATGCAGCGACTCCGCGACGGCGCCTTCCCGCCCGTACGGAAGACCGTCGTCGCCGTCGCGGTCCTCGGCGTGCTCGGGCTCGCCGGCATCGCGCTCGAGCTCTCCAGCGGGGTCGGTGTCGGGTCCGGCGACGGCCGCAGCAGTCGGGGCTGGCTGCTGCCCTGGTTCCTCCTCTTCGCCGCGGTCGCGCTCGCGGTCGGCACCGCCCGGTACCGCCGTCGCGACCGTGCCGCGCTGGCCCGTGCCCGGGCGTGGCAGGTGCGGCCGCGCCTGTTCCTGCCGGCACACGTGAACCTCCGCGGTGACCTCGCCGCGTTCGGCATCGCTCCCCGCCGTCGGGCGCGACCGGCGCTCTGGACCGTCGACGAGGTCGGGCTGCACGCGTGGACACCCGACCAGGCCGAGCCCGTCGTCGAGATCCCGTGGGTTGACCTCCGCGACGTCGAACCCGACGAGCGCAGGACCATCACCGGGCAGAGCGGTTGGTCGCTCGCCCTCGTCACGGGGGCAGGACGCCTCGGGGTGATCGCGCGCCCCGCGCTGGGATCGCCGCTCGGCGCCAGCGCTCGGAAGCAGGACGAGCTCATGCGGGCCGTCCGGTCCCTGCGGCAGGAGCTCCAGCACGCACCGGAGCCCCGCGGCTCGTCCCTCCCCCTGACCCTCCCCGGAGAACGCGACTTCGGCGTTGACTTTGCGTTTACAGCGCTGTAAAACTGGGCTGGCGCGATGGAGCGCGAAAGGGAGTGACCATGGTCATGGGCAGCACAACGGCACGGACGGCACTCAGTCGGCGCGGGTTCCTCGCCGGCACGGTCGGCGGGCTCGGCACGCTGGCGCTCGCCGGGTGCTCGGCCCCCTCGGCAGGCAGCACCGCGGCGGGTGGCAGCACCCTGCGCTTCTACGAGCAGAAGCAGGAGGTCATCGCCTACTTCGACGACCTGCTCCGCCGCTTCGAGCGGGAGAACCCCGGCATGCGCGTCGTGCACGACAGCACCGGCGCCATCGCCCCGCAGTTCGTCCGCGGTGAGCCCGCGGACGTCGGCTGCTTCAACGACAACCTCGAACTCGCGCGCTACATCGAACGTGGTGTGCTCCGTGACCTGAGCGACCTGCCGTCCGCGGGCCGGGTGCGGAAGAGCATCGACGGCCTGACGAACCAGTACGCGAAGTACGAGGACCGCACCAGCGTGCTGCCGTTCTCGCTCGCGGCGGCCGGCGTCATCTACAACAAGCGCATCTTCGCCGAGCAGGGCCTGCCGGTCCCGACCACGTGGGACGAGTTCGTGGACGTCTGCACCGCGCTCCGGAAGGCCGACATCACCCCGGTGTACGCGACCGACCGGGACACCTGGACACTCTGGCAGGGCCTGTTCGACTACTCGGTCGGGAGCCTGGTGGACACCGGCTCGTTCTTCCGGAAGATGAAGGCCCTCGGGACCGACGTCGGGCCGGACGCCGAGGTGTCGTTCGAGAAGGACTTCGCCCTGCCCATGGAGCGCGCGAAGACCATCTCGTCGTTCTTCAACCCCGACCACGCCACCCGGTCCTACGCGGACGGCAACCTCGCCTTCGGGCAGGGCAAGGCGGCGATGTACCTGCAGGGACCGTGGGCGCTCGGGCAGATCGCCCTGGTGGACGACCGACTGCCGGTCGGCACGTTCGCCCTGCCCGTCTCGAACGACCCGGGCGACCGCAGAGCCCGGGTCAACATCGACCTCGGGTTGTGGATCCCCACCACGACCCCGCACCTCGAGCAGGCGCAGGAGCTCGTCGAGTTCCTCATGCAGCCCGACGTGATCAACGCCTACAACCGCGACAACCTGGCGTTCTCGACCACCGAGGACGCTCCCCCCGCAGACCGACGAGCGACTCGAGGGGCTGCAGCAGTACGTCGACGACGGCGCGTTCTACCAGGGTGCCGGCACCTTCATCCCCACCTCCATCCCGCTCGGCAACTACCTGCAGACCGCCATCCGCAGCGGCGACTTCGACTCGATGCTGCGGCGGCTCGACACCGACTGGCGACGACTCGCCGGCCGCTCGGCGACGGTCTGACCGGCGCGACCAGGAACAGCCGGACCGGACCCCAGGAGCGATCATGACCATGCAGACCCCCCCTGACCCCCCGAGACCGAGGACCCCCGTCCCGGCCCCGCCACCGCAGCGACCCGCGTCCACCGCCGCGTCGGCTCTCTGCACCGCACCGAGGGCATGTACTACCTGTTCCTCGTGCCCGCCCTCGTGCTGTTCACGGCGTTCGTCGTCGCGCCGGCATGCGTCGGCATCTTCTACAGCTTCACGGACTACCTCGGGTTCGGGCAGTGGCACTTCCTCGGCATCGAGAACTACCGCGCACTCGTGTCCGACCCGGCGATCCTCGGGTCGTACGGGTTCACGCTCGGCTTCGCGGTGGTGACCGTCATCGTCACGCAGACGATCGCGCTGTCGCTCGCCATCGCCCTGTCCAAGCGGGTCCGTTTCGCCGCGGGTCTGCGGTCGGTGTTCGTCATCCCGATGGTCGTGTCCGGCATCATCGTCGCCTACGTCTTCAACTACCTGTTCTCGAACACGTTGCCGGCCCTGGCCACGTCGGTCGGGTTCGGCCCGCTCGAGCAGAGCATCCTCGGCGACCCGAACCTGGCGTGGCTCGCCATCGTCATCGTCTCGGCGTGGCAGACCATCCCGGGCGCGCTCCTCATCTACACCGCCGGACTCACCTCGATCCCGGCCGACGTGTACGAGGCCAGCTCCCTCGACGGCGCCGGGACGTGGAAGCAGCTCCGGTCGATCACCCTGCCGCTCATCGGTGGCTTCATCGTCATCAACACCGTGCTCGGCGTGAAGGGCTACCTCGGCGCCTACGACGTCATCGTCGGCCTGACGAACGGCGGGCCCGGCTCCGCGACGAGCAGTGTCGCGATGACGATCTTCACCGGCTTCACCAGCGGTGACTACGCCTACCAGATGGCCAACGCGACCGTCTTCTTCATCATCACCGTCCTCATCTCGGTCCTGCAGCTCGCAGTGACGCGCGGAAGGAACCTCCGACTCGCATGAGCGCCATCGACACCCGGTCCCCGGCCACCGCAGCCGCCCGCACCGCCCCCGACCAGCCGCGCCGCCGCCGCCTCGAGCGCGTCAACTGGCCGCTGACGATCATCCTGGCGCTCGCGTCCCTGACCGTCCTCGTCCCGCTGTACGTCACGGTCGCCATGGCGTTCAAGACGAGCGCGCAGGCGGTCGACGGCAACGCGCTGTCCCTGCCGACCCCGTTCAACCCGGCGAGCTTCGCCGAGGCGTGGGCGCTCACCCGCTTCCCGGTCTCGTTCTCGGTGTCGCTCGGCGTCGCCGCACTCACCGTCGTCGCGACGCTCCTGCTCAGCTCGTTCGCCTCGTACGCCATCGTCCGGAACTGGCACCGCCGCTTCTTCCGCTGGTCGTTCGTGTACCTGCTCGCGGCGATGTTCCTGCCGTTCCCGGTCGTGGCGCTCCCCCCAGATCAAGCTCACCGCGATGATCTCGCTCGACAACCCCATCGGCGTCGCGATCCTGCACGCCATGTTCCAACTGTCGTTCAGCGTGCTGCTCTACTCGGCGTTCCTGCGCTCCATCCCGGTCGAACTCGAGGAGAGCGCCCGCATCGACGGCGCCTCCACGTGGCAGATCTTCTGGCGCATCATCCTGCCGCTGCTCGGACCGATGAACGCGACCGTCGGCATCTTCGCCTTCCTCGCCTCGTGGAACGACTTCATGATGCCGTCGCTCATCACCGCGGACCCGGGGCTGCAGACGCTGCCCGTGGTGCAGAACATCTTCCAGAGCCAGTTCGGCACGAACTACAACGTCGCGTTCGCCTCGTACCTCATGGCGATGGCGCCGACCGTCATCGTCTACCTGTTCGCGCAGCGCTGGGTGATCAGCGGCGTGACGCAGGGCGCCGTCAAGAGCTGAACCGAGCCTCCAGACCGACACCGGCCGGAACGGCCGAGACAGGACCACCAGCGTGACCACACCCCCCTCCCGGCCCCCCTGCCCACCATCCGCCCCTTCCCCCGGATCCGACCCCGTCGCCTCCGCCGAGGCCGTCGTGCACGGCGACCACTGGCGGGTCACGGTCCTGCAGGACGGCCTGTTCCGGGTCGAGTGGAGCGAGGACGGCGGCTTCGAGGACCGCGCCTCGACGTTCGCCGTGCGCCGGCGGCTCGAGGTGCCCGAGTACACGGTGCTGCGCCGCGGCGCGGGCGTCGAGGTGACGACCGACCGTGCGACCCTGCGGTACGACGGGCGGCCGTTCTCGTCGGCCGGCCTGGTCGTCGAGACCTCCGGACCCGACGCCAACCGCTGGCGCTACGGCCAGGAGGCCCGTGACCTGGGTGGCACCGGACGCACCCTCGACGACGTGGACGGGCGGATGCCGCTCGAGTCCGGCGTCCTGGCGCGCGACGGCATCGTCATGCTGGACGACAGCGAGTCGTTCCTGTTCGAGGACGACGGCTGGGTCGGCAGCCGGGTCCCCGGCCGGCGGGACGTCAGCGTCTTCGCGTACGGGCGCGACTACGCCGCGGCGCTCCGGGCGTTCCACGCGGTGTCCGGGCCGCCGACCCTGATGCCCCGGTGGGCGCTCGGCAACTGGTGGAGCCGCTACCACCCGTACTCGGACGAGTCGTACCTGGCCCTCCTCGACCGGTTCGACGAGGAGCGCCTGCCGCTCTCCGTCGCCGTGATCGACATGGACTGGCACCGGGTGGAGTCCGTCCCGTCCCGGTTCGGCAACGGCTGGACCGGCTACTCGTGGGAGCCCTCGCTCTTCCCCGACCCGCCAGCGTTCCTGGCCGAGCTGCACCGGCGCGGGATGCGCACGACGCTCAACCTGCACCCCGCGGACGGCGTTCGGGCGTTCGAGGACGCCTACCCCGCGATGGCCGCGGCGATGGGGGTCGACCCGGACACCGAGCAGGCGATCCCGTTCGACCCCACCGACCCGGACTTCCTCCGCGCGTACCTCGAGGTGCTGCACCGTCCCCTCGAGGAGCAGGGCGTCGACTTCTGGTGGATCGACTGGCAGCAGGGCCGGACGTCCTCCGTCCCGGGGGGTCGACCCGCTCTGGGTGCTCAACCACTTCCACCTGCTCGACTCGGCCCGTGACGGCGGCGGCGGCATGACGTTCTCCCGCTACGCCGGACCGGGCAGCCACCGCTACGCCGTCGGGTTCTCCGGGGACGCCGTCGTCTCGTGGGCGTCCCTGGCGTTCCAGCCGGAGTTCACCGCCACCGCCGCGAACATCGGCTACCCGTGGTGGAGTCACGACATCGGCGGGCACACCCGCGGGGTCCGGGACGACGAACTCGCGACACGGTGGGTGCAGTTCGGCGTGTTCTCGCCGATCATGCGCCTGCACTCGGCGAACAACCCCTTCATCCGCAAGGAGCCGTGGGTCTTCCCCGCCGAACCGCGGGCGGCGATGGGCGACGCCCTGCGCTTCCGGCACCGCCTCGTGCCGTACCTGCACACCATGAACCACCTCGCCGCGGACGGCACCCCGCTCGTCCGGCCGATGTACCACCTCGAGCCGCACCGGGACGAGGCGTACCGCGTCCCGAACGAGTACGCCTTCGGCACCGAGCTGGTCGTCGCGCCGATCGTCGAACCGCGTGACCCGGTGACCCTGCGTGGGCACGCCCGCGCCTGGTTGCCGGCCGGGACCTGGACGGACGTGTTCACGGGCACCACCTACGCCGGGGACCGCTTCGTCGACCTGCACCGGACGCTCGACACGATCCCCGTGCTGCTGCGGGCCGGCGGGATCCTGCCGCTCGCCGCACCGGAGGAGGTCGACGCGACGGTGAACCCGGCCGCGCTCGAGGTGCTCGTCGCGCCCGGGGCCTCCGGCAGCTTCACGCTCGTCGAGGACCGCGAGGACACGTCCGGGCAGGAGGACACCGGCGGATCCGCGGGACCCTCCGGCGCCGACGGCACCGGTGCCTGCCGGACGACGCTCACCTGGGACCGGGACACCGCCTCGTTCCGCGTCGACGCGGCGGTCGGGGACGTCGACGTCGTCCCGGTCCGTCGACGGTGGCGCGTCACGTTCCTCGGGTCGCCCGCCGCCGGGCAGGAGGCCGCGGTCGTCCGGCCCGACCGGTTCTCGGTCGACCTCGACGTCCCCACCGACGAGGGCGCGTTCCTCACGTTGGCCGGTCCCCCGTCGGTCGGCGTCGACGCACGGGACGCCGCGCGGGAGCTGCTCGAGCGCGCCCAGGCCGGGAACCCCGAGAAGCTCACCGCGTGGGAGATCGTGGACCGCGACGTGCCGCGGGCCGACCGGATCGTCGAGCTCGAGACGGTCGGGCTGCCGGACTCCCTGCGGAGCGCCCTGGTCGAGCTGCTGGGGAGCGTGCAGCCGGACGGGCGCTGACGACGGGCTCGCCGCGGTCCGTCAGGCCGCCACCATCCGCGCGAGCAGGTCGCGGAGCAGCGGGTCCGTGCCCGCGAACCGGCCCTGCGCCGCCGCCTGGTACATGCCGAGCAGGAAGCGCACCATGCGCTCGTCCTGTCCGCCGGCGACCGCGCGGGCGACCCACTCGTCCTCGTCCACGACCTCGAAGCGCACCGGCGTACCGGACACCGCTGCGGCGGTGCGCGCCAGGTCCTCGAACGTCGGTGCCTCGCTCGCCGTGAGCGTCACCGGGCCGTCGAGGGGTTCCGCCGCGAGGAGGATCTGCGCGGCGGCCTCGGCGGCGTCCTCGCGGGCGGTCCAGGACACCGGCCCGTCGGCCGGTACCGACACGACACCCGTGGCCTGCCACGGTCCGGTCATCCACTGGATGCTGTGCGCGTAGAAGCCGTTCCGCAGCGAGGTCCACGGCAGCCCGGACGCGGCGAGCATGTCCTCGGTCGCGGCGTGGTGCCGGGCCGGCAGGAACGGCGAGCCGGCACCGGCTCCCTGGTGGCTCGTGTAGAGGACCCGTCCGACCCCGGCTGCCACCGCGGCGTCGACCGCGTTGCGGTGCTGGCCGATCGTGTCGCCGGCAGGGTCGTTCGACGAGACGAGCAGGAGCTGGTCGGCACCGGCGAAGGCGGACCGCAGTCCGTCGGGGTCGTCGTAGTCGCCCTGCCGGACGGTGACGCCCTGCTCGGCGAACCGTGCGGCTCGGGCCGGGTCACGGGTGACGACGGTGACCTCCGATGCGGGCAGCCACTCGAGCAGGTGGTCGGTCGTCGCGCCGTTCAGGGCGCCGGTCGCTCCGGTGACGGTGATCATCGATGCCTCCTTCGTGCTAACGGTGGTAACAGAACGAACGTACCACCGGAAACACAGCGGTAGCAAGGAGTCGTTATCGTTGATCCATGCCCGATGCCCCCCGTGCCCCGCGCCGACGTCCGCGACCGGATCGTGACCGCCGCCGCGGAACTCCTGCGCCGGGACGGAGCGGCCGGTGTCACGACCCGGGCGGTGTCGGACCGCGCGCACGTGCAACCGCCGACGATCTACCGCCTGTTCGGCGACAAGGACGGCCTGCTCGACGCCGTCGCGGAACACGCGATGACCGAGTTCGGTCGGACGAAGGCCGATGCCGTCCACGCAGCCGCCGAGCACGAGGTCGACCCCGTCGCCGACCTCCGCACGGGTTGGGACCTGACGATCGGCTTCGGGCTCGACAACCCCGACCTCTTCGTCATCATGAGCGACCCGCGACGGGGCAACGGGTCACCGGCCGTCGCCGCGGGGCTCCGCCTGCTCGAGGACCGTCTTCGCCGCGTCGCAGCGGCCGGGAGGCTCGCGGTCCGCGAGCGCGACGCCGTCCGGCTCCTGCACGCGGCCGGCACGGGCGCCGTGCTCACCCTCCTCGAGGAGCCCGAGGGCGAGCGGGACCCCGCCCTCGCCGACGCCGCGTTCGCGGCCGTCATGACGCAGATCTGCACGCCCGACCCGAGCGGGGCGGCGCCGGACGGGCCGTCCGCGACCCGGACGGCCGCGCTCACCCTCCGGTCGGTCGCGCCGGACCTCACGGCCCTGTCCCCGGCCGAACGGTCGGTCCTCGCCGAGTGGCTGGACCGCGTCGTCGACCACGAGGGCGAGCCCGGCCACCGTGGCCGACGCGGAGAGCAGGGCGGATCCGGCCACGACGAGGACTGAGCACCTCCCGGTCTACTCGGGTGGGGCCTCCCGTCAGTCGACGGACCCGTCCGGGTAGGGCGCGCTCTCCCCGACCAGGATCCGGTGCCCGACGGTCACGGCACGCCCCTCGCCCGGCCGACCGGCGATGCGCTCCTGCAACCGGTCGAGTGCCGCCTCGGCGAGCGCGACGGTGTCCGGCGCGACCGAGGTCAGACTCGGCACCAGGCTCGCGGCGAGGCCGATGGCGTCCCACCCGACGACGGCGACGTCGCGCGGCGCCTCGAGCCCGCGCAACCGCATCGCACGGAGGGCGCCGACCGCGGCGAGGTCGTCCCGGCAGAGCAGCCCGTCGATCGAGAGGCCGTGGTCGAGCGCGCGTCCGAAGGCCTGCTCGGCCCCGCGGGCGTCGCCGACTTCGCGCGGCACGCACAGCGACGGGTCGAACGGCAGGCCGGCAGCGGCCAGGCCGTCGCGGTACCCCTCCATGCGGAAGGCCGAGGTGCGGGACTGCTCGCCCACCTCGTGCCCGAGGAACCCGATGCGGCGTCGCCCGAGTGCGGCGAGGTGCGCGACGGCCTCGGACGCGGCCAGGACGTTGTCGATGGCCACGAGGTCGCCGCCCGGGGGGTCGGACGTCCTCGCCCAAGAACACGACGGCGGTGTCCCCGCGCGCCCGGTCGATCTCGACCGGTGTGAGGACCTGGGGGGTGGATGACGACGCCGTCGACGACGCCCGCCTCACGCCCACGGACGGCGGAGAGCTCGCCGCCCGGCGCTCCGGCGGTCTCCTCGAGCAGGAGCTGGTACCCGCGGTCGGCGCACACGCGGGAGAACACGTGCGCGAGCTCGGCGAAGTACGGACGGCGGAGGTCGGGGAAGGCGAACGCGAGCATGTTCGTCCGTCCGGTGGCGAGGCTCCGCCCGGAGACGTTCGGCCGGTACCCGAGCTCGTCGACGGACCGCTGCACGCGCTCCCGCATGGCGTCGCTGACGTGCCGGTACCCGCGGACCACGTTGGACACGGTCTTCATCGAGACGCCGGCGTGCTCCGCGACGTCCTGCAGCGTGACCTGGCCCACGCGCTCACCGTACCGTTGACGCTGCGTTTACAGCGCTGTAAATTGCTCGACCATGAGCACCGTCGCTTCCCCGGTCCCCGTCGACGTCACCGACCTCCCCCCTCGCGAGTCGTCAGGACGGCCGGTACCCCCGACCGCAGATGCTCCGCCGCGACTGGACGGACCTCAGCGGCACCTGGTCCTTCCGGTACGACGACGACGACTCCGGAGCGGACTCGGGATGGGCCACGGGCCTCCCGGCCCCCCCGCGCGATCACGGTGCCGTTCCCGCCAGAGTCCCCGGCGTCCGGGATCGGCGACCCGGGGTTCCACCCCGTGGTCTGGTACGCGCGGACGATCGGCCGCGCCGAACTCGAGGCAGCCGGCCACGGCACCGCACGCCCCCGCCTGGTGCTGCACTTCGGCGCCGTCGACCACCGCGCGCAGGTGTGGATCGACGGCCGGTTCGTCGGCGAGCACGAGGGCGGGCACACGCCGTTCTCGTTCGACGTCACCGCGCTGCTGACCGACGGCGCCGACGGCGTGACCGACCACCTGCTCGTCGTCCGCGCCGAGGACGACCCCGCCGACGTCACCCTCCCCCCGCGGCAAGCAGGACTGGCACGAGGACGCGCACGCCATCTGGTACCGCCGCACCACCGGCATCTGGCAGCCGGTCTGGCTGGAGGCCGTGCCGCGCACCGCGATCAGCTCCCTCCGGTGGTCGCCGGCGGGGCCCACGGCGACCGCGTTGACAGTCCGGTTCCGGGGCCGCGTGCCGGCCGGATCGCGGCTGCGGGTCGCCCTGCGGTTCGACGAACGGGACGAGGACCTCGGGACCACCGACTGGGACGCCACCGCGAGCCGGCCGACCCTCGACGTGACGGTGCCGGTCGCACGGCAGCGCAACGGCCAGGCCGAGGACGAGCTGACCTGGTCGCCCGAGCACCCACGCCTGGTCGACGCCGTGCTCACCCTCGTGGACCAGGACGGCCACGTGCTCGACGCGGTGTCGAGCTACCTCGGCATGCGGAGCGTCGGCGTCGGCGGTGGCCGGTTCCTGCTCAACCGTGCGCCGTACCCGGTGCGCAGCGTGCTCGACCAGGCGTTCTGGCCGGAGTCGCACCTGGCCGCACCGCACCCGCTCGCCCACCGCCAGGAGGTCGAACTCATCAAGGCCCTGGGGTTCAACGCCGCACGGATGCACCAGAAGATCGAGGACCCGCGGTTCCTGCACTGGGCGGACCGCCTCGGCCTCATGGTGTGGGGCGAGGCACCGGCCGCGTACGAGTTCTCCCCCCACCGCCGTCCGCCGTCTCACCGCGGAGTGGACCGCGGCCGTGGAACGGGACGCCTCGCACCCGTCCATCGTCACCTGGGTCCCGTTCAACGAGTCGTGGGGCATCCAGCACGTCGTGTCCGACCCGGCGCAGCAGGCGTACTCCCGCGCCCTCGTCGACCTGACGCGCGCGCTCGACCCATCCCGCCCCGTGATCGGGAACGACGGCTGGGAGCAGCAGGACACCGACATCGTGACGATCCACGACTACGAGGGCGACGGTGCGGTGCTGGCGCGCACCTACGCGGACGACGCAGCCCGCACCCGTGCCCTCGAAGGACTCGCCCCGTCCGGCCACCCACAGTTCGTCGGCGGGGCCGTGGACCAGGGGCAGCCGGTGATGCTCACCGAGTTCGGCGGGGTGCGCCACCAGTCGGGCGGGCGCCGGGAGGAGGGCTGGGGCTACACGACCGCCACCGACGGCGACGACTGGGTCGAGCGCATCACCGCGCTGCACGACGCCGTCCGCGCCAGCACCTTCCTCGCCGGCTCGTGCTGGACGCAGCTGACGGACACGATGCAGGAGGCGAACGGGCTGCTGAACGCCGACCGGTCACCGAAGGTCCCCGTCGAGCAGATCCGCCGGGCCGTCACCGGGCAGTGACCCCGTCGGGGTGCACCTCCGACCCACTCCGGTGATGTGTAGAGTGTTGCGCCGCGAGGAGGGTGGCGGTGCGAGCAACGAGCGGGACCGGACGAGCGGCGTTCGCCGACGAGTCGAAGGCGCGCGACTACCTGCTCGCAGCGACGCTCCTCGAACCCGGGGACGTCGGAGCAGCCCGGAACCTGGTCCGGTCGCTCGTCCTGCCGGGGCAGCACCGCCTCCACATGGCGAAGGAGAGCGACGGGCGTCGTCGCATGATCCTGGACGCAATCGCGAGCATCCCGTCCTCGACGACCATCCACCGCGCTCCGAAGGACGGCCGGTCCGAGGTCGACCGTCGAGCGGCGTGCCTCCGAGCACTGGTGATCGACCTCACGCGATCCGGCTGTTCAGGGCTGTGTCTGGAGCGTGACGAGACCCTGGAGCGCCGGGATCGCCGACAGATCATCGATACCTTGCACCAGCAGGGAGCGCAGCTGCGGCACCGGCACGCCACCGCTCGCGAGGAGCCCCTCCTCGCCCTGCCCGATGCGCTCGCCTCGGCATGGGCGAAGGGCGGGGACTGGAGGCGCCGGGTGACCCACCTGGTCGACTGCCGGACCGTCGCGCGGTGACGCCCGGGAAGACGCGAGACCCGAGCGCCACAACCGTCCGGATGGGTCTCGGGTCCACTTCTCGGAGCTCAACGCAACGAGCACACCCATGCTACCAGGCGGGACATGTCACACGCCAGCGGCCCTGCCGCCCCACCCCGCCGCCTCACCCCGTTAGGTCCTTCGCGAGCATGAGCTCCGCGGACCGCACGGACGCCGTCTCCGCGGGCGTGAGCTCCCGCCCCTGGACCTCGGCGTCCCGGATCGCGATGAGCAGGTCGTAGGTGCGCACCTGGAGACCGCCTCGCCGTCTGCGTGCGCGCAGGTCGAGGCGGCGGGCGATGCGGGCGAGACGGATGCGGTGTCCGCGGAGCCGGGCCTCCCGGGCCCATCGCCGGACGGTCATCGACGCCATCGCGGCGACCATGAGCACGATCCCCAGGTAGAACGGCGGGTCGAACGCGGTCCGGAGGACGTCGCGGAGCAGCACCGGCCCGAGCACGAAGTGGTCGGCCGTCAGGGACGCGATCTCCTCGACGCTCGCGATCGCGACGAGGGACAGCCCCACCCGGAACACGACGAGCGCCCCGCGGCTGCCGAGCACTCCGCGGGCGAGGGTGGTGGCGGTGATCGCGGCGACACACGCCATGTAGATGCACGCGTACAGCCAGGTGGCGGTCTGGTCGATCTCGTCCACGATGAAGGTGAAGACGGTGTCCCCGCGGTCCCGGATGAACAGGAACGGCACCGTGAAGGACACGAGCATCGCCACCAGGGCGAGCGGGTGCGCCAGTGCCGGACGCCGGTCGACGTCACGCACGCTGCCGCGGAACAGCAACCAGAACGCCGTCGTCGCGCAGAGGTTCTGCACGAGGTTCACGACGTTGGTGCCGCCGAGCAGCGCGTCCAGGTCCCGCTGCGGGACGACCGCGCCGAGCGTCAGCAACCCGAGCGCGCCCACCCCGGTGGCCGCCCAGCTCGCTCGCCCGTGCGGGTTCCGTCCGATCGAGGGCGCGCGGATCGCGAAGCTCGCCGCGGCACACCAGAACGCCAGGGCGTGCAGGACCCCCCACTAGCCGTAGGTCCGCTCGTCCGCCCCCCACGGTGCCGGACAGGAGGACCGTGGCCAGTTCGTACGCGAAGGTCTCGGCGAACTCCTCGTCGTCACCCTGCAGGGACGAACCCGCGGGTGCGGGGAGCGTGTGCTGGACGTCGTCGACCGAGCGGTGGCAGACGGTGCCGCCGGCGGACCACGCGGCGAAGTCGAGCTGGGTCCGCGGGACCGGCACGCCGGTGTCCCCGCGCACGAGGTGGCCGAGTTCGTGCAGGACGCAGTGCATCCGGTAGAGCGGCGTCGACCCCGGCGGCAGCAGCACGAGCGCCGCGTCGGGCGACTGGGACACGAGCGCGGTCAGGGCGCCCCAGCTCGGGCCGCGGACGTCCACGACGCGGATCGGCTTGCCGATCCGTGCGGCGACGGCGTCGACCACGTGACGGAGGCGGGGCGCGTTCGGGAGCACCGCGACGACGTCGCGGATCGCCCCGGCACTGACAGCGTCCACACCGCAAGCCTAGGGCGTGGGTGCGGGTCCGATCCGGGAGGCACGACCCCTCTCCGAGGGACGCTCACGTCGGGCCGGGGTCGGGTCAGGTCGGTGTGCGGCCGGCCGGCTCAGGCGCCGGTCGCCTCGTAGTGCCGCGCACCGCCGGTGACCCCGGCGAAGCGGAACGGCCCCGCGGTGACGCGCGGACGCTCGACGTCGTCGCTCGTCGCGGCACCGGCGGCGTGCAGCTCCCGGTACGCCTCGACGGACAGCGGGACCCGTGCCGCGAGCAGCTCGGCGACGCGTCCGGTCCGGCGGTGGTCGCGGTACTCCGGCCGGACGACGCCGGTCATGAGCTCACCGACGCTGCCGGAGCCGTAGCTGAACATGCCGATGCGGGCGCCGGCCAGGTCGTCGTCCAGGTCGAGCAGCGCGCCGAGGGCGATCCAGAGCGACGCCGTGTACGTGTTGCCGGTCTGACGGTTGTACGTGAACCCGACGGCGAGCTCGGTCTCCTCGAACGGGACGTCGACGTGCTGTGCGAGCTTCCGGTGCGCCTTGATCGCCATCTTCGTGAACGGCTGGTGGTGCACGAAGCGGTCGATCGCCTCGATGCCGGGGCCACCGCGCGCGGCGAGGTCGTCCCAGGCCCCGATGAAGGCGTCGACGTACGCGGTGACCGACAGCCGCCCGTCCACCAGCGCGGTGGAGCGGTCGTTCGGGCGCCAGAAGTCGTCGACGTCGGCGGTGAACAGACCGGACTGCGGCTCGAGCTCGACCAGGTCCGGGTCGGCGGCGATGAGCATCGCGACCGCGCCGGCGCCCTGCGTGGGCTCCGCGGCCGTCTCGACGTCGTAGCGGGCGACGTCGGCGGCGATCACGAGCACGCGTTCACCCGGGTCCCGCGCGATGATGCCGAGGGCCATCTGCACCGCGGCGGTCCCGCCGTAGCAGGCCTGCTTCAGCTCGACGACACGGACGTTGGTCGGCAGACCGAGCAGCCCGTGCACGAACACCCCGGCGGCCTTGGACTGGTCGATGCCGGACTCGGTCGCGAAGAGCACCGTGCGGATGCCCTCCACGCCGTGACGGTCGAGGACCTCCTTCGCGGCGGCGGCGCCCATGGTGACGATGTCCTCGTCGGGGGGCGGGCACGCTGAAGGCGTCCTGACCGATGCCGACGTGGTACTTCGCCGGGTCGACGCCCGTGGTGGCAGCGAGGTCGTCGAGGTCGAGCACGTGGTGGCCGGTGGCGATCGCGAGGTCGTGGATGCCCACGGTGAGCGGCTGTTGCGTGGTCATGCCGACGCTCCTTCCGGTCGGTGGCCGCGTCGCTCCATGGCGACGTGTGCGGCCATGAGCTCGCCCGGGTTCGTCTGGGCGGCGAGCAGTGAGAGTTCACCGCAGAGCACGGTGGCGGCGCAGAGCGCGGCGAGGCGTCGGGCGTTGGCGCCGGGCTCGCGGTCCTCCCGGCAGCCGAGTCGCACGAGGGCGTCCTCGACGACGGGCAGGTCGTTGCCCTTGCCGTTGCCGACCGTGCCGACGATGAGGTGCGGGAGCGAGCACGAGAAGTACAGGTCGTCGCCTCGGGCCTGGGCGAGCGTGATGCCCTGGGAGCCCTCGACGATGTTCGCCGCGTCCTGCCCGGTGGCGAGGTAGAACCCGAGCAGCATGTTCGCGTAGTGCGCGTTCGCGGAGCGCAGTGCCCCGGCGATCGTCGACCCGACCAGGTTCTTCGCCGTGTTGAGCTCGACGATCCGTTCGGTGGAGGACCGCAGGCGCTTCTCGACGACCTCGCCCGGGATGACGATCTCGGCGATGGTGTTCCGGCCGCGGCCCCGGATGCCGTTCACCGCGGTGGCCTTCTTGTCCGAGCAGAAGTTGCCCGAGATCGACACGTACCGCAGCTCGGGCTCCCAGGCCAGGATCGCCGGCAGGAGCGTGTCCGCGGCCTGCGTGACCATGTTGTGACCGGAGGCGTCGCCCGTGGTGAAGGCGAAACGCAGGAAGAGCAGGTCACCGACGATCTCCGGGTGCACCTCGATGAGCTTCGCGAAGCGGCTCTGCCCGGTGACGATGGTCTCGAGGTCGCCCTGGCGGGCGAGGATCCGTCCGGCGGCCATGTGCGCGGCGGCGGCACTGGAGGCGCGGACGACCACCGAGCGGGTCATCCGCTCGTCGACGACGGTCGAGACGATGCCGCCCTCGACCATGCGCGAGATCCGTGCGCCGCGTCCGACGGACGGCCAGAGCGGGGACTCGTACGTCGCGAGGGGCACCTCGTGCTCGCCCTCGACGGCGTTGCCGCTGACGCGGATCGGTCCGACCCACTTCGTGGGGATCGGGGTCTGCAGGTCGGTCATCGCGTGGTCCCTTCCTCGGGTTGCACCGCGACGCTGAGGTGCCTGATGTCGTGTGCCTCCCAGGTGCGGAGGATGTCGGCGGGGTCGCTGTCGGCGGGGACGAGCGCGATCCCGCAGTCGCCGCCACCGGCCCCGGACGGCTTCGCGGCGCCACCGGCTGCCTCGACGACGTCGCAGAGCGTCGCGAGGCGCGGCGTCTCGATCTGCGAGCCGACGGACGTCCCGAGGTCCTGCAGCAGGCCGCGGGCGCGCCGGAGTGCGCCGAGCGTGCGCTCGGCGTCCCCGGTCCGGAGGCCCGTGGTCAGGTCGTCGACGCAGGCGCGGCTGGCGTCGAGGAACGCCGCGTAGTCACCGTCGCGGTGTCGACGCACGACGCCGACGAGCTTCGTCGTGGACGCCGGTGACCCGGTCCAGCCGACGAGGAGCCGCAGGTCGGTCGGGGCGGGCAGGTGCTCGACGTCGAAACCGGTCCAGGCGTCGTCGTCGTCGAGGATCGACGAGACTGTCCGCTCGTCGAGCAGGCCGGCCAGGACCTCGCGGTCGGGCGCGCTGTAGCGGAGCCATCCGCCGAAGGTGCTCGCCGCGAGGTCGCCGCCGGAGGCGCGGGGTGCCACGCGGATTGTCGCGAGCAGCGCCACCATGAAGCGTCGGCGCTGCGACAGGCCGAGGCCGTAGAAGCGGTCGAGGGCGCCGACGGTCGCGACGGTCACCGCGGCCGACGAGCCGAGCCCGAACTTCCGGCCGCTGGCGTCGTCGAGCTGGCTCGCGATGCGCAGGTCGTGGAACCGCGGCGCGATCCCGAGCTCGGCGCGGAGCTTCTCGACGAGGTCGATCGTCGCCATGACGTAGTCGTAGGGGTGGTGCTCGCGGTCCAGTGCGAGGCCGTCCTCGGCACGGGTCCACGTCAGCGGGAGGTTGCCGTACTCCTCGGAGTGCACGCTGCCGGCCTCGTGCCCCTCGGAGACGCGGGCGGTGATCGCACGGTCGAGGGCGATCAGCACGGACGGCTGACCCGGCTCGACGACGGCGTACTCGCCCGCCACGAACAGCTTGCCGTGGGCTCGGAACTCGGTCACGCGGTGGTCTCCTCTGCTCGGGGGGTGGTCCCCCGGGCGTTCGGAGCCGACCAGGTGAGCGGCTGGTCCGGTGCCGGACTCGATGACCGCGCCGAACCCGTCCAGGGACGCGGCCACGCGGGCACGGTCCCCCCGGCCGGCAGAGCACGACGACGTTCGGGCCGGCGTCGGCGGTGGCGTAGGCCTCGAGGCCGTCGGCCCGCAGCGCGGCGACGGCGTCGAAGACCGCGACGCTGCGGCTGTTCAGGTAGCGGATCGGGGGGGAAGGCGCCCTCGATGGTGGCGTGCATGCGGAGCGCGTTGCTCTCGGTCAGCTCGCCGATGCGGGTGAAGTCGCCGGCCGCGCACGCGGCGAGCATGTCCTGGACGGTCTCGGTCGTGGAGGTCACCCAGGCCGGGTAGAACGGCGACGTCGCGATCGTCCGGCGCATGGCCTCGCGCGAGCCGATCTCCTTCGGGCCGTCGTCGATCGTCACGACCACCATCGCCATCGGCGGCGCGGGGATCGTCTCGGCGAAGGACCCCTCGTCGTCGCCCGCGTGCCAGACCGCGACCCCGCCGGGGATCGACCGCGTGGCCGAGCCCGAACCGCGGCGGGCGAGCCGGGAGAGGTCCCGCGACGACAGGTCGAGGCCGTACGCGCTCGCGGCGGCGACGGCGAGGGCGGCGAAGCCCGATGCGCTCGAGGCCAGTCCGGCGCCCGTGGGCACGGTGTTCTCCGAGACGACGGCGGCGCGGGCGTCCGAGCCGGACAGGTCACGGACGAGGTCGAGGAAGCGCTCGACCCGCACCAGCGCACCGTCGTCGACGACGCGACCGTTCAGGGTCAACGTGTCACGCGCCTCCCGGTCGGCGTCGAGCGTGACGGAGGTCGTGGTGGGGAAGACGTCGAGGCCCATCGAGACGCTGCCCGTGGCGGGCAGCGCGAGGTCGGCGTCCGCCTTGCCCCAGTACTTCACGAGCGCGATGTTGGGGTGCGCGACGGCGGTTGCGGTCATCAGGCACGGGCTCCGATCGAGGTGGTCCAGGTGGCGGCGGCGCCCGCGTCGCGCAGTGCGGTCACGATGCGGGTGGCGTGCTCGTCGTCGGCGGCGAGGGCCAGGACGCATCCGCCCCGTCCCCCCGCCGGTGAGCTTCGCGCCGAGGGCGTCCGCGCTGCGTGCGGCGCCGACGAGCCGATCGAGGTCCCCGCTCGACACGTCGAGGGTGGTGAGCAGTTCGTGCGCGGCGTCCATGGTGGCACCGAGGGCCTGGGCGTCGCCGTCGACGAGCGTCCCCCCGCGCTGCCCGGGCGAGGTCCCCGATGCGCTGCACGACGGCGTCGACCACCTCGGGGGGCGCGGTCGTGGCGTTCCCGGACGGCCGCGACGGCCTCGCGCGTGTGTCCGGGGACACCGGTGTCGGCGACGACGAAGACGAAGCGCCCGGTGAGTTGCACCGGCTCGATGACGTCGTGCTCGAACCAGACGGGCTCGTCGGCGACGACCCCCCCGGGCGTCGAGTCCGGACGGGCGCCCGTGGGCGACGCGCTCGCACGCCTGGATGAGGTCGTGGTGGGTGGCGCGGTCGAGCACGACCCCCCAGGGCGTCGGCGACCGCGGCGGTCACGGCCGCGGCGACGGCGGCGCTCGACCCCATCCCGCGGGCGGTGGGCACCTGGCTGTCGACCCGGACGTGGAACGCGGTGTCCACGGCGTGCGGGTACCCGAGGTCGGCGAGGTGGCGGAGCGTCGCGGTGACGGCGGTCGTCGTGGGCAGCACGGCGGCCGGCGCGAGGCCGAACGGCCCCGTGTGGACGGAGGATTCCAGCACGTGCTCCGCCCCGGACGAGTGCGTCGCCGGCAGGGGCGTCGCGGTGGCCGTCACGCGGACGTCGGTCACCGGCAGCACGAGCGCGGGTGCGCCGTAGACCACGGCGTGCTCGCCGATCAGGATCGTCTTGCCGTGGGACACCGATGAGCCGACTCGCGGGATCGCTGTGGTCGTCGTCGGTGCGGTGGCGGGGTGGTTGCTGGTCATCGTCGGTCCGGCCAGCCTAACCGGACCCGACGACGGACGTCCGTCCGGTGCGCTCTCGGCGGACGGATGCCGTGTGTCGGCTGGACGTCGTCCCGATCAGGTTGTGCACAACCCGGTCGCGTGCAACAGTGACGTCATGCCGGTGACCGACGAGATGGTGTGCTTCTCCCTCTACGCAGCGACCCGGGCGACGACCCAGGCGTACCGCGCGCTGCTCGAGCCGTGGGGCCTGACCTACCCGCAGTACCTCGTGCTCGTGACGCTGTGGGTCGAGGGCGACCAGACCGTGTCGAGCCTCGGCGACCACCTGCAGCTCGACTCCGGGACCCTCTCGCCGCTCCTCAAGCGCATGGAGCAGGGCGACCTCGTCCGTCGCGAGCGCCGCAGTGACGACGAGCGCGTGGTCACCGTGACGACCGGCGAGCGCGGCCGGTCCCTCCGCGCCGAACTCGCGCACGTCCCCGCCCGCGTCGCCGCCGGCACCGGGCTGCCCGACGAGCAGTCCGCCGCCGACCTCATCGCGACGCTGCAGCGCCTCACCGAGACGATGCACCGCGCGGCGGCCACCGCGGCCCCGCTGACCCGCTGACCTCGGTCCCCACTGACCTCGGTCCCCACTGACCAGACAGACCCCACGAAGGAAGGAAGGACACCACATGGACGTCCTCTACACCGCAGAAGCCCTGTCCACCGGCGAAGGCCGCAACGGCAAGGTCCAGACCAGCGACGGCTCGTTCGAGCTGGACATGGCGATCCCGAAGGAGATGGGCGGCTCCGGCGCCGGCACGAACCCCGAGCAGCTCTTCGCCGCCGGCTACGCCGCGTGCTTCCACTCCGCACTGCAGGGCGTCGCCCGCGCGCAGAAGGTCAAGGTCACCGACTCGTCCGTCGGCGGCCGCGTCCAGATCGGCCCGAACGGCCAGGGCGGATACCAGCTCGCCGTCGTGCTCGAGGTCGTCATCCCGGACATGGAGCACGACCAGGCCCAGGCCCTCGCGGACGCCGCCCACCAGGTGTGCCCGTACTCGAACGCGACGCGCGGCAACATCGACGTCACGATCACGGTCTCGGAGGACTGAACCGTGGCAGACCAGACCATGCGCGCCGTCGTCCACCCGGAGTTCGGCGAGCCCGCCGACGTCCTGACCGTCGAGCGGCGCCCCGTCCCCACCCCGGGCGCCGGCCAGGTGCTCGTCCGGACCGTGCTCTCCCCGATCCACAACCACGACCTGTGGACGATCCGCGGCACGTACGGCTTCAAGCCGGAGCTGCCCGCGCCGTCCGGCACCGAGGCGCTCGGCGTCGTCGAGGCCCTCGGCGAGGGCGTCACGCACCTGTCCGTCGGCCAGCGCGTGGCCGGTGGCACCTTCGGCGTCTGGGCGGAGTACTACGTCGCCGACGCCGCCGGGCTGATCCCCGTGCCGGACGCGATGCCCGACGAGTCCGCCGCCCAGCTCGTGTCGATGCCGTTCAGCGCGATCAGCCTGCTGCACTCGCTCGACCTGCACGAGGGCGACTGGCTCATCCAGAACGCCGCGAACGGCGCGGTCGGCCGCATGGTCGCCCAGCTCGGTGCCGCCCGCGGCATCAACGTCATCGGCCTCGTCCGCCGTGCCGAGGGCGTCGAGGAGATGCGCGCCCAGGGCATCGAGCGGATCGTCGCGACCGACACCGAGGACTGGCAGGACCAGGTCTCGGCCATCACCGGCGGCGCCCCGATCCGCGCCGGCGTCGAGTCGGTCGGCGGGAAGGCCGCGGGCGACATCGCGTCCGTGCTCGGTGACGAGGCGACCCTCGTCGTCTTCGGCGCGATGGCCTCCCCCCACGCTCGAGATCCCGTCCGGCAAGGTCATCTTCGGCCAGCTCACCGTGAAGGGCTTCTGGGGCAGTGTGGTCAGCCGGACCATGCCCGCGGAGACGAAGCAGGAGCTGTTCGGCGAGCTCATCAGCCGCGTACTCGACGGGTCGCTGACGCTCCCCGTGTCCGAGACCTTCGCGTTCGAGGACGCCCGCGACGCCGCCCGTGCGAGCGACACCGCCGGCCGCGTCGGCAAGGTGCTCCTGCGCCCGTAGCCCGACCGGAGACACACGGGAGGCCCGTCACCAGCCGGTGACGGGCCTCCCGTGTGTCCGCCGTCGCGTCGGTCAGCGGCGCCCCGCCGCGTCGACGGTGAAGAGGCTGCCCGAGGCGACGCCCTCCTCGACCTGCTCGAGGGTGCGGCCGCGCGTCTCGGGCACGAACCGCCAGATGAACAGCAGCGCCAGGATCCCGACGACCCCGAAGCCGAAGAACGTGCCGGTGATGCCCGTCGCCGCGACGACGGACGGGAACCACAGCCCGACGAGCGCGGTCGCGATCCAGAGGCAGAACACCGCGATGCCCATGCCGAGGGCCCGGATCTGCGTCGGGAACACCTCCGACAGCACGACCCACACCGCGATGTTGAGGAACGTCTGCATCGAGCCGACGAACGCGACGACGAGGACCAGGATCACCCACGGTCGCGCCGGGTTGCCCGCCGGCAGGGCGACCGAGGCGGTGCCGATGAGGAAGTGGCACACCGTCGTCAGGGAGAAGCCGAGCAGCAGCGTCGTCCGCCGGTCGATCCGCTCCATGTTCGCGATCGCGATGACGCCACCGACCACCGCGATGACCCCCGGGGCGATGGTCGCGATGAGCGCGGCTGATGCCTTGAACCCGGACTCGATGAGGACGGACTGGCCGTAGTACATGATCGAGTTGATCCCGGTGAGCTGCTGCGCGACCCCGAGTCCGGCGCCGACCAGCACGATCCGGACGAGCCACTTGTTCCGGAGCAGGACGGTCCACCCGCTCTCCCGCTGCTCCTGCGCCTCGTGCTCGTGCGCGCGGCGGATGTCCGCGAGTTCGGCCTCGGCACGGTCCGCCGACCGCACCTGCCGCAGGACGGCGAGCGCCGCGTCGTCACGGCCGTGCGTCGCGAGCCACCGGGGCGACTCCGGCACGCGGAGCATCCCGACGAACAGGGCGACGGCGGGGAGTGCGCAGACGGCGAGCATGATCCGCCAGACCCCGTCGCCCTCACCCCAGAGGCTGGCGATGACGGCGTTCACGACGAACGCGGCGAGCTGCCCGATGACGATCATGAGCTCGTTGCGACCGGACAGCGACCCGCGGATCTCGTACGGAGCGAGCTCGGCGAGGAACACCGGCACGACCGTCGAGGCACCGCCCACCGCGAGGCCGAGCAGCACGCGGCCGACGACGATCACGCCGAACGACGGGGCGGCGACGCACACGAGCGTCCCGACGAAGAACAGCACCGACAGGAGGATGATGGTCCGCCGTCGACCCCAGGCGTCGGCGACCCGTCCCCCGAACACCGCGCCGACTGCCGCGCCGAAGGCCAGCGAACTCGTGACGACACCCACCGTGACGTCCGTCAGGCCGAGCTCCTGCCGCATCGGCAGGAGCGCGCCGTTCACCACCCCGGTGTCGTACCCGAAGAGCAGACCGCCGAAGGTCGCGACGAGCGCCAGCAGCCCGAGGCGGCGGCGGTGCGGTCCGGTGCCCACCGGGGGGGAGCCCGGCCTCGTGTGCTGTGGATCGGGTGTCGACCATGCGGTGTGTCCTTCGTCCGTGATCGCGAGCGGGGGTCCGGCAGGGACCGGCGCGGCCCACCGTCCCGGGACGGCTCCCGGCGGGCCACCTGTGATCTTCCCACCGCCGCGCAGGTCCGACGCGCAGGAGCCGGGCCGACCGTGGTGCCGGTAGGCTCCCGGCGCGAGGGACCAGGCACGACGGGACGGGGGGGACCATGCGTCGCGGGTACGCAGGACAGGGACACGCAGGACAGGGGCACGCCGGACCGGGGCACGCCGGACAGGGGCACGCCGGACCGGGGCACGGCCGAGGCAGGCCCGGCCGACTGCTCGGAGCGGTCGCGCTCGCCACGGTCGTCGTCACGACCGCAGCGGGGTGCGCGTTCCTCCGCGGGCCGGACGAGCTGCCGGCGCCGAGCCGCAGCGCCACCGCCGACGGGACGGGCAAGGCCCCCGACCCGAGCGCCAGCGCCGAGGCCCGCCGCATCGCCGAGTTCGCGTCACCACGGACCCCGACCGCCGTCCCCACCGAGGCCGCGGCGCCGGAGCCCACGGTCTCCCCGATCCCGGTCGGCACCGTCGTCAGCGAGGCGGACGTCGTCACGCCGAAGGGCAGCGTGCGGTTCCACTACCGCGTGGTCGTCGCCGACAACGGCTACCCGACCGTGCAGTGGTCGGGGTTCACCTCGACGCTGCCGGTCCCCGTCGGTGCGACCTTCCTCGAGACGCCGCCCTCGGTCGGCGACGGCCTCTCCTGGCACGGCGTCGGGGACACCGTGCTCGGGGGGCGGCTCCCCCCGCGGTCCCGACCCCGGCCAGGACCGACATGGACCCCGGACGGGTGGACCCGTCGTGGCTCGGCACGCTCGTCGTCTACTCGGCGGCCGAGTCCGCGGCCCCCGACCTGCCGGTCGAACTCGGGCCGGACAAGGTGCTCGCGGTCACACCGGTCAACTGGTCGGTACCGGCGCGGACGACGAACGTGCACCCCGTCGACGGTGGGGCACGCCCGAACGCCACCGGGATCACGAGCAGCGAGGGGTCCCCGGACGGGTCACCCGTTGCCTACCGGATCGCGTCGGAGGACCTCATCGGCGCCGTCGCAGCCCGGCTCGGCATCACGGTGAAGGACCTGGTCTGGTTGAACCCGGACGTCACCGTGTACGGCGACCAGCAGTACCTGTACGAGGACACCGTGCTGAACCTCGACCCGTTCCGGCGGTAGTCCGAGCCCGGGCGGGGCCGCGTCCGGGTCAGGCGTGCTCGGCCCCGCCGTCGTCGTCCCGAGCGACGGGTCCGGCGTCGAGCACGTCCCCGAGCGCGGACATCCCCGCCCCGTGGTCCGTGTAGCGGCGCACGGTCCGTCGTGCGGCGGCCCGTGCGGCCCCGGCGAGCCGCTCGTTGCGGCGCGCGGCGTCCGCCACCCGGCCTGCGTGCCCGGCGGTCGAGAGCAGCACGTTCGCGAATGCGCGGGCGTCCCCCCTGCTCGGGGATGCCCGTCACCGTCCAGGCGCTCCGGACCTGGGCGTCCGGGGTCATGCCGCGGCGGGTGCCCATGCGGCGCCAGTCGGACAGCGCGCCCTCGGTCCGGTCGGCCGCGCGGTCCGACTCCGCCGCCCGTTCGGCGTCCGCCGACCGGCGACGCTCGGGTGCCGGGGCCGCCGACGCCGCTTCGGCGCGCTCGCGGGCACCGCGGTCGTCGCCGCCGGCGGCGGCGATGCGGGCGGCGTGGGCCGCTGCTGCGGCCGCGAGGATCTCGGAACGGTCCATGCGACGACGGTACCGTGCACGACCGACGTGGGTCGGGCCTCCCGGCCGTCCGGACGACGGGAGCGGCAGGCGCGCGGACCGGAGGACCGACGTGCGGGTGACCGCGAGCGGCGGTGCGCGCACCGGGGGGGGCGCACCGCCGCCGGGTCAGGTCGTGCGGGCGGCCTCCGTGGTCAACCAGACCGCGGCGTCGGCAGCGAGGATCCCGTCCACGAACGCGCCCGGCACCGACTCGACCAGGACCTCCCCCGCCGGACACGCCCTCCCCGGCCGGCAGCCGCACCGGCTCGGAGCCGAGGTTGCCGACGACGGTGACCCGGCCGTTCGACCACGCCAGCACGCTGCCGGTACCGGTCTCGTGCCAGCGCAGGGTCCCGGCGCCGAGGGCCGTCCGCCGTCGGACGTCGAGCGCCCGGCGGTACATCGCCAGGGTGGAGGTCTCGTCGTCCTCCTGCTCGGCGACGGCGTACGCGCCGAAGTCGACCGGCTGCGGCAGCCATGTGTCCGCGGCGGACGAGAAGCCGAAGGACGGCCCGTCGGAGGTCCACGGGATCGGCACTCGGCACCCGTCGCGGCCGCGGATCCGGTGGCCGGAGCGCTCCCACACGGGGTCCTGGCGGACCGCGTCGGGAAGCGTGGTGACCTCGGGCAGGCCGAGTTCCTCACCCTGGTACAGGTAGGCGGAGCCCGGCAGGCCGAGCATGAGCAGCGTCGCGGCCCGGGCACGGCGGAGACCGGTGGCACGATCCGGCTGCGGGTCGTCCACGCCCACACCGGCCTCGAGCTCGACCGGTCCGTCGTAGCCGAAGCGGCTCGCGTGCCGCATCACGTCGTGGTTCGAGAGCACCCACGTGGTCGGCGCACCGACGGCGTCGTTCGCGGCGATGCTCGTGTCGACGTTCGCCCGGATCGCCGCCGCGTCCCACGGGAGCGACAGGTACGCGAAGTTGAACGCCTGGTGCATCTCGTCGGACCGGACGATGCGGGCCGCCCGCTCCGGTGGGAGCCACGCCTCGGCGCAGAGGATGCGCTGGCCCTCGTACTCGTCCAGGATCCGTCGCCACTCGCGGAAGACGGCGTGGATGCCCTCCTGGTCCCACATCGGCGGCATCACGCCGTCGACCGGCTCCACGACGCCGTGGGTCGCGTGCGGCCAGTCCGGCAGGCCCGGGGCCTTCACGATCGCGTCACACACGTCGACCCGGAACCCGTCCACCCCGCGGTCCAGCCAGAACCGTAGCGTCGTCTCGAACTCCCGGTGCACCCGGGGGGGTCGTCCCAGTTCCAGTCCGGCTGCTCGGGCGCGAAGAGGTGCAGGTACCACTGGCCGAGGGTGCCGTCCGCCTCGGTGACGCGGGTCCAGGCCGGGCCCTCGAACATCGACTGCCAGTCGTTCGGCGGCAGGTCGCCGTGTTCGCCGCGTCCGTCGCGGAAGTGGAACATCCCACGCTCCGGGCTGCCCGGCGCGGCGGCGAGCGCGGCACGGAAGAGCACGTGCTGGTCCGAGCAGTGGTTCGGGACGAGGTCGGCGATGACCCGCAGCCCCAGGTCGTGCGCCCGTGCGAGCAGGGCGTCCGCGTCGGTGAGCGTGCCGTACAGCGGGTCGACGTCCCGGTAGTCGGCCACGTCGTAGCCACCGTCGGCCTGCGGGGACGGGTAGAACGGCGAGAGCCACACGGCGTCGGCACCGAGCGCCGCGACGTGGTCGAGCCGCGCCGTGATCCCGGCCAGGTCACCGGTCCCGTCACCGTCGAGGTCGGCGAAGGACCGCGGGTAGACCTGGTAGATGACGGCGGTGCGCCACCAGTCGGGCGCGGTGTCGGTCACAGCAGCGTCGGTCTCGTCGGCGTGGGTCACGTCGGGGGGTGGTCATGCGGTCGGCACCTTCCGGTCGTAGAGCTCGGGGCGGCGGTCCCCGATCCAGTCGTTGTGCGGGCTCGTGGACTTGTCGCGGGCGAGGGCCGGGAAGACGTCGACGGTGATGGCGGTCGCGCCGGCCCCGGGCTCGGTCTCGGCGGCGACCCAGCCGAACTGGTCGACGATCACGCTCGCCTCGTTCCAGTCCTGGCCCCGTTCCGTGCCCGCGCGGTCGCAGCACGCGATGAACACGCCGTTGGTCCGCGCGGTTGCCTGCGCGGCGATCACCTCGGCGACACGGTCGCGCTCCGGGTGGTCCCCGACCGGCCAGTTCGTCGGGACGGCGATGAGGTCCGCGCCCGCGAGCGCGAGCATGCGGGGCATCTCCGGGAACTCCATGTCGTAGCAGACGAGCACGCCGATGCGGCCGTGCGCGGTGTCGACGACGGGAGGCGCGGCGTCGCCCGGCGTGAACACGAGGGTCTCGCGGTCCCACAAGTGCGTCTTCCGGTAGACGGTCCGGACACCGGTCCGGTCCACGACCGCGACGCTGTTGCGCAGGACGCGGCCGTCCCGCTCGCAGAAGCCCACCACGACGACGGTGTCCGTCCCCGTCAGCGCGCCGGCGACCCGGGCGAAGAGCGGGTCGTCCGCCGTGACCGCGAGCGCCGCTGCCTCGTCAGCGTCCCGGAAGACGTACCCGGTCGTGGCGAGCTCCGGCAGGACGAGGACGTCGACCCGGTCCTCGACGGCCCGCTCCACCGCGGCGAGGACGCTCCTGCCGTTGCCCTCGAGGTCACCGAGCACCGGCGCGAGCTGGTCGCACCGGACCCGGGCCACGCCGGCCCCGCCGGCCGTCACTTGACCGCGCCTTCCGTCAGCCCGGTGATGAGCCGACGCTGGAGCAGGACGTAGGCGACGACGATCGGCAGGGCGACGAGCACGGCTGCCGCGGCGGTGACGTCGGGCTGGGCGCCACGCTGCGCGCCGGAGAAGAACGACAGCGACAGCGGCGCCGTCTGGACGGCCTCGTTCTGCGGCACGAGCACGAGCGCGAGCAGGAACTCGTTCCACGTGAACAGGAAGAGGATCGTCGCGAGCGTCGCCACGGCCGGAAGCGCGACCGGGGTCAGCACGCTGCGGAGGATCCGGAAGCGGGAGGCGCCGTCGATGCGCGCCGCCTCGAGCAGCTCACCCGGGACGGAGGCGAAGAACGACCGCATCCAGAACACCCCGAGCGGCACCGACAGACCGATCTGCGGCAGGATGAGCGCCCAGTACGTGTCCACGAGACCCCACCCGGCGAGCATCTGGTACAGCGGCAGCACGGTGACCTCGTACGGCAGGACGAGCCCGACGAGCAGGAGGCCGAGGAGCAACCGGCCCCCCGGGCACCCGCATGTGTGCGAGGGCGTAGCCGGCCAGGCAGGCGACCGTCGCGGTCACGACGACGACCGTGATCGCGACGACGGCGCTCGAGACGAGGGCGGACGCGAACCCGCCCTGCGTCCAGGCGTCGACGTAGTTGTCGAACCCGACGCCGCCGTCGTCCCCGCTCAGCGAGGTGACGATCACCGACGCGAGGGGGAACACCGCGACGAGCGCGGCGACGACGAGCACCGCGTGGGTGACGAGGGTCTCGCTGCGTGCGACCTTCACGACGCCGCTCCCTTCCGCTCGCGGAGGGCGAGCTGCACGATGCCGACGACCACCAGGATGAGCACCGTCAGGACCACGGCCAGCGCGGACGCCTGCCCGAGGGCACGGTCCTGGAACGCGTCCTGGTAGACGAAGACGCTCGGCACCGTGGTCGACGTCCCGGGGCCACCGCGCGTGGTGTTCCAGATGAGGTCGAAGTTCCGCAGCGCGAACGTGATGGTCAGGATGAGCGCGATGGAGATCTGCGGGCGCAGGGCCGGCAGTGTGATCGACGTGAACTCCCGGATCGCCCCGGCGCCGTCGAGCCGGGCCGCCTCGTAGAGGGACCGGTCGATCGTCGCGATGCCGGCCAGGAAGAGCACCATGCACAGGCCGTACTCGACCCAGGTCCCGATGAGCCCGATGGACGGCAGGGCGGTGCCGAAGTCACCGAGCCAGCTGCGGGCGAGACCGCCCAGCCCGACCGCCCGGAGGAAGCCGTTGACGGGGCCGTCCTCGGCGAGCAGCCCGCGCCAGGCGACGGCGACGACGACGCTCGACAGGATCTGCGGCAGGAACAGCACCGCCCGGAACACGGTCAGGCCGTGGATGCGGATCCGCGACATCGCGCCCGCGAGCAGCAGCCCGACCAGGACGGGCAGTGCGGCGTAGAAGAACAGCAGCACGACCGAGTGTCCGAGCGCCTGACGGAGGTCGGCGTCCGCGAAGACCGCCGCGTAGTTCGACAACCCGGCCGGGGTGGCGACGCTGATGCCGTCCCAGTCGTAGAACGAGATGCGCACCGACTGGACGATCGGCACCACGACGAACACGACGAAGAACGCCAGGGCCGGGGCGACGTACAGGAGCGAACTCCAGCTGACACGGGTGGCGGCCGGGCGACGCCGACGTGGCGCCGCCCGGTCGGTCCCGCGCTCGACGAGCGTGGCCGCCATGTCAGTCGTGCGCCTTCGCCCAGGTCCGCTGGACCGTGTCGGTGAACTCGGACGGCGTCGTCCGGCCGGCCATCACCTCCTGCAGCGCTCCGCCCATCGCGGTGAGCATGTCCGTGGTGCTCCAGTCGTAGTACCCGACCTGGGTGCCCGCGGCGATGGTGTCCTTCAGCGCGGTCAGGGTCTGCTCCTGGAGCCGGTCCTGCGAGCTGACGCCGTCGGTGACCACCGGCAGGCGGCCGGTGTCGAGGATCCACTGGCCGACCTCGGGGCTGTGCATCATCCCGAGGAACGCGATGGCCGCCTCCTGGTGCTCGGACTTCGTGCTGATGTGCCACGGGGACGCGGTGGCGCCGACACCGCCGGACGTCAGCGGGGCGAACCCGAAGGAGTCCGAGTCGAGCGAGGCGCCGTTCCACGAGCCGCCGACGAAGAACACGCCCTTGCCGTCGGCGAACCGGGCGATCGCGTCCTCGTTGCTCAGCCCGTCGTAGCCGGACCCGAAGTACCCCTTCTCGGCCCAGTCGCGCATGGTCTGGGCGGCTTCCTCGTTGCCCTTGGTCGCGAAGGTCGAACCCGACTTCCCGCCGATCCAGGCGGCGATCGACGACGGGTCCTGCTTCGTCGCGGCGATGTCCGAGAAGACGTGGGTGGCGGCGTACTGGTCGGAGTTGCCGAGCATGATCGGCTGCTCGCCCGCTGCCTTCGCCGTCGCGAGGTCCTGCTCGAGGTCGTCGATCGACGTCGGCGGTTCGAGCCCGAGTTCGTCGAGCTTCCGCTCGTCGTAGTAGATGCCCTGCACCTCGCTGATCACGGACATGCCGTAGAGCGTGCCCGAGCCGAACGCCGTGCCGTCGTCGTTCCAGCGTGCGGGCCCGAGCGTCGAGGCCCCGGTGCCCGTCGACCACCCGTACACGTCCGCCACGTCGTCGAGCGGCCGGACCAGGTCGCCCTTGACGAGCGCCCCGTCGACCGCGTAGCCGATGTTGCCCTGGAAGAGGTCCGGGGCGTTCGCCGAGTTGGCGGCGTTCACGACGGTCGCGATGAGGTCGTCGAAGCTCTTGTACGTGATCCGGACGTCGACGTCCGGGTAGGCCTTCTCGTAGGCCGGGACGAGCTTCTCCATGAGCGGCTTCTCGGCGACGTCGGCCCACATCGTCAGCGTCGTGTCACCGTCGATGTCCGACGCGGCGACCTTCTTCGTGATCTCGGGCTGGTCGACCTGGCCGACGGGCCCTCCGGAGCCGGGGGCCGAGCACCCGGCGAGGGCGACGACGAGGCCGATGACGGGCACCGTGGCGAGGAGACCTCGACGGCGTGCGGCTGGTGTGGTCATGGTCACTTCCGGGTCGTGTGGTCGGGTTCGGGGGGTGGTGGAGCGTGTGAGCCGCTCGGTCCGCAGGGTGGCGGTGGCGCGGTGGGCGGACATGCCCTCGCTCGCCGAGATGACGTCGACGGCGTCGGCCAGCTCGGGGGTGGCCTCGCGGGCGATGTGCTGGTAGGTGAGCGGCTTGAGGAACCGGCTCACCGACAGGCCGGCGCTGTGCTTCGCGCCGCCCGCGGTGGGGAGGGTGTGGTTCGTGCCCGCCATGCCCTTGTCGGAGTAGGCAACGGTGCTCCACGTGCCGATGAACAGCGAGCCGTAGTTCGTGAGGCGGTCGTGGTACCAGTCGTCGTCCGCGGTCTGCACCTCGAGGTGTTCCGGAGCGTACTCGTCCATGACCGCTGCGGCGGACTCGCGGTCCCCGACGAGCACGACCGAGCCGTGGTCGCGCCAGGCGGGTCCGCAGATCTCGTTCGTGGACAGGGTCGGCAGCTGCCGCTCGACCTCCGCGATGACCGCCTCGCCGAGCGTGCGGGAGGTGGTGACGAGCGCCGCCGGGGAGTTCGGGCCGTGCTCCGCCTGGCCGAGCAGGTCGGCGGCCACGAGCTCCGGGTCGGCGGTCTCGTCCGCGATCACGGCGACCTCGGACGGCCCGGCCAGCAGGTCGATGGCCACGGCACCGAAGAGCTGGCGCTTCGCCTCGGCGACGAAGGCGTTCCCGGCACCGACGATCATGTCGACCGGTGCCGCGCCGAGCAGACCGAACGCCATGGCGGCGAGCGCCTGGACGCCGCCGACGACGAACAGCCGGTCGACACCGGAGACGTACGCCGCGTACGCCACGGCCGCGTTCACGCCACCGTCCGGCTGCGGCGGGGTGCAGGCCACGACGGTCGGGACGCCCGCGGCCTTCGCGACGCCGACGCTCATGAACGCGCTCGCGGTGAGGGGGAAGCGCCCGGCCGGCAGGTACGCGCCGACACTGCCGACCGGGACGTAGCGCTGTCCCACGGTGAGCCCGGGGACGAGTTCTGCGGAGAAGTCCGCGAGGTGCTCGCGCTGCAGACGCGCGAACTGCTGCGTGCGCGCGGCACCGAGGTCGATGGCCGCACGGAGTTCGGGGGGTGAGCCGGTCACCGGTCGCGGCGAGTTCCTCGGCGCTCAGCTCGACGACGTCGGCGTGGTCGAGTTCGCGGGCGTACCGCTGGACGGCCTCGAACCCGTCCCGCTGGATCTCGGCGAGCATCCCGGCGACCCGTTCGGCGACGGCGGGGTCGCGCTGGGCCTCGGGGGGCGTCCACGGCCGGGGCCTTGAGGAACGAGAACCGGTCGGCGTTGTCCGCCACGAAACGAGGGCTGAGCTTCATGGAGACGACCCTGCCCGGGCTGATCGGCAAGGACAAGGCCAGATGATCCACGACCACCCATAGGGTTCCCCTGTGACCCTGACCCAGTTGCGTGCCTTCCTCGTCATCACGACGGCGGGCTCGTTCTCCGCTGCCGCCGCCCAGCTCGGCATGGCGCAGCCGTCCGTGTCGGAACTGGTCCGTCGGCTCGAGGAGTCCTACGGGGTGCGGTTGTTCACCCGGGGCAGCCGCCGCCTCGTGCTGACGAGCGCCGGCGAGGCGCTCCTCCCGCACGCGCGCCGGGCGGTCGAGGCGGCCGACGACGCCGACCGGACGCTCCGGGACCTCACGAGCCTCCAGGGCGGTGTCGCCACCTTCGGGCTCCTGCGCAACGCGAACTACTACTTCCTGTCCCGCCTGCTCGAACGGTTCCACTCCCGCTACCCGGACGTCCGGCTCCGCGTGATCGGCCTGAACTCGGTCGAGGTCGCCGATGCCGTCACCGCCGGGGACCTCGAGGCGGGACTCGTCGTCCTGCCGATCGACGCCGACGGTCTCGAGGTGACGCCGCTCCGCCGCGACGACGTCCTCTACGCCTCGGCGGACCCGGCGCGGACCGCGCGGCCGGTGACGATCGAGGACCTGGCGGCCGCGGACCTCATCCTGTACGACGCCCACTACGGGTGGCGTGATCCGACCCGGCGGCAGCTCGCCGAACGGGCGCAGTTCGCCGGGGCCACGCTCACCGCCCGGATCGAGGTCGAACACGTCGACTCGGCGCTCGACCTCGTCGCCCGGGGTGCCGGTGACACGATCGTCTCGCGGGCCGTCGCCGAGGCACCGACCTTCCCGGCCGGGATCCACACCGTGCCGTTCGCGGAGCCGCTGTACGACACGATCGCCCTCGTCCGACGGCGGGACGTCCCGCTCTCCCCCCGCGACCCGCGAGATCGCACGGCTCGCGCGCCGGATGCTCCTCGAGCGGTGACCCCGCGCAGCGCGACGGCTCAGCGCGCCCCGGCCAGCGCCCGCAGGCCGTCGTCGATCGACACCGTCGGCTCCCAGTGCAGGTCCCGCCGGGTCCGCCGCTGGTCGAACCAGTGTGCGGTCGACAGCTGCTCCGCCAGGAACCGCGTCATCGGCGGCTCGTCGGTGCCGGGTCGGACGCGCCACACGGCCTCCACCGCGGACCCGACCGCGCGGGCGAGCCCGGACGGCGCGTGTGCCCCCCGGTGCCGGGACGCCGGACGCGACGCAGATCCGTGCCAGCAGTTCTCCGACCGGTCGGGGCTCCCCGTTCGTGACCACGTAGACGTTGCCGTGCACGGCCTCCGCGCGGTCCAGCGCGGCGACCATGGCGGTCGCGGCGTTGTCGACGTAGCAGGAGTCGATGAGGGCGGCACCGGAGTCGAGCACCGGCAGACGGCCACGACGTGCGCGGTCCACGATGCGGCCGACGAGCTGCTCGTCGCCGGGGCCCCAGACCAGGTGCGGACGGACGGCGACGACCGCGAACCCGGGGGGCGTCGGCGGCGAGCGCGAGCAGTTCGGCGGCGGCCTTCGTCCGGGCGTACTCGCCGCGGGCGTTGCCGGGCGAGGCCGTCGTGGCGTCATCCCCGGCGATGGACGCTCCCGCGTGGGCGACCGACGGGGACGAGACGAAGACGAACCGCGTGACGCCGGCGTCGCGCGCGGCCGCGAGCAGGTCCCGCGTGCCCGCGACGTTGACCCGTTCGAAGTCGGCCGGGTCCCCGGCCAGCGAGACCTTGGCCGCCAGGTGCACCACGGCGTCGACGCCCCGCACGGCGGACCGCACCGCTGCCGGGTCGGTCACCGTGCCGAGGACGTCGACCACCCCGTCGACGCGCGACGGTCGCCGCTGGAAGGTCCGGACGTCGTGCCCGGCGTCCCGGAGGGCAGCGGCGACGGCGCGCCCGAGGAAGCCGCTGGCACCGGTCACCAGGACCGTCACGGGCGGGTCATCCGTCCGCCCGCCAACACCGAGGACGCCCAGCGCGCCAGGCGTGCCCGGTCCACCTTCGAGTTGTGGCGGATGTCGGTCGGCAGTTCCGGCACGACGAGCACCGCGGCGACGGGCACCCCGGCCGCTGCCCGGACGGCGTCCGCGAGCGCCGGGTCGGCGAGCGCGGGGCGACGGGCGGCCGGGACGGTCTCCACGACGGCGACCACCTGCTGCGTACCGGACGGACCGACGCCGACGACACCCGCGCGCCCGACGCCCGGGACGCGTTCCGTGCGCTGCTCGGGCCCGACCGGGGTCACGACACCGGTCGGGGCCGTGATGACGTGCTGCATGCGGCCCTCGACCCAGAGCCGCCCGGAGGCGTCGAGGTGTCCGACGTCACCGGTGCGGTGTCCGCGCGGGTCGTCCACCCCGAGACGGGAGACCCGGTCGGTGCGCCAGAGCCGGTCGTAGTGGTCCCGCACGTGCGGCGCCGCGACGACGATCTCGCCGGTGACGTCGGGCGTCTCGATGAGCGCTCCGGTCGCCCGGCCGTCCTCGTCGAGGGGCGCGATCCGCACCCGGACGGACGCAGCGGGTCGGCCGACGCAGATGCCCGCCGACGAGGACGCCGAGGCGGCCGTGACCCCGTCGAGGTCCACGTCGGTCATGAGCAGCCCCTCGGTCATCCCGTAGGGGGGTGTGGGCGCTGGCGTTCGGCATGAGCTCGGTCGCGGCGGTCAGCAGCGCGGCCGACACCGGGGCTCCGGCCGACAGGAACAGCCGCACGCGGCCGAGTGCCCGGCGGTCGTCGTCGGTGAGCGCCGACGCCGTCGCGACGACGTTCGCGATCGCGGCCGGCGACAGGAACACGACGGTGGCGTCCGCCGCGGCGACGGCGTCCGCGACCGCACGGGCGGTCAGGGTGCGCGGCGCGGTGACGTCCATGTCCGGTGCCACGGAGCGAGCGCCGAGCGCGGGACCGAGGAGCGCGAAGGGCGCGAACCCGGCGACGAGTCCGGTGCCGACGCCGACGTCGTACTGCCCGGCGAGCGCGTCCCGCACCGCGCCGAGCTGGCCGTGCGTGTAGACGACGCCCTTGGCGGGCCCGGTCGACCCCGAGGTGAAGAGCACCGCGGCCGGGGCGTCGGGCGCCGGGGCTGCCGGCAGCGCGGTGCCGGCAGCGAGGCGTGCTGCTCCCCGGCGGGCGACGGCGGCGAGGGTGTGCTCGACGCGCAGGGCCGCACGGGCCGGTGCGGGGAGCGCGATGGTGGCGATGCGGCGGCCGGGCCAGCCGAGCGCGCGTGCGGCGGCGAGTCCGGGCAGCGCGCCGATGACCCAGTCGGGCCGGGCACCGCGGACGGCACGGGTCAGCCCGCGGAGGCCGAGACCGGCATCGGCGACGACGACGACCGCGCCGACGCGCACGCAGGCGTACAGGGCGGCGGTCAGGTCCGCGCCGGGGGGTCACGAGGAGCGACACGCGGTCGCCGGGACGGACACCGAGGTCGACGAGTCCCGCGGCGACCTCCTCGATCCGTCGGGCGAGCAGCCGCCAGCTGATCGTGCGGGTCCCGCCGGGGGGCGGCCATCTCGACCAGGGCGGCGTCGTCGCTGTCCCGCAGCTCCTCGAGGTGGGCCCAGAGCGGGCGGCCCGGACCGGCAGGGAGCGGGCGACCCGGACCGGCAGGGAGGGGGGCGGCCAGGTCCGACAGCGACCGGCTCGCCCGCATCGGCATCGACATCGGCGGCCGGGAGGCCCGCACCACCGTCCGGCAGGCGGTCGCCGAGCCAGTCGAAGACCGTCCCGGCCACGTCGGCGTCGTCCGGCAGCAGGTGACCGGCGCCCTCGAACCGGTGCACGTCGGCCTGCGGCAGACGGGCCGCGAGGTCGTCGAGGTACCGCTCGAGGAACACCGGGTCGCGCGGTCCCCAGAGGAGCAGGGCGGGGACGTCGAGCGCGGCGACGCCGGCTGCGATGCGGTCGAGTTCGGCCGCGCTCGGGTGCTGCGCGTCGACGGGGATGTCCGCGACGAACCCGCCGACCGCCCCCCGTCGGGCAGCGCCGCGGTACGGGGCGCGGTAGGCGTCGGCGGTCGCCCGGTCGAGCCGCGGGTGCGCGATCGCGAGGGTGGTCTCGATGAACGCCGGCGTCACGACCGTGGCCCGGCCGAGCAGGTGCGGGCGGAGTGCGAGGCGCAGGGGTGCCGGGATCGGGGCGTCGTCGGGCTGGTGGACCGCGGTGTTGCAGGTCGTCACCGCGACGACGAGGTCGGGGTGGTCGACGGCCCAGCCGAGCGAGACGACACCGCCCCAGTCGTGACCGAGCGTGACGACCGGCCCGGTCAGGCCGAGCTCGTCGGTCAACGCGCCGAGGTCCGCGACCCGGTCGGCCAGACGGTGGTCCTCGCCGGTGCGCTCCGAGAAACCCATCCCGAGCTGGTCGACGGCGACCACACGCCACACGGGGCCACCGGCCGCGGCGACCTCGAGCGAGCGCGCGAGCACCGAGCGCCACAGGTAGGACCAGGTCGGGTTGCCGTGCACACACAGCAGGGTGCCGACGGGCTCCAGGCCGAGCTCGTCGAGCTGCCCGGCCGTGTCGAGCAGGTGCCAGGTGCGCTCGGGTCGGGCCGTGCCCGCCGTCGGACCGGCTGACGCGGGGACGGTGACCAGACGGGACCACGCCGAGTCGAGTCCGGGCAGGGGCGGTGGGAGCGTCGCCGGAGCCGTGGTCGCGGCGGCGCGCGGCAACCGCGGTGTCACCAGCGCAGTTCCATCATCGCCGTGTTGATGCCGGAGCCGACACCGCCGAGGAACACGCGGTCCCCGGGGCGGATGGAGCCGCGGGTGACCTCGTCCGCGAGGGTGATCGGGATCGACGCCGGGCCGACGTTGCCGAAGCGCTCGTAGGTGGTGGGGACCTTGTCGCGCTCGACACCGATCGCCTGGACGAAGGCGTTCGTGTGCACGTCCGAGACCTGGTGCAGGACGTAGCGGTCCATGTCGGCCCAGTCGAAGTGGGCGCGGGCCTCGTTCCAGGCGGCGACGACGAGTTCCATGCCGCCCTTGAGCAGCATCTTCGCGTCCGTGAACATCCCGTCCACGCTGCCGACGCACAGGTCGTACCACTGGGTCGCCGCGCGGGTGACGCCGCCGACGATCCGGTGGCCGGCCGGGTGCAGGTCGGCCGGGCCGAGCACGGCGGCGGCAGCGCCGGAGCCGAGCGTCAGGCTGGCGAACTCGCTCATGAAGTCCTTGCGGTTCCGCCCGCCCTGGTTCAGGCGGTCGATCGTGTTGAGCTGCACCTGGTCGGCGTCCTCGCCGTCCACGATGAGCGCGTACTTGATCTGCCCCGAGTCGATCATGCCCGCGGCGACGCTCATCGCGTTGACGAAGCCGAGGCAGGCGTTCGCGATGTCGAAGTTGATCGCCGACGTCGGCAGGCCGAGACCGTGGTGCAGCCGCACGGCCACCGAGGGCTCGAGGTGCGGACGGGTCACCGACGTGTTGATGAGCAGGCCGACGTCCTCCGGCTTGATCCCCGCGGCCGCCATCGCCCGACGTCCGGCGTCGATCGCGGCGGTCTGGAAGGACTGGTCCTCGCCCCAGTTGCGGCGCTCCCGCACCCCGGCGACGCGTTCAAGCAGCCCCATCGGCAGGCGCAGGCGGCGGAGCACACCGCGGAGCTTCTCCTCGATGTCCGCGGACGTGGTCACGCGCTCGGCGACGGTGGTCTCCACGGCGAGGATCGCGGCGTTCTGGAAACGGACGGTCGCGTTGCCGGGTCGCTCCGTCTCGGCGCTCGGGGTGTCCTGCTGAGGCCGCTCGGTCATGATCGTCACTTGCACATACTTCCGTATCGAGGCTGGGTCTCCGTTGCGACTGCGTCGAACGGACCCCGGGGTTGTCGTCCCCGTTGCCGATCCGGCAATCGTACTGGCCCTGGATGAGCGCCGGTGGGATGCTGCGCGCATGACTGCGTACCCCGCTCCCCGGTCCGAAGCCGAGACGTTCTGGACGGCCCGCTACGGGGACTCACCGATCTGGTCCGGGCGGCCGAACGCATCCCTGGTCGACACGCTCGGGCCGCTCGTCCCCGGAACGGACGACGATCGCGCGTCGGACCACGTCGGCGCCGAGACCGGCCCCACCGCCCTCGACCTCGGGTCCGGCGAGGGCGGCGACGCCCTGTGGTTGGCGGCGCAGGGGTGGCGGGTGACCGCGGTGGACATCGCGCCGAACGCGCTGGACCGGGGCCGGGCCGAGGCGGAGCGTGCCGGGCTCGGCGACCGGGTGCGGTGGGTGCAGGCCGACCTGGCCGGGTGGGACACCGACGACCGGTTCGACCTCGTGTCCGCGTCGTTCCTGCACTCGTCGGTGTCGTTCCCGCGGGCGGCGGTGCTGCGCCGTGCGACGACGTTCGTCGCCCCGCGGGGACGCCTGCTCGTGATCGGGCACGCGGGCTCGCCGTCCTGGGCCGCTCACGAGGAGCACGCGCACGCCGAGCCCCTGGTCGGGCCCGGGGAACAGGTCAGCCAGCTCGCACTCGGTGCCGGGTGGACGGTCGAGGTCGCGGAGCTGCGCACGCGGACCGTCACCGGACCGGACGGTGGCACGGCGACGCTCGAGGACTCCGTGGTGCTCGCCCGACGCACCTGAGGGCCGGACGTACGACCGGCCCGGACGGCCGGCTCAGACGACCGGAGGCCCGGGATGACGGGAGGCCCGGGGCCCGCCGGACAGGGACGTCGCCCTGCCTGCGTGCCCCGGGCCTCCCGGCCGGGCGGCGGCGTCAGCCGCGCAGCTCGAGGTACTTCGCGATGAGCGCCTTCGTCGAGGAGTCCTGCGCGTCGAGGACCGCACGGTCGCCCTGCACGGCCGGGGTGACCTGCAGCGCGAGCTGCTTGCCGAGCTCCACGCCCCACTGGTCGAACGAGTCGATGCCCCAGATGGTCCCCTCGGTGAACACGATGTGCTCGTAGAGGGCGATCAGCTGGCCGAGGACGCTCGGGGTGAGTTCGGGCGCCAGGATCGACGTGCTCGGCTTGTTCCCGGTGAAGGTGCGGGCGGCGACGATCGCCTCGTCCGTGGTGCCCTCGGCGCGGACCTCGTCAGCGGTCTTGCCGAACGCGAGCGCCTTCGACTGGGCGAAGAAGTTCGCGAGGAACAGGGTGTGCACGTCCTGGCCCGGCTGCACGGCCTTCCCGTCGCCGGTCTCGTCCTGCAGCGCGTGCGCGGGCTTCGCGACCGTGATGAAGTCGGCCGGGATCAGGCGCGTGCCCTGGTGGATGAGCTGGTAGAACGCGTGCTGGCCGTTCGTGCCGGGCTCGCCCCAGAAGACCTCGCCGGTGTCGGTGACGACGTCCGAGCCGTCCCAGCGGACCCGCTTGCCGTTCGACTCCATCGTGAGCTGCTGCAGGTACGCGGGGAAGCGGTGCAGGTACTGCGTGTACGGCAGGACCGCGTGGCTCTGGGCCCCGAGGAAGTTCGTGTACCAGACGTTGAGCAGGCCCATCAGGACCGGGACGTTCTCGGCGAGGGGCGCGGTGCGCATGTGCTCGTCGATGGCGTGGAAGCCGGCGAGGAACTGCTCCCAGTTCTCCTTGCCGATCGCGATGACGACGCTCGTGCCGATGGCGGAGTCGACCGAGTAGCGGCCGCCCACCCAGTCCCAGAAGCCGAAGGCGTTCTCCGGGTCGATGCCGAACGCGGCGACCTTGTCGAGCGCGGTCGAGACGGCGACGAAGTGCTTCGCGACGGCGTCCTTCTTCTCGTCGTCGCCGGCGTCGGCGAGGCCGAGACCCTGCCACAGCCACTGGCGGGCGAGACGGGCGTTCGTGAGCGTCTCGAGGGTGCCGAAGGTCTTCGACGCGACGATGAAGAGCGTGGTCTCGGGGTCGAGGCCGGCCGTCTTCTCGGCGATGTCGGCCGGGTCGATGTTCGAGACGAAGCGGACCTCGAGCCCCTGCTGCACGTACGGCTTGAGGGCTTCGTAGACCATGACCGGGCCGAGGTCGGACCCGCCGATGCCGATGTTGACGACGGTCTCGATGCGCTTGCCGGTGACACCGGTCCACGCGCCGGAACGGACCTGCTCGGCGAAGCCGTAGACCTTGTCGAGCGTGGCGTGCACGTCGGCGTCGACGTCCTGCCCGTCGACGGTCAGGGGCGCGGCGGGCACGAGGCCCTCGGTCGCCGCCGGACGGCGCAGCGCGGTGTGCAGGACGGCGCGGTCCTCGGTGACGTTGATCCGCTCGCCGGAGATCATCGCCTGGTACCGCTCGGCGACGCCGGTGTCCTCGGCGACCTGGAGGAGGGCCTGCAGGACCTCCTCGGTCACCAGGCCCTTGGAGAGGTCGACGGTCAGGTCGGCTGCCTGGAAGGTGTACTTCTCGGCACGACCGGGGTCGGCGTCGAACCACCCACGGAGGTCCGGGGAGAAGCCGTCGGCGATGCCGGCGAGCTGCTTCCACCCTGCGGTCGTCGTGGGGTCGACGGGTGCGGATTCGGTCACTTCGGTCCTCCTGGACGCCAGAGTTCGGTCAGCCCGCAGACCTGGCGCAGCATCGCGTCGCGGGCCGCGTCCGAGCGTAGTGCCGTCGCACTCACCTCGCGCACAGGGGGAGGCGCCCTGGGCGAGCAGTACGCCGACAGTCGTACTGTGGACGGGCCTCCCGGCGGCTCCACGTCCGCCGGCCGGTCCCCTGCACGACCAACGGAAGGACCCGCGTGACCCACGCACTCTTCGACCCCATCACCCTCCGCGGCCTCGAGATCCGGAACCGCGTGTGGATCCCGCCGATGTGCCAGTACATGGTGGAGGCGCAGGACGGCGTCCCGACCCCGTGGCACCTCGTCCACCTCGGCGCCCTCGCCCGTGGCGGTGCCGGTGCGGTCGTCGTCGAGGCCACCGGCGTCGTCCCCGAGGGCCGCATCAGCCCGCAGGACCTCGGCCTGTGGAACGACGACCAGCGAGACGCCTTCCGACCGATCACCGACTTCATCCACAGCCAGGGTGCGGTCGCCGGGATCCAGCTCGCGCACGCCGGCCGCAAGGCCTCGACCAGCCGCGAGTGGGGACCCACCGCGGGCGGCGGCAACGTCGCGCCGGAGCAGGGCGGGTGGCAGCCGGTCGGTCCGTCGCCGATCGCGTTCCCGGGCCTGCACGTCCCGACCGAGCTCACGACCGAGGGCATCGCCGAGGTCGTCCGTGCGTTCGCCGCTGCGGCCCGTCGCGCCGTCGACGCCGGCTTCGACCTGCTCGAGCTGCACGGCGCCCACGGGTACCTGCTGCACGAGTTCCTGTCACCGCTGTCGAACGAGCGCACCGACCAGTACGGCGGGGCACTCGAGAACCGGGCGCGGGCCCTGCTCGAGACCGTCGACGCCGTGCGCGCCGAGGTCGGCGAGGCCGTCCCGCTCGTCGTGCGCCTGTCCGCGACCGACTGGGTCGAGGGCGGCTGGGACCTCGCCGAGACCGAACAGGTCTCCACGTGGCTCGGCGAACACGGCGTCGACCTCGTGTCGGTCTCCACCGGCGGCAACGTGGCGGACGCCCGCATCCCGGTCGGCCCCGGGTACCAGCTGCCCTTCGCGACCGCGATCCGGCAGGCCACCGGGATCCCGGTCGCGGCCGTCGGCATGATCGACGACGCCTTCCAGGCCGAGCAGATCGTCGCCCTCGGGCAGGCCGACGTGGTCCTCGTCGGACGGGGTGCGCTGCGCGACCCGAACTTCCCGATCCGGGCCGCCCAGGCGCTCCGGGTGGACCTGCCGTACAAGCCCGCCCCGTACGAGCGCGCCTACCGCTGACGACCGGTCCGCCGCCGGGCGGCACGGCCGTGCCGCTACCGTGGTGGCATGACGGGCACGGGGGGCGACCGCCGGGGGGCGGTCCGACGCAGGACGACGGCTGGTCACGGCTGCCGGTGGGCCCCCGCGAGCACCGGCAGGACGCGGTCCTGGCGCTCGTGCTCGCGGGGGGCGCTCGCGGTCTCGGTGACCCTGTACTCCGCCGTGGGGCTGTACGACGACCCGGCGGCGTGGTGGGTGTGCGCACTGATGGTCGTCGCGAACGCCGGGCCCCTGGCGTTCCGCCGCCGGTTCCCGATGACGGTGGCCGTCGTCGCCGCGCTGGCCTTCGCGGCCACGCAACTGCTGCACGTGCCCGAGGGGCTCTTCACCAACTTCACGCTCTTCATCGCGCTCTACACCGTCGGGGCGTGGTGCTCCGACCGCGTGCGGGCCGAGGCCGTGCGCTGGGTCGTCATCGCCGGGATGTTCGCGTGGGTGTTCCTGGCGATCGTCTTCCGCTGGTCGGTGCCGAGCGCGCTGCCCGACGACGGTCACTCCGTCATCCCGCCGTTCGTCGCGAGTTCGCTCCTCACGATCGTCATCAACCTCGTCTACTTCGGCGCCGCCTGGTACTCGGGCAACCGGGCCTGGGCAGCGGCCGTCGCCGCGCACGAGCTCGGCCAGCGCACGGCCGAGCTCGCCGCGGAACGCGAGCGGTCGGCGGCGCAGGCGGTCGCGCTCGAACGCGTCCGGATCGCCCGTGAGCTCCACGACGTCGTCGCCCACCACGTCTCGCTCATGGGCGTCCAGGCCGGTGCCGCGCGGCGCGTGCTCGACCGCGACCCGGCGCAGGCGGCGGCGTCCCTCGGCGTCGTCGAGGACAGCGCCCGGACCGCGGTCGAGGAACTCCGCCGGATGCTCGGCACGCTGCGGGAACCCGGTACGGACGCCCCGACGACCCCGGCGGAGGCGCCGAGCACCGAGGGCCTCACCCGGCTGCCGGAACTCGCCCGGGCCGCCACGGACGCCGGGCACGAGACCGGGTTCAGCGTCGTCGGCGACGAACGACCGGTCCCGCCGACCGTCGCCGCGGTGACCTACCGCATCGCGCAGGAGGCGGTGACGAACGTCCTCAAGCACGCCGGACCGGACGCACGGGCCGACCTGCGGCTCCGGTACCTGCCGGACGCGGTGGAGCTCGAGGTGACGGACACGGGCGCCGGGGCACGGGCCTCCCGGTCGGCGGGCGGCAGCGGGCTCGGACACGTCGGCATGCGTGAGCGCGTGGCGGCGGTCGGCGGGCGGATCGAGATCGGACCGCGGGACCGCGGCGGCTACCTGGTGCGGGCATGGCTGCCGACGACGTGATCCGGGTGGTGCTCGCCGACGACCAGGACCTGGTCCGCGCCGGCTTCCGGGTCATCCTCGAGTCGGAGCCCGGTGTCCGGGTCGTCGCCGAGGCCGCCGACGGTGCGGGCGCGGTGGCTGCCGTCGCCGCGCACCGACCGGACGTGGTCTGCCTCGACGTGCAGATGCCGGGTGTCGACGGCCTCGAAGCGGCGCGCCGGATCACCGCCGGTGCGAACCCACCGGCCGTGCTCGTCCTCACGACCTTCGACACCGACGAGTACCTCTTCGACGCCCTGGCCGCCGGGGCGAGCGGGTTCCTGCTGAAGAACGCCTCGCCGGAGAAGCTCATCGAGGCCGTCCGGACCGTCGCCCGCGGTGACGCCCTGCTCGCTCCGGACGTCACGCGCCGGGTGATCAGTCGGGCGACCACGGCCAGCGTGCCCGTGGTCGACCAGGCCGTGCCCGACGCGGACGTGGCCCTGCCGGGTCTGACGGAACGCGAGACCGAGGTGCTGCGGCTGCTCGGTCGGGGGGCTCAGCAACGCCGAGATCGCCGGCCAGCTGTTCGTCGGCGAGGCGACCGTCAAGACGCACGTGTCGAACGTCCTCCAGAAGCTCGGCGTGCGCGACCGGATCCAGGCCGTGGTCTGGGCGTACGAGCACGGGGTGGTGCGCTCGGGCGAGTGAGCCGCCGCGGTCCTCCCCCGCGCGGCGGAGACGCCGACGCACGCGATCCCCGTCTCGTGCCGGAGGCGCCGCCGCCCGCCACCGCAATAGCGTCGGAGGCGCAGCGACGGCCGCTGCGGAAGGGGACCCCATGCTCACCATCGAGGGAGTGACGAAGCACTTCGGCGAGCGCCGTGTGCTCGACGACGTCGGCTTCAGCGTCGGACGCGGACGACTGACCGGGTTCGTCGGCGGCAACGGTGCCGGCAAGACGACGACCATGCGCATCATGCTCGGCGTGCTCGACGCCGACAGCGGCACGGTCGCGCTCGACGGCGCACCGATCGGACCGGCCGACCGCCGCCGGTTCGGCTACATGCCGGAGGAGCGCGGGCTGTACCCGAAGATGCCCGTCGCCGAGCAGGTCACGTACCTGGCCCGCCTGCACGGTGTGGACCGACGGACCGCCGCGGCCCGGACGGCCGAGCTGCTCGAGCGCCTCGAGCTCACCACGCACGCCGGCGACCCCGTCGAGAAGCTCTCGCTCGGCAACCAGCAGCGCGTGCAGGTCGCCGCCGCGCTCGCCCACCGGCCCGAGGTGCTCGTGCTCGACGAACCGTTCTCCGGCCTCGACCCGATGGCGGTCGACACCGTGCTCGGTGTGCTGCGGGAGACCGCGGCCGACGGTGTCCCGGTGCTGTTCTCGAGTCACCAGCTCGACGTCGTGGAGCGGCTCTGCGACGACGTGGTCGTCATCGCCGACGGCCGGATCCGTGCCGCCGGACCCCAGGACGAACTGCGGCGGGCCGCCGGTCCCGCCGCGTGGGAGCTCCTGGTGGCGGACGACGTGGCGTGGGTCCGCGACGAGCCCGGCGTCCGCGTCCGCACCTTCGACGGCGGGTACGCCCTGTTCGAGGCGGACGAGTCCGTGGCGCAGGCCGTCCTGCAACGGGCCGTCGCACGCGGCACCGTGGCGTCGTTCGGTCCGCGGGTCCCCCCGGCTCAGCGAGGTCTTCACGGAGGTCGTCCGATGAGCCTCCTCGACAGCAGCACGATCGACGCCGTCCGGCTCGTGACGGTGCGCGAGATCCAGGCGCGGCTCCGGAGCAAGGCGTTCGTCGTCTCGGCGGCGATCCTGCTCGTGATGGTCGTCGTCGGCATCGTCGTCGGCGGGATCGTCGGGAAGTCGGCGGCGGACGCCACGACCCCCGTCGCCGTGGTGAGCGGCGTGACCCTGCCGACGACGGACGGTCTCGACGTGACCGAGACGGCGGATCGGGACGCGGCGGAGCGCCTGGTCCGCGAGCGCGAGGTCGACGCCGCGGTCGTCCCGGACGGCGGCCAGCTCGGGTTCCGGCTCGTCGGCCTCGACAGCGCCCCCACCGACGTGGTGTCGGCGTTGAGCGTGTCGCCGCAGGTCGATCTGCTCGACCCCGACGCGCTCCCGCCCGGCCTCGTCTCGCTCGTCGGCATCGCGTTCGGCGTCGTGTTCTTCGCCTCCGCGGTGACGTTCGGTCAGTCCATCGCGCAGAGCGTCGTGGAGGAAAAGTCGACCCGCGTCGTGGAGATCCTGATGGCGGCGATCCCGGCACGGGCGCTGCTGGCGGGCAAGGTGATCGGCAACAGTGTCATGGCGCTCGGGCAGATCGTCACGATCGCGATCGCCGCGGCCGTCGCCCTGGCGGTCACCGGGCAGGACAACCTGTTCACGCTGCTCGGTCCGAGCGCGCTGTGGTTCGTCGGCTTCTTCGCGATCGGGTTCGTCCTCATCGCGGCGCTGTTCGCGGCGTCGGCGGCGCTGGTGTCCCGCCAGGAGGACGTCGGCAGCGTCACGACACCGGTGATGATGCTGCTGATGATCCCGTACTTCCTCATCGTGTTCGCCCCGGACGACCCGACGGTCCTCGGCATCATGTCGTACGTGCCGTTCAGTGCCCCGATCGGGATGCCGGTGCGGATCTTCCTCGGGACGGCGGCGTGGTGGGAGCCCGTGCTCTCGCTGCTGGTCGTCCTGGCATCCGCCCTGGTGGTCGTGCTCCTCGGCGCCCGGGTGTACGAGAACGCCCTGCTCCGCACCGGTGGCCGGGTGAAGCTCGGCGAGGCGATCCGCGGCTGAAGGGCTCGACCACGCCGACTGTGGCCCCGTCACGGCGGTTCCCGGACACGGGACGCCGGACGGGGCCTCCGACGTGCGACTCTTGAGGCGATGCCGATCGACGACGCGATGCCGGTGCGTCTCGAGGTGACCGGGACGGACATCGACGATGCCGCAGCCCACCTCGCCCGTGTGTACGACGCCGAGCTCGTCGCGACGCCGAGCGCCGTCCCGTTCGCGTTCCGGTACGCGTCCATGGGTGACGACACGATGTCACTGCACACGTCGCGGTTCGCCGGGCACATCGACGGCTCGCTGCCCCCCGTCGTCCTCCGTCATCGTGCAGTGGCTCCGGTCGGGGGGCGTCCCGGCTCGACACCGGCGGCGACCCCGTGGACATGGTGCACGGCGTCCCGGTGCCCCTGCTGCCGGACCGCACGTTCTCGTTCGAGATGGACGACTACGAGCAGCGGCTCGTGCACCTGTCCCGCGAGGTCGTGGAGCGCGTCGCGTCCGAACAGGGCGCGGACGTGACGGGTGGACTCCGGTTCGACGTCACCGCCCCGCCGTCGGAGCAGTCGGTGCGGACGTGGCACAACACGGTGTCACTCGTCTCCCACACCCTGCGTGACGGCGTCCCCGGGCGCCTCCTGCACGCCGAGATGGCACGGCTGGCGTCGGCGGCCCTGCTCGAGATGTACCCGCAGCAGCACGCCGCCACTCCCGACGTGCCCCCCCGCGCAGTCCCCGCACGTGCGCGCTGCGGTCGACTACGTGCACGAGAACGCCCGGTCGCCGATCACGACGAGCAGCCTGGCGCGCCACCTCGACATCGGCTTGCGGGCGTTGCAGGAGGCGTTCCAGCGCGACCTACAGACCACCCCGAACGCGTTCATCCGGCAGGTGCGACTCGACCGGGTCCGGCAGGAGCTCCTCGCCGCGGACCCGGCGACCCGGACGGTCCGCGAGGTCGCTGCGGCCTGGGGCTTCGCCCACCTCGGACGCTTCGCCCAGCAGTACGCGGCGGTGTTCGGCGAGCGGCCGAGCGACACCCTCGCCAGGTCCTGACCGCGACGGACGCCGCACGGTTGCCGGACCACCCGTGCCGCAGAGCGGACGGCGGCGACGTCAGATGAAGGCGGAGGCCGCGGTCGGCCCGTAGGCACCCATGAGCGTCACCACGGCGAGGCGTGCCGACCGGGCGGGTCGGGTCGTCCCGTGGATGGCCGCCTCGACCTTCGCGCCGTGGACGAGCAGCGAGAGCGCGTCGGCGACGTGGACCGGGAGTCCGGCGCGGGCGGCGAGGGCGTGCAGGTGCGCCTCGAGGATGGTGAGGTGCTCTTCCGCCAGTGCGGCGACGAGCGGCTCGGAGTGGCCGAGCTCGCCGTAGCCGTTGATGAACGCGCACCCGGTCCAGGCGTCGTCGTCGAACGAGGCCTCGAGGTGTGCGAAGACGGTGAGGATCTCGTCGCGGGCGTCCTCGACCCCGTCCGCTGCGGCGGCCAGCCCCAGCGTCCAGCGTTCCTGTCGGAAGCGGAGGACCGCGACGACCGCGTCGATCCGCTCGGGGAACAGCGCTCGCACCGTTTCGGCATCGGTCAGCGCGGCTCCCGCCACGCGGCCCGCGGAGAGTCCGGCCGCGCCGGAGGTGCTGAACACGCGGTCCGCGGCCTCGACGATCCGGGCCCTGACCCACGGGTCGTCAGCTCGTTCGCCGACCCCGCCCACGTCAGCGGTTCCTGGTCGGGGTGGTCGCGTCGCGGGAACAGAGCCGTTCCAGACGACCGAGCCGCGACCAGATGTGCTGGTGTTCCGCGGCGATGCCGGTCGCGCTCGTCCCGACCCGGAGCGGGCGGGCCACGGGCGCGACAGCGTCGGTCACGCTGCGACCAGGAAGAAGTCCGCGTAGGTCGGCTCGGCAGCGGTCCCCAGGGAGAGCTTCGTCTGCACGATGCGGTCGATCTCGGACGGGGAGGTCATGCCGTGTCGGCGCCACTCGAGCGGGTCTTCACGGAGGTGTTGCATCACGGACGGTTCACGCATGGAGGGCCTCCTGCTCACGCATCAGGGCGGTCATGTCGATCGGCTCGGTCAGGGCGACGGTGTCGTACCCGGACGGGGCGGTCGGGGCGCTCACGCGGCCACTCCGAGGACGATCACGGCGAGGGCGGAGGCGGTCACGGCCGCGAGGCCGACGACGAGCGCGCTGGCTGCCAGCAGACGGCGCCGCGCCGTCTCCCGGACCTCCGAGAACCCGGTCGCGGGGCGCGAGCTGGGAGTGACGGCGGACCGGGCGGTGGCCGTGGAGTGCTCGACGACGAGCGCGACGAGCGGATTGCGGACGACGGTGGTGGCGTGCATCTGCGACGCCTCCTCACTGGGACCTCGGACGGCCCTGACTGCGGCCAGGATCACCGTGTGAACGGCCTCCGCAGATCGCGGAGGATGTCTGAGGACGACGGTGGGGCGTGCGTCCTGGCACCCTCCACGCTAGGTGACGGGTCGGCCGTGCCACGAACGAACCGGACGATCCGCGAATCGCGGACACGGCAGCGCCGCGCATCCCGAGTGGTGGTGCCGCGCAGTCCGTCCCCGCGGGTCGGTCTGCGCCTGCGAGGGCCAGCCCGGGGACGCTCCGGTCAGCCCCGGCGCGTACCGTCCGAGGCATGAGCAACGTCATCATCCTCGGCGGCCACGGCCGCGTCGCCCTCCTCACCGCGCAGCTCCTCACCGCTCGCGGTGACACCGTCTCGTCGGTCATCCGGAAGGCCGAGCAGCAGGACGACGTCCGCGCCACCGGTGCCGAGCCGGTCGTCGCCGATATCGAGCAGCTCGACATCGCCGGGCTCACCGACCTGGTCCGCGGGCACGACGCCGTCGTCTGGTCGGCCGGTGCCGGTGGCGGGTCCGCTGACCGCACGTGGGCCGTCGACCGCGACGCCGCCATCCGCACGATGCACGCCGCGCTCGACGCCGACGTGCACCGCTACGTGCTCGTGTCCTGGTCGGACGCGGGCCTCGGTCACGGCGTCCCCGAGGACGACGACTTCTTCGCCTACGCCGAAGCGAAGACGGTCGCCGACGCCGTCCTCCGCGACTCCGCCCTCGACTGGACGGTCGTCGCGCCGAGCACCCTGACGGACGACGAGCCGACCGGGGCGGTCGAGACGGCTGACCCGTCGTCGAGCATCGCCCGCGGGGACGTCGCCGCGCTGGTCGCCGCCGCGCTCCACGACGACGCGTCGGTCGGCAAGACCTTCCGCGTCAACACCGGGAGCACGCCGATCGAGCAGTTCGTCCGCGACTGACCCGCGACCCACGCCGAGACGCCGGCGTCACCCCGGAACGCCGCCGAGTCCCCGAGACGCCGCCGGATCCGGCGGCGTCTCGCTCGTTCCGCGGCGTCGCACGCAGACGGGTCCGTCCCGCGTCGCACCGCCGTCAGTCGAGCAGGGCCGCGGCAACCGTCCGCGCGGTCGCGGTGTCCCCGCCGCCGTCCCGGAGCCGCATCGCGAGCGAGCCCGACACGACGAGGAGCAGCTGGTCGGCGAGGACCTCGGCGCGGTCGCCGACGAGCGGGACCGCCCGGTCGCGGAGCCGCTCGCGCAGCGTCGACGTCTCGCCGTGCAGGACGGCGGCGATCTCCGCTGGGGCGTCGGCGTACTCCGAGGCCGTCCCGAGGAACGCGCACCACCGCGACCCGGTCGGGGTCGAGCGGAAGGCATCGAGCGCGTCGAACACGGCCAGCAGGCGCCCGCGGTCGTCGACCGCCCGCGCCACGGCGTCGTCCCAGGTCCGGATCCACTCGTCGTGGCGACGGGTCAGCGCGGCCGCGACCAGCGCCTCCTTGCTGGGGTACCCGCGGTAGAGCGTCGCGGCGGAGACACCCGCCCGTTCCAGGACGGCGTCGATCGGGGTCGCGGCGATGCCCCGCGTGAAGAAGAGTGCCTCGGCGGCGTCGAGCAGCTTCCGCTCCGTCCCTGGACGCATGGTCATGGCAGCACCCTAGGGTGTGAAAAGTGAAACGACCGTTTTCGTTCTTCGCCCGTCCCGGAGCACTCATCGCCAGCGGCACGGCGCTCATCGCCGCGACCTACGGGCTGGTCCGCCTGGCGTACGGCCTGTTCCTGCCGGACGTCCAGCGGTCCCTGTCCCTCGGAGACGGTCCCGCGGGGCTCATCGCGGCCGGTTCCTCGCTCGTGTACTGCGTCGGTGCGCTCGTCGGGTTCCTGCTCGCCCCGACCCGGCCGCGCATGACCGTGGCGCTCGCCTCCGCGTCGGCCGGGCTGGGCGTCGCGGGGATGGCCACCAGCGCGACCTCCGCGGTGTTCGGCGTCACCGCGGTCGTCGCCTCCGCCGGGGCAGGGCTCGCGTCCCCCCGCGCTCGTCCGACTCGTGCAGCGGGACCTCCGCGCCGGTCGCGCCGACCGCGCGCAGGCCGTCGTGAACTCCGGGACCGGGCCGGGACTCGTCGTCGCCGGGCTGCTCGCCCTCGTGCTCCTGCCCGACTGGCGCACGGCGTGGACGGCTGCGGCGGTCGTCACGGTCCTGGCCGGAGCGGCGGTCCTCGTCGCGGACGCGTACACACACCCGCGTCGGCAGGTCCGGGAGGACCACCCGCAGCCCGTCGGTCTCCCGCCGTGGAGCTGGTTCGTCGCCCACGGCCGCCTCGTGGTCGTCGCGCTGCTGCTCGGCACGGGGTCCGCCGCGGTGTGGACCTACGGACGGTCACTCCTCGTCGACGCGGGAGCCCCGGCGTCCCTGTCGGTGCTCGCGTGGACCGCCCTGGGCGTCGGCGGTGCAGCGGTGGCCCTGACGGCGCGTGTGCTCGCTCGGCTGCGCGCACGGACGGCGTGGACGGTCACCTCGGCGGCGGTCGCGGTCGCCACGCTCGGCCTCGGACTGGCACCGGTCGCTCCCCCCGCGGCCCTCGTCGCGCTCGCGCTCGCCACGTGCGTGCTGTTCGGCTGGGGCTACACCGCGGCGACCGGGGCGCTCATCGCGTGGACGACCGAGGTCGACGCCGGGCGGGCGGCCTCGGGGACGTCGGTGCTGTTCGTCGTGCTGGTGCTCGGACAGGCACTCGGAGCGGCTGCAGCCGGAACGGTCGTCGCCACCGTGGGGACCGGGCCGGTGTTCGCTGCCGCGACGGCCGTGGTGGCGGCCGCAGCGCTCCTGACGGTCAGGGCTCCTGCAGGTCGGGGTACTCGTCCAGGTCCGGCACGTCGGTCATCTCCTCGCCCCAGGCCGGACGCGCCGGCTGCAGGCGGAGGGTCTCGCGCTCGAGGTACACGATGACCTCGTCGTCACGGGGATCGTCGGTACCACTGTCGACCGGCACCGAGAAGATCTCGCTCGCGGGGCCGATGAGGAGATGTGCGGTGGCGGCGTCCCCGGTCTCGGTGACGACGGGGACCTCGACGACGTCGGACCGGTCGGCCACCGCGAGCGCGCGGCAGTACCGGAGGAGGGCCTTGCAGGTGCGGTCAGCGACGAGGAAGGAGCTGTTGACGTAGTGGACACGGCGCATGTCGGTCAGGCTGTCCGCCGTTCGCTGGGTGAGCGCCTAGGATCAGCCGGAGCCGGCCAGAACGGCGCGGAAGGACAGCACCATGGGCAAACTCGTCTACGACTCGACGTTCACCGCGGAGTTCGACGACCGCCTCCTGACGCACCTGCAGATCGTGATCGGCATGAAGTTGCGCCGCGGTGAGTCGTTCATGTTCTCGTGGAAGGACGACGTCGAGCTCGGCGACGGCCGGACGGCGATCTGGCTCGACCGGTCGATGCCACTGGTCTTCCGCTACTCGGGCAGCCGCGTCCCCGCCGTGAACCGCGCCTGGGTCGAAGCCCTCGGTCTGACCGCGGGGTCGTCGGCCGGCCTCCGCATCGTCCCCGAACCGACCGACACCGGAGAGACCCTGTGAAGCGCACGGTGATCACGTACGGCGGAAGCCGTTACACGATCGCGAACGAGGACGTCGCATCCGTCCAGGCCCGGATCACCGAGGGGCTGCGGAACGAGCCGTGGATGTGGCTCGAGGTGAACCACGGTGACGGCCGCGCCACCCCTGCCCGCCTGCTCGTCTCCCCGGCGACCCCGGTGGCGATCATCAGCGAGCGCGACACCGATCAGCAGGACGAGGAGTCATCGGTCGCGCGGTACATCCTGCCCGACGAGCTCCGGCCGGTGTCCGTCGAGATGGGACCCGCCGACTCCTGACCGGGACCGGCCCCGTCAGGACCGTCCGCCCCCCGAGGAGCGCTCGGAGCGCCTCCTCGAGCGGGCCGGCGACTGCTTCGACCTCGGCGGACGCCAGCGGTTCCACGCGCGTGGCGGTCCGGAGCATCGTCATGCCGAGCACCACGGACAGTGCGATCTCGGCACGGACGAGGAGGTCCTCGTCGACGACGCCGTCCGGCCGGACCGCGCCCGCCAGACGATCGGCGTACCCCCCCGCAACGTCTCCCGACGGATGTCGTCGACGGCTTCGTCCCCGGAGCTCCGGAGCAGGAGCAGCAGCTGCATCGAGTCCTCGTCGGTGGGGGGAACGGATGATGTGCCGGATGAGTCCGCCGATCGCGCGCTCCAGGTCGGGCCCGGGCCGAGGCGTCGTGGACGTCGGCCTGGTGCGGACGAGACAGGCGCGGAACAACCCCTCCTTCGAGACGAAGTAGCGGTTGATGAGCGCGACGTTCACCCCGGCGTCGGCGGCGATGTCCCGGACGGTGGTGGCCCGGTACCCGTCGAGGGCGAAGCGCCGACGAGCCGCCTGGAGGAGCGCGAGACGGGTGGCGGCGGCGTCCTTGCTCATGCCGCGATCGTAGCGCGACACCGCCCGATGTAATCAGTTGTTGACATCTCGCCCGTTCCGCGTACCCTCGTCGAGTCAGCAACTGTTGACATCGACAGCGTCGTCGGCGTCCCCATCGACCGGACGGAGCACGATGTCCACCGCCACCGCGAGCCCACGCACGGGTTCCACGCCGACTCCCGCGCCCGCGCACCGCCCGAACAGCACGGCGATCATCGTCTTCCTGTCCCTCGGCGGCTTGTCCTTCGCGGTCCTGCAGTCCCTCGTCGCCCCCCGCGCTCGCGACGATCGGCCGAGACCTCGACGCCTCGACGAGCGACGCGAGCTGGGTGCTCACCGCCTACCTGCTGTCCGCGTCCGTGCTGACGCCGATCCTCGGTCGCCTCGGGGACATGGTCGGCAAGCGCAAGGTGCTCATCGTGGTCCTCACGATCCTGCTGGTCGGGGCGGTCCTGGCCGCGCTCGCCCCGAACCTCGGCGTCCTCATCGTCGCCCGCGCACTGCAGGGTGCGGCCGGCGCCGTGATGCCCCTGTCGATCGGCATCGTCCGCGACGAACTGCCGAAGGAGAAGGTGAGCGTCACGATCGGGCTGCTCTCCGCGATCTTCGGCATCGGTGCCGGCGTCGGCATCGTCGCCGCCGGTCCGATCGTCGAGCACCTGTCCTGGCACTGGTTGTTCTGGCTGCCCGCCGTCCTCGTGGTGATCGCCCTGCTCGGCACCGTCTTCGGCATGCCGGAGTCGCCGGTCCGCAAGCCGGGCCGCCTCGACGTGGTCGGGACCGCCGTCCTCGCCGTCTCCCTCGTCGCGGTCCTCCTCGCCGTCAGCGAGGGTCAGACCTGGGGCTGGGGTGACGGCAAGACCGTCGGCCTGCTCGTCCTCGGCGCCGTCGCCCTCGTCGCGTTCGTGCTCGTCGAGCTCCGCGTCGCCGAACCGCTCATCGACGTGCGGCTCTTCGCCGTGCGCGGGGTCTGGACCGCACACGTCGTCGCGCTGGTCTTCGGCTTCGCCATGTTCGGCACGTTCGTCCTCGTCCCGACGCTCCTCCAGCTCCCCGCTGCCACCGGGTACGGGTTCGGCAAGGACGTCACCGAGGCCGGGCTGTTCCTGCTGCCGACCGTCGTCATGATGGTCATCGCCGGCCCCGTCGCCGGCATCCTGGTGCGGAAGGTCGGACCGAAGCCCCCCGATGCTGATCGGCGGGGTCGCGATCGTCGCCGCGTTCGTCATCCCCGCGGTCGCGCACGCCGAGCTCTGGCAGGTCGTCGTGTCCGGCCTGCTCACCGGCGTCGGCATCGGCATGGCACTGGCCGCCTGTTCGAACGCCATCATCGAGAGCGTCCCCGCGAACCAGACCGGCGAGGCGATCAGCGCCAACACGGTCGTCCGGACGATCGGGTCGAGCGTCGGCACCGCGGTCATCGCAGCGCTCATCACCTCGCACAGCACGCCGCAGGGCCTGCCGACCGACGACGCGTTCACCATCGGCTTCTGGGCGTGCACCGGTGTCGCGGTCCTCGCGGTGGTCGCCGCGCTCGCGGCGCCGTCGATGCGCGCCCGTCGGGCAGCGGCCGTGGCCGCCGGTGTGACCGACTTCGACGACGTCACGCGCTGACCCAGCGGCCCGGACACACCGTCCGACGGGAGGCCCGGACCGGGTGGGCAGATCCGCTCACCCGGTCCGGGCCTCCCGTCCGTCAGGCGCGGCGGCCGGTCGGCTGCCGTCAGGCGCGGTGGTGGTCCCGGCTGAAGACCGCGGCGAGCCGCGCCACCAGGGCCTCCCGGATCCGGACGCCGACCGGCGGCGCGGCCGGGACGGTCCGGACCGGCGCGGTGAAGGCGAGGTCGTGCAGGTTGTTGCGCTTCGAGCCGTCCCAGTTCGCGAACAGGTAGGGCGTGCCCAGCGCCATCAGGCTGCGGACCGGCGCCCGGCGGCTGCCGGCGGCCGCGACGGCGTACCCGGAGTGCCCCGCTGAGATGGCACGGATGACGGTGTCCGCGTCGCTGACACCGTTGGCGGTGACGACGGTGGTGATGCCCGTGCGGTCGCGGGCGACGAATTCGATGATGTGTTCTGTCACGAGGAGCTCAGGGTCGCGAGTGACGTCTCGGCGGGGGTGGGCCGCGCGAGGCTTGGCCGGAACCGACGTTGCTTCCGTCCCAGAGGATACGTCCCACCTCGGGTACGGGGTCGCGGACGATCCCGAATGCGTCGCTGCAGGGCGGTCAGGGAACCCAGACGACGATGCCGCTGAGGTCGTTCAGCGTGGCGGCGACACCCGCGCGGAGCGCCCGCCCGGCCCGCTCGTCGGTGAAGGTGGACGGGTCGTGGTGGCTCGAGACGCCGAGGCCCTCACCGCGGAAGCCTGCACCGGTCCAGTCCGCGGCCGTGACGTTCGACGTCGGCTCGGCGATCTCGGCGCCCAGCACGAGGAACTGCTGGTGCAGGGCGGACGGTGACACCGCGGCGATCGGGTCGACCATCTCGTCGCCGACGCTGATGACCAGGTCGGACCGCTTCGCGATCGCCGTCGCGACGGACGACAACCGCTCGTCGACGGTGTCCGCGACGACGGGGACCACGGTGACGTCCTCGGCGTCAGCCCACGACTCGACGGCGTCCATGAGCGTCTCGGTCTCGGTGCTCGGGTCGGCGGGCGACAGGAGCACGACGCGGTACCCAGACGGCGGCGCGACGTCGTCCCATGAGCCGGGCGCCGGGTTCACCGTGGCCTCCGGGGCCGGCGGTTCCTCCGGGTCGACGAAGTCGGAGCCGAGCGTGCCCGTGCCGCGGACGGCCGTGGGGACACCGGCGGGTGCGCTGTGCCGGCTCGTCCCGGGGTCACGGTCCGCGGCCCCGTCCGACTGCGCCGAGCAGCTGGTGACCAGGACCGTGCCGGCCGCCACCAGGGCAGCGGCGGCGAGGACGACGGAGGCGCGGGGGACGAGTCGGGTCACGAGGTGCCATGCAAGCACACCGAGGACCCGCGACGGGCTCGGGACGGTCGCTGTCCAGCGCCCGTCCATCGGTTCGTTGCCGTCTGTTCGCCTGCGCGTCGCTCTCGGCCGCGATGGTCGGGCCGGTGAAGCACCGAAGCACCCTCCCCGCCCCCCGGCGGGCTGTCCCTCCTCCCCCCCGTCCGTCACGCGGATCGTCGCAGCCCTCGTGCTGTTCGGCACGGTCGTCCTGAGCCTGCTCGGCGGAGCGTCGGCGGCGAGCGCGCACGGCTTCAGCTCCGTCGTCTACGCGGACGTCAGCGGTGACGGTGCCGACACGGTCCGCGCCGGACTCGGGCTCGAGTACGACCTCATGCTCGTGTCCGTCGGCACGAGCGAGGACGACGACGCGCTCTACCGCCAGGGTCAGGCGGCCTGGGACGACGGTGACGACGCCGGGATGGTGCGAGCCGCCGAGGCGCACCTCGACTCGATCGGCCGGTACGTGTTCGACCGCTTCGCGGTGACGTCCGGTGGGCACGAGTGCACCGGCACGCTCGACGACTCGGTCCGTGTCGAGATGCGCGACGAGGTCCCGTACGCGATGCTCACGGCGGACTTCGCGTGCCCGGAGCCCGGACACACCGCGTCCGGCCACGTGGTGCGCTCGGAGCTGTTCCCGGACAGCGAGACGTTCGTGCAGGACACCAAGACGATCGTCACGTACGACGTCGACGACCAGGAGGGCACCGCGACGCTCGACGCCGACGAGCCGTCGTTCTCCACGGAGCAGTCCGCGGGCGCACGGTTCTGGGAGTTCTTCACCCTCGGCGCCGAGCACCTGCTGACCGGGATCGACCACATCCTGTTCCTCATCGCGCTCATCGCCGGCTCCCGACGGCTGCGCGAGGTCGTCTACACGGCGTCGGCGTTCACCATCGCGCACTCGATCACGTTCATCCTCGCCGCGCTCGGCGTCGTGAGTCCGCCGTCGATCGTCGTCGAACCGCTCATCGCGCTGTCGATCGCGGCGGTCGCCGGGTGGTACCTCTGGCGGCTGTTCCAGCGCCGGTCGCGCGCCGACGAGCTGGTCGTGGCCGACCACGGCCGGTTCGCCCTGGACCGGTCGGGGTGGTCGCGTCTCGCCGTGGTCTTCGCGTTCGGGCTCATCCACGGGCTCGGGTTCGCCGGCGCCCTCGGCATCCAGGAGGCGTTCTCGTGGCAGCTGCTCGTGTCGCTCCTCATCTTCAACGTCGGCATCGAGGCGGTCCAGCTCGCGATCATCGTCATCGTGTTCCCACCGCTGTCCCTGCTGCGGCGGAAGGCGCACATCGCGTCGCTCTGGGTGACCGGTGCCGTGACGGCAGGCGTGTTCGTGATGGGGATGGTCTGGTTCGTCCAGCGGCTCGTCGAGGGCTGATCTCCTACCGCTTCAGAGCTGTGAGACGGATGGTCACACAGCGTTTACTCACCATCCACCAGGGCGATGCAGAGTCTCTCTGCTGCACCATCCCTTCCCTTGAGAACGGACCCACATGAGTCTCCTGTCCGGCGCCCCTTCCCGGCGCAGAACCACCACCAGCCGCTTCGGCGGGGCCGTCATCGGCGCGGCCCTCATCGCCGGCGCCTGCCTCGTCGGCGCCAACCCGGCGACCGCGGCCACGAACACCCCGACGAGCAACGTCTCGTCCGGCGGCCCGCTCCACATCCTGCTCGGCGTCGGTGCCACCGAGAGCCAGCGCATCGCCTCGTGGTACTTCCCCGCGAACGTCGCCCAGTCGCTCGAGATCCAGAAGACCGACAGCATGACCGGCGGTGTCTTCACCGACGCGAAGAAGACGATCGACGCGTCGGAGGCCGCCAACACGGCAGCCGACACGAGCACGACCGACCGGTCGACCCGCTCGATCCCGGGCATCACCGCCGAGGCCGGCTACATCAACGCCCACGCGACGATCTCGGACCTCGAGCCGAACACCACGTACACCTACCACGTGGGTGCCGCGGACGGGTCGGCCTGGTCCGCCCCGTACACGTTCACGACGAAGAGCTTCAGCGGCGACTTCGACTTCCTGTTCTTCGGTGACCCGCAGATCGGTTCGTCGGGCTTCGTCGACGACGATGGTGCCGGCTGGGCCGACACACTCAAGTACGCGACCACCAAGGAGAAGGACGCCGAGCTCCTCGTCTCCGGTGGCGACCAGGTCGAGAACGCCAACAACGAGTACCAGTGGGGTGCGTTCGCCGACAGCAGCGACGTCCTGAAGCGCTACCCGTGGGCCTCGACCATCGGCAACCACGACGTCGGCGGCAAGGCGTACGAGCAGCACAACCAGCTGCCGAACTCCCTCCGCGTGCCGGACTTCTACCCGGGTGGCAACTCCACCGCGAACTCGGGTGGCGACTACTGGTACATGTACAAGGGCGTCCTGTTCATCGACATCAACTCGAACGCCTACGCCGCCGGTTCCGACGCGGCGCACGTGAACTACATCCGCGACGTCATCACGCGCCACGGCGACGACGCGAAGTGGACCGCGCTGGTCTACCACCACTCGATCTACTCGCCGGCCGACCACGCGAACGACCGTGACAACCAGCAGCGCCGCTTCGACTTCACCCGCGCCTTCTCGGACATGGGTGTCGACGTCGTCCTGCAGGGCCACGACCACTCCTACTCGCGCAGCTACGCGATCAAGAACGGCAAGAAGGCCAACCCGGACGAGCAGCCGGGTGCCGAGGACGTCTTCGCCGGTCCCGGTGGCGTCATCTACCTCACCGCCAACTCCGCATCGGGCTCGAAGTACTACGACCTGACCACCCCGGACGCGACCCAGGGTGGCTACGGCGCCGACCCGCTCGACCCGACCGGTCAGCGTCACTTCGCCAACTCGGTGGAGAACCAGGAGCACGTCCGCACGTACGTCAAGGTCTCGGTCACGGACGACAACCTCGCCGTCACGAACGTCCGGGCGGGCGACTGCACCACGCTCAACTCGGCCGTCCAGCACGGGAACGTGGACAGCTGCGGCGTGACCCTCAAGCCGACCGCGTCGGCTGACCCGGCGCCGATCGGCTCCACGGTCGACGACTTCACGCTCCACGCGGCCCTGCCGGCGACCACCACCACGCTCGAGGCTTCTGCTGCCACCCAGAAGTACGCGACCGCCACCCCGGTGACGATCACGGCGACGGTCGGCGGCGGCATCGGCGAGCAGTCCGGCACGGTCACGTTCTCGGACGGCGACACGGTGCTCGGCACCGACACGGTCGCGAAGGGCACGGCCAGCATCACGCTGCCGAGCAAGTTCGCGATGGGCAAGCACGAGATCACCGCGTCCTTCGCCAGCAGCTCGGACTGGGCCGGCGCGGACTCGTCGACCACGAGCAGCACCGTCGTCACCGTCACGAAGGCGACGTCCACCACGGGCATCTCCTACAGCGGCGGCAAGACGACCGTCACCGTCAAGGTCCCCGGCGTGACGGTCAACGGCACCGCGAAGGTCTACGAGGGCTCGAAGAAGCTCAAGACCGTCTCGATCGTCAACGGCAAGGCGACCACCACCTTCCCGCTGGCGAAGGGCACGCACAAGCTGCACGCCGTGTTCTCGCCCACCTCGATGATCAACACGAGCACCAGCCCGACCATCTCGGTCCGGGTGAAGTAAGACCAGCGACACAGGACCGGCCCCGTGGCGTCTGCCACGGGGCCGGTCTCGTTCGTGCTGGGGGGTCGGTGCTGGTGAGTCGGGCCGTCGGTTCGGGGACTCAGGCGTTCTGCCAGACCCGGATCCAGTCGACGAGCATCTGCTGCGGGAACGCGGTCGTCGCGTCCGGCGCACCCGGCCACCCGCCGCCGACCGCGACGTTGAGGACCACGAAGAACGGCTTGTCGAACACCCACGGGTCCCCGTTCGTGTCCGCGGGCGTGATCGTCCGGTAGGTCGCACCGTCGACAGACCAGCTGATCGAGCCCGGTCGCCAGTCCACCGCGTAGACGTGGAAGGCGTCCGCGAAGGCACCGCTCGGCAGCGTCGCCGCCGTACCGATGCCCTCGGCCCCGGAGTACCCGGGTCCGTGCACGGTGCCGTGGATCGTCCCGGGCTCGCGTCCGATGTTCTCCATGACGTCGATCTCGCCGCACGCCGGCCACCCGACCTGCGGCAGATCGGTTCCGAGCATCCAGAACGCGGGCCAGATGCCCTGCCCGCGCGGGATCTTGATGCGGGCCTCGACCCGGCCGTACTGCACGGAGTACGTGCCCTGCGTCGTCAGGCGGGCGGACGTGTACGAGCCGTCGGCCTCGCGCCGCGCGGTGATCGCGAGGTTGCCGCTGCCGTCGAGTGCCGAGTTCCGCCGCGAGTCGGTGTAGACCTCGAGTTCCCCGTTGCCCCAGCCGCCGCCACCCAGGTCGTGGCGCCAGATGCCCGGGTTCGGGGCGCTGCCGGCCGGTCCGTCGAACTCGTCGGCGGCGAGGAGCGTCGGCGCCGTGGCCGCTCGGGCCGCCTCCGGCCGCAGTGTCGCGACGCCCGTCAGGCCGACCGCTGCGGCGGCGCCCAGGCCGAGCGTGAGCAGGCGGCGGCGGTCGATCGCGCCGTCGGCGCGGGACTGGTCGTCCTTCGTCATGGGTCCTCCGGCACGGTGTGCTGTCATCGGGCAGAGGAACAGTAGACGACACGTTCCGCCGGAACACCATGCCCCCGTCCGGGTCCCCCCGCGCTGCGCGGCCAGACGGCGCGGTGACCGCAGGACGGACGGGAGGCCCGTGGCGGGTCGCGCCACGGGCCTCCCGGACGGCTCGGGGTGCGCCGATCAGGCGTGCCCGCCCGTGGCCTCGACCGTCTCCTCGAGCACCGCGGCCGGTGCGGACGTGCCGCCGGACCGGACGAAGACGGCGGCGAGGACCGCCACGACGACCGCGACCACACCGGCGACGACGAAGGCGGTGTGCATGCCCCCGAGGAACGCATCGCGGGCGGCCGCCGACGCCGCCGGACCGAGCCCGGTGGGCACGATGCCCTGGGCGAGCCCCTGCCGGTCAGCGCTCGCGAGTCCGAGCCCGGCGGTGCCCGAGAGCACCTCGGCGCTGACCACGGCGGAGAGCACCGAGGTGCCGAGCGCACCGCCGAGCTGCAGCGCGGTGGCCTGGAACCCGCCGGCGACCCCGGCGAGCTGCACCGGGGCGCTGCCGACGACGGCCTCGGCACCGGCCGTCATCGTGAAGCCAGCCCCGAGGGCGAAGACGACGAACGGGACCGCCATCCCGACGTACGCGGAGTCCTGCGTGGTGCCGGTCAGGGCGAACAGCGCGACCCCGACCATGAGCAGACCGATGGTGAGCGTCCGGCGGATGCCGAGCCGCCCCACGAGTGCCGCGCCGATCGGCGACGCGATGATCGAGACGCCGCTCAGCGGGAGCTGCATGAGCCCCGCCTGCAGACCGGTCACCCCGCGCAGGTTGAGCATGTACAGGGACAGGAAGAACGTCACGCCGAGCATCGCGAAGAAGTTCGCGCCGACGGCCAGGCCACCGATCGAGAGCGTCGACGACCGGAACAGCGACATCGGCAGCAGCGGGTCGGTCACGCGCAGCTCGACCAGCACGAAGACCACGAGCAGCGCGGCACCACCGAGCAGCACCCCGAGCGTGAGCGGGCTCCCCCCACCCCCACGACTCGGGCTGGACGACGGCCAGCACGATGCCGAACAGACCGAGCGCGAGCAGCACCACGCCGGCTACGTCGAAGCGTCCGCGGTGGGGAGCGGTGGACTCCCGCAGGACGAGCCCGCCGAACACCAGGCCGATCAGGGCGATCGGGGCGTTCACGAAGAAGACGGACTCCCAGCCGAGTGCGGCGACGAGGACGCCGGCGACGATCGGACCGGCCGCGATGGCCACCGAGGACGCACCGCCCCAGACACCGACGGCGACGCCGAACCGCTCCTTCGGGAAGGTCGCCCGCAGCAGCGCGAGGGTCTGCGGCATGAGCAGCGCGGCGCTGAGCCCCTGCACGGCACGGAAGACGATCACGCCCGTGGCGGTCCCCACGAGGCCGATCGCGACCGAGGCCAGCGCGAACGCGACGACCCCGATCAGGTACATGCGGCGGCGGCCGAACCGGTCCCCGAGCTTGCCGCCGAGGATGAGGAACACCGCCAGGGCGAGCAGGTAGGCGTTCGTGATCCACTGCAGCTGGGTGAAGGTGGTGCCGAGGTCGGCGGCGATCGCGGGGTTCGCGATCGACACGACGGTGGCGTCGAGGCCGACCATGAACAGGCCGAAGCAGACGGCGACGAGGGTGGCGATCGGGTTGCCGCGCAGGGTGCGGCGGGATCCGGGCATGGCTGTGCCCATGAGGGCTCCTTCGGACGACACGGACCGTGCTCCGGCGGTGGGACCGCACGACGAGAGGCACGAGGGGTGCGAACCGAAGGACGCGGGGTGGCACCGACAGGGAGCGGTACACGAGCCGACCGTCGTTCTCGCGTGACGGGCAGCCCCCCTTGGTTCTGGCACCACGACGGTAGCAGACAGCACCGCGCCGCACGAACGGCCGCACACCGCTGGACTCGGGGCGCTGTGCTCAGGGCTCAGGGCCGGGGTGCCGCTCCGACCGCGGAGCGCTCGGGCTCGCGCTGCGCACACACCTCGGCCCACACGGTGTCGAGGGACAGGCCGAGCACGCCGGCGAGCGCCGCCACGGTCGGGAAGGACGGCGTCGCGATCCGTCCGGTCTCGACCTTCCGCAGCGTCTCCGGCGAGACACCGGCCTCGAGCGCGACCGCGAGCATCGACCGGGTGCCACGTGCGGACCGGAGCACGGCACCGAGGCGCCGCCCGCGTTCGAGGTCGACCGGGGAGAGCGGGAGACGGACCATGCGCCTACAGTAATACCGGTATGACAATCGGAACAGAAACGGCACCCGCATGATCGAGATCCTCACCCCGGCCGAGCTCCCCCCGGGCCCGCGCCGCCGGCGCCCTGGTGGCCGACATCCTGCAGACCCTGCGGAGCCGCACCACGGTCGGCACGAACCTGCTCGACCTCGACCGGTGGGCGGCCGAGATGATCACCGCCGCCGGGGCCACGTCGTGCTACGTCGACTACGCCCCGTCGTTCGGGCGCGGCCCCTTCGGTCACCACATCTGCACCGCCGTGAACGACGCCGTCCTGCACGGTCTGCCGCACGACCGCGCCCTGGCCGACGGGGACCTGCTGACGCTCGACCTCGCCGTCGTGCACCAGGGCTACGCGGCCGACTCCGCGATCAGCTTCGTCGTCGGGACGAGCCGTCCGGAGGAGAGCGTCGCGCTCATCGAGACCACCGAGCGGGCCCTGGCCGCCGGGATCGCGGCCGCCCGCCCGGGCGCACGGCTCGGGGACCTGTCACACGCGATCGGGTCCGTCCTCACCGAGGCCGGCTACTCGATCAACCTCGACTTCGGCGGGCACGGCATCGGCTCGACCATGCACCAGGACCCGCACGTGGCGAACGACGGCCGGCCGGGTCGCGGGTACACGCTGCGTCCGGGCCTCCTCCTCGCTCTCGAGCCGTGGGTGATGGTCGACACCGACGAGCTCGTCACCGACGCCGACGGGTGGACGCTCCGCAGCGCGACCGGCTGCCGGACCGCCCACAGCGAGCACACCATCGCGATCACCGAGGACGGGGCCGAGGTCCTCACCCTGCCCTCCGGCCCGGTCGCCGGGTAGCCCGGTCGCCGGATGGCCCGGTCGCCGGGTAGCCCGGTCGCCGGACAGCCCGGTCGCCGGACAGCCCGGTCGCCGGATAGCCTCGACGCGTCGGGCGGTCGAGGGGGGCCGTCGACACGAGGGGGGACACCGATGCGAACCACCACCATGCCCGTCGCCGCGGCCGCAGCCGTCCTGGCACTGACCCTGGCGGGCTGCTCCGGCGGCGGGGACGACACCACCGGCGGTGCCGGAGCCCGGACATCGGCGCCCGCCCCGAGCGCCCCGGTGACGAGCGCGGCGCCCACGCCGTCGGCGTCGTCGACGGGCGGTCGCGCGTCCGCCCACACCGAGGCCGAGCTGACCGGCGTGTTCCAGCGCATCCAGTTCAGGCCCGCCGAGTTCACCACGACGGACGCGATGCTCGACTCCGTCTACCCGGGCCTGACGGTCTCCGATGCCAGCTGCCTCGCCCCGTTCGGCGTCGGGTGGGACGCCTCGGACGACGCCGGGACCGTGGTGTTCGGCACGAGCAACGACCGGTCGATGACCGCCGTCGTCGCCAGCACCGGGGAGACCGCTGCCGCGACGGACCTGGTCGAGGACGCTCGCAGTGCTCTGACCCGGTGCGCGGACGGCTCGGCGTTGTTCTCGATGCAGGGCAAGCCGATCGAGACCACCGTCGAGACGGCGGAGCCGTCCCTGACCGGTACCGACGAGGCGATCAGCTGGCGCGTGCGCGGCACCGTCGGCGGCAACGCGTTCACGCTCGTCGGCCACACCGCCAGGGTCGGCGGTGACGTCGTCGCGCTGGTCGGGTGGGACCCGACGTCGAACACGACGAACGTCCCGCTCGCGACGCAGATGTTCGTCGACGCGCTGTAGCCGGGTCGACGCATCGCCGCCGGGGATCCCGACGGTGACACGGCCGGCGGCGGGCGCTACATTGTTGAACAATCCCGACAGGAGGTCCGCGTGCCCACGATCGACCTGAACAGCGACCTCGGCGAGGGCTTCGGCGCCTGGACCGCGGGCGACGACGACGCGATGCTCGACGTGGTGTCCAGCGCGAACATCGCCTGCGGGGCCCACGCCGGCGACCCGACGATCATGCTCGACACGTGCCGGGCCGCCGCCGAGCGCGGGGTGGCCGTCGGAGCACACGTGGCGTACCGGGACCTGCTCGGCTTCGGCCGCCGCCCCGTCGCGGTCACCCCGGACGAGCTGTACGCCGAGGTCGTGCACCAGCTCGGCGCGCTCATCATGGCCGCCCGGGTCGCCGGGACCGCCGTCACGTACGTCAAGCCGCACGGCGCGCTATACAACACCGCCTGCGCCGACCCGGTGCAGGCCGAGACGGTCGTCCGCGCGGTCGCCGACGTCGACCCGTCCCTGTCGGTCCTCGCCCTCCCCGGCTCGGAGCTGGTGCTCGCCGCAGAACGCCACGGGCTCCGCGCGGTGCGCGAGGCCTTCGCCGACCGCGCCTACGAGCCGGACGGGTCGCTCGTGTCCCGCAGCCGCCCGGGGTCGGTGCTGCACGACCCGGACGAGGTCGCGGCCCGCGTGCTCCGCATGGTCACCGAGGGTGTCGCGACCGCGGTCGACGGCTCCGAGGTCCGCGTGGCGGCGGACTCCATCTGCGTGCACGGTGACTCTCCCGACGCCGTCGCGATGGCGCGGGCGATCCGGACGCTCCTGACGGAACAGGGCGTCGGCATCACGGCGTTCTCGACCGCCGCCGCGGCATGACGCCCGACGTCCGGGTCGCCGGGGCGACGGCGCTGCTGGCGACGTTCGACACCCTCACCGACGTCGTGGCGTTCCGAGCCGGCCTCACCGCGTCCGCGCTGCCCGGGGTCACCGAGGTGGTCTCCGGTGCGCGGACCCTCCTCCTCCGTTTCGACCCGACCGCCACCGACGCGGGACGACTCCGCGCGCTCCTGTCGGACGTCGAGCCGGTGCGCCCCTCGGACGACCGCGCGGACCGCGACCCGGTCGTGGTCCCGGTCACCTACGACGGCGCCGACCTCGACGCCGTCGGCGCGCTCACCGGCATGACCCGTGGGGAACTCGTGGCCTGGCACACCGGGCAGGTCTGGACGAGTGCCTTCTGCGGCTTCGCCCCCGGCTTCAGCTACCTGACCGGCACCGCACCGTCGCTCGACCTGCCCCGCCGCGACACCTCGCGCACCGCCGTCCCGAGCGGCGCCGTCGCCCTGGCCGGCGAGTTCAGCGCCGTCTACCCGCGGACCTCCCCCCGGCGGCTGGCAGCTCATCGGCCGGACCGAGGTGCCGATGTGGTCGCTCGACCGCACCCCGCCGGCGCTCGCACCGGCCGGCGTCCGGTTGCGGTTCGTCGACGCGGCGGCACGGTCGTGAGTGCCCTGACCGTCGTGCAGGTCGGTTACGGCGTGACGACACAGGACCTCGGCCGTCCCGGACTGAGCGACATGGGGTTGGGTGCGGCCGGCCCCGCGGACCGGGGGGTCGGCCGCACTGGCGAACCGGATGGTGGGCAACCGTCCGCACGCTGCCGTCCTGGAGGCCCTCCTCGGCTCCGTCGCGCTCCGCACCGACGCGCACGTGGTCGCCGCCGTCACCGGGGCACCGTGTCCGGTGTCGATCGAACGCGCGGACGGACGAGTGCGCGGTGCGGCCGCCTACGAGGTGCTCCTCCTCGAGCCCGGCGACACCCTGCGGGTCGGGCTGCCGGAGGACCGACTCCGCGCGTACGTCGCCGTCCGCGGAGGCATCGCGGTCGAGCCGGTGCTCGACAGTCGGTCGTGGGACTCGCTCGCGCAGCTCGGTCCCGCACCGCTGTCGGCCGGGGACGTCCTGCCGGTCGGGCCCGCCGTGCGCGGTGCCACGGCGACCACGGACGGTAGGGCGACGGCCGGGGACGGGCTCGGCGTCGGCCCCTGGCCGGTGGTCGACGCGGTACCGCCGCCGCTCCTGCCCCGGCCCGGCGACCCCGTGGTGCTCGACGTCGTGCCCGGTCCCCGTGACGACTGGTTCACACCGGCCTGGCGGGCCACCCTGACCGGCCAGGACTTCCACGTCACCCCGGACAGCGACCGGGTCGGGGTCCGCACCACCGCAGACGCCTCCCTCGTGCGTGCGGTCACCCGCGAGCTCCCCAGCGAGGGCGTCGAGACCGGCTCGCTGCAGGTCCCGCCGGCCGGCTTCCCCGTGCTGTTCCTCGCCGACCACCCGGTCACCGGCGGTTACCCGGTCGTGGCGGTCCTGACGCCGGAGTCCGTCGACCGTGCGGCGCAGCTCCGCCCCGGTGACACGCTGCACTTCCGCATCGCCCGCTGACGCAGCGCACCCGGAACAACTCCCCGCCGGTCGTGGTTGCCGTCACGGGGCGCCGTCAGCGGACGGGGTCCGACGACGAAAGGTGCACACCATGACGATGACGGTCTTCCTCGAGGTCCAGATCCGGAACGACGTCGCAGCGGACACGGTCGAGGCCGCGATCCGGGAGACCCTCGCGCAGACCGCAGCCCGGCAGGGCAACGAGTCGCTCGAGGTCCTGGTCGACGACGAGGACCCGACGCGCATGGTCGTGCTGGAGCGCTGGGCCACCGCCGAGGACCACGACGCCTACGTCGCCTGGCGCGCCACCCCCCGAGGGCGCGGCGGAGGCGCTCGGCGCAGTGCTCGCCGCCCCGCCGGTCACGAAGACCTTCGGTCAGACCATCCCGTTGCGCTGACACTCGTCGCGGTGCGGCAGGATCAGCGGGCTGCGTGCTCCCGGGCCTCCATGGCGTCCCACGCGAAGCTCGCCAACCAGTGCGTGGAGTAGTACTCCTCGCCGACGCTCGCGGCGAGCCCCGAGGCGAGCAGCCGGTCGGCCGCGCCGTCCAGCAGGGCCGTGAGGTCGGCGTCCTCGGCGTCGGCGGAGCGCAGGGCGTCGGCGATGCGCCGTGCCGATCCGGCCCGGGACAGGTCGAGGCCGAAGAGGTGCACCTGCTGCGGGTCGTTCTCGTCGCGGACGGTGGTCGGGGTCAGGATCGCGTCACCGGCGGAGACCTCGGAGAAGAACGCCCGCGCCCAGGTCTCGAACTCGGACGCCGGCAACACCGAACGCATGAGGTCTGCCTCGGCCAACCCGGCGGACAGGAAGTCGTGCCCGCTGCGCTCCCACGCGAACGGCCACCCGGCGTCGGCGCCGAACCACTCGCGGGCGGTGCGCTCGACCGTGGCGACGAGCTCGGTCCGGCCGAGCGACCGGGCACCCTCGAGCACGAGCAGCAGCCCGAACGCGGAGTTCGAGTGGACGCCGTGCCGGACCGGGTGCGCAGCGCCCTCGACCCAGCGGGTGACCAGGTCCTCGAGCACCTCGACCACGGGCGCGAAGCCCGGCGCGAGTGCGCGGACCGCCGGCACCTCGGAGGCGGCGACCTCGGCGGCGAGCCGCATCAGCCACGCCCAGCCGTAGGGCCGTTCGTAGTGCGGCGTGGCGCGGAGGTACGCGGCCTCGGTCGCGAGGTGGTCGGCGGAGAGGTGCGCCTGCAGGACGGAGGTGATCCGGGCCTCCAGGTCGGCGGGCACGCCGTACGCGACCAGACGCGTCGCGAGCCAGTGCATGTGCACGGACGAGTGCCAGTCGTACGACGTGGCGAAGGCGGGGTGCAGCTCGACGGGGAGCGCGCGGTCCTCCGGACCCGACGTCGTGTGGTGCGCGGCGTACGGGTACTCGCGCGTGGTGTTGTCGAGGGCGACGGCGGCGAAGCCGGCGGCCCAGGCGGCGCGGGCCAGGTCCGGTGCGGACGACGGCGTACCGTCGGCGGGGTCAGAATGCGACAAGGTACATCACTCCCATGTTGACGACGAGCAGGATCCCGGCGGTCGGGAGCTGCGCCTTGATCGGCCCGTACTTGTCCCGCATCTCGAGCAGGGCGGCGGGCACGAGGTTGAAGTTGGCGGCCATCGGGGTGACCAGGGTCCCGCAGAAGCCGGCGAGCATGCCGATCGCGAAGATCGCGGCGGGGTTGCCGTCGAAGCCCTGCACCAGGACCGGCCAGCCGATCGCGGCGGTCATGATCGGGAACGCCGCGAAGGCGTTGCCCATGATGACGGTGAACAGGGCCATGCCGAGGCAGTAGACGACGACCGCGGCGAACAGGGACCCGTCCGGCAGGACCGCCTTGATGATCGTGCCGACCGCCGTGCCGACGCCGGCCTGGGTGAACACGATGCCGAGTGTCGAGAGCATCTGCGGCAGGAGCGCCGCCCAGCCGATCGCCTGCAGCAGCCGTGCGCCCTCGCGGACCGGGGTGTCGAGCCGCGGCGGACGGAGCACGAACACCGCGACGACCACGGCGAGCACCGAGCCGATGCCGAGCCCGGTCAGGGTGGCGCTCCCCCTCGGCCAGGAGCGGCTCCCCTCCGATCCGGACGAGCGGGCCGAGGGTGGCGACGAGGACCGCCACGACCGGGATCACCAGCGCCGGGATGAAGAGCTTGTTCCCGTACCGCTGCGCGAACGCGGCGCGCTCGTCCGGGCTCGTCGTCGCGAGGACGCTCGTGCTCGAGCTCGGGCGGGTGGTGACGGCGGTCGGCTCGGCCGGGCCGGTCGCGGAGCCCACCCCGGCGCCGGGGACACTCGCGACGCGGGTGCGGCTCGTCGTGCCGGTGAAGCCGAGGCCGGCGAGCGCCACCATCACGAGGACGGCGATCCCGAGCACCCAGGCGGGGATCACCCCGGACACGACGAAGGTGCCGGCGAAGAACGACAGCCCGAGGATGCCCCAGAAGGCGGCGTTCCCGAGGCGCTTGGCGTGGGAGCGGTCCGTGACGATGAACACGGAGACGGCGATGAAGAACGCGCCGATGAGCCAGTAGAGCCATTCGCTGGTGATCATGCCGCGACCCCCCTCGGTCTGGCGGACGTCGGCCGCCATCTTGTCGAGCTTCCGGTCGAGCAGGAGCAGGCGGATGCCGTGCACGATGAGCGCCGCGATGCCGGTGGGGATCGCCCACAGCGCCAGGTCGATCGGTTCGAGCGCGAGACCGTACGTGGTGTCGACGAAGGTCGTGATGAGCAGGATCGACCCGACCGCGACGAAGACGTCCTCGCCGAAGAACACCCCGACGGTGTCGGAGGACGCCGAGAAGCCCTTGATCTTCTCGCGCATCCGCTCGTCGATGCGGCCGTACTTCTTGGTCGCCGCGCCCTCCGCCATCGGGTGCACGAGCGGGCGGACGGTCTGCGCCGGCCCGCCGATGCTCGTCAGGCCGACCGCGGCGGTGACCTGCCGGACCGCCAGGTACCCGGCGAGGATGCGGCCCGTCGTGAGCTTGTCGAGCTTCGCGATGAGCCGCTTCGCCTGGTCCTGGAGTCCGTAACGCTCGATGAGACCGATGACGGGCAGCACGAGCGCGAACGTCGTGACGCTCCGGCTCGACGCGAACCCGTTGCCGAACGCGGTGAGGATGCCGACGGGGTCGATCCCGCCGATGGCTGCCGTGACGATGCCCGCCACGGTGACCACGAGCAGCGCGTTGATGCGCAACGCGAAGCCGATGATCACGACGGCGACGCCGATGAGGACGAACATGCGGGCCAGTCTGGCGTGCATTGTTGAACAATCTCAAGACCCGGCCGGATCTGTAACACGCCGGTCACACGAGTGCTCTGCGAGGATCGGGGCATGACACGGACGGTCAGCGGAGCAGAGTCCACCGCGGCACGGCTGCGGTCCTCGATCGCGGACGGCGCGTTCATGCCGGGCACGCAGCTGTCCGAGGAGCGCCTGAGCGACCAGTTCGGCGTCTCGCGGAACACCCTGCGCGAGGCGTTCCGGCTGCTCGCGCGCGACCGGCTCGTCGAGCACGTCTTCAACCGCGGGGTGTTCGTGCGCCGCCTGTCCGTGGCGGACGTCACGGACCTCTACGCGGCCCGGCGCGTCCTCGAGGAGGCGGGCATCCGCGCCTGCACCCCGGAGTCCCCCGCCCTGGCCGCGGCTGCGTCCGCGGTGTCCGACGCGCGGTCGGCGGCCGCCGCCGGTGACTGGCGCGCGGTCGGCACGGCGGACATCCGGTTCCACTCCGAGCTCGTGCGGGCCGTGCCGAGCGAGCGGCTGCACGTGCTCATGGACGCTCTGCTCGCCGAGATGCGCCTGGCGTTCCTCACCACCGACGACCCGGCGGCGTTCCACGCGGACTTCGTCGACCGGAACGAGGCGATCGTCGCGGCGCTGCGGGCCGGCGACCGGGACGGCGCGGCAGCGCTCCTGGCCGACTACCTCGACGACGCGGAGGCGACGCTGCGGTCTGCCGCCAGCGCGGGCTGACGGCTGGGAGGCACGACCCCCCCCCCCCTCGTGCGCGCGCCCGCGGTCGAGCAGGACGCCGGCCACGGCCGCGTCCGGCGCTGCACGCCGACGGCGTCACGGCCACCGCCCGCGTGCCCGCTCAGGGCTTCGCCGCCTCCGCCGGGGCTCCGGGTTCGTCGTCGCCCGTCGTCAGGTCCGACCGCGTGTCGGCGTGGATGACGGTGTCGTGGCCGAACGTGCGGGCAGCGGCGCGCAGTCGGGCCACGAACTCGTCGTTCTCGAGCTCGAGCTCGTCCTCCTCCGCGTCGGCGACGACGACCTCGCTGGACGGGCCGATGAGGATCTTCGTCGTCGTCATGGTGCCGTCCTCGGCGACCGACGGCACCGCCACGGTGTCGGCCCGGTCACCGCCGGAGAGCGCCGCGGCGTACTCGATCACGGCGTCGGCGACGTCGTCGCTCGTGAGGATCACGGTGTTGTCGTAGTGGATGGTCTTCATCGGGAGCCCCTTTCGCTAGACCATCAAAGCCCCCGCTCGCCGGGAACCCACCAGGCGGGCCGGGCGGGCGCGCGTCCTGCGGACACTCCGGCGTCGCCGCACCGCACCCGCCGACGGACGCAGCCGTGCGACGACCGGGACCGTTCACCGTAGGGCCTTGCGCAGCTCCAGTTCCTCGCCGTACGGCGGCAGGGGGGTAGGGCACGAGTCGGCCGGTGGGGACGAACCCACGACGACGGTAGAAGGCGATGGCGCGCGGGTTGTCCTCGTGCACGTGCAGGAGGATCCGGTCGCCCCGGCCCCGCGCCCAGTCCTCCACCGCGTCCAGGAGCGCGTCCGTCACGCCGGACTCGCGCCCCCCGGTGCTCGGGGTCGACGAAGACGCCGACCAGGAGCGGGTCGCCGCCGTCGAGTCGACCGCCCATGATGCCCGCCCACCCGCCGGTCGTCACGTCCTCCGCGACGAACCAGGGCGTGTCGGCCTCGGCACCGCTGCCGGCGCGCCGACGCCACTCGTCCTCGCCGAGCTGCCGTGCGTGCTCCAGGGTCTCGAGGAACGCGAGCGGGGTGTCCGCGAGCATCCGCAGGCGCAGGTCGCGGAACACGGGCCAGTCCTCGGGGCCGGTGCGGCGGATCACGATGTGGTCGGGCAGTGGCATCCGGTGGTCCTCCCGGTCCGGTGTCGTCAGGGTCCCGCTGCCGTCAGGCGCCGCCGCCCCGCAGCCAGGCGAGGACGGCGAGCACCCGCCGGTGCGCGTCGGGTGTCGGTTCGAGGTCGAGCTTGGTGAAGATCGAGCTGATGTGCTTCTCGACGGACGCGACCGCGATGCGCAGCCGGTGCGCGACCGCCTGGTTGGTCTGTCCCTCGGCGATGAGCCGGAGGACGTCGCGTTCCCTCGGGGTGAGGCGCTCGACCGGGTCGGTCCGGCGGGTGATGAGGCGCTGGACGATCTGCGGGTCGAGGACCAGACCGCCGCGGGCGACCCGGGCGACGTCGTCCCGGAGGTCGTCGATCGACGAGATCCGGTCCTTCAACAGGTACCCGACGTGGTGTTCGCCGGTCGCGAGGAGCTCTCGTGCGTAGTCGAGTTCCGCGTACTGACTGAGCAGCAGCACAGCCACCTCGGGGTGCTCGGTCCGGATCCGGATCGCCGCGCGGAGACCCTCGTCCCGGAACGTGGGCGGCATCCGCACGTCGAGCACGGCGACGTCCGGTCGCACGGTCGCGAGCTCAGCGAGCAGGCCGCCGGCGTCCCCGTACGACCCGCCGATCGTGAACCCGGCCTCCTCGAGCAGGCGGATCGTGCCCTCCCGGAGCAGGACCGAGTCCTCGGCGAGGACGATGCGCAACGCGGCGGGGACTGCACCTGCTCCGAGGGTCACCCGGTCAGGGTACGACCTCCGGTCGCCGGTGCCTCGACGGGGACCGGGATGCGGACCCGCACCACGGTCGGTCCCCCGGGCGGGCTGATGACCGTGAACACGCCCTGGAGACCCTCCACGCGGTCCCGGAGTCCGTCCAGCCCGTGTCCGGGGTCGAGTCGGGCGCCGCCGACCCCGTCGTCGCGGACCTCCAGTTCGAGGTCGCCGCCCGGGGCGGCCACCGCCCGGATCGTCGCGCTGCTCGCATGGGCGTGCTTCGTCACGTTCGTGAGCAGTTCCGACAGGATCGCGTAGGCACTCCGCTCGACGGCGGCGAGCCCGGCCCCGGCGGCGTCCAGCCGGACGTCCGCCGTCGTCGGCAGGACGCTGTCCTCGGCCAGGGCCTGGACGGCCGCCGCGAGACCGCGGTCCTGGAGGATCGGCGGTGCGAGTCCGCGGGAGAGGTTCCGGATCGTCTCGAGCACGACCTTCGACCGGTCCAACGACTCCTCGACGAGCCGCTCGGCGGCTGCGGTGTCGTCCGGGAACCGGCGGAGGGCGATGGCCAGGTCGTACTGCAGGCGGAGCAGCTGCTGCTGGGGGGCCGTCGTGGATGTCCCGCTCGAGCCGGCGCAGCGAGGCGTCCTCGGCGAGGAGGGCGGCCCGACGTCCGGCCTCGGCGCGCTGCGCCCCACGGAGCAGCTGCACGTCCTGCCGCTCCCCCGAGGAGGAGTCCGGCGAGCACCAGGTGCGGCACGACCAGGACGCGTGTGACGAACGGGAACGTCGCGGCGAGGACGAGTCCGGCGAGGACGACGACCACCGGCCGGAGCACCGTCCCGGTCCACTGCCCGGTCTCCCCGATGCCCGCGGCCACCCGCTCCAGCCAGATGTCGTCGGCCGGGGTGACGGCCCAGCTCCACGCCGGGTACGTGACGGCGCCCAGTGCGAGCGCGCCCCACGTCACCGTGGCCACCCACGTGGCGACCGACACCGGGAAGGTCGCGAGGGTGTGGACGGTCGCGGCCCAGTTCCTGGTGTCCGCGAGCGGCGCCACCAACCGCACCCCGGGGACGCCGGTCGGGAGGGTCGGACGGACCGTCCAGTCCGGAGCATCCGGGACCTCGCCGACCCTGCCCGCCCGGCGGCGGGCGAACACCCCGAGCAGGCGTCCGGTCCGCACGGTCACGGCCAGCACCGGGAGCCCCACCCACACGATCCCCAGCCCGATCCCCAGGCACAGCAGGGTCAGGACGACGACGAAGCCGACGAGGTCCACCGGGAGTGCCGTCAGGAGGTACCAGGTCCGCCCGGTCCAGCCGCGCCACTCGTCGACGTACCGTCGTCGTCTCTCCGTCACGGGCCTATCCTCGCGCTGCCAGGAGCGTCGCGGGGCCCTGACGCGTCGCGACCGCCGCCGCCACGAGCCCGGCCGCCCCCGTCAGGACGAGCCCGCCGCCGCTCGCCGCGACGACGAGGAGCCACGGCACGTGCAGCACCGCTGCTCCCGTGGCCTGGGCCGTCCCGGCGAGCACGGCCGCCGCGGTCATCGCGGTCGCGACGAGCGCCAGCCCGACCGCTGAACCGGCGACGAGGACGGTCTCGAGTGTCGCCGCGGCCAGGACCTGTCCGCGCGTCATCCCGCTCGCGCGGGCCACCGCGAAGGCCCGGCGTCGGCCGGAGGTCGCGATCGCGACGGCGTTGAGGACACCGATCACCGCGTAGAGCGCACCGACCGCCATCACGACGAGCAGGACGCGGGTGTTCTGGTCGAGCCCGGCGGCCCCGGCGTCCTCGGCCCAGGCGTCGGTCTCCGCCACCGTCCCGATGCGGGCGAGGGCGGCGGTGACGGCGTCGCGGTCCGCACCCTGGCGGAGGACGACGAACGTGGTCGCGGGACTGTCGGCCAGGACGTCCGCCGGCACCAGGCCCCGGGGGGACGACGATCCCGACCTGCCCGGCGCTCCCGGCCGGTACGGGGACACCGAACCGGACCGCCCCGAGGGCACGGTCACCGATGGCCACGGTCCCGGCTCGTCCGAGACCGAGTCCGGTCGCACCGGGGCCGGGGGCCGCGGACCGACCGCCGAGGTCCTGCATCGCGGTACGCGCACCGGGGTGTGCCGCCGCGAACCCCCTCGGGATCGACCACGAGGGCCTCCGTCGTGACGGCGAGCGGCGTCCCCCGCGAGTTCCTCGGACATCCCCGGGACGGCCGACCCGGACGGCTGGACCCGCACGGGGACGGCCCACTCGGTGGACGCGGCCGCGACCCCGGGCACCGAAGCCGGGTCCGCGGTGAACGCGCCGGTCGTCTGCAGCACGAGGTCCGCGTCCGTGCCCCGCGCGATCTGGGCGGTCGCGGCGTCGGTGAAGGACAGCATCGCGATCGGCTGGCTCAGCACCAGGGCCAGCAGGACGACGAGCGGGGCGGCGGTGGAGGCCGAGCGGGTCCGGGCGTCGCGGAGTTCCGCGACGGCCAGCGACCCGACCGCCGAACGCGGACGCGGGAGGACGGCTGCCACGAGCGGCACGAGCACCGGGGCGGTCATCGTGATCGCGAGTGCGCCGGTGATGCCCGCTGACATCGCCATCGCCTGCGCGCCGGCGAGCCCGCCCACGGGTGCGAGGACGACCAGGGCGACCGTCACCACGGCGAGCACCAGCCCGCCGACCCATCGCGACCGCGTCATCGGTCGTGCGGCAGCGCAGGTCTCCCGCACCGCGTCGAGCGGGTCGATGCGCGCTGCTCGGCGCGCGGCGACGGCGACGCCCGCCGACGCCAGGCCGATCCCGACGGCGAGGGACGCGGGCACGACCCAGACCTGCCAGGACGGGGAGAAGCCGGACGGCACGAAGCCGGCGGCCACGAGCATGCGCGTCTCCACCGCCATCAGTGCGATGCCGGCCGGGATGCCGAGCACGGCCCCGGCGAGGCCGAGGACGACGGCCTCGCCACGGAGCATCCGTCGTACCTGCCCGACCTCGGCTCCGACGATGCGCAGCAGGGCGAGGTCCCGTCGCCGCTCGGTGACCGAGAAGGCGAAGGTCGACGCGATGATGAACACCGCGAGGAAGGCCGCGAACCCGAGGGTGACGGACACGACGGTGACCGCGACGATCCTGCTGCCGTCCGCCCGGGCCTGGGTGAGCGCATCGGCGCCGGCCGCCGGCTGCATGCCGAGCACGGACAGCAGGAGCAGCAGCGACGCCTGCACGAGCCCGACGCCGAGGGCGACGGTGACGATCGCGCCGACGTACGTCTGCCAGCGTTCCCGGAAGCCGCTCAGTGCGATGCGGTTCATCGTCCCGTCTCCAGGCTGACGAGGCGGTTCGCGATCGTGGCGGCGTCGGCGCCGGTGAGGGCGTCGACGAGCTGGCCGTCGCGGAGGAACACGGTGGAGTCGGCGGCGGCCGCGGCAGCCGGGTCGTGGGTGACCATGAGGATGGTCTGCCCGGCGTCGGTCATCTCGCGCATCATCGCCAGGACCACGCGGGCGGCGGTGGAGTCGAGCGCCCCGGTCGGCTCGTCGGCGAACAGGACCTCGGGTGCGGTGATCATCGCGCGGGCGATCGCGACGCGCTGTTGCTGCCCGCCGGAGAGCTCCCGTGGCCGGTGTCCCACCCGGTCGCCCAGCCCGACGCGGGCGAGGGCGTCGCGGATCATCTGCCGGGACGGGTGACCGCCCGCGAGCTCGAGCGGCAGCGCGACGTTCTGCTCCGCGGTCAGCGACGCGATGAGGTTGAACGCCTGGAAGACGAACCCGATGCGGTTGCGGCGCAGCAGCGTGCGCTCGTGGTCCGTGGCGTCGGTGATGTCCGTCCCGCCGAGGACGACGCGGCCGGAGTCGACCTGGTCGAGGCCGGCGGCGATCTGCAGGAGGGTCGACTTCCCGGAGCCAGAAGGACCCATGATCGCGGTCCAGGAGCCGGTGTGGAGTTCGAGGGTGACGTCGCGGAGCGCGGTCACGCTCGCGTCACCGGTGCCGTGGGTCCGGGTGACGCCGAGGAGCGCCAACGCGGTGTCGTGGTGGACGAGGGGCTGGGTGGGGGTGGTCGTTGTCATGCCTCGATCACAGCCGTCCCGACGCCTCCGGAACAGCGTGCGGACCCGGCCGTGACCCCCCTGGCCAGCCAGGGGGGTCACGCAGCCAGCCGCGCCTCCGACCGGTGCCTAGGCTGGCATCGTGACCCCGCCCCGCACGTTGCCCGTCCGCACCGCTGCGAGGACCCCGTGAGCGCGCGCGACCGACTCGCGGCGGCCGTCGCCCCGAGCGCGGCGCCGCTCGTCACCGGGATGCCCACGGCACCGTCACCGCGACGTGCCGCCGTGCTCATGCTGTTCGGCGTGCTCGACGAGGTGCCGAGTGAGCGCCCGGCCCGGGCCGGTGACGTCGCACGGGACCTGGACGTGCTCCTGCTCGCGCGCGCCGCGACCCTGCGGTCCCACGCGGGCGAGGTCGCCTTCCCGGGCGGCCGTGTCGACCCCGGTGACGCCGACGCGGTGGCGGCAGCGCTCCGGGAGGCCCGTGAGGAGACCGGCCTGGACGTCACGGGCGTCGACGTGCTCGGGACCGCGGCTCCGGTGCCGCTGGCGTTCTCACGGCACCTGGTGACGCCGGTGCTCGGGTGGTGGCGAGCGCCGTCACCGGTGCGGGTGGTGGACGAGGCGGAGTCGGCCGCGGTGTTCCGCGCACCGGTCGCCGACCTCCTCGACCCCGCGAACCGCGGGGTCACGGCCTTCCACCGCGACGGCCGGGAGTGGCGCAGCCCGGCCTTCACGGTCCACACCGCATCCGGCTCGCACGTCGTCTGGGGCTTCACCGCGACACTGCTCGACGGTCTGTTCGACCGGGTCGGGTGGACCGAGCCGTGGGACCACGACCGGGTGGTGGCCCTGCCGGGGCGATGAGTGCGTCGGGCCGTCGACCGCACGACGGACGGGAGGCGCGGTGCCAGCCGGCACCGCGCCTCCCGTCCGTCGACGGACCGAGTCGGTCAGCGACGCCACTTGTCGAGGATGCCGGCCTTCGACCGCTGCTGCTCCCCCTGCTGCGCACCCATGACGAGGAGCACGGCGGTGAGGGCCGGGGTCGCCCACTGCAGGATCTTCTGCTGCCGCTGCGCCGCCTTGAGCGTGCCCGACGCGTCGGCGCTCGGCTCGGTGGCGCCCTCGGCGCCCTCGCGGGCGTGCTCGGCCATCTTCTTGCCGACCGAGGCCGACCAGAAGGTCGTGACGAGGGCCGCACCGGTCAGCACCAGCTTGATGCCCGTGTTCGTGCGGGCACCCTGCTGCACGCCGAGGCGGTCGCGGTTGGCGACGATGAGGCCGATGCCGCCGATGCCGTGCACCGCGAGCGCGGCGAGCTGCACCGGTGCCCACTTGCCCCAGCCGACGCTCGACAGGGTGAGGCGCTCGACGGGGTCCTTCGCGCCGGCGGCGGCACCGTTCAGCCCGGTGGCACCCATGAGGTTGCCGCCGAACCAGGCGGCGAGGCCGAGGTCGTGCATGCTGCGGATGAGGGTGTTGTTCTCAGACATGGGAGTCGCTTCCTGGTCGGTGGCGCTGGCGCGGCGAGGCGGTCGGCCGCGCGGGGGGCGGGCAGCAGCGCGAGGCCGTGCCCGCGGCGGGGTCCGGCTGCAGATCGCGTTCCGGGTCGCTCCGTCGTGTGTCCCCGACGGTACGCGTCGGCGGTCCGGTGTCGGCTCAGGTCCGCGGCGTGCGTGGCCGGGTCACGACGGACGGGAGGCACGGTGCCCGCCCGCCACCGTGCCTCCCGTCCTGATGCTGCAGCCGGTCAGGCGCCGTGTGCCGCTTCGGCGACGGGCTGCCACTCGCGCCACGTCGCGAGGCGCGACTCGTAGTCACGCTCCGCGATACCGAGCGGAGCCTTGCCGAAGAACACCCGGAGCGGGGGCTGCTCGGCGTCGACGACCTTCAGGATCGCGGCCCGCGTGGCCTCCGGCTTGCCCGGGTCGGCCGCCGAGGGGCGCTTCGCCGCGGCTTCGCGGACCTCAGCGTAGGCCGGGTTCTCCTCGCTGTGCTTCGACGACGGGCCGGACCAGTCGGTGGAGAACCCGCCGGGCTCGATGAGGGTGACGGAGATGCCGAAGCCCGCGACCTCCTGGGCGAGCGACTGCGACAGGCCCTCGAGTGCCCACTTCGACGCGTGGTAGGCGCCGACCGTCGGGAACGCGCTGATGCCGCCGATGCTCGACACCTGGATGACGTGCCCGGAGCCCTGCTCGCGCATGATCGGCAGTGCCGCCTGGGTGACCCACACGGCGCCGAACAGGTTGGTCTCGAGCTGGGCGCGGAGCTCGTCCTCGCTGAGTTCCTCGACCATGCCGAAGTGGCCGAAGCCGGCGTTGTTGACGACGACGTCGAGCGACCCGAAGTGCTCCGCGGCACGGGCGATGGCATCGCGGTCGGCGTCCCGGTCGGTCACGTCGAGCCGGAGCGCGAGGAACGTGTCCGGGTACTGGTCGACGAGGTCCTGCACGTCGTCGAGGTTGCGCGCCGTGCCGGTGACGGAGTCGCCGCGTTCGAGTGCTGCTTCCGCCCACTCGCGGCCGAAGCCCTTGGATGCTCCGGTGATGAACCAGGTCTTGCTCATGTGTCCTCCAGTCGTGTGACCGGGCCAGTCAACGCCGTGGCCGATCGGTGCGCGTCGATGTCCGGATCCGGGTGCAGTGTGCGCGGCGTCAGATCGACGCCTCGGTGCCGTGTCGCTTCCCGACGACCACGTCGACGATCCCCGCGACCAGCGCCACCGCGACGAACCCGAGCGACACCGCGAGGCCGAGCGGCAGGCCCTGCGCGTAGTCGCCGCGCGAACTCGCGAGCGTGGAGTAGAACACGCTGCCGACCGCTGCGATGCCGATCGCGGAGCCGACGCGGGCACCGACCTGGATCAGCCCGCCCGCCGATCCGCCCTGCTCGACCGGCACCTCGGAGAGCGTGAGGGTCTGGTTCGGCGAGATGGTGAGCCCGGACCCGATGCCGGCGACGAGCAGCGGCAGGACGAGCCACCATCCCAGGTCCGACTCGAAGTGGTTCGCGACCACCCAGACGACCGCACCGAGCCCGATGAGGACGAGGATCGTCCCGATGACGATGAGCTGCCGACCGAAGCGGTGCACGACGCGGCCGCCGACGGTCGACGCGATGCCCGAGCCGATGGCGAACGGGATCGACGCCAGTCCGGCCATCAGCGCGGAGTAGTGCAGGCCGGACTGCAGTGCGAGCGTCAGGACGAAGAACAGCGGGGTGAAGCCGGCGAAGTACACCGTCGCCAGACCGACGCCGAGCGAGAACGACCGGCGGCCGAACAGCCGCAGGTCGACCACGGGCTCCTTCGTCCGCCCGTAGTGCCGCTCCCACAGGACGAACAGCACGCCGAACACGACGGCGACGACGATGAGCCACCACTTCGCGTTCCCCTTCCACTCCTGCGACTGCACGAACGGCAGCAGCAGGGCGACCACGGCGGCACCGAGGAGCACGATGCCGACGGGGTCGAAGTCGTGCTTCTTCCCCCGCTCGTCCCCGTTCGGTGCGGGCAGGTACCGGAAGGCCAGGAGGATCGTGACGAGTCCGACGGGCAGGTTCACGAAGAAGACGAACCGCCAGCCGTTCTCGGTGCCGAAGGCCGTGATGAGCAGACCGCCGATGAGCGGACCGATCGCGGTCGCGATGCCGACGGTGGCGCCGAAGAGGCCGAACGCGGTGCCGCGCTCCTTGCCGCGGAACAGCTGCTGGATGAGCGCGGTGACCTGCGGCGTGAGCAGGCCGCCGGCCAGGCCCTGCAGCAGACGGGCGACGACCAGGACGATGCCGTTCGGTGCGAAGCCGCAGAGGGCGCTCGCCAGGGTGAACAGGCCGACCCCGATCACGAACATCCGACGTCGGCCGGTGGCGTCACCGAGTCGTCCACCGGGCACGAGCAGCAGCCCGAAGGACAGCGCGTACCCGGACAGGATCCACTGGACCGCCTCGGGCGTGGTGCCGGGCAGCCCCGTTGAGATGGACTGCAGCGCGACGTTGACGATCGAGACGTCGAGCAGGACGATGCCCCCGCCGAGCAGGCAGATGACGAGCGCCTTCCAGCGGTTCGGGTCCGGCTGGTCGCCGGAGCTGCGGTCGTCGGTCTGCGCGGGCTTCGACGCATCGGCGGGCGCAGCGTGGTGCGCCGTGTGGTGGGCGACGGACGGAGCCGCATCGGGCTCGGCGGGTCTGCGGTGTTCGGCTGTCATGACGCCCTCACGGTAGGCGCGTCACGGTGCGGGGTCCGCAGGGAGGACGTTTCCTGTCCACACCCCGGCGCTGTCACAGCCGTCCGTGAACGAGCGCTCAGCCCCACCGGTGTGACGACGGGCGGGACGCGCCCCCCCAATGGCCGCTTCCCGCCCGTCGTCGGTCAGTCGCAGACGGTCTGCGGCAGCTGCGACTCGTCCCCTATCCGGATGCCGACCACGGTCTCCCCATCGATGCCCGTCTCGAAGGTGATCGTCCCGCTGGCGCTGGACGCCTGCCAGACGGACCACTGACCGGAGGCTGCCGGGTTCGCCGGGCGGAGGTCGTGGTACTCGGATCGGAGTTGTGTGAGCGTCGCACCGCGGCCGAAACCCCCCCCGCGGTCCTCGGGCCGGGCCGTGACGGGTCGGGGAGATCGGCCGTCGGGTCGGCGCCGATGACCCGGACCATGCGGACGACGTTCCCGAGATCCGAGAGGACCTCGATCTTCGTTCCGTCATCCCAGGTCCAGACACCCTGACCCGGAGCAGGGCACGCGTCGTCCACCGGCGGCCGGACGGAACCGGAGCCGAGGTCGTCGACCTCATCGTCGAACTGCCCGCCGAGGGCGACCGGTCCGACCTCGTTCGCCGAGATGGTCCACGTCGACGGGTCGTCCAGCACGAATGCGCCCCTCGTCGGCGTCGGCGTCGGTGTCGGTGTCGGGACGGGAACCGGGACCTCCTGGACCGGTGCCGCTGCTGGGGTGCTCGGTACGGCCGGCGCTGTGGGGCTCGGCGTGGAGGTGGGTGCGGGCTCGGCGAAGGGCTGCGGGATCATCCCGAGGGCGACAGCCCCGCTCGTGGCGCCGAGGCCGAGCAGCGCGATCACGCCGATCGCGATGCCGGCACGTCGGCCGCGACGGCGCGGTGCGGGGCGACGGTCCTCGGCGCGGTCGAGGACGGTCTGCTTCATCGAGACGAGCATCCGCTGCAGGTCGTCTCCGGTGGGGGGGCTCAGTGTTCATCGTGCATCACCGCCTTCTTCAGTCGTGCGCGCGAGCGGGAGACCCGCTGGGTGACCGCCCCGACGCTGAGGCCGAGGATCTGCGCGGCCTCAGCGTAGGAGTGGCCCTCGAGCAGGCACAGCTCGCAGATGCGTCGGTCGGTGGGTGCCAGTGCTGCGATCTCGTCGCGGACCCAGCGCAGGCGTTCGCGGGCCTCGTCGGCATCCGGATGTGCCGCGAGCTCCTCGGGGAGCTCGTCCCCGCGGTTCTTCGCCGAGCGTCGGGCCTGGTTGCGGGCGTGGTTGCGGCACACCACGAGCAGCCACGGCAGCAGCGCACTCGTGGCCAGGTCGAGCCCGGCAGCCTTCTGCCAGAGCGTGAGGAAGGTGTCCTGCACGAGTTCCTCGACGTCCTGTCGGCTGTCGGCCAGCGCCCACGCGTAGCGCGTCAGGGTCGGCGCGAACCGGTCGAACGCGTCGGCCAGCGCCGTCCGGTCCCCGTCCGCGAGCCGACGAGCCAGTGCTGCGTCGGCTTCGGTGTCGTCATCCACTGATGCCCCCCTCTCACCTGGAAGTGTCCGGGACGGCGCGATCCTGACGAGCAGTTCCGAGCTCCGGCGTGTCGGTGCCGTCACGGTGGTGCTGCCGAGGTTGCTGTTCGGTCTCGTTCCGGCGGACCGCGGCCGATCCGCGGGCGCTGCACCGCAGAGTGAAGTGCATGGACACCTGGGACATCGGCGACACCGTCGGACTCATCGGCCGGAGCTTCCTCTGGATGGCCGCGGTGACCGTCCCTGTCGGCACGGCGGCCGTCCCCGCGATCGTCGCCGTCACCAGTGGCACCGCTCCCGACGCTCTCTCATGGGTGTGGTGGAGCCTCCTGTTCGTCGTCGTCACCGACGCGCTGGCTCTCCTCGGCGCCGTCCTGTCCGCGCCGTTCACGCATCTGCTCGGCTGGGCACTGCAGCGGGTGCGCTCCCGCGCGGTCCACACGGCAGCACACGCGGCACTGGCCGGCGTGCTCGGCGCGGTGACGTCGTCGCTCGCCATGGCGTGGTGGATGTCGGGCGCCGACCCGTCGCTCTCCCTCGGCATCGCGATCGCTGCCGGAGCCGCTGCAGCGATCGCGACGTGGCGTCGGATCGGACCGCGTCGGGACCGGTCCGTCGACGACGACACCGATGTCCTCGCCGACGCGCACGCGGTGGTGGTCGGCCGATGACGACACGTGCGGACACGCATCGGAGGCAACCCGACGTCGGCGCGCTGATCGCGATCCTCCTGGTCATCGCCTGGTGTGCCGTCCTCGTCACCACCGGCGCGCTCGGCCCGCAGCGCGACACCCCGCCCTCCCTGTTCGACCAGGCCGGCGGGCAGCTGTCGACAGCGGCGGCCGGCGCCAGCGCGACCCTGCAGGCCTTCGTGTTGATCGGCTCGCTGCCCGTCTCCGTCGTCGCACTGTGGATCTCGGTGCGGTCGCTGCGGAGGTGGAGGCAGCCGGTGACGGCCGTCGTCGCGACCACCGTCTCGAGCCTCGCGACCCTGGTCGGCATCGGTCTCGCGTGGATCGGGTTCGAGACGTTCGTCTTCTCCTCGTGACGCTGTCCGGCGCCGAGCCCGCCCCGGTCCCCCGCTAGCCTCGGCGCATGGCTCCGAGGAACACCGAACTGACGCTGACGACCGCCCGCCTGAGCATCGAGCCGCTCGCGGAACGTGACATCGACGCCTTCACGGAGTACCGACGTGACCCCGATGTGGCTCGGTTCCAGTCGTGGGACACCGACTACTCCCGGGCGGACGCCGAGCGCCTGGTCACCGATCAGCCCGACGGGCGGCTCCCGTCGTCCGGGTCCTGGCTGCAGCTCGCCGTCCGCGAGACCGGGTCCGACGTGCTCCTCGGCGACCTCGCGCTGCACCGCCTCGAGGACCAGCCGGACACCTTCGAGGTCGGCGTGACCCTGGCGCGGTCATCGCGGGGCCGCGGGATCGCAACCGAAGCGCTGGCGGCTCTGCTCGACCACCTCTTCGACGACGAGCACGCCCACCGGGTCGTCGCGTTCTGTGATCTGCGCAACGACGCGGTCGCACGGCTGTTGACCCACTCGGGATTCCGACAGGAGTCGAGGCAGGTCGACGCCGACTGGTTCAAGGGCGCGTGGACCACGCTCGACGGCTACGCGCTGCTCGCCCGCGAGCGCAGCGGGGTGGCACGGAGCGGCACCCGCCCCTGAGGGGCACTGGCCCCGCCTGCCGCACCCGCGCCTCCCGGCCGAGCACCCCGTCTCACGGTGGCCTGCTCCAGCGCGGCCTCCGCGCGCTCCTCACTGCCCGCCGCAAGCCCGCGGTTGATCCGGCCGCGCGACGCCAGCCAGATGCCCACGCCGGCCAGGACGACCAGGACGACCAGGACCTCGGTGAGGGTCAGCGCTCAGATGATCCCCGCGAGTCCGAACCACAGGTCGCCGAGCAGGACGATCGAGATGAACAGGATCCCCTGCGCCATCGACATCACGATCGCCGGGGTGACGAGCAGAGCGGCCTGGAACAGCGAGGTGACGAGCCCGGTGAACCCGTTGACGACGGTCGCGACGAGCTGGGCGACCAGGACCGTCAGACCGATGGCCAGCACCGAGCCGCGAGGTCCCGTGGCTGCGAGGACCCACATACGCAACCCGTGGTCCCACGGATGTCCCCGGATCGTCCCGATGTGAGACTGCTCCTCCTGCCACCGAACACGATCGAGGGAACCCGATGCCCACCGAACCCCGCGCCACCGCCCTCGGCGGCCCTGTCCGGCACGGGCGGCAGCGCCGCCGTGGTCTCGTCCTGCCGACCATCGGCGGTGCCCTCACGATGGCACTGCTCCTGACCGGTGGCTACGCGGCGTGGTCGTACGAACAGCTCGACTCGAGTCTCACCAAGGTGCACATCGCGCAGTCCGCTGCGGACGGCTCCACGGTCGAGGACGCGGCCGACGACGCCGACGGGAAGGCCCAGAACATCCTGCTCATCGGGGACGACCACCGCCCGGCCGACGCCACGCCCCAGGAACTCGCCGAGCTCAGCACCCAGCTCGACGACGGCGCGACCAACACCGACACCATGATCGTGCTGCACATCCCCGCGGACGGCGGTAGCGCGACGATGATCTCGTTCCCCCCGCGACTCCTGGGTCCCCATCCCCGGCCACGGCACCTTCAAGTTGAACAGCGCGTTCTTCGACGGAGCCGCGGACGGGGGCGGTGACGCCGGTGGGATGAAGCTCCTCATCCAGACCATCGAGAACACCAGCGGCCTCACCATCGACCACTTCGTGCGGGTGTCGCTCCTGGGCTTCTACCAGCTCGTCAAGGCGTTGGGGCCGATCGACGTCTGTCTGAACCAGGCGGCCCACGACACGAACTCCGGCGTCGACCTGCCCGCGGGACGATCGACCCTGAACGCGTCCCAGGCCCTGTCCTTCGTCCGGCAGCGTGACGGGCTGCCGCGCGGTGACCTGGACCGCGAGGTCCGACAGCAGTACTTCCTCTCCCAGGAGGCCCGGGAGGCGTTGTCGGCGCGCACGCTCCTGAACCCGGTGAAGGTCGCGGACCTGCTGCACGGCGTCGGCGACGCGGTGCAGGTCGACGACACACTGAGCATCCCCGACCTGGTCTCGACGTTCAGCCACATCGATCTGTCCGCCATCCGCTCGACCACGATCCCCACGGCCGGCACCCCGACGATCGACGGGTACGCGACGGTGGCCGTCGACTTCGCCGCCATGCCCGCCTTCATCCAAGACATCGTCGGGCCGCCTGCCGCGTACACCGCTGCGTCGGCAGCTGATCCCTCGACCGTGCACGTCTCGGTCCTGAACGGCGCCGGGACCCCGGGCGGTGCCACGACGGCGTCGAACGCGCTGACCGCGAAGGGATTCGTCGTCGGAGCGCCCGGCGACGCCCCGAGCACCAGCACGACCGTCATCGAGTACCCCGCGGGAGCGGAAGCGCAGGCGAAAGCGGTCGCAGCGGTCGTGCCCGGCGCCACGCCGGTCATGTCGACGACGGTGAGCGGGGTGACGCTCGTCCTCGGCACCGACGGGCACACCGTCTCGACACCTGCACCGGCACCGGCTGGCGGAGCGAGCAGCGCGCCGGCAGCAGCACCCTCCGCTGCGAGCCACGCAGCCGAACCCGCACCCGCACCGTCGAAGCCGGTCGGCGACGCGTATGGGGCGAAGGGCACCTGCATCAACTGACCGGCACGGGTCGACGCGGAGGGACCACCGCCTCCCGTCCGGCCGTTCCTCGGTGCCGGCCGTTCCTCGGCGCCGGCCGTTCCTGGGTGCCAGCCGTTCCTGGGCTCCGGCCGGGGTCGGCGGGGCAGGATCGGCACCGGCGCGGCAGGAGCCGCGCCGCGTTCGCCACCCGACAGGAGCAGCACCATGGACGACGGATCCCCCCGCCTCCGGGACACCAGCCGACGACAGCGACGCGGTCCTCGTCGTCGGGGCTGGCGGCGTCGTCGGGCGCAGCGTCGTGGAGCACTTCGCCCGCAGTGGTGTCCGCACGCGAGGTGCCAGTCGCCGCGCTCCGCAGGGCCCCGTGTCCGGCTGGGACCACCTGCCCGTCGACCTGTCCGACGCGGACGCAGCGGTCGACGGACTCCGGCTGGCCGCCGACACCACGCGCCTCGCGTTCGCCGCCTACGTGGAGCACGCCGATCTCGCCGAGCAAATCGCCCCGAACGTCGCGCTCCTCGAGAACACGCTCGACGCCCTGGATCGGCTCGATGCACCACTCCGCCACGTCACCCTCTACCAGGGCATGAAGTACTACGGCGCACACCTCGGCCGGTTCAGGACACCGGCGAAGGAGGACGACCCGCGACTCATGGTCCCGAACTTCTACTACGACCAGGAGGACCTGCTCCGCGAGCGCGCGGCGTCCCAAGGGTTCGCGATGACCGTGCTCCGCCCCGAGGCCGTGATCGGGTACGCGCAGGGCACGCCCATGAACCTGCTCATGGCGATCGGGACGTACGTCAGCATGACGAAGGAGCTCGGGCTGCCGCTGCGGTTCCCCGGCGCCCGCACCACCTACGACGGCATCTTCTACCAGATGACGGACGCCGAGCTCCTCGCCCGCGCCACCGACTGGGCGGGCACGACCCCCCGCTGCGGCCGGAGAGGCGTTCAACGTCACGAACGGCGACGTGGTGCGCTGGAGCCACCTGTTCGAGCGCCTGGCCGACCACCACGGCCTCGACCTCGCCGAGCCGCAGTCGATGGAACTCGCACAGGTCATGCCCTCCCGCGAGGACCTGTGGCAGCGGATGGTGGAGCGGCACGGGCTCGTCGCCACGCCCTACGCCGACCTCGTCGACTGGCGGTTCGCCGACATGATCCTGAACTCGACGTGGGACAACGTCTCCTCCCTCATCAAGATCCGGCAGGCCGGGTTCGGGGGAGTGCCACGACTCGGCGGACCGGCTCGTGGAGCTCCTCGACGACCTGGGGCGGCGCCGGATCCTGCCCGTGCCGACCCAGTGAGCGCACCCCGCGATCATCGTCCGGAGCGATCCTGCGCTGAGGCGTTCACCCAGCAGGCGTCAGTGCCGAAGCGACGCGCTCCGCGATCGTGCTCTGCACGATGATCGCGCCGCGGGTCGTTTCCAGCCGAACTCCCGTGCCCGCGGACATCGCGAGCACGCGGGCCCCTTGAGAACGTCGGATTCCCACACCACCGAGGCGTACAGGATCGATCGTCACCACGGTCGCTCGCCGTATCTCCGCGAGTTCGAACGCGACCCTGAGGAACGGGAAGAACGAGATGCGGACCGTTCCGCCGGTCACGAGGATGGTGATCCGCGCGACCACCCCCCGACAAGCCCGCCAGGAAACCGACCAGCGTGGCGACGAAAGTCTCGGCGTCGAAGCCGGTGACTGCGTTGGTGATGATGATCCCGCCAGCGAGAGCGCCGACCGCGGTCCCGAGCACTCGGACTGCGAATGGTGCTGCGATGCGATCGCGTAACTCAATCTGCGTGCTGTCGAGCGACAAACCAGTCTCGCTTTCTCGGGAAGATGTCTCCGTAGGAGGCGTTCGTAGGGACCAGGTGCAGGAGGAGCGCAGCCGCCATCACCAGCGAGAACGAGGTGATGCCCATGACGAGCACGATGGCGCCGTGGAGGATCAGCCCGAGCACGAGGAGACAGCGCCGGACCCTGGGAGCGAAGAGCGGTCCCATGGCGAGGACGAACTCGAGTGCGATGACCAGGAAGGTCGCGGGACCAGCGATGAGCGGCGCAATGGTCGCCGCCTGGATCACCGGAGCGAGCAGCGGCCCCGGACCGAAGGTCGGACTGCGGAGCCAGTAGTAGAGCGCGGTCCCGTTCGCCCACTCCGGTACCGCGAGCTTTCCGACGGATGCCTCGAGGTAGACGACGAAGATCTGCGATCGAACGAGCGCCCATCCCACGAACGCCAGGCTGCCGCGTCCTGCAGCACATCGATCCGATGTTCTACTCGACCACGAGGTCCGGCGCCAGTCCGTGCAGCTGAGCGGAAGCAGCAGAAGGCCGAGGATCCCGTAGAGCTGGTCGCCCCCGTCGCCCAACGTCATCGTCACACTCGCGCTCACGATCAAGTAGGCCGCCGGTACGGCCGTGAGCCACGGGAGAACGCCACTGGCGAAGACCAGAAGGCACGAACCTGCAAGAACGCGAGCGACGTCGAGGTGTTGATCGAACAAGCAGAACAACGCCCAGCCGTTGTACGAGTCACAGACCGGCACTTCCGGCTGAGCAGTGCTGACCGTGAACAGGATCCATGCGGGGTTCATGAGCAGAGTCAGCGCCATCCCGGCGTAGAGCACACTTCTGGCAACTCCGAGCCCCGCTCCCCACGGGTAGGGGATCGTCCACCTTCTGCGATCAGGCATGTCGGCAACGCACCTCGAGCGCGATCGCCTCGCTGACGTATGTGCCTTCGTTGGAGATGTACCGCCACTCCCAGGGCGTCGGCTTCGTCGCTGCCAGAACGACGTTGCCGCAGAGCGTGGGATGGGGAAGCGGATTCAGGACGGACTGCCGTCGCTGACCGCTGACGCACTGCGGCAGATCCCTGCCATCGCACTCCCGCCATGCTTTCCTCGGGATCCCGGTGAGGACGGACGCCATCTCCACGCCCTGCCGACGCCCCTCCCGGCTCAATCCGCCGAGGAAGCGGAGCTGCGCGTTCGACAGACCCGCTATCTGGACCCATCGTCCGCCGTCATGGGTGTACGCGGTCGGGGTCGCTGAGCGAGCGGGCTTGGTGAAGAAGGCCCAACCTTGCGGAGCGATCCGGGAGAACAGAGCTCCGACGTCACCCTGCGCGGGCATCTGCACCGCGGCCGTTCCGCCGAGCCGACCTGCCAGCAGGTAGCTCGCGAACAGGACCGCGACGAGGAGCCCACAGGCCGTCACGGTCCGAGATGCTCTCCAGCGACGGACTCGATCATCGAGCACGGAAGATGTCGATCGCCTTGGCGGTCAGCAGGTCTTCGAGAGCCTGGCCGGTCGCACCTGTGGCTCGTCGGATCGCGTTCTCGCCGGCGACCTTGGTCGAGCCCACTGCCACAGTGGACGCGAGCGCCAGGACGCCGACCCCCACCGCCGCGACGGTGACCACGAGCACGGCGCCAGCGACCACCCAGACCAGCACGCCGCAATCCGTCCCGATCTCGCCGGGTACGTACGTCGACGAGGCGGCCGGAGCATGACCCGTCAGACCCTGCAAGGTGGGCATGCTCGGGAGTTCGGCTCCGAGCTCGGACATGGCCGTCTGAACTGCGATGGGATCGCTGGCTTGTAAAGCCTTCATCAGGGCTGCCGTCTGTTCAGGCACCCGTTGCTCCAACTCCGACACGACAGAACGAGCGATCGCGGCGGCTCTGGGCTCGGCCAGTGCCTTCTCGAGGGCAGAGGACTGCTCAGCCGAGAGCGGCCCGAGCGCCCCAGTGCGAAGCAGCTCTTCGCCGAAGCTGCCCTGCATGAAGAGCAGCCCCTCGAGGACCTCCGTCATCGACCAGGCTGTTGCACGAGACGGAGCGAGAGTGGAAGTGGCGTGAGCAGAGGGCGCCTCGGGCGCCGTCACGCCCGCGCTGAGCGCACCGATGACGACAGCAGCAGCGCCGACATGAGCAAGCCCGGAGTGCAGTTTCATGCCGCTAACATACTGGTATTCAGATACCTGTCAAGAACCGTCCATGCGGCCCGTTCCGTCCGAGGACACCGCGCCTTCTTCCCGACCCGCCGCGTCCTGGACAGCGCCGTCACCACCCGGGAGCATGAACGCCGTGGACCACCTCGTCGACCTCGATGCGCTCGCCCTGCTGCTACGCCCGCACCTGGACGACTGGGCGCGATCCGCCGCCGTCGGTCCTCTGACGTGGCGCGACGAGGACGCCGCGTGGCCACAGCCCATCGAGCGCCACCGCTCCCGTGTGTCGTCGCCGGAGTCGCTGGGTCTCCGGCTGTGGCGGGGCTCCGACGAACTCGAGCTCGTCGTGTGGACCGGTGGCTGGGCCGACGCGGACCGCTTCGTCGACGGCCGGCTGGAGGCGACCGCTCCCGACTTCACGGACGCGGACTCGGCGTACGCCGCGGTCGTCGACCTCGTGGCGGAGTTCCTCCACGCTGCCGGAGTCGATCCGGCCTGACGCCGGTGGCCCACCGGACGCGTTGCCCCCTCAGGAGCCACAGGGCAGCCTGCCTGAACGCACGCGAACGGGGCCTCCCCTGGGCCGACGCCGCCGCGGTACGCTCCGGCACGTGGGGAGTCGGGGGGGATCTACGTCGAGACGGTCATCGACGCGCCACTCGAACGCATCTGGGACGCCACGCAGGACCCGGAGCAGCACGTCCGGTGGGACGTCCGCTTCTCGGAGATCATGCCCGAGCCCGCCGATGACGACGGCGTGACGCGGTTCACCTACGTCCGCCGGTCCCTCGTCCACGACGTCCACGGCACCGGCGTCAGCCTCGGCGAGCGCCGCCGTCCGGACGGCTCGCGTACGTCTGCCCTCCGCTTCGCGACCGCCGACCGCCTTTCCCCCCATCCGCGCCGGCCGCGGATACTGGCGGTACGTCCCCACCGCGGACGGCCGGACCCGCTTCCTCACCGGGTACGACTACGACTCCGGCTGGGGCGTCCTCGACGTCCTCGTTCGGCCGCTCCTCGGCTGGGCGACCGCCTGGAGCTTCGACCGCCTCCGCATCTGGCTCGAGGGCGGACCCGAACCGGAGGCCTGGCCGCTCACGAGCGCCCTGCAGGTCTGGCGGCCGGACCGGCCACGGGCCTCCAGGACGCTCCGCGCGCCCGTCGGCGGCAGCCGACGCGACGACCACCTGCAGGATGCGCCAGCCACCGTGGCGGCCCTGCCCGAGCCAGGAGGCCCGGCATGACGTCCGTCTTCGAGGAAGCGCTGGGTGCCGACTTCCGTCGCCTGCACCCGATGATGCAGCGCCGCTTCGGCGTCGGCCTCGACGCCGCGGAGGCCTGCGTGGGCCAGGGCAGGATGACCATCCGCCGCGGGCCGTGGTGGACCGTGCCGTTCCTGCAGATCGGGCGGCTGCGGAACATCCTCGTGCCCGACGTCGGCACCGACGTGCCGTTCACGATCGAGAACTACCCCTACCGGGACGCCCTCGGGCGGGAGACGGTGACGTTCGTCCGCACCTACGCCACCCGCCCCGGCCGACCGGCACGGTTCGACGCGACGATGGTCCTGTCGGAGGGTCGGGTCCTCGACTACCTCGGGACGCACCAGCACCTCGCGGTCGACCTCGACCTGCGGGTGGACGAGCGCGGCGGGCTCGTGCTGACCTCCGACGAGCAACGCTTCCACGAGGGGCCGATCTCGTTCCGCTTCCCGATGCTGTTCAGCGGCCGCGCGACCCTGAACGAATGGTGGTCGGACGACGACGGCGCCTTCCACGTCGACCTCGCGGTGCGCAACCGCGTGTTCGGCTTCCTGTTCGGCTACCGCGGTACGTTCACGTGCGAGTGGGTGCCGGCGACCGATGCCCCCCGAGCGGTTGAAGCCGCGGCGCACGGAAGCGCGGACCTGACGCCTGGGCCGATCCGGCGGGTGGTCAGGCGGGTGGTCCGGCGGTCTGCCTACCCGAGCGGCTCGACGCCGTAGCTGGTGACCACGGCCCGCAGCTCCTGCAGGTACGTCTGCGCCTGCACGGTGAGCGGGACCGAGGCGTGCGCGATCCACCCGATCTCGATGCGTTCGTCGACGTCGAGGGGGATGGCGACGATCTCGGGGTCGAGGTCGTCGCTGATGAGTCCCGTCGAGATCGTGTACCCGCCGAGGCCGATCATGAGGTTGAAGATCGTCGCACGGTCCGAGACGCGGATCTCCCGCTTGCTCGACATCGTCGACAGGATCTCCTCCGCCAGGTAGAAGGAGTTGTTCGCGCCCTGGTCGAACGTGAGCCGAGGGAGCTCCGCGAGGTCGGCGAGGGTCGCCCGCTCCTGGGACGCCAACGGGTTCCGCCGGGCGACGAAGATGTGCGGCTGCGCGACGAACAGCGGCGTGAACACGACCCCGGCGTCCCGCATCAGCTTGCCGAGGACCTGCCGGTTGAAGTCGTTGCGGTAGAGGATGCCCACTTCACTCCGCAGCGTGCGGACGTCCTCGATGATGTCCCACGTGCGGGTCTCCCGGAGCGAGAACTCGTACTCCTCCGCGTCGGCTCCCTCGACCATCCGGACGAAGGCCTCGACCGCGAACGAGTAGTGCTGCGCCGACACCCCGAGCAGTCGGCGTGACGCCTGCCGCCCGACGTAGCGCTGCTCGAGGAGGGAGACCTGCTCGACGACCTGTCGCGCGTACCCGAGGAACTCGACGCCGTCGACGGTGAGCACGACACCGCGCGCGGATCGGGTGAACAGCGGTCGGCCGATCCGTGTCTCCAGGTCCTTCATCGCGGCCGACATCGTCGGCTGCGAGACGTAGAGCAGGTCGGCCGCCGCACTGATCGATCCCTCGGACGCGACCTCGATGAAGTACCGGAGTTGCTGCAGGGTGATGTCGTTCGAGACGCGCGCCATAGCCGCAGGCTATACCGGCGCATAGTGATTCCGGATTACCTGATGACCCGTGCGCCGCGTCATGATCGAGCAACACCTCCCACAGTGCCTCCGGGCGCTCGACGTACGGACTGCCGACCATGGCGAACGACCTCACCTTCAGCATCACCAGGACCCGCTTCGACGAGGACTACTCCCCCCGCGGAGAGCTCCCGGCTGACCACGAACTTCGCCAACCTGGCACGCGGCGAGCGCCGCCAGCAGAACCTCCGCAACGCGCTCGCCATGATCAACGCGCGCTGCAACGACCTCGCGGGCGAAGCGGGCAACGCCGACGGCGGTCGGTACCGCCTCGAGCTCGACATCGTCTCGGTCACGCTGCACTTCGAGGACGGCGGTCGCGCCGAGCAGTTCCCGCTGATCGAGGTGCTCGACGTCGCGATCCTCGATCAGCACACCGGGGAACGGCACCAGGGGATCCTGGGCAACAACTTCTCCTCGTACCTCCGGGACTACGACTTCGCGGTCCTGCTGCCGTCCCTGGACAAGAGCGCCGGCGTCCCCGACGACTTCGGCCAGCTCCACGGGGCGCTGTTCCAGCGATTCCTGGAGTCGGACGCGTACCGCGACCACTTCGCCGCCGAGCCCGTCGTCTGCATCAGCGTCTCCACGAGCCAGACGTACCGGCAGACGGGGTACGGCCACCCCGTGCTCGGCGCCGAGTACGAGCACGAGCACTCCTCGCTCACGGACGACTACTTCGGCCGGATGGGCATGCAGGTGCGCTACTTCATGCCGCCGGGTGCGAAGGCACCGCTCGCGTTCTACACGCGCGGTGACCTCACCGGCGACTACTCGGACCTCCAGCTCATCGGCACGATCAGCACCATGGAGACGTTCCAGAAGATCTACCGACCGGAGATCTACAACGCGAACACGGTCGCCCCGAGCACGTACCGCCCGACCCTCGAACACACGGACTTCTCGACGCCTCCCGTCACGTACGACCGGGAGGAGCGCAGCCGCCTCGGAGTCACACAGGGGCGGTACACGGAGGAGCACCTCGTGCAGCCGCACCGAGCACTCCTCGAGCGCTGGGCCTTCAGCCACACCGCTCTGACGCACTGACCTTCCGGCCCGCTGGACCCTGCCCCGCCGCCCGCCTTCCCCACCGACCGACAGGAACCACCCGCGCATGACCACCCTCCTGCCCACCGCGATCGTCGGCAGCCTGCCGAAACCGTCCTGGCTCGCCGAGCCCGAGCGGCTGTGGTCCCCCCTGGCAGTTGGAGGGCGCAGCGCTGACCGAGGGCAAGCAGGACGCACTCCGGTCCGCCGTCCACGAGCAGGAGCGCCGCGGCATCGACATCGTCAGCGACGGTGAGCAGACCCGGCAGCACTTCGTGACGACGTTCATCGAGCACCTCGACGGCATCGACCAGGAGCGCAAGGAGACCGTCCGCATCCGGGACCGGTACGACGCCGCGGTCCCCACGGTCGTCGGCGCCGTGAGCCGTGCCGCCCCGGTGTTCATCGACGACGCGAAGTTCCTCCGGGCCCAGACCGACCGCCCGATCAAGTGGGCGCTCCCCGGTCCGATGACGATGATCGACACGCTCTCCGACCAGCACTACAAGAGCCGCGAGAAGCTGGCGTGGGAGTTCGCCACGATCCTCAACCAGGAGGCTCGGGAGCTGCAGGACGCCGGCGTCGACGTCATCCAGTTCGACGAGCCCGCCTTCACCGTCTTCCACGACGAGGTGCAGGACTGGGGCGTCGCCGCACTCGAGCGCGCTGCCGAGGGCCTGCACGCCGAGACCGCCGTGCACATCTGTTACGGCTACGGCATCGAGGCGAACAACAAGTGGAAGGAGACGCTCGGGGCGGAATGGCGGCAGTACGAGCAGTCGTTCCCGCTCCTGCAGCAGTCGTCGATCGACATCGTCTCGCTCGAGTGCATCCACTCCCACGTGCCGCTCGAACTCGTCGAACTCATCCGCGGGAAGAAGGTCATGCTTGGCGCCATCGACGTCGCGACCGAGACCGTAGAGACGCCCGAGGAGGTCGCGGAGGTGCTCCGTCGCGCGCTCGAGTTCGTCGACGCCGACAAGCTCATCCCGAGCACCAACTGCGGGATGGCGCCGCTGGCGCGGGGTGCCGCGCTCGACAAGCTCGGGGCGCTGGCAGCGGGAGCGGACATCGTCCGCAACGAGCTCGTCGGCACCGCCGTCGGGTCGGGAAGCTAGTCGCTACCACTTACAGGATTGCGCCCTCCGGAAGAAAGCCGCCCTGTTCGTTGCGTCGGCCAGGTGCTTGGCTCTCCATCCGGCCTGGAGGCGCGGCTGCCGTTCGACCGACAGGTCCCGTTGGTATTGGCGTCACCCCTCACCGCACCCGCAGACCTAATCGCCGTCCGAGCGGTTACTGAATCGACGCGAGCAAGCGACGACGATCGTCCCGAAAACTGCCGCGGCGATCCAGGTCCCAACGCCGAGCGGGCCCGCCAGGGCGAGGTCCGGCGGATGTTTCGCAGATGAGAACAGCAGCACCAGACCGCCGGCTGCGTTGAACGCGCCGTGCCCGAAAACGGCAGGCCAGACGGAATCGCTCCAGATCCGGAGCCAGCCAAGGAACGTCCCAACGGCGGTGGCTCCGACGATCATCAGGACGACCCCGGACAGGTCTGGACGATCGAAGTTGTAGCCCAGCAAGATGATCGGGCTGTGCCAGACGCCCCACACGATGCCGGTGATCAGCACAGCGGGCCAGTCGCCGACAGGCCGTAGGGCAGGGAGCAGAAAACCACGCCACCCGACTTCCTCTCCGAATGCGAGTACCCCGTTCAGAGGGGCGGCGATCGGGATCGAGATGACCTGCACGAGGACGAGTGCGCCTATCGGCAGAAGATCCCTCGCTTCCTCGGGAAGTAGCGCGGCAAATCCGCTGAACGTCAGGAGGTCGAGGCGGACGAGATGCAGGAGCGCGGCGACTGCGATGCCTGCGATGACGACAAGTGGAAGCACGACGATGCCGCCCAGTGAGAAGCGAAGGAGCTTTCCGAGCGGTCGGAGCGGGACGATTCCGAGCTGCCGGACAGCCTGCCGCACTGGAACGCGTTGCTGCAGCAGTACAACGATCGCTGCTGCAGTGCAGGGTGTGAACATCATGATCGGCAGGACCCACAGCGCGTGCGCCGACGCCAAGCCCACCGGATCGATCCACAGCGGCAGGCTGGCGAACCATCCGAAGCCCCAGGCCAGGACCGTGAAGATCAGGATCGGCTTCCAGCGGACCTCCGCTGCCACTGGCTCGGGAACGACAGGGCCATCAACGCGAAGCATCAGGTGCCTTCCGGACTGCTCGTTGCGCAGCGGCGACGCTCCACAACCCCCCGGCAAGCAGCACAGCAGCGCAGAGGATCACCGCGGACACGTCGTTCGGGCGCCCCGTCACCGCTGCGCTCATCCCGAGAACGATCACGCCACCGGCAGCAACGCTGGTCGGGAGCACGGCAGCCTGGTGTCCTCGGCGCCAGGCTGCCGCATCTCGCATCGTCGCTCGCGTACGAACACCGACGAATGAGTTCCGGCCGATGACGCCGACTGCGGGCAACACGACGAAGACCACGGTCACCACCGCCGCAACCATTTCGACGAAGATCACCTTCTACCCCTCTCCCAGAACGACGGAGCGCGCGCCTGGCCGTTGAACGTTGATGCTCATCACCGCAGCGTTCTGCAACGCGCGGCAGATGAGGAGCGCTCCGGCCATGGTGATGCCGAAGGACCAGAGCCCCAAAACGATGGCGATGCCGGCGTGGAAGGCGATGCCGGCGCCGAGCACGAGCCGTGACCACCGCCCGCGCGTCCAGATCGCTCCGACGAGGCTGAGCTCGAACACGAGGACCGCGTACGTGGCCGTCACCATGATGAGCGGATGTTCGAGAACCGGAGCGAACGCAGCGAACATGTCTGGTGGGAGCCCGAACGTGGGCATCTGGAGCCAGTACCAGAACGCTGTCCCGTCGGACCATTGCGGCACAGCGAACTTCGCAATGGCAGCGATCGCGTAGACGATCGACAGCTGCAACCTGATCAACTCAGCGGCCCCGTACGCGAATGCGTTCTCGCGAAGCAAGTCGAAGTAGGGCGTCTGCGGGGAGTACGCACTTCCCCCTCGGCGCACTCAGTAGCCACGGGATCAGAAGCATCGTCATGGCCGCATTGACCTGATCTCCACCCTCGACGAGCACGATGTTCTGCGACACGCTCCACGCCACGTAGAAGTGCGGGACGGCAAGGAGTCTGGGGGGCGAAGCCGCTGATGACCCCGAGAAGCACTAACACTGCCGCGATCGTCGCCAGCTTCAGGCCGTTGGTAGTCACCTCGGAGACGCAGAACAGCCCGAACCGTCCGGCACCGACGCAACGTGATGCAGCCGCGTTCGGCAGGAACGTGAGGAACAACGACCGCTCATCGCTCAGCAACAGGGTCGAAAGACTCCCGACAGCCAGCACCGACCGCGAAACGCCGATCGGGTTCGCGCGTCGAAGACCAGCGGTCAGGTCATGCAGGGCATTGCGCATCGACGATCACCACCTTGGATGGCATCGCACTCACGCGCGTCCCGTACGCGAAGGGGATCGGCTCCCTCTTCCGGATGAGGACTGGTTCACAAACCGGCGGGGCAGCGAGCTCGAACTGATGTTGCACTCGTGGCGCCGCAAGCGCGCACCGCTGCACATCAGCATTCGCGGCGCAGGACGACGAGGCGTCCCCGGCTGCTTGCGAAAGGGCAGCTACTTCAGCATCAATCGCGCGGGCTCGCCTCGACAAACCCATTGCATCGGCGGTGGGGAGCGCGTCGACAACCGGCACCCACCTCCCGCCACGTTTGAGGTAGGCCAGATCAGCTGCCTCCGTAGGGTCCTTCGTGAAGAACGCCCAGCCCTGCGGGGATGACACTGCGACTGCCTTAACAGCTCGTGTCAGCCCGGCCGGGAAGTACCGTGCAGACGGAAGCGAGGAGAGCGCGACCGCGGTCACCAACAGCCCGAACACCGCAGCCGCGCTCTTCCCGTGCTTCATTCGCGACCGAGATCCGCAAGACGCGCCGAGATCAACTGCGCATCAGCATCGTTTTCGACCTGACGAGTGACCACCCACGTCACGAAGGCGACCGTCACCGCGACACCAACGTTGATCGCGACGGCGAGGTTACCGGCCAGCACGAGATTCACCGTCGCGCATAGCGCGCCGTTCTCGACGCGCGGCGTTCCCTTGACGTACGTCTCCTGGAACGTGCGCTGGAGGGTCTTGACGGCCTCGTGGACGCGGACCGGATCCCCGGACCGGAACGCAGCAAGCGCGGTGTCGGTCACCTCAGCGCGGTCGGATCGGAATACACGAACCACCTCCGTGGCAAGCTCGTCGAAGTTGTCCGGCAGCGGCGTCTCGTCGCCAATGTGAACGCCGAGCGCCGAGGCAACAGGACCGGCCCCGAACAACACGGCGGTCAGCACTTGATTATCGGAGTACTTGTACCTGGCCGGGAGCGCCACGGTCGCACCCGCGGCCGTGATCTGCTCGGCTGACGCCGCACCCGCTGACGTGATCACCCCGCTCGTCATGATCAGCGCCCCGCCAGTGAGGAGCGCGGCCGTCTTCATCGTCAACATGGATCCTCCTCAATCGCGACGCTTGTTGCGCCAACTGATCTTTCACCGGTCGGATATTGCATGTCAAGGGTGGCCGGTGCAAGCTACTCTCCATGAAGAGGTGGATCCGTATCCCTGCCGTCGTCATCGGCGCTGCAGCCACGGCCTACGGGTGCCTGTACCTGAGCCCGCTCCTGACCGGCTGGATCGGAGCAGCCACACTCTGGATGGCGACGACGCGCTGGAGCTCCGGCGAGCCGATCGAGTTTCCCGTCGGCACAGAGGTCGATCCCACGGACGTCCGGAGGTACCGCGAAGACCATCCCGGAGTCTCGATCGAGCGAGCAGCCGCTGCCGTCGCCAAAGCGTCAGCGGCTCAACCGAACGGGCACGATGAGACGCATCATTGAACAGCGAACGCCCAGCGGGCCGAAGCCCGCGGGGCGTCACGACGATTCGATCAGCATCATCCAGGCACGCAGAACAACACCATCACCGCGAACGTGCAGCGATGGCTTTTGCGCGGGCCGGGCACGCGAGGAAGACCTCGGGTTGACCCTCCCGTTCGACGGATGTGTCGGCAGCGCAATCCACCCGGAGCAACCCACTTGAGTTCGCTCGGGTGTGCGGAAGGGCTGCTGCGAACGGACACGACGTCATCGCGCCCTCGCATCACCAGCAGGTGCGCGTCACCCGCTTCACGCAGCGTCGTTACAGGTCTCGACGCGGTGCTCGTCATCCCGGGTTGTCGCGGCTCATCTTGTCGAAGTCGCCCGCTATGCACTGCGAGCTGCCGTCGATCGTGTACCCCCCCGAGGATCTGCTCGGAAGCCGGAAGAACTCACCGGACCACCCCTACCCCGGACTCCGAGGGTCGGGTCTACACCGCCGGTCTGGTACCGCTCGGTCGTGACCCCGAGCCCCGGACCGTCTCGGACCTCCCAATCGTAACCAACGACGTCGGCGGACCCCTCGACGAACGTGACGATGGACTGTTCCGCCTGCTCCGGGCTCTTCCCGAGCCCTGCGCTGCAGCCGGTGAGAACGACGACGGTGAACAGCGCCGCTCCTGTCGCCCGGAGGACGATCACGGCCTTCCGCCGATCGGGCTTCATGCGAGAGCTCCTTCCAGACCGCTGCGCTTCAGCAACGACTCCACGGTCATGTCGTGAAGCACTCGGGCCCTTCTCACGATCACTGACACAAGCGGGTCAGGCGTGGGGCGTTGACTACGCCAATGATCACCAAGAGCAAGATCCACGAGGTCGAGAACGCGACCGTCAGAGACCGCGACGGCGTATTGGCCGGCAAGGTCGCGCAGGTGTTCCCCCTCCGACGAGGACGGCAGCGCTGCGTTCGTCAGCGTCTCGACAGGACTGCTCGGGGGGTCACACCGTGCTTGTCCCGGTCGAGGACGCCACGTTCGACGGCTCGGACCTCCACGTTGGGTACGCGAAGAGTGCGATGAAGGGTGCGCCCTCCCCCCGGAGCTGGAAACACCTTGTCCGCCGGAGAAGCGAACGCTGTCCGAAAGCACTACGGACTGTCCCCCATCGGCAGAGCGACCGGCGACATGGGCGATCCGCACGAGAATCTCGACCAGGCCGGTACCGGTCCTGCGGGCGCAGACGACACCGAGGGCGCGGGTACGACGCCACCGGCGTGAGCTGAGCCGAGCAGTCGTCGATCGACATCGTCTCTCTGGAGGCACGGCGCCGGTCCGCCCCTCGCTGCGCTTGCGGCGCTGCTCGCGATCACCTCCAGCCGGCCAATGGCATCATCGGCCGTCTTCATGCTCGGCAGCCCAGTCGTCGTGATCGGCGCCAGCCTCGGTGCCGAGTTCGTCGTCGAGAAACGGCGGGGCCGACGCACGCGCCGGCGATGACGTGAGACCGAGATGAAACACGGGTGCGGCAGCACGCGGCCGTGCAGCGATGCTCCACAGTGTCCGCACCGACGGTGTGCACCGGAAACGGGAATGCCCCACTGGCAGAAGCCAGCGGGGCATTCCCGTGAGACAGACCAGGATCAGAAGTCCCAGTCCTCGTCCTCCGTGTTCACGGCCTTCCCGATGACGTACGACGACCCCGATCCCGAGAAGAAGTCGTGGTTCTCATCCGCGTTCGGCGACAGCGCCGACAGGATCGCCGGGTTCACATCAGTGATGTTCTTCGGGAACATCGCCTCGTAGCCCAGGTTCATCAGCGCCTTGTTGGCGTTGTAGTGCAGGAACTTCTTGACGTCCTCGGTCAGCCCGACCTCGTCGTAGAGGTCCTGCGTGTACTGCGCCTCGTTGTCGTAGAGCTCGTAGAGCAGCGAGAACGTGTAGTCCTTGAGCTCGTCGCGCTCCTGCTGCGTGACGCGCTCCAGGCCCTTCTGGAACTTGTAGCCGATGTAGTACCCGTGCACGGCTTCATCGCGGATGATGAGTCGGATCAGGTCGGCGGTGTTCGTGAGCTTCGCGCGGCTGGACCAGTGCATCGGCAGGTAGAAGCCGGAGTAGAACAGGAACGACTCGAGCAGCGTCGACGCGATCTTGCGCTTCAGCGGGTTGTCGCCCTGGTAGTAGTCCATCACGATGGACGCCTTCTTCTGCAGGTTGGGGTTCTCCTCGGACCAGCGGAAGGCCTCGTCGATCTCCGGCGTCGACGCGAGGGTCGAGAAGATCGACGAGTACGACTTCGCGTGCACCGACTCCATGAACGCGATGTTCGTGTAGACGGCTTCCTCGTGCGGGGTGATCGCGTCGGGGATGAGCGAGACGGCGCCGACGGTGCCCTGGATGGTGTCCAGGAGCGTCAGACCGGTGAACACACGCATGGTCAGCTTCTGCTCGGCCGGCGTGAGCGTGTTCCACGACTGGACGTCGTTCGACAGCGGCACCTTCTCGGGCAGCCAGAAGTTGTTGACGAGACGGTTCCAGACCTCGACGTCCTTGTCGTCCTGGATTCGGTTCCAGTTGATTGCCTGGACCCGATCGATGAGCTTGAGCTTCTCGACCAACGTGTGTTCCTCGTTCAGCAGTAGATGGTGACCAGTGATGCGGACTGGAAGCGCGGTGCGGGATGGCACCGCGCCTCCAGTCCGGTGGGCAGTCGCGTCAGCGACCGGCCGCTACAGCATGCAGCTGACGCAGCCCTCGACCTCGGTGCCCTCGAGCGCGAGCTGGCGGAGACGGATGTAGTAGATCGTCTTGATGCCCTTGCGCCATGCGTAGATCTGCGCCTTGTTGATGTCGCGCGTGGTGGCGGTGTCCTTGAAGAACAGCGTCAGCGACAGGCCCTGGTCGACGTGCTGGGTGGCAGCGGCGTACGTGTCGATGATCTTCTCCGGGCCGATCTCGTACGCGTCCTGGTAGTAGTCCAGGTTGTCGTTCGTCATGAACGGCGCCGGGTAGTAGACGCGGCCGAGCTTGCCTTCCTTGCGGATCTCGATCTTCGACGCGATCGGGTGAATCGACGACGTCGAGTGGTTGATGTACGAGATCGAACCGGTCGGCGGGACGGCCTGCAGGTTCTGGTTGTAGATGCCGTGCTGCTGGATGGACGCCTTCAGCGCCTTCCAGTCGTCCTGCGTCGGGATGGTGATGTTCGCGTTGTCGAACAGCGACGCGACGCGCGGAGTGGCCGGCGTCCAGACCTGGTCGGTGTACTTGTCGAAGAACTCACCCGACGCGTACTTCGAGTCGCGGAAGCCGTCGAAGGTCTCCCCGGTCTCGATCGCGATGTTGTTCGAGGCACGCAGGGCGTGGAACAGCACCGTGTAGAAGTAGATGTTCGTGAAGTCGATGCCCTCTTCGGAGCCGTAGTACACGCGCTCACGAGCGAGGTAGCCGTGCAGGTTCATCTGGCCGAGGCCGATGGCGTGCGACTTGTCGTTGCCGTCCTCGACCGAGCGGACCGACGAGATGTGCGACATCTGCGACACCGAGGTCAGGCCGCGGATCGCGGTCTCGATGGTCTTGCCGAAGTCCGGCGAGTCCATCGTCAGCGCGATGTTCAGCGACCCGAGGTTGCAGGAGATGTCCTTACCGATCTCCTTGTAGGACAGGTCCTCGTTGAAGGTGGTCGGGGTGTTGACCTGCAGGATCTCCGAGCACAGGTTGGACATGTTGATCCGACCCTTGATCGGGTTGGCCTTGTTCACCGTGTCCTCGAACACGATGTACGGGTAGCCCGACTCGAACTGGATCTCGGCGATGGTCGTGAAGAAGTCACGCGCCTTGATCTTCGTCTTCTTGATGCGCGAGTCGTCGACCATCGCGCGGTAGTTCTCGGAGATCGGGACGTCACCGAACGGAACGCCGTAGACCTTCTCGACGTCGTACGGCGAGAACAGGTACATGTCCTCGTTGTTCTTCGCGAGCTCGAACGTGATGTCCGGCACGACGACACCGAGCGACAGCGTCTTGATGCGGATCTTCTCGTCCGCGTTCTCGCGCTTGGTGTCGAGGAACTTCATGATGTCCGGGTGGTGCGCCGACAGGTACACGGCACCGGCACCCTGACGCGCGCCGAGCTGGTTCGCGTAGGAGAACGAGTCTTCCAGCAGCTTCATCACGGGGATGATGCCCGAGGACTGGTTCTCGATCTGCTTGATCGGGGCGCCGGCCTCGCGGATGTTCGACAGGAGCAGGGCCACGCCGCCGCCGCGCTTCGAGAGCTGGAGCGAGGAGTTGATGCCGCGCGAGATCGACTCCATGTTGTCCTCGATGCGGAGGAGGAAGCAGGAGACGAGCTCGCCGCGCTGGGCCTTCGCGGTGTTGAGGAACGTCGGGGTGGCGGGCTGGAAGCGGCCGGCGATGATCTCCTCGACGAGGTCGATCGCGAGCTGCTCATTGCCCTGCGCCAGGCCGAGCGCGGTCATCACGACACGGTCCTCAAAGCGCTCGAGGTAGCGCTTGCCGTCGAACGTCTTGAGCGTGTAGCTCGTGTAGTACTTGAACGCGCCGAGGAACGTCTGGAACCGGAACTTCTTCGAGTACGCCAGGTCGTTGAGCTTCTGGATGAACTCGAGCGAGTACTGGTCGATCGTCGCCTGCTCGTAGTACTCGTTCTCGACCAGGTAGTCCAGCCGCTCCTTCAGGTTGTGGAAGAAGACGGTGTTCTGGTTGACGTGCTGCAGGAAGAACTGCTTGGCCGCCTCACGATCCTTGTCGAACTGGATGTTCCCGTCCGCGTCGTAGAGGTTGAGCATCGCGTTGAGGGAGTGGTAGTCCATCCCCGTCTGCGGCGACGTCAGATCGACGTCTGCAACTGCTGCGTCCAAAATGCTTCCAATCCTGAGTTGACCGCCGACACGTCGTCAGGGGTCCCGAAGAGTTCGAATCTGTAGAGAACGGGCACGTGGCACTTCTGTGCGATCACGTCGCCCGCGAGACCGTAGGCCTCGCCGAAGTTCGTGTTGCCGGCGGCGATCACGCCCCGGATCAGTGCCCGGTTGTGTTCGTCGTTGAGGAACTTGATGACCTGCTTGGGGACCGCTCCGTGGCCGTTGCCGCCGCCGTAGGTGGGCAGGACGAGCACGTACGGGCCGTCCGCGTGGAGGAACGGCTCGCTCGGGAGGAGCGGGATCCGGTCGGCGTCCTGGCCGAGCTTCTCCACGAACCGAGCGGTGTTGCCCGAGACACTCGAGAAGTAGACGAGGCGGCTCATGGTGCGCTCCCTGGCGAGGTGCGGACTGCGGACCGGAGGGGTGTGGCGGGGGGCGGGACGAGCCTCCAGGCTGTCTGCCCGCCACCGGGCGACGCGGGCCGGACGGCCCGCGCGGCGTCAGGCCAGTTCGGCGCTGAGGGTGGCGATCTTGTCGGGGCGGAAGCCCGACCAGTGGTCGTCGTCGGTCACGACGACGGGGGCCTGCATGTAGCCGAGGCTCTTGACGTGCTCGAGTGCGGCTTCGTCCGTGGAGACGTCGTGCACCTCGTACTGGATGCCCTTGTTGTCGAGGGCGCGGTACGTCGCAGTGCACTGGACGCAGGACGGCTTGGTGTACACGGTGACGGCCATGATCTCCCCTGGTTCTGGGCCCGGTGGGGGGCCCGACGTTCTGGTGCTGTGTTGTGGACGACGCTACTACATGTAGTGCCCGATGGCCGGTTGGACCACTAGAGGAAGTGTTACACCCCTGTAGTTCTCCACAACGCCCTCCACAGACTGTGGATTCCCGCGAGGCCCGGTTTTCCGCCACTCTCGCACCCGCCACCGACACTTCCCACACCCCGTTGAGGGGCCCTCTCCACGGGTGTGGAAACCGTCGGACGCACCTGCCGCTCGGCGTGTCTGAGAACGCTGCGCGGACAGCCACCGATCGTCCTTCCCCCCGGACAGGGGACACGGTCCTCCACAGCCCCTGCGGGGCGGTCCGTCCGGTCCGTACACTCGTCACGTGAGCGCGTACGGGTCCCTGTTGAAGACGCCCGGTGTCGGCCGGGTCATCGCCGCGCAGCTGACCGCTCGCTTCCCGTTCGGCATGCTGTCGCTGGCCTACCTGCTGCACGTCGAGCACATCTTCCACTCCTACGGAGCCGCCGGACTCGTGCTCGCGACCACCAGCGTCGGACAGGCCCTCGCCGGGCCGCTGACGAGCCGGTGGATGGGCAGCTGGGGCATGCGCCCCGTCCTGGTCCTCACGAGCATCGTGGCGTTCGTCACCATGGGCGTCATCGCCTTCTTCGTGATGCCGCTCTGGGCCTACGTGGTCATCGGGTTCGTCGGCGGCCTGGCCGTCCCGCCCGTGCAGCCCGCGGTGCGCACCATCTACCCGAAGATGGTGACGTCGAAGCAGCTCACGCCGCTCTTCTCCCTCGACGCCAGCGCGCAGGAGCTCATCTGGGTCGCCGGCCCGGTCATCACGACGTTCGTCGCGACGCAGATCGGCACGGTCGAGGCGATCGTCGTCGCGATGGCGTTCCTGCTCGTCGGCGGCGCGTGGTTCATCGCCTCCCCCCGAGCTCGGCCGCGTCCGGATCCCCCCGCTCGAAGCGCGCCTTCGGTGTCGTCATGAAGCGTCCGTCGGTCGTCGTGGCGACCCTGACCGGTCTGCTCCTGATCGGGGCGTGCGCCGCGGTCGAGGCCAGCGTCACGAGCGTCTTCGGCGAGGGCAGCCCGAACGCCGGCATCGTCCTCGCGGTCTTCGCCATCGGGTCGCTCATCGGCGGCCTCGCGCTCGGCCACCGCCCGATCTCGAAGAACACGCTCTGGCTGCGGATGACGATCGTCTTCGTCGGCCTGGTCCTCGCCGTGGGCAACCCGACGTTCTGGTGGCTCTGCATCGCCCTCGTCATCGCCGGCGCCGGCATCGCGCCGGCCCTCGCGGTCATGTTCGGGTCGGTGTCGGCGACGGTCAAGTTCTCGGACACGGCCGAGGCGTACGGCTGGATGGGCACCGGTCAGCTCATCGGTGCCGCCGGTGGGTCCGCGGTCGCGGGCTTCCTCATCGACAGCAACGGCCCGAGCGGCGGGCTCATGGTCGGTGCGGTGATGGCCGCGGCCGGCGTCGTGCTGCCGCTGGCGATGCGGAGCTGGCTGCCCGACCTCCGCGGTCGCGACGTCAGCCCCATCCCGGACACCGAGCCGGTCACGATCCCCAGCTGACCTCGGTGGCGGTGCCTCTGCACAGCGCCGCTCGAGATGCCGGCCCGGGAGGCCCGGGGCGGCAGGATGGGGGCATGGTCACCACGATCCCCCCTCCGCGACGGCCGGAGCATCCCCGCCGTCGGCTTCGGCGTCTACAAGGTCGACGACGCGGAGGCCGAGACGGCCGTCGGCCTGGCGCTCGACGCCGGGTACCGCCACGTCGACACCGCCGAGATGTACGGGAACGAGCGCGGCGTCGGGAAGGCGATCGGGGCCTCCCGGCTCGACCGCGACGACGTGTTCGTGACCACCAAGGTCTGGAACGACCACCAGGGGCGCGACGCGACCCTGCGCGCCTTCGACGCCAGCCTCGACCGACTGGGACTCGACGCCGTCGACCTGTACCTCATCCACTGGCCCGCCGCGGCGAACGACCGCTACGTCGAGACCTGGCGCACACTCGTCGAACTGCGCGAGTCCGGCCGGGCGCGGAGCGTGGGGGGTGTCGAACTTCCAGGTCCCCCCACCTCGAGCGGGTCATCGCCGAGACCGGCGAGGTGCCGGCACTCAACCAGGTCGAGCGGCACCCGTGGTTGCCACAGCGCGAGCTCATCGCCTTCCACGCGCAGCACGGCATCGTCACCGGGGCGTGGTCGCCTCTCGGCCGTGGACGCCTCATCGAGGACCCGGTCCTCACCGGGATCGCCGCCGCGCACGGGGTGAGCGTCGCCCAGGTGCTCGTGCGGTGGAACGTGCAGCAGGGCGTCGTCGTCCTGCCGAAGTCGGTCACGCCGGCGCGCATCCGGTCGAACCTCGACGTCGACGGGTTCGTGCTGGGCGACGACGAACTCGCCGCGATCGCCGGCCTCGAGTCCGGGCAGCGGACGGGCTCCCACCCGGACTCGGTGTCCTGAGGGACGGACCCGGGTCCTGACGGGCCGGCTCACATCCTGACGGACCGGCCGATGGTCAGCCCTGGCGGTCCTCCTCGGACTGCCACGGCAGGTTGAGGTCGCCCGGCTCCGGCTCGACGTCACCGGCGTCGTCGGCGCCACCGGTCCCCGGAGCAGCGACGACCCGCGAGGGGTCGATGCCGTCCTCGCGCAGGTCGTCGTCGTCACGCTGCTCGGTCTGGGACGCGTCCATCTCCCGCTCACTCGAGGGGCTGTACGAGGTGTCGGCGGCCCGCTGCTCGCTGCCGCTGACACCGTCGACGTCGTCGCTGTGCGCGGCCGAGGTCAGGGCGTCCGAGCGGTCCCGGTCGTCGGAGTGCTCGGGGCCTGCGATGTCGTTGCTCATGGTGGTTCCTCCCGTTTCCCCGAACGGTAGGCGGCGGAGGGTGGCCGACTCCCAGGGCGTCGGCCCGATCGGGGCACAACGGCGCCGTGCCCGCGTCGGTACCGTCGAAGGGTGATCGATCCTCGTGCCCTTGCTTCCGACGAGCTCCACCCCGGCGAGCGCCTGCTGTGGGTGGGGCAGAGCGACCCTGCCCGCCTGTTCGGCGGGCGCGACGCCTTCCTCGTGCCGTTCAGCCTCCTGTGGGGTGGCTTCGCGATCTCCTGGGAGGTCGGCGTCCTGATCAGTGGAGCGCCGTGGTTCTTCGCCCTGTTCGGCAGCGTCTTCGTCCTCATCGGGCTGCATCTGATCGTGGGCCGGTTCTTCGTGAAGCGCCACCGGAAGCGCACGGAGGCCTTCGCCGTGACGGACAGGCGGGCCTTCATCACGAACGGCCGGAGCAGTCGCGAGACCGATGTCCGACGGATGGACCGGAGCATCACCTGGACGCGCGGTCGTACCCACTGCTCCGTCGAATGGGGCGGATCGGGCGGCGGCCTGTTCTCCGGTGGCGGCGTGCAGCACGTGTACGCGAACACCGGGATGGACGGCTTGTTCGGCCCCCGTCCGATGGCGTTCTTCGACGTCGCCGACGGCACGGCCATGGTGCAGGCGCTCGATGACGCAGCAGGGCGCTGAGGGCGGAAGCGACGCCCTCGTCGCCGCACTCCGCCAGGTGAGCGGCCGCTGACCCGCGGTCCGGTCGCGCCCCGCCGCGGACGACCCGCCCCGTCGCGACAGGGCGCGATGAGCGCAGCTGGGCGCGACCCCGGCACCGTCCCCCGCCGACGGCCGGGAGGCACACCCCGCCCGACAGGTCCGTTACGCTCGTCGGGCACTCGCCACCACTAGAGAGGTCCCACCGTGACGATCGTCGCCGCCGCAGACGGCTCAGCCCTCGGCAACCCCGGCCCGGCCGGCTGGGCCTGGTACGTGGACGACGACCGGTGGGCAGCCGGCGGATGGCCCCGCGGGACGAACAACCAGGGCGAACTGACCGCGGTCCTGCAGCTGCTCCGTGCGACCAAGGACACCGGCGAACCCCTGCACATCCTCTGCGACAGCCAGTACGCCATCAAGGCCTGCACCGAGTGGCTCGCCGGGTGGAAGCGGAAGGGCTGGCGGAAGGCCGACGGCAAGCCCGTGCTGAACGTCGAGATCATCAAGGAGCTCGACGCCGAGCTCCAGGGCCGCAAGGTCACCTTCGAGTGGGTCCGCGGACACATGGGCCACGAGATGAACGAGGCCGCCGACGTCCGGGCCCGGGGAGCCGCGACCGCGTACCAGAACCGCACCGAGGTGCCGACGGGGCCGGGCTGGCCGGGCGTCGACGTCCCGGAGCCGGAAGCGCTGCCCGAGGCCGTCCCGCCCGCGACGCTCTTCTGAGCCGAGCACGCAGCCGCACACACCACCCGGGCACACGACGAGGGCGGGACCGATCGGTCCCGCCCTCGTCGTTCGCGCTTGCGGTGTCAGTAGGTGCCGTCGCGGCGGTCCTGCCGCGTGATCTGCTCACCGGAGGTCGGGTCGACCCCGGAACGGGTCGTGGTGGTGGTCCGACGCCCGCCGAAGCCGACCGCCAGGCTGATGATGAGCAGGATGATCCCCGCTGCGATGAGGATGTAGCCGATGAGCTTCAGGTCGATGCCCGCGACCTGGAAGTCGACCGCGAACGCGACGATTGCGCCGATCACGATCAGGGCGATGCTGGAGCCGATACGCATGGGCGTTCCTTCCGTGGGAACCCCGACCGTACCGGACGGTGTCCGCTCGTGTTCCGCCCTCGGTCGATCCGCACTCGGTCGATCCGCCCTCGGTCGATCCCCCCTCAGTCGACGTCGACCTCGGCCCACCCGTCGAACCGGCCGATCTCGGTGACCCGGACGACGGCCTCCCCCGCCTCGTCGGACGCGTCGAGGTCGATCGTGGCGGAGAAGCCGAAGTCCTTGTCGCCCTCCGGGTCGGCGAAGATCTGCCGTGCGCGCCAGGTCCGGCCTTCCTCGGCGAGGACGAGGTACTGCATGGACCGGGCCTCGGCGTCGATGCCGACGGTGTCGTGCTCGTCGTAGTACTCCTCGAGCACGGTGTCCCACGCGGACCGGTCGAACCCCTGCTGCGCGTCGAGTTCACCGAGCCCGTCGATGTCGTCGCGAGCGGCGAGCAGCACCCGCTGGAACAGGGCGTTGCGCACGAGGACGCGGAAGGCGCGGACGTTGCCGGTGAGGCGGGCGGGCTGCGGCGGGGCGATCTCCTCGTGTTCGGCCTCGGCGAGCGCGATGTCCCCGTTCAGCAGGGCCTCCCACTCGTCGACGAGCGAGGAGTCGACCTGGCGCACGAGTTCGCCGAGCCACTCGATGACGTCGTCGAGCTCCTGCGTCCGGTGCTCGTCGGCGATGGTCTGCCGCATGGTCCGGTACGCGTCCGACAGGTACCGGAGGACGAGCCCTTCGGACCGGGTGAGCTGGTAGTACCGCACGTAGTCACCGAAGGTCATCGCCCGCTCGTACATGTCACGGACCACGGACTTCGGCGAGAGGGTGAAGTCGAGCACCCAGGGCTGCTCGTCCGCGTAGCTCTCGTACGCGGCAGTGAGGAGTTCGTCGAGCGGCTTCGGCCAGGTCACTTCTTCGAGCAGCTCCATGCGCTCCTCGTACTCGATGCCCTCCTGCTTCATCCGGGCGACCGCTTCCCCGCGCTCCTTGAACTGCTGCTGCGACAGGATCGCGCGCGGGTCGTCGAGGGTCGCCTCGACGATGGAGACCATGTCGAGCGCGAAGGTCGGGGGAGTCGGGGTCGAGCAGCTCGAAGGCGGCGAGTGCGAAGGGCGACAGCGGCTGGTTCAGCGCGAAGTTCGCCTGCAGGTCGACGGTGAGGCGGTAGCGCCCGTCGACCTTCTCGATCACCCGCGCGTTGATCAGGGTCCGGGCGATGGTGAGCGCCCGCCTGGCCATCGCGAGCTGACGCGCTCGGGGTTCGTGGTTGTCGAACACCAGGGAGCGGACGTCCTGGAACGCGTCTCCCCCCGCGCGCGACGACGGAGAGCACCATGGCGTGTGTGATGCGCATACGCGACACCATCGGCTCGGGCTCGGCGGCGATCAGGCGCTCGAAGGACGCCTGGCCCCAGGACACGAAGCCCTCGGGCGCCTTCTTCCGCTTGATCTTGTTCTTCTTCTTCGGGTCGTCCCCGGCCTTGGCGACGGCCCGCGCGTTCTCGATGTCGTGCTCGGGGGGCCTCCGCCACGACGTCGCCCTCGGTGTCGTAGCCGGCGCGACCGGCACGGCCGGCGATCTGGTGGAACTCGCGCGCGGAGAGCTGCCGCATCTTCGTGCCGTCGAACTTCGTCAGCCCGGTGAAGAGCACCGCTCGGATGGGGACGTTGATGCCGACGCCCAGGGTGTCGGTCCCGCAGATCACGGGCAGGAGCCCGCGTTGCGCGAGCTGTTCGACGAGCCGCCGGTACTTCGGCAGCATGCCAGCGTGGTGCACCCCGATGCCGGCACGGATGAGCCGGGACAGCGTCTGCCCGAACCCGGCGCTGAAGCGGAAGCCGGCGATGGCCTCCGCGATCTCGTCGCGGCGCTCCCGGCTGGCGACCTTGGCGGACATGAGCGACTGCGCCCGTTCGAGCGCCGCTGCCTGGGCGAAGTGGACGATGTAGACCGGCGCCTTGCGCTCTTCGAGCAGGCGCTCCACCGTCTCCTGCACCGGCGTCATGACGTACTCGTACGCGAGCGGGACTGGCCGCGAGACGCCGGTCACCCGCGCGGTGGCGCGGCCGGTCCGTCGGGAGAGGTCGTCCGCGATCGTGGTGACGTCGCCGAGGGTCGCCGACATGAGCAGGAACTGCGCCCGCTCGAGCACGAGCAGCGGCACCTGCCACGCCCACCCGCGGTCGGCGTCGCCGTAGAAGTGGAACTCGTCCATCACGACGACGTCGACGTCGGCGTCGGGGCCCTGGCGGAGCGCGAGGTTCGCGAGGATCTCTGCGGTGCAGCAGACGATCGGGGCGTCCGCGTTGACGGCCGAGTCGCCCGTGACCATGCCGACGTTCTGCGCGCCGAACAGGTCGACGAGCTGGAAGAACTTCTCCGAGACGAGCGCCTTGATCGGTGCCGTGTAGTAGCTCCGCTTGCCCTCGGCGAGCGCGGCGAAGTGCGCGCCGGCCGCGACGAGCGACTTGCCGGTGCCGGTCGGGGTGCTCAGGACGACGTTGGCGCCGGAGACGAGTTCGATGAGCGCTTCGTCCTGCGCCGGGTAGAGCGGGCGACCGCCGGAAGCGGCCCACTCCGCGAAGGCCAGGTAGACGGCGTCGGGATCGACGACACCGCCCTCTGCCGCCGGCAGTGCGGCGACGAGCGGAGGGACGGTGGTGACATCGGTCATGTCCCCATCCTCCCAGCACCACGCGTCACCGGTCCCGGGAGGCCCGGATCCGTGGACAGGTCCCGCACCTTCCACAGATCCATACGCCCGCATAGACTGCCTCCGTGCGCGAACTCGGCTTCCTCTCCTTCGTCCCGAACCACGGTGGCACCCCCCGGCGCCGCGAGCGCGCTCGAGGACGGCCTCCGGCTGTTCGAGGCCGCCGAGGCGCTCGGCTACGGCACCGGATGGGTGCGCGGCCGCCACTTCGAGCCCTTCCTGACGAGCCCGATGACCTTCTTCGCCGCCGCCGCCCAGCGGACGAGCACGATCGGCTTCGGCACCGCCGTCCTCGGGATGCGGTACGAGGACCCGGTCCGGCTCGCCGAGGACGCCAGCACGGTCGACCTGCTCAGCGGCGGTCGGGTGCAACTCGGCATCAGCACCGGGATCGCCGGCTACGGCCCGATCCTCGACCCCGTGTTCGGCACCTCCGAGCGCTCGTTCCGCGACGAGGCCGAGGCCCGTGCCGCCCGCCTGCTCGAGGTCCTGCGCGGCGACGCCCTCGGTTCCGCCGGAACGGGCTACGAGTCCATCCCCGCCGGCGCCGAACTCACCCTGCAGCCGCAGAGCCCCGACCTGCTCGACCGGGTCTGGTGGGGCGGCGGCAGCATGGGCACCGCGGTGAAGACGGCCGAGAAGGGCCTGCTGCTGCACTGCTCGACGCTGAACACCGAGGACACCGGCGCCCCGTTCGCCGAGGCCCAGGCCGACCAGATCGCCGCGTACCGCTCCCGGTTCGCGGAACTGCACCCCGAGCGCACGCCGAAGGTCGCCGTCGGGCGGATCATCGTCCCGCTCCTCGACGACTCCGACCGCGCTGTGCACGAGGAGTTCCTCACCGGGTACGCGTCCGGCATGGACGACGAGGGCCGGCCGCTCTCCGGCCCGCCGTTCCGCTTCAGCCGCGTGCTCTCCGGCGAACCGGCCGCCATCGTCGACGCGCTGCTCGCGGACCCGGCGGTGGCGGCGACCGACGAACTCGTCGTGACCCTCCCGGCCAACGGGGACCGCGCCTCCCACGAGCGGATCCTGCGGATCGTCGCCGAGGAGATCGCACCGGCGGTGCGCACGGTCTGAACCGGCGGAGCGGACAGACGTCCGGCGGGGCCCACGGTGTGGTGAGTACCGAGGGTCCTCCCGCCGCACGACCATCCCGTCCCTGATCCACACGGGATGGTGTACCCATCGTTCCACCACCTGGGTGGTTTGTCACACAGGTCGCCACACGAGGATGCGCCCCCGCACGGGGTGCGGGGGCGCATCGGGACGCATCCGGCCCGGCGGGGCGCCGACGACCGGATCAGGAGGCCGTGGCGCACGCTCGACGGACCGTCGGTGATGCGCGCGTCGCCGGTAACCAGCCGGCTGACGCATCACCGATCGTACTTGCCCGCCGTTGCCCGGTGCGGAAACCGGACGGGTCGAGCGGGCAACGTGTTCACGCCAGTTCGACCGACACCCGTCCGGCCTCGTCGACCACGGACGCGCCGACGTGCAGGGTGAACCACCCGTGCTCGTACGCCCAGTTCCCGTCGCGCCCGCCGTCCCAGTGCGCGAACGCGCGGGCCGGGACCTCGATCGCGACCTCGGTCGACGCACCCGCGTCGAGCCGCACCGGGGCGAAGCCGACGAGCCACCGCACCGGCCGGTCCACCGAGGACCCCGCACGCGACGCGTAGACCTGCACGACGTGTTTGCCCGCGCGGTCCCCGGTGTTCGCGACGGTCGCGGTCACGATGACGGCGTCGCCCTCGGTGACCGTCGGGGTCGCCGCGACGCCGCCGATCGACCACGTGGTGTAGCCGAGCCCGTGCCCGAACGGGTAGGCCGGCTCGGTGCCGGCACGGAGCCATGCGCGGTACCCGATGTGCACGCCCTCGTCGTAGGAGACCGCGCCGTCGACCGGGGTGACGTCGAGCACCGGGACGTCGGACATCACGGCCGGCCACGTGGTCGGGAGCCGGCCGCCCGGCTCCCGCGCACCGGTGAGCACGTCGGCGAGCGCGTTCCCGTACTCCTGGCCGCCGAACCAGCTGAGCAGGACCGCGGCGACCTCGTCCCGCCACGGCATCTCGACGGGCGAGCCGGCGTTCACGACGACGACCGTGGCCGGGTTGGCCGCGGCGACCGCACGGACCAGGTCGTCCTGGTGCCCGGGCAGTGCGAGGGACGTCCGGTCGTGGCCCTCCGACTCGACCCGGCTGTTCGTCCCGACGACCACGACGGCGACGTCGGCCCGCGACGCGGCGGACACGGCCGCGGCGACCAGGTCGGCCGGGTCGTCGTCCGAGGGCTCGGTGCCGAACTGGTAGGCGAGGACCCCGCCGAGCGTCTCGTCCTGCACGACGTCGTGTTCGATGCGGATCGCGAGCCGCTGCCCGGCCGTCACCGGGACGGGCACCGAGCGCGCCGGCGGGTCGAGGAACGCGGCGCCGAGCTGGTCGCCCGCGAACGGCACGTCCTCGTCGAGCAGGAGGGCGCCGTCGACCCACATCCGGGATGGTCCCGCGGCACCGATCCCGATCCGCACGGTGCCGTCCTGCTGCGCCGTGTAGGTGGTCGTGATGTCCAGCCGGTCGGCCTCGCGGGTGGGAGCGTCCCCGCCGAACCAGAACAGCGCGGTGGCGCGACGGTCCTCCGTGTACAGCTCCGCCCCGTCACGCACGAAGGCGACCCGCGCACCGGGCTCCCCGGTGACCGGGTTCGTGATGGTGTCGAGGGGGGAACTCGGCGATGCCCTCCTGGACGACGGCACCGATCGCGTACTCGACCGACGCGGCCGGGAACGCGGCACGGATGCCGTCGAGCGGGGAGACGACCGACTCCGGCACGACCGTGGCGGAACCGCCGCCCTGCGTCCGGGCCTGGTCGGCGTTGTGCCCGATGACCGCGATGCGGGACACCGCGGCGGGGTCCAGGGGCAGGACCCCGGTGTTGCGGGCGAGGACCGTGCCCTCGGCCTCGGCCTCGCGCGCGAAGGCGACGCCGTCCTCGACCGAGGGAACCCGTGCCGGCGCGGCGCCAGCGGCAGCAGCACCGGCCGCCCCCCGCGGCGTCCACCCCGGACAGCGCCCCCCACCCGGGCGGCGAGCAGCAGGATCCGGCGCACCTTCCGGTCGATCGCCGCCATCGGCACCGCCCCGGACTCGACCGCGGCCAGCAGCGGCCCCTCGCTCCACCACGGGTTCGGCCCGGGCATGGCGAGGTCCTGCGACGCCGTCGCCGCCTGGACGGAGCGGACCCCGGTCCAGTCGGACACGACGACGCCGTCGAAGCCCCACTCGGCGTTGAGCGGCGTCTCGAGGAGGTCGTTCTCCGATGCGGTCACGCCGTTGACGGCGTTGTAGGACGACATGACGGCCCACGCGTGTGCGTCGGTCACGGCCTTCTCGAACGCCAGCAGGTACAGCTCGCGCAGGGCACGCTCGGACACCTCGGTGGACGCGGTGAAGCGGTCGGTCTCGTAGTCGTTCGCGATGTAGTGCTTCGGGGTCGCCGCGACGCCGTGCTCCTGCACGCCGGCGACGTAGGAGGCCGCCAGGTCGCCGGTGAGCACCGGGTCCTCGCTGAACGCCTCGAAGTGGCGACCGCCGAGCGGTGAGCGGTGCAGGTTGATCGTCGGACCGAGGACGACGTCGACGCCCTTGCGACGGGCCTCCACGGCGGCCGCGCCACCGTAGCGCTGCGCGATCGCACGGTCCCACGACGCGCTCAGCGCGGTCGCGGACGGCAGGTTGAGCGACGGCTCCCGCTCGTCCCAGACCTCACCGCGCACGCCGGACGGCCCGTCGGACATGAGCACGCGACGGAGCCCGATCTCCTCGATCGGCCAGGTGGTCCAGAAGTCCCGGCCGGTGAGCAGCTGCACCTTCTGCTCGGTGGAGAGCCGGTCGAGGAGCGCGTCCATGTGCTCGCCGAGCGGATCGGTGTCCGCGGGGGGTCGGGGCTGCGGGGGGTCGCGGTCACGGGGGGTCGTTCCTTCCGTCGGAGACGTACCGCCGAGCGCCGTCGTCGGCAGTGTCCTCACGCTAGCACCAATCCCTACCTCTATTCGGTTTCTGCTCGGGCCAGCGGGCGGTACTCTCTCGCCATGGCACGACGGGGTTCGTACGCGAAGGGCATCGCCAAGCGCGAGGAGATCCTGTCCGTCGCGCTCGAGCTCGTCGCCACGCAGGGGTTCCGACGCACGAGCATCAAGGACATCGCCGACGCCGTGGGCCTCACGCAGGCCGGGCTCCTGCACTACTTCGACTCGAAGGACGAGCTCTGGGTCGCGATCCTCCGCCGCCGTGACGACCTGGACAACGCCGCACAGTGGGACGCCCCGGACTTCGCCGCACTCCTCGCCGCGGTCGTCCGGCACAACGCCGAGGTCCCGGGCCTCGTGCAGATGTTCGTCAACCTGTCGGCAGCGGCGGCGACCGACCCGGACCACCCCGCGCACGCCTACTTCCGCGAGCGCTACGAGACCACGCGCGCCCGCATGACGGACGACTTCCGCCGGATGCAGCAGGACGGCCGGCTCCGCACCGACCTCGACCCGGAGGAACTGGCCAGCGTCCTGCTCGCCACCTCGGACGGCATGCAGATCCAGTGGTTGTACGACCCGACCCGGGACATGGCCGAGCACGTCGAGCTCGTCACCCGCCTCGCGATGGCGCAGGTCACGACCGGCTCCTGACGTCCGGCCAGGAGGCCCGCCCCGCGCCCCGGCACAGGCACCGCCCGTCCCTGGTCGCGTCCACCACCCGCGGTGCAGGATGGACGCGACCCGACCCGGGGTCTCGACGACGAGGTGGAGTGACGCGATGACGCGTGTAGTGGTGACCGGTGGCAGCGGCAAGCTCGGACGGGCGGTCGTCCGCGACCTCGACGAACACGGCTACGACGTCGTGCTGATCGACCGGGTGCCCTCGCCGGACAAGCCCGAGCGCGTGCAGTTCGTCCGCACCGACCTGACCGACTACGGCCAGGTCCTCAACACCCTGATCGGCGTCGACGACCGCTACGACTCGGTCGACGCCGTCGTGCACCTCGGTGCGGTGCCGGCGCCGGGCCAGGTGCCGGACGTCGCACTCATCACGAACAACGTGACCGCGTCCATCAACGTGTTCCACGCTGCCCGCGCAGCCCGCATCCGCAACGTCGTGTGGGCCTCCAGTGAGACGCTCCTGGGGATCCCGATGGGCGAGCACCACCCGCCCTACCTGCCGGTCGACGAGGAGTTCGCGGTGCGGCCGCAGTCCTCGTACTCGCTCGGCAAGGCCGTCGAGGAGGAAATGGCGCGTCACTTCACCCGCTGGGACCCGCAGCTGAAGATGATCGGGCTGCGCTTCTCGAACGTGATGGACGAGACGGACTACCCGGCGTTCCCGTGGGACGCGACCCCGGAGGCGAAGACCTTCAACCTGTGGTCGTACATCGACTCCCGTGACGGCGCCCAGGCGGTGCGCAAGGCCGTCGAGAGTGAGCTGACCGGCTTCGAGGCGTTCATCATCGCCAGCCCGGACACGGTCATGGACACCCCGACGCTCGAGCTCGTCGAGCAGTACCTGCCGGACATCGAGCGCCGGGCGGACATCGACGGCGTCAGCTCACTGTTGTCCTCCGACAAGGCCCGCGAGCTCCTCGGCTACGCCCCGGAGCACACCTGGCGCCGCTGACCGCCGGGGTCAGGCGGGGAGCAGCAGGCCGTCGAGCACCAGGTCCCGGAGGCGCGGCACGAGGTCGGCGCTGAGCGCCGCCTCGTCCACGCCGGTGAGCTGGGCGATCGCCCCGACGATCTGGCCGACGGCCAGCTCCCCGTCGGCCGCACCGACGAACGCGGCCAGGGCGGTGTCGGCGTCGACCCGGCGGCCGAACCCGCCGCCCTGCACGAGCGCCATCACCGTGGGGTCGTCGTTGCCCGGCCAGTAGTGACGCTCCTCGGTGACGTCCCCGGCGACACGGAGGTGTGCGTCCGCGAAGGCCCGGTCGTCGTGGGCGGCGAGCCAGCTGACGGCGTCGAGGGCCCGTGCCACGGTCGCGCCGAGGCCCGCCGGGTTCGAGCCGAGCACCTGCGGGAGTCGTTCGAAGCGCCGGAGCGGTGCCGGGCTGCTCCCCCCGGGGACCGGACGGCGAGCGGACCACGACGTAGCCGAAACCGACCCCGGTGACGTGCCGGTCGCGGAAGTCGTCGAGCCAGGCGTTCACCAGGTCGTCGAACTCCGGCGAGCCGGGCTTCGTGCCGCCGTCGCGGATCCAGGTCTCGGCGTAGGCGGGCGGGTCCTCGCGCTCGCGTTCGACCACCCACACGTCCAGGTCGGTGTCCGCGAACCAGGACGCGACGCGGTCGAGGCCGTCCGTGCCCCAGCGGTGCTCCCAGTTGCCGAGCAACTGCGCCGTCCCGCCGGGCTCGAGGTGGTCTGCGAGACCCCGGAGCACGGTCTCGACCAGGGCGTCACCGACCATCCCGCCGTCGCGGTACTCGTAGGCGGGGACGCCCTCGCGGCGGGGCGTGATGACGAACGGCGGGTTCGAGACGATCCGGTCGAACCGCTCCCCCCGCGACCGGCTCGAACAGGGAGCCGAGGCGGAAGTCGATGCCGTCGACGCCGTTGAGGAGGGCGTTGAACCGGGCGATGGCGAGCGCCCGTGACGAGATGTCGGTGGCGACGACCTCGTCCGCGAAGCGGCGGGCGTGCATGGCCTGGACGCCGCACCCGGTGCCGAGGTCGAGCACGCGGCGGACGGGCACGGGCAGCTGCAGGCCGCTCAGCGTCGTGGTGGCCCCGCCGATGCCGAGGACGTGCTCCTCGCTGATCGCGTGCCCGAGAGCGAGTTCGCCGAGGTCGGACGCGATCCACCAGCTGCCGGCGCCGAGGTCGTCCACGAAGGCGTACGGCCGGAGGTCCAGGGCGGGCGCGACACGGTCCGCATCGGTCCGGAGCACCCCGGCGCTCACGAGCGTGTCCACGCCGGTGGTCGGGAACCCGCGGTCGGCGTCGGCGCGCGACACCGGCAGTCCGAGCACGAACAGCGTCGCGACGGTCGACAGCGGGGTGGTCGGACGCGCCGCGAGTGCGCGGAGGGCCGCGACCCGGGTGCCGCGGTGCAGCGCTGCAGCGGCTTCGGTCCCCCAGAGCGCGTCGACGCCCTCCACCGTGTAGCCGGCCGCGGTCAGGTCCGCGGCGAGCGCCGACGTCACGCGGGGGGTCGGCGACGACGGCGGGCAGCCGGTGCTGGGCGGTCCCCTCGCTCACGCGGCGGCCTCGGCGCGCACGAGCCCGGCCGGGACCTGCCAGTCGAGCACGAGGTCGAGCAGGCCGGGGAAGCGCTGCTGGACGTCTTCGGTACGGACGCGGCTGACGCGGGTCAGGCCCTCGAGGTGCTGCTCGAGGAGCCCGGCTTCGCGGAGGACCCGGAAGTGGTGCGTCAGGGTGGACTTCGGGCGGTCGATGCCGACCCATCCGCAGGAGCGCTCCCCCGCCGGCCGCGTCGACGAGGTACCGGTGCAGGATCGACAGCCGGATCGGGTCGGACAGGGCGTCCATCACCACGGGCAGGTCCATCTCGGCCGGCGACGGCTGGGGCAGCCGTTCGGGGGGCATCGTCGCGCTCGGGCATGGACGGGACGCTACCACCGTTCCCCTCCCTGTACGACTTGCGTCGTACAGCCACGATGCGGTACCAATGCGGTACCACCCGGTACGACTCCGTCCGTACTGGTCCATCACGACGGGAGGGACACCATGCAGTCCACACGCTCGGTCGCCGGGTTCTGGATCATCGCCGCCATGCTGCTCGTGGCGTTGGCGTCGTCGGCGGTCCCCTCCCCCGATCTACCCCGTCTACGCGGCCGAGTGGCACCTGACGCCGCTCATGCTCACCGCCGTGTTCGCCGTCTACGTCGCCGGGCTGCTGGTGAGCCTGCTCGTCGCCGGCCGGCTGTCCGACCACGTCGGCCGGAAGCCCGTGCTCGTCGCCGGCGGGATCGGCCTCACCGTCTCGCTCGGGCTCTTCGTGGTCGCCGACGGCTTCGGTGCCCTCGTCCTCGACCGCGTCGTGCAGGGCGTGTCCGTCGGCCTGCTCATCGGTGCCCTCGGTGCCGCGCTCATCGACAACTCCCTCGAGCGGCACCCCGCCCTCGCCGGTGTGCTGAACGGGGCCGTCCCGCCGATCGCGCTCGCCACCGGCGCCCTGTCGAGCGGCGCCCTGGTCGAGTGGGGTCCGGCACCCGAGCAGTTCGTCTACCTGCTCTTCGGCGCGCTCCTCGTGCTCATGCTCGTCGCGCTGGCCGTCGTCCCCGAGCGGGTCACCCGCCGGCCGGGAGCCCTGCGGTCCCTCCGCCCGACGATCGCCGTACCGCGGTCCTCGCGCCGGCTGTTCCGGGGCGTCGCCGGTTCGCTCATCGCGAGCTGGGCCCTGGGCGGGCTCTTCCTGTCCCTCGTCCCCTCGGCGCTCGGCGCGGTCTTCGGCATCGACAACCACTTCGCCGCCGGAGCCCTCATCGCCGTCGTCACCGGGGTCGGCGCGGCCACCGGCATCACCACGCAGTGGCTCGACGCCCGCGTCGGCGTGCTCATCGGTCTCGTCGCGCTCGTCCTCGGACCCGTCGTCACGATCGGGTTCGTGTTCGCCCAGTCCCTGCCGGGCCTCGTCGTCGGCAGCGCGATCGCCGGCGTCGGCTTCGGAGCCGGCTTCCAGGCGCCGCTGCGGATGCTGCTCGCGACCGCCGCGCCGACCCACCGTGCGGGACTGCTCTCCACCATCTACGTCGTCAGCTACCTGGCGTTCGGCGTGCCCGCCGTCATCGGTGGGCTGCTCGAGCCGACGGTCGGCCTCGTGCCGGTGCTCGCCGGCTACGGCGCGTTCATCGTCGTCGCCGCGGGAATCGCCCTCGTGCTGCAGCTCACGTCGAAGGACACCGTCGCGGTGGAGGAGTCGGCCGCCGAGGCCGTCGAGCGGACGGCGACGGGCACGGTCCGCACGGTCTGACGCGGGCGGCGCGTCGCGACGGGCTCGCTAGAGACCGGGTCGCGCGGTCCGACCGCGGGGGCGCGGGACGCCGACGTTCCGGTGCGCCTCGGCATGGGCCGCGTCGACGTCCGCCTTGCCCTTGTCCGCCGCGTCCCGCATCCGCTTCGACGGGGCGTGGTGCTTCGCCCAGTCCCAGAACCGGTGCAGCTTCGCCCGCAGCCAGGTGATGATCCGGTGGAAGAAGTGGAACTCGCTCGCCAGGACCGTCAGGCCGATGAAGACGACCAGCCACCCGGGACCGGGCAACGGCACCAGGGCGAGCCCGACCACGACGATGAGCCCGCCGACGATCCCGACCAGGACCTTGTAGAAGAGGTGCACGTGCGGCCGGGCGTGGATCCAGGTCCGCAGGTCTCGGAACCACTGGAAGCGCTGACGACCGCCGTCGGCCTGCTCGGTACGGCCGGACGCAGCGCGGTCCGCGTCGGGTCCGCCCACGTCGGGGCCGGCACTCCGGGGGAGGCTCAGTCGGGTCGCCGTGCATGTCCGCACGCTAGGGCGCGCGGCTGGGAAACCGCGGCGCATCGGGTCCGCACCAGGTGGGTGTCGGGAGCCGACGCGGCGGACGTCGTCCGGGCCTCCAGGCCGGCCGGGAGGCCCGTCACGCGTGCGCGACGCAGGTCGCCGCCCACGGGACCGCGGCCAGGCGAGCCTCCGGGATGGGCTCCCCGCCGACCGCGCAGCGCCCGTACGTCCCCGCGTCGAGACGGCCGAGGGCCGCGTCGACCTGCTCGATGCGGCGTCGGGCGTCGTCACGCACCGCGCCGAGGGACCCGCGCTCCCAGGCCAGGGTCGCCCCCCTCCGGGTCGTGCTCGTCGTCGGTGTTCGCGCCGTCCCGGGCGTCGCTGACGTCCCGCATGCTGCGTTCGACGTCGGCGAGGAGCTTCGTCGCCCGGACGCGTTCCCCGTCCAGGGCAGCGCGCGGGTCGAGGTCCATGGGGACGACCGTAGTCCGGCGGAATGGGCCGCGGCACGGATGCGTTCGCATGGGCATGACGAAGATCGGGTTCCTGTCCTTCGGGCACTGGCGCGACGTCCCCGGGTCGAAGGTCCGCAGTGGCCGTGAGGCCCTCGTGCAGGCGATCGACCTCGCCGTGGCCGCCGAGGAGGCCGGCGTCGACGGCGCGTACTTCCGCGTGCACCACTTCGCACCGCAGCAGGCCGCACCATTCCCGCTGCTCTCCGCGATCGCCGCCAAGACCAGCCGGATCGAGATCGGCACCGGCGTGATCGACATGCGCTACGAGAACCCGCTGTACATGGCGGAGGAGGCCGCGGCGACGGACCTCATCTCCGGCGGCCGACTCCAGCTCGGCGTGAGCCGGGGGTCACCCGAGACCGCACTCGCCGGCTACCGCTCGTTCGGCTACGTGCCCGAGTCGGGCGACGAGAACGGCGCCGACCTGGCCCGCGACCACACCGCGGTGTTCCGGCGTGCGATCGCCGGCGAACCGATGGCGAACGCGAACCCGCAGATGACCGGCTCCGTCGGGTCCCTCGCGGTCACGCCGCAGTCCGACAGCCTGTCCGAGCGCATCTGGTGGGGTGCCGGCACCCGGGCCACTGCCGAGTGGACCGCCGAGCAGGGCATGAACCTCATGTCCTCGACCCTGCTCACCGAGGACACCGGCGTGCCGTTCGACGAACTGCAGGCGGAGCAGATCGAGCGCTTCCGGTCGACCTGGGCCGACATGGGCTGGAAGCGCCAGCCCCGGGTGAGCGTCAGCCGGAGCATCATCCCGATCATCGACGACGAGTCGCGCCACTACTTCGGCGTCCGTGCGCAGGTCGAGGGGCAGGACCAGGTCGGGCACCTCGACGGGGGGCCTCGCCCGGTTCGGCCGCTCGTACATCGGCGAGCCGGAACAACTCGTCGCGGAGCTCGCGGCGGACCGTGCCGTCCGCGAGGCAGACACCGTCCTCGTCACCGTCCCGAACCAGCTCGGGGTGGACTTCAACGCGCGGTTGCTCGCCGCCGTGAAGGACGTCTTCACCGAGGTCGACGCGGCGCCGGCAGCGGTCTGACGGGCCGGTCCCCCCCTTCTGCCGACACCCGGTCTGGGGCTGCGGTGCGGGATCGTGGCGGGTAGCGTCGAACCGCACTGACGACACCCCTCAGACCCCAGGAGTTCCCGTGACGCTGCCGGCCGCCGGCTGGTTCCCGGACCCGCGCGACACCGCTCGACTGCGGTGGTGGGACGGGCACGCCTGGGGCGAGACCACCCGGGTGCTCCCCCCGCGTCGTCCCGGAGCCGGCGCTGCAGGCGCTCGCGGTGTCGAGCGGTCCGGCATTCTCGGTCGATGCCTCGGGTCGCCCGGCCGACGTGCAGTCCTGGGCCTACGGCAGCACCGAGCGGCGGTTCTGCGTCTTCGCGGTCCTCGCCGTGCTGTCCGCCGTCGTGTCCCTCGTGCTGAACCCGTGGGGCGTGTGCAGCCTCCTCGCCGTGGTGACCGGCGTCGTCGCACTCGTGCGCCCCGGCGCGACCGGAGCATGGCGGGTCGTCGGGCAGAGCGTCGGTACCTCGGCGCTCGTGCTCGCCGTCGCGACGGGCGTCGTCGCGCTGAACACCCACCTGCACCTGTTCTGACGCCACCGCCGCGCCGCCTCGACGATCAGTCGTCGGACGGACGACGACGGTGCTGCTTCGTCACGGACCGCTGCTGCTTGGTCGCGAGACGCCGGCGCTGGGAGCCGCGCGTCGGCCGGGTCGCCCGCCGCGGTGGGCCGGGCGGGGCGAGTGCTTCCCGCAGGAGCTCGCGGAGTGCGTCGAGGGCGGCCTCGCGGTTGCGCAGCTGGGACCGTCGCTCGGACACCGTGACGGTGATCGTGCCCGCGACCGTCCGCCGGCCGAGCCGCTCGAGGACGCGTGTCCGCTGCTCCTCGGTGAGCGCCGCCGACGCCACGACGTCCCAGGTGAGCTGGACGCGGCTGTCGGAGGTGTTCACGTGCTGGCCCCCGGGGCCGGACGACCGCGAGAACCGCCAGCGCAGTTCGGCCTCGGGGATCGTCAGCCCCGACCCCACCTCGAGGTCCATGCGCCAAGGGTTGCACGATCTCCGCGCGGCCGGCTCGCTCCCGCTACCGCCGCGCCCGCGGGTGCGCCGTCTGGTAGACGTCCCGCAGCATGTCGGCCGTCACCAGCGTGTAGATCTGCGTCGTCGCGACGCTCGCGTGCCCGAGGAGCTCCTGCACGACACGGACGTCCGCCCCACCCTCGAGCAGGTGCGTCGCGAAGGAGTGCCGGAAGGTGTGCGGGGGAGACGTGGTCGGCGAGCCCGGCACGTTCGGCCGCGGCCTGGATGACGAGCCAGGCGCTCTGCCGGGACAGCCGGGCGCCGCGTGCCCCGAGGAACAGCGCCGGGGTGCCGCTCCCGCGAGCGGCGAACACCGGCCGCGCCCGCACCAGGTAGGCGTCGACCGCCGCGCGTGCGTAGCTGCCGAGCGGCACGATCCGCTGCTTGTTCCCCTTGCCGGTGACCCGCACGACCGAGACGTCGGTGTCCTCGTCCGGGACCCCGTCGACACCGGCGAGCGTCGTCACGTCGTCGACGGAGAGCCCGACCGCCTCGGAGACGCGCGCGCCGGTCGCGTACAGCAGTTCCAGGAGGGCTCGGTCGCGGAGCTGTGCCGGTTCGTCACCGACCACCGCGCCGAGCAACCGCTCCATGTCGTGCACGGAGATCGCCTTCGGGAGCCGCATGGGCGCCTTCGGCGGACGCACGGAGGCGCCGGGGTCGAGCGGTAGCCAGCCCTCCGCCGCCGCGAACGCACTGAACGACCGCACCGAACTGAGCATCCGGGCGACCGACCGCGGTGCGAGCGGCCCGTCCGGCCTCGTCGCGAGGTGCTGCACGAACCCGGCCAGGTCCGCGCGCGCGAGCCGCCCGACGTCGTCGAGGACCGCCGCCCCACCGGCCCGGTCGGCACCGGCGGAGTCGACGACCGGCTGCGTGCCGACCCAGTCCCCGAAGGTCGAGAGGTCGCGCCGGTAGGCGGACAGGGTGTGCTGCGACAGGCCCCGCTCGATCGCGATGTGCCGCAGGTAGTCCTGCACGGCACGCTCGAACGGCATCACCCGACGAGGCTACCGGGACGCGGGCTCCGGCCCGGAGGAGCTACTCCGCCGAGGACGCACCGTCGCCGGACGCCGCCGGGGCCGCCGCCTCCGTCGGGGCCGGCGCGTCCGCCGCGTCCGCGGCGTCCGCCGCGAGGGCCTTCCGACGCTGCACGACCTGCACCGCGATCGCGACCGGCACCGCGGCCAGGGCGACGGCGCGGAGCCACGGCCGGTCGAGGGCGTGCCGGGTCGCGTGGTCGAGCGACACCGGGCCCGGGCCGCCGAGGGCGAACATCGCCGCCGAGAAGCCGAGGAACGCCGGCAGCTCCAGGCCGCCGTCCGCGTTGAAGAAGCCGTTCGGCGTGTGCACGCTGGAGGCCACCCCCATGGTCGTGGCGGCACCGGCGCCGGCGATCGGCGTGGCGAGGCCGAGCGCGAGGGCGGCACCGGACCCGGCCTCGCCGATGCCGGCCAGGACGGCGTTGCGGCGGCCGGGCCGGAAGCCCATCGCGTGCATGCCCTGGGCGGTGCCGTCGATGCCGCCGCCGCCGAACGCACCGAAGAGCTTCTGGGCGCCGTGCGAGACGAGCACCGCTCCGAGTGCGATGCGGAGCAGGGTCGTCGCGGTGACGGCTGCGGTGGTGGTGCGCGAGCTCATGGGGGGTCCTCCCGGTCGTCGGTGTCCGGCCACCCGTCGACGCGGGTGAGCACGGTGCCGCCGACGGTACGCCGTGTCAGCCCTGCGAGCGGCGCTCGATGGCGTCGACCGCGAGCGTCGCGACGATGAGCGCCGAGTTGTGCAGCCGACCCGCGAGGATCCCCTCCAGCAGTTCGGCGCGCGGCACCCAGCGGATGACGATGTCGGCTTCCTCGGCCTCGCGCTCGAAGGCGGACTCGGTCGCACGCACGCCGGTCGCGCGGTACACCTCGATGAACTCGTTGCTGCCACCCGACGAGGTGTTGTAGCGCACGAGGTGCTGCCACTCGTCGGCCTCGACGTCGGCCTCCTCCGCGAGCTCGCGCTTCGCGGCGGTGAGGTGGTCCTCGCCCTCCTGGTCGAGCAGCCCGGCGGGCAGCTCCCAGTCGCGCAGCTGGACCGGGTGCCGGTACTGCTGGATGACGAGGACGCGGCCTTCGTCGTCCTCCGCGTACACGGCGACGGCGCCGGTGTGGTCCACGTACTCACGGACCATGTCGGAGCCGTTGTAGTCGATGTGGTCACGGGTGATGTCCCACACCGCGCCCTCGAACACCCGCTCGGAGGCGGTGACGTGGTGGGAGGCGGTCTCGTCGGCGATCGGTGCGTCAGTCACCTCGCCATCCTGCCCCACCCGGCCCGGGCGGGCCCACGGGCTGTGGACAGACGGACGGGAGGCTCCCCACCAGCTGGTGGTGGGCCCACGCCGGCCGGTTCCTGACCGACGCGCCAGCGGCGGTCCGGCCGTGCCCGGTGGGGAGCCTCCCGTTCGTCGTCCGGTCGCGACCGCGACCCGACCCACTAGGCGACCGCTTCGGTCTCCGGGTCGAAGAGCCGCGTCGACTCGTTGCGCTCGATCGCCGCACCGACGAGGCCCGCGAAGAGCGGGTGCGCGCGGTTCGGACGCGACCGGAGCTCCGGGTGCGCCTGGGTGCCGATGTAGAACGGGTGCTCCGCACGGTCCAACTCGACGTACTCGACGAGCGTGCCGTCCGGCGAGGTACCCGAGAAGCGCAGGCCGGCGTCCGCGATCTGCTCGCGGTAGTGGTTGTTCACCTCGTAGCGGTGACGGTGACGCTCCGACGCCTCGGTCGCGCCGTACAGCTCAGCCGCCAGGCTGCCGTCGGTGAAGTGCGCCGGGTACATGCCGAGCCGCATCGTGCCGCCCAGGTCACCGCCCGCGATGATGTCGACCTGCTCCGCCATGGTCGCGATGACCGGCGTCGAGGTCTCGGGGTCGAACTCGGTGCTCGACGCGTCGAGCAGACCGGCCTCGTGGCGGGCGTACTCGATGACCATGCACTGCAGGCCGAGGCACAGCCCGAGCGTGGGGATGTTCTGCTCACGCGCGAACTTCAGCGCGCCGAGCTTGCCCTCGATGCCGCGGATGCCGAACCCACCGGGGATGCAGATGCCGTCGACGTCGCCGAGGTTCTTCGCGGCGCCCTCGGGGGTGATGCACTCGTCGGACGCGACCCACTTCAGCGTGACCTTGGCGGTGTGGGCGAAGCCGCCCGCGCGCAGGGCCTCGGTGACGGACAGGTACGCGTCCGGCAGGTCGATGTACTTGCCGACCAGGGCGATCGTGACGGCCTTCTTGGGCTCGTGCACCGCGGTCAGCACGCCGTTCCAACGCGACCAGTCGACGTCGTGCGCCTCGAGGCGGAGGGCCTCGATGATGACCTGGTCGAGGCCCTGGTCGTGCAGCATCGTCGGGATGTCGTAGATCGAGGGGACGTCCACGGCGTTCACCACGGCGTCCTCGTCGACGTCGCACATCAGGGCGATCTTGCGCTTGTTCGCGTCCGAGACGGGGCGGTCCGAGCGGAGCACGAGGGCGTCGGGCTGGATGCCGATCGAGCGGAGCTGCGCGACCGAGTGCTGCGTCGGCTTCGTCTTCTGCTCGCCGGAGGCGTTCATGAACGGCACGAGCGAGACGTGCACGAAGAAGACGTTGTTCCGGCCGAGCTCGTGGCGCACCTGGCGGGCCGCCTCGATGAACGGCTGCGACTCGATGTCGCCGACCGTGCCGCCGACCTCGGTGATGATGACGTCGGGCTGCGGGTCGTTCTCCGCCTGCTCGCGCATCCGCCGCTTGATCTCGTCGGTGATGTGCGGGATGACCTGCACGGTGTCACCGAGGTACTCGCCGCGACGCTCCTTGGCGATGACCGTCGAGTAGACCTGCCCGGTCGTGACGTTCGCCGACTGGGCGAGGTCGATGTCGAGGAAGCGCTCGTAGTGGCCGATGTCCAGATCGGTCTCGGCGCCGTCGTCGGTCACGAAGACCTCGCCGTGCTGGAACGGGTTCATGGTGCCCGGGTCCACGTTGAGGTACGGGTCGAGCTTCTGCATGACGACCTTGAGGCCGCGTGCCGTGAGGAGGTTGCCGAGGCTGGCCGCCGTCAGGCCCTTGCCGAGAGACGAGACGACCCCGCCGGTCACGAAGATCTGCTTCGTCACCTTCGGGGTCTTGCTGTCGATGCGCGCTGTGCTTGCCTGGGTACCGCTGCTGAGAGTGTCCGCCACGGGATTCCATCGTACGTCAGAAGTGCCGGGAGGCGCGACCCGCGTTCGCCGGGCGCGTTGCGTCCGGAGCGTGGTCGCCGACGCGGGGCGGGCCTCCGGGCCGTCAGGCGGACCGACCGGCGACCTCGAGGAGTTCGCGTGCGTGCTCCATGCCGCTGGCGCTGTCGCCGAGACCGGAGAGCAGCCGTGCCATCTCCTGCAGGCGGTCGTCGCCCTCGAGGCGCCGCACGCTCGACGAGGTGACCGCGCCGCTGGCGTCCTTGACGACGTTGAGGTGGTTGTTCGCGAACGCAGCGACCTGTGCGAGGTGCGTGACCACGATGACCTGCGTGCGCTCGGCGAGCGCCGCCAGGCGTCGGCCGATCTCGATCGCAGCAGCGCCGCCGACACCCGCGTCGACCTCGTCGAACACGAACGTCGGGACCGTGGTGCTCCCGGCCATGACGACCTCGATCGCGAGCATCACGCGGGAGAGCTCACCGCCGGAGGCACCCTTGCCGATCGGTCGGGGGGTCGGTGCCCGAGTGCGGCTGCAGGAGGATCGCCACCTGGTCCCGCCCGTGGCGACGGAACTCGCCCGCGTCGGTGACCTCGACCACGAGGGTCGCGCCGGCCATCGCGAGGCTCTTCAATTCGGCGGTGACCCGCTTCGCGAGGTCCGTCGCCGCCTTGCTCCGCACCTTGGTGAGGGTGGCGGCGGCGGCCTCGAGGGCGACCAGGTCCGCCTCGACGGCCTGCTGGAGTCCGACGATCCGGTCGTCGTCGCCGTCGAGTTCGAGCAGCCGGTCCGAGGCGCGCTGACCGTAGGCGATGACGTCCTCGACGGTGTCCCCGTACTTCCGGGTCAGTCCGGCGAGCAGGGCGCGGCGCTCGTTGACGAGTTCGAGGTCGTGGCCCGCTTCCGGCTCGAGCGAGCCGATGTAGCTCGACAGCGACGCCGAGGCCTCACTCGCCTGGATCCCGAGCTCGGTGAGCTGTTCCAGCACCGGCTGCAGGGCCTGGTCGACGTTCGCCACCCGTTCGATCGCACGCCGTGCGGACTCGACGAGGCCGATGACGTCGGGCCCGTCGAGCGACTCGCTCGAGACGGCCTCGTGCGCGAGCCCTGCGGACAGTCGGAGCTCCTCGAGGTTCCCCAGCCGCTCGGCGCGTTCGGCGAGCTCGGTGTCCTCGCCCGGCTGCGGGTCGGCTGCCTCGATCTCCTCGGACGCCTCGCGGAGCCGCGCGGCCTCGGCGAGCCGTTCGTCCCGGTCCCGCGTGAGCGTCTCGAGGTCCCCGGCGTGCTGCTGCCAGGCGTCGTACACGGCGACGTACTTCGCGAGGGCCTTCTCGATCGCGCCGGCACCGAACCCGTCGAGCGCGGCCCGCTGCGCCGACGCCGAGGTCAGCCGGATCTGGTCGGACTGGCCGTGCACGGTGACGAGCTGGTCGGCCAGTTCGCCGAGCACGGCGACGGGCGCGCTGCGGCCCCCGACCGTGGCGCGGCTGCGACCCTCGGCGGAGACCGTCCTGGTGAGGATGAGCTCGCCGTCCTCGACCGTCCCGCCGGCGTCCTCGACCCGCTCGGCCACGGCGGCGTGGTCCGGCAGGTCCCAGCGTCCCTCGACGACCGCGCTGGACGCCCCGCGACGGACGGACCCGGCGTCCGCCCGGGCGCCGAGGAGCAGGCCGAGCGCGGTGACGATCATCGTCTTGCCGGCTCCGGTCTCACCGGTCACGACGGTGAAGCCCGGGCCGAGCTCGAGCGTGGCGTCGCCGATCACGCCGAGGTCGGAGATGCGGATTTCCTCGATCACTGGATGTGCTCCTGCTGCTGGTTCACGTCGTGGTGCCGGTGGTCGTGCTCGTGTTCGTCGTCCGGGCGGCCGGCTGGGTCGCTGACAGGTCAGGCCGGACCGGCGCGGTGGTCGCACGAGGGCGTCACTGGACGTCCTCGTCGTCGCGCTGCGGGCCGCGCCAGCCCGCGACCGGCAGGCGGAACTTCGCCACCAGCCGGTCGGCGAACGGAGCGTCCTTGAGCCGCGCCACCCGCACCGGATCCGGCGACCGGCGCACCTCGACCCGCGCTCCGGGAGGCAGGTCGTGCGTCCGGCGTCCGTCACACCACAGCACGCCCACGCCGCTCGTGCGCCGCAGGACCTCGACCGCGAGGACGCGGTCCGGACCGACCACGATCGGCCGGGAGAACAGGGCGTGCGCGCTCAGCGGGACCATGAGGATGGCGTCGACGTCGGGCCACACGACGGGGCCGCCCCCCGGAGAAGGAGTAGGCGGTGGACCCGGTCGGCGTGGAGAACACCACGCCGTCGCACCCGAAGGAGGACAGCGGTCGGCCGTCGACCTCGGTCACGACCTCGAGCATGCGCTCGCGCGAGGCCTTCTCGACCGTCGCCTCGTTGAGCGCCCAGCTCGAGTAGACGATCTCGTTGCCGACCACCACGTCGACCTGCAGGGCGACGCGCTCCTCGACCTTGTACTCGCCGGTCAGCGCGCGTTCGACCGTCTCGGCGAGTCCGTCGCGCTCGCTCTCGGCGAGGAAGCCCACGTGGCCGAGGTTGACCCCGACGATCGGTGCGGAGGTGCCTCGGGCCAGTTCGGCAGCGCGGAGGATCGTGCCGTCCCCGCCGAGGACGATCACGATCTCGATCTCGTCCGGGCGCACGTCGACGCCGAGGATGTCGACCTGTCCGACCGACGCTTCCGCTCGGCGGACGTCGGCGTACTCGTCGAAGGGCATCACCGGGGTGAGGCCGGCGGCGTGGAGGATGTCACAGACCTCGACAGCGGCGTCGATCGAGTCGCGCCGCCCGGTGTGCGAGACGAGCAGGATGTGTCGTTCATCGCTCATGGAGCTCCCTCCGCCAGTTCCGTCGCCCGGACGATCCATTCTGTCGGGTTCTCCCCCGCGACCCCGCTGGAGACGCGCGAGGTACTCCTGGTTGCCGTGCGTGCCGACGATCGGCGACGGCGCCAACCCGGCCGTCCCGAAGCCCAGGTCCCACGCTGCCCAGAGGACGTTCATGAGGGCGTCCTGCCGCAGCGACGCGTCGCGGACGATGCCCTCGCGGATCCCGGTGCGGCCCACCTCGAACTGCGGCTTCACGAGGAGGACGAAGTCGTCGGCGGGCACGGCCTCGACCAGTGCCGGCAGGACCATGCGGAGGCTGATGAACGACAGGTCACCGACCACCAGGCTGGTGTCCGCCGCGGCCGGGTCGAGGGCGAGGTAGTCGCTGCTCGTGAGGTTCCGGGCGTTGACCCCCCTCCACCACCGCCACACGGTCGTCCAGGGCGATCTCGGGAGCGAGCTGGCCGTGTCCGACGTCGAGGGCGACCACACGGGCCGCGCCTCGCGACAGCAACACCTGGGTGAACCCGCCCGTGGAGGCGCCGACGTCGAGCACGGTCCGCCCGCTCGGGTCGACGTCGAACGCGTCGAGTGCGGCGACGAGCTTGAGCGCAGCGCGGGAGACCCATTCGTCCTCGGCGTCCACCGTGACGTCGGACGCAGCGGTCACCGGCGTCGACGCCTTCACCACCGGCACACCGTCGACCGTGACACGTCCGGCCTGGATCAGGGCAGCGGCGGCCGTGCGGGAGCGAGCGAGGCCCCTGGCAGCGACGGCCGCGTCGAGGCGCTGCGTGGAGGCGCGGTCGCCCGTCGCTGGCCTGTCACCGGTCGCTGCTGTGTTGCCGGTCTGTGCTGCGTTGCCGGTCTGTGCTGCGTCGCTGGTCTGTGCTGCGTTGCCGGTCTGTGCTGCGTCGCTGGTCTGTGCTGTGTTGTTGGTCACTGCCGTGGCACGCTCTCCGGGGCGGGGCGTCGACGACGTGAGCGGCGCCCCCCTGGTCACGGGCTGTGCCGCGGTCAGGCACGTGCGGCCCCACCCTGCTCGAGCCGGGTCCGGAGGTCGTCGTGCAGGGCTGAGAAGGCGTCCGCACGCTCCGCGAGTGGCATGGCTTCCACGGCCTCGGCACGCCGTCGGAGGGAGCCGCCGAGGTCGCCGCCGAGGTCGCCAGATCCGCCAGCTGCACGCACGGCACCGTCCGCTGCAGGATCGTCGTCGCCGGTCGACGTGCTGCTCGCCGCGCCGTTCTGCGATCCCATCCCCAGCGGCTCGTTGAGCGCCTCCGCGCCCAGCGCGTCCGTGTCCAGCGCCTCCGTGTCCAGCGCCTCCGTGTCGTTCGTCGGGGCGACGGGTCGCGGCGGACCGGGCACTGCACGCGGAGCTACCGGAACGGCCCGCGGGGGGTCCTGGGACGGCCCGTGCAGTCGGGAGGACCGGCTCGGCAACGTCGTCGGTCCGGGCCTGGTCCACGCCCGTCACGCTACTCGCCGCCGTACAGCTTCGGGTCCACGTCCAGCCCGTAGATCGCCAGTCCGGAGTCCCAGATCGCTGTCGCGCCGGCACGCAACAGGTCCATGTCGTCCGGTCCGACTCGTTCGGCGCGGACGACGTGACCTCGCATGCTCACCGTCGACTCGCCGACCGTGACCCGGCGCGTGCCGTCCCGGTCCTCGTGCCGGATGGTCACCGGGTACGGCTCGTGCAGACCCCTGAGGTCTCGGAGCACGTACGTCGGTCGCGACCGCTGGTCCGCTGCGAGCACCTGCTTGGGCTGATCGATGCCGGTGAGCACGAGCACGCTCGGGATGCCGGCGTCGTTCGCGCCCTTGATGTCGGTGTCCAGTCGGTCACCGATGAAGAGCGGGCTCGCACCACCGAACCGAGCGAGGGCGGCGTCGAAGATCGGCCGCTCGGGCTTGCCCGCGACCACCGGCATCCTGCCGACGGCCTGGTGCACGGCCGCCACGAGCGTGCCGTTGCCGGGCGCGATGCCGCGCTCGACGGGGATCGACCAGTCCATGTTGGTGGCCACCCACGGTACGGAGGCGTCCGCCAGCGCGAAGGACGCCTCGGCGAGCTGCTTCCAGCCGAGCTCCGGGGCGAAGCCCTGGATGACGGCAGCCGGGTGGTCCTCCGCGCTGTCGGTGACGACGAAGCCGGCCTGTTCGACGATCGTCGTCAGGCCGAGCCCACCGATCACGAGCACGGTGGAACCCGCCGGAACCAGCGTCGCGAGGAGCCGCGCACCGGCCTGGGAGGACGTCACCACGTCGTCGGCGGTGACCTGCAGACCGTACTGCTCGAGGTGTTCCGCGACGTCCACCGGGCGCCGCGACGCGTTGTTCGTGATGTAGCCGACACGCGCCGTCGAGGCGGCCCGGGTCAGGGCCTCCACGGCGTGCGGAACAGCGTTCCGTCCGCGGTAGACGACGCCGTCGAGGTCGGTGAGGACCACGTCGACGCCGTCCACCGGCGGACGAGGGGTCTCAGCCTGCTGCGGACCCGTCGATGTCCCGCGGGTTGTCCTCGTCGCGCTCTCCGAGGTCGTCCCCGGCGACGCCGTCGGATTCGTCGTTCCCGAGGGTGCTGACGTACCCGTTGCCGGGCTCGGCGTCCCCGAGCTCTGCGTCGTCGAGCTCGCCGTCGTCGAGTCCGGAGTCGTCGGACTCGTCGCGTCCGGGCTCGCTGTCGAACCCGTCGTCTTCGAGCGCTTCCTCGACCACATCCACTGTCTCCCAAGCATCGTCTTCAGCGGCCTCGGCGAGAGCCTCGGCCGCACGGTCGACACGGGCCCACCATTCGTCGGCCTCGTCCTGGCGGCCGAGCTCCTCGAGCGTGGCCGCGTAAGCACTGTAGAGCGCCGGTGACCAGCTGTAGGCCGTGGACGGGTCGAGCTGTGGAATCTCGAGTTCGCCCAGCGCGGCTGTGGGGTTCCCGAGGTCGAGCCGGGCTCCGGACATCGCGATCGCGAGTTCCACCTGCACCGGCGTCTCCAGGGCGGCGCGGTCGACCGACCGACCCAGCTCGAGCGCACGCTCGGGTCGGCCGAGGCCGCGCTCACAGTCGACCATCATCGGCAACTGGTCGTTCCGGCCGGAGATGCGTCGGTACGTCCGGAGTTCCCGGAGCGCCGTCGCGAAGTCACCGAGCCGGTACGCCGTGATCGCAGCCGTCTCGCGGACGACGGCGACGCGGCCGGCACGACGAGCCGCGCTGAGGGCGTGCTGGTTCGCCAGCTCCGGGTCGGTGTCCACGAGCATCGCGGCGGTGACGAGGTGCCGGGCAACCCAGTCAGCGTTGTCCTTGCTCAGCGTCTTCAGCTCGGCACGCGCGGCGGGGTGCAGGTCACGCGCCTGGATCTCCTCGGGGATCTCCGGGTCATCGTGCCGCGGCCGGATCGACCGGGTGCCGTACGGGTCGCGGTCTTCCCAGTCGTCGCGGGCCGCCTCGCCGAACCGCGCGCCGGCCGAGCGCGAGCCGTCTCCGAACCGCTTCCGGTCGGCGCCGTCGCGGCCCGGACGGTCGTCGTCACGGCGCGGACGCCCTCCGTCGCGGAACGGACGATCGCTGTCACGCCGGGGCCGGTCGTCACCGCCGCGGAAGGGACGCGCCGGACCACCGGAACGAACCGGCCGGTCTCCGTCACGGCGCGGACGGTCATCGCCGCCACGGATGGGGCGGTCACCGTCACGACGCGGGCGGTCATCGCCACCACGGAAGGGGCGGTCAGACCCGCCGGAGCGGTAGGGGCGGTCACCATCGCGACGCGGCCGGTCATCGCCACCACGGAACGGGCGGTCAGACCCGCCGGAACGGTAGGGGCGGTCACCGTCACGACGCGGCCGGTCGTCGCCACTCCGGAACGGGCGGTCACCGTCACGACGGGGACGGTCATCGCCACCACGGAACGGACGGTCGCCGTCACGGCGGGGGCGATCGTCACCACCGCGGAACGGACGGTCTCCGTCTCGACGCGGCCGGTCGTCGCCACCGCGGAACGGACGATCCGAGCCCCCCGGAGCGAACCGGGCGGTCACCGTCACGACGGGGTCGGTCGTCTCGACCACGGAAGGGACGGTCACCATCACGACGCGGACGGTCGGACGAAGGGCGGTCCGATCGCCACGAGGGGCGGTCCGAGCGCGCTCCACCCTCACGGAAGTCACGACCAGCCGGCCGCCGATCCGACGACTCGTTGGAGGGACGACCGGCGCCACGACGGTCGTCGCCACGCTGCCCCTCGCGGCGTTCGAAGTCGCGAGGTCCGGACGACCACCCACCGCGGTCACCGCTCCGCTGCGGACCGCCGTCGCGTCGAGGCCGGTCCTGACGGTCGCCGTCGCGCCCGTCTCGTCGCTGTTCGTCGTCGTTCGCCACCGTAGCTCCTCGTTGCGTGCCGAGATCAGATGTCCCGACGGTCGTCCGCTGTGTCGTTGTGTGTGGGCTGTGCAGCTCGCCCTGCGTCAAGTCCATCACGAACCCAGCGCAGAGTCGACCTGTGGAGCACCCTGAGAAAGAGAAATGGCCACCGACCCTCCCGAGAGCTCTCGCTCTCGATGGAGGGCCGATGGCCACATCTGTGAAAAGAAGTCCGGCGGCGTCCTACTCTCCCACAAGGTCCCCCCTTGCAGTACCATCGGCGCTGAGAGGCTTAGCTTCCGGGTTCGGAATGTGACCGGGCGTTTCCCTCTCGCTATGACCACCGGAACAATTTCGACACTCCAACGAGGAAGCTTCGAAACCGTTCCGCGCATGCGCGGTGTTCAGTTTCAGTTGTTCCCGATCGTCTGTCGGGAACCACAAAGTGGACGCGAGCCCCACACCCGCAAGGGTGTGGGTAAAAAGTGTGTGTCAAGTCTTCGGCTTATTAGTACCGGTCAGCTCCACGGGTCGTTAGTCCCCGCTTCCACATCCGGCCTATCAACCCAGTAGTCTGCTGGGAGCCTCTCACACTCAAGGTGCATGGAAATCTCATCTCGAAGACGGCTTCCCGCTTAGATGCTTTCAGCGGTTATCCGGTCCGAACGTAGCTAATCAGCGGTGCCCTTGGCAGAACAACTGACACACCAGAGGTTCGTCCATCCCGGTCCTCTCGTACTAGGGATAGATCTTCTCAAATTTCCAACGCGCGCAGCGGATAGGGACCGAACTGTCTCACGACGTTCTAAACCCAGCTCGCGTACCGCTTTAATGGGCGAACAGCCCAACCCTTGGGACCTACTCCAGCCCCAGGATGCGACGAGCCGACATCGAGGTGCCAAACCATGCCGTCGATATGGACTCTTGGGCAAGATCAGCCTGTTATCCCCGAGGTACCTTTTATCCGTTGAGCGACAGCGCTTCCACAAGCCACTGCCGGATCACTAGTCCCGACTTTCGTCCCTGCTCGACCTGTCAGTCTCACAGTCAAGCTCCCTTGTGCACTTACACTCGCCACCTGATTGCCAACCAGGTTGAGGGAACCTTTGGGCGCCTCCGTTACTCTTTGGGAGGCAACCGCCCCAGTTAAACTACCCATCAGGCACTGTCCATGAACCCGATCAGGGTCCTACGTTAGACATCCAAAGTGACCAGAGTGGTATTTCAACAATGACTCCACGAACACTAGCGTGCCCGCTTCACAGTCTCCCACCTATCCTACACAAGCCACTCCGAACACCAATACCAAACTATAGTAAAGGTCACGGGGTCTTTCCGTCCTGCTGCGCGTAACGAGCATCTTTACTCGTAGTGCAATTTCGCCGAGTTCGCGGTTGAGACAGCTGGGAAGTCGTTACGCCATTCGTGCAGGTCGGAACTTACCCGACAAGGAATTTCGCTACCTTAGGATGGTTATAGTTACCACCGCCGTTTACTGGGGCTTAAATTCAGAGCTTCGCCGTGAGGCTGACCCTTCCTCTTAACCTTCCAGCACCGGGCAGGCGTCAGTCCGTATACATCGTCTTGCGACTTCGCACGGACCTGTGTTTTTAGTAAACAGTCGCTTCCCACTGGTCTCTGCGGCCTTCAACGCTCACGGAGTGAATCCGGTCACGTGTCCGGCCCCCCCTTCTCCCGAAGTTACGGGGGGCATTTTGCCGAGTTCCTTAACCACGATTATCTCGATCTCCTTGGTATTCTCTACCTGACCACCTGAGTCGGTTTCGGGTACGGGCGGCTGCAACCTCGCGTCGATGCTTTTCTCGGCAGCATAGGATCACTGATTTCCCCTTAACGGGTACGCGTCGGATCTCAGGCGTACAGACGACGGATTTGCCTATCGTCAGCCCTACATCCTTACACCAGGTTCACCTTACGGATACCATCGCCTGGCTCAGCTACCTTCCTGCGTCACACCTGTTCATACGCTAACCGCACCAGCATGGGGTCGAGCGTTAGACCGGCCCGTCTCACCCCGAAGGGATCAACAAGTGCCGGGTTAGGACTCTTAGCACCACTGGATTAGCTTGGGCGGTTGTTCGCCGGTACGGGAATATCAACCCGTTGTCCATCGACTACGCCTGTCGGCCTCGCCTTAGGTCCCGACTTACCCAGGGCGGATTAACCTGGCCCTGGAACCCTTGGTCTTTCGGAGGACGGGTTTCTCACCCGTCTTTCGCTACTCATGCCTGCATTCTCACTCGTGTGGCGTCCACGGCTGGATCACTCCGCCGCTTCACTCGCCACACGACGCTCTCCTACCACTCCGCACGACTGAACCACGAAGGCTTGTCTATGTGCGAAATCTACAACTTCGGCGGTGTGCTTGAGCCCCGTTACATTGTCGGCGCGGAATCACTTGACCAGTGAGCTATTACGCACTCTTTCAAGGGTGGCTGCTTCTAAGCCAACCTCCTGGTTGTCTGTGCAACTCCACATCCTTTCCCACTTAGCACACGCTTAGGGGCCTTAGTTGGTAGTCTGGGTTGTTTCCCTCTCGACGATGAAGCTTATCCCCCCACCGTCTCACTGCTGCGCTCTCACTCACCGGCATTCGGAGTTTGGCTGACGTCAGTAACCTGTTGAGGCCCATCGGCCATCCAGTAGCTCTACCTCCGGCGAGAAACACGCAACGCTGCACCTAAATGCATTTCGGAGAGAACCAGCTATCACGAAGTTTGATTGGCCTTTCACCCCTATCCACAGCTCATCCCCTCCATTTTCAACTGAAGTGGGTTCGGTCCTCCACGACGTCTTACCGTCGCTTCAACCTGGCCATGGATAGATCACTTCGCTTCGGGTCTAGGACATGCGACTGAATCGCCCTATTCAGACTCGCTTTCGCTACGGCTACCCCACACGGGTTAACCTCGCCACATATCGCTAACTCGCAGGCTCATTCTTCAAAAGGCACGCCGTCACCCCTACAAAGGAGGCTCCGACGGTTTGTAAGCAAACGGTTTCAGGTACTATTTCACTCCCCTCCCGGGGTACTTTTCACCTTTCCCTCACGGTACTTGTCCGCTATCGGTCATCTGGGAGTATTTAGGCTTATCAGGTGGTCCTGACAGATTCACACGGGATTTCTCGGGCCCCGTGCTACTTGGGATACACATCCGGCCATAACACCATTTCGTCTACGGGGCTGGCACCCACTACGGCCCGGCTTTCAAACCGGTTCGACTATGATGCGCTGTAACCGTCCCAGTCCGGCAGAACTGAGCGACGTGTCCCACAACCCCGACCATGCAACGCCCGCCGGCTATCACACATGATCGGTTTAGCCTCATCCGTTTTCGCTCGCCACTACTCACGGAATCACATGTTGTTTTCTCTTCCTGTGGGTACTGAGATGTTTCACTTCCCCACGTTCCCTCTACCCGCCCTATATATTCAGGCGGGAGTCACCAGGTCGACAAGTCGCCTGGCGGGGTTTCCCCATTCGGAAATCCTCGGCTCACAGCTCGATTATCAGCTCCCCGAGGCTTATCGCAGATTTCTACGTCCTTCTTCGGCTCCAGATGCCAAGGCATCCACCGTTTGCTCTTAGAAACTTGACCACAAAGATTAAAATTGCGATCCAACGCCATGTTTCACGCCAACCCGAAAGCCGACGATCATCGATGACGCGAATCTAAAGATGCTCGCGTCCACTGTGTAGTTCTCAACATACGATCGGCACCACACTCCACCAGACACAACGCCTGACCTCATGCAGCCCACCGAAGGACCTTGCGGCCCAACCCCCCAACCACCGAACCCGCCTCCAAAAGAGACAACCCGACGATCAGGAAGCCTGGTCCCTCAGGACCCAACAACGTGCACCAGCCAACCCGCTTCCCCCCCGACCCGTTCCAACCCAGACACCTCACAAAGAGACACCCGAGCGTACTGAGACCAGAAGACGCGCTCCCGACTGCACTGTCAATGTTCCACCCATGAGCTACCCGTCGGACACGTTCGGTCCGAACCGGGCGCCTGGACCAGCAACCAACCCACCACGACGGTGAGCAGCACTGACCAGATGCTCCTTAGAAAGGAGGTGATCCAGCCGCACCTTCCGGTACGGCTACCTTGTTACGACTTAGTCCTAATCACCGATCCCACCTTCGACGGCTCCTTCCACAAGGGTTAGGCCACCGGCTTCGGGTGTTACCGACTTTCATGACTTGACGGGCGGTGTGTACAAGGCCCGGGAACGTATTCACCGCAGCGTTGCTGATCTGCGATTACTAGCGACTCCGACTTCATGAGGTCGAGTTGCAGACCTCAATCCGAACTGAGACCGGCTTTTTGGGATTCGCTCCACCTTACGGTATCGCAGCCCTTTGTACCGGCCATTGTAGCATGCGTGAAGCCCAAGACATAAGGGGCATGATGATTTGACGTCATCCCCACCTTCCTCCGAGTTGACCCCGGCAGTCTCCTATGAGTCCCCGGCATAACCCGCTGGCAACATAGAACGAGGGTTGCGCTCGTTGCGGGACTTAACCCAACATCTCACGACACGAGCTGACGACAACCATGCACCACCTGTACACCGACCACAAGGGGGGCGACCATCTCTGGCCGTTTCCGGTGTATGTCAAGCCTTGGTAAGGTTCTTCGCGTTGCATCGAATTAATCCGCATGCTCCGCCGCTTGTGCGGGCCCCCGTCAATTCCTTTGAGTTTTAGCCTTGCGGCCGTACTCCCCAGGCGGGGCGCTTAATGCGTTAGCTACGACACAGAAACCGTGGAAAGGTCCCTACATCTAGCGCCCAACGTTTACGGCATGGACTACCAGGGTATCTAATCCTGTTCGCTCCCCATGCTTTCGCTCCTCAGCGTCAGTTACGGCCCAGAGATCTGCCTTCGCCATCGGTGTTCCTCCTGATATCTGCGCATTCCACCGCTACACCAGGAATTCCAATCTCCCCTACCGCACTCTAGTCTGCCCGTACCCACTGCAAGCCCGAGGTTGAGCCTCGGGATTTCACAGCAGACGCGACAAACCGCCTACGAGCTCTTTACGCCCAATAATTCCGGACAACGCTTGCACCCTACGTATTACCGCGGCTGCTGGCACGTAGTTAGCCGGTGCTTTTTCTGCAGGTACCGTCACTTTCGCTTCTTCCCTACTAAAAGAGGTTTACAACCCGAAGGCCGTCATCCCTCACGCGGCGTTGCTGCATCAGGCTTTCGCCCATTGTGCAATATTCCCCACTGCTGCCTCCCGTAGGAGTCTGGGCCGTGTCTCAGTCCCAGTGTGGCCGGTCACCCTCTCAGGCCGGCTACCCGTCGTCGCCTTGGTGAGCCATTACCTCACCAACAAGCTGATAGGCCGCGAGTCCATCCCCAACCAAAAAATCTTTCCACCACCAGGCCATGCGACCAGTAGTCATATCCAGTATTAGACGTCGTTTCCAACGCTTATCCCAGAGTCAGGGGCAGGTTACTCACGTGTTACTCACCCGTTCGCCACTAATCACAGGAGCAAGCTCCTGATCATCGTTCGACTTGCATGTGTTAAGCACGCCGCCAGCGTTCGTCCTGAGCCAGGATCAAACTCTCCGTAAAAAAATTACAACCAACACCGAAGTGCCAGCGAGTTGATCTTGACTGTTGACTGTCTACTGACAATCTTCAATCCAAAAGGAATTGCTTCATGACCCGACCGGTAAAAAACCGACCAGGCACGAGGTCAATAAAATTGGCATTGACAATGTGCACGCTGTTGAGTTCTCAAGGACCAGACGCACTCCCCCGCTCCACACCACCAGGATGCTTCGCCAGAGAGGCTGTCGCTCTCGATCCCACCGATGTCGTCGAACCCGCCAACACAAACCGTGCAGTCAGATCCAGTGGCTCATCCCGAAGGAGAGAACCGGTGGAGTAGTCATCCTAAGCGTCGAAGCGACCCAGCACAAGGCCAGATCTGAACTCCAGTGGAGGATGATCCCGCTTGAGGGCCGACGTGCTCTGGGCTTCCGCTCCAGCCGCTCCGCCGCACCTTTGGGGTGACGAGGGATTACTTTACGCAGCCCCCCACACCCACCACCAACCCACCCCACATCCCGGGCGTGTCGCACCATGCAACACCGGTGCCGCTCGGCGCTCAGCACCCCGCTACCAACCAGCAATCACCCGCCGGATCCGGGCCAGGGCTCACGGCTCACGGCTCACGGCTCACGGCTCACGGCTCACGGCTCACGGCTCACGGCTCACGGCTCACGGCTCACGGCTCACGGCTCACGGCTCACGGCTCACGGCTCACGGCTCACGGCTCACGGCTCACGGCTCACGGCTCACGGCTCACGGCTCACGGCTCACGGCTCACGGCTCACGGCTCACGGCGAGTGTGCATCACCTCGAGCTCGTTCGCATCGACTCCTTTGCGCCTCCGGATCGAGATGGCCCGTTTCCTCGAGGAGACGTCAGGCGCAGGCGATGATCGCCGCGGCTGCCGTCCAAGGGACGTCGACGTTCCGTCGGAACGAACTGCAGCCCCGCGTGGAACCACATCGGCATCCGACCGTCGAGAGCCGGCGCATCCGACGTCTCCTTGGCGACCGACGACAGACGACGGCCGACGGACGACGGACGACGGACGACGGACGACGGACGACGGACAAGATCACCATGGCGACCATTCGGAACCCGTTCCGTCTCGCGCTGCATGCCGACCCGCTCGGTTCGTGGTGCGCGGCTCTGGTGAATCCGTGTTCTGTCCGGCAACTCATCGGCCCAGCACTGCACCGCTGAGCAACTCGGGTGAGCGCTCGACTTGCGGCCCCGATCTTGCTGAGCGGGCAAAGCGCACCCGCGTTCTCGGCCGATGAAACGGGCGCCTGTCTCCCGAACCAAGGACCTTCCTCTCACGGTGAAGGTCTCGAACCTCCGGGACGAGAGCACCGCAATGCACCGGAGACCGGACAACGTCCTTGGAGGCCGATCACGAGGCGGCACTCCACCTCGGCCGAGCGCGCAGCGACCGACAACTTGGCATGGCCGTCGTCCGCGATCGAGATCGCCGGGCCCAGCTCCCGGGCCGCCGGCGCATCACGCATCCGTCCGAGTGTCCGTCGACAGCATGACCGGACAGCCAAGACCGGTGCGATCGATCGCCGCCCTCATCTCCCCCCATGACACCGCACCACCACTGGCCGCGGATCCAAACCGAGGACGCATCGTCGCGCTACTCCGGATCACTCGAGCTGCTGATCACGCCCACAACGCGCCACCCGACCCGGGATGACCGGAGGCGGCAGCAGGACCGCTGAGGAGCAAGGGGTTCCATCGCGACAGCTAACCTCGACCCGCACGGAAGTACTCACTCCGGTAGCGACGAACGCCCTCGGGTAGCCCCACACAGCGAGTGGGGCAAGACGCTCGTCGAAGGCGTGCTGTTCAGCCGGCGTGTGGGGACGCGAAAGAGCCCCTGACCGGGGTGAGCATTTCTGCTCACCCGGTCAGGGGCTCGATCATTGAGAAGAAGTCCGGCGGCGTCCTACTCTCCCACAAGGTCCCCCCTTGCAGTACCATCGGCGCTGAGAGGCTTAGCTTCCGGGTTCGGAATGTGACCGGGCGTTTCCCTCTCGCTATGACCACCGGAACAATTTCGACACTCCAACGAGGAAGCTTCGAAACCATTCCGCGCATGCGCAGTGTTCAGTTTCAGTTGTTCCCGATCGTCTGTCGGGAACCACAAAGTGGACGCGAGCCCCACACCCGTAAAGGGTGTGGGTAAAAAGTGTGTGTCAAGTCTTCGGCTTATTAGTACCGGTCAGCTCCACGGGTCGTTAGTCCCCGCTTCCACATCCGGCCTATCAACCCAGTAGTCTGCTGGGAGCCTCTCACACTCAAGGTGCATGGAAATCTCATCTCGAAGACGGCTTCCCGCTTAGATGCTTTCAGCGGTTATCCGGTCCGAACGTAGCTAATCAGCGGTGCCCTTGGCAGAACAACTGACACACCAGAGGTTCGTCCATCCCGGTCCTCTCGTACTAGGGATAGATCTTCTCAAATTTCCAACGCGCGCAGCGGATAGGGACCGAACTGTCTCACGACGTTCTAAACCCAGCTCGCGTACCGCTTTAATGGGCGAACAGCCCAACCCTTGGGACCTACTCCAGCCCCAGGATGCGACGAGCCGACATCGAGGTGCCAAACCATGCCGTCGATATGGACTCTTGGGCAAGATCAGCCTGTTATCCCCGAGGTACCTTTTATCCGTTGAGCGACAGCGCTTCCACAAGCCACTGCCGGATCACTAGTCCCGACTTTCGTCCCTGCTCGACCTGTCAGTCTCACAGTCAAGCTCCCTTGTGCACTTACACTCGCCACCTGATTGCCAACCAGGTTGAGGGAACCTTTGGGCGCCTCCGTTACTCTTTGGGAGGCAACCGCCCCAGTTAAACTACCCATCAGGCACTGTCCATGAACCCGATCAGGGTCCTACGTTAGACATCCAAAGTGACCAGAGTGGTATTTCAACAATGACTCCACGAACACTAGCGTGCCCGCTTCACAGTCTCCCACCTATCCTACACAAGCCACTCCGAACACCAATACCAAACTATAGTAAAGGTCACGGGGTCTTTCCGTCCTGCTGCGCGTAACGAGCATCTTTACTCGTAGTGCAATTTCGCCGAGTTCGCGGTTGAGACAGCTGGGAAGTCGTTACGCCATTCGTGCAGGTCGGAACTTACCCGACAAGGAATTTCGCTACCTTAGGATGGTTATAGTTACCACCGCCGTTTACTGGGGCTTAAATTCAGAGCTTCGCCGTGAGGCTGACCCTTCCTCTTAACCTTCCAGCACCGGGCAGGCGTCAGTCCGTATACATCGTCTTGCGACTTCGCACGGACCTGTGTTTTTAGTAAACAGTCGCTTCCCACTGGTCTCTGCGGCCTTCAACGCTCACGGAGTGAATCCGGTCACGTGTCCGGCCCCCCCTTCTCCCGAAGTTACGGGGGGCATTTTGCCGAGTTCCTTAACCACGATTATCTCGATCTCCTTGGTATTCTCTACCTGACCACCTGAGTCGGTTTCGGGTACGGGCGGCTGCAACCTCGCGTCGATGCTTTTCTCGGCAGCATAGGATCACTGATTTCCCCTTAACGGGTACGCGTCGGATCTCAGGCGTACAGACGACGGATTTGCCTATCGTCAGCCCTACATCCTTACACCAGGTTCACCTTACGGATACCATCGCCTGGCTCAGCTACCTTCCTGCGTCACACCTGTTCATACGCTAACCGCACCAGCATGGGGTCGAGCGTTAGACCGGCCCGTCTCACCCCGAAGGGATCAACAAGTGCCGGGTTAGGACTCTTAGCACCACTGGATTAGCTTGGGCGGTTGTTCGCCGGTACGGGAATATCAACCCGTTGTCCATCGACTACGCCTGTCGGCCTCGCCTTAGGTCCCGACTTACCCAGGGCGGATTAACCTGGCCCTGGAACCCTTGGTCTTTCGGAGGACGGGTTTCTCACCCGTCTTTCGCTACTCATGCCTGCATTCTCACTCGTGTGGCGTCCACGGCTGGATCACTCCGCCGCTTCACTCGCCACACGACGCTCTCCTACCACTCCGCACGACTGAACCACGAAGGCTTGTCTATGTGCGAAATCTACAACTTCGGCGGTGTGCTTGAGCCCCGTTACATTGTCGGCGCGGAATCACTTGACCAGTGAGCTATTACGCACTCTTTCAAGGGTGGCTGCTTCTAAGCCAACCTCCTGGTTGTCTGTGCAACTCCACATCCTTTCCCACTTAGCACACGCTTAGGGGCCTTAGTTGGTAGTCTGGGTTGTTTCCCTCTCGACGATGAAGCTTATCCCCCCACCGTCTCACTGCTGCGCTCTCACTCACCGGCATTCGGAGTTTGGCTGACGTCAGTAACCTGTTGAGGCCCATCGGCCATCCAGTAGCTCTACCTCCGGCGAGAAACACGCAACGCTGCACCTAAATGCATTTCGGAGAGAACCAGCTATCACGAAGTTTGATTGGCCTTTCACCCCTATCCACAGCTCATCCCCTCCATTTTCAACTGAAGTGGGTTCGGTCCTCCACGACGTCTTACCGTCGCTTCAACCTGGCCATGGATAGATCACTTCGCTTCGGGTCTAGGACATGCGACTGAATCGCCCTATTCAGACTCGCTTTCGCTACGGCTACCCCACACGGGTTAACCTCGCCACATATCGCTAACTCGCAGGCTCATTCTTCAAAAGGCACGCCGTCACCCCTACAAAGGAGGCTCCGACGGTTTGTAAGCAAACGGTTTCAGGTACTATTTCACTCCCCTCCCGGGGTACTTTTCACCTTTCCCTCACGGTACTTGTCCGCTATCGGTCATCTGGGAGTATTTAGGCTTATCAGGTGGTCCTGACAGATTCACACGGGATTTCTCGGGCCCCGTGCTACTTGGGATACACATCCGGCCATAACACCATTTCGTCTACGGGGCTGGCACCCACTACGGCCCGGCTTTCAAACCGGTTCGACTATGATGCGCTGTAACCGTCCCAGTCCGGCAGAACTGAGCGACGTGTCCCACAACCCCGACCATGCAACGCCCGCCGGCTATCACACATGATCGGTTTAGCCTCATCCGTTTTCGCTCGCCACTACTCACGGAATCACATGTTGTTTTCTCTTCCTGTGGGTACTGAGATGTTTCACTTCCCCACGTTCCCTCTACCCGCCCTATATATTCAGGCGGGAGTCACCAGGTCGACAAGTCGCCTGGCGGGGTTTCCCCATTCGGAAATCCTCGGATCGAAGCTCGATTATCAGCTCCCCGAGGCTTATCGCAGATTTCTACGTCCTTCTTCGGCTCCAGATGCCAAGGCATCCACCGTTTGCTCTTAGAAACTTGACCACAAAGATTAAAATTGCGATCCAACGCCATGTTTCACGCCAACCCGAAAGCCGACGATCATCGATGACGCGAATCTAAAGATGCTCGCGTCCACTGTGTAGTTCTCAACATACGATCGGCACCACACTCCACCAGACACAACGCCTGACCTCATGCAGCCCACCGAAGGACCTTGCGGCCCAACCCCCCAACCACCGAACCCGCCTCCAAAAGAGACAACCCGACGATCAGGAAGCCTGGTCCCTCAGGACCCAACAACGTGCACCAGCCAACCCGCTTCCCCCCCGACCCGTTCCAACCCAGACACCTCACAAAGAGACACCCGAGCGTACTGAGACCAGAAGACGCGCTCCCGACTGCACTGTCAATGTTCCACCCATGAGCTACCCGTCGGACACGTTCGGTCCGAACCGGGCGCCTGGACCAGCAACCAACCCACCACGACGGTGAGCAGCACTGACCAGATGCTCCTTAGAAAGGAGGTGATCCAGCCGCACCTTCCGGTACGGCTACCTTGTTACGACTTAGTCCTAATCACCGATCCCACCTTCGACGGCTCCTTCCACAAGGGTTAGGCCACCGGCTTCGGGTGTTACCGACTTTCATGACTTGACGGGCGGTGTGTACAAGGCCCGGGAACGTATTCACCGCAGCGTTGCTGATCTGCGATTACTAGCGACTCCGACTTCATGAGGTCGAGTTGCAGACCTCAATCCGAACTGAGACCGGCTTTTTGGGATTCGCTCCACCTTACGGTATCGCAGCCCTTTGTACCGGCCATTGTAGCATGCGTGAAGCCCAAGACATAAGGGGCATGATGATTTGACGTCATCCCCACCTTCCTCCGAGTTGACCCCGGCAGTCTCCTATGAGTCCCCGGCATAACCCGCTGGCAACATAGAACGAGGGTTGCGCTCGTTGCGGGACTTAACCCAACATCTCACGACACGAGCTGACGACAACCATGCACCACCTGTACACCGACCACAAGGGGGGCGACCATCTCTGGCCGTTTCCGGTGTATGTCAAGCCTTGGTAAGGTTCTTCGCGTTGCATCGAATTAATCCGCATGCTCCGCCGCTTGTGCGGGCCCCCGTCAATTCCTTTGAGTTTTAGCCTTGCGGCCGTACTCCCCAGGCGGGGCGCTTAATGCGTTAGCTACGACACAGAAACCGTGGAAAGGTCCCTACATCTAGCGCCCAACGTTTACGGCATGGACTACCAGGGTATCTAATCCTGTTCGCTCCCCATGCTTTCGCTCCTCAGCGTCAGTTACGGCCCAGAGATCTGCCTTCGCCATCGGTGTTCCTCCTGATATCTGCGCATTCCACCGCTACACCAGGAATTCCAATCTCCCCCTACCGCACTCTAGTCTGCCCGTACCCACTGCAAGCCCGAGGTTGAGCCTCGGGATTTCACAGCAGACGCGACAAACCGCCTACGAGCTCTTTACGCCCAATAATTCCGGACAACGCTTGCACCCTACGTATTACCGCGGCTGCTGGCACGTAGTTAGCCGGTGCTTTTTCTGCAGGTACCGTCACTTTCGCTTCTTCCCTACTAAAAGAGGTTTACAACCCGAAGGCCGTCATCCCTCACGCGGCGTTGCTGCATCAGGCTTTCGCCCATTGTGCAATATTCCCCACTGCTGCCTCCCGTAGGAGTCTGGGCCGTGTCTCAGTCCCAGTGTGGCCGGTCACCCTCTCAGGCCGGCTACCCGTCGTCGCCTTGGTGAGCCATTACCTCACCAACAAGCTGATAGGCCGCGAGTCCATCCCCAACCAAAAAATCTTTCCACCACCAGGCCATGCGACCAGTAGTCATATCCAGTATTAGACGTCGTTTCCAACGCTTATCCCAGAGTCAGGGGCAGGTTACTCACGTGTTACTCACCCGTTCGCCACTAATCACAGGAGCAAGCTCCTGATCATCGTTCGACTTGCATGTGTTAAGCACGCCGCCAGCGTTCGTCCTGAGCCAGGATCAAACTCTCCGTAAAAAATTACAACCAACACCGAAGTGCCAGCGAGTTGATCTTGACTGTTGACTGTCTACTGACAATCTTCAATCCAAAAGGAATTGCTTCATGACCCGACCGGTAAAAAACCGACCAGGCACGAGGTCAATAAAATTGGCATTGACAATGTGCACGCTGTTGAGTTCTCAAGGACCAGACGCACTCCCCACTCCACACCACCAGGATGCTTCGCCAGAGAGGCTGTCGCTCTCGATCCCACCGATGTCGTCGAACCCGCCAACACAAACCGTGCAGTCAGATCCAGTGGCTCATCCCGAAGGAGAGAACCGGTGGAGTAGTCATCCTAAGCGTCGAAGCGACCCAGCACAAGGCCAGATCTGAACTCCAGTGGAGGATGGTCCCGCTTGAGGGCCGACGTGCTCTGGGCTTCCGCTCCAGCCGCTCCGCCGCACCTTTGGGGTGACGAGGGATTACTTTACGCAGCCCCCCACACCCACCACCAACCCACCCCACATCCCGGGCGTGTCGCACCATGCAACACCGGTGCCGCTCGGCGGGACGCCGAACGCCCGGCCCCTTTCGGGACCGGGCGCCGGGAGTGGTCGGGACCGGCTGCGTCAGCCGAGCGTGACGCCGGCCAGCGTCTTCTTCCCGCGACGGAGGATGAGCACGCCACCCGGCATGGCCAGGGACGCCAGCGTCGCGGCAGCGTCCTCGGCACGCTCGTTGTTGACGTAGACGCCACCCTGGTCGACCGCACGCCGTGCTTCACCGAGGGACTTGACGAGTCCGGTCTCCACGAGGGCTCGCGCCACATCGGCATCCCCGCCCAGCGACACCGTCCCGGGCAGCTCGGCGATCGCGGCGCGCAGGGTGTCGGCGTCGAGCGCGGTCAGGTCGCCGTTCCCGAACAGCGCCGCCGACGCGTCGATCGCAGCCTGTGTCGCGGCCTCCCCGTGGACCAGGGCGGTGACCTCGAATGCGAGGGTGCGCTGGGCCTCCCGGCGGAACGGCTCGTCGGCGACGGCCTGCTCGAGGCGCTCCACCTCGGCGCGGGACAGGAACGTGAACTCGCGCAGGCGCGCGACCACGTCGGCGTCCGCCGTGTTGAGCCAGAACTGGTAGAAGGCGTACGGCGAGGTCATCGTGCCGTCGAGCCAGATCGCGTTGCCCTCGCTCTTGCCGAACTTCGTGCCGTCCGAGTTCGTGATGAGCGGCGTCCCCAGCGCGTGCGCGGACACGCCCTCGGTCCGACGGATGAGTTCCGTGCCCGAGGTGAGGTTGCCCCACTGGTCAGAGCCTCCGGTCTGCAGCGTGCACCCGTACTGGCGGTAGAGCTCGCGGAAGTCCAGGCCCTGCAGGATCTGGTAGCTGAACTCGGTGTAGCTGATGCCGGCGTCCGAGTTCAGCCGGGCGGCGACGGCGTCCTTCTTGAGCATCGAGTTGACGCGGAAGTACTTGCCGATGTCACGCAGGAAGTCGATCGCGGACAGCGGCGCGGTCCAGTCCAGGTTGTCCACCAGCCGGACGCCGTTGTCACCGTCGGCGCTGAGGAACCGGGACACCTGGCCCTGCAGCCGTCCCACCCACTCCTCGACGGTCTCGCGGGTGTTGAGCGTGCGCTCGGCCGTGGGACGCGGGTCCCCGATGAGACCGGTCGACCCGCCGACGAGCGCGAGCGGCTTGTGCCCGGCCAGCTGCAGTCGACGCATGGTCAGCAGCTGGAGCAGGTTCCCGCAGTGCAGCGACGGGGCGGTCGGGTCGAACCCGCAGTAGTAGGTCACCGGTCCGGCGTCGAGGGCCTCTTGCAGTGCGGTCTCGTCGGTGGAGACGTGCACCAGACCACGCCAGCGCAGTTCGTCCCACACCGAGGCGAAGGTGGGGTCGTTCTGCTGGCGCGTCAGGACGTCGGGATCGGTATCACTGGACACCCCGTCATCGTACCGGCGTGCTCGGCGACCCCCTCAGCCGATCGCGCCCTTGTGCCGGCGGTACGCCGACACGGTCGGGTCCCCCCGGCAGCCAGAACCGCCACGGGAACGCCGCTCCCCCCGGCCACCCCGCCCACGCCGGTCCGCGGACCGCTCGCGACCAGGCCGCCGGACAGGAGGTCGTCGACGACCTGCGCCACCGGGGCGGAGGCGAGCCGGGCTTCCAGGGCGGGAGCCAACCGCAGCGTGTACGGACCGGAACCGTCGAGGACCGAGGTGCCGTCGTCCGCACCGAGGACCGCGCCGAGCGCGACGCCGAGGTTCCCCGGTCCGCGCGCGAGCGCCACGTCGGCCACGGTGGGTCCGCGACGCTCGCGGGCGACGTCGGTGCCCGCCACCACCGCAGCCCCGCGGAGCAGGGACCCGGACGACTGGCCGGCGGGGCCGCTCACGACGTTCACGCACGTGTGGATGCCGTACGACCGGTAGGCGTACAGCGTCCCGGGCGGACCGAAGAGGTGCCGGTTGCGCGCTGTCATGCCGCGGTGTCCGTGCGAACCCGGGTCGACCGCGCCCGAGTAGGCCTCGACCTCGGTGATCCGCAGGGTCACGCCCTTGCCCGTGATCGTCGCGCCGAGGAGCGCTGGTGCGCACACCGGCGCGGGCTCGCGCAGCAGCGCGAGCAGCGCATCCGACGGCGTCGGCGTCGGCGTCGGCGTCGGCGTCGGCGTCTGCTCAGGGGACACGGTTCACCGGGTGAAGGGCGTCCCGGCCGCGATCTCCCGGACGGACCGGGTCAGGGCGGCGAGTTGCTCGGCGACCCGCTCGGGTGCCGTGCCGCCGACGCCCCGACGGGACGCGACGCTGCCCTCGATCGTGAGGACCGTGCGGACCTCCGGGGTCAGGTGCTCCGAGACCGCGGCGTACTCCGCGTCCGTCGGGTCGTCGAGGTCGATGCCGCGCTCCTCGCAGTACCGGACGAGCGCGCCCGAGACCTCGTGCGCGTCACGGAACGGGACACCCTGTCGGACCAGCCACTCCGCGACGTCGGTCGCCAGGGAGAACCCCTGCGGTGCGAGCTCCGCCATCCGGGCGGTGTCGAAGGACAGGGTCGCGATCATGCCGGTGAAGGCGGGGAGCAGGACCTCGAGCGTCGCGACCGAGTCGAAGACGGGCTCCTTGTCCTCCTGCAGGTCGCGGTTGTACGCGAGCGGCAGGCCCTTGAGGGTGGCGAGGAGGCCGGTCAGGTTGCCGATCAGCCGACCGGACTTGCCGCGTGCGAGCTCGGCGATGTCCGGGTTCTTCTTCTGCGGCATGATGCTCGACCCGGTCGAGAAGCCGTCGTGGAGCCGAACGAAGCCGAACTCCTTCGTGTTCCAGAGGACGACCTCCTCCGCCAGGCGGGAGACGTCGATGCCGATCTGGGCGAGGACGAAGGCGAACTCGGCGACGACGTCCCGAGCGGCGGTCGCGTCGATCGAGTTGTCGGCGGGCCGGTCGAAGCCCAGCTCCTGCGCGATGGCGGCCGGGTCGAGTCCGAGCGAGCTGCCCGCCAGCGCACCGGCGCCGTAGGGGCTGACACTCGCGCGGCCCGCCCAGTCGCGGAGCCGCTCGAGGTCCCGCACGAGGGGCCAGGCGTGCGCGAGCAGGTGGTGCGCGAGCAGGACCGGCTGCGCGTGCTGCAGGTGCGTCCGGCCGGGCATGATGGCGCCCTCGTGTTCGGACGCCTGCTGGCTGATCGCGTCGACGAGGTCGATGACCATCCGGCCGATCCGACGGCCGTGGTCGAGCATGTGCATCCGGCCGAGGGTCGCGATCTGGTCGTTGCGGCTGCGGCCGGCGCGGAGCTTCCCGCCCAGCTCCGGGCCGACGTCGGCGATGAGCAGGCGCTCGAGTGCGCCGTGCACGTCCTCGTCGGACTCGTCCGGCTGCAGGGAGCCGTCGGCGTGCGCGTCCTCGAGCCGGTCGAGGCCGGCGAGCATCCGCTCGAGTTCGTCGGCCGTCAGGTACCCCGCCACCTGCAGCGCCCGGGCGTGCGCGCGGGAGCCGGCGATGTCGTAGGGCGCCAGCTGCCAGTCGAAGTGCGTCGACTTCGACAGGGCGGCGAGTTCCGCGCTCGGACCGTCCGCGAACCGGCCACCCCACAGGGCGCCCGTGTTCGTCGCGTCGGTCTTGCTGCTGCTGTCGTCCGGCCGGGAGGCTCGGGGGGGGGCGTCCGTCATGAGGGTCCTGCGTCGTCTCGGGTCGGGTTGGTGGGGGGGGGTCGGGGGGTCGGTGCGGTCCGGGGTCCGCGCGGTCCGGGCGGCGCGCCTGCCGGGCCGACGGCGACGGGACGGGCGCGTGCCGCGCCTCCCGTCCGGCGAGGACGGCGGGACCGACCGGTCCCGCCGCCCTCGGTCGGTCAGTTCGCCAGGTCGCGGCGGGCGGAGATCTTGCTCGGCAGCGACCACAGTTCGATGAAGCCCTTGGAGAGCGACTGGTCGAACGTGTCACCGGTGTCGTACGTGGCGAGGTCGAAGTCGTAGAGGCTCTGCTCGGAGCGACGACCGGTCACCGTGGCACGACCGCCGTGGAGCTGCATGCGGATGTCGCCGGACACGTACTCCTGCGTCGAGTCGATGAAGGCGTCGAGGCTGCGCTTCAACCCACCGAACCACAGGCCGTCGTAGACCAGGTCGGCCCACTCCGACTCGACACCGCGCTTGTAACGGTTGACGTCGCGCTCGAGGGTCAGGCTCTCGAGCTCCTCGTGCGCGGCGATGAGCGCCATCGCGGCCGGGGCCTCGTAGACCTCGCGCGACTTGATGCCGACCAGGCGGTCCTCGACGACGTCGATGCGGCCGACGCCGTGCTTGCCGGCGAGGGCGTTGAGTTCCTGCACGACGCGCAGGACGCTGAAGCGCTGACCGTCGATCGCGACCGGCACACCCTGCTCGAACGTGATCGTGACCTCGTCGGCCTCACGGTCGACGGCGGGGTCCTGCGTGTACGCGTACAGGTCCTCGATCGGGGCGTTCCACGGGTCCTCGAGGAACCCGGTCTCCACCGCGCGACCCCAGACGTTCTGGTCGATCGAGTACGGCGACTTCTTGCTCTGCAGGATCGGCAGGTCGTGCTCCTGCGCGTAGACGATCGCCTTGTCACGGGTCAGCGCGAGGTCACGGACCGGGGCGACGCTCGTCAGGTCGGGGGCGATCGCGGCCACGGCGGCCTCGAAGCGCACCTGGTCGTTGCCCTTGCCGGTGCAGCCGTGCGCGACGCTGTCCGCGCCGAGCTGCTTCGCCGTGGTGGCGAGGTGCTTCGCGATGAGCGGCCGGCTCAGCGCCGAGACGAGCGGGTAGCGCTTCTGGTAGAGCGCGTTGGCCTTGAGGGCCGGGACGAGGTAGTCGTCCGCGAACTCGTCCTTGGCGTCGATGACGACCGACTCCACCGCGCCGCAGTCGAGCGCGCGCTGACGGATGGCGTCCATGTCCTCGCCGCCCTGGCCGACGTCGACGGCCAGCGCCACGACCTCCTTGCCGGTGGCGTCCTTGAGCCAACCGATCCCGACGGAGGTGTCGAGCCCTCCTGAGTACGCGAGTACGACGCGGTCTGCCATGGGTTCTCTCCTGTGTGGTGGTGGTTGTCAGTTGCCGGGGGGTCGCCACGTCTGCGGCGGTCGCCCCGTCTGCGGCGGTCGCCCCGTCTGCGGCGGTCGCCCCGTCTGCGGCGGTCGGGGCGTTGGCGGCGAGGAGCCAGGCGAGCAGGGCCTTCTGGGCGTGCAGGCGGTTCTCCGCCTCGTCCCAGATGATGCTGCGCGGCCCGTCGATGACCTCGGCGGTGACCTCGTAGCCGCGGTCGGCGGGCAGGCAGTGCATGAACACGGCGTCGTCCGCGGCGTGCGCGAGCAGGTCGTCGTCGACGCGGTACCCGGCGAAGGTGGCGAGCCGCTGCTGCTTCTCGTCCTCCTTGCCCATCGAGACCCAGGTGTCGGTCACGACGACGTCGGCACCGGCCACCGCGGCGACCGGGTCGGTCACGACGAGCACGGACCCGCCGGTCTCGGCGGCGCGGTGCTCCGCGTCCGTCACGACCTGCGGTGCGGGCGAGAACTCGACCGGCGACGCGACACGCACGTGCATCCCGGCCGTCGCGCAGGCGAGCAGGTACGACTGCGCCATGTTGCTCGCGCCGTCGCCGACGAACGCGATGGTCTGCCCGGCCAACGCGCCGCGGTGCTCGCGGATGGTGAGCAGGTCGGCGAGGAGCTGGCACGGGTGGAAGTCGTCGGACAGCGCGTTGACGACCGGCACCGTGGTGCTCGCCGCCATCTCCTCGAGCCCGGCCTGGCCGTAGGTGCGCCAGACGATCGCCGACACCATGCGCTCGAGCACGCGGGCGGTGTCGGTCGGGGTCTCCTTGCCGCCGAGCTGGCTGTTCGCGGTCGAGATGATGAGCGGGCTGCCGCCGAGGTCGCTGATGCCGACGTGGAAGGACACCCGGGTGCGGGTGGACGACTTGTCGAAGATCACGGCGACGCTCTGCGGACCGGCGAGGGGCTTGGCGCCCCACCGGTCGCGCTTCATCTCGACGGCGAGGTCGAGGATCGCGGACTGCTCGGCCTGCGTGAGGTCGTCGTCCCGGAGGAAGTGGCGGGTCATGCGGAGGTCTCCTGGTCGGCGCCCTCGACGGCCGCCATGCTCTGGGCGAGGATCGCGAGGAACGCGTCGATCTCGGCGTCGGACACGATGAGCGGCGGCGCGATGCGCAGGCTCGACTCGTTCGGTGCGTTGATGATGAGGCCGCGCTCGAGCGCGGCTGCCGAGACCGCGGCGGCGACCGGGCGACGGAGGCCGACACCGATGAGCAGGCCGCTCCCCCCGGACCTCCTCCACCAGGTCGGAGCCGAGTGCGGTGATCCCGGTGCGGATGCGCTCACCCTTGACGACCGCACCGGCCACCAGGTCCGCGCGCTCGATCTCGGCGAGCACCGCGTTCGCGACGCGGGTGCCGAGCGGGTTGCCGCCGAAGGTCGAGCCGTGCTGGCCCGCCGAGAACAGGTCGGACGCCCACCCGAAGGTCACGAGCGCCCCGATCGGGAAGCCACCGGCGATGCCCTTGGCCACCGTGATCGCGTCCGGGACCACGCCCGTGTTCTGGAAGGCGAACCAGGCGCCGGTGCGGCCGATGCCGGTCTGGATCTCGTCGAGGACGAGCAGTGCGCCGTGCCGCTCGGTCAGGGCCCGCGCGGCCTGCAGGAAGCCCTCGGGCAGGTCGACGACGCCGGCCTCGCCCTTGATCGGCTCGAGGATGAGCGCCGCGACGGTGTCGTCGATCGAGCGCTCGAGGGCCTCGATCGACGTCTCGATGTGCTCGACGCCCGGGATCATCGGCAGGAAGTCCTGCTGGAGGGCGGGCTTGCCGGTGAGCGCGAGCGCGCCCATGGTGCGGCCGTGGAACGCCTGCTGCAGCGCGAGGATCTTCGTCTTGCGCCCGTCCGCGCCGCGGTTCAGCCGAGCCAGCTTGAACGCCGCCTCGTTGGCCTCCGCGCCGGAGTTGCCGAAGTACACGCGGCCCGCGTAGCCCGCGCCGGAGATCCGCTTGAGGCGTTCGGCGAGCTCGAGCTGCGGCGGCGTCGCGAAGTAGTTCGACACGTGCACGAGCTTCGCTGCCTGGTCGCTGATCGCCTCGACGAGCGCCGGGTGGGCGTGGCCGAGCGAGTTCACCGCGATGCCGGCGAGGAAGTCGAGGTACTCGTTGCCGTCGACGTCCCACACCCGGCAGCCCTCGCCGCGCTCGAGCATGATCTTCGGCGGGGTCAGGGATCGCATGAGCGACGCCCCGAACCGGTCGTTCCAGGTCTCGGTCTGCGTCTCGGTGCTCACCGTGCTGTGCCCTTCTCGTCGTCGTGCGGAGTCGTGGAGTCGTCGTCGCGTCGGGCGACGTGCTGGCCGCCCGGGACGTCGTCGTGGCCGCTGCCCGGGGCGTGGACCGCCGCGCGTCGGCCGATCTCGGCGTGGGTGTTCTGGTTCTCGGTCCGGCGGCTCGGGTCCGGGATGACCTCGGTGCCGGCGCCGCGGAGGGTGAAGACCTCGAGCAGGATCGAGTGCGGGATGCGGCCGTCGATGATGGTCGCGCCACCGACGCCGCCGACCACGGCGTCGAGGCACGCGGTCATCTTCGGGATCATCCCGGACTCGAGCGACGGCAGCAGCTGGCGGAGTTCCTCGACCGCGATGAGGTCGATGATCGAGTCGCGGTCCGGCCAGTTGCGGTACAGCCCGGGCACGTCCGTCAGCATCATCAGCTTCGACGCGTTCAGCGCGATCGCGAGCGCGGCCGCTGCGGCGTCGGCGTTCACGTTGAGCGCCTGGTCCGGGTGGGCGTCGTCGATCGCGATGCTCGAGACCACCGGGATGCGGTCGGCGCGGATCGCGGCGAGGACCCCGGACGGGTCGACGTGGGTGATGTCGCCGACGTGGCCGAGGTCGAAGTGCTCGCCGTCGACGACGACGCCCTTCTTCTCGCCGGTGAACAGCGACCCGCCGTCGCCGAACACCCCGACGCCGAGGCCGTCGCCGTGCTCGTCGATGAGGTCGACGATCTCGCGGTTCACCTCGCCGGCCAGGACGTCGCGGACGACCGTGATCGCCTCGGTCGTCGTGACGCGGTAGCCGCCGCGGAACTCGGACTGGATGCCCTGCTCCTCCAGCGCCGCGGAGATCTGCGGACCGCCGCCGTGCACGACGACCGGGTGCAGGCCGGCGTACCGGAGGTAGACCATGTCCTCGGCGAACGCCCGCTTGAGGTCGTCGTTCACCATCGCGTTGCCGCCGAACTTGACGACGACGATCTTGCCCGAGAACCGCTTCAACCACGGCAGGGACTCGATGAGGGTCGCGGCCTTGACGGTCGCGAGCTCGTGCTCTTCTTCCTTCGAGAGGTCCGCGTCGCTCATCAGCTGGAGTACGCGCTGTTCTCGTGGACGTAGTCGTGCGTCAGGTCGTTCGTCAGGATGGTCGCCGCGGCGGTGCCGACCCCGAGGTCGATGAGCACGTGCGTGTCCCGCGGGCTGAGGTCGACGTCGTCGCTCGGCTGGTCGGGGGCACCGGCGTGGCACACCCGCACCCCGTTCATCGAGACGTCGACCGCGTACGGGTCGAACTCGGCGTCGGTCGTCCCGATCGCGGCGAGCACCCGCCCCCCAGTTGGGGTCGTTGCCGAAGACCGCCGCCTTGAACAGGTTGTTGCGGGCGACGCTCCGGCCGACCGTCACGGCCTCGTCCTCGCTGACCGCGCCGACGACCTCGATCGTGATGTCGTGCGCTGCGCCCTCGGCGTCCTGCTGGAGCTGGCGGGCGAGGTCGGCGCAGACGCCGGTCAGGGCCTGCTGGAAGGTCTCGGCGTCGGGGGTCGTGCCCGAAGCACCGGAGGCCATGAGCACGACGGTGTCGTTCGTGGACATGCACCCGTCGGAGTCGACGCGGTCGAAGGTGACGCGGGTCGCCGCGCGCAGGGCCCGGTCGAGCTCGTCCGCGGGCAGTGCCGCGTCGGTGGTGATCACCACGAGCATCGTCGCGAGGCCGGGTGCGAGCATGCCCGCGCCCTTCGCCATCCCGCCGACCGTCCAGCCGTCGACCGAGACGACGGACTGCTTCGGCTTCGTGTCGGTGGTCATGATGGCGGCCGCGGCGTCGGGTCCGCCGGCACCGTCGAGGGCGTCGGCGGCGAGCGTCACGCCGCGGAGCACGCCGTCGCGGAAGGTCTGGTCACCTCTGCCGATGAGCCCGGTGGAACACACGACGACGTCACCCGCTCCGATGCCCAGCGCGTCGCCCACCGCCTCCGCGGTGAGGTGGGTCGTCTGGAAGCCGAAGGGACCCGTGAAGCAGTTCGCGCCTCCCGAGTTGAGGACAACGGCACGGGCGACGCCGTCGCCGACCACCTGGCGGGACCAGATGACCGGGTGCGCCTGCGCACGGTTCGTGGTGAAGACGGCCGCCACGGCGTCCGAGGGGCCGTCGTTGACGACGAGCGCCACGTCCGGCTTGCCACTCGTCTTCAGGCCGGCGGTGACGCCGGCGGCACGGAAGCCGGCGGCGGCGGTGACGCCCTGCAGGGCACCGTCGGTCGCCGGGAGGCCCGTGGTCGCGTCGGCGCTGTCGTTGCGGTCGGTCACGGGGCGACTCCGTCCACGCTGAGGCCCAGGGTCTCGGGGAGCCCGAGCGCGATGTTCGCGGACTGCACGGCGGCACCGCCGGTCCCCTTGGCGAGGTTGTCGAGTGCGGAGACGGCGACCACCCGGCCGGCGGCCTCGTCGACCGCGATGCCCACGAGGGCGGTGTTCGCCCCGATGGTGTCGGCCACCCGGGGGGAAGACGCCCTCGGGCAGCAGGTGCACGAAGGGCTCGTCGGCGTAGGCCTGCTCCCAGGCGAGCCGGACGTCGTGCGCGGTCACCCCGGGGGCGAGCCGAGCGGTCGTGGTCGCGAGGATGCCGCGGGCCATCGGCACGAGGACGGGCGTGAACGAGACCCGGACGTCCGACGCACCGGCCACGCGGAGGTTCTGCTGGATCTCCGGGACGTGGCGGTGCTTCCCGCCCACGGCGTACGCGCTGGCGGACCCCATGATCTCCGCCGCCAGGTAGGTGGACTCGAGCTTCTTGCCGGCACCGCTCGGTCCGACGCTGAGGACCGCGACGATGTCGTCCGACTCGACGAGGCCGGCCTGCAACCCGGGCTGGATGCCGAGCGTGACCGCGGTGACGTTGCACCCGGGGACGGCGATCCGCTTGGTGGCCGCGAGTTCGGTGCGCTGCCGGCCCTGCGGCACGATGTCGTCGACGTCCCGCCACTCGTCCGCGGCACCGGGGGCGGGCGGCGCGTGCAGGAGCTCGGGCAGCCCGTAGGTCCAGGCGCCGTGGTACTCGCCGCCGTAGAACGCGGCCCACGCGGCCTCGTCCGTCAGCCGGTGGTCGGCGCCGCAGTCCACGACGAGCGTGTCCGCGTCGAGCTCCGCCGTGATCGCGCCGGACTGGCCGTGCGGCAGGGCGAGGAACACCACGTCGTGCCCACGGAGGTTCTCCGGGGTCGTCTCCACGAGGGTCAGGTGCGCGAGCGACCGCAGGTGCGGCTGCGTCGCGATGAGCGGCTGTCCGGCGTTCGAGAACGCCGTCACCGTCCGCACGTCGAACTCGGGATGAGCGGAGAGGATGCGCAGCAACTCGCCACCCGCGTAGCCGCTGGCACCAGCCACGGCGACGGATACGGACATGGGTTCCACCTTTGGTCGGACTGTTCGTCGAGGGAGTCGGAGGCGGCGACCCCGGGCGGTGATCCGTCGTGGATCAGTCGCGCAGGGTCGCCCCGAATCGCTCGCCGGCACGTCGGACAGCGCCGTCACGGGCCTCGGAGGCCTCGGCAGCGGTCAGCGTGCGGTCCGTGGCGCGGAAGCGCAGCGCGAACGTCAGGGACTTCTGTCCCTCGTCCAGGCCGGCGCCGCGGTAGTCGTCCACGAGCCGAGCATACTCCAACAGCTCCCCGGCACCAGCGCGCACCTCGGCGAGGACGTCGCCGGCCGGGGTCGCGACGTCGACCACGAGGGAGAGGTCCTGCGTCGCCGCCGGGTAGGAGACGATCGCCGCGACCTCGACGACGTCCGGCGCCGCGGCCACGAGGGCGTCGAGGTCGAGTTCGACGACCGCGACCACCCGGGGCAGGTCGGCGTCCGCCGCCAGCTCCGGGAGCAGCTCGCCGGCGACGCCGACGACGGTGTCGCCGACCAGGAGCGACGCCGCACGACCGGGGTGCAGCGAGGGGTGGGTCGTCTGCGCCACGGTGAGCTCGACCCCGACCGCCCAGGCGACGGTCCGCGCGACGTCGAGGGCGTCGGCGATGCCGAACGGTTCCGCGACGACACCCGGCTGCTTCACGACCGCGTTGCCGAGCAGGAGCGCGCTCAGGTGGAACGGCTGCGCGGGCAGGGCGGCGTCGAGCGCGGCGAGGGTCTCGGGTGTCGGACGCTGCGCGCCGACCGGTACCTCCGCGGTCCCGAGCGCGACACCCTGCTCGGGCAGGAAGACACGGGACGTCTCGTACACGGCGAGGTCGACGAGTCCGCGCGACACGTTGCGACGCGCCACGTCGACGAGGGCCGGCACGCCGCTGCGGCGGAGGTGGTCCTGCGCGCTGTCGAGCGCGTTCGCGAGCACGACGCTCGGTCCGCCGGCGGCGTCGATGCCCGGGTACGCGGCAGCGGTCGCGGCGGAGACGAACGGAGCGGTCACGACCTCGGTGAGCCCGGCGGCCGCGAGGGCTGCCGACACCCGACGGCGGGCCTGCTGGTGCAACGTGAGACCACGACCGGGAGGCGCGACGGGCAGCACGCTCGGGATGCGGTCGTACCCGACGATGCGGGCGATCTCCTCGACCAGGGAGACGTCGTCCACCAGGTCGGGGCGCCAGGTCGGCGGCGTGACGGCGAGCACGTCGCCGTCGACCTCCACCGTGGCGCCGATCGCCCGGAGCGTGTCGAGGACCTCGGCGTCGGTGTAGGCGACACCGATGAGCTCGGCGGCCCGACCGGCGCGCATCGCGACGGTCGGACGGGGGCGGTCGTCGACCAGGGTCGACCCGAGCGGGTCCGGCGTGCCGCCGGCGAGGTCGACGAGGAGCTCGACGGCCCGGTTCGCCGCGGCCTCGGCGACGAGCGGGTCGACGCCGCGCTCGAACCGGCGCGAGGCCTCGCTGGGCAGCTTGTGTCGCCGGGCCGAGCGGGCGATCGACACCTGGTCGAAGCCGGCGGCCTCGATGAGGACGTCGGTGGTCGCCGCGGTGATCTCGGTCCGGGCACCGCCCATGACGCCCGCGAGACCGACGGCGCCGGCGTCGTCCGCGATGACGAGGTCCTCTGTGTCGAGCGTGCGTTCGACGTCGTCGAGGGTGGTCAGGCGCTCCCCGGGGGTGGCCCGACGGACGGTCAGGCCGCCCTGCAGCGTCGCGAGGTCGTACCCGTGCAGCGGCTGCCCGAGTTCGAACATGACGTAGTTCGTGATGTCGACGGGCAGCGAGATCGAACGCACGCCGGCCAGGGTCAGGCGGGCGACCATCCACGCCGGGGTCGGCCGGGTCGCGTCGATGCCGCGGACGACCCGGGTGACGAAGGTGTGCGCGCCGACACGACCACGGATCGGGGCGGCGTCGTCCACGGTCACCGTGAAGCCGTCGCCGGTGCGCGGCAGGACTCGGTCGACCGGGTCGGAGAAGGTCGCACCGGTGGCGTGCGCGTACTCGCGGGCGACGCCGCGCATGCTCATGGCGTAGCCGCGGTCGGGCGTCACGTTGATCTCGACCGCGGCGTCGTCGAGGCCGAGCAGCGCGATCGCGTCCGCCCCGACCTCGGGCTCCATGCCGAGGTCGGCGAAGCGGAGGATGCCGTCGTGCTCGTCGCCGAGACCGAGCTCACGTGCGGAGGCGATCATGCCGTCCGACACGTGGCCGTACGTCTTCCGGGCCGCGATCGGGAACGGACCGGGGAGCACGGCGCCGGGCAGGGTCACGACGACGAGGTCGCCGACGTCGAAGTTGTGGGCACCGCACACGATGCCGCGGGGCTCGGACTCGCCGACGTCCACCTGGCACCAGTTGATGGTCTTGCCGTTCTTCTGCGGCTCGGGCACGCGCTCGAGCACCCGACCGACCACGACGGGCCCGGTCAGGTCGAAGGTGTGCACGGACTCCTCCTCGAACCCGACCGACACCAGGGCGGCGTGGACGTGCTCGAGCGAGACGTCGTCGGGCAGGTCGACGGACTCGCCGAGCCAGCGGAGTGGGACGCGCATCAGACCACCGTTCCGAACTGCTGCGAGAAGCGGATGTCGCCCTCGAGGAAGTCACGCATGTCGTTCAGGCCGTTGCGGAACTGGAGCGTCCGCTCGATGCCCATACCGAAGGCGAAGCCCTGGTACTCGTCCGGGTCGATGCCCGCGGCGCGCAGGACGTTGGGGTTGACCATGCCGCAGCCACCCCACTCGACCCACCGCGCGCCGCCCTTGGCGTTCGGCTGCCAGACGTCCATCTCGGCGCTCGGCTCGGTGAACGGGAAGTAGTTGGGGCGGAGCCGGATCTGCGCTTCGGCCCCGAACACCTGACGCGCGAAGTGCTCGAGCGTGCCGCGCAGGTGCGCCATCGTGAGGCCCTTGTCGATCGCGATGCCCTCGACCTGGGTGAAGACCGGCAGGTGCGTGGCGTCGAGCTCGTCGGCGCGGTACACACGGCCCGGCGCGATCACGTAGAGCGGGAGCGCACGCGTGAGCAGGGAGCGGATCTGCACCGGTGAGGTGTGCGTCCGCATGAGCAGGTGCCGGTCGACCGGCTCGACGAAGACGGTGTCGGCCATCGCCCGGGCCGGGTGGTCCTGGTCGAAGTTCAGGGCGTCGAAGTTGAACCACTCGTGCTCGAGCTCCGGCCCCTCCGCGACCTCCCACCCCATGCCGACGAAGACGTCGGCCACGGTCTCGTTGAGGAGCGAGAGCGGGTGGCGCGAGCCCGGCGTCCGGCGGGACGGCAGCGCGGTCACGTCGACGCGCTCCGACTCGAGCCGCGCACGTTCCTCGGCCTCGGCCAGCACGGACTCCTGCGCGGCGACCACCTGGGCCACCTGCCCGCGGGCCTGTCCGACGAGCTTGCCCGCCGCGGCCTTCTGCTCCGGCGGGACACTGCGCATCGACGCGTTCATCCGGGCGAGCGTCGACTGCTCACCGGTGTGCTCGGCACGGGCCTGCTTCAGCTCCGCGACGGTGGTCGTGGCGCGGACGGCGGCGAGGGCCGCGTCCACGGCGTCGGCGACCGCCGATTCGCTGATCTCGAGAGGTTCTGACACGAGACCCAAGCCTACCGGCCGTCGGGATACCGCCGTCCTGCACCAGGCGGACGGTCGCCGTCAGTCCGTGGCTGTGGAGGGACGGGTCCGCTGTGCGAACGCGCTCTCGTAGAGGCACACCGACGCCGCGGTCGCGAGGTTCATCGACTCGGCCCGCCCGTAGATCGGCACCTTGACCGCGCGGTCGACGAGTGCCAGGTCCTCCGCCGTCAGTCCGCGGGCCTCGTTGCCGAACACCCACACGGTCGGTCCGTCGAGCATGCCGTCGGCGCGCACGTCCGGCAGGTCGTCGCCGGAGACGTCGGCGGCCAGGATCGTGTAGCCGAGCCCGCGGGCACGCTCGACCGCGTCGGCCAGGGTCACCCCGACGGAGACCGGGACGTGGAACAGCGACCCCGTGGTCGAGCGCACGACCTTCGGGTTGTACGGGTCGACACTGCGTCCGGTCAGCACCACGGCGTCCGCCCCGGCGGAGTCGGCGGCCCGGATGATCGTGCCGGCGTTCCCCGGGTCACGGACCTCCTCGAGGATCGCGACCAGTCCGGGCAGGGCCTCCGAGGCGTCGGCGTCGGCGTCGACCCGGGCCTCCGCCCGGGCGTCGGGGAAGACGTCCTTCACGGACGTCGGGAACTGCTGGCACACGGCGACGACGCCCTGCGGCGTGACGGTGTCCGCCATCGCGTCGAGCACCTGCTCGGTGACGAACCACGTGTCCACGGGAGCGTCGTCCAGCCCGTGGCGCGCCGCAGCGGTCGGGGTGACGTACAGCTCGCGGAGGAGCTCGGGGCGGTACTCGATCGCCTCGCGCACCGCCTGCGGCCCTTCGAGCAGGAACAGCCCGGTCTCGGCGCGGACGTCCTTCTTGGCCAGGGCGGCCACGGCCTTGACACGGCCGGCACGGGGGGTTCTCGAGGAGATCGCTCACGTGCTCAGTCTAGGAACGACCCGACCCCGGGAACGACGGGACCCCCCACTCCGACGGAGTGGGGGGTCCCGGTGCACGGTGACGTGGCTCAGGCTGCCTTCGGCGCCGAGGTGTCGGCCGGCAGGGCCTTCTTGGCGGTCTCGACGAGCGCCGCGAACGTCTCGGCGTTGTTCACCGCGAGGTCCGCGAGGATGCGACGGTCGACCTCGACGCCGGCCAGGTTGAGACCCTGGATGAGGCGGTTGTAGGTCAGGCCGTTCGCACGCGACGCGGCGTTGATGCGCTGGATCCACAGGCGACGGAACTCGCCCTTCTTCGCGTGACGGTCCCGGTACGCGTAGACGAGGGAGTGGGTGACCTGCTCCTTCGCCTTGCGGTACAGGCGCGAACGCTGGCCGCGGTAGCCCTCGGCGCGCTCGAGGATGACGCGGCGCTTCTTGGCGGCGTTGACCGCTCTCTTCACTCTTGCCATTGATCTGTTCCTTTACGTTCCGGGACGGCTCAGTGGCCGAGGAGCTTCTTGACGGCCTTGACGTCGGCCTTGGCGAGGACCTGGTCCTCGTTGAGGCGGGCCTTGCGCTTGGCGGACTTGACCTCGAGGTTGTGGCGCATACCGGCCTGCTGCTTCATGATCTTGCCGCTGCCGGTGACCTTGAAGCGCTTCTTCGACCCGGAGTGGGTCTTCTGCTTGGGCATCGTGTGCCTTTCCGTGGGGTGGATGGGGGCCGCGCGAGCGCGGGATCGGTCTGGGAGGACCTATTCGGCCGAGGAGTCGGCCGGAGCTGCTGCGGCGGTCCCGGACGTGGTCTCGTCCGCCGGCTTGGTCTTCGCGGAGTGCTCGGAGGCCTTGCGCTCCGCCTTCTCGGCGGCACGCTTGGCGTTGAGCTCGCCCTTGACGTCCGACTTGTTCTTCAGCGGCGCGATGATCATCGTCATGTTGCGGCCGTCCTGGGTCGGACGCGACTCGACGACGCCGAACTCGGCGATCTCCTCCGCGAACTTCTGGAGGAGTCGGACACCCTGCTCGGGACGCGACTGCTCGCGACCGCGGAAGAGGATCATCGCCTTCACCTTGTCGCCACCGAGGAGGAACCCCCTCGGCACGCTTGCGCTTCGTCTCGTAGTCGTGCACGTCGATCTTCAGGCGGAAGCGGACCTCTTTCAGGTCGGTGTTGACCTGGTTGCGGCGGGCTTCCTTGGCCTTCTGAGCGGCTTCGTACTTGAACTTGCCGTAGTCCATGATCTTGGCGACGGGCGGCTTCGAGTTCGGCGCGACCTCGACCAGATCCAGCTCGGCTTCCTGCGCGAGGCGCAGTGCGACGGCGATGGGGACAACGCCGACCTGCTCGCCCTGGGGACCGACGAGTCGGACCTCGGGGACGCGGATTCGGTCGTTGGTACGGGGATCGGTGATGCGGAGCTCCTTCAATCAGGTGGTGGCCGTCCGGGGCGTGTGCCCGGGACGACGGCACGAGAGAGGAGATCTGACGCACGGATCGCAGACCCGTTCGGCAGCCGCCCGACGCCGACCCTTGCGGTCCGGCCGACCGGGGCCCACGTCGTGAGCACCGGCGGAGCGGTGGTGACCCGGTAGCCTTGGTGCAGCCACGGGTGGGAGGAACTCCTCTTTCGTGACACCGTCCTGACTCCCGGAAGGATCCGGGCGCGGACAGCGTCTGCCGTCGGCGAGTCTAGCAGAGGAGCACCGTGACCGACACCCCGAGCAACCAGGCCCCCGGATCCGACGAGGACGGGCTCGACGGCGCGGGCGATGCCGCCAGGGACATCTCCGAGGTCCCCGCGATCGAGCTCGTCAACACCGTGGCCGTCCACCTGCTCAGTGCCGCCGCCGTCAAGGTCGGCCTGGCGGACGACCCCGAGCGACAGACCGACCTGGACGAGGCCCGCAAGCTCATCACCTCGCTCGCCGGCCTGGTCACCGCTGCGGCCACCGAGATCGGCGACCAGCACGCCCGTCCGCTGCGCGACGGGCTGCGCTCCGTGCAGCTCGCGTTCCGCGAGGCCTCGGCCATCCCGGACGCGCCGGGCAAGGGGCCGGGCGAGAAGTACACCGGTCCCGTCAACTAGCCCCGGACCTCCCCGGTCGGACCCGGGCACGGACCGGACGCGGACGGACCGGACGTGGACGGACGGGAGGCCCGTGGCGGTGTCGCCACGGGCCTCCCGTCCGGTGTGCGGTCAGCCCGCCGAGCGGGCGACCAGTCGGTCCACGGCCGCGACCGGGATCCCGACCCACGTCGGACGGTTGCGCGCCTCGTACACGACCTCGTACACGGCCTTGTCGAGCTCGAACGCGTCCAGCAGTGCCCGGTGCGCGCGCAGGTCGGCACCGCTGCCCCGCGCGTAGCCGTCGAGGAAGGCGTTCCGCGCCTCCTGCGCCCAGTCCCCGGTGTCCACGGGATCGTCGTCGTGTGCGAGCGCACCCGCGACGTAGTCGAACGAGCGCAGCATGCCGGCGACGTCCCGGAGCGCGACGTCCGGACGCGAGCGTTCGGGCATCGGGCGGAGCGGCTCGCCCTCGAAGTCGAGGAACACCCAGCCGCGGGGCTCCGGGGCCGACAGGACCTGCCCGAGGTGCAGGTCACCGTGGATGCGCTGCATGGTCGGCCACGGCACGGACGCCGCACGGTCGTACACGCGGGCGACGGCGGCGGCGTGGTCGGCGACCTGCGGCACCTCGGCCGCGGCGGTCTCGAGTCGGCGGCGCATGGTCGCGACGGCCTCGTCCACCTGCTCCGGGCCGGCGGTCGCGGTCGGCATGGCGTCGGCGAGGACGGTGTGCACCTCGGCGAGGGCCGCACCGAGGCGGTCCGCGGCGCTCGCGAAGGACTCGCCGCCACGGGCCGCGGTCAGGGCCACGCGCCAGGCGTCCTCGAGGCCGGGCAGGAACTCCTGCGCGAAGGCCAGGTGGCCGTGTGCGGTGCCGCCCGGCTGCCCGTCGTCCGGCCACTCCCCGGCGAGCGCGCCGAAGGTCCGGGGCACACGCTCGGACCCGGCCGCCGAGAGCGCCCGCTGCGTGGTCACGTCGGGGTTGGCGCCGTCGTGCAGCACACGGAAGACCTTCGTGATGACCTGGCCGCTCTCCTCGGTCCCGCAGATCACCGAGGTGTTCGACTGCTCGCCGCTGAGGACACGGGCGTCGGTGACGGGGCCGATGTGGTCGCCGTCGGCCTCGATGCGTCCGAGCAACCAGCGTGCGTAGGCGACGTCGTGCGGGCCGTCGTAGACGTGTGCGCCGTCGACCTCGGCCACGAGGGCGTGCGCGAGCTCGGGGACGGGCGTCTGCCGGATCGTGAGCGGCACCTGGTACAGGACCGGTCCGGTCGGGGCGTCGTCGAGCACGTAGAGGGTGCGGATGCGGGCCTCGGCGGTGTCGTCGCTGTCCTCGGCGAGGACGCGGACCCGCGGGGTCCCGCCCTTCGCCGCGTACCAGCGTTGGTCGGCCATCCAGCCGGCGACGGCTGTCTCGAGGGGGGTCGGCGTGCACGGCGTCGGTCATGTCGGGGACGGTACCCGTCGCGGCTGCACCGGTCCGGGGGGTTCGGCCACTCCGTGCCGTCCGCCCGCCACTCCCGTGCGCTGTCCGGTCTGCATGCGCCGCCTTTACATCGATGTACCGCACGACCAGCATGGAGCCATGAACGCGTACCCCGGCAACGACGCCGCACCCGCACTCCCCGTCGCGACCCGCCAGGACGGCGAGTACCCGCGGCCGCAGATGATGCGGTCCCACTGGGCGGACCTCGACGGCACCTGGTCGTTCCGGAACACCGGGGACGACCCCTCGTGGCGGGACGGGTTCCCCGACGCCCGGGACATCATCGTCCCGTTTCCGCCGGAGTCCGTGGCGTCCGGCATCGACGAGCCCGGGTTCCACCCCGTGGTCTGGTACGCGCGGACGATCACCGCCGCCGACCTCGCGGCCGCCGGCCACGGCACCGATGCCCCGCGCCTCCTCCTGCACTTCGGCGCCGTGGACCACCGCGCACGCGTCTGGGTCGACGGCCGGTTCGTCGGCGACCACGAGGGCGGCCACATCCCGTTCACCCTCGACGTCACCGACGCCCTGACCGGCGACGGCACCGGCATCGGCACCGGCACCGGCACCGGCACCGACGACCACACGCTCGTCGTCCGCGCCGAGGACGACCCGCACGACCTCACCCAGCCCCGCGGCAAGCAGGACTGGCACGAGCAGCCGCACGACATCTGGTACCGCCGGACCACGGGGATCTGGCAGACCGTCTGGCTCGAGGCGGTCCCGAGCACGGCCGTCCGCTCCGTCCGGTGGACGAACGTCGACCACGAGACGATGCGGCTCACCGTCCGGCTGGCGGGCCCGCACCCGGCCGGGACGCGGCTCCGGGTCGAGGCGCACTGGGCGGAGCACGACGAGCACCTCGCCACGGTGGAGGTCGCCGTCCAGCCGACCGCGCACGAGGTCGACCTCGTCGTGCCGATCGCCCGGCAGGCGAACGGGCAGGCCGAGCAGGAGCTGCAGTGGAGCCCGGACGCACCGCACCTCGTCGACGCGGTGGTGTCCCTGGTGTCCGCCGACGGCGCACCGCTCGATGCCGTGAGCTCGTACTTCGGCATCCGCACCACCGCGGTCGGCAGTGGCCGGTTCCTGCTCAACGACCGCAGCATCGACGTGCGCAGCGTGCTGAACCAGGGCTACTGGCCGGAGTCGCACCTGACCGCACCGACCCGCCAGGCCCTCCGCCGCGAGGTCGAGCTCATCAAGGACCTCGGCTTCAACGCGGCGCGGAACCACCAGAAGATCGAGGACCCACGGTTCCTGTACTGGGCCGACCGGCTCGGCCTCATGGTCTGGGGTGAAGCACCCGGTGCGTACGCCTTCTCCCCCCACGGCCGTGCAACGCCTGATGCGCGAGTGGATGGACGCGGTGGAGCGGGACGCCTCGCACCCCTCGGTCGTCACCTGGGTGCCGGCGAACGAGAGCTGGGGCGTGCAGCACATCGCCACGGACCCCGCGCAGCAGGCGTACGCGCGTGCCCTCGCGGACGTCACGCGGGCGCTCGACCCGACCCGGCCGGTGATCTCGAACGACGGGTGGGAGCACCCCGACTCGGACATCCTGTCGGTGCACGACTACGAGGGCGACGGGGAGCGGCTCGCCCGCACGTACGCCGACGACACCGCGCGGGCCCGGCTGCTCGCCGGCATCGGTCCGGCGGACCGTCCGATCCTGGTCGGTGGGGCGGTGGACCGCGGCCAGCCGGTGATGCTGACCGAGTTCGGCGGCGTGAACCACCAGCCGGGCGTGCAGCGCGACGACGCCTGGGGGGTACACGACCGCGGCGGACGGCGACGACTGGATCGCCAGGATCACCGCCCTCTACGACGCGGTGCGCGCGAGCTCGTTCCTCGCCGGCAGCTGCTGGACCCAGCTCACCGACACGATGCAGGAGACGAACGGTCTGCTCAACGCGGACCGGAGCCCGAAGGAGCCGATCGAGCGGATCCGCCGGGCCGTGCTCGGCCGCTGACCGCGGCGGTCCGCCGAACGGGTGGCGGAACCGACGGGTGGCGGAACGGACGGGAGGCCCGTGACCAGTCGGTCACGGGCCTCCCGTCCGTCTGCCGGCACCGAGGCGCCGACGGACGCGACTACCCCGCGAGGAAGCGGAGCACCGCCTCGTTCCACTCGTCGCGGTGTGACGCGAGCACGCCGTGCGGGCCGCCCTCGATGACGTGCAGCTGCGCGTCCGGGATCGCCTCGGCGGTCCGCTTGCCGGACACCTCGAACGGCACGATGCCGTCGGCGTCGCCGTGGATGACGAGCGTCGGGACGTCGACCTTCGTCAGGTCGTCGCGGAAGTCGGTCGTCGCGAACGCCGCCGTGCAGTCGAGCGTGCCCTTCGGCGAGGCGAGCTCGGCGATCGCGAGGTCGTAGGCGCGCTGGTCCTCGCTCACGAGCGGCTTGTGGGTCAGCGAGACCTTGCCGCCGGCGGTGTAGAACATGTCCACGAACTCGTGCAGGAACGCCGGGCGGTCGCCCGTGATGCCCGTCGCGAACCAGTCGGCGAGGTCCTGGTCGACGCCGCCCTCGGGGTTGTCGTCGGACTTCCACAGGTACGGCGGGACGGCGCTGGCGAAGACGAGCTTCGCGACCTTGCCGGTGCCGTAGGTCGACACGTAGCGGGCGAGCTCGCCGCCGCCCATCGAGAACCCGATGAGCGTGACGTCCGTCAGCCCGAGCTCCGTGATGAGCTTGTCGAGGTCCGCGGCGAACGTGTCGTAGTCGTACCCGTTCCACGGCTGCGAGGACTGACCGAACCCGCGGCGGTCGTAGGCGATGACGCGGTGCCCGGCGGCGACGAGGGCCGGGACCTGGCCCTCCCACGAGCGGCCCGACAGCGGCCAGCCGTGGATCAGGACGACGGGGTCGCCCGTGCCGAAGTCGTCGTAGTGCAGGTCGATGTCGTGCCCGTTCTCGGCTCCGACGGTGATGAACGGCATGCTGCCTCCGTGGTGGTGGTTTCCAGGGAACGACCGCGATGCAACGCCCGGCCTCTGGACGCGACCTGGCCGGTGCGGCGAACGGACAGCGGACCGTCTGCCAGGATCGGGCAGGTGACGGACCCGGCGGCGACGACCCGAGCCTCCCGGCGGGCCCGCGTGGGGCGGACGGTGACGGCCGTCCTGGAGGCCCGCCACAGCGGGTGGACGACTCCCCTCCTCCTGTGGCTGGCCTCGCGCATCGTCAGCACGGTGCTCCTCGGTTCGGTCTACTGGCTCGCGACGGCGAACGGGTGGCACTTCGCCTCGTACCGGCGTGACCCGTCGTTCGCCACCTTCTCGGGCTCGTGGGACGCGTCCTTCTACCGGACCATCGCCGAGCACGGGTACCCGCGCGACCTGCCCACCGACGGCGACGGGCACGTCCTCCCGAACCCGTGGGCGTTCCTGCCGCTGTTCCCCGGCGTCGTCCGGGTCCTCATGGCGCTGACGGGGTCGTCGTTCTGGGTGGCGGGGCTCGTCGTCGCCACCCTGTGCGGTGCCGGGGCGTGCGTGGTCCTGTTCCGCCTCGTCCTCGCGGTCGCGGACGCCCGACGTGCGCGATGGGCGACCGCGTTCTTCGCATTCGGCGCGACGGGCTTCCTGCTGCAGGTCGCGTACGCCGAGAGCATGTTCCTGGTCCTGCTCTTCGGCGCACTGCTCGCGCTCGTGCGCCGGCGGTACTGGCTGGTCGCCGTCCTCGGTGTGCTCGCGGCGGCCGCCCGCCCGGGGGGTGCTGGCGCTCGCCGTCGCCCTCGCCGTGCACCTCGTCGTGCGGGAGGTCGCCGCCCGGCGTGCGGAAGGCGGCCGACCCGGTGGGGAGCCGTTCCGGTGGCGGGATCGCGGCGCGGTCGTCGCCGCAGGGCTCGTCGTCGCGGCGGCGGGGCTCGCGTGGCCGGTGGTCGCGAGCGCGGTGACCGGTCGTCCGGACGCGTACCTCGAGACGGAGTTGTCGTGGTGGGTCGGGTTCGTCGGCCGGCAGCACTTCGCACCGCTGACGCCGTGGTTCCTCATGGCGGGGACCTGGCTCGGGCCCGCGGGCATCGTGCTCGTGGTGCTCGTGCTCGCCGGGGCCGCGTGGTTGTCCTGCCGACGGGGCGTCCGCGCGCTCGGGCCCGACGTCCTCGGCTTCGCGGTCGCCTACGTGGCGTACCTGGTGGCGGTGTTCCTGCCGCAGCAGAGCCTGCCCCGCCTGCTCATGCCGGTCGCGCCGCTGCTCGCCGCCGACACGTTCACCGCGACCCGGCGACGGGCGACCGGGTGGCTCGTGGTCGGCGTGTGCCTGCAGGCGGTCGCGGTCGTCCTGCTCTGGTTCCTCGGGTTCCCCTGAACCCGGGCACCGGCGCCCGACCACGGACGCGGGCCTCGTGCCTCAGGCGCCGGTGCCGGACCCGCGGCGCGGTCCCGGGGTGCGGAGTGCGACCACGAAGCCGATGACGGCTGCCACGGCCACCGCCAGGGTGGCCCCGGCGTTGAGCAGGAACGGCATCCCGTCGACCGTCTGGCTCCGGAAACCGAGGAACGCGTCGTACAGCACGTGGAGCAACACGGCCCCGAGGAGCGACCCGGTGACCCGACGGGCGAGGTGACAGGCGGAACCGAGCAGGAACGTCGTGAGGACCTGGAACGCGCTGCCGTCCGCGTTGAAGGCGTGTGCCAGGGCGAAGGTCGCGGTGGCGACGAGCCACACCACCCACTCGGGCGCGACCCGGCGGAACCCCGCGACGAGGACCCCGCGGAAGACGAGCTCCTCGACGAGGGCCACGGCGAGCACGCCGACGAGGAGCGCGCCGAGGTACCCACCGGCATCGGCCCGCAGGGGTGTCGTGAACGCGACGAGCGTCACCGCGGTGAACACGACGAGCACGCCGACACCCCACCACGACCGAGCGCGAGCGGGCTCGGTCAGGACGGACCGCCACCCGCCGAGCGCGGACACCACCACGACGAGGACCACCAGCACGAGCCCGTCGCCCAGGGCCTGTCGGAGCAGTCCGGCCGTCGAGCCGAGCGGGTTGCCGCCGGCCCCGCCGAGCAGTGAGCCGACGACGAGCAACAGGACCGGCAGGAGCACGGCGAGCCCCGCGCTGACCACGGCGGCCACGACGTCGGACCGGACGCGGGCGGGGAAGGCCGGACCGCGGTCGGTCTCGCGGAGTGCAGGTCCGGGCACGGGATCCCCTCTCGTCGCGGTACGAGGACACCCGTGATGGTACCGACGCGCCGCACCCTTCGTGCCGTGCGGAGGGTCCGGTCCCTACGCCGCGATCGTGTGGAACCAGGCGGTGCCGCCCGGGTGCTGCACCGTGATCATCTCGTCGAGGTCACGGTACGGCCCGTCCTGGTTGTGGCTCGCCGACTTGATGCGGATCGTGCCGTCGGCCTCGGTGAACACCTCGGACACGATGGTCGTGTGGTCCGGCGAGCCGTTGCCGTTCCAGTCGAACATGACGATGTCGCCGACCGCGACGTGCTGGCGTTCGTCAGAGGTCCGGCGGGTGAGCCCGAACGTGGCCGCGTTCCGGTCGAGCCACGGGTCCATGGCCGGGCAGTAGGTCCACGTCGAGGAGTGCTCTGCACCGCCGGCCCGGTTGTACCAGTCGGCGCGCTGCTCCCAGCCGCGGGCCTCGAGCGTCTGGTTGACGTAGTTCGCGCAGTCCCCGCCGATGGGGTTCATCGTCCCGTACTCGGCGGTGTTGTAGTCGGCCCAGTGCCGCATGGCGTACTCGAGCTGGCGGTCGACCGCGGTCTGGGCCGCGTAGGCGACGGTCGTGGTGGCGACCGCGGTGCTCGCGTCCGGAGTGGCCGAGGCCGTGGGGGTCGGCGTGCTGGCGGCACCGTCCTGTGTGGCACCCACCTGGCCGTCGTTCGCCTGGCTGCCGTTGCCGTCCGAGATCCGGTTCGCCGACGGGACCGGTTCCACGGGCTCGGTGAACAGCGCGACGTCGGCCGGCCCCGCGGTGTACATGGCCTGGTGCGGCGCCGTGAACGTGACCTTGCCCGCTCGGGCGACCACGTCCCGTGCGGCGACCCCGCCGACGGTGACGCCCTTGACGACGGCGAGCCCCGACCCGGTGACGGTCACGGTGACGCCGCCGGCGAGGGGCAGCTCCGCCGGCTCGACCGTCGTGGCCGAGGGGCGCGCACTCGCGGCTCCGGTCGGCGACGAGCCCGACGACGTCCCGCCGGCCGGTGCCGCGCCGGACGACCCCGGCGTCGACGAGGACCGGAGCCCCGGCCCGTCCGCGGAGCAGGCCGCGGCGACGAGGCCGACACCGGTGATGCCGGCGAGGGACAGGAGGGTGCGGCGCGTGATCGGAGCAGTCATGACCGGACCAGGCTATGCGACGTCGTCCCGGGATCGGCCGACCGCACCGCCGGGAGCAGCGCGGGGTCAGGCAGCGGGGTCAGGCAGCGGGGTCAGGCAGCGGGAGCGCTGACGTTCACGAGCCAGGTGATCCCGAACCGGTCGGTGACCATGCCGAACTCGTCGCCCCACGGCGCCTGCGTGAGTGGTTCGAGCACCCTCCCGCCGACGGACAGGGCCGCGAAGTACCCGCGCAGGTCCTCGGCGTCGTCAGCGTCACCGGAGACGGACAGCGAGATGTTGTTCGTCTCCGACCGCCCCATCGACGCCGGGGTGTCCGACGCCATGAGCACGTACCCCCCGCGTCGTCTCGAGCTGCCCGTGCATGACCTTGTCCGCGTCGGCCGGGTCCCCGTCGGCGCCCATCTCGGCGAAGGTGCCGATCCGCAGCTCACCGCCGAACACCGACTGGTAGAACTCGAGCGCCTGTCGGGCGTCGTCCCGGAAGCCGAGGTAGGGGTTCAGTCGCGAGGTCATGATGGGCTCCTTCGTCCGTCGCCTCATCGTGACAGCCGACCCGGAGCCCCGCAAGGACCGATCAGCGGCAGGAGACGTCGCGGTCGATCGTGGTGGAGCCGTACGCGGCCTCGATCTGGGTCATCGCGATCGTGCCGCCGGACAGCGGGGTCCCCGAGCAGGCCTGGCGCGCCTTGGTGATCGTGCTCTTGCCGAGGGCGATCCAGCTCGACCGGCCGTACAGCGTGCTCGACGAGCTGACCGACCCGGCGATGGTCTTCCACTGCGACGGCGTCGAGTAGATGCCGATCGTCCGGACCCCACCCGCCTTGAGCCCGGCGATCATGCCCTCGAGCGCGGCGCGGTTCTGCGCGGTGCTCGACTGGTAGGACAACCCGGTCTCGACGTCGAGCCACCAGCGGTACGCGGCGGGGCGGTCGATGCCGCGGATCGTCACGTCGTCGTAGCCGCGCGCGTACCCGTACATGAACGAGCACGCGAGCGTGAGCTGCTTCGCACCGCCCTTGGTCGAGCACCGACCGAACCGGTTCGCCGGCGCGGTGCCCTTGTACGTGTTCGACTTCGGCCAGACCGACGCCTGCAGGCCGGGGTTGGCGAACAGGACGTAGAGCTGGGTCTTCGGCTGGGTCGATCCGCCGACGGACCCCGCGGCCCAGGCCAGCTGCTCGGCCAGGCACGGGTTCGTCGTGTTGCCGAGCGATCCGTTCACCCCGACGATGCCGAACGCCTGTCCGGTCGGGACCGTCCCGCCACACTGCGGCCACGAGATGTCCACCCCGGTCGGGGTGACGGCGGCGGAGGCCGCGGCGGTCGGGCCGGCGACGGCGACACCTGCTGCGATGACGACGGCGGTGGCGACGGTGGCGACGAGACGACGGACGCGGTTCATGCTTCTCCCCCTGACGTGCCCGAGCGGGCGGCGTGCCCGAGCGGGCGACGGTGCTCGGTCGGGCGACGGTGCCCGGCCGAGTGGCGGCTCCCCCCCTCGGGACCACCTGTTGTGGCGCACGGGGAGTCTAGGGGCCGAGCACCCGGCTCCGACACCCCCCCGTGGCGGTCTGTGGAAGGCTGGCAACGAGAACGGCCGGCAACGAGAACGGCCCGGGACCATCGGTCCCGGGCCGTCGTGCTGCTCGGTGGAGCTAAGGGGATTCGAACCCCTGACCTTCTCATTGCGAACGAGACGCGCTACCAACTGCGCCATAGCCCCGAGTGCTCGACAACGATAGCACCGGGTCGCGGCGATCCGGTAATCGGGCCGCGGCGGTCGGGCGTGCCGTCCGGTCAGACCGCTCGACGGCGTCGCATGATCGCGTCGAGGTCCGTCTGTCCGTACGCGTCGTCGCCGATCACGCCCATCCCGACCCAGCGGCTCGGGGCGGCGGGGGGCGGCGGCCTCGTCGGTCGCGGAGGCAGCCGGACCGGGCGCAACCGGACCGGGCGCAGCCGACGCACCGGGCGCGGGCGCACTCCGGGGGAGCGGGCGACCCGGCGGTCGCGGCACGGAGCCCGAGCCGCTCCGCGAGCCGCCCCTGGTCGTGCGAGGACAGCGCCGCGGCGGCCTCCTCGACGTCGGCACGCATCCGCGACACCCGGGCGAGCGACGGGTCGGCCGCAGCGGCTCGGACGGCAGCCGCTTCTGCCTCCGCCTCGGCCTTCGCCTGGGCCACGCGGTCACGCAGCCGGGCGGCGAGTTCGGCCGACGACTCCGGGGACGGATCGGGTCGGGTCGGTGTCTGCACGTACAGCGGCTTCGGGATCGGCCCCGGCGTCCAGGTGCGGTCCGCAGGCGCGGCCGTCGGCTGGTCGGTGGAGAGCGGCGGCGCCGGGTCCGTCCACGCGGTGCTCGGCCGGGAGGCCCGGGTCTGCTCCCCCCGCACCGGCCGCGGCCCGTCGACGGCGCGCGGTCGCGACCTGGTGCAGCTGTGCGAGCACGGCCGCTGAACCACCGGCCGCGACGAGTCCGGCCACCGCGAGCAACCAGGCGCCGGGGGGCGACGACGAGCACGACCACCGCGAGCACGAGCCCGAGCGTGCCGAGCGTCGTGGCACCGAGACGTGAGCGACGCATGCGCATCGCGGTCAGGGCGGGCACCGAGGACGCTTTCTCGAGCACGGGCGCCTGGGCGGCGAGGCGACGGGTGATCTCCCGCTGCCGTGCGGCCTCGTGGGCGCGGACGATCGCGGCACGCTTCGCCTCCTCGGACCGGGCGACGCGCTGCGCCTCGGCGAGGGACTTCGCGTTCAGTTCGACGCGCACCTCGTCCGGCAGCTCGGCGGTCTGCGCCAGGATGCGGAGGGTCTGCTGCAGTCGGATCGCGTTCCGCTCGGTGGCGAGGTACTCACGACGGGCCGCCCACGCGGGCATCAGGTACACGACCCAGAGCACGGCCGCCACGAGCAGCACGACGCCGCCGCCCCAGGTCCCGATTCCCATGGGGGCAACGGTAGGGGGGAGCGCGCCGCCCGGACGCCCATTGCCGGGAGCGTGTCGAGCGAGTCGTGACGGATCCGTCGGAGGCTCGGCGGGCCTCCCGGCCACGCCGGGGTCACCGGGCCGCGACGCGACCCGTCCCGTGGGTCGTCAGCCGCGCGGCGAGACGGGCAGCGGCACGCCCGCCTCGTCCCAGGCTTCCTGCGGCACGCGGCCGGCACCGTGCGGCACCTGCCCACGGACCCAGCGGTCGAGGACGCCCTCGCGGATCTCCTCCGCGACGAGGCCGAAGCAGAAGTGGTCGCGCCAATCGCCGTTGATGTGGATGTACCGGCGGCGCAGGCCCTCGTACCGGAACCCGAGCTTCTCCACGACGCGGAGGCTCGGGGCGTTCTCGGGACGGATGCAGATCTCGAGACGGTGGATGCCGACGGAGCGGAAGCAGTGGTCGGTCGCCAGCGCGACCGCGGTCGGCGTCACGTTGTGGCCGGCGGCGTCCTGCACCACCCAGTACCCGATGGAGGCGCTCGCGAGCGACCCGTACGTGATCCCGGAGACGTTCAGCTGGCCGACGAAGCGTCCGTCCAGTTCCATCGCGAACGGGAGGCCCAACCCGGCCCGGGCGTTGGCCTGCAGCGCGCGGATGCTCCCCTTGACGTCGGCGGACGCGAACCCGGAGGGGTTCGTCGCCTCCCACGTGCGGAGCCACGAGCGGTTGCCGGCCAACGCCAGGTCGAGCTCACGGGCGTCGCGGATCCGGAGGGGGGCGGATGGTGACTCGCCCGTGGGTGAGGGTCGGGATCGTCGTCATCGCTTCTGGTTCCTCCGGGGTCCCGCGCTCGGCGGGACGGGTGTCCCGCACGGGGCCGGGGTCACCGGACCCGTGCGGGATGGGTCGACTCATTCGCCCGCGTTGAACTCCTTGAGCCAGGACTTGAGGTCCGGGCCGAGGTCCTCGCGGTCCGAGGCGAGCTGCACGATCGCCTTGATGTAGTCGAGTTTGTCACCGGTGTCGTAGCGGCGTCCACGGAAGACGACGCCGTACACGCCACCTGTCCATTCCTCGGCGCTCGCCATCTTCATGAGCGCGTCGGTGAGCTGGATCTCGCCGCCCTTGCCGGGCTCCTGCTTCTCGAGGACGTCGAAGACCTCGGGGCGGATGACGTAGCGGCCGATGATCGCCAGGTTCGACGGGGCCTCACCCTGGGCCGGCTTCTCGACCAGGCCGGTGATCTTCACGACGTCGTCGGTGTCGGTCTCCTCGACGGTCGCGATGCCGTAGAGGTGCGTCTGCGACGCCGGGACCTCGAGCAGGGCGACGACCGTGGCGTTCTTCTCGCCCTGGACCTCGATCATGCGCTTGAGCAGCGGATCGCGGGCGTCGATGATGTCGTCACCGAGGAGCACGGCGAACGGCTCGCGGCCGACGTGCATCTTCGCGCGGAGCACGGCGTGACCGAGGCCGAGCGGGTCACCCTGACGCACGTAGTGCATGTCGGCCAGGTCCGTGGACTGGTTGACCTTCTGCAGCTTCTCGTGGTCGCCCTTCTTCTTGAGGGTCTCCTCGAGCTCCGACACGTGGTCGAAGTGGTTCTCGAGCGCGTTCTTGTTGCGCCCGGTGATCATCAGCACGTCGGTGAGTCCGGCGTCGACCGCCTCCTCCACCACGTACTGGATGGCCGGCTTGTCGACGACGGGGAGCATCTCCTTCGGCATCGCCTTGGTCGCGGGGAGGAAGCGCGTGCCCAGCCCTGCGGCGGGGATCACTGCCTTCGAAATCTGGAAGCCCATGGACAGACCGTATCCGAAACGCATTTCGCGGGCATGTCAACTGATAGGAGGACAGGCAGATCAGCGGGAAGCCGCAGTACCGGCGCTCGCTACACTCTTCGCCATGACCGCCGATCTCGGGAACGAGAAGCGCGCCCTCCGAGCCGACCTCCGGCAGCGGCGACGCAGCCGGACCTCGACCGTCCGCGACGCCGACTCCCTCGCCCTGACCGCAACGCTGCAGCGCTTCGTCGAGGAACGCCAGATCACCTCGGTCGCGCTCTACCTGTCGGCGCCCGACGAACCCGACGTCCGTCCCTTCCTGGCCTGGGCGTTCGAGCGGGGCATCCGGGTGCTCCTGCCGATCACCCGCGAGGACGGGCTGCTCGACTGGGCGGTCGGCGACGGGTCCTCGGAGCGCGAGGGACCGTTCGGCATGCCGGAGGTCGTCGGCGAGGTGCTCTCCCCCCCTGGCGATCAACGACGTCGACGTGATCATCACGCCGGCCGCCGCCGTGGGGCACGACGGCGTCCGGATGGGGTGGGGACGCGGGTACTACGACAAGACCCTCGGGTCCATGGCCAACCGCCCGCCCGTCTATGCTGTGGTGTTCGACACGGAGTACCTCGACGAGGTCCCGCGCGAACCCCACGACGAACCCGTCGACGGCATCATCACGCCGTCGCGCATCATCACGTTCCGGAGCTGACGTGCCCACCTACTCGTACCGCTGCACCGAGTGCGGCAACGCGTTCGACATCAAGCAGGCCTTCTCCGACGCCACGCTCACCGAGTGCCCGGTGTGCGGCGGGGTCCTGCGGAAGGTGTTCTCGCCCGTCGGTGTGACCTTCAACGGTGGTGGCTTCTACCGGACCGACTCGCGCGCGACGCCGTCGGGGTCGGGATCCGGCTCGTCGTCTGGTTCCGGCTCGTCGTCGGGGTCGGGCTCGTCGTCGGGGTCGTCCGGCTCCTCCGGGTCCTCGTCCGGCTCCGGGTCGTCCTCCGGGTCGGGGTCGTCCTCCGGGTCCGGGTCGTCCTCCGGGTCCGGGTCGTCCTCCGGGTCGGGGTCGTCCGCGTCCTGACCGGCCCCGCGCCTCCTGGTTAGGTTGGACCGGGCCACCGCGCGGTGGCCGTCCACGACAGAAGGGGGGCTCGCGTGAAGGGCTTCAGGGAGTTCCTGCTCCGCGGGAACGTCATCGACCTCGCGGTGGCGGTCGTCATCGGTGCCGCGTTCACCGCCATCGTGACGGCGGTCGTGACGGCGTTGATCAACCCGCTCATCGGTGCGGTCTTCAACGCCTCCAGCTTGGACAAGGCCCTGATCGTGTCGTTCCCGACCGTGTCCGGTGGCGACACCGAGCTGCTGTTCGGCAAGGTGCTCGGCGCCGTCCTGAACTTCGTGATCGTCGCCGCGGTCGTCTACTTCGCGCTCGTCGTGCCGGTGAACCACCTCAAGAAGGTCGCGTTCGACCGGACGAAGCACGACGAGGAGCAACCGCCCGCGGACGTCCCGCCGACGGACGTCGAGGTGCTCCTCGAGATCCGCGACCTGCTGCGCGCCCAGCAGGGTGCCGAGCCGGGTGTCGGCGGGCACGGGGCGCACGTCGCTCCGGCGGACGCACCCGAGGGCGCCGGCATCGCCGGAACGACGAAGCTGTAGGCGGGCGCGGCGCCGGTGCTAGCGCCGGGAGGGTCGGCCTACGCCGGAGCGCGCTGCGCCCGGTGCTTCCGGGCCATCTCCCCCCGCGTACTGCAGCCCGGCGAGGACGTGCCCGACCGTGCCGAGCCAGACGAAGACGAGACCGACGTCCCGGACCCAGTGGTGGTCGGCGGCGACCGACGTCGACGAGAACAGCAGGACCGGCAGCCCGACGAACAGCAGCGCGGACCGGATCTTGCCCGTCCACGTCACGCGGAGGTCCGGGTTGCCGCGGAACCACGCGCTCGAGAGCGCCAGGAGCGCCAGGTCGACGGCCACCACGACCACGACGATGATCCACGGCAGCAGCCCGACGAGCACGAGCGACAGCACGATCGCCACGATCGCCAACCGGTCGGCGATCGGGTCGAGCGTCTTGCCGAGCTGGGACTCCTGGTGGAGTCGTCGCGCCAGGAACCCGTCGGCCCAGTCGCTCACGCCGAGGACCACCAGGGAGGCCAACGCCCATCCCGGGTGTCCGGCGACGACCAGCCCGACGTAGACCGGGATGAGGGCGAAGCGCACCAGCGTGATGAGGTTCGGCAGCGTCTGCCAGTCGGGCCGGGTCCGCCGGGAGGGCTCCGTCATCACACGCTTCCGTTCGGGGTGGGTCACTGCAAGGGTACCGGTCCGACCCGTGCACTCGTCGGTCGCACCCGACCGGCGGCAGGCCGTCCTCCGTCAGGCGGGACGGTCATCCCCAGTGCGGCGGCCGGTCGCGGAGGAGCCGGTCGTCGTTCTCGCCCGTGCCGTGGCGCGCCGGTTTCGGTTCCGGCGCCGGTGTCGGGTCGCTGCCGGGGACCGCACGGGTCGTGACGCGCCTGCCGGAGCGGGACGAGCCTCCCGGCCCGGTCGACCGCGGCAGGGCGGGTGCCGGGGTCGCCGCGGGGTCGGTGGCCGCCCCCCGACGCGTCTCCTGCCCGGGACGCACCCGCGTCCGGTGTCCACGTCCCCGTCAGGTGGTCCGTCGTCGAGGTCACCGGTCCTGCCTGCCGCGAGGCCCGGCGTGGGACCCTGGCGGTCATCGGCGTGCGGGCACCGGCGGGATCGAGATCTCCTGGGTGGCACCGCGGTCGACCCCGAGCACCTGCGCCACCGTGTTCGCCACCCGGTCCGGGTCGGAGAACAGCTGGAACGCGTGCACGCGGACGTAGTGCCAGCCGAGACGACGGAGCACCTCGGGACGGAGCCGGAGCGACTCACGCAGCGACCCCTTGACGAGCGACGCATCGGTCTCGATGGTGACGCAGACCCCGCCGTGCGCGGCGACCAGGCCGAGCTTGCCGCGGTGGCCGAGCGCGACCGGGATGCCGCGCATCTCGAGCCGCCGGGCCAGGTCGACGAGCAGCGGGTCGGAGTCGTCCGGCACGTACTCAGCGGTGGTCCGGGCGCGGACCTCGGCCAGGATCTCGGCGAGGGCGACCGTGCCGTGCCCCATGCGCTCGGCCTCGATGTCGGACGGCTGGAAGCACGTGACGATGACCATCGACCGACGGGCACGGGTCATCGCGACCGCGAGCAGCCGCTCACCGCCGGGCTTGCCGAGGGGACCGAAGTCGCGGAGGACCCGACCGTGCGGGGTCCGGCCGTAGCCGATGGAGAACACGACGCGGTCGCGGCTCTGCGCCACGGACTGCTCGAGGGTGGCGACGATGAACGGCTCCGGACGGTCACCGATGACGAACTCGGTGAGGTCCTTGTGGCCCTGCGCGGCAGCGAGCACGGCCTGCTCGACCCGGACCGCGTGCTTCGCTGAGGCCGTGATGACCATGAGCGACTCGGTCGGACGGGTGCGGGCGTGCTCGATGACGTGCCGGACGACCCGGTCCACCTCGGCGTCGACGCTCTCGACGGCACCGGACTCGGGGTCCGGCACGGCCTTGCCCTCGCTGACGTAGTCGAGCGCGATCGAGCCGTGGCCGAGGAACGAGCCGGCCCAGGGCAGCGACTCGATCCGTCCGCCGTAGAAGCGACGGTTGACCAGCTCCGCCAGGTCCTCGCCGCCGGCCCGGTACGACCGGGTCAGCGACAGGGTGGGCAGGAGCGTGGACAGCTTCGCGAGGGCCGAGTCGGCGTGCAGGGCGTCGAGCGTCTCCTCGTCCACCTGCAGCGCGCGGTGGTCCGGGTCCACGGCGATGCGGAACGGCGACGGCGTCTGCGTGACCGGGTCACCGAACACGACGGTCTGTCGGGCGCGACGGACGGCGCCGACGGTCTCGGCGATCGTCACGGCACCGGCGTCGACGAGGATCACGGTGTCGAACGGCATCGTGTCGGCGATCTGCGCGACCTCGTACGGGGGAGGCGAGCCAGACCGGGGCGATGGCGCGGGACAGGTGCGGTGCGGAGTCGTGGAGCAGACGCGACGTGATCGCGCCCTCCTTGAGCTGCGTCTTCAGCGCGGAGGACTCCTCCGGCCAGTCGACGAGCCCGACCTTCCAGTTCTCGGCGAGCTGCCACGCCAGGCCCTGGGACACCCCGGCCGCGTGCGCGTCGTCCACGAGTCGGAAGTCGGCCTCGACCCGGTCGAGCATGTCCGTGTTCGCACCGAGCAGGGCCCGGTCGGACTCGAGCATCGTCTCGAGCGCGGACTGCCACCAGGCCAGCTCGAGCTCGGCGGGCACCTGCACGTCCGGCACGTGCCGGTTCGCCAGGTCGGTGAGCAGCGGCTCGAGCTGCAGGTCGCGGAGGGTCTGCATGAGCTCGGTGCGCTCCTGCAGGTTGTGCAGGACGTCGGACTCGGCGGCCAGTTCGGCGATCGTCGGGACGAGCTCGTCGATCGGCAGGTTCGCGAGCTGCTGGTCGCGGCTGGTGCGACCGAGCGGCTCGTCCAGTCGGGACAGGTCCTCGACGACGTTCGAGAACAGCACCTGGACGTCGGCTATGCCGGTGGGGACCTCGGGGTTCACGCCCGCGGCCACGTAGCGCTGCCAGAGGACGCGCTGCTGCTGGACGCGGGTGAGGGCCTCGTGCAGGTCGGACACGTGCACGCCGGGACGGACGTACTCGCGGGCGAGCTTCTTGAGCCGACGGCGGTTCGTGCTCGACATCGGCGCGCCCTCGCCCCGGGGAGCGGTCGCGGCGACGAGTTCGGACACCGACCGGTCGAACACGATCGGCAGGAAGCGGTCGAGGGTGTCCCGGATCTCGGTGAGCAGGCGGAGGTAGATGCCGAGCTCGTTGATCGTCGTGAACTGCCGCATGTGCGTCGACGCCACGAGGTCGTGCGCGCGCTGCAGGAGGGCCGGCAGCGCGCCGCCGTCGAGTTCCCGCGCGGTCGCGTGGGCACGCTGGGCGCCGTCGCTCGAGGTGAACCTCGCGCCGTACCAGGGCGAGTCGTCGGGGCCGTAGCGGAACTCGCCGAGGTTCGCGGCGCTGACCATGGTCTCGGCGACGCGGGCGCGACCGGTGACCATCGAGACGACGGACTGCTTCGACAGCCGGGCCGTCGTGGACGGGGCGACCGGCAGCAGGGACAGGCGGGAGAGCTCGACCAGGCAGTCGAGCACGCTGACCCCGAAGTCGGGGTCGGTGCGGGTGAGGGCACCGCGGTAGTCGGTGAGGACCTTGCGGAGCCGCACCAGGGCGTCGTCGACCTCGCGGAGGTTCGGTCGGCTCGCCTTCTCGTTGCGGGCGATCGCACGGACCACGTCACGGCGGAGCGTCGCCGGGGTGACGGCGACGCCAGGCAGGTGCACCTCGCCGAAGCGGGCCGCGATGCCACGGAGCGTGGCGCGGCGCGGGCTGACGACGAGGACGCGCTTGTTCGCGGCGACCAGGCCGCCGAGGGCGTTCACGATCGTCTGCGTGCCGCCGGTGCCGGGGAGCGTCTTCACGACGATGGAGTTGCCGGCCGTGATCTGCGCGATCACGTTCTCCTGCTCGTCGTCGGCGTCGAGCAGCAGGGTGTCCGTCTCCGGGCTGCGCTCGTCCGACGGCGTCTGCTCGACCGGGTGGTACGACTGCTCGACCTGCCACTTGGCGCTCGGGTTGCCGGCGAGGGCGTCGAGCACCGGGTGCGCGAGGTCCTTCGTGTCCTCAACGAGACCGGTCGCGACCTCGGCGAACGTCGACACGACGAGCCGGGCGTGCACCGAGAAGCCGGGGATGTGCGCCGTCAGGCCGCGGAGCCGGTCGATCACCGGGTTCGGGGTGAAGGAGCCGTCCTGCTGGGCGAGGGCGACGAACGACTGCGCGTCGAGGGTGATGCCGAACTGCTCGCGCAGCGCGTCGGCCAGGCCCGGGTTGAGCACCGGTTCACCGAGCAGCCGGACCTCGAAGTCGCGGCCGTGTCGTCGGATCGCGAGCGGGCGGAGCAGGACCGGGCCCCGGTGGTGCTCGTCGCCGTGCTCCCAGTCCGCGATGCCGATGCCGAGCTTGACGGCGTCGATCCCGCGGACGGTGGCGAGCTCGGTGCCCTTCGCCTCGACGTGTCCGGCGGCGACGCGGGCGGCCCGCAGCGCGACCTCGTCGCGGATCAGGCTCGAGAGCAGCGTGGTCTTGCCGGTGATGAACTGGGCCAGACCGCCCGGATGCGTCGTCGAGAGTTCGATGCGCGCGCGGGGGGTGGTCGGCGAAGTGCACGAGCGGGCTCGTCCCACCGACGCCGGCGAGCTGCTCGCGCCACGCGTCCCACGCGGGCTCGGCCGCGTTGCCCGCGGTCAGCCGCGGGTCGCCGAGGCTGATCGCGTGCGGGCTCGTGACCTGGAGCTCGGGGCGCAGCGGGGACTGCTCGTCGGGCAGGTCGGTGCCCTCGACGGGGGCGTCGTCGTTCACGTCGTCCTCATCGTCGGTCGCCCTGTCCACTCTCCACACCCGCCCACTGTAGGCGGAAGCGCTGCGGCACTCTGGCAATGAGCCCGCTGTTTCGGCGTTTCACCCGACCCGGATGCGCTGTGGTGGACCGCCCCGCCGCCGCGCCGGGGCCGGGAGGCGCGGGTGTGGTACCAACGGTGCATGGCCACCGACGACCGTCCTGTTCCGTCCACCCCTGCCGTGTCCCGGCGTCGATCGGTCCCCGCCGAGATCTCGCGCTCCTGGCTCCTCGTCGCCGGCACCGCCGCGGAACGCTTCGAGCGGGCCACCCGCTCCCGTGCCGACCAGGTGATCCTGGACATCGAGGACGCCGTCGACCCCGCCGCGAAGCCGTCCGCCCGCACCACCGTCGCCGCCTGGCTGGCCGGTGGCGGCGAGGCCTGGGTGCGGATCAACGACGTCACGACCGAGTTCTGGGAGGACGACGTCGAGGAGCTCCGCGGCCTGCCCGGGCTGCAGGGCGTGATGCTCGCGAAGACGGAGTCCCCGGCGCAGGTCACCGACACGTGGCACCGGCTCGGCGGACACACCCCCCGTGATCGCGCTGGTCGAATCGGCGCTGGGCATCGAGGAAGCGGTGTCGATCGCCCGCGCGCAGGGGGGCGTTCCGCCTGGCCTTCGGGAGCGGCGACTACCGCCGCGACACCGGCACGAGCGCGGACACCCTCGCGATGGCGTACCCGCGGTCCCGCCTGGTGGTGGCGTCCCGTGTCGGCGACCTGCCCGGACCGATCGACGGCCCCACCGTCGGTTCCTCGCACCCGATCCTGCGCGAGCAGTCACAGGTCGCGGTGTCGCTCGGCCTGACCGGCAAGCTCTGCCTGGACACCGAGCAGCTCCCCGTCATCAACGAGGTCATCTCGCCGACCCCGACCGACGTCGCCTGGGCGCAGGACTTCCTCGACGACTTCGAGGCGCGCGGACGCGTGATCCGCGACGGGTCGGACCTGCCGCGACTCGGACGGGCGCAGAAGATCCAGCGCCTCGCCCAGGCGTTCGGGGTGGAGGCGCGGTAGGAACGGTGCCATGACCTGGTCGAACGTCCCCGGATCCGGACCGCAGCAGCACCCGGGCGCCCGGCAGCACAGCGAGGCCGAGCGCGTCGCGTGGGAGCAGGGTGCGACGTCGCTGTTCCCGCCGGCGAAGATCGCGGACCGGGTGTCCACCGTCCTGCTCCTGGCGGCCGGCGCGGTCCTCACCGCGATCGCCGCGGTCGCGGGCGTGATCGCCGTGGCCTCCACGACCGCGTCCTGCGGCGCCGACGACGGCTGCTCCCCCCGGCGGGACCGTCGGCGGTGCGGCGATCGCGGTCGGCGGAGCGTTCGTCATCGGGGTCGTCACGCTCGTGTTCGCGATCCGCGCCTGGATCCGGCGACGGACGTCGTGGTGGATCGCCGGGATCGGCTTCGTCCTGACCGTCGCCGTCGTCACGTGGGGGGACGGTGCTCGTCGTGCAGGCGCTCGACGAGCAGGGCGTCGGCCCGGGGCGCGGCTTCGACACCGCACAACTCCCCGTCCCCTGAGCCGCCCTGCGTCCACGGCTGGACGTCCGCCGACCGGCGCGGCGCATGCTGGGCCCATGAAGCAACGAGTCATCGGAGACACGTCCGTCAGCGCCATCGGACTCGGCGGCATGCCGATGTCCATCGAGGGCCGGCCGGACGAAGCGCGCTCCGTCGCCACCGTCCACGCCGCCCTCGAAGCCGGTGTCACCCTCATCGACACCGCCGACGCGTACCACCTCGCCGCCCACGACGAGGTCGGCCACAACGAGGAGCTCATCGCCCGGGCCGTCCGCGAGTACGGCGGGGACACGTCGGAGGTGCTCATCGCCACGAAGGGCGGCCACCTGCGGCCGGAACCCGGGGCCTGGGCACAGAACGGCGACCCCGCCTACCTCAAGGAGGCCGCGAAGGCCTCGGCGAAGCGTCTCGGCGTCGAGGCGATCGGCCTCTACCAGTTCCATCGCCCGGACCCGGCCGTCCCGTACGCGGACTCGGTCGGTGCGCTCGCCGAACTGCTCGACGAGGGCGTCATCCGCATGGCGGGCATCTCGAACGCCACGGTCGACCAGATCCGGCAGGCGAACGAGGTCCTCGGCGGCCGTCTCGCATCGGTGCAGAACCGGTTCTCCCCCGTCTTCCGGTCCAGCGAGCCCGAACTCGAGCTCTGCGACGAGCTCGGCATCGCGTTCCTGCCGTGGAGCCCGCTCGGCGGCATCGCCGGTGCGGCCGACCTCGGCACCACCGCCGAGGACTTCGCCGTCCTCGCCCGGGAGCGGGACGTCACCCCGCAGGTCATCGCGCTCGCGTGGGAGCTCGCGAAGAGCGACGTCGTCATCCCGATCCCGGGAGCGTCCCGCCCGCAGTCGATCCTCGACTCCGTGACGGCCGCGACCGTGAAGCTCCGTCCGGAAGAGGTCGAGCGTCTCGACGCGTCGCGTCCGGAGCAGGCCGCGTAGGTCCACCGCGCGCCGCGGCGAGCCGACCGGATCGCGCACCACGGGCCTCCCGTCCGGACGACGGGAGGCCCGTGGTGCGTCCGTCAGCGGACGGCGCCGCTCAGGACGCGCAGGTCGAGTCGAAGTCGGTCCCGGCCGTCTGGACCGCCGTGGCCGAGTCCTGGAACGCGCCGAGGTCGGCCGACTGCGGGTCCTTCGTGATCGCCTCGAGTCGCGTCACCATGTCGCCGTAGGCGCTCTGGAACGCCTCGGCCTTGCCCTTGACCTCGGTGTTGCTCACCGCGTCGACACCGGCGTCGATGTCCGCGTCGAGCTCCTTGAGCTTGGCGACCGCGGCGTCGGGGTCGGACTGCAGCTTCGTGGCCTCGGACTGCAGCCCCTCGGCCGCCGACCGCACCTTGCTCTCGAAGGCGGCGCACGCGTCGGCCTTGGACTGCGAGCCCGACTGCTCCTCGGCGGCCTTCGACGGTGCGCTCGAGGACCCGCTCGTGGCGCCCTGACCCTGGGTCCCCTCGGCCGTCGTGCTGCCGCCGGAGGAGCAACCGGCGAGCAGGACCGCGGCGAGCGCTGCGGTCGCGAGGACGGAGACGTGCTTCGTGGACATGGGATCCCCCCCTGGTCGGTGTGGGGCCGCCGACCGGAGGCCCCGTTCCGCCCCGACAGTACTGATCGGATGCTCAGGGAGTGCGGGACGGCCACCCCCCGTCCGCCCAGCCCCGTCTGCCCCGTCCCGTCCGGGGACGCGCGTACGGTCGAGGGATGCGTGCCATCACCATCTCCCAGCCCGGCGACGTCGACGTCATGTCCCTCGGTGAGCTCCCCCGACCCGGTGCCCGGCGAGGGCGAGGTCCTCGTCGAGGTCGCGGCGGCCGGCGTCAACAACGCGGACCTGCAGCAGCGCCAGGGGGAACTACCCGCCGCCGCCCGGAGCGTCCGACGTGCTCGGGCTCGAGGTGTCCGGGACGATCCGTGCGCTCGGCACCGGCGTGACGGGCTGGTCCGTCGGAGACCGCGTGTGTGCGCTCCTCAGCGGCGGTGGGTACGCGTCGCTCGCCGTGGTGCCGGTGGCACAGCTCCTGCCGGTGCCGGACGGGCTGGACCTGGTGTCCGCCGGCGCGCTCCCCGAAGCGGCCTGCACGGTGTACTCGAACATCGGGATGCTCGCCGGACTCCGGCCGGGGCAGACCCTGCTCGTCCACGGTGGGACCGGGGGGCATGGGATCGCACGCAGTGCTCTGGGCGAAGGCCCTCGGCGCCCGGGTGGTCGCGACGAGCGGTGGCGCGCGGAAGGTCGCGGCCTCCCGCGAGCTCGGCGCGGACCTGGTCGTCGACCACCGCGAGGAGGACTTCGTCGAGCGTGCCCTGGCCTTCACGGACGGTGTCGGCGTGGACGTCGTCCTCGACGTGGTCGGTCCGTCGTACCTGCACCGCAACCTCGAGGTCCTCGCGCCGAACGGGCACCTCGCGATCATCGCCGCCGGGTCCGGGCCGGACGCGACCCTGCCGATCGGCCAGCTCATGCGGAAGCGCGCCTCGGTCAGCGGCACGACCCTGCGGGCACGACCGGCTGCCGAGAAGGCCGAGATCGTCGCTGCCGTGCGGCGGGACGTGTGGCCGTTCGTCGAGGACGGCCGTGTCCGTCCGGTCGTGGACACCGTGCTGCCCCTCGCCGACGCGGCCGAGGCGCACCGGCGTCTGGCGTCCGGCGACGTCGTCGGGAAGCTGCTGCTCGCCGTGTAGCGGCGGCGGCGGTCACACCGTCGACGGCCGTGCCGCCGCTACGCGTGCACGCGCGCCAGGAACGCCCGGAGCGCCGGGTGCTGCGGGGCGTCGAGGACGGCCGCGGGAGCGCCCTGCTCGACGACCTCGCCCTCGTGCAGGAAGACGATCCGGTCGGCGACGTTCCGGGCGAAGTGCATCTCGTGCGTCGTCATGAGGATCGTCGACCCCTGCTGCTTGAGCTCGGTGACGAGGTCGAGCACCTCGCCGACGAGCTGCGGGTCGAGGGCGCTCGTCACCTCGTCGAGCAGGAGCAGCTCCGGGTCCGACGCGACGGCCCGGACGATCGCGACGCGCTGCTGCTGCCCACCCGACAGACGGTCCGGGTACGAAACGGCGAAGTCGCCGAGCCCGATCCGGTCGAGCAGGCGGCGAGCCGTCGCCTCGGCGTCCGCACGGGAGGCCCGGTGCACCTTGCGCGATGCGAGGGTCACGTTGTCGAGGACGCTCATGTGCGGGAACAGGTTGAACTGCTGGAAGACGACGCCGATCCGTGCGCGGGTGGCGTCGACGTCGACGCGGGGGTCCGAGACGTCCTGGCCCTGGAGGAGGACCTGCCCGTCGTCGATGCCCTCGAGCAGGTTCACGGTCTTGAGCAACGTCGACTTGCCGGAGCCGGACGCCCCGATGACGCAGATCACCTCGTGTCGGTGCACGGTCAGGTCGATCCCGCGCAGGACAGGTCGGTCGCCGAAGGACTTGCGCAACCCACGCAGTTCGAGGACGGGAGCGGTCTGCTCGGTCACACCGTGCCTCCGATCTGTTCACGCTGCTGCTGCTTCCGGGCGACGGCATCCGTGACCCGGATGAGCGGCAGGCTGATGAGGACGAAGAGCAGGCCGGCGACCAGGTAGGGCGTGAAGTTCGTCTGCTCAGCCTGCGCGATCTGGGCGCTGCGGACGGCGTCGACGGCGCCGAGGATCGAGACGAGCCCGACGTCCTTCTGCATCGACACGAAGTCGTTCATGAGCGCCGGCGTGACCTTGCGGATCGCCTGCGGCAGCACGACGAGCCGCAGCGTCTGCGCGTGGGACAGGCCGAGCGACCGGGCGGCCAGGCGCTGGGACGGGTGCACCGCCTCCATGCCGGCGCGGAGCACTTCGGCGACGTACGACGAGTAGGTCAGCACGATCGCGATGGTGCCCCAGAACTCGGGCGCCAGCCGCGGGAAGACCCCGAGCCCGGGCAGGCCGAACCCGACCAGGTACAGCACGATGATGAGCGGCAGGCCGCGGAACAGGTCCGTGTACCCGGTCGCGAGCATCCGGAGCGGGAAGAACACCGGGCTCCGCAGGCCGCGGACGACCGCGAGCAGGGTGCCGAGCACGGCGACGCCGATGCTGGCGGCGAACAGGATCCGGACGTTCAGCCAGAGCCCGAGCAGGATGTCGGGCAGGGTCTCCCACGCCACCTGCGGGTCGAAGAACGACCGCTGCACCGCGGCCCACCCGGGGGGTGTTGACCACGCCGACCCAGACGAGCGCGACGACCACGAGCGTCGAGACGACGGACACCACGACGGAACGGCGGCCGCGCTGCTGGCGGTAGAGCTGCCGCTCGCGTTCGACCTGGCTGGGTGCCGGGGCGGCGACGGGCGCGCCCACGCCCGCCGGACCGCCCGCACCGGCGGGCAGGGTCATGCCCGCGTCACTTCAGGACCGGGGTGTTCGTCTCGGAGGAGAGCCACTTCGTCTGCAGCTGCTCGAGCGTGCCGTCCTCCTCGAGCGACTCGAGGGCGTCGTCGACCTTGCTCGTCAACGCCGAGTCCTTCGGCAGGACGAAGCCGAACTGGTCGCCTGCGTCGTCGGACGGGAACTGCGCCGACACGGTGCCGTCGTCGAGCTGGGCGGCGGACATGTAGAAGGCGGTCGGCAGGTCGGTGACGATCGCGTCGATCTGGGCCGACTTGAGCGCGAGCACGGCGTCGTCGTTCGAGTTGAACACCTGCGGGGTGACGCCGAGCACGGACTTGACGCTCTGGATGCTCGTCGACCCGGCGGCGACGCCGATCGTGTCCTGCTTCAGCGCGGCGATGGTCGTGTCACCGGCGGCCTCCGACCCGGTGGTCGTCACGACGGCCTGCGTGGTCGTGTAGTACGGCGTCGACATGTCGACGGCCTTCTTGCGCTTGGCGTCGATCGAGAACTGCTGGATGTTGAGGTCCCAGTCCTTCGCACCAGGGGCGATCGCGCTGTCGAAGGTGCTGCGCTCCCACACGACGTCGCTCTTCGCGTAGCCCATCTCCTCCGCGACGGCGTAGGCCACGGCGGACTCGAAGCCCTTGCCGGACTCGGGCTGGTTGTCCTCGACCCAGGGCGAGTACGCCGGGTCGCCGGTGGCGATCGTGAGCTTGCCGTCGGTGACGGTGCCGTCGGCGTTGTCGCTGCTGCCCCCCTGCGGAGCATGCGGCGAGGGCGAGCGCGGCGACGGCGGTGGTCGCGACGGCGATGGTCAGGCGGAGGGGACGGGTCACGGTCTGGCCTTCGTCAGGGGGGAACAGGGCAGGACCCGAGTGTACTGGGCCGTGGGATACCAACGACCGGTCGACGCGGTTCCTGCCCTGCCGACGCTCGGCTGGTGTCAGCGACGCCGACGCTCGTTGATCGCCGCGCCGGTGTAGGTGATCGCCAGGAACATCGCCGCACTCGCCGCGAGCCCCGCGACCCAACGGTCGGACGCCGGCGGGCTGGTCATGACGGCAACGCTGACCGCGACCGACGACGCGCTCACCGGGAGTGCGACCGGGAGCCGGAGCAGCAGGCCGACGGCGGCGATCAGCGCCGCAGCAGCGACGGCTGCAGCACCGGTTCGAAGTCGTGCCATGGGCGGTTCCTCCCGTTGTGATCCTGGCCGGACGGCCAGCGATGCCAACGTAGGACCGCCTCCTTCACGGGGTCAAGTACAGTACATCAGTCGAGCATCGTGAAGTCGTCGAACGAGAACCCGGGCGACACCAGGCAGCTGAGGAGCACCTCGCCGTCACCCGGGAGCGTCCGCTGCCACACGCCTCCGCGGACGAACGCCTGTGCGTCGTTCACGCGGTCACGGCCGGCGTCCGGGCCGAGGGTGATGCGTGCGCCGGGCTCCGGCTGGTCGCCGGACCCACCGAGTTCGAGCTCGACGGCGTCCGGCCCGTGCCACATCCAGATCTCGTCGCTCGTCACGCGGTGCCACGCGGAGGCCTCGCCCGGCGGCAGGAGGAAGTGGATGAGCGTCGCGGCGGGGCGCTCACCGGCGGGCGTGGTCACGGTCGCCGGCGACGTCCACGTGCGGACGTACCAACCACCCTCGGGGTGCGGCTCCATGCCGAGCGCGGCAGCGCGCTGCGGGACGTCGAGCCACTCGACGACGTCGCCGGCGACGGTGCGGCGAGCGGCCATGCCGGGGCGGGGTGCGGTGTCGGTCATCGGGACTCCTTGCTCGGGGTGGGTGCCGCGCCTGCGGCGGACGGGGTCAGGGGGGACACGGGCAGCAGCATCGGTGGTCCGGACCACCCCGCGGACGACGGTCGCCACCGCACGCCCGGCTCCGTCCTCCACGAGTTCGGCGAGCGCGTCCGGCACGGTCCGGGCGTCGACGTCGAACACCGCGAGGTCGGCGCGGGCTCCGACGGCCAGGTGTCCGATCCGGTCCGGTCCGACCGCGAGTCCCATCGCGTGGGCGCCACCGAGGGTCGCCGCCGCGAGCAGCCGCTCGTGCAGGTCGCGTCCGCTGTAGCCCTGTGCGCGGGCGATGCGGTGCAGTGCGGTGACGTCCGCCATCGGGTCGAGCGACGGCGAGGACGACAGCGAGTCGGTGCCCACGGCGATCGGGCTGCCCTCGCGCAGGTAGTCGGCGACCGGCGGCGGGTCGAGCCCGATGACGGCGTTCGAGCGCGGGCAGAGCGCGACCGCGGTGCCGCGCGCGCGGAGCAGGGCCCGGTCGGCGGCGGTCATGTAGACGCCGTGCGCGATGTGGCAGTCCGGCCCGAGCACGCCGAGGCGGTCCACGAACGAGGTCGCACTCGCGCCGAACCCGAGCGCGCGCATGGCCCGGAAGGACGGCACGTTCGCCAGGTGCCAGTCCGCACCGTGGCCGACGCCGACGACGCCCGCGAAGCCGGGGATCGGTTCGATCGCGGTGCGCTCACCCTCGAACGCGGCTTCGCCGAGGTGCAGGTGCAGCCGGAGTCCGCGCTGCCGGACGATGTCGGGCAGTTCGAGCAGCGGCGCGACGTCGAGCGAGTACGGGGCGTGCGGGGGAGAGCCCGGCGCCGGGGGTGGTGGGCACCCGCTCGAGTTCGGCGAGGACCTGGTCGCGCCCGTGCTCCTGCCAGGCGGCGTTCTCCCAGTCCATCACCTCCCAGTAGGCGATGCCGCCGAGACCGGCGTCCTCGAGCGCGGTCACCGCATCGATGTCGGTCACCACGTCGGCGATGCTCGTCACCCCGGCCGCCACCGACTGTGCCGCACCGGCCGCGGCCTCGGCCCGCCAGTCGTGTGGCTGCGCGTAGACGGCGTTGAACGCGGCGGCCCAGTCCTCGAATCCGGCGTACCGGCCGCGCCCGACACCGGCCATGCCCGTGTACTGCAGGTGCGTGTGCGCGTTGACGAGCCCCGGGAGGAGCGCACCCCGCCACCGCCGCTCGGTCACGGGGGGTGCCGTCGAGCTGGTCCACCACCCAGGAGCGTTCGCCGACGTGCAGGATCCGGCCGTCGCGCACCGCGACGGCGCCGTCCGCGATCGGCGGCGCGGTCATCGGCACGACGATCCGCGCGGAGTGCACCGTCGTCTGCCCGGGTGCCGCCGGCCGCCGGCCCGTCACGTCGGGTCCCCGAACCGTCGGGTCCGGACGTCCGGCTCGCGGTCCACGGGCTGCGCGGCGAGCGTCGCGGCGGACGTGCCGCCCACGTCGGTACCACCGCCGGGAGGCCCGCCCCGCGCCCCGAACGCGGCGAGCGCCACGCGGGCGGTCGCCTCGTCCACCTCGGGGTCGATCGGCACGACGGCGCGGTCCAGCTCGTCGCCCCGCTCGACGAGCATCCGCACGGCACCGAGCTGCGCCGCGAAGGACAGGTCCATCACCTCGATCGGGTTGCCCTCGGCCGCGGTGATGTTGATGCACCCGCCGCCGTCGAGCAGCAGCACGCCGGGACCGTCCGGGAGCGTGAGGCGCTCGACCCGTCGACCCACCGTCGTCCGCTCGGCCCCCGCTGCGACGGCGTCCTCGACCGCGATCTCCTGGTCCACCCCGCCCGCGACCGACAGGACCGCTCCGGGAGCGCACGCACGGAGCACCGTCAGGCTGACCGTGTCCGCCACCCCGGTCGCGCTCACCACCAGGTCGGCGGTGCGGACGGCGTCGACGAGGGGAGCGACCTCGTACCCGGCGAACACGGCCTGCAGCGCCCGGACCGGGTCGGTGTCGGCGACGGTGACCCAGAACCCGAGCGCCCGGAGGACCAGGGCGACCCCCTCCCCCCACGTGACCGAACCCGGCGACGACCACCCGGCCTCCCGTCAGGTCGGGCCGGACGCCGGGGTCGAGCGCGTCGACCAGGTCGAGTGTCGCGAACACCGTCGACTGCCCCGTGCCGTACCGGTTGTCGAAGAACGTCTTGGTGCGGGCGTCGTTCACCGCGACGACCGGGATCCCGAGCTGGCCGCGGGCCGCCATCACGCGCAGCGGGCGGAGGCCGCTCGTGGTCTCCTCGGCGGCTCCGAGCATCGTCGGCAGCAGGTCGGGGCGCTCCTGGTGCACGAGCCGGATGACGTGCGACCCGTCGTCGACGAGCACGTGCGGCCGGGTGTCGAGCATCGCGAGCGCGAGCGCGCGCTGTTCCGCCACGGTCGCGGTGCTGCTCGCGTGCACGGGGACGCCGGCCCGGCGGAGGACCGCGGCGACGGCGTCGTCCGTCTCGTCCGCATGTGCGTAGACGACCACCTCGGCGCCGGCGTCCTGCAGCAGGAGGGACAGCACGGCGGTCTTCGGCTCGAGGAACAGGCTCACCCCGACGCGGGTGCCCCGGAGCAGGCCGCCCTGCCGGAGCTCGTCGGCGACGGCACGGGACACCGGCATGGAGCGGCGGGCCCAGCGGATGCGGGCCTCGGCGGCAGGGTCGCCCTCGGGCTCGCGGCCGGTCGACACGAGGAACACGTCGTCGGAGAGCGTCGGCACGCCGAGGACGCCGGGGCGGGCGAGCACGGTCGGGCCGAAGGCGTCCTCGTCGACGGCGGGGACGTGGCGGCCGGCATCGACCACGAGCAGCAGCGCGCCGCGGGGACGGTCCGCGGTGGCGTCCTCCACGGCGGCGGCGCTCTGTTCGGGCGTGCCGAGACACCAGAGCTGGTCGACGGCCGCGCCGTCACCGGCGTCCGCGGGTCGGGCTCCGAGCCCGACGAGCGATGCGTGCAGGGCGGCGGCGTCCCGGGGGATCACCGCCGACGACGCGGAAGCGCCGGGCGGCGAGGAGTGTGTTCGTCACGCGGGCGGTGTGCCGGACCGCGGCGGACGCCCAGGCCGACGTTGCGGGGTCGGCGCGGGTCGGGTCGGCGCGCGGCATGGGGACATCGTAGGGCGGGCCGGTGGCCCGGCGGTGCCGGCGGTGCCGGCGGTCGAGGCTGGCCGTGGCGCACGGGCGCGCCGGGCCCGCACGGTCAGAGCACGTGCGGCGGCGGCGTCCGGTGCCAGACCTGCTCGGCACCGTCGTCGGGGACACCCCACGGTCCGGCGGGGACCTGCCACGAACCGACGGCCGGCACCTGCTGCGCCTCGATCCGTCGCGTCAGCCGTCGGTGGTGCAGGAGCACCCCGACCAGGACGGCGACGCCGATCACGCTCACGACGGCGAGGCCGGCGACGTACAGCGTCGTCACGACACCGGCGAGCGCGGGGGGCACGGTCCCGTCCTGCGCCGCCGAGAACGGCGTCCCGGTGATCACGAACGCGAGCAGGGTCGAGATCGTCGAGTTCGAGTCCCACAGCCCGTGCAGCACCGACACCACGACGTAGGCGACCAGCACCGACCACGTCCACCGGAACCGGGGACGACCGTGCGCCGCCCCGAAGAGCACCGCCCCGAGGATCGCCGTCCACAGCACGTGCCCCACCGGCGAGAGCACGGCGCGGGCCACCTCGGTCTGCAGGAGCGACACGAGGTCGATGCCGCGGGTGGTGATCGCCGCGTTGAACGCGTACCCGGCCGACTCGAACGCCGAGAACCCGGCACCCACCGTCGCCCCGAGCAGTGCGCCCTGCCGTGCCGTCTTCGGTCGGACCCGCCAGCCGACCACGACCAGCAGCAGGCCCTTCACGAGTTCCTCGGCGAAGCCGACGAGCAGGTACAGGGTCGCCCCGGGGCGCAGGTCGGACTCGAGCAGGGACGCCCCGAGCACCCCGAGGACCCCGCCGACGAAGAACGCCGTGACCAGCTGCATCGTGCTCACCGTGCCGGTGACGCGTTCGATGACGAACAGCACCACGGTGAAGGGCACGAGGAAGCTGCCGAGCAGGATGATGGTCGGCACCAGGTTCGTGTTCTGCGTGGCGACGGTGACGATGATCGTCACGACCCACAGCAGGAACCCGCTGAGGAGGGTCTTCCACCACCAGCCGTGCCGGTGGTGGGGGGTGGGCGCCGACGTGCGCGGTCTCGAGCGTCATGTGCCTCATCGTGCTCCGCGCCGCATGCCGAGGGTCTCCGGGAATACGGATGACGCGGTTCGCGTAGTCCCCCCGCATGACCGATGAGACGTTCGACAAGGTCACCGTGTTCGGCGCGGACTGGTGCCGCGACTGCCGCCGCTCCAAGGCGCTGCTGGACCGACTGGGCGTGGACTACGAGTACGTGGACGTCGAGGCCGACCTGTCCGCCGCCGACCGCGCGCAGGCGATCAGTGGCCGGAAGAACATCCCCGTCGTGGTGCTGCCGGACGGCAAGCACTTCGTCGAGCCGTCCGACGCCGAGCTGCAGGCGGAGCTGGAGTCGTCGGGCGTGGTCTGACCGTCCGTCCGACGAACCTGGGAACGTGCTGAGCCGGAGGCGTGTTCACTCGGGCGTCGGCCCTGAGCTCGGTGCACCGCCGAGGCCTCGGACCGGCCGCAGAACAAGGAGGACACCGTGATCGGTCTCATCATCAGCCTCATCATCGTCGGGCTCATCGCCGGCGCCCTCGCCCGCCTCATCATCCCCGGCAAGCAGCACATGTCCATCCTGATGACCATCGTCCTCGGGATCGTCGGCTCGTTCGTCGGTGGTCTGCTCGGGTTCCTGATCTTCCAGCACGACCCGCAGGACGGCTTCTTCCAGCCGGCCGGCATCATCGGGTCGATCATCGGTGCCGTCATCGTGCTGTTCCTCTACACGCGCTTCGCGGGTCGGGGTGCCAACCGCCGCTGACGGCGCACCCTGCGCTGACGCGCTGACCACACGACGGGAGGCCCGGTACCAGCTGGTACCGGGCCTCCCGTCGTCCTGTGCCCCGGAAGTCCGGAACGCGCGCAGGCGGCCGGCGTACGGTCCACGACATGACTGATGCGAACGACACCCGTCGCCCGGAGCAGGACGCAGCACGGCTCGGCCTCGTCGTGGTCGGTGAGGCCGCCGCGCTGCAGTCCGGCGACGAAGCCGCGATGGACGCAAGCGAGGCGAACATCCGCGAGACCGTCGACGAACTCGTGGACGTCCCCCCTGACCGAGCGCCAGGAGGAGGTCGTGGAGCGGCTCGCGCAGGCCGGCGGGACCCTGACCGCCGGGCTCAGTGGCGCGCTCGCCGCCCGGGCCGGCAACAGCGTCGACGACGTCCTCGAGGGCGCCGCGCGGAGCATCGTCTGGCAGGAGCGCCTCACCGAGGAGCGCGAGGACGCCGGGCCCCACGACATCGGGCGACAGGACATCGGGCGACAGGACATCGGGCGCGACGACCAGGACGGCCGCCACTCCGCCTGACTCCGGACCACGGACACACGGGAGGCCCGTCACCAGCTGGTGACGGGCCTCCCGTGTGTCCCCGGGCCCCGGAGTGACGTCAGCGACGCCACCACTCGTCGAACGGCGACGCGGGTACCTGGCGCTTGTGCTCGGTCGCGCGGTACCGCGCCTCGATCGCCTCGGCGACCTCGACCGGGACGTCGTGTCCCTGCAGGTAGGCGTCGAGCTCGGCGTAGGTGAGGCCGAGGTTCGCCTCGTCGGTCTGGCCGGGCAGGTCGTCGAGCAGGTCCGCGGTCGGCGCCTTCTCGTACAGGCGGGCCGGCGCACCGAGGTGCTCGAGCAGCTGGCGCCCCTGGCTCTTCGTCAGACCGGTCAGCGGCGTGAGGTCGACGCCGCCGTCGCCGTACTTCGTGAAGAAGCCGGTCACGGCCTCGGCCGCGTGGTCGGTGCCGACGACCAGGAGCCCGCGCTGCCCGGCGACGGCGTACTGCGCGACCATGCGCATGCGGGCCTTCACGTTGCCCTTCACGAAGTCGCTCAGGGCGACGCCGGCCTCCGCGGTGTCCTGCACCACGCCGTCCACCCCGTGCTCGATGTTCACGACGATGCCGGGGTCCGCGGCGATGAACTGCAGGGCGAGCTGCGCGTCGTCCTCGTCGGCCTGCACCCGGTAGGGCATCCGCACGGTGACGAACTCGGCGGCGTGCCCCTCGGAGCGGAGCGACTCGACCGCGAGCTGCGTCAGGCGGCCGGCGAGCGTGGAGTCCTGTCCGCCGCTGACGGCGAGGACGTAGCCGTTCGCGCCGGTGGTCAGCAGGTAGTCACGCAGGAAGCCCACGCGTCGGGCGATCTCCTGCTCCGGGTCGATGGTCGGCTGGACGTTGAGGTCCGCGGCGATGGCGGCTTGGAGTTCTCGCACGCACCCAGTATCCGCCCGAGCCGCGCCGGGCGCACGGACACCGTGGAGGTGCTCACTAGAGTGGCGGCCACACCGGTCGGAGCCGCACCTGCACCGGAGACGACGGAGGTCGATCGTGAGGGACGAGCGCCGCGCCGGACTGCTCGCCGTCACCGTCACCGCCTTGCTCTGGGGCACCACCGGCACCGCCGCGACCTTCGCGCCCGACGTCGGCCCGCTCGCGATCGGTGCCGCGGCGCTCGGCGTCGGCGGGATCCTGCAGGCGGTCGTCGGCGCGCGGGCCCTCCGAGCGGCTGCTCCATTGCTCGTGCGGAGCCGCGCACTCGTCCTCGTCGGCGCGGTCGCCGTCGCGGTGTACCCGCTCGCGTTCTACAGCTCGATGCACACCGCCGGGGTGGCCGTCGGCTCCGTGGTGTCGTTGGCGTCCGCTCCCCTGGCGTCCGGGGTCCTGGAGCGGGTCGTCGACCGGCGGCCGCTCAGCCGGTGGTGGGTGCTCGCCGCGGCGCTCGGTGTCGTCGGGAGCGTGCTGCTCTGCCTGTCCAGCCTGGCGGGGTCGGCGGACTCGGCCGGCGTCGGGTCGCCCGGGTCAACGGTCCTCGGGGTCGTGCTCGGTCTCGTGGCCGGGGCCACGTACGCGGTCTACTCGTGGGCGTCACGTCGGCTCATGGTCGACGGCGTCCCCCCGCGCGGCCGCGATGGGCGCCGTGTTCGGCGGCGGTGGGCTGCTCCTCATGCCGGTGCTCGCCGTCACCGGAGCGCCCCTGCTCGCGTCGCCGCAGAACGCCGCGGTCGGCGTGTACATGGCGATCGTGCCGATGTTCCTCGGGTACCTGCTGTTCGGGTACGGCCTCGCGAGGATCCCGGCGAGCACCGCCACCACCGTCACCCTCACCGAACCGGCGGTCGCTGCCGTGCTCGCGGTGCTGGTGGTCGGCGAGCGGCTCACCGCGGTCGGGTGGGCCGGACTGGGCGTGATCGCGATCGTGCTCGTCGTCCTGGCGGTCGCGCCGACGAACACCCGGGCTGGTTCGCGTTCCTGAGGACGGGACCGGACGGACCACCGAGGTGCCCCTGGAGGGACTCGAACCCCCCAACCCGTTCCTGAGGACGGGACCGGACGGACCACCGAAGTGCCCCTGGAGGGACTCGAACCCTCAACCCTTTCCTGAGGACGGGACCGGACGGACCACCGAGGTGCCCCTGGAGGGACTCGAACCCTCAACCCTTTCCTGAGGACGGGACCGGACGGACCACCGAGGTGCCCCTGGAGGGACTCGAACCCTCAACCCTTTCCTGAGGACGGGACCGGACGGACCACCGAGGTGCCCCTGGAGGGACTCGAACCCTCAACCCTTTCCTGAGGACGGGACCGGACGGACCACCGAGGTGCCCCTGGAGGGACTCGAACCCTCAACCCTTTCCTGAGGACGGGACCGGACGGACCACCGAGGTGCCCCTGGAGGGACTCGAACCCCCCAACCCTTTCCTGAGGACGGGACCGGACGGACCACCGAGGTGCCCCTGGAGGGACTCGAACCCCCCAACCCTTTCCTTAGGACGGAACTGCTCTTCCATTGAGCTACAGAGGCCGGCCCGACCACTCTAGCGGGAGCCGGGACGCGCCGGACGAGAGGCGTGGGGCGGGCGCACCCGGGGCCTCCCGTCCGGCCCCGCCTACGCGGCGACCAGGTACTCGTCCCAGTCCGGCTGCGGCCGCTCGATGCCGCGGACGACCCAGGCCGAACCGTGCGGGGCCTTCGGCGGGAACCGCAGCGTCCACCCCATCTCGCGCGGGGTGCGGTCGCCCTTGACGTTGTTGCAGGCGAGGCAGCAGGCGACGAGGTTCTCCCACGAGTCTCGACCGCCACGGGACTTCGGCTGGACGTGGTCGATCGTGGTCGCGTTCCGGCCGCAGTAGGCGCACCGGTTGGCGTCTCGGCGGAGCACACCGCGCCGGGACACCGGGATCAGCCGGGACTGCGGGATGCGCACGTACCGGGTCAGGATGATGACGGACGGACGGTCGTAGCTGACGGCGGCACCGGTGACGGGGTGCAGGGTGTCGGCGGCGACGACGGAGGCCTTCTGGTTCATGACGAGGACCAGGGCTCGACGGAACGAGATCACCGCGAGGGGCTCGTAACCGGCGTTGAGGACGAGAGTGCGCATGGGTTCCCTTCCGACGTGCCTGGACGGCTTCCAGGCGGTGCGGGCACCGGGTCGGTCGGCGTCGAGCGGGTGGTCACGGCCTCCGGGCCCGAGGGCGGGTCCGGCCGGCCCACCCGGTCGGAGCGGGCCGTCCTGCCGGAGCGGGGCGGTCCCACCGTCGTGGCGGGCCGGATACACGAAGAGCACCACCCGTCAGGGCGGTGCTCCGGTCAGTCGCGCGCGAGTTGCGGCTCGCAGGCTGTGGTCGTCCGTATGTCGACATGCGCGCGCCGACCCATGGTGCGGGTCGTGCGTGACGTCGACATGTGGTCTCCCGTTCGGGTCGAGGCGATCCGATGCGTGCAGGCTAACCCAGAAACCGGCCCCGCACGAGGGGTGCGGGGCCGGTTCGGACGCTGTTCACATGCGCGCCCGCAGGGTGTCGTCCGGGGTGTCAGATCCCGAAGCGGACGATGTGGTAATTGCTCGACCAGATCGGGCGGATCGAGACGGAGCCGCCGGGCTTCGGGGCGTCCATGATCATGCCGTTGCCCATGTAGAAGCCGTCGTGCGAGTCGTCGTTGAAGACGACCACGTCGCCCGGCTGCGCTTCCGACTCGGGGATCGTGGTGCCGACCTGGTCCTGCAGCGTGACCGAGTGGGCGAGGCTGATGCCGTGCTGCGCGTAGACGTACATGACGTAGCCCGAGCAGTCGAACCCGGCGGGGGGTGGCGCCACCGAACACGTAGGGCGTCCCGATGTACTGCTTCGCCGTGGCGACGACGGCCGGCAGCGAGAACGGGGTCCCCGCGGCGGGGGCCGCACTCGTCGCGGCGGCGTCCGCGGCCGAGGCGGTCGTGGCCGCTCCGGTCGAGTCGTCGGCGAGGTAGTCCTCGGCCGTCTTGCCGTCGTAGGCGTACTCCGCTGCCTTCGCGGCACGAGCGGCCTCGAGCTCGGCGGCGGCCTTCGCCGCTGCCTTCGCGGCGGCCTGCGCCTCGAGGGTCGCGGTCGAGGTGGCGCTGAAGCCGTCGCGCGAGGTGTCGGCTGCGCCGGCCGCGGCGGACACGTCGAACTGCTGCGCCTGCACCGTGAGGTCGGAGGCCGCGTCGGTCTGCGCGGCTCCGGCCTGCGACGTGGAGGTGGTCGCGAAGGCGGCCGGGACGGCCATCGTGCCGAACATCCCCGCCGCGACGGCCAGGACGACGGGAGCCATGAACCGGCGCTTCCGGGACGACGCTGACGGAGCGGCCGCGCGGGTGACGCCGAGGGCGCGGCCGTCACGGGTCGCGGCAGCGCGGGTGGCGGGCGTCCGGGCGGCTGCCGGACGGGCTGCGCTCGTGCGGGGTGCGGTCGGGGCGGACGCCGTGCGGGCGAGCGGGCGACGTGCGGCACGCTCGGCTGCTTCGCGTGCTGCCCTGCGGGTCAGGGGAGCTGCGACGGTGTCACCGGTGGTCGTCGGGTTCGCGGTCGGGTCGTCCGCGGCGGTTCCGGTGTAGGTCAAGTGGGTCTCCGGCGCCTCGTGACACGCGCCCGGTCGAGGACGGTCGCGTGCAACCCCATCCGTTCGTCATCGTTTCCGATCGAGGCAGGAGACGGGTCACGAGACGTCCTGCCACGGGTCCCGAGATCGCTGCTCGCGGGACTCGACGAGTGTACGGGCGCACCGCGGACATGTCGAGACGAAACCGTGACCTGGTAACGGATAGGGGAAGAACCCCTGGTCAGAGCGTATGATTTGGTCACCACGATGGCCTGCTGCTTCTTGTACGTCCACTCAGGTCTTGTCCCCCCGCGGCCGTACCCCCCCTATGGTTCGCCCACCACGAGGACCCAGGCGCGAGCTCACCGCGGCGATCCCGGTCCATCAACGGACCCTCGTGCTGTGACGCCCGGCACCTGCACCGAGCGATCGCAGCGAACGAGGACGGGATGCAGGTACCCCGGAGTGCGGGCTCCGATGCACCCCGACGCGGCGCCTGGCCCGGGCTGTGCCGGCGGGCGACAGGTCACTCGCCGGAGAGGTCCTCGGCGATGTCGTCGGCGTTGCCGGGGAAGCACAGCGAGACCGCCTGCACGGTGTAGTTCCCGGGGTACGCGTACGCGCTGATCGACGCGATCTTCCCGCCACCGCTGCCGATGACCGCCGGACCGTCGCTCGACTCGCGGCGGACTACCTGCATCCCCTGGGACTTCCAGTGCTCCTCCATGCGCGTGGCGTCCTCGTCGGGCGACCCCTCGAGCGTGCTCCCGGTCAGGTAGCGCCACTGCGCCCCTCCCGTGCCGTCCTCGAGTTCGCAGTCTTCCGGGTAGTCCGGGCCGGTGCGCGCCTTCCACTCCCCACCGAGTCGCTCGGTGGCGTCGTCGACGGCTTCGATCATCTGCTGCTTCGCGGTGTCGGCGTCCACGGTCGGCTCCGTTCGTCCTGGTGCTGCGGTGTCGGGTCCCCGCAGGACACAGCCTGCGAGCACGGTGGTGGTGGCCGTCATGACGAGGACGCCCGCGACGGCACGCCTCGCCGTGGTCCATCGTGCGGTGGTCGTCGTCGTCATCGTCCCGCCATCCACCAGGGCTTCCCGTCGATCAGGTCCTGGTCTCGCTTCGTCGGTGGTTCCGGGTGGTACGCGGTCGCATCGTCCTCGTGCCCCGTCGTGACCCGCCCCACGTTGTACACGGACTCGGTGTCGGCGTCCAGGTAGCCGGACCTGTCACCGGTGAGCGGGTCGTGGTCGAGGACCGGCTTCCGGTCCGCCGCGTCGGCGGGGTTCGAGTCCGTCCCGAAGACCGTCGCACCGAAGGCCTCTCGGAACGGATCCACGTGGTGCCCGGGTGCCGTGCGTCCCAGCGCTGCGAGGTGGTCGCCCTGTCCGGCCTCGTCGGGGAGGACGTTCCGTGCCTGGCCGACGTAGACGTGCTCGGCGTGCACCTTGCCGGCCGAGTCGACCGCGTTCGACAGGCCGGCGGACCCCAGTGCGACCGCCTTCGCGTCGCCTGCGTCGAACTCGATGTCCGTCACTGTGCCTCCCCCCGGTCGGCGTTGCAGTTCCCCCCGCGACGCAGTCCTGCTCACCGGTGTGCCGGTGAGCAGGACCGCCGCTCCGATCGCCGGAGCACGGCGCTCAGAGCACGTCGTCCCTGCCGCTGATCTCGAGCGAGCCCACCACGTCCTTCACCCGCCGCCCGTCCGGTCCTGCCGTCGGCACGTCCTCGCCGACGATGACCCGCGTCCGACGGGCGTCCAGGGAACGGACGGGCACGCCCGGACAGGGCAGACCGTTCCTGCCCCTGGGTGCGGCGGGCGAGGAGACGTCAGTCGGTGCTGATGTAGACGTGCTGCGCGACCTCGGTCGGCAGCTCGATCCCGGCGTCCTCGCCGTCGACGCGGACCGCCACGTAGGCGCCCGCGCGCTGCACGCTGGCCGTGCGTCCGGGCATGACCCCGGCGGCGCGGAGCTGGTGCAGCAGCTCCGGCTCGAACTGCACCGGCTCGCCCAGACGGCGGATGACGCCGGTCGCGATCGCGTCGGTGTCGTCGGTGGCCACCACGATGTTGCGCACCCCGTCGAGGAAGCCGGCCGCCGTGGGTCCCCCCGATTTCCGCGAGGCCGGGGATCGGGTTGCCGTACGGGGACTCCGTCGGGTTCCCGAGCATCTCGAGCAGGCGGACCTCCACCTGCTCGCTCATCACGTGCTCCCACCGACAGGCCTCGTCGTGGACGAAGGCCCAGTCGAGGCCGATCACGTCGGCCAGGAGCCGCTCGGCCAGACGGTGCTTGCGCATCACGTGCGTGGCGCGGGACCGACCGGTGTCGGTGAGTTCGAGGTGCCGGTCGCCCGAGACGACGACGAGGCCGTCCCGCTCCATGCGGGCGATGGTCTGCGAGACCGTGGGGCCCGAGTGCCCGAGGCGCTCCGAGATCCGGGCGCGCAGCGGGACGATGCCCTCTTCTTCGAGGTCGAGGATGGTGCGGAGGTACATCTCCGTGGTGTCGACGAGATCGGTCACGCCTCCGCCTCTCCTGATGTGGACCCAGCCCGACCCACACTACTTGCTGGCGCCGACGCACCGGGACCGACACCGTGCGCTCTGCGCGGACGCCGGCCGGGAGGCCCGTCCCGGCCCCGCCCCGTCCGGCCGGTCCATGGGGGCGACCGCAGGGCCGTCGGTAGGATCGGCCCATGGCAGACATCGTCATCCCAGCCGACCTCCTCCCCACCGACGGCCGCTTCGGATGTGGTCCGTCGAAGATCCGCGGAGCGCAGCTCGAGACCCTCGTCACCCGCGGAGCGACCGTCCTCGGGACCTCGCACCGCCAGAAGCCCGTCAAGGACCTGGTCGGCTCCGTCCGGCAGGGCCTCGCCGACCTGTTCCAGGTGCCGGACGGCTACGAGGTCGTGCTCGGCAACGGCGGGTCGACCGCGTTCTGGGACGCCGCCGCCTTCGGTCTCATCGAGCGCCGGGCGGAGAACCTGTCCTTCGGTGAGTTCGGGTCGAAGTTCGCCAAGGCCGCCGCCGCCCCGTGGCTCGAGGCACCGCACGTCGTGGAGGCCCCGGGCGGGTCCCGCGCCGAACTCGAGATCGTCGAGGGTGTCGACGTCTACGCCTACCCGCACAACGAGACCTCGACCGGCGTCATGACCCCGGTCGTGCGGGCCGCGGGCGACCCCGGCGCACTGACCGTCGTCGACGCCACGAGCGCTGCCGGTGGTGCCGCGTTCGACGTCGACCAGACCGACGTCTACTACTTCGCCCCGCAGAAGAACTTCGCTTCGGACGGCGGGCTCTGGCTCGCGCTGTTCTCCCCCCGCGGCGATCGAGCGTGTCGAGCGGATCGCCGCGTCCGACCGCTACATCCCGGAGTTCCTGTCGCTGAAGAACGCCGTGGACAACTCCCGGTTGGACCAGACGCTGAACACCCCGGCGATCACGACCCTGCTGCTCCTCGACGACCAGGTGCGGTGGATCAACCAGTCCGGTGGTCTGGCGTGGGCCGACGGCCGCACGAAGACGTCGTCCTCGACGCTCTACGACTGGGCCGAGGCCTCCGACTACGCGACGCCGTTCGTCACCGACCCGGCGCACCGGTCGCAGGTCGTCGTGACGATCGACCTCGACGACTCGATCGACGCCAAGGCCGTGGCCGCGACGCTCCGGCAGAACGGCATCGTCGACACGGAGCCGTACCGGAAGCTCGGCCGGAACCAGCTCCGTGTCGCGACCTTCACGGCGATCGACCCCGACGACGTCAGCAAGCTCTCGCGGGCGATCGACCACGTGGTGGCTGCCCTGGCGAGCTGACCCCGCCGCCGCGAGACGCAACGAGGGCGGTGTCACGCAACGGTGTTCCGTTGCGCGACACCGCCCTCGTTGCGTGAGGTGGACCGACGGGTCAGGACCGGTGGAAGCCGGGGTCGGTCTCGCCGGCGTCGAGCTGGTCCAGGTCCAGGTCGTCGTCCGGGTCGACGGGACGGACGCGGCGGGTGCGGCGACGACCACGGGTGCGGGCGGGCGGGGCGACGGGCTCGTCATCGTCCGACTCCTCGTCGTCGTCGTCATCCGAGTCGTCGTCCGACTCGTCGTCGTCGTCGGACTCGTCGTCGTCGTCGGACTCGTCATCGTCGTCCGACTCGTCGTCGTCCTCGTCCGCATCGTCGTCGAAGTCGTCCTCGTCCTCGTCCGACTCCTCGTCCTCGTCCGACTCCTCGTCGTCCTGCGCGGCCCGGTACTCGGCCAGTCGCTCCGACCACGGCACCCACTCCGGCGCGAGCAACGAGCCGTCACCCGGCATCAGTTCGACCTCGAGCACGGTGGGCTCGTCACCCTCGACCTGGGCGATGCTGACGGTCCAGCGCCACCCCGGGTACCCCGGCATGCGGTTGGCGAAGAGGACGGAGACGACGCCGTCGCCCTCCTCGACGGTGCCGACGGGGCTCCCGACGGTGGCTTCGGGGGGTGATCTCGAGCAGTGCGCCGCGGGCGAGCTCGGTGAGGTCGGTGGTCATGTTCACGCGTCCAACTGGTCGGCGACGTGTCGCAGGATGGTGGCGATCCGCTCACCGTTCTTCGGGTAGCGGCCCCGCTTGAGGTCACCGCTGATGCGGTCGAGTTCCTTCACCAGGTCCTCGACGATGACGGCCATGTCGTCGGCGGAGCGACGGGTCATCTTGGAGAGCGACGCCGGCGCTTCGAGGATCCGCACGGTCAGCGCCTGCGAACCCTTCTTGCCCTGCACCACGCCGTACTCGAGCTTGGTGCCGGCCTTCACCGTGGCCACACCGTCGGGCAGGGAGGAGGCGTGCAGGAAGACCTGGTCGCCGTCGTCTCCGGTGATGAAGCCGAAGCCCTTCTGGTCGTCGTAGAACTTGACCTTGCCGGTGGGCATGCTGGGACTCCTCGATACATGGACGGCCGCGGTGCGTCGGATATCCTGGGCCGATGGCCAAGCCGACCCGATCCACCGGGGACCCCCGCACTGCTGCGGAACCCCCGGCGACGTCCAATCGTACCGAACGCACACTCGCGTTCATGGTCGGTGGGATCGTCCTCCTCATCCTGGCGAGCTTCATCGTCATGATCACCGGGTGGCTGACGATGAAGCAGATCCCCGGGGACGGCATCTGGCCGGTCGCCCTCGGCGTCGTCTACTTCGGCCCTCCGGTCGCCTTCGTCCTCATGCTGGCGCTCCTGGCCCTCACCTGGACCCGCAAGGCCCGGCAGCACCGCGCAGAGGCCCGCTGACGTCCGCCACGGACGCCAGCCGAGGACGATGACGACCACGACGGACCTCGCCGCACGCCTGCGCGAGCTCCCCGACGACGCACTCGAGCAGCTCGTGCTCGCGCGCGCCCTCCCCACCGCCGCGCTCGGCGAGTCCGGACCGCAGCACATCGCGGACTTCTTCGACCTCGCCGAGGCGCTCCGCACCGACGACGCGGTGGACGCCGCCGTCGAACGGCTCCCGCGCCGCACGCTCGTCGCACTCCGCGACGGGGGGCCCCGCCGAGGACCTCGCGCCGGCCGTCGCACTCGGGCTCGTCGGCCGTGACGGCGCCGTCGACGACGCGGTCACCTCCCGGCTCGCGGCCCGCCCGGACCTCGTCCCCGACGGCCCGGGAGGCCCGGCTCCGGTCCGCCCCGCAGCCGCCGCCCAGCAGGGTGCCGACGGCGGCACCGACGACGCCCGCGCCCGCGCGACCGGAGCGGAGCACGCGTTCGAGACGCTCACGGTGCTCGCGGAGCTCCTCCGCGCGGCCGACGACGGCGCCGTCCGCGAGCTCGCGAAGGGCGGGATCGGAGCGCCCCTCGCCCGACAGCTCGCCGAACGCACGGGGGGCCGACGCCGCCGTGGTCGCGGACCGCCTCGCCCTGCTCGACCGGATCGGTGCCGCCCACCCCGTGGACGGGTCCTGGACGGTCTCGGACCGCGGCCGGACCTGGCTGCACGCCACGTGGCCGGAGCGGTGGGCATCGCTCGTGCACGACTGGCGCGACGCCCTCGCCCCCGCCGTGGTCGAGGTCCTCACGCTCGCGGACGACGACCTCACCGACCTCGTGACGCTGGGCCGGTGGGCGTACCCGGCCGGCTCGCGCTGGCTCGACGCGGCCCTGCTCGACGCGGCCGGCGCCGCGGGTGTCCTCGGGCTCGCGGTGGCCGGGCGCCTGACGTCCACCGGGCACGCACTGCTCGGCGACGACCGCGACGCCGCCCTGGCCGCGGCCGTCGCCGACCTGCCGGGGACGGTCGACGGCGTGTACCTCCAGCCGGACCTGACGGTCATCGCGCCGGGTCCGCTGTCGCCCGCCGACGACGACGACCTCCGTGCCGTCGCCGATCTCGAGGCACCGGGGCTCGCCGCTCGGTACCGGGTGTCCGAGGACTCGCTCCGCCGGGCGCTCCGGGCCGGACGGACCCGCGACGAGGTCGTGGCGCTCTTCACCCGGCTCGGCGCCACGGACGTCCCGCAGCCCCTCACGTACCTCATCGACCAGGTCGCGACCCGGGACGGCAGTGTCGTCGTCGGTCGTGGCGAGGGCGACCTCGGGTCGGTCGTGCACGGGACGCCCGAGCAGCTCGACCTCGTCGGGGTCGACGCCGAGCTCCGGCAGCTGGCGTGGGAGCGACCCGACCTCACGACCCTCGTGACGAAGTACCCGCCGCACGTCGTGGCCAGTGCACTCGAGGACCAGCGCTACCCGGCCGTGCTCGCAGCCGACGCCCGCCCGGAGACGCGATCCGGGCCTCCCGTCCGACGGCGGACGCCGAGCCGCTCACCGGAGCAGGCGGCCCGCGCCCTGGTGGAGCGACTGCGACTGACGACGGAACGCGGCGACGCGGAGCCGGAGCAGGAGTGGATGGCCCGCCAGATCGACATGGCCGTGCGCGGCCGGACCCCGATCCGCGTGACCGTCCGGATGCCGGACGGGTCGGAGAAGCCGTTCTCGATCGTCCCGACGTCGGTCGCGGCCGGTCGGGTGCGGGGGGAAGGACACCGCGGTCGACGTCGAGCGGACCCTCCCGCTCTCCCTCGTGGTCACGATCGAGAGCGATGCCTGACGGCCGTCCTGTGGACAACCGGGCGACGCACCAGCTGCGCCGCCTAGGCTGACCCGTCATGAACGGACCGCTGATCGTGCAGAGTGACCGCACCGTGCTGCTCGAGGTCGCGCACCCCGACGCCGAGGACGCCCGCCACGCGCTCGCGGTGTTCGCCGAGCTCGAGCGGGCACCCGAGCACGTGCACACGTACCGCATCACGCGGCTCGGCCTCTGGAACGCCCGGGCGGCCGGACACGACGCCGCGTCCATGGTCGACACCCTCGAACGGTTCGCCAAGTTCCCGGTGCCGCAGAGCGTCACGGTCGACATCGAGGACACCGTCTCCCGGTACGGCCGTCTGGTGATCCGGCGCGAGGAGCGCGAGGACGCCCCCGTCATCGCGAACTCCCCGACCGAGGAGCTCGAGCAGCAGCCCGCTCTCGTGCTGACCGCGTCGGACCCCGCGCTCCTGGCCGAGGTCACCCGGTCCAAGCGCATCCAGCCGCTCCTCGGTGAGCGCCGCTCGGACACGGCCGTCGAGCTGCAGGCCTGGGCCCGCGGGCAGGTCAAGCAGGAGCTCGTGAAGATCGGGTGGCCCGCCGAGGACCTCGCCGGTTACACGCCCGGTCAGCCGCACGACATCGACCTCGACACCTCGGACTGGGACCTCCGGCCGTACCAGCACGACGCCGTGGACAGCTTCTTCCAGCAGGGGTCCGGCGTCGTCGTGCTGCCCTGTGGTGCCGGCAAGACGCTGGTCGGTGCCGGAGCGATGGCGACCGTGAAGGCGACGACACTCATCCTCGTCACGAACACCGTCTCCGCCCGGCAGTGGCGGACCGAGCTGCTCAAGCGGACGACCCTCACCGAGGACGAGATCGGAGAGTACTCCGGCAGCGTCAAGGAGATCCGGCCGGTCACGATCGCGACCTACCAGATCCTCACCGCCCGACGGAAGGGCGCGTACACGCACCTGTCGCTGCTCGACGCCCTCGACTGGGGGGCTCGTGGTCTACGACGAGGTGCACCTGCTCCCCGCCCCGGTGTTCAAGCTGACCGCAGACCTCCAGGCACGTCGTCGCCTCGGGCTCACCGCGACGCTCGTGCGCGAGGACGGCCGCGAAGGGGACGTGTTCTCCCTGATCGGGCCGAAGCGCTACGACGCACCGTGGAAGGAGATCGAGGCCCAGGGCTACATCTCCCCCGCCGAGTGCTACGAGGTCCGGATCGACCTCGCACACGAAGACCGGCTGGAGTACGCGGCGTCGAGCGACGACGAGCGGTACCGGCTCGCGGCGACCTCACCGGCCAAGACCCCGGTCGTGCGGGACCTCATCGAGAAGCACCACGGTGAGCAGATCCTGGTGATCGGCCAGTACATCGACCAGCTCGACGAGCTCGCGGCCTCCCTGGACGCCGCCGAGATCACGGGCGCGACGCCGGTCGAGGAACGGGAGCGGTTGTACCAGGCGTTCCGCGAGGGCTCGATCGACGTGCTCGTGGTGTCCAAGGTCGCGAACTTCTCGGTCGACCTGCCGGACGCGACCGTGGCGATCCAGGTGTCGGGCTCGTTCGGGTCCCGCCAAGAAGAAGCACAGCGGCTCGGCCGCCTCCTCCGCCCGAACAAGGACGGCGTCCCGGCGTCGTTCTACACGCTCGTCACGCGGGACACGGTCGACCAGGACTTCGCGCAGAACCGGCAGCGGTTCCTCGCGGAGCAGGGGTACTCGTACACGATCCTCGACGCGGACCAGATCGCCCCGGCCGTGGCCTAGCACCCGGACTCCAGACCATCTCTGGCCAACACACGAACTGCTCCCAGGAAGCAACCAGGGAACAGTCAGAGGATGGTCGCATGACCGACGGACCCAAGATCCTCATCGTCGACGACGAGCCGAACATCCGCGATCTCCTCACGACCTCGCTGCGCTTCGCCGGATTCGCGGTGCGTGCGGTCGGGAACGGCGCACAGGCGATCTCCGCCGTGCTCGAGGAGGAGCCGGACCTCATCATCCTCGACGTCATGCTCCCCGACATGAACGGATTCGGCGTGACCAAGCGCCTCCGCTCGTCGGGCTACACCTCGCCGATCCTCTTCCTCACGGCGAAGGACGACACCGAGGACAAGATCACTGGTCTCACGGTCGGAGGTGACGACTACGTCACCAAGCCGTTCTCGCTCGACGAGATCGTCGCCCGCATCAAGGCGATCCTCCGTCGCACGATGAACGACGAAGAGGACGCGATCATCCGCGCCGGTGAGCTCACGATGGACCAGGACACGCACGAGGTCACCATCGGCGACGCGCAGATCGAACTCTCCCCCCACCGAGTTCAAGCTCCTCCGCTACCTCATGCTCAACCCGAACCGCGTGCTCTCGAAGGCGCAGATCCTCGACCACGTGTGGGAGTACGACTTCAACGGCGACGCCGGGATCGTCGAGTCCTACATCTCCTACCTGCGCCGCAAGCTCGACCAGTACTCGGCCGAGCCGATCATCCAGACCAAGCGCGGGTTCGGCTACATGCTCAAGGCGACCAAGGCCTCCTGAGCGTCGGACCGCGCAGGTCGCACAGCTGACTGTCGGCGGCCGTCGGGATCTTCCCGACGGCCGCCGCTTACTGTTGGGGAAGCATGCACGAGCGAATGAGCCACTGGTGGGACGGGATCTCCCTCCGCACCAAGATCACCGGGATCACCGTCCTCCTGGTCGCCCTCGGCCTGCTCGTCGCCGGCCTCGGCACGATGACCGTCCTGAGCACATACCTCAACCTGCGACTCGACACGCAGGTCGAGACCACGAGCTCGCAGCTCGAGGGGCAGAACGTCAGCGACGGCGAGCAGTACTGCAACCTGTCCGTCGTCCTCGAGAAGAGCTCCTACGTGGCCGCGTACGACGGCAACGGCGAGCAGATCTGCGACACCCAGTCCTCGTCCCAGCCGGACATCTCCCGCGTGGACTTCACGGCCGCCGCGTCGGCTGCGCATCCGTTCAGCCTGTACGACCGGCAGCACAGCCACGAGTGGCGCGCCCAGGTCATCCCCGCGAACCTGCAGAACCTGTCGAACGGCGCCACCGAGACCGGGTACGTCCTCGTCGCCGTGTCCAGCGCGGACACCGACCAGACCATCCTCCGGTTCACCGTCATCTTCCTGTTCTTCGGCATCGCGGTGATCCTGCTCGGGGCGATGCTCACGCGCCTCCTCGTGACGGCGACGTTCGACCCGCTCCGCAACGTCGAGGACACGGCCGCCCGCTTCGCCGCCGGCGACTTCAACCAGCGCCTCGACGCCGACACCCCGAACACCGAGGTCGGGCGCCTCAACCGGTCCCTGAACGCCATGCTCGAACGCATCGACGACGCCTTCGAGGACCGGCAGCGCACCATCGACCAGATGCGCCGCTTCGTCGGTGACGCCTCCCACGAACTCCGGACGCCGCTCGTGTCGCTCCGCGGGTACGCCGAGCTCTACCGGATGGGCGCCCTCCGCAAGGAGGAGGACGTCGCCCAGGCCATGGACCGGATCGAGAAGGAAGCCCAGCGCATGGGCCTGCTCGTGCAGGACCTGCTCCAGCTCGCCCGCATCGACGAGTCGAAGCCCCTCGAGCTCGGGCCCGTCGACCTCGTCGCCATCGCCCGCGACTCGGCCCTCGACACGATGGCCTCGAACCCGGACCGCGAGATCCAGGTCCTCGTCGAGGACGCCGTGACCGGCGAGAACGTCCCGCAGGCCGTCCGCCCCGCCAGCTCCTTCGGTCCGGCAGCCGACGGCGAGGCCGGTGGTCCCGCCCCGGTGTCGCCGTCGCTCAACACCACCGGGCCGATCGCCTTCTCGCGGCAGACGATCGCCAGACTGCGTGCTCGACGGACCCGGGCCATGAACGTCGACGCGAAGCCGACGGACGAGACCACCCCGCTGCCGACGATCGTGCTGCCGAAGCGTCCGCCGATCGTCCTGGCCGAGGAGAACAAGATCCGGCAGGTCATCACGAACCTGATGGGCAACGCGATGCGGTTCACCGAGCACGACGACCCGATCGAGATCGGCATCGGCGTGGACGACGACCGCGGCATGGCGCACATCGACGTCATCGACCACGGCGAGGGCATCCCGCCGCAGCTGCGCGACAAGATCTTCCAGCGCTTCTGGCGGGCCGACACCTCGCGCGCGCGGGACACCGGCGGCTCGGGGCTCGGTCTCGCGATCGTGTCGGGCATCGTGCACGCGCACCACGGGTCGGTCGAGGTGTTCGACACCCCGGGCGGCGGCGCGACCTTCCGCGTCTGGCTCCCGCTCCTGCCCCGCGACGCCGACCCCGCGGCCCCCCACCCTGTCCTGACGCCCGGCCGGGCGCCCGTCGCCCGGCGGCGGCGGTCGGCTCCCCGCCGAGGTCGCACGAACTGCCTGCTCACCGACCGTGCGGCGGCAGTCCGCGCGACCTCGGCGCATCGGCCGCGGCATGTCCTGCGACTTCAGGAAAACGGTAGCCGGGGGGGAACGGACGGCATGGCCTGGGCGCCAACATCAAGCGCCACGACTCCGAGCGGCGAACGCCTGCCGGAGTCGCTCGAAGACCAGAGCCGGACGTGCTGCATCCACCGCTGTGGCGTGCACCACCAACCAGTCGTTGACGACGAACCCGTTGTCACGCCGGTGGTCGTGGTGGAAGACGTCCCGGTCGCGATGATGGTCACCGTCGTACTCGAAGGCGATGCGTTGCTCAGGCCAGGCCATGTCGACCCGGCCGAGGAAGACTCCACCTGCGTCGAAGACCTCGACGTTCAAGTCGGGCTCCGGGAACCCCGCGTCGACGATCGCAAGACGGAACCACGTCTCCATCGGAGATTCCGCTCCGACCCGCACGAGTTCCAGCGCTGCTCGCGCCACCCTGACGTGGCGATGTCCCGGACGGATGGCAGCCGCGAGGCGGTCGATCGTCGTCAGCGACCTCCTGCCGACGAGGGCATCGCCCACCGCGACGAGTTCCCTGACGGTCAGGACGCTCGCGCACTCCCACCAACTCCGCTCGGGCGTGCTGAGACGGGTTCCGAACGCGGTGACGGCGGGAACGTCGGGTCGGGCACGATGCGCGGTGATGCCGGGGCGCCGCATCAAGGCGGCGGTCCCCGCGGTGGTGACGTGGACCTCCGCTCGGACGCGTCGCGGGAGTGGTGCTCCCCACAGGGCAGCAGCCGTGGTGTGACTGAAGAACTGGTCGGGCCGGAGGAGCGGCGTGAGCACGTCGACCGTGGTGGCGTCGCTCCCGCGTACCACCCGGACGCCGTGGACGGGACGTTGCAGGTCCATCCGGCGGAGCCGACCCGGGTCGAGCCCCGACGCGAGAGCGTCCCGGACTCTGAACGGGCCGTCGGAGAACGGCGCGGGCAGCGGTCGTGGTTCCACCATCACCGCAGCATCGGGCAGCCGCGTCCGGTGCTCCGCCTGTGTCCCGAGCTTGTGGACGGAAGCTGCCTCCGTGCCTCCAGTGCAGGGCAGGCGTGAGCGATGGCTGCAAGGGGTCCTGATGACACGTTTGGAGTCGCACGACACGCCGCGCTGGCGTCACCGAGGTCGCACGATGTGCCGCGCCGCAGGCAGGCAGGCGGCACTTCGTGCGACTTCGGCGCCACAGCACCGGCCGCAACACGGCCGCGCACGCGGAAGGGCCCCCGCACGCGCAGCGTACGAGGGCCCTTGCCGGCAGGACGGACTAGAAGTCCATGCCACCCGTGGGGTCGCCGGCCGGCATGGCCGGGGTCTTCTCCGGCTTGTCGGCGACGACGGCCTCGGTGGTGAGGAACAGACCGGCGATCGACGCGGCGTTCTGCAGCGCCGAGCGCGTGACCTTGGCCGGGTCGATGATGCCCGCGGCGATGAGGTCGACGTACTCACCCGTCGCAGCGTTGAGGCCGTGGCCGGCCTCGAGCTCGCGGACACGAGCGGCGACGACACCCGGCTCGAGACCGGCGTTCAGCGCGATCTGCTTGAGCGGGGCGTCGATGGCGACGCGCACGATGTTCGCACCCGTGGCCTCGTCACCCTCGAGCGAGAGACCGTCGAGCGCGACCTTGCCGGCCTGGATGAGGGCGACGCCACCACCGGCGACGATGCCCTCTTCGACGGCGGCCTTCGCGTTGCGGACGGCGTCCTCGATGCGGTGCTTGCGCTCCTTGAGCTCGACCTCGGTCGCGGCACCCGCCTTGATGACGGCGACGCCACCGGCGAGCTTCGCGAGGCGCTCCTGGAGCTTCTCGCGGTCGTAGTCGGAGTCGGTCGCCTCGATCTCGGCGCGGATCTGCTTGACGCGGCCCGCGATCTGGTCGGCGTCGCCGGCACCCTCGACGATCGTGGTCTCGTCCTTGGTGATGACGACCTTGCGGGCACGACCGAGCAGGTCGAGCGTCGCGTTCTCGAGCTTGAGGCCGACCTCTTCCGAGATGACCTGGCCGCCGGTGAGGATCGCGATGTCCTGCAGCATGGCCTTGCGGCGGTCGCCGAAGCCCGGGGCCTTGACGGCGACGGACTTGAAGATGCCGCGGATCTTGTTCACGACGAGCGTGGCCAGGGCCTCGCCGTCGACGTCCTCGGCGATGATCAGGAGCTGCTTGCCCGCCTGGATCACCTTGTCGACGACCGGCAGGAGGTCCTTGATGTTCGAGATCTTCGAGTTGACGATCAGGACGTACGCGTCCTCGAAGACGGCTTCCTGGCGCTCGGGGTCGGTGACGAAGTACTGCGACAGGTAGCCCTTGTCGAAGCGCATGCCCTCGGTGAGCTCGAGCTCGGTGCCGAAGGTGTTCGACTCCTCGACGGTGACGACGCCTTCCTTGCCGACCTTGTCGATGGCCTCGGCGATGAGCGCGCCGATGGTCGGGTCAGCGGCCGAGATCGACGCGGTGGCGGCGATCTGGTCCTTGGTCTCGATCTCCTTGGCGTCGGCGAGCAGCTGCTCGGAGACGGCCGCGACGGCCTTCTCGATGCCGCGCTTCAGGGAGATGGGGTCGGCGCCGGCGGCGACGTTGCGGAGGCCTTCGCGGACGAGGGCCTGGGCGAGGACGGTCGCGGTGGTCGTACCGTCACCGGCGACGTCGTCGGTCTTCTTGGCGACCTCCTTGACGAGCTCCGCACCGATCTTCTCGTACGGGTCGTCGAGCTCGATCTCCTTGGCGATGGAGACACCGTCGTTCGTGATCGTGGGGGGCGCCCCACTTCTTCTCGAGGACGACGTTGCGGCCGCGCGGGCCGAGCGTCACCTTCACGGCGTCGGCCAGCTGGTTGAGGCCGCGCTCGAGGCCGCGTCGGGCCTCTTCGTTGAAAGCAATGATCTTTGCCATGTGAGTTCTTCGTCCCTCCCGGACGTCGTCATCGGGGTCGTTCTGGCACTCAGCCTGGCCGAGTGCCAAGCCCGATTCTGGCACTCGCCACCCGAGAGTGCAACACAGTGGGGAGGCTCTGCCCCACTCCACAGGTCGACCCACCGCGTCCCGGCGGACGACGAACGCGCCGTCCCCGAGGGGACGGCGCGTCCGCGAGTGGTTCCGGACGACTACGCGGGACGGACCGACTCGGCCTGCGGGCCCTTCGACCCGGTGCCGACGTCGAACGTCACCGCCTGGCCCTCCTCGAGGACCTTGTAGCCGCTCATGTCGATGGCCGAGTAGTGCACGAACACGTCCTGGCCCCCCTCCATCCACGGTGATGAAGCCGAAGCCCTTCTCGGCGTTGAACCACTTCACGGTTCCGTTGGCCATGATCCTTGCTCCCTGCGGTACTGCTGTTGCGAACGACGGCCCCCCCTCGCGCGAGGTGGCCGCCGGGTCCGAGCGCATGTCGACTCACCCGCTCCCGGACGGCAACATGAGGCGTCGTCGCGATCACGGGGTGACCACTGGTGACTCTGACCGAAGGACGGCATTTCGGCAAGGGGTGTGACACGCATTTCACGCGGAGAACCCCGATCCGCAACGTGACGGAAACACGACGACCACGGAGGACCGCCGCGGACCCCGGTCAGCCCGTGTAGTCGGAGCCGAGCACGACCGAGACGTCCGCGTTCGGGAACGCCGCCGACTGCTGCACCGCGCTGACCCCGAGCGCCTGCGCGACGCCCTGTGCGACGGCCGCCTGCGACTCCTGCTGGTAGTAGACGATCGTCTGCGTCGCCCCGGTCGTCCCGGCGTCCCCGGTCGAGCTCACGGTCCACCCGGCGGTCCCGAGCCGCGTCGAGGCGTTCGCGGCCAGACCGGTCGTCGAGGTCCCGTTGAGCACGACGAGCGTCGTCGCACCCTGGTCGGCAGCAGATGCGCCGGCCGCTGCCGACGGCGACTGCGTCGCTCCGCCGTCGTCCGAGCCGGAGTCCGCGTCAGCGCCGGCACCCGAGTCGGAGTCCGAGTCCGAGGATGCGCTGGCCGAGGGCGTCGAGGTCGCGGACGCCGTCGACCCACCGCTCCCCTCCGTGAACTGCACGCTGCCGTTCAGCAGGGCGAGGACGAGGACCCCGATGCCGACCAGCACGCCGGTCGCGAGTGCGGCCCACGCGAAGACGACCCACCCGCCACCCCGGCGGGCAGCACCACGGTGGGCGCCGACCCGGGGGGCCGTCTGCGACGTCGTCGAACCGGTCTCGCGGGAATCTCGTCATCGTTCCTCTTCACGTCCTTCGGGGTCGGCCGGGGGGCGCGACGAAACTGCGGGCAGCGCGTGCGCTCGTCCGGGCGCTGCGGAGCCGCTGCAGCCGGGTGACGAGCTGCGGGTCGTACGCGAGGGCGGCCGGTGTGTCGATCACGCGGTTGAGCACCTGGTAGTACCGCGTCGGCGACATGTCGAACTCGACCCGGATCTCCGCTTCCTTGGTCCGGTCGTGCCGCGCCCGGTCGTGCTCGAACGCGAGCACGTGCTTGGCGAGCTCGGTGAGCTCGTCGGCGGGGGAGGGCGGTCACAGGCTGGTCCGATCGCGAAGGGGTTGCAGGTCTCGCACATCGTAGGGGTGCGCGGCATGTCGACCCTGGCACGGTGCTGGACTGTCGCGGAACCCGCTCACCCCACGGTCTCCGCCAGCACCTCGGGCGGGGCGGACCACCGGACGCGGGTGCCGAAGGCGTCCGACACGGCGAGCGCCCGGCCGTCGAGCGAGAGCGTCGCGAAGGCGTCCGGGTCCGCGGGGTCGACGTCCTCCGGCAGGGTCGCCGCGACCCCGGTGAGGACACCGGTGCGTTCGAGCGCCACCCAGCGGACGCCCCGCTCGCGGAGCCGGTCGACGAAGCGCTGCCGCCCAGCGCCCGGCACGTAGACGAGCGTCCCCGTGGTCATGACGACCGGCTCGCAGTCGTCCGGCAGGGCGTCGAGGGCCCGGTCGAGGTCGTCCGGCACGCTGCCGCGGACCCGGACGGGAGGCTCGACCAGCGTCGCCCGCAGCGCGTCCCGCATCAGGGCGGTCCGGTCCGTCGCCTCGGGCGGGACGGCCTCGGCGAGTCGGGCGAACGCGTCCGGCGCCGCGGGGTCGATCGGGTTCGGGTCGAGGGCGACGCGGGCACCGATCCGGATCGGGGTCGTCGCGGGAGCGGGTGGTGTCCCCACGACCTCGGCGACGAGGTGCACCGCGGGCCCCTCGACCGCCGTGTGCACCCGGACGAGGTCGCCCGCCGTCGCGCTCCGTCGTCCGCGCTGCGTCGACCCGGGGCCGGACGGCACGGATCCAGACGGCACAGATCCCGACAGGATGTGCCCCGACGGGATCTGCCCGGACGGGACCGGACCGGCCGGACGCGCACGGTCGACGAGCCGGTGGTCGAGCGTCACGCGGTCCGGGATCGAGCAGAGTCCGGCCGCCGCTCCGACGTCGAGCAGACCGAGGGGTCGCGCCGAGGCCGCCGAGAGCGCGGCGAGCACCGGGACGACGGGGGCGAGCCGTCGCGGGTCGTTGGCCTGCACCGTGGCGCTGGTGAGGGCCGCGACGAGGGCGGGTCGGGCCTCCCGGCCGAGTGCGCGGAGCGCTGCCGGGTCAGCGGGGTCGGCGCCCAGCCGTCGCGCGACCGCGAACAGGAGCTCGGGCTGGCGCTTCGGCTCCGGCACGGCGTCGAGCAGGTCGACGAGCGGACCCTCGACCGAGCGCGCCCAGGCGGCGTACGTCGGGGAGACCCCGTCGATCCGGTCGGCGTAGGCGCGGTAGCGGTCCCGCGTGTCCATCAGGCCCCGGGGCGGTACATGCCGACGTGGGTGATGCCGGCCTCGTCGTAGGGGGGCGCCGAAGCGGACGAACCCGTGCCGTTCGTACAGTCCGGCGACGTACTGCTGGGCGTGCAGGACGAACGGCTCGGCGCCGTGCGACCCGAGCACCGCCGCCACCAGGCCGCCGGCGATCCCCTGGCCGCGGTGGTCGGGGTGGGTGGCGACGCGGCCGATCACTCGGGTCGGCACAGAGGTCCCCGCTGGGTGCGGCTCGTCCGGGGCCGGCCGGACCAGGCGGAGGTACCCGACGACCGGTCCGTCCGCGCCCCCCGACCCACCAGTGCTCGGTGTCCGGGTCGCGGTCACGGCCGTCGAAGTCCTCGGCCGAGACCCGCTGTTCGAGGGCGAACACCCGGTTCCGGAGCCGCACGATGTCGTACAGTTCGTCGGTCGTCAGGTGCTCCCAGCGGGCACGGCGGACGGAATGCTCGGACATCGGTCGGAGTTTACTGGTGTGACGCACGATGACCGGCGGGCACGAGCCCCGGTCGGAACCAGGAGGTACGCACATGGCTTACAAGGTCGACAAGTCCGACGCCCAGTGGCGCGAGGAGCTCTCCCCTGACCAGTACGCCGTGCTGCGCCAGGCCGGGACGGAGCGCCCGTGGACCGGTGAACTCCTCGACGAGGAACGTGCCGGCGTCTACACGTGTGCGGCGTGTGGTGCGGAGCTGTTCAAGAGCGGCACGAAGTTCGACTCCGGCTGCGGCTGGCCGTCGTTCTACGAGTCGGTCGATCCCGACGCGGTGCAGCTCATCGAAGACAACTCGCTCGGCATGGCCCGCACCGAGGTCCGCTGCGCGAACTGCGGCGGCCACCTTGGCCACGTGTTCCCGGACGGCTTCGGGACGCCCACGGGCGACCGCTACTGCATGAACTCGATCTCGCTCAACTTCTCGGCGCAGGAGTAGGCGGGTGTGACGGCGCTCGGGCTGCGGCCCGGGCGCCGTCGTCGTGTCCGCCCGGTACGATGGGCGGGTCAGCCGGCATGGCGCAATTGGTAGCGCACCGTACTTGTAATACGGGGGTTGCGGGTTCAAGTCCCGCTGCCGGCCCCAGATCACGGCTTCCCGTGCAGCCGAAGGCGGAGCCGTCGCTCACGGCCACCCACACCGGGGCGGCGCCCGACGGTCAGCGCCCGACGGTCAGCGCCCGACGGTCAGCGCCCGACGGTCAGCGCCGCACGGTCAGCCCGCCGTCGGACGTCCGGACGATCTCCCCGTCCGGGATCCACGCCACGACGCGGTCGAGTCGCACCCGCTCGAACGACGACCGCTCGGACGTCAGCAGATCCTGCACCTCCGGCGGCAGCGGGAAGCGACGGTCCCGGCCGACGACGATCGCGACGAACGGTGCATCGACCACGTCACGGACCCCGCGGTCCCCGACGTACTGGTCGTAGTCGCTCGGGGTGATCGCGCCGAAGAAGACCTGACCGTCCCGGATGCCCTCGTGCCGCAGGAGCGGGAGCAACCGGGCGACGCCGGTGGCACGTGCCTCCCAGATCGTCCGGGCGGTCGGGATGCTCCCGACCAGTGCCACCAGGACGAGCACGACGGCGATGCTGCTCGTCAGCCACCGTGGTCGCAGGCGGCTGAGCTGCCCGAGCCCCACGGCGGCGAGCATCACGATGAACGGCATCCACGCCGCGTAGTAGGTCGGCAGCGCGATCTCGGCGGCGAGCGAGTAGAACGCCACGAGCAGGACCAGCGGCGCGAGGAGGAACACCACGAGCCTGCCCGGACGCACGACCACCGCGAGCACCACGGCGACGGCGAGCACCACCACGACGGGCGTGCCGACCCCGCGGAGCAGGAACCACCAGTTCGCCCACCACGGAGCGAACTGGTACGTGTGGCCGGCGATCGAGATGAGGTGTCCGTGCTCGTTCTGTCCGGACTGGAAGGTGAGCATGTACTGCACCGCGGAGCGCATCCCCATCGGGGCGTAGAGCGCGACGACGGCGACGACGAACGTGGCCGCCCACACCGCTCCGCCGACGACGAGCGCACGCCACCGGCCGAACAACACCGGGGCCAGGACGAAGACCGGCAGCAGCACGAGGGTCGACGCCTTCGACGTGACCGACGCCGCCATGAGCACCGCTGACACGGGCACCCACCACCAGCGGTCGGTACGGATCCACACCCAGATCGCGAAGAGTGCCGCCAGGGCGAAGAACACCATCACCGGGTCGAGCAGCGCCACCCGGTCCAGGCGGGCACCGGCACCGCCGCGAGGGGTGATGGTCCAGAGTGCGGCGGCCGCGAACCCGGTCCAGAAGCCGACCTCCGCGCGCAGCCAGACGAACATGACCGCCGCGCCGAGGACGACGAGCGACGCGACCAGGACCCGGGGTGCGACGGCACCCGGCCCACCGACCAGCTGCGCGAGGCCGAACAGGTACTTGGCGGTCGGTGGGTGCTCACGGTTCTGGTCGAACGCCCCGTGCACGTACGCGAGGCCGGCCTTGACGTAGGTGGCCTCGTCCCCGCCGATGTTGCCGGCGCCGATGCGCCAGAAGCACTGGTAGGCGGCCGCGACGGCGAGCAGCACGAGGGCCGTGACGCGCAGCCACGCCCGGTCGAGCACGCCGCGGTCGAGCGCTCGCCGAGCCAGTGGTCCGCGGTGCTGCGCTGCGTGGTGCGGCGCTCCGCGGTGCTGGACCGGACCGTCCGTGGCGCGATCGTCGGTCAGCGCTCGTGCCGCGTCGGGGTCGTCGACCGACCGGCGGTCCGGGGACCAGGGGGCTCGGCGACTGGGCACCCCGAGATCCTACGCAGGCGGCGAGCGTCTCCCACCGATGCAGCCGAGCCCCGGCGCGGCGGGGCCTCCGAGCGCCCGCCCACCACGCGCCACCGGGGGCCCGTCGGGGTGACGGACCCCCCGGTGACGCGTGGCGCCGTCAGCGACCGCCGGTGATCTTCCGCTCGCGCTGCGCGACGCCGGCCGTGCCGTACGGGTAGTCGTCGATGCGGGGAGCGCTCGCCTCGGTGAGCGTCTGCAGCTCGGCCTGGTCGAGCACGAGGTCCGCGGCGCCGAGGTTGTCCTGCAGCTGCTCGACGGTCCGTGCGCCGAGGATGACGCTCGTCACCGCCGGCCGGGCGAGGAGCCAGGCCAGGGCGACCTGGGAGCGCGAGGCGCCGTGCGCGTCCGCGACGGCGGACACCGCGTCGAGCACCTTCCACGTGCGCTCGTCGGCGTTGCGGGCCTCCCACGCCTCCATGCCGCGCTTCGGGTCCTCACCGAGTCGGGTCGACCCGGTCGGGGCCTCGTCGCGCTGGTACTTGCCGGAGAGCCAGCCACCGGCGAGCGGGGACCACGGGAGCAGCCCGATCCCGGCGTCGAGGCAGGCAGGCACGACCTCGTGCTCGATGTCGCGGACGAGCAGGTTGTACTGCGGCTGGAGCGTGACCGGGGGGCGCCCAGTCGTGCAGACGGGCCTCGTAGACCGCCTTCGTGACCTGGTAGCCCAGGTAGTTCGAGAACCCGTAGGAGCCGATCTTGCCTGCCGACACGGCGTCGTCGAGGAAGCGCAGGGTCTCCTCGATCGGGGTGAGGGCGTCCCACGCGTGCATCTGGTAGAGGTCGATGTGGTCGACGCCGAGCCGCTCCAGCGACGCGTCGAGGGCCACGCGGAGGTGGCGGCGCGAGAGGCCGAGGTCGTTCGGGCCGTCGCCCTGCGGGAAGCGCCCCTTCGTGGTGAGCACCACCTGCTGCGCGTCGGTGGGGTGGTCGCGGAGCCACCGTCCGATGATGCGCTCGGACTCGTTGCCCGAGTACACGTCGGCGGTGTCGATGAACGTGCCACCGCCCGCGACGAAGGCGTCGATGATGGCGTGGGAGGTCGGTTCGTCGGCTTCGCTGCCGAAGGTCATGGTGCCGAGGGTCAGCGACGACACCACTGTCCCGCTGTTGCCGAGGAGTCTGTAGTCCATGCGGCGGACGCTACGCCGCGCCCCCCTCGACGGCGGGAGGGTCCACGAGTACCGGTCAACGGTCTGCAGACGCGAGCGCCCCGCTACCGCCCCAGGAACGCGATCGCCGCCTCCCGGAAGTGCCGCGACGTGGGGGCGTTGAAGTGGTTCCGCCCCGGGATCTCGACGAAGGTCGCGTGCGGCGCTGTCTCGGCGAGCCGGAGCGCGCTGTCCTTGATCCCGTCCTCGCTGCCGGCGGCCAGCAGCAGCGGCTGCGTCGGCGCGTTCGCCGGCGTCGGCTCGACGCTGTCGCGCATCCCCTCCACCATCGCGACGAGCGCGCGGAGGTCGTTGCCCTCGACGTTCGCCGCCATCGTGAGGTACCCGTTCGTGACGCGGTCCTCGACCGGGGTGCCGTCGGTGATGAACGCCCACGCCTGGTCGACGCGGACGCGCCGCATCGGGTCCGCGTCCGGGATCCCGCCGAGCACCGCGCGCGAGATCCGGTCCGACATCCGCTCGGCGGCGTGCCACCCGACCCGAGCACCGAGGGAGTAGCCCAGGAACGCGACGTCGTCGAGCAGGTAGGTGTCCACCACCGCTGTGACGTCGTCGACGAGCAGGTCCATCGAGTAGCTGTGCGGCTCGTGCGGCTTCCCGCTCGCACCGTGGCCGCGCTGGTCGAACGCGATGACGCGGTGACCGGCGCGGACGAGGTCACGGGTCCAGCCGGATGCGTGCCAGTTCAGCACGGCCCCGGATGCGAACCCGTGCACGGCGAGGACCGCGGGTGCGTCGGGGTCGCCGAAGTCGTAGGTGGCGAGCGGCAGGCCGTCCGGGGACATCACGACGCGGGGGCGGGGCGCTTCGGGGACGAGTGACATGGCCCGTCCAGGGTAGTGGGGCCACAGTGGCGGGTATGGACGGCTACGGCGGCGACCAGATCCGAGCGGCGGAACGCCCCCCACCTCCAGGCGGGTGAGCCGCTCATGCAGCGTGCCGCCGACGGGCTCGCCACGGTGGTCACCGACCTGCTCGACGACCCCGCGGTCCGTCCGGGCGACGGCCCGGGCTCGGTCCTCGTCCTGGTCGGCAGCGGGGACAACGGCGGGGACGCCCTGTTCGCCGCTGCGCGGCTGGCCGCTGCCGGGAGGCACGTCACGGTCCTCCGCGTCGGCTCCCGTGTCCACGAGGCGGGCCTGGCAGCAGCTCGGGAGGCCGGGGCGCGTCTCCTGGACGACCCCGCGGACGGCGGTCCGGTCCCCTCCGCGGCGGGTGCCGCCGACATCCTGCGCGCGGCGACGCCCTCGGCGGGCGACCGGCTCGCGGAGCTGGCGCGGGAGGCGGCGCTCGACGCCGACCTGGTGCTCGACGGCATCCTGGGGATCGGCGGCGGCGGACCGCTGCGTTCCCCCCGCGCGCGACGTCGTCGCGGCGCTCCGGGAGCTCGCCCGCGAACAGCGGGCCCCGTTCGTCGTGGCCGTCGACGTGCCGAGCGGCATCGACGTGGACACCGGCGGCATCGCGGACGACCACGTGCTCCACGCCGACGTCACCGTGACGTTCGGCGGGGTGAAGGCCGGGCTCCTCCGCGGCCCGGCGGCGACGCTCGCCGGGCGCATCGAGCTGGTCGACGTCGGGATCGGCGCGGGCCTGGCGACCGTGGAGCCGCTGGTCAGCACCTGAGCCGCGTCGTCCGGGCCGGCCTGGACCGACGCCGGTGTCCGCGCAACGCCCGGACGGCACACCGGAACGGACGTCCGCCGATGACGTCCGTAGGTTCGACGCCATGACGTTCAACGACGACTCGCAGCTCAGTGGCGGCAAGGTCAAGCGGCGCGGGCGCACAGCAGGGATCGCGGGCGGCGGCATTGGCGTCGCCGGCATCGTGGTGTTCCTCATCGCACAGTTCACCGGGGTCGACCTCAGCGGCGTCGTCGGCGGTGGCGGCGGACTGACGACCATCCAGCAGGGCGGCGCGGAGGCCTCGCCGGTCGCCGAGTGCCGCACCGGTCGCGACGCGAACGCGAGCATCGACTGCCGCATGGAGGGCGCTGCGGAGTCCCTCGACGCGTACTGGTCCGCCGAGGCCGAGCAGCTCGGGATCAGCTATTCGACGCCGGAGTTCTTCCTGTTCACCGGGTCGACCGACACCGGGTGCGGGACGGCCTCGGCGTCGACGGGGCCGTTCTACTGTCCGCCCGACCGTGCCCTCTACGTCGACACGGACTTCTACGACGAGCTCCGCTCCACGTACGGGGCGTCCGGCGGACCGCTCGCGGAGATGTACGTCGTCGCGCACGAGTGGGGCCACCACGTCCAGCAGCTCGAGGGCACCTTCGCCGAGACCGACCGCAGCGGCAGCGGGGCCGCGTCGGACAGCGTCCGCGTCGAGCTCCAGGCGGACTGCTACGCCGGCGCCTGGGTCGGTGACGCGGCGACCACGGAGTCGGCGAACGGGGAGACGTTCTTCGAGCCCGTCACCCGCGCCCAGGTCGCGGACGCACTGTCGGCGGCGAGCGCGGTCGGCGACGACAGCATCCAGGAGCGCGCCACCGGCCGGGTCGACCCCGACTCGTTCACGCACGGCACGAGCGAGCAGCGTCAGGACTGGTTCGAGCGGGGCTACGAGCGGGGTGCGACGAGCTGCGACACGCTCACCGTGCCCGCGTCGGCCCTCTGAACGGCGACGGCCGGGACGCCTCGTGGAGGCGTCCCGGCCGTCGTGCGCGTCCGACACGTGGTCGGTCGTGCTGGTCAGCTCGTGTGCGGTGTCAGCCGGCGGTCGGCGACGCGGACCCGGTCGGCGTCGCGGACGCGGTGGGGGGTCGCGCTCGGGGTCGGCGTGGGGGGTCGTCTCGGTGCTGCCCGCGGCGCTGACGACGAAGGTCCGGAACTCGTCGTTCGTCGAGGCGGTGGAGTACGGGTACTGCTTGCCGTTGACGAGCACGAGCGGGGTCCCCGGGAAGGTCGTGAGCTCCGAGCCGGGGATGTCCCCGCCCGTCACGGCGGTGGTGCGCTCGTCGACCCACTTGCCGTACCGCTGGTCCTCGATGCACTGCTCGATCGTCGAGCCCTTGCGCACACCGGGCACGGTCGTGACGACGTCGGCGAGCTGCTCGTCGGTGAGGCCCGGCGTGCCCTCCTCCGGCTGCGCGGCGAACAGTGCGCGGTTCACGGCGAAGAACGAGTCCGGGGACTCCTGCGCGACGCAGGCCGCCGCGTTCGCGGCACGGAGGGAGTACTTCGTGCCCTGGGAGCGGTTCGTCAGGATCGCGACGGGGTGCACGTCGAGGGTCGCGGCACCGGAGTCGACGAGCCCCTCGATGTACTCGCTGTTCGTCTGCTCGAACGAACCGCAGATCGGGCAGAGGTAGTCCACGTAGAGGGTGATCCGGACCTGTTCGGCCGAGGCGGTCGAGCTCGGCGACGGCGTGGACGCGGCACCGGGCTCGACGGCCTTCAGCCCGGCGCCGATCGTGATCCCGCCGTCGGCCATGGTGTCCGGCCCGGGGCCGGCCGGACGCGAGGAGTTCACGAGCACCAGCGTGACGATGGTGGCGGCGGCGATCAGCACGACGCCCAGTCCGACCTGGAGCCCGATGCGGACACCCCGCTGGCGTCGCTTCTGCTGGGTACGGGTTCGCTGAGCTCGCTCGCGCGCGGCGGCACGACGCGCGTTGCGCTCGGCGCGGGCGTCGCCTTCGGGGCGGTTGGTCATCGTGCGGTCGTCCTCCTGGTCGGTGTCCGCCGGCCTCCCCCCCGGTCGGCGGACGGACCCGGCGATTGTAGTGGCGGCCGATGGGAACCAGCCAACCAGCCGACGACGCCCGGAGCCCGCGTGCCCCCCCGCACTGGCGCCAGCCGGAGAACTCGTGTTGTATGAGGCATGACGGTCGACGGCGACCGTCCGGGGCCCGACTGGGCCGCCGCTTCACCACGGATCGTCCGGCACGTACCTGCCGGTGGAGAGGACCGAACGCTCATGGCGTCCGTCACCTATGACAAGGCAACCCGTCTCTACCCCGGGGGCAACCGCCCCGCGGTGGACTCCCTCGACCTGGACGTCGCCGACGGCGAGTTCCTCGTCCTCGTCGGCCCGTCGGGCTGTGGCAAGTCCACGTCCCTGCGCATGCTCGCCGGCCTCGAAGAGGTCAACTCCGGTGCCATCCGCATCGGCGACCGTGACGTCACCGACGTCCCGCCGAAGGACCGCGACATCGCGATGGTGTTCCAGAACTACGCGCTGTACCCGCACATGACCGTCGCCGAGAACATGGGCTTCGCTCTCAAGATCGCCGGCGTCGGCAAGGAGGAGCGCGCCACCCGCGTGCAGGAGGCCGCCAAGCTCCTCGACCTCGAGCAGTACCTCGGTCGCAAGCCGAAGGCGCTCTCCGGTGGTCAGCGTCAGCGCGTCGCGATGGGCCGTGCGATCGTCCGTCAGCCGCAGGTGTTCCTCATGGACGAGCCGCTGTCGAACCTCGACGCCAAGCTCCGCGTCCAGACCCGTACCCAGATCGCGTCGCTGCAGCGTCGTCTCGGCGTCACCACGGTCTACGTCACGCACGACCAGACCGAGGCACTGACGATGGGTGACCGCATCGCGGTGCTCAAGGACGGCATCCTGCAGCAGGTCGGCACCCCGCGCGACCTCTACGAGAAGCCGAACAACGTGTTCGTCGCCGGCTTCATCGGCTCGCCGGCCATGAACCTCCTGCCGGCGTCGGTGCTCGAGGGCGGCATCAGCTTCGGGTCGCTCAACCACCCGATCGACCGCGACACCCTGTCGAACGCCCGCTCGGGTGCCGTCACGGTGGGCGTTCGCCCCGAGGACATCATCGTGTCCCAGTCCGGCGAGGGCCTGCCCGTCACGGTCGACGTCGTCGAGGAGCTCGGCGCCGACGGCTACCTCTACGGCCACGCCGACGTGAACGGCACGCGCACCGACATCGTCACGCGCGTCGACGGTCGCAACCACCCCTCGATCGGTGACACGATCGTCGTGAGCCCGAAGCAGGGTCACGTGCACGTGTTCGACGCCGAGTCGGGCGAGCGCCTCGACGACAAGGCCGTCATCAGCGCCTGATCGTCACCCCCCGGGAGCCCGTCATCCGCCGTCACCGGCGCCTGGCGGGCTCCCGTCGTTCCCACCTGCGGGACGGGAGGCTCGGTGCGGGCCCGCACCGTGCCTCCCGTCCCGCAGACCCACCGCCGAGCACCTGAGGACCCGTCGTGCCCGACTCCATGACCATCACCGCCGCCACCGTCGACCCCGGCCTGCTCGACCTTCCCTGGGACCTGCCGCTCGAGGCCTGGCCCGACGAGACGATCGTCGCGCTGCCGAAGGGCATCTCGCGGCACCTGGTGCGGTTCGTGCACCTCAGCGGCTACGTCGTCGCGGTCAAGGAGACGAGCGCCGAACTCGCGCGCTCCGAGTACGACATGCTCCGGACCCTGCAGCGCATGGACGTGCCGTGCGTGGACCCCGTCGCGGTCATCACGAACCGCGTCGGCCGCGAGGGCGAGGAGCTCCAACCCGTCCTCGTCACCCGCCACCTGCGCTTCTCGCTGCCATACCGGGCGCTGTACTCGCAGACGCTGCGCCCGGACACGGCCACCCGCCTGGTGGACGCCCTGGCGCTCCTGCTCGTCCGGCTGCACGTCATCGGCTTCTACTGGGGCGACGTCTCGCTCTCGAACACGCTGTTCCGCCGCGACGCCGGCTCGTTCGCCGCGTACCTGGTGGACGCCGAGACCGGGAAGCTCTACCCGGGCGGGCTGTCGAACGGGCAGCGGGAGAACGACCTCGAGGTCGCCCGCGTCAACATCGCCGGCGAGCTCCTCGACCTGGAGGCCGGCGGACGTCTCGACGAGAACGCCGACCCCCCTGGACGTGTCGAACCGCATCGTGGCGCAGTACCGGACCCTCTGGACGGAGCTCACCGGCACGGAGCAGTTCGACGCGGCGGAGCGCTGGCGCATCAACGACCGCGTGGAGCGGCTCAACGCGCTCGGCTTCGACATCGAGGAGCTGTCGATCCGCACCGCGGAGTCCGGCGCACAGGTCCGCATCCAGCCGAAGGTCGTCGACGCCGGACACCACCAGCGCCGTCTGCTGCGTCTGACCGGCCTCGACGCCGAGGAGAACCAGGCCCGACGACTGCTCAACGACCTGGACGCGTACCGTGCCCGCAACGGCCGCGAGGAGCTCGACGAGGAGATGGTCGCGCACGAGTGGGTCTCGCGGGTGTTCGAGCCCGTCGTGCGGGCGATCCCGCGGGACCTGCGCGGCCGGCTCGAACCCGCCGAGGTGTTCCACGAGTTGCTCGAGCACCGCTGGTTCATGTCGCAGCAGGAGGAGCGATCGGTGTCGCTCCCCGAGGCCACGACCGCCTACATCAACGACGTGCTGCGGCACCGGCGGGACGAGCGCACGCTCATCAACCCGCCGACGTCGTCGATCGCGCTGCCGCTCGACGGCGAGGACGAGGACGACGAGGACTGGCGCGCGTCCGTCTGAGCCGTCCCCCCCTCCCCCCCCCCCAGGTTCCGGAATTCACGCATCTCGCGCGTCGAGATCCCGCGATCGCGGGATCTCGGCGGACGTGAGCGGCAGGTCGTGCGACCGCGGCAGACGCGGTCGGGCGGGGTGGGCGGGCTGGGCGGGGCGGCGCCCTCCAGGCAGACGGACGGGAGGCCCGGCGCCGGTCGCGTGGACCGGCACCGGGCCTCCCGGATGTCGCTGGTGCGGCGCTACTCGGCGCGTCGGCGCCGGGCGACCTCCCACAGGGTCACGCTCGCGGCGATGCCCGCGTTGAGGGACTCGGTCGCGCTCGAGATCGGGATGGAGACGATCGCGTCGCACGTCTCGGTGACGAGGCGGGAGAGGCCTTTGCCCTCCGAGCCGACGACGATGACGATCGGCCGGTCGGCGAGTTCGAGGGCGTCCAGCTCGACGTCCCCACCACCGTCGAGGCCGAGGACGAACAGCCCCATCGACTTCAGCGACTTGAGGGTCTGCGTCAGGTTCGGCGCCATCGCGACGGGGGTCCGGGCAGCGGCACCCGCGGACGTCTTCCACGCCGACGCGGTCACGCCGACGGAGCGACGCTGCGGCACGATGACCCCGTGCCCACCGAACGCGGCCGTCGACCGGATGATCGCACCGAGGTTGCGCGGGTCGGTGATGCCGTCGAGCGCGACGATGAGCGGGACCTGGTCGCGCGAGAACGCCCGCTCGACGAGGTCCTCGGCGACCGCGTACTCGTACGCCGGCACCTTGAGCGCGACACCCTGGTGCACGCTGTCGTGCCCCGTGATGCGGTCGAGCTCCGGACGCATGATCTCCATGATCGGCACGCCGCGGTGGTTGGCGAGCGCCAGGATCTCCTTGACGCGGTCGTCGACCTCGATCCGGGCGGCGATGTAGAGCGTCGTCGACGGCGTCTTCGTCCGGAGCGCCTCGAGCACCGAGTTGCGGCCGGTCACCAGCTCGCTGTCGTCGGTCTTGCGTGCGGGCGGTCGACCACCCGAGCGGGTCTGCGGCGCCGAGGCGCTGCTGCCGCCACGACGGGCACGCGCAGCCTCGAAGCGCTCCTTGGCGGCCTTGCGCTTGCCGGCCGGGTGGTACGGGCGGTCCTCGGCCTTCGGCGTCGGCTTGCGGCCCTCGAGCGCCTGCGCGCCCTGCCCGCCGGAACCGACCTGCTTGTTGCCCTTGCGGCCGGTCCGGACGGCGCCCGGACGACCCTTCTTGCTCCCCGAGACGTTCTTCATGCAGTTCTCCTGTTCGGCACTGCCGTGTTCAGGCGATGCTCCAGCGTGTTCCGGACGGTGTGTCCTCGATCGTGATGCCCGCGCCTGCGAGGTCGTCCCGGACGCGGTCGGCCGTGGCGAAGTCCCGTGCGGCCCTGGCGTCGGCGCGTTCCTGCACGAGGCGTTCGACGAGGGCGGCGAGCGGTGCTGCGGCGGTGTCGTGCGCACCACCCGACCAGTGCGGCGCCCGCGGGTCGATGCCGAGCACCTCCACCATCGCGGCCACCTGATGGTACGCGACACCGAGCGCTTCCGCATCGTCGGCGTCGAGCGCTGCGTTCCCGGACCGGACGGTCTCGTGCAGGACGGCCAGCGCCTGGGGCACCGCGAGGTCGTCGTCCATGGCGTCGGCGAACGCCTGCGGCACCGTCGGGGCGTCGGCGAGGCGGACCCCTTCGAGTCGTGCGGCACCGCGGTCGAGGAACCCCTCGATGCGGTCGAGCGCGGCCTCGGCCTCGGCGAGGGAGCCCTCGTGGTGGTCGATCGTGGACCGGTAGTGGGCGGCGCCGAGGAAGTAGCGGACGACGACGGGGCGTGCGGCCGCCAGGAAGTCCGCGGCGAAGATCGAGTTGCCGAGGGACTTGGACATCTTCTGCCCACCGACGGTCACGAGCCCGTTGTGCAGCCAGTACGAGGCGAAGGCGTCCCCCCGCCGCGGTGGACTGTGCGAGTTCGTTCTCGTGGTGCGGGAACCGCAGGTCGAGGCCGCCGCCGTGGATGTCGAACGCTGGGCCGAGGTAGCGCCGGGACATCGCCGAGCACTCGATGTGCCACCCCGGGCGGCCGGCACCCCACGGCGAGTCCCAGCTGGCGGTGGATGGCTCCCCCCCGCCTTGCTGCCCTTCCACAGGGCGAAGTCGCGGGCGTCCCGCTTGCCCCGGGGATCGGCGTCGGTGGCGTCGACCATGTCGTCACGTCGCTGACGGGTCAGGGCGCCGTACTCCGGCCAGCTCGCGGTGTCGAAGTACACGTCACCGCTGCCGTCCGCTGCCGGGTAGGCGTGCCCGCGCTCGATGAGGCTCGTGATGATGTCCTGCATCTGCGGGATGCTCGCCGTCGCGCGGGGCTCGTACGTCGGCGGCAGGATGCCGAGCGCGGCGTAGGCGGCGGTGAACTCGAGTTCGACGCGGTAGGCCCGGGCCCACCACGCCTCGTCGGAGCCCGCGGCGAGGTCGAGCACCTTGTCGTCGATGTCGGTGACGTTCCGCACCAGGGTGACCCGGTACCCGCGGTGACTCAACCAGCGACGCCAGATGTCGTAGACGAGCGCGGACCGGAGGTGTCCGATGTGCGGGGAGGACTGCACGGTCGGCCCACACACGTACATGCTGACCTGTCCGTCGACCAGGGGCACGAGGTCGACGACGTCGGCGGCGCGGGAGTCGTACAGGCGAACGGTCACAGGACAAGCCTAGAGGGGGGACGCCCCCCCACCGCGACGGAACAGGGCAGGGCCTGTGGAGTGTTCAGACGGCCCGGACGACGGCCGTGGCGATCGCGGTGAGCCCCTCGCCCCGCCCGGTGAAGCCGAGCCCGTCGGTCGTCGTGCCGGAGACCGCGACGGGCGCGCCGACGACCGCGGCGAGGGCGTCCTGCATCTCCTTGCGACGAGCCCCGATGCGCGGGCGGTTCCCGACGACCTGGACCGTGACACGGACGGGGACGAGGCCCTCCGCGCGGAGCAGCTCGACGGCCCCGCGGACGAAGACGTCCCCGGTCGCTCCGGCGTACCGCGGGTCGGACGTGCCGAACCGCCCGCCGATGTCCCCGAGGCCGCCTGCGGAGAGCAGCGCGTCGCACACCGCGTGCGCGACGGCGTCCCCGTCGCTGTGTCCGGAGAGGCCCGCTTCACCCGGGAAGTCGAGCAGGCCGACGCGGCACGGGCTCGCGGCGTCGAAGGCGTGCACGTCGACACCGAGCCCGACCCTGAGGTCGAGCGACGGAGGCGTCGACGCGGCCGCCGCACGCTCGGCGACGACGGCCTCGGCACGACCGAGGTCCCACCGCGTGGTGATCTTGAACGCGTCGGCGTCACCGGGCACGGTCCGGACCGTCCCGCCGGCCGCCTGGAACACCCCGGCGTCGTCGGTCTCGGCGCGGGCGGCCCCGGCGTAGGCGCGGCGGAGGTCCGCGAGCGGGAAGCCCTGCGGCGTCTGCACCCCGACCAGCGCCGACCGGTCGACGGTCTCGACCACGGTGTCCCCGTCGACACGCTTCACGGTGTCGGTGACCGGCAGGCCCGGGACGACCCCGGCGCCCGACGCCAGCACCGCGGCGAAGACCCGCTCGAACTGGCTCGCCGGGGTGAGGCACCGCGCGGCGTCGTGCACGAGGACCGTGACGACGGAGTCCGGCAGGGCTGCCAGGCCGGCCTCGACCGACGCGTGGCGATCCGCGCCTCCCGGCACGACCGCCGTGTACGCGACCGCGCCGCCCGCGACGGAGGTGACGAGTTCCCGGCACTCGTCGAGCCGGTCCGCCGGTGCCACGACCGCGACGAACGTCGGCTCGGTCAGCGCGAGCACCGTCCGCAGTGCGCGGACGAGCATGCGTTCACCGGCGACGGGGACGAACGCCTTGGCCGTCCCGAGCCCGAGGCGGGTGCCGGAACCCGCCGCGACGACGACGACCGCCCTGCTCACCCGATCGGGGAGCAGGACGGTCGTCGTCGTGTGGTCCAGCTGCGGTTCGCCCTAGGAGGCGAGGACCTCGTCGAGGACGGTCGATGCCTTGTCCTCGTCGGTCTTCTCCGCCAGGGCCAGCTCGGAGATGAGGATCTGCCGAGCCTTGGCCAGCATCCGCTTCTCGCCCGCGGAGAGCCCGCGGTCCTGGTCGCGGCGCCAGAGGTCGCGCACGACCTCGGACACCTTGATGACGTCCCCCCGAAGCGAGCTTCTCGAGGTTCGCCTTGTAGCGGCGCGACCAGTTGGTCGGCTCCTCGGTGAACGGTGCCCGCAGGACCTCGAAGACCTTGTCGAGGCCTTCCTTGCCGATCACGTCGCGGACGCCGACCAGGTCGACGTTGTCCGCCGGGACCTCGATCGTGAGGTCACCCTGCGTGACGCGCAGCTTCAGGTAGACCTTCTCCTCGCCCTTGATGACGCGAGTCTTGACTTCAGAGATGGTTGCCGCCCCGTGATGGGGGTAGACGACGGTCTCGCCGACCTCGAATTGCATGTATCAGGCTCCGTTCCCAGACCTTCAGTTTACCACAAGGCCCGTTCGGGTAATGGGCCGGGCCCGCGGCGACGGGCCGGGGCGCGCGGGGCACCGCCGACCCTGACCTCCGGCCGTCCCGGGGCCTGGGTAGGATGATCGCCAGGGCCGCACGGTCCGCCATCGTTGACTTCCGGAGGAACCTCTTGCGAGCTCGGGTACTCGTTTCCGTCGCCGTCGCCGCGTCCATCGCCCTCGGCGCCACCGGCTGCGAGTTCTTGTCGCCGGCGCGCACCAAGGAGATCCGCCAGATCACCGACGGCGTGGACGTGTCGACGGGCAGCATCGACGTGCGCAACGCCCTGCTCATCACGGACACCGGCGAGGACGCCCGCTTCGTCGGCACCCTGGTCAACACCGGGGAGCGCGACCGCACCGTCACGCTCGAGCTCGACGGCACCGACCAGACCGTCGAGGTCCCGAGCAACTCGACCGTCGTGCTCGCCGACGACGAGCAGCACGACACGGTCGACTTCGACGACGTCACCGCGGAGCCGGGCTCGCTCGTGAAGATGTACTTCTCGTACCAGGGCGCCGAGGGCGCGTCGGCCACCGTGCCGGTCCTCACGAGCGCGCAGGAGGAGTACCAGACCCTCGCGCCGTCCCCCCACGCCGACGCCGACCGAGACCTCCCCCCTCCGTCAGCGGCACGCAGCCGACCGGTGGCGCCGACGCCCCCCGGCACGCAGGAGGGTCCGCAGACCGACTCGTCCGAGGGCGACAACGGCACGAACTGACGCAGCAGACACCCGGGAGGCCCGGGGCTGGTCCCGCAGGACCGGCTCCGGGCCTCCTGTCTGTCCGGACGCGGCTACGCCTCGATGCGGTAGCCGAGCCCGCGGACCGTCACGAGGACCTCCGGGGTGCTCGGCACGCGCTCGATCTTCGAGCGGATGCGCTTGATGTGCACGTCGAGCGTCTTCGTGTCGCCGAAGTAGTCCGACCCCCCACACCCGGTCGATGAGCTGCCCGCGGGTGAGCACGCGGCCGGCGTTGCGCAGCAGCAGCTCGAGGAGCTCGAACTCCTTGAGCGGCATCGGCGTCTCCGAGCCGTCGACCGACACCGTGTGGCGCTCGACGTCCATCCGGATGCCGCCCACCTGCAGGATGCCGACGTCGCCCGGGTCGTCCTCGGTGCGACGGCGGAGGACGGCACGGAGCCGGGCCAGGAGCTCCCGCGTCGAGTACGGCTTCGTCACGTAGTCGTCCGCGCCGAGCTCCAGCCCGACGACGATGTCCACCTCGGAGTCCTTCGCGGTGAGCATGATGATGGGGACGTTCGACCGGGTGCGGATCTGCCGGCACACCTCGGTGCCGCTCAGGCCGGGGAGCATGAGGTCCAGCAGGACGAGGTCGGGGTCGTCCGTGTCGAACTTCGACAGCGCGGTGACGCCGTCGGCAGCGACGGAGGTGTCGTACCCCTCGCGCTGCAGCAGGAACTCCAGGGGTTCGCTCAGGGCCGGCTCGTCGTCGACGATGAGGATCTTGGTCACGATGGCTGCTCTTCCAGTTGCTCTTCGAGTGCTGTGGTCAGTTCGGGGTCTGCTTCGGGGAGCCGGATGGTGAACGTCGAGCCCTTGCCGGGCTGCGACCACACGCGGACGTCACCGCCGTGGTTGCTCACGATGTGCTTCACGATCGCGAGGCCGAGGCCGGTCCCGCCGGTCGCACGGGACCGTGCGGGGTCGACGCGGTAGAACCGCTCGAACACGCGGTCGAGGTCGGACTGCGGGATGCCGACGCCCTGGTCGGTGACCGCGATCTCCACGAAGCCCTTCACCCGCCGGACGCCGACGCCGACGCGGGTGTGGTCCGGGGAGTACTTGACCGCGTTCGCGATGAGGTTCGACACCGCCACCTGCAGCAGGCCGGGGTCGCCGATCACCCGCAGCTTCGACCGCTTCGCACGGACGAGCTCGATGTCGCGGGCCCGGGCGACGACCTCGTTGCCGTCGATCGCGGCCTGCACGACCGCGTCGATCGCGGTCTCCTCGCTGGCCTCGAGCGCGTCGACGGACTGCAGGCGGGACAGCTCGATGATGTCCTTGGTCAGGGCGCCGAGCCGCTCCGACTCGGAGACGAGCTGCGCGGCGAACTTCCGCACGTGCGCGGGTTCGTCGGCGGCGAGCACCAGGGTCTCGGAGAGCAGGCCGATCGCGCCGATCGGGGTCTTCAGCTCGTGCGAGATGTTGGCGAGGAAGTCCCGTCGGACCTCGTCGATCCGCCGGCTCTCGGTGAGGTCGTCGGCCGTGACGAGCACGTACCGGTTGCCGAGCTGTGCCGCGCGGAAGCTGAGGTAGCCGATGACGTCGCCCCGTCCCCCCGCGCGGGAGTTCGAGGTCCTCCGACCCCATCTCCCCGCTGCGCCGCACCTGGTCCACGAGTTCGGCGAGCTCGGCGTGCACGAGCTTGCGCCGGACCACCAGTCCGACCGCGAGTGCCTGCGGGGGAGGCGGCGACGACGGTGTTCGACGGGTCGACGACGACGGCGGGGTTGTGCATCGTGGCGATCACTGCGGCGACGCCGTCGGGGAGGGTCCGTTCCGCCACGTCGGCAGCCCGTGCCGTGCGCTCGGCGGTGATGATCAGCACCACGACGCCCGCTCCGAACACACCGCCGAGGAGCATCGACAGTGGCACGAGCCACGCGTTGTCCATGCCGTCAGTGTAGGAGTGGTCACACGCGGTTCGGATCCCGTTCGCCGCCCTCTCCGGGCCGGAACGCGAACCGTTCAGCCGCAGGTCACCGATCGTTCACCTGGGCTGACGACACTCGTCCGGTACGCAGAGAGAGGTTCTCCCCCCATGCGCGAAGTGTTCCAGCAGGAGCTGCAGGACGTCCAAGAGCGTCTGACCGAGATCGCCGGACTCGTCGAGTCCGCGATCACCCGAGCGACCCAGGCGTTCAGCGACTCCGACGTCGCACTCGCCGAGGAGGTGATCGCCGACGACCAGAAGATCGACGAGGCCGCCTCGAACCTCGACGAGGTCGCGATCGACATCCTCGCCCGCCAGGCCCCGGTCGCGCGCGACCTCCGTGTCGTCGTGACCGCCCTCCGCGTGAGCTCCTCGCTCGAGCGCATGGGTGACATGGCCGAGCACATCGCGCAGCTCACGCGCCAGCGCTTCCCCGAGAAGGTCGTCCCGAAGGGCCTGCGCGGCACCTTCAAGCAGATGGGCGCACACGACGTCGCGATGTCGCAGAAGCTCACGCGCCTGCTCGCGACCGAGGACATCGCCCTCGCTGCCGAGATCCGCGACGAGGACGACGCCGTCGACGAGCTGCACGCGAGCGTCTTCGACTTCGTGCTCGGCGAGGCCTGGAAGGGCGGGCCGGTCGACACGGTCGACGCCACCCTGGCCTCCCGCTACCACGAGCGCTTCGCCGACCACGCGGTCTCCATCGCGAAGAAGGTCGAGTACCTGGCGACCGGCGACTGGGCCGGCGCCGCGGCGGTCACGACCTCGCCGGCCTGACGACTCCGGCTGCCGGACGACTCCGGCCGCCCGTCAGCTCCGGCTGCCCGTCAGCTCCGGCTGCCGCTCACGCCTGTCCCGGCGGTGTGCTGCGGTCGGAGACCTGGGAGGATCAGGGCATGGCCCAGGTCGCGATCATCGTCAACGGCATGCCCGGTTCCGGCAAGAGCACGGTGGGGGCAGCCCTCGCCGAGGTGCTCGGCTGCCCCTTCCTGTCGAAGGACCGGATCAAGGAGCCCCTGGCCGACATCGCCGGTCCGATGATCGCCTCGCGCACGCTCGGCGGTGTCGCCCTGGACACGATGTGGTCGATGGCCGGGGCGGTCGAGAACGGGGTCGTCCTCGACGCCGTCTGGCTGCCGTCCCGCGACCGCGCCTTCCTGGAGGCCGGGCTCACCACCGCCGGGTCGCCGCGCGCGGTCGAGGTGTGGTGCGACGTCGACCGCGCCACGGCCGAGGAGCGCCTCCGCGACCGGTACGACCCGGGCACGCTGCCGGTGCGCCACGACGTGCACGGGGACCTGGCGTCGGTGCTCGCCTTCTGGGACGAGCACGGCGACGCGGCCGGTCCGGTCGGGGTGACGCCCGTCGTCCGGGTCGACACCGCCCGTCCCTACGACGTGGGCATGCTCGTGCAGGAGATCGCCGCGCACTTCGCCTGACGGCGAGGAGGCCCGCCCCGGCCGGGGACGGGCCTCCTGTCCGGACGCGACGCACGTCGCCCCGGGTGGTCCTACTTCTTCGCGCCCTGCGCGGCGACGGCCGCGGCGCCGGCAGCGGCGGCCTCGGGGTCGAGGTACACCGCGGGCTTCGTCGGACGGTGGTCGTCGTCGAGCTCGTACACGAGCGGGATGCCCGTCGGGATGTTCAGCCCCGCGATGTCGTCGTCCGAGATGCCGTCGAGGTGCTTCACGAGCGCGCGCAGCGAGTTGCCGTGCGCGGTGACGAGGACGGTCTTCCCCGCGGCGAGGTCCTGCGTGATGTCGGACTCCCAGTACGGCAGCAGGCGCTCGATGACGAGCTTGAGCGACTCGGTGCGGGGCAGCTGGTCGCCGAGTCCGGCGTAGCGGCGGTCACCGGCCTGCGACCACTCGGCGTCGTCGGCGATGGGGGGCGGCGGCACGTCGAACGAGCGGCGCCACTCCATGAACTGCTCCTCGCCGTACTGCTCGAGGGTCTGCGCCTTGTCCTTGCCCTGCAGGTCGCCGTAGTGGCGCTCGTTGAGGCGCCAGTCGCGCTTCACCGGCAGCCAGGCGAGGTCCGCCTCGAGCAGGGCGATGTCGGCCGTCTGGATCGCACGGGTCAGGAGCGACGTGTACAGGACGTCGGGCACGATGCCCGACTCGGCGATGAGCTCGCCGGCGCGCTTCGCCTCCTTCTCGCCGAGCTCGGAGAGCCGGACGTCGACCCAACCGGTGAACAGGTTCTTCTGGTTCCAGTCACTGTTGCCGTGACGCAGCAGGACGAGCGTGGAGGTCATGCGCCGAGTCTACCGAGCGGCGCTCCACCCGTACCCTGGTCCCATGCCCGGGAACGCCTCGCCGATCGGCACCGTCACACGCGGGACGACCGGGCACAACCGCCTCCGCCGCGTCGACCGCTGGATCGCCACGCTCCCGGTGCTCCGCCGGACCGACGACCCGCTCGTCGCCGACGTCGGCTACGGCGCGAGCCCGACGACGACGCTCGAGCTCCGCGACCGGCTGGCCCGCGTCCGACCGGACGTCGAGGTCACCGGCATCGAGATCGAGCCCTCGCGCGTGGCCCTCGCGAACGCCGGCACCCGTGATGCCGTCACCTTCCGGCTCGGCGGCTTCGAGACCCCGACACCGGGCGGACGGCGGCCCGCCGTGATCCGCGCGTTCAACGTGCTGCGGCAGTACGACGAGTCGGCAGTCGTCGGCTCGTGGCGGATCATGCAGGACCGGCTCCAGCCCGGCGGCCAGCTCGTCGAGGGCACCTGCAACGAGGTCGGTCGCGTCGCCTCGTGGGTCACGCTCGACCGGGAGGCCCCGCACACCTTCACGGTCGCGCTGCGGCTGGCCGGGCTCGACGTCCCGAGCATCGTGGCCGAACGCCTGCCGAAGGCGCTCATCCACCGGAACGTCCCCGGGGAGCGCGTGCACGCGTTCCTCCGCGACCTCGACCTGGCCTGGGCGGTCGCGGCCCCGCTCGGCACGTACGGCCCGCGGCAGCGCTGGATCGCGACCGTCCGCGGGGTGCGGGACCGCGGGTGGCCGGTGCTGCACGGGGTGACGCGCTGGCGCCTCGGCGAACTCAGCGTCCCCTGGTCGGCGGTCGCTCCGGCGTGAGCGACGTCGGTGGGCGCGTCGCACCCGCCGACGGACATCGCACCCCGTCAGGACCGGGCGTGATGAGCGGGACGGGGCTCGGTGCGGGGCGCGGGCGGGGTGTCGGGCGCGGACGGGGGGTGTGGGGCGCGGCCGCGCTCGGCCGGTCAGCCGCGGCGGACGGCCCCGAGCCGCGGGAGGCGCGGCACGTCGGCGGTCGCACCGGCCCCGGGAGGCACGATGACCTCCTGCGCGGCGGTCACCACGACGTCGTCGGCCGGAAGGGTCAGCACCGCCGACGGGTCCAGCGAACGCTTGACCACGGCGAGCCCCACCGGCCCGAGCTCGTGGTGCGTGGCCGAGGCGACGAGCCGCCCGACCTCGGTGCCGTCGAGCGTGACGGGGGGTGCCCGGTGCGGGGACCACGCCGTCGGAGCCGTCGAGGTGCAGCATCACGAGCCGCCGCGGCGGACGCCCGAGGTTGTGCACCTTCGCGACGGTCTCCTGCCCGCGGTAGCAGCCCTTCGACAGGTGCACGGCGGAGCGGAGCCAGTCGAGCTCGTGCGGGATCGTCCGCTCGTCGACGTCGGTGAGCGCCGGGCGCCAGGCGGCGATCCGCAGGGCCTCGAGCGCGAGGAGGCCGGCGACCGGCACGTCCGAGGCCGCGACGGCAGCGGCGGTGTCGGGGGGTGACCACGGCGATGCGGAGGGTCCAGTCGGAGCCGGGGTGGGCCTCCAGGTCGGCGTAGCCCCAGCCGCCCGGCGTGACGGACGACCACGGGTCGACCCAGGTCGTGAGCGGCGCGGCGCCACCGAGCGGGTCCGCACCCGCGAACCAGCCGAGCGTGACGAGGTCGGCCGAGCGGTCGGTGACCTCGACGCGGAGCATGAACCGCATCGACGACAGCCACGCGGCGAGCGGCGCGGCGTCGTCCGGCTCGGTGAGGAGCCAGGTCGTCTCGCCGTCGTCGACGACACGGGCGGCGTGTTCGACCCGACCGGACGCGTCGAGCACGAGTGTCTCGGTGCTGACGCCCGGCGCCAGGCCGAGCAGCAACTGCGACGTGATCGAGTTCAGCCAGGACAGCCGGTCCGGGCCCGACACCGTGACGACCCCGAGCCCGAGTTCCACGACCGCGCGGCCCCGGGCGAGCAGGCGCTGCTCGCCGAGCGGGTTGCCGAGGTGCGCGGCCGGACCGGCCTCGGACGCCACGAAGCCGTCGTGTCCGGCGAACGGGGACGGCATCAGTCGACCTTCGCGAGCTGCCCCGAGGCGTGCGAGGTGAGCTCACGGCCGAGCGCGGCGATGTCCCACGCCCAGAACAGCTTGCCCTCGACGAGGCCGTACATGCGCGTCGCCGCCGAGTACTCCTTGGCGTTGGCGGAGCGCATCACGGCGTCGGTGGCGAGGTCGATGCGGCCCTGCTTCACCCGGCCCACGTAGAGCTCGTTGACGCCCGTGGGGTGGATGATCGCCGCTTCGACGTCGAACCCGTCGGTCTGGTTGCGCAGCGTCTCGACGCTCTGCGTGGTCGAGAACGGCACCGGTCCGTCGCCGAGCAGCATCGCCGGACCGCGGTCACCGGGCTCGGACGGACGGTCGAGTCGCCAGTAGCCCACCTCGGCGGCGAGCGGCGTGCGGTCCTCGTCGAGCAGCCACGTCGTGGACGAGTAGTTGAGGTACGGCAGACCGTCGTGGCTGAAGCTCACGCGCTGGCCGAACTCGTACGTACGGACGGTGTCGTCCTCGCCCACGGGGTACTCGACCACCCCGGTGCCCTCCCACACGCCGACCAGCCACGACAGCGGGACGAGTTCGGCCGAGAGGCCCTCCGGCAGTTCGATCACCGCTGGCCCTTGAAGAGCTTGACGATGACCGTCACCGAGATGAACGCGATGGCGAGCGACGCCAGGCCGAGCAGGCCCACGTAGAAGAGCTCGAGCGCAAGCAGCGAATCCATGCCGCAACTCTACGCGGCCGGCACCGACAGCGCAGGACGCTCAGCGAGCCAGCAGGACGAGCGCGGTGACGAGCACGACCACGAACGACCCGGACGAGGCGATGCTGATCCGCTCGACCAGACCGTCCTTCGTCTGCGTCGCGAGCTGGAGCACGAAGCTGACGAACACCGCCGCGACGAACACGAGCAGGAGCCAGGCGAACGAGTCCTTCGCCGTCAGGGTGAGCACGAGCACCGCTCCGACCACCGCGAGCAACCAGACCGGCACGACGGACGCCAGCCGCAGTCGGCGCTGGCTCGGCCCGACGGGCGGCTCGGCCGTCGCGGGGTCGCTCGTCTCGCTCACGTCCCCATCATGACAGTCCCGCGCTGGACCGTCCGTCCGGGTGGGTTCTGCGGGCTCACTAGGATGGCGCAACGACGTCTTCTCCCTCTGGAGGTCCTGTGGCACAGCTCCTGGTACTCACCTCGGCCGCGCCCGGCGACGTCCTCCCGAGCCTCGGCCTGCTGAGCCACCGGATCCGCCACGTCCCGGCCGAGGCCGCGCAGCTGGTGAACGCGCCGCAGAGCGACCTCATGTTCGTCGACGCCCGCACCGACCTGGTCAGCGCCAAGGCCCTGTGCAAGATCCTCGCCACGAGCGGCTCGACCACCCCCGTCGTCCTCGTGGTCACCGAGGGCGGCCTCACCGCGGTGACGACCGAGTGGAACATCGACGACGTCGTGCTCGAGTCCGCCGGCCCCGCGGAGGTCGACGCCCGCATCCGCCTCAACGCCGGTCGCGCGTCGAAGAACCCGACCGGGTCGAAGATCCAGGCCTCCGGCGTCGTCATCGACGAGGCGAGCTACTCCGCCAAGGTGCGTGGCCGGCCGCTCGACCTGACGTTCAAGGAGTTCGAGCTCCTCCGGTTCTTCGCGTCGCACCCCGCCCGGGTCTTCACCCGCGAGCAGCTGCTCAGCGAGGTCTGGGGGGTACGACTACTTCGGCGGCACCCGGACGGTCGACGTGCACGTCCGACGCCTGCGCGCCAAGCTCGGCGACCTCGAGTCGCTCATCGGCACCGTCCGCAACGTCGGCTACCGCTTCAACGTCCACGACGACGACGAACGGCTGCAGGGGCAGTGATGCTCGCCGTCGTCGAGCAGCTCGCCGACGCCGCGGTCGCGGACGGCGAGGCTCCCCCCGTTCTCCGACCAGACGCTCGTGGACCTGCGGGCCGGTCGGGCGCGCGTGCTCGGTGACGACTCCGGCGTCGCGGTCGTCCGGGACGACGAGGTCGAGGTCGTCGTCCGCCGGGAGGCCCGGGGGCGCGGCATCGGGACCAGCCTCGTCGAGCAGGTGCTCGCCCTCGGCGACGACGCCCCGGTCCGCGCGTGGGCGCACGGCGACCACCCGGCCGCACGCGCCCTCGCGGCCCGGTACGGCTGGTCCGCGGAGCGGACGCTGCTGCAGTTGCGCGCACCGGTGCCGACCGCGGCACCGGAGACGGGCCTCCCGGACGGCTACCGACTCGACGCCTTCCGCGCGGGCTCCACGGAGGACGAGACCGACTGGCTCGCGCTCAACGCGGCCGCCTTCGCCACGCACCCGGAGCAGGGCCGGATGACGCTCGAGGACCTGCGGGCCCGCGAGTCCGACGCCTGGTTCTCCGGCGACGACCTCGTGCTGCTGCGCGACGCCGACGGCCGCCTGGCCGGCTCGTGCTGGCTCAAGGTGGAGGACGGCGTCGGCGAGTTCTACGCCGTCGCCGTCCGCCCCGACCTGCAGGGGCAGGGCCTCGGCGGCGTGCTCATGCGTGCGGGGTCCGCCCGGCTCGTCGGCCGCGGGCTCGACGCCGTCGCCCTGTACGTCGAGGGCGACAACACCCCCCGCGCTGGCGCTCTACCGACGGCAGGGGTTCGTCGCCCACACGATCGACGTCCAGTACGCGGCGCCGGGGTCCGGCCGGTAACATGGGGCGGCCGGTGACGCGCCGGTGATCGTGGGTCTGGGGGGATCTGTGGCGGAGGACGGACAGCACGCGCAGTACGGCCGTGGTGAGCCGCTCGGTGCGTCCTACCGCCTGGTCGAGCTGCTCGGGACCGGAGCGTCCGGCGAGGTCTGGCGGACCGAGCACACCGCGACCGGCGAGCAGTTCGCCGCGAAGCTCCTGCGCGCCGAACTCGCCGCGGAGCCCGACGTCGTCGAGCGGTTCGTCCGCGAGCGTTCGGTGCTCCTCGCCCTCCGACACCCCTCGATCGTCCGGGTCCGTGACCTCGTCGTCGAGGGTGACCGGCTCGCGATCGTCATGGACCTGGTCCGTGGGGGTTCGGCCCGGGACCTGCTGCTCGCCGTCGGCACGCTCCCGCCGGCCGACGCGCTGACGATCACCGCGGAGACACTCGACGCCCTCGCCGCCGCACACGAGCAGGACGTCAGCCACCGCGACGTCAAGCCGGACAACGTGCTCCTCGACTCCGCGTGGACCGCGGGCAGGACCGGCGACGTGCGGGTGTCGGACTTCGGCATCGCCTCGGTCGTGGCCGAACGGGACCGCAAGACGACCGGGCTCCTCGGCACGCCGCAGTACATGGCGCCGGAGTCGATCAGCCAGGGCCGGTCCGGTCCGGCTTCGGACGTGTACGGCGCCGGCGTCATGCTCTACGAACTCCTGTCCGGGCGGACACCGTTCGCCGGACCGGGCACCGACTTCGCCGTCGCCTACCGGCACGTGACCTCGACCCCGCCGCGGCTCGACGTGCCCGACGCGCTGTGGTCGACGCTCTCGTCGCTCCTGGCCAAGGACCCGGCAGCGCGACCCTCCGCGGTCGACGCCGCGGCCACCCTCCGCCGGCTGGCACGCTCGCTCCGGGACGCGCCGGCCCTGCCGCGGGCGGACGACCCGGACTCGTTCGACGAGGTCGAGCGGCCGGCGACCGTGGTGCGCGGTGGGTCCGGCGCCGCGGGTGGCGCCGGTGGTGTGGGCGCCGGCGCTCTCTCGGCGGGTGCGTCCACGGCCGGTGCGGGTGACGGGGACGCGGGCAGCGCGCTCGCAGCCGTCGACGCCGGCCCCGAACCCGAGCTCGGGCAGGCCGGTTCGCAGACCGTCATCCGACCCCTCGCCCGCCCGCCGGTCGCCGTCGCCGCCGCCGAACCCGAGCCGCCCCGACGCCGCCTCCGTCGGCCGGACTGGCTGACGAACCGGATGCTCGCCCTCGGCGTCGTCGGGGTCGTCCTCGTCGTGGTGCTCGTCGTCGCCGCCGTCGTGTGGCTGCCCGGCGCCGGCCGGAAGGGCGCCCGCACCGGCACCGGCACCGCGCAGGCAGCGAGCGCGTACCAGCAGGACCGACCGCTCCCCACGGGGCTGACGACCACGCGCAAGGCCGTCGTCGATCCCCAGGCCGGCACCGTCGAGGTCTCGATCACGTACAGCGCGCAGACCGCACCGCTCAGCGGCCCCCCCTGCTCGAGGTCCTCCCCGGCGCGGACGAGAACGCCGAGTGCCCGGCAGTGACGTGGAACGGCGAGGGTGTGACGGCCAAGCGGAACCAGCCGTCCCTGACCGGGGTCGACACCGCGTGCGCGTGGAGCCTGACCGGGGTCGAGATCGAGGCGGGCGGCTCCGTCACCGTGCAGGCCTCCGTGCCGCAGGACGTCGTGGCGGCCGGTGGCTCGGAGGCGGGCGTCACGGGGGCTGGCGGTTCCGGGTCTGGCGGTTCCGGGTCTGGCGGTTCCGGCCTGCAGGAGTGGCTCGACGCCGTCGGCGAGGCGACCACCGCAGCGGTGACCGACCAGGAGGTGACCGGTACCGCGTACCCGGTGCAGCGCCTCCAGGGTGTCGACGTCCGCACCCCCGACCGCACCGTCAGCCAGACCACGCTGCCCGTGACGCTCGTGCCCGTGTGGCCGAGCGGTGCGGACGAGCTGAACCCGCTGTACCGCAGCCCGAGCGCCGGGAAGCCCTCGGAGATGCTGACCGACGTCGCGGGTGGAGAGTCCGGCGTGCGGTTCGCCGACGGCTGCTCGGGGGGCGCTCGCGGTGTCGTCGGACGGGCTCGTCGTGACCGCGCTGTCGGTCGCGCCGTCGTGCACGGTGCGGGCGACCGTGGGGAACTTCACGAACCTCGAGAGCCAGCCGTTCGGGATCACCACGCGCGACTGACCGGCGGGCCGCGGCGTCGGCGGGCTCGGATCGGCGGCGGCCGGCGGCCTGGGCAGTCGGCAGCCTCGGCGGTCGGGGCCTCGGCGGGAGCCGCCCGGGCGGTCGATCTGGGCGCGGAACCGACAGATCAGCCCGGGACTTCCGCGGTGATCTGTCGGTTTGATGCCTGGGTCCGGCTCTGGCCTCGGCCGCGGCCGCGCGCCGGGCCGGCCGGCCAGTCGCGCCCGGCCGCCGGGCCGTGCTGGCCCGTCCGGGCTGGGCCGGGCGGCTGTTCCGAGGTGGGCGGAGGGGATCAGCTCGCGGCGGACGCTGTCTGCACGAGCCGCACCGCGCCTCCCGAGGCCGCGTACCCGCGTCCGGTCGTCAGCGCGACCGGGGAACGTCGAGGCAGCGTGACGCCGAGGAGCTCGCCGTCGTAGTCGACGTCGGGCTGCAGGAGGACCCCGCAACGGGCCTTCCGGACCGCTCGGGTCCAGTGGCTGTACATCGAACGGAGGTCCGCCGACCGCCCGGCGGCGACCACGCAGAGCCCGGGGCGCTCGGACGTCAGGAGCGACGCGATGCTCTGGTCGCCGTCGTCGAACCGTTCGGCGTCGTCGATGAGCAGCAGCACCGGTCCACGCTCGAGCCGGAGGCCGGCGAGCAGCGCCGGGACCTCGTCGGCACCGACGGCGAGACGGTCGACCGCACCGGTGTCGAGCGCGCTCGCGAGCGGTGAGCGTCGGTCGCAGACGGCCCACACTGCGGGTCGGGTCCCCTCAGCGCTCCGTGCGGCTGCGGCCAGGGCGAGGAGCACCGAGGACTTGCCGGAGCGCGCGGGTCCGGCGACGAGGACGTGCTCGCCGTCGTACACCTCGAGCACGGCGGTGCCGAGGTCGTCCTCCGCGATGCCGACCGGGAGCTGCCACGGCTCGGTGTCGAAGCGGGCGGGGACGGCGAGGTCGGTGACCGCGACCGAGCCCGGGAGCCGACCGACCGCGCTGGCCTTCGGCGTGACGTCGCCCCACTGCTCGCGGACCGCGCGGACCGCCTCGGCGAGGGAGCCCGTCGGCGTGCCCACGTGCGACTGCAGCTTCGCCGTCGAGTCGATGAACCGGCCGGGGACGGGCGGCGGCACGTCCTTCGGTCGGACGCCGATGGTCGCGTAGTCGTACGGGTCCGCGAGGCGGAAGAGCCACTTCTGCGTCGTCACCTCGTCCATCGCCGAGGGGACGGCCTTCGCCCGGGTGGTGGACACGGCGAACGAGATGCCGAGCGCCGGCCCCTCGGCGTAGACGCGGTAGAGCGCGTCGAGCAGCTGCTGTCCCTCGAAGTCCTGGTACTCGTCGCGGAGCGCCGCCAGACCGTCGAGGAGCACGACGGCACGACGACCACCCGGCGCAGCACGGCGGCGGTCGAGCTCGGTGCGGAGGTGTCGGAGCATGCGGGTCTGCAGCTCGGCAGCACCGGCACCGGACCCGACGTAGGCGCTCGTGTGCGGGAGGTCCGCCAGGGGCGCGAGGTCGCCGGCACCCATGTCGAGGACGAGCAGGTCGAGGTCGTCGGGGCTCGTCGTGCGGGCCAGCTGCAGCGCGATCGACGCGAGGGCCGTGCTCGTCCCGCTGCCGGGGATGCCCATGAGCATGAGGTTGCCCTCGGCGAGGTCCCACCCGGTCCGGACCTGGCGCTGGTTGTCGGGGTCGTCGGCCAGGGCCACCGGGACGCGGGTCGGTGCGGACGTCTGATGTGTCGTGTCGGGTGCCGGCAGGAGCGCGTCGAGCGGGACGGACGTGCCGAGCGCTTCCGGCCAGATCGGCCGTGGCGGTGCGTAGCCGGCCTCGTCGTTGGCCGTGCGGATCGCGTCGATGAGGACGTCGAGGTCGGTGAGGTCGTTCGACGCCGGTGCGGAGAACGCCACGGGCGCGGGGACGCCGAAGACGTCGGTGGGGCGGACCGTGACGGGCTGCTCGGCGCGGGCGTCGCGGGCGCGACCGGTGACGAGCGCGGTCTGCACCGGCGTGATGTCGTCCTGGCCGAGCTTCACGTAGGCACGACCGGTCTGCTGCCGTCCGATGCCGGCGGCCGACGGCACGCCGATGACGTTCGTCGAGTCCTCACGACTCTGCACGCGCAGGGCCACGCGCATGTTCGTGTTGGCGAGGATGTCCTCGCTGACGACACCCGCCGGCCGCTGCGTGGCGAGGACCATGTGCACGCCGAGGGTACGACCCACCGCGGCGATCGCCACGAGGGACGTCAGGACGTCCGGGAAGTCCTTCGCCAGCATCGCGAACTCGTCGACCACGAAGAGCAGTCGGGGCATCGGCTCGGACGGCTTGGTCGCCAGGTAGGCGTCGAGGTTGTCGATGTCGGCACCGGCGGCGGCGAACACCCGCTGCCGTCGCCCGAGCTCGGCCTCGAGCGCCCGGATGGCGCGGTCGGCCAGCTGCTCGTCGAGGTTCGAGATCGTGCCGATCGTGTGCGGCAGACGCTCACACGCGGCGAAGGCGGCGCCGCCCTTGAAGTCCACGAGCAGGAAGTTCAGGCGCGTCGGGTCGTTGCGCGCGGCGAGCCCGGCGACGAAGGAGCGTAGGAACTCGCTCTTGCCGGAACCCGTCGTCCCACCGACCAGGCCGTGTGGGCCGTCGCGGACCAGGTCGATCTCGAGGACGCCGCTCTCCGACGACCCGATCGGCGTCGAGAAGCCGGTCCGGGCCTCCCAGGCGGCACGGATGGCCGCGGGACCGCTCGGCTCGGAAGCAGAGTCGGGGGGCGGCGCTCGCGAGCAGGTCGGGCAGCCGCACGAGCGACGGCAGCGAGGCACCCGGCACCAGGAGTTCCGGGTCGTCGAAGTGCGAGACGTGCCGGGCGCACTGCTCGGCGTCCGCCGGGCTGAGACCGGCGAGCACGACGTCGTCGACGCGCGTGCGGTCCTCCGGGCGGTACACCGTCGCGGCCGCGTCGGCCCCCCACCGTGATGATCGTCGTGCACGCGGCGGGGAGTTGCTGCTCGTTCGTCGCGATGACGATCCCGCTCACCCGGCGGGGCCGCTCGCCCGGACGACGCACCTGGCCGAGCGCTGCCCGACCATGGCCGAGCAGGCTCCGGGCCGGGGCGTCGCGCCCCTCGGTGAGGACCTCGGAGTCGATGAGCACGAGGAGCTCCGGGGTCGGTAGCTCGTCGATGGACTCGCGCAGGCCGCGGAGCACCGCGGCGCCCTGGTCACGCTGCGCGGACATCCACCGCTGGCCGGTGCTGCTCCCCGCGACGCGGGTGTGCGGCAGCCAGGAGGCCCAGGACCAGTCGTCCTCGCGGCCCCTGTCGCAGAACACACCGACGGTCAGGTCGGCGGGTCCGCAGTGCACCGTCGCCTGGACCAGGAGGCTCCGGGCCAGTGCGAGGGCACCCTCGCGGTCGCCGACGATGCCCACGACGCCGGCGTCGCTGAGGTCCGCGACGACCGGGGCCGCCGTCAGCTTGCTCTCCTCGATGGCGGTCTTCGCCGCCTCCTCGAGCTTCATCTGCGTCGCGCGGGAGTCGAGCTGGGGACGCCAGGGCGCGTCGCCCGTGCCGGCGTGCAGGCTGAGGAAGTCGACGTCGTCGGCCCGGCGCTGCCACAGTGTCGTCGCGGGCAACAGCGCGCGCCGGACCACGGTCGCCGGATCGGGGACCAGTTCCTGGCGACGGGCGGCCTCGATCGCGGCGGCAGCGGTGATCTCCCCGCTGAAGTCGCGGACCGCCTCCGCGAAGCGCTCGTCCTCCTCCTTCAGGTTCTTCGCGCGCCGGTGCTTCTGCTCGAACCACATGCCGATCGCCGTGACGGGGCTGAGCAGGGCGAAGAGCGCGAAGCGGGCGTCCCCGAGCAGTGCGACCATCGCACCGGCGAGGACCAGCGGTGCGGCGACCGTGATCCAGCTGAACTTCGACGCCGGCGGCACGTCCCGCTTGCTCGGCGGCGACACGGGCTCCACGTCCCGGTTGCGCCCCGGCCGCGGAGGACGGTTGAACGGCGCCGTGGCCGCGGGGGGTGAGGTTCGGGAGCGAACCCGGAGCAGGAACCGGCGTCTCGTGCAGGTCCGGGCGCACGAGCAACACCGCGCCACCCACGATGACGCTCGTGCCGACCTCGACGAGGACGCCCTCCTCGTCGAGTCGCTCCCCCCCGCCACGACGGTGCCGTTCGTCGACCCGGAGTCCCGGATCCGGACCCCGTCGTCCTCGAGCTCGAGCGTGCAGTGCTCCCACGAGGCGCTCTCGGTGGGCAGGACCAGGTCGGCCTGCGGCGCCCGACCGACCACGAGCCTCCTGGACCGGGGGGATCGGGACGACTGCCCCGGTGTCGAGACCGCCGGCCAAGGTGACGGTCCAGCCGTCGACCAGCTGGGGGGCGTTCCTCGGGCGTCCGGGCGATGCGGGAGCCCTCGAGCAGGACGAGGTCGCGGATCGGGGTGTCCACGCTCGTCCGGTGTCCGTCGACCGCCAGGGTCGTGCCGGGCTCGAGGCTGATGCCCACGGCGGACTGGACGAGTTCGCCGAGACACGACGTGGCTGCCCACCCGTCGACCTCGACCGCTTCACGTCGGTCGTCGAGCTCGATCAACAGTCGCATGCTCGCTCCTCCTGGTCCGTGCGGTGGGGCGGGTACCGGCGGTCCGGTTGCCCGTCGTCTGGGGTGCCGGCGACTCGTGCGCCGGTGCGCCGGTGCGTGGTCAGCGAGCGGTGGAGTCCTGGAACCACACGAGCGACGCGGTCGGTTCCGCGGTCGCCGGTCGGAGCCCGAGGGTCTGCGACGAGGCTGCGAGGACCGTCGCATCCGTCCGGAGTGCCTGCTGCTGGCGGAAGTCGAGCGCAGGTCCTGCGATCCCGTCGCCGGCGTCCAGACGCAGAGTGGCGAGCGCGTCGGTCACATCGGACGGGTCGTCGCTGCGAGCCGAGCCGACGGCTCGCACCAAGGCCACGACCGCGTCATGGCTCCGCGAGTCAGCAGCCCAGGCCACCGCGGAGAACGGCTGGTCCGCGGTGAGGTTCTGCGCATCCGGGTCGTCAGCGAGCACCCGGACGCCGCCGAGGAACGCCGACATCGCACGGCCCTGCTCGTCGGAGGTGAGCGCACGCGCGTCGTCGGTCGCGACGCCCGCGGAGACGAACGTGCCCGACAGGCTGCCGTTCGCGTCGGCGAGCGCGGTGCCGAACGCCGGACTGGTCGCCTGCGGGGTGAGGACGACGGGCACCGTCACGTCCGCGGACTGCAGGGCGGCGACGAACGCCCCCTGTCGAGCCGCCGAGCCGCTGACGACGACCGCGTCCGAGTCCGCCGGAGCGGGGGGCATCGGCCTGGTCGTCACCGGCTGCGGGCGTGGCGTCCGCCGTCACGGCACCGGTCCGCTCGGCGACGGTCGTCGCGAGCGCGGTGTCGTCGGCGGCGGCATCCGCGGTGAGCACGTGGGCGACCTCCAGCCCGGAGGGCGCACCGCCGCCGAGGTCGACCAGCAGCGGGGAGTCAGCGCCTCGGAGCGCGCGTTCCATGGCGGCGGTCGTGGAGGCCGGCGACGGCGCCGTCGACCACGAGTCGCTGCCACTGGATGCGTACGGGAGGACGACCGGCACCCCGGCGTCGGCGGCGGCCTCGAGCGCGCCGGAGACGTGCGCACCGGACGAGGCGACCACGATGCCCGAGACGCCGCTGTCGACGAGTGCCTCGACGGCACGCTCCCCACCGCCGGCGCTGCCGCCGTCGTTCCGCGTCACGAGTTCGACGTCCGTCCCGCCCAGCGTGAGACGACGTTCCGCGACGAGGGCACCTTGCGCCGCTTCGTCCCAGTCGGCCCCCCTCGCCGTCGCCGAGCGTGACGACCACACCGATCTTCGTGCCCTCGGGCACATGGGCGACCCGGATCGGGACCGGCACGGTCGCCGGGACGGCCTCGGCCGCGGGCGTGTTCCGGTCGACCACGAACACCACGACCGCGAGGACCACCGCGATGACGAGCACCGCGATTGCGACGATCACGAGCGGCTGGCGCGGCCGCCGGTCGTGCTGCATGTCGTCGACGGCGTGAGTCATCGTGTGCCCCCCGATGGTGAAGGTGTACAGCGTCGTCGAGGTCGCGCTCTCCGGCACGTCCATCCGGAACGCCGGCAGAGTGGTCGCCGCGTCGAGCGATGCGCGGAACTGCTCCTGCTGGAGGAGGATGCCCGCCACGTCCTCGGCGCGCACGTTGGCGTACCCAGCTGCGTTCTGCGAGGCCAGGGCGAGCTGGTAGTCGGCGGAGTCGGACTTCGCCGCGCTCGTCGCCATCGCGCCGAGGATGCCGGAGCCGTTGACCTTGCGGTCGCCCAGGTCGAGCATCACGCGGTTGAGGTCTCCGGTCAGCAGCGTGCTCGCGCCCTCGACGTCGCGGGTCGACGCCGTGGTGCTCGCGTCGATCCGCGCCAGGCTCTGCTTCGTCTGCTCGTCCACTGCGGTCGCGAGGGCCGAGTTCTCCCGCTCGAGCTTGCCGCGCTGCTCGTCGATCGTGCCCTTGGCTCCGGATGTCACCTGCTTCGACGTCGAGCGGAGGCCGGCGATCGACTGGTCGAACGCCTTCAGCACGGCGGCGTTGCTGGTTCCGGCCTGCTCCGACACTTCGCGGACCTGCTCGTCGATGAGCTCGTCGATCTTCTCCGCTGTATCGTCGTTCGCCTTGGCAAAGGCGTCCTTCACCTTCTGGCCCAGGGACTCCTGCTCGTCACGGACCGAGGTCAGTGCCGTCGCAAGCTTGTCTCCGGCTTCGTTCGCGTCGTCGACCGCGGTCTGCATCTGCTCGACCGACGACGTCACGTCGCCGCCGCTCGTGCTGATGCTGTCGTACACCGCACGACGAGCGTCTTCGATCGTGCGAAAACGATCGCGCAGCTCGCGGGTCGCGGCGCCGAGACCGGCCGTCTCGTCATCGAGGTCCGTGGCCTTGATCAACTCGTCCCAGGCGACAGACTGGTCGGCGAGACGTGCGTCCATCGGCTTGTCGAACGGGATCGCCGTGTCCAGCTTGGCACCGTCACCCTCGTCGACGCACGGTGTCGCCGTCAGGTACGAACGGAGTTCGTCGGCTTGCTGCTCGGTGAGACCTGGTCCGACCGGCAGCGATGGGACGATACCACCGTCATCGGTGGGCACGACCATCTGGCAGATCCGTTCCGCGAGCGCCGCATTCTGCGCTTGCATAGTCTTGGAAAGGCGCGGGTCGCCGATGTTCCCGATGACGCCCCGAGCGGCCTTGGCACGACCATGCACAGCGACGATCTTGTCGCTGAGGTCCTTCACACCGACGCCCGCGACCCGGACTGCCTCCTCGAGAGCGTCCAGCTGCTGTTTGACCGTTGCCGTGCCATTCCCCGAGCGCGTTGAGAGCGCGTCGAGAGCCGTCTGCACCTCGCCCAGCCCCGTGTCCACCTTCCCGTATTCATTGATGGCGGCCTCCGCCAAGTCGGGCTGCAGACCGTTTGCCAGATCGGCGCCGGTCTTCACCAGTCCGGCGAGCGCCTCCGTGATGCTGGTCGACGACGAGAACAGTGCGCACGTCAGGGAGAAGCGGGCGGTCTCGACGGCGCACTTCTCTGCCGTTGGTTCGCGGGGGCCGATCGAGGACGCGAGCTGGTCGCTGACCTGCTGCTTGCACTCCTCGCTCGCCGTCGCGTACCCCTCCAACTGCGACGACACCCGCAGGAGGTTGCCGTAGACGCTCGCGCCACCATCCGCCTGCTGCGGAGCTGCCGCGCAGCCCTCGCCGTCGATCGCCGGACGGGGAGCGGTGGCGGAGGTGTCACCGAGCAACGCGTCGAGGCTCGTGGTCGTCTCCTGCAGCTGCTGCAAGACAGTGGACTGCGTTGCACCGACCGTCGAGCCGAGGTCGGACTTCAACGAGCCGAGCTGGCCGGACAGCGATTTCATCGTGCTGGCGAGCGAGGTGCTGCTCTCCTTGAGCCGGTCAGCCGTCCGGACACCGAGTGTGGACGACGTCGTCTCGAGGTTCGACCGGACCTCGGTGATCGTGCTCCCGGCGCGCGCGAGCACCTCGTTCACCTGCGAGATGAGGTCGATCGTGCGCCGCTGCAGCGCCAGTTCGGAGTCGGTGTCGGACCCGAAGGCCGCGTTCACCACACCGGTCGAGGACAGGTCGGTCGAGATGCCCGGCTGCGCGGCCAGGTCGAAGGTGGGTGCCGCGAAATCGTCGACGTTCGCCACCAGGTGCAGGGTCGTGCTCGCTCCCGACATGGGCGGCGCGAGCAGGCGTCCCCACTGCACGACGGCATCGCCGTCACCGTTCGCGCTGACGACACCGTCGGTCGCGGTGCCGTCGTCAGCAGTCTCGGTGACGACACTGTTCGGTCGGGTACCCGGCAGCACCGTCGACGCGGCGATGCTGAAGGGAGCGCCGACGAGCGCCGGCGTCGTCCGGGAGGCCCCGGCCACGTCGTAGGTCAAGTTCCGCGATCGGACGGTCAGGTTCTCGACGGTGAGGTCGATCTCGACCCGGCCGGAGTAGCCCGCCAGGTCCGCGAGGTCGGTTCCGCTCTTCTTCGCCGTCGTGTACTGCGTGGTCACGCGCAACGGCAGGTCACCCGCGGCCTTCGCCGCCTCGTGCTCCGTGACGGAGGACGACGAGTCGTCCGCGCCGACCGAGATGGCGGTGTCGGAGATCGTGGTGATCGACCCGTCCGCAGCGAGGCGCGTGTCCACGGTCTGCAGGACGCGAGACGGGCTCTCCACCGCGCGATCCGTGGACGTGCACCCCGCCAGGACCACCGCAGCAGCGCCCGCCATCGCGACAACGGCGAGCGCACGGCCGTTCTTCGTTCGTACCCCTGGATGCAGCATGCGCAACGACATTGGCGATCGTCCCCCCTCAAGAACCGACAAGCGACTCGATCCTAACGGCGCTGCATCGCCGAGGGACGACTGTCCACAGACCCACGAGTCCCCCCGTTCGGGCGACACGATCAGCGGTGACGACACGGAGCCGTTCGACAACCCGTGAAGCGATCACCGAGACCGGGACTACGCCGATCGCGAGAACGTCAGCACCAGCGCGCCGAGCTCGCTCTGGAGAGGCCAGGAGTCCGCGACCGTCCGTCCGGCCTCCCGCACGATCGACCGGGAAACTGGACTCCCCCTGTTCCTGCGCCAGAGCACGGGCGAGGACCGACCGCACCGCATGGATCTGTTCGGCTGAGGCTGCGTCCTCAGCGCCGCGCCGGTCCAGGGTGTCGATCAGGTCAAGCAAGCTCATGTCGTCCATCCGGTCGCGTCCGCGCAGACCATGCGGCGACCTCAAGAACGACGGCATCCGAGGAGTCCCGGCGAAGCGCCGAATCTGCGCGACTGAGCCCTCACCTCGAGGGAGCCGTCACTCCTGAAAGGCCATCAACAGCTGCAGGCCCCTGTCACGGTTCCGCCGAGAAACCGAAGACGACCCACCTTCTCGCGCACGCGAACGAGGGCCTCCCGGTGTCGGAATGATGCTTCGCCGATCTGGAACCGAGTCGAGCCTCCTGCTTCGAGCCTCGAGGCGATCGCGTCTTTGTTGTCGGCCGTCACGCCCCGCCTGAGGACGAGCGGACCACATTCCTTCGTCATGATCGCGACCTGGTCGAACGACGATCCGATTCCCTTACCGGAAGCGCTCGACCCGATGTCTCCTTCGGCACCCGTCACGGTGCACATGACGGAGATCACGTGCGCGTCGTCGTAGGCCTTCCACGCCCGTGAGCCCCCCGAGGACCAGCGCGGTGACAAGCACCATCGCGCTCAACATCGAGATCACCAGCACGTTCCCGCGGCGCCGTTTCGCTCCCACGTTGCTCCTTGTCGATGTCCCGCCGGGGACCATCATCGTCGTAGCCCTCTGCCGGCCGCCGGATCGGTCCCATTGCATGGCGCGGCTCACCTTCCACGCTCGGCTCGCACATCGAGCACATTGGGTGCGACGCCGACCGCTTGGAACCATCC